>NZ_FXBQ01000001.1:2822162-3605306 GCF_900177545.1 Maritimibacter sp. HL-12 | reverse complement strand
GCGGTTGTAGCTCAGTTGGTTAGAGTACCGGCCTGTCACGCCGGGGGTCGCGGGTTCGAGTCCCGTCAACCGCGCCACCGCTGCCATTCCCGCAAAATGCGTCTCTGCGCGGTTGTAGCTCAGTTGGTTAGAGTACCGGCCTGTCACGCCGGGGGTCGCGGGTTCGAGTCCCGTCAACCGCGCCACGTTTCTCGCTCTGGTCATCCGGTCCGGCCGCCCTTATGTGGGGCGGGCAATAAACCAGGGTGAGACCATGCGCGCGCGCCTGCTGAAATTCCTCGACGATCTGCCGCTGCTCTACGCGGTGCTGTTTGCCGCCACGCTCGGCCTCGCGCCGTTCACGCCCGAGCCGCATATCTGGGAAAAGCTGAAGATGCTGGCGGCGGGCACGCTGACCGAGGCGATCGACATCTTCGATCTGGTCTTCCACGGCTGGACCTGGGTCCTGCTGGCCGCCAAGCTGGCCCGCATGGCGGTGGCACGGCCCGAAGCCTGATCTGCTCTTTTCCTTGGGAAAATACTCCGGGGGGTCCGGGGGGCAGCGCCCCCCGCCCGGGTCGTCCGGGCGCAGCCCGGGCGAAACCTCACTTCGCGAGCGCGGCCAGGATGCGCGCCCAGCTGCGCATGCCCTTGTGAAAGCTTTCGAGGTTGTATTTCTCGTTCGGTGAATGGATCTGGTCGTCGTCGCGGCCGAAGCCGATCAGCATCGCGTTCATCCCGAGCACCTGCTGGAAGTGCCCGGCGATCGGGATCGACCCGCCGGAGCCGACGAAGGCCGCCTCCATGCCCCATTCCTCGCTGAGCGCCTGTCGTGCCGCCTCGAAGGCGGGATCATCCGTCGGCATTCGAGAGGCGGGCGCGCCGTGGCCATTCGGGAACTCCGCCGTCACGTCCTCGGGCAGCCGGTCTTCGACATGGCGCACGAAGGCTTTGTGGATCGCCTCCGGATCCTGGTCGCCGACGAGGCGGAAGCTGATCTTGGCCGTGGCTTTCGAGGGCAGCACGGTCTTGAACCCGGCCCCGGTATAGCCACCCCAGATCCCGTTCACCTCCGCCGTCGGGCGCGACCAGAGTTTCTCCAGCGGCGTGCGGTCGGCCTCGCCGGCCGGCTGCGACAGCCCCACGTCGCCTAGGAACCTCGTGTGATCGAAGGCCAGCCCCTGCCATTGCGCGCGGATCTCGTCGGGCAGCTCCGGCACGCCGTCATAGAAGCCGTCGAGGGTGATCCGCCCGGTGTCGTCATGCAGATCGGCGACGATTTTCGCCAGCACGTGGATCGGATTGCGCGCGAGGCCGCCGTACATGCCCGAGTGCAGATCGCGCGTGGGGCCGGTGAGAATCACCTCCTCGGCCATCAACCCGCGCAACTGGGTGGTGATCGCGGGCACCTTGGCGTCGAACAGCGTGGTGTCGCAGATCATCGCGAGATCGGCTTTCAGCTCCTCGGCATTCTCCTTCATGAAGGGCACCAGCGAGGGCGAGCCCGATTCTTCCTCGCCTTCGAGGAAGATGGTGATCCGGCAGGGCAGGGCACCGTGCTCCGCCACCCAGGCCCGCATCGCCTCGATGAAGGTCATGAGCTGACCCTTGTCGTCTGACGTGCCGCGGCCGCGGATCACCTTGCCCTTGGGGGTATCCTCGATCGCCGGCGCGAAGGGATCGTTGTCCCAGAGTTCCAGCGGGTCGACCGGCTGCACGTCGTAATGGCCGTAGAACAACAGGTGCGGCGCGCCCTCGCCGCCGTGGGCCACCACCATCGGATGTCCGGGGGTTGGCCGCTTTGACGCCTCGAAGCCGATGCCCTGCAGATCGGCCACCAGCCAGTCGGCGGCGGCATCGCATTCGGCCTTGAAAACCGGGTCGGTCGAGATCGACGGGATGCGCAGGAGCGCCATCAGCCGGTCGAGGGCGTCGTCGAGGCCTGCGTCGAGGCGGGCAAGAACGGGGGCGAGGGTCATTTCTGTCTCCTGTCGGGGGTCGCGGATGGTTGGGTGCCGGTTCGGTCTGCACGAATGCGGCGCACGGCAAGCGGATCGGCGGAAAACGTATCATGCCCATGGCCACTGTCCAGAGAGGGTGGCGGCGGGCGCGCCTCGACCTTATGTTGCCCGCGACATACGGAGGAAATCAGATGAAACGATACAGTGTCGCCCTTGTTGTTGCGCTGGCCGCCGCCGGAGTTGCGGCCCCGATCCACGCCGAAGGCGGGCTTGCCTTCGAGCCGGTCGCGCCCGAGGGGCTCGATGAAACGGCCACCGAGATGGTTGCCGCGCTGCAAGAGGGCATGCCGGCGCAACTGGTCGCGTTCGAGCAGGCCGGATTCGGCGCGTTCGGCGCGCTCGCAGTGCCGCGCGGCGTTGCGCTGGCCCCCGAAAAGCTCGCCTCGGTCGCCAATCACGCCTCGCCCGATGCCGCCCGCGAGGCGGTGCTCGATGTCTGCCAGCAGCAGAACGGTGCCCCGTGCACGGTGATCGGCCTGCTGGTCCCGGAGGACAACTGAGGTTCGGCGCAGCGCCAACAGGAAACCGCCGGCGTCTTGATTCAGGTCAATTCGTAAGCCTGCGGCAAAATGTATGAGCAAAAAACACTTCGATTGCGAAGAAGTTGTATTTAGACTGCTTCGAAATCTGCCGGATTCTGGAGGACCGCCTGTGAACTACGATGCCAAGCTGGACGAGGCCCTGGGACGTCTGCATGAGGAAGGCCGCTACCGGGTGTTCATCGACATTGAACGCGAGCGTGGCCGGTTTCCGCATGCGATGTGGCAAAAACCCGATGGCAGCCAGCAGCCGGTGACGATCTGGTGCGGCAACGATTATCTCGGCATGGGCCAGCATCCCCAAGTGCTCGCGGCGATGCACGAGGCGATCGACGCGACCGGAGCAGGGTCGGGCGGTACGCGCAATATCTCCGGCACCACGGTCTATCACAAGCGGCTCGAAGCCGAACTGGCCGATCTACACCGCAAGGAAGCAGCGCTGCTGTTTACCTCGGCCTATATCGCCAACGATGCCACGCTCTCGACGCTGCCCAAGCTGTTTCCCGGCCTGATCATCTATTCCGACGCGCTCAACCACGCCTCGATGATCGAGGGTGTGCGCCGCAACGGCGGTGCCAAGCGCATCTTCCGCCACAACGATGTCGAGCACCTGCGCGCGCTGCTGGCCGCCGACGACCCCGACGTGCCGAAGCTGATCGCCTTCGAATCGGTCTACTCGATGGACGGCGATTTCGGCCCGATCGAGGCGATCTGCGATCTTGCCGACGAGTTCGGCGCGCTGACCTATATCGACGAGGTGCACGCGGTTGGCATGTATGGCCCCCGTGGGGCCGGCGTGGCCGAGCGTGACGGGCTGATGGGCCGGATCGACATCATCAACGGCACGCTGGCCAAGGCCTATGGCGTGATGGGCGGCTATATCGCCGCAAGCGCCAAAATGGTCGACGCGATAAGGTCTTACGCGCCGGGTTTCATCTTCACGACCTCGCTTGCACCCGCGATTGCGGCGGCGGCGGCGGCCTCGGTGGCCTTCCTCAAGACGGCCGAGGGCCAGAAGCTGCGCGACAAGCACCAGCAGCAGGCGAAGGTTCTGAAAACCCGGCTCAAGGGGCTGGGCCTGCCGATCATCGACCACGGCAGCCATATCGTGCCGGTGATCGTGGGCGACCCTGTCCATACCAAGGCGCTCTCGGACATGCTGCTCGACCAGTTCGGGATTTACGTCCAGCCGATCAACTATCCGACCGTGCCGCGCGGCACCGAGCGGCTGCGCTTCACCCCCTCGCCGGTGCATGGGCCCGACGAGACCGAGAAGCTGGTTCGGGCCCTGGATTCGCTCTGGGCACAGTGTGCGCTGAATCGCGCCGAACTCAGCGCCTGAGGTTTTCCGCCTGTGCACAATCCCTTGCGGTGTGGTAAAGGTGAGGCCCAAGAGACTGATGGTCAAAAGAATCATCGGCCTGTCAAAGGTTTCATCGGGCGGTGCGCCTGACAGCATGAGGGACGGTGTTCATGATCCGACGGTGGACGTCACCAAAGATCACCGAGCAGGATGAGACGCGGGGCGGATTCGATTCATACGATCTCAGGTTGGGCGACGTCATGCGCGGGGAACGCGCGACGCTCGGCAAGTCCCTTCTCGATGTTCAGCGCGAGCTGAAAATCAAGGCCACCTACATCTCCGCGATTGAAAACGCCGATATGCTGGCGTTCGAATCGCCCAGCTTCATCGCCGGGTATGTCCGGTCCTATGCCCGCTATCTCGGCATGGACCCAGATCGCGCCTTTGCCGCCTTCTGCCGCGAATCGGGGTTCACCCCGATGCACGGGCTGGCACCGCAGGCGAAGGCACGGGCCGAAAAACCCGCCGCAGCCGGCGGCGACCCGCTTGCCAACCCGAACGCGAGCTTCGTGCCGCGCCAAAGCTCGGTCTTTGAAGGGATCGAGCCCGGTGCGGTGGGCTCGGTCGCGGTGTTGATCGCGCTGGTCGGGGTTCTGGGATATGGCGGCTGGTCGCTTCTGAAGGAAATCCAGAAGGTGGATTTCGCGCCGGTCGAACAGGCCGTGGGGGTGATGGAAGAATTGCCCGGGCTTGGCGAGGGCGCGGACGGCGCGCTGGCAAGCGGCGGGCCCGAAAGTCTGAACTCCTCGCCCACGTCCGAGGCGCTGGATCGGCTCTACCGGCCCGAGGCGCTGGACGTTCCGGTCATGATCGCGCGCGACGGTCCGATCTCGACGCTCGATCCCTCCGAGGTCGGGGTGTTGGCCGAGGCGGAGCGGGCGTTGCCTTCGCGGGCGGCACCGGGCAGTTCCGGGATTGCGGCCGGCGATGCGATCGAAACCGCGGTTGCCGAGGCCTCTGGCAGCAGCGAAAGCGGCGACAGTGGCGCGGTGCGGGTCTTCGGGCAAGACGCGCCGGATGTCGCGATTTTCGCGGTGCGCCCGTCCTGGGTGCGGGTGCAGGCCGCCGATGGCTCGATCATCCTGGAAAAGATCCTCGACGCCGGCGAGCAATACGTGCTGCCGAAAACCGAGCAACCGCCCGTGCTGCGCACCGGCAACGCCGGCAGCGTCTATTTCGCGGTCAACGGAACGGCTTATGGCCCGGCAGGCGAGGGGGCGGCCGTGGTGTCGAACATCGCGCTGGCCCCGGAGTCGCTGAGCGAGCGTTTCGCGGCGGCCAACCCCGGAACCGACGCCGATCTTGCGAACTTCGTGGCGGTGGCCGAGATCGGAAACGACTGATCCCTCGATGGGATGCGCCTCGGCACCGATCTGGCGAAGGCGAGACCGATCCGGCAAAGGCGAGACCGGGCCGCGCGCGGGCGCGACCCGGTGTGATCTTCAGCTTTTTGTCTTGCAGGTGTTGATGCCGAACACGGCATAAAGCCCGCACCAGCCGACAAGACCGGTGACGAGCGGGATCACCCCGAGCAGGTAGAGCCAGGAATAGGCCCCGTCCTGGTTGAGGAAGTAGCCAAGGATAAGTGCCGCGCCGAGGATGACGCGCAGTGCGCGGTCGATGGTGCCTTCGTTGGTCTTGAACATGGGGCTCTCCTTTCCCGAGATCCTGTAGCAATGGCGCAATCTAGCATGGCGCTGCTGCCAAGGCATGTGACGGAGTCACACGGCCGGATCGGCCACCAGCGCCTCCAGCACGGCCCGGTCGCGGATGCGGATGCGCCCGCGTTCGGCCCGGATCGCGCCCGCGCGGGCGAGCCGGTCGAGCCGACGCGACACCACCTCGCGCGCCGTGCCGATGGCGCGGGCGATCTCGGCTTGCGTCATGGCAAGGCTGCCGTCCTCGTCAGCGCGGTCGAGGATAAGCGCGGCCAGCCGCGCCTCGACGCGCATGAAGCTCATGGTTTCAATGAGTTGCATCATTGCCTGCATCCGTTCCGCGAAGGCGGCGAACACCACCTTGCGAAAGGCGGGCGAGCGATCGAGCAATTCCAGAAACACCGGGCGCGGCACCAGCACGAGGCGGGTGGGTGTCGTGGCCGTTGCCTCGGCGGAGTAATCGTCGCCGCCGAGCAGCCCGAGGGTGGACTGGATGCAGCTTTGTCCCGGCGCCACCTCGTAGAGCAGAAGGTCGCGCCCGTTCGGGCCGATCAGGTGCACGCCGACATGGCCCGACAGCACGATGACATAGCCCTTCACGGTTTCGCCCGGCGCGAACAGGACCGCCCCTTCCGGCACCGCCATCGGCGCGAGCCGGTCGAGAGCGGCGCGCGCGCCGGTCTCCAATGCCGCCAGTTCGCGGGCTTCGCCGGTCCAGTTCACGTCCGTCCGCGCCCCTCGAAACGTGGCAGCATGGCGGAGAAATCCCGCCCGCGCCCGTCTTCGGCCTCGACGAAGGTTGCATAGAGTTCGGCAGCAGCGCGGCCGAGCGGGGTATCGGCATCGACCATCGCGGCGGCGTCCTGCGCGAGGCGCAGATCCTTCAGCATCAGTTCGGCGGCGAAACCGGGGGCATAGCCGTTGTCGGCTGGGCTTTGCGGCCCCACCCCCGGTGCCGGGCAATAGGAGGTCATCGACCAGCTTTGACCCGAGGAGGTGCTGACCACGTCGAACATCTTCTGCCGGTCGAGGCCGAGCTTGTCGGCCAGCGCGAAGGCCTCGCAGGTGACGATCATCGTCGCACCGAGGATCATGTTGTTGCAGATCTTGGCCGATTGCCCGGCGCCCGCACCGCCGCAATGCACCGCTTTCTGCCCCATCACCTCGAACAGCGGCGCGACCGTCGCGAAGCCGGCCTCGGGTCCTCCGACCATGAAGGTGAGCGTGCCCGCCAACGCGCCGCCGACGCCGCCCGAAACCGGCGCATCGAGCGCCAGCAGCCCGACGGCTTGCGCGTCCCCGGCCACGGTGCGGGCGCTCTCCACGTCCACCGTCGAGCAATCGCAGAGCACCGCGCCGGGAGACATCGCCGGGATCGCCTCGGCGACGACTGCGCGCAGGATCTCGCCGTTGGGCAGCATCGTGAGCACCACCTCGGCATCGCGCGCGGCCTCGGAAACGCTGGCTGCCTCGGTGACGCCCTCGGGGCAGGGGGCCGCGGGGTCGAACCCGGTGACGGCGTGGCCCGCCGCTGCAAGGTTGGCCGCCATCGGCGCGCCCATGTTGCCCAGCCCGATAAACCCGATCTTCATGTCGTCTCCTCCCTCAGAGCTTCAACTCGTTCTCGCCCAACCCGGCCAGCATCGCCGCGACGTCGTGCTCGCTCACCTCGGCAAGCCCGGCATGCTGCCAGCGCGGGGCCTTGTCCTTGTCGATGATCAGGGCGCGGATGCCTTCGAGAAAGTCGCCCCGCTCGGCGGCGCGCCAGGTGAAGCGGTATTCGCGGGCGAGGGCGCTGCGGATCGTGTTCTCGCCGCGTTGGTCGCGGATATTGGCCAGCCCGCAGGCCACCGCCAGCGGCGAGGCGCGGCACAGCGCGGCGCGCGTGTCGCGGGCGAAGTCGCTGCCCTCGGCGTCCAGCGCGGCGATGATTTCGGCGGGCGTGCCCGCGAACATCCGGTCGATTTCGCCCTGGTGATGCGCGAGCGGACCGGGCGGCGGCGGCTCGGCCATCGTGTCGAGAATCGCCAGGTCTCCCGTCGCCTCGAGCCGGGTGGTGAGATCGAGCCAGTATTCGCGCCGGATGTAGAGATCGGTAAAGCCCGCATGGATCGCGTCGCCCGGCCCCATCCGCGCCGCGGTGGCACCGAGGTATTCGCCGAGCCGGCCGGGGGCCCGGGCGAGAAGGTGGGTGCCGCCCACGTCGGGCACCAGCCCGATCGCGACCTCGGGCATGGCGATCTGGCTGGTTTCGCAAACGACACGGTGCGCGGCGTGGCACCCAAGGCCCACGCCGCCGCCCATGGTGTAGCCCTGCATCAAGGCCACCACCGGTTTGGGATACTCCGCGATCATTGCATTCATGCGGTATTCGTCGGCCCAGAACCGGCGGCCATAGTCGAAATCGCCCCGCGTGCCGGTGTCATACATCTCCTGGATATCGCCGCCGGCGCAGAACGCCTTGTCGCCCTCGGCGTCGATCAGCACGAGGCGCAGCTCGGGATCGTCGCGCCAGCGGGCGAGGGCGGCGGCGATCTCGCGGCACATCGCCCAGGTCAGCGCGTTGAGCGCCTGCGGGCGCGTGAGGGTGATGCGCCCCGCAGGGCCTTCGCGGTAGATGCGGATATCGGGCATGGGCCGGGTCCGTTGGGTCGGTTGACCCCGTTTCTGCCCCGGAAACGCCGCCGGGTCCAGCGCGGGCGGCACGGTGCCCACGCGATCGCGTGCGCGTGCGCGCCGGGCCCGGCGGTTGTTTACAGGTCGGCGTGGAACTCCCCGATCAGGTGGCGCACCACGTCGCGCAATGCCTCGTCGATCGGCGCTTCCGCCTCGATCGAATCGCGAAACACCTGCCGCTGGCGGTCGGCGGAATTGCCGCCGGCGACGATCTTGCGGGCGCGCTCGACCTCCGCAAGGCACCCCAGTGCCTCGGCATCTTCCGCCACCAGCCCGATCATTTCTTCCACCAGCACCTCGAAAGGGACGAGGCGGCGCTGGCCGAGGTCGATCAAGCCGTTCGACATGCCGTAGCGCATCGCGTGCCAGCGGTTTTCGGCGAGGAGGAAGTTGTCATAGACCCGCCAGCGCCGGTTCTGGCCCTTGAGCCGCCACAGGAAACGGGTGAGCGATTGCACGAGGGCGGCGAGGGTGAGCGTGTCTTCCATCCGCGGCGAGACATCGCAGATCCGCGCCTCGATGGTGGGAAAACGCGCCGAGGGGCGCAGATCCCACCAGATCTTCGAGGCATCCTCGATCAGCCCGATATCGACGATGGCATCGACCGAACGCTGGTATTCCGACCAGCTCCAGAACTTTGGCGGCAACCCGGTGCGCGGCAGGTTGTCGAAGATGGTGAGCCGGTAGGAGGCAAGCCCGCTGTCCTCGCCTTGCCAGAACGGCGAAGAGGCCGACATCGCCAGCAGGTGCGGCAGAAAATAGGTGAGCTGGTTCATCACGTCGATGCGGTCTTCGGGGTCGGGCAGGCCGATGTGGACGTGCATTCCCGAGATCAGCAGCCGCCGGGCGACGCCGCCGAGATCGCGCCGCAGATCGTTGTAGCGCTCCTTGTTGGTATGGTGCTGATCGCGCCAGGCCGAGAACGGGTGGCAAGACGCGGCGATCGGGGCGAGGCCGAAGGCATCGGCCTGCCGGGCGACCGAGGCGCGCAGCTTGCGCAGATCGTCGCGCGCCGCGCCCACCGAGGCGCAGACGTGGGTGCCGATCTCGATCTGGCATTGCAGGAACTCGGGCGAAACCTGATCTTCGAGCTCGGACTTGCAGGCTTCCATCAGCCCGGTCGGGGCCACCGCGAGGGCGAGGGTTTCGCGGTCGACGAGAAGGTATTCCTCCTCGATTCCGATGGTGAAATCGGGGGTCTCGCTGGCCATGGTCCCCTCCCGCGGCTGATCATCACGAGCCTGCGGAAAAACCGCGCGCGAGGCAAGCGTGGAAACGGGTCAGGGCGAGGCGAGCAATTGATCCACGCTCTTGGCGGGAATACCCAGAAGTTCGAGCGCCTCGGCCTCGGAATGGGCCACGAGGTAGGCCACGGTATCGATCCCGTCCCATGACCGGCTGATCCAGTTGGCAAGCCTCTGGGTGTCTTCGGTCGGCGCGATCATGGCGATCAGCGTGGTGTGCGGTGGCAGGTGAAAGGCATCGGCCTTGCGTGCCTGCAACGCCAGGAGCTTGGCGAAGTCTTCATCCCATTCGACGACATCGCTGATATCGACCAGATGTTTCTGGCCGGGGCGGAAATCGGGGTGGGCGAGGTAATCGCTGAAAGCCTGGGCGCTTTCGTCGATCGCAAGCCGGCTTGGGTAGCGGATATAGACCAGACCGATCTCGGGCAAGATATTGACCTGAACCGACACCTGACCCTCCCTAGGCAGCCGTTGCGAACCAGATTTCTTACTGGCCCGACCATAGCCGCTTCGGCGCAGAGGTCTACCCCGTGATCCGGGCGCGTCAGATCAGGCGCACCTGGGTGCCGACCGGGGCGAGATCGAACAACTCCGCGATCTTCTCGTTGTAGAGCCCGATACAGCCGTCCGACGAGCGCCGCCCGATCTTGCGGGTGTCGTGGGTGCCGTGGATCAGGTAGGCGGGCCAGGAGAGATAGAGCGCGTGGCTGCCGAGCGGGTTGTCGGGGCCGGGACCCATGACCTTGGGCAGATCGGGGAAGCGTTCATGCATCGACGCGGTGGGCGTCCACGACGGCCCGACCTTCTTGCGCAGGATCTCGGTGTAACCGCGCTTGGTGAGGTCTTCGGAGCGCGGCACAGAGGTGGGATAGAGCTTGTAGGTTTCACCGTCGCCCGACCAGAAGTGCAGGGCCCGGCTCACGGTGTCGGCCACGATCGCGCCCTTGCCGAGGCTGTCGAAATGATCCTGCCAATGCTCGGCCTTGAACGACGAGATGTTGTGGCGCGCAAAGTCGTCGGCTTCCACCTCGGGCGCGGGGGGCTGGGCGCGCAGCACCGTGGGCGCGGCCAGCGGCAGGGCGGCGGCGGCGGCGATCAGGCTGCGGCGGGTGATCTGGCTGTGGGGCATTTTTCTGTTCCCGATTGTCTGCTCTTGCTGACCGACCCTATACCGCCAAGGCCCGGCCCGGACCATGGCGCGAGACATTCCCTCGCCCGAATGTGAAGTGCGGTGAGGCGGGATGCAAAAAGGCGGCCCCCGGGGGGCCGCCTCAAGTTTGTTTTCAGGCGTTTCAGTCCATCGCCTTGAAGTGGAACTCGCCGCCTTCCTTGACGTGGGAGAACCAGCGCGCCGTCACCGTCTTGGTGCGGGTATAGAACCGGAAGGCGTCGGGGCCATACTGGTTGAGATCGCCGAACGCCGATTTTTTCCAGCCGCCGAAGGTGAAATAGCTGAGCGGCACCGGGATCGGGAAGTTGATCCCGACCATGCCGACGTTCACCCGGCTGGCAAAATCGCGCGCGGTGTCGCCATCGCCGGTGAAGATCGCGGTGCCGTTGCCGTATTGGTTGTTCATCACCAGCCCGAGCGCGTCCTCGTAGCTCGCCGCCCGCACCTGGCTCAGCACCGGGCCGAAAATCTCCTCGCGGTAGATGTCCATCGCGGGCGTGACGTGGTCGAACAGGGTGGGGCCGACGAAAAAGCCGTTCTCGTAGCCCTGCAGCGTGAAGTCGCGCCCGTCGGTTACAAGGGTCGCGCCCTGCTCGACGCCCGAGGCGATCAGCCGCTTCACCCGTTCCATCGCCTGCCCGGTGATCAGCGGCCCATAGTCGAGATCGTCGCCCGCCGTATAGGGGCCGACCTTCAACTTTTCGATCCGGGGCACCAACAGCTCAACGAGCCTGTCGGCGGTTTCCTCGCCCACCGGCACCGCCACCGAGATCGCCATGCAGCGCTCGCCGGCCGCGCCGTATCCTGCGCCCACCAGCGCGTCGGCGGCCTTTTCCATGTCGGCGTCGGGCATGATGATCATGTGGTTCTTGGCACCGCCGAAGCATTGCGCGCGCTTGCCGTTCGCCGCCGCGCGGCCGTAGATGTATTGCGCGATCGGGGTCGAGCCGACGAAGCCCACCGCCTGCACCGTTTCGTTGTCGAGGATCGCGTCAACCGCCTCCTTGTCGCCGTGCACGACCTGTAACACGCCGTCGGGCAGCCCCGCCTCCTGCAGAAGCTCCGCCAGCATCACGGATGTGGAGGGCGTGCGCTCGGAGGGTTTCAGCACCATCGCGTTGCCCGCGCTGATCGCCGGGGCGAGCTTCCACAGCGGGATCATCGCCGGAAAGTTGAACGGGGTGATCCCGGCGACCACGCCGAGCGGCTGGCGCATCGAGTAGAGATCAATCCCCGGCCCGCCCGAATCCATGAACTCGCCCTTGAGCATGTGCGGCGCGCCCATGCAGACCTCGACCACCTCAAGCCCGCGCTGGATGTCGCCCTTGGCGTCGGGAATGGTCTTGCCATGCTCGCGGCTGAGAGTCTCGGCAAGCTTGTCGATGTCGCGGTTGATGAGGTCGGCGAACTTCATCATCACCCGGGCGCGGCGCTGCGGGTTGACCTTGGCCCAGCTCTCCTGCGCCACGGCGGCCTTGGCGACGGCATCGTCCAGTTCGTCCGGCGTGGCCAGCGGCACCTTGCCCTGCACCTCGCCGGTGGCGGGGTTGAAAACGTCGGCAAAACGGCCCGACGTGCCCTTCACGCGCGCGCCGTTGATCCAGTGGTCGACTTCATACATGGGGTATTCCTCCCGGTTGCGGTTGGCGGCACTCTAGGCTTGCAAAATTGCCGATGAAAGCGGCAAGCTTTCAAAATGGTTTTGCAATTTCGCAAGATGAAGCCCGGAGGCGCGCGATGAAACAGATACTCAATATTGATGATGCACAAACCCGCCCAACCCAAAGCCCCGGCGGCAGGTTCGCGGCGGATGTCGCCATGCTCGGGGTGCAGATCGGGGCGAAGAAACTCGGCGTCAGCCTTGCCGTGGTGGCACCCGGCAAGCGCGCCTGGCCGCGTCATGCCCATCACGTCAACGAAGAGATGATGCTGATCCTGTCGGGCGAGGGCACCTACCATTGCGGCGACGAAAGCGCGCCGGTGCGCGCCGGAGACCTGATCGCAGCGCCGCCCGGCGACGGGTCCACCGCCCACCAGATCGAGAACACGTCCGATGCCGAACTGCGCTACCTGACCTTTTCCACCAAGCTGGAGCCGGAGATCGTCGAATACCCCGACAGCGGCAAGATCGGCATTGCCTCCTACGTCGGGCGCGATGCCCCGGCCGTGCGTCTTATCGTGCCGGCCGGCGAAAGCCTCGATTACTGGCACGGCGAGGAAACCTGAGCGTGGACCCGGACTGGGACGATCTGAAGGTCTTTCTCGCGGTGGCGCGGGGTGAGAGCCTGTCGGCCGCAGGCAAGGGGCTCAAGCGCGACCCGGCCACGGTGGGCCGCCGCATCGCGCGGCTGGAAACCGCGTTGGGTGCGGCGCTGTTTTTGCGCGCCCCCACAGGCTATGCGCTCACCGAGGCGGGCGGACGGCTGATGGCCCATGCCGAAGCGGTTGAACAGGCGGTGGCGCTGGGGGCCGAGGCGTTGCGCGGGGAGGACACCGGACGGCTGAGCGGGCAGGTGCGCATCGGCGCGCCGGACGGCTGTGCCAACTACCTGTTGCCGCGCGTCTGCGCCGAGATCCGCGCGCGCAATCCGGGCCTCGAGCTTCAGATCGTGGCGCTGCCAAGGGTGGTGAACCTGTCGCGGCGCGAGGCGGACTTCGCCATTGCCGTCTCGCCGCCGGCTGCGGGGCGGCTCTTGGTGCAGAAAATCACCGACTACCGCCTCCACCTCGTCGCCCACCGCGATTATCTCGCGGCGGCGGCGCCGATCCGCGATCTCGCCGATGTGGTTGCCCATCCCGTGATCGGCTACATTCCCGACATGATCTTCGACACCGAACTCGACTATCTTGCCGAGATCGGTGCCGACAGCGTCGCGCTCGCGTCCAACGCCGTTTCGGTGCAGCTTGGCTTCCTGCGCGAAGCGGCGGGGCTCGGAATCGCGCATGATTTTTCGCTCCCTTTCGTGCCGGGATTGCAAAAGGTGTTGCCGGACAGCTTCGCGCTGACCCGCAGCTATTACCTCGTGCGGCACGCCGCCGACGCACGGATCGGGCGGCTGCGGCGGCTGGGCGACCTGCTCGCGCAAGGGCTGCGGGCGGAGGTGGCGCGGCTCGAAGCGATTGGCTGACTTGACAAGTTGTCGCGCCCTGCGCAGGCTTTGACAATAAACAAAAGATCGCCCCGAGGGCGCCAGGGAGGACCCGCCATGCTCGTCAGCCAGATCCTGAAAGAAAAGGATATCGAGGGGGTGCTCACCGTGGCACCCGGAACATCTGTAAGCGAGGCGGCACAGATCTTGTCGGAGCGCAGGATCGGCGCGCTGATCATCGCGGAAGACGGGGCGAGCCCGCTCGGCATCATCACCGAACGCGACATCGTGCGTGAACTGGGCAAGCGCGGCGGTGGCTGTCTTGGCGATGCGGTCGACGATCTGATGACCCGCGAAATCATTTCCTGCGTCCCCGGCGACCGCGCGCTGAGGGTGCTTCAGTTGATGACCGAGGGGCGTTTCCGGCACATGCCGGTGATGGACGGCGACAAGCTGATCGGGATGGTGTCGATCGGCGACGTGGTGAAGGGCCGGCTCCAGGAGTTGGCGGCGCAGAACGAATCCCTCAAGGCGATGATCATGGGCTACTGAGTCTGCGCGGCAACGCTGCGGCGCAGAAATGCCTTGCACCTGTACGCGAAATATTGTTGCGTGCGCGGCATTCGACGAGGAGAGCCCCCATGCGCATCGGCCTTTATCCAGGCACTTTCGATCCGATCACGCTCGGACATCTCGACATCATCAAGCGCGGCTGCGTGCTGGTCGACCGGCTGGTGATCGCGGTCGCGATCAACGAGGGCAAGGGGCCATTGTTCGGGCTCGACGAGCGGGTGGCGATGGTCGAGGCCGAGGCCGGCAAGATCATGGCCTCAACCGGCACCGAGATCGTGGTGCACCCGTTCGACAACCTTCTGATCCATTGTGCCCATGACGTCGGCGCGCAGATCATCCTGCGCGGCCTGCGCGCGGTGGCCGATTTCGAATATGAATACCAGATGGTCGGCATGAACCGCGCGCTCGATGCGTCGATCGAGACCGTGTTCCTGATGGCCGAGGCGAAGTTCCAGCCGATCGCGTCGAAGCTGGTGAAGGAGATCGCGCGGCTCGGCGGCGACGTGTCGAAGTTCGTCACCCCCGAGGTGCGCGCGCATCTCGAAGCCAGGCTTGCGCGCTGACCCGCAAACCCGGCGGCCGGGCGCGTCAGCCGTAAACTGCGCGCCGGGCGATTTCCTTGGCCTTGTAGGGGTTGATCCCCATGTCCTCGATGGCGAGGTCGACAGGCAGCGCCTCGATCTCGCGCACGGTCTTGTGGTAGAGCGCGCGCTTGGCGATGATCTCGCGGATGGTTTCATAAGCGGTCATGGTAATCTCCTTTCATGTCCGTCTTCGATACCAATGTGGCTATGCTGCGCTGCAGCACAACTGACAGTTAGCGATAACGGGATTGCATCCCGCGCATGGCTCGCAACCCCCTGACTGCAAAGAAAAAAGGCCGCCCCTTCGGGCGGCCTTCGCGGTTTCGGGTGGCGGATATCCGCCAGGATCAGAGGTACTTGCCCATTTCGACAGCGGTATCGAGCATCCGGTTGGAGAAGCCCCACTCGTTGTCATACCAGGTCAGGATGCGCACGAAGTTGCCATCCATCACCTTGGTCTGATCCATGTGGAAGGTCGAGGAATTGGGGTTGTGGTTGAAGTCGACCGAGACGTTGGGCAGATCGGTGTAACCGAGAACGCCCTTCATCGGGCCATCGGCGGCGGCGCGGATCGCGGCGTTGATCTCTTCCACGCTGGTGTCCTTGCCGGCCTCGAAGGTGAGATCGACACAAGAGACGTTCGGGGTCGGCACCCGGATCGCCACGCCGTCGAGCAACCCGTTGAGTTCCGGCAGCACCAGGCCCACGGCCTTGGCGGCCCCCGTCGACGTCGGGATCATGCTCATCGCTGCCGCGCGGGCGCGGTAGAGATCCTTGTGCATGGTGTCGAGCGTCGGCTGGTCGCCGGTGTAGGAGTGGATCGTGGTCATGAAGCCGCGCTTGATGCCCACGGTATCGTGCAGAACCTTGGCCACCGGCGAGAGGCAGTTGGTGGTGCAGGAGGCGTTCGACACGATCACGTCGTCAGCGGTGAGCACCTCGTGGTTGACGCCGAAAACGATGGTCTTGTCGGCGCCTTTCGACGGTGCCGAGACAAGCACGCGCGAGGCGCCGTTTTCAAGGTGGATCGCGGCCTTGTCACGGTCGGTGAAGATGCCGGTGCACTCCATCACGATATCGACATCGGCCCAGGGCAGGTCCTTCGGATCGCGGATCGCCGACACCTCGATCGGGCCGGAACCGGCGTCGATAGTGTTGCCGTTGACCTTCACCTGCTTCGGAAAACGGCCATGCACGCTGTCGAACTGCAACAGATGCGCATTGGTCTCGACCGGGCCGAGGTCGTTGATCGCCACCACCTCGATATCCTTGCGTCCGGATTCCTCGAGAGCGCGCAACACGTTGCGCCCGATGCGTCCGAAACCGTTGATGGCTACCTTGACCGTCATTGTTCTAATCCTCGGGTTGGGTGTGGAACTCCGCAAGCGGAGCAGATTGCGGCGACAACCTTCGGGAAGGCGCGGGCCATGTCAAGGCATGGCTGGCATGCAAGACAGGCGGGATCACCGCCAGAACGCGATCCAGTCAAGGAACTCGAACAGCTTCTTGCCCAGCAAGACCGGCAGCCCGCCCTCACCGGCGAGCGCGTCGGCCGCGAAAACCGCGATCACGAGCAGGCCGAGCGCAAGGGCGATCTTGTTGGTCATGAGATCGGTTTTTGCCGATCGCGGATGACGGGGCAAGAGAAAACCGCAGCGGATCAACGCGCTGATCGGGGGGCAGGGCATGGCCCACGGCAGAAGGGCATCTCCACCGACCCGGCGGCGCACAGCGGCACCGGCCGGTTCTCCGCGGTGCGGCGGTCGCCAAAATCTCGGGCCAAGGCGGTTTGCATGAGCCTGCCGAAGCCGCAGCGGCGGGCACCTTGCCCGCTGCCCCGAGCGGAAGAAGCGGAAGAAACCGCGGCCTGCCGGGGAAGGTGCACAAGAAATCGTGACGCCCCCCTTCCCAAACCGCATCATGCGTGAAATAGGGAAGCGCCAAACGATGTATCCAAGGAGACGCCCCATGGAGATTCGCGAGGCCCTCACCTTCGACGATGTGCTCTTGGTTCCGGCCGCCAGTTCGGTCCTGCCGTCGATGGCCGATACCCGCACCCGCGTGACCCGGTCGATCGCCATGAACATCCCGCTGCTCGCCGCCGCGATGGACACGGTGACAGAGGCCCGGATGGCGATTGCGATGGCGCAGGCGGGCGGCCTCGGGGTGATCCACAAGAACCTCGGCGTGGAGGCGCAGGCGCGCGAGGTGCGCCGGGTGAAACGGTTCGAGAGCGGGATTGTCTACAGCCCGATCACGCTCGCCCCCGAGCAGACGCTGGCCGATGCCAAGGCGCTGATCGAACGCTACAATTTCACCGGTTTCCCGGTGGTCGACGAGCTTGGCCACGTTGTCGGCATCCTCACCAACCGCGACATGCGCTTCGCCACCTCCGACGACACCCCGGTGAAGGCGATGATGACGCATGACAACCTCGCCATCCTCACCGAGCCCGCCGAACTCGAAGAAGCCAAGAACCTGATGAAGGCGCGCCGGATCGAAAAGCTGCTGGTCACCGACGGGGCAGGCAAGCTCACCGGGCTTCTGACCCTGAAGGACACCGAGCAGGCCGTGCTCAACCCCAATGCCTGCAAGGACGATCTCGGGCGTCTGCGCGTCGCTGCCGCCACTTCGGTGGGCGATTCAGGCTTCGAGCGGTCCGAGGCGCTGATCGACGCTGGCGTGGATATCGTCGTGATCGACACCGCGCACGGCCATTCCGAAGGCGTGATCGAGGCGGTGCGTCGGGTCAAGGCGCTGTCCAGCGGGGTGCAGGTGATCGCCGGCAACGTCGCCACCGCCGAGGCCACCCGCGCCCTGATCGACGCGGGTGCCGACGCGGTCAAGGTCGGGATCGGGCCGGGCTCGATCTGCACCACGCGGATGGTGGCGGGCGTGGGCGTGCCGCAGCTCACCGCGATCATGGATTGCGCCGAGGCGGCGGGCGATGTGCCGGTGATTGCCGACGGTGGGATCAAGTTCTCGGGAGATTTCGCCAAGGCGATCGCGGCCGGGGCCTCGGCCGCGATGGTGGGCAGCATGATCGCGGGCACCGACGAGAGCCCGGGCGAAGTGATCCTCTACCAGGGCCGCAGTTTCAAGAGCTATCGCGGCATGGGGTCGCTCGGTGCCATGGCGCGCGGCTCGGCCGACCGCTACTTCCAGAAGGATGCCGCCTCCGACAAGCTTGTGCCCGAGGGCATCGAGGGGCAGGTGCCCTACAAGGGGTCGGTGACCAACGTGATCCACCAGATGGTCGGTGGCCTGCGCGCCGCGATGGGCTACACCGGCAACGCCACGGTCGCGGAAATGCGCGGCGGGGCGCGGTTCGTGAAGATCACCGGGGCCGGGTTGAAGGAAAGCCACGTCCATGACGTGCAGATCACCCGCGAGAGCCCAAATTACCGGGCAGGCTAGGGTTTTCATGGGGTTGCGCCGCGAACTTGAGGTGTCGGCATGACTCCCGCCGCACGCATCGCCGCCGCCATCGAGGTGCTCGATAGCTGGCTCGAGGGGGCGCCGCTGGAGCGTGCGCTGACCAACTGGGCACGCGGCCACCGCTTTGCCGGGTCCAAGGATCGCGCGGCGATCCGCGACCACGTGTTCGAGTCCGTCCGGTGTCGGCGCAGCCATGCGGCGCTTGGCGGCGGCGAGAGCGGGCGCGGGCTGATGATCGGCGCGCTCAAAGCGCGCGACGAAGACCCGAACGCCTGGTTCACCGGCGAGGGCCACGCGCCCGAACCGCTCGCGCCGGGCGAGGGCGAGGGGCCGGGGCTTGCGGATCTGCCCGAAGCGGTGCGGCTCGATTGTCCCGACTGGCTCGTGCCCCCGCTGCGCGCGAGCCTCGGCGAGGATTTCGCCCCGGCGATGGCGGCGCTGCGCCACCGCGCCCCGGTTTTTCTGCGCGTCAACCTTGCCCGCATCACGCTTGAAGCCGCCCGCGCAGCCTTGGCCGGGGAAGGGATCGCCGCCCGTCCGCACCCGCTTTCGCCCGGCGCGCTGGAGGTGGTCGAAGGCGCGCGAAAGGTGCAGGCGAGTGCGGCCTACCGCGACGGTCTTGTGGAGCTTCAGGACGCCGCAAGCCAGGCGGTGGTGGATCTTCTGCCCGTCGCCGCCGGGTCGCGGGTGCTCGATTATTGCGCGGGCGGTGGCGGCAAGAGCCTCGCCCTGGCGGCGCGCGGTGCCGCGGTGACGGCGCATGACATCGACGCCGGACGGATGCGCGATCTGCCCGCCCGCGCGGCCCGCGCCGGGGCGAAGGTGGCCATGCTGCCCCCGGGCGCGCGTCAAGCCGATTGGGGATTCGACCTCGTGCTGGCCGATGCGCCCTGCTCGGGCTCCGGCGCATGGCGACGCAACCCGCAGGGAAAATGGGATCTGACGCCTGACAGGTTGGATGAGCTTTGCGACATACAGGCTGGTATTCTTGATGAAATCCGAGATTTCGTCGCGCCCGGCGGCTGGCTGGCCTATGCCACCTGTTCGCTGATCGAGGCGGAGAACACCGCCCAGATCACCGGATTTCTGGCCCGTCACCCGGACTGGCGCTGCACCCTTTCGCGCCGGTTCACGCCGCTGGATGGCGGCGACGGGTTTTTCCTCGCTCTCTTGACGCGGTGAGGCGTGATCGGTTTACTCAATTACAGGTTGAGTTCGCCGGTGCGCGTTAATCGGCTGTTAATGACGTCGGAGCCTAATGCGGGGGTCCGAATCACGAGAGGGGGCCGTCTTGCCGCACCCGGCGTTGTCACCACGCCCCGCAACACGGGCGGCGCTCGAACTTGGGCCGAAGGCGATGTGGTTTCTTGCCCTCGGCGTGGTGCCGCTGGGCATCGCTCGGGTGGTGCCGGGAGTGCCCGGGCTGGCGCTTGTCGTGCTGGGCGCCACCTTCGTCGCCCTCGCGGTGCTGGTGCGGGCACTTGTGCTTCGGCATCGCCGCGCCCGCGCCGATCTGCTCGACACGATCGCGGAATTCGTCGCGCGCGATGCCGTGCCGTGCTTCATCGCCGACCGTGACGGTGAAATCCTCTACATGAATTCCGCCGCGCGCACGCGGTACGCGGGGGCCGGCGTCGGCAGCACCCTGGCGGCGGCTTTTGCCGACCAGTTCGCCGCGCCCGCGACGGTGATCTACCGGCTTCAGAACAAGGCGCTCGCGGGCGGTGCGGCACAGAAAGACCTGGTCATCCGTGATGGCCAAATGCGGCTATCGGTGCATTGCGTCGGGGATGAGGGGTTCCTTTGGCGCAGCGACGAGATCGCGCATCTCGCGGATCGCGGCACCGCGGGTCTTGGCGGCGAGACGATCTCGCTGCCGATGATGACGGTGTCGAAGAACGGCACGATCCTTTTCATGAACGAGGTGCTGCGCCGGCTGCTCGGCGGGCGGGAAACCGCGCTCGACCGGGTGTTCACCGAATTGCCGCTGCGGCCGGGCGAGACCCATCGGGTCGCCGGGGCAAACGGGCCGGTCGACGTGCTGGTGATCGAGGCGCCGCTCTCCGCCGGGCGGCGCGAGATCTACCTGGTGCCGGATGCCCGCCAACACCGCCTAGGCCCCGGCGAATGGGGGATCCTGGAGCGCCTCCCGGTTCCGCTGGTCAGGCTCGACAAAGAGGGCACGATCACCATGGCCACCGCGCGCGCGCGCCGGTTGCTGGGCGATGATGCGGCGATCGGCAGCCATTTGTCGGACCAGCTCGAAGGGCTGGGCCGGCCGCTTTCGGACTGGCTGCGGGAGGCCTGGGAAGGGCGTCACCTGGGGCGGGTCGAGACCATGCGCGCCGCCAAGGCCGACGATCGCTTCCTGCAGGTGTCGCTCGAACAGTTTCACGACGATGCCGGGCCTGCGCTGGTCGCGGTTCTGAATGACGCGACCGAGTTGAAAACGCTGGAGACGCAGTTTGTCCAGAGCCAGAAAATGCAGGCGATCGGGCAACTTGCAGGCGGCGTCGCGCATGATTTCAACAACCTGCTGACCGCGATTTCGGGCCATTGCGACCTGTTGCTGCTGCGCCATGACGCGGGCGATCCGGATTTTGCCGATCTCAGCCAGATTTCCCAGAACGCCAACCGCGCGGCGGCGCTGGTCAGCCAGTTGCTGGCGTTTTCGCGCAAGCAGACCCTGCGCCTCGAACGGCTCGACCTGGCCGATACCATGGGCGATCTCAGCCACCTGCTCGGCCGTCTTGTCGGTGAGCGGGTGCAGCTCTCGTTCGAGCCGGGCCACCCGGTCCTGCCGGTCCGCGCCGACAAGCGCCAGCTCGAACAGGTGTTGATGAACCTCGTGGTCAACGCCCGCGACGCGATGATGCCGGCCGGCGGCAAGATCCGCCTGGTGCTGGAGAATCACTTGCTCGAGCGCCCGCTGGAACGTGACCGGGCGGTGGTTCCGGCGGGCGATTATGTTACCATCAAGGTGATCGACGAGGGGCGTGGCATCAGCCCGGAACATCGCGGCAAGATATTCGAGCCGTTCTTCACCACCAAGGGCGCGGGCAAGGGCACCGGGCTCGGACTGAGCATGGTCTACGGCATCGTGAAGCAATCCGGGGCCTATGTCTTCGTCGATTCGGTGGAGGGCGTGGGCACCACCTTCACGCTGTATTTCCCGGTTTGCCGGTCTGACCTGACGGCCGAAACGGCGGCCGCCGCAGCACTTGCGGTGCCGCCGGAAGATCGGCCCGGCGATGCAATCGGCGCGGCGGTGCCGGTGCGCGCGTTGTCCGGCCTGCCAATCGGTGAGCCCAATGGCGATCTGCCGCGGCCAACCCATGCTGCCGCGCCGCGCGAGGGCGGGATCGTGCTGCTCGTCGAAGACGAGGCCCCGGTGCGCGCCTTCGCGTCACGCGCACTTCGGCTGCGTGGCTTCACCGTCCTGGAGGCAGAAAGTGCCGAGGAGGCTTTGAAAACGCTCGAAGACGAGAGCCTTGAAGTGGATGTGTTCGTCACCGACGTGGTGATGCCGGGGATGGACGGGCCAACATGGGTGAGCGAGGCCCTGCGTGCCCGCCCGGGCGTGCGGGTGGTCTTCGTCTCCGGCTACGCGGAGGACTCGGTTGCCGAACACCGGAACCGGATTCCGAACGCGGTCTTCCTGCCGAAGCCGTTCTCGCTTTCGGAACTCACCGAAACCGTGTCGCGGCAACTGCATTGAGGGCCGGTTTTGCCGGCGCGCCAAGGTCCGGGACAATTTCCCCGCCGTTGTCAACGAAGCGTTAACCATTGAGATGCCAAGGTGGGTGAAGAAAAAGAAACTTGAATTGTTCTCGGTTTGTGCGCATGGTGCGGCGAAGAACAAAGGGCGAATATGCGCGGTGATTGCCGCCCGGCGTCCGGTGTGAAATAAGGATGGAAACGATGGCAACGGCGGATCTTCTCGACATGACCACCAAGCGCGACAGCGAAAAGCAGAAAGCGCTCGACTCGGCGCTTGCCCAGATCGAGCGGCAGTTCGGCAAGGGGTCGATCATGCGGCTCGGGGCCGACAACCCGGTTGCCGAGATCGAGGCCACCTCGACCGGTTCGCTCGGGCTCGACATCGCGCTCGGCATCGGCGGCTTGCCGAACGGGCGGATCATCGAGATCTACGGGCCGGAAAGTTCCGGCAAGACCACGCTCACCCTGCATTGCGTGGCCGAGGAGCAGAAGAAGGGCGGCGTCTGCGCCTTTGTCGATGCCGAACACGCGCTTGATCCGCTCTACGCGCGCAAGCTGGGCGTCAACCTTGACGAGCTGCTGATCTCGCAGCCTGACACCGGCGAGCAGGCGCTCGAAATCGTCGATACGCTGGTGCGCTCGGGCGCGGTGAGCATGGTTGTGGTCGACTCGGTGGCGGCGCTCACGCCGCGCTCCGAACTCGAGGGCGACATGGGCGATTCGAGCGTCGGCGTGCAGGCGCGGCTCATGAGCCAGGCGATGCGCAAGCTCACCGGTTCGATCTCGCGCTCGAAATGCATGGTGATCTTCATCAACCAGATCCGGATGAAGATCGGCGTGATGTTCGGCAGCCCCGAAACCACCACCGGCGGCAACGCGCTGAAGTTCTACTCTTCGGTCCGGCTCGATATCCGCCGGATCGGCGCGATCAAGGACCGCGACGAGGTGGTGGGCAATGCAACCCGGGTGAAGGTGGTGAAGAACAAGGTGGCACCGCCATTCAAGCAGGTCGAGTTCGACATCATGTATGGCGAGGGCATCTCCAAGACCGGCGAGTTGCTCGATCTCGGGGTGAAGGCGGGCGTGGTCGACAAGTCCGGTGCCTGGTTCTCCTACGGCGACGAGAGGATCGGCCAGGGCCGCGAGAATGCCAAGACCTTCCTCAAGGAAAACCCGAAGATGGCGCTCGAGATCGAAGACAAGATTCGCGCCGCCCATGGTCTGGAGTTCGACATGACCGAGGGCGGGGACGGGTCGGATGGCGACGACTTGATGGAAGCCTGATACGGTTTGACCGGACGGCATGACGGCCGGGGCCCCGCGCCCCGGCTGTTCTTTTATGGACACTTGCCCGGGGCCCAATTAAACCGGGGGCGATCGGCCATAACGGCCGCGACCATCACGCCCGACCCCGGCAAGGACAGCTGAAAACACCCATGGCCAGCCTGAACGACATCCGCTCCACTTTCCTCGGTTACTTCGAGCGCAACGGCCACCAGGTCGTCGACAGCTCGCCGCTGGTGCCGCGCAACGACCCGACATTGATGTTCGTCAATTCGGGCATGGTGCAGTTCAAGAACCTGTTCACCGGGGTCGAGCACCGCGACTACACCCGGGCGACCACGGCGCAGAAATGCGTGCGCGCCGGCGGCAAGCACAACGATCTCGACAATGTCGGCTACACCGCGCGCCACCACACGTTTTTCGAGATGCTGGGCAACTTCTCCTTCGGCGACTACTTCAAGGAGCAGGCGATTCCCTTCGCTTGGGAGCTGCTGACCAAGGATTTCGCAATCCCGAAAGACAAGCTGCTGGTTACCGTCTACCACACCGACGACGAGGCGGCGCAGATCTGGAAGAAGGTGGCCGGGCTGCCCGACGAGCGGATCATCCGGATCCCCACCTCCGACAATTTCTGGCAGATGGGCCCGACCGGCCCCTGCGGCCCATGCACCGAGATTTTCTTCGATCACGGCGAGCATATCTGGGGCGGTCCGCCCGGCTCGCCCGAGGAAGACGGCGACCGTTTCATCGAGATCTGGAACCTCGTGTTCATGCAGAACGAGCAGTTCGAAGACGGCTCGATGGTCGATCTCGAGATGCAGTCGATCGATACCGGCATGGGGCTCGAGCGGATCGGCGCACTGCTGCAAGGCAAGCACGACAACTACGACACCGACCTCATGCGCGCGCTGATCGAGGCCTCGGCCCATGCCACCAGTGCCGATCCCGATGGGTCGGGAAACATCCACCACCGGGTGATCGCCGACCACTTGCGCTCCACCTCGTTCCTGATCGCCGATGGGGTGATGCCCTCGAACGAGGGGCGCGGCTACGTGTTGCGCCGGATCATGCGCCGGGCGATGCGGCATGCCCACCTTCTGGGCGCGCAAGACCCGGTGATGCACCGGCTGGTGCCCGAGCTTGTGCGCCAGATGGGCCAGGCCTACCCCGAGCTTGGCCGGGCGCAGGTCTTGATCGCGGACACGTTGCTCACCGAGGAGACCCGTTTCAAGGCGACGCTGGATCGTGGTCTCAAGCTGCTCGATGACGAATTGTCGGATCTGCCCGACGACGCCGATCTGCCGGGCGAGACCGCGTTCAAACTCTACGACACTTACGGCTTTCCACTCGATCTGACCCAGGATGCGCTGCGCGAGAAGGGTCGGAGCGTCGATACGGCAGGTTTCGACGCCGCGATGGCCGAGCAGAAGGCCAAGGCACGCGCGGCGTGGTCGGGCTCCGGCGAGGCGGCAGACGCAACGCTCTGGTTCGATATCGCCGAGGCCAGCGGTGTCACCGAGTTTCTCGGCTACGATACCGAGAACGCCGAGGGGCAGGTGCTGGCCATCGTCAAGGACGGTGCCGAGGTCGATGCCGCGGGCGCGGGGGCCAAGGTCCAGATCGTGGTGAACCAGACGCCGTTCTATGCCGAATCCGGCGGGCAGGTTGGTGACACCGGGTTGATCCGCACCGAGACCGGCAGCGCGCGGGTGACCGATTGCCAGAAGGTGGCGGGCGTGTTCATCCATGTCGCCGAGATCGAGGCGGGCGAGATCGCGCGCGGGCAGGGCGCGGAGCTGGCGGTCGATCATATCCGCCGGACCGCGATCCGGGCGAACCATTCCGCCACGCACCTGCTGCACGAGGCGTTGCGCCAGGAGTTGGGCGAGCACGTCGCACAACGCGGATCGCTCAACGCGCCCGACCGGCTGCGCTTCGATTTCAGCCACAACAAGGCGCTCGGCGCGCAGGAATTGCACAATGTCGCGCGCGAGGTGAACGCCTATATCCGCCAGAACTCGGCGGTGGAAACCCGGGTGATGACCCCGGATGACGCCCGCGCCGTCGGCGCGCAGGCGCTCTTTGGCGAGAAATACGGCGACGAGGTGCGCGTGGTGTCGATGGGCCGCGCGCCCACCGGCAAGGGCACCGATGGCGAAACCTATTCGATCGAGCTCTGCGGCGGCACGCATGTGGCGCGCACCGGCGATATCGGGCTTTTCGTCCTGCTCGGCGACAGTGCCTCCGCCTCCGGCGTGCGGCGGGTCGAGGCGTTGACCGGCAAGGAAGCCTTCGCCTGGCTGGAGCGCGCTGCGGGCCGCGTGGCGGAGCTTTCGGATACGCTCAAGACCCAGCCCGACGAGCTGGTGACGCGGGTGCGCGCGCTGATCGACGAACGCAAGGCACTGCAGGCCGAGGTGGCCCAGCTGAGGCGCGAACTGGCGATGTCGGGTGGCGCGCAGGAGGCGGCAAAGCCGAAGGATATCAACGGCGTGCCCTTCCTTGCACAGGTGCTCAGCGGGGTTTCGGGCAAGGACCTGCCGCCGCTGATCGACGATCACAAGGCCCGCATCGGCTCGGGCGCGGTGCTGCTCATCGCCGAGGTCGATGGCAAGGCCGCGGTGGCCGCCGGGGTGACCGCCGATCTGACCGCGAAAGTCTCGGCGGTCGATCTGGTGCGCGCAGCGGTGGCCGCGCTTGGCGGCAAGGGCGGCGGCGGTCGGCCCGACATGGCGCAAGGCGGCGGGGCCGATCCGGCGCAGGCCGAGGCGGCCATCGCCGCCGCCGAAGCCGTGATCGGGGGCTGAACCTGTGGCCGCGCTCTGGATCGCCCATGTCACCGTCACCGATGCCGAGGCGTACGGCCGATATGCCGAACTGGCCGGACCTGCCATCGCGAAACACGGCGGTGAATTCATCGCCAGGGGCGGGCGCTACGTCCAACTTGAGGGCCGCGACCGCCCGCGCAACGTGGTGGCGCGCTTTGCATCGCTCGAAGCGGCGCAAGCCTGCTACGAAAGTCCCGAGTACCAGGCCGCGCTCGATCATGCCCGGGGTGCCAGCGAGCGCGACCTCGTGATCGTGGAGATCGCCAACTAGCTGCGGGCGCCTGTCTCGTTCGGGTCATCCGAAAGCGATCGGCTGCGGGCCTTCACAAGGCGCTCGATGGCATCGGCAAGATGCACCACGCCAATGGCGTGATCGCCGCGCGCAACCCGGATCTGGTGCGCTTCGGCCAGAACCTCGGCGTGGCTGCAGCCGACGGGTGGATCGAACCGGTAGCAGGCAAGTTCGATCAGCAGTCCGAGGGGGTCGCGGAAGTAGATCGAATCCATGAACCCCCGGTCTTTCGGCCCGGAATGCGGAATGCCGCGCGCGTCGAGCCGCTCCACCGCCTGCGAGAACACCGCTTTCGAGACATTGAACGCGATATGATGCACGTTGCCCGGCTCGCGCGCGGTCGGACGGGGATCGGGCGGGCGCGCCTCGTTGGTGAAGATCGTGATCAACCTGCCGTCGCCGGGATCGAAGTAGAGATGGCCCTCGCCGGGATTGTCGAGGTTGGGCTGCTCGAAGAGGAAGGGCATGCCGAGCACCCCCTCCCAGAAATCTATCGAGGTCTGACGGTCGGCACCGTTGAGCGTGATGTGATGCACGCCCTGAACCTGGAGCTTGTGCATGGCTGGCCCTCGGACCAGCCTAGCGCGTCAGGCCCGCATCGCCAACCGCCGCGGCGTCAGGCTCCGCCGCGCGCGGCGCGCTTGCGTTCGTGCGGATCGAGGTGGCGCTTGCGCAACCGGATCGCGTTCGGGGTCACCTCGACAAGCTCGTCGTCGTTGATATAGGCGATTGCCTGTTCAAGACTCATCCGGCTGATCGGGGTCAGGCGCACCGCCTCGTCGGTGCCCGAGGCGCGCACGTTGGTGAGCTTCTTGCCCTTCAGCGGGTTGACCTCGAGATCGTTCTCGCGCGCATGTTCGCCGATGATCATGCCCTGGTAGACCTTCTCCTGCGGCTCGACGAACATCTTGCCGCGCTCTTCGAGGTTCCACAGCGCATAGGCCACCGCCTCGCCGTTTTCCATCGAGATCAGCACGCCCGCGCGCCGGCCCTCGATCGGGCCCTTGTGCGGGGTGTGGCCGTGGAAGACGCGGTTGAGCACCCCGGTGCCGCGGGTGTCGGTGAGAAACTCGCCGTGATAGCCGATCAGCCCGCGCGAGGGCACGTGGGCAATGATCCGGGTCTTGCCGGCACCGGCCGGTTTCATCTCGACGAGATCGCCCTTGCGCGCGCCGGTGATCTTCTCGATCACTGCGCCGGAATATTCGTCGTCGACGTCGATGGTGACTTCCTCGACCGGCTCCAGCACCTGGCCGTTGTCGCCTTCGCGCATGATCACCTGCGGGCGCGAGATCGAAAGCTCGAAGCCCTCGCGGCGCATGTTCTCGATCAGCACGCCCATCTGCAATTCGCCCCGGCCCGAAACCTCGAAGGCCTCGCCGCCCGGCGTGTCGGCGATCTTGATCGCGACGTTGCTCTCGGCTTCCTTCATCAGCCGCTCGCGGATCACCCGGCTTTGCACCTTCTTGCCGTCGCGGCCTGCCAGCGGGCTGTCGTTGATCCCGAAGGTGACGGTGATCGTCGGCGGGTCGATCGGTTGAGCGTCGATCGGGGTGTCGACCGCGAGGGCGCAGATCGTGTCGGCCACGGTGGCCTTCGACATGCCGGCGAGCGAGACGATATCGCCGGC
Source organism: Maritimibacter sp. HL-12 (assembly GCF_900177545.1). Classification (GTDB taxonomy): domain Bacteria; phylum Pseudomonadota; class Alphaproteobacteria; order Rhodobacterales; family Rhodobacteraceae; genus Sinisalibacter. The sequence goes on along the minus strand of NZ_FXBQ01000001.1, from coordinate 3,577,214 downwards.
TTCGCCGATCTCGATATCCTGCTGGCCGAGGCCGCGGAAGGCCTGCACCCGGGTAACCCGGAATTGTTCGATCTTCTGGCCGATGCGGCTAAGCGCCTGCACCGTCTGGCCAACCTTGACCCGGCCGCTCTCGATCCGCCCGGTGAGGATGCGCCCGACGAAGGGGTCGGCCCCGAGGGTGGTGGCGAGCATGGTGAAATCCTCGCCCTGGCGCTTGATCTGGCGCGGCGCGGGCACGTGGTTCACCACGAGTTGAAACAGCGCGTGCAGGTCCTTTCGCGGCCCGTCAAGCTCGGGATCGCACCAGCCGGAGCGGCCGGAGGCGTAGAGGTGGGGGAAGTCGAGCTGGTCGTCGTCGGCCCCGAGGTTGGCGAACAGGTCGAACACCTCGTCGAGCGCGCGGTCGGGCTCGGCGTCGGGCTTGTCGACCTTGTTGAGCACGACGATCGGGCGCAGGCCGAGCGCCAGCGCCTTCGAGGTGACGAACTTGGTTTGCGGCATCGGCCCCTCGGCGGCATCGACCAGCAGCACCACGCCGTCGACCATGCTCAGGATGCGCTCGACCTCGCCGCCGAAATCGGCGTGGCCGGGGGTATCGACGATGTTGATCCGGGTGCCCTTCCACTCGACGCTGGTGGCCTTGGCAAGGATGGTGATGCCGCGCTCGCGTTCGAGGTCGTTGGAATCCATCATCCGCTCGGCGGTGGCCTGGTTCTCGCGAAACGCGCCCGATTGCTTCAGAAGCTCGTCGACGAGCGTGGTCTTGCCGTGGTCGACGTGGGCAATGATGGCGATGTTGCGCAGATCCATGGGGTGCCTTTCGGGTTTCGTCGCCGGGCCATAACGTGGCCCCGGGCGAAAGGCCAGCCCTGAAAACGGCGATCGGTGAAACCGGGCCGCGGCCCGCTCAGCTCACCACGTACCAGTCGCGCCGGTGGTTGAACGCGATCACGAGGTTGAGCACCAGCGCCCCCACCAGCGACCAGGCCACGCGGTCGGGTGGCAGGATCAAGGCGGCGACGGCAAAGAGGACCACGTCATGTGCGATCTGGACGTATCCCGCGCGCAGGCCGAAGCGGTCCTGCAGGATCAGCGCAACGATCGACACGCCGCCGAGGCTGCCGGAATGACGAAACAGGCCCAGGAGGCCGACGCCCGCAGTCACCCCGAACAGCACCGCCGCTACGCCGGGATGGATCTGGCCCACGTCGAACAGCGGTTTCAACGCCTCGGCGAGGAGCGAGACCAGCGCCACGGTGGCCAGCGACTTGACGAAAAATACCCGGCCCCGCGCCCAGAGTGCCAGTGCGAAGAACGGGATGTTGACGAGGAAGAAGACCAGCCCGAACGACCAGCCGCCGAGGTAGGACAGGATCAGCGCCATGCCAGCCGTGCCGCCGGTGACCAGCCCCGCCGCGCGCAGCAGATGAATGCCGAGCGCGGCCTCGATCGAGGCCACGAGCAGGCCCTGCGCGTCTTCGTGCGGGGCATAGCGGGGCGTTGTATTCGGGTCAGCAGTCATGACCTATTACATGCGCCGTGCCCCGCGTCCCGTCAAGAGGTTCAGCGCGCGATGTAGCGGTCGCGCCGATGGTTGAGGGTGATCAGAAGGTTGAGCAGCACCGCGCCCGCCAGCGACCAGCCAACGATGGCGGTGGGAAAGAGGAAGAAGGCGACGGCAAACACAACCGCGTCGAAGCCGAGCTGGATCACGCCCGCGCGCAGGCCAAGGCGATCCTGGAGGTAGAGCGCGAGAATGCCGACCCCGCCGAGCGTGGCGCCGTGGCGAAACAGCACCAGAAGCCCGGTGCCGGCAATGACCCCGGCGAGAAAGGCGGCAGGCGCGGGGTGGGCGATTTCCAGCGTCACCAGCCGGTCGAGCCCCTCCACCATGACCGAGAGCAACGCCACCGCGAGAAAGGTTTTCACCGTGAAACGCCAACCCATGCGGGCGATGGCGAAGCCGTAGAACGGCAGGTTGAGCGCAAAGAACAGCAAACCGAACGACCAGCCCGAGGCATAGGAGGCCACCAGCGACAGCCCCGCGATCTGGCCGGTGATCAACCCCGAGGCGCGCAGGAACAGCACCGAGAGCGCCATCAGCGCGGTGCCGGTGACGAGCGCCAGCGCGTCTTCGAGGCGGGTGTGGCGGTCGGGTGGGGCAGAGAGCAGGAGCATGGCGGGCCTTTGGCTGAGGGTTGGCGCATCGGTAGCGCCGGGGCGCGCGAAAGGCCAGCCTCAGTGCGGCGCGCTGGTCGAGAACAGGTGGATCACGAGAATACCGCCGAGGATCATCGCCATGCCGATCACGGCGGGCAGGTCGAGCCGCTGGCCGAAGACCGCGCGGCCGATCAGCGCGATGAAGACGATCCCGAGCCCCGACCACATCGCGTAGGCGATCCCGACGGGCAGGAACTTCAGCACCCAGCCAAGCAGCAGAAAACTCACCGCGTAGGCGACGACCACGATGATCGAGGGGCCGAGCCTGGTGAATTGCTGGCTGGCCTGAAGCGCGGTGGTGCCGATGGTCTCGAAGGCCACGGCGAAGAACAGGATCAGGTAGGGCATGGTCTCAATCCCCCGGATGTCGGGTTGTCGGGCGGCGACGGCGCGCGGCCGGCATCACGAGCGCAGCCGGTTGCGGTAGTGGTCGAGCACGAAAACCCGGATCGCCGAGGCCAGCCCGGCCGACACCCCGCGCGCCTCGTCGATTTCGGCGGCAAGCTGGTTGACGCCCTTGCCCTCGGCCTCGGCGATCTCGCGAAAGGCGCTCCAGAACGGGTCTTCCAGCGAAACCGAGGTGCGGTGCCCCCGGAGCGTGAGCGAGTGTTTTACCGGCCGGGCGTCGCTCATGTCTCCTCCGCCTTGCGATGGGCTTCGAGCGCCCGCGCAGCCTGTTCGGCGCGCAAGCGTTCGGCTTCTTTCTGCGCTTTCGTGCGGCCGTGTTTCACGGCGTTCGCGTCGGCCTGCGCGCGTTTCGAGGCGCGCGCCTTGTGCTTGCGGAAACGGTTCAGGTTGGTGACGTCGCTCATGCCCCGATCATGCCCGATGCGGCGGCCGGGAGAAAGCCCCGCGCCCCTCTTCTTGGGTCCGAAAATACCTTCGGGGGGTCCGGGGGGCAGACAGCCCCCCGGCGCTCCAGCGGCGCGCCTCCGGCACGACGGGGCAGACAGCCCCCCGGCGCTCCAGCGGCGCGCCTCCGGCACGACGGGGCAGACAGCCCCCCGGCGCTCCAGCGGCGCGCCTCCGGCACGACGGGGCAGACAGCCCCCGGCGCTCTCAGCCCTTCGGCCCGATCATGTCTTCGGGACGCACCACGCGGTCGAAGGTCTCGCCATCGACGAAGCCGAGCGCGATCGCCTCTTCGCGCAGGGTGGTGCCGTTCTTGTGGGCGGTCTTGGCCACCTTGGTGGCGTTGTCGTAGCCGATGCTGGGGGCCAGCGCCGTCACCAGCATCAGGCTTTCCTTCATCAGCTTCTCGATGCGCGCCTCGTTGGCCTTGATGCCGTTCAGCATGCGCTCGGTGAAGCTGTCGGCGGCGTCGCCCAGAAGCTGGATCGACTGGAGCAGGTTGTAGGCCATCATCGGGTTGTAGACGTTGAGCTCGAAATGGCCTTGCGAGCCTGCGAACTTGATCGCGGCATCGTTGCCCATCACGTGCGCGGCCACCTGGGTCATTGCCTCGGCCTGGGTCGGGTTGACCTTGCCGGGCATGATCGAGGAGCCGGGCTCGTTTTCCGGCAGGATCAGCTCGCCCAGTCCCGAGCGCGGGCCGGAGCCGAGGAAGCGGATGTCGTTGGCGATCTTGTACATCGCCCCCGCCACCGTGGCGAGCGCGCCCGACATGAACACCATCGCGTCATGCGCCGCGAGTGCTTCGAACTTGTTGGGCGCGGTGACGAAGGGCAACCCGGTGATCCGCGCCATGTTGGCGGCCACCTCCTCGCCCCAGCCGGGCCGGGTGTTCAGCCCGGTGCCGACGGCGGTGCCGCCTTGCGCCAGCTCGTAGATCCCCGGCAGGGCCGCCTCGATGCGCCTGATCCCGCCCCGGATCTGCGCGGCATAGCCGGAAAACTCCTGCCCCAGCGTGAGCGGCGTGGCGTCCTGGGTATGGGTGCGGCCGATCTTGATGATGTCCTTGAACTCGGCGCTCTTGGCTTCGAGCCCGGCCGCCAGCTTGTCGAGCCCCGGCATCAGCACGTCGCGGATGCTCATCGCGGTGGCGATATGCATCGCGGTCGGGAAGGTGTCGTTCGAGCTTTGCCCCATGTTGCAGTGATCGTTGGGGTGGACAGGGTCCTTCGAGCCGATCTCGCCGCCGAGGATCTCGATCGCGCGGTTGGCGATGACCTCGTTGGCGTTCATGTTCGATTGCGTGCCCGATCCGGTCTGCCAGACGACGAGCGGGAAATTGTCGTCGAACTTGCCCGCGATCACCTCGTCCGCCGCCGCGACGATGGCGTCGGCAATCCGCGCATCCAGCGCGCCTGCGGCCTTGTTGGCCTCGGCGCAGGCCTGCTTGATCACCCCGAGCGCGCGCACGATGGCGACGGGCTGTTTTTCCCAGCCGATCGGGAAATTGAGCAAGGACCGCTGCGTCTGCGCGCCCCAATACTTGTCGGCGGGCACTTCGAGCGGGCCGAAGCTGTCGGTTTCGGTGCGGGTCTTGGTCATCGGGGGCTCCATCGTATACGGTTGCATGCCGTCTAGCGAAGCTGCGCTCCGCGCGCAATCACGGTGGCGCTAACAGGCTACTTGCGGAACTGGTCGAGGCGCACGACCTCGGCATCCTTCGCGCCGTCTTCGTCCTCGGGCTGGTCGGGCGGCAGCGGGTCCGGCTCGTCGTCGGTTTCGTCCTGGCTTTCGAAGCGCAGGCCGAACTCGACCGATGGATCGACGAAGGTGCGGATCGCGTCGTAGGGAATATACATCGGCTCGGGGTTGTTGCCGAAATTGAGCGTGATCGCGAACCCCTCGTCATCGACCTTCAGATTGTCGAACCAGTGCTGGATCACGATCGTCATGTCGTCGGGGAAACGGTCGGACAGCCAGTCGGCGATCTCCACGTCGGGGTGGCCGGTGTCGAAGCTGATGAAGAAGTGATGCGCGCCGGGCAGACCGTGGTCGGCCACGTCCGCGAGCACCTGGCGTATCAGGCGCCGCATGGCGTCGTGCATCAGGTTGCCATAGTCGATCGAGCGCGACATCGAAACTCCCGGGGCGCAGTTTTTTCACACCATACGAGATTCGGGCCCGAAGAAAAGGCGCGAATGGCAAGGTCAGCCGATCAGCCCGGTGAGTGCGCCCGCACCCGCCGTGGCGGTGAGCGCGATCGGCAAGGACAGCCGGAAGCGGACCAGCAAGACCGCAGCGAACGCGACCAGTCCGAGCGCGACCGGCGACAGGCTCGCCGGGGCGGGCAGGCCCGAGGGTGCGACCTCGGCGAACAGAACATGGGTGGCGAAATAGAGCCCGAGGGCGGCGATCACGCCGACGACAGCGGCCGACACGCCCTCCATCGCGGCGGTGATCCGGGGTTGGGCGGTGAGGCGTTCGAGGAACGGCGCGAGGCTGAAGACGAGCACGAAACTGGGCAGGAACACGGCCCAGAGAGTGACCGCGGCGGCGGCAAAGCCGAGCGGCGCGCCGCCGGCAGCGTGCCCGGCGAGATACCCCACGAACTGGGTGACGAGGATCAGCGGGCCGGGCGTGGATTCGGCCAGCCCCAGCCCGTCGACCATCTGCGCGGCGGTGAGCCAGCCTTCGGCCTCGACGGCGGCCTGCGCGGTATAGGCGAGCGCGGCATAGGCACCGCCAAAGCTGACCACCGCGAGGCGCGAGAAGAACAGCCCGACATCGAGCAGGCGCTCGGTCCCCGCGGCCCAGAGCGCCGCGAGCGGCGCGAGCCAGAGCACGAGAAACCCGCCCCCTGCCGCGAGCGGCGCGCGCAGGCCCGGCCGCGGCGCGGGCGACGTGGCGCCCGCGCCGCGGCCCCCCGCAAGCCCCGCCAGCGCGGCGAGCGCAACGACTAGCGGGAACGGCCAGCCGGCAACCGCGATCGCGACAAGCGCGGCGAGCGCGAGGCCATGATGCAACGGTCGGCGCAATGCCCGCGAGCCGAGCCGCCACAGCGCCTGCACCAGCACCACGATCACCACCGCCTTGATCCCGAGAAAGGCGGGGGCGAGCGCGGGCATCGCACCCCAGCGTCCGTAGGCCCAGGCCACCGCCGCCATCACCAGCGCACCGGGCAGAATGAAAAGCGTGCCTGCGATCAGCCCGCCGGTGATCCCGCGGAGCCGCCAGCCGGCATAGGTGCCAAGCTGCATCGCCTCGGGCCCCGGCAGCAGCATCGCGAAGCTCAGACCCTTGAGGAATTCCGCCTCGGTGAGCCAGCTTCGCGTTTCCACCAACTCGCGCTGCATCACGCCGATCTGCGCCACCGGCCCGCCGAAGGACATCAGGCCGATCCGGCCGAAGGTGATGACGAGGGCGGACAGGGCAGGGCGCATGGCGGCGATTTGCCCATGGCGCGGAGGCATCTGCAAGCCCGAAGTCGAGATAGGGAGATAGGGAGGTAGGTGCAGGCTTCTGTTGCCAGGTGCCTGCGAACCCCGCCTTACGCGGCTAGGCGCAAGGGCTTAAGTTTCGGTCTTTCGCACTGCTTACGCAGCGAGAGCAACCGGAGCACGATTGTCGTTGGCAATTATGCTTTACGGACCGATAACGGTGGTACCTCACCGGGACAAAGCAAACCCCTTTAGACGTTCGTCGATCCTGTTTCGGCCCCATGTCCCGCCAACGCCGGGTGTTTGGTGGAGCCGCCGGGTACCGCCCCCGGGTCCGATCCGCTTATTACGAGCGCGTTTATGTCCATAGTCCCCGAAGGAACGAGACAGATATAGGGCCTGCGGGCAGTGCTGTGAAGGGGGCACGAAATCTGATGCAGATTTCGCGCCAAAATCCGCAGCGGATTTTGTGGCGTTTTCCGCAGCGGAAAACGTTACGGTCGGTTGGCGGTCTCAGACACCCGGCGGATCGGGGCGTGATTGCAGAAGATGATCACCTGCCCGGAGTTCTCGAAGGCCCTGTAGCCCCGACGATTCACTTCGGCCAGGAAGGCCTCCAAGCCGCAATACCTGCGAATATCGCGCAGGCTGCGGCGAATGATCTTTCCGTCGCGCGCCGCCTTGGACGAGAACAGCGTTTTCAGCCAGATCTCCGGACTCGAAAGGTCCGCTGCGCGGGGTCTGTCGAAATCGAGCTGCATTTGTTTCATGGCGGCAGATTGATCAAACGGGGTTAACGGCGGGTAAACGGGCTTCAATTCATGCGCCAGTGGCTCTATCACCTGTGAAACAATCGGAGGGCCGCCATGTTCAAAGCACTCATTCTCGACCAGAACAGCGACGGGCTGGCTGAAGCCCGCATCCAGGAGATCGGGGACGACCGGCTGCCGGAGGGCGATGTCACCGTCGCCGTCGAGTATTCCACCGTGAACTACAAGGACGGGCTTTGCCTGTCGCCGAAGGGCGGCGGGTTGGTGCGCAGCTATCCGCATGTCGCCGGGGTCGACTTCGCGGGCACAGTCGAGGCGTCAACCGATCCGCGCTACAAGCCCGGCGACAAGGTGGTGCTCACCGGCTGGCGCGTGGGCGAGGTGCACTGGGGCGGCTATGCCCAGAAGGCGCGGGTGAAAGCCGACTGGCTGGTGCCGCTGCCCGAGGGGCTGACCACCCGGGACGCGATGGCGGTGGGCACGGCGGGCTTCACCGCGATGCTGGCGGTGATGGCGCTGGAAGATCACGGGCTGACCCCCGACAGGGGCGAGGTTCTGGTGACCGGGGCGGCGGGCGGCGTCGGCTCGGTCGCCACGGCGATCCTGGCTCACCTGGGCTATGAGGTCGTCGGCGTCACCGGGCGGCCCGAACAGGAAGGCTACCTCAAGGGGCTTGGGGCGGCGCGGATCGTGCCGCGTGAAGAGCTTGCAGAAACCGTCAAGCGTCCGCTCGAGAGCGAAACCTGGGCGGGCTGTGTCGATGCGGTGGGCGGCGCGATGCTGGCCCGGGTGCTCGGACAGATGAAATACGGTGCCTCGGTCGCCGCCGTGGGCCTTGCCGGTGGCGCTGCCTTGCCTGCCACGGTCGTGCCGTTCCTGTTGCGCGGGGTCAACCTGCTGGGGATCGATTCGGTGATGCAGCCGTTCGAGAACCGCCAACGCGCCTGGGAACGGGTCGCCCGCGATCTGCCGATGGACAAGCTTGAGGCGATGATCCAGCCCGCCACGCTGGCCGATCTGCCGCGCCTCGGGGCCGATATTCTCAAGGGCCGGGTCAAGGGCCGGGTGGTGGTCGACCTCAACGCCTGACCCCGTCGAAATGTCGTTTTCGGGCCGCGTTGCGACGCGGCCCTTTGCATTTTCGGTCACATTACCGTTACCCTTCACGGAGGGCGGACGTGGTGCGGAGGCACCGTATCACCCCCCAAGGCCAAAACGACGCGAGGGCGCCGCCCAAGCGAATCAGAGGCATTCGCAAGGGCCGGGTCACCTCGCGCGAGACGGGAGGGATCATGTTCAAACATATCATGGTGCCGGTCGATCTGGCGCATACCGAAAGCCTCGGTCATGCGCTCGATACCGCCGCCGACCTTGCCGCGCATTGGGGCGCGAAGGTGACCTACGTGGGTGTGGGCACCGCGACACCGGGCAAACTGGCGCACAACCCGGCGGAGTTCTCAGAAAAGCTCAAGGCCTTCGCCAAGGCGCAGGCCGTTGCTCACGCGATCGATGCCGAAGCGCATGCCACCATCGCGCACGACCCGACAACGGATGTCGACGACGTGCTGCTGCACACGATCGACGAGATCGGGGCCGACCTCGTGGTGATGCAAAGCCACATTCCGGGTCTGGTCGATTACATCTGGCCCTCGAACGGCGGCAAGATCGCAGGGCATTCCAGGGCTTCGGTTCTCGTGGTGCGCGGCTGACACGCGCACCCGCAACGATAACAACGTCATTCCAGGGAGACCGGTATGAGTGATACCGACAACCAGGGCATTCCCGAACCAGAGGGACATGCCGATATCATCGAGACCGATTACGAGATCGGTCAGGACAATTATGAAACCATGTTCGGTCCGTTCCGGATCGACATCCACAACCCCGTCTTCGCGATCTCCGGGATCGCGGTGATCCTGTTCGTCGCCATCGCGCTGATCTGGCCGGAAGGCGCGCGCGATGCTTTCCTGTCGATGCGCGACTTCGTGAAAAGCCAGTTCGACTGGTTCTTCCTGATGTCGGCGAACATCTTCGTGATCTTCTCGCTGCTGCTGATCGTGTCCCCCTGGGGCTCGGTGCGGCTCGGCGGCTCGGAGGCGACGCCCGACTACAGCTATCTTGCCTGGTTCTCGATGCTTTTTGCCGCCGGCATGGGCATCGGGCTGATGTTCTTCGGGGTGCTCGAACCGGTCTATTATTTTGGCACACCGTGGGGCGATCAACCGCTGGGCGGCGATCTCGGGATCGTCGATGGTGTCGTCGCCAGCGAGGCGGCGGTGGCCGAAGCCCGGCAGCGGGCGATGGCGGCCACGATCTTCCACTGGGGTCTGCACCCTTGGGCGATCTATGCCATCGTGGCGCTGGCGCTGGCGCTGTTCAGTTACAACAAGGGCCTGCCGCTCACCATCCGCTCGGCGTTCTACCCGCTGCTCGGTGAGCGGGTCTGGGGCGCCTGGGGCAACGCGATCGACACGATCGCCGCCTTCGCCACCCTGTTCGGCCTGGCCACCTCGCTCGGCATCGGCGCGACGCAGGTTGCCTCCGGTCTCACCGAGGTGTTCGGTTCGGGCGACTCCGCCGAGGGCACCCGCAATTTTCTCGGCTTCCTCTGGGGCAACGTGGATTCGAGCGGCGACAGTTCGATGTTGCTGGTGCTGATCATCACCTTCATCACCGCGATCGCGCTGATCTCGGTGTTGCGCGGCCTCGACGGCGGGGTGAAGGTGCTGTCGGAGATCAACATGGGCTTCGCGGCGCTCCTGCTGCTGTTCGTGTTCCTCGTCGGCCCGTCGCTCGACATCATCGGCGATTTCTTCGCGGGACTGATGGGCTATGCCCGCGATATCGTGCCGCTGTCGAACCCGGTCGGGCGCGAAGACACCGGCTTCCTGCATGGCTGGACCACCTTCTACTGGGCCTGGTGGATCTCCTGGTCACCCTTCGTGGGCATGTTCATCGCCCGGGTCAGCCGGGGCCGCACGGTGCGCGAGTTCATCATCGCGGTGCTGCTGGTGCCCTCGCTGGTCTGCGTGTTCTGGATGGCCACCTTCGGCGGCACCGCGATCAGCCAGGTGGTGGAAGGCGCGACCGAGTCGGGCGTGTTCCAGACCGTGATCGCCAGCTACAGCCCCGAGCTTTCGCTCTTCGCGATGCTGGGTGAGCTGCCGCTGGCCTCGATCAGTTCGATGCTGGCCGTGGTGCTCGTGGTGGTGTTCTTCGTCACCTCGTCGGACTCCGGCAGCCTCGTGATCGACACGATCACCGCCGGTGGCAAGGTCGATGCGCCGGTGATCCAGCGGGTGTTCTGGTGCGTCTTCGAGGGCGCGGTGGCGGCCGTGCTGCTGCTCGGCGCGGCAGGCACCGCCGGTCTCGACAGCCTTCAGGCAATGGTGATTTCCACCGGGCTGTTCTTCACCGTGGTGTTGCTGGTGATGTGCTTTGCGATCCTGAAGGGCCTGATCAGCGAGAAACGCGGCAACTGACACCTCCAAGCCAGATGCCAGACAACACCGGCCCCGGGGCGTTCGCCTCGGGGCCGGCTCGGTTTCGGGAGCGCTTGACGCCGGATGCAACCGGCGCAATCGTGCCGCCATGACACTAGACAGCACATGGGTGCGGGGCCGCTTCCCCGCCTTCGCCGAGCCGTCCCTCGCGGGGCAGGCGTTTTTCGAGAATGCAGGCGGCAGTTATGCCTGCGCCCCGGTGATCGACCGGCTGACCCGGTTCTACCGCAGCCGCAAGGTCCAGCCCTACGCCCCCTACGAGGCGAGCCGGCTGGGGGGCGCGGAAATGGACGAGGCCCGCACCCGGCTCGCGGCGATGCTCGGGGTGGAAACGGACGAGCTGTCCTTCGGCCCTTCGACAACGCAGAACACCTATGTTCTGGCCCGCGCCTTCGCGCAGGCGATGCAGCCCGGCGAGGCGATCGTGGTGACCAACCAGGATCACGAGGCCAATTCCGGGACGTGGCGGCGGCTGGCGGAGGAGGGCATCGAGATCCGCGAATGGCGGATCGACCCCGAGACCGGCCATCTTGATCCCGAGGCGCTTGAAGACCTGCTCGACGAGAAGGTGCGGCTCGTGGTTTTCCCCCATGTCTCAAACGTGGTCGGCGAGATCAACGACGTGGCGGCGATTTCGGCGCTGGCCCATGCGGCGGGCGCCTTCGTCTGCGTCGACGGGGTGAGCTACGCGCCGCACGGGTTGCCGGACGTGGACGCGCTTGGCCCCGATATCTACCTGTTCTCGGCCTACAAGACCTATGGCCCGCACCAGGGGTTGATGGTGATCCGCCGCGCGCTTGGCGAATGGTTGCCGAACCAGGCGCATTATTTCAACGCAGACGTGCTCTACAAACGCTTCACCCCGGCGGGGCCGGATCACGCGCAGGTGGCGGCAAGCGCCGGGATGGCCGACTACATCGAGGCGCTTTCGGCCCATCACGGCGGCCCGGCCCACGGCGCCGCTGCGGCCCGCCATGCCCATGACCTGATGCGCGGCCACGAAACCGCGCTGCTCCAGCCCCTGCTCGATTACCTTTCCGCCCGCAACGATGTGCGCCTGCTCGGGCCCACCCGGGCGGAGAGGCGCGCGCCCACCGTGGCGCTGGAACTGTCTGCGCCCGGCGCGGGGGTCGCGGCGGCGCTGGCGCTCGAAGGGATCATGGCGGGGGGCGGCGATTTCTACGCCGTGCGCCCGCTGGAGGCTATGGGGGTGGACCCGGACAAGGGCGTGCTGCGGCTTTCCTTCGTGCATTACACCACCGAAGCGGAAGTGGACAAGCTCATCGCCGCGCTCGACAAGGCGTTGTGATCCGGGGGCAAATCGGCGCCGTAACCGGGGCATGACCGACGCAAGCCCTATCCTGCTGTGGTTCCGCCGCGATCTGCGGCTGGCCGATCATCCCGCGCTTGACGCTGCCGCCCGCAGCGGCAGGCCGGTGATCGGCGTCTTCATCCGCGACGAAAGCGTCGACAGCCTCGGCGCGGCGGCGAAGTTCCGCCTCGGGCTGTCGGTCGCCGCCCTTGGCAAGACGCTGGCCGACCACGGCAGCCGGTTGGTGCTGCGCAGCGGCCCGGCGGCGGCGGTGCTCGATGCGCTGATCGACGAGACCGGCGCGGGCGCGGTGCACTGGTCGCGGCTCTACGATCCCGCGTCCATAGCGCGTGACAGCGCAGTGAAGGCGGCGCTTGCAGCGCGCGGCGTGGCGGCGCAGAGCTTCCCTGGCCATGTCCTTTTTGAGCCATGGACGGTGGCGACGGGGCAGGGCGGGCCTTACCGGGTCTATTCGCCGTTCTGGCGCGCGCTGCGCGGACGCGATCCGGGCGCGCCGCTCGCCCGCCCCGGGCTTATGCCCGCGCCGGACGCATGGCCCGGGAGCGAGCGTCTGGCCGACTGGCGGTTGGGGGATGCGATGAACCGGGGGGCAGAAGTGGTCGCCGCCCATGCCCGCCCGGGCGAAGCGGCTGCCGCCGACCGGCTGGCGGAGTTCATCGACGCCAAGGTGGACGCCTACAAGGCCAGCCGCGATTTCCCCGGTGTGGATGCCACCTCCAACCTGTCGGAAAACCTCGCTTACGGCGAGATCAGCGCCCGGCAGGTCTGGGCCGTGGGCCAGCGCGCGATGGACGAGGGCAGGGCGGGGGCGGAGCACTTTCTGAAAGAGCTCGTCTGGCGCGAGTTCGCCTATCACCTGATGTATCACACCCCCGAGATCCTCACCCGCAACTGGCGCGCCGAGTGGGATGGCTTCCCCTGGAATACCGACGAGACCGCGCCCGAGGTGCTGGCGTGGAAACAGGGGCGCACCGGCGAGCCCTTCGTGGATGCCGCGATGCGCGAGATGCATGTCACCGGGCGGATGCACAACCGCGCCCGGATGATCGCCGCGAGCTACCTCACCAAGCACCTGATGACGCATTGGAAAATCGGGCTCGACTGGTTCGCCGACCACCTCACCGACTGGGACCCGGCGGCCAACGCCATGGGCTGGCAATGGGTGGCGGGGTCGGGGCCGGATGCCGCGCCCTATTTCCGGATCTTCAACCCGGCGACGCAGCTGGCAAAATTCGATCCGAACGGCGACTATCGGCGGGCCTGGATCGCGGAAGGTCAGGCCGGCCCGCCCGCCACCGCGCGCGCCTTTTTCGAGGCGGTGCCGCGCGCTTGGGGGCTGTCGCCCGACATGTCCTATCCCGCCCCGGTTGTCGATCTTGCCGAGGGCCGGGCGCGGGCGCTCGCGGCCTACGGCGCGCGGACGAAATAGACCAAGGCCCTTGCGCCGACCGCGCGGCGGGCTGACAATGCGCCGATGGCCCCGCAGGCGGGCCACAGGACGAGGGAGCGCATCCATGCCCACGATGGCACGTCTCGTTGCCGCCCTGATGCTGGCGGCACTCGGCTGGTTCACCGCCGATCTGGTCAAACCCTACCTGCCCGAGTCGCGGCCGCTCGGACTGTTCGCACCGGTCTCGGCGGTGGTCGGGCTCGGTGTCGGCTGGATCTTCACCGGCCGCCGCTTGCATGGCGGCGCGGGCTCGGCACCGGGCATCGGGCTTTCGAGCGTGGCGCTTCAGGTGTTCTGGGTGGTGTTCATCTTCGCCGGATACGACATGCTGCAACGCGCCCTGCGCAAGACCTACGACGGACCGATGGAGGCGCTGGTCGATGCCTTCAGCCTGATGTCCGAGCACGCCATGCTGGCGGCGCAGGTGGAGGTGATCGCGGTGCTCGTGCTGGGCGGGCTGGTCACCGGCACGGTGGTGCAATGGGTCGCTGCGCGGTGGCGATGAGCAAACCGCTGTTTCTCTACGGCACGCTCTGCCACGCGCCGCTGCGCGAGGCGGTGCTGGGGCTTGGCCACTTCGTGCGCGAGGCGACGCTGCCGGGCTACCGGGTGCATCGGGTCGAGGGCGGCGATTACCCGGTGCTGCAGCCCGGCGCGGGCCGTGCGGTGGGGCTTCTCGTCGAAGGGCTCGATGCCGAGGCCCGGGCGCGGGCGGATCTGTTCGAGGCGGGCTTCGGCTATGCCTTGCGCGACGTGACTGTGGAGGTCGAAGACCGCGGCACGTTCGCGGCGCTGAGCTATATGCCCGAAGGCAAGGTGGCACCGGGCGCGGACTGGAACCTTGCCGCCTGGGCTGAACAATGGGGCGATATCTGGGTGGTGGCGGCGCAGGACGCGCTGGCGGGGGTGCCCGAGGCGTCCAAGCTGGCGCGGCGCTGGCCGATGTTGAAGCAGCGCGCGGCCAGCGCCTTGCGGGCGTCCGACGCACCCGGCCATGAGCAGCGCACCGATTTCACCACGGCGCGCGATGTCGAGGTGATCCGCAAACGCCACCCTTATGCCGAGTACTTCGCACTTGAAGACCACGATCTGCGGTTCCGCCGCTTCGACGGCACGATGAGCGCGCCGGTGCGTCGGGCGGGCTTCATCGGCGGCGACGCAGTGAGCGTGCTGCCCTACGACCCCGCGCTCGACGCGGTTCTGGTGGTCGAGCAGTTCCGCGCCGGTCCGTTCCTGCGCGGCGACCCGCGACCCTGGACGCTGGAGCCGATCGCAGGGAGGATCGACCCGGGCGAGAGCGTGGAGCAAGCGCTGAGGCGGGAGGCCGTTGAGGAGGCCGGGCTGGATCTCGGACGCCTGCATCACGTCGCCGATTACTACCCGACCCCCGGCGCGGTCAGCGAGTTCCTGTTCTCCTACGTCGCCGAAGCGCAGCTTTCGGGCCGCGGCGGCGAGATTGGCGGCGTCGATCACGAAGACGAGGACATCCGCGCCCACGTTCTCCCCTTCGACCGGCTGATGACGCTGATCGCCAGCGGCGAAGCCGGCACCGGCCCGCTGGTGCTCACCGCGTTCTGGCTGGCGGCGAACCGGGAGCGGTTGCGGTAGGGGGAGTGGGGGGGCAAAATTGTGATTTGTGGTCGCCCAAAAGGAAGTATGCAGCCCCAAGTGAGACAATTGACGGGTTTCGCTATACCTCCGTACGGCTATCCGGAAACGTCTGTTCGCTATTGGCGGTAGCAATTCACAGTAGCAATTGTCAGTTAGATGAAGAGGCTCTCGAGCGCCGAAACAACAAACGCCTGTTGTTGCCGAGTGAGCGACCGAACTTCTTTGGCGAACGCCGCCAGTTCGCCCGCAAGATGCCCATCTATCGCACCGACTTTGGTCGCGCCGAAGGCGGGCAGCTTCTCTTCCTTTACCCTCACGAGCAGTGAGAATGAGACGACGGACTTGCCAGTGGGCGACTTTGGCAAGCCCGGAAATTGGCCATCATCCAAGACGCAATCACCTCTGAATCCGGAGCCGGAGTTCAGAAAAAGAAATGCAAAGATGGCCTCGTTCTCGGTGCGACCGAGGCAAAGGTGAAATTTTTCCTTTCCCGCGATGGTCGAGTGGAAGCGAACGACATCACCAACTTCAAACATACGACGAGTATTCGGCCAACGTGGCGGCTTGCTCAAAATTCGGCTCGTCGAAAAGCAGTCCGAGCTTCATGGCGTAGGCGGCGCGATCACCATCGCCACGCCAAGCATCTACATAGGCAGGGTCTTCGTGAGTCAGCCGCCGAATCTGTCCAAATCCCAACGACAAAACCACACCAAGCGAATTCGCCAATACCTCTATGTCGCTTTCCGAAAGAAAGTCTTGAGGATCCAATGCTTCATCGACAGGAAAGAAATGCTTCGTAGAATTGATGTGGGGGACAGATTTCCAAGGTAAGCCATGCAGATGATGGTCGCGCATAGCCTTCTCATTTCCTTTGAGCAGGTCATAGGTGAGAGAAGGGACCGGCCCGTGAAGCATCGCGCAGTAGTTGTCGTAGGTTACAGGTCTTCCCCATTCGTTTAGATGGGCGCGGTCCGCGAGAAACAGAGTCTTGACAAGATCATACTGCGACACCTTTCGTCCCCGCCGCTGAGCTTCGCCCATGACAAAGTACAGCGCGGCCAAGATGCGATCAACGTTCGGCCTCATCTTGTCTTGCTCTTGGTTAGCGTTGCACATCACTTGAACCTCTTTGGCACCAGCATATACGCTAATCTATCAGATTTCCAAGATATGCGAGAAAAATGTGAATAAGTCGTGGATGCAACGCGACGACACGGAATTCAGCAGAAGCGATGCAGCCCTGCCGCGCTCTGCCCCAGATGTCGAACGAGCGGGTCGTCAAAGCGGCTGCCCCCCTTCACGCGCGCGTTGCTTGAGTTCGCCACCAGCCGGGCCTACACAGGAGAAAACCGGCGGAAAGGCATCTCGATGACGATGGCAAGCGATCTCACCCAGTTGATCGGCAACACGCCACTGGTGCGGCTCAGGGCCGCCTCGGAGGCGACGGGCTGCGAGATCTGGGGCAAGGCGGAGTTCATGAACCCCGGCCAGTCGGTGAAGGATCGCGCGGCGCTCTGGATCATCCGCGACGCGATCGCGCGTGGCGTGCTGGAGCCGGGCGGCACCATCGTCGAGGGCACCGCCGGCAACACCGGTATCGGGCTGGCGCTGGTCGGGGCGTCGATGGGGTTCCGCACCGTGATCGTGATCCCCGACACCCAGAGCCAGGAGAAGAAAGACATGATCCGGCTCGCGGGGGCGCAACTCGTCGAGGTGCCGGCGCGGCCCTACCGCAACCCCAACAACTTCGTGCGCTATTCCGAACGGCTGGCCACCGAACTGGCCAAGACCGAGCCGCATGGCGCGATCTGGGCCAACCAGTTCGACAACGTCGCCAACCGGCAGGCCCATGTCGAGACCACCGGGCCGGAAATCTGGGAGCAGACCGGCGGCAAGGTGGACGGGTTCATCTGCGCGGTGGGCTCGGGCGGCACGCTGGCGGGCGTGGCGATGGCGCTGCAGCCGAGGGGCGTGAAGATCGGCATCGCCGATCCGATGGGCGCGGGGCTCTACAGCTACTACACCACCGGCGAGATCGCGATGGAAGGCGGCTCGATCGCCGAAGGCATCGGCCAGGTGCGGATCACCAAAAACCTCGAAGGCTTCACCCCCGACATGGCCTACCAGGTGCCCGACGAGGAGGCGCTGCCCTATATCTTCGATCTGGTCGAAGCCGAGGGCCTCGTGCTCGGCGGCTCCTCCGGCATCAACATCGCAGGCGCGGTGCGGATGGCGCGCCAGATGGGGCCGGGGCATACCATCGTCACCGTGCTCTGCGACTACGGCACGCGCTACCAGTCGAAACTGTTCAACCCCGATTTCCTGCGCGAGAAGGAGCTGCCCTTGCCGGGCTGGCTGGTGCGAGCGCCCGGCGAGATCCCGCAGGTGTTCGAAGACGCGGAATGAACTTGCTGGCGCGCCTTCTCCCGTTGTTGCTCGCGGCGGCGCTGATCGTTGCCGCACCCGGGCACGCGCGTGCCCAGACCGAGCCCGCGCCCCCGGCGGCGGCACCCGCGCCGAACGCCGAGGCCGAGGCCCGGCCCGACTACGGGGCCTGGGAACTGGTCGCCAGTCGCGCCGAAAGCGCGCTGGAGGCCGGACGGGCCTCGAACCAGGCGCTGGAAACGCTGCGCGGCGAGATTGTCGGATGGCGCGACCGTTTCACCGCCGCGCGAAATGAAAACCAGGTTCGCATCGACACCCTGAAAATCCAGATCGCCACGCTTGGGCCACCTCCGGGCGAGGGCGGCAACGAGCCGGCCGTGATCACCTCCCGGCGGGCCGAGCTGCAGGCGCAACTCGAGGAATTGCAGGCGCCGGTGAAAGCGGCGGAACTGGCTCACGCCCGGGCCGGGGCGCTGATCGCGGCGATCGACCGGACCTTGCGGGGGCGCCAGACCGATGCGCTTCTGGCCCTCGGACCGACGCCGCTCAACCCCACGCTCTGGCCCAAGGCGGTCGAAGACCTGTCGCTCACCTTGAGGCTCGCCTGGCGCGGTGTGCTCTCGACCTTCAGCACCGAGACCCAGCGCGCGGCGCTGCGCCAGAACCTGCCGCTGGCGCTGCTGATGCTCGTGGTCGCGGTGGTGCTGCTCGCGCGCGGACGGCTCTGGGTGATGCGGATGCGCGCGCGGGTCGGGGCGGGCGCGCAGGGCGCGGCGCATGGGGTATGGGATTTCCTGCTGTCGCTGGGGCAGGTGGCGGTGCCGCTCATCGGCGTCTACGTGCTGGTCGAGGCGCTGCGACAGGCCGGGGTGCTCGGTCTGCGGGCGCAGGTGATCGTCGAGCAACTGCCGGTGCTGGGGATGGCCTTCTTCATTGCCCGCTGGCTCGGCAACCGGATGTTCGGGGTTGCCGGCGATCGCGACGGCGCGGTGCTGAACCTGACCGCCAGCACCCGGTCGGAAGGCCGGTTCGAGGCGGCGGCGCTGGGGTTGATGTTCGGGATCGAGCTGTTGCTCAGGCAGGTGGCGGATTACGAATCCTATTCCGATGCGACGCGCGCGGTGATCACCTTTCCGGTGGTCGTTTTCGCGGGTTTCCTGTTGTTCCGGCTCGGTCAGCTTTTTCGCAACCATACCCGGGCCGAGGCTGTCGACGCCGACGGGGGCGCGGGCTTCATGGCGCGGATACTCGGGCTTGCCGGGCTCGCGCTGATCCTGCTCGGGGTTGTCGCGCCATTGGCGGCCGCGGTGGGATATGCCCGGCTCGCCGACAGCTTCGTGTTTCCAACAGTGCTCAGCGCGGGGCTGGTTGGCGGGCTTCTGGTGCTGCACCAGTTCTTCATCAACCTGCACGGCATGATCTTCAAGGTTGACGCCGATCACGCGGAAGAGGCGTTGTTGCCGGTTCTGGCTTCGCTGGTTGTCACGGTGCTGGTGGTCCCGGTGTTCGCACTGATCTGGGGCGCGCGCCTCACCGATCTGACCGAGATCTGGCGCCGCATCGGCGAGGGGGTGACGCTTGGCGAAACCGTGATCTCGCCCGGCGACATCGTCACGTTCGCGCTGGTGTTCGGGATCGGTTTCGCGGCCACCCGGCTGGTGCAGGGCACGCTCAAGACCACGGTTTTGCCGAAGACGAAGATCGACGTCGGCGGCCAGACCGCGATCGTTTCCGGGCTGGGCTATGTCGGGATCTTCCTCGCCGCGATCGTTGCCATCACCGCGGCAGGGATCAACCTGTCGTCGCTCGCGATCGTTGCCGGTGCGCTTTCGGTGGGCATCGGCTTCGGCCTTCAGAACATCGTGTCGAACTTCGTCTCGGGCATCATCCTGCTGATCGAACGTCCGATCAGCGAGGGCGACTGGATCGACGTGGGCGGCCAGATGGGCTACGTGCGCGACATCTCGGTGCGCTCCACCCGGATCGAGACCTTTGACCGCACCGACGTGATCCTGCCCAATTCAGACCTGATTTCGGGGGTGGTGACGAACTACACCCGGGGCAACCTGACCGGCCGGGTGATCGTGCCCGTCGGCGTGGCCTACGGCTCGGATACGCGCAAGGTCGAGGCGATCCTGCACCGCGTGGCGGAGAACCATCCGCTCGTCGCGATCACCCCACCGCCTTCGGTGTTCTTCATGGGCTTCGGGGCCGACAGCCTCGATTTCGAGATCCGCGCGATCCTGCGTGACGTGAACTTCGTCCTGTCCGTCCGCAGCGACATGAACCACGAGATCGCGCGCCGGTTTGCCGAGGAAGGTATCGAGATCCCGTTCCCGCAGCGCGATATCTGGTTGCGCAACCCCGAGACGCTCGCCGGCGGATCGGTGCCTGCGCCGGAGAACCCGATGAAGGCCAGCCCACGGCGCGGCAAGGTGGAGACGGATCCCGAGCGCGCCGCGGCCCACCTTGACGAGTCCGAGCTTTCCGAGGCGATTGGCGGCAAGGATGATGGCGACGACTGAGGCCGCGGCTTTCGCGCTGACCGGGCCATTGGTGACTGATCGCGGTGCCGCAACCCTGATGTTGCCATGATCGACGGGAGCCAGTAATCCACCGACTCCCGCAATCTTGTCGTCTCTCGCAAGCCGTTCTGGTGCGTCGGGCCGCGCCTTCCCAAGGCGCACCGTAATCCTATCGGTGCGCTGCAGGTGCAGGGGGCTCGATGGGATTTCGTCCCAAGCCCGGGTCAGGTTCTGGTGTTCTGATCATCCGATTTCCTGCTCGCCATCCTCAATGATGACGTCACGGGGCGGGCCCTGATCGTCGCCTTCACCACCGCTTTCTTCTTCCTGTTCCTCTTCTTCCTTTTCCTCTTCTTCCTCTTCACCGTTGTCCTGCTCAGCGGGGGTGCCGCCGGTTCCGCCCGCCTCGACGCGGGGCCAGGTGCCGCAGCTGTCGTAAACCTCCGGCAGCAGCTCGGTCATCATTTGCGCCACGTCCGGGCAGGTGGCCGCGAGATCGTCGACGAGGTCATCGAAAAAAAGCTGGCGGTGGCCGAGTTCGCACAGCATCTCGCCGGGCAGGGTCTCGTCGCTGGCGGCGGCAGATTGCCAGTCGATGTCGCAAAGGTTTTGCGGGCAGTTTTTTGCCATCTCCGTCGTGGTATGCACCAGAAAATTCCGGTCTTTCAACTCGCGGAGCAATGGCGCGGTGGCCGGTGACGCCCAGTCCCAAGTGCAAATGTCGTCGGGCATGGTGAAGATGGTTTGCGCCGACAGGGCCCCGCTGGAGGCAATGAACGCCGCTGCTGCAGCGGCGGAAATCGTCAATCCTTTCGATCTGGTCTTGTCTCTGGAAATCTGTGTCATCCGTCGATCCTCCCTTGATCTGTTTGCCGGGAGCTTTCGCAGCCCTCCGTCGGTACGAATCTGGATAGTTGACCATCGACCGCCGAGGCAATGCATCCGGTCACCGCTGTCAGATGCAAGCGGATTCTTACTCAAGCCCAAAAGTTTGCCCTCGCCGCGCCGGCGGCTTTCCCGGCCCCGTGAAGGGTAAATTACGCGGCTCCCCCCGTCCGGTCGCCGCCCCGCCGGGCTCGGCCCCCGGCCGCCATGTCGCATGCGAGCGGCGGGCGGTGGGTGGTAGAATGAGCCTTGCGATGCCCCGCGAAAACCGGCGGCAATATCGCCGGACGATCCGGGCGGACATCGCATGTCGTGCGGAACGGAGGTGACCCATGACACACGAAACCCCGAAGGCAGGCGTCCTGGCGCTGCTCTGCGCATCGGCGGCGTCGGCACAGGATCAACAGCCGACGCAAGACCCTTGCGAATTGTTCAAGATCCACACCCAGCTCGAAAGCCTGATGGCGAGTGGATACGGGCGGGTTTGCGAGGTCCTTGGGCCGGTGCGGCTCACCAGTGAGTGCATGAATTACTACATTCTCGCCACGGGCGATTTTGACATGCCCGAAAACCCGGACCTCGCGGCCCGATGCAAGCCGGGTGCTGCGGGTGGCACGACGCTGGTGCAGGGCGATGGCACCGGCGCGGCACCCGAGCTTCCGCCCGAATGCGGTGTTGACGGGCTTGAGTGCCGGCCCGAGCCGCCCGATCCGGTGCCGGTCGGTCCCTGCGGGGGCGAGGGTGAGCCGGACTGCATGCCCGATGCGGGCATCGGAGCGATCGACGAGCCCGCACCGGTCGATACGGGGGATGCGATGGCATGCAGAGACCGCGAATGCCGCGAACCCGATCAGGTCCCGGTGCCGGTCGATGCGGACGCGGCCCCCGCGGCAAGCGATCCGCAAGACCGCGCGCTCGACCTCGCGTTCTGGCAATCCATCGCGGACAGCGCGGATGCAACGCTCTTCGAGGCCTATCTGCGGCAATTCCCCAACGGCACATTCCGTCTCATCGCCGAGGCGCGTCTGCGCGAGGTCGACAAGGCCGGCGGTACCGCGCCGGCGCCCGACCCGGTCGCCGCGGCCCCGGAGCCAGATGCGCTCTACCGCGCCGCGATGGACCGGCTCAACCAGGTGTTCGTGCGTCCGCCGGGCGAATGGAACGCCGCCGCGCGCGAGCCGATCGCACTGCTCGAACAGGCGGCGGCGCTTGGGCAGACCGACGCGATGATCGAGCTTGGCAGCCTTGCCGAACAGGGTATCGGCATGGCGACCGACAACGGCCTCGCGGTACGCCGCTACCTGCAGGCCGCCGAGGCCGGAGCGGTGCGGGGCTATTTCCGTGCGCTCATGGTGTTGGACCAGATCGGCGACAACACCGGCTTCGTGTCGGTCTTCGAGCAGGCCTACCGCGCCGCGCCGCTGGAGGCGATCGAGGTTCTTGCCCGCGATGTATCGCGCCAGGCCTCGGTCTGGCTTCAGCAGATGCTGCGGGCCGCGCGCTACTACGACGGCCCGCTCGACGGGGCCTTCGGCGCGGCATCGAAAGCCGCGCTTGATGCCTATCTGTCCGGCGGCCCGGCTCCCGTCGCGGTGCCCGACGACACGGAGCTCGCGCGCATGCTGCAGGCCGAACTTGCCCGCGTCGGATGCTATGGCGGCGCCATCGACGGGCTATGGGGTGCGGGCTCGGCGCAGGCGCTGTTCGCCTTCAATCACTGGATGGCGGGAACCGCGCCGACCGACAGGCCGACAGCGGCCGCATTGGAAGACGTGCGCGCAGCCGTGGGGCTGGTCTGCGGCGTCGATTGATTTTTGCGGTGCCCCCCTTGCCAGCCGGGTTGTCGCGAGGATAGATAGCGCGCAACGGAGAGGTGGCCGAGTGGTCGAAGGCGCACGCCTGGAACGCGTGTAGGCGGGAAACCGTCTCCAGGGTTCGAATCCCTGTCTCTCCGCCATCCCCTTTTGCGCCGACGAACAAGGGGCTCGCTGCGGCGCGGGAGGCCTTTGGTTTCCGCAGACTTTGCCTCACCGATGCGGTCCGCCGAGGCGGCGTTGCGGGGCCGTTGCGTCACCCGGGCGCGTTGGAGGCCGAGCGGGGCCACAGGCTCAGCGCCACTTGCCCGACGAGCAGGGGCGCGATACTTCCCGCCAGAACCAGCATCCACCCGGAAGGATCCAGCGGCACCACGTCGAGCACCGTGCTCAGGCCGGGCAGCCATGCGGCGGCGGCCGTGAGCGCAAGGCAGATGGCGATCGCGGACCAGACCCAACGGTTGCGCACGACCTCGTTGGCGAGCAGCCCGGTTCCGGGGTCGCGCATGTTGAAGACGTGCCAGAGCCGCGCCAGCGCGAAGGTGAGGAAGCCGATCGTCACCGCCGAATCCTGTCCCATCTCCCACGCCAGCGCGACGAAGAACACGGTGAGGGCCGCGGCCGCGATCAGCGCGCCCCAGAGCGCGGTGGCGATCCAGTGCGCCCGGGTCAGCACCGGTTCGCTGGGGTCGCGCGGCGGCCGGTCCATGATCCCTTTCGGGCTTTCGCCGACGCCGAGCGCGAGCGCGGGGAAGACGTCAAGGACGAGATTGATGTAGAGGATCTGCAAGGGCAGAAGCGGCAGCGGCGCGCCGATCACCGCGCAGGCCCCGACGGCCAGAACCTGCCCGAGATTGCCCGAAAGCAGGTAGACGATGAAGCGACGGATGTTCTCGAAGATCGTGCGGCCCTGTTCGATGGCCATCACGATGGTGGGGAAGGCGTCGTCCTTCAGCACGATATCGGCCGCCTCGCGGGCGACATCGGTGCCGCGCTGGCCCATGGCGATGCCCACGTCGGCTTTCTTGAGCGCGGGTGCGTCGTTCACGCCGTCTCCGGTCATCGCGACCACGGCGCCCGCCTCCTGCCAGAGACGGATCAGGTTGAGCTTCTGCTCCGGCGAGACCCGGGCGAAGACGTGGGTGTGGCGCAGGCTTTCGTGTGCGTCCGAGCGCGCGTCCTCGCCCATTTCCGGCAGGTCGCGGCCCACGGTCGTCTGCGGATCGTCGGCGAGCCCGACCTGCCGCGCGATGGCGGCCGCGGTCACCGGTTGGTCGCCGGTCACCATGATCACCCGGATGTCGGCCCTGCGGCAGCGTTCGATGGCGTCGGGCACGTCGGTGCGGGGCGGATCCTCCAGCCCGACGAGACCGAGCAGGGTGAGGTCTTCGTAAGGGTCGGCCTCGGCGCTCCCGGCTTGCCGTTCGGCGAAGGCGAGCACGCGGTACCCTTCGGCGGCCAGGCTCTCGACCCGCGCCGCCCAGTGCTTGCGGGCCGGGTCGGACAGCGCCTCGGCCCCGTCGAGGGTGGCAACCTGCGTGGCGATCTCCAACACGGCCTCCGGGGCGCCCTTCACCGCGATGCGCCAGCCGTCGCCCTGGGTGTGAAACGTCGCCATCATCTTGGTGTCGGCGTCGAAGCTTTCCTCGCGTTCCTCGGGCTGATCATCGAGCAGAGCGTCGCGCCCGAGACCGGCGGCCGCGGCGGCATGGAGCAGGGCGATCTCCGTCGGGTCGCCGGTGCCGGCCGGGTGATCGTTGGGCCCGACGCTTGCACCATCAAGCTCGGCATTGTTGCAGAGTGCGGCCACCTCGAGCAGTCGGCGCGTCAGGGGCGAGGGATCTTCGCGGCCCGCTGCGTCGTCCCAGCGCACCGCGTCGTCCTGGCCGGGAAGGGCCAGCCGCGCGACCCGCATCCGGTTCTGGGTGAGCGTTCCGGTCTTGTCGGCGAAGATCACGCCGGTCGAGCCGAGGGTTTCGACAGCGGCCAGCCGCTCCACCAGCGCGTTGCGCCGCGCCATGCGCCACATGCCGCGCGCGAGCGCCACCGTGGCGACAATGGGCAAGCCTTCAGGGACCGCGGCGACGGCGAGCGCAACGGCGGTTTCCAGCATCGAGACAAGATCCTTGCCGCCGAGCCAGCCGAGGAACGCGACCGCCGCCGCCACGACGATCGTCACCACCACGAGGTTGCGCGCCAACCGGTCGAGCCGCCGTTCCAGCGGGGTTACCTCCTCGCTGGCCTCGGCGGTCATCCGTGCGATCCCGCCGAGTTCGGTGTCCATGCCGGTGGCGACCACCACGCCCGCGCCGCTGCCGCCGGTGATCGCGGTGCCCTTGAAGGCCATCGAGCTGCGCTCTGCCAGCGGGCTATCGGGGGCCACGGCCTGTATCGTCTTGGTGACGGGGACGGATTCGCCGGTCAGGGCGGACTCGTCGCAGGTCAGCCCGTTCGCCTCGATCAGCCGCAAGTCGGCGGTCACGACGTCTCCGGCATCGAGCAGCGCCACGTCGCCCGGCACGAGATCCTCGGCATCGACGGTTGCGCTCCTGCCGTCGCGCATGACCCGCGCCCGCACCGTTCCCAGGCTGCGCAGCGCTTCCATCGAGCGCACGGCCTTCCACTCGGTCACGAACCCGATCGCGGCATTGATCCCGATCGCCGCAAGGATCGCGGCCATCTGCACGATCTCGCCCATCGCGAAGGACAGCACGGCGGCGATGGCTAGAATGGCGATGACGAGGTTGCGAAACTGGTCGGCGAGGATCTGCCACGGGCTCGCCGTCGTGGCATCGCTCAGAAGGTTCTTGCCGTGTTTCTTGCGCCGACGCTGGACTTCTGCCTCGTCCAGACCCTGCTCCGGGTCGACGGACAGCGTCTCGATGACCTGCCTGATATCCCTGCCGTGCGTGTCGGTCATCTGTCCTGCTCCCAGGTGGTCATCTGCGTTGCCGCCGGTTTGCGGCGCTCTTTGGGCAACTGGCAAAAAGCACCGGGACGGGTCCGGCCCGGCGTAAGCGTGGCGGGTGCGCGCATTTCGAAGCCGCTGCGCGATCGCGGTCGCACCCGGCCGGTGTGGATGTCATGTGTCGTCACGCCTCTGCACCAGCAGCTTGTCGATCCGGCGGCCGTCGAGATCCACGACCTCCACCCGCCAAGGCCCGAGATCGACATGATCGCCAAGTTTCGCAAGGGTCTTCAACCTGTCGATGACGAGGCCCGCGACCGTCTCGTAGTCGCGGTCGTCCTCCATCGCGATCCCGATGTGGTCGGCGAACTCGTCAACCGGCATCCAGCCCGCCACGAGCAGGCTGCCGTCGTCGCGCACCGCGATCCTGGTCTCGGCCTCTGAGCCTTCCGGGAACTCGCCGGCAATCCCTTCGAGCACGTCCATCGGTGTCACGATCCCCTTGAAATACCCGTATTCGTCGAAGACGAACACCATGTGCGCGGGTGAGGACCGCAGCGCTTCGAGCACATCGAGCGCCGCCATTCCGTCCCGGATCACGGGGGTCTCGATCACAAATTCCCTCGGATCGGGCGGATGGGCTACGTCGCCGGGATCGAGGAAGTCGCGCGACTTCAGGACCCCTACAATGTCATCGGGGCCGCCATCACGAACCGGGAGCCGGGAATGGCCGGTTTCGCGGAACCGCCGGATGATCGTCTCCGCCGGGTCGGTGATATCGACCAGCTCGACCTCGTGGCGCGGCACCATCAGGCCCCGCGCGGTGCGGTCGGCGATCCGCATCACGCCCGCGATCATCTCGGTCTCGGCCTTCTCCATGACACCGGCGGAATGCGCTTCGGAGATCACCAGCTTGACCTCTTCGTCGGTCATGCCGCGGTCCGCCGCGCCCGACTGGCCCAGGAGCTTCAGCACCAGCTTGCCCGATTTGTCGAGAAGCCAGATCAGCGGGCCGGCACTGATCGAGATCAGGTTCAGGAGCGGGGCGATCCGGGTCGCGACGGCCTCGGGCGCGCGCAGGGCGATCTGTTTCGGGACCAACTCGCCGAGGATCAGCGACAGGTAGGTGATCGCCACGACAACTCCGCCGACGCCAAGCGTGTGCGCGAGCGCGGGACTGATGCCCGCCACGATCAGCGCATCGGCCAGCCGGACCCCCAGCGTCGCGCCCGAGAATGCGCCTGAAAGGACGCCGACAAGCGTGATCCCGATCTGGACGCTGGAGAGATACCTGCCCGGATCTTCGGCCAGTTTCATGGCGATGGCGGCACCCCGGCTGCCGTTATCGACCAGCACCTTGAGCCGTGCGCTCCGCGACGAGACGATGGCGAGTTCCGACATCGCCAAGACCCCGTTTGCGAGGATCAGGACAAGGACGATGAGGATTTCGAGCAGCATGGTCAAGCGGTCCGGACTGGATGAGGTTCCGCCCCGGCAGGCGGCGAGAGCGGTGCGAATGTCAACTTCGGAATACCCTGAGAAGGGACAGGCATGCATCCCAAATGTCGAAGATTCGCGCGAGAAAGTGCGCATGGGCGACGAAAGGCAGCGATGGCCGGCCCTCGAGTTCGGCGTCGAGAACGGCGACAAGGCGGATCAGGCGGTGGCGATGGATGCCGATCCGAACCTGCACGGGGTCTGCGAGGGCACCGGCGAAGGCGGTGATCACCGATCCCAGAAGCATCAGGCCGAAAAGAGTGGCCGCGACGAGGGCGAGCGAAGGCCCGACAGGGAAGATCCGGTACCAGATCCCGCCCAGGGCGGTGCCGAGCGGAAAATCCGCGATCGCCGCGCTCAGCGAGACCGCCCCGGCGATGCCCGGTGCCATCGAGATCATGCCCGGCGTCAGCGACCGCAACGCGATCGCCCCGACGACCAAGGCGATGAGGGCCGCCGCGACCTCGGCCATCGCGGAGCGGGTGCCGGTGTATTCCGAGATTGCCGACATGATCCGGTCGGCCACCGGCCCGGCCCCCGCCGCATCTCCGCGCCGGTGTTGCGCCTCGCAAAACCGCGGCGCGGCACGCAACGCGTGGCGGAGGGCTGCAGGGCTGCGCAGGCGATCCGCCCCGGCCAGCGGCACGCCGCAAAGCTCTGACAGGATCGCGGCCTCGAGCCGTGCCGCGACGCTCGTTCTGAGCAGGATGCGTCGGCCGCGCAGCCAGGCCGACAGGGCGTGAAGCCCGAACCGCCCGCAAAGCCATCCCAGAACCCTGACAAGCACAAGGACCGGCGACAGCAGCAGGTTCGCCGGGGCGCGCAGGATATCGCGCCCGAGCGCCACGCGGTGCAGGCGCAGGGTGCCGGGCCAGGTGAAGTGACGCTGCACGAAGGCGTCCACGTCGGCAATCCGTTCCGGGCTCATCCGCGCTTCCAAGATGTCCTCCGCATCGCCTCGATTCGAGGTGGTTCTTCCAGCCTATCAGGTCGCGAAACAGGCTGCTCGCCCAAGTGTTCCGGGCTTGCCCCCTGCGTGAGCCTGCCCGGTGCCGCCCGGCGGGCTTCCGGCCCACCCCCGGCGCCGGGTGGCCCCGTGGTCAACCCGCCAGCGCCACAACGAACCAGCCGCCAGCGACCATCAGGGCGAGGGAGAGCAACGCAAGCAGCCCGTCCCGCGCAAAGAGGGAGACGGCAAGGAGGGTGATGACCGAAGACGGCACGGTGGCCCCGAAGGGCACGATCTCGAGCGGCGGGAGCGTAAGTGCGAGAAGCAGGATGATCGCGGCGATCGCCCGCTCGAAGGCCCCGGCGGTCAGCCATGCGAGCCTTCGCCGCACCACCACGCCGAGGATCCGAACCGCCGGTCGCAGCACACGCGCGGCCTGACACAGACGGCGGCCAGCAAAGCCGCGCCGGAGAAGGAATGGCGGGAGCCACAGATCGCTGCGCCCGAGCAGCATCTGCACGCTGATCGCCGCGATGACGCCGCCGAGAATGGCCGAGGTGCCGGGCAGATCGCCGAGCGGGCTGAGGGCCAGGAGCCCGGAGGTCAGCAGCGCCGACGTGAAGGCATGCCTGCCAAGGCAATCGCGCACGGCGTCGAGCGTCACGCGCTGCCGCGTTGCGCCGAGTGCGTCGAGCCGGTCCAGCATGTCGGCGACGTCCTGCATCCTCTCTTCCCTGTTTCCGGCGTGACCCCGGTTCCGGCTTCGCGGCCGTCCTTGGCGACACCCGGCACCATCATTGCACCCAACTCGGTCTGGCGACATCCGGTTCAAGTCCCTCCCGCGGCTTGCCGCCGATATGCCGCAAACAGCCCGGATGATCACCGGACCCGATGATCCGGGGTGCCTGCCCAGCGGCATGGAGAATTGCGCAAGGGCTGAAGCCCCGGGTGCACCGTGATCCCGATGGCGCCAACACACCCAGCCGCCCGCCCGGGATACCACGCATGCGGCAGGCGCGCGGCAAGTGCTGGATCAAGGGCAGATACCTTGCCAGGCAACAACGGCCCCTTCGCGCAACACAGGCTTTCAGGCCCGGTTCGGACCTTCCCCTAATCCCGGGTTTTTGTGAAGATTTTGGCTCCGGCGGTAGGGATCGAACCTACGACCAATTGATTAACAGTTCTATGGGCTAGACGGCTGGTGGACGGCTAAGCTAGGCTAATCCAAGCGAAAACAATGACTTGAGACGCAAACCCACCCCCATAGACGGCTCCGCAAAGATACCTTGACCCCAATGTAGCCTTACGCGAGCCTTACGCCAGACCGGAGGCACATATGACCACCTACCCAACCAAGGCCCGCCTGACAGACGCGATGGCCGCCAAGTTTCCCTTCCTGCCCAAGGGGCAGAAGCTGATCGCGGATGAGGTCGAACCGGGGCTTTACCTTAAAGTCGGCAAGACCGCGAAAAGCTGGGTCGTGCAGCGCGAACTGCGCGTGCTTGATGACATTATGCGCAAGGCGCGCAAGACGGTGCGCCGGGCCTTCGCGTCGTTTCCCGAAACCAGCGTGAAGACGGCGCGCGAACAGGCCAAGGCAGAGATTGCCGCGATCCTGACCGGCGATCTGGCCGCCGACAAATCGCGGGGCGTGACCCTGGGCGAGGCATGGGGCCTTTACCGATCTGCGATAGAGCGCCGGGGCCGCAGCCCCGCGACCGTCGAGAGCTACCGAAATGCCGTCGAAGCCGACCACCTTCTGGGCATCTGGCGCGACACGCCATTGGAAGACTTGGCGACCGAGGCGGGGGCGCGAAAGGTCGCGGCCCGACACGATGCGATTTCCGCGAAGCAGACGCATCCGCAGCACGGTGGCACCTATGCCGCGAACGGCGCGATGCGGACCCTCCGCGTGATCTATAACTGGGCACTCGAACGCGGGCACGTTCGGCCAAACCCGGACGGATGGCACCCGACCCGGCAGGTGACGTATAACCCGGAGGAACAGAACGGCGACAAGAAGGCGATGGACCTGTCCGACCTTGCCGAGTGGTGGCAGGCATACCTTGCGATGGAAAATCGTGTGCGTGCTGAATTTCAGCTATTCCTGCTGCTGTCCGGCAGCCGGTCGGGGGCCATTGCGACGGCACGCTGGGAACACCTCGACGTGGCCGGGCGGCGGCTGCACATCCCGACGCCCAAAGGCGGCAAGGCCCGTGCCTATGATATTCCCCTGACGCGTCCGATGCTGGCCTGCCTTGCGCGCGCCCGCCGTGCCGCAAAGGTCTACCAGGCCGCCCTTGCGCGTGAATGGATATTCCCGGGCGATCCGTCCAAGGCCAAGCGCGGCAGCGGAGATTTCGCCGGACATATGTCGCTCTATGCGACCACCGAACCCAAGTTGCCGTGTTCGGGCCACGGTCTGCGCCACACCTACCGGAACGCCTGCGAATGGGCCGTGGTGAGCGACAACCTGTCGAAGAAGCTGATGAACCATTCGCAGAAGGGCGACACCCACTCGGGCACCTACGGCAGCCGAACGGGCGTCTGGAACCAGCTTCTGCTGGCCCAAGAGCGCATAAGCACGGTGATGATGGAAAACCTTCGGCAACAAGAACCAGCATCTAGACGCAGCCCCGCTTAAGCCGGTATAACGGCGCCGTTGACATCTTAACCGGCGGGCCACGGCACAACGGTCGCTATAAATCCCCACGAGGGGAGCCTTGCCTTCGGGCGGGTGCGGCTAGGCCCCATGTCGCGGACGCTAAGGACCAGCCGCGAGCCTCTATTGCCCCGAAACGGGGCAGGAGGCTCTATGGACGATCCTGTTGCATTCGCAAAGCTTGTGGCGAAGGAAATGGCCGATGGCTATGCCACTGGCCGATATGCGCCACCCCCTGAATACCTTAACACGGCCCACGCCGCCGCATTTCTCGGGCTGACGCCTGCTGGAATGGAGACGATGCGCAAGGAAGGGCGTGGCCCTGCCTTTATCCGCGCCTCGGGCAAGCTCGTGCGCTACCGCGTGACCGATCTGCGTGACTGGATGGCCCAGCACCGCGTCGAACCGGGCGAGGTGTCGGAATGAGCGGGCCGGAGAACGAAAGCACCCCCGGCGCTGGGCAGCGGGCCGGGGGCGCAGAGGACAGGAACCATCATCATCACCCTGATGCCGCGAGTATACCGCCGGGTGATGATCCGGGCGACGAAAAAGGCTTGTTGCCCAACACCGGCGCGGCGCTCGACTTCCTTGACCATTGGTGCGGGGACGGGCCGCGCGTCCTGACCGCGATCCCACTGGACGGCGACAAGACCACCACGGCGACCTTTGGCGCCGGTGACCGCGACCGGATGGCCGAGTGGATCGAAGCGCGGCAGGGTCGCCAGAACATCTACTTTACCGTGAACCGCGTGTTCGCTCCGGCGAGCAGCAAGCCCAAGAAATCCGACATTGAGTCTGCGATTGCGCTGCACGTCGATGTTGACCCGCGCGCGGGGGAACCGCTGGCTGCCGAGCGTGAGCGGGCAGAAAGGGTTCTGCGCGAACACGATCCCGCGCCCAGCGTGATCGTTGACAGTGGCGGTGGATACCAGAGCTTCTGGTTGCTCGACGCGCCTGTGGTGATGGAGGGTGAACGCGGCGACGAAGCGCGGCACCTGCCGGTCGAAGATCGGAACCGGCGCATCGAGGTCGCGCTTGGCGGGGATGATTGCCACAACATCGACCGGATTATGAGGCTGCCGGGCACGGTGAACCTGCCGGGCGAGAAGAAGCGCAAGAAGGGGCGGAAGCCGCGCGTGGCGCGCGTGATCTTCGCGGATTGGTCCTTGCGCTACCGGCTGGCCGATTTCGCGCCACTTGCCAAGGCCGCGACGGCGACGGCCAAGACCGGGCCTGTCCGGGCCGTGTCGGCGGTTGCCGATGTGGACGTGTCGGCCTTGCCGGTGTCCGACCGGGTGAAGGCGCTGATCGTGACCGGCAACGATCCCGATGACCCGGGCCGCTGGGAAGACCGATCCCGCCTCGTGCTCTATGTGCTGTGCGAGATGATCCGCGCAGGGGTATCTGACGCTGAAATGAAGGCGGTGATCCTCGACCCGGATTTAGCCGTGAGTGCGCACGTCTTGGAACAGAAGGGTGCGGACCGCTATGCCGACCGCCAGATCGCCCGTGCCCACGAGGAGCAACCCGCTCCGGGTCCTATCCTCCGGCCCCTGCCGATGGATCTTGCGCGGGCCTGCCGCGATGTCTTGCGGCCGAACCTGCGGCACCACCAGCAAGAGTTCCTTGACTGGGACGGCGCGGCCTATGTCGGTGTGGCCGACGACACGGTGCGGTCGGAGGTCTGGCGGTTCCTTGAGACCTGCCGCGTTGAGACGGAAAAGGACGGCGTGAAGCCTATGGTGCCCAAGAGCGAGATGGTGTCGGGCGCAATCGACGCGCTGCGCGCCGTGTCGCACCTGCCACCGTCGCGCGAGGAACCGCCGCTTTGGCTGGACGGGCGGTCCGGCCCCGATCCGATGGAGCTCTTGCCGACCCGTTCGGGCCTGTTGCACCTGCCCACGGGGGACCTCTTGCCGGCCACGCCGGACCTTTTTACGCGCAATGCGCTCGACTTCTCGCACGACCCGGACGCGCCGCCGCCCGAACGGTGGCTGCGGTTCCTGCGCGAGGTCTGGCCCGGGGATGATGAAGCCGACTGCATTGCCGCGTTGCAGGAGTTTATGGGATACCTGCTGACCCCCGACACCAGCTTGCAGAAGGCCCTGCTGCTCCCCGGCCCGAAGCGGTCGGGCAAGGGGACCATCGGCCACATTATGGGCAAGTTGGTCGGTGAGGCAAATACCGTCGCGCCGTCGCTGAACAGCTTCGGGCGCAGCGACTTCGGGCTGGAACCGCTCTTGGCGAAGCAACTTGCCATCGTGTCGGATATGCGCCTGAGTGGTCGCACCGATGAGGCGGCGGTGGCGGAAAACCTGCTGCGGATCACGGGCGAAGATCGCGTGAGCGTGAACCGCAAGCATCGCCACGCTGTCGAGGTGACGCTGCGGACGCGGTTTGTCGTGATGACGAATGAGGTGCCAAAGTTCGCGGATAGGTCGGGTGCGCTGGTTTCGCGTTTCGTCGTGTTGCCGATGCGGCAGAGCTTCTATGGACGCGAAGACCCCGACCTAAAGCGAAACCTTGCCGCCGAATTGCCCGGCATCCTTCTATGGGCCGTCGATGGCTGGCGCCGCGTTCGGGCGACGCACCGGATTACACAGCCCGAGGCGGGGCGTGACGTTGCCTTGCAGATGACGGACCTATCGTCGCCCATCCCGGCCTTCGTGCGCGAATGGTGCGATATCGGCGGCGACCTCTGGGTGGCAAAGGATCGGCTGTTTGCGGCCTTCCGCGAATGGCACCGGGAGCATATGGGGCAGGACTATGTCGGCAAGGCCAACATCTTCGCGCAGGACCTCTATTCCGCGACCGACCAAGCGGTGAGGCCCTACCGGCCCCGCGATCCGCACGACCCGACCGGAAAGCGGCGGATTGAGGCGTATGGTGGCATTGCCCTGCGGTCCGGGTTCGACGCGCGGCCCAGGTCGGACGATCCGCCGTTCTAGGCCGGTCGGGGTTCGGGTCGGGGTTCGCCCCGGCCCCTGCCCAAAATAACAGGGGCTTAGCTGTCCCGGTCGGGGCGGTCGGGGTTTCCGCCTATTGTGTGTTCCGGTTTGTCTCTATCTCTCTTTTTCCTTCGCTCTGCGGGATATGTTGAGACTAACCCCGACCGCCCCGACCGGATGAAAGAAACCGTTGCCGTTATGGGCGTTAGCGGATTGGAAGCCCCGACCGAACCCCGACCGGGGTGCGACCGAACCCCGACCGCGCCGCGCCGGCTGAAACCGGGGCCGTGTGGCCGGAAACACCGAAACCCGCGTTGTGCGCCGCTCCTAAAAGGCCACGCCCGATCCCGCGCCCCGCTGGGCTGGTCTTGGTGTTGCGATCCGCGATCCGCCGCGCCGATCCCCTCGGCCTGATCTTTCTGGGCAATGGCCACCCCGCAAGGGTCGCGCGATCTGGCCGCCTGAAAGCCCATATTCGCAGGTGTCTATCCCCGCCGCGCAGGCCACCCCCGGACCGACCGGCACAGGGTGCTTTCGGATAGACGGCCCAACTGTGTTCGCGGTATGTTCTACCTATGGTTGAGAGAAGAAATGGAGCAACAACAATGGACTTTCCGAAAACACCCCCCCGCCGCGCCGCGATCTATGCCCGGGTATCGACCGGCGAACAGACGCCCGAGAACCAGCTTATCCGCCTGCGAGAGGTGGCGGAGCGCGCGGGCTGGGCGGTTGTGTGCGAATATGTCGAGACGGTATCCGGGGCCAGCCGCGCGCGGCCCGGGCTGGACGCGATGATGAAGGACGCCGCGCGCCGCCGGTTCGACGTGGTGATGGCGTGGGATGTGTCGCGCCTCGGGCGATCCCTGCGCGATCTGGTGGACCTGTTCGAGACGCTACGCAGCGTCGGCTGCGACCTCTTTCTGGAACAGCAAGCGCTCGACACCTCGACACCGGCGGGCCGCGCCCTGTTGCAGATGTCGGGCGTGTTTGCCGAGTTCGAGCGGGCGATGATCGTGGAGCGCACGAAAGCCGGAATGGCCCGCGCCCGGGCGCGCGGCAAACAGATCGGTCGCGTCCCGGCCTCTGACGCGCTGATCGACGCGATCCGCGCCCTGCGCGCGGACGGGATGGGGATGGACCGGATCGCGCGCAACCTGAAATGCGGCAAGGGCCTGAGCCAGAGGGTTTGCCAAGAGTTCGACAAGGAGATGGCAGATGGATGACGACAGGTTTGACGCAATCGCGCGCCGCGTATCGGACGGCACCCCCGGTGGTCCGGCCTATCGCGTCGGCAAGCGCGGATTGAAGATCGTGGAGGAGCTTGCCGCGCGCGGCGTGGCCGAGGCGACGATGGCCAAGGCCCTGCGGATGGGCAAGGATGCCTTTCGCGCTGCGAAGCGGCGCGACCCTGCGGTGCAGGAGGCAATCGACCGGGGCCGCGCGACCGAACACGACAAGCTCGTGGGCGTCCTGCATGATCTGGCGATGGCGGGCCAGTATGTCCCGGCGATGTTCCTCTTGAAGGCCCGCCACGGATACCGCGAAGGCGAGCAGGTCGGGGTGAACGTGAACATCGACACCGGCGGGGTGCTGGTGGTGCCGAACAAATTGACGATGGAGGAGTTCCTTGAGGCGCAGCGGCAGGCGGGCCTGTATGACAGCCCGATCCGGCCCGATGCGGTGGAGCGCATCCCCGGCCAGCGCGCCATTGAGGCGGTGCTGGACCCGGAGACGCGGCGGAGGGACTAGACGTGACGTTGCCAGTCAGTAACGGGGCTAATCACATCTGGTTAGAGGGATATTAATGGAGGCCAAGGGTCTTCACCAATCCTCGGTGAACCACTATCGGCTCTGATGCATTTAGGGCCAAGTGATTCCTTTGGTATTTAAAAATTGGGCGACGATTTTGGGGTGCGTTGCCAATAATGCTGAAGTGGAATAGTATCTTGGCAATCCCCACTGCAGAGAGCCTCTTTGTTTCTGAGTTGCAATCCTCAGTATTCTGGTAGGCGGTTATCTGCGCAACAAAGTCATCATACCGGTATCTTTGTTTATGGGTTGCTCCTAAGCTGGAAAGGAGCGAGTTTATATCCGGAATGACGCCCCCAATTTCGTTTACTAGCTCCTCCCGAAAGTGATTGGAGAAATCTCCGTCAACGCCTCGAATCGTGTCAGCGTTCACGTATCGGTGACCTTGACCTATTGATGACCTAGCAGCATCTCGCAAAAACCTTACCATGTCCCTCGGCCGGGAATGCGTGAGTTCAAGGATATAATCAAAGGAATGAAGTGAGTTTTTCGATTTGGGTGAGCCAACAGGCATCTTGTAGCTCGAAAACAATCCTTGCCACTCTGTTTCAAAATCATAGGATTGAGCTGTTGGGTTGTGTGATCTTGCAATTCGGAATGCAAGCATTCTTTTCAGCTCTTCCTTTTTCCATGACAAATTAACCTTGTGATCTTCCCACTTATTCTTATCTGGATCGGATAGCAATTCGTAAATGTCATCACGAAGGAACACTATCGGCTTAATATCGCAGTTATGATCTGCAAAGACACGCCGCACATTCGAAACCGCTTTCATTAAACTGGTTACCAAGGCAAGATAACGGGATCGCGAAGTTTCGTCCCAGTAGTTCCTATAATCCTCGTCGAGCTCATCAAATACAATAAAATAGCTTGAGTCGTCGATATTCCTAGTAATCAATAGCTCCATCGCCGGAATTAGATCTTGCCAAATATCCTCAAGCTTCGCCTTCTCGCGTTCAGCTGACGCGCTTCCTGACAATCCAAAAATTCCTGCCCCGAAGCCTCCTTTGGTCCAAGTCTCCATTATTGAACCAATGTAGCGAAACTCGTCGCTCGGATACATCTTTTGAATTCTGGACTTGAAGTCCGCGTTGATGTTCTCGTTCGAAGCCATCATCTTTAGAACTGAATTGTAGATAAAGTATTTCCAAAGCGAAATATACTGACTGGGCGTCGTGAAGTTCCGATCTTCCAGAGAATACAGTAGGTTGAATGGAAATTCCTTGAATGATAGCTTTAAGCTGAATCTGTTGTATTGAATGTTTGTTTCGAAATACCGGCAAATTGCGGTTTTTCCAGTCCCCTTCCGCCCTATAACAATAGAGTTGGTTCCATCCTCCAAGCTCGCGACGTCGTTAAGATGGTAGAAATACCGGGCTGAATCCTCATCAGCCGCCTCAAGTTTCCAACGCGAAATTTCTTTAAGAATTGATTGATCATCTTTGGTACTCGGGCTCAAAATTCTGGTCCTCTACTTGCCATGAAACTCGCAACTACTGATCCAGCCGTAAAGGCGCTGCGCAAACCTTTGCCGATTGGTGGAGTTTGTTCGAGCCCCTAGGTTTCTTGCTTTTCGCCCCAAAAGTTAGTGTTTTGAGGTTCCGCTGGCAACAACGAAAACCGCTCTGCCGCCCCCACGGCTCGCGCTATAGTTGCGCATCCGGGGCGATGGCGACCCTGACAGCGCAGTGGCAGCGCGTCGGCCCCCAAACCTGAGAGGACCGACAGATGACCGCAACGCTTTCCCCCGACGACACACCCCCGACCTTGCCCGCCGCCGGGACGCTCTATGGCCTGCCCGAACTGGCCGAGGCGGTCGCCGCCGCGATCCGTCTTGAAGAGAGGCACCGGGCGATGATCGACCGGCTTGAGGCCGCGATCCTGAAGCAGGCGCAGGATGCCGCCGACAGTGCGCGCCGCGCGGGGTTCGGCAAGCTCGACGCCCAGAACGCCGGAACCAAGATGGCCGCGAAGGCCCGCAACGATCTGCGCGCCGCGTCCGATGATGACCGCTGGGCGATCCTGCGCCAGCTCGACGCGCTGGCCTCGGGCCTGTCCGCCTCGGATGTTCTCTGGGCTTCGCCCGTGGTCGCGCTGGCCCGCGCCGGTATGGGCAGCGACAAGCGCACGAACCATATGGCGCAGCTTTCGGGCGCTGGCCCGGCGGAGTTGCGCACGGCGGCAGCGCTGGCCGCCGCCACGCTGGACCGGGTTCTGGGGGCCAGTGTCGCGGCCCTGCTCGACCGGATGCCCGCAAAGCAGCGGATCGTGTCGCCGCAGGAACTGGCCGACCGGCTGATCGGTGACGATGTGCGGCAGGCCCGCGCGGCCATCGCGGCGGTGAAGCAGGCGCACCAGCGCGCCCTGAACGCTGACCGCGAGTTCGCATCTGGCCGCCGCAACGCCACCGCCCGGATCGCATCGGCGCTGGCCGACCGGGACGCGGCGCAGAACGCAGGCGCGGCGGTGGAGGCAGGCTGATGGATCTGATCTGGTCGCAGCGGATCGCAGAAGCATATCCGACCCTGTTCCCGCGCCGCCTTCGGCAGGCCCATATGGCGCTGATCTCCTGGGCCGAGGAGGCCAACCCGGACGGCTGGCCCACACCCTCGGATGTGGAACGCTTCGCGCGTCTCTACGGTGTGCCGCGCGGCCCCCTCGGGGCCTTGGTCGGACTGTTGTCGCGCCAGCCGGTGAATGACCGTCGGGTGGTCGTTTGGGTCGATGCTGTGCGCGATCCCGACGCCGCCACGCCGCACCTGATCCGCCAGCACGACCACAAGGTGGTCCGGGCCTTCGGATGGTTCTGCGCCACGACCGATCTGGGCTGGCTGAAACTGCGCGCGCCGATCCTGCATTGACCCTCTGAGGGAACGGCGGCGGGGTGGCGCAGATGCGCCGCGCCCGACCCCAGGGAAACAGGCCCGCGCCGATGATGACCGGCGCGGGCTTTTCGGGGTGACACCTAGAACGGCGCGTCTTCCCCGACCGTCCCGAAATCCGGGCCGCGAAGGTCCTTTGGGTCTACGATGTAGTAGGTTCCGAAATCGCCTTCGCGCACCGGCCCCAAGGGCACCTGATCGAGCGGCAGGACAATGTCGAGGTCGCCCTTAGGGTTGGTGAGCCGGATGAAGCGTTCTCCCTGAGCCGTCGCAAGCCAATCGACGGCGCTTGCGCTGATCGCAACGCCGCCGCGCGCGAGCTTGCTGTGGCACCAAAGGCACACCGCGCCGGTCGCGTCCTCATATGCGAAGTGGCGGCTGCCGCCCGGGCGGCGGTTGAACATCCGCGCAGTGGCGGCATCGAACGTGTTTGAATCGGACATTGCGTCCTCCTGTGATGGAGGGCGCTGGCGGGCGGTTGCGTGGATTGCGAGGCCGACACACCGACGCCAGCACCCGAAGGGGTGATGATGTTCTGGTGGTCGGCGCCATATTCGGTCCCGGTCTGCCCGTTGGGCAGCCTGCCTTAAGGTTTGGTGGAGGGGTGTCCTCCCGCCGGTCGATGCTCCCGGGACTTTCCGGCACAGGTGGAGCCCACAGGCCCGCTTTTCGCTCGACACACCGAAGGTGGTGGTTCGGCGTGAACCTGTCAACGGCGAAGAATCCCTTTCGAGCGACGTGCGCGGCCTTCGCGGGTCCCGTAAAGCACGTTCGCTCGTGGGTGCCCGCATAGGGCGATCTGTGATTCCCTTGGGCGCAACTGTCTGCTATTCCTTGGCAAACAGGTATTTGGGCAGGGGCGGTCGGTTGGACATTGGTGATCTTGAATCTTTCGCGGATGCGTTGAAGGCGAAATTCGCGCTGCCCGGGGCCGCTTCGCCCGAAGACCAGTTGAAGCCCGAGGTCGCGGCGCTCTTTGTCGCCACTGGCGCGAAATACGGGCTGACTGTCGAAACCCGGACCGAAACGCATTTGTCGGAACACAAGGTCCGGCCCGACATTGCGATCTATGTCGGAGGCCTGATCTGCGGATATATCGAATTGAAAGCTCCCGGCCTCGGGGCCGATGCGCCGAAACTGAAAGGCGACCATAACAAGAAGCAATGGGCCAAGCTGAAAAGCCTGCCGAACCTGATCTATACCGATGGCCGCGAATGGGCGTTGTATGAATCCGGTGAACGGCGGGACGGCCAGCCCATCGTGCGCCTGACCGACGATCCGACCGACAAAGGGAAGGCCGCGACGAGCAAGGCGGATGCCGAGGCATTGGAGCGCCTGTTCCGCGACTTTCTGGGCTGGGAACCGGCGGTCCCGCATCAGCCGACGCCCCTTGCGCAATACCTCGCCCCGCTGACACGCTTCCTGCGGTCCGAGGTCGAGAATGCGCTGAGCCTGCCCGGCTCTGCCGTTGGGCTTCTGGCGGGGGAGTGGCGGCAGTTCTTTTTCCCCGATTCCGACGATGCCAAATTCGCGGATGCCTACGCCCAGACCGTGACCTATGCGATGCTTCTGGCGCGGCTGTCCGGTGCGCCCAAGCTCGACCCGACCGAGGCCGCCAAGACGCTCGACAAGAACAACGGCTTGCTTGCCCGGACCCTCGAATTGCTGGGCCAGAAGGCCGCGCGCGATGAACTGGTGGTCGGGTTCGAGATGCTGCGCCGGTCGCTGGAAGCGCTGGACCCGCACGACTTCCTGAAATCGAAGCCCGACCTCTGGTTGTATTTCTATGAGGACTTCCTTGCCGCCTACGACCCCAAGCTGCGCAAGGATTATGGCGTCTACTATACCCCGCGTGAGGTGGTGGAATTGCAGGTCCGGCTGGCCTCGGAACTGCTGGAAAAGCGGTTCGGCAAGAAGCTGGGCTTTGCCGACGATGGCGTGGTGTTCCTTGACCCGGCGGTGGGCACCGGCACCTATCCCGTTGCGGCGGTTAAGCACGGGCTGGAAAAGGTGCGCAAACGGTCCGGCCCCGGCGCGGTCCCCGCCCGCGCGCGCCAGATGGCCGAGAACATGCACGGCTTTGAGGTGCTGGTTGGCCCCTATGCCGTTGCGCATCTGCGCCTGACGCAGGCGCTGGAAGGCGCGATGAACGACGCCAAGGCGGCGGCTGGCGAACCCGAGGAGAAGCTGGGCAAGCGGCTGAGCATCTATCTGGCCGACACTCTGGGAACGCCAAACTTCGCGCCACCGGGCGGTTTCGATCTGACGCATAAGGCTCTGACGCAGGAACACGAAGCCGCTCGCAAGGTGAAGCAGGGCGGGGATATTCTCGTATGCCTTGGAAATCCGCCCTATGACCGCGAGCGACGCAATGAGGACGGCAGCAAAGCAAACAAGGGTGGCTGGGTCCGCTTCGGGGATAAAGGACAGGGGCGTGTAACCCGCGCGGATGACACGAAAGAGCAGGACACGATTGAACGCCCAATCTTTGAGGATTTCTTGAAGCCTGCCCGAGACGCGGGCAAGGGTTTGAACCTGCAAGTGATCTTTAACGACTATGTCTATTTCTGGCGCTGGGCGCTTTGGCGAATGTTTGAGACACAGAAGTGCGGCGGCATTATCAGCTTTATCACAGCGTCGAGCTACCTTGTCGGGCCGGGGTTTGTCGGCGTTCGAGAAATGATGCGCCGCAGCTTCGATGAGCTGTGGATTCTCGATCTTGGCGGCGACAATCTCGGTGCGCGCAAAACGCCAAATGTATTCGCCATTCAGATTCCGGTTGCGATTGCGATGGGCGTTCGGGGAACCAAGCATAACCCGGATAAACCTGCCAAGGTGCGATATGCCAAAATCGAAGCGGATAGCCGAGACGCTAAACTAGCCATTCTCGCTGGGAAGGCTGACCTGAGCAAATTCGAGTGGCGTGACTGCTCCGACGAATGGCAAGCCCCGTTTATGCCGCTCGGAAAAGGTGCATATTTCGATTGGCCGCGCGCTATCGACCTTTTCCCCTACCACACAGCGGGGGCTGTGTTCTATCGAAGCTGGCCCATAGGCGAAACGGAATCCGTTCTTGGTGCCCGTTGGGAACGATTGCGCAACGCGACGGCGAAGGACCGCAAGGCCCTCTTTAAGGAATCCCGCGACAGAAAGATCGGCCACACCGTGGCGCAACCCGATCTTTCCGGGCACGGCGAACCGCCCATCCGCGACCTGACACCAGCGACCCCGCAGCCCAATACGGTCCGCTACGGCTATCGCTCGTTTGACCGACACTTCGCGTTCTATGATTTCCGGGTGGGTGACTTTATCCGCCCATCCCTCGGTCGGCTCGATGGGGAGAAACAGACCTTCTTGGTTTGCCCCGACACGTTGATTTGCGGTCACGGTGCGATCTGCTCGGTCTCTGCGGACATTCCCGACCAACACTATTTCCGGGGCTCTTTCGGCGGCAAAGACGTGATCCCCCTCTACCGGGACGCCGCCGGAACCGACCCGAACGTGACCGCCGGTCTGCTCGGTGCGCTTGGCGCGGAATACGGCACCACGCCGGATGCCGAGGACCTCGCGGCCTATGTCTATGCCCTGCTGGGCGGGCAGTCCTATACCCGGCGCTTCTGGAATGAGCTTGAAACCCCCGGCCCACGCGTGCCCCTGACCAAGAACGGCAAGACCTTTGCCGAGGCGGCGGCGCTAGGGCGCAAGCTGATCTGGCTGCACACC
Source organism: Maritimibacter sp. HL-12 (assembly GCF_900177545.1). GTDB lineage: Bacteria > Pseudomonadota > Alphaproteobacteria > Rhodobacterales > Rhodobacteraceae > Sinisalibacter. The sequence goes on along the minus strand of NZ_FXBQ01000001.1, from coordinate 3,535,051 downwards.
TATGCCGAACGGTTCCGGGGCAAGGATCGCGGCGATGAGGTGCCGCAGGGCAAGGCCACCACGATAAAGGGCGTGTCCGCCGATCCGACGCATTACCCGGTCGAATACGCCTATGACGAGGCCAAACGCGAGATCGTCGTGGGGGATGGACGGTTCGGCCCCGTGTCGCCGCAGGTCTGGGAGTTCGAGGTATCGGGCTTGAAGGTCGTGCAGTCGTGGCTGGGCTACCGGATGAAGAAGCGGGCGGGCAAGAAATCCTCTCCCCTCGATGAAATCCGCCCGGAACGCTGGACCGCGCGGATGAGCGACGAACTGCTGGAACTGCTCTGGGTTCTGGAAGCGACCCTTGCGATGGAGCCGGAGCTTGAAAAGATGCTCGACAAGGTCGTTGCCGGTTCCTGCTTCGCCGCCGCCGATCTGCCGATGCCGACGCCGGAGCAACGTAAGGCTCCGGGTAAGGCTGTGGTGGCTGGGGACCAGTTGGATATGTTCGCGGACGACGATGAGGCGGGCGAAGATGATGAAGGTGACGACGACTGACCTCTGGACAGGCTCGACCGGGCCTGTTTTTCTCGCTGCCGTGGGCAGTTCTGGGATTTTGTGTTTGCTTCTAGGGGTTTGCTCGCGGGGTTCGGTTGGGGCGGGCGGTTCTGAAAATATGTGTCGAGCCTTACGCGCGCCTTACTTTTCCGCCTTACGCGAGAATTTTCGGGAATAAAAAAGCCCTCTAAGGCGTTGACCTTAAAGGGCTTATTTTGGCTCCGGCGGTAGGGATCGAACCTACGACCAATTGATTAACAGTCAACTGCTCTACCGCTGAGCTACGCCGGAACACGGCTCGCGATTTAGCAACATGCGGGGGGGCTGGCAAGGGGGCGTGGGTGTTTTTTTCGGGCGCGGTCGATTGGCCTCAGGTGCCGATACGTTCGAAGGTCGCGTCTGCGGCGATCTGCGGGCTGGCGCGGGTGATGTCGCGGGTCGTGAGGTCGATGAGATGGGCGAAAACATTGCGCGCGGCGGCGGGCAGGAGGGCTGCCGGCGTATCGGTATAGATCGCGCGGGCGAGGGCCTCCGGGGTGGCGGGGCCCTGCGCGAGGGCCGCAAGGATTTCCGCCTCGCGGTTCCTGCGATGGGCCAGCAGCCAGTCGAGGCGGGCCGCGGGGTCGGTGACCGGGGCACCGTGCGCAGGCAGGAACAGCCGGGCCTTGCGCGCGGCAAGGCGGTGGCAGGAGGCCAGGAAGGCGGTGAGGTCGCCGTCGGGCGGCGAGATCAGCGTCGAGGCCCAGCCCATCACGTGATCGCCGGTGAACACGACGTCGCCGAGCGCGAAGCTGAGATGGCCGGCGAAATGGCCCGGGGTCCAGACCGCCTCCAGCGTGGCCCCGTTGCCGATCTCGATCCGCTCGCCGTCTTCGATCCGCTGATCGGGGGCAAAGCCGTGGTCGACCCCTTCGCCGCCTGAGGCCAGACCGCGCGCGGCGAGATCGGTCATCACCGCGCTGCGTCCGGCCTCGGGCGGGCCGAAGCCAGACACCCGGGCGTCGCTGGCTTCGGCCAGCGGGCGGGCGAGCGGGGAATGGTCGAGGTGGGGGTGGCTCACCAGCACCCGCGCCACCCGCTCGCCGGGGGCGAGGCCCGCGAGGATCGCCGCGTAATGCGCCCGGATCGCCGGGCCGGGATCGAGCACCGTCACCGCACCTTCGCCGAGGATATGGGTATTGGTGCCCCAATGCGTCATCGGCGACGGGTTGGGCGCGAGCAATCGCCGGATACCGGGGGCGAGGGTCTGCATCACGCCGGGGGTGGGCCTTGCATCAGTCATGGCGGCACGAAACCCCGGCGCGGCGGCGAAGGCAAGGGGTGCTTGCATGTGACGGACCCCCGCGCCATGCTCGCGCCGCCCGAAGCGGCCCCGACGGGGCCACCGCGAGGAGACACCACCGATGGCCCGCCGCCCGCGCAAGGATCGCGCTGCCGAAAGCCCGCCCGCCGCCAACGCCTTTCGCGCGGCGGCGCTGCCCGCACCGCGCCCGCGTTTCGAACTGGCGGGCGAGGCGGGGCGCGCGGCGCTGCTGGCGCGCGCGCTGCGGTTGCTGGAGGACCACGGCGTGGCGGTGGTGCATGAGGCAGCCCACGCCGCGCTTCTGGCGTCCGGCGCGCGGCCCGGGCGCGAGCCTGCCCGGCTGCGCCTGCCGCTCGGCCTGGTCGAGGAGGCGCTGGCGGCCACGCCGAAAGAGGTGCGCCTTGCCGGCAAGCGGCCCGACCGCGACGTGACCCTGCCGCGCGGCGACCATGGCTTCGTGATGCGCACCGGCACCGGGGCGCATGGCTTCATCGAGATCGGTTCGGGCGATTTTCGCAACATGGAGATTTCCGACGTCGCCACCATCGCCCGGCTCGCCACCGGGCTCGACGAGGTGGGGTTCATCGCGCATCCGTTTTCCTACGGTGTGCACGAGTTGACCAGCGACATCCACGGCGTCGGCGAGCTGGTGGTGAACACCGACAAGCACATCTGGCTCCAGCCCTACAACGTCGAGAACGTCGAGTTCCTGGTCAAGATCGTCGAGGTGGCAGGCTCGACCCCGGCGCGGCCGATCGCCTCGATGATCATGTGCTCTTTCACCCCTCTGGAGTTCAAGGTGATGGACGTGGAGGCGCTGATCCAGTGCGGCAGGGCCGGGCTGCCGGTGCATGCCTGCTCCTTGCCCTCGGCGGGTGGCACCGCGCCGCTCTCGGTGGCGGGCAACGTGCTGATGGCGCTGGCCGAAATCCTCGCGATGGTAACGATGGGCCACGTCCTCGCGCCGGGGACGCCGATCATCGCCACGCCCTTGATGTTCACTCTCGACATGGCCACCGGGCAGGCGCTGCATGCCTGCCCCGAGAGCCTGCAGGCCAAGGCGCTGGCGGTGGAGGTGCTGCACGGTCTGGGGCTGGTGACCCATACCTACGGCATGGGCTCCGACACCCCCGCCGCCGACCGCCAGTCGATGGCGGAACGGGCGATGCTGGGGCAGATGGTGGCGATGGCGGGGTGCGATATTCTCGGTGGCGTCGGCCAGTTGCAGACCGCGACGGTGTTCGACCCGGTGCAGGCGGTGCTCGACAACGAGCTTGGCGGCTACCTGCGCGCGCTGGTGGCTCTGCCCGATCTGGGCGAGGCGGCGTTCAACTGGGACGAGGTCAGCGAGATCGGCATCGGCGGGCATTTCCTGTCATCCGAGCAAACCCTTGCGCTGTGCCGGTCGCAGTATCGCCCCGGGGTGTTTCGCCGCGACCGGCGCGACGATTACGACAAGGCGGGGCGGCTCGGGGCATGGGAGGCGGCGCGCGACAAGGCCCGCGCGCTGATCGCCGCCGACCCGCCTTCGGGCCTGCCCGACGATGCGGCGCGGGCCGAGATTGCGGCGCTGCGGGCGCGGGCCGATGTCGAGATCGCGGGCAAGGCGACGGTGGCCGGGCGGCGGGCGGTGATCTGAGCGGCGTATCCGGTCGGGAAAAACCGTCAGAGCCCTTTGAGCGCCGGGGCGAGATCGCCGTAGCCGGTGAAGCGGCGCTCATAGGCGAGGCCGAGACGCTCGGCGGCGGCGCGGGCCTGTACGTCGAGGGCCGGATCGTCTGCCTGGGCGAGGTAGACGAGCTTTTCGTAATTGCCGAAATAGGCGTCGCGCAACTCCGGGTGCCGGTCGAGCCCGAGCGGCTTGATCACGAAGGCCTCGAACTGGCGGGTGAGAAAATCGGTCAGGTAGAAGGCGGTGACCTCGTCGCGCGCGGCGAAGGCGGCGTTGCCCTCGAAGAAGCTGTAGCAATGCGGGCCTTCGAGCATCGCCACGCCGTGGCGGGCGCAGACCTCTGCGATCTTGCCCCCCGAGCCGCAATCGGCATAGGCAACGAAGATCGTTTCATATGTATCACGGTGCTTTAAGATGGCTTCTTCAAGCATCACGTGAATTTTTTCCGGCCGGTTGTGCAGGATCGCGGGGAGGCAGGCCAGGTCGACGTGGGACAACCCGTTTGCCTCCAGCACCGCGAGAATCTCGCGCGCCAGCGCACCGCACCCGATGACCAGAACCCGGCCGTTGCCACGCGCGGCGAGGCCTTCGGCGGTCAGGCGCGCGTCGTCGGTTTCGGTGCCGGGTTTCATGCGTATTTCACCGCCGTGCCGTAGGCGAGGATTTCCGCGGCGGACTGGGCGATCTGCGAGGTCTCGAACCGCGTGCCGATCACCGCGTCGGCCCCAAGCGCCTCGGCCTCGGCGATCATCCGGTCGAGCGCCTGTTCGCGCGCCCCGGCCATCAGCGAGGCATATTCGCGGATTTCGCCACCGACGATGTTGCGCAATCCGGCGACGATATCGGAGCCGATGTGCTTGGCGCGCACAGTGGAGCCGCGCACGAGGCCAAGGACCACGAGTTCGCGGCCCGGAACGGTTTCGGTGGTGAGAACCAGCATCACTTGTCCATCCTGTCATAACGGTCATCTTCGGCGCTGCCGAGCCGGTCGGCGATCACCCGCCAGACGACATAGGCCACCAGCATCGCGGGGATGACGGCAAACCAGCCCAGCGGAAACTGGACCACGGCGGCGACCATGGTGGCCACCCAGACGGTGATCCCGGCAGCGGCGATCACGATCACGAGTATGAGAACGAACTTGTCGAGCGGCATGGCGGCCTCCTTTTGCATCCAAAGATGGGGCCGGGGCGGGCGGCTGGCAAGGCGCGGGTTCAGTCGGGCCGGTCCGTGAGTTTTTGCCAGGCGATGCCGAACAGCATCAACAGCGGCATCAGTGCGAAAAACACCTCGCCCGAGAGCGCATCGGCGCGGATCGCCGCGACCAGAACCCAGATCGCGGCCAGCGCCGATCCCCCCGCAAGCGCGAGGAAAAACAGCCGCCGCCCGGACGTCACGGCTCAGACCGCCATCTGGTTGTGCTTGCGGGCCATGAATTCCTTGGCGGTTTCCACCGCCACGGCGGCGTCGCGGCAATAGGCATCGGCGCCGATCGCGCGCCCGAACTCCTCGTTGAGCGGCGCGCCGCCGACCAGCACGATATACTTGTCGCGCTTGCCTTCCGCGATCAGCGTGTCGATCACGATCTTCATGTAGGGCATCGTGGTGGTGAGCAGGGCCGACATGCCGATGATGTCGGCGTCTTCCTTCTCGGCCGTCTCTATGTAGTTCTCGACCGGGTTGTTGATCCCGAGATCGACCACTTCGAAGCCGGCCCCCTCCATCATCATGCTGACGAGGTTCTTGCCGATATCGTGGATATCGCCCTTCACCGTGCCGATCACCATCTTGCCGACCTTGGGCGCGCCGGTTTCGGCCAGCAGCGGCTTGAGGATCGCCATCCCCGCCTTCATCGCGTTGGCCGCGAGCAGAACTTCGGGCACGAACAGGATGCCGTCGCGGAAGTCGTCACCGACCACCTTCATCCCCGAAACCAGCGCCTCGGTGAGCACCCGGTAAGGTTCCCAGCCGCGTTCGAGCAGGATGTTGGTCGCCTCCTCGATCTCTTCCTTGAGCCCGTCGTAGAGATCGTCGTGCATCTGTGCGACGAGATCTTCGTCGTCGAGTTCGGAGAGGATGATTTCGTCTTCTTCGTCGGCCATGGGTTTGATCTCCCGTTCGGCGTCATGCGCGGTCTTCTGTCCCTACATGCGGTGCGGTGCGCTGACGGTATTGGCGGTTTGCGACTTCGAACGCGCCTTTGGCGACTTCGCAACCAGTTGTGTGTGGGTTCAGTCGCGCCGCCGTCGCCCGCGCCGCTCGCGCACCGCGCCGGCCCCGTCGTCGCCGGTGCCATCCGAGGCGGAGGAGAACGCCCCGAGACGGGCAACGATCTCGTCGAGTGTCGGCTTGGCGTCGGATCTCGGGCGGGTTTCCAGTGCCGCGCGCATCGCCACCAGATGGTCGGGCGTGGTGCCGCAGCAGCCGCCGATGATCCGCGCGCCGCAGTCGCGCGCGAGCACGGCATAATCGGCCATCAGCTCGGGCGTGCCGTCATAGTGGATGTGGCCATGAACGTATTTCGGAATGCCGGCGTTGCCCTTGGCGATGATCGGCCGTTCGCTGCCGGAGGCAACGAAGCCGAGCACGGTGCGCAACAGGTCCGAGGCCCCGACACCGCAATTGGCGCCGTAGCCGATCGGCGGGTTGGGCAGGGTTTCAACGAGGGCGGCGAGTTCGGCGGAGGTCAGGCCCATCATCGTGCGCCCCGCGGTGTCGAAACTCATGGTGCCGCACCACGGCATCCCCGCCAGTTCGGCGGCGCGTGCGGCGGCGCGGTATTCGTCGCCAGCCGAGATCGTCTCGACCCAGAGCACGTCGGCCCCGCCCGCCTTCAGCCCCTCGGCCTGTTCGTGGAACATTTCCACGGCGCGCTCGAAGGTGAGCGGACCCATCGGCTCCATGATCTCGCCGGTGGGGCCCATCGAGCCCGCCACCACCACGGTGCGCCCGGCCTTGTCGGCCACCTCGCGGCCAAGCTCGGCAGCGATCCGGTTCAATTCGTGCACGCGGTCCTGGGCATTGTGCAGCTTGAGCCGGGCGGCGGTGCCGCCGAAGGAATTGGTCAGGAAGATATCCGACCCGGCATCGACCGCGCCCTTGTAGAGCGCGCGGATCTTGTCGGGTTCCTCGACGTTCCACATCTCCGGCGCGTCGCCCGAGGTCAGCCCCATGTTGAACAGGGTGGTGCCGGTGGCACCGTCGGCCATCAGCCAGTCATTTTCCTCGAGCAGGCGGCTCAGCGCATCCTGTGTCATGCCGGGGTCTCCTCTGGCTTGCCTCGCGCGCCTAGGTGCCATGAAAGCGCGCGCGGCGCAAATCGCAAAGCTGCATGATGATCATGAGGCGAAGGCAGGTCTGGAAAAGGGGTGCGAAAATGGCAAAAGCGCGCGGAGAAAGCCCGCGCGCCTGTCGATCCGTTGCCGGCCTCGCGGTTGGCTCAGATCTCGCTCAGAACCTGCTCGCGCGCGAGGGCAAGAAATTCGGCGCGCTTGGCCCGGATCTCCTCGGCGGAGGTCTTGTCGCCAAGATCGCCCGCGACCTTGCGCACGACGTCCTCGTGGCCGGCTTCCTCGAAATCGGCCTTGATCACCTCGGCGGCATAGGCAGCGGCGGCGTCGCCGGACTTGCCCAGTTTTTCGGCGGCCCAGAGCCCGAGCAGCTTGTTGCAACGTGCCTCGGCCTTGAAGTTCAATTCCTGATCATGCGCGAACTTGTTCTCGTAGGCATTTTCGCGATCGTCGAAGGTGGTCATGGATGCAGCCCTCAGATTCCGTTCTTGGCCACCATATGCCCTCGCCACGGCTTTCAGGCAACCCCAAGTGCATCCAATTCGCCGGGGCGAAGCGACGGCAGGGCTTGCGGCGCGGGCGCCGCTTGCGGGGAACGGGGCATTGCACTATACGCGCGGCATCAGGGCCCGGCCTCGGGCCCGGCGCGACGGAAGGCACCCCATGGCACGACGCAAGAAGATCTACGAAGGCAAGGCAAAGATCCTGTACGAAGGCCCCGAGCCGGGCACGCTTGTTCAGTATTTCAAGGATGATGCCACCGCTTTCAATGCCGAGAAGCGGGCCACGATCGAGGGCAAGGGGGTGCTCAACAACCGGCTCTCCGAGTTCTTCATGACCGGGCTGTCCAACATCGGCGTGCCGAACCATTTCATCAAGCGGCTCAACATGCGCGAGCAGTTGATCCGGCAGGTCGAGATCATCCCGCTCGAGGTTATCGTGCGCAATTTTGCCGCGGGCAGCATGGCCAAGCGCCTCGGTCTGGAAGAGGGCACGCCGCTGCCGCGCCCGATCGTCGAGTTCTCCTACAAGGACGACGCGCTCGGTGATCCGCTGGTGCCGGAGGAATACATCATCGCCTTCGGCTGGGCCTCGCAGCAGGACATGGACGATATCGTCGCGCTGGCGCTCAGGGTGAACGATTTCCTCACCGGGGTGATGTTCGGCGTCGGCATCAAGCTCGTCGATTTCAAGATCGAGATCGGCCGGATCTGGGACAACGACTACATGCGCCTGATCGTCGCCGACGAGATCAGCCCCGACTCGTGCCGCTTGTGGGATATCGAGACCGGCCAGAAGCTCGACAAGGACGTGTTCCGCCGCGATCTCGGCAACCTGACCGACGCCTATACCGAAGTGGCCCGCCGGCTCGGCGTTCTGCCGTCGAACGTGACCCATGCCGCAAAGCCGCACGTGATCAACTGACCGGGGCAATGAGATCGGTGTTCAGTCCCAACGCAAGCCGCAGGAGGCGATCTTGAGAGTGTGTTTCCCACACGCGGGGCAACGATAACCGCTGCCTTGGGGATACTCGTCGATGAACGCCAATCCTTGCCGCGTGACTTCAGTCATCGTCATGGAAATAAGCTCTGGTCGATCGTTCGAGTATGCAAGGACAATTCTTTCCAAAGCAGGAGACAAGATCACACCGTGATTCAGGCAATCGGCATGATACCCGCAGGGGCAATCAGCGTTGCTTCCTATGCCGGGCATGTTAGCAGCCTCCCGCGGATTTCTGGGCCGGGGCCGGTTTCACCCCTCGGATTTCGCATGCGATCTTCAGGAAATGAATTTTCTGGTCGTTCTTGATGTTTGTTCCCAAGTACCACCCGTCGACAAGCTTCACTGAGTGATTCAATGCGAGATCCGGACGCAATGGATAAACATCGATCCGTTGTCGCGCCAGATGGCACCTTTCCCGCCCCATTAGTTTCGGTGCCAAAGCCGAAAAGAACAAGTCCGGTGAACGGCCTGCGAGTGAACGAAGATCCAAAACAAGCGCGTCGATGGCGCTTGTGCTCCTGTCTGTACCACGCACCGCCGCCAATAGGCGCGAGTTGAAGTATCGAGGAATGGCCTGTTCGTCCGGGGGCGCCTCGGGGGTCTCCTGCCTGAACTCAGAACTCACAACTTGCGGCAAGCCGTTGTCGAACTCGATGTTCAGATAGAGGTTCCCGCGAAGCGGAGACGTCTGAGGATACGCGATGTTCAGCATGTCCAAACTCCCTTTTCTTTCGATTTGCGAAGAAGCTGTTTTGTTGCTCGTCTGCGGCAATGATAGCCGGTGATGATCTGGCCGCTCTCCACAACGATACGCTTGCCGACAAGGTGCCTGACGCGCTCAAGAAGTTTTTTCATCTCCGCTTCGAATGCCAGATAGTCGCGCTCCAGAACCATGAACCCTTCGTGTGTTTCGCTACCGATCATAAGCAGCAAAGACGTGTCGCACTCACGGAATGATCGCTGCGAAAAGCGGGTTCTGGCGTGTTGGGTCAATTCAAGGTCGGTCATCTTGTTCACCTCCAATCGTGGAAAGAAATTGTGCCAAGAACTTGCTTGCCTCATCCTGTACCCGCTGCGCTTCCTGCCTGAGCCACTGGGCTCTTGCCTCATCGGCTTCGGCGGGCCGCAGTTCTTTTGGCAATTTTCCTAGATCGACGATTCCTTGGGCAACGCAGGCAGCTAGTTTCTCATCGCCTTTTGCGATCTTTCGGGCCTCCTCATGAAACATCGAGAACGCCGGGACATTCTCGATGTGAATATCTTCCTCAACTTCTAGATGTACGGCGTCTTTGTCCGTTAGCGCGCCCGCGAGCCAGTGAAGATACTTGAAAAATGGATTCTGTGTTGGCTGGTCATAGCCAAATTCGAAAGCGTCGTTGCCAACGCACTCCCCGAAGATGTCTCGGCGTTTGATCGAACTTTCCTCGTCGATCAGGCCTTCTTCCGCCCTGTCGGAGCGCAAGTACGATGAAAAGCCATTTGCCATCTCGTTAAGTGCGTCAATGTGGTGTTCGGCCTCTCGAATGATGCGGCGCCTGTAGTCCAGGCTTCCCTCCGCAATGAGCGTGAACAACAGAGGCGCGAGTTCGATGATTTGCGTTTGGGTCACACCATACCTACGGTTTGCGATGAGGAACGCATTTCGGGTGCGCGCCGAGACATCCGCACCGACACGCGAACGTGGGCTGGTGGTGACCCGCTTGGTGTCTTCCATCGGTGCCTCACCGGTCAGCACTTCGACGGAGACATTCAACTCTTTTGCGATTTGGTGAATGGTTGTTATCGAAGGCTTGGACTTGCCCTTTGTCCAACGCCCGACGGATTTCGCGGAAACCTTCAGGTTCCGTGCAAGCTTGGCGTTTGTGTAGCCCCTTCGCGTGATCAGGGCTTTCAGTCTTTGTGCGTCGATTTTCATTGTCTCCGGCTCCGATGCAATTCGCGTGTGCTAGAAGAGTGGACCTAAATGAGGAACATATAAAGGGGACATAAGAGGTCAAAAGGGTATTACTCCGCATAGAAGTGCATATCGCTATGGCGAAATGGGGACATATGGGGACATTTCCGCATTCGCGAAAAACGTCCGATCCACGGACCGGCAGAAAATGAGTCGCGGATACGATTCGCTTCAAATTCTGGCGCCTGTCGTCACTTGCATGTATGACGGCCCCGAAAAGCCATATCGCCCGGGGAATCGAAGGAGCCGCGCCCATGAAAGTCCGTGTCGATGTCATGCTGAAGACCGGGGTGCTCGACCCGCAGGGCGAGGCGGTGCGCCATGCGCTCGGCTCGCTCGGGTTTGGCAACGTGAACGCTGTCCGACAGGGCAAGGTGATCGAGCTCGACCTTGATACCGAGGACGCCGCCGCCGCCGAGGCCGAGGCCACCGAGATGGCCGAGAAGCTGCTCGCCAACACCGTGATCGAAAGCTACGCCGTGAAGGTGCTGGGCTGATGCGCGCGGCTGTCATTGTTTTTCCCGGCTCCAACTGCGACCGCGACATGGCGGTGGCTTTCGAGCGGGCGGGCGCCGATGTCCGCATGGTCTGGCACAAGGATGATCATCTGCCCGAGGGCACCGACATCGTCGGCGTTCCGGGCGGGTTTTCGTTCGGCGATTATCTGCGCTGCGGCGCGATTGCCGCGAAGTCGCCGATCAGCCGCTCGATTGTGGCCCATGCCGGGCGGGGCGGCTACGTTCTGGGCGTGTGCAACGGCTTCCAGGTGCTGACCGAGACCGGGCTTCTGCCGGGGGCATTGATGCGCAATTCAAATCTCAAGTTCATCTGCAAACCCGTTGATCTGACTGTGGCAACGGCCTCCAGCGCCTTCACCTCGGCGTATCGGCAGGGGCAGAATGTCACGGTGCCGGTCGCGCATCATGATGGCAATTACCAGCTCGACGAGGCCACGCTTGCCCAGCTTGAGGCGGAAGACCGCATCGCCTTTCGCTATGTCGACAATCCCAACGGTTCCACCGCCGATATCGCCGGGGTGCTCTCGGCCAACCGGCGGGTGCTGGGGATGATGCCGCACCCCGAACGGGCGATCGACCCGGCCCATGGTGGCACCGACGGGGTGGCAATGTTCCGCTCGTTGGCCGAGGCGCTTGTCTCGGCCTGACTTGTGAGGCGCGGCGCGCCGAGTGTATCCTCGCGCCATGGCCCTGACCAACCCGCCAGTGCGAAGCGACCAATCTGACGCCGCGATCCCGCCGCCGCAGCGGCTTTCGCTGCGCGCGCGGCTGGCGCTCGTCGTGCTGATATCGCTCGCGGTGGCGACGGTCTGGATCTCGAACGAGTGGCTCACCGCGCGCTACACCGAAACCACCCGGTCGCGCGCCGAACTCAGGCTCGCGCTGTATTCCGGCAACCTGATCAGCGAGCTTCAGCGCAATTCGGTGGTGCCGCTGCTGCTCTCGCGCGACCCGGCGCTGATCGGTGCCCTCAGTTCGAGCGACTATGCCACCTCGTCCCAGCGTCTGATCTCGTTTCGCGACGAGATCGGTGCCGCCTCGCTGATGCTGCTCGATACCGACGGGCGGATCGTGGCCGCGACCACGCGCGAGAGCCTCGGCGGCTCCAGCCGCCTTGCGCCCTATTACATCGAGGCGCTGCGCTCCTCCGACACGGTGTTCACCACCACCCGGACCGAAACCGGGGCCTATGGCTTCGCCTATGCCCGCAAGATCGCCAGCGGCGGCCTCAACCTCGGGGTGATCGTGGTGGAGGTCGATCTGGCGAAGTTCGAGCAGAGCTGGGCGGGGATTTCCGACGCGGTGCTGGTGAGCAATTCGGAAGGCAACATCATCCTGTCCACCGAACCAAGGTGGCGCGGGCTCTCCGAGGCAGAGGCCTTTTCCACTGTCGAGCCCCAAACCGCCATCGCCCGCGCGGTGCAGGCCACCGCCTCCTGGGCCTCGCTGCCGGCGGAAGCCCTGTTCAGCGGCGACGATGTGCTGCGGCAGGATGCGCGGATCCCGTTCCAGGGCTGGCGGATCACCTCTTTCACCACCTATTCCTCGGTGCGCGAGCGGGTCAATGGCGTGCTGGCGCTCGAAATCATGGGGTTTGCGATCCTGCTCGCCTTCACCTTCTACCTGATCAGCCGGCGCGCCACGTCGCGCTCGCTTTTGTTCCAGCTCGAATCGGCCGAGTTGCGCCAGCTCAACGCGGCGCTGAGCCGCGAGGTGGCCGAGCGCCAGAAGGCGGAGGCGAACCTGCAGGTGGCCGAGCAGACGCTGGCCCAAAGCTCCAAGCTCGCGGTGCTGGGCGAAATGTCGGCCGCCGTCAGCCACGAATTGAACCAGCCGCTCGCGGCGATGAAGACCTACCTCGCCGGGGCCAAGCTCCTGTTACAGCGCAAGCGGCCGGAGGAGGCGCTGTCGAGCTTCCAGCGGATCGACGATCTGATCGAGCGGATGGGGGCGATCACCCGGCAGCTCAAGTCCTACGCCCGCAAGGGCGGCGATGCCTGCACCCCGCTCGACATCCGCGAAAGCGTATCGGCCGCGCTTGGCATGATGGAACCACAGCTCAAGCGCCGGCAGGTGCGCATCACCCGCAACGTGCCGCGCGCGCCGGTGATGGTGATGGGCGACCGGCTCCGGCTCGAACAGGTTCTGATCAACCTGATGCGCAACGCGATCGACGCAACCAAGGCCGTCGATGCGCCGCAGGTCGACATCCTGCTCACCGCCGACGAGAAAAGCGCGCGGATCTCGGTGCGCGACAACGGCCCCGGGGTGGAGGATCTGGAGCAATTGTTCGAGCCGTTCTACACCACCAAGCAGCCCGGCGATGGCGTCGGACTCGGGCTGGCGATCTCCTCGGGCATCGTCGCCGATCTCGGTGGCCGCCTGACCGCGCGAAATGCGACAACAGGGGGGGCTGTATTCGAAGTGGAATTGCCTATCTTCAAGGAAGAAGCGAAAAACGATGTGACGGGCGTCGAAGCGGCCGAGTGAGCCGCGAATGTCCGACCGGGGGGATAGCCCGGGGTAATGCGGCCCGAAGGGGGCCAGAGGGTAAAGACCATGGCACAGGCTATGAAAATCGCGATCGTCGATGACGAACAGGACATGCGCCAATCCATCAGCCAGTGGCTGGCGCTCTCGGGATTCGATACCGAAACCTTTCCCTCCGCCGAGGAGGCGCTCAAATCGGTCGGCCAGGACTACCCCGGCGTGATCATCTCCGATATCCGCATGCCCGGCATGGACGGGATGCAGTTTCTGAAAAAACTCATGAGCGTCGACTCGTCGCTCCCGGTGATCATGATCACCGGCCATGGCGACGTGCCGATGGCGGTCGAGGCGATGCGGGTCGGAGCCTACGACTTCCTCGAAAAGCCTTTCAACCCCGACCGGATGACCGAGCTTGCCAAGAAGGCCACCCAGGTCCGGCGGATGACGCTCGACGCCCGCGCGCTGCGCCGCGAACTGGGCGACGGCGGCACGATCATGAAAAAGCTCGTCGGGGCCAGCCCGGTGATGGAACGGCTGCGCGAGGATATCCTCGATCTCGGCCAGGCCGACGGCCATGTGCTGATCGACGGCGAGACCGGCACCGGCAAGACCCTCGTGGCCCATGCGCTGCACGCGGTGGGGGCGAAGGCAGGGCGCAAGTTCGTTGTGGTTCGTCTGGCCGGGCAGGATGAAGAGGCGCTGGGGGCAAAGCTCTTCGGCCCGATCGAGGAGGGCGGCCAGCAGCCCTTCGTCGAGCAGGCCCGTGGCGGCACCCTGGTGCTCGAAGATATCGAGGCGCTGCCGATGAGCCTTCAGGCACGGCTCCTGGCTTGGATGAACGACCAGGGCACCCCGCCCGAAACCCGCGTGGTGGCGATCTGCAACTTGCAGGAAGGCGGGCGCACCTGCGAGGATTGCCTCAGGCCCGACCTGTTCTATCGCCTGGCGCAGATGAAGATCACCCTGCCGCCGCTGCGTGCGCGCGGCGAAGACATCCTGATGCTGTTCACCCGGTTCGGCGACCAGTTCGCGGAGGAATACGGCTGTGCCGCGCCCGCGGTGAGCGCGCAGGAGGCGGCCCAGTTGCTGCAGGCACCGTGGCCCGGCAACATCCGCCAGTTGATCAACATCGCCGAGCGGGCGGTGCTGCAATCGCGCCGTGGCTCGGGCACGATCTCGTCGCTGCTGATGAACGATCATGACGACGTCGAGGGCGCGACGATGACGACCGAGGGCAAACCGCTCAAGGAATACGTCGAAGCCTTCGAGCGGATGCTGATCGACAATACGATGCGCCGCCACAAGGGCTCGATCGTGGGGGTCATGGACGAGTTGTGCCTGCCGCGCCGAACCCTCAACGAGAAGATGGCCAAATACGGGCTGCAGCGCTCGGACTACATCTGAGAGCGGGCGCGCGGCGCGGGGTGCGCGCCGCCATTTCCAGCGGTGAGATCGTGACGGGGCAGGGCCGCGCTCAGCCCCGGCCGAGCCGGGCCGCTTCGCGCGCCAGCGTCTCGATCCCGGCCCAGTCTCCCGCCGCCATCGCCGCTTTCGGGGCCACCCAGCTCCCGCCCGCGCAGAGCACGTTGGGGAGCGAAAGGTAATCCTCGGCATTGGCCGGGGTCACGCCGCCGGTCGGGCAGAACCGGATCGCGGGCAGGGGCGAGGCGAGCGATCTGAGGAACGCCGCGCCGCCCGCCGCCTCGGCAGGGAAAAACTTCAAAACCGAATAGCCGCGCTCGAACAGCCGCATCGCCTCGGAGGCGGTGGCCGCGCCGGGCAGCAGCGGCAGGTCATGCGCCTCGGCCGCATCGAGCAATGCATCCGTGGCACCGGGCGACACCCCGAAGCGTGCGCCCGCGTCCTTGGCCCGCTTCACGTCGTCGGCGGTCAGCAGGGTGCCCGCGCCGACCACGCCGCCCGGAACTTCGGCCATGGCGGCGATCACGTCGAGCGCCGAGGCGGTGCGCAAGGTGACTTCCAGTGCGGGCAACCCGCCCGCCACGAGGGCGCGCGCGAGCGGTGCGGCATGGGCCACGTCATCGACCACGAGCACCGGCACGATCGGGGCGAGGCGGCAGATCTCTTCGGTTTTTCGGCTGGCGTCCTGTGGTGTCATGCGGTTCTCCCTAGACGACGACGGCGGCGCCATCGGTGGCGAGGCCGACATTCTGGCGGAATACGTCGAACAATTCGCGCCCGATGCCCGCGCGGTTGGCGCTCAGATCGGCCCTGATCGGGGTGCGGTCGTCGAAATCGTCTTCGAGAACCTCCAGTGTTCCGGCCTGCGCATCGAGCCGCACCCGGTCGCCGTCACGCACCTTGGCAATCGGCCCGCCGTTTGCCGCCTCGGGCGAGACATGGATCGCCGCAGGCACCTTGCCCGACGCGCCCGACATCCGGCCATCGGTGACGAGGGCAACCTTGTGGCCGCGGTCCTGCAAGACCGCGAGGGTGGGCGTCAGCCCGTGCAACTCGGGCATGCCGTTGGCGCTGGGGCCCTGGAAGCGCACCACCACCACCACGTCGCCGGTGAACTCGCCCGCCTTGAACGCGGCCTTCACGCTCTCCTGGTCGTGGAACACCCGTGCCGGGGCCTCGATCACCTGCCGCTCGGGCGCGACGGCAGACACCTTGATCACGCCTTGCCCGATGTTGCCCGCAAGCTGGACAAGGCCACCCGAGGGCTGGAACGGATCGGCGGCGGGGCGCAGGATCTTGTCGTTCAGGCTGTCGCGCGGGGCGGGTTCCCATGTCACCCTGTCGCCGTCCAGTTTTGCCTCGCTGGCATAGGCCTTGAGCCCGCCGCCCGCCACGGTCCTGGTATCGGGATGCAGAAGCCCCGCGTCGAGCAGGTTGCCGATCATGTAGCCAAGCCCGCCGGCGGCGTGGAAATGGTTCACGTCCGCCAGCCCGTTGGGATAGACCCGCGCCAGCAGCGGCGTGATCGCGGAGATCTCGGCGAAATCCTCCAGCGTCAGCTCGACCCCGGCGGCGCGCGCCATGGCGACGAGGTGGAGCACGAGGTTTGTCGAGCCGCCGGTCGCCATCAGCCCGACGATGCCGTTGGCGAAGGCCTTCTCGTCGAGCACGTCCGCCACCGGGGTGAATTCGTTGCCGAGCGCGGTGATCGCCAGCACCCGGCGCGCGGCCTCGGCAGTGAGCGCCTCGCGCAACGGCGTGCCGGGATTGACAAAGCTCGCACCGGGCAGGTGCAACCCCATGAATTCCATCAGCATCTGGTTGGAATTGGCGGTGCCGTAGAAGGTGCAGGTACCGGGGCCATGATAGGCCGCCATCTCGGAGGCCATCAACTCCTCGCGGCTGGCCTCGCCGGTGGCGAAGCGCTGGCGCACCTTGGCCTTGTCGTCGTTCGAGATGCCGGAGGTCATCGGCCCGGCGGGCACGAAGACGGCGGGGATATGCCCGAAGGTGGCGGCGGCGATCACGAGGCCGGGCACGATCTTGTCGCAGATGCCGAGATAGAGCGCTGCATCAAAGGTGTTGTGGCTGAGCGCGACGCCGGCGGCGAGCGCGATCACGTCACGCGAGAACAGGCTGAGTTCCATGCCGGTCTCGCCTTGCGTGACCCCGTCGCACATCGCCGGAACCCCGCCGGCGACCTGCGCCGTGGCGCCCTCGGCGCGGGCGGTGGCCTTGATCAGGTCGGGGTAGTCCTTGTAGGGCGCATGGGCCGAGAGCATGTCGTTATAGGCGGTGACGATGCCAATGTTGGGGGCACGACCCTTGGCCAGCGCGCCTTGGTCGGCACCGGCCCCGGCATAGGCGTGGGCCTGGTTGGAACAGCTCAGGTGCGCCCGGCGCGGGCCGTTGTCGGCGGCGCGCGCGACGCGCTCGAGATAGGCGGCACGGCGGGCTTCGGAACGGGCAATGATGCGCTGGGTGATCCGGTCAAGCTCGGGGTGGAGGGTCATCGGGGCGGTCCTTCGTCGTCTGCGGGGCTATGCAACCGGGCACGGGAACTTGCCGGGGAGGTAGCACAGGGATTTAGCGCTAACAATACCCGACGCCGGCCGGCATCGGCCAATATTCGCGATAATACCGCCAGTTTTCCGCAGTTCCGCCGCATTTGGTCAACAATCTCGCGAGCAACGAGACGCGTGAAAGAAGCTGGAGGAAACCATGACAATGATCCGCGCAGCCCTGGTGCTGACCGCCGCCGCCCTGCTCTCTGCCTGTGCGGGGGGCGATATCGTCAGCCGAAATGCACTGGAAAGCTCGGGCCTTCTGAGTACCAAGCAGGTCGAGGGCCACGCCCCGGTGCCGCTCAACCCGTCCTACCGGGTGGTGGATGTGAAGGTCGAGGTGCCGGACGTGCTTACCTCGTCGGAACAGAACGGCATCAAGCCGCGCAGCGATATCCTGTGGCAGGAAGACCCGGCGGGCGACCGCCACGCCCAGGTGCGCGCGTTGATGACGGAGGCGCTTGAAGAGGGCGTGTCGGACATCACCGGCAGCCGCGACGTGGTGCTCGAAGTCGTGATGACGCGGTTCCACGCGCTCACCAAGCGCACCCGCTACTCGATCGGCGGTGAGCACGAGGTCTGGATGTTTGTCGCGGTGCGCGACGCCAGGACCGGCGAATTGCTGGAGCCTGCGCGCCGGATCGGCTTCGATCACCGGGTCAGCGCCGAGCAGGCGCTGGAGAACGAGGCGCAGGGGCTGAACCAGAGGCTGGAGATCACCGCGCTGGTCAAGGACATGATCCGCCAGGAACTCACTCGCCCGCGCGACTTTCTTCAAGGCTGAGGCAGGCAAAACCGACGAGCCGGGGCGCGCCGCAGGGTGTGCCCCTTTCGTTTGCGCTTTGCGTCGGGCGCGCGCTGGGGTAGGGGAGCGGCATGACCGATATTCGCCCCACCATCCGCCTCAAGCCCAAGGCCAACGCCCGCGCAATCCGCCATGGCGCGCCTTGGGTCTATGACAACGAGATCGTCACCGACCGACGCACCAAGGCGCTCGCCCCGGGCACCATCGCGGTGCTGGAGGACGAGGGCCGCATCCCCCTCGCCACCGTCGCCGTCACGCCGGCCTCGCGTATCTTCGCCCGCGTGCTCGACCGCGACCCCGCCGCCGAGATCGGCCCCGACTGGCTGCGCGACCGGATCGCGATCGCGCTGGCTCTGCGCGAACGGCTCTACGCCGCGCCCTTCTACCGGCTCATTCACGCCGAGGCCGACGGGTTGCCGGGCGTGGTGATCGACCGCTTCGGCGAGGTCGCGGTGATCCAGCCCAACGCGGCCTGGGCCGACCGGCTGATCGACGATCTGGCTGCGGCCTTGGTGTCGGTGACGGGGGTGAGCGTGGTGGTCAAGAACGCCGCCGGACGCGCCCGCGCGCTCGAAGGGCTCGACGACGTGAGCCTGGTGCTGATCGGGCAAGACCCGCAGGCGGTGGCGGTGCCGATGAACGGCGCGACCTACGTGGCCGACATTCTCGGCGGGCAGAAGACCGGGCTTTACTACGACCAGCGCCCGAACCATGCCTTCGCGGCGGGGCTCGCGCAGGGTGCGCGGGTGCTCGACGTGTTCTCCCATGTTGGCGGCTTTTCGCTCGCCGCGCTGGCAGGCGGTGCCGCGAGCGCGCTGGCGGTCGATGGCTCGGCCCCGGCGCTGGCGCTGGCCGAGGAGGGGGCGGCGCTGTCCGGTGTCGCCGACCGCTTCGCCACCCGCGCCGGCGATGCCTTCGCGGTGCTAGAGGCTCTGGCCGAGGAGGGCGCGCGGTTCGACATGGTGATCTGCGATCCGCCCGCCTTCGCGCCCGCGAAACCGGCGCTGGAGGCCGGGCTTCGGGCCTATGAGCGCGTCGCGCGGGCGGCGGCGGGTCTGGTGGTCGAGGGCGGCTATCTCGGCCTCTGCTCCTGCTCCCACGCCGTCGATCTGGCGCGGTTCCGCACCGCGTGCAACCGGGGGATCGGGCGCGCCGGGCGGTCGGCCCAACTGATCCACACCGGCTTTGCCGGACCCGACCATCCGCAGCACCCGCAGCTTGCCGAGAGCGGCTATCTCAAGGCGCTGTTCTACCGCCTGATCCCGTGAAGGTTCTGCTCGACGCCTGCGTGCTCTACCCCACGGTGATGCGTGAAGTGCTGCTCGGGGTGGCGGCGGAGGGGTTGTTCGAGCCGCTCTGGAGCCCGCGCATCCTCGAGGAATGGGCGCGCGCGGCGGCGAAACTGGGGCCAGGGCAGGAGGCGCTGGCGCGCGGCGAGATCGCGGCGGTCGAGGCGCGCTGGCCGCAGGCCTCGGTGCATCCGAAGGCGGGCGACGAGGCCCGGCTCTGGCTGCCCGACCCCAACGACGTGCACGTGCTCGCCGCCGCCATCGCCGGGTCGGCGGATCTGCTGCTCACCCTCAACACCAGCGATTTTCCGCGCCACACGCTGGCCGAGGAAGGCGTGACGCGCGAGGTGCCCGACCTGTTTCTGCGCGACTTGTTTGGTCAGAGCCCCGACGCGGTGGCGAAGGTCGCGCGCGCGGTGCAGGCCGAGGCCGAGCGGCTTTCGGGCGAGCCCTGGCCGATCCGGCGGCTGATGAAGAAGGCGCGGTTGCCGAGGCTGGGCAAGGCGCTGGAAGGATAGCTCCGGGACCGGCGCGATGCGCCTATTCGACCTGCCACCCCGCCTCGGCGGCCTCGATCGCGGCGATCCGGTCCTCGGCCTTGGGGTGGCTCAGGAACCACGCGGGCATTGCGCCCGCGCGCGCGGCGGTGAGCTGGTCGAGCTTGAGGAAAAGCGATTTCTGCGGGCCGGTGCCGATCCCTGCCTTGGTCAGCAGCGCCGAGGCATAGGCGTCGGCCTCGTATTCGTCGCCGCGCGAGAGCCGGGCGGCGAGCAGGCTGGCCACGAGACCGGCGATATAGACGCCAATCCCCGGCAGGAAACGCGACAGCACCATGCCGAGCGCGGTGCGCAGCGCGTTCTGGCCGGAAAAGTCGATCATCCGCCGCCGGGCATGGCCGAGGGCGACGTGGCCGAGTTCGTGGGCGATCACGCTCGCCATCTCCTCTGCGCTTACCCGGCCTTCGCGGTATTGCTGGTAGAAGCCGCGGGTGATGAAGATCCGCCCGTCCGGCGCTGCAAGGCCGTTGACCGGCTCGACCTCGTAGATGTGCACGCGGATACGGTCGAGATCGAGCGCACGCGCCATCCGGTCGGTGAGCGTCTTGAGACGCGGATCGGCCAGTTCGGTCGATTTCGAATCCAGCTCGTGGCCCAGCCGCCAGGCCGAGAACCGATACATCACCAGCGCGTAAAGCACCGCGAGCAATATGGGCGTGAACTTCAACATGCTCCCAATATGGGGCACGGGCAGGGCACGGGGAAGGGGTCAAACGCCAGCGAGCCGCCCCGGCGGGGACGGCTCGCGCGCATGTGAGCTTTGACGTGGTCGGGTTCAGCGATCCTCGACGTCGATATAATCGCGGCGGGTTTCGCCGGTGTAGAGCTGGCGCGGGCGGCCGATCTTCTGGTTCGGGTCGCTCAGCATTTCCTTCCACTGCGAGATCCAGCCCACGGTGCGCGACAGCGCGAAGATCGGGGTGAACATCGAGGTCGGGAAGCCCATCGCCTCGAGGATGATGCCGGAATAGAAATCGACGTTGGGGTAAAGCTTCTTGTCGACGAAGTAGGAATCTTCCAGCGCGATCCGCTCAAGCTCCTTGGCAACCTGGAGCGTCGGGTTGTTCTCGATGCCGAGCAGGCCGAGCACCTCGTCGGCCGATTCCTTCATCACCTTGGCGCGCGGGTCGAAGTTCTTGTAGACCCGGTGGCCGAAGCCCATCAGCCGGAACGGATCGTCCTTGTCCTTGGCGCGGGCGATGAATTCGGGGATGCGGTCGACGGTGCCGATCTCCTTGAGCATTTCGAGGCAGGCCTGGTTGGCGCCGCCATGTGCCGGACCCCAGAGGCAGGCGATCCCGGCGGCAACGCAGGCAAAGGGGTTGGCCCCCGAGGAGCCGGCAAGGCGCACCGTCGAGGTCGAGGCATTCTGCTCGTGATCGGCGTGGAGGGTGAAGATCCGGTCCATCGCCCGGGCGAGGATCGGGTTGACCTCGTAATCCTCGGCCGGCACCGCAAAGCACATGTGCAGGAAGTTGGCCGCGTAATCGAGGCTGTTCTTGGGGTAAACGAAGGGCTGGCCGATGGAATACTTGTAAGCCATCGCGGTGATCGTCGGCACCTTGGCGATCATCCGGATCGCGGCGACTTCGCGCTGCCAGGGGTCGTTGATGTCGAGCGAGTCATGGTAGAAAGCCGAAAGCGCGCCGACCACGCCGACCATCGTCGCCATCGGGTGGGCGTCACGCCGGTAGCCCGAGAAGAACTTCAACAGTTGTTCGTGCACCATGGTGTGACGGGTTACGCGAAACTCGAAGGCCTCGGCTTCCTCGGCCGTCGGCAGGTGGCCGTAGAGCAGCAGGAAGCAGACCTCGAGGTAATGCGACTTTTCCGCCAGTTGCTCGATCGGGTAGCCGCGATAGAGCAGTTCGCCTTCCTCGCCGTCGATGAAGGTGATCGCGCTTTCGCAGGACGAGGTGGAGGTAAAGCCCGGATCATGGGTGAAAACCCCGGCCTGGGCGTAGAGTTTGCCGATGTCGATCACGTCGGGGCCGACGCTGGGCGAATACATCGGCAGTTCAAGCTCCTTGCCGGCGAAACTGAGCTTCGCGGTTCCCGTCTGGTCTGGCATGCGCGTCCCTTTCTCTTGAGCCCGTCCCGATTGGCAGGCAGATTATTCGGCGGCTTCCTCCAGCCGGGCGATGGATTCATCGCGGCCGAGAAGCAGCATCATGTCGAAGACGCTGGGAGTGACGGCCCGACCAGCGAGGGCAGCGCGCAGCGGTGCGGCGAGCTTGCCGAATTTGGTGCCATGCGCCTCGGCAAAGCCGTTCAGAACGGTTTCCAGCGTGTCGCGTTCCCAGCTAGCAGTTTGCAACTGCGGCGTCAATTGCTTCAGTATACTACGGGATACATCATCCAGCGCCGCCGCTGCCTTCTCGTCCCGTTCGATGGGGCGCGACGTGAGCATAAATCGCGCCTTTTCAAGAATTTGCGGCAAGGTCTTCGCGCCCTGGCTGAGCATGGGCATGGCCCTGACAAGCGCCCGTGCCTCCGGCGCTGAGAGTGGCCGCCCGCCCACCGCGTCGAGGTAATCCTGCAGTTGCGAAACCAGCTCCGCGGGTGGCGTCATGGCGATGTGCTGGCCCGAGATGTGATCGAGCTTCTTGAAGTCGAACCGGGCCGCGCCCTTGCCGATGCCGCCGAGATCGAACCAGGCGATCGCCTGGGCGTCGGTGAACACCTCGTCGTCGCCGTGGCTCCAGCCGAGCCGGGCGAGATAATTGCGCATCGCGCTCGCGGGGTAGCCCATCGCTCGGTACTCCTCCACCCCGAGCGCGCCGTGGCGCTTGGAGAGCTTCTTGCCGTCGGGGCCATGGATCAGCGGAATATGGGCGAAAACCGGCGCGTCCCAGCCCATCGCGGTGTAGATCTGCATCTGGCGCGCGGCGTTGTTGAGGTGGTCGTCGCCACGGATGATATGCGTCACCCCCATGTCGTGATCGTCCACCACCACCGCCAGCATGTAGGTCGGCGTAGCGTCGGAACGTAACAGCACCATGTCGTCGAGTTGGTCGTTGCGGAACGTCACCCGGCCCTGCACCTTGTCGTCGATCACGGTTTCGCCCGCATCCGGTGCCTTGAGGCGGATCACGAAGGGCGCGTCGGGGTGGCTTGCCGGATCGGCATCGCGCCAGGGGCTTGCATAGAGCGTCGAGCGCCCGGCGGCCTTCGCCTCGTCGCGGAAGGCGGCGATCTCGCCTTGCGTGGCGAAACACTTGTAGGCATGGCCTTTGGCTAGCATCTCGCGGGCCACCTCGGCATGGCGTTCGGCGCGTTCGGCCTGGCTGACGGCGGGGCCATCGTGGTCGAGTCCGAGCCATTCCAACCCGCGCAGGATCGCCGCGGTCGCCTCCGGGGTGGAGCGCGCAAGGTCGGTATCCTCGATGCGCAGCAGGAACCTTCCGCCCCGGCCGCGGGCATAGAGCCAGTTGAACAGCGCGGTGCGCGCGCCGCCGATGTGAAGATAGCCGGTGGGCGACGGAGCAAACCGGGTGACGACTGGGGTATCGGCCATGCGCGCGTTAACCTTTTGGAAACCATGTTTGAGCTAGCTTGGCGAGGTCTAATCGCTCACGAGGGAGAGAACAAGGGTGACCCCGCTGGCCCGCCTGTCCGGGCGGCTGGAGCGGCTTTCGGGGCGGCTCCTGCTGTTTGCGCCCGTCTGCCTCGGGGCGGGGGTCGGCAGCTACTTCAGCCTGCCCGAAGAGCCGGGCCCGCTGGCCTGGACGCTCATCACCCTCGCCGCCGCCGGTCTCGCGGCGCTCGCCTGGCACTTCCGGCGCAGCCGCTTCGCCGGGCTTTCGTTCCTTGCCGCGGGTGCGGCGGTGGTGCTCGCGGGGCTGCTGGTGGCCGGGCTGCGCAACGAGACCGTGCGCGCCCCGGTGCTCGAATTCCGCTACTACGGCCCGGTCGAGGGCCGGGTGGTGAAGATCGACCGTTCCGCCTCCGAGGCCGTCCGCCTCACCCTCGACCGGGTCCGGCTCGACCGCGTCGCGCCCCGGCGCATTCCCGAACGGGTGCGGGTCTCGCTGCACGGGGTGCAGGGCTACCTGGACCCCGAGCCGGGTCAGCGGGTGGCGATGACGGCCTTTCTCTCCGGCCCCGAAGGCCCGGTGGAACCCGGCGGCTTCGATTTTCGCCGCATGGCGTGGTTCGAGCGGATCGGCGCGGTCGGCTACACCCGCGCCCCGGCCTTGCTGCTCGCGCCCCCCGAGGGGCGCGGCGAGGTGCTGGTCTCGCGGCTGCGGGCGCGGATCTCGGCCTGGGTTCTGGAGGTGCTGCCAAACGAGGCGGGCACCTTTGCGACCGCGATCACCACCGGCGACCGCTCGGCGATGAACCGCGAGACGGTCGAGGCGCTCAGGGGATCGAACCTCGCGCATCTGCTGGCGATCTCCGGGCTGCACATGGGGTTGCTCACCGGCTTCGTCTTCACTGCCCTGCGCTATGCGCTGGCGCTGGTGCCCGGGCTGGCCGACCGCCTCGCGATCCGCAAGGTCGCTGCGGTGGTGGCGCTGCAGGCGGGGGCGTTCTACCTCGCGCTCTCGGGCGGCAACGTCGCCACCGAACGCGCCTTCATCATGGTCGCGGTGATGTTCGGCGCGGTGCTGATGGACCGGCGCGCGCTCACCCTGCGGGCGGTGGCGCTGGCGGCGCTGGCGATCCTGCTGGTGCAGCCGGAATCGCTGACTTCGCCGGGGTTCCAGATGTCGTTCGCCGCGACCACGGCGCTGGTGGCGGTGTTCGGGTATTTGCGCGACTGGCCGGCCTGGAACCCGCCGCGCATCCTGCGCGGTCCGGTCTCGCTCGTGATCGCCTCCAGCGTCGCGGGGATCGCCACCGCGCCCTTCGCGGCGGCGCATTTCAACATCGTCTCGCATTACGGGTTGCTCGCCAACCTCGCCGCGGTGCCGGTGATGGGCACGCTGGTGATGCCGCTCGCGGTGCTGGCGGCGGTGCTGGCACCGCTGGGGCTGGGCTGGCTCGCGCTCGAGTTCATGCAATACCCGATCCTGTGGATCCTGACGGTGGCGCGCTTCGTGACCGGGCTCGATGGTGCGGTCGGCCACGTGCCGAGCCCCGGGCCCGAGGCGCTGCCACTGATCACGATCGGGGGGCTGGCGCTGGTGCTGCTCGCCGGGCGCTGGCGGCTTGCCGGGATCGCCCCGGTGGTGCTGGCGCTGGGGCTCTGGGCCGGGGCCGAGCGTCCGGCGGCGCTGATCAGCCCGGGCGGCGGTCTGGTCGGGGTGTTGACCCCGGAGGGGCGGGTGCTGTCGAAGCCGCGCGGCGATGGCTTCGCCGCCCGGGTCTGGCTCGAGAACGATGGCGACCCGGTCGCGCAGGATGTGGCCCATGCACGGCGCGGGTTCCGCGGCGAGGCCGGGGCGCGGGAGATCGAGATAGGTGGTCTGCGGGTTGTCCATCTGACCGGCCGCGGCGCGCGTGAGCGTGTTGCCGGGGCCTGCCTGCACGCCGATCTGGTAGTGCTGTCGATGACGGCGGACGCGGTGCCGACAGGCTGCCGCCTTTTCGACGAAGCCGCGCTGGAGGCAACCGGGGCGCTGGCGCTTTATCCGGACGGGACAGGATTTCGCGTGGTGAGCGCTACCGAGCGCAGCGGGGCGCGGTCATGGACCGGGCGATGAGCGAGGCGGCGAACCCCGCCCCGTTCCGCAATCGCCGCGCCTCAATAGGTGCGGATCAGCCCCACCAGCTTGCCCTGCACCTCGACCTGGTCGGACCTGAGCAGGCGCGTCTCGAACGCCGGGTTGGCGGCTTCCAGCATCACCATGTCGCCCGACTTGCGGTAGCGTTTCAGCGTGGCCTCGTAGCCCTCGACCTGCGCCACCACGATATCGCCGTTCTCGGCCACCGAGGTTTCGCGGATGATCACCACGTCGCCGGAGTTGATCCCGGCGTCGATCATCGACTCGCCCTTGACCTCAAGCGCGTAGTGCTTGCCCGCGCCTGCCACCATCGCGCCCGGCACCGCCACATGCTCGGCACCATCGGTGATCGCCTCGATCGGTGTGCCCGCGGCGATCCGGCCCAGAAGCGGCAGTTCCATCGCCTGCGCTTCGCCCAGGGGCATCGCGCCGGCCGGGGTGCGGCTCGGCCGGTCCCCGGCAATCACCCGCGGCTCGAACCCGGCCTTGCCGGAGGGATCGAGCGCATCGGGCAATTTCACGATCTCGATCGCGCGGGCGCGGTGCGGCAGGCGGCGGATGAACCCGCGTTCCTCCAGTGCCGTGATCAGCCGGTGGATGCCCGATTTCGAGCGCAGATCGAGCGCCTCCTTCATCTCGTCGAAGGAGGGCGGCACGCCGTCGCGCGACAGCCGCTTGTTGATGAAATCGAGAAGATCCAGTTGCTTGCGCGTCAGCATGTGCTCGCCTCTTTGCTGTTGCGGCCCGGGGTCTGCCTGTGACGGTGCGCCCTGGCCGCTTTGCGGGATATCGCTCCACGGTGGAACGGTTCAGGTAATGTTCTACCCACGTTCCCGTTTCGTGTCAACGGCTTGGATCAGATCTCGACGAAGTCCACGCTTTCGCCGGTCTTGCGGGGGCCATCGTTCGCAGGCCGCACAAGCAGCGCGTCGGCCCGGTGCAGGATGGTGAGCAGCGAGCTGTCCTGCCGGGGCAGCGGGCGGATCGTGCCCGCGTCGAGTGCCGCGCGCATGTAGTGTTCTCGCGGGCCGTTCTCCGGCAGGTCTTCGGCGAGCAGGGCGCTCAGGCGCGGCGCGGGCGCGGCGCCGAGACCAAGCATGGCGCGGATCATCGGAAGGATGAAGATCACGCCGCAAACCAAGGAAGAAACTGGATTTCCGGGCAGGCCGATCAAGGTGGCATCGCCCATCCGGCCGGCCATCAACGGCTTGCCGGGGCGCATCGCAACCTTGTAGAAACTCTGTTCCATGCCAAGCTCGGCGGCCACCGGCCCGACGATATCATGATCGCCCACCGAGGCGCCGCCGATGGTCACCACGAGGTCGGCACCTTGCGCCAGTTCGAAGGCCGCGCGCAGGCTCTCGGCAGTGTCGCGCGCGATCGGCAAGAGCCTGGCCCGCGCGCCGGCGGCTTCGAACATCGCCTTCAGCCCGAAGGCGTTGGAGGCGATGATCTGGTCCGGCCCCGGCTCCTCGCCGGGCATCACCAGTTCGTCGCCAGTGGCGATCAGGGCGACGCTCGGCTGGCGCGTCACGGTGACCGCGCCCGCGTTCATCGCCGCGATCAGCGCGAGGTCGCGCGGACCGAGCACGCGCGGGGCCTCGACCCGGTCGCCAATGGTGAAATCGGTGCCCGCGGGGCGCACGTAGGGGCCCCGGTCGAGCTTGCGCGCGAGGGTGATCAGATTGCCGTCGCGGGTCACGTCTTCCTGGATGATTACCCGGTCGGCGCCCACCGGCACCGGCGCGCCGGTGAAGATCCGCACCGCCTGACCGGGGCCGACACTGCCCTCGAAGCGCACGCCCGCGCGGCTCTCGCCGATCACCTTGAACATCGCTTCGGGATCGGCCTCGACGCCTTTCAGGGCGTAGCCGTCCATCGCCGAGGCGGCAAAGGGCGGCTGGTTGCGCGCCGCAACCACCGGCTCGGCCAGCACCCGGCCCGCCGCGTCCGCCAGCGCCACGCGCTCGGTGCCAAGCGGGGCCGCCAGCGCAAAGAGATGGTCGAGGGCTTCGGAAACGGTGATCATTCGGCGCGAAACTCTCCCGATTTGCCGCCGGATTTCGCCAGCAGCCGCACGCCCTCGATGCGCATGCCCTTCTCGGCCGCCTTGAGCATGTCGTAGACGGTGAGCGCGGCGGTGGTGACGGCGGTGAGCGCCTCCATCTCGACGCCGGTCTGGCCCGCAGTGCTGACCGTGGCGGTGATCCGCACGCCGGGGAGGGCGGCGTCGGGTTCGAGATCGAGCGCGACCCGGGTGATCGGCAGCGGGTGGCACAGCGGGATCAGATCGGCGGTCTTCTTCGCACCCATGATGCCCGCGAGCCGGGCCACGCCGAGCACGTCGCCCTTCTTTGCGCTGCCCGCCTCGACCAGCGCCAGCGTCTCTGGCGTCATGATCACCAGGCCCTCGGCCACGGCCTCGCGCGCGGTCACCGGCTTTTGCGAGACATCGACCATGTGCGCCTGCCCGGCGGCGTCGAAATGGGTGAGCTTGTCGGTCATGTCAGCACCGGGTCGGCAAGGATCGCGCGGGTGGCGGCCTCGACGTCGTCCTGCCGCATCAGGCTTTCGCCGATCAGGAAGGCGCGCGCGCCGACGGCGGCCATGTCGGCGAGGTCGGCGGGGGCGAAAAGCCCCGATTCGCACACCAGCAGCCGGTCGCTCGGCGCGCGTGCGGCGAGGTCGCGGGTGGTGTCGAGGCTCACCTCGAAGGTCTTGAGGTTGCGGTTGTTGATGCCGAGAAGCGGCGAGCGCAGCCGGGTGGCGCGCTCGAGTTCCGCCGCGTCATGCACCTCCACGAGCACGTCCATGCCCCAGCCGAAGGCCGCATCCTCAAGCTCGGCGGCCTGGGCGTCGGAAACGCTGGCCATGATGATCAGGATGCAATCCGCGCCGAGGCTGCGGCTCTCCGCCACCTGCCATGGATCGTAGAGAAAATCCTTGCGCAGGGCCGGCAGCGCGGTCGCGTCGCGGGCGGCGACGAGATAGGCGTCGGTGCCCTGGAAGCTGGGCGTGTCGGTGAGCACGGAAAGGCAGGTGGCCCCCCCCGCCGCGTAGGCGCGCGCCAGCGCCGGCGGGTCGAAATCGGGGCGGATCAGCCCCTTCGAGGGGCTCGCCTTCTTGATCTCGGCAATCAGGCCGTAGCCGGTTTTCGTGGCCGCCTCCAGCGCGCGGGCGAAGCCGCGCACCGGACTCGCGGCGCGGGCATCGGCCTCGACCGCACTCAGGGGCCGGGCGGCTTTGCGCGCGGCCACGTCTTCGAGCTTGTAGGCCTTGATCCGGTCGAGAACATTGGTCATGGCGAGGGTTTTAGGCCCGCGCCCCGCCCGGCGCAACCGCTCACGCGCAGCGGCGGGGTCGGGGCGCGAAAAACGGCGGGTGGGCGGGGACGATCCGCGCGCGCCCCGCATGCTTCTTGGGTCCGAAAATACCTTCGGGGGGTGAATTGGCCGTCCGGCCAAGAGGGGGGCAGACAGCCCCCCTTTGCCCGCCCGCCGCAGGCGCGGCCGCCCTATTTCAGGATCGAATGCCCGGCATAGAGCGCGGTCTCGCCGAGCATTTCCTCGATGCGGATGAGCTGGTTGTATTTCGCCAGCCGGTCCGAGCGGGAAAGCGAGCCGGTCTTGATCTGGCCGCAGTTCGTCGCCACCGCGAGATCGGCGATGGTGGCGTCCTCGGTCTCGCCAGAGCGGTGGCTCATCACGTTGGTGTAGCGCGCGCGGTGGGCCATATCCACGGCGCGCAAGGTTTCCGAAAGCGTGCCGATCTGGTTGACCTTCACCAGCATCGAGTTGGCCACGCCCGCCTCGATCCCGCGCGCCAGCCGCTCGGGGTTGGTGACGAAAAGATCGTCGCCCACCAGTTGCACCTGGTCGCCGAGAACCTCGGTGAGGGTGGCCCAGCCGTCCCAGTCGTCCTCGGCCATGCCGTCTTCGATCGAGAAGATCGGGTAGTCGTTCA
The DNA here is from genome assembly GCF_900177545.1 of Maritimibacter sp. HL-12. Lineage (GTDB taxonomy): Bacteria > Pseudomonadota > Alphaproteobacteria > Rhodobacterales > Rhodobacteraceae > Sinisalibacter. The sequence goes on along the minus strand of NZ_FXBQ01000001.1, from coordinate 3,505,512 downwards.
CCAGCGCCTGCAGGTAGGCGACGTTCTCGTCGGATGACAGCGACAGGCCTTCGCCCTTCATCTCGTATTTGCCGTCACGGTAATACTCCGTCGAGGCCGCATCGAGCGCGAGGAAGATGTCCTCGCCGGGCTTGTAGCCCGCTTTCTCGATGCTCTTGAGGATGAAATCGAGCGCTTCACGGGCCGAGCTGAGGTTGGGCGCAAAGCCGCCTTCGTCGCCGATGCCGGTGTTGTAGCCCGCCGCCGAGAGTTCTTTCTTCAGCGTGTGGAACACTTCCGCGCCCATCCGCACCGCGTCGCGGATATTGCCGGCGCTCACCGGCATGATCATGAATTCCTGGATGTCGATCGGGTTGTCGGCGTGTTCGCCGCCGTTGATGATGTTCATCATCGGCACCGGCAGAACCCGCGCCGAGGAACCGCCGACGTAGCGGTAGAGCGGCAACGAGGAAAACTCCGCCGCCGCCTTGGCCACCGCAAGGCTCACGCCGAGGATGGCATTGGCGCCGAGGCGGGCCTTGTTGGCGGTGCCGTCGAGCTCGATCATTGCCGCGTCGATCGCTTCCTGCTCGGTGGCGTCGATGCCCACCAGCGCCTCGGCAATCTCGCCATTGACCGAGGCGATGGCTTCGAGCACGCCCTTGCCGCCATACCGGCTCTTGTCGCCGTCGCGCTTTTCATGCGCTTCGTGCACGCCGGTGGAGGCGCCGGAAGGCACCGCGGCACGGCCCTCGGTGCCGTCTTCGAGGATCACGTCGACTTCCACCGTGGGGTTGCCGCGGCTGTCGAGAATTTCGCGGGCGAAAAGGTCGATGATGGTGCTCATGGCGCTGGTCCTGTCTGGGGTGCGGTTCATCGCGGTCATACCGCGCGTGGGCCTGCGAGGGAAGGGGGCGCGCGCCGCGGTGCGGCGAAACCGGCGTCAGATTGCACTCGGCGGCGGCGCGACCACGGGTCGTTTCATCAGCCTGCGTTCGCGGATCAGGCTGTAGAGACCGGCACCCACCACGATGGCAGCCCCGATCAGCATCGGCGCATCGAGGGATTCGCCGAACAGGGTCCAGCCGATCACGAGGCCAAAGACGAGCCGGGTGTAGCGAAACGGCGTCACGAAGGCTATCTCGCCGGTCTGCATCGCCCGGGTCAGCGCGTAGTAGCCGACCATGCCGAGCGCGAGCGCGCCGAAGATCAGCCCGCCATCGGCGGCCCCGGGGCGGATCGCCCCGCCCGACAGCGCGAGCAGCCCGGCCCCCACCGGCACCAGCATGAAAAACCCCCAGGTCGAAAGCTGGAGCGGATGAACCTCGCGCGGGCAGGCGCGGGTGGCGAGATCACGCGTCGCCAGCCCGACGGCTGCGAGCAGGCCGAACAGAGCTTCGGGGCGAAATCCCTCGAACCCGGGGCGCAGGATGATCAGCACGCCCGCAAGCCCGACCGACAGCGCCGCCCAGCGCCGCCAGCCTACCTGCACCCGCATGAACACGATCGCCCCCAGCATCACGAACAGCGGCATCGCCTGCAGCAGCGCCGAGGCGAGCGAAAGCGGGATCAGGGTGAGTGCGGTGACAAAGGCGGCAGTGCCGACGATCTCGCCGGCGTTGCGCAGGATCACCATCGGGTGAAAGAACATGCGCGACCGCCAGCAATAGCCGGCACGCGTGGCGAGGATCGCAAAGGCCAGCCCGCCGCCCGCCCCGAGGTAGATCAGCACCTGGCCCATCGGCACCCGCGCCGTCACCGTCTTGATGAAAGCGTCCTCGATGGCAAAGCCCGCCATCGCGAGAACCATGAGTAACGCGCCGCGCAGATTGTCCATGGCAGGGCTCCGGTTGCGGGCGGCATCGCGGCCGCGCCTTCTTGCTGGGTGAAATGCTGCGGGGTCGCACGCCGCAGGCGTGCCTGCGGCCTGCGGGACAGAGCCCCGGGACGGGTCGGCCCGCGTCAGCGGGTCGACGTCGCCTCGTCGCCGGTGTCGATCACCTCGACGTCGTGGCTCAGCGCGGCGCTCTTGGCCATCATCGCCGAGGCCGAGCAGTATTTCTCGACCGAGAGGGCCACCGCGCGCTCGGCCTTGGCGGCGGTGAGGCCCCGGCCCTTGACGATGAAGCGCATGTGAATGCGGGTGAACACCTTGGGGTCGGTCTCGGCGCGGTCGGCGTCGAGTTCGACCTCGACGCTTTCCACCGGCTCGCGGCCTTTTTCGAGGATATGCACCACGTCATAGGCGGCGCAGCCGCCGGTGCCGATCAGCACCAGTTCCATCGGGCTCGGCCCCGGTTTCGGCCCCGCCTCGGAGGCGGCACCGAACACGATCTTGTGTCCGCTTTCCGCTTCGCCCACGAAGGTGCGGTCTTCCACCCATTTCACGCGCACATCCATTCTCAAGGTCTCCCGGTTCGCTGTTGCCTTCCGCTTGCTGCCCGAGGCGAGGATCGGGCGCAAGCGGTTTTGCATACCGAGCGGCGCGGCTGGTCAATCGTCGCGAAGCCGGGCAAGCAGCGCGGTCAGTCCGGCAATGCCGCCGAGGTCGCGCCGGTGGACGGGCACACCGAGAAGGCGCTCGATCCGCGCGGTGTGGGGCGAATGTGCAAGGCCCGCGGGGGCATGGTGGTAGAGCGCCTGCGGGGTAAGGGCGAGGTGGTCGCCCGGCGCGGCCGCCGCGCGCAAGTTGGCAGAGCTTGCGCGGCTCGGGTGATCCAGAAACCAGATATGCCCGGCACCCGGGTTGTTCGGCACCCCGGGCCAGGGCCAGCCGCTTGCGATCTCGGCGAAACTGTCACCCGACAGCATGAGGGCACGGCGGTGAACCCCGAAACCGGTCTTGATCATGTCGCTCAGGTGGCCGCCGAAGGTGCGTCCGTCGATCACGCCGCAGAACACCGCGTCACCGGTTGGCGGCGCGGTGGTGACCTGCCGCAATCCCAGCCCCTTGAGCAAGCCGCGAAGGGCGGTCGGTGCGAGCGTGCCTTGCGGGGTGCCGGCGACGGGATTGAGCAGAAGAACCCAGGGATTCACCTCAGGCACCGCGCAATGCCCGCGCGCGCCATGCCGAAGCACTGCGGGCTTGCAGGGTTGTCGCGGGATGAAAGTCCGGTCACATCGCTCCTCAATCCCCGCGCCCCTGGGGGCCGGGTGTTGATCCTGTCGCACCTGCCAGCTTCAGGCATGTCGGCCTGTTTCGCAAGCCCGCTTGGCGGGTCGGGTTCGGCAAGGTCGCGCGCAAGGAGTCCCGGCTCCCTTGCTCACACGCCTCGCGGGCGAAGGGGCTTGACTTCCCGCGCCGCGGCACTTCCTTTCGCGGCATGCAAGACAGGCGCGACATCGACCTCGGCGGCGGGGCCCTGCTGATCTTCCTGATGGTGATCCTCGCGGTCAACCAGGTTGTCATCAAGCTGACCAACGAGGGGCTGCAGCCGGTGTTCGCCGCGGGTTTGCGCTCGCTCGGGGCGGTGGCGGTGATCTGGGGCTGGATGCGGTTCCGCGGGTTGCGGCTCGATTTCTCCGCCGGAACGCGCGGCCCGGGGGTGCTGATCGGGCTGATCTTCTCGGTCGAGTTCCTCGCGCTGTTCCTTGCCCTCGACCTGACCACGGTAACCCGGGTCAGCGTGATCTTCTACTCGATGCCGGTCTGGATGGCGCTCACCGCGCATTTCGTGTTGCCGGGGGAGCGGCTTACGCCGATCCGCCTTGCCGGGTTGACGCTGGCCTTTGCCGGGGTCGCCTGGGCGATCGTCGACCGGTCGGGGTTTGGCGGCGAGGCGTCGCTGGCGGGGGATCTCGCGGCGCTGGTGGCCGCGCTCGGATGGATGGGCGTGTCGCTGATGCCGCGCCTGAGCCGTCTGTCGCGAACCGGGTTCGAGATGCAGATGTTCTGGCAGGTCGCGGTTTCGGTCCCGGTCCTGCTCGCCGCCTCGGTGTTCTTCGGCCCGCTCCTGCGCGATGTTTCGGTGATGACGGGGTGGCTGATGCTGTTCCAGATCGTCGTTGTGGCCTCGGGGGTTTTCCTCGCCTGGTTCTGGTTGCTCCAGCACTACAAAACCAGCCAGATCGCGGCCTTCGCGTTCCTTTCGCCGGTGTTCGGGGTGATCCTCGGCTGGCTCTGGCTCGGTGAAACGGTCACGACCGCGCTGGTTGCCCAGCTTGTGCTGGTGGCGGCCGGGATCATGCTGATCAACCGGCGAAGCTGACCGATCCGTGGTCTTTGCGTGGCCCTAGCCGCGCGGCTTGCGCTCGGCGGTCTTGGCCGCGTTCCACAAGGCGTCCATCTCTTCGAGCGAGGCGGTGTCGGGCGACTTGCCCACCTCGGCCAGCGCGGCCTCGATGGCTTCGAACCGGCGGATGAACTTGGCGTTGGCACCGCGCAGCGCCGCCTCGGGCTCGACGCCGAGATGACGGGCCAGGTTGGCAACGACAAAAAGCAGATCGCCGATTTCCTCGCTGAGCGCGTCATGGCCGAGATCGTCGCGCGCCTCGGCCACTTCGCGCGCCTCCTCGGCGATCTTGTCGAGCACCGGGTCGATCTCGCCCCAGTCGAACCCGACCCGCGCCGCGCGTTTTTGCAGCTTGTAGGCGCGCAGCAGGGCGGGCAGGCCCACCGCCACCCCGTCGAGCACGCCATGTTCGGCACGGGCCGCGCGCTCGGCCGCCTTCATCGCCTCCCAGTTCTCGGTCTGGGCCTCGGCGCTGTCGATCCCGGCCTGGTCGCCGAAAACATGCGGATGACGCGCCACCATCTTGTCGGCCATGTGGTTGGCGACGTCGTGGAAGGAGAACAGCCCCTGTTCCTCGGCCATGCGGGCATGAAACACCGACTGGAACAACAGATCGCCCAATTCGCCCTTGAGCTCGTCCCATGCCTCGCGCTCGATCGCGTCGGCCACCTCGTAGGCCTCCTCGATCGTGTAGGGCGCGATGGTGGCAAAGCTCTGCTCGACGTCCCAGGGGCAGCCGGTTTCGGGATCGCGCAGGCGGGCCATGATCTCGACGAGCCGAGCGATGCCGCCCTCGGGATCATGCACGATGTCGGCGTCTGTTTTGCCCATTGCGTCGGCCCTCGTTTCGGGGAAATCTGGCCGTTCATAGCAAAGCGCGCGAGAGGCCGAAACCCATGCCCGTCATCAACCGCATCGCGGCCTATGCCGATGACATGAAAACCTGGCGGCGGTGGCTCCATGCCCACCCCGAACTCAAGCTCGACTGCCACGAGACCGCCGCTTTCGTGGTGGAAAAGCTGCGCGATTTCGGGGTCGACGAGATCCACGAAGGGATCGCGCGCTCGGGCGTGGTGGCGATCATCGAGGGGCGGGGGCCGGGGCGCACCATCGGGTTGCGCGCCGACATGGACGCGCTGCCGATGGACGAGGAAACCGGGCTGGAGCATGCCTCCACCGTGCCCGGGCGGATGCATGCCTGCGGCCATGACGGCCATACCACGATGCTGCTCGGGGCCGCGCGCTACCTGGCCGAGACGCGCGCCTTCTCGGGCCGGGTCGCGCTGATCTTCCAACCCGCCGAGGAAGATATCGGCGGCGGCCGGATCATGGTGGAAGAGGGGATGATGGAGCGCTTCGGCATCGACGAGGTCTATGCGCTGCACAACGAGCCGGGCCTGCCCTTCGGCAGTTTTTCCACCACCCCGGGGCCGATCATGGCGGCGGTCGATACCTTCCGCATTCACATCCGGGGGCAGGGCGGCCACGGCGCCTATCCGCACGAGGCGGTCGACCCGATCCCGGCGGCGCTGGCGATCGCGCAAGGGTGCCAGACCATCGTGAGCCGCAACAACCCGCCGCGCGAAGATCTCGTGGCCTCGGTGACCATGGTGCAATCGGGCAGCGCCGACAACGTGATCCCCGAGAAGGCTTTCGTCGGCGGCACGGTGCGCACCTTCAATCCGGAAATCCGCGACATGGTGGAGCGGCGGATGGGCGAGATCGTGGCGGGCAGCGCGGCGGCTTACGGAGTCGAGGCGGTGCTTGACTACGAGCGCGGCTATCCGCCCACGGTCAACCACGCGGCCGAGGTGGAGAAGGCCGCGGCCGTGGCGCGCGGGATCGTGGGCGCACAGGCCGTCGAAACCGACCGGCCGCGCGAGATGGGGGCGGAGGATTTCTCCTACATGCTCGACGCCCGCCCCGGCGCCTTCCTGTTCCTCGGCCAGGGCGAGGGCCCGTCGGTGCACCACCCGAAATACGATTTCAACGACGAGATCGCCCCGATCGGCGCGAGCTTCTTCGCCCGCCTCGTCGAAACCCTGCAACCCGCCTGACCTGAGCGACGGCGCGCGCGACCGCGCCGTCGCCGGAGGAAAACACATGGCACTGGAAGACGCGAAAAAACAGGTCGATACCGCGATCACCCGGCCAGGCATGAAGGGGCCGAGCTTCGAGAACACCTTCTCGGGCCTGCCCAGCTTCCTGCGGCGGACCTTCACCAAGGATCTGAGCGTTGCCGATATCGCGATCACCGGCGCGCCCTTCGACCAGGCGGTGACCAACCGGCCCGGCGCGCGCCTCGGGCCGCGCGCGATCCGCGAGGCGAGCGCCCTGCAAAGCCCCGATGCGCCCTTCGGCTGGGGCTATGACGTGATGAGCGCCTTCGCCATCGCCGATTACGGCGATCTGGCCTTCGACTACGCTGCCCCCGCCGATTTCCCGGCCCGGCTGGAGGCCCATATCGCGGGCATCCTCGCGCAGGACTGCGCCGCGATCACGCTGGGGGGCGATCACTCGGTCACCCTGCCGATCCTGCGCGCCCATGCCGCCAGGCACGGCCCGCTGGCGCTGATCCAGTTCGACGCCCACACCGACAGCTGGCCCGATGATGACCCGGCCCGCGTCGATCACGGCACCTTCGTCTACAAGGCGGTGAAGGAGGGGCTGATCGTGCCCGAGCGCTCGATCCAGATCGGCATCCGCACCGAAGTGGACGACCGGCTTGGCATCGCCGGGGTCGATGCGCCCGAGGTGCACCGGATTGGCCCCGATCTCGTGGCCGACCGCATTCGCGAGGTGGTGGGCGATCATCCGGCCTATCTCACATTCGATATCGACGGGCTCGACCCGGCCTTCGCCCCCGGCACCGGCACGCCGGTCTGGGGCGGGCTGACGACGGCGCAGGCGGCGGCAACCTTGCGCGGGATCGCGGGGATCAACCTCGTCGGCGGCGACGTGGTGGAGGTCTCCCCACCCTATGATCACGCCGGGATCACCGCGGTCGCGGCGGCGCATGTGGCGGTGGAACTGCTCTGCCTCTGGGGCTGGACCCGGCGGTAGCGGGCGGCGCGGGGCGGGCGCGCTCAGTCGCAGCGCATCCAGTGCTCGATATAGCCGTCCCAGATCACCCAGAGCTCGCCGGGGGCCTGCATCAGCATCACCCGTCCCTCGGTCTGGCTGACCCCGTCACTATAGGTGCAGAGCGCATCGTAGAGGGTGGCCTCCATGCCGCGCACCGGCTCGGGGGCGGAGAGCACGCAAGGCATCTCGATCATCCGCAGGGTGTCGCCCCTGATCGAGGTGATCCCCTGCGGTTCGCCCGCGTCCCGGCAACTCGAAGCGCCGGGATAATAGTTCAAAGGCAGGTAATTGCCCTCGTAGGGTGTGGCGATGGCACCGCTGGCCAGCAGCACGGCGGCGAAGGTGAAAATGGGGCGCATCGCGGGCCTCCCGTTCCGGTGTGAACCGGGCGGAAGTCTACGGCATCAACAGCCATGTCGCATCATGGTGTGGCGTCGCAGGAGAGCCAGTCGGCCACCTGTCCGTCGCGGATGACGTAGACGCCGAAATCATGCGCCATCAGCATCACGCGCTCTTCGTAGCGCGTGCCTTCGCCGTCGCAGGTGGCATCGTAGAGCACTGCGTTCATGCCGCGCAATTCGACGGGCTCGGCAAGCTCGCAGATGTTCTCCACCCCGAACAGCCGGTCGCCTTCAATCGCCAGCGCGCCGCCTTCCATGCCGACATCGGTGCAATCCCAGGTCGCGGCGAAATCGTAGTTCGGCCGGTAAAGCCCGTCATAGGGTGTGGCGAACGCGAGGCCGGGCGCGATGGCGAGGACAAACAGGGCGGCACGCATCGGATTGATCCTTTCGGTCACGGGGCGGGTATTGCATAGAGACGTTAGCAAGAATTGCGAGGACGCGATGCTCAAATCCATCCTGATCGCGGTGCTCCTGATCGGCCTGGCGCAGGCCGCGATCCGGTTCACGCCGCTGCCGCGCCACCGGCTGAGCGCGCAACCCGGGCCTTTCGAGCCCGGGGTTCACCCGGTGCCCGGCGGGCTCAAGGTGGTGCGCCCGCTGTCCGAACTGCCCGAGGGGGCCTTCGCCCGGCTGCTGGACATCGCGGCCGAGACCGCGCGCACCGAGCGCGTCGGCACCGGGGTGGAACCTGCCGCCTTCGTCACCCGCTCGCGGCTCTGGGGTTTTCCCGATATCGCGGTGATCTGGCAGGATGGCGAAAACCTGCACCTGCATTCACACCTCGTCTATGGCCGCAGCGATCTCGGCATGAACGCCGCCCGGGTCGCGCGCTGGTTCGAGCGGCTCGAAGGGGGCCAGTGACGAGCTGACGCAAGGGCGGCCGGTGTCGCGCCAGATCGGGTTGTTGAGGCTCATCTCGCAGCGCGCGATGAAGGCCCGGCCGCCAACCACGAGGCAGATTTCCGCGTCCATCTCGACCCGCGCGCCCTGGCTGTCGGTGCAGTAGCAATCGAGCACCTTGCCGCCGGGCGTGGTGACATCGGCGAGGGCAGGCAGGGCGACAAGGCCCGCGAGGAGGCAGGGCAAAAGGCGCATCCCGCAATCATACTACAGACGCGCCACTTGACCAAACCCCGCCGATAGGCCACCTGATCGCCATGGTTCCATTCGATAAACTTGATGCGATCACCGAGCGGTTCGGCTACCTCGAAGCGCGCATGGCCGAGGGGCTCTCGGGCGAGGATTACGCCCGGGTCGGGCGCGAATACGCCCAGCTCAAGCCCGTGGTGGCCGAGATCGCCGCCTATCGCCAGCTTCTGGCGGACATCGCCGAGGCCGAGGCGATGCTCGCCGACCCGGAGATGCAAGCGCTCGCCGAGGAGGAATTGCCCCGTCTGAAGGCCCGGCTGCCGGAGGCCGAGCAGGCGATGCGGCTGGCGCTGCTGCCGCGCGACGAGGCCGATGCCCGCCCGGCGATCGTCGAGATCCGGCCCGGCACCGGCGGCGAGGAGGCGGCGCTGTTCGCGGGCGACCTGATGCGGATGTATCAGCGCTACGCCGAGCGCATGGGCTGGCGCTTCGAGGTGATCGAGCAGCAGCTCACCGAGCTGGGCGGGGTGAAGGAACTGGTCGCGCGGGTGTCGGGTGAGAATGTCTACGCCCGTCTCAAGTATGAAAGCGGGGTGCACCGGGTGCAGCGCGTGCCGGAGACCGAATCAGGCGGGCGGATACACACTTCCGCGGCCACCGTGGCAGTGTTGCCCGAGGCCGAGGACGTGGATATCGCGATCGACCAGAACGACCTTCGGATCGACACCATGCGCGCCTCTGGTGCGGGCGGGCAACACGTCAACACCACCGATTCGGCGGTGCGGATCACCCACCTGCCGTCCGGGATCGTGGTGACAAGTTCGGAGAAAAGCCAGCACCGCAACCGCGAGATCGCGATGCAGGTTCTGGCGTCGCGGTTGTTCGACATGGAACGCCAGAAGGCGGCCGATGCGCGCGCGGCCAACCGCAAGGCGCAGGTTGGCTCGGGCGACCGCTCCGAGCGCATCCGCACCTACAATTTCCCGCAAGGTCGGCTCACCGATCACCGCATCGGGCTGACGCTCTACAAGCTCGGCGAGGTGATGCAGGGCGACCTCGACGAGATCATCGACGCGCTGACCGAGACCGATCAGGCGCAACAACTGGCGGAGATGGACGCATGAGGCTGACACAGGCATTGGGCAAGGGCACCGGGCTTCTGGGTTTCGGCGGCATGGGCACGTCGGGGCGCGACAGCCGGGCGCTGCTCGCCCATGCGCTCGGCATACCCGCCGACCGGCTCACCCTCCACGCCGACCGCGAGGTGAGCGAGGAGGAGATGGCGCGCTACGAGGCGCTGTTGCATCGCAGGCTGGAGCACGAGCCGGTGAGCCGCATCATCGGGCGGCGGATGTTCTGGGGGCGTAACTTCAGGATCACCCCGCATGTGCTTGATCCAAGGCCAGAAACCGAAACCCTGGTGGCCGAGGCGCTGGCCGGACCGGCCCCGGCGCGGCTGCTCGATCTGGGCACAGGATCGGGGATTCTGGCGATCACGCTGTTGGCGGAATGGGCGCAGGCGGAGGCGCTGGCGAGCGATGTTTCGCCCGAGGCGCTGATCGTGGCGCGCTCGAACGCCGAGGATCTCGGCGTCGCCGACCGGCTCACGCTGATCGAGGCGGACTGGTTCTCCGGGATCGACGCGCGGTTTGAACTGATCGTGTCGAACCCGCCCTACATTGCCGCGGGGGAGATGGACGGGCTCGATCCTGAGGTGCGCGAGCACGATCCCGAGATCGCGCTGACGCCGGGCGGCGACGGGCTCGACGCCTACCGCGCCATTGCCGCCGGAGCCGGCGCGCGGCTCGCGCCGGGGGGGCGGCTGCTGGTGGAGATCGGTCCGACGCAAGGCGCGCAGGTTGCCGCGCTGTTGCGCGCTGCCGGACTTGTTGACGTCGAGGTGTTGCCGGATCTCGACGGGCGCGACCGGGTCGTGCGGGGCGCACGCAAGTGAAGAAAGGTGCGAGGCGCACGCAAGTGAAAATGGTGCGAGGCGCACGCGATTGAAAAAGGTGCAGGGCGTGCGCAAGTAGAGGGATGCGGGCCATCCGCACGTGAAGGCTTGCGCGGCGTGTGGTGTTTTGTGGCCCTGCGACACCACGGATCGGCGCAGCCTTGCCAAAATTGCGTTTTTCCCTTGTCAGCGCGGCCCGGGCGTGCATAAACGGGGTTAGTGGCAGGGCGCAGTCGTTTGATTGCCTGTCACGGGCAAGCCGAAAGATGGGACATCAGCGAGGCGCCAAGTGCAGCCGGTCCCGCCAAGAGCCAACAAAAGGCTGGAAACAAGAGTTCATGAGACCATCCAAATCACGTTCGCGTGGCAAAGCGCGCAGCAACAATCGCTCGCCTGCCAATAATCTCAACCGGGTGTTCGACAGTTCCGGCCCCGAGGGCAAGGTGCGCGGCACGCCGCAACAGATCATCGACAAGTATTCCCAGCTATCCCGCGATGCCTTTCTTGGCAACGACAGGGTGGCAGCGGAGAACTTCCAGCAGCACGCCGAGCACTACATCCGGCTTCTCTCCGAGGCCCAGCGCGACGCCGAAGACAAGCGCCAGCAGCTCGAACAGCAAAACCGCGACCGCCAGCAGCAGCAGCAAAAGCAGCGCGAACGCGACGACCGCGGGCGCGACGAGAGCGAGGCCAAGTCCCAGCCCGATACCGATGCTTCCGACGCCGAGGTGATCGACAGCGGGTCGCAGACCGACAGCGGGCTGGTGGAAACCCCCGAGGCCAAGCCGCGCAAACCCAGCCGCAGCCGCAAGCCCAAGGCCAAGCCGGCACCGGACGCGGATGGCGGCCCGGCGGACGGATCGACCGGCAACGCCCGAAGCGACGCGCCGGAAGCGGCCGAATAACCGTGGCGTGACCCGGGCGCGGAAAAAGCGCAAATTCGGCCGCCTTCCGGGGCGGCCTTTTTTGTTTTGCACCTGCGCGGGTCTTTGCCGCGCGGCGCACAAGCCCTAGGCTGACGGTATGAACATCACCCTGAGGCAGTTGTCCTATTTCATCGCGCTCGCCGAAACGCGGCATTTCGGCCGTGCCGCCGCACGTGCCCACGTGACCCAGCCCGCGCTATCGACCCAGATCCGCGAGCTTGAGGAACGCCTTGGCACCAGCCTGGTCGATCGCAGCGACCGTGCCTTCCGGCTGACGCCCGGCGGGCAGGAGGTGCTTGCCTCGGCGCGGCGGATCATGGCCGAGATCGAGCGCATGGAGGCGGGCGCGCGCTGGCGCGACGGGCTGCACGGACGCCTCAAGCTCGGCATCATCCCCACCGTCGCGCCCTATCTCCTGCCCGAGGCCCTGCCGGGACTGCGCGCGCGCGACGTGACGCTCGATCTGCGTCTGCGCGAGGCGCAAACGGCGGTCCTGCTCGACGAACTGGCCGATGGGTTGCTTGATGCCGCGGTGATCGCGCTGCCGTCGGGCGGTGAGGGGCTGGTCGAACTTCCGCTGTTCGAGGATCGCTTCCTGCTTGCCGCGCGCGCCGACCATGTCGCCGAGATGCGCGGCGCGGGCGATCTGCCGCGCCCGACCGAGTTGAACCCGTCGCGGCTCCTGCTTCTTGACGAGGGCCATTGCCTTGCCGACCAGGCGCTCGAAATCTGTGGCACCCGGCGTCCGGCCACGCGGGTCGATCTCGGCGCGTCCTCGCTGCGCACGCTCTGCGGCCTCGTCGGCGCGGGGTTTGGCCAGACATTGCTACCCGAGATTGCCCATGCCACCGAGGCACCGGGCACGCCGGGGATGGCGGTGATGCGCTTTGCCGAACCCGAGCCGATGCGCGTGATCGGGTTGGTGCGGCGTGATCTCGGCGGGCCGGACGGGTGGTTTCGCGATCTTGCCGAGGTGCTTGCCGAGGCCGGGGCGGCGCTGGTGTCGCGCGCCAACCCGGAGTGAGCGGGGCGCAAGCCTTGCGCGCCGCGCATATCACGCATTCGTGCCTTTGGCTGTGACAAGCGCGCGCAAGCCGTTATATGGGGGCGAACGGAGGTATCTTGCATGCGTGATCTGAAAACGCCCGAAGGCCGGCATCCGGAAAAGGCCCATCGGCCCGACAATGCCCAGCCGAAAAAGCCCGACTGGATCCGCGTGCGCGCGCCGGGCGGCGCGGGCTACGCCGAGACCCACAAGATCATGCGCGAGCACGGGCTGGCCACGGTGTGCGAGGAGGCGGGCTGCCCCAACGTTGGCGAGTGCTGGAATCACGGCCACGCCACGATGATGATCATGGGCGAGATCTGCACGCGCGGCTGCACCTTCTGCAACATCGCGACGGGCCGTCCGCAAACGCTCGATGCCTTCGAGCCGGGCCGGGTGGCCGACGCGGTGCAGAAACTGGGGTTGAACCATGTCGTGATCACCTCCGTCGACCGCGACGATCTCGACGATGGCGGGGCAGAGCATTTCGCGATGACGATCCGCGCGATCCGCAGGCGCAGCCCCGAGACCACGATCGAGATCCTCACCCCCGATTTCCTCCGCTGCGGCCCGGAGGCGCTGGAGGTGGTGGTCGAGGCAAAACCGGACGTGTTCAACCACAACCTCGAAACCGTGCCCGGGCTCTACCCCGAGGTGCGCCCCGGCGCGCGCTATTTCCACTCGCTGCGGCTGTTGCAACGGGTCAAGGAACTGGACCCTGCGATGTTCACCAAGTCGGGGATCATGGTGGGCCTGGGCGAAGACCGGCAGGGCGTGATGCAGGTGATGGACGACATGCGCGCCGCCGACATCGACTTTCTCACCATCGGGCAATACCTCCAGCCGACGCCGAAACACCACGCGGTGGATCGTTTCGTCACGCCCGACGAATTCAAGGCCTACGAGAAGGCGGCCTGGGGAAAGGGTTTCCTGATGGTCTCGGCCACGCCGCTGACCCGGTCCTCCTACCACGCCGGCAACGACTTTTCCCGGCTGCGCGAAAACCGGCTGGCGAAGCTCGGGCAGGGCTAGGCGCGGGGCCCGTCAGCGATAGGTCACGGGCCGCTGCGGTGCGCGGTTCACCTCGAGGGTGAACACGTCCGGCCGGGCGTAATGGCCCGTCGCGTCGAACTTGCGGCGCGAGGCCCGGGCTGCGGCCGGGTCGATCTCGGCATAAAGCAGGCCCTTCTCCCGGTGCATCGGGCCCGCGAACGTGCTGCCGAAGGGTTTGTAGACCACCGCGTCGCCCGGGTTGATCCATTCCTCGGGGTCGGGAAACAGCGTGTCGCGGTGCGGCAGGTTTTCGGGAATGTCGCTCGCTTCCAGCGCGGTGGCGCAGCCGATCACCCAGCAGCCGCCCTCGCGGGCGATGTGCTGCATCGTCGCGAGCCAGGTGTCGCCGGAATCCCAGGTCGGCGCGACGTAGATGTCGATATTCTGGGCGTAGAGCGCGGCGCGGGCGAGCGGCATGTAGTTCTCCCAGCAGATCAGGCTGCCGATCCGGCCCACGGCGGTGTCGACCACGTTGAGCCCGGCGCCGTCGCCGAAGCCCCAGACCATGCGTTCCGGGTTGGTCGGCATCAGCTTGCGGTGGTTGTTCACGATCCGGCCATCGGCGTCGATGATCGCGCAACTGTTGAACAGCGTGGAGCCGGAGACGGCGCCGTCGATCTCCTGGTGACCGATCACCACCACCATGCCGTGGTCGCGGGCCGCCGCGCGAAGGGGCGCCAGACCGTCACGCGAGAGATCGACCGAGTTGGCCTGCGAGATCGCGAACAGCTCGTCGGTCTTGCCCATGTCCTTGCCCGGCGCAAAGCGCCAGACGAAGGTGGGGTAGCCGGGCAGCCAGACTTCGGGAAAGACGAGAAGCTGCGCCCCTTGCGCGGCGGCCTCGGCGACGAGTTCCGCGGCGCGCTCCAGGGATTTCTCCAGGTCTAGATAGACCGGCGGTTGCTGGACGACGGCGATCTTTGTCATGCGGGCGCTCCCCTGGGCGGGGAACCCCGCGCAAAGAGCGATCCTACCACACTCCTTGCGCCGAGTCGCGCCCCGCCTGAAACCTGCCCGGTGGCCTGTCAGTCTGCCAGCGCCTGGTAGCACTCGGTCAGGAGCTGTTCGTCGTGCACGTCGTCCGGGCTGTTGAGGTAGATTTCCCAGGTCGGCGGGGCAAAGGCGAGCCCCTCGGCTTCCATGTGCTTCATCATCGCGTCGTAGTCATCGCGCAGCGTGGCGTAGCTGCCGAGATGGGTGAAATGCAGCACCTTGCCGCCCGGCGTGGTGTCGGCCTTCACCGTGCCGTCTGCGGCCGCCATGTCGTCTTGTGCTATGGTGAAACCGGCGCGGAAGGCCATCTGGCCCTCGCTGTAGTCGTGATAGACCGACAGCGCGCCGCCAGCGGGTGACACACCGTGGCGTTCCATGAACGCCCAGACTTCGCCGAGCGCCGTCTCCATCGCCGCTGAAATCTCCCCCGGGTCCATCGAGGTGCTGCGCTCGACGTAGAGATACGGGGTTTGCCCGACCTCGATGAGTGCGAATTTCGGCATCGTGACCTCCCATCGCTCTGGTTGATACCGGAACGCTATGCGGCCGGTGGCGATGGTGCCTTGACCGGCGTCAAGGTTGGCCGTGATGAGAGGTGATTCAGGGTTGCAAGGCTTGGTAGAGGTCGGTCAGCAATGCGTCCTCTGCCACCTGGTCGGGGCTGTTGCGGTAGACTTCCCATGTCGGTGCGGCAAACCCGAGGCCCGCGGCGGTCACGAAGCCGTGCATTTCGCCGTAGGCACCACGAATGCCGCTGTAGCTGCCCTTGTGACGCCCGTGCACCACGTGCCCGCCCGGGGTGACATCGGCCTTCACCGCGCCGGTCGCCGCGTCCATGTCGGCGCGGTTGACGATGAAGCCGCAGCGGAACGTCATCACGTCCGGGTCATACGCGTGGTAGACCGCCAGAGCGCCACCGGCGGGCGCTATGCCGTGGCTTTCCATGAAACCCCAGACCTCGCCGAGACCGGAGCCCATGGCAGGCCCGATCTCGCTCGGGTCCATCTTGCAGGTGCGTTCGACATAGAGATAGGGCATCTCTTCCACATCGACGAGTTCGAAATCCGCCATGTCGCCCTCCCTGGCTGACAGGTGTTCAATCCACCGAGGCTATCCGAGCCGGGCCAATGTGGCCAAGGCAATGTTGCCGGACTTCATCCGTCGAGCGGCAGGCGTGCGAGGTAGGCGGCGATGGCTTCGCGATCGCGCTCGGGCAGTTGCGCGAGGTTTTCCACCACGAGGGCCATGTGGCCGCCGGCCATGTCGTAGTCGGGGGTGAAGCCGGAGCTGAAGTATTCCACCAGTTCGTCCTGCGACCAGTCGAGCTCGGGCGGGGTGAGGTCGGGGAAGCTGCCGCGCCCGGCAGGATTGGGCGCGCCGGTGAGCCAGTCTGCCCCGGTCTTGGTGCCGCCGAGCGCGTTGCGCGGGCTGTGGCATTCGGCGCAGTGCCCCATCGCTTCCACCAGAACCCGGCCGCGGGTTTCCTCCTCGGTGAGATCGCCGTCCATCACCCAGCCCTCCCGCAGGAACAACAGCTTCCAGCCGCCGAGGCTGGCGCGGATGTTGAACGGAAAGGGCACCGCATGGGGCTGCGACGGGGTGGCATCGGCGGGCAGCGTCTGCAGGTAGGCGTGCAGATCGACCACGTCCTGCGCCGTCATCCGCACGTAGGAGGCATAGGGAAACGCCGGGTAGTAGTGCTGCCCTTCGGGCGAGGTGCCGTGGTGCAGCGCGTTCCACAGATCGAGCGCGCTCCAGTCGCCGATACCCTGGTCCGGGTCGGCGCTGATATTGGGTGCGGTGAAGCTGCCGAAGGGCGAGGGAAAGCTCTGGCCGCCCGCAAGCAACAGCTTTGCGTCACCCTCGGCCTCGGGGGCCATGTGGCACGAGGCGCAGCCCGCGGCGGTAAACACCACCTCGCCGCGCGCGGCGTCGCCGGTCAGCCCTGCAAGTGCCTCCGCACCATCGGCGCGCGGGCGGGTGAACCAGAGCCCGAGGGCCACGGCGACAAGGACGAAGAGGGCAAGGCGGACAATCCAGCGACGCATCGGGCACTCCAGGGTTGTTGCAGACCAGGCGGCACGGGAACGCCGCTGGCATTGCTGCGAGCCTAGCGCGGTCGGCGCGCCATGACACCCCCGCGCGGATCGCGCACCAAAACGTGAAAGCCCCGCCACCGGGCTGCCGAGGCCCTCAGCGGTTGATCCGGCCCTTGGGCGTGCTGTCGATCCGCATCCACTCGGGCGTGCCGAACACCCGCTCCAGTCCCCAGATCGCCAGCGCGATGGCAATCACCGCGAGCACCAGCTTGACCCGCTTCGCGCCCGGCGGGTGGCGGGCCCATTTCGCCATGCGCAGGAAATGGCGGGGGATGATGTTCATTCTTCGGCCAGGAAGCGCACGGCACCGATATAGGGCAGGTTGCGGTTGCGCTGCGCATAGTCGATGCCGTAGCCGACGACGAATTCATCCGGAATCTCGAAGCCGGTCCAGTCGGCCTTGATATCGACCTCGCGGCGCGTCGGCTTGTCGAGCAGGGCGACGGTTTTCAGCCGTTTCGGCTCCTTTGCCCGCAGCAGCCCGACAACATGCCTGAGGGTGTAGCCGGTATCGACGATATCCTCCACGACCAGCACGTCGCGATCATGAATTTCGCCGCGCAAGTCCTTCAGAATACGGACCTCCCGGCTCGACTCGGTCGAATCGCCGTAGGACGTGGCCTCGATGAAATCGACCTCCACCGGCAAGTCCAGTTCGCGCACCATGTCGGCGATGAACACGAAAGAGCCGCGCAACAGCCCGACCACCACCAGCTTGTCGGTGCCCTGGAAGGTGTCGTGGATTTCCCGCGCCAGCGCTTCAACCCGCGCGGCAATGGTCTTGGCCGAGATCATCTCGTCTATGACATATGGCCGCGTTGGCATGGTCGCCCCCTTGCATCCCTGCTCCCGGATATGGGATTAGCGCGCCGAGAGCCGCGAGGGAAGGGCAACATGCCGACACATTCCGAGATCCGCCGGATGCCCTACAGCGCCCGCCAGATGTATGACCTGGTGGCGGACGTGATGCGGTACCCCGAGTTCATCCCCTGGATCGCGGCGGCACGGATCCGCTCGGTCACGCCGCGCCATGACGGCACCCAGTTGATGGAGGCCGATCTGGTGGTGAGCTTCAAGGTGTTCCGCGAGAAGTTCGGCAGCCGGGTGGTGCTCGACGAGCCGGGGCTCGGGCTTGATATCGAGTATCTCGACGGGCCGTTCAAACACATGCGCAGCCGCTGGCGCTTTCGCGATATCGAGGGTGGATGCGAGGTCGATTTCCACGTCGATTTCGAGTTCCGCAACGCGGTGTTGCAAAAGATCATCGGGGTGGTGTTCAACGAGGCGATGCATCGCATCGTGCGGGCCTTCGAGGCGCGCGCGAAGGTGCTCTACGGGGCCGGCGCGACGGGCTGAGCCTTCCGCGTTTCAGTCTTTCTCCGCCAGCGGATGATGCTCCAGAACCAGCGCCTTGAGGCGCTCGTCGAGCACATGGGTGTAGATCTCGGTGGTCGAGACATCGGCATGGCCGAGCAGGGTCTGGATCGCGCGCAGATCGGCACCATGGGCGAGCAGGTGGGTGGCGAAGGCGTGGCGCAGCCGGTGCGGCGTGACCGCGTCCGGCGAGACCCCGGCCGCGACCGCGAAGGCCTTGATCAGCCCGTGGAAGCGATGCCGGGTCAGGTGGCCGTCCTTGCCGGTCGAGGGAAACAGGAACGCCGAGGGACGTTTGCCCTTTTCGCGCGCCTTGTCCTGCAAGTCGTCGCGCATCTCCAACCAATCGCCAAGCGCGGCGCGGGCCGGAGCGGAGAGCGGCACGAGGCGTTCCTTGCCACCCTTGCCGCGCACCAGCAGCATCCGCGGATCACCCCGGGCCGCGGCCACCGGCAGGCCGACCAGTTCGCTGACCCGCATCCCGGTGGCATAGAGCAGTTCCATCAGGCAGGCGTTGCGGGCGCGCTCGGCGGGGGTTCGGCCATGGCCTTTCGCCGCGTCGATCAGGCGGGTGACCTCGGATTCGCTCAATGTCTGGGGCAGGGATTTCACCTTGCCCGGCCCGCTGATCCGCAAAGCCGGATTGTCGTCGCGCCAGCCCTCCTCGAAGGCGAAGCGATAGAGCCCCTTGACCGCCGAGAGCCTGCGCGCGCGGGTCGAGACCGCCAAGCCCTGGTCCGCACAATCCACCAGCCATGCCTCGATGTCGTCGCGGCTGGCGCTGGCGGGGCCACGCCCCTTGCGTTCAAGAAACCCGGTAAAATCCTTCAGGTCGCGGCCGTAGGCCAGCAGGGTGTTGCGCGCGGCATCAAGCTCGGCGGCCTGTGCCTCCAGAAAGGCGGAAATCCAGCGCCCGGCCTCATCTCCGATGCTCATCCGCGCCGATCCAGGACCAGGAATTCGAGCGCGGCGCGCCGGGCGGTGTCTTCCAGCCCGACCGCGCGCAGCAAGGCGAGGGCATCGGTGACCTTGTCGAGATTGCCGTCGGTGCCTTCGTCGAACAACGCGAGCGCGCGCAGCACCGCTTCGCCGAGCCGGTCGTCCTCGATCAGCGAGGCAAGACGAGCCGGGGGCCGCGTCGACGAGAACCCTTCGATCACCGCGCGGGCCCGCCCATCGGGCGCGGCGAGCCCGGCAACATTGCCCTTCGCGACGCCCGCGAGGAGGGCGTCGAGCGGGGTGTCGGGAACGTCCGATTGCGCGGCATCTTCATAATCATCCGAAAGCAGGGCCATCCGGAACGCGATTTCTCCGGCTTCGACGGGCAGGCCCATTGCGTGCAGCCTTGGGCCGAGAATGCGCGCGATGGGCACCTCGACCCGGGCCGCGTCGAGCGCGGCCCATGCGCGCGGCAAGACCTGGGCCACGCCGGCCCTGTCGTCGATCTCGAGCCGTGAGTCGAGCGCCTGAATTGCCGCAACCCGCTCCCAGACGCCGCCGGAGGCGGCGGGGCTTCGTTCGGTGTAGAGCCCGAGAAGCTGGTTGCCGGACACCGCGCCGACGCGCGCCAGCCGCTCGCCCGCCTCGATGCGGGCCTTCCAGCCGCTATCCTCGCCGAGGTCGGAATGGGCGAAGGCAAGCGGCAGGCCCGCGGTGGGGATCGGCTCGCCGATCGCTTCATACATCCGGAAGGTCAGGGGCGACGGCTGCACCGGGTTGGGCAGGGGCGGCTCGCCCTCGAAAAGCTCGGGATCGAGGAACCGTTCAAAGAGCGCGGCGTCGTCCTCGTCGATCAACCCCAGAACCGCGCCGGTGCCGAGCAGAAGCTCCGCGCCGGTCCAGTCGCCCGCGCGCGCAAGGCAGAAGATCCGGGCCTGGTAGCTGGGCGACAGGCCCGGAAGCTCCGTCAGGTTCTCGCACAAGGGTTGTTCCTCGCCGGTGAGCAGCGCCACATCGAAGCGGCGGCGGAAGACCTCGGGGTCTTCTATCCCGGCACGTTCGAGCAAGGCTCCGGCCTGGTCCAGCGCGCCCATTTCGAGCAACTTATCGACCCTGGCGAAGAAGATCGAGCGGCCATCGGCGCTCGGATCGCGCGGGGGGGCCAACTCGGCGAGCAGGATCGTGTTGAGCAGCGCCTGCAGAGCGGGCAGGGTTTCGGCGCGCTCGGCCCGGATCCGGCGCACGATGTCCTCGGCGCGCGAGGTGCCCCAGAGATCGGCGGGCAGGCCGGTGACGGCGGGCGAGAGGATGCCGATCGCATCGGGACGTTGATCGGCGGAATCGAGCGGCGAGACGGTAACCGGGGCCAGCGGCGGGCCGGGTGCGATGGCCGGTTCGGCCGGGGTCGCGGGCACCGGAGCAGGGGTGGCGACGCTGTCGGAGAGCCAGTCGATCGCCGACATCGGCGCGCCCGATTCCTGCGCCGCGAGCGATGCCGCGGCGAGGCCGAAGATCATCGACAGGGCCGTCGTCTTCCTAGTTTGCATCCAGCGTCACCGGAAGGTTTTGCGGGCTCTGTGGCGGCCCGAGGTCCCCCAGATAGGCGAAAGCGACAAGCCCGATGGCACCGAGGATTGCCAGAACCAGGACCAGTTTCAGCAGCCGCCCGATCATAATGTTGCCCCTTCGTGTTTCGCAGGTTTTTTTGCCCCGCCACTTCCTATATGCCATGCTTTCGGAGGTCACGCCATGTCGGCGCGACGTGAATTTTTGGCGAGGCATTGCCGGTTTGGCATTCCGGGTGAAGAAACCCATCGTGATGGTGGGGATGATGGGCGCGGGCAAGTCCGCGGTCGGGCGCACCCTTGCCCAGACCATCGGCGTGCCCTTCATCGACAGTGACGACGAGATCGAGCGCGCTGCCGCGATGACCATTGCGGAAGTGTTCGCGCGCGACGGCGAGGCGTTTTTCCGTGCCCGGGAATCGGAGGTGCTGCGGCGCTTGCTCGCCGAGGGGCCGCGCGTGATCGCGACCGGCGGCGGGGCGTTTCTGTCGGAGCAGAACCGCGCCGCGATCGCCGCGGCCGGGGTGTCGGTCTGGCTCAAGGCCGATCTCGACCTGTTGTGGGAGCGGGTGCGCCACAAGCCGACCCGGCCGCTGTTGCAGACGCCCGATCCGAAAGGCACGCTGGCCCGGCTCTACGCGGCGCGCGAGGCGAGCTATGCAAGGGCCGATCTGGTGGTCGAGGCCGATCCCGGCTACACCCTGCCGGAGATGACCCGCCAGGTGATCCGGGCACTTGAAACCCGGCCCGACGTGATCGAGGAGAACGCTTGATGGATGTGGTGAAGGTGGCGCTCGGGGCGCGGGCCTACGAGGTGCGCATCGGTGCCGGTCTGGTGGCGCGCGCGGGCGCGCAGATCGCGCCGCTGCTCGCCCGCAAGCGCGTGGCGATCGTCACCGAGGAACGGGTGGCCGGGCTCCACCTTGCCGCGCTCGAAGCCGGCCTCGCCGCGGAGGGCATCACCGCCGAGACGTTGATCCTGCCGCCGGGCGAGGCCACGAAAAGCTGGGCGCACCTGCAGGAAGTGGTCGAATGGCTGATCGCGCAGAAGATCGAGCGCGGCGACATGGTGGTGGCCTTCGGCGGTGGCGTGATCGGCGATCTTGCGGGTTTCGCCGCCGCGATCCTGCGCCGGGGGGTGCGCTTCGTGCAGATCCCCACTTCGCTGCTGGCGCAGGTCGACAGTTCGGTCGGCGGCAAGACCGGGATCAATTCCCCCCGGGGCAAGAACCTGATCGGCGCCTTCCACCAGCCCAGCCTCGTGCTGGCCGATATCGACGTGCTCGGCACGCTGACGCCCCGCGATTTTCTCGCCGGTTATGGCGAGGTCGTGAAATATGGCGGGTTGGGGAGCCTCGACTTCTTCGAATGGCTCGAAACCCATGGGCCTGCGCTTGCGGCAGGCGATACGGTTCTGCGACAGGAAGCGGTGCGCCGCTCGGTGCAGATGAAGGCCGATATCGTGGCCCGCGACGAGACCGAGCAGGGCGACCGCGCGCTCCTGAACCTCGGCCATACCTTCGGCCATGCGTTGGAGGCGGCAACCGGCTACGGCGACCGGCTGTTGCACGGCGAGGGCGTGGCGATCGGCTGCGTGCTGGCCTTCGAGACCTCCGCCCGCCTCGGGTTGATGGCGCAGGAGGCACCGTCGCGGCTGCGTGCGCATCTCGCGGCGATGGGCATGAAGCGCGACCTCGCCGAGATTCCCGGCGATCTCCCGGACGTCGAGGGCCTGATGGCGCTGATGGCGCAGGACAAGAAGGTGGACGCCGGGCGGCTGCGCTTCATCCTCGCGCGCGGCATCGGCGAGGCATTCGTGGCCGAGGACGTTGACCTGGCGGTGGTGCGCGGGGTTCTGGCGGAAGCGCTCGCGGGGCGCTAGGGGCAATTTGCGCCGCGACAGCGCACGAAACCGAGACGGCTGCCGCCTCACCCCCCGCGCGCGCTGGCCACGATCATCAACTCGCCCACGTTCTCGCGGGTGATGTAGCCCACCAGCGTGCCCTCGCGCCCGATCACCATCACCGCAGGCGCGCCGGTCTGCATCTTGGCCAGCGTACCGGTGAGCGGTTCGGTCAATTGCGCCAAGGGCAAGTCGCGTTCCATCACCTCGACCACCCGGGCGGGGCGCGGGCTTGCCTCCAGTGCGCGGTAGAGCGCGGCGCGGGTGAGCAGCCCCTCGAAACGCCCGGTCTCCGGGTCGACCACGGGAAACTCGTGCTGGGTGGTGCGGATCAGCGTGGTGGCGGCGAGGTCGAGGCTGTCGTCGGGGCGCAGGGTTTCATACTCGGTGATCATCGCGTCGCGTGCCAGCATGCCCCGGGCGAGCATCCGCATGGCATCGTCGGAGCGCTCGGCCCCGGCCGCGATGAAGACGAAGAAGGCGATCAGCAGCAGGAACGGGTTGCCCGCGACGAGGCCGAGGAGGCCCATCGCGAAAGCCAGCACCTGGCCCGCGGTTGCGGCCGCGCGGGTGGCCGCGGCGCGCCCGAGCGAGAGCGAGAGCACCGCCCGCAGCACCCGGCCGCCATCCATCGGGAAAGCGGGAATGAGGTTGAACACCGCGAGCACGAGATTGAGGATCGCCACCTGCGCCGGCAAAGAGGCGAGGGTGATCTCGGTGAAGGCCACGTCTGCCAGCCGCGCGGGGCCGAGGATCAGCGCCAGCACGAGGAAGATCACCACGTTCACCGCCGGGCCGGCGAGGGCGACGATGATTTCCTGCCCGGGCTTCTCGGGCATTTTTTCGAGCCGGGCGAGGCCGCCGATCGGCAGCAGCGTTACGTCCGGGGTGCGGATGCCGTAGCGGCGCGCGGTGAGGGCATGGCCGAATTCATGCGCGATGACGCAGGCAAAGAGGATCAGCACGTAAAGGATATAGATCGCGGCGGTGGTGGGTCCGCCTTGCAGCCAGCCGGTCGCGCCGATCCAGGTGATCAGCAGAAAGAAGGTGACATGCACCCTGAGTTCGCTGCCGAAGAGGTGGCCGATCGGAAAGGACCATGACATCTGGTTGCCCCCGCATGACAAGGGCGCGCAGGGGATCTGC
Source organism: Maritimibacter sp. HL-12 (assembly GCF_900177545.1). GTDB lineage: Bacteria > Pseudomonadota > Alphaproteobacteria > Rhodobacterales > Rhodobacteraceae > Sinisalibacter. The sequence continues at coordinate 3,481,727 of NZ_FXBQ01000001.1, read as the reverse complement.
ACGCCCTTTCAACATGGAGACCGTCCGCCGGGGCCGCAAGCCTTTGCGCAAGGCGGCTGTTCAGAACGGGATTTCGTCGTCGAAACCGCCGGGGCCGCCCGCGCCGCCGCCACTGCTGCCGCCGCCGCCGGAGCCGCCCGAACCCGGGCCGCCCATATCGTCACCGCCGTAGCCGCCGTTGTTATCGCCATAGCCGCCGTCATTGCCGTAGTCGCCACCGCCACCACCGCCGCTGCGGCCGTCGAGCATCACCAGCGTGCCGCCGAATCCCTGCAGAACAACCTCGGTTGAATAGCGGTCTTGCCCGGACTGGTCTTGCCACTTTCGGGTTTGCAACTGGCCCTCGATATAGACCTTCGAGCCCTTGCGCAGGTATTGTTCGGCCACCCGCACCAGCCCTTCCTGGAAGATCGCGACCGAGTGCCACTCGGTCTTTTCGCGACGTTCGCCGGTGGTGCGATCCTTCCATGTCTCCGACGTGGCGATCCGCAGGTTGCAGACCTTGCCGCCGTTCTGGAAGGTGCGCACCTCCGGATCGCGGCCGAGATTGCCGACCAGAATGACCTTGTTGACCGACCCTGCCATGAGCCCCTCCGAATCTGTAAAATTGTCGTCATGGTTACATCACCCGACCACGGTGAAGGAAAGGTTAATTTCCGCCGAGGGGCCGGCGGGCGGCCTCTGGAGCTGACGCAGGCACTGGCGGCGCGCGAAAAATCGGTCTAATCTGTGCGCCAGTCACGCCCCGGGGGACTGCATGAAGCGCCTTGCCTTTGTCACCGCGATCCTGAGCCTTGCCAGCGTCGTTCCGGCCACGGCAGAAACCTTGTTTTCCTCGTCATCGGGCCGGTCCGGCTTCGATAATGCGCTCAAGGTGCTCGACGGGCGCGCGTCCGACCAGTACCGCCATTCGGCCCGGCTCACCCCGAACTACGACCCGGCTGCCCGCGACGGCGCGATTCCGCGTTACAGCGGCAAATACAAGGGTGAATATCTCGAAGCGGCAAGGCAGGCCGCGGGGCGGCATGGCATCCCGACCGACCTGTTCCTGCGCCTCGTGCAGCAGGAATCGGGCTGGAACGTGAAAGCCGAAAGCCACAAGGGCGCGATCGGTCTTGCCCAACTGATGCCCGACACCGCCGTGCGGCTCGGGGTGAACCCGCATGACCCATTGGAAAACCTCGACGGCGGCGCGCGGTATCTGCGGGCGCAATACGAGCGGTTCCGGTCATGGCGGCTGGCGCTTGCCGCCTATAACGCGGGCCCCGAAGCGGTGGTGAAGCACGACGGCATCCCGCCCTATGCCGAAACACAAGGCTACGTGACGGCGATCCTGGGCGGCTGAGACCGCCCGGGGATCCTGCCCTCAGACGTCCGACAGCTCTTTCTGGTGCATCCAGTCGGCATGGCGCGGTGCCTGCCGGGTGCGCGACCATTCCTCCAGCATGTCCCATTTCACCGCGTCGAGCTTTGCCAGCATCGCGTCTTCCTCGGGGTCCGGGCAGGCCAGCTCGACGCGGTGGCCGTTGGGGTCGAAGAAGTAGATCGAATGGAAGATCGAGTGATCTGTCACGCCCAGGACCTCGACGCCGTTCGCTTCGAGATGCTCCTTGAATTCAATGAGTTCATCCCGGTCTTTCACCTTGAAAGCAATGTGCTGGACCCAGACGGGGGTGTTTGGATCGCGGCCCATTTCGGGCTTGGTGGGCAGCTCGAAAAACGCCAGCACGTTGCCATTCCCGGCGTCGAGAAAGACATGCATGTAGGGATCGGGCTCGTGCGTGGAGGGCACGTGGTTTTCGGCGATCGCAAGGATGAAATCCATCCCGAGCATCTTGCCATACCATTCGACGGTTTGCTTGGCGTCCTTGCAGCGATAGGCGACGTGGTGGATCTGTTCGATTTTCATGTTTTTCGCGCTCCCTGACTGTGATCTGGCGATCATGCCCGATTACCGTTGCAAATGCAACGAAAATTACGAGGCAACACGGCACCATGTAGCGCGCGGGGACGCGTTGGGGGAACGGTCGGAAAAAAAGTCCTGTAGGAACGCAAGCTCCCGCGCCCTTGAAGGCACGGGCAAGCAGCGCCGCCTCAGGCGCCGCGGCGGAACTGCGACGGGCTGCGGCCGGTGTGCTGCGAGAACGCGCGGGTGAAATAGGCCGGCGAGGCGAAACCGAGGGCCCGGGCGATGTCTTTCACCGGCATGTGGGTTTCGGTCAGCAATCGCCGCGCCTCGTAATGCACCCGGTCGGCGAGGATGGCAGAGGCCGGGCGACCGCAAGCCTTGTTGCAGACCCGGCTGAGATGCGTCGGCGTGACACCGAGCACCTTGGCATAGTCGCGCACCGTCTTCGACGAGTGGAAATCCTGCTCCACCAGCGCGGTGAAGGCGGCGGCAAGGCGGGTGGTGGCGTCTTCGCGCGGGGCCTCGACCACGACATCGCCGATCTGGCGTTCGAGCCAGACCGAGAGCAACCCGGCGTGGCTTAGCAGCGCGCGTTCCGAAGCGGTTTCGCCGTTCTCCATTTCGGTCTGGATCGAGTCGATCAGCCGATTGAGTTCGATATGCTGTTCGGCGTCCGACAGACGCAGGTGCACCGGGTCTTCGGGCAGCGCCAGTTCCTGCTCCAGCCCCGGCGGGAACACCACGATCAAGCCGGCAACGGAATTGTTCATCTCGAAGCCGTGCATCGTGCCGGCGGGGATGAAGACGCAGTTGTGCGCGGTGTAGCCGGCGGTCTTGCCGTTGAGGGTGATCCGGCCCTGGCCACGGGTGAACCACAGGAACACCGGCGCGCCGTAGCTGCGCATCGCCTCGGTGCGCCATCGACCGCCTTTGGCAAGGCGGGCAAGAGGGAGAACGCGGAACGGGGAGGCGAAGGTTTGGGTCATGGGTGTGGCAGCTGTCCCTGTCGTGTTATCGGTTTGGTGGCGCGCACCCACCCTGCCTAGCCGATTCCGGGCGAAGTGTCGCGCATGTTATCCACAGGCAGCCGGGATTTGCTGTGGATAAGCTGTTTCCGAATCGTGACTGTCACCGTTCGGTCACAGTGGTGCCGCCGCCGCGACGGGGTGCCAATCGCGCATCCGGGCGCGAAACCAGGTGCGTTGGCGCTTGGCGTATTGCTGGCTCGCGATGACCGCGCGGGCGCGGGCGTCTTCGAGGTCGAGCCTGCCTTGCAGGTGGGCGATCAACTCGCGCGCGCCGATTGCCTTGGCCGAGGGCAGGGCCTCGGACCAGCCATCGAGATTGGCGCGGGCCTCGTCGAGCGCGCCCGCCGCCAGCATCGCGTCGAATCGCTTTTCGATCCGGGTGCGCAGCCAGTCGCGCGGGGCGTCGATCACCAGCGCCTGCGCCTTGTCGAGCGGCAGGAGCGGGGGCGGCGTGGCCGCCTGCCAGGCGGCGAGGCCCTGGCCGGTGGCGCGCTGCACCTCCCACGCGCGCTGCACCCGGACGGGGTTCAGCACGTCGATCCGGGCGGCGGTGGCGGGGTCGAGCTCGGCCAGCATCGCATCGGGGCCGTCGCGGGCGATCCGGGCATCGGCTTCGGCGCGCACCGCGTCGGGGGTGGCGGGGATCGCGGCAAGCCCCTCGGTGAGCGCGGAGAAATAGAGCCCGGTGCCGCCAACGATGATCGGGCGGGCGTCGGCTGTCAGCAGCGGGGCCACCTCGCGCAGCCAGTGGCCGACGGAATAGGCCCTGTCGCCGGGCACATGGCCATAGAGCGCGTGCGCCACCTCGGCCTCCTCGCCGGGCGAGGGTCTCGCGGTGAGCACGCGCCAGTTGGCGAAAACCTGGAGCGCGTCGGCGTTTACCACCACGCCGCCCTGCGCGCGCGCCACCGCCAGCGCCAGCGCGGATTTGCCGCTGGCGGTGGGCCCGGCGATCAGCACGGGCCGGGCGGGATCGAGGCGGGTGATATCGAAATCCATGCACGGTCCTTTCCGTCGCCAACATGGGACAGCCGGCGGCGCGCGCCAAGCCCTGGGCGGCATTCGCGCCTTGCTCCCGAGCGGGTTTTCCGACATCTTGCCGCGAAATCCCAAACGCATGGCTGGACGATGACCGAGAGCGACACCCCGAGCGACATTCCCCGCACAAGATACAAGCGCGTCATGCTGAAAATCTCGGGCGAGGCGCTGATGGGGGATCAGGGCTACGGGCTGCACCCGCCGACGGTCCAGCGCATCGCCCGCGAGGTGCAGAGCGTGCACGAGATGGGGGTGGAGATCTGCATGGTGATCGGCGGCGGCAACATCTTTCGCGGGCTTCAGGGCTCGGCGCAGGGGATGGAGCGCACCACCGCCGACTACATGGGCATGCTCGCCACGGTGATGAACGCACTGGCGATGCAATCGGCGCTGGAGGGGCTGGGGGTGTTCACCCGGGTGATCTCGGCGATCCGGATGGACGAGGTCTGCGAACCCTACATTCGCCGCCGCGCGGTGCGCCACCTTGAGAAGAAACGCGTGGTGATCTTTGCCGCGGGCACCGGCAACCCCTATTTCACCACCGACACGGCGGCCACGCTGCGGGCCTCGGAAATGGCCTGCGAGGCAATTTTCAAGGGCACGAAGGTCGATGGTGTCTACGACAAGGACCCGGCCAGGCACGACGATGCCGTGCGCTACGAGCGGGTCAGTTTCGACGAGGCTCTGGCCAAACGGCTCGGGGTGATGGACGCGTCCGCCATCGCGCTGGCGCGCGACAACCACCTGCCGATCATCGTCTTCAGCCTCGACGAGCCGGGCGGCTTTCGCGGCATCCTCTCCGGCGAGGGCACCTACACAACCGTTTCCGGATAGGCGGCAAGGACAGGCGCCTTGGCGCATTCCCGCCACCATGCCGCGAAGTGCGGTGGAAAACCTCGCGCAACCCTATACAAATCCGTGAAGTTGCGGCTATACCACGTCGAACGCGCGTGAGCCGCCAGCAAGAAGGGCAGACCCATGGCCGATCAGGAATTCGAGCTTGACCTCGACGATCTCGAGCGCCGGATGAAAGGCGCGCTAGAAGCCTTGAAACATGAATTCGCCAGCCTGCGCACTGGCCGGGCCTCGGCCACGATGGTGGAGCCGATCCACGTCGATGCCTACGGCGCACTGACCCCGATCAACCAGGTCGGCACGGTGAACGTGCCCGAGCCGCGGATGGTGACGATCAACGTCTGGGACAAGTCGCTGGTCAACAAGGTCGAGAAGGCGATCATGGAATCGGGGCTGGGGATCAACCCGCAGACCAACGGCACGATCATCATGCTGCCGATCCCGGAGTTGAACGAGGAACGCCGCCGCGAGTTGACCAAGGTTGCCGCGCAATATGCCGAACACGCCCGGGTGGCCGTGCGCAACGTGCGTCACCACGGCATGGACCAGATCAAGAAGAACAAGGACGGCATGAGCGAAGACGACCAGAAGTTCTGGCAGGATTCGATTCAGGAATTGACTGACAGTTTTGTTGCCAAGGTCGACAAGATGCTCGACCATAAGCAGGAAGAGATTATGCAGGTTTGAGGCTGATTGGCCCGATCTGCGCGAGGAGAGCGATTTGATCAAGCGCGCGCGTAACAAGTCAGACCCGAGTGAAGTGACGACGTTGGTTGATGCCAGCAGCGGTCCGCGTCACGTTGCCATCATCATGGATGGCAACGGCCGCTGGGCACAGAGCCGGGGGCGGCCGCGGCTGTTTGGCCACCACGCCGGGGCCAAGCGGGTGCGCGAGATCGTCGAGGCCTGCCCGGACCTCGGGGTGGAATACCTTACGATCTTCGCCTTCTCGACCGAGAACTGGAAACGCACGCAAACCGAGGTGGCCGGGCTGATGAGCCTGTTTCGCCGCTACATCACCAGCCAGGCGCGCGATCTCAAGGACAACGGCGTGCGGGTCCGCTTCATCGGTGACCGGGTGAAGCTGGAAGCGAGCCTGATCAAGATGATGGACGACCTCGAGGCGCTGACCGCGGATAATACCCGCGTTCACCTCACCGTTGCGATCAACTACGGCGGGCGCGACGAGGTGGCGCGGGCGACCAAGCGGCTGGCGCAGGACGTTGCGGCGGGCAAGCTTGACCCGGATGGGATCGACGAGGAAACCCTGCCGAAATACCTCGATACCTGCCTGCTGCCCGATCCCGACCTGGTGATCCGCACCAGCGGTGAGGCGCGGATTTCCAACTTCCTGCTCTGGCAGTCGGCCTATGCCGAATACGAGTTCATCGAAACCCTCTGGCCCGATTTCAGCCCCGAGGTGTTTGCCGGGGTGGTGGAAGGTTACGCCGGGCGCGACCGCCGCTATGGCGGAGTCAGGAATGCCTGAAAAGGCATCCGCCTGGGCGGATCTTTCCACCCGCATCCTCTCGGCCGTGGTCATGCTCGCCGTCGCCGTTCTGGCGCTGATGACAGGGCCGCTCGGCTGGAGCCTGTTCGTGCTGGCGGTCAGTTTCGTGATGTTCTGGGAGTTGGCGGCGCTGTGTGAGCCGGGGATCGCGCCGGTGCGGCGTTTCTCGCTGACCTTCGCCCCGGTGCTGCTGCCCGGCGCACTCACGGTGGCGCTGGCCGGCGGATTCGCAGTGCCGCCGCCATCGCCGGCGGACGCCGAAACTGGGGGGATGCTGTTGCGCGCGCTGGCAGGGCTGGGCGCGGGGCTCGCGCTGGTCATCCTCGCCGGCGCTGTCAACCTGCGCTCCGGGCGGCTGATCTGGGCAGGCTATGCGCCGATGGCGCTGATCGGCGCGCTCTATCTTGTCTTTGCCTTGCAGGAATTCGGCGTGATCGGCGTGGCGATCCTCGTCGCCATCGTCGCGATCTCCGACATCCTTGGCTATTTCGCCGGACGGCTGATCGGCGGGCCGAAGTTCTGGCCACGCGTCAGCCCGAAAAAAACCTGGTCGGGCACCGTCGCGGGCTGGATCGGCGCAGGGCTGTTCGGGGCGCTGATGTTTCAGGCCCAGGGCGCGGCGCTGCTGGGGGCCGGGGCGGCCATCGGGCTCGCCTTCGCCGGGCAAATGGGCGACATCGCCGAGAGCGCGATCAAGCGGCGGGCCGGGGTCAAGGACAGCTCCCGCCTGATCCCCGGCCACGGCGGCTTTCTCGACCGGCTCGACGCGCTGGTGGCCGCGGCCGCGCTTGCCGGTATCCTGACCTTCTCCTATCTGGCCTGGAGCGCATGACCCGACGTATTTCCATATTCGGCGCCACCGGCTCGATCGGTGAAAGCACCATCGACCTGATCGAACGCGATCCCGACGCCTATGACGTGGTGGCGCTGACCGGGGGCCACAACGTCGCCCGGCTGGCCGAACAGGCCAGAGCGCTCAGGGCAGATCTTGCCGTGACGGCGCACGAGGAAAACCTGCCCGAATTGCGCGAGCGACTCGCGGGGACCGGCATCGAAGCTTCGGCGGGGATCACGGCGATCGAGGAGGCAGCGCGCCGGCCGGCCGACTGGGTGATGAGCGCCATCGTCGGGGCGGCGGGACTTCCGCCGGGGCTCGCCGCGCTGGAGGCGGGCGCGACACTTGCCCTTGCCAACAAGGAAAGCCTGGTGACCGCCGGGCCACTGGTTCTGGCGACGGCCGAGAAACACGGCGCGCGGCTTCTGCCGGTCGACAGCGAGCATTCGGCGGTGTTCCAGGGGCTGGTGGGCGAGGACATCGCCGCGGTGGAGCGGATCATCATCACCGCCTCGGGCGGTGCCTTCCGGGACTGGCCGATCGAAAAGCTCGCCGAGGCAACGCTGGCGCAGGCCTCGTGTCACCCGAACTGGGACATGGGCCAGCGGATCACCATCGACAGCGCCTCGATGTTCAACAAGGCGCTGGAACTGATCGAAACAAAAGAGTTTTTCGGTGTTTCGCCCGACAAGATCGAGGTGCTCGTGCATCCGCAATCGCTGGTCCATGCGCTGGTCGGCTTCAACGATGGCGCCTTGATGGCCCACGTCGGCCCGGCCGACATGCGGCACGCCATCGGCTACGCGCTGCACTGGCCCGAGCGGCGCCACGTGCCGGTTGACCGGCTCGATCTCGGGCAGATCGGCAATCTCGAGTTTCGCCACCCCGACGAGCGCCGCTGGCCCGCGCTCAGGCTTGCCCGCGAGGTCATGGCCGAGGGCGGGCTTGCGGGGGCCGCGTTCAACGCCGCCAAGGAGGCGGCGCTCGACGGGTTCATCGCGGGGCGGATCAACTTCGTGCGGATGTCGGAGGTGGTCGAGGAGGTGCTCACGCGCTTGTCAGTCGACCGCAGCCTTATTCATGCCGAGATTACCCTTGATAACGTGCGCGCGGTGGACGACATGGCGCGGATGACCGCACGCAACATCATCGAGACCGGGACGTGAACCCGGCACACAGGAGGCATTCGTGGATCTGGCAGGCCTGATTCCGTCATTCGGCAACCTCGCGCTGACCATCGTCGCGTTCCTTCTGGCGCTGATCCCGATCGTCTTCGTGCACGAGTTCGGCCACTACATCGTCGGGCGCTGGTCGGGGATCAAGGCCGACGTGTTTTCCATCGGCGCAGGCCCGGTGCTGGTCAGCCGGACCGACAAGCGCGGCACGCGCTGGCAGATCGCGGCGCTGCCGATCGGCGGCTACGTGCGGTTTCACGGCGACGCCAACGCCGCCTCCGGCTCGGCTGACGAATCCGCGCTGAGCGTCATGGACAAAGCTGAACGCCGCGCGACCCTGCACGGCGCGCCGCTCTGGGCGCGCTCGGCCACGGTGGCGGCGGGACCGTTGATCAACTTCCTGTTCTCGGCGGTGATCTTCACGGTGATGGCGTTCTGGACCGGGGTGGCGTCCGATCCGCTCACGGTGGCCGAGCTCAAGCCGGTGGCGGGCGTCGAGGGCACGCTGCAACCGGGCGACGAGATCCTCGCGATCGCGGGCCGCGAAACCCCTGCGCTCGAGGAATTCGGCGCTTTCGTCGAAGACCTGCCGCAGCAAAGCCCGCTGGACTGGACGGTGCGCCGCGATGGCGTCGAGACACGGATCTCGACGCTGCATCCCTATCCGCCGCTCGTCGATAGCGTGAACCCGCAGTCGGCGGCCTCCGACGCCGGTCTTCGGGCGGGCGACCTGATCGAAACCATCGATGGCCAGCCGGTGGCAACCTTCGCCGAATTGCGCGAGATCGTCGGCGGCGGCGACGGCGCGGCGCTGGCGCTCGGGATCAACCGCGGCGGCGAGCGGATCGACCTCACGCTCGAGCCGCGTCGGGTCGACCTGCCGCTGAGCGATGGCAGCTACGAGACCCGCTGGCTGATCGGCATCAGCGGCGGGCTGGTGTTCGAGCCGGCGACCGACCGGCCGGGGATCATCGAAGCGGTCTCGGCGGGGGCAGGGCAGGTGAGCTATATCATCCGGGCCTCGCTCTCGGGGATCTGGCACATGGTTACCGGCGCGATCTCGTCGTGCAACCTGCGTGGGGTCATCACCATTGCCGACACGTCCGGCGAAGTGGCGAGCCAGGGTGTGAGCAACTTCATCTGGTTTGTCGCCGTGCTGTCGACCGCGATCGGGCTTCTCAACCTGTTCCCGATTCCGGTGCTCGATGGCGGGCATCTGATGTTCCACGCCTGGGAGGCGCTCACCGGACGGGCACCGTCCGACAAGGTGCTGAACCTGCTCACCATGATCGGGCTCGCGCTGGTGCTGGGAATCATGATGCTGGGGCTGTTCAACGATCTGACCTGCTGACCCACCGGCCGAATCCCCGATGGCTGCCGCGAAAATGCCGCATTTCGGCGTTGCTGCCGTCACAATCCCCACCGAAAATGCAAGCGTGACCGAAACGCCTACCGGAGTTGAGTGATGGAACACGTCGAGCAGGGTTATCGCGGCCTCTCTCTCCTTATGAACCTCAATTGGGACCGGCTGCTTTACGGCGGCACCATCGCTTTCGCGCTGGTCGCAGGCTCCTTCGTCGGCAACCTGCTGAACTGAGGCGCGGCGCGGGCCGGATCGACACCCGACACCTCCATCGACCAATACCATGGGCGCGCGGCAACAGCCTGCGCGCCTTTCTCGTGAGACGCTTTGACTCGCGCGCCCTTTCCCGGTATCGACACAAGGGACTGGGATGTCTGTGTGGATGACAACAACATGACGTATGACGAGCGGCACGTCGAAGCCCGTAAAACGCTTCTCTCCACCTCTGTTTTCAAGCCGGCGGCGATGGCCGTTTTTCTCGGTTTTTCAGCGGCTTCGCTCGCTGTTCCGGGGGCGGCGCAGGCGCAGAGCTATGCTTTCAATTCGGTGCAGATCGAAGGCCTCGACACGATTCAGGCCAGTACCGTGATGAGCTATCTCGGATTCGGCCGGGGCGAGCAGGTGAGCGCGGGCGAGTTGAACGACGCCTATCAACGCCTCGTGGGATCGGGTCTGTTCGACAAGGTCGAGATCAGCCCGCGTGGTGGCACGCTGGTGGTCAAGGTCACCGAGTTTCCGCTGATCAACCGGATCAACATCGAGGGCAACAAGCGGCTCAAGGACGACGAGTTGCTGGAACTGCTGCAATCGCGGGCCCGCTACGTGTTCAACCCGGCCGTGGCCGAGCGCGACGCGCAGGCCATTGCCGAGGCTTACGGCGACCAGGGCCGGCTCGCCGCCCAGGTCACGCCGCGGATCATTCGCCGTCCGCAAAACCGCGTTGACCTCGTGTTCGAGGTGGTCGAGGGCAAGAACTCCGATATCGAGCGTATCACCTTCACCGGCAACCGCGCCTATTCCGATGGTCGTTTGCGCCGGGTGATCGAATCGAAACAGGCGGGCATCCTGCGCTTCCTGATCTCCAACGACACCTTCGATCCCGACCGGATCGAGTTCGACAAGCAACTGCTGGCGGATTTCTACGCCTCGCGCGGCTACGTCGATTTCGACGCGGTCGCAGTCACCTCCGAGGTGCCGGCGCAGGAAGATGGGTTCTTCGTCAGCTACGAGATCCGCGAAGGCCAGAAATTCAGCTTTGGCGAGATCACCACGGTTTCGGAAGTCGACGGGATCGATCCGGCGGCCTTCGAGGATCTGGCCCGGATCGGCAGCGGCAGCACCTATAACCCGGCAGTGGTCGAACGCGCGATTGCGCGGATGGAAAAGGAAGCGCAACAGCAGGGCTTCGGCTTTGTCCGCGTGGATCCCCGGGTGACCCGCAACGAACGCGAAGGCACGCTCGACATCGCCTTCGCCATTGTCCGCGGCCCGCGTATCGTCGTCGAGCGGATCGACATCGAGGGCAACGAAACCACGCTCGACCGGGTGGTGCGCAGCCAGTTCACAACCGTCGAGGGCGACCCGTTCAACCCGCGCGCGATCCGTGCGGCGGCCGAGCGGATCCGGGCGCTGGGATATTTCGCCAATGTCGACGTGCAGGCCCGCGAAGGGTCGGCACCGGATAGCGTGGTCGTCGATGTCGACCTCGAGGAGCAGGGCACCGGCTCGTTCTCGGTCGGCGGCACCTATGCCCTGGGCGACGGGATCGGCTTCATGCTGTCGTTCTCCGAGCGCAACTTCCTCGGCCGGGGGCAATACCTGAGCCTCGAGTTCGCCGGCGGCCTCGACAAGCGCACCTACAGCTTCGCCTTTGCCGAGCCGGCCCTGTTTGGCCGCGATCTGCGCCTTGGCCTCAACGCCTCCTACAACGAGACGACCTGGGCCAGCGGCTTGTTCGACACCCGCCGCGGGGTTCTGACCCCCTCGCTGGAGTTCCCGCTCAGCGAAACCGGGCGGGTCAGGGTGCGCGCCAGCGGCGAACTGACCGATATCCTGAATTATACCGGCACCTCGGCAATCATCGCCGCGGAAGAGGCGCGCGGGCTGCAGATCGGCGGCGGCGCGGGCTTCACCTATTCCTTTGATACCCGCCGCAACGGCTTGGAAAGCCCGAGCTTCTTCTTCGCACAGGTGTCTGGCGATGTCGGCGGGCTCGGGGCCGACAACCAGTTCGTGAAAACCACGGCGCTGGCGAATTTCACCACCAAGGCACTGAACGAGGACGTCACCCTCTCGGCCACGGTCGAGGGCGGGGCGCTGGTCAGCGTTGGTGGCGCGGGATCGCGGGTTGTCGACCGGTTCATGATGAACCCAGACCAGCTTCTCGGCTTCGCCAGCTATGGGCAGGGCCCGCGCGATCTGACCGCGGCCGACGACGATGCCCTCGGTGGCAATTACTTCGGTGCCGCGCGTCTTGAAGCGCAATTCCCGCTCGGTCTGCCGGAAGAATACAATATCTCGGGCGGTGTGTTCGGCCATGTCGGCTCGGTCTGGGGTCTCGATTCTTCGCCCGGTGTGGATGACACGTTCCACCTGCGTGCCTCGGTCGGGGCGGCGATCTACTGGGATACGCCGATCGGCCCGCTGCGGTTCTCCTATGCCTACCCGGTGAGGAAGCAGGCTTATGACATCGAGCAGCGCTTCGGCGTGTCGATCTCGACGGGCTTCTGAGCGGCCGCCGACGATGGCTGGCGGGGTGGCCCTTTTCCGCGTCCTGGTATTCGGGCTTGTGCTTGCGCTCTCGCTGCCGGTGACGGCGGGGGCGCAGTCGCTCGGCCGTGTGATCTCACCGATCCTGACCATCGACCGCGAGCGGCTGTTCTCGGAATCTGCCTTCGGTCGGCGCGTCAACCGCGAGCTGGAGGCGGCGTCGAGCGCGATGGCGGCCGAGACACGCCGGATCGAGGCGGCGCTGGAGGAGGAAGAGCTCAGGCTCACCGAACAGCGTGAGACGATGGAACCGGAGGCGTTTCGCGAACTGGCCCGGGAATTCGATGAGAAGGTTCAGTCGCTGCGCCGCGAACGCGAGATGGCGGAAGACAACCTGCGGCGGCAGATCGAGGCGGCGCAGGCCGACTTTTTCGAGCGCGTCGGCCCGATTCTGGGTGAGATCGTCCGTGAGCGGGGCGCGGTATTGATCATAGACCGGCGCGCAATCCTGCTGACGGCGGCGGATATCGACATCACCGACGATGCCATTGCCCGGTCGGATTCCGTGCTCGGCGATGGCGACAACACGGCGCCGGCGCCGGTTGAACCCGAGGTCGACCCCGAGGCGCCGCTCGACATCATCCCAGCCCCAGCCCCCGTTGCGCCCGCCGAAGAGTGAACTTGCGCCCGTTTTCGAGGAGACTTCCATGACCGACGTGCCCACCACGGCCGATATCGAGCTGATCAAGCGCTGCATTCCGCACCGCTACCCGTTTCTCTTCGTCGACCGGGTTGAGGAGATCGTTGCCAACGAAAGCGCCGTGGGGATCAAGATGGTCACCGTCAACGAGCCGCATTTCCAGGGCCATTTCCCCTCGGCACCGATCATGCCGGGGGTCACCATCGTCGAGGCGATGGCGCAGACCAGCGCGGTGATGGTGGCCCTCAGCCTCGATCTGGTGGGCAAGAACGCGCTGGTCTATTTCATGGGCATCGACGGGGTGAAGTTCCGCCGCAAGGTGGTGCCGGGCGACGTGCTCAGGATGGAGATCACCACGCTGCGCGGCGGCCCGGGCTCGAAGGTCTGGAAGTTCTCGGGCAAGGCGACGGTGGATGGGCAGGTTGCCTGCCAGGCCGAGTTCTCGGCGATGATCGACCTCGCGGGCGGGGCCTGAGGCCCGCGCGCACCGGAGCCGGGCCGGCACCGCACCCGTGCCCTCGCCCGGAGCGCAGGCGGCAAACCCGAAAATGAAAAGACCTGCCCGATGGCCGGGCAGGTCTGTTTTTTTTGCGCAGATGCGGGTGGCAGCCTGGGAGGGCCGCCTTACGCCAGCAGCGCCTTGACCTTCTCGACCGTCGCTTCGGCCGTGATCCCGAGTTCCTGGTAGATCCGCGGCGCAGGGGCGGAGGCACCGAAGCTCTCCATCCCGACGAAAGCGGCCTTGGCCTCGCGGCCGCGCTCGCCCAGCAGCCAGCGATCCCAGCCGCCCGCGCGCAGGCCGGCTTCGATCGCCACGCGCACCGGCCCGGCAGGGAGCACCTTGCGCCGGTAGCTTTCGTCCTGGGCGGCGAACAGCTCCATCGAAGGCATCGAGACGACCCGGGTACCGATCCCCTCGGCCTCCAGGATATCCCGCGCGGCGACGGCGATCTCGACTTCCGAGCCGGTGGCAATGAGGATCGCCCGGCGCTTGGCTTCGGCTTCCTTCAGAACGTAGGCACCCTGGGCGGTGAGGTTCTTCGCCTTGTGCTCGCGGCGCAGCGTGGGCAGGTTCTGCCGGCTCAGCGCCAGCACAGAGGGCGTTTTCTCCGAGGTCAGCGCCAGTTCCCAGGCCTCCGCCGTTTCGACCGTGTCGCAGGGCCGGAAGGTCAAGGTGTTGGGCGTGGCACGGCAGATCGCGAGGTGCTCGACCGGCTGGTGGGTCGGGCCGTCTTCGCCAAGGCCGATCGAGTCGTGCGTCATCACGAAGACGCTGGGCACACCCATCAGGGCCGCGAGCCGCATCGCCGGGCGCGCGTAGTCGGTGAACACCATGAAAGTGCCGCCATAGGGGCGGATGCCGCCATGCAGCGCCATGCCGTTCATCGCCGCCGCCATGCCGTGCTCGCGGATGCCGAAATGCACGTAGCGACCCTTGCGGTTGGATGCGTCGAAGATGCCGAGACCCGCGGTGAGGGTATTGTTGGAGCCGGTGAGGTCGGCCGAGCCGCCGATGGTTTCGGGCATGATCGGGTTGATCACTTCGAGCACCATTTCGGAGCTCTTGCGGGTGGCCACCTTCGGGCCCTCGTCGGCGATCTGCTTCTTCAATGCCTTGATCGTGGCCGAAAGCTTGCGCGGAGCGGTGCCCTCGAAGACCCGGGCGATCTCCTTCTGGCGCTGTTCGGTGAGGGCGGAGAGGCGCTCCTGCCATTCTGCCCGCACCGCGGCTCCACGCCCCCCCACGTCGCGCCACCAGGCGGCGACATCTTCCGGGATCTCGAAGGCGGTATGGCTCCAGCCGTAGACTTCGCGCAGTTTCTCGATGTTGTCGGCGCCCAGCGGCGCACCATGCGCCTTGGCGGTGTCCTGCACCGCCGAGCCGAGGCCGATATGGGTCTTGCAGTCGATCAGCGTGGGTTTTTTCGAGGCTTTCGCCTCGCTGAGCACCGCGTCGATGGCTTCGGGATCATGCCCGTCGCAGGCCAGAACCTGCCAGCCGGCGGCCTTGAAACGGGCGCGCTGGTCGGTGACGTCGGAGAGCGAGACCTCGCCGTCGATCGAGATGTTGTTGTTGTCCCACATCACGATCAGGCGGCTGAGCTTCTGCTTGCCCGCGAGCCCGATGGCTTCGTGGCTGATGCCTTCCATCAGGCAGCCGTCACCGGCGATGACGTAGGTGTAATGGTCCTGCACCCGGCGTCCGAAACGGGCGCGCAAGGCTTCCTCGGCCATCGCCATGCCGACGGCGGTGGCGAGACCTTGCCCGAGCGGACCGGTGGTGGTTTCGACCCCCGACGCGTGGCCGTATTCCGGGTGGCCTGCGGTGATCGAGCCCCATTGGCGGAAGTTCTTGATCTGCTCGATGGTCATGTCTTCGTAGCCGGTGAGGTGGAGAAGCGCATAGAGCAGCATCGAGCCGTGACCGGCCGACAGCACGAACCGGTCGCGGTCGGGCCAGTCCGGGGCCTTGGGGTCGAACTTGAGGTGGTTGGAAAACAGCACGGTGGCAACGTCGGCCATGCCCATCGGCATGCCCGGATGGCCCGAGTTCGCCGCCTGAACGGCGTCAACGGCCAGCATCCGCACGGCGGCCGCGCGCATCCAGTGTTCGGGGTGTTTGTCACGAAGCGTTGCGATGTCCACGGGGCCGTTCCTCTCAGGCTTTTCTGGTTTACGCGACGTGCATACCAGCCGGGGCGGCAAGATCAAGCTTGACGCCCAAGTGACTGGGAACAAAGGGGGCGCATTCGGCCGGGGAGTTCGATAAACTTGCGAAAGGGAGGCGAACCTTGCGATTCGCGCCGTCGGCGTCGTGTGGCGTCTCGCCTCCGGGGAACGAAAAGCACAAGGGACGCGCGGGCAGACATGACCGATTTTTCCGATCTCCAGGCCAGGATCACGGCCGCGCTCGACCGGATCGGCACCGGCCTCGAGGCGATCGACAAGGCCGGCGACACTTCCAAGACCGAGGCCGCCGACGCTGATGAACTGGCGCGGCTCACCGAGGCGCTCGAAGAGGAGCGCACGGCGAATGCCCAGCTTGAGGAGCGCGTGCGCGCGGTCCGGGAAAAACAGGACCAGGCGGTGGAAACGCTGGCCAGCGAAGTCGAGCGGCTGCGACGCCTGCTTGAGAAAGAGGAGGCGGCCGTGGCCAGGCTCGGTCAGGTCAATGCCGAACTGCGCGCCAACAACGCCGCGATGCGCGAGGCGATCGGGAACGGCGTGGCCGAACCGCACCTCGTCAACAAGGCGATGATGGCCGAGCTCGAGGGCCTGCGCGCGGCGCGAGGCGCGGACCGGGCCGAGCTTGACGCGGTGTTGGGCGAGCTTGGTGCGCTGGTGGCCGAGGCCGAAGCCGGGGTACGTGCATCCAGCAAGGAGGAGAGCGCCGATGCCGGACGTTAACATCACCATCGGCAACCGCGAGTTCGAGGTTGCCTGCCAGGACGGCGAGGAGCATTTCCTGCGGGCTGCCGCTACAATGCTCGATACCGAGGCGCAGACCCTCGTGGCGCAGATCCGGCACCTGACCGAAAGCCGGATGTTGTTGATGGCCGGGCTGATGCTTGCCGACAAGACCGCCGGGATCGACGACAATCTCAAGCTCGCCGAAAAGCGCATTGCCGAGCTCGAAGCGCAGCTTGCCGAAGCCCAGAACGCGGCAAAGGCGGCACGGCTGCCCGAAGGTCTCGCCGACACCATGGCCGAGATCGCGGCCCGCGCCGAGGCAATCGCGATGGCGGTGGAAGAAAAGGCCGCAGGCTGAGCGGGGCGATCCCGCGACGGATTACGGGCCGGTTCCGAAAGGGAAACCGGCCCGTTTCATTTGGGGTCGCGCGGCTCGGGACATGGCAGGGATCCTGCGGCGGCCGGATCGCCTGAGCAGGCGTGGTTCGCCGGGGTCCGGGCCTTCAGCCGTTGGCTTCGCGGATCTTCTCGGCGGCATCCTTGGAATAGGTGATGCCCTTGTCGTCGAACAACTTGTCCAGTTCGCCCGAGAGCGTCATCTCGGTGATGATGTCCGAGCCACCGACGAATTCGCCCATCACGTAGAGCTGCGGGATCGTCGGCCAGTCGGAGAAATCCTTGATCCCCTGGCGGATCTGTTCGTCGGCGAGCACGTTCACATCGACGAAATCGACGCCCATGAAATTGAGCACCCCCGCGACGCGGCTGGAAAACCCGCATTGCGGCATGTCTCTGGTGCCTTTCATGAAGAGCACCACGTTGTTGCTGGTCACGGTCTCTCGGATATTGTCCTGAACGCTCATGGTGTTGCCTTTCCTGTTCGCGTCGCGTTGGGTCGGTGTTTGGGTCAGTCGGGGGCCTTGGTGGTCAGCGCAAGCGCGTGCAGGGCACCGTTCGGGCCGTCCATTTTGCCTTTGAGCGCGGCATAGACCTTGCGCTGCTGCTGGACGCGGTTCATGCCGCGAAAACTCTCGTCGATCACCTCGGCGGCCCAGTGGTTGCCGTCGCCGGCCATGTCGGTGATCGTGATCTTTGCGTCGGGGAAGTCTTCCCGGATCAGGGCCTCGATTTCCCGTGCTTCCATTGCCATGCGCGCTCTCTCCGTTCGATGGTTCCCGACAGATTTAGGCGGGTAAGCGGTCCGCCGCAAGGGGAACGCGCGTCATACCCAGTCGCGCAGGCGGTGCAGGAAGGCGGCGAGTCGGGTGGAAACGCCGCAGGTGGTGAACGCGTCGAGCGAGTCGCGTGTCCAGTCGGTGCGGGCATGGGCTATGAGAAGTTCTTCGCGCTCCTCTTCGAGCGCGCCTGGCAGATCGAGCCTGCCCGCCGCAACCAGAAGCTCGATCCCGCGATGAACTTGGCGCATCTGCGCGAATGCGGCGATCATCGGCTCGGCCAGCGCCGGTTCGTCACGCCAGCTTCGGCCGGCAAACAGCTCCTGAGTCATCCGCTGGCCGGCGCCGGTGCAATCGTAGCGCGCGCAGCCGGGAAACCCCGCTGATTCGAGACGGGAATAGAGCGTGCAGCCGAGATCGGCGTCGAGGTTCGGGCAGGGCAGCCCGGCGGGCTTGTCGATCGCGAAATCCTCGCCCGCGTCGAAGGCCAGCGCCATGCAGCACAGCGCGGCACAGGCGGCGCAATCGGCTTCGAGATCGGGGATATGGCTCATGGCTGGTGACGGGCGCGCGCGCGTTTCGATGTCGGGACCGGGGGTTTCACACCCCCGGACCCCCGTGAGGTATTTGTGGACCAGAGAAGCCGGGGCAGGGTCAAGTGGCCTTGGCCTCGAAGCTCGTGCGGTAGATCTCTGCAAGCTCCGCCAGCGGGGCCTCGGAGCCGCCAAGACGCACCGCGTGGCCGGTGAAGCGGCCGACGCTTTCGAGCGCCACCCCGGCCTGACCGGCCGCGACCATCAGCGCCTCGGCCTCGTCGAAATTGCAGGCGACGAGATAGCGCGCCTGATCTTCGCCGAACAGGGTGGGGGTGTCGGAGGCATCGAGGTGCACGCCGACACCGGCGGCCTCGGCCATCTCGAAGGCGGCGAGCGCGAGGCCGCCATCGGAGAGATCGGTGCAGGCCTTGATATATTGGCGGTTGGCGCGAATGAAGTCGCCGTTGCGCTTCTCGGCGGCAAGGTCGACATGCGGCGCGTCGCCGTCTTCGCGGTTGAACACTTCCGCCAGCAGCGCCGATTGGCCGAGGTGGCCCCGGGTTTCGCCGATCAGCAGGGCGACGTGGCCCTCGCGGGGCAGGCCCGCGATCAACTCGGACCCGAGGTCGCGGATCAGTCCGACCGCGCCGATGGTGGGGGTGGGCAGGATGCCGACCCCGTCGGTCTCGTTGTAGAGCGAGACGTTGCCCGACACGATCGGCATGTCGAGCGCCGCCACCGCTTCGCCGATGCCTTTGATCGCGCCGACGAACTGGCCCATGATCTCGGGCTTCTCTGGGTTGCCGAAGTTGAGGTTGTCGGTGGTGGCGAGCGGCGTCGCCCCAACGGCGGTGAGGTTGCGATAGGCTTCCGCGACCGCCTGCCTGCCGCCCTCGACCGGGTTGGCCTTGACGTAACGCGGGGTGACATCGGAGGTGAAGGCGATCGCCTTGTTGGTGCCATGCACCCGAACCACGCCCGCACCGAGGCCAGGCGCGCGCACCGTGTCGGCCATCACCATGTGGTCATATTGCTCGTAGACCCATTGCTTGGCGGCGTAGTTCGGCGAGGAAATCAGCGCGCGCAAGCCGTCGATGGCGTCGATCTGAGGCACGTCCTCCAGTTGGTCGGCAGCGGGTGTTTCTTCCCAGGGGCGGTCGTATTCCGGCGCGTTGCCGGAGAGCGCGCGTAGCGGCAAATCGGCCTTGCAGTCGCCGCCGTGCATGATCACGAAGCGGTCCTCGGGCAGGGTTTCGCCGACGATGGCGAAATCGAGATCCCATTTCTCGAACACCGCCCGCGCCTCGGCCTCCTTCGAGGGTTCGAGCACCATGAGCATGCGCTCCTGGCTTTCCGACAGCATCATCTCGTAGGCGGTCATGTTCTCTTCGCGCTGCGGCACGGCGTCGAGGTCGAGCCTTATGCCGAGGCCGCCCTTGTCGCCCATCTCGACGGCCGAGCAGGTGAGGCCCGCCGCGCCCATGTCCTGGATCGAGATCACCGCGCCGGTGGCCATGAGTTCGAGCGTGGCCTCCATCAGCCGTTTCTCGGTGAACGGGTCGCCGACCTGCACGGTGGGGCGCTTTTCCTCGATGGTATCGTCGAACTCGGCGCTCGCCATGGTGGCGCCGCCAACACCGTCGCGGCCAGTTTTGGCACCGAGGTAGACCACCGGCATGCCGACGCCCGAGGCCGCGGAATAGAAGATCTTGTCGGTGTCGATCAGCCCGGCCGCGAAGGCGTTGACCAGGCAGTTGCCGTTGTAGGCGGCATGGAACCGGACCTCGCCGCCGATATTGGGCACGCCGAAGCAGTTGCCGTAGCCGCCGATGCCCTCGACCACGCCATGCACGAGGCGCTTGGTCTTGGGATGGCTGACCTCGCCGAAGCTCAAGGAGTTCATCGCCGCGATCGGGCGCGCGCCCATGGTGAAGACGTCACGCAGGATGCCGCCGACGCCGGTCGCCGCGCCCTGGTAGGGCTCGATATAGGAGGGGTGGTTGTGGCTCTCCATCTTGAACACCAGCGCCTGGCCGTCGCCGATATCGACGATACCGGCGTTCTCGCCCGGCCCGCAGATCACCTGCGGCCCCTCGGTCGGCAGGGTGCGCAACCACTTCTTCGATGATTTGTAGGAGCAATGCTCGTTCCACATCGCCGAGAAGATGCCGAGCTCGGTGAAGTTCGGCGCGCGGTTCAGGATCCGCAGGATGTTGGCGTATTCGTCGGGCTTGATCCCGTGGGCTGCGATCAGGTCTTCGGTGATCTCGGGCTCTTGGCTCAAGGTTGTCCCCTCCGGCTTGGAATGCCTGCGTCATAAGGGATCGGCGGGTGCGGGGGAAGGGCAAAGGCTGCGGCACAAATCGGCCTTGGCCAAAAAAAGCCGGGCACAAGGCCCGGCCTAAGTCCAACAGGGAGGTAAAAGCTGATCTGGGTTTCCCCGGTGATCAACTTTGAAGCTTAATTATGGGCGTGGTGCCTATGGTTCAAGCACAAATGCTGCAATGCGGCTATGCGGCCAGCGCATAGTTCGCGCCTGTTGCTGCTGGGCCGCAGTTGCAATCGCCTTAGCTAGTCTGGTGCCGGCGGTACTCGAAGATTTCCTCGGTGACGAAATCGCGGAACGCGGCAACGCGTTTGGAGTGGCGCAATTCCTCAGGAAAAGCGAGGAAAACCGGGATCTCGTTCGATTGCGAACTGGTCAGGACGCGTTCGAGGTCGGGAAAGTCGTGCACCACGTAGTCGGGCAGAACGCCGATGCCGAGTCCGTTCAGCACCGCCTGGAGCACGCCGAAGTAATTGTTGACGGTGAGCAGCGACCGCACGTCGTGGGTGAGCAACTCCTGCACGTAGCTCGCCCCGGCGCTGACCTGGGCAGTGGTGGTGTTCATGCAGATCAGCCGGTGGTCGTGCAGGTCTTCGGGGCTCGCGGGGCGGCCGTGGGCATCGAGATAGCCCGGCATCGCGTAGAGGCGCATGTTGACGCTCATCAGCCGCTTGCGCACCAGATCGGCCTGGCTCGGCTCTTTCATCCGGATCGCGACATCGGCCTCGCGCATCGGCAGATCGAGCACGCGCTCTTCCAGCATCAGGTCGATCTTGAGGTCGGGGTATTGCTCGTAGAGCTTGGGCAAGCGCGGCGCAAGCCAGAGCGAGCCGAAGCCTGTGGTGGTGGTCACGCGCAATTCGCCGAACACTTCTTCCTTCGAATCGCGTATCCGGGCCACCGCCGCCTCGAGGCGCTGGTTCATGGCGCGGGTGGCGTCGAACAGAAGCTCGCCTTGCTCGGTCAGGATCAGCCCGCGCGCGTGGCGGTGGAACAGGGTTGCGTTGAGGCTTTCTTCAAGCGCGCGAATCTGGCGCGACACCGCCGACTGGCTGAGGTTGAGCGTATCGCCCGCATGCGTGAGTGATCCCGCATCCGCCACCGCGTGAAAAATCCTGAGCTTGTCCCAATCCATCTGAATCCCGACGGGTTACTGTTACCGTGAACATTCGTATACCATGAGATCGGCACGGTCATGTGAAAAGCCAAGGGGCTGGCCCGGTTTGTCGTTTTACCGACACGGTTTTTGCCGCTAGGCTCCCGGCGATTGGCGGATTGCCTGTGATTTTAGCGAAAGCGCGCGATGACGAAGCAGAGACCCAGCCTTGAAGATCGGTTCGATCTGGCCGCGAGCCCGGTGTTGATCACCGGCACGCAGGCGCTGGTGCGGCTGGTTCTGATGCAGAAGGCGCGTGACCGTGCGGCCGGGCTGAATACCGCAGGCTACGTCACCGGCTACCGCGGCTCGCCGCTGGGCGCGCTCGATGCCTGGATGATGCGTCAGCGCGCGGCGCTGGAAGCCGCCGATATCCGCTTCGAGCCGGCGCTCAACGAAGACCTTGCCGCCACCGCGCTCTGGGGCAGCCAGCAGGCCGGGTTGCGCGGCGAGGGGCGCTTCGATGGCGTCTTTGGCCTTTGGTATGGCAAGGGGCCGGGGGTCGACCGGTCGGGCGACGTGATGCGGCATGTGAACATGGCCGGCACCTCGCCCCACGGCGGTGTGCTGATGGCGATGGGCGACGATCACACCGGCGAAAGCTCGACCGTGGTGCATGCCTCCGACTGGGCGGCGATCGACGCCGGGATGCCGGTGCTCAGCCCCGCGGGCGTGCAGGAGGTGCTCGATTACGGGCTCTACGGCTGGGCGCTCAGCCGCTTTGCCGGACTCTGGGTCGGGCTGAAGCTGATCAAGGACACGGTGGAGAGCACCGCCGTTGTCGATGGCCGGGTCGACCGGATGGGCTTCGTCACCCCGGATGTCGCCATGCCCGAGGGCGGGCTGAACATCCGCTTGGTCGACGACCGGGTGCCTCAGGAGCCGCGCCTGCATGCCCACAAGATCCCCGCCGCCGAGGCCTTCGCCCGTGCCAACCGGATCGACCGGCGGATGCTGGGCAAACCCGGCGCGAAGATCGGCTTCGTGGCGGCGGGCAAGTCGTGGCTCGATCTCGCCCATGCGCTGGAGCTTCTCGGGATCGGCGCGGCGGAGGCGGAGCGGCTCGGGGTGACGGCTTACAAGGTGGGGCAGGTCTGGCCGCTCGACCGGGAAAGCTTTGCCGAATGGGCCGAGGGGCTGGAGTTGATCGTCTGCGTCGAGGAAAAGCGCAAGGTGATCGAGGGGCAGGTGAAGGACCTCCTGTTCGGCACGCCGGGCCTGCGCGTGCTGGGCGCGCGCGACGGGGCGGGGGCGGAGCTTTTCCCCGCCCACGGCGTGCTCGACCCGGTGATGATCGGCGAGAAGATCGGCGCGTTGCTCGAAGCGGAAAGCCGCGAGACCGAGGCGATTGCCGCCGCGCGCGCGCGGCTGGCCGAGAGCCGCCGGGCCGACAACGGCGCGGCGCTGGCCGCGAGGCTGCCCTATTTCTGCGCGGGCTGCCCGCACAACACCTCCACCAAGGTGCCCGAGGGCAGCCGGGCCTATGCCGGGATCGGCTGCCATTACCTCGTGCAATTCATGGACCGCGAAACCGAGGGCTTCACCCAGATGGGCGGTGAGGGGGCGAACTGGATCGGCGAGGCACCGTTCTCCAGCCGCCCCCACGTGTTCGTCAACATCGGCGACGGCACCTATAACCACTCCGGGATCATGGCGATCCGCGCGGCCATCGCGGCGGGCGTGAACGCGACCTACAAGATCCTCTACAACGACGCGGTGGCGATGACCGGGGGGCAGGCCAACGACGGCGGGCTCGATCCGCAGAAGGTGGCCGCCGAGATGGTGGCGGCAGGGGCCGCGCGGGTGGTGCTGGTGCATGACCCCAAGGAGGAGATCGACCTTTCCGCCTTCCCGCGGGATGTGGCGCGCAGGCCCCGCGACGAGCTGGACGTGGTTCAGAAAGAACTGCGCGAAATCAATGGGGTGACGGTTCTTCTTTACCTTCAGACCTGCGCCGCCGAGAAGCGCAGGCGGCGCAAGCGCGGAGCCTTTCCCGACCCCGACACCCGGGTGTTCATCAACCCCGACATCTGCGAGGGCTGCGGCGATTGCGGGGTGCAGTCGAACTGCGTGGCGATCGTGCCGGTGGAGACGGAACTGGGCCGCAAACGGGCGGTGGACCAATCCGCCTGCAACAAGGATTTCTCCTGTCTCAACGGGTTCTGCCCCTCCTTCGTGACGGTGGAAGGCGGCAAGCCGCGCGGCGAGGCGTCCGCCGAGATCGCGTTACCCGAGATGCCGGAGCCGGAATTTCCCGCCTTTTCAGGCACCTGGAACACGATCATCACGGGCGTGGGCGGCACCGGGGTGGTGACCATCGGCGCGGTGCTGGCGCAGGCGGCGCATATCGAGGGCAAGGGGGCCGCGCTGATCGACATGACCGGGATCGCCCAGAAGGGCGGCGCGGTGACGGTGCATTTGCGCATCGCTGCCCGGCCCGAGGAGATCACCGCGATCCGGGTGGCCACCGGCGAGGCCGATGCCCTGATCGGCGGCGATCTCGTGGTTTCGGCCAGCCCCGCCACGCTCGCGCTGTTGCAGACGGGGCGCAGCGGCGCGGTGGTGGACGGGCACGAGAAGATCACCGGGGCCTTCACTCGCGATCCGGAATTCCGCATACCTGCGAAAGGCTTGGGGCTCGCTCTTGAGGCGCGTCTCAAGGATCGGCTGCGGCTCTTCGACGCCAGCGAACTGGCCCGCACGCTTCTGGGCGACAGCATCTATTCCAACATGATGGTGCTCGGCGCGGCCTGGCAGACGGGTCTGGTGCCGGTGGGCCGGGCGGCGATCTTCGATGCGATCAGGCTGAACGGGCAGGCGGTGGAGGCCAACCGGCGCGCCTTCGATCTCGGTCGCTGGGCAGTGCTCCACCCTGGCGAGGCGGCGCGGCACATCGGCGGGCAGGTGGTCGAGGAGCCCCGAACCCTCGCCGAGCGCATCGCCTTTCGCGAGGCGCACCTCGTGGCCTACCAGGGCGAGAAGCTGGCCCGGCGCTACCGGGCGCTTGTGGATGCCGCGCCCGAGGTGCTTCGCGAGGCTGTGGCGCTCGGGTATCACAAGGCGCTGGCCTACAAGGACGAATACGAGGTGGCCCGGCTGATGCAGGAGACCCGCGCGCAGGCAGCGGCGGCCTTCGAGGGCGATCTGGAATTGACATACCACATGGCACCGCCGCTGCTCTCGCGCCCCGGCCCCGACGGACGGCCGAAAAAGCGCGCTTTCGGGCCGTGGATCCGGCCGGTGATGGCGGGGCTCGCGCGGCTGCGCGCGCTGCGCGGCACGCCCTTCGATCCGTTCGGCCATGCCACCGAGCGGCGGATGGAACGCGCGCTTATTCGCCAATACGAGGCCGACATGGCCGAGGTGTTTGCCCGGCTCACGCCCGAAACCGAGGCGGCGGCGCGGGAACTGGCCCGGCTGCCGCTCACGATCCGCGGCTTCGGTCCGGTCAAGGCCGCCAATGCCGCGGCGGCGGCGCGGCGCCGGGCCGAGTTGCTCGACACCTTGCGGACGGGCTCAGACGCCGTGGCACGCGCCGCCGAGTGACGCCGCTTTTGCTGGCATCGCCCCGGGTTTGATCGTAGAACCGAGCCGTTATTCCAAGAGGGCGAAACATGGCGGTAGGGGTTTTCGATTCTGGTCTGGGCGGGCTGACGGTTTACGATGCGCTGACCAGGCGCCTGCCGGATGTGCCCTTCGTCTATTTCGGCGACAACGCCCATGCGCCCTACGGCGTGCGCGATGCCGATGACATCTTCAAGCTCACCACCGCCGCGGTGGAGCGGCTCTGGGAGGAAGGTTGCGACCTGGTGATTCTCGCCTGCAACACCGCCTCGGCCGCCGCCCTGCGCCGGATGCAGGAAAGCTGGCTGCCGCCGGGAAAACGGGTGCTCGGCGTCTTCGTGCCGTTGATCGAGGCGCTGACCGAGCGCGACTGGGGCGACAATTCGCCGCCGCGCGAGGTGGCGGTGAAGCACGTGGCGTTGTTTGCCACGCCCGCGACGGTTGCGAGCCGCGCCTTCCAGCGCGAACTGGCGTTCCGCGCCATCGGGGTGGACGTGGAGGCGCAGGCCTGCGGCGGGGTGGTCGATGCCATCGAGGAGGGCGACATGATCCTTGCCGAAGCCCTCGTGCGCTCCCACGTCGATGCGCTCAAGCGCAAGATGCCGACCCCGGAGGCGGCGGTGCTGGGCTGCACGCATTATCCGCTGATGGAAGACGTGTTCCAGGATGCGCTCGGGGCCGAGGTAAGTGTTTACAGCCAGGCCAGCCTGGTGGCGGAGAGCCTTGCCCATTACCTCGGTCGTCATCCCCAGATGAAGGGCAAGGGTGAGGCGGCGAAGTTTCTCACCACCGGCGATCCGCGCCGGGTGAGCGACCGCGCCACCCAGTTCCTGCGCCGCAAGATCACCTTCGAGGCCGCCTGATTGCGCGGATGCCCGAGCGACCCCATATGCAGACCCAAGACAACGAGGGCTTCATGAGTCACAAGATCGCCATCCTCGGCGCCTCGGGATACACCGGGGCGGAACTGGTGAGGATCATCGCCACCCATCCAACGATGGAGATCGTCGCGCTTTCGGCCGACCGCAAGGCGGGGATGCGGATGGGCGATGTCTACCCCCATCTTGCCCATCTCGACCTGCCGGCGCTGGTGAAGATGGAGGAGATCGACTTTTCCGGCGTCGATCTCGTCTTTGCCGCGCTGCCGCATGGCTTGAGCCAGGCGCTGGTGCGCGATCTGCCGCGCTCGGTGAAGGTGGTCGATCTTGGTGCCGACTTCCGCCTGCGCGATCCTGCGGCCTATGAAAAATGGTATGGCCAGCCGCATGTGGCGCCCGAGTTGCAAAAAGAGGCCGTCTATGGCCTCACCGAATTCTACCGCGACGAGATCCGCGATGCGCGCCTCGTGGCGGGGACCGGCTGCAACGCGGCCACGGTGCAATATGCGCTGCGCCCGCTGATCGGGCAGGGGCTTATCGACCTCGACCGGATCATCTGCGATCTCAAGAACGGCGTCAGCGGGGCCGGGCGGTCGCTCAAGGAAAACATGCTCTTTGCCGAGCGATCGACCAACGTGGAGGGCTATGCGCAAGGTGGCAAGCACCGCCACCTCGGCGAGTTCGACCAGGAATTCGCGTTGCTGGCCGGGCGGCCGGTGGAGATCGTCTTCACCCCGCACCTCGTGCCGGCGAGCCGGGGCATCCTTGCCGATTGCTACGTCGAGGGCGACCCGGAGGCGATTCACGCGGCGCTCGCGCGAACCTATGCCGACGAGCCCTTCATCACCGTTCTGCCGTTCGGGCGCGCGCCGGGGATGGGACATGTTACCGCGTCGAACCTGTGCCACATCGGTGTTATCCCGGATCGCAAGGAGAACCGCGCGCTGATCGTCTCGACGCTCGACAACCTCACCAAGGGGTCGTCGGGGCAGGCGGTGCAGAACGCGAACCTGATGTTGGGCGAAGATGAAACCACCGGGCTGATGCTGGCCCCGGTGTTCCCGTGAGGAGGATCACATGGCTGGTATGAAAGGCCTGAAGAAACAACGGCGTATCCAGATCGTTATTCTGGCATTCGTTGCACTGGGGATTGCGGCGGGTCTGATCGGCTACGCCTTCAAGGACGGGATCAACTACTTCCGCGATCCGAGCCAGATCATTGCCGAACCGCCCGCGCCGAACGAGGTGTTCCGCATTGGCGGGCTGGTGGAGGCGGGCTCGATCGAGCGTGGCCAGAGCGAAACGGTGCGCTTCATCGTGACCGACGGCGCGGAGTCGGTGCCGGTGGTGTTCACCGGAATCCTGCCGGACCTGTTCAGCGAGAACCAGGGCATGATCGGCACCGGCACCTACGTCGATGGCGTGTTCCAGGCCTCGGAGATCCTCGCCAAGCACGACGAGACCTACATGCCCAAGGAAGTGCTCGATTCGCTCAAGGAAGACGGGCTCTACAAGGACCCGACGGCGGCGGACGAAACCGGCTCCTGAGGCGCGCCGCGCGCCCGGTTTCACCGGCGTTAACATCGAGCGATGAGGCTTGCCCCCGGTTTCAACAACGGGGGCGGCCATGCTTTCCATCCGCGACATCGCCGACGAGATTCTCGACCGCGAAGGCGGTTACGTCAACGATCCCGACGATCCCGGTGGTGCCACCAACTTCGGCGTGACGATCCACACGATGCGCGCGCTCGGGCGAGATCTCGACGGCGACGGGCAGGTGACGCCTGAAGACGTGAAGCGGCTCAGCCGCGACCAGGCGCGCGACATTTTCATCGAGCATTACTTCCACCGTCCCGGCATCGCCCGGCTGCCCGAGGCGCTCCAGCCTTCGGTGTTCGACATGCATGTGAACGCAGGGGCCAACGCGGTGCGCATCCTGCAACGGCTGCTGGTGGAGATGGGCCACCCGGTAACGGTGGACGGGGCGATCGGGCCGCAGACGGTGGCGGCGGCGCAGCGTGCCGCGGCCGAGGCACCGGGCCACATCGCCGACGCCTACGGCATCGCCCGGCGCAATTATTATTACCGTTTGGCCGACGGCCGCCCGGCGAGCCGCAAATACGCCCTCCGCCGCGACGGCGGCAAGGGCGGCTGGATCCTGCGCGCCGAGGCCTTCATCTCGCCGAGGTTCCACCTCACCGAGGCCGAGCACCAAGCCCGGGTGGCGGCATGGGGCTGAGCACCGGGGTGGCGGCGATGGTCGGCGCGCTGTTCGGCGGCGGGCGCAACGTGGTGCGCGAGACCGCCGGGATCTTCATGGAAAACAGCGAGGCGGGGGCGGAACGCGAGGCGGCGTGGCGGGCGGCGGCGCTGGGGCAGTTTGCCGGCGAGTTCGCCCGGCCGCACAAGGGGCTGTTCGACCGCTTCATCGACGGGGTGAACCGGCTTCCGCGCCCGGCGCTGGCGCTTGGCACGCTCGGGCTCTTCGTGGCGGCGATGGTCGATCCGGTCTGGTTCGCCGCGCGGATGCAGGGCATCCAGCTCGTGCCCGAACCGCTGTGGTGGCTGATGGGGGCGATCGTGAGCTTCTATTTCGGTGCCCGCCACCAGCTCAAGGGGCAGGAGTTTCAACGCTCGCTGGCCGAGACCATGAACCGCACCGGCACCGTGGTGCGCAACATCGGCGCGCTCCAGGCGCTCGACGCCGGCGCGCGCGCCTCGGACGATCCCAACCCGGCGCTGGCCGATTGGCGCGGCGATGGTCGATGAGCGGCGATTTCTTCGTAGCCGCGCTGACCGAGCACGGCCCCTGGGTGCTTCTGGTGTTCTACCTGCTCTGGCGCGACCTGCAGAAAGATCAGGCCACCCGCGCCGTGCTCGACAAGAATTCCGCGATCCTGATCGAGATCACCACGATCATCCGCGAGCGGCTGCCGCAAGCCGGGAGACCGGGGCTATGACGGCGCGCGTGAGACGCTGGGCGCGCCGGCTGCGGGCTTGGCTCGCCGGGCCGAAATTCGCCCGCGCGGTGGCCCGCAACACCCGCGCGGCGCGGGATCTCGACAAGGTTGTGCGGGAGGTGCTGGCGCGATGAGACAGTCAATCGGGCTACTCGCCCTCGTCCTCGCCGGGCTGCACCTTGGCCGCGTGTGGCTTGGCGGCGAGGTGGTGCTGGTGGTGGCGACGGGGGCGATGGCGCTGATGGCGCTGATGATCGCGGCCACCTTCCTGTGGCTCTACGCGGTGCGGGCCACGCCGCTGGCCCTCGGCATGGCCTTCAGTTGGCTGGGCTGGGGGCTGTTCGCGGGCTCGGTCTGGTTGGTCGGGGCGGGGCAGGCACCGGGCGCACTGCTTGCGGTGCTGGCGTTCTGCATCGTCGGTGCGGTGCTGCACTTCTCGGTGATCCACCGGTCCTTCGGCTGGCACGGGGCCAGCTTTCTCTGGCCGGTGGGGGTGTCGCTCGCAGCCGGGCTGCTCGCTCTGGCGCTGCCGTGACCGGCCCTGCCGCCGGTGCCGGACCCGGGGCGGGGCGGCAATGCCCGGTCAGAACCTCATCTGCACGCCCGCGCGCACCACTCTGTAGACGCAGCCGCAATCGTAGCGGTCGGCCCCGGCGAAGAGCGACACCCTGTCGGTGAGCGAAACCTCCGCGCCGCCCCCGGCGAGCCAGCCGCTGGCGCCGCTGCTGAAACCGAAGACGCCGGCACGCCCGTAGAGCAGAACCTCGTCCGACACTGCCACGCCGAGTCGCGCCGTGGCGCTCCCCGCCAGTGCGCCGGTGCTGGCGATGTAGAAGCTGTCCACTTCCGGGCCGAGATAGATGCCCTCGTCGATCTCGAAGGCATACCCCGCCTGCACACCCGCGATCATGCTCGGAAAGCTGATGTAACCAAGGAAGGCTCCGGCATAGGGCCCTTCCCATTCGCCCGCCTGCGCCGTGCTTGCGGCAAGGGCGAGTGCGGTGGACAGAAGGATGGTCTTGAGTTTCAGTTTCATCGAACCCTCCACGCCTGTCGTGTGGCCGGTGATTTCCCGCCACGACACGACCATGACACAGGCCCCGGCGGCCTGCCTTAACCTGCATCAAGTCTTGGCCGCGCAGGCGGCCGAGCGCGCGCCCGCCACGGCGGCAAATGACAAATCCGCGACATCCGCGCGCACGGGATTGGCGGCGCTCGCGAATGTGCCTATTGTCCGCGCCATGATTACCGAACTCGGACATGTCGCGCTGATCCTCGCGCTCGCCGTCGCCATCGTGCAAACGATCGTGCCGCTCATCGGTGCCCACAAGGGATGGACCGGCTGGATGGCCGTGGCCGCCCCGGCCGCCAACCTGCAATTTGCCTTCGTCGCGATCTCCTTCTCGGCGCTGACCTGGGCCTTCGTCACCTCGGATTTCTCGCTCCATCTGGTCTGGGCAAACTCACATTCCGACAAGCCGATGCTCTACAAGATCTCGGGTGTCTGGGGGAACCACGAGGGCTCGATGCTGCTCTGGGTGCTCACCGTGGCGCTGTTCGGGGCGATGGCGGTCTGGTTCGGGAAGGGGCTGCCGCCGCGTCTCAAGGCCCGCGTTCTCGCGGTGCAGGGCGCGATCGGGCTGGCCTTCCTCGGCTTCATCATCTTCACCTCGAACCCGTTCCTGCGGCTTGAATTTCCGCCCTTCGACGGGCGCGATCTCAATCCGCTGTTGCAGGACCCGGGCCTCGCCTTCCACCCGCCGTTCCTCTACCTCGGCTACGTTGGCCTCTCGATGGCGTTCTCCTTCGCGGTGGCGGCGCTGATCGAGGGCCGGGTCGATGCCGCCTGGGCGCGCTGGGTGCGGCCCTGGACGCTGGCGGCCTGGGTGTTCCTCACCATCGGCATCGCGCTCGGCTCATGGTGGGCCTATTACGAGCTCGGCTGGGGCGGTTTCTGGTTCTGGGACCCGGTGGAAAACGCCTCCTTCATGCCCTGGCTTTTCGCCGCCGCGTTGCTGCACTCGGCGATCGTGGTGGAAAAGCGCGAGTCGCTCAAAAGCTGGACGGTTCTGCTCGCGATCCTCGCCTTCGGCTTCTCGCTGATCGGCACCTTCATCGTGCGCTCGGGCATCATCACCAGCGTGCACAGCTTCGCCTCCGACCCGACCCGGGGCGTCTACATCCTCGGCATCCTCGCCTTCTTCACCGGCGGCGCGCTGATGCTCTACGCCTTCCGCGCCGCGGCGCTCGAGGCGCGTGGGGTGTTCTCGATGGTGAGCCGGGAATCGGCGCTCGTGGTCAACAACATCCTGCTGGCGGTCTCGTCCTTCGTGGTCTTCATCGGCACGATCTGGCCGCTGGTGGCGGAAGCCTTCATGGACCGCAAGCTCTCGGTCGGCGCGCCCTTCTTCGAGGCGGCCTTCACGCCGTTCATGGTGGTGCTGGCAATCGTGCTGCCGGTGGGCGCGATGATGCCGTGGAAGCGCGCGCGACTGGGCCGGGCGATGCGCCCGCTCCTGCCCGCAGCGGTGCTCGCGGTGCTGGTGGCGCTGCTGGTCTGGACGCTGCAAACCAACCGTTCGATCCTCGGCCCGGTCGGCTTTCTGCTCGGCACCTGGCTGGTGGCGGGCGCGTTGACCGACCTGATGGGGCGCACCGGGCGCGGTGCGATCGGGGGCCGTCTTGCCCGCCTCGCCCGCCTGCCGCGCGCCGACTGGGGCAAATCCACGGCCCATGCCGGGCTGGGGATCACCTTCATGGGGGTCGCCGGCCTGATGGCCTGGGATACCGAGGATATCCGGGTGGCGCAGATCGGCGAAACCTTTGAAACCTCGGGCTACGAGATCACCCTTCAGGACGTGGTGCGTGAACAGGGGCCGAACTACGTCTCGACCGTCGGCATCATGGACGTGCGCCGGGGCGGCGAGTTGATCGCGACCCTGCGGCCGGAAAAGCGCGTCTACCCGGTGCAGGCGATGCCGACCACCGAGGCCGCGATCAACTACAACTTCTGGCGCGATGTCTACGTCGTGATCGGCGACCCGCAGGAGAACGGCGGCTGGGCGGTGCGGACCTTCATCAAGCCTTTCGCCAACTGGATCTGGGCGGGGTCGATCATCATGGCGCTCGGCGGGCTGCTTTCGCTCTCCGATCGGCGCTACCGGGTCGCCGCCCCGGCGGCGAAGGCGCGAAAAACCGTGCCCGGGGGGGTGCCGGCAGAATGAAGAAGCTGTTTCTTGCGCTCGCCCTGATCGCCGGCCCCGCCTTTGCGGTGAACCCCGACGAGGTGCTCGAGGATCCCGCGCTCGAGGCCCGGGCGCGCGAAATCTCGGCCGAATTGCGCTGCGTGGTCTGCCAGGGCGAGAACATCGACGAATCGAACGCCGCGATCGCCCGCGACCTGCGGGGGATCGTGCGCGAACGTCTGCTGGAGGGCGACAGCAACGTGCAGGTGGTGGATTTCGTGGTCGAACGCTACGGCGAATACGTGCTGATGAAACCCACCACCGAGGGGGCCAATATCCTGCTCTGGTGGGCCGGCCCGGCGCTCTTCGTGATCTCGCTGCTCGGTGCGGGTGCCTATCTGCGCCGGCGTGCGGCGAGCGCGGAGCCGGCGGCGAAGCTGACATCGGAGGAACAGGCGCGGCTTGATGAGTTGATGAAGGGCTGACGGGGCGGATCAAGGCACAATCCAGCACGTCAGACGGGTCCGGCTCAAAACTCCGACTTCCCGGTCGGTTTTGTTTCTTCCCCTTGGCGCGGGGCTCGGCTAGTCTCGCCCGCAACCGACAGGGAGGCGCGCATGAACTACGACACGATCAGCTACGACATCGACAACGGGCTCGCGGTGATCCTCCTCGATCGCCCCGAGAAGATGAACGCGCTCAACACCTTGATGCGCGCCGAACTGGCCGACGCGGTGAAGCGCGCCGGGTCCGAGGCGCGGGTGCTGGTCTTGACCGGCGCAGGCAAGGCGTTCTGCTCGGGGCAGGATCTCGGTGACCGCGCCAATGCCGACAACATCGACCTCGAACGCACCCTGCGCGACGAGTACGAACCGCTCCTGCGCGCCATCGTTGACAGCCCGATTCCGACGATCGCGGCGGTGAATGGTCCGGCGGCGGGGGCAGGGGCCAATATCGCGCTCGCGGCGGACGTGGTGATTGCGACCCAGTCGGCCTACTTCCTGCAGGCCTTCAGCCGCATCGGCCTCATTCCCGACGCCGGGGGCACCTATAACCTGCCGCGCAGCATGGGGCTGGCGAAGGCGATGGGGGCGGCGCTGTTCGCCGAGAAGATCAGTGCCGACGAGGCTTCGGCCATGGGGATGATCTGGGAATCGGTGCCGGATATTGATTTCGAGGGCCATTGGCAGGCGCGCGCGCGCCACCTCGCCACCGGGCCAACGCTGTCCTACCGGGGCATCAAGCGGGCGATGCGGGCCTCGCTCGGCAACAGCTTTGACGACCAGATCGCGCTGGAGGCACAGATCCAGGGCGAATGCGGACGTTCGCGCGATTTCAAGGAAGGCGTGCTGAGCTTCCTTGAAAAACGCAGTCCGAAGTTCGAGGGGCGCTGATCGGCGCGCCGCCGGTCAGCGCATCCAGAACCCTTCGCGCTTGATCCGGTTGCGCAAGACCTTCTCGGAACGGGGCAGGCGGTTGCGGTCGAACATCTCGCGCAGCTTTCGCCCGCGCCCGTGGTAGATCATCTTTTTCATCGGATCGTAGGCCTTGAGCAGTTTCTTGATCCGGTTTGGTGCGGCCGCCGCCTCGATCACCTCGATCACCCGGTCGCTCTCGCGCGCATAGGCAAGCGGCAGGATGCGCCAGTGGCAGGATACTGCGCCGTCGAGTCCGTCCAGCTCCGGGCCGGGCCGGCCGCCGCCGAAGCCATGGATCACCAGAGGCAGCGCCACCTGGTCGAG
Source organism: Maritimibacter sp. HL-12 (assembly GCF_900177545.1). Classification (GTDB taxonomy): domain Bacteria; phylum Pseudomonadota; class Alphaproteobacteria; order Rhodobacterales; family Rhodobacteraceae; genus Sinisalibacter. Next base: position 3,447,672 of record NZ_FXBQ01000001.1, on the reverse strand, counting down.
CCACGGGTCGAGTTTCTGCAAGACCAGCTCTTCGGGCGGATCGTCGCGGATCGCGATCGCGGTTTCGAGAAAACGCTGGCCGAAGGCGTGGGGATCGGCGGCGAAGAACCAGCCGGCGTTGAAGTAGAGGTAGCGGCCCCAGTATTCGTCGGGCTCGGCAAGATCGAGCGAGCTTTCGAAGTCGAGGCCGAAGCGGTCGTAGAGCGATTTCCAGATATCGCTGTAGCCGGGGCCGTAAAGCTCGATCTCGGGCCAGGTGCCCTCGCGCCGCATCGAGGCCGAGGGTCGGTCGAAATCGAAAGGCACGGCGCTGAGCGCGCCGGTGATCACGGTGTCGCTGTCGAAGAACACGAAGGGCACGCCCTCGGGCAGCGCCAGCAGCGCCTCGATCTTGTTGCCCTGCGGGTAGGATTTGCCGAAATGGCGCGCCTCGAACGGCAGGATCTCGGCATTCAGGTTTTCGAGCGCCGCGCGCACCGCGGGTTCGATCCGCGGATCACCCGGCCAGGCCCCGCCGGGCCGGGGTTCGGCGATGAAGAGGCGACCGGCAAACCCGGGATCGTTCTGGCGCAGCGAGGCGGCAAACAGCAACGCCTCGTATTGCAGCCGCCCGGCCTGACCGATGACGACGACATTGAAGGTTGAACGCTTTTCCGCCTGCCCTGCCATGACCGCTTTGCCCGCCCCTTGATTTTCTGCCAGTATAGGCCCAGATGCTGCGAGGAAAAGCACCCTCAGGTTTCTTGGTGCAGGAGCGCAAATGAAGGTTTTTCAAACGCTTGGTCTGATTGTGGCGCTGGCGACACCGGCGTTTGGCCAGCAATTCACCACCGCCGCGGAAGTGAAGCCGATTCTGGACGCCACCAAGTCGAACTGGATCGCGGTGCGCGAGTATGACGGGCAGGATCTGCTCTATTTCACCCACCTGATGGCCTGGCGCTGCGGTATCGACCAGATCTACTACGCCCTGAACGGCGGCAGCGAACGGCCTTGGGACGGCGAGCCGTGCTACGAGGGTGAAGCGCAGCCGAACGCGATCAAGGCTGCCGATGTGCTGCCTTTCGTGGCGCTGCCGCTCGGATCGGTCGAAAGCGTGACGGTCCGGCTCGAATACGACGATGGCTCGACCGACAGTGCGAGCTACCAGCGCGCTGACGTTCTGACGAACTGATCCCGCGCGCGATCAGCCCGGATCGAACTGCCCGTAATCGCCGCCGAGAAACACCCGCGCCATCGGGCCGTCTTCGGTCGATACCCGGGTGACCTGGCCGATGATCACGGTGTGATCGCCGGCGTCGATCCGGTCGCGGATGGTGCATTCGAAGCGCGCCGGGCAGCCCGCGATCAGCGGGACGCCGTGTTCCGACATCTCCCAGTCGCAATGTTCGAAGGCCTCGGCGGTATTGGCGAAGGCCCAGGTGACCTCGTCCTGCCCGGTGCCCATCACGTGCAGCGCGAAGCGCTCGGCGCTCACGAAGGCGTCGTGGCGGCGCGACGCCTTGGCCGGGCACCACAACAGCAGGGCCGGATCGAGCGAAACGGAAGTGAAGCTGTTGGCGGTGATCCCGATCGGGCCACGTTCGACCGCTGCGGTCACCACCGTGACGCCGGTCGCAAAACGGCCGAAAGCGCTGCGCAGGGCACGGGTATTTTCCGGGCCCGGGATGAAGTTCTGTGCCATGAAGGCTCCTGACGGGATTGCGTGGCCTGTGCCGTGAATTCAGGCGCGCGCGGCCGACTGGTCGGCAACCTCGCTCTCGCCCTCGTCAGGTACGGAGCAGAACATCTCGTAGATCACTTCGAGAATGCGCTTGGGGCGTTCGTCGGCGAGCGAATAGAAGATCGCCTTGCCTTCGCGCCGGGGCACCACCAGACCTTCCATCCGAAGCCGCGCCAGTTGCTGCGAGACCGCCGCCTGGCGCGCGTGCAGAAGTTCCTCAAGCTCGGTCACCGACTTCTCACCGGTGACGAGTGCGCAGAGGATCATCAGCCGTCCTTCGTGACTGATCGCCTTGAGCAACGCGGACGCATCGCAGGCCGCGGACATCATCTTGTCCATGTCCTCCGCCGACATATCTTCGGTGATCACGGGCGATTCCATGAAAGAAACCTTGCTCATTTTTCACAACCTTTCCTTCCGACATAAGCGATTGTGACGAGGCAATCAATTCACTTGCGGGAATTTGAATTCTCCGCTGTGGCATCGAACGCCGGCCAGATACGATCAAGGCGACCTCACAACAAATTCATAACATGGAATAAGTCCTTGCGACCTGACCGCGCCCCTTGTTAGCGTCGAGGGGCGAACAGACGACTTTCGGAGAGACGAGACAAACCATGATCGAGACGACGTTCACCCCGGTGAGCGCCGCCCTGGGCGGTGCGATGATCGGGCTTGCCACGGTGCTGCTGCTGGCCCTGCGCGGCAATGTATTCGGCGCGACGGGCATTCTCGCGGGCTTCCTGAGCCCGTCCTCTTCCTCGGACTGGGCCTGGCGTGCGGCGCTGATGGCCGGGCTGGTCTGCGGTCCGCTGGCGCATTTCGCGCTGCTCGGCGAAATGCCGCCGGTCGAGGTGCCGGTGGCCCCCTGGATGGTGCTGGTCGGCGGCTTTCTCGTCGGCCTCGGCGTGACCTTCGGGGCGGGCTGCACCTCGGGCCACGGCATCTGCGGCCTTGCGCGCGGCGCGCGCCGCTCGATTGTCGCCACCGCCACCTTCATGCTCACCACCGCGCTCACCGTTTACGCGGTGCGCCATGTTTTCGGAGGCTTGTGATGCACCTCGTTGCGATCTACCTCGCCGGGCTCCTGTTTGGCCTCGGCATCTCGATCAGCGGCATGGTCAACCCGGCCAAGACGCTGAATTTCTTTGATGTGGCAGGGGGCTGGGACGCCTCGCTCGCCGTGGTCATGGTGACGGCGCTGGCGGTGGCCGCGGGCGGCTACCGGCTGGTTCTGCGCCGGTCCGCCCCGCTCTTCGCGCCGCGGTTCCAACTGCCCACCGCGCGGGCGATCGACGCCAGGCTGGTGCTCGGCGCGGGGCTGTTCGGCATCGGCTGGGGGATGTCGGGCTTCTGCCCCGGTGCCTCGCTGCCCGCGCTCGGCACCGGCCGGGTCGAGGTCTTCGCCTTTACCGGCGCGCTGGTGGCGGGGATGTTCACGGCGCGCTGGCTGATGCGCTTGAACGCGACCCGGGCGGCAACCGTCTCGGCATAACCTGCGGGACTTGGGACAAGAACAAATTCAAAAACCTGCATGTAAGGGGCTTTACGACAGCAATCACGATCCCTACATGACCCATCAACAGCTCTGGCGGCGCAAGATCAAGCCGTCGCCGGGGGTCAACGAAACCGGCCGGGGCAGGGCATCCCGGCAAGAAGGAGCGAGACGATGAAAGATTTTGCCACCGATTACCCGATCGACACCTCGATCAAGCCGGACGTCGAAGCCTTTTTCGATCCCGACACCAACACGATCTCCTACGTGGTGAAAGACCCGACGTCGAACGCCTGCGCGGTGATCGATTCGGTGATGGATATCGACTACGCCGCCGGCCGCATCTCCTACGAGAGCGCCGACAAGATGATCAAGTTCATCGAAGACAACGGCCTCAAGCTCGAATGGCTGATCGAAACCCACGTTCACGCCGACCACCTTTCCGCCGCGCCCTATATCCAGGGCAAGCTCGGCGGCAAGATCGGCATCGGCGAGAACATCACCGTGGTGCAGGACACCTTCGGCAAGGTGTTCAACGAGGGCACCGAGTTCCAGCGTGACGGCTCGCAGTTCGACAAGCTGTTCCAGGAAGGCGACACCTATAAGATCGGCAACATGACCGCTTTCGCGATGCACACCCCGGGCCACACCCCGGCCTGCATGACCCACGTGGTCGGCGATGCCGGCTTCGTCGGCGACACGCTGTTCATGCCCGATGGCGGCTCGGCGCGGGCCGACTTCCCCGGCGGCGATGCCGGCGTGCTCTACGATTCGATCCAGAAGGTGCTGAGCCTGCCCGAGGAAACCCGGCTGTTCATGTGCCACGACTACGGGCCCAACGGGCGCGACATCCAGTGGGAAACCACGGTGGCGGAAGAGAAAGAGCACAACATCCACGTTGGCGGCGGCAAGACGAAGGAAGATTTCGTCAAGTTCCGCACCGAGCGCGATGCCCAGCTCGCCATGCCGCGCCTGATCATCCCGTCGTTGCAGGTCAACATGCGGGCCGGCGAGATGCCCCCGGCGGAGGAGGACGGCAAGGTCTTCCTCAAGGTTCCGGTCAACACGCTCTGAGGAACGACGAGATGCGCAGGGACTGGAAAGAGCTTGATCAACAGGTCACCGTCGCGGGCCAGATCCGGCCCGAAGACGTCGGCCAACTCGCCGCCGCCGGGTTCCGGGTCGTGATGTGCAACCGGCCCGATGGCGAGGAGCCCGGCCAGCCCGACTGGAACGAGATCGCCGAAGCCTGCAAGCACAACGGCATCGCGGCGCGCTACCTGCCACAAGCCGACCGCAGCCCGACCGATTACGCGGTGAGCGGCTTCGTCGGCGCGATGCGCGAGACCGAGGGCAAGGTGTTTGCCTATTGCCGGTCCGGGGCCCGCAGCGAAGCGTTGTGGAACGCCGCCAAGGCACGGATGGCTGCCGGCGGCTGACGGCCGTGCACCTCGAAAAATGACAGGCCCTCCCGGCGCATCCGGGAGGGCCTTTTCGTTTCTGCACCCCCGGTCGGCATCGCGATTGCCTCGTGGCGGGCTTCCTGCTATCTGCGAGAAAAATAGTTATGGGAGATAACAATGCAGATCGGCAAGAACACACCGCTGGTGGTCACGGGCGGCGCATCCGGGCTTGGCGAGGCCGTTGCACGGGCCTTTGCCGCCTTGGGCGCGCCGGTCGCGCTGTTCGATCTCAACGAAGAGCGTGGCGAAGCGGTTGCAGCCGAGCTTGGCGGCGTTTTCGCGCGGGTCGACGTGTCGGACCCCGAGAGCGTGCGCGCGGGCTTTGCCAAGGTGCGCGCCCTGCAGGGGCAGGAGCGCGTGCTGATGAACTGCGCCGGCATCGGCCCGGCGGCGAAAACCGTCGCCAAGGGCGTGGCGCATGACCCGCGGCTGTTCATGAAGGCGATCACGGTCAACCTTGGCGGCAGCTTCAACTGCGCCAGCCAGGCCGCCGAAGGCATGGTCGCCGCCGATCCGCTCGACGACGACGGCGCACGCGGCGTGATCATCAACACCGCCTCCGTCGCCGCTTTCGACGGGCAGGTCGGGCAGGTGGCCTATGCCGCCTCCAAGGGCGGCGTTGTGGGCATGACCCTGCCGATGGCCCGCGACCTCTCGCGCGACGGTATCCGCGTCAACACCATCGCGCCGGGGATCTTCCATACCCCGCTTCTCGACCAGCTCCCGGTCGAGGTGCAAGCCAGCCTCGGCGCGCAGGTGCCGTTCCCGTCGCGGCTCGGACGCCCCGAGGAATTCGCCGCCCTCGCGCTGCACATCGCCCAGAACGACATGCTGAACGCCGAGGTCATCCGCCTCGACGGCGCGATCAGGATGGCCCCGCGCTGAGGCGGCAACGCGCCAGCCAGAGCGGTGTGCGTCCGACGTCAAGACAGCCCTTGCGCCTGATCGACGGCAAGGCGGTGCGACTCGCGATGCGGTTCGCGGCAGGGTGCCGGCTGGAAGTTCGGTGCCCGTCGCAACACCCTGCGCGCCCTCTCTGGCAGCGCCGGCGATCGCGGTGACGGGGCCCCAGCCGATCTGAGACCCGTGTGCCGGTCATGCGATCCGTGGGACCGCCGGTTGGTGGCCACGCCGTGTCCTTGTGCTTCGCCCTCAAGGCTGAGGTGGCCCCGTTCGGGGCGGCGTGCGGCGGGGAAAATCTGTGCCGCGCGCACTTGAAATGCCGCCATTGACTTACCATACCATTTTTGTCAGATATACGGCGATGCGAAGCCACCCCGCCGCAATTCGGGGAAGCCGGGTCGCAGGTGCGAGAGGTGCTTCGATGTCGGACCAAGTTGTTGGTGCAGCCCAGACACCCTCCCGGCGGCGGCAGGAAACCGACCGCGACGAGGCGCTTGCGGTTCTGTCGGAGGCCGGGCTGCCGATTGGCCCGGGGGTCGAGGCGCGTATCACGCCGGGCGACCGGATTAACACCTTGCGCCGCACCCGTGCGGCCAAGCCGATCTTGACAAAATAGGGAAAACCGATGATCGTTTGCCATTGTCAGAACATCACCGACCGCGACATCCACGCCGCGATCGGTTGGATGCGCGCCGCTGATCCACGCTCGATCATCACCCCGGGCCGGATCTATCACGCTCTCGGCAAATCCGCCGATTGCGGCGGATGCATCAGCCATTTCGTTGCGGTCATGCGGTCCGACCCGGATATCGGGGTGCCCCAGGAGCTTCGGACACTCCGCGCCAGCCAAGCAAGCCAGCCAAAGGAGAAGGCACATGAAAGGTGACGACAAGGTTATCCAGTATCTCAACGATGCCCTGCGCGGCGAACTGACCGCGGTCAGCCAATACTGGGTGCATTTCCGGCTGCAGGAGGACTGGGGGCTTGGCAAGATGGCCGCCAAGAGCCGCGAGGAGAGCATCGAGGAAATGCACCACGCCGACCGCCTGATCGAGCGGATCATCTTCCTCGGCGGACACCCGAACCTGCAAAAACTCGATCCGCTCCGGATCGGCGAGACCCCGCGCGAGACCCTCGATGCCGATCTCGCTGCCGAGCTTGGTGCCGTGGCGCTCTACCGCGAGGCGCGCACCTATTGTCTTTCGGTGCAGGACTACGTCAGCGCGAAACTGTTCGAGGACCTGCTCACCGACGAGGAAGGCCACGTCGACTTCCTTGAAACCCAGATCGATTTGTTCGAGCGGCTTGGCGCGGAGCGCTACGCCCTGCTCAACGCCTCGACGATGGACGAGGGCGAGTAAGCGCCGATCTCGCAGGCGGGCCGGGGGAGCGGACCGCCCGCTTTCGGCAAGACCACCGAAAAACAAGAGGGGGCGCGCCAGGATCGGCGCGCCCTCTGGTTTGTCAGCAGCCTTCGCGCCGGCCGAGCGTTTCGGGGTCTGACAGGATCGGCCAGTAGGCGCGCAGCCACAACCCGAAGGCCGCCGCCCAGAACACCGATGCGGCGAGATGGGCCACGAAGGTGTCGAGCAGGCCGAAGTCGGGGGCAAGCCGCAGGGCGGTGGCGGCCAGCAGCAAAGCGATCGCCACCTTGACCGCGCGCCCGACCGGCAGGGTCAGCCCGGCATGGAACAGCCCCGCGATCGACATCACCGCGAGCACCGCAAGCCCGAGCCCGCCCATCAGCGCGAGGTGCCAGCCTCCGGCGGGGCCAAGCGGGGCCCCGAGCCAGGCCGCGCCGAGCCAGATCAGCCCGGCCCCGGCAAGCCCGGCGGGCAGCATCAGCGCAAGGATCTCGGCGCGCAGCGCCTCGCGACCGATGAAGCCCTCGCCGACGCGGTCGAGAAAGGCCGCCCCGGCGGCAATGGCGAGCCAGCCGACGACCGGCTCGGAAAAGCCCAGGGCCGCGCCGAAGGTCAGCAGCGCGACGATACCGGGGGCAAGGTTGAGCCGGCCGGGGTGGGGCCGGAACGGCGATGTCTCCTCGGAAGGATCGAGCACGAGGTTGGTCACCGGGACGGTGATCCGCGCCAGCGCAAGGCCGAGCAGACCGAGAAAGATCAGCCCGCCGATTTTCACCGCCTCGCCCGCGAGATAACTGTCGCCCGCGATCATCCAGTGGCGCGCGACGGCCTCGGCGGCGAAAAAGGCCGCGAGCCAGACCACGAAGGAGAGGAGCCGGTCGCTCCGGCGCGTCCAGCTCAGCCAGAGGCCATAGGCGATGAGCCCGGCGATCCAGCCAAGATCGGCCAGCGCGGCCAGCGGCGTGAGCGCATCGAGGCCGAAAAAGCCGATCAGCCGGGCAGTGCCCCAGAGCGCGGCGAGGCCCCACAGGAGCCGTCCCTTCATCGGGGTGGTGTCGGTCCATTCCGCGAAGGCGGTGGTGAGAAAGCCGATCAGCGCCGCGCCGAAGGCCCCGTAGATCATCTCGTGCATGTGCCAGACCGTGGGGGCGATCACGCTGGCACCGGGCAGACCGTATCCGCCGAGCGCCACCCAGAGGAAGGGCCAGAGCGCCGCGTGCAGCGCGGTGAGCGGGAAGAAAAGCCGAAAACCCTCGTCGGACAACACCCGGGCAAGGCCCGGTCGCGGCAGGGTGTGAAGGGCGTCGGCCGGCACGAGGCCCGGGCCGCCAAGGTCGGGGATACCGCTCATGCGATCCGCCTTTCGTCAACGTCGTGGATGTGGCGAAACAGCCGGTCCTCGTGCAGCCAGGTCTGGGTGAGCGCAAAAAGCTCGGCCTCGCTGCGCGCGCCCGGCAGCCCCGGCACCCGGCGCTCTCCGTCGATGCCTTGCCCGGTGGGATGCATCACCATCACGCGGTGCGCCACCCGCGCGGCCTCGGAGAGGTCGTGGGTGACGAAGACCGCGCCGAAATGCCCCGCGCCGGTGGCATCGAGCACCAGATCCTGCATCCGCCGTTTCAGGGCCACGTCGAGCGCGGTGAAGGGCTCGTCGAAATAGATGAAATCGGGCCGCACCACGAGCGCGCGGGCGATCGCCACGCGCTGGCGCATCCCGCCGGAAAGCTCGACCGGGAACTTGCCGAGATCCTCGGCGGCGAAATGCGCGGCCGCGGCGGCGGCGCGGGCGGCCTCGCGGGCAGCGCGCCGGGGCTGACCTGCAAGGCGGGCGGCAAAGGCAATGTTGTCCTCCGCCGTGGCCCAGGGCATCAGCCGCGGCTCCTGGAACACCATGGCGTGACGCCGGTAACGCCGGGTGATCCGCCCTTCGCGCGGGTCGATCAGCCCGGCGGCGACGTGGATCAGCGTCGACTTGCCCGAGCCCGAGGGGCCGACCAGCGCCACCACCTCGCCGGGATCGACCGCGAGAGTGATGCCCGAGAGCACCTCGCGGCCGAGGAAGGCCTGCGACATGCCCCGGATGTCCAGCGCGGCGCTCATCGTTTCACCCCCCAGGGCCGGGCGGCATCGCGCCAGCGTTCGAACTCGGCGCGCACCGGGTGAACCAGCCCGTATTCCACCGCGATAAGCCCGGCCACGGCGATGCCGATCCAGGCCAGCGCCTCGGTCACGTCCATGTATTGGCGGGCGCGGGCCAGCTCGTTGCCGATGCCGCCGACCGAGGCCAGCACCTCGATCATCACCGCCACCTTGACCGAGGTGGCGAGCCCCAGCATCAGCGCCGGGAACAGGTGGGTGAGCATCTGGCGCAGCCCGACCGAGACGAAGCGGCGCACCGGCCCGGCCCCGAAGACCTGCGCCATCGCGTCGAGCCCGCGGTCGCGCGCCGCCACGCCCTCGGCGGTGCCGGCGAAGACCAGCGGCACCACGCCGACGAGGATGGTCACGATCACCATCCCCCCCGTCGAGCCGAACCAGATCAGCGCCAGCACCAGCCAGGCGATCGGCGGCACGCCGAGGATCACGGTGATCAGCGGGCGGGCGAGGCGCAGGGTGGCGGGCGAATAGCCCGCAGCCAGCCCGGCCGCGCCGCCGATCAGCGCCGAGAGTGCGAAGCCCGCGAGCGCGCGCTGCATGGTGTCGCGGAAGATCGCCCAGTGCGCCGGGTCCGACAGGATGTCGGCGGCGGCGTGGATCGTGGCGAGCGGGGCGGGCAGGATGAAATCGCCGTAGGCCTCGTGGCCTGCCTGCCAGAGCGCGGCGAGCAGCGCCAGCGCCGCGACCCCGGCCCAGCCGCCCCAGAGAAAGCGCCCGGTGCGCCCGAGCCTGTCGAGAAGCGCGCTCACAGCCGGTAGAACCCGGCGTCGGGAAGGTCGCCCCCGATTGCGGCGGCATCGACCTCGGCGACGGCGGCGAACATCGCCTCGAAGGCGGGCCGGATGCCGCGCGCGGGTTCGGCAATGAGCGCCGAGGTGGGGATCGACTTGGCGAGGATCGGCGCGGGCATGCCGAGCGGTTCGGTGGCCGAGGCGGCGGCGGCCTCAGGGTTGGCGAGCACTTCGGGCAGGGTGGCAGCGATGGCGGCCTGCAAGGCCTCGACGGCCCCGGGGTGCGCCGCGTCGAAATCGCGCGTCACCGCCAGCCCGGCCTGCGGCACCAGCGGCCCGAGCCCGGTGATCCGGCCCCATTCGGCCTGGAGGTCGATGGCGCGAAACACCTGCTGGCCGGCCTGAAGCGCGCGCATCTCGGCCATGGTGGTGGCGGGCTCGGGCAGCACCGCCGCATCGGCCCGGCCGGTGAGCAGGAGTTGCACCGCCTCGATTGGCGTCGCGGCAGGCACGATGGTGACGTCGGCCTCGGCCAGCCCTGCCTCTGCGAGGATACGCTTGAGCAGGATGTCGGGGGTGTCGTTGCGGAAGGGCAGGGCGATCGAGCGCCCGGCGAGATCGGCGGGGGTGGTGATCCCGGGATCGCGGGTCGTCACGTAGTTGAGCCCGCCGGTCATCGCGTTGACCATGGCAAGCTCCATGCCGCGGTTGTAGAGGTTGGCGGCGGCGTTGGCGGGCAGGATCACCACCTGCATGGTGCCCGAGGTCAGCCCTGCGCGCAACTCGTCGGGGTCGCGCCACGCGACAAAGCGGCTGCTGGCCGCGATGGTCTCGAACGCCCCGGTGGCCACCGCGTGGGCGAGCGTGATCGAGGGCCCGGCGGGCGGACCGTAGAGGGTAAGCGCTTCCAGCATCGGCGCGGCGCGCAGGAGACCGGGCGCGGCAAGCGCCGCGCCGGCGGCGAGACCGGCCCCGAGAACGGCTCGGCGGGTATGGCGGGTGGGCAGGGTCATGGTTGCAGTCCTCTTGGTCGGGGTCGGATCGGGGCAGGGCGCGCTCATGCGAACAGGCGGCGGCGCCTTCGGGGCAGGGCGGGGTGCAGGGCGGAGCCGGTGAGCACGGCGAGCCCGGCAGGCACCAGGTAGAGGGCAATGAGGCCGCCGATGCCAAGCACCGGCAGCGGCGCAAAACCGAGAAGCGGGCCGATGGCGGCGTGCAGGACGATGGCCGTCCACACCGTGATCAGCCAGAGCGCGGCGCGGTGCCCGGGCCGGTCGAGCAGCGCCGAGACACCCCCGACAAGAAGCCACAGCGGCGCCCAGGCGCTGAGCACGGTGGCAAGGCCCGCGCCGGTCATCAGCAGGGTGGCGCGGATATCGAAGGGCCAGAGCGCGCCGCGATAAGTGGCGATGGCGGCGGCGAGCACGAGCAGCCCGGCGAGGGCGAGCCCGTGCAGGGCGAGAGGTTTCAGGCGGGGCATCGCGGGGCTCCAGTGGAAGGGGCGGGCGCGGCCGACAGCGACAACCGGGAAAGGATCATGTCGTCACCTCGGCGTGCCGGGGCGCGGCGGGGGCGGGGTCGGCGAACCAGTCCGGCCGGCGCTTGGCCGCCTCGACCGCCTCGGTGTTCAGGCCCGCTTTCCAGTAGCCCGAGGTGATCACCCGCGACGGATCGTGCCCGGCCTCATCAAGCAGGAAGCGGCGGATCGCGCGCATTTCGCCGGCCTCGCAGGCGACGAAGACCCGGGCACGGGGCGCGATAGGCGCGCAGCGCAGAAGATCGGCGAGCGGGAGGCGGTGGCCGCTGCGGTCGCGGCTGGTCACCAGCACCTGCTGGCCGTGGTCGCGCGGCAGGGCGCAGGGCGAGGCCCCCGGCTCGACCGCGAGGCAAATCGTCACGTCGACGGCATCGGCGAGGCTTTCCACCAGCGCCGCCACCACCGGGGTGCCGGTCGGATCGGCCACCAGCACCAGCGGATCGGCGGTGGCGGCGGGGTCGAGCTTCGGGGCGCCGCCGTGGCGCATCAGGAGCATGTCGCCCGCCCGGGCCTGCGCGATCCAGTTCGCCGCCGGGCCGGTGCCTTCGTGGCGGGCAAAATCGACGTCGAATGCACCGTCGCCAGCCCAACCGCGGTAGGTGAAGCTGCGCGGCTTGTGGCACAGATCGACCTCCGGGCGCGCGACCGGGCTGTGGCCTTGGAGATTGCAGGGAAAGAACAGCTTGAGGTGTCCGCCGGGCACGCGCTCGGCCAATGGCACGGGCTGGGATCGGGGCGTGAAACGCACCCGTGTCACCGTCGCCCCGAGGTCGGTGATCGCGGCGACGCAGACGCGACGATGCAGACTACCAGCCGCCATGCAACCGCGCCAGGTCTGTCACACTCTTGCCGCCGGCGGAGAGCCCAACCCGGTCATCCCGAGGGCGGCGAAGGGGAAGCCAAGGGTCCATCGTTGGTCCTTCGAGAGCATCAACATATCGCGTGGGCGTCAAACCCGACAATTTCACTAAGAATACGGTCGGGCGCTGACAGCGTCAACCGGGTTCTCCGCCCCGGGTGCGCATCGTTTCGTCGCGGGTCACGGGGATCGACTGCCTCGACTGGCTCCCGGCGCCCGGTGCGCAACCTGTCGGATCGCCTGTCCCCGGCACGGCCCCTCGGCCGCCAGACAGACCGCCGATCGTGGAGGGAACAAACCGCATGATCGCCGGTTCTACCACTGGACGCCCTTGATCTGCGCAGCGGGTTTCCGGCGGTGGCGTTGCATGATCCGGCCCCGCGCAGGCGGAACCGGCGCTCGTGGTGCTGGCGTGGCACATCGTCGGGCAACCGCGCTTGCTAGGCTCCCGCAAGTGTCGGAGCGGGATGGTTGCGCGCTATCGCCCACGGCAGGTTCGGGTGCCACAGGTCTTGCCGGTCTGCGCCATCTCGCCGCGGTGCCGTGGATCCTTTGGCACTGCCGGTATCGACTTCGTTGGCTTTCGTCGGTGTCCGGGGGCCTTGTCGCCCTCCGGTTCCGTCCGCACACCCTTCCCGGTGGCTGACAGGCCGGGATCGGGGGAACCTTTGTGCCATGTGCGCGTTTGAACATCAGCCCGCGCGAAACCGGCGCAATCCGACCATTCGATCCGCTACAAGAGGTGCGACATGACCCCACCGGATACCAATCTGAAAAAGCAGAAACGCCGCCATCGCTTCCCGCTCGTCGGCATGGCGATCATCGCGGTCTTCGCGATTGGCGTCATCATTTACTGGATCCTCGAGGAGGTCGCGACGGCACCCGGACCGCAGGACGAAAGCGAGGCCGCAACCCCGGCCGATGATCCCGAGGGCGAAGGCAATGCCCCGCCGTCCGATCCTGCCGAACCGGTTGAGCCGGACGATCCGGATGTCGAGACCCAACCCTAGGCGCAAGGCCGTTGCCGGCCTGGATGATCCAGTTGGGGGTGCCCGGCGTGCCGGTCAGTCCTGGTCCTCCTTGCGGCTTTGGTCGCGCGCACGGGGCGCGGTGTGCTTGGTGCCGAAATAGTCGTTCAACTCGTCCCTGATATTGTCATCAATCAGCAACACCAGCTTGTCGCCGGTGTGAAGCCGGGTGTCGTCCGACACCAGGTCTTCATCCTCACCACGGGCGATCCCGAAGGCGCGGCTGCGGCGTGGCAGCCCGAGCTCTCCCACCGTCTGCCCGTCCATCGATTCGGGCACCTGGTAGCCCACCACCTGCAGGCCCTTGTGAAACCGAAGTTCCACCGACGCATCTTCGTTGTCTTCGAGCAGATGCACGATCGACCGGGCGATTTTCGAGTGCGGCGCGATCAGATCCTCAAGCCCCAGTTCTTCGCAGACCGAGATCAGCTCGGCGCGCACGATCTGCGGCAACACCCGCTCGAACCCGATCGACTTGCCGACCGCGGCGGCAAGGATGTTCACATCGTCGTTGTTGGTCAGCAACACCAGCGCGTCGGCATGATCACCGAAGGCTTCGCGCTGCACGGAGGGCAGGGAGCCGTCGCCGTGCAGCATCCCGCAATCGATCTCCTCTTCCAGGGCAAGGAGCTTGTCGCGGTCGCTGTCGACCAGCACGACCTCGTGGCCCTTCTCCAGAAACTGCTCGGTTGTGGCCAGCCCAAAGCGCGAGGCCCCCACGATGACGATCCGCATGATGCTACCTCCGTTCGATCCATGTTCCCGGCGACAACGCCAGCAGGAGGGCCAGGAACTCCAGACGGCCCAGCAGCATTGCCGCCATCAAGACGAATTTCAGATGAGTTGCCATCTCGGCCCCGGTCACGCTCGACGTGATGCCAACCGTCGACAGCGCCGAGACGACATCGAACAGCGACGACAACGGCGGCTGCCCCGACAGCAGGAACACGATCCAGAACGCCAGCGCCGAGGCCGCATAACACAGCACAACGGCCGCGATCGAGATGACCCGGTCGGCGTGAACCCGGGTATGGCCTTCCCGCAAGGTGGTGACCGCGCGGGGCGGAACGCGCAACCGCAGCAGGGTCAGGCGCAGCATCGCGGCCATGGTGATCACCCGGTTTATCTTGATCCCGCCGGCGGTCGATCCGACGCCACCGCCGATCAGCATCGCCACCAGGACCAGCGCAAGGTACCCCGGCGTCGGGTCCAGCGGTGCCACCGTGAAACCCGCCGTCGACAGCCCGCTGAGGAAATTCAGGATCGCGTCCCGGATTTCGGGACCGGTCGGCCGTCCGGTCAGGACCAGCACCAGAACGACAAGGACCAGCCCCGAGAGCGCGACCCCGGCGACCCCGCGGGCCAGGCTGTGGTCCAGCGCCGCGCGCCAGTCGCGGCGGATCAGGTAGACATAGGCGATCAGCGACACCGAGGAGGCAAGGCAGATCAGCATGGTCACCGCCTGCGCGGCCTTCGAGTAGCTCGCCAGGCTGTCCGGCCGCGGCGCGAAACCGCCGGTGGACACCGCCGAGAGGGCGATCACCGCCCCCTCCTTCCAACCGGGCATCAGGAGCACCAGCAGGCCGATGGCGATCAGCGTGAGGGCCGCGTAGACCACCAGCAACTCGCGCGCCTGCGACCGTGTGGATTGCAGGATGTCGCGGTCGGCCACACCGGCGTCGCCCATGGTTCCGACGGCACGACCCGGCCCGACGATCAGCATCACGCCGGCCACGGCGATGGCAAACCCGCCAGACCATTGCAGCCAACCCCGCAGCACATGCCCGGCGAACGGCCAGTCGGGTGTGCCCCGCGCCATCGTCAACCCGGTCGAGGTTATGCCCGACACCGCCTCGAACAAGGCGTCGGTTGGTGCCAGCCCGAGGACGATCAGTGCCGGGACCGGCAACACCGACAGCAGCAGGAACAGCGCGACGAGGGTGCAGATCGCCTCGATCTCGCGCAGATCATCGGGAACCCCCACGCGGCGGCTGGCCCATGCGGCGACAAGGCACAACGCCAGCGGGCCAGCCAGCGCGGCACACAGGGACCATTCGGCCTCCGCCGCCGCAGCCAGGCAGGGCACCGCCACGACGGCAGCCATGATGCCACCATGCGCCAACACCGCCTGCAGCACGCAGGATGGGCGCGCCTGCCAGCTCGTGCTTGCCTGACCCCGGGGGTGTCGCATGATGGCCAATCCTTCAGCCGGACAAACCACCGGCGCGGCAAGTTGTTCCCTCTGGTGTGGAACGGCGGGCCGACTTGCGCGTTGATTACCCGTGTTCTGCGGAACGGAGTGTGGCAGTGGAAAACCAGGCGAAGGCCAAGCGGGTTGATCAGATCGTGGACCAACTTGAAGAATTGACCGGGCAGAACCGGGTCAGCGTGCGCGAGATACTGGAAGCCTTTGGCAACCGCTCCTTTCTTCCGGTCCTGATGGTGCCGGCCTTGCTTGTGGTCTCGCCGCTGAGCGGGATTCCCCTGCTGCCGACCATCTGTGGCCTCACGATCGCAACTGTTGCCGCACAGATGTTTGCAGGGCGCGACCATATCTGGCTGCCCCGGTTCGTGATGCGCAGGTCGCTGGGAGGCACCAACGCGCAACGTGCGATCCGCCGCCTGCACGGCTTTGCGCGATGGCTTGACGAACATGCGCGCGATCGGTTGCGGCCGCTGATGCGCTGGCCGAGCCGCAAGGTGATTCAAGCGCTGTGCATTCTGTGCGGGGCGGCGATGCCGTTTCTTGAGCTCGTGCCATTCTCGTCTTCGATGCTGGGGGCGGCGGTATTGCTGTTCGGCACGGCGCTGTTGATCCGTGACGGGCTTTTGGCGCTGCTGGGCATGATCCTCATGGCGGCCGCCGCGACGGTTGTGCTCGCCGTGGCGGGGCTGTTCTGACGGGTCTTCACCCGGCGGCAATGCTTGCGGAACATCACCACAACAGGGGCGTCGCCGCGGGGATTTGGCGGGAACAAAACGGGGCCTGCGGAATTTCGTTTCTGCAAAGGTTGGGTAACGCCGGAAAGGAGACGCCGATGGTTACTCGAAACCCGCAGGGCCGGTTGGGCGGTGGTGCCCCGCGCGGTGCCAGCGACGAATCACCCCGGTCCGATGCGGCGGATGGCGGCAAAACGCAGTTCCGGCCGCAGTCCGGTCAGGACACGACCACGCCGGGACAGGCGAGGCCCCCCAGCCACGCGCCACCGGTTCTGGCCGAGGGGGCTGAAACCTCCGCCGCGGCGGATGATGCCGCGCAACAAGGGCAAGCCGCCGAGGCACCTGCAGGGTCACGCACCACAGGCACCGATGTCCAGCCCCGACCCTCGCCGCGCACCGACTGGTCCGGGCCACTCGGTCGCGAGGTCGGACTCATGATCGCGATTCTCGGGATCCTCGCGGTGCTGTCCGTGCTGTTCCTGCTGACGTTCTGATCGCATCCAGCCCGACAAGGGGTTCCGGCGACGGGGTTCGATCCGGTGATGCCTGCGCGACGGCAAGGCCGGGCAGGGTGCGTCGGTGCGGTCGGCCGGGAACTCGACAGCGCCGCCGTGGTTTTGCCAGGTGAAGCAACACGTCCCGGAAAGGAGAATGCCATGCCCGCCAAATCCAAAGCGCAACAGAAGGCAGCCGGCGCAGCGCTTGCTGCGAAACGCGACAAGAGCCAGGTGAAGACCCTGCAAGGCGCGTCGAAGGAAATGTATGACAGCATGACCGAGGAGGAACTCGAAGAGTTGGCCGCGACTCCGCACGACGATCTTGAGCCGAGGAAGGATGGTTCCGCGGATTGAAGCCGGCGCGATGATAAGCCAAGCGGACGGGTGGATCACGCCGGGTGTTTCCATACTGTCGGAAAGGCCGCCGATGAACACCTGACCAGGCTCGCCGAGCAACGGTTGAACAAGGCCGCGTGAACAAGGCCGGGACGCCGGGCAGGCGAGCCGCACCCGGCGTTCCCGCGGCCCGTCGCGCGCGATGCTGGCGGCGCAGCAAACACCACTTCGGCCAGCCTGCAATGGAACCTGTGCGCGGTCGGCGGGGTTCATCCATCATGTCCGATCAAAACCATCCCGGCCCGATTCCTGGCGAACCGCGCGACATGCAGGAGAAGGTCGAGGAAGAATCCGTCAACGACGCCACGCGCCTCAGCGCGCGCCTGATCTACGAGGTCATTCGCCGCGATGGCGAGGCCGAGTTGACCCGCCCGCTGGTGTCGCTGATCTGGTCCGGCGTTGCGGCAGGCCTGCTGATCTCGCTGTCGGTTCTGGGCGAAGCCATATTCCGGACGTATCTGCCCGAGGCCGACTGGGTGTTCCTGCTCGAAAACCTGGGATATTCCTTCGGCTTCATCGCGGTCATTCTTGGCCGGATGCAGCTTTTCACCGAGAATACCATCTCGACGGTCCTTCCGGTGGTGGCCAAGTGGTCGAGCGATGTGCTGAGGCGGATGGTCAAGCTCTGGTCGGTGGTTCTGTCGGCGAACGTGGTGGGGGCCTGCCTTGCGGCCCTCTTCATGCTCGAAAGCGGCGCGTTTTCCGATCCGATGCTGGAGATGTTTGCCGAGCTGTCGCGCCACGCGGTGATGATGGGGGCGGGCGAAAGCTTTGCGCGGGCCATTCCGGCGGGCGTTCTGGTGGCGGCGATCGTCTGGATGATGCCCTCGGCGCAGGGCAGCGGCATCATCATCATCACCGCCTTCACCTGGCTGATCGCGGCGGGCGATTTCACCCATATCATCGCCGGCGCGGTTGAAATGTGGTACCTGGTCCTGCGCGGCGATCTGGAAATCCTGCGCGCGGGCCTCGAGTTCTTCCTGCCGGTGCTGGCGGGTAACGTCCTTGGCGGAACGGCGATCTTCACCCTGCTGGCCTGGGGGCAGGTCAAGAACGAAGTGCCGCAGGGCAGCGAGATCGAAGAGCAGCCCTGACGCCACGCAGTCGGGGAACAACTTCATCCGCCGCCGCGTTGATCTTCGGAACAACGAACGGTGGATCCGGATGGAGAGCATTCTTGCCGAGTTTGGCGGCGGCCCCAGTCTAGGCGTTGAGTCCATCATCCTGCGGCTTCTGGGCGCTGTCGCTTTCAGCGGGTTGATCGGGTTCGAGCGCGAGGCCAAAAACCGGCCGGCAGGGTTGCGCACGCACATGCTGGTCGGCTTGGCGGCGGCGTCCTACTGCATGATCATGCTCGAATTGCTGGCGCAGTCCGAGGGGAAGTCTGCGGATCTGGCGATGGACCCGTTGCGCCTGCTCGAAGCGGTCACCAGCGGGGTGGCGTTTCTGGCTGCGGGCATGATCGTCTTTGCAAGAGGCAAGGTCCACGGGCTGACCACCGGGGCCAGCCTGTGGCTGGCCGCGGCCCTCGGCCTTGGGGCGGGCTTTGGCTTCTGGGTGCTTTCGGCGGCCTCGGCCATTCTGGCGCTGATCATCATCCGGGTGATCAAGGTGGCGGAATTGGCCGCGAAAGCGCAGAAGGATGATGACGTCTACCATTAAACGGCACGGCGCGGTGCCGGTGTCCGGTGCTAGGCCGTCACTGTTTCAGAGCCACAAGCGGCAGCGATGGAACCGAACCGGTGCCGGTTCGGTTGGTCGGACAGGCAGGCTTTGCCAGATGCCGCCACCAAGGCAGGAGACCGACCATGAAATACTCTTACGCCCGCTTTGCCGCCATGATCGGCACATCGACATTGACGATGTTCGTGCTGATGTATCTGAACACCTATAGCTGGGACCACGTGTTCTTCAGTGAAACCCGGATCTACATGGCGCTTTACATGGGCGCGGCGATGGCCGTCATCATGCTGACGTTCATGTTGGGCATGTACCGCAATACCGCCGTCAATGCCGCGATCTACCTGTTGGCGGCGGCTCTGTTCGTTGCGGCCACCTGGCTTTTGCGAAGTCAGGAAACGGTCGAGGACGTGTCGTGGATGCGCGCAATGATTCCGCACCATTCCATCGCTGTTCTTACCAGTGAACGGGCGGACCTGTCCGATCCGCGCGTGCGCGATCTGGCCGGGCGCATCATCGAAACCCAGCGCGAGGAGATTGCCGAGATGAAGGGCCTGATTGCCGACCTGCGCGCCGACGAATGAGCCGGCGTGGCGCGGCAGGGTCCGGCAGCGCACCCGCCCGGTTACGTCTGTCCGCCGAAGAATTGCACCACAAGCGCCGTCAGGTAGATCGCCAGAAGCGCCACGCTTTCGGCACCGATACCGGCAGGGCCTTGTCGCTGGCGAAACAACAGCCCGAGAAGCAGGACCGAGGTCATGGTCAGGCTGATCGCCAACCAGAAGATGTCGGACAGCGCGACGGCGTGATAGACCGACCCGTCGCGGTAGCCGATGTCCGACATCGTCAGGAACAGCGTGTCGAAGGTATTGCCGCCGATAATGCCACCGATGGCCAGTTGCAGCGCCCCGCGCCGCACCGCCGCCAGTGTCGTGACAAGTTCGGGCAGCGAGGTGACCACGGCGGTCATCGCGGCCCCGACAAAGGATGCCGACAGGTTGAGCCGTTCGGTCATCTCGGCACCAACTTTCGCCACGGCCCACCCTGACAGGCTCAGAATGGCAATCAGGCCCGCCGTTCTGACCAGCAAACTGAACATCGGCTTGCCCTTCGCGTCGTCCTCGCTGGGGGTGTCGCGGCGGGTGTCCCCGGTTTGCACGGGCGTCCACATCGGGTTTTCCTTGAGCCGCGAGGTGGCCACCACGCCTGCCACGTAGACCGCGAAAAGCCCGATCGACGCCGGATGAACCGCAAGGACCGTGAAGGCGGGAGTGACATGGGCAAGCAACGGGATCGTCAACAGCAGCATCAACAGCCCGCACTGGAAGATGTTGGCCAACTCGGCCGACGCATGTTCGAGGTTGGCCCGCCGATACAGCAGATCGGCAATCGCCAGAAACGCGGTTTGCGCCGCGATGCCGCCGACGCCGTTCGAAAACGCCAGCGATGCCCGCCCGTCCAGCGCCGAGGTGAACGATACGATGACACCGGGAACCGACGTGCTTGCCCCCAGAAGAAGTCCGCCGGTCAGCGCTTCGCCCATCCCGCTGCGGTCGGCGATGCGGTCGGCAAGCCCGGTGACGCGTGTCCCCGCGAACAGGATGGCAAGGGCCGCACCAAGCGCGATGAGACCCAGCAGGCCGAGCGAGAGTTGCGAGAACATGCTTTCCGAACCCGCGGGAAGCAAAAAAGTTTCCTGCAAACGGGAACAATGCGCATGGGCTGCGGTTGGTTTTGCGAACACATCATCGGAGGGGAGGCATGAGCAATCCTTGTTACGGCCGCAAACGCGGCTATTCCCGCCGGGCGGTTCTGGCACAGGTCGGGCTGGGAGGCGTTGCCGCGACCCTTGGTCAGTTGCGCGGCGTGCGGCACGCCTTCGCGCAGGACGACGGGCGGCCGTGGTATTTTCTGGACGACGCCGAGGCACGTTGGCTTGCGGCGGCCTGTGACACGCTGATCCCCGAAGACGAGTATCCGAGCGCGAGCCAGGCCGGGGTCGTGGATTTCATAGATTTTCAACTGGCCAGCGATTACGGCGCGGGCGCCGGACTATACATGGATGGCCCGCATCAATCCGGCACGCCGGAGCAGGGCTACCAGTTCGCCTTTCCTCCGTCGGACCTGTTCCGCAACGCGATCGACGCCCTGTTGCAGGACGATCCACCGCTGACTGAACTCGATGCCGAGGGTCGGCACGAGGCGTTGCGCGGCCTGTCCGAGAGCGAGGATAACCTGACCGACGACATCCCGGCGCAAGCCTTCTTCACCGAGCTGCGAACCCTGACAAACCAGGGCTATTTCGCGGACCCGATTCACCTCGGCAACCACGATTATGCCGGGTGGCAGATGGTCGGGTTTCCCGGGGCGCATGCCTATTACCTGAGCACCGTCGACGATCACAACCGTCACCATCCTGCCCCGCCGATGGGGGTGGCGCATGACCGCTCCGGCGGTTCCTCCCTGCCTCGGCTGATCGAAAGAGGCGAGTGAGCCATGGCCGATTACATCCTTCCCAAGACCGATGTCGTCATCGTGGGCGGAGGCTGGACCGGCCTGACCACGGCTTACGAGCTGGCCCGCGAAGGGCAGCGCTGCGTGGTGCTGGAACGCGGGCGCGACCGCCATACCGCCACTTCCTTCGCCGGGCCCGAAGAGCATGACGAGTTGAAATATGCCCTGCATCACGCGCACATGATGGAGCTGCGCAAGGAGACCCTGACCTTTCGCAACACCCGCGATCAACGCGCCTTGCCGATGCGGCGGTTGGGGTCGTTCCTGCCGGGGTCGGGGCTGGGCGGTGCCGGTATTCACTGGAACGGGCAGTTGTGGCGGCCGTTGCCGTCGGATCTGGAGATGCGCAGCCACTACGCCGATCGCTATGGTGCCGATTTCATCCCCGATGAGCTGAGCATTCAGGACTGGGGCGTTAGCTACGACGAGCTTGAGCCGCACCTTGAATTCTTCGAGCGGATCTGCGGCACGGCAGGAACCGCGGGCAACCTTGACGGTGAGCCGCGCGAAGGGGGCAATCGGCACGAGGGGCCGCGGGCGTCGGGATATCCCAATCCGCCGATGAAACAGCCGATCGCCACCACCCTGTTCGGCGAGGCGGCGGCGCGGCTGGGGATGAGCCCGTTTCCGATGCCCTCGGCCAATGTCACGCAGGCTTATGAAAACCCCTATGGCGCGCAGCTTCATCCCTGCACCTATTGCGGGTTCTGTGAACGGTTCGGATGCGGCTATCATGCCAAGGCCGATCCGATCATCTGCGTCTACGATCGCATCAAGGATCACGAGAATTTCGAGATCCGGTGCGACTCGCAAGTGCTGCGGGTGGAGAAGGCGTCGGATGGCAAGACGGCAACCGGCGTCACCTATCTGGACAAAAGCGGCGTCGAATATTTCCAGCCCGCCGATATCGTCTGCCTGAACGCCTATGCCCTGTGGAACGTGCACCTGATGCTGGTGTCGGGCCTCGGCGAGCCCTATGATCCCGAAACCCGCAGCGGCGTGGTCGGGCGAAACTATTCCTACCAGACCATCGCCGCTGTCGATGTCTTTCTTGACGACGAGATCGTGACCAACCCGTTCATGGGCGCGGGCGCCCTCGGGGTCGCGGTCGACGATTTCAACGGCGACAATTTCGACCATTCCGACCTCGGGTTCCTGGGGGGCGGCTATATCGCCTGCACCCAGTATCACGGGCGGCCGATCTCGTATCAGCCGGTACCCGAGGGCACGCCTGCATGGGGTGCCGAGTGGAAAAAAGCGGTGCGCGACAATTACCTGCACCATACCGGGATCGTCGTGCATGGCTCGTCTGCCGCCACCCCGGACAATTACCTCGACCTCGATCCGACATGGAAAGATGCCTATGGCCGGCCGCTGTTGCGGATGACCTTCGATTTCCCGCAGAACGACCGCAAGATGAGCGATTATGTTCTGCAACGTGCGGTCGAAATCGCCGAGGAGATGGATCATGTCCGCTCGATTTCGACGATCAACCGCGCCGCCCAGGACTCCCGCTATTCGCTGGTCCCATACCAGACCACGCATAATGCGGGAGGTGCCGTGATCGGCACCGACCCGCGCACCAGCGTGGTCAACCGCTATGGCCAGATGTGGGATCATCACAATGTCTTCGTGTTCGGGGCCTGCCTGTTTCCGCAGAACCTCGGCTACAACCCGACCGGACCGCTGATGGGCCTCGCCTATTGGACACTTCACCATCTGAAATCCGACTACCTGTCGAACCCGCGACCCTTGATGGACGCGTGACGCTTGTTTGTCTTGATAACGCAAGGAGTTGACCCATGCCCCGCCTTGTTCCGTCACCCCTGATCGCCGCCGTCGGGATCGGCGCGGTCGCGTTTGCGACCACCCTTCCTGCCCAGGACCGCCAGGACGATCCGGATATCGAGGAGTTGCAGGAGCGCGTCACCGATGAGCGGGTTCTGTTCGGCGTGCAGGTGGACGGGGAGGTTACCGATGACCTTCTGAAAAAGGGGCGTCTCGTCGCCATGGGCGGGGCCGAGGCGGGCGGTGCCGACATGGCCTGCATCTCGTGCCACGGCGCGCAAGGGCAGGGCGACGGATCGGGCGCGTTTCCGCGGATTGCCGGGCAAGCGGGCTGGTACCTGTACAAACAACTGATGGACTATGCTTCGGAGGCCCGGCCGAACGAGGTGATGACCGACGTGGCCCGAAACCTGACCGAGCACGAGATGGAAGCGGTCAGCGTCTATTACGCGGCGATCGATGCGCCGCTCATCGCGCCGCTGGGCGATGTCGATGCCGAAACCCTGCAATGGGGCGGGAAACTGGCCGCCGTGGGATCGTCCGAGCGCGGTATTCCGGCCTGTGCCAATTGCCATGGGCCGGCGGGGGCGGGGGTGCCGCCGACGGTGCCCTACCTGGCCGGGCAGCATTCCAGCTACACGGAGTACCAGTTGCAGCTTTGGGCCGATGGTGCGCGCGACAACGATGCGATGAACGTGATGTCTGCGGTCGCCGAGAAGATGACCGAAGACGACATGAAGGCGGTCTCGGCTTATTTCGCCCGCGTTCGCGGGGAAGACGCCGAAGCCGCCGAAGATGGCGAAGTGGCGGATTCGAATGAAGACGACTGAGCCATGGAAGGTGTCCGCGCATATGCCTTCCGGGGTGGTTTGAGCCTGATCTGTTTGCTGGCGATGGGCTGGGCCGCGCTGCCGCCCGGTGCCGATCCGGGCTGGCCGCTTCCAGACAGGATCGAGCGGGCGGTGACCGGTGCGGCGACCTGGTACAGCGACATGCCCCCCGGCAGCGGTCCCGACTGGGAAACCGCGGCCCGCGACGTTCCCGGCGGCGAGCCCGCCAAGGGCGCGCGCCTGATGCGCGACCATGGCTGCGGTGCCTGCCATCGGATACCCGGCATCCGGGGCGCCAGGGGCCGGGTCGGGCCCGCATTGGACCGGGTCGCGCAAGGGCGCGGCTACGTCGCCGGCGTGGTGGCGAACCGGCCGGGCGGGCTGGTGCGCTGGATCGTCGAGCCGACCACGCTTTCGCCGGGTACGGCGATGCCGGACCTCGGCGTGACCGAAGACGAGGCGCGGCACATGGCGGCTTACCTTTACGCTGTCGGAGGCCGGTGATGGACAGTGCGCTCGGCATCTTCGGCAGTCAGTCATGGTTGCGCCCGGCAGGTATCGGTGCGGCGTCGGCCCATGATCTGACCGTGGCCATGGCGATCGGCCTGGGTGTCGTGTTCGTGGTGGTGATGGCGCTGATCGCGCTGGCGTGGCGCGCCGATACCGCGCCGCGTGGCTGGTGGATCTGGTCGGGCGGGGTGATCGTGCCGCTGGGGGCGATCCTGCTCATTCTTCTCGGATCGACGATGGCACTGCTGGCGATGACCCGCGCCCACGATGACGCCCTGGTGATCGACGTGACCGGGCACCAGTTCTGGTGGGACATCGTCTATGACCCCGAGGGGGCTGCGGTCCGTGACGCCAACGAGCTTGTCTTGCCGAAGGATCGTCCGGTCACCCTGCGACTCCATGCCGAGGACGTGATCCACTCGTTCTGGGTGCCGTCGATCTCGGGGAAGATGGACATGGTTCCCGGCCGCACCAACATCCTGACGCTGAC
This sequence comes from Maritimibacter sp. HL-12, assembly GCF_900177545.1. Taxonomy (GTDB): domain Bacteria; phylum Pseudomonadota; class Alphaproteobacteria; order Rhodobacterales; family Rhodobacteraceae; genus Sinisalibacter. Next base: position 3,422,770 of record NZ_FXBQ01000001.1, on the reverse strand, counting down.
CGCAACCAGGACCGGCCTGTTTCGTGGCCAATGCGCGGAGTTTTGCGGGGTCGGCCATCCGCGCATGGCGTTCGAGGTGCGGGTGCTCGACCCCGGGGCGTTCGACGACTGGCTGGAGCAGACCGGGGGCGAGGCCCGCAAGGCCGCGCGCCCTGACCTGCAGGACGGGCGCGAGGTGTTCGAGACCGCCGGCTGTGCGGCCTGCCACGAGATCCGCGGCGTCGCGGAAGGCGCGCGCATGGGCCCCGACCTGACCCGGATCGGGGCGCGCCGCAGCCTCGGGGCGGGGATGTGGCGCATGAGCCAGGGCGCGCTCGCGGGCTGGATCGCCGATGCCCGCGCGATGAAACCGGGCGCGCAAATGCCCGGCTATACCCAGTTGTCGGGCCCCGACCTGCGCGCGGTATCGGCCTACCTGGCGAGCCTGAAATGACACAGACTGCCAACCGCACGCCTGCCGCCTATGATCGCGCGCCGTCCGGCGCGCACGACGCGACGTTCGAGCAGTTCTGGCAGCCGCCTCCGGGCCTGCGGGTGCTGTCGTCGGTCTCGCACCGGGTGGTGGGCAAGCGATTCTTGATCACGGGCTTCGTCTTTTTCCTGATCGCGGGGGTTCTTGCATTGCTGGTGCGCACGCAGTTGATCGTGCCGGAGAACACCTTCCTCGACAGCGAAACCTACAACCAGATCTTCACGATGCACGGGACCATAATGATGTTCCTGTTTGCCATCCCCATGCTGGAGGGCTTTGGCATTTATCTGATCCCGATGATGGTGGGCGCGCGCGACCTGGTCTTTCCCCGCATCGGATCGTTCGGGTATTTCTGCTACCTGTTCGGCGGGATCATCGTGCTGTCGTCTTTCCTGTTCGATGCCGCGCCGGACTCGGGGTGGTTCATGTATGTGCCGTTGACCACCAGCGCCCATACCCCCGGCATGTCGGCCGATTTCTGGCTGATCGGGATCACCCTCGCCGAGGTCGCCAGCGTGACCGCCGCGGTCGAGATCATTGCCGCGATCCTGTGCAGTCGCGCCCCGGGCATGAGCCTGTCGCAGATGCCGATCCTGATGTGGTACCTGCTGGTCACCGCCTTCATGATCGCGCTGGCGTTTCCGCCGTTGATCTTCGGCACCGTCATCCTGGAGGCCGAGCGGCTGCTGGGCCTGCCGTTCTTCGATCCGGAATTCGGCGGCGACCCGGTGCTGTGGCAGCACCTGTTCTGGCTGTTCGGCCACCCCGAGGTCTACATCATCTTTTTGCCGGCCGCGGGCATGGTTGCCACCATGCTGCCGGTCTTTGTCGGCAAACCGCTGTTCGGCTACGGGTTCGCGGTGGCGGCGGTTGTCTCGATGGGGTTCCTGTCGTTCGGGCTCTGGGCGCACCACATGTTCGCCACCGGGCTGCCCAACATGTCGCTGACGCTGTTCTCGGCGGCCTCGACGATGGTGGCGATCCCGACCGGCGTGCAGATCTTCTGCTTCGTCGCCACGCTGACCCAAGGTCGGCCAAGGCTGACGGTGCCGATGCACTTCATCCTCGGGTTCCTGTTTATCTTCGTGCTGGGGGGACTGACCGGCGTCATGCTCGCCTCGGTGCCGTTCAACCTGCAGGCACATGACAGCTACTTCGTCGTCGCCCATCTTCATTACGTTCTGATCGGTGGCTTCGTCTTTCCGATGTTTGGCGCACTGTATTACTGGGTGCCGCATTTCACCGGGCGGATGATGTCGGAAACCCTTGGCAAATGGGTCTTCTGGCTGATGTTCCTCGGGTTCAACCTTGCCTTCTTCATGATGCACCTGACCGGCATGCGCGGGATGCCCCGCAGGGTTGCCACCTACCCGGAAGGGATCGGCTGGGACCGGCTCAACATGCTGTCTTCAATCGGGGCCTATATCCTGGCGGCCGGGATCGCGCTTTTCATCGTCGACTTCTTCCGTCACCGATGGGTCGGTCGCCCGGCGGGCCGCAATCCCTGGGGGGCGGCAACGCTCGAATGGCTCTATCCGCCACGGTCGCCGGGCTACAACTTCCGCGCCATCCCGATCATACACTCGCGCGAGCCGCTTTGGGATCAGCCCGAACTGTCGCGCGGCGATCCGGCCGGGATCGACGGGGCCTTGCGGGCATATCCCGATCACCGCCGCGAAACGATCGGGTGCGATCCGGTAAGCGGCGCGCCGATACAGATCCTGCGCCTGCCGCATCCAACCTGGTTTCCGTTGGTCTTTGCCCTCGGCCTCACCATGATCTTTGCGCTGACCTTGGCGGGGCTGTATCCGTGGACCATGGCGGGGGCCGTCATCGCCCTGATCGGTCTGACCGGGTGGATATGGGAGCCTTCCGACAGCGGCGTGATCCGCCAGACCGGGGTGGCGGGCCTGGCACTTCCGGTCAATGCCGTGGACCGGCGCAGCCACCTCTATGTCGGCACCGCCGGGGCGCTCCTGATCTCCTTTGCCCTCTATGCGTCGATCCTGTTTGCCGGGTTGTACCTGTGGAACACCCGGCCGCTCGCGGTTGCGCAGACCGCCTTGCCCGAGGCCATGCCGGCGATCGCCGCCCTTGCCGGGGCCTGCGCGACGCCGATCCTGGCCTGGTTCGCCCGGCGTCTTGCCGGTGTGTCCCGTCTCGTCGGCGCGGCGCTGCTCGATCTGGGCTGTGCTCTGGCCGCGATCGGCGCCGCGTTTGCGGTGGGACTGGCCCTGGCTCCTGTCGATCCATGGGCGACCGCGTTTGGCGCGGTGGGATGGGCGCTTGGGGTGTTCGTCGTCCTGAATCTGGCGGTCGTCGTCTACTGGGCGCTCTTCAACGCCCTGCGCAAGCTCGCGGGCGCGGTGCGGCCGGGACAGACCCTGCCCGATCTGCTGCTGGCGAGCTTCGTCAACGGCACCGCCCTGATGGTGGCTGGCGCAGCCGTCCTGTTTTTGGTCCTGGGGAGGATGGCATGACCCGGTTGGTGATCTGGACCGTTTGCCCGATCCTGCTCTGGGCTGTGCATTTTGGTGTCGTCTTTGCGCTGATTTCCGCCACTTGCGGGCCACGCGCCCTGATGACGCCGGAGATCCTGCGCGCCACCGTCAGCCTTGTGACGGTGTTTCCGGCGCTTGGGGTGTTGGCGTTGCTGGTCGCCGCCGCACGGCGGCGGGGCCGGATCGTCGCCGACACCGCGCTGGCCCCCGAGGCAAGCCTCGCCGCCACCGCGTATTGGACGGCCACCATATCGCTTCTGGCGATCTTGCTGAATGCGGTTCCGGTCGCGGTTCTGAGCAGCTGTTCAGGCTGACACGAAAGGAGGTTCAGATGGAACCCTATGTGCCCTTTTGCGGCGTCCCGCCCACGCCGGAAGACCTCTGGGGGCGCTGGCTGTTTGATCCGTGGCTGCTGGCGGGTCTTGCGCTCGGTCTGGCGGGCGGCCAGATGCTGGCGCAGAACCCGCGACGGTTTTCGGTGGGCTGGGGCCTAGTTGCGCTCCTGTTTGTTTCGCCACTTTGCGCGGCGTCGATGGCGCTGTTCTCGGCGCGGGTGGCGCAGCATGTCCTGTTGACGCTGCTGGCCGCCCCGATCATCGCATCCGCCCTGCCGAAGCTGCGCCTCCCGGCGCTGCCGATGGCCGGCTTGTTCGCGGTGCTGTTCTGGACATGGCACGCGCCCGGCCCCTACGATGCCACCCTGCAAGGCGATCTGGTCTATTGGACCATGCATCTGAGCCTGTTCGGGTCGGCGGTGCTGTTGTTTGCCGCGATGAGAGCCGCGCCCGAGCGCGCGCTGGCGGCCGCGGCCCTGACCAGCGCACAGATGACCGGCTATGCCGTGATGCTGACATTCGCGGCGGGCCCATGGCACACCTTCCACCTCGTCACGACCCATGCCTACGGCATCGGACCGCTGGCCGATCAGCAACTGGCAGGCGGATTGATGTGGATCGCCGGCGGTCTGTTGTTCCTGGCCGCCGTCGGGGTGCTGGCGTTTCGCTTTGTGCAATCCGAAGCGCAAGACCGTCGCCCGATGCGGCCGCGGTGACGCACCCGGCGCGGCGGACCCGTCGCGGACGGGCAGGGGCGGCAATTCGGGGCTCGCGCGCCACCCGTTGTGCCCCTTTTAGCCTCGTTAGATGGAACATTCCGCCGGTTTGGCGGTTGCATAAGCACAGGAGACCAATGCACAGGACAAAGGGAGTGGCACGATGTTTGGATGGATACGCAGTCGGCAACCCCGCCTCGTGCGCACGATGATCGGCCATTTCCTGGACGGCGCGGCGATGGGCTGCATGTTTGGCCTGGTGCTGTATCACACGAACACCGCCGGGCTCGGGGGATTGCTGGAAAGCCCGCTGAATGCCGGCGCCGCAGCGTTGTTCCTCGCGCAGGGAGCGCTGATATTCGGCACGCTTGGCGTCGCCGTCGGGGCGATGAGCCTTGGCCGCGAGAACGACTGACCCGGCAAAGGCGCGGATTGCGGCGCGCGCCAATCCCGTTTCGCAAACCCCGGCCAGCCTTTCGCGATGCGCCGAAGGCACCGATGAAGAGACCCCGGGCCGCTCATGATCGCGCGCAAGGCGACGCTGAACGGACGCGCGCGGCCGTCGCGTTGAAACCGCCTCCCGGATCGAAACGCCATGAGCCGGAGAGAGTTGCGGCTTTGCTGCAGCGCGGCGGTTTGCCTACCCTGGACATTTCCATTAAGTGGAGACCGATGAGGCTGCCCGAGGGAGGCGGCTGGAGACGGGCGACCCGGTTGGCACCCGCCCCTGGTCCGCCCGGGCGGCGCAACGGGTCATCGTGACGACGCAGAAACCGGCATATCGGGGCCTGGCCCGGATGCGCAAAAGCCGCCGCCAAGGGACAGAAGACAAACAGAAACATGGAACTCGACCAACACGCCAGATTGTCCGTCGCTCCGATGATGGACTGGACAGATCGTCACTGCCGGTATTTTCACCGGCAGATGAGCAACCATGCGCTGCTCTATACCGAGATGGTGACGGCGGCGGCGCTGGTGCGCGGCGGTGCCGTTCATCTTCTCGATTTCGATGCGGCCGAGCACCCGGTGGCGGTGCAGCTTGGCGGATCGGACCCGGGCGAGCTTGCGCGGGCGACGGCGCTGTGTGTCGCGCAGGGCTATGACGAGGTTAACCTCAACGTCGGGTGTCCGTCCGACCGGGTTCAATCAGGCACATTCGGCGCGGTGCTGATGAAGAGCCCGGAGCTGGTGGCCGACTGCCTGCGCGCGATGAAGGACGCCTCCGATGGTATTGAGATCACGGTGAAATGCCGGATCGGGGTGGACGATCAGGAACCGGCCGAGGTGTTGCCCGCCTTCCTTGAGACAATCCGTGACGCCGGGGTGCGGCGGGTGACGATCCACGCCCGCAAGGCCTGGCTCAAGGGTTTGAGCCCGAAGGAAAACCGCGAGGTGCCGCCGCTCGACTATCCGCTGGTGCAGGCGATGAAACGCGCCTTTCCCGACATGCACATCTCGATCAACGGCGGCATCGCCACGCTCGACGCGGCTGCGGCGCAGCTTGCGGCGGGGATCGACGGGGTGATGATCGGGCGGGCGGCCTATCACCATCCGGCGGAGGTTCTGATCGGCGCCGACGCGCGCATCTTTGGAGATGGGCACGCCGCGACCACGCCGGAGGCGGTGGTGCGCGCGATGTTGCCCTATATCGAGGCGCATCTTTCCGGCGGCGGACGGCTGCACGAGATCACCCGGCACATGCTGGGGCTTTTCGCGGGCCGTCCCGGTGCGCGGGCCTGGCGGCGGCTGCTGTCGGAAGGGGCCACCCGGCCCGGGGCGGGGCCGGACCTGGTGGAGCAGGCGCTCGCGCCGTGCCTTGCTGCGCAAACGGGCGCGCAAGCGCCGATGGCGCGGCCGGTCTGCGGGTAACGCCGGGCAGGGCGCGCGGCGGGCACGGCGCGCGGCCGCGCCATCCCCGGAATCCCGCCCAGTCCCCCGAGGCGCTTTCCCTTCCCGCGGGCGCGGTGTATGGCACGTCGAGGTTCCAACAGCGAGCGCGCGACCATGGTTTTTCCCGACACCATCCTGATCCTGGAGATGCTTGTTCTCCTAGTCGTGATCGGCGCGCTGGCCGGGGTGCTCGCCGGGCTGCTCGGAGTCGGTGGCGGGATCGTCCTGGTGCCGGGCTTCTACTATGCTTTTGCGGCGCTGGGGTACGAGTCCGGTGCGCTGATGCAGGTGTGTCTCGCCACATCGCTGGCGACGATCATCGTGACCTCGGCGCGCTCGGTGATGGCGCATCACAAGCGCGGCGCGGTGGAATGGCCGATCCTGAGATCTTGGGGCGCGGGGATCGTGATCGGCGCGGTGCTCGGTGTTCTGGTGGCGGCGAGCCTGCAGTCGTCGACCTTGCAGGGCATTTTCGGCGGCCTCGCCTTCGCGATCGGGCTTTACATGCTGTTCGGTCGGTTCGAATGGCGGATCGCGCAGGTGATGCCGGGGGTGGCGTTGCGCAGCGTGCTTTCGCCGGTCGTGGGGTTTCTTTCGGTCCTGATGGGAATCGGCGGCGGCTCGTTCGGGGTGCCGATCATGACCCTGCACGGCGTGCCGATTCACCGCGCGGTGGCAACCGCAGCGGGCTTCGGGCTGATCATCGCGCTGCCCTCGGTGATCGCCTTCCTGTTCGTCACCGTGCCCGATGCGCCGCCCTACACGCTGGGTGCGGTGAACCTGCCCGCCTTTCTCGTGGTGATCGCGATGACGATCCTCACCGCCCCGCTCGGGGTGAAACTCGCCCATGCCCTCGACCCGAAACCGCTTAAGCGCGTGTTCGGCGTGTTCCTGACGCTGGTGGCGCTCAACATGCTGCGCCGGTCGCTCGGCATGGGCTGACCGCGACACAAGACCGTGTTGTCCCGTCGTTAGCTGCTGGCAGCTTGGTTGGATTCAAACACGAGGCCGCAGTTCTTCTCGTTTGAGACCACTTCGAGCGCTTCGAGTTCGCCGCGCAGCCGGGCGAGTTCGGTCGCGTTCGAACCATCACCTTTCACGAAGAACGCGGCGGGCCAGAACAAAATGACGGCTGCTGCGGTGGCTGCCGCGTCGCGGCTCGCGTTTTGATCTTGAGTCCCTGCGATTTGCCCTGTTCGGGCCGCAACGCGGCGCGCCTCGACCTCGATCTGTTTACAACTGTAGCTTTGATAGGTCAGCGGCGATACATAACTGGCTTGAACCTCGTTTGCGCGTTGGGCGCAGGACATAAGCAGAGTAGAGGCCAGAACGGCCGTGGTAATGGCGGTTTTCATGCGTTTCCCTCGTTTTTGTCCGGCCCCCACCCCTGGGTGCCGACTCCCCTCATGGGGATGTTGCACGCGGTGTTGACCTCGGTCAACGGTCGGCGCAGCCACTGCGCGGCGTGACCGCGACCACCGGGCGCATTCCCATTCACCCGCGCCTGGGTCATCCGGGGCGGACAGGACAGGAGACCACCCATGGCCGCACAGCCCCCCGCCTTCCAGGCGCAGAAGAAAATACCACGCTGGCGCAAGACCCCGCCGGCGATCTTTCCGCCAATCCTCGGGCTGTTCGGCCTCGCGCTGGCCTGGGGCCGGGCGCCGGATGCCTTCGGGATCAGCGGCGCGGTGGGCGAGCTGCTGATGGGGGCGGTGACCTTGCTGTTTGTCTTCGCGCTCGGCAATTATCTCGCCAAGATCGCGGCGCGCCCCGGTGTGGTAGCGGAAGACCTCAAGGTTTTGCCCGGTCGGGCCGGGCTGGCGGCGATGACGATGGCGCTGATCCTGCTGGCGGTGGCGGTTCTGCCATGGTCGCAGGCGCTGGCCCGTGCGGTTCTGGTGCTCGGGATTGCCGGGCATGTCGCGGTGATGCTGCTCGTCACGCGCGCGCTGCTGACCGGCCCGGCGGAGGCGCGCACGGTGACGCCGGTGTTTCACCTCACCTTCGTGGGCCTGATCGTCAGCCCGCTGGCGGCGCTGCCGCTGGGCTGGACCGGGTATTCCACCGTCGTATTCTGGGCCTCGCTGGCGGCGGCGGTGCTGATCTGGATCGCCTCCGCGGTACAGTTCGCCCGCCGCGACGTGCCCGCGCCGCTGCGCCCGCTGCTGGCGATCCATTCCGCACCGGCGAGCCTGCTGGCGATGGTGGCGCTCCTGCTGGGGCATGGCGCGCTCGGCTTCGGGCTGGCGATCTGGGCGCTGGTGCTGATGGCTTTGCTGGTGGCGCGGGGGCGCTGGTTGATCGCGGCCGGGGTTTCGCCGCTCTGGGGCGCGATGACCTTTCCGCTCGCCGCTTTCGCCTCGTTGATGATGATGCTGGGCGCGGCGGGCTATGGTGGTGGTTTCCGCCTGCTCGGTGCGGTTGCCCTTGTGGTGGCGACGGCATTCATCCCTTACGTGGTGGGGAAAGTGGGGCAGATGTGGCTCAAGGGCACCCTCGGGCCGAAAACCAACGCGGCGGTGGCCTGACCGGTTTCACGGCGCTCATGCGCCGCGACCCAAGCGAGGGGCGCTGCCTGGACGATCGCGCTCTGCGCGATCGGTAACCCGGCAGGCGCTTCCCCGCAGCGGGAAGCGCCGAGAGGGTCCCGGACCCCCCGAGGTATTTTTCGACCCAAGAAGAGGGGGGGGTCAGGTTGCCTGCGTGAGGCCGGCTTGCACTTTCTTGGGGAGAGAGGTGCGGATCGTCTCGTAGCTCACCCGCAGCCGATGGTTGAGTTCGTCCTCGCCCGCGGTGAAGGGCACCATGACCCAGGATTTGTGAAAATAGGGCGCCTTCTTCGCCACGCCCGCCGCGCGCAGCATCTCGGCGGTTTCGACATCGGGGCATTTGACCGAGACACCTTCGGCTCTTTCGCCGATGGCCGCGAAGATCTTGCCGCCGAGCTTCCAGACATCGGTGCCGGGGCCGAAGGGTTCGGACCATTCGGCAGCGGGCAGGCCGGCGCAAAGCTCGATGACGAAGGCGCGTGACATGGCGGTGATCCTAGCAGGCTTGCGGGGCGGTGCACAGGCTGATATCCAGAGACCATGAAGACCAACGGCAGCATCATCTGCATCTGCATTACCGGCTGACATCCGTCAGGCGGGCCGTTCTTCTGTTTCCTCTTTTGGTCGAAGTTGCTAAGCCCGCCGCGGGACGCGCGCGCGAGGACGACCATGGTTGAGATCAAGCTCTACAACACCGCCACCCGCTCGAAACAGGTTTTCGAGCCGATCGACCCGGACAACGTGCGGATGTATGTCTGCGGGCCCACGGTCTATGACCGGGCGCATCTCGGCAATGCCCGGCCGGTGGTGGTGTTCGACGTGCTTTTCCGGCTCCTGCGCCACGTCTACGGGCCGGATCACGTCACCTACGTGCGCAACTTCACCGATGTGGACGACAAGATCATCGCCCGGGCGAAGCGCGATGCAAAGCCCATCGACGAGATCACGGCGGAAACGACACAGTGGTATCTCGACGACATGAAAGCATTGGGGAATCTGGAGCCCACCCAGATGCCGCGCGCGACCCAGCATATCGGCGACATGATCGCGATGATCGAAGACCTGATCGCGCGCGGCCATGCCTACGAGGCCGAGGGCCACGTGCTGTTCGCCGTCGACAGCTACGCCGATTACGGCAAGCTCTCGGGCCGCTCGGTGGACGACATGATCGCGGGGGCACGGGTGGAGGTGGCGCCCTACAAGAAGAACCCGATGGACTTCGTGCTGTGGAAGCCCGCGGGCGCGGATGAGCCGGGCTGGGACTCGCCCTGGGGCCGAGGCCGGCCGGGCTGGCACATCGAGTGCTCGGCGATGAGCCACGAGATCCTGGGCGAGACCTTCGACATTCACGGTGGCGGCAACGATCTGCAGTTTCCCCACCACGAGAACGAGATTGCGCAGTCGAAATGCGCCCATCCCGGCTCGGACTTCGCCCGCTACTGGCTGCACAACGAGATGCTGCAGGTGGAGGGCAAGAAGATGTCGAAGTCCTTGGGCAACTTCTTCACGGTGCGGGATTTGCTGGAGCAGGGGGTGCCGGGGGAGGTGATCCGCTTCGTGTTTCTCGGCACGCATTACCGCAAGCCGATGGACTGGACGGAGAAGAAGCGGCAGGAGGCAGAGGCGACGTTGCGGAAGATCGCTAGGTTTCTGGGACGAGACCCTTCTCAGAAACCGTGGGTGGGCCGAAACACTCGCCCGCCCGAAGAATTTGTCCAAGCGGTTGCAAATGACCTAAATACACCGTTGGCCCTTACGCTTGTAAGCAAATACCTGAAAACCGAGCAAGAATCCCATCTTGTCGCTTCAATGCGGCTGTTGGGTTTTGACGATGTGCGTTTGGTGGAGAAGTTTCAGAGCTTTCATCTTTCCGCGCACGACAACGAATTTGTCTCCAGTGTCGGCCTTAGAACATTTGGAGAGGGGGTGGATTATGATGGCGATGCCCTGAAGGCAATGGCCAATCGCCTAAAAGAATTACGTAGGACGGCGATGGAAACCAAGGACTTCTCCGCCGTCGATGCCCTGAAAACCGCTCTCACCGAGGCGGGCGTTGAAGTGCGTATGTCGAAAGACGGCGTCGAGCTGGTGCCGGGCGCGGGGTTCGACCCCGCCAAACTGGAGGGGCTGTGATGCGGGCATTGAACAACAGAGGTTTGCGCCCGGACCGAGGGGGGGCGCTTGCGCCCGCCCTGGGGGCGGGGCGGGCGCAAACCGGATCGCAAGCGATCCGGTGGGGTTACGATACCAATGACAGTCTCAGGAAGGGCCGGTCCCATGACTGACCGCCTCACCCTCTACGACACCACGCTGCGCGACGGCCAGCAGACCCAAGGCGTGCAGTTCTCCGTGGCCGAAAAAGTCGCCATCGCGGAGGCGCTCGACGATCTCGGGGTGGATTACATCGAGGGCGGCTGGCCCGGGGCCAACCCGACCGACAGCGATTTCTTCGAGCAGCGGCCGCAAACAAAAGCCACCTTCACCGCCTTCGGCATGACCAAGCGGGCCGGGCGGTCGGCGGCGAACGACGACGTGCTGGCGCAGGTGATGAACGCGAACACCCCCGCCGTCTGCCTCGTCGGCAAGACCCATGATTTCCACGTCAGCACCGCGCTCGGGATCACGCTGGAGGAAAACCTCGAGAACATCCGCGCCTCGGTGGCGCATATGGTCGCCTCGGGGCGCGAGGCGCTGTTCGATGCCGAGCATTTCTTCGACGGCTACAAGGCCAATGCGCCTTACGCGCTGGAATGCGCGCTGGCGGCCTACCACGCGGGCGCGCGCTGGGTGGTGCTCTGCGACACCAACGGCGGCACGCTGCCGGGCGAGATCCACGACATCACCCGCGCGGTGATCGAGGCGGGCATCCCGGGCGACAACATCGGCATCCATTGCCATGACGACACCGGCAACGCGGTGGCGGGCAGCCTTGCCGCGATCGACGCAGGCGCGCGGCAGGTGCAGGGCACGCTGAACGGGCTTGGTGAGCGTTGTGGCAATGCCAACCTCGTCAGCCTGATCCCGACGCTGCTTCTGAAAGAGCCCTACCGCTCTGCCTACGAGACCGGGATCACCGAAGCGGCGCTGACCAGTCTCACCCGGCTTTCGCGCCAGCTTGACGATATCCTCAACCGTGTGCCCTTACGCTCGGCGCCTTACGTCGGGGCTTCGGCCTTCACCCACAAGGCGGGGCTGCATGCCTCCGCGATCCTCAAGGACCCAACCACCTACGAACACATCCCGCCGGGCCTCGTCGGCAATGCCCGGCTCGTGCCGATGTCGAACCAGGCCGGGCAGTCGAACTTGCGTCGCCGGCTGGCCGAAGCCGGGATCGAGATCGACAAGGGCGATGCACGGCTCGGAGAGATCCTCGACGAGATCAAGCGGCGCGAGGACGAGGGCTATGCCTATGACGGGGCGCAGGCCAGTTTCGAGGTGCTGGCGCGGCGCATGCTCGGGCAGATGCCGCGCTTCTTCGAGGTCAAGCGCTACAAGGTCACCGTCGAGCGGCGCAAGAACCGCTATGACCGGATGGTGAGCCTTTCCGAAGCCGTCGTGGTGGTGAAGATCGGCGACGAGAAAAAGCTCTCGGTGTCGGAAAGCATGGACGAGACCGGCGCGGATCGCGGCCCGGTCAACGCGCTGGCCAAGGCGCTCGGCAAGGATCTCGGCCCCTACCAGGCCTGTATCGACGATCTCAAGCTGGTCGACTTCAAGGTGCGGATCACCCAAGGTGGCACCGAAGCCGTCACCCGGGTGATCATCGACAGCGAAGACGGGCAGGGGCGGCGCTGGTCGACGGTGGGGGTGAGTCCCAACATCGTGGACGCCAGTTTCGAGGCCCTGCTCGACGCGATCAACTGGAAGCTTCTGCGCGACGGTGTTGCGCCGGTGCGCGACATGGGAGTGGCGGCGCAATGAATGATCCGTTCTTCACGCTCCATGCCGATATGCCGCGCGAGGGGCCGGGCGACCGTGAAAGCCTCGACTGGGCGATGGGCGTGGCCAACCTGCCGCGCGATGCGGAGATTCTCGATGCGGGCTGCGGGCCGGGGGCCGATATCGAGGGGCTGCTGGCGCATGCGCCTCATGGGCACGTAACGGCGGTGGACCTGCACCCTGACTTCATCGGCCAAGTGCGAGCGCGCTGGGGCGATGATCCGCGCGTGACCGCCGAGGTGGCCGACATGCGCGCGCCCGAAGGTCCGTTCGATCTGGTCTGGTCGGCGGGGGCGCTCTATTTCCTCGGCATCACCGAGGGGCTTGGGCATTTCCGCTCCCGGCTTGCGCCGGGCGGCGCGGTGGCCTTCTCCGAACTGGTCTGGCTGGGCGAGGATCGCCCGGCGGCGGCGGTGGCGCTGCTGGCACAGGAATATCCGCCGATGGGCGATCTCGCGACGCTGCAGGCGCGGATCGAGGCGTCGGGGTATGCGCTGTGCGGCGTGCGGGTGCTCTCCGACGCCGCCTGGGAAGCTTACTACGCGCCGCTCGAAGCGCGCATTGCCCGGCTCCGGCCGGGGGGCGACGCGGCGCTGGCGCGGGTGCTCGACGAGGCCGAGACGGAAGCCGCGCTGTGGCGCGCGCATCGCGCCGCCTTTGGCTACGCGCTCGCGGTGGTGCGGCCGAAATGAGCCTCGCGGCCTGCGCAGAGATCGTGTCGCGCGGCGATCCCGATCGCTTTCTCGCCGCGATGGCGGCACCGCCAGAGGCGCGCGAAAGGTTGTTTCCGCTCTACGCCTTCAACCTCGAAGTTGCCCGAGCGCCCTGGGTGTCGCCCGAACCGATGATCGGCCAGATGCGGCTCCAGTTCTGGCGCGACGTGCTGGCCGAGATCGGGGCCGGGGACGCGCCCCGGGCGCACGAGGTGGTGCGCCCGCTGGCCGAAGTTCTGCGCGAGACCGGGCTGCCGGTGGCACCGCTTGATGACATTGTGCGCGCGCGCTGGACCGATCTGGAACGCGCGCCCTTTGCCGACGCCGCCGCCCTCGATGCCTATCTCGACGCGACGTCGGGACAACTGATGTGGGCCAGCGTGACCGCCCTTGGCGGCGGTGTTGCGCTCGAAGCGCCGGCGCGCGCGGTGGGCCGGGCCTCGGGGCTCGCGAACTGGCTGATGGCGGTGCCCGAACTGGAGGCGCGCGGCTGGCCCGCGCGACCGGAGGGGCTTGCCGGGTTGATCACGCGCGCGCGGGCAGAGCTTGCGGCCGCCCGCGCAACGCGCTTCGGCCCGGGCCTGCCGGCGATCCGCGCCGCGTGGCGCGCCGCGGCAGTGCTGGCCCGCGCGGCGCGCCGGCCTGCGGCGATTGCGTCGGGTGAGCTCGAAGGCGCCGAGATCACGCGGCGCGGCAGTTTGCTGGTCAAGTCTCTCACCGGTCGGTGGTAAGGCACGGCCCGGCCCGATCAGGACAAGCCCGGCCTCAACCGTCGTCGCGCAGGCGCGCGAGCCAGACCGAGTGGCCTTTGCAGGCCGGATCTTCCGGGACGAAGGCAATTTCCTCGAAACCCTGTTCGGCGAGCAGCGCGCGGTAGTCTTCCGGCGCGAGCGAGGCGTGATAGACCGGCGCGCCCCCGGCCCGGCCCACCGCCTCGCCCGGACCCGGCCCGGTTGTGAACAGGAGCACGCTGCGCGGATGGGCATGGGCGCGGAAGGTCTTGAACATGTCGCGCTGATCGTCGGCGGAAAGATGAAACAGGCTGTTCCAGGCAAGGATCACGTCGAAGGTCTCGCCGAGATCCAGCCCGCGCATGTCGGTATGGATCGCGCGGGCGCGAGGCAGGTTGCGCGCAAAGATCGCCAGCATCGCCGCCGCGCCGTCAACCCCGGTGACGGTGCCGCGCCGATCCTGCAGGTAGGCCGCGATCGGCAATCCGGTGCCGCAGCCCAGATCGAGCACCCGGCGGCCGCCGACATGGGCGAGCGCGCGGTCGAGCCAGCGCCGTTCGTACAGGGTGCGATCGCGCGACCGCGCGAAGGCTTCCGCCACGCGGTCGTAGGTTGCCAGGATATCCTCGGGCGTGGCCTGGGCGGTGGCGGGGCGAGCAGATGCATCTTTCATGGCCCCGACATGGCGTTGTGCGGCGGGTGCGTCCAGTCACCTCCTCGTGCGCGCGCGGAACTGGCACAAAGCCGCCCGCTGTTGGCCACTTACCGCCGAGATCTGGCAAAGGTGTTTTGACCCGTCGCGCCCGCTCGTGTAGACAGCACGCTGTTTCGTTTACGGGGGTCTGGCGTGATCCGATTCATCCTTGGCATCTTTGGCGCGATCTTTTCATGGCTGACGCTCGCGGCCTTGATGGGTGCGCTCACGCTTGGCGCGATCTTCTGGATGTACAGCCGTGACCTGCCGAGCCACGAACAGCTTGCCAATTACCAGCCGCCGACGATCAGCCGGGTCTATTCCGGCCAGGGCCGCCTGATGGACGAGTTTGCCACCGAGCGGCGGTTGTTCACGCCGAGCGAGCAGATCCCCGAACTCGTCAAGCACGCCTTCATCTCGGCGGAAGACAAGAACTTCTACGTCCATCGCGGCTACGACATGCGCGGCATGGCGGCAGCGGCCGTCGAGGCCTTTCAGGGCGGGCGCCTGCGTGGGGCTTCGACGATCACCCAACAGGTGATGAAGAACTTCCTGTTGTCGTCCGACCGGTCTGCCGAGCGCAAGATCAAGGAGTTGATCCTCGCCACGCGGCTCGAAGGGACGCTCGACAAGGAACAGATCCTCGGCCTCTATCTCAACGAGATCTTTCTCGGCCAGAACTCCTACGGCGTGACCGCGGCGGCGCAGACCTATTACAACAAGACCCTCGACGAACTTTCGCCGGAGGAAGCCGCCTATCTCGCCGCGCTCGCCCAGCGCCCGGGCACTCTGCACCCGGTGCGCGACAAAGAGGACGCGGTGGCGCGGCGCGACTACGTGCTGCGCCAGATGCAGGAAAACGGCTATCTCGAAACCGCCGAATATGACCGCGCGTTGCAACAACCGCTGCGCACGGTTCAGGGCGGCGATATTCCTTCGTTCCGCTCCAGCCTGCCCGATCGCGACTATTTCACCGATGAAATCCGGCGCCAGCTCAGCCGCGATTTCGGCGAGGACGAGTTTTTCGGCGGCGGTCTTTCGATCCGCGCCACGGTGGACCCGGAACTCCAGGTCGTCGCCGCCCATGCGCTGCAGAAATCGCTTGAGGAGTTCGACCGCGCGCGGGGAAGCTGGCGCGGGACCGATGAGCGGATCGACCCGGCGCGGATTGACGACGGCACCTGGGAAGAGGCGCTCGGAGAGGTGTCGGTGGCGCGCGATGTCACGCTCGACGGCAAGTGGTTCGTCGCCGCGGTCGACGAGATCGGAGATCAGCGCCTCACGTTGAAGATCGAGGGCCAGCCCGAGCCTGATCCCTGGGAGGTGCCGCGCGACGACATCTCCTGGATGAGCGGCTCCTTTGCCGACAATTTCGAGCGCGGCGACGTGGTGCATGTGCGCCGGATGACCTCCGGCGACGACGGCGACGGCGATTTCATCCGCTGGAGCTTGCGGCAGGTGCCGGAGGTGCAGGGCGGTTTCATGGCGATGGACGTCAACACCGGCCGGGTGATCGCGATGCAGGGCGGGTTTTCCTACCAGCATTCGGTGTTCAACCGCGCCACCCAGGCCACCCGCCAGCCGGGCTCCAGCTTCAAGCCGTTCGTTTATGCCGCGGCACTGGATTCCGGGTTCTCGCCGGCCTCGATCATCATCGACGCGCCGATCGAGGTGGAGGTTGGCGGTTCGGTCTGGCGGCCGAAGAACGCCTCCAACAAGTTCTACGGCCCGACCCCGCTGCGCACCGGGGTCGAGCAGTCGCGCAACCTGATGACGGTTCGTCTGGCCCAGGAAGTCGGGATGGAGACGGTGGCCTCCTATGCAGAACGTTTCGGCGTCTATGACCGGATGAACCCCTATCTCGCGAATGCTCTCGGCTCGGAGGAAACCACGCTCTGGCGGATGGTCGCGGCCTACGCGATGTTTGCCAATGGCGGTGAACGGGTCGAGCCCACGCTGGTTGACCGGGTGCAGGATCGCTGGGGGCGCACGGTCTACCGCCACGACACCCGCCATTGCGACGAATGCGACGTGCCCGACCTGCCCGAGGGCGAGAGCCCGCAGATCACCGCGAACCGCGAGCGGGTGATGGATGCGATCACCGCCTTCCAGCTCACCTCGATGATGCAGGGCGTGGTGCAGCGCGGCACCGCGGCGGGGGCCGTGCGCCTGCCGGTGCCGACCGCGGGCAAGACCGGCACCACCAACGATTCCCGCGATGTCTGGTTCGTCGGCTTCACCTCCAACGTGGTGGCGGGCTGCTACATCGGTTACGACCGTCCCCGCACGCTGTCGGGGGCCTCGGGCGGCGGCACCTGCGCGCCGGTGTTCCAGCGGTTCATGGCCGAGGCGGTCGAAAAATACGGTGGCGGCCGGTTCAAGCTGCCGCCCGGCGGCCACTTCATCAAGATCGACCGCTTCTCGGGGGCCCGCCTGCCGAACGATGCCAGCGGCGACCACGTGGTGGCGGAGTATTTCCGCGACGGCGAGGAGCCGCTGTTCGGGGTGATGTTCGATGGCGGCTTCGCGATGGGGTCGAACCTGCCGCTGTTCCTGCCCGGCGAAGTCGACAGCGGCGTCGAGGTGACGACCTCGACTGGCAACGTGGTTGTCGTCCCCGAGCGTGCCGAGAGCGGGTCGGTGGCCGCGGGCGGGCTCTACTAAGGCTCTGCCAAAGCGCCAGTTTCAACCTGTGCGTGTTTCGGCAATCGCCGCGATTGCGCATTTTGCCATTGTCATGGACCTTGGCCTGCCCCTATGTAGGGGGAGGCGATGCCGGGCGATGGCCCGTCCCGCCCACAAGTTTCGCTGGATCGTGAGCCCTTGGCGCGTTTTGCCCGGGCGCGTGACCAGACCGAGAGGCGGCCCATCGGGCCGGACCGGCCTAACGGCCAGACATTTGCCCGCCAAGCCCGAGGGTGCGGCGTGGCCCTGAACAGGCCCCGGAGGTGCCATGCCTACCGGTGTCGGAGAAGAAACGCGATGAGGCGCGCAGGACAGGACCAGACAGGAGCAGGGGCCAGCACATGGCCGCTGTCCGCGCTGCCGCTGCCCGCGCCGATGGTCGCCCAGACAAGTCACCCCCGTTCCGCCGCGCCTCCGACAGGATCCGCGGGTTGCCGGGGTGCATCGAGACAACATGCCCAAGAAAATGCTTATCGACGCCACCCACGCGGAGGAAACCCGCGTCGTCGTGGTGGACGGCAACAAGGTCGAGGAATTTGACTTTGAGTCCGAAAACAAGCGCCAGCTCGCTGGCAACATCTATCTCGCCAAGGTCACCCGCGTAGAGCCCTCGCTTCAGGCGGCTTTCGTCGATTACGGTGGCAATCGCCACGGTTTCCTGGCGTTTTCGGAAATCCACCCGGATTACTACCAGATCCCTGTCGCCGACCGCGAAGCGCTGCTCGAGGAAGAGCGCGCCTATGCCGAGGCGATGGAGGCCGAGGAGGAAGAGCGCGAGACCCGCAACGAGAAGTCGCGGTCGTCGCGCTCCCGTTCGCGTTCGCGGTCGCGGTCGCGCCCGAAGGCCGAGGGCACCCGCGCCGACGATGCCGTGGTCACCGCCGAGGTCGAGGGCGACGCCGACTCGGACCTGCCCGAGAGCATGGAAGTGATCGACCTCGACGGCGAAGGCGATGCGGATGACGCGCAATCGCCGATGGAGCGGGTCGAGGAAACCCCGGTCGAAGAGCCCGTGAACGGCGACGCAGCGCCGCGCGAGGCCCAGGACGACGAAAACCAGGACGATGACGGCGACGACGACAATGGCCACGACAAGGACATCGAGTCGGTTGCCGATGAGGATGTCACCGAGGAAATCCGTCAGCCGCGCAAGCCGCGTCCGAAGAAGTTCAAGATCCAGGAAGTGATCAAGGTGCGCCAGATCCTGCTGGTGCAGGTCGTCAAGGAAGAGCGCGGCAACAAGGGCGCGGCACTCACCACCTATCTCAGCCTCGCAGGCCGCTACTGCGTGCTGATGCCCAACACCGCCCGCGGTGGCGGCATCAGCCGCAAGATCACCAACGCGGTCGATCGCAAGAAGCTCAAGGAGATCGCGGGCGAGATCGAGGTGCCGCGCGGCGCCGGATTGATCATCCGCACCGCCGGTGCCAAGCGCACCAAGGCCGAGATCAAGCGCGATTACGAGTATCTCCAGCGGCTGTGGGAAGAGATCCGCACCCTCACGCTGAAGAGCATCGCACCGGCGAAGATCTACGAAGAAGGCAACCTCATCAAGCGCTCGATCCGCGATCTCTATTCCAAGGAGATCGACGAGGTTCTGGTGGAAGGCGACGCGGGCTACCGCGTGGCCAAGGACTTCATGAAGATGATCATGCCGTCCCACGCCAAGAACGTGAAGCATTACGCCGAAGGTCTGCCGCTGTTCGCACGTTACCAGGTCGAGAGCTATCTCAGCTCGATGTTCAACCCCACGGTGCAACTGCGCTCTGGCGGTTACATCGTGATCGGCGTGACCGAGGCGCTGGTGGCGATCGACGTGAACTCGGGAAGGGCCACCAAGGAAGGCTCGATCGAGGAAACCGCGCTCAAGACCAACCTCGAAGCCGCCGAGGAGGTGGCCCGGCAGTTGCGCCTGCGTGACCTTGCCGGGCTGATCGTGATCGACTTCATCGACATGGAGGAGCGTCGCAACAACGCCGCCGTCGAGAAGCGTATGAAGGACAAGCTCAAGACCGACCGCGCCCGCATCCAGGTTGGCCGGATCTCGGGCTTCGGGCTGATGGAGATGAGCCGTCAGCGGCTGCGTCCGGGCATGATCGAGGCCACCACCCAGCCTTGCCCGCATTGCCATGGCACCGGGCTGATCCGCTCGGATGACAACCTTGCGCTCACCATCCTGCGCCAGCTTGAGGAAGAGGGCACCCGCCGCCGGTCACGCGAGGTTCTGCTGAAGGCCCCGGTGGCCATCGTGAACTACCTGATGAACCACAAGCGCGAGCACATCGCCCAGATCGAGTTGCGCTATGGCATGGGCATTCGCATCGAGGCCGATGCCTTCCTGATCTCGCCGGATTTCTCGATCGAGAAATTCAAGACCGCCATCCGCGCGGTGCCGGAGGCCCCGGTGGTGTCGGCCGGTGCGGCGCTGATGGAAGAGGTCGATGAAGACGTGTCCGAGCCCGAGGTCGAGGACGAGGTGGATGAGGCCGTCGAGGCGGGCACCGAGGGCGATGACCAGCCCAAGAAGAAGCGCCGCCGTCGGCGTCGTCGTCCGTCGAAGTCGAAATCCGCGCAGAACGGCGGCGAGGCGGGCGAGGCCGACAACGGTGCGGCTGACACCGACGGTGCCGCCAGCGAGGCGACGCAGGACGACGGCGCGGTTGCGCCGCAAGCTGCCGTGGAGCCTGCCGAAGCCTCGCAGCCGGACGATGTCGCGGCCGAAAAACCCGCGCCAAGGCGCGGCTCGCGGTCGCGGTCGTCGAAGGCGACCAAGCCGAAGGACATGAGCGCGCCGGAAACCACCGAGGACGGTGCCGGTGCCACGCCCGAGGCCCCTGCCGCCGACACCGCCGAGGAAGAGACCGCCAAGAAGCCCACGCGGACCCGGACGAAAACCACCACCTCGTCACGGGCGAAATCGTCGGCCGGCAAGACGGCGGCTGCGAAGAGCACAACCGCGAAGCCGCGCAGCACGGCCGCCAGCAAGGCCAAGGCCGCGGCGGCAAAGCAGGCCGAGCCTGAGGCCGAGGCAGACCAGCCCGCGCCGCAATCCGCCGAGGCAGAGGCGCCGGCCCGCAAACCGCGTGCCACGCCCGCCAAGCCCGAGGCGGAAAAGGCAAAGGAAACGAAGCCCGACGAGACCAAACAGGACGAGGCCAAGCCGGCCGCGCCCAAGAAGCGCGGCTGGTGGGCGCTCGGACGCTGATCCCGTTTCGGCCGGGCTTCGCGGCCCGGCCGACCGCTCCCCTTGATGTGACCAAATGGCGCGTGACGGGCGCAGGCGGGCAGGCTAGAGAAGTCTCATGTTCGGAATTGACCTTATCGACGCCAGCCTGATCCCGGCCATGAGCATCGCGCTCATCGCCGGGGTTCTCAGCTTCCTCAGCCCTTGCGTTCTGCCCATCGTGCCGCCCTACATCGCCTACATGTCGGGCATTTCGGTGGGCGAGTTGTCGGCGGGAGCCAAGGGCTCGCGCAAGGCGATGCTCACCGCGCTGTTCTTCGTGCTCGGGCTGTCGACGGTGTTCTTGTTCCTCGGTTTCGCGGCATCCGCGTTCGGCGCGCTGTTCTTGCAGAACCAGAGCCTGTTCAGCACCATCGCCGGGATCATCGTGATGGTGTTCGGGGCGCATTTCCTCGGGATCTTCACGATTCCCTTCCTCAACCGCGAAGCCCGGCTCGATGCCGGCGACCAGGGCGGCTCGGCCTTCGGGGCCTACCTGCTCGGGCTTGCCTTCGCCTTTGGCTGGACGCCTTGCATCGGTCCGCAACTTGGCGCGATCCTGTCGCTCGCCGCCTCCGAGGCGAGCGTGGCGCGCGGGACCTTCCTGCTGGCGATCTATGCGGCCGGGCTCGGCGTGCCGTTCCTGCTGGTCGCCGCCTTCTTCCCGCGGATGCAGGGGCTGATGTCGTGGATGAAGCGGCACATGGACCGGATCGAGCGGGTCATGGGGCTGTTGCTCTGGACCATCGGCCTCCTGATGCTCACCGGCGGGTTCTCGGCCTTCTCGTGGTGGCTGCTTGAAACCTTCCCGGCGCTTTCGGCGCTGGGGTGAGGTTCGAGCGGGCTTGCGCCCGGCCGAAGTGCCGCTGGTTTCGCCCCACCGGACCCCACGAGACGTTTGCAGACAGATGACGGCGGCAGGGCCTTATCATTGCCCGATTGCCGGTATAGCCTGTGCTGAAACAATCTGAAGCCGGGCGATGAGCAGTGCCATGCCACAACAGGTGAAACGCCGCCGGGTGTTCTATATTCCCGGCTACGACCCGATTCACCCGCGCCGCTACCGCGAGCTTTACCGCAAGGAGGCGGCGGCGCAGGGAAAGATCTCGGGCTTCGAGGTGGACCTGATCGGGCGGCAGGGCGGCGACAGCTACGGCTGGCAGGTGACCGGACGGATCGACGGGGCCGAGACGGAAGCCGAGTTCGACGTGCTGGTCTGGTCCGATATCGTGCGCGCCTCGATGGATCTGAACATCCCGCAGACCTATGCGCTGATGGCGCGCACCGCGTGGATATACATCTCAACCGGCGCGCTCGCACGGCTGATGCGGCTGCGCAAGGGGCCGGTGATCGCGGCGCTCTACCCGGTGGGGATGCTGATCCTGCAAGCTCTGGCGGCGCTGGCGCTGGCCTGGGTGGTGGTGGCGCTTTCGGCGCTCGGCGTGGAGCGGCTCCTGCCCGGGGCGGGCTGGCTCGGCTGGGCCGCCGGGCTGGTGCTCGGTGCCGGTGCGGGCGTCGCGCTGCTGCGCTGGTTTCGCAAGATCGACAACCGGCTCTACGTCTATTACCTGATGCACGATTACGCCTATTCGGCAGCCACGCGGGGCGCGAACTCGCCCGAGCTGGAGGCACGAATGGCGCGCTTTGCCGACCAGATCGCGGAGGCGCTGGAGGCGGACGTGGACGAGGTTCTCGTGGTGGGGCATTCGTCGGGCGCGCATCTGGGCGTGACGATCCTCGCCGATCTGATCCGCGCGGGGCGGGTGCCCGAACGAGGGCCGAAGCTCGGGTTCCTGACGCTGGGGCAGGTGGTGCCGATGGTGTCGTTCCTGCCTGACGCCGGGCGGCTCAGGCGCGATCTGCACGATCTGAGCCGGGCCGAGGGTATCGCCTGGGTCGACGTCACCGCGCCGGGCGACGGCTGCGCCTTCGCACTCTGCGACCCGGTGAGCGTGTCGGGCGTGGCACCCGCCGAGGGCAAACGCTGGCCGCTGGTGATCTCGGCGGCCTTCACCCAGACGCTGAGCCCCGAACGTTGGCGCCAATTGCGCTGGCGCTTCTTCCGGCTGCACTTCCAGTATCTCTGCGCCTTCGACCGGCCGAAGGATTACGACTATTTCCAGATTACCGCCGGGCCGCTCAGCCTCGCCAGCCGCTTCGCAGGCCGTCCCCCGTCGAAAAGCCGCATTGACGTCGCCGTCTCGAAACATACCAGTATGGCGCCATGACGCTTCCCCCCAAGCCCCCCGCCCGGCCCGGCAAGGTTTCGCTCTGGCGTTACATGCGGCTGTTTCGCGCCGATATCCTCTCGGCCCAGCCCGCGCATCTTTACCGGGCCTGGATGGCGGAGTTCCGCACGCCGTTCTTTCGTTCCTACATGTGCAACGATCCCGCGCTGGTGGATCTGGTGCTGAAGGCGCGGCCCGACGATTTCCCGAAATCCGACCGGATCCGCGAGGGGTTGGCGCCGCTCCTTGGCAACTCGGTCTTCGTCACCAATGGCGAGACCTGGAAGCGCCAGCGCCGGATCATCGACCCGGCCTTCGAGGGGGGCCGCTTGCGCGACACCTTCCCGGCGATG
Organism: Maritimibacter sp. HL-12; assembly: GCF_900177545.1. Classification (GTDB taxonomy): domain Bacteria; phylum Pseudomonadota; class Alphaproteobacteria; order Rhodobacterales; family Rhodobacteraceae; genus Sinisalibacter. Next base: position 3,399,738 of record NZ_FXBQ01000001.1, on the reverse strand, counting down.
TGGGACGCCGGCGTGGCAGCGGTCGAACGGCTCCGGGCGCGCGCCGACGGCCAGCCCGTCGAGATCGAGGCAGAGACCAGCGAGGCGGCGGCCGACGTGATCTTCCGCACCCTGTTCTCGATCCCGATCGAACACGAGGTGGCGGGCAAGGTGTTTTCCGAGTTCAAGGCCCACCAGCGTGCCCAGCCGGTGCTCAACCTCGGCGCGGTCCTGCCGCTGCCGCACTGGTTTCCGCGCTTTCACCGTCGCGAAACCAAGCGCACGGCGCGCCGGATCCGCGCGCTGATCACCGAGTTGACCGCGCGCCGGATGGCAGAGATCGAGGCGGGCCGCGCGCCCGACGATCTCGCCACCAAGATCATGACGACGCGCGATCCGGTCACCGGGCAAACCTTTGACACCGCCGAGATGGTCGACCAGGTGGCGATCTTCTTCCTCGCGGGGCATGAAACCTCGGCCTCGGCGCTGGCCTGGGCGCTTTACCTGCTCGCGCTCTACCCCGACTGGCAGGACAAGGTCGCCGAAGAGGCGGCGCGCGAGATCGACCCCGACCGGATCTATTTCTCCTCGCTCAAGCGCCTCAAGGTCACGCGCGACGTGTTCCGCGAAACCCTCAGGCTCTACCCGCCGGTGCCGATGATGGTGCGCGAGGCGGCGGGCTGCGAGCATTTCCGGGGCCGCGAGGTCAAGCCCGGCAGCCAGGTGGTGCTCAGCCCCTGGCACCAGCAGCGCCACGAGCGGATCTGGGACAATCCCGATGCCTTCGACCCCGCCCGTTTTGCGACCGAGAACGGCAAACAGGGGCTGCGCACGGCCTATATGCCGTTCTCGGCCGGCGCGCGGGTCTGCACCGGCTCGGGATTCGCGATGGCCGAGGGGCCGCTCCTGCTTGCGCTCCTGGTGCGGGCCTTCCGGTTCGAACCCGTGGAAGGCCGCCCTGCGATGCCGGTGGCGCATCTGACAGTGCGGGGAAAAGACGGCATCTGGCTTCGCCTCACGCCGAGAAACCCGGTCTGAACCGGCCTGCGGCGATGCGGCGGCGCAGGCGTCAGCCCGCGTCGGGTTGTTGCGAAGGCGCGGCGCTGGCGAATTCCGGCAAGGCATCGAGGGCGTCGAAGATCCGCCGGATCGTCGGGTAGGGCGTCATATCCACCTCGAAGCGACGGTTGTTCCACATCTGGGCGTAGAGGCAGCAATCGGCGTAGCCGGGGGTGTCGCCGTGGCAAAAGGTGCCGGTATCCGGGCTGTGCGCAAGCATCGCTTCAAGCGGTTGAAAGGTGGTGTGCACCCAGTGGTTGAACCATGCCTTCCTGCCCGCGTCACCGGCCCCGAACTCGGCATCGAGGAAGGTCAGCACCCGCAGGTTGTTGATCGGGTGGATCTCCAGCGCCACCATCTGCGCCAGCGCGCGCACCCTTGCGCGGGCCTTCGGCTCGGCGGGCAGAAGCGGGCGCTCGGGGTGGGTCTCGTCGAGCCATTCCATGATCGCGAGCGACTGGGTGAGCACGGTGCCGTCCTCCAGTTCCAGCGCCGGCACCAGCTCTTGCCGGTTCACCCCGGCGTACTCCTCGGTGCGATGCGCGCCGGTTGGCAGGTGCACGCCGATGTAATCATAGGCCACACCCTTGAGGTTCAGCGCCGCGCGCAGCCGGGTGGAGGTGGAGGAGCGGAAGTAGTTGTAAAGCTTGAGCGTCATCGATCCTGTCCCTGTTCGCCCCGAACCTGCCACGCGGCGGGGTTGGGGAAAAGGGGGGATCGGTCAGGCCGGGTGGATATGCGGGTGTCGGTGCAGGTGCGGATGGTCGTGGATCTCGCCCGGCGCGAGGCGGCCCTCGGCAAGGATCATCGCGCGGGTGGCGAAGGCGGCGACGAAGACATCGTCGTGCGAAACGAGGATCATCGCGCCGTCGTAGGCGGCAAGGGCCGCGGCCAGCCGGGCCCCGTTGGCGGCGTCGACCCCGTTGGTGGGCTCGTCGAGCAGCAGCACCTCGGGCTCCATCGCAAGCAGCCCGGCAAGGCAGACGAGGCGTTTCTCGCCGCCCGAAAGCCGGTGAGTGAAGCGCTCGGCGAGATGGGCGATTCCGAGCCGGTCCAGCGTGGTGGCGGCGCGGGCATTGGCCTCGCCCGGCCCCAGCCCGGTGTTGAGCGGGCCGAAGGCCACGTCTTCCAGCACGCTGGGACAGAACAGTTGATCGTCGCTGTCCTGGAACAGAAAGCCGATGCGCGGCCTGGCGGCGCGAAAATCGGCCTCGCGCGTGGCGGGGTTGCCAAACAGCGCCACTTCGCCCGCCTGCGCCCGCTCCAGCCCGACGATGGCGCGCAAGAGCGTGGTTTTCCCCGCCCCGTTCGCGCCGACGATGGCGAGGCGCTCGCCGGGCGCGAGCGCGAGGCTGGCCCCCGAAAGCACCGCACGGCCGTCACGGGCGAGGTCCAGATCGGTGAGTCGGATGAGGTCGGTCACAACTTGTCCCAAATCAGGGTGAGCGCGGCGGCACCGGTGATCAGCGCAGCCCCCACCCAGTCGGCTGGCACCGGGGCGGGCAACGGGGCCCGCGGGTAGCGACCGGTGAAGCCGCGCAGGCGCATCGCGTCTTCCACCCTGTCGGCCCGGTCCAGAGCACGCACGAGCAACATGCCGACGAGATAGCCGTAACTGCGCCAGGTGTGAAGGTTGGATCGGGGCCGGAAGCCGCGTGCGCGCATCGCGTCGCGCAGCCGGCGCGCCTCGGCACCGATCACCCCGATGTAGCGCGCGGTGGCGATGAAGAGCCGCACGAGGGGCTCGGGCAGGCCCAGCCCGGCGAGCGCGCGGCCAAGGTGCAGGGGTTCGCGCCCGCCAATCAGCAGCGCGATCAGCAGCACCGAGGCGGTCACCTTGGCCGCCAGCACAAAGGCACGGGCAAAGCCCTCGGCGCTGGCGTCGAGCGGGCCGAGGCTCAGCACCGGGTGGCCCTCGATGGTGAAGGGAAGGGTGACAAAAAGAAGGAGCAGGAAGGCTTCGAGGTGCAGAAGCCGCCGCCACGGCAGAGGTTGGCGGGCGAGGGCAAAGAGCGCCAGCGCGAGCAATACGGCGAGCAGAGCCGGCGCGAGACCGGCGAGTTGCGACCACAGCGCCACCGCGACGAAGGCGGCGGCGAGGCGCAGGCGCAGATCGCCGGGCAGGATCACCGCCGCCGCCCCTTGGCCCAGAGGCCAATCCCGGCCAGCCCGAGGATGAAGAAGATGCCGGAGAGCACATCGGTGAGCCGCAGCCGGGCGTCAAGCGCCTCGATCCGCGCATGAAGCGGGGCGATCTGGCGGGCGACGGCGGCTTCGACCGCGCGGGCCACGGCATCGGGTGCGTCGGTGGCGTTCGGCCCGGGTGCGGGGGGTGCGGGGGGATCGGACCCCGCCACGGAGACCGCGCCGAACCGCTCCGGTGCAAGGCTCGTCGATGCGGCGTGGCCGTCGCCGAGGCTGACCGTGATCGTGACATCCCCGCTCACCGCGCCCGGCACGGCAAAACCGAAGCCGCCCTCGTCGTCGGTCTTGCCCGAGGCGATCTCGGCCCCGCCCATCTCGGCGCGCCAGGCCCCGCCCCTGGGCCGCCCCCCGCCGATGAAGAAGGCATGGCCCGACACCTTGTCGCCCTCGACGGCAGCGAAAACCTTCAGCCCGTGCGCCGCGGCGGGGGCGGCGAGGAGCAGGGCGAGGAGAAAGGCGGCGAGGGCGCGCATCGTCTACTCCGGTCCGACGGCGAGACGCGGCGCGAGGGCCTCGGGTTGCACCCGGGCAAGGAAGATCACCACGGCGGCCGTCACCGCGCCCTCGGCCAGTGCCAGCGGCAGGTAGGTGACCAGCAAGACCTGCGCGACCAGACCATAATCCGCCGACGACAGCCAGAGCGAGGCCGCCACCAGCAACCCCGAGGCAACAACCGTGGCCGCGCCCGCGATCCCCCCGAGCAGAGCCGCGCGCCCCGGCGACCGGGCGGCGCGGATCAGCGGACCGACCGCGAGGCCGATCAGCGCGCCAGGCAGCGCCATGTTGACCGTGTTGATCCCGAGCGTGGTGATCCCGCCGATGCCGAACATCACCGCCTGCAACGCCAGACCGACCAGAACGGCGGGGAAGATGCCGAGCCCCAGCATCACCCCCAACAATCCCGAAAACACCAGGTGCACGCTCGATGGCCCGACCGGCACCGCGACCAGCGACCCGGCGAAGAACACCGCCGACAGCATCGCCACGCGCGGGATCGCGCGCTCGTCGAGACGTGCCAGCGCAAGGCCAACCCCTGCCGCTGCCACGCCCGCGCCGCCGATCAGAACCGGGGCCGAGAGGATGCCGTCGGGAATGTGCACCGGCTCAGTCTTCCGTACCCTGGGCGTGAACCCAGATCAGCGCGCCTTCCTCCACCGGCACCTCGTCGCCCTCGGGCGAGGTCATCGGCGAGTCGGCTTCGAGCAGGGCGGCAAAACCCCACCAGCCGGGGAAGGGCATGGCATAGGTGAAGGTGCCACCCGCGTCGGCCTTGATCACCTGGGTGATGAAGGCTTCGTTCGGTGCCTCGAAGCGGCCGTCGTTGACGAATTCCACCTCGACCTCGGCGAAGGGCACCGGGTCGCCCGCCTTGGTCACGACGCCGGAGAACAGGTTGCCGGCCCAGACCCCGGTGGGGCGTGTCAGCGGTGCGATCTCGACCGGCAGGCCCACCATCTCGTCCCAGCCCTCGCCGCTTGCGTAGCTGTCAACCACGACCTTGGCGTAATGCACGATGAAGGCGCCCTCGGCGGGTTCCCAGTAGGGTTGCGGCGCAACCCAGAACACCGCCGCACCGGGGGTGTCGAGCCTGTGGCTCATCTGCCAGGCCATGGCGCCGTCTTTCGGGGCTTCCACCAGCGCTGCGTCGAGATCGGTCTTTGCACCGCCCGCCAGCACGCCGACCTCGGCGGGGCGGTCCATCTGCATCACCGGGCCGCCTTCAAACGGGTGGGTGAAGGTGAGATCGAGCGTCACCTCGCCGCCCTCGGGCAGCACATCGGCCTGCGGCAGGATCTCAAGGAAATGCGCCTGCGCAGGCAGGGCGAGGCCGAGGCCGACAATCACCGGGAAAAGGGCGGTTGCGACGGTGAGGGGACGCTGGGGCATACGAATCTCCGCAAGGGTATGACAATGAAGCATGATTATCATACTGGATCAGGGGCGCAAGATGCAGGTGCAGAAAACCCGGCGCTTTCGCCGCCGATTCCGCGCTGATATGCTGCGGCAAGGCAGACGGAGGCTCCCATGCAGCGCGTGACCATCACTCTCACCGACGACATCGCCGAGGCGCTCGATGCCTTCATGTCCGCGAGCGGCGCAGCCAATCGCTCGGAGGCGATCCGCGACCTCGTGCGCCGCGGTCTTGCCGCGCGCGCCGATGCCCCGGCCGAGGCCGCGTGCTACGGTGTCGTGTCCTGCGCCGTCGATCACTCGACGCGCAACCTCGCGGTGCGGGTGCCGCAAAGCCGTCTCGACCGGCACGACCAGACCGTGGCGGCGCTCTCGGTGCCGCTCGATCACAGCACCTCGCTGGAGGTGGCGGTGATGCGCGGGCAGGTCGGTGACGTGGCGAGTTTTGCCGAGGCGCTGTTTCTCGAGCGCGGGGTGATGCACGGGGCTCTGGCGCTGGTGCCGGTCTCCGAAGGCGGGCCGGAACATGTGCACAACGCGGGCGAGGCCCATGCCCATAGCCACGTGAAGGTGGAAAGCGGGTTCTGACCCGGCGCGCGGAACGACCGTCACAGCGCCCGCCGCCGCTCGCCTGCGCCGCCCCGTCGACGCGGGGCGGGCAGGGCAAGGCCAAGCGCCACCGTTGGCCCGCCGAGCGAGGCCCGCAACACGCGGCAGACCTCGGCCACCGCCGGATCGCTCGCGGCGAACGGCTGCGCTGCGCAGAGCGCACGGCGCGCCTCCGCCGCGTAGCACGCCCCCCCGGGCAGGCCCGCGAGCCATTGCATGTAGCCCATCTGGCCAATCTCGCGCGCCCGGGCCGGGTCCGCCGGGGCCATCAGCAATTGTGACAAGGTGTGAATATCCATCGCGCCCTCCGCGCATGAGGGCGGGGGCGGTGAAAGACCGAACGATTTGGCGGGCAGGGCCCATGATCCGCGATCCTCCTCCGGGGCACCCCGCCCGGGTTGACATGACAAGGATGGCAGGTCTCCTGACTCGCGGGTCTCGGCTCTCCTGCGCCTTCCCGGGACGGGACCCAGTGGCATGTTGCAGGATGGCTCGCCGCTCACAGTTGCGGGGGCAGTCGCGGATTTGGGGCAAGCCCCGCACCGCGTTCCCTTTTAAGGTCATCGGACAAGCCGAACGACCACCATCGCGCCCAGCATGGCAGGAACGCGCGCCGGGGGCAAGGCGCGCTTTCGAACGCCGGCATGAGGTCAGGTGCGCCGGGCGCGTGCAATCAAGGTGAGGCTCAGCAGGCAGGCCATGGCGAAGACGCCGAACCAGCCGAAGAACCAGAACCGACCGGCAAGCGCGTCTTCTGCCATCGACGCAACGAAGCGCTGCTTGCCGACGATGGCTGCGGCCACGGCCAGCACGAACCCGGCAAGCGCCAGCAGGGCGAGCCGGGGAGAGGTCAGCCCGAAGGCGCGGGCCAGGGCATGGAGGCCAAGACCGATCGGCGCACCGACAAGCCCGGTCCGCGCGGCCCACCACGGGTGGGCACCGAGCGCCTCGGCCCCGCCGCGTGCGGCGAAGGCCATCAAAACGGCCGTCGTGCCAAGGGCGAATGCGGTGGATGCGGGCGAGAATGTCATGCGGGGTCTCCTTGCGAGGTCAGGCCGATCACCGGCCCGGCGGCGGCCTCGGCGTCGGCCGGATCGTGGGTGACCATCAATGCCGGGATCGCACGCGCGCGGATATGGGCGAAGGTGAAGGCGCGTATCTCGTCGCGCAGGTTCGCATCGAGCTTGGAGAAGGGTTCGTCGAGCAGGAGGGCAGCCGGTTCGGCGAGCAGGCTGCGCATCAAGGCGGCGCGGGCGCGCTGGCCGCCCGAGAGGCTGGCCGGGTCGCGGTCATGCAGGCCTGAAAGCCCGGCCTGTGCCAGGGCGGCCTCGACCGCCGCGCGCCGCGCCGTGTGCCCTTTCACGGTGGCGGTGAGGCCGAAGGCGAGGTTGTCACCGACCGCGAGGTGGGGAAACAGCACGGCATCCTGAAACACCAGCCCGACGCGACGCGCCTCGGCGGGGAGTGCGAGCAGATCGCGCCCGTCGAGGGTGACAGCGCCGGTGAGCGTGAAGGCCGGGGCGAGGTGACCGGCGATGGCATCGAGCAGGGTCGACTTGCCGACGCCGGAGGGGCCCATCACGGTGGCGATCTCGCCGGGGCCGATGGTGAGGCTCAGGGGCGCGAAGAGCGGCGCGGCACCTGCGGGTTGCAGGGTGATGCGGTCGAGAACGAGGCTCATGCGGCACCGCCTTTCAGGGCGCGCCGGTCGCGGTGCAAGAGCGCGGGGATCAGGAAGGCCGCGGCATAGGCCGCGAGCGGAAGCGCCATTTGCAACGTCGCATAGGCCCCGGTCACCCGCCGGTCGGAGCCGGAGGAAAGCGTCACCGCCTCGGTGGTGAGCGTGGCGATGCGCCCCGTGCCCATGAACAGCGTTGGCAGATATTGCGCGACCGACACCGCAACGCCGATGGCGGCGGCGGTGAGGATCGGGGCGAGCAGCACCGGCAGCTTGACCGTGAACAGCCGCCGCCACGGTCCGGCACCGAGCGAGGCGGCGGCGCGGGTGAGGCGCGGGTCGAGGGCGCGCCAGGGGTCGGACAGCGTGATCATCACGTAAGGAAAGACGAAGAGCGCCTGCGCCCAGATCACGGTTGCAAGCCCGCCGGGCAGGCCGAGCCGCAGGAACCCTGCGTTGAGCCCGAACAGGAAGGCGATCTGCGGCAACAGGAGCGGCAGGTAGATCAGCGCCTCGGCCCAGGCCGCGCGCGGGGTGCGGGCGCGATCCTCGCCTTCGAGCCAGGCCACCGCGAGGGCGAGGGCGATGCCGGTGGTGGCGAGCGCGATCAGGAGCGTCTGGCCGAATGCCCGCGCAAGCCCCGGCCCGGCCCCGGTCCAGGCCCTGAGCGACCAGCTTTCCGGCAGCGCCCCGGGCCAGGGCCAGCGCCAGGCGAACGACCAGATCAGCAAGGCCAGCATCGACAGCCCGCCAAGGGTGATCGCCGCGAAGCCGAGCGCATGGGCGATACCGAGGAGCGGGTCGAGCCCGCGCCCGCGCCCGCCGCGGCAGACCCACATCCGCCCGGCCAGCGCCAGCGCGCGCTCGATGAGCCACAGGAGCGCGAAGGCCACCGCCACCAGGGCGCCCTGCAGCAGCGCCCCGGCGGAGGCGGGCAGCAGGAGCGCGGTGTCGGGGGCGAAGAACAGCCGGGTGAGCAGCACCGCCAGCACCGGCGGGTTCGAGGGGCCGAGGATCAGCCCCATCTCCACCGTCGAGAGCGCATAGGCCAGCACCACCATCACCGGCAGCCGGATCAGCGGCCAAAGCTGCGGCACGATCAGCTTGAGCCAGACCGCGGCCCGCCCGTAGCCGAGTGAACGCCCGGTGGCGAGGTGCTGGCGCAGCGGGATCTGGGTGAGCGCCGCGAGGCTGACGAGCATCAGGAAGGGCACCTCCTTCAGCATCAGCCCGAGGATTAGCGCGATCCCCCAGGGGTCGCCCACCAGCGCGAGATCGGGCGGGCGGTCGAGACCGAGCACCGGCGCAAGCGCCCGGGCGATCCAGCCCGAGGGCGCAAGCACGAAGGCCAGCCCGATCGCCAGCGCGGCATGGGGGATCGCGAGGAACGGCGCAAGCAGCCGCGCCGCGCGCCCGCCACTGAGGCGGGGCTGCAACGCGGCGGTGAGCGCCAGCGCGAGCACGAGCGAAAGCAGGGTTGAGACAACGCCGGTGAAGGCGGTGATCTTGAGCGAGGTGACCAGCCCCGGCAAGCCGAAGAGCGCGGCCCATGGGTCAAGTCCGGCCTCGGTGGCCCCGATCGCGGGCATCAGCCCGAACCCCGCCCGCGCGGTGACCCAAAGCCCCGCCGCGATCGGGCCGATCAACCCGAAGGCCAGAACCGCGAGCACCAGCCCGCGCAAGACCCTTCCTTCGGGCGAAACCCTCATCGCGTGTAGCGGTTCGCCCAGGCCTCGGTGAGGCGGGTCATCCAGCTTGCGTGCGGCTCGATCAGGGTGGGGCCGAGATCCTCGATCCGGGGCAGGGCGGGGTCGTCGGGCAGCGCGGCGAAGGCGGCGCGCCCGGCGTCGTCGAGCTTGCCCGGATCGAGCACCGAGAAGGCACCGAGCACGTCGATGTTCTGCATCTGCGCCTGGGTCTCGGGGGCAAGCAGGAAGTCCGCCACCACCAGCGCGCCGTCGCGGTTGGCGGCGTTGTAGGGGATCGCCACGAAACTGACATTGCCGATGCTGCCGCCCTCGGGCACGAAAACACGGGCGGTGTCGGGCAGAAGCCCCGCCCTGATCGCGGCGGCGGGGGCGGCGGGGTCGAAATACATCGCGATGTCGATCTCGCCGTCGTTCATGAGCTGCTGCTGGATCGACTCGTTCTCGGGAAAGGCCGCGCCGCCGCGCCAGAGGTTGGGTCTGAGCGCGTCATACCAGTCCCAGAGCGGGGCGGTGGCGGCGGCGAAGCCGGCATCGTCGGCGGGCATTTGCAGCACGCCGGCGTCGGGGGCGAGTTCGATCAGCGCCTGTTTCAGAAACGTCGCGCCCATGAAGTTGGACGGGTCCGGGTGGGTCATCCGCCCCGGGTTGGCCTCGGCCCAGGGCACGAAATCGGCCATCGTCGCGGGCGGCGCATCGACCCGGGCGGTGTCGTAGGCGAAGACGAAACGGGCGAGCCGCCAGGGGCTTTCCATGCCCTCGACCGGCTCGGTGAAATCGACCGTGGCCGGGGCACCGGGGGACAAGTCGAGGTAATCCGCATTGGGCAGGTCCGCCACGAAAGGGCCATGGAGCAACCCCTGCTGCTTCATCGCGAGAAAATTCGGCCCGTTGATCCAGATCAGGTCGACCGAGCCGCCGGTATCGCGCCCGGCGGCCTTCTCCGACAGCACCCGGGTGACCGCCTCGGCGGTGTCGGTGAGCTTGACGTGACGCACCGAGACACCAAAGCGCGCCTCGGTCTCCTTGCCCACCCAGTCGATGAAGGCGTTGGTGCGCCCGTCGCCCCCCCAGGCGTTCCAGTAGACGGTCTGGCCGCGCGCGGCGTCGAGCGTGTCTTGCCAGTCTTGTGCGCGGATGGGGGCGGTCATCAGGCTGGCCGCGACGGCGGCGGCGATGGCAAGGCGCATTGCTTATCCTTCATGCAGGCCCTCACGCGGGGCTCAGGCGGTGTCGTTGTCTTCGGTCGGCGTGAAGGCGATCCAACCCTGCCGCCAGCGCGTGAACGTGGTGACCGCGCAGAGACCCGCGAAGATATAGGCCAATTCTGCAAAGTGCTGCGGTAACAAACACATGAGCACGAACAGCGCGATGGTTTCAAAGCCTTCGGTGAGGCCGCCAAGGTAGTAGATCCCCTTGGTTGGATAGGCGGCGGCGCTCATGCCCTTTGCGGCCGCAATCACCGCGAAGGCGAGGAAGGACGAGCCGGTGCCGACGAAAGCGGCGACAAGCACCGCGGCGGGAAGCGCGTTGGCGGCGGGGTCGGCCAGCGCGAAGCCCACCGGCACGAGCGCGTAGAAGACGAAATCGAGCGCGATATCGAGAAAGGCCCCCCGGTCGGTGGGCCGAGTGAGACGCGCCACCGCGCCGTCGAGACCGTCGGCCAGCCGGTTGACGAGGATCAGCGCGAGCGCGAGGGCGAACTGGCCCGACGCCAGCGCGGGGATTGCGGCAAGGCCGATGGCGAAGCCTGCGAGCGTGATCGCGTCGGCGCTCACCCCGCGCGCGGCGAGGGTGCGCGCAAGCGGTGCCAGCGCCCGGCGCTGCAAGGGCAGAAGGGCCGCGTCGATCATCCGGGCACCCGGTGCACGTGGTGGCAGGTAAAAGCAAGACTTGTCATGACGAGATGCCTTAGCACCGGCGCGCCCCGCGGCTCAAGCGCGCTGTCACGACGCGCAATCACGGCATTTCATGATCGCCGGGTCGAGGTCCAGCCGCTGCGCGCCGATGAAGTCGCCACAATCAGCGCACCAGCCGAAATCGCCGCTATCGACCCGGGCAATGGCGGCTTCGAGGGCCCGGGCGCGGCCATGGTGCCGGGCTTCCTGCGCGGCGGCCATGGCTTGTTGCTGCATCGCGTCGATCCGGCTCAGGCGGCCTACGCTCTGCTGATCGAGTTCGACCGGCTTGCGATCGGCGGAGGTCTGCGCCGAATTGGCTTTCAACTCCGCCAGGTCGGCCTGCATGCGCGGCAACAGCCGGTCGATCAGCGGCGTGAGATCGTGCTCTTCCATCGGTTACCTCATGATCAGGACGGGCACACGGCAGGAGCGGATCAACGCGGTGGTGGTGGAGCCGATGATCAGGTGGCGCACCCGCGAATGGCCATAGGCCCCCATCACCAGCAGGTCGTAATCCTCGAGCGCGGTCATCTGCGACAGCACCTGTTCCGGTTCGCCCGGCCGCAGGATGATCTCGGCCGAGAGCCCTGCTTTGGCAAGCCGGGCCGCGGCCTTGTCGAGCGCGGCGCGCAGGTCGGGGGTTTCGAGCCCGGCCGACACCAGAGACACCGCAAGGCCCGCGAACAAGGGGCAATCGGCAAGGAAATCGACCGCCTTGATCGCCGAAGGCCCGCCGTCGAAGGCAACAAGCACCTTCTCGACCGGCTTGAAGGCGCGGTTGGCGATGAAAACCGGCTTGTGGCTGGCGCGCACGATGCGTTCGAGGTTCGAGCCGAGGTGCTCGGAGGCCAGTCCCGCCGCCTCGCCACGCTTGCCGACCACGATCATGTCGCCCTGATCTTCCTTGTCGGTGACCGTCTCGACCAGATCGCCCTGGCGCAGGCGGGTTTCCACCTCAATATCGCCGCCGCTTTCCACGATCGCCTTGGCGTCTTCGAGGATCGCGCGGCCATGTTCATGGGCGAGTTTCGCGCGGGCGGCGTCCATCTCGGAAAGCTGTTCGAGCAGCCTTGTGCGGGCTCCGAGCCGGATCGCGCCGCTCAGATCCTGTTTTTCCGTCGCGTCGCGCCGCCCCATCACGTGATAGAGCTTGACCCGCGAGGCAGTGCGCCGGGCAATCCAGGCGGTGTGATGGCAGACGCTTTCAGCATAGGCCGAGCCGTCGACGAGCGCGATGAGTGTATGATTCAACATGGGTCTGTCTCCCTCAATGGCCCATCAACTTGTCCATCGCGCCGGGTTTGTCATGGACGGCAAGCCGGTCGACGATGGTTTCGGACGCCTCGTTGAGGCCAATGATCTCGACCTCGGCCCCTTCCCGGCGGAACTTGAGCACGGCCATGTCGAGGGCCGCAACCGACGATATGTCCCAGATATGCGCGCCGGTCACGTCGATGGTGACCTTCTCGGGCGCTTCCTTGAAATCGAACGCCTTCATGAAGTCTTCCGACGAGGCGAAGAACAACTGGCCCTCGACGTGATAGGTGCGGTGGCTGCCGTCGGGCGTGATCGCGCTGCGCACCCGGAAAAGCTGCGCGATCTTCCAGGCGAAGAACAGCCCCGAGAGCAGCACGCCGACCAGCACGCCGATCGCGAGGTTGTGGGTGTAGATCACGAAGAAAACCGTCGCCAGCATCACGATCGACGACGAGCGCGGATGGTCGCGCAGGTTGCGGATCGACGACCACGAGAAGGTGCCGATCGAGACCATGATCATGATCGCCACCAGCGCCGCCATCGGGATGATCGCGACGATATCGCCGAGCATGACCACGAGGATCAGCAAAAACAGCCCCGCCACGAAGGACGAGAGCCGCCCGCGACCGCCGGATTTGACGTTGATGATCGACTGACCGATCATCGCGCAGCCGGCCATGCCGCCGATGAAGCCGGTGGCGGTATTGGCGATGCCCTGGCCGATGCACTCCTGGTTGCGGTCGGAGGTGGTGTCGGTCAGGTCGTCGACGATCTGCTGGGTCATCAGGCTTTCGAGCAGCCCGACGATGGCGACGGCGACGGAATAGGGGAAGATGATCTGCAGGGTCTCGAAATTGAGCGGGATGTCGGGGATCAGGAACACCGGCAGGGTGTCGGGCAGGGCGCCCATGTCGCCCACGGTGCGCACGTCGAGCCCGAGCACCAGCGCGAGCCCGGTCAGCACGATGATGGTGACCAGCGGCGAGGGCACGGCGGTGGTGAGGCGCGGAAACAGGTAGATGATCGCCAGCCCGGCGGCGACCAACACGTAAGTGAGCATCGGCACGTTGCGCGGATCGAGCTCGGGCAGTTGCGCGATGAAGATCAGGATCGCCAGCGCGTTGACGAAGCCGGTCATCACCGAGCGCGAAACGAAGCGCATCACCCGGCCGAGCTTCAAGAGCCCCGCGCCGATCTGCAGGAGCCCCGCCAGCACGGTGGCGGCGAGCAGGTATTGCAGCCCGTGGTCCTTGACCAGTGTCACCATCAGCACGGCGGTGGCGGCGGTAGCGGCCGAGATCATCCCCGGCCGGCCGCCGGTGATGGCGATGATCACCGCGATCGAGAAACTGGCGTAGAGCCCGACCTTCGGATCGACGCCGGCGATGATCGAGAAGGCGATGGCCTCGGGGATCAGCGCGAGCGCGACGACGAGGCCGGAGAGCAGATCGCCGCGGATGTTGCTCGTCCACTGGCGGCGGTATTGGGCGGGTGTGATCATGAAAGCGGTTCCCGGGGCCGCGACGGCGCATCGCGGTCTTGGTCATTGGTGTGCGTGTCGGGTTATCCGGCGGATCGGCGGCCGGAGGAGCCAGCCGGGAGTTTCACCCGGCTCCAAATGCGTTCGGCGCGGGTTTAGCGGCGCGGGCGATGATTGCCAAGGCCCCATTTCGCCGCGCCCGGCTCAGCCGAAGCGCGCCCGCGTGCGGTTGGCCAGCGCCACCAGCGAGAGCATCACCGGCACCTCGACCAGAACGCCCACCACGGTGGCCAGCGCCGCGCCCGAATTGAGCCCGAACAGCGAGATCGCCACCGCCACCGCCAGTTCGAAGAAGTTCGAGGTGCCGATCAGCGCGCAGGGCGCGGCGATCCGGTGCGGCACCTTGAGCGCCCAGGCGGCGGCATAGGCCAGCGCGAAGATGCCATAGGACTGGATCAGGATCGGCACCGCGATCAGCCCGATCACGGCGGGTCGGTCGAGGATCACCTGCCCTTGGAGGCCGAACAGGATCACCACCGTCGCGATCAGCCCGATCACCGACCACGGCTTCACCCGGGCCTGGAACGTGGCGATGCGGGCGGGCGAGGCCAGCCATCGGCGGGTGGCGACCCCGGCCAGAAGCGGCAGCGCCACGAACAGCACGACCGAGAGCACCAGCGTTTCCCAGGGCACCGAGATGTCGGTCACACCGAGCAGCAGGGCCACGATCGGCGCGAAGGCGAAGACCATCACCACGTCATTCACCGAGACCTGCAGCAGGGTGTAATTGGCGTCGCCCTTCGTAAGCTGCGACCAGACGAACACCATCGCCGTGCAGGGCGCGGCGCCGAGCAGGATCAGCCCGGCGATGTATTGCGAGGCGTCCTCGGGGGCGATGAAGGGGGCGAAGACGGTTTCGAAGAACAGCACCGCCAGCGCCGCCATGGTGAAGGGCTTGATCAGCCAGTTGACGGCAAGCGTGATCGCCAGCCCCTTCGGTTCGCGCAGCGCGCCGCCGATATGGGCCGGGTCGACCGCCACCATCATCGGGTAGACCATCGCCCAGATCAGCACCGCCACCACCAGGTTGACCCGCGCCACCTCGGCGGCGGCGATGGCGGACACCAGCCCCGGCGCGAGGCTGCCGAGCAGGATGCCGCCCGCCATGGCAAGCGCGATCCAGAGCGTGAGGTAGCGTTCGAACAGGCTCATGGGGCGGCCTCCCCCGCGCCCGCGTCGAGCCGGCCGGCGGCGAGCGCGGCGAGCGCCACCATCACCGCGGCGGTGCCCAGCATCAGCGGCAGGCCACCGATCTGGTAGGTCAGCCCGGAGGAGAGCGTGCCGATCAGCCGCCCGCCGGCGTTGGCCATGTAGTAGAAGCCCACGTCCATCGTCACCCGCTCGGACCGGGTGAAGGCAAGGATCAGGTAGGAGTGCAGCGCCGAGTTGATCGCAAAGAGCGCGCCGAAAACGAGCAACCCGGCCACCACCGAGGTGGTGAGCCATGGCTGCGGCCCGCCCGCGAATGCGGCGGCGACGGCGAGCGCGACGGGCACGACGAAGAGCAGCCCGGCCCAGCCCCGCGCGGCGCGGATCAGCTCCGCCTCGGGCCGGGTGCGCGCGCCGAGCAGCCGGGGCGCGGCCGCCTGCACCGCGCCGTAGAGGATGATCCAGACCGCCATGAAGGTGCCGATCAGGAAGAAGGCGGCGCGGTTACCCTCGGTGCTGCCGTCCGAGAGCACGGCGTAGAAATAGACCGGGATGCCGACGACGAACCACACGTCACGCGCGCCGAAGAGGAAGACCCGCGCCGCCGACAGCCAGTTCACATTGGCCGATTTCGAGAAGACTTCCGAAAACTTGGCGCCCTTGCGGCCGCGCGGCAGGCCCGAGGGCATCGCCACCAGCACCGCCACGAGGATCACCGCGAGCACCGCGGCCATGGCCAGCACCGCGGGCACGAAGCCGAGCGTGGCCAGCAGCGCCGCGCCGAGCAGGAAACCAAGGCCCTTTACCGCGTTCTTCGAGCCAGTGAGCAGGGCGACCCAGCGAAACAGCCCGCCATCCTCGGTGGGCGCGAGCAGCTTCACCGCCGATTTGGACGACATCTTGGCAAGGTCTTTGGCCACGCCGCTCGCGCCTTGCACGATCATCACATAGGCCACCGAGAGCCCGAGCGCCCAGCCCGGATCGAGCTGCGCCAGCGCGAGGAGCGCCAGCACCTGGAGCCCGAGCCCGGCGTAGAGCGTCGAGGTCAGCCCGAAACGCGCGGCGATCCAGCCCGCCGAAAGGTTGGTGACCATGCCGGCGATCTCGTAGAGCACGAAGAGATAGGCCAGTTGCACCGGTGAAAAGCCCAGCGTGTGGAAGTGCAAGAGCACCAGCATCCTGAGCGCGCCGTCGGTGAGCATGAAGGCCCAATAGGCGGCGGTGACGGCGATATAGGCCGAAAGTCCCTCGGGGCGGGTGGTCAAAGCGAAGCTCCCACCATCAACGCCACGTCGACCAGCCGATGGGCATAGCCCATCTCGTTGTCATACCAGACGTAGACCTTCACCTGGGTGCCGTTTACCACCATGGTGGAGAGGGCGTCGACGATGCCCGAGCGGGTGTCGTTGGTGTAATCGGCCGACACCAGCGGGCGGGTCTCGTAACCCAGGATGCCAGCAAGCGGCCCCCCTGCGGCGGCCTCGAACAGTGCGTTGACCTCTTCGGGCGTGGTTGCGCGCTCCACCTCGAAGACGCAATCGGTGAGCGAGGCGTTGAGCAGCGGCACGCGCACCGCATGGCCGTTCAACCGGCCGGTGAGCTCGGGATAGATCAGCGTGATCGCGGTGGCCGAGCCGGTGGTGGTGGGGATCAGCGAATTCAGCGCCGAGCGCGCGCGGCGGAGGTCTTTCGCGGGGCGGTCGACGATGGTCTGGGTGTTGGTAACATCATGGATTGTCGTGATGGACCCGTGTTTTATGCCGAGGTTTTCATGTATCACCTTCACCACGGGTGCAAGGCAGTTGGTGGTGCAGGAGGCGGCTGTCACGATGTCATGCGCCGCCGGGTCGTAGGTGTCATCATTCACGCCGTAGACGATGTTGGCGGTCGGCCCGTCCTTCACCGGGGCCGAGACCACGACCTTTTTCACCCCGGCTTGGAAATAGGGCGCGAGGGCGGCCTCGGACTTGAACACGCCGGTGCAGTCGATCACCACGTCGACGCCGTCGAGCGGCAGATCGGCGAGGTTCCTGGTGCCGATGAAGGACAGGCGGGTGCCGTCGATGGTGAGGCTCGCGGTGTCATGGCTGAACGTGGCCGGCCAGCGCCCGTGCACGGTGTCGAACTCCAGCAGGTGCGCGTGCATCTCGGGATCGCCCACCGCGTCGTTGATCCAGGCAATCTCGGCCCCGCGCTCCAGAAGCGGCCTCAGGGCGAGTTTTCCGATCCGGCCAAGGCCGTTCAGGGCGTAGGTGGTCATGAGGGGTCAGTCCTTCTTGAGATGGGCGATGTCATCGACGGCGGCCTGCAGGGCGATGCGGTCGAGCGAGGCGATCGGGAGGGCGGCGAAGGCGGTGATCCGCCGGTAGAGCGCGCCATAGGCTTCGCGGAAGGCAAGCCGCTTTTCCGGTTCGGCACCCTCGGCTTTCACCGGGTCGGGCATGCCCCAGTGGCCGCTGATCGGCTGGCCTTCCCAGGCCGGGCATTCCTCGTTGGCGGCCTGGTTGCAAACGGTGAAGACGAAGTCGAGCGCCGGGGCGTCGGGGCCGGAGAACTCGCCGACGTTCTTGGCGCGCAGCAGCGAGATGTCGTGGCCGTTGGCCTTGAGCACCTCGAGCGCATAGGGGTTCAACTCCGACGAGGGCTTGGTGCCGGCGGAATAGGCGGTGAAGCGATCGCCGGCGGTATCGCGAAGGATCGATTCGGCGAAGATCGAGCGGGCGGAATTCCCGGTGCAGATGAACAGCACGTTGAACTTACGGTCGGGCATGGCGGTTTGTCCTTGGGGGCGGGATGAGGCGACGGGAGCACAAAGCTCGGGACGCGCGCGGCAACAATCGCGCATCAGGTAGTCGAGCGTGTTCTGCACTTCCGTCATGGCTATGGAGTAAAGCAGCGATGTGCCGGCGCGTTCCTGCTGCACCAGCCCGACCTGCATCAGCGCGGCGAGGTAGGCCGAGAGCGTGCTGGGCTTCAAGCCCAACGCGCCCGCGATCTCGCCGGCAGGCAACCGGTCGGGGTGACGCCGCATCAACAGCCGGAAGATCGCCAGGCGTTGCGGGTGGCCGAGGGTGGCAAGACGGTCGGGAATCACTGTTTCCATATTTCATGGATAACAGAAATAAGATAACCGGAGGGTGAAATTTCTGTAACAGCCCTGTGTCGCGACCGGTCAGACGCTCCGGCCCGGCGCTAATCCCATTCCATCTCTTCGAAGGTCGCTTGCGCGTTGCGCCCGGCGAGGCTGTCGAATTGCGACAGGTGATCCCAGGCGCTCTGGTCGATCTGCGGTGCCTCTATGATGCTGCCGCCCGCCTCGATCAGCGCGCCGATCTCGCGGCGCAGGTGCACGAGGTAGTCGTATGTATCGCGCCGGGCGGTGGCCAGGTCGGTGGCGTGGCCATGGCCGGGCACGACATGGGCCGGCTCGAACGCCGCCATCGCGTCGAAAACCTCGATCCAGCTTCGGGTGTTGCCGGCCGGACCATTGCCGAGCAGCCGGTCGACATAGACGATATCGCCGGTGAACATCACGTCGCGCTCATCGAGCCAGACGAAGGCGTCGCCGGGGGTGTGGGCCGGGCCGCGATGCATGATCTCGAAGCTGAGGCCGCCGATATCAAGCCTGTGGTCGCTCTCGAAGGTGATATCGGCATAGGCGGGCGCGGTGCCCTCCAGCCCGTCGCCCAGAAACGTGGCGAGCGCGCTCATCTGCAGTGAGGCCCGGGCGTGGTGGTCGGCATCCGCCGCCGCACTGGCGATCACCGTCGCGCCCTCTGCCTGCCAGTAGCCGTTGCCCAGCCAGCGGTGATCCTGCCCGCCGGTGTTGATGACGTAGACCACCGGCTGGTCGGTGATCGCGCGGATCGCCTCATGCAGCATCGCCGCCCCTTGCGAGGACCCGCCCGGGTCGATCAGCACCGCGCCTTCGTCGGTCACGACAAGGCCGAAGGTGGCGTTGTTGGCGAGGTTCTCGGGGCTGCGCTGTTCCGTCGGGCCGACGATGGCCCAGACATCCGGCACCACCGGCTGAACGTCGAGCGGGCCGGCATGCGCTGCGCTGACAGCCAGCCCAAGGCCGAGCCCGGCACCGAGCCCAAGAACAATCCGTCGCATAGACCCTCCCGGGATAAATGGCCGCTCCGGCCCGGTTATCAGAGTATTACGGGTTTGCCGGGCGCAATCAAGGCGCTCGCGCAGGGCAACGCCCGGCCCGGGTCAGGGTTGATCGTTGCCGTCGTCTTCCTTGCCCGGCGCGGCATCGTAGAGCGCCCAGCCATAGTCGCGCCCGGTGGACGGCAGGTCTTCGCGCGAAACGCGATGAAGCATGTAGGTCTTGGCGATGAACCCGGCGGTGATCGGGGCGGTGAGAAACAGGAACAGCGTGATCAGAAGCTCGTGAAACGACAGGCTGCCTTTCACCAGCAGGAAATAGAGCATCGAGGCGATCAGCACGCCGCCGACGCCAAGCGTGGTGGCCTTGGTCGGGGCGTGCAGCCGCTGCATCGTCTCGCGCAGTTTCACCAGCCCGAAGGAGCCGACGAGGCCGAAGATGCCGCTGATCACGAGGAACAGCGCGATGAAGGCTTCACTGAGCAGTGTCAAATCCATCATTGCCTCACTCGATGATATCGCCGCGCAGCACGAAACGGCTGTAGGCGATGGTGGACACGAAACCGACCATGGCGACGAGCATCGCCGCCTCGTAGTAGACCGCGGTGCCGCGCAGGATGCCGTAGAGGATCAACAGCGCGATGATGTTGATCACCATGGTGTCGAGCGCGAGGATGCGGTCGGCGCTGGTGGGGCCGCGCATGATGCGCCAGAGATTGAACAGGAGCGCGAGCCCGTAACAGGCGAAGGCGAAGGTGAGCGCAGCGGCGATCATTGGAAAACCTCCATGAGACGCGATTCGTAACGGGCCTTGATGGTGTCGCGCACCGCGTCCGGGTCTTCGGCGTGCAGGCAGTGCACGAGCAGGCTGCCCGCGTCGGCGGCAAGCGTGGTCGAGACCGTGCCGGGCGTCAGCGTGATGGTGCCCGCAAGCACGGTGATCGCCTCGGGCGAGGTTAGTTCGAGCGGCACGGTGATCCAGCACGAGCGCAGATTCGCGTTCGGTTTGAACAGGATGATCATGGCCACGTGGATATTCGCCACGACGATATCCCAGAACACGACAGCCACGTACTCGGCGGCTTTCAGCGGGCGGTGCAGGGTGGGGCGGTCGGGCCAGTAGGCGGCGGTGATGAGCGGCACGACCAGACCGAGGGCGAGGCCCAGGAGCAGGTTGCCGGGGGTGACCTTGTTGACGAGGCCGAGCCAGACGAGAAGGAGGGTCAGGCTCAGGACCGGGTGCGGCACGAGGCGGGCGAACATGGCTCAATTCTCCTCGCTGGACGCAGGCACGGTGGCGGCGTCCGTTGTGGGCTCCGGCGGCGATGCGCCGAGCACCGCGCCAACATAGCCGCCGCGGTCGAAGAGCTGGTCGGCGGTGTGCTGGAACTGTGCCGTGAGCGGGCCCGCAAAGGCGGTCAGACCGGCCAGCATCGCCAGCGCGACCATCGCCGGGGCGAGCTGGAGCGGCGTGGCGGCGGTCGTGGTGGTCGCCTCGGTGTCGACCGCGGTCGATTTCCAGAACAGCGTGCTCCCGGCACGGGCGAAACCGAGGATGGTGAGCAGCGAGCCGATCAGGATCGCACTCCAGGCCCAGCCGATCTGTCCCGGCGCGCGCAGGGCGTCGAGCACGAGCAGCTTGCCGAGGAAACCGCTGAGCGGCGGCATCCCCGCCATGGCGATGGCGGCGGCGAAGAACAGCGCGGCAAAGAGCCCATTCTGCACCGTTGGCGGCAGGGCAAGGAGCCGCTCGTCGCCGCGCCGGGTGAGCACGAGGTCGGCCACTAGAAACAGCGCGGCGGCGGCGAAGGTGGAATGCACGAGGTAGTAGAACGCTGCCGCGAGGGCGGTGGGGGTGAAGGCCGAAACCGCCAGCAGCAGCGCGCCCATCGACCCAACCACCGAGAACGCAACCATCGGCATGAGCCGACGCGCACCAAGCACGCCAAACGCGCCGATGGCAATGGTGACGAGGGCTGCGGGGAACAGCCAGGTCGAGGCGATGTCGGCGGTTGCCCCGGCACCGGGGCCAAATACCAGCGTGTGCACCCGGATGATTGCGTAAGCGCCCACCTTGGTCATGATCGCGAACAGCGCGGCGACCGGGGCGGGGGCATTGGCATAGGCGCCGGGCAGCCAGAACTGCACCGGGAACAGCGCGGCTTTCACCGCGAAGACCACCATCAGCAACATCGCGGCAACCCGCACCAGGCTTGCGTCGTCCGGCTCGATCCCTTCCATGACCCGCGCGAGATCGGCGATGTTGAGCGTGCCGGTCGCGGCGTAGAGCACTCCGAGGGCAAACAGAAACAGGGTCGATCCGGCGAGGTTGATCACCACGTATTGCAGCCCGGCGCGCAGCCGCGCTTGCCCGCCGCCATGGATCATCAGCCCGTAAGAGGCGATCAGCAGAATCTCGAAGAACACGAAGAGGTTGAAGATGTCGCCGGTCAGGAACGCGCCGACGAGCCCCATGATCTGGAACTGGAACAGCGCGTGAAAGTGCTGTCCGCGCGCATCCCAGCCGGTGGCCACGGCATGGGCCAGAACGATCAGCGCAAGCAGCGAGGTGAGCAGCACCATCATCGCCGAGAGCCTGTCGAGCACCAGCACGATACCGAAGGGCGCGGGCCAGTCGCCCAGCCGGTAGACAAGGGTTTCGCCCCCGGCCGCGGTGAGCGCCAGCCCGGTGGCGATCGCCACGACCAGCGCGGCCCCGGTGAGCGAGGCGATCCGCGCCATCGAGATATCGTGACGCATCACGAAGCCGATCACCGGCGCGAGCAGCGCGGGCAGGATGACGGGGGCAATGATCCAGTGGCTCATCGCGGTGCCTCCGTCGGCTCGTCGTCGCCCTCGGGCGCGTCCTCTTCGGTGTTGATCCGGTCATCGCCGGATTCCACGAAGGCGCCGAGCGCGACCATCACCAGAACCGCCGTCATCCCGAAGGAGATCACGATCGCGGTGAGCACCAGCGCCTGCGGCAGCGGATCGGTATAGCTCGCGTCGCCATACTTGTCGAGCACCGGCGGCATGTTGACCGCGAGCCGACCGGAGGCGAACAGGAAGAGGTTCACCGCGTAGCTCAGCAGGGCGAGCCCGAGGATCACCGGGAAGGCGCGCAACCGCAGGATCAGGTAAACCCCGCCCGCCGTCAGCGCCCCGATACTGGTTGCGATCACGAGTTCCATGTCAGTCGTCCTTCCGCGCGGCGGCTTCGTCGTCCCGTTCGGTCGGGTCGTAGTCCATCGGCGCGATGTTCACCGTTTCGCCGGCGTAGCGCGCCAGCCGCGACAGCGAGTAGAGCATCAGCATCACTGCCCCGAGCACGGCAAGGAACACGCCGAGATCGAACAGCATCGCGGTGGCCAGTTCGAATTCCTCGATCGGCGGGATGTGGAAATAGCCGAAGGCGCTGGTGAGAAACGGCTTGCCCGCGAGCCATGCCCCGGCACCGGTGAGCCCGGCGATGATCACGCCCATGCCGATCATCTCGTGATAGCCGATGCGCTGGCGCGCCTGGGTCCAGGCGAAGCCCGAGGCCATGTATTGCATCAGGAGCGCGATCGACACCACGAGGCCCGCCACGAAGCCGCCGCCCGGCTGGTTGTGGCCGCGCAGGAAGATGTAGGCACCGACGACCATGGCGATCGGCATCATCACCCGCGTTGCCACCACCATCATCAAGGGGTGCCGGTCGCGCGACCGCACACCTTCGTCCGCGGCCGCGCGCTCGCGCAGGCGTTGTGCCGCCGGGCTGGAAAGCAGCGCCTCCATCAACGCGAAGATCACCAGCCCGGCGATGCCGAGCACGATGATCTCGCCGTAGGTGTCATAGCCGCGGAAATCGACGAGGATGACGTTCACCACGTTGGTGCCACCGCCGCCCTCGTAGGAATTGGCGAGGTGGTAGGAGGAGATCGAACTGCCATCCTGCAACAGGAAGGTATGGGCCAGCGTGGCCACCGCGCCGCCCGCTGCGAGCGCGATCACCCCGTCGCGCAGCCGCAGCGCCACCGGGCTTTCGACCGGGGTGGTCTTGGGCAGGAAGTGCAGCGCCAGCAGCAGCAGCATGATCGTCACCGTCTCGACCGAGATCTGGGTGAGCGCGAGGTCGGGGGCGGAGAGGTAGATGAAGCCCGCCGAGATCATCAGCCCGATGATGCCGATCAGCACCAGCGCCTGGAACCGCGCCCGGTGCATCACCACCACAGCGATGGTCGCCGCGATCAGCATCAGCCAGCCCACCGCCACCACCGGCGATACCGGAAGCGGCGCGCGGGTCGGGGCGGGCACGCCGCCGCCGGTCCATGCGATCGCGCCGAGCGTGACGGTGGCGACCACGAAGATGGCGAGATAGCGGCTGAGCGTGCCGTCATGCATGCGCTCGCTCAGGCCGCGCGCGCCCCGGGTGAGCGCGTCGAGCAGCGCGTCGAAGATGGTTTTTGCCTCGGGACGCGGCAGCGCGGTCCAGACCCGGTCAAGCGCGCCGTGCCGCCACAGCAGCGCAAGCCCGCCAAGCACGGCGATCACCGACATCCAGAGCGCCGGGGTGAACCCGTGCCAGATCTTGAGCGAGTAATAGGGCAGGTCGGTGTCGCCGATCACCGCACCGCCCGCAACGGCGACGAGCGGCCCGACGATCAATGCCGGAAACAGCCCGATCGCGACCACGAAGGCCACCAGCAGCCCCGGCGCGGCCCAGAGCCCGAAGGGCGGATCATGTGGCTTGGCCGGGTAGTCGTCGCGCACCGGGCCGAGAAAGACATGGCCGATGAAGCGGAAAGAATAGGCCACCGACAGCAGCGCACCGAACGTGGCCAGCACCGGCACCGCCCAGGCGCTTCCGGCCCAGACGGTGTGCGCCGCCTCTTCCAGCATCATTTCCTTGGAGAGAAATCCGTTGAACAGCGGGATACCGGCCATCGACAGCGCCCCGATCGTGCCGATCAGGAAGGTGACGGGCATCAGGTGACGCAATCCGCCGAGCCGTTTGATGTCGCGGGTCTTGGTCTCGTGGTCGACGATCCCCGCGGTCATGAACAGCGCGGCCTTGAAGGTGAGATGGTTGATGATGTGAAACACCGCGACGATCGCGGCGAGCCTGGTGCCGAAGCCGAGCAGCATGGTCAGAAGCCCGAGGTGGCTCACGGTGGAGAACGCCAGCAGCGCCTTCAGATCGTCCTTGAACAGCGCGATCAGCGCGCCGAGCACCATGGTGACAAGGCCGGTGGTGGCGACGAGGTAGAACCAGGCCTCGGTGCCCGCCAGCGCCGGCCACATCCGCGCGAGCAGGAACACCCCGGCCTTCACCATCGTGGCCGAGTGCAGGTAGGCCGAAACCGGGGTGGGCGCGGCCATCGCGTGCGGCAGCCAGAAGTGGAACGGGAACTGCGCCGACTTGGTGAAGGCCCCGATCAGGATCAGCACCAGCGCCGGCAGATACCATTCGGAGGCGCGGATCGCGTCGCCCGACGCGAGAATGTCGGTCAGGTTGTAGCTGCCCGCGATATTGCCGAGGATCAGCATGCCGCCGATCATCGCAAGCCCGCCCGCGCCGGTGACGGCGAGCGCCATCCGTGCGCCCTGGCGGCCTTCCGGCAGGTGTTTCCAGTAACCGATGAGCAGGAAGGAGGAGAGGCTGGTCAGCTCCCAGAAAATCAGCAAAAGCAGGATGTTGTTCGACAACACGATGCCCAGCATCGCGCCCTGGAACAGCAGGAGGTAGGTGTAGAACTGCCCCATCGGGTCGGTCCGGTAGAGGTAGAACCGGGCATAGAGCGTGATCAGGAGGCCCATGCCGAGGATCATTCCGGCAAACAGCAGCCCGAGCCCGTCGAGAAAGAACGAGGCCGATAGGCCGAGGGCGGGCAGCCAGTCGAGATCGGCGCGGATCACCTCGCCGCGCATCACCGCCGGCGCGAGGATCAGCAGCATCACGATGGCCAGGCCCGTCGGCAGCGCGGTGAACACGGCGCTGGCGTTGCGCCCTGCGCGGATCATCAGGCCGGGAAGCAGCGCGCCGACAAAAGGCAACAGGGCGATGATGATTAAGAAGATACCTTCGTCGCCCATGGCGCTGACCTGCCCTCTGTTGTCCGATTCGGCGTTCGTGTTTATCTAATCGTTTGCGGGCTTCCGGCCAATCTTCCGAGGGCCGGATTCCGGTGATATGACATCCCTGTGACCCGAAAACCGGCGTGACCGGGCGCAGATCGGCGGCTCAGCCCCGGCGGTCTTCGACCACCGTGCCGATCCGGTCGATCTCGAACGGCGTGGTCAGATACATCTCGGCGATCCAGTTGCCGTAAAGCAGGTGCGCGTGGCTTTTCCAGCGGTTCTGCGGTGGCTGGCTCGGGTCGTCGTCGGGGTAGTAGTTCATCGGCACGTTAATCGGCACACCCTTTGCCACGTCGCGGTCATACTCGTTCTTGAGGGTGTCGCTGTCGTATTCGAAATGGTTGAAGATGTAGAGCGCGCGGTGGGCCGGGTCTTCGACGAGACAGGCACCGGTCTCGGGCGAGCCAAGCAGCGGCACGAGACCGGCATGGGCGTCGATATCGGCCTGTTTGACCTCGGTCCAGCGGCTCACCGGGATGACGAAATTATCGGAAAAGCCGCGCAGGAAGGGCGATAGCGGGTGCAGGTTGCGTTGCGGGTAGCAGCCGAACGCCTTTTTTTCCAGCAGGTGCTTGGGGATGCCGTGGAAATGGTAGAGCATCGCCATGCCGCCCCAGCAGACGCCGAAGGTGGAATGCACGTTGGTCTGGGTCCAGTCCATGATCTCGCGCATCTCGTCCCAGTAGGTGACTTCCTCGTAGGGCAGGTGCTCGATCGGCGCGCCGGTGATGATCATGCCGTCGAATTTCTGGTCGCGGATCTCCTGGAACGGCTGGTAATGCGCGCCGATATGGGCCTGGCTCGTGGTTTTCGAGACGTGCTCGGTCGGGCGCACAAGGGTCAGTTCGACCTGAAGCGGCGAGGCGGCGATGAGCCGGGAAAACTGGGTTTCGGTCTCGATCTTCTTGGGCATGAGGTTGAGCAGCGCGATCCGCATCGGCCGGATCTCCTGCAACTCGGCCTGATCCTCGCGCATCATCATGATGCCTTCCGCGCGCAAGGTGTTGTAGGCGGGAAGCGTGGCGGGGATCTTGATCGGCATTGGGTTCGTCCTCGGCTTGCGGGATCGGGAGTGGAATGTGGAGCGTCGTCACTGCGCCTCGAGGGCGCGGGCGACAAGCTCGGTGAAATCTTCGGGCGTGCGGACCCGCGCGACCTCGTCGGCGCAGACCTTCACGCCCCAGTTGCGCGCCATCGCGGCATAGCGCGGCTGGCGATGGGCGAGCGCCCGGGCATAGGTGGCTCGGATGAAGTCGTCGGGATCGACCTTGTCGGGCCGCACGTCATGCGAGGCCAGGTAATCGTCCCACGCCGCTTCGAGGAAGGCAGGCTGGTAATACATCGGCTTGGGTGCCTTCACGAACCGGCGGATCAACTCCTCGGTATGGGCCTCGCTGCCCTCGATCCAGATCATCAGGTGATGCGCCGAAAGCTCGGTGAGCACCGGGTCGGCGGGATCCTCGGGATCGACCACCTCGCAGATCGAGCCGGAGGTATCGCAGACGAAATTGTCGTAACCGTAGATGTCGTGGGCCCGGTCGATGAACCGGGTGGTGTCGAGCATCGCCGCCACTTCCGCCTCGCGGTGCAACGCCTGGCGGGCCATGTATTCGTCGAACGGCAGCCCGCCCTTGGCCGGATCGCCCGGCTTGCCGAGGTAGGTCGAGAGCGGCGCGAGATTGTCGAAGGTGATGTTGGAGGCGATATAGACGCTGTCGGTCAGCAGCAGCTCGCGCAGGAACGGGTTTTTCATCGCCTCGCGCTTGAAGTTGTCGGCGATGTGCTCGCCCATGTAGCGCGTGCCGATGCGGTAATCGACCGAGTAGTGAAACCAGCCGCCCGAGGCGCGCAGCATGTTGGCGAGGTAGGTCTTGCCGAGGCCCGACATGCCGAACAGCAGCACCCGCTTTTGCCGGGCACTTCGCCAATCCTGGGCACCTTGGTAGATCATCCCCGCCTCCTTGCCTTTGCGCGCCTGAGTAGCGGGCGCGCGCGGGGTGGTCAAACCCTTCCCGGCGATCGCCGGCGCACCAGCCGCCCCTCGATCAGGACAAGGCCGAGCGCGATCAGGCCGAAACCGGCATAGGCAGAGAGCGGCAAGGCCTCGGCGCGCACCACGGCACCGAGCGTGACCGCGACCGGCACGATCAGGAGCGTCACCAGCATCGTGTTGCCCGCCCCGGCCACGCGGATGAGCTGGTAGTAGATCAGGTAGGCAAGTGCAGTGACCACGCCGGCGTAGTAGCCGATCATTGCCAGGGTCGGGCCGGGCAGGGCGAGCGGAAGCGGCCCCGAGACCAGCCACGACAGCGGCAGGAGGGTCAGCGCGGATGCAGTAAGCATGCCGAGCGCCGCCACCTCCGCGCGCAGATGCTTGAGATGACGCCGCGCAAAGACCGACGAGAGCGCGTAGGACAATGTCGAGGCGAGCATCGCCAGTTGCGCCAGCGAGCGCGGATCGAGCCCCGAGAGCGCGGCCGGACCGATCACCACGACGATGCCCGCGAAACCAAGCGCAATCCCGGCCGCCTTGCTGGTTCGCAGCCGCTCGTCGGCCAGAAAGACCGCCGCCACCAGCGGGCCGAAAATCGCCGTGGTGGCGTTGAGAATCCCGGCCAGCCCCGACTCGATCGAGGTCTGGGCGAAGGCCTGCAACGCGAAGGGCACCGCGTTGTTGCCAAGCCCCATGACGAAGAGCGCCGCCAGCGTGCGGGTATCGCGCGGCAGCGGAAGCCGGCGCAGGAGCACGTATCCCCACAGCAGCAATGCGGCCCAGAGCACCCGGTGGGTGACCACGTGGAGTGGGGCCATCACGTCGAGCAGTTCGGTCGTGGTCAGGAAGCTCGACCCCCAGATCAGCGCCAGGGCGAGGAGCAGCGCCCAGGCGCGCGGGGAGAGAGCCATCTGTGTCATGGCGTGATGCCTAGCGCCTGCGCGCGGCGCACGCGACCCGGAACCTGCGCTTTCGCCTCATCGCCGCCGCGCCTCGATCCGCAGGTTGACCCAGTTCGCGGCCACGATCAGCCCGCCGCCGAGCAACACCGCCGCGTCGAACCCCTCGGCGTAGAACAGCCAGCCGATCACCGCGATCAGCGGCAGGCGGACGAAGTCCACCGGCATCACCACGGCCGCCGGGGCGAGCCTCAGCGCCGAGGTCAGGCACAGGTGCGCGAGCAGACCGGCAAGGCCGATCAGCACCAGCCAGGGCAGGGCGGCGGCGGTGGGCAGCGCGATATCGCCATCCCAAGCGGCGGTCACCAGCCCGAACACGGCTTGCATCACGGTGAGCCAGAACAGGATGGTAAGCACGTTTTCCGTCCGGGTCAGACGCCGGGTGAAGATCGCCGACCCGGCAAAGCCGATCGCCGCCCCGGCCGCGGCGATCACCCCCGGCGTCAGCGGTTCCGAGAACGGCTGGGTGACCACGAGAATGCCGACGAAACCGACCAGCGCGGCCAGCGCACGGCTGCGGGTGATCGCCTCGTTCAGAAACAGCGGCGCGAGCACCAGCGCCCAGAGCGGCGCGGTGAACTCGAGCGCGAAAACCTGCGCCAGGGGAGCCGCGGTGATCGCGAAGAACCACAGGTTCTGGCCGGTGAAATGGCTGACGTTGCGCACCAGGTGCAGCCCGAGCCGCCGCCGCCCGATCAGCCCCAGCCGCTCGGTGAGGGTGGCGAAGCCGACAACCACGACGATCCCCACCAGCGAGCGGTAGAACATCAGCTCGAAGGTGTCATGATCGAGGCTGACGGCGCGGCCGGCCACGGCCATGGTGGTGAAGGAGGCGATCGCCCCGATCATCCACAGTGCCGCGGTGGCGGTGTCGCTCATCGGCAATGGACGGCCTGTTGTGCTGGTCATCCTGCCGGTTTCACTCCCACTCGATCGTGCCCGGCGGTTTCGAGGTGATGTCGTAGGTCACCCGGTTGATCCCCGGCACCTCGTTGATGATCCGGGTCGCGGTCTCGCCGAGGAACTCGTGGGAGAACGGGTAGTAATCCGCGGTCATCCCATCGACGGAGGTGACGGCGCGCAGGGCACAGGCGAAATCATAGGTGCGCCCGTCGCCCATCACGCCCACGGTGCGCACCGGCAGGATCGCCACGAAGGCCTGCCAGATCTCGTCGTAGAGCCCGTGCT
Source organism: Maritimibacter sp. HL-12 (assembly GCF_900177545.1). GTDB lineage: Bacteria > Pseudomonadota > Alphaproteobacteria > Rhodobacterales > Rhodobacteraceae > Sinisalibacter. The sequence continues at coordinate 3,370,371 of NZ_FXBQ01000001.1, read as the reverse complement.
TGCGGATCTGGTCGATATAGACCGCATCGGCCTTGCGCAGGATCTCGAGCTTCTGCCTGGTGATCTCGCCAGGGCAGCGGATCGCGAGGCCGGGGCCGGGGAAGGGGTGTCGGCCGATGAAGCTCGCAGGCAGGCCAAGCTCGTGGCCAAGCGCGCGCACCTCGTCCTTGAACAGCTCGCGCAGCGGTTCGACCAGCTTCAGCCCCATCTTCTCCGGCAATCCGCCGACATTGTGGTGGCTCTTGATCGTCACGCTCGGTCCGCCGGCGAAGCTCACGCTTTCGATCACGTCGGGGTAGAGCGTGCCCTGGGCGAGAAAGGCGGCGCCCTCGATCTCGCTCGCATATTTCTGGAACACGTCGATGAACAGCCGGCCGATGGTCTTGCGCTTGGTCTCGGGATCGCTCACGCCGTCAAGCTCGCCAAGAAACAACTCGGCCTCGTCGGCGTGGATCAGCTTCATGTTGTAGTGATCGCGGAACATCCGCACCACGTCCTCGGCCTCGTTCTGCCGGAGCAGCCCGTGGTCGACGAACACGCAGGTGAGCTGGTCGCCGATCGCCTCGTGCAGGAGCACCGCCGTGACCGAAGAATCGACCCCGCCCGACAGCCCGCAGATCACGTGGGCGTCACCCACCTGTTCGCGGATCGCGCGGATCGCTTCTTCCTTGTAGGCCCCCATCGTCCAGTCGCCCGTGAAGCCGGCGAGGCGGACGAAGTTCTCGTAGAAGGTCTTGCCGTTCGGAGTGTGATGCACCTCGGGATGGAACTGCACCGCGAAGAACCGCCGGTCGAGATCTGCGGTGATCGCGAAGGGCGCGCCGGGGGAAGTGGCGAAAACCTCGAAGCCCGGCGCGATCGCGCTCACGTGATCGCCGTGGCTCATCCAGACCTGCTCGCGGCCATCGAGGAACCAGCCGAACAGCAGCTCGATCTGGCTTCCCTTGGGCGCGACATAGGCGCGGCCGAACTCGGCGGTGCCATGGCCGCGCTCGACCTTGCCGCCAAGGTCCTGCATCATCACCTGCTGGCCATAGCAGATACCGAGGATCGGCACGCCGAGATCGTAGACCGAGCGCGGCGGACGCGGGCTGTTCTCGTCGATCACCGAGGCCGGGCCGCCGGAGAAGATCACCGCTTTCGGCGCGAAGTCTTCGAGGAAGGCGTCGGTGACGTTCTGGTAGGGATGGATTTCGCAGTAGACGTTGAGCTCGCGCAGGCGGCGCGCGATGAGCTGCGTCACCTGGGAGCCGAAGTCGATGATGAGAAGGCGGTCATGCTGGGTCATTGGCGCTGATTAGGGCGGTGCGACGCCTGTGGCAAGGGCGTAAGGGGGGCTGTCTGCCCCCCTCGCGCTGACGCGCTCACCCCCCGAAGGTATTTTTCGACCCAAGAAGCACAGAAACATTAACCTTAACGGGCCATACCGCCTCTGCGCTACAGGCTGAGGAGCCGTTGGCCGTGACCTGAGAAGCCCCCCAGTGCGCACGTCGTGCGGGGGGTGTTGCTGTCGGTTTCTTGGGTCCGGAAATACCTTCGGGGGGTGAATGGCGCAGCCAGAGGGGGGCAGACAGCCCCCCTTGACCCGCCCGCCGCAGGCGCACCGGGTCGGTCACCCGTGCGTCGATGTCGTTTTCGCGCGCCAAATGCCGCAATCCCGCCGCACGGCGGCAAGCCGCGCGGTTTATGGTTGCCAGACAGGTACGGGGAGAGCGAACCATGAGCGAAACGGCAGCACGCAGGCGGACACGGAGCGGCGGCGGCGGTGCCGCGCGCCGCGCCGAGCGCACCACCAAGCGCATCGAGGGCGCACCGCCAATCCTGCGGCGCATTCCCGATCTGAACATTCTCGACGAGGCGGGGCTGGAGGTCATCGAGGCCAACGCCGAGACCATCCTGGAAGAGATCGGCGTGGTCTTCAGCGAAAACCCCGGCGCGCTCGAGCGCTGGCGCGCGGCCGGGGCCGACGTGCGCGGCGACCGGGTCCACATCCCGCGCGGGCTTGCGCGCAAGCTCTGCGCCACCGCGCCTTCGAGCTTCACGCAAGTGGCGCGCAACCCGGCAAGATCGGTCGAGATCGGGGGCCGGGGGCTGGTGCTCGCGCCGGTCTATGGCCCGCCCTTTGTGCGCGAGGCCTCCGGCGGGCGGCGCTACGCAACGATGGCCGATTTTGAAAACTTCGTGCGACTGGGCCAGATGTCGAAATGGCTGCACCACTCGGGCGGCACCGTCTGCGAGCCAACCGACATCGCGGTGAACAAGCGTCACCTCGACATGCTGTTTGCCCACATGACCTTGTCGGACAAGCCCTACATGGGGTCGGTCACCGAGCCGAGCCGTGCCGCCGACAGCGTCGAGATGTCGAAGATCCTGTTCGGCGAGGATTTCGTCGACCAGAACACCGTGATGGTGAGCCTGATCAACATCAACTCGCCGCTCACCTTCGACGCCACGATGATGGGCGCGCTCGAGGTCTACGCCGCGGCGAACCAGGCCTGCATCATCTCGCCCTTCATCGTCGGCGGCGCGATGGCGCCGGTGAGCGTGGCGGGCACGCTGACCCAGGTGCTGGCGGAAGTAATGGCCGGGGTGGCCTATTCCCAGCTCGTCCGCCCCGGTGCGCCGGTGATCATGGGCGCCTTCGTGACCTCGATCGACATGAACTCGGGCGCGCCCACCTTCGGCACCCCCGAGGCGAGCCAGATCACCTATGGCGCGGGCCAGCTCGCGCGCCGCCTCGGGTTGCCCTACCGTTCCGCCGGCGGTTTCACCGGCTCGAAACTGCCCGACGCGCAGGCCGGCTACGAATCTGCGAACTCGCTCAACATGGGGTTGCTCGCCGGGGTGAACTTCATGCTGCACGCCTGCGGCTGGCTCGAAGGCGGGCTGGTGGCGAGTTTCGAGAAATTCGTGATGGACGCCGACCAGCTCGGCACGTTGCACAAGATGGCCGCCGGCGTGGCGATCGACGAGGAGGCGCAGGCGATGGACGCGATCCGCGAGGTTGGTCCGGGCGGGCATTACCTCGGGTGCGCCCATACCCAGGCCAATTTCAAGAGCGCCTTCTGGCGCTCCGATCTGCTCGACTATCGCCCCTACGAGACCTGGGACGAGGACGGGGCTCCCGATACCATGACCTTGGCCGCGGCCCGGGTTGTGAAACTGCTGGGTGACTACGAAGAGCCGCAGATCGACCCGGCGGTGCGCGCAGACCTCAAGGCCTACGTCGAGGCGAAGAAGGCCTCGATGCCCGACAGTTTCACCTGAGGCCATCAGGCCTCGGTGCCGGGGCGGGGCAGCAGCCGCGCCTCGGCCATCAGCGCGATCAGGATCTCGACGTGGCGGGCCGGGGAATAGGCCGCCACGCCTTCCTTTCGGCGCGCCTCCATCTCGGCTTCCTGCGCGATCAGTCGGTCGACCGCAACCCGTGGCCCCGGCGCGTCCGGCAGGTGCATGAGCCGTTTGAGGTCACGGGCGCGGTGGTAGTCGGCCAGCCCGAACCGGGCGGCGCGGATCAGGAGGCGCGGGCGGCGCAGGGCGGCAAGCAGGGCGGTCACGTCGGTCATGGGATGGTCTCCAGGATTGATTCGCCTTGGTATGCCACAACCGGCACGGGTGTTGCGGGAAGCCGCGATGCAGCGCGCGCTGGGTGCGGAAATCCATAAACAATAAGGGTCAATCATCGGTTCGTTGCCTGCGGTTAACGTATCGGTAACCATTCTTGGCCTAATTGGGTCTGGTTTAAACTCGCCTTCAGGTTGTGGCGTTCATCGCGCGGCCAGGAGGGAGAAGCCTGAGTGGGGGATGATTTGGGCATGGCCTACGCGAGTTGCGCGTCCGCTAGGAACATGGTGCCCGGCTGGCTTCCGGTGCCGGTTCGGGTCTACCTCGCCCATACCGAGGGCGGCGAGAGCATTCGTGCGCTCGCCCGTGCTGCGGGATGCCATCCCTCGACTGTGCTGAGACAGGTGCGCCGAACCGAAACCCTGCGCGACGACCCGCTCGCCGATACCGCGCTGGCCCGCCTCGGGCGGCTGTGGCGCTGGCGGGCGCGGGTGAACACCACTTCGCTCCCAGCACAGGATCCCAGCACCATGACCCATTTCGTTCCGATCGATGACGAGACCCTCGCGCGCGATACCCTGCGCACCCTCCGGGCGCTGCTCGAACCTCGCAACCTCCTGGTGGTCGCCGAAGGCGTGGAGGACGCGGTGGTGGTGCACAACGCGGGCGACGATCGGCCGATCCGCCGGGCCGTGGTGGGCCGCGAGGTCGCCGAGGCGCTTGCCTTGCGCGAATTGATCGCGGGCACGCAAGTCGGCCGGATTGCGCGTTATACGATCACGGCGGAAGGGCGCGCGGAAGCCGGGCGGCTCATTGCCGAGGCCGAATCGCGCCGGGCATCGGGTGCCGGACAATCAGACGATGCCGCCGGCACGCCGACGCGGTTGCCCAAGGCCCGCCGTGTCGAGCCCCGTCGTCGGCCGGTGGGGGCGGATGCCCCGCTTCACGTGCTGGCGCGCCGACGCCGGACCGATGGCAGTTTTTTCCTTCCGCCCGAACTGGTGGCCGCGGCGATCCGGTTTCGCGAGAGCTACGAGATCGCGTCGATCAACGGTGGCGTGACCCGGGACTGGGACAAACTGGTCGCCGGCAGGGTTTCGTCGGGGCGGGTTGCCAACGGCAGCGCCCCGACCCGTCGGCTGGAGGCCGAGGAAAGCCTGTCCGCCGCGATCCGCGCCCTTGGGCCCGACCTTGCCGAAAGCGTCATCCTCGCAGTTTGCCATGAGGAGGGCATGGAAGAGATCGAGGATCGGCTGGAGTTTCCGGCGCGGTCCGGCAAGATCGTGCTGCGCATCGCGTTGCGCAGCCTGCAGCGCCACTATGCCTCGACCGGGTCTGGCGACTACGACATGATCTACTGATCTGCCGCGCTATGGCCGGCACGCGCCGGGCCGGTCACGATCAGGTCGAAATCGAGCGCGGGGCAGGCGAAGGCGATTTCACGCCGCACCAGCGCGGGATTGGGCACGAAGTTCACGACGGCGCGCAGTTGTCCGCTGTAGCCCGCCTCGCAAAGCGCGAGCGCGACGTCGAAGCAATCGAACCCGGGCCCGACCAGCGGTGTCAGCACCACGTCAGGGCGCAGCGCGGCAAGGTTCCCCGCGGTGATCTCCTCGGGTGCGATCATCCCCGCCGCGTCGCCGCCCTGATTCGCGATCGCGGCCGGGGCGAGGGTGCCGATGATGATGATCCGCGGCCCCACGCCGGAATGCGGCGCGGTCCCGCCGGTTTCGGGATGATGCAGGTCTTCCCTGGATTGCCTGTTCCTCGTCGCGTTCATGCCGAAACCCTACCACGACCATTCATTGGGCGAATTGACATAGAACAATTATATGGCGAGTGGCAATGAGGTCCAGTCTCGTTATGAGAAAGTCACGCGCTTGCAGAGGATTGCGGCTTTACATGGGCCGGTGACCGGTCGATGGTCACGACAAATCCGGAGCCCATCATGTTGCCAGCCGATTTCGTGTCCGCCGCCCCGGTGCCTTGCGCCTATATCGACGGCGAAGGCCGCATTGCCGCGATCAACCCGGGCCTTTCGGCGCTGTTCGGCACGGAAGTCCTGCGGCGTCACTATATCACCGCGTTTCGCCAGCCCGCCCTGATCGACCAGATCGAGTCGGCCGTTGCCGACCGGCAGGGCCGCGAAACCCAGTACCTTGGCCGGGCCGGTGGGCGCGATACCAGTTACAAGGTGACGATCTCACCGCTGGACGGGGCCGGGCAGGGGCTGTTGATCTTTTTCGAAGACCTCACCCACCTTGCCGAAGCCGGCGAGCGGCGGTCGGAATTCGTGGCCAACGTCAGCCACGAGTTGCGCACCCCGCTCACCGCCATCGCCGGGTTCATCGAGACCTTGCGCGGCCCCGCGCGCGACGATCCCGAAGCGCAAGACCGATTCCTCGACATCATGGCGCGCGAGGCAGGCAGGATGAACCGGCTGGTGGACGATCTGTTGTCACTCGCCCGGGTCGAGGACGTCGAGCGGATGCGGCCCGAGGCCGACATCGACGTGGCCGCGCTGCTCCATCGTGCCGCCGCGGGGCTGGCACCGCAGGCGGAAAAACGCAATGTCAGCATCACGGTGACCGGCTGCGAGGCCCCGGCAATGGTCCCCGGCGATCCGGACCAGCTCACCCAGGTGTTCAGCAACCTGATCGAGAACGCGATCAAGTATGGCCGCGAGGGCGGGGTGGTGGACGTGTCGCTCGACCGGCTCGAAGAGGCGCCGCTGTTGCGCGGACCGGGTTTGAGGATCGCGGTGCGCGACAACGGCGAGGGGATCGACGCGCGCCACCTCGGCCGCCTGACCGAGCGATTCTACCGGGTCGATTCGCACCGGTCGCGCGACATGGGGGGCACCGGGCTGGGCCTTGCCATCGTCAAGCATATCGTCAACCGGCATCGCGGTCGGCTGCGGATCGAAAGCGAACAAGGGCAGGGCAGCGTTTTCACAGTATATTTGCCGGCGTGGTGACACCGCACCTGCTCGCTGCCCCCCCGATGTCATCCAATTGTTACATACCCGTCATAAAACCTTTGTCGATCCAACCTAGACACCACGGCAGGACGCGGGTCGCGTCCGAGATGAAACCAATTCCAGGAGACAGAGATGTCCTTCATGAAACTGACCGCCTCGACGCTGGCGATCTCGGCGCTCGCCGCCACCGCTGCTCAGGCGCGTGACAACATCCAGATCGCGGGTTCCTCAACCGTGCTGCCCTATGCCTCGATCGTGGCCGAGGCCTTCGGTGAGAACTTCGAATTCCCGACCCCGGTCGTCGAATCGGGTGGCTCGGGTGCTGGCCGCAAGAAACTCTGCGAAGGCGTGGGCGAGAACACCATCGACATCGCCAACTCGTCGTCGCGCATCAAGCAGTCCGACATCGACAACTGCGCCGCCAACGGCGTGACCGAGATCCAGGAAGTGCGCATCGGCTACGACGGCATCGTCTTCGCGTCCGACATCGACGGCCCGGCTTTCGCCTTCACCCCGGCCGACTGGCACGCCGCCCTCGCCGCCAAGATTGTGGTTGACGGTGCCCTCGTCGATAACCCCAACAAGATGTGGTCGGACGTGCGCGCGGACCTGCCGGAGCAGGAAATCCTCGCCTTCATCCCGGGCACCAAGCACGGCACCCGTGAAGTGTTCGACGAGAACGTTCTGATCGCCGGCTGCGAAGAGAACGGCACCATGGCCGCCCACGAGGCCGCCGGCGCCGAGGATGCGGAAGATGCCTGCATGCAGGTGCGCACCGATGGCGTGTCGATCGACATCGACGGCGACTACACCGAGACGCTCGCCCGCGTCGACGCGAACCCGAACGGCTTCGGCGTGTTCGGCCTGTCGTTCTACCAGAACAACACCGACAAGCTTCAGGTCGCCACCATGGGCGGCGTCGCCCCCTCGACCGAGACCATCGCCACCGGCGAATACCCGGTGTCGCGTCCGCTGTTCTTCTACGTGAAGAACGCGCACCTCGACGTGATCCCGGGCATGCAGGAGTATGTCGAGTTCTTCGTCTCCGACGAGATGGCCGGCCCCGATGGCCCGCTCGCGGCCTACGGCCTCGTGTCGGACCCCGAGCTCGCCAAGACCCAGGAAGCGGTTGCCAACCGCACCCCGATGGGTCCGCTGAACTGAGCCAAGACCTCGGGCGGCGCGTCACTCGCGCCGCCCGTTCCTTTTTCGAGGCGGAAGGCAGATGACAACAGGCACCCTCGCACTGATCGTCCTCGCCATTGCGGTGGTGGGTTTCATTCTCGGGCGCCAAAGGGCGCTCTCTCTTGTCTCCGGCGATTCCCGCAAGCTGCATTCCCGCCCCGGGTATTACGGCCAGGTGGTCCTGCTTTTCACCGCCGTGCCGGCGCTGCTCCTGATGCTGGCCTGGCTCTTCTTGCAGCCGATCGTTGTCGAGAACCGGGTGAGCGCCACCATCCCCGACGGCGTGGTGCCCGAGGGCGGCTCGCGCAGCCTCGTGATGTCGGACGTTCGGCGCATCGCCGACGGGCTCGACGCGCTGATGTCCGCGGGGCGGTTCTCCGAAGACGACCTCACCGACATGCGCGCCGATTTCGTCGATGTGCGCACCCGGCTCGGCGAGGTCGGGGTCGCGCTCGGCAGCGACGTGCAACCGCCGGTTTTCGAGGCCGCCAAGCTCTATCGCGACAATACCAGCACCGGGCGCGCTCTGATGACCGGCGCCGTTCTGCTGGTGGCGCTCGGCTTACTCGTCTGGTCGTTCACGCGGATCTCGCCCGCGCAGCGGGCGCGCAACGCCTCCGAGAGCTTCGTGAAGGCGCTGCTTCTGGGGGCCTCGACCGTGGCCGTGCTCACCACCGTGGGCATCGTCGCCTCGCTGCTGCTCGAGACCTTTAATTTCTTCAAGATGTATCCGGCGCGCGACTTCTTCTTCTCCACGACCTGGAATCCGCAGTTCCGCGGCGGCTCCGACCTCGGGATCATTCCGCTGCTCTGGGGCACGCTCTACGTCTCCCTCGTGGCGCTGCTCGTGGCCGTGCCGATCGGGCTGATGATCGCGATCTACCTTTCGGAATACGCGGGCAAGCGCGTGCGCGGCTTCGCCAAGCCCGCCATCGAGGTGCTCGCGGGCATTCCCACCATCGTCTACGGCCTGTTCGCGCTGATCACCGTCGGCCCCTTCCTGCGCGACTGGCTGGCCCAGCCGCTGGGGCTCGGCAATTCCTCCTCGTCGGTGCTGACCGCGGGCCTCGTGATGGGGATCATGCTCATTCCCTTCGTCTCCTCGCTCTCGGACGACATCATCAACGCGGTGCCGCAGGCCATGCGCGACGGTTCCTATGCCCTCGGTGCCACGCAATCGGAAACCGTCAAGCAGGTGATCCTTCCCGCCGCGCTGCCCGGCGTGGTGGGGGCGATCCTGCTCGCCGCCTCGCGGGCGATTGGTGAAACCATGATCGTGGTGATGGGGGCAGGGGCCGCGGCCCGGCTCGGGCTCAATCCGCTGGAAGCCATGACGACGGTGACGGTGAAGATCGTGAGCCAGCTCACCGGCGACACCGAGTTTGCCAGCCCCGAAACCCTCGTGGCCTTCGCCCTCGGGCTTACGCTCTTCGTCTTCACGCTGGGGCTCAACGTGCTCGCGCTCTACATTGTGCGCAAATACCGGGAGCAATACGAATGACCGACATGCCGCATTCCAACGGGGCCGATGGCATCGCTCGCGATTCGCATGGCGGCAAGTCCTTGCTCGCCGTCGATGCGCGCACCCGCAAGCGCAATGCCTCCGAGGCGCGCTTCCGGCTGCTGGGCAAGATCGCGGTGGCGATCGGGGTTCTCGCGCTGGTGGGCCTGCTGGCCTCGATCCTGTCGAGCGGGCTTTCGTCCTTCCGCCAGACCTATATCGACATCGAGGTCTACCTTGACCCGGCCAAGCTCGACAAGGAAGGCAACCGCGACCGTGCCCAGATCTCCAAGGTCTCGACCTTCGGCTACAAACCCCTGATCGAACAGGGCTTCATGGAGGCGATCGAGAAATCCGGCGTCTCGCTCGACGGGATCTCCGAGAAGGAGGTGGCCGAGATGCTCTCCAAGGAGGCCCCGGCGCAGGTGCGCAACTTCGTGCTCGCCGATGTCGAGCGCATCGGCCAGACCGCGCCCTTCGAAGTGCTCGCCGGCGGCCGGATCGACGGCTATTTCAAGGGGCGGGTGACGATGGAATCGGCCGAGCGCGACCGAAACGTGAGCCCCGCCCAACTCGAATTGGCCGACCGGCTGCGCGAGGCGGGCGTGGTCAAGGTCCGCTTCAACTGGGACTTCTTCACCGCGCCCGACGCCTCAGACACGCGGCCGGAAGCGGCGGGGCTTGGTGTTGCGATCATCGGATCTGCCTACATGATGCTGATCGTGCTGGTTCTGTCGCTGCCACTCGGCGTGGCGGCCTCGATCTACCTCGAGGAATTCGCGCCGCAGAACCGCTTCACCGACCTCATCGAGGTGAACATCTCCAACCTCGCCGCGGTGCCCTCGATCGTCTTCGGCATTCTCGGCCTCGCAATCTTCATCAATTTCGCCGGGCTGCCGCAATCGGCGCCGGTGGTGGGCGGGCTGGTGCTCACGCTGATGACCCTGCCTACGATCATCATCGCCACCCGCGCCTCGCTGAAGTCCGTTCCGCCCTCGATCCGAGAAGCGGCGCTCGGGGTGGGGGCTTCGAAGATGCAGACCGTGTTTCACCACGTTCTCCCGCTGGCGATGCCGGGCATCCTCACCGGCACGATCATCGGCCTTGCCCAGGCGCTCGGCGAAACCGCGCCGCTGCTGCTGATCGGCATGGTGGCCTTCGTGCGCGAATATCCCGCCGGGCCGCCGGAGGGCTTCTTCGACCCCGCCGCGGCGCTGCCCGTGCAGGTCTACAACTGGACGCAGCGCGGCGACCCCGCCTTCGTCGAACGCGCCTCGGGAGCGATCATCGTGCTGCTCGTCTTCCTGGTGGTGATGAACATCGCCGCGATCCTTCTGCGTCGTCGCTTCGAGCGTCGCTGGTAAGAGCAGGGGGCCGACATGAAAGACAACATAGAAGGACGCAAGCTGGTGGACCAGATGGACGTGAAATTCGAGACCCGCGACGTGCAGGTCTTCTATGGCGAGACCCACGCGATCAAGGACGTGAGCGTGGATATTCTCGACAAGACCGTGACCTCCTTTATCGGCCCCTCGGGCTGCGGCAAGTCCACCTTCCTGCGCGCGCTCAACCGGATGAACGACACCATCCCGGGCTGCCGGGTGGAAGGCTCGCTCACGCTCGACGGCGAGGACATCTATGATCCGAAGGTCGACCCGGTACAGCTGCGCGCCAAGGTGGGCATGGTGTTCCAGAAGCCCAACCCCTTCCCCAAGTCGATCTACGACAATATTGCCTACGGCCCGCGCATCCACGGGCTCGCGCGCAACAAGGCTGAACTCGACGAGATCGTGGAAATGTCGCTGCGCCGGGGCGCGCTCTGGGACGAGGTGAAGGACCGCCTCCAGGAGCCCGGCACCGGCCTTTCCGGCGGCCAGCAGCAGCGCCTGTGCATCGCCCGCTCGGTGGCCACCGCTCCGGAAGTGCTCCTGATGGACGAACCCTGCTCCGCGCTCGACCCGATCGCCACCGCGCAGGTCGAGGAACTGATCGACGAGCTCAAGCAGAACTTCTCCGTGGTGATCGTCACCCACTCGATGCAACAGGCCGCGCGGGTGAGCCAGAAAACGGCGTTCTTCCACCTCGGCTATCTCGTCGAATACGGCGACACCGACACGATCTTCACCAACCCCACCGATCCGCGCACCGAAAGCTACATCACCGGCCGAATCGGCTGAGGGCTAGGGAGGCCCGATCACCATGACCGACCAACACCACATCGCGTCCGCCTTCGACCGCGACCTCGAATCCGTGCAGGCCCAGTTGATGAAGATGGGCGGCCTCGTCGAGGAAAGCATTCGACAGAGCGCCAAGGCGCTGAAGACCCGCGACATCGAACTTGCCGACGAGGTCCGCAAGGGCGATCGCGCGATCGACACGCTCGAAGAGCAGATCAGCCTCGATTGCGCCAGCCTGATCGCCCGGCGCCAGCCCGCCGCCTCGGATCTGCGCACCGTGCTCACCGTCATGCGGATCTCGTCGAACCTGGAGCGGATCGGCGATTACGCCAAGAACATTGCCAAGCGCACCGAGGTTCTGGCCCAGTTGCCGCCGATCGAAGGCGCGGCAGGGGCGGTGAAGCGGATGGCCAAGGAGGTGCAGAACATGCTCTCCGACGCGCTCGACGCCTATATCAAGCGCGACGCGGCCCTGGCCGACGAGGTGCGCCACCGCGATCTCGAAGTCGACCAGATGTACAACGCGCTGTTTCGCGAATTTCTCACCTTCATGATGGAAGACCCGCGCAACATCTCGTCCTGCATGCATCTGCACTTTATCGCCAAGAACATCGAGCGGGCAGGCGACCACGTCACCTCCGTTGCCGACCAGGTGATCTACCTGTCGACCGGCGAAATGCCCGAAGATCCGCGCCCGAAAGGCAACGGTGCGCCCTATGACATCGATACCTTCCAGGAGTCCGACGAGTGACAGCCGAGAAACCCTGCGTTCTGCTTGTCGAAGACGAGCCCGCGCAGCGTGAAATCCTGCGCTACAACCTCGCATCCGAAGGCTACGAGGTGACCATGGCCGAGAACGGCGACGATGCGCTGCTACTCGCCGACGAGGTGAAACCCGATCTGGTTCTGCTCGACTGGATGCTGCCCGGGGTAAGCGGGATCGAGGTGCTGCGCCGGATGAAGGCCTCGCGCCAAACTGCTGAAATCCCTGTCATTATGCTGTCTGCGCGATCCGAGGAAATGGACCGGGTCAGGGGGCTTGAGACCGGTGCCGACGATTACATGATCAAACCCTATTCGGTTTCCGAACTGATGGCCCGGATCCGGACCCAGTTGCGCCGAACCCGTCCGGTCTCGGTCGGGGAGCGGCTTGAGTTCGACGATATCGTGCTGGACGGCGAAACCCATCGCGTGACCCGAGGTGGCGTGGAACTCAAACTCGGCCCAACGGAATTCCGGCTGCTCGCCACCCTGATGGAGAAGCCGGGCCGGGTCTGGAGCCGGGAGCAATTGCTCGATCGGGTTTGGGGCCGGGATGTCTACGTCGATACCCGCACCGTTGATGTGCATGTCGGGCGGCTGCGCAAATCGCTTTCGCGGTCCGGTGGGTCAGACCCGTTGCGGACGGTGCGGGGCACCGGCTATTCGCTCGGCTAGCTTTTGTCCGTAAGTCGTATAATCGGTATTATGTAATATTTAGGCGGGTGGGCACATTGTTACCCGTCCGCCTGTTCCTTTGACTATATGGCCTCGTATTCCTTTGACATCGCGGACTAACTTTCGTTTTAATCAATCGAATTGCTACTATCGGACCGGGCGCTCGATCCGCGCCCTGATTTTATCATGCTCGATTATCTCGACGGCCTGGCGCAAGCCACCTCACTGGAACGCGTCTGGGCGCTCCACTGCGACGCGATGGCCGGCTTCGGCTTCGACCGGTTGATCTATGGCTATACGCGGTTTGGCAAACCCGGTGCCCTGGGCGACTTTGAGGATGCCGTCTTCCTGAGCAATCACGATGCAGAATATTTCAATCGTTTCATAAGCCAGCGGATGTTTCTTGAAGCGCCGATCCTGCGATGGGCGCGCGACAACACCGGTGCCTGCGGCTGGGGCGCGCTCTGGGGCGACCCCGACAGCCTGACCGAGGGCGAACGCCGCGTGGTGGCCTTCAACCGCTCGATGAACGTCACCGCCGGCTATTCGATCAGTTTCCCGGTGCCCGGACCGCGCTCCTTTGGGTTGATCTCGATGTCGGCCCGCCCGGGCCTGAGCCAGGCCGATGTCGATGTGATCTGGTCCAGGCACGGGCGCAGCATCGAGGCGATGAACAATATGGCCCATCTCAAGATCATCTCCCTGCCCCAAACCCCGGTGCGCGGGCGGTTGTCTGCGCGTCAACGCGAGGTTCTGGAATGGGTCGGCGACGGCAAATCGAACCGCGATATCGCGCTGATCCTCGGGGTGTCCTTGCCGACAGTGGAAAAGCACCTGCGGCTTGCCCGCGAAAAGCTCGGGGTTGCCACCACGGCGCAAGCGGTTCTGAAGGCCTCGTTTCTGAACCAGATCTACCTTGGCTCACAGAATCTCACGGTGTTGTGATCCCTGTATCCCTGTTTTTGTCCAAACGGTAGGGTTTTCCTGACTTTCTGGCGACCGGGTTTGACGGTTTTCTCGGGCTGTTCCGTGAGTGGTGGTCTTGGGCCATGGAACGCCGGGGGGCGGACCTTGAGATTACAGGGACCCCGCGCCCCGTTTCATGGCAACGAGTGTCACAGTGTAACGAGCGCTGTCACAGTGTAACGAGCATATCGGGCCGTTTCTTCCCTTCCTATGGCCCGAAAAAAAAGCGGCGCCAGCAATTTTCGCTGGCGCCGCACTTGTTTTCCGGGCCCCGAGCGCGACCCCGCGCCCGGGCAGTTTCGATCAGCTTTTGGCCATCGAGGCGACTTCGGAGGCGAAGTCGTCGGACTTTTTCTCGATCCCCTCGCCCACTTGCATCCGCACGAAGCCCACGATCTCGGCACCGGCCTCTTCGGCGGCCTTCGCGACGGTCAGATCGGGGTTGATGACGAAGTTCTGGCCGAGAAGCGTGATCTCGGAGAGGAACTTCTTCATCCGGCCCTCGATCATCTTCTCGATCACCGCCTCGGGCTTGCCCGACTCGCGGGCGATCTCGATCTGGATGCCGCGCTCATGCTCCAGCACCGCCGGGTCGAGATCGGCTTCCGACAGCGAAGCCGGCTTGGCCGCGGCGACGTGCATCGCCACTTGCTTGCCGAACGCCTCGTCGCCGCCCTTGAGCGCGACCAGGACGCCGATCTTGCCCATGCCGTCCGCGGCGGCATTGTGCACGTAGGCAGCGACCACGTCGCCTTCCACGCGCGCCATCCGGCGCAGGGTCATGTTCTCGCCGATCTTGGCGATCTTGTCGGTGATCGCGGCCTCGACGGTGGTGCCGCCCAGATCCGCCGTCTTCAGCGCCTCGACGTCGGCTGCGCCCAGAGCCGCCTTGGCGACACCGGCAACCAGGTCCTGGAACTCGGCGTTCTTGGCCACGAAATCGGTTTCCGAGTTGATCTCGACGGCCACGCCGGTGCCACCTTCGACGGCGAGGCCCACGAGCCCCTCGGCGGCCACGCGGCCCGACTTTTTCGCGGCGGTGGCAAGACCCTTGGTGCGCAGCCAGTCCACCGCGGCGTCCATGTCGCCGTCGGTTTCGGTCAACGCGCGCTTGGCGTCCATCATCCCCGCGCCGGTCATCTCGCGCAGTTCTTTCACTTGTGCGGCAGTGATTGCCATCTTGGCTCTCCTTCCAATGGGACCTCCGGGAGCGGTCTGCCCGCCCCCGGTATCATCTGTATGACAAGAGGCTCAGGCCTCGGTCTTGGGTTCCTCGGCGGCGGCCTCCTCGGCCGGCGCGGCCTCGGCAACGGCCTCCTCGACGGGCAGCTCTTCGAGCGCGCCGACGTCGATGCCGGCGGCCTCCATCTGGCCCGACATGCCGTCGAGCGCGGCGCGCGCGGCAAGGTCGCAGTAGAGCGCGATGGCGCGCGCGGCGTCATCGTTGCCGGGGATGATGTAATCGACGCCGTCCGGCGAGCAGTTGGTATCGACCACGGCGACGACCGGGATGCCCAGTTTCTTGGCTTCGGCGATGGCGAGGTCTTCCTTGTTGACGTCGATGACGAACAGGAGATCCGGCACGCCGCCCATTTCACGGATGCCGCCGAGCGAGGCCTGAAGCTTGGCCTGCTCGCGCTCCATGCCGAGGCGTTCCTTCTTGGTCATGCCTTCGGCGCCCGAGGCGAGCAGCTCGTCATACTCGTTCAGCCGCTTGATCGACTGGCTCACGGTCTGCCAGTTGGTCAGGGTGCCGCCGAGCCAACGGTGGTTCATGTAGTACTGCGCCGATTTCTCGGCCGCTTCGGCGATCTGACGCTGCGCCTGGCGCTTGGTGCCGACGAACAGCACCCGGCCGTTCTTGGCCACGGTTTCGCGGATCACGTTCAGCGCCGCGTCGAGCATCGGCAGGGTCTGGGTGAGGTCGATGATGTGGATACCATTGCGCGCGCCGTAGATGAACTCGCCCATACGGGGGTTCCAGCGTTGCGTCTGGTGGCCAAAGTGAACGCCAGCTTCAAGAAGCTGACGCAGGGAAAACTCGGGGAGCGCCATGTCCATGTTCCTTTCCGGTTTGCGCCTCGGCGGGGCTTCAGGGTTACGCGTGCAAAGCCCGCGTTTCCCAACCGGTGGACGCAAACGGGATGTCTCCCCGCAAGGCCCGACCCCGCCTGTGAAGTGCGCGCGTCCTACCGCTGTTTGCGGGCAATGACAACCCCCGACGGTGCGCGCGGCGCGGCCGGGCCGGGTTGCCGCCGGCTTTACCGACCGCGCACCATCAGCACCCACTCCTTTCCGGGGGCCTGCCACCCGCCCGACACCATCGGGCGGCGCGCGGCATCGGTGAAGCCATGGCGTTCGTAGAGCCTGCGCGCGGGGGCGTTGGCGTCGGACACGATCAGGCTCATGCCCGCCGGGCCGGCTGCTTTTCCGGCATGCTCCAGCATCCGGCTGGCAACCCCTTGGCGTTCCATGCCGGGCCGTGTTGCGAGCACGTTGATATAGAAGCTGTCGGGTGCCTCGGCTTCGAGTTCAATGAGCGGGCGCAGGATACCTGGGGCATCTTCGGGCACGGTGGCCGGCTCGGCGGGCTGGAGGTAGCCCAGCAGGAACCCGGCTTCCTGTCCGTGCAGAAGGCCGATCCAGGCGTCGCGGGTCTCCAGCATCCCGTCCGGACTCGCGAGGCGCTCCCGGGCCACGTCCCACGGATCTTGTCCCGGGGCCGCGAGCTGGCTCCAGAAATGGAACGGCAGCCCCTCGCCCGCAAGGTTGATCAGCGGCGCAACCGTGGCGGCATCATGCGCATTGGCGCGCCGGATGGTCAGATCGAGCGTCGTCATGTCGTGTCACCCTCCCTGTCTGGCTGTGCGGGAGCAGTCTAGCACATGTACCCCTTTGCGCGCGAGGGAGCGCTCGGGGGCTTGCGCCCGATCCCGCGTCGGGCGATCTATCGCGGATGAACCAGCGCGACGATATCCTCTGCATCGGCTCCGTCCTGTGGGACGTGATCGGCCGAACCGATCGGCAAATGGTGCTGGGCAACGATGTGCCGGGGCGGATCACCCGCCTCCCCGGCGGTGTGGCGATGAACATCGCGATGGGCCTTGCCCGGGTTGGCTTGCGCCCGGTTCTGTTGACAGCCATCGGACTTGACGGTGAGGGCGAAGACCTGCTCGACGCCTGTGCCGCGCTGGGGCTCGATACGCGCCATGTTCACCGTGCCCCCGGGCTGCCGACCGACCGCTACATGGCGGTCGAAAGCCCCGACGGGCTGATCGCGGCGATTGCCGATGCCCATTCGCTGGAAGCCGTAGGCGATGCGATCCTCGCGCCGCTGGAAGATGGCCGCCTCGGCAGCGACCGCGCACCGTGGCCGGGCATGATCGCCCTCGACGGCAACCTGACCGAAGAGCTTCTGGGCGAGATTGCCAACCGCCCGAGTTTTGCCGCCGCCGACCTGCGAATCGCGCCGGCCAGCCCGGGCAAGGCGGCCCGGCTGCGGCCGCTGATCGGCCATCCCGGCGCGAGTTTCTATCTCAACATCGAAGAAGCCGGGTTGGTTCTCGACGCGCGCTTCACCTCGGCACCGGAGGCCGCCGCCGCGCTGGTCTCGGCCGGGGTCGCGCAGGTTCTCGTGACCGACGGTGCCCGCGCCGCTGCCGAAGGTACGCGGCAAGGCGTCGTTGCCGCCTGCCCCCCGACGGTGACCGCCACACGCATCACCGGCGCGGGCGATACCTTCATGGCCGCCCATATCGCCGCCCAGGCACAGGGGGCGGCCGGCCTCGCGGCGCTCGAAACCGCGCTTGCCGCCGCTGCGACCTATGTTGCCGGAGCGTAGCGGCGATGTATTCCAGCGGGCAAAAGATGGATCGCGGGCCCTTGGGCGGTCCGCCACGAAAGCCCCGGGCGGCGCCCCCGCGACCAGAACAAGGCAGGAAGCAATGATCGACATCACCTATTCTCCCCGGGTCGCCGAGGCCCGCGAGACAGGGCGGCCCCTCGTCGCCCTTGAGAGCACCATCATCACCCACGGCATGCCCTGGCCCGAGAACGTCGAAACCGCCCGCGCCGTCGAGGCCGAGGTGCGCACGAGTGGCGCAGAGCCGGCCACGATCGCGGTTCTGGCGGGGCGGCTCCATGTCGGCCTGAGCGACGCGGAACTGGATGCGCTCGGCCGGGCGGAGGCGGTGGCCAAGCTCAGCCGCGCCGATTTCGCCGCCTGCCTCGCCGCGGGCGGCACCGGTGCCACCACCGTCGCGGCAACGATGATCGCCGCGCGCCTCGCCGGGATCGAGGTCTTCGCCACCGGCGGGATCGGCGGGGTGCATCGCGGCGCGGAGACCTCGTTCGACATTTCCGCCGACCTCGCGGAACTCGCGCAAACGCCGGTGACGGTGGTGGCTGCCGGTGCCAAGGCGATTCTCGATCTGCCGAAAACCCTCGAGGTGCTCGAAACCTCCGGCGTTCCGGTCATTGCCTACGGTCAGGACGCTTTCCCTGCCTTCTGGTCGCGGTCCTCGGGCCTTGATGCGCCGCTCAGGATGGACAGCCCCGACGAGATCGCCCGGGCCGCGCGGATGCGCGCCGCGCTCGGCCTGCCCGGCGGCCAACTGGTGGCCAACCCGATCCCCGAGGCCGACGAGATCGCCGCCGACACCCTCGCCCCGGTGATCGCGGCCGCGCTCGACGCCGCCGCGCGTGAAGGGATCGCGGCGAAGGCGGTCACCCCGTTCCTGCTCGACCACATCTTTCATGCCACCGGGGGCGCTTCGCTCACCGCCAATATCGCGCTGGTGAAGAACAACGCGCGCCTTGCCGCGCGGATCGCCCGGGCGTTCGCGGCGCTGGACCGCTGATCGCCGGCACCTGTCGCGGTGAGTCCGGGCTTGCCCCAGGGGGGACCGGCCTTCCACCGACACCGGCCGCGCTGCGGGAAACGGCAATTCGGGCTGGCTTTTGCCCAAAGAAGGGCGGCGGCAATAAAACCACCCGTCGACGCCACCATTCATGGCCGGCCCCATTGTCGGGCTGCGCCAAACCCCCTAAATAACCCGGGCAAAAGGACAGGTTGGCCGGCATGGGTCTGAAAGATCTCAAGGATATCGGTTTGGAAAACCCGCCGCCGCCCCGGCGCGGGCTGGCACGCTTCCTGCTGCGCCCGGTTGCGGTGTTCCGCAACAACTTCCTCGCAGGTCTCGTCGTCGTCATCCCCATCGCGATCACGATCTGGCTGATCTGGACCTTTGTGGGCTGGATCGACAGCTGGGTGATGCCGTTCATCCCGAGCTACTATCACCCCGACGTGGCGATCAACCGCTGGTTCGGTGAGAGCGAATGGTTCCTGCGGACCTTCGGTGCCGATTTCCAGGTCAACGTGCGGGGCATTGGCGTTGTTTTCTTCCTGATCTTCACCTCCCTCGTGGGGCTGGTCGTGAAGGGCGTGATCGGGCGCAGCCTGCTGCACTGGGGCGAACGGCTGGTCGCCCGGATGCCGATCGTGCGCTCGGTCTACGGCGGGGTGAAGCAGATTGCCGAGACGATCTTCGCCCAGCAGGAATCGAAGTTCGACAAGGCCTGCCTCGTGGAATACCCCCGTCCCGGCGTCTGGGCGATCGCCTTCATCTCGACCCGGGCGAAGGGCGAGATAGATGCCAATATCGCCGCGGGCGAGCCGGTGATTTCGGTCTTCCTGCCGACCACGCCGAACCCGACTTCGGGCTTCCTGCTCTTCGTGCCGCGCTCCTCGGTGATCGAGCTCGACATGTCGATCGAGGACGCCGCCAAGCTGATCATCTCGGCCGGCCTCGTCTACCCCAACGGGCAGGACAAGGACGCCCCGCCGCTGATTGTACCGCCGGTGGCCGACGATTCATGACGGCGGCCGCGCTGACCGGCTTTTTCACCGGCTTCTCCCTCATCCTCGCGATCGGCGCGCAGAACGCCTTCATCTTGCGGCAAGGACTCCTGCGGTTGCACGTGCTGCCGCTGGTGCTGTTCTGCGCGGTGTCCGATGCGGCGCTGATCGCCGCCGGTGTGGCCGGGTTCAGCGCGGTGACGGCCGCCCTGCCCGCGCTGCCGCTGGTGATGAGCCTCGGCGGCGCGGCCTTCCTGATCGTCTACGGGCTGTTGCGGCTGCGCGCGGCATGGGCGGGGGGCCACGTGATGGGCCGGGGTGCGGAAGCCCAGAGCCTCGGGGCCGCCCTCGCGATGGCGGCGGCCTTCACCTGGGCGAACCCGCATGTCTACCTCGACACCCTCGGCCTGATCGGCGCGATCTCGACCGGGTTTGCGCCCGGGTCCGAGCGCCTTGCCTTCGGCGGCGGTGCCGTGCTCGCATCCTTCGTGTTCTTCTTTTCGCTCGGCTACGGCGCGCGGCTGCTCGCGCCCATGATGCGCTCACCGCGGGCCTGGCGCCTCCTCGATCTGGTCATCGGCGTGGTGATGCTGGCGATCGCGGCGAAGTTGCTGGCGGGGGTGTTCGCGGCCTGACGAATGTGCGCGCCAAAAAAAACGCCGGCACAAGGCCGGCGTTAAGTCATTGAGGCAGGTTTCATACAGGCAAGAAACCTATCGAGCAGTGAGTTATTTATAGTCCCTCCCAGAGCCGGTTCCAAGCTAAAAGTTTGAAATGCTTGGCGCGCCCCTCTAGCATCATGCGCAGGCAAACAAGGCCAGCGAAGGATTGTTGACGATATGACACCAGAGTATTTCCGCCGAATCTCCCGCCAAACAAGGGCAATCCTCGCTGTTGGCGTGTTTGCCGTCGCCGCGGCCGGGGTCAGCGTGGCCGAGCCGATGCACGGCATCGCGATGTATGGCGAACCGGCGCTGCCCGCCGATTATGCCCACCTGCCGCAGGTCGACCCCGATGCCCCCAAGGGCGGACGAATCGTCTTTGCCGAATCGGGGAGCTTCGATTCCCTCAATCCGGTGATCCGCAAGGGCCGCGCGCCGTGGCAATTGCCCTACATGATTTTCGAGACCCTGATGGGCCGTTCCTACGACGAGCCCTTCACCCTCTACGGCCTTCTGGCCGAAAGTGTCGAGACCGCGCCGGACCGCTCATGGGTCGAATTCACCTTGCGCGAAGAGGCCCGCTTCTCCGACGGCAACCCGGTCACCGTGGAGGACGTGATGTGGTCTTACGAGACCCTCGGCACCGAGGGCCATCCACGCTATGCCGGCGCCTGGGCCAAGGTCGAGACGATGGAACAGACCGGGCCGCGCTCGCTGCGCTTCACCTTCAACGAAGACGACCGCGAACTGGCGCTGATCATGGGGATGCGGCCGATCCTGCAAAAGGCGCAGTGGGACGGCGTGGACTTCGCCGAGAGCGGCGTCGACCTGATCCCGATCGGCTCGGCCCCCTACGTTGTCGACCGTTTCGAAACCGGGCGCTACCTCGTGCTGAAACGTAACCCCGATTACTGGGGCCGGGACGTACCCTACATGCAGGGGCAGGCCAATTTCGACGAGATCCGCTTCGATTACTACGGTGACGGCGACGTGGTGTTCGAGGCCTTCAAGGCCGGTGAATCCTCGACCTACCGCGAGACCAACGAGGCAAAGTGGGACAGCCAGTACGACTTTCCGGCGGTGCAGTCGGGCGAGGTGGTGCTCTCGGATATTCCCCACCAGCGCCCCACCGGGATCAACGGTTTCGTGATGAACACCCGGCGCGACCAGTTCAAGGACTGGCGGGTGCGCGAGGCGATGATCCAGGCCTTCAACTTCGAGTTCATCAACCAGACCCTGAACGGCGGCACCCTGCCCCGCATCCGCAGCTATTTCGACAACTCGGTGCTGGGTGCCGACATCGAGAACCCCGCCGAGGGCCGGGTCGCCGAATTGCTTGCGCCCCATTCCGACGTGCTTCTGCCCGGGGCGCTGGAAGGTTACCCCCTGCCCGTTTCCGACGGCTCCGAGCGCAACCGGGCGGGCATCGCCACGGCGCTCGAACTGATGGAACAGGCGGGCTGGACGGTGCAGGACGGCGTGATGGCCGATGCCTCGGGCACGCCCTTCAGCTTCGAGATCCTGCTCAGCCAGAACGCCACCGAAAGCCGCCAGATCATCGACATCTACGCCGCCGCGCTCCGCCGGCTCGGGATCAGCCCGAAGATCACCGCCGTCGACAGCGCGCAATATACCGAGCGCACCAAGGCCTTCGATTTCGACATGGCCCCCTATATCCGCGGTCTTTCGCTGTCGCCCGGCAACGAGCAGAAGCTCTACTGGGGCGCGGCGCTGGCCGACGAGCCGGGTTCGCGCAACTGGATGGGGGTGAAAAGCCCGGCGATCGACGCGATGATCGACGCGATGCTCTCGGCTCCAGATCAGGACGGCTTCCGCGCCGCGACCAAGGCGCTCGACCGGGTGCTGACCAGCGGCCGCTACGTGATCCCGATCTGGTACAACAACGTCAGCCACATCGCCCATGTGAAGGAGCTGCGCTTCCCCGATCACATCCCGATGTATGGCGACTGGCTGGGGTTCCAGCCGGAAGTGTGGTGGTGGGAGGAGTGATGTCGGATCGCTGACGCGATCCGACGCGGGCGGGGGGCTCCGCCCCCCGCACCCCCCGAGGTATTTTTGGACCCAAGAAGAACAGGGGGCAGGCTTGGGCCCGTTTCCGGGCAAGGCCTTGCGGGTGGGATCAGTCCTCGTTCGGCAGGAGCAGCGAGGCGTCGCCATAGCTGAAGAAGCGGTAGTCCCGGGCGATGGCATGGGCGTAGACCTCGCGCATCCGCCCGATCCCCATCAGCGCCGAGACCAGCATCATCAGCGTCGATTTCGGCAGGTGGAAATTGGTCATCAGCCCGTCGCTGAGGCGGAAGGGAAAGCCGGGGCGGATGAAGATATCCGTCGGCCCGCGCCAGGGCGCGATCCGGCCGGGGGCGTCGGCCGCGCTCTCGATCAGCCTGAGCGCGGTGGTGCCGACCGGGATGATCCGCCCGCCCGCGGCCTTGGTGGCGTTGATCTCGGCGGCGGCTTCGGGCGTCACCTCGCCCCATTCCGCGTGCATCCGGTGATCGGTAAGATCGTCGGTCTTGACCGGGAGGAACGTGCCCGCGCCGACGTGCAGGGTAACACGGGTGGTCGCGACGCCACGGGCCACGAGCGCGGCCAGCAGCGCGTCGTCGAAATGCAGCGAGGCGGTCGGGGCGGCAACCGCACCGGGCTTTTCGGCCCAGACCGTCTGGTAATCGTCACGGTCGCGCGCATCGGGTTTGCGCCGGGCCTCGATATAGGGTGGCAACGGCATCTGCCCGGCTTCCTCCAGGGCGGCATCGAAATCCGGGCCCGACAGGTTGAAGGCGAGCCGGGCCTCGCCGCCCTCCTTGGCCACCAGCCGGGCCGAAAGCTGATCGGAGAACACGATCTCCTCACCCTCGGCCACCTTGCGCAGGGGCTTGAGCAGGGCCAGCCAAGCGCCCCCCGGCAAGGGTTCGAGCAAGGTAACGTCGATCCCGGCGACGGCCTCGCCGCGTTGCCGGGTGCCGCGCAGCCGCGCCGGGATCACCCGGGTGTCGTTCAGCACCAGCCGGTCGCCGGGGCGCAGGAAATCGGGGAGCTCGATCGCGGTGGCATCGGTGAGGCTGCCGGGCGTGGCCACCAGCAGGCGCGCCGAGGAGCGCGGACGCGCGGGACGGGTGGCGATCAGGTGCTCGGGCAGGTCGAAATCGTAGTCCGACAGGCGGCTGCCTTCGGCCCGGTCTTGGTCGTTCATGGGGTCAGTCCTTCGGGGCCTCGGGGGGCGGGCGACGGAAGATCTCGCGAAACACCCCCGGCGTGAGAATCGACAGCGGGTTGACGCCGACCTCGGGGTTTTCGGCATCGCCCTTGAGATCGAAATTGAACCCGACCAGCCCTTCGCCGTCACGCGGGCTGAAAATGCGGCCGAGCGAGTTGAGCAGGTAGAACGGCGAAAGCACGCCCTGCATGTCGACCTGCTCATTCAGAAGGTCATAGTAGCCGTCGATCGAAACGCCGAGCGATGCCCCGATCGCCGAAGACCGGTACAGCGTCATCGCATTCGGGTCGAGCCGGAAACGGCCGCTGACCTCGGAGAAGCGGATGCCCTCGCCCTCGGCCTGTTCGAGCAACCCGATAACCGAGATCGCCGAAAGCAGTTCGGCCATCGCTGGCGCGTTGACGATCCGGGTGTCGGTGATCGTGAACTCGCCCTCATAGGTGCCCTCGGCGCGGACCGGCGCGAGCACCAGTTCGAGATCGCCGCCCCGCGCGGTATTGAAAACATTCGCGCCGCGCAGAACGTTGCCGGCCTCGGAACTGGTGATCCGGAACGCCGCGCCCTCGCGGCTTTGGGCAATGGTGCCCTGGATCGGCGCATCGGCGGCGACATTGCCGGTGAAGGTGCCATTCAGCCCGCCCGCGAGATCCAGATCGGCGCGCAACGCGCTGATGGTGATCCCTTCCGACACGATCAGGCGATCGAGCGCGAGGGTGAGCGGCTGGCGCGGCCCGGCGGTGGAACTGCCGCCGTCACCGGGATCGAGCTGCGCCCGGCGCATGTCGATGCTGCCACCTGGCACCGAGATCGCGATCGGCTGGTCGATCCCGCGTCCGGTCAGCACCACCGGCGCGTCGAGCCAGCCGCCGATCTCGACCCGGTCGAAGCGGGCTTCCCCCAATCCTCCGCCCTCGACGGTGGTGACCGTCCCGCCCGCGCTGAGCCCCGGGGCTTCGAGGTCAAGCGCGGTGATTTCCGCCCGATCCCCGAGCCGCGCCGTGAGTGCGAGCGCGCCGGTGGTGCGGGCGGGTTTCGACCAGCCGGTTCCGGGGATCGACATCTCCAGCCCGCCGAGGTCGGAGCTCAGGTCGAGCACCGGGGGCCCGTCGCCGGCAAGATCGAGCGCGAAGCTGCCGCGCGCGGTCCCGGACACCATCCCCTCAAGCGCGTCGAGGCCAAACTCGGCGAGCGCGCGCTGGTTGATCTCGATCGTGCCTTCGGCACTGGAGGCCCCGGCCGCGCCCCGGTCGAGCGGCAGCCGCCAGACCCCGGCCAGCTCGGCCTGCCCGATCCGCGCCGGCCCGGATATCTCGATCCCGGTGTCGCGCGCTTCGAGGGTGAGGCTGTCGGCGGCAAAGAGTTTCCCGGGCACGATCACGTCCGAGGTGACGTTGTCGAGCGTGCCTCGAAGAGCGAACCGCACGTCTTCCTTGGGAATATCGCCATCGACCAGCGGGAAACTGATCCGTCCCTCGGCCGAGACCTCGCCGCGCGCCATGTCGGGGGCAAAGCCACTGCCATCAAGCACGTTGAGCGGCGGCAGATCGAGCAACGAGAGCGCGCCGCGCACCGGCCCCGCCATGGCGAGATGCACGATCCCGGTTGACGGGTGCGTCCCGTTACGGGGGATCTGGTAGCTTAACCCGTCGAGTGTCATCAGGCTGCCATCGGGCGCGGTGACCGAAGCCGCCTCGGCGGTGACGGTAAACGCCTCGGGCATGAACGAGAGATAGCCCAGCCCAAGCTCGACATCGGGCCAGTCCGGAAAGACCTGAACGCTGGCCTCGCGCATGCCCATCGTGCCGGTCATCTCGAAGGTCTCGCCCGGCAACTTGCGAAAGCCGAGCAAGGTGTCGAAGATCGCGCCGCCGCTGACGTTCTCGGCCACCCATTCGCGCGACACCGGCTCCACATTGGTTGGCCAGAGACCGAGCACCTCGTCGCGACCCGCCTCGGCGGTGCGGGCATCGAGCGCCACACGCCAGCCGCCGGACTCGGCCCCGAGCGTTCCGCTCACGTCATAGCGGTGGTCGCCGCGGAACATCACCGCCTGCCCGATGTCAATGGTGAACGGATCGAGCCGCACCCTCAGATCGGCGACCCCCCTGTCGATGTCGAGCGGGGCACCGAACATGTCGCGGGGATCGAGCCGGGCCCCGATCAGGTCGACCTGGCCGACAAGGCTGTTGGGCCAGCCGCCGCGAAACTCGGTCAGGTAGACGTGGCCCTCGGCCTCCGCCATGCCCAGTTCGCTTTCCAGCTTCGCGCCCTGGAAGTCGATGCGCTGGCGCGCCGGGTCGAAGTCGATGTAGATCTTGCCGCCGTTGAACTTGGCCGGTTGCGCACTCGGTTCCGGAGAAAGCGCGCCCTCGCCGATTTCCATCATCCCGACGAGTTCTGAAATCGAGCCATCGGGGTCGATCGAGGAGCGCAGCGCGCCCGAGATCGGGGCATCGATCACCGAGAGAAAGGCGAGCGCCGGCGATTGTGCCGCGATGTCACGGGCCGCGGCGTTCTCGAATCGGGCGGTCAGGCTGGCCTCGGAGGTGTCGCGGGCGGAGCGAAAGCTGAGCTCGGTGCTCGCCAGTTCCTCGGTCTGGTTGAAGACGTCGAAGCGCACGATGGTGTCGATCACCTGCGCGCGCGGCACGATCTCCATCCGCCCGTCCGTCACCTGCCAGATCCGGCCCGAGCGCGCATCTTCTAGGGTAATGGTCAGATCGCTGGCCTCGATCTGGCTGGTCCCCGCGAGCGGCCCGGTGTTGAAAACGCCGTCGAGCCGGTCGAGCACCGCGGCGAGGTTGCCGGTGGTTCCGAAATCCTGCCCGAGACTGAGCGCGAAGGCCCCGTCGGAGAACCGGCGCAGGGTGACCTGCCCGCCCTGAAGGCGAAGCGCCGAGGGCTCGAAACGCCCGACCAACGCCGGGCCGAGACGGAAGCCGCCTTCAACCCCGTTGAGTTGGCCCAGTTGCAGGCCGGAGGCGTCGCGGATACCGACATCGACGAGCCGGATCTTGGGCCGCCCGCGCGGGGTGACGCCGAATTCGACCTGCCGCAAGGAGAATGAAATCGCCGGCGAGGCCGCGTTCAGCCGGGACAGGATCTTTTCCGACGCCCAATCGGGCAGCACCATCACCCGACCGGTGAGCGACATCGACGCAAGGGTGAGAAAAAGCCCGACAAGTCCGATGGTCACCAGGGTCCAGATGCTCAGATGCCAGTGCAGCCGCCGCGGCCGCCACCGGTTGCGCGGCGCGGTCTCGCTCGCCAAGGCAGGCTGCGGATCGGTGTCGGATGTCGTGGTATCGCTCATCAAGGGTCTTGTCGGGGCTGTGGTCCGGCTTCCATTCTTGACCGTATCCACTTAGACCAATGCCTTACGAGATCAAGCGAGGGAAAGAAAGCCATGTCACAAAGCCCCATCGAGGTCGGCGCGAAAGCGCCTGAGTTCAGCCTGCCGCGCGACGGCGGCGGCGAGGTCGCGCTCTCGGATTTCAGTGGCAAGCCGGTGGTGCTGTTTTTCTACCCGAAAGCGAGCACACCGGGGTGCACCACCGAGGCGCGCGATTTCACCGCGCTGCTGGGCGCATTCGAGGCCGCTGGCGCGGTGGTGCTCGGCATTTCGAAGGACAGCGTGAAGAAACAGGAAAATTTCGTCGCCAAGCAGGAACTGGGCATGGCGCTCCTGTCGGATGCCGACAGCGACACCTGCGAGCGCTACGGCGTCTGGGGCGAAAAGCAGATGTATGGCAAGAGCTTCATGGGGATCACCCGGGCGACCTTCCTGATCGGCCCCGACGGGAAAGTGGCGCAGGCCTGGCCGAAGGTGAAGGTGGCCGGCCATGCCGAGGAGGTGCTGGCCGCAGTGCGCGCGCTGTGAGCCTCAGCCTTGCAGAGATGGCCGAGGCGGTCCTGCGCACCGGCGATGGCCGGGCAAAAGCGGCGCTCTCGCTCGACTACGCGGCGCGCTGGGCCGAGGCGCGCGCGGCGGGCACACCGCCGGAGATCGGCAGCGCCACCCCGCCCGACCGCCCGGCCCGCCCCGCGCGGCCCGAATTGCGCGATCCGCGCGACGTGCCCCGCCGCCGCCCGGGCTCGCCGCAGGGACGGATCGCGATCCTTCATGCGGTGGCACATATCGAACTCAACGCGGTCGATCTGCACTGGGATATCGTGGCGCGCTTTGCCGGCACCCCGATGCCGCTCGGCTTCCATGATGACTGGGTCAAGGCCGCCGCCGAGGAATCCAGGCACTTCAATCTTGTATGCGACGTTCTTGAAGCCCATGGCAGCCATTACGGTGCCCTGCCCGCCCATGCCGGCATGTGGCGCGCCGCCGAAGACACGGCGGATGACCTGATGGGCCGGCTCGCGGTTGTGCCGATGGTTCTCGAAGCGCGCGGGCTCGATGTGACACCCGACATGATCGCCCTGTTCGAGAAGGCGGGCGATGCGGGCGCGGTGGCGGCGCTTCGCACGATCTACGCCGAGGAGGTCGGCCATGTCGCCTATGGCTCGAAATGGTTTCACTTCCTGTGCGGCCGCCACGAGCTTGACCCGAAAGACACGTTCCACGCCCTCGTGCGGCGCTATTTCCACGGCCCGCTGAAGCCGCCGTTCAACGAAGAGAAGCGCGCGGAGGCTGGCCTGCCGCCGGATTTCTACTGGCCGCTGAGCGAGACAACGCCGCGTTGACCCCCGCGACCTCGGCGGTTTGCCGCCGGGTGCGGCAAAGCAACCCGATGAAAATTTGCGAAGATTCTTGCACCCACCCCGGCTGGCGCGCTATCCACGCATCACGATGCGCAGGATCGGGGAAACCTGCGCACAATTGGGATGGGGCAACCGGACAGGGCCATTGCTTAAACAACTGGCACACAAACTCGATCACAAGCTTGAACGCAGCTTTCCTGAACAGCGTGTTTTCCTGCGCTCCGAAGACGGAACGCGCTTCATTATACTTTCGCCGCTGACGCAACTCGTCGCCTGGACCGGCAGCGCCGCTTTCGTGGCCTGGGCGATCATCGCCACCGCCGTTCTGCTGATGGATTCGATCGGCTCGGGCAATGCTCGCGAACAGGCGGTGCGCGATCAGCGGCTCTATGAGCAACGCCTCCAGACCCTGGTTGCCGAGCGCGATGCACGCGCCGCCGAGGCAACCGCGGCGCAGGCCCGATTCACCCTTGCGATGGACCAGATTTCGCTGATGCAGTCGGAACTGCTTGCGTCGGAGGATCGGCGCAAGGAGTTGGAAACCGGGATCAACGTGATCCAGGCGACGCTCAGGCGCACGGTGAACCAGCGCGACGAAGCGCGTGCCTCGGTGGTGTCGATGCTGGCCGAAGCCGCAGGCGAAAACGGCGGCGCACGCCCCGGCCTGCCTGCCGAAGCCGATGCCACGGTCGAATTCCTGACAGCGGCGCTCGACGCGACGGCGGCGGAACGCGACGCAGCGATCGGCAAGGCGAGCGAGGCCGAGGAATTTGCCGACAACCTCGTCTTCGAGCAACGCCTGCGCGACGAGCGCAACGACCAGATTTTCCGCCAGCTTGAAGACGCGGTGAATGTCTCGATCGAACCCCTCGACAAGATGTTCAGCGCGGCGGGCATGTCGACCGACAGCATCCTCGAAACCGTGCGGCGGGGTTATTCCGGCCAGGGCGGCCCGCTGATGCCCCTGATCCTGTCGACCAAGGGCGAGGAGCCCGACGCCGACACCCTGCGCGCCAACGAGATCCTCGGCGAGCTCGACCGGATGAACCTCTACCGGATCGCTGCCGAGAAGCTGCCCTTCGGAATGCCGGTGAAAAGCTCGTTCCGCTATACCTCTGGTTTCGGCACCCGCTGGGGCCGGCTGCATGCGGGCACCGATTTTGCCGCTCCCACCGGCACGCCGATCTACGCACCCGCCGATGGTGTGGTCAGCCACGCGGGCTGGCAGTCGGGATATGGACGGCTGATCAAGATCAAGCACGAGTTCGGCATCGAGACCCGCTATGGGCATCTTTCGGCCATGAAAGTCAAAGTTGGACAAAGGGTCTCGCGCGGCGAGAGGATCGGTGATATGGGCAATACTGGCCGGTCGACCGGGCCCCATCTCCACTACGAGATCCGCGTGGGCGGTAAACCGATAGACCCAATGATCTATATCAAGGCAGCGAGAAATGTTTTCTAAAAGCAGGATCAATGAACCCGGGCCCAAGCAGGGCTCTTCGAGCGAAACCGCAGCCGCCGCCCCCGAGGCGCCGAAGCAAAGCAGCGGCGTGTCCGTGCCGGCGACGACGCCCAAGGCCAAGCCGCCCGCGTCGTCTCTTTCGGCCGACCTCGTGGTCAAGGGCAACATGAAATCGACCGGCGATATCGTCATCGAGGGCACCGTTGAAGGCGACATCCGGGCACATATGCTCACCGTGGGCGAAAGCGCCACCGTGAAGGGTGAAGTGGTTGCCGACGACGTCGTGGTCAACGGCCGCATCATCGGCCGCCTGCGGGGGCTCAAGGTGCGCCTCACCGCCACCGCGCGGGTCGAGGGCGACATCGTTCACAAGACGATCGCGATCGAATCCGGTGCCCATTTCGAGGGCTCTGTCCAGCGGCAGGAAGACCCGCTGAGCAACTCGGGCAACAAGAAGCCGATGCAACTGCCGGGTGGTAGCAGCAGCGAAAGCTGAGCCGCACCGCGGCAGGCACGCCAAGACAATCGCAAGGGCCGTCCGCCGGACGGCCTTTTTCGTTTCGCGGGTTTGCCGGGGAGCGTTCAGGCTGGTCCCGGGTTGTCAAAACTCATGACCCGGCGATAGAGGTGCCAGGTGGCGTGGCCGAGCACTGGCAGCACCAGGAAGAGACCGAGGAAGTAGGGCAGCATCGCCACCAGCATCAGCACCGCGATCAGCAAGGCCCAGGCCAGCATCGGCAGCAGGTTTTCCGACACCGCCTGGAACGAATGGATCATCGCGCTGATGAAGTCGATCTCCCGGTCCAGCAGCAGCGGTAACCCCATCACCGTGATCGCGAAGAGCACCATCGCCATCGCCGCCCCGATCGCGCCGCCGAAGGCCAACATCGAGATCCCGTTGGGGGTGAACAGCGTCGCGGCCAGATCGGTCGAGATATTGGTCATCGGCATGTAGCCGAGAAACAGCGCGAAGATCATGTGTGCGATGAACACCCAGAACATGAAGATGACGATGATCACCGCCGCCATAGAGGGGCATTGCCGATCCTTCTGGCGGTAGACGACGCGCAACACCCCGGCGAGCGGCAGTTCGCGCCCCTGCTCCAGACGCCGGCTCACATCGTAGAGCCCCATGGCGAGAAAGGGGGCGAGCAGCGGAAACCCGAAGGCGAGCGGAATGATCGAATAGCTGCGTTCCAACTGGTCGAGTTGCAGGAAGATCAGGATCCCGCCGATCACGAAGAAACTGGCAAAGAACAGCCCGTGCACCGGTGCGCGGGCGAAATCGCGCCAGCCTGCGCGCAGGGCGGCGGGAATATCCGAATACTGCATGCGACCGATGATCGGCGGTGACGACGGGGCGTTAGCGGTCGCGTCGGTCATGTCTCTCCCCCTGCGATCCAGTTCCCGGTCGCTTGGAGAGAAGTGTTGCGTCAGATTGCCGCATCCGTCAAGCGGCTCGGCGCGCGCGATTTTTCGTCTGCGACCGCGCCGACCCGATAGACTTGGTCAGGGGTGATCTTCCGCGTCTGCGCGGCCCTTGCCCGACATCCCCATCGCCAGTGTCGCGCCCATCAACCCGTCGAGATCGCCATCCAGAACGCCTTGGGTGTCGGAGGTCTCGAAGCCGGTGCGCAGGTCTTTCACCATCTGGTAGGGCTGCAGCACGTAGGAGCGGATCTGGTTGCCCCAGCCGGCCTCGCCCTTGGCGTCGTGCAGGGCGTTGATCGCCTCGGAACGCTTGTCGAGTTCCATCTGGTAAAGCCGCGATTTCAGCGCCTTCATGGCGATATCGCGGTTCTGGTGCTGGGATTTCTCTGAACTGGTCACCACGATCCCGGTGGGGATGTGGGTGATCCGCACTGCCGAGTCGGTGGTGTTGACGTGCTGGCCGCCCGCGCCGGAGGAGCGGTAGGTGTCGACGCGGATATCGTTGGGCTGGACCTCTATCTCGATGTTGTCATCGACCACCGGGTAGACCCAGACGCTTGAAAACGAGGTGTGCCGCCGCGCGGCGGAATCGTAGGGCGAGATCCGCACCAGCCGGTGCACGCCGCTTTCCGATTTCAGCCAGCCATAGGCATTGTGCCCGGAAATCTTGTAGGCCGCGCTGCGGATGCC
This sequence comes from Maritimibacter sp. HL-12, assembly GCF_900177545.1. GTDB lineage: Bacteria > Pseudomonadota > Alphaproteobacteria > Rhodobacterales > Rhodobacteraceae > Sinisalibacter. The sequence continues at coordinate 3,338,508 of NZ_FXBQ01000001.1, read as the reverse complement.
CGCCTCTTCGCCCTGGCTTTCACTCAGCAGTTCCACCTTGTAGCCATGCGCCTCGGCCCAGCGGACATACATCCGCGCCAGCATCGAGGCCCAGTCGCAGCTTTCGGTTCCGCCGGCCCCGGCGTTGATTTCGAGGAAGGTATCGTTGGCGTCGGCCTCACCGTCGAGCAGCGCTTCCAGCTCGGCCGCGGCCGCCTTGTCCTTCAGCACCTTGAGCGCCGCCTCGGCCTCGGAGATCACCTCGGCGTCGTCCTCGCTCTCGCCCATCTCGATCAACTCGACGTTGTCCGAAAGCTCCTGCGCCATCGTGGTATAGCCCTCGATGGCGTCGGCCAGGGCCTGCCTTTCGCGCATGAGCTTTTGCGCCCGGTCGGGATCGTTCCACAGATCCGGGTCTTCGGTCATGGCGTTGAACTCTTCGAGACGGTGCTCGGCGGAATCCATGCCGATCCGCCTGGAGAGCAGTTGCAGGGATTTCTCGATCGCCTCGACGGTGTTCTGCGTATCCGCGCGCATTTTGGGCGCCTCTTGTTATCGCGTCTGTCCGAGGCATGTATCTCGCCCCGCCGCCCGGTTCAAGCGGCGGGGCGCGCGCTCGGCGCCCGGGAGGGTCAGCGCGTGCGCAGGGAGAGCCCGTCGTGGAAGACCTGCACCTTGTTCGGGTCGGCGGTCAGCTTGACCGTCTGGCCGCGCAGGTCGGCATGGATGCCGGGCAATTTGGCGATGATCGGGTCGGCGTCGTCGCCTTGGGTCTTGAAATAGAGCAACGTCACCTCGCCGATCGCCTCGACGTAATCCACCGTGCCCTCGAAGAAGATGTGATCGCCCTCCTCGGCGACGCGGAAATCCTCCGGCCGCACCCCGACCTTCACCGCCCGCCCCTTCTCGGCCTCCTGGGTTTCGACGTCGGCCACCGCGTCGTGGCCTTGATGCAGGTCGATCCTGGTTTCCTTGCCGGTGCTGGCAATCTCGCCGGGCAACAGGTTCATCGCTGGCGAGCCGATGAACTGGGCGACGAACTCGTTCTTGGGCCGCTCGTAGAGTTCGAGCGGCGGGCCCATCTGGGCGATCCCCATGTCGGCGAGCACCACGATCTTGTCGGCCAGCGTCATCGCCTCGACCTGGTCGTGGGTGACGTAGATCATCGTGCTGTCGGGCATCGCCTCCTTGAGTTCGGCGATCTGGATCCGGGTCGCAACGCGCAGCGCCGCGTCGAGGTTGGAGAGCGGTTCGTCGAAGAGGTAGACCTTCGGATCGCGCACGATCGAGCGGCCGATCGCGACGCGCTGGCGCTGGCCGCCGGAGAGCTCCTTCGGCAGACGGTCGAGCAGGGCGTCGAGTTGCAGCATCTTGCCCACCCGGCGCACCGCGGTGTCGATCTCGTCCTTCGATTTCTTGGCGATCTTCAGCGCGAAGGCCATGTTGTCGTAGACCGTCATGTGCGGGTAGAGCGCGTAGGACTGGAACACCATGGCGATGCCGCGCTGCGAGGGCGGCACGTCGTTCATCACCACGCCGTCGATCTCCAGCGTGCCCGCGGTGATCTTTTCCAGCCCCGCAATCATGCGCAGGAGCGTGGACTTGCCGCAGCCGGAAGGGCCGACGAAAACGATCAATTCGCCGGTCTTGATGTCCATGTTGATGTCTTTGAGGACCTCGACCTTGCCGCCGTAGGTCTTGCCCACATTCGTGAGTTTGAGTTCCGCCATGTTTCCCTCCCCTTACGCCTCTGCGTCTTGTTCGCCGCCGCGCAGCATGATGCACGGCTGCCAATGCGCCAGGTGCAGATCACCGTCGATGCCCGGTTGGGCGCAGTTCAGTTCCAGCCCGATCGGGCGCCAGTCACCGTCTGGCGGCGAGAACCGCGCCGGCTCGTCGCCCATGTTAAGGGCGAAAAAGATCTCCTCGGTTGCGTCACGCCGCACGAAGCTGAGCACCGTGCCGGTGACGCGCACCTCCTCCATCGTGCCCGACTTCAGCGCCGGGTGGGCATGGCGGAACGCGATCGCGCGCCGGTAATGGTGCAGGAGCGACCCCGGATCAGCTTCGGCAGCCTCGACCGAGAGGTGCAGATGCTCGCTCGCCACCGGAAGCCAGGTGCGGCTCGATGCCGAAAACCCGCCCTGCCGGTTGTCGGTTTCCCAGACCATCGGCGTGCGGCAGCCATCGCGGCCCTTGAACTCGGGCCAGAACTCGATGCCGTAGGGGTCTTGCAGATCGTCGAAGGCGACATCGGCTTCGGGCAGGCCAAGTTCCTCGCCCTGGTAGATGCAGGCCGAGCCCTTGAGAAACATCATCAGGGTGGTGAAGCCCTTGAGCGCGGGGGGCGAAAGCTGCCAGCGGGTGGCGTGGCGCTTCACGTCGTGGTTGGAATAGGCCCAGCAAGCCCAGCCTTCCGCCGCCACCTCATCGACCCGCGCCATGATCCGGGCCACGTCCTCGGCGCCGGGCTGGTCGCCCGACAGCAGTTCGAAGGCATAGCACATCTGCATCAGATCATCGCCGGCGGTGTATTCGCCCATGATTTCGAGCCCGCGCTGCGCATCGCCCACCTCGCCCACCGCGGCGGCATTGTAGGGCTGCATCACGGCGCGCAATTTGCGCAGGAAATCAATGTTTTCCGGTCGGTTCTTGTCGTAGAGATGTTCCTGCCAGTTGTAGGGGTTCACCGCCGGGGCGATGGTCGCGTTGCGGTCTTCCGGCGCAAGTGGAGGATTGTCGCGCAACTCCTTGTCGCAAAAATAGAAATTGATCGTGTCGAGACGGAACCCGTCAACCCCGCGTTCGAGCCAGAACCGCGCTACGTCGAGCAGCGCTGCCTGCATGGCCGGTTCGTGGAAGTTGAGATCGGGCTGGGAGGTCAGGAAGTTGTGCATGTAGTATTGCATGCGCCCGCCGTCCCATTGCCAGGCCGAACCGCCGAAGATGCTGAGCCAGTTGTTCGGCGGCGTGCCATCGGGCTTGGCGTCGGCCCAGACATACCAGTTGGCTTTCGGGTTGTCCTTCGAGGCCCGGCTTTCCCTGAACCATGGGTGCTGATCCGAGGTATGGGAAAGCACGAGGTCGATCATCACCTTGAGCCCGAGCACGTGGGCGGTTTCGATCACCGCGTCGAAATCGGCGAGGCTGCCGAACATCGGATCGACGTCGCAGTAATCCGACACGTCATAGCCGAAATCCTTCATAGGCGAGGTGAAGAACGGGCTGATCCAGATCGCATCCACCCCGAGCGAGGCGATGTAGGGCAGACGGCGGACGATGCCGAGCAGATCGCCGATGCCGTCGCCGTTGCTGTCCTGGTAGGAGCGCGGGTAGATCTGGTAGATCACCGCGCCGCGCCACCAGTCAGGGTCTTTTGCCAGATGCGTCATCGTTGGCGCTTCCTGTTGAACCGTCATGATCTGTCCTATTTCACCGAGCCGGCCAGAAGGCCGCGCACGAGGTAGCGTTGCATTGCGAAGAACACCCCGAGCGGCACCGCGATCGAGACAAAGGCGGCGGTGGCGAGGATTTCCCAGTTGCCGCCGCGGGTGCCGAGCAGTTCGACGATCTGGTTGGTCATCACCGTGGTCTCGCCGGTGGCGTCGATCAGGAAAACCTTGGCCACGAGGAGGTCATTCCAGGTCCACAGGAACTGGAAGATCGCGAAGCTTGCCAGTGCCGGGAACGACAGCGGCAGGATGATCTTGGTGAAGATCTGGAAATCCGTCGCCCCGTCCACCTTGGCATTCTCGATGATGTCGCGCGGCAGCCCGACCATGTAGTTGCGCAAGAGGTAGATCGCCAGCGGCAGCCCGAAGCCGGTATGGGCGAGCCAGACCCCGAGGTAGCCCTTGCCGATGCCGATGCCGAGGTGCAGCTTCAGGAGCGGGATCAGGGCGAGTTGCAGCGGCACGACCAGCAGGCCGACGATCACCGCGATCAGCAGCGCCCTGCCCCGGAAATCCATCCACGCCAGCGCATAGGCCGCGAAGGCGGCGATCAGGATCGGGATGATGGTGGCGGGTATCGTCACCGTGAGGGTGTTGAAGAAGGCTTTCGCCATCGAGTCGGTGTTGGAGCCGGAAAACAGCACCCGATCGTAGTTGGCCAGGGTGAATTTCGGCGGCACCATGGCGGAGACGAACACCCTTTGCCCGCGACCGCTGATCTGGTCTTCGTTGCCGGTCCAGCTATAGGCCCCATCGGGACCGACCGTCATCGTCTCACCCTCGCCCATGTCGGCGGTCTCGCCGGGCTCATAGGCGCTGATATCGCGTGAACTCGTGCCCCAGACGCGGATCTCGCCGGTGACACTCTCGCCATCGAACAGGTTGCCCTCGACGACGTAAACGCCATCGCGCTCGACCCGGAATTCGTCGGGATCGGCGGCGCGCAGCACGAGGTTCTGCTCGGCCGGGAAAAGGGCTTTCCACCAGCCGGTTGTGGCGATCTGGTCGGCGGTGCGGAACGACGAGACCAGGAGCCCGACGGTGGGGAAGAGCCAGAGCAGCACGAGCGCGACGACCGAGATGTTGACGGCCCAGGTCAGGCTGGATTTCTTACCTGCGATATTGTCCATCTCCCGCCTCCCTCAGCGCATTTCCTTGCGCGCATTGCGCACGTTCCAGATCAGGATCGGCAGCACCAGGAGCATGATGACTATGGCCGACGCCGAGCCCACGCCCCAGTCGTTGGAGGTGAACAGCTTGGCATACATGTAGTTGGCCAGCACCTGCGTCTCCCATTGCCCGTTGGTCATGGCAAACACGATGTCGAAGATCTTGAGCACCACGAGGGTGATCGTCGTCCAGACCACCACGATGGTTCCGGCGATCTGCGGCACCTTGATCTTGAAGAAGATCTCCAAGGGGTTGGCACCGTCGACGATGGCCGCCTCGATGGTTTCCTCGGGAATGCCGCGCAGCGCGGCGGAGAGGATCACCATGGCAAAGCCGGTCTGAATCCAGATCAGCACCACCATCAGCAGGAAGCTGTTCCAGAACGGCACCGTGAGCCAGGTTTGCGGCTCGCCGCCGAGTGCGACAACCAACGCGTTGAGAATACCGATCTGCTCGCTGCCGGCGGGACGGAAATCGTAGACCAGTTTCCAGATCACCGAGGCACCGACGAAGCTGATCGCCATCGGCATGAAAATCATCGACTTGGCGATGTTGCCCCAACTCAGCCGGTCGGTGAGTTGCGCCGCCAGCAGGCCGAACACGGTCGACATCGCGGGCACCACGAGGAGCCAGAAGAAGTTGTTGCGCAGAGCTTCCCAGAATTTCGGTTCGCCCATCATCTGGATGTAGTTGTCGAGCCCGACGAACTGGTAGCGGAACGCCCCGTCACCGCCCGGGATCGGCACCCGGTCGGTCAGGCTGAGGCGCAGGGTTTCGACCACCGGGTAGGCCAGGTAGAGGCCGAGCGCGAAGAGCGCCGGGCCGAGAAAGAGCCAGGGTCGGATCAGGTTGGCGCGGTTGATGTTCTGGCCGATGCCGGACAGATCGCCCGACAGCAGGAGCCTTGTGCCGAGTGCGGCCAGGAGAGCAACGATGAGCACGTTGAGCCCCGCCGCAGAAGTGGCAAGCGCGCCGAGCGCGCCAAAACCGCCGAGGAGAGCGGTGCCAACATCGCCCATGCTGCGTGCAACCAGCACCGGCAACAGGAAGGTGGCGATCACCACCAGGCCGATCACCAGCAGGAAGGATATCAGCGGTGCCTTGATCCGGCGTGCGCGCAGTTCTTCATCGGTCTGCGTGCGGGCCGGAAACACTACCTTGTCGAGGTAGACATTCGAGAAATAGAAGTAGCCGACGGCTGCGCCAACACCGATCAGGATGACCAGCAGCCCCTGGAATGCCGCTTGCATGGCTCTCCCCCCTGTTTTTGCGTTGTCTCCCTCCGACCATCGTTGCCGCGCTTGGCCGGTTGGTCAAGGGGCGGCCCATGTCAGTCACAGGCCGCCCCTGTCAGTTCTGGCCCTGCCGGGCCGGGGCGCTTATTTCAGCGCGTCCCAGCTCGACTGGATCGTGTCGGCCACTTCTTCGGCTTCGGCGCCGCCGGTGTAGTCGACCATGCCGGTCCAGAACGATCCCGCGCCCACGCCGCCGGGCATGAGGTCGGACCCGTCGAAGCGGAAGGTGGTGGCTTCGAGCAGGATGTCGTTCATCTTCTTCAGCGTCGGATCTGAGAACACGGACGTGTCCACCCCGGTGTGCGGGGTCAGGAAACCGCGCAGCGCCATCCAGGCCTCATGGGCCTCGGGGGTCTTGAGGAACTCCATGAGGTCATGCGCCGCGTCGTTCTCGTTGGTGATCACCCAGGTCGTGCCGGCGCCGAGCACCGGGGTGCCGAGATCCTTGTCGGCATAGGCCGGGAAGTAGAAGAAATCGGCGTCTTCGCCCACCTCGGTGCCTTCCGGGAAGAACGCCGGGATGAACGAGGCCTGGCGGTGCATGTAGCACTCCGGCGGTGACGAGAACAAGCCCTTCGGGCTGTCGCGGAAGTCGGTGGTGGCCACCGCGCCCGCGCCGCCGGCAACGTAAGCGTCGTTACGGGCGAAATAGCCGAACTCCTCGATTGCCTCGACGACCTTCGGGTCGTTGAACGGCATATCGTTGGTCACCCATTGGTCATAGACCTCCGGCGGGTGGATGCGCAGCATCAGGTCTTCCACCCAGTCGGTGGCCGGCCAGCCGGTCGCCGCCCCCGAGCCGAGACCGATGCACCACGGCGTGCCGCCGTCTTCGACGATCTGGTCGGTCAGCGCCTTGAGCTCTTCCATCGTCTGCGGGATTTCGTAGCCCGCATCCTCGAAGTTCTCCGGCACGTACCAAACCAGCGACTTGAGATCGACCTTGTAGGGGAAGCCATAGAGATCCGGCTCACCATCGGGCCCGTTGTAGGTGCCGAGATCGACCCAGGACTGGCCGGCGGCATAGGTTTCGCGCATCCATTCGCCGGTGCCGTCCTTCAGCGGGGTCAGGAAGCCACGGCGCGCCATGTCGGAGGCGAGGCCGGGCTGCGGGAACACCGCCACGTTCGGCGCGGATCCGGCTTCGAGGTCAACCACGATCTGCTGCTCGAAGCTGTCCGAACCGGTGTAACGCACGTCATGGCCGGATTGCTCGGCGAAGATGGCGAGCACCTCTTCAACCATTTCCTGGTCCGGGCCGAGCCAGGGGCCGAACACGGTAATCTGCTCTGCACTGGCCGCACCTGCGGTGAGCGCCATTGCGGCCGCGCCCGTCATAAGAAGTTGTTTCATGATATCGGTATCCTCCCAGATGTGCGCCGAGACCGGCGCCTGAAACAATCCGAGCGCGTCGGGAGCAATCTTGCGACTCACCCCAAAGCGCTTTGGATATGCGAAGGGTCGCCGATGCCCCTTGCGCTGTCAATGATGCAAACAGGATTTGCCAAAATATTACGCGCAAATAGCTTATTTTGACGATTTATTGGGATTGTTTTGACGCGGAAATTTAATCGGCCTAAACTCGGCGGATGTGTCAAACCGCTTTGAAACGTTGTCCGGAACAATGAAGCTGAAGGATCTCTCCGAGCTTCTGCACCTGTCGCAGACCACTGTGAGCCGGGCGCTGAACGGCTATCCGGAGGTGGCCGAGGCAACGCGTCGGCGGGTGTTGGCCGCCGCCGAGGCGCATGGCTACCGGCCCAACATGCGCGCCCGCAGCCTCGCCACCGGGCGGGCGATGGCGATCGGCCATGTGATCCCGGTGACCGCCCGCCATGAGATGGTCAACCCGGTGTTCGCCGATTTCGTGGCCGGGGCCGGCGAGGTCTATTCCCGGCGCGGCTACGACATGCTGATTTCCATTGTGCCCGACGAGGATCAGGAGCAGGCCTACCGCGAATTGCGCACCAAGGGTTCGGTCGACGGCTTGATCGTCCACGCGCCCAAGCTGGGCGATCCGCGCGTGCACCTCCTGAGCGAGATCGGCATGCCCTTCGTGGTGCATGGCCGCGCCTCGGATGCCGCCCTGCCCTATTCCTGGGTCGACATGAACAACACCCATGCCTTCCGCCGCGCCACCGACCTGCTGCTCGATCTTGGCCATCGCCGGATTGCGCTGATCAACGGGCTGGAGAACATGGATTTCGCGATCCGACGCCGGGCCGGGTTTGAAGAAGCCTTTTCGGCACGCGGCCTCGCTCCCGACCCGTCGCTCATGGCGTCCGAGGAAATGACCGAAGGTTTCGGCCACGACACCGCCCGCGCCCTGCTCGCCGGTCCTGCGCCGCCAACTGCGTTCCTCGTCTCCTCGATCATCCCCGCCATCGGCGTACGCCGGGCGATCGAGGAACTCGGGCTGCGGATGGGGCGCGATATTTCCGTCATCACCCATGACGACGATCTGAGCTATCTCAAGAACCGTGCCGAAGTGCCGGTGTTTACCGCCACGCGCTCCTCGGTGCGCGATGCCGGGCGACGCGCCGCCGAGATGTTGCTCAATCTCGTTGAAACCCCCGGCAGCGGCCCGCACGAGGAATTGCTCGAGGCCGAATTGATCCTCGGCCAGTCCACTGGCCCCCTATTGCAAAGTGTCTCCCGATGAACTTCAGCTTCTCCCGATCCGATTTCCCCGAAGGGTTCCTGTTCGGCACCGCCACCTCCGCCTACCAGATCGAGGGCCACGCTTTCGGCGGCGCGGGCGAAACCCACTGGGACAGCTTCGCCGCCACCCCCGGCAACGTCGCCAAGGCCGAGAACGGCGCCCGCGCCTGCGACCATTACCACCGCTGGGAAGAGGATCTCGACCTCGTGGCGGGCGGTAATTTCGATGTCTACCGGTTCTCCACCAGTTGGGCGCGGGTGATGCCGGACGGTGTGAACGTCAACCCGGAAGGGCTGGATTTCTATGATCGACTTGTTGATGGCCTGCTGGAACGAGGGCTGAAACCGGCGGCCACGCTCTACCATTGGGAGCTGCCATCCGCGCTCGCCGATCTCGGCGGCTGGCGCAACCGCGACGTGGCCGCGTGGTTCGGCGATTTCACCGCGGCGATCATGGGCCGGATCGGTGACCGGGTCTGGTCGGCGGCCCCGATCAACGAGCCCTGGTGCGTGAGCTGGCTGAGCCATTTCCTCGGGGCCCACGCGCCCGGCCTGCGCGACATCCGCGCCACCGCCCGCGCCATGCACCACGTCATGCTCGCCCATGGCACCGCCACCCAGGTGATGCGCGATCTCGGCATGTCCAACCTCGGCGCGGTCTGCAACCTCGAATACGCCCAGCCCGCCGATCAGAGCCCCGAAGCCGCGCGGGTGGCGCGCATATATGACGCGATCTACAACCGCTTCTTCCTCTCGGGCATCTTCAAGGGCGAATACCCCGCCGAGGTGATCGAGGGTCTCGGCGATCACCTGCCCGAGGGCTGGCAGGACGACATGGCCCTGATCTCGCAGCCGGTCGACTGGTGCGGGTTGAACTACTACACCCGCAAGCTCATTGCCCCCGCCCCCGGCCCCTGGCCCGGACTGGCCGAGGTTGACGGGCCGTTGCCGAAAACCGAGATGGGCTGGGAGATCTACCCCGAGGGGCTGCATCACTTCCTGACCATGGTGGCGCGCGATTTCACCGGCACCACGCCGCTCCACGTCACCGAAAACGGCATGGCCGCGCCCGACCGGCTGGCGGATGGATCGGTGCAGGACGCCGACCGCATCGCCTATATCGACGCCCATGTGACGGCCCTGCGCCGGGCGCTGGCCGAGGGTGTGCCGGTCAGCGGCTATTACGTCTGGTCGCTGATGGACAACTTCGAATGGGCGCTCGGCTACGACAAGCGGTTCGGTCTCGTCCATGTCGATTTCGACAGCCTTGAACGCACCCCCAAAGCTTCGTATCACGCGCTTGCCCAAGCGCTTTCGAAGGACTGACCATGGCCAAGGCCCCCGCCAACACCTTCTCGCTGCTTGCCGACATCGGCGGGACGAACACCCGGGTGGCGCTGGCGCGCGGCACCGAGCTTCTGCCCGGGACGATCCGGCGCTACCGCAACGCCGATTTCCCCGGGTTGGAGACGGTGCTCTCGGCCTTTCTCGCCGAGGAGGGCAACCCCGATTGCATCGGTGCCTGTGTCGCCGCCGCCGGGCCGGTGCGCGACGGCGTGGCCAACCTCACCAACCTCGACTGGACGATCGACGCCGAAACCGTGGCGCGCGCCGCCCGCGCCGAGACCGTCGCGGTACTGAACGATCTTCAGGCCCAGGGCCACGCCCTCGGCCACCTCGACGCGGGCGCGCTCACCACGCTGGTAGACGGCCCCGGGCCGACCGCGGACGCCACCCGGCTGGTCATCGGCCTTGGCACCGGGTTCAACTGCGCGCCGGTCTACGAGGCCCCCGGCGGGCGCTTCGTGCCGCCTGCAGAGGCCGGTCACGCCAACCTTCCGATCCGCACCGAGGAAGAACTCGCGCTGTGCCGGGAACTGGAGACCGTGCACGGTTTCCCGGCGGTCGAGGAAGTGCTCTCCGGGCGCGGGCTGGCGCATACCTACAGCTGGCTCGCGCGCCGGGCCGGCCAGCCGCGCGAAGTGTCGAGCGCCGAGGTGTTTGCCGCCCTCGAAGCGGGCGACGACCCGCTGGCCGAGGAAACGATGCAGCTTTTCGTCAAGATCCTCGGCACCGTCACCGGGAACCTTTCGCTGATCCACCTGCCCTTCGGCGGCATCTTCCTGATCGGCGGCCTCGCGCGTGCGGTCACACCCTGGCTTGGCCGGTTCGGCTATGCCGAGGCGATGCGCGACAAGGGCCGCTTCGCCGGTTTCATGAAAAATTTCGCGGTGCACGTGATCGAGGACGACTACGCCGCGCTCACGGGATGCGCGCATCACCTCGCCGCGCGGCTGCCGCGCTGATTTCCCTTGCCACGGTAAGCCAATCTTAACGCCCCCTGCCGTATGCCGGTGTGACCGGACGGATGAAGAAGGGGGATTTCGTGGTGCAAGAGCTTAGTCTTGGCGGCGGAGGCCGGGCATGAGCGCGGCGGTGATGGTGCTCGAACCGCGCCTCGATCTTCGCGCAACCGGGCCGCTCGTCGAGGCGCTGATCGCCCGGCGCGGTGAAGATCTCGCGCTCGACGCCGGCGCGGTCACCCAGATCGGTGCCCTGTCGGTGCAGGCGCTGCGCGCCGCGGCGCGCAGCTGGGCCGAGGATGGCCATGCGCTCAGCTTGGAGAACGCCTCAAGCGACCTTGCCGATCAACTCGGCCTGCTCGGATTCACGCCCGAGACGCTGACGATCTGGGAGGCCGGGCGATGACCATGCAGGTGCTCGCGGTGGATGACAGCCGCACGATGCGCGACATGCTGCGCCTTGCCCTCACCGGCGCGGGCATCGAGGCCCACCTTGCGGAAGACGGCATGCACGGGCTGGAGCGGCTCGACGAATTGCCGCCGCCCGACGCGATCATCACAGATATCAACATGCCGAGGATGGATGGGTTCGGCTTCATCGACGCGGTGCGCGGTCGCGAGACGCTGCGCGCGGTGCCGATCCTCGTGCTCACCACCGAAAGCGCCGCCGAACTCAAGGCCCGGGCGCGCGCCGCCGGGGCGACCGGCTGGATCGTCAAGCCGTTCGATCCCGAAAGCCTGGTCAGGGCGCTCAGAATGGTGGCGGGGTAGGACGATGACCGATCCGATGGCCGAAATCCGCGCCTCGTTCTTCGTTGAATGCGAAGAATTGCTCGAGGTGCTGCTGGACGGTTTGCAGTCGATGGAGGACGGGCTCGCCGACAGCGAGACGATCAACGTCGTCTTCCGGGCGGTGCATTCGATCAAGGGTGGGGCCGGTGCCTTCGGCCTCGATGCCCTCGTCGCCTTTGCCCACCGCTTTGAGACCGCGCTCGACGAGTTGCGTTCGGGCCGTCTCGTTGCCGACGGAGAAGTCTTGCGGCTGTTCTTCACCGGCAGCGACATTCTCGCCGACCTGGTCCGGGACAGCCGCGATGGCAACCCGACCGACGACGCGCTGGTCGCCCCGGTGCGTGCGGACCTCGAAGCGCTTGCCGCCACCACCGCGGTGCCCGAAGCCGATACCGGCGTGATCGACTTCCAGCCGATGGCATTGGCGCTCGATCTCGACCTTGATGCGCCACCGCCCCCGCAAGCCGATGCACCGGTCTGGCAGATCCGTTTCCGCCCCGAACCGGGGCTATACGAGAGCGGCAACGAGCCGCTGTTCCTGATCCGCGCCCTGCGCGATCTCGGCGCGCTCACGGTACGATGCCACGATGACGCCGTGCCGGGCCTCGAAGCCATGGCCAATCCCGAGGCGGGCCATATCTGGTGGACGCTCCAGCTTGAAACCACCGAGGGAGAAGCCGCGATTCGGGAGGTGTTCGACTTTGTCGATGGCCTGTGCCAGCTCGATATCGAAGTCGCGCCGGGTGGGCTCGATCTTCCCGATCTGCCGCAACCGGAGCCGACCAGCGCTCCCGAACCAGAGGCGGCACCGGCACTTGCCGCGCCCCCAGACGGCGGCGCTGCGACAGCCCCGAAACCGGCCTCGACACCGCCTGGCGAGGCCGATCCCCGCGCGGCCGCCGCAACCCCGGCGCCGCGTGCGACGGTGCGGGTTGATCTCGAGCGGATCGACCGGCTGGTCAACCTCGTGGGGGAAATCGTCATCAACCAGGCGATGCTCTCGCAAAGCGTCGAGGCGGCGGGCATACCGCCAAATTCCCCGGTGCGCTCCGGGCTGGAGGAATTCCTCCAGCTCACCCGGGACATCCAGGAAAGCGTGATGATGATCCGGGCGCAGCCGGTGAAATCGCTGTTCCAGCGCATGGCCCGGATTGTCCGCGAAACCTCGGCCGCCACCGGCAAGGAAGTCCGCTTGCGCACCGAAGGTGAGAATACCGAGGTCGACAAGACGGTGATTGAGCGGCTTGCCGACCCGCTGACTCACATGATCCGGAATGCCGTCGATCACGGGCTGGAGGCCAACGATGCGCGCGAAGCCCACGGCAAGCCGCGCGAGGGCACGGTTTCGTTGCGCGCGATGCACCGATCCGGCCGGATCGTGATCGAGATCGCCGACGATGGCAGCGGCATTGACCGGTCCAGGGTTCTCGACAAGGCGATCCGGCAAGGCCTGATCTCTGCCGACAGCCAACTGAGCGATACCGAGATCGACAACCTGCTGTTCCTGCCCGGGTTCTCCACCGCGGATGCGGTTTCCAACCTGTCGGGGCGGGGCGTCGGCATGGATGTTGTCAGAACCGCGATCCAGGCCCTCGGGGGCCGGGTCAGTATCGCGTCAACCCGTGGCAAGGGCACCAGTTTCACGATCTCCCTGCCCCTCACGCTCGCCGTGCTCGACGGAATGGTGGTGCGGGTCGCGGGCGAAACCATCGTGATCCCGCTCAGTGCCATTCTCGAGACGCTGGCGCTCGGTCGCGACGACGTGCGCAGTTTCGGGCCGAGCACGCATGTGGTGGGTATCCGCGACCGGTTCCTGCCGCTGCTCGACCTTGGCGCTGAACTCGGTTTCCGCGCGCCGCTCGAAGACTACGCCGACCAGATCGTGCTGCTGGTCGGTCAGGAGGATGGCAGCCCCGCCGCCATGGTCGTCGATGCGATCGACGACCAGAGACAGGTCGTCATCAAGGGGCTGCATGAAAGCTACGGTCGGGTGCCCGGTATCGCGGCGGCCACGATCCTCGGGGATGGGCAGATCGCCCTGATTCTCGATCCGATCGACCTCGTGTCGCGCGCGCATGGCTGCACCCGGCGTCCACCCGTCGCATCAGACCGCATTGCCAACGTTCAAACGGGACGAGACACATGACTGACGTTTCAACCACGACCGAGCCGACGAAGGACGGAAAGACCATCGAATTGCTTTCCTTTCTCGTGTCCGGGCAGGATTATTGCGTCGATATCATGTCGGTGCGCGAGATCCGCGGCAGCGCGCGGGCAACGCCCCTGCCGCATTCCCCCGCCTATATCCGGGGCGTGATCAACCTTCGCGGTGCGGTTTTGCCGATCATGGATCTGTCCGCCAGGCTTGATCTGCAATCCGCAACCGACACCTCCCGCAATGTCATCATCGTTGTGTCCACGCACGACAGGACCGTCGGATTGATGGTCGACGCGGTGTCCGACATCCTCGCCTTGCCCGAATCCAAACTCCAGTCGCCGCCGGAAATGCCCTCGGATGAGGGCCGGGCATTCATCTCCGCCCTCACCATCGTGGATGACAGGATGATCCGGGTCCTCGACCTTTCGGCGATCCTGCCGACCGCGAACGAGGATGCGGCATGAGGGACCCGCAACCAGGGTCCCCGTCTGCCCCGGCCCCGCCCGAGCTGACGGCGACAGCGCTGGCCCGGATCACCGAGCTCGCCCATCGAGAAGCGGGCCTGCATATTCCCCCGGCCAAGGCGGCGATGGTCCGAACCAGGCTGATCCGCCGGCTTCGCTTGCTGCGCTGTGGTGATTTCGATGCCTATTGCGACCTCGTGGACAGCCCCGCCGGCCGCGACGAGCTCGCGACAATGATTTCCTCCCTCACCACCAACGTGTCGCATTTCTTTCGCGAAAACCATCATTTCGAGGTCTTCCGGGCCAAGGCGCTTCCGGCGCTCATCGACGCGGCGCGCGGCGGACGCCGCGTGCGGATCTGGTCGGCAGGATGCTCCAACGGCCAAGAGCCCTATTCCATCGCAATGACGATGCTCGAAGCCGGCATGCCGCGCGACGCCGACGTGCGCGTTCTGGGAACCGACATCGACCCCAACGTGGTCAATTTCGCCAAGGCGGCGCAGTACCCGGGGCCGATGCTCGCAAACGTTCCCGACCACCTGCGCGACCGCTATTTTGACCCGATCGACGCCGACCCGGACGGCGCCCTCGCAGCAGGTTCTGCGCTGCGCGATATCACCCGTTTCCGCGTGCTCAACCTGATCAGCGCCTGGCCGATGCGCGGACAATTCGATGCCATCTTCTGCCGCAATGTCGTCATCTACTTCGACCAGCCGACCCAGGACCGACTCTGGCCGCGGTTTGCGCGGGCGCTCAACCCCGATGGCTGGCTCTTCCTGGGGCACTCCGAACGGGTCAGCGAACATGCCGGCCGTTTCTTCAGGAGCGTCGGGATCACGGCCTACGAACGCACCAGCGCCGAGGTGCCCGCGTCAACTCCGGAACTCGAACCCCAATAGAAAGGTCAGATCTTGGCACTTCGCGATCAAATCAGGATCATCGTCGTCGATGACATGTCCACAAGCCGGGGGCTGATCACCCAGGCCCTGGATGGATTTGGCATTCGACAGATCGAATCGGCGCGCGACGGCCCCGAGGCGCTTGCGAAGATCACGGCATGGCCGGTTCATCTCGTCATTTCCGACATGAACATGCCCGGGATGAACGGGATGCAACTGCTTCACGCCCTCCGCAGTGCGGAAAAGACCCGAAAAGTCGGCTTTATCCTCATCACCGGCAAGGCCGACCGCCAGCTTATCGAGACCGGGAAGCAACTGGGCATGAACAACTACGTGGCCAAGCCGTTCCAACCGGTGGATCTGAAGACCGCCATCGAAGCGATATACGGGCGGCTGTAAGATGGACAAGGAGACGCGGAAGTCGAGCCACCCGCCTGGCGAAGTGCCGATCGACCTTGGTCAAACGCTCCTGAAACTGGCTGCCGAGGTTCATGGTGCCGCGGCTCAGTGTCGGTTGATCCAGGAAGCCTTTTCCCGGCTCCTGGCGGAGCTGAATCACCCCGACCTGCGCACCGAGATCCAGATACTCCAGGGTGTCGACCTGGTCCAACAGACGCTCGAGGACATCTCGGCGCTGCTGCAATCCTCGGCCGCTTCGGGTTTCGGGCGAGACATGCCGCACCTGATCGGGCGGGACATCGTGCGCCTGGACAGTTTCCGTCAACGCATGGGGCTGGATGCTTCGGCACCTGATCAGGAGAGCGGCGAACCGGGGCAACCCGATGGCCCGGTCGACTGGTTCTGATGCCGCAAGGCCGCCCGCCGGCCAGTGCTGCCCTCGCGTCGCGCCCGCACGTCGCACAGAGGGGGCACAGGCGGGGCGCAGACGCCACGCGCGTCACAAGCCCGGAATTCACGAGGATCATTGGGGAAGTGGCGCACCCAGTAGGATTCGAACCTACGACCTTCGCCTTCGGAGGGCGACACTCTATCCAGCTGAGCTATGGGTGCAAACTGCCTGCGCAGTGCTTACTTCATTTTGTCGCGAGATCAAAGCAAAGAACGGCGGCCTCGCAAATCGCCGTTCCAGAACCTCAATGTCCGCCGCTCGTCGAGTCCAGGCCCCAGTGTGCGCCGAAACCTAACAGCACCCAACCAGGAGAGCGACAGATACTGGCCGCGGATATAGGTGAAGCGCCCCGCCCTCGCAACACGAAAAGGGCCACCAGATGGCGGCCCTTTCGATAGTTTCTCGGGATCGCTCAGCGCTTGGAGAACTGGAAGCTGCGGCGTGCCTTGCGCTTGCCGAACTTCTTGCGTTCCACCACGCGGCTGTCGCGGGTCAGGAACCCGGCGGCCTTGAGCGCAGCACGCAGCGAGGGTTCGTAAACCTGAAGTGCCTTCGAGATGCCGTGCTTCACCGCACCGGCCTGACCCGAAAGGCCGCCGCCCTTGACCGTCGCCATCACGTCGAATTCGTTCTCGACACCGGCGACCTGGAACGGCTGACGCAGGATCATCTGCAGCACCGGGCGCGCGAAATACTTGTCCATTTCTTTGCCGTTCACAACGACCTTGCCGGAGCCAGGCTTGATCCAGACACGGGCAACCGCGTCCTTGCGCTTGCCGGTGGCATAGGCGCGACCGAGCGCATCGCGCTGGGGTTCGCGGGGAGCGGCGTCGGTCTCCACGGCCACGGGCGCAGCGCTGCCCTCGACCACAGCGTTCAGCTCATCGAGCGATTTGATCTCTTCAGCCATGATCAGCCCTCACGCGTGTTTTTCTTGTTCATCGAACGGACATCGAGCACTTCGGGGCTTTGCGCCTCGTGCGGATGCTCGGTCCCAGCGTAGATGCGCAAGTTGCCCAACTGCACCCGGGCCAGACGGTTGCCCGGCAGCATGCGCTTGACCGCCATCTCGACCACGCGCTCGGGGTGTGCGCCGTCGAGGATCTGGCCCGCAGTGCGCGACTTGATGCCGCCCGGGTAGCCGGTGTGCCAGTAATGCACCTTGTCGGTGCGTTTCTTGCCGGTGAGCTGGATCTTGTCGGCATTGATGACGATGACATTGTCACCGCAATCCATGTGCGGGGTGAAGCTCGGCTTGTGTTTGCCGCGCAGACGCATGGCAATGATCGAGGCGAGGCGGCCCAGAACGACGCCCTCGGCGTCGATCACGACCCACTTTTTCTCGATATCTGCAGGGGTTGCAGAGAAGGTTTTCATCGGTTTCGGCCCTTGATGGCTTTCGGATGGGCTGGTTCTAGTGATTTCGGGCGCGCCGTCAAGGCCGAACTATCCCGGTAAATGCATCAAAAACAAACACTTACATTTTAGGTATTATTTTACCCCAATTCCTGACCCAGCGGCAGACCAAACAAGCGGACCAAGGGGCACAAGGGAAAGGGTCTTGCGGGGCGCCCGCTGCGCGCCCCGCCCGGGGGCCGCCTCATTCCGGATGGCAGATTTCGTGTTTGGCGATCGCCTTGGCGGTGCGCAGCACCAGCCCCGCCACCACCAGGATCAGCAGCAGGAGCACCACCACGCCGATCACCTCATGCGCCAGGGTCGCCTCGATCCGGGCGAACAAGAATGACGCAATGGCCAGCGCCGCGAGCGGAAAAGACAGGGCCCACCAACTCAGCGCGAAGGGCAGTTTGGCCAGCTTCGGCAATTGCATCACCACCAGCGCGGCGAAGATATAGGCGATGTAGATCAGCGCGCGGCCAAAGCCGTCAATCACCCCGCCGGTCATCTTCACGTAGGCCACGAAGGCCACCGAGGGCGGTGCGATCAGGATCACCATGGTGGGAAACAACCGCCCCGGGATCGGGTCGTGAAACACCAGCCGGTTCATCACGAGCGTGAGCAGGATGCCCCAGAACACCATCCCGCCCGCGAAGAACAGCCAGGAGATCTCGATATATCCCATTTCGGCCCCGGCGACCGGGACGATCACGTTGCCGACGGCGGGGATGAACCAGGCGGGCGTCAGGTGACCAACCTCGAAAGAACGGTGGCTGATCCAGCCCGAGATCACCGCGATGGTGAGCACCCCCTGCCCGACCACACCCACCAGCCAGAGCGGTTCGGCGACCCCGGGAAATTGCGGGGCCAACGCGGTGGCGATCAGGAGCAGCGAGATCGTCACCGTCGGAAAGAACGCCAGCCGCACCGGATGATGCCACTCCCAGGCCACCATCCCGGGATAGCGCAGCGCCTTGGCAATATAGAGGGCCGCAATCACGACGGTGACCAGGATGCCGCCCCAGAGCACCGCGATCGAAGCAGGGCCCGCCGCGGGGTAGAGCGGCGACGCCGCGTGCAACGCCAGCGTCAGGCCCATGAGCCCCATCGTGATGGCAAAGAAGGTAATCGGAAAATGCTCCAGCCGGTTCGGGGGCGCCTCGCTCATGGCAAGTCCTTTCGCGTGTTTCTGCACAGACGCAAAGGCTTAGCGCCTCGGCCCACACCGGTCAACGCGGCGATTTGGCCACGCAGCCGGGCTCAGGACAGCCCGGGATCAGCACCGCTAGCGCTCGGGCGGGATCGAATAGGTGAGCGAGGCCCGCGCCACCGGCTGCTCCTCGCCCTCGGAATAGATCAGCACATCGCCCACCGCCAGCACCCGGCCGAGCTTCAGAAGCCGCACGTCGGCGCGCAGATTGGCATGGGCCACGGGCTTGCGCATGAAGTCGATCGAACAATTCGTGGTCACCGCCAGCGCCTTCGGCCCGACCATGGCCAGGATCGCGAGATAGACCCCGACGTCTGCCAGCGCGAACATCGTTGGCCCCGAAACCGTGCCGCCGGGGCGCAGGTGCCTGTCCTGAACATGGCTGCGCAACACGAGATGCATCGGGGCGACGTCGAGGATCTCGAAATCGTCTGCCACCTGCCCGAAATCGCGCGCAAGGAAACCGCGCAGATCGTCGAGGTTCATCTTGAGCGACATCTCTTTCCCCTTGCCGTCCATGCCGCTATCGTGCCCCCCAAGAACAGGGAGGACAAGATGCAAGACGCCATCCTGCTGCGCGAGGATCACGGACCCATCGCCCGGCTCACGCTGAACAACCCGCGCGCGCTGAACGCGCTTTCGGACGAGATGCTCGATGCGCTCGCGGCGGAATTCACCCGGCTCGCGGACGACGAGACAATCCGCGTGGTGGTGCTCGCGGCCAATGGCAGCGCGTTCTCGGCGGGCCATGACCTCAAGGAGATGCAAGCCCATCGCAACGCGACCGATGGCGGGCGGGCCTATTTCGAGGGGCTCTTTGCGCGCTGCGGCGAGGTGATGCAGATGATCCCCGCGCTACCCCAGCCGGTGATCGCCGAGGTTCACGCCATCGCCGCGGCCGCCGGCTGCCAACTGGTGGCGAGTTGCGACATGGCGGTGGCGGCCGAGGGCACGCGCTTCGGGGTCAACGGCGTCAACCTCGGTCTGTTCTGCTCGACCCCCGCGGTCGCGCTCGCGCGCGCATTGCCGCGCAAGGTGGCCTTCGAGATGGCGGCGACGGGCGCGTTTCTCGATGCCGTGCGCGCGCGCGAAGTCGGCCTGGTAAACCGCGTGGTGCCGGCGGAGGAGCTCACCGGGGCGACCATGGCGCTTGCCCAAACCGTCGCCGCCAAGTTGCCCGCCGCGATTCGGCTCGGCAAGCCCGGCTTCTACGATCAGGTGCAAGAACCGCTCGCGGCAGCCTATGATACCGCCGGCGCAGTCATGGTTGAAAACATGATGGACGAGGGCACCGACGAGGGCATCCGCGCGTTCCTCGAAAAACGCCGGCCGGCCTGGGCGCAGGAGTGAGGCGCGGTCGCCGCTGAGCCCTGCGGCGGCACCACCGGCCAAAGCATGCGTGCGGCTCGGCAATCCGGCTGTCGATTGCAAATGTCAAAAAAGTTCGGGGGCCGTGCCAATTTGCGGCGCGGGCCTGGTGTCCTGCGCAACCCCTCCCTTCAGATACTTCACTTTTGCACGCCCGTTTGCGGGCCAGAACTCGATCCGGCGCGCCCGCACGCCGCCCAGGTCCGACCCCAGCAGGGGTATGCCCTCGCGATCGAGATACTCGCAAACAAAGGCACCATTGCGCGCGCCGTGATCGGACAGGCCGTCCACCATCCGGGCACCGCCAAAGACCTTCGCGCGCAGTGCATCCCGGCTGCCGCCGCGCCGGAGGAGACCGTTGATCAGAAGTTCCATGCCGTTGACACCGTGCCCGAACGCCGACGCCGCATTGGCCGAATTGTCGACGAACAACACGTGGTTCATGCCACCGATCCCGCGATCGGGATCCCAGATACAGGCACTGACGCAGGACCCCAGAAGGGTATAGACGATCACGTCCTCGCCACCGTCGACCGCGATTTCCCCCTGTCCGATATAAATTCGATCCGATCGAGTCATGTGCCGAGGTTCAGCTTTCATCGTCTCAGGCCACCCTCGAGGCTTGCGCCGCCGCAAGGGCGTGCGGCGCGATCTGCCCGAGCGGAAGCTCGATCTCGGTTGCGCCCAGTTCATGCGCCATCCTCGGCATCCCGTAGATCACCGAGCTTTCCCGGTCCTGGCCGATGCAAAGCGCGCCGCCATCCCTGAGCGCTTTCATCGAACGTGCCCCGTCGCCGCCCATGCCGGTCAGGATGACGGCTATCGTCCGGGATGCGTAGGGAACTGCAGAGGCGAACATGGCGTCCACGGAAGGCCGGTAGCCTGATACCTTCGGGCCGGGCCAGAGCCGCAATACGCGCAGGGCGGGATCGAGGACGAGGTGGGTTTCGCCGCCCGGGGCAATGAAGACTTCGCCCCGTTTCGGCGTGATGCCGTCCCGGGCGATCGCGACCTGCGGGCGCACCAGGCCATTCAACCTGGTGGCAAAACTCTTCAGGAATTGCGGCGGCATGTGCTGCGTGATCAATGTCGGCGGGCAATCCGCCGGGAACCCGCCCAGCAGTGTCTCGATCGCCTCGACGCCGCCGGTCGATGCGCCGACCATGATCCATTTTTCGGTTGGGCTGGCACCGCTGCCGCGCGTTGTGCCCTCGACGCCCTTGGCGGGCGGCAATTCACCCGGTCCCGCGGCGGCTGCCGCTACGATCGTTTCCGACAAGCTGGCGTGCTCGGCACACCCCGCCGGGTCGTGGCGCGATCCCGCGCCGAGACGCGGATCCCGGCATCCGGGAACCTGCAGGTCGATCCCGGTTCCGCCGTCGATCAGCGATGCCAGCACCACGACAGGCCTCGGCCCTGCGGCCATGCGACAGTCGCGCAGGATCGCCGGGGCCATGTCCGCCAATCTCGCGTCCAGGACGATCACGTGCGGCGCATGTTTCAGGGCATGCGCCCCGGCAATGCGCGCGGTCACCGCTTCCGCGACGACGCTCACACGTTTTTCAGGTTTCACCCCCTGCCGCACGAGGTTGCGCAGACAGGACGACGGGCTGACGATCAACAGGCGCAAGTCATCTACCCGCAGGCCCGGTTTCTCGCGCGCCCTATCCATTCGGCTCAGAACTCATGCCAACCATCGTCATCCTCCGGGGGACTCGTGGCCGCGCCGGAGGTGACGAGGGCCGCCGCGCGGGGCGCTTCGGACAGTTCTCTTTCGCCCGGTTTCTGCTCTCGGCGCGACTGAAAACGCGCGGCGATAACCTGCCCTGACGATCCTTGCGGCACGCCGGTCTTGAAACGCGCCATGGTCGACGAGAGGGTTTCGGCTTCCCGCGTCAAAGCGTGGGTGGCGGCGGTGGTCTGCTCGAACATTGCGGCGTTCTGCTGGGTCACCTGATCGAGTTGGTTGACGGCCTGGTTGACCTCCGCAAGGCCGGCACTCTGCTCGCGGGAGCTCGTGGTGATATCCGACACGTTGCGGCTGATCTCGATGACGCTTTCAAGGATGCCGTGCAACGCCTTGCCGGCGCGGTCGACGAGATCGACGCCGCGCCGAACCTGCTCTCCGGATGCCCCGATAAGGCTGTTGATCTCGCGCGCGGCTTCGGACGATCGCTGCGCCAGCGCCCGAACCTCCGATGCAACCACCGCGAACCCGCGCCCGGCATCGCCGGCGCGGGCAGCCTCGACTCCGGCGTTCAGGGCCAGAAGATTGGTCTGGAAGGCGATGTCGTCGATGACATCGGTGATTTTCGAGATCTGGCGCGATGAGGTTTCGATCTCGCTCATCGCGTCCACCGCACCGCGCACCACCTCCCCCGAGGCTTCCGCGTTCTGGCGCGCATGATCGACGAGGTCATTGGCATGCGCCGCGCCTTCGGCGGCGGATTTGACCGAGGTCGTCAGCTCGTCGAGAGCCGATGCGGTTTCTTCGAGGGTTGCGGCCTGACGCTCGGTGCGCACCGAGAGGTCATCGGCGGCATTGGAAATCTCAGCGGCTTCGCCGCGGATCAGCTCGGCGTTTTCCACGACACCCCGGATCGCGTCCTGCAAGCGATCCAGTGCCGCGTTGAAATCCTTGCGCAACTGGTCGTAGTCCAGCGGGAAAGGCTCCTCGATCCGCCGGGTCAGATCGCCTTCCGCGAGCCGTTCGAGGCCCTCGCGCAGGGCGTCCACCACCCGCGCCTGCGCCTCGGCCTGGCGCTGGCGCTCGGCTTGAGCGCGTTCAAGCTCGCGCCGAGATTCGCTCACGTCATTGCCGATCAGCACGGTCCGGATAAACCGGCCGGCCTTATCGAAAACCGGGGTGAAGCCGCCTTCGATCACCGCCCCGACCCCATCCGCCCGCTTCAACTCGAACCGGCCATAAACCGTCTTGGCGGCGTTGAGCCGATCAAAGACAGATCCGCGGTTGGCGTCGAGGTCGGCATCGAAGGCAAAGATCTTGTCGCTGGCGCAACCGATCACCGCCTCTGGTTCGGTGCCGAGCGCCTCTGCGAACTTCTCATTGGCGGCAAGCAGCGTGCCATCGCCTCCGAAATCGGCCCGCACCTGATGGGTGTTGATGGCGTCCAGGATCGCGTCCTGCATGAAACCGGCGGTGACGTCGACCCATTCGACAACAAATCCTTCAAGAGCGCCGTCGGCCCCCGGCACCTGGTTGATGGTCAACTCGAAGCGGGCGTCACCGATATTGATATGGGCGTCGTAGGGCATCCGCTCGGGATCAAACAGCACGGCGCGCACGCGCGCGCGCAACTCGGGCGGATGGAAATCGTCCATCTCGCGGCCGACGACGGCGGCGGGGTCGAACCCCGCAGTGACGGTCTGGAAATCGGCCACCCGCTCGTTGAGGATCGCCTTCAGCTTCTGGTTCACGGCCGTGATCCGCATGTCGCGATCGGCCATCATGATCGCGGCGGAGGAGGATCGGAACGCGGCCCCCCTGAAGCGGTTCTGCTTTTCCTGTTCGCGCCCTTCGACGAGCCGCTTGCGGAAGTATTCCACCGATTTCGCGATATCTCCGAGCTCGTCGTCACGCCCGGCCATGGCGACCGGGTCATCGAGGTGATCCTCCGCCACCGCGTCGACCGCGCGGGCGAGTTCGAGCATCGGGCGCGCAACCGCCCGTTTGACCAGGTGCACGATCGCGAACACCACCACGAAGATCGCGCCGAAAGCCAGCGCGATCACCGTGACCTGGTTGCGCAGGGCGGTGGCGCGGGCGTGGTCCGCCGTCCAGCTTGTGGCGATGGCCCCGACCGTGACCCCGCTCGCAGGCGCGCGCGCCGGGGCGGCGACCATAAGGCCGTCGTCCGAGGCCACCAATGTTCCGGTTTCGATGGCCCGGGCGGCAAGCGCTCGAAGTTTGGCCTCGTGCGCCGTGGCCTGGCCCAATCCGAGCAATGGCTCCCCCGTTGCCTTGACCGCGAGGGCGTATTGCGCCGCGCCGCCCTCACGCCCGGTCATCTCGAGGAACCTGCGCTCGATCAGGCCGGTGGCCCCGAGCATGATCGCCTCGGCAAAGGATTCGGCGAGCAGCCCGGTGACATCGCGCGCGCCGTCGGCCATCTGCGCCTCGACGCTGGCCATGTTGGCGCGCGTGTAGTGCCATGACACCACCGCGGTGAACAGCATCGCGCTGATCCAGATGATGCCCGCAAGTTTCAGGAAAACCGAATTCCACCGGATCCTGCGGTGCGGCATGGTTGCGCTGTGTGCCATGAAACGACCCCATCAGATTGCCCAGCCCGCGCCTCCCGGCCGCAAACGACCGCCGGATCCCGGGCCCCGGCACGTTACGTCGACACTCCTTGCAGGTGCGTTAATGCCGGCAGATATTTTCCCGCCGAATGGGCCGGATCAGCCCCGTGGGAGGTTTCGGCCAAAGCCGGGCCGAGCGCGTCGAGGCAGGGAAACCGTGCCGCCTCTCGGGCCCAAGCCCGATCAACAGCATGGCTTTTGTCCCTTCCGGCACGAAGTGAGACGTGAGGATCGGGGCGTAAAACTTTGCATAAATTATAGGAATCCCCATCGCGTCGCCGTCGATTCCGAAAAATGCGGCGTGGCCGAGGGTCAGCAGCCCAACGGTGCCGAACGCGAGGTTCAGCCCCTGCCCGACGAGGAGAACGAAGGGCATGAAGCCGGTGCGTCAGACCGGGCGGGCCACCACGCAGGGTGCCCGCCCGAAGGGTTCACATGCCGCACTCGGCTGCGTAGGCGTCGGCGTGGTTCTCGATGGCGACGCCGATCGTCTTGTTGGTGTAGATATCGCCTTCCTTGATCACCTCGCGCACGTAGATGTCCTGGATCGGGTGGTTGTTCGGCCCGAAGGCGAAATCACCCCGCGTGGAGGCAAAATCGGCCGCCTTGAGCGCGGCGCGGAAACCCTCCACGTCCGACACCTCGGCCTTGTCCAGCGCGCTGATCATCAGGTTGGCGGTGTCGAAGCCCTGGGAGGCGTAGAGCGAGGGCAGACGGCCGTATTCGGCCTCGAAACTCTCGACGAAGGCCGCGTTGGCCGGGTTGTCGAGGTCTTTCGCCCACTGGCTGGTGTTGACCACGCCGAGGGCGGCATCGCCAACCGCTTGCAGGATGCCCTGGTCGAAGCTGAAGGCCGGGCCGATCAGCGGGATATCGACGCCCGAGTCGGCATATTGCTTGAGGAAGGAAATCCCCATCCCGCCGGGCAGGAAGAAAAACACGCTGTCGGCCCCCGAGGCGCGGATCTGGGCGATCTCGGCGGCGTAATCGGTCTGTCCGAGCTTGGTGTAGACCTCGCCCGAAAGCTCGCCCTCGTAGAACCGCTTGTAGCCGGTGAGCGCGTCTTGCCCGGCCGGGTAGTTCGGCGCGAGGATGAAGGAATTCGTGTAGCCGGCCGAATTGGCGTAGGCCCCCGCCGCCTCGTGCAGGTTGTCGTTCTGCCAGGCGATGTTGAAGTAGTTCGGATGACAGCCCTTGCCCGCCAGCGCCGAGGGGCCGGCATTGGGCGAGAGGTAGAACTTGCCCTGCGCCACCGCGCCCGGCACCACCGCCATCGCGAGGTTCGACCAGATGATGCCGGTCAGCACGTCGACATCCTCGGCCTGGATCATCCGGTCGGCGATCTGCACCGCCACGTCGGGCTTTTGCTGGTCGTCCTCGATGATCATCTCGATATCGTCGCGCCCCGATTGCTTGAGCGCGAGCAGGAACCCGTCGCGCACGTCGAGCCCGAGCCCCGCGCCGCCGCCCGAAAGCGTGGTGATCATCCCCACCTTCACATCCGCCTGCGCACCGCCGGCCAGCGCCGCAAACGCCGCCGCCGCGATCAGCGTTCTGGTCTTCATGTCTTGTCCTCCTGCTGAATTCCCTCACCCGTCTCCTCGGGCGTGCGCACCTATAGGGCACAAACAATCCTTCCGTGTCCAGCGCGGCGGCATCGGTGCCACGGGTCGCCCGGGTGCGCCGGGCCGGGGCCGCCTGTCCCTTGCGGGGGAATGTGAAAAAGCCTTACATAAGGTCAAAACAGGAGGCAGGCATGACGTTACCCTTCGAAGGGGCAATCTCGCGCTTCTACGATGAATCCGCGCCCAAAGTGCTGCGCGATGCCATCGCCGAGGGCGACAAGAAGGACATCATCACCGAGGCGTTCCCCTATGACCGCTGGATGAAGAAGGGCGACTACAAGGACCGCCTCGAAGTGCTCCAGCGCGAACTCGTCAAGCTCCAGGCCGACGTGAAGGCGAGCGGCAAGCGCGTGGTGGTGGTTTTCGAGGGCCGCGACGCCGCCGGAAAGGGCGGTGCGATCAAGCGGTTCCGCGAAAACCTCAACCCCCGCGTCGCCCGCGTGGTGGCGCTGCCCAAACCTTCCGATCGCGAGGCCGGGGAGTGGTATTTTCAACGCTACATCCGGCAGTTGCCGACCGCCGGCGAGATCGTTCTGTTCGACCGTTCGTGGTACAACCGCGGCGTGGTCGAGAAGGTATTCGACTTCTGCACCGACGACCAGCGCGCCGCGTTTTTCCGGCAGTTGCCCGAGTTCGAGGACATGCTCGCCGACGAGGGCATCCACTTCTTCAAGATCTGGCTCAACGTCAGCCGCGCCGAGCAGCTGCGCCGCTTCCTTGCCCGCGAGAAAGACCCGCTCAAGCAGTGGAAACTGTCGTGGGTCGACGTCGAGGGGCTGAACCGCTGGGACGCCTACAGCACCGCGATCCGCGAGACCTTCGCCCAGAGCCACCGGCTGCGCACGCCCTGGACGGTGGTGCGCGCCGACGACAAGTACCGCGCCCGGATCGCGGCGATCGAATGCGTGCTCGCGGGGATGGAATACGCCGGCAAGAACGCCGAGGTGGCCACCCCGCCCGACCCGCTGATCGCCGGCGGGCCGGACATCTGGAATGATTAGAGCCATGCGCCCTCGACACCTGGCAGGCAGGCAACACGTCGTTCCAAGGGGGCGCTGGTGATGGTTACCGGACCCAAGAAACGGGGTTACCACCACGGCAACCTGCGCCAGGCGCTGGTCGAGGCGGCGCTGGCGCTGATCGAGGAGAAGGGGCCCACCGGCTTCACCCTGTCGGAGGCCGCCAAGGCCGCCGGGGTGACGCCGGCCGCGGTCTACCGTCATTTCGCCGGGCGCGACGAGTTGATCGCCGAGGCCGCGCGGCAGGGTTTCGAGGTGTTCGCCGACCTGCTGGAACACGCCTACGAGAAGGGTCGCCCCTCGCCGCTGGCCTCGCTGGAGGCCACCGGGCGGGCCTATCTCGCCTTCGCCCGGCGCTTTCCGGGCCATTACGTGGCGATGTTCGAAAGCGGGATCGCGATGAACCGCGACCCCGAGCTCGCCCGGCTCTCGGGACGGGCGCTCGGGGTGCTTGAGAAGGCCGCCGTCGAGCTGATGGCCGAACTGCCGCCCGAAAAGCGCCCGCCCGCGCGGATGGTTTCGGCCCATATCTGGGCGCTCTCGCACGGGGTGGTGGAGCTGTTTTCACGCGGCGCTCCGGGCCGCAAATCGCCGTTTCCGCCCGAAGACCTGCTTGAAAGCGGGATCGGCATCTACCTCAGGGGGCTGGGGTTGATCCGGCCCGACGCCTGAGCCATGCCCCGGCGCCCCAGTATCACCACGCTGGCCAATGCGCTTTCCTTCTACCGGCTTTGCGCCGCGCCGGTGATCGTCGGGGCCGCGCTCTCGGAGGCGCGTACGCTGTTCATCGTGCTGATGCTGGTGAGCCTCGCCACCGACGCCGCCGACGGCTTCCTCGCCCGGCGCTGGAAGCAGGAAAGCAAGCTCGGCGCGCGGCTCGATGCATTGGCCGACAGCCTCACGCTCGGGGCCGGGCTCACCGGGGTTTGGGTATTCGAACGCGCGCCCTTCGTCGAAAACCCGGGCTGGCTTGCGATTTTTCTCGGCGCGCTCGGGCTCGCCACCATCGTGAGCCTCGCGCGTTTCCGCCGCCTGCCCGCTTTCCACCTCTACTCGTTCAAGCTCGCCGACCTTGTGCTCACCGCCTTTTTCGCCGCGGTCTTCCTCTACGACTTCCTGCCCTGGGCCTATGCGCTGTCGATGAGCCTCGCCACCCTCGCGGCGCTGGAGATCATCGTCGTGGCACTGGTGGTCGAGCGGTTCCGCACCGATCTCAAGGGGATCTGGTGGGTGCTGCGGGCGCGAAGATAGGCCCGGCGACGCGGTCTTGAAACCGCCCGGCCCTATCCCAGCAACCGGTGCGCCAGTTCCAGCCCCTCGACCAGCTTGTCGACTTCCTCGGTGGTGTTGTAGAGGCCGAAGCTCGCGCGCGCCGTCGCAGTCAGCCCGAGATGGGCCATCAGCGGATGGGCGCAGTGGTGGCCGGCGCGCACCGCGATACCCTTGCGGTCGAGGATGGTGGAGATGTCATGGGCATGGCCCGCGCCCTCGATCGTCATCGAGAAGATCGCGGCCTTGCCCGGCGCATCGCCCTGGACGTGGAGCCAGTTGAGATCGCGGAACCGTTCGCGGGCATAGGCAGCAAGTCGCGCCTCGTGTGCGGCGACGTTTTCCATGCCCAGATCCATGAGGTATTCAAGCGCCGCGCCCATCCCGATGGTCTGCACGATGCCGGGCGTGCCGGCCTCGAACTTCATCGGCGGATCGGCGTAGCTAACGGCCTCGCGGGTGACCTCGCGGATCATGTCGCCGCCGCCGATGAAGGGGCGCATCTCGGCCAGTCGCTCGGCCTTGATGTAGATCGCGCCCGAGCCGGAGGGGCCGTAGAGCTTGTGGCCGGTGACCGGGTAGAAGTCGCAGCCGATCTCGGCGAGGTTCACCGGCATGTGCACCGCGCCCTGGCTGCCGTCGACGAGCACCGGCACGCCCTCGGCATGCGCACCTTCGGTGATCCGCTTCACGTCGACCACCGTGCCCAGCACGTTCGACACATGGGTGACCGCCACCAGCTTCGTGCGCGGGGTGATCGCGGCGATCACCTTCTCGGCGTCGAGCGAGCCGTCCGGCTCGGTCTCGACCCAGACCAGCTTCACGCCTTGGCGCTCGCGCAGGAAGTGCCAGGGCACGATGTTGGCGTGGTGTTCGGCGACCGAAAGCACGATCTCGTCGCCCTCGCCCATCCGCGGCATCGCCCAGCCGTAGGCGACCAGGTTGATCGCCTCGGTGGTGCCGGAGGTGAAGACGATCTCTTCTTCGCGGGGCGCACCAAGAAAGCGCGCCACGGTCCCGCGCACGGCCTCGTACTTGTCGGTTGCGAGGTTGGACAGGTAGTGCAACCCGCGGTGAACATTGGCGTATTCCTGCGAATAGGCCCGCGTCACCGCCTCGATCACCACGCTTGGTTTCTGCGCCGAGGCCCCGTTGTCGAGGTAGACCAGCGGCTGGCCATTCACCTCGCGGGCGAGGATCGGGAAATCCGCCCGCACCTGTGCGACGTCATACATCAGAAGTCTCCCGTCTCGGAGGGTATCCCAACGCCGATGATCGCCAGCACGATGGAGAACGCGATCATGGCGGCAAACAGCGTCAGGATGATGCCGACAAACACCATGCCTGCGTTGTTGAACCCGTGCATCTCGGCGATGAAATGGCTGAGGATCCAGAAGGTCAGGACCAGCCCCATCACCCACAGCAGCATGGCCAGGGCGGGCGCGAAAAGGCCGAGCACGAGGATGGCCGTTTCGATCAGCAAGAGCACGAAATGCAGCCAGATCACCGTGAGCAGGGCCTGCTCGAAGCTGCCGATACCCCCGACCATCCGGCCGACCCAGTAGATCCCGAACACCGTCAGCACCGAGATCACGCCCTGCGCCAGCCCGGTGATCAGGGGGTTGGCGAAGAGGCCGCCGAAGGCTTCGGGATCGGTCGGGAACAGCACCGAGGCGATCACCCCGAGGATCGTAGTGACCACCAGCAGGAAGACCAGCACCTGCCAAAGCACGCCCCGCGCCAGATCGACGTTCTGCACATCGCGCGCCACCTTGCGCGGCTCCGGCACGGTCTGCAATGCCATGCCGAAAAGATAGCCCCACTCGAGTTTCATGACCGCTCCACGAACCAAAGGTTGAGCGACCAGTGCACCACGAAAGCGGCGAGCGCAACCGCCCCGGTAAGGGTAAGCTGCATCCCGGGGCCGATGAAGCCCGCGACCAGCCCCCAGAGCAGCCAGAGCGGGCTCGCCACCAGCAGCGCCCAGAACAGCGCGAACCGCGCGCCGTAGGGATTGCCCCGGCCGCCGAGAACCCGCGCCGCGAGGTGGCTGAGGCTGCCGATCGCATAGGCCGCGAGCGGCACGATGAACAGCCAGGCGAGCAAGGCGCCCCCGGCGAGAACCTGGAATTCCTGCCCGGTCTCGAAGGCTTCGCGCTGTAGCCGGGGCCATTGCGCCACGAAGATCAGCAGGCAGGCCGCCATCAGCACCGCAAGCGCGCGGTCTTCGCGCGGCGCGCTGCCAAGCCGGGCAACGAACACCGCGCGCGGTGCCACGTAGGCGCGCAGGATGTCAGTGGCGACGCCCACCGTCAGCCGCGCCGGCGCTTCAGCCAGGCTTCGAGACGGCCGGTGATGTCTTCGGCAATGCCGGCGTCCTCGATTTCGGCGATGGCGTCGGCAAGGAAGGCGATCACCAGAAGGTCGGTTGCCTCGGCCTCGGGCACGCCGCGCGAGCGCAGGTAGAACAGGCCCTCCTCGTCGATCGCACCGGAGGTGGAGCCATGCGAACAGGCGACGTCGTCGGCATAGATCTCGAGCTCGGGCTTGACGAGAAAGGTCGAATCCTCGTCGAGCAGCAGCGATTGCGACTTCTGGTAGCCGTCGGTCTTCTGCGCGCCGGGCTTGACCAGGATCTTGCCCTGAAAGGCACCCACCGCGCCGTTGCGCAGCACCTTCTTGAACACCTGCCGGCTCTCGCAGCGCAGCGCGTCGTGGGTGACGAACACGGTGTCGTCATGGTGGAAGGCATCGCGCGACCCGTCGCCCATCGCGGCACCGGCGATATGGGCCACGGCATCGTCGCCCAGCATTTCGACCACGCATTCGTTGCGCGTCAGCAGGCCGTTCACCGTGAGGGTGAAGCTCTTGAAGGTGCTCTCGCGGCCAAGCCGGGCGAAGATGTGGGTCACGGCCTGGCGTTCGTGCGCGCGGCCCTGGGTGCGGACGTGGTGGAAGTTGGCCCCCTCGCCGACCTCCACTTCCAGAACCTTGTTGAGCCGCGCCGCCGCCGGGCCGTTCTCGAGCAGGGTCAGATCGGCCCCCGGCTCAAGCTTCACCACGTGGTGTATCAATGCGTCGGAGGTTTCGGAGGCGTGGCGATAGATCAGGTTGATCGGCTGCGCCGCCTTGCCGGTCACCCGGATCACCAGCCCTTCGCGGGCGAAGGCGGTGTTGAGGGTGGCAAAGGGCCGCTCCACCGGGTTTTGCCCGCGTGCTTCGAGCACACCGTAAACCTCGCGCGCCCAGTGGATATCGGCACGGGCGGCCTCGTCGAGCGGTTCGATCTCGACCCCGGAAAGCGCCAGAGGATCGGAGGCTTCGGCATCGAAGACGCCATCGACAAAGACGATTTTCAGCCGGTCGATCGCGCCGAACACCGGCGCTTCGCCGGAATGGTCGAACACCGTTGCGGGCACCGGCTCGGGGGCGTTCAGCGTCGCCGGGCGGGTGAAGCGCCAGTATTCGTCACGCGGCGCGGGCAAGCCCATCACTTCGAGCCGCGCCCGGGCGGTGTCGCGCGCGGCACGCGCCCATTTGCCGCCTTCGGGGGCGCTCAGGCCGGCAAGCCGGGCCGAAAGCGCATCGAGCTTGGGTTGTGCCACTGCCGCCATCACACCGTCTCCGCAAGAATGTCGGCGTAGCCGTTGTGCTCGACTTCGAGCGCCAGATCGGGGCCACCGGTCTTGATGATACGGCCATCCGACATGATGTGCACCACGTCGGGCACGATATGGTCGAGCAGGCGCTGGTAGTGGGTGATGACAAGGAAGCTGCGACCCTTGTCGCGCAGCGCGTTCACGCCCTCAGACACCAGTTTCATCGCGTCCACGTCGAGGCCCGAGTCGGTTTCGTCGAGGATGCACATCTTCGGTTCGAGCAGCGCCATCTGGAGGATCTCGTTGCGCTTCTTCTCGCCGCCGGAAAAGCCCATGTTGACCGGGCGCTTGAGCATGTCGGCGTCGATCTTGAGGGTCTTGGCCTTCTCGCGCACCAGCTTGAGGAAATCGGTCGCGCTCATCTCCTCCTGGCCGCGCGCCTTGCGCTGAGAATTGAGCGCGGTGCGCAGGAAGGTCATGTTGCCGACACCGGGGATTTCAACCGGATACTGGAACGCAAGGAAGAGCCCCGCCGTGGCGCGCTCCTCGGGGTCCATGTCGAGCAGGTCCATCTCGTCGAGCGTCGCCCCGCCGCCGGTGACCACATAGCCCTCGCGGCCCGAGAGCACGTAGGACAGGGTCGACTTGCCGGAACCGTTCGGCCCCATAATGGCATGCACCGCACCGGCGGGAACCTCGAGGTTGACCCCTTTGAGGATCGCCTTGTCTTCTTCTTCAAGTTTGACGTGCAGATCATTGATTTTAAGCATTATCATACCTTTTCGCGCATTTTGGGCAGAACGGATTCAGAAGGATTTCGTGTAGAGCGTGAGGAGTGCGGTCAGTTCGGGGCGCTCGATCTTCGGCGCTTCAACCATTTGAGCCATCTCGTTCACTCCGAACCGGACTTTACCGCTTCACCTTCGGATAGCAGGTCGATCCCTCGATCTTCACGCGCACCGGCGCCATCTGCGCCGCATGGCGTTTCCAGCCGACGGTCATGGCGGCGGCGAGCGCCACCACGAGAAACACGATGGTTGTCCAGATTGCCCACATCAGCCGACACTCCCTTCCAGTGAAATCGCCACGAGTTGCTGCGCTTCCATGGCAAACTCCATCGGCAGCGCCTGCAAGACTTCACGCGCGAAGCCGTTGACGATCAGCGCCACCGCGGCTTCCTCACCGATGCCGCGCTGGCGGCAGTAGAACAATTGCTCCTCGTCCACCCGCGAGGTCGTCGCCTCGTGCTCCACGCGGCTCGAATTGTTCTTCACCTCGATGTAGGGCACGGTGTGTGCGCCGCACTTGTCGCCGATCAGAAGGCTGTCGCACTGGGTGTAATTGCGGCTGTTCTTGGCCTTGGGGTGCATCGAGACGAGGCCGCGGTAGGTGTTTTGCGCCACCCCCGCCGAAATCCCCTTCGAGACGATCCGGCTCCGCGTGTTCTTGCCGAGGTGGACCATCTTGGTGCCGGTGTCGGCCTGCTGGTGGTTGTTGGTGATCGCGATGGAATAGAACTCGCCCTGGCTGTCGTCGCCGCGCAGCACGCAGGAGGGGTATTTCCACGTCACCGCCGAGCCGGTCTCCACCTGCGTCCACATCACCTTGGCGCGGTCGCCGCGGCAATCGGCGCGCTTGGTGACGAAGTTGTAGATCCCGCCCTTGCCGTTCTCGTCGCCGGGGTACCAGTTCTGAACCGTGGAATACTTCACCTCGGCGTCTTCGAGGATGACGATCTCGACCACCGCGGCGTGAAGCTGCGCCTTGTCGCGCTGGGGCGCGGTGCAGCCTTCAAGGTAGCTGACGAAGGCGCCCTTGTCCGCAATGATCAGGGTGCGCTCGAACTGGCCGGTGTTTTCCGCGTTGATGCGGAAATAGGTCGAAAGCTCCATCGGGCAGCGCACCCCCTCGGGGATGTAGACGAAGGAACCGTCGGAAAACACCGCCGAGTTCAGCGTGGCATAGAAGTTGTCGGACTGCGGCACGACCGAGCCGAGGTATTTTTTCACCAGTTCGGGATGTTCCCGGATCGCCTCGGAAATCGAGCAGAAGATCACGCCGGCCTGCTCCAGTTCCTTCTTGAAGGTGGTGCCGACGCTGACACTGTCGAACACCGCGTCGACCGCCACCTTGCGCTCGGAATTGGCGCCGTCGGCAGGAACCTCGTCCGCGCCTTCGACGCCGGCGAGAATCATCTGTTCCTTCAAGGGGATACCGAGCTTCTCGTAGGTCGCCAGCAGCTTCGGATCGACCTCGTCGAGCGACTTGGGCTTGGTTTCCATGCTTTTCGGGCGGGCGTAGTAATACTGGTCCTGAAAGTCGATCTCTGGATAATCGACCATCGCCCACGCGGGCTCTTTCATTTCCAGCCAGCGCCGGTAGGCCTGAAGCCGCCACTCGGTCATCCATTCCGGCTCGTCGTTCTTGGCCGAGATCAGCCGCACGATATCTTCGTTCAACCCCTTCGGGGCGTAGTCCATCTCGATATCGGTTTCCCAGCCGTACTTGTATTTCCCGCCAAGCGAACGGACGGCCTCGACGGTATCTTCCTCGACACCTTCCTTGATGACAACTTCGTCGGTTCCAGCCATCTTCGCTTCTCCTTCAGGAAGCCCGCGCACGGGCTTGAAATTTCTCGTGTTCCCGGCTCCAGGCCTTGGCGAAGCGCAACACATCGTCGCGCGTCGTGTCCGGCCCCAGCGAAACCCGTATGGCGCTCGCGGCAGCCACGTCGTCGTAGCCTAGGGCCTTGAGCGCGCGGCTCGCCTTGACTTTTCCCGAGGAACAAGCGGAGCCCGCCGAAACGGCGAACCCCGCCAAGTCCATCACCATCACTTGTGTCTCCCCTTTCCACCCCGGAGTGATGAAGCACGAGGTGTTCGGGAGCCTGTTCGCGTCTTTCCCGACAAAAATAGTCTCTTTTGCGGATTCGGCAAGATTTTTTTCTAGAATATTTCTAAGTTCGGCAACGCGGTCCCAGGTTCCAGCCTCAAGATCCCGCGCCGCCGCTGCCGCCGCGGCCCCGAATCCAGCTATTCCAACAAGGTTTTCCGTGCCCGAGCGCCGCCCCATCTCCTGCCCGCCGCCGCGGATACGCGCGTCGAGTTCAAGGCCGCGCCGCAAGATCAACGCGCCGATGCCCTTGGGGCCGCCGATCTTGTGAGCCGATACCAGCGCCATGTCGGCACCCGACCAGTTGAAGGCGAAGGCGATCTTGCCGAAGGCCTGCGTCGCGTCCGTGACCGCCAAGCCGGCAGGCAGATCCTGAACTATGCCGGTCTCGGAATTGGCCACCTGCAGCGCCGCGCGGGCCGGATCGGGCACCACCACTGCGCCTTGGGCATCGCACGCCAGCGCCGCCTCGCACCAGGCCAGCACGGCATCGTGCTCGACCCCGGCGCAAACCAGCCCCCGGCCCGCCATCGCCAGCGCGGCGGCTTCGGTGGCCCCGGAGGTGAAGACGATCTCGGCCCCCTCGGCGCCCACCGCCGCGGCCACCTGCCGCCGCGCCTTCTCGACCAGCGCCTTGGCGGCCCGCCCCTCGGCATGGACGCTGGAGGGATTGCCGACCAGGTTCATCGCGGCGATCATCGCGGCCTGCGCCTCGGGGCGCAGCGGCGCCGTGGCGTTCCAGTCGAGATAGGTCCGCGCCACGCCCGGCCTCAGGCGTCGTCTTCGGCGGGCGCGTGGACCTCGTCGACGACATGGAAGATCGAGGGCACCGCCGGACAGGGTGCCAGTTCGTTATGCACCACGTCCGACAAGCGGGTCTGGTGCAGGAAAACATAGACATGCGCCGAAAGCCCCTCCCACAGCCGGTTGGTGAGGCTCTGCGCCTTGGAGCCCGAGCGTGCGCCCGAGGCCCCTGCCCCGGTGTGCATCGCGCTGACGGTTTCGTCGACCGCTTCGAGCACCTCGGCCACGCGGATCTCGGCACAGGGCTTGGCCAGCCGGTACCCGCCGCCCGGCCCGCGCACGCTCTCGACCAGCCCGGCCCGGCGCAGCTTCACGAAGAGCTGTTCGAGATAGGGCAGCGAAATGTTCTGCCGCTGCGACAGGTCGGTGAGCGACAGCAGCGTGCCCTCGTCCTGCATCGCCAGATCGGCGAGCGCGACCATCGCGTAGCGCCCCTTGGTAGAAAGCTTCATGCCCAAACCCCTCGAAACATTGACGTGCGGCCCCCTCGCCAATATGTGAACGGGAGCGCCTTCCCCGCAACGCCGCGGAGAATGCAACCGTATTAGGGTGCCCGACTTTTTTCGTCAAGAAATGCGGGCCGTAGGAGAGACCGAGAACACATGCCCGAGGTGATTTTTCCCGGCCCCGAGGGTCGGCTCGAAGGCCGCTACCACGCCCAACGTGAGAAGGACGCACCGATCGCCATCGTCCTGCACCCGCATCCGCAGTTTGGCGGCACGATGAACAACAAGGTGGTCTACAACCTGCACTACGCCTTCCACCGGATGGGCTTCAACGTGCTGAGGTTCAATTTCCGCGGCGTCGGCCGCAGCCAGGGCGAATACGACCAGGGCGTGGGCGAGTTGTCCGATGCCGCTTCCGCGCTCGATTACCTTCAGTCGATGAACCAGAACGCCAAGCATTGCTGGGTCGCGGGGTTCAGCTTCGGGGCGTGGATCGGGATGCAACTGCTGATGCGCCGGCCCGAGATCACCGGTTTCATCAGCGTGAGCCCGCCGGCCAACATGTACGACTTCTCCTTTCTCGCGCCCTGCCCGGCTTCCGGCCTGGTGATCAACGGCACCGCCGACCGGGTGGCCCCGCCCACCGATACCCATGCGCTGGTCGACAAGCTGCACGAGCAGAAGGGCATCACCATCACCCATACCGAGGTCGAGGGGGCCGGGCACTTCTTCGAGAACGATCACATGGACACGATGCTCGGCGCGGTCGATGGCTACGTGCGCCGACGCTTGACCGAAACCACGCGCTGAGCCGGGCACGGAGACCGCCATGAGCCTTCAGGACGACGTAGCCGACAAGCTCGCGCGAGAAGTTCTCGCGCTGGTCGCGGAAACCGGCGACGAAGACATCGTGGAAGACATCAAGAAGGTGATCGGCACCTCGTCGACCACCCTCGAAGAGGCTTACATGACGGCCGTCCGGGTGCGCCGGGCGGAGGCACGCGCGATGGCGCTGCTGGATCAGAAGCGACGCGCGGGCGGCGACTGAAACCGCCGCCTGAGGCGGCAGGGAGACCGACAGGATGCGCCTCAACCCTCACGGCACCCTGCGCACCTATCTCAAGCAGATCGTCTACGGCGGCAATGACGGCATCATCACCACCTTCGCCATCGTCGCGGGGTTTGCCGGCGCGCAGGCCCATGGCGCGGCGGCCATCGGCGCGCTCGCGGTGCTGGTCTTCGGCATGGCCAACCTCACCGCCGACGCGGTCTCGATGGGCATGGGCGAATTTCTCTCCGGCCGCTCGAACCGCGATCTCTACCGCGCGCGCCACGTTGAAGCGCAACAGACCGCCGCCGCCGATCCCGAAACCGCCGCCGACCGGCTCGCCGGTCATCTCGCCGCGCAGGGCCTTGCCCCCGAGGCGGCGCGCCACACCGCCGACCACCTCGCCACCAGCCCGACCCTGATGGCCGACCTGATGCTGCGCTACGACCACGGCATGGAAGCGCCCGACGCGCATAATCTCGGGGTGCGGGCGTGGATGACCTTTGCCGCCTTCGTGCTGTTCGGCGCGATCCCGCTGCTGCCCTATATCATCGCGCCCGCGGCCGGGGCGGTTTTCGCCACCTCGCTGGCGGCCACGGCGCTGGCGCTGGCGCTTCTTGGCGTTCTGCGGTGGCTGGCGACCCGTGAATCCCTCACCCGTTGCGTCGCCGAAACCCTCGCGCTCGGCGGGCTATGCGCGGGCGTGGCCTTTGGCGCGGGGCGGCTCGTCGCCGGGTTGGGTTGAGCCCCTGTCACAACCGGTAGAGCGCGGCGAACTTCGCTTCGAGGTAGTCGAGCAGCGGCACCTCGCTCGGGGCCTCGCCGCAGGCGCGGGTGATGAGGTCTTTCGGCTCAAACAGCCCGCCGTGACGTTGCAGCCGCTCGCCGAGCCATCCGGTCACCCGGGCGGCATCGCCGCGCGCAAGGTGATCGTCGAGATCGGGCATCTCGGCGCGCATCGCCTTGTAGAGGCAGCCGGCATAGACATTGCCGAGCGAGTAGGTCGGGAAATAGCCAAACAGCCCGACCGCCCAGTGCACATCCTGCAGGCAGCCATTCGAGGCCTTGTCGACCGCGACGCCGAAATCGGCCTCGAACCGGCTGTTCCATGCCTCTTCGAGGTCGGCCACCTCCAGCCGCCCGGCGATCAGGTCGCGTTCGAGATCGAAGCGCAGGAGGACGTGCAGGTTGTATTGCACCTCGTCGGATTCGGTGCGGATGTAGCCCGGATGCACCCGGTTCGCGGCGCGCCAGAAACTCTCGGCATCGGCGATGTTCATCTCGCCAAACGACACCCGGAACCGCTCGAAGAGCCAGCCGGTGAAGGCCTGTGACCGGCCAAGCTGGTTCTCGTAGATCCGGCTCTGGCTCTCATGCACCCCCATCGACACACCCTGGCCCAGCGGGGTGAGCAGATAGGCGCGGTCGATGTTCTGCTCGTAGCTCGCGTGGCCGGTCTCGTGAATGGTGGAATAGACCGCGCCGAACGGGTCGGTCGGGCTGGTGCGGGTGGTGATCCGCACGTCGAGCCCGGAGCCCGAGGAGAACGGATGCACCGCCTTGTCGATCCGCCCGTGCGCCATGTTGTAGCCGAAGGCGCGGGCGAGATCGCGGGTCAGCTTCATCTGCGCCTTTTCGTTGAACTTGCCGGCGAGCGGCTCGGGCTGGTGGTCCGCCCCCAGCACCCGGTCGCGCAGCGCCACCAGGCGCGGGCGCAGGGCGGCGAACATCGCCTCCAGCTCGGCAGCACTCGCCCCCGGCTCGTAATCGTCGAGCAGCGCGTCGTAGGGATCGCCCCCGGCGGCGAGCGCCTGCGCCTCGTCGCGCTTGAGCGCCACGATCCGCGCCAGCGTCGGCGCGAACCCGGCGAAATCGTCGGCCGCGCGGGCCTCGGCCCACCTGCCTTGCGATTCCGCCGTCAACCGCGCCAACTCCCCCGCGAGCGTCACCGGAACCCTTGTCTGGCGGTCGAAGCGGCGGCGGATGTGGCGCAAGGCGGCCTGCCCGACCTCGTCGAGGCTTTCCGGGTCGATGGATTGCAGCCATTCGCCAACGCGCGGGTCGGTATGGCGGGCATGCAGCACATGGCTCAGCGCCTCCGCTTCCTCGGCGCGCTGCGGTGCCGCGCCGCGCGGCATCACGGTTTCCTGGTCCCAGCCGAGCCGACCGGCGATCTGGCCAAGGGCCTGGGTCTGGCGCTCGAAGGCAATGAGATCGTCGTAATGGTTCATGGTGTTCTCCTCAGCCCCTCACCGATTGCGCCGGGGGATAACCGGCCCGGAACCGTGCCACCAGAACCACCACCCAGGCCAGGATCGCCCCGGCCTGGTGGGTGATCGCGACATGCAGTTGCGCGCCGTTCAGAACAGTGACAATCCCGAGCACCATCTGTGCCAGCAGCACCCCCGCCGCCACTGTGAACCCGGTGCGCACCGCCCGCGACGCCGCGCGCCGCGCGCGCAGGAAGGCCACCAGCGCGAAGATGATGAGCAAATAGCCCGCGACCCGGTGGATGAACTGCACCAGCCCCGGGTTCTCAAAGAAGTTGCGCCACAGGGGCTCGATATCGAACGGGTCGGGCGGGATGATCTGCCCGGCCATCAGCGGCCAGTCGGTATAGCTGCGCCCGGCGTCGATCCCGGCCACCAGTGCCCCGAGCACGATCTGTAGCAAGGTGAGATGCATCAACCCGGTGCCAAGACCGAACAGCCGTTTCTCGCGCAGTCGCCGCGCTTGCAGGATCTCGGCTTGCGGGCGCGAAAGCTCGAGCACGGCCCAGACGATCAGCCCGAGGATGACGAAGGCCAGCCCGAGATGGAGCGCCAGCCGGTAGGACGCCACCGAGGTGCGGTCGCCGACGAGGCCCGAGGCCACCATCCACCAGCCGACCGCGCCCTGCACGCCGATCAGCACGCCGATGACAAGCAACCGCGCCTTCCAGCCGGTCGGGATCTTGCCCGCCGCCCAGAAGCCGACAAATCCCGCGATCCAGACCAGCCCGATGATCCGGCCGAGGAACCGGTGCCCCCATTCCCACCAGTAGATCACTTTGAACTGGTCCAGCGTCATCGCGTGGTTCACCAGCCGGAACTCCGGCGTTTGCTGATACTTGGCAAAGGCGACGGCCCAATCCTGTGCGCCCATCGGCGGCAAGGTGCCGATCACCAGCGCCCATTCGGTGATCGAAAGGCCGGACTCGGTGAGCCGGGTCAGCCCGCCGACGAGGATCATCACCACCACCAGAACGAAGAGGGCGACGAGCCAGCCGCGGATCGCCCGGCGCGCGCCCGATGCGCCGCCGCGGTCGATCATCCCGGTCTGGACCTGCCTGCCGCCCTTGTCGGCGGCCTCGCCCACGTCCTCGAAAATGCTGCGCTTGCCTGCCATGGCTCTCCCCTTCGCGGTTGCGGGCGATATTTACGGACCATGGCGCGAATGCCAAGGCACGAAAGCGCGAAAACGCCCGGATCGGTCGCGTCCGGGTGCGGAAAAACCGCGCCGCTCCATTGCACCCAAAGGCTTGTGGGTGGTATAAGCAGCCGATCCATATCCTGTGTGTCCTCGACGCGCGAAATCACACCAAGAAGAACACGGCGGACAACGTGAACGACACCCCGGAAACCCCTGAAACGCCCGGCGAAATGCCGCCCGAGCGCCCGATCCACAGCGGCCCCTCGATCTCGATCGAGCAGGAGATGCGCACCTCCTATCTCGATTACGCGATGAGCGTGATCGTGAGCCGTGCCATCCCCGACCTGCGCGACGGGCTCAAACCGGTGCATCGGCGCATCCTTTACGCCATGCACGAGGGCGGCAACAGCCACGACAAGCCCTACCGCAAATCGGCCCGCGCGGTGGGCGACACGATGGGGAAATACCACCCGCATGGCGACAGCGCGATCTATGATGCGCTGGTGCGGATGGCACAGGATTTCTCGATGTCGCTGCCGCTGCTCGATGGCCAGGGCAACTTCGGCTCGATGGACGGCGACCCCCCCGCCGCCATGCGCTACACCGAAGTGCGCATGGACAAACCGGCCCAGGCGCTGCTCGAAGACATCGAGAAAGACACCGTCGATTTCCAGGACAACTACGACGGCAAGGACCGCGAACCCACGGTGCTGCCGGCGCGCTATCCCAACATGCTGGTCAACGGTGCCGGCGGCATCGCGGTGGGCATGGCCACCAATATCCCGCCGCACAACCTCGGCGAGGTGGTCGAGGCCACGCTGGCGCTGATCGAGAACCCCGATCTCGACTCGATCCAGTTGATGGAGTATGTGCCCGGCCCCGATTTTCCCACCGGCGGGATCATGCTGGGCCGGTCCGGGGCCCGCAAAGCCTATTCCGAGGGGCGCGGTTCGGTGATCATCCGGGCCAAGACCCGGGTCGAGGAAATTCGCAAGGACCGCTACGCCATCGTCGTCGACGAGATCCCCTACCAGGTCAACAAGGCCACGATGATCGAGAAGATGGCCGAGCTGGTGCGCGACAAGCGGCTCGAGGGCATCTCCGCGATTCAGGACGAGAGCGACCGCGTCGGCGTGCGGGTGGTGATCGAACTCAAGCGCGACGCCACGCCGGAAGTGGTGCTGAACCAGTTGTTCCGCTTCACCGCGCTGCAAACCTCCTTCGGCTGCAACATGCTGGCGCTCAACGGCGGCCGTCCCGAGCAACTGACGCTGCACGATTTCCTCAGGCATTTCATCAACTTCCGCGAGGAAGTCGTGGCCCGGCGCACGGCCTTCCTGCTGCGCAAGGCGCGCGAGCGCAGCCATGTGCTGGTCGGCCTCGCGGTCGCGGTGTCGAACGTCGACGAGGTGGTGGCCACGATCCGCGCCTCGGCCGATGCTGCCGAGGCACGCGAGAAGCTGATGACCCGGCGCTGGCCCGCGCGCGAGATCGCGCCCTTCATCGCGCTGATCGACGACCCGAGCCACAAGATGAACGACGACGGCACTTATAACCTGTCGGAAACCCAGGCCCGGGCGATCCTCGATCTGCGGCTCCAGCGGCTCACCCAGATCGGGGTCAAGGAGGTCACCGACGAGCTTGAAGACCTCGCGGCGAAGATCAAGGACTACCTCGATATCCTGCGTTCGCGCGAGCGGATCATGGCGATCATCTCGGATGAGCTGCGCGAGGTGCGCGACGCCTACGCGGTGCCGCGCCGCACCGAGATCGTCGACTGGTCGGGCGACATGGACGACGAAGACCTGATCGAGCGCGAGGACATGGTGGTGACGATCACCCAGTCGGGCTGGGCCAAGCGCACCCCGCTGGCCGAGTTCCGTGCCCAGCGGCGGGGCGGCAAGGGCCTCTCCAGCATGGCGACCAAGGACGAAGACGTGGTCACCACGCTGTTCGTGGCCAATACCCACACCCAGTTGCTGTTCTTCACCACCGACGGCATGGTCTACAAGCTCAAGACATGGCGCCTGCCGCTTGGCGGACGCACCGCGCGCGGCAAGGCGATCGTCAATATCCTGCCGATCCCGCAAGGCGTCTCGATCGCCGCGATCATGCCGGTCGACGCGCCGGAGGAGGAATGGGGCAATCTCCAGATCGTCTTCGCCACCTCCACCGGCGACGTGCGCCGCAACGCGCTGTCGGATTTCACCAACGTGATGCGCAACGGCAAGATCGCGATGAAGTTGCCCGAGGGGGTGGAACTGGTGAACGCCCGGATCTGCACGGCCGACGACGACGTGATGCTGGTGACCGAAAGCGGCCGCGCGATCCGCTTTCCCAGCACCGATGTGCGGGTGTTCCAGGGCCGCTCCTCCACCGGCGTGCGCGGCATCCGGCTGCGGTCGGAGGATGACCGCGTGGTCTCGATGGCGGTGATCCGCCACTTCGAGGCCAGCGCCGACGAGCGCGCCGCCTATCTCAAGATGCGCCGGGCGTTGGCGGGGGCCGATGACGAGGGTGCCGAGGACGAACCCGAAGGCGATATCTCGCCCGAGCGGTTCGAGCAAATGCGCGCCGCCGAAGACCTCATCCTCACCATCACCGAAGCGGGCACCGGCAAGCTTTCGTCGAGCCACGACTACCCGGTGCGCGGGCGCGGCGGACAAGGCGTGCAGGCCACCGACAAGGCGATGCGCGGCGGCGCTCTGGTGGCCTCGTTCCCGGTCGGGATCGACGACCAGGTGATGCTCGCCACCTCGAAGGGCCAGTCGATTCGCTGTCCCGTCGAAGGCATCTCGTTCCGCTCGCGCGGCGCGGGCGGGGTCAAGGTGTTCAACACCGGCCCCGGCGAAAAGGTGGTCTCGGTCGCCTGGATCGCCGAGAAGGACGAGGACGACGAGACCGAAGGCGAGGGCTGAGGCCCCCGCCCGGCTTCTTGGGTCCGCAAATACCCGGGCTTATGTAGCAAACGCACCAACCACAAACGCTCTCGACTCGCTCGCTGGAGTCGTGAGATGACTCTACCATGTTCAAAAAAGACAGTCTTGACCGGTTCTTCTCTAAACTGGAATGGCAGTGGTCTCTTGCAAATTTGCTTTGGGGCGCTGGCGCTATCGCGTTCACTGCCTTGCCCGCCTGGGCGGTGAGAACCGTGGGCATTATGTCAGAATACGCGCCGTTGTCGTGGGTACTGAGCGGAATGGCGGGGTTTATGATCTTCGTCCTCGGCTTCTACGTGTACTCCATCGCGCGTGGTCGGGTTGTTAGGGCTAGGTATGACAACCGAGCCTTGGCGAAAGGCGGCAGCGCAAATCCAATGGACAAGGTGTTTGAGAGGAAGCGCATCTACATAAATGAGTTCATTCTTCCGTCGAGTCCGGCACTATTTGATAAGACCTTTGTAGATTGTGAACTTATTGGACCAGCAAACATATTTTTGTCGTTCGGTAACCGTCTCGATGATTTGGTACTGCCGAGATCAGACGCAATCGCTATCCGTGATGGTGTTAGTGTCTTCAATATGTACCAATTGGGCGGCTGCACATTTCGGCGATGCTCATTCCAGAGGATCACCTTTTTCGTTTCTGAGGCTGAGTATGCACACTTCAAGGGATCAGAAATGCTGAATTGGATATCATTCGTGCCAGATTCAGAGTTCCCCTTGCTAAAAACGGACGAGCCAAAAGCTATCACAGGTGAAGGTCAGACACCTCAACAGCATCAAGAGCCTGAAGAAGAAAAGCCGCGCTGAACTTCCCACGCGACAACTTGTTCCTGATGTTGACCTCTTTGTCGCCGATCATGTCGGCCAACTGCGCATATGTCACGCCCTTCCGCTTCAACTCGGCCTTCAGGATGTTCGCGGCCTTGGATTCCCATTCCGTGTGGTCTGGCATGTCTCACCTTTTTTGATAAAAGTATCGTATTTGATGATATACGCCCTTGAACTGGATACGTCTAGGTATCATATCTGTTACATAGGTAATGGATATGATGACAATGGCACAACACTTTCTTCTCTCCGCAGCG
Organism: Maritimibacter sp. HL-12; assembly: GCF_900177545.1. Taxonomy (GTDB): domain Bacteria; phylum Pseudomonadota; class Alphaproteobacteria; order Rhodobacterales; family Rhodobacteraceae; genus Sinisalibacter. Next base: position 3,294,044 of record NZ_FXBQ01000001.1, on the reverse strand, counting down.
GCCCGCACTCTCAGCCTTCGTTCGATCTACAAGGCTGGCGAAGAAGCGGCCTACCGGACCTTCTGCGAAATGCGCTGGCCCGAGACGAATGGCGAGGCGGTTTGCCCGATCTGCGGTCATGACGAAACCTACACCATCACCACCCGCCGCAAGTTCAAGTGCAAGGCTTGCCACCACCAGTTTTCGGTGACGAGCGGCACGATCTTTGCCTCGCGCAAGATGGACTTCGTGGATCTCCTCGCCGCGATCTGCATCACCGTGAACGCCTCTAAGGGCGTGTCCATGGTCCAGCTTTCGCGCGATCTGGACTGCCAATACAAAACCGCCTTCGTGCTGGCCCACAAGCTGCGCGAAGCAATGGCTCAGGAAGTCCACACGGGCGAGGTTCTGGATGGGCACGTTGAGATTGACGGCGCGTACTTCGGCGGTCACATCCGCCCTGAGAACCGCAAGGAAGACCGCAAGGACCGCCGCCTGAAAGCCCACCAGACCGGCAAGCGCCGCGTCGTGGTGGCCCTGCGCGAGCGCGTGGGCCGTACCCTGCCGTTCGTCGCCATGAGTGAGGGCGAAGGCGTTGCGCTGGCGAACGAGAACATCAGCCGCATGGCGACCATTTCCGCAGACGAAGCGAGCCATTGGGACATGCTTCATGCGGGCTGGAACGTGGACCGCGTGAACCACAGCGAAGTTTACAGCGACCACGGCAAGCACACGAACATGGTGGAAAGCTTCTTCTCACGTCTGCGCCGCATGGTGTCGGGCCAGCACCACCACATCAGCCCGCAGTACCTCTACCAGTACGCGAACCACGCCGCTTGGCTGGAAGACAACCGCCGCACCGACAACGGGACGCTGGCGCATGTACTGGTGTCGAATTCGATGGGCGCGCCGGTCAGCCGCCAGTGGAAAGGTTACTGGCAGCGAGAGGCACAATAGCACCGCGTAGTAACGTGACTTTTACTGACGCTTGCAAAGGTATGTCTGATAGCCATATCCTTGACGTAACCCCAGCACAACATGGGAGCGTCCGCAGAGACGCACAGACCAGTGGGAGACAGCCGTGAGTAACCGAATGTTCTACATCAAGGCGATATGGGACGAAGACGCGCAAGTCTTTGTGTCGGAGAGCAACATTATTGGCCTTCACATCGAAGCCAAAACCCTGAAGGAATTTGAACGCATTATGCAAGATAATGCGACTGATCTCATCATGGCGAATCACATCAAGCCGAATGAATTTGTTACAAAACGATTCAAAGACCTGATTCCAACGATCATGTATCGTGGCGAAAACGGCTTCGCTGCGGCATAGTTTGTGGTCGATGGTTTTCAGAAACAAGTGATCAAAGAACTCAAGAGGCTTGGGTATTACAGGGATGGAGGGTCTAAGCACCCAAAATGGTGCCACGACGGTGGAAAGCCAACCATCATGGTGCCGCACAAAATCCTAAGCAAACACACAGCGAAAAGCATTCTTGAGGAGGCCGGTTCAGACCTTAAACTGTAAGGCCCACACCCGCCCCTCGTGCGACACCAGCCCCTTTGCCCTCAGCGCAGACAGCGCGGCATCGGTCCGCCAGTACGCGCACTCCGGCGACACGTCTGGACGTAGCGCGGCGATATGGTCCACCAACTCACGGCGGGTCTTCCCGCCGTCCCTGAGCGCGTCCAGCACCATCTTTTTCATCTGTCCGTTCTTGGCAATCGGTCCGTCAGGGACAAACGCCTTCGGAAGCCTCACACCCCGTAGCAACAGCAATGCCTCGACGTGTTCCAGGCCCTCCCCGCCGGTCCGTATCAGATCGCGGCGCATGGCGAGTAGAGCGTTGTTGATGGTCCTGTCCTGCATGGGCACATGATGATTCACATCGGCGGCGGGGTCAGCTAGATTGTTGGTGCGTTTGATACATAAGGCCGCAAATACCTTCGGGGGTGAATTGGCCGAAAGGCCAAGAGGGGGCAGACAGCCCCCTTTCCTTCGCCGCCGCGCTCGCCTACATCGCGGGGCATGACAGACACACTTCATATCGTTGGCGGCGGCATGGCCGGCTCCGAGGCGGCCTGGGCGGCGGCCAAGGCCGGGCTCGACGTGGTGATCTACGAAATGCGCCCCCGCGTCGCCACCTTCGCGCACCAGACCGGCAAGCTCGCCGAGATGGTCTGCTCCAATTCCTTCCGCTCCGATGACAGCGAGCAGAACGCGGTGGGGCTCCTGCACTGGGAAATGCGCGCGGCGGGTTCGCTCACCATGGAAGCGGCGGATGCCAACCGCCTGCCCGCGGGCGGCGCGCTCGCGGTCGACCGTGAGGGGTTTTCGCAATTCGTCAACGACCGGCTGCGTGGCTTGCCCAATGTCACCGTTGTCGATGAGGAGATCACCGCGCTGCCCGGCGAGGGCCACTGGATCTTCGCCACCGGCCCGCTCACCTCCGAGGCGCTGGGCCGCGCGATCCTCGCCGAGACCGGTGCCGAGCGGCTGGCCTTCTTCGACGCCATCGCCCCGATCGTCTACGCCGACAGCATCGACATGGACGTGGTCTGGGCGCAATCGCGCTACGACAAGGGCGAGACCGAGGAGGAACAGCGCGCCTATCTCAACTGCCCGATGACCAAGCCGCAATACGAGGCCTTCATCGACGCGCTGCTGGCGGCCGAGAAGACCGAGTTTCACGACGGCGAAACCGCGACCTATTTCGACGGCTGCCTGCCGATCGAGGTGATGGCCGAACGCGGCCGCGAAACCCTGCGCCACGGGCCGATGAAGCCGGTCGGGCTGACCAACGCGCACAAACCCGATGAAAAGGCCTATGCCGTGGTGCAGCTCCGGCGCGACAACGCGCTCGGTACGCTGTTCAACATCGTCGGGTTCCAGACCAAGATGAAATATGGCGCGCAAACGCAGGTCTTGCGGATGATCCCGGGGCTGGAGAATGCGCAGTTCGCCCGCCTCGGCGGCATTCATCGCAACACCTTCATGAACGCGCCGACCCTGCTCGATGGCGAGATGCGGCTGAAATCGCGGCCCAACGTCCGCTTCGCCGGACAGGTCACCGGGGTCGAGGGCTATGTCGAATCCGCCGCGATGGGAATGCTCGCCGGACGGCTTGCGATTGCCGAGATCACCGGGCGGCGGCTGCCGCCGGTGCCAGCGACAACGGCGACGGGCGCGCTGGTGACCCATATCACCGGCGGGGCGGACGCGAAGACCTTCCAGCCGATGAACGTGAATTTCGGGCTGTTTCCCCCGGTCGAGGGGCTGAAGGCGGGCCGGCGCGGACGGCGTGACCGTTACAAGGCCTATACCGACCGCGCCAAGGCCGATTGGCAGGGCTGGCTCGACGCCGGGGCCTGAGGATTTCCCCGCGCTGCGCGCGGCGACCAGGCCGGGGGGCGCTGCCCCCCGGACCCCCCGGGATATTTTCGGAAAGATGAAGGGGGCAGGCAGGTCTTGCTCGGCCGATCCCCGCCGCCTAGCTTCGCGCCATGATCACCCGCTTCGCCCCCTCGCCCACCGGGCTCCTGCACCTCGGCCACGCCTTCTCGGCGCTGACCGCCTGGGACATGGCGCGCGCTGAGGGGGGCGTCTTCCTGCTCCGGATCGAGGATATCGACGGGCCGCGCTGCCGCCCCGAGTTCGAGCGCGCGATCGACGACGATCTGCATTGGCTCGGCCTCGACTGGCCGCTGCCGGTGATGCGCCAGTCCGAGCGGCTGCCGGCCTATGGTGCGGCGCTTGCACGGCTTGCCGGGATCGGCGTCACCTATCCCTGTTCCTGCACCCGCGCCGACATCCGCGCGGCCCTCACCGCGCCGCAGGAGGGGGCGCCCGGGCCCGATGGCCCGCCTTATCCGGGCACCTGCCGGGGCCGGGCGATGGCAAGCCTCCGGCCCGGCGATGCGATCCGTCTCGACATCGCCCGCGCCGTGGCGATCACCGGGCCGATCGCCTTCGAGGAGACCGGGCCGCGCCATCCCGGGCGGCACACGTTTCGGCCCGACGAGATGATCGCCGGCATCGGCGACGTGGTGCTCGCGCGCAAGGATATCGCCACGTCCTATCACCTTTCGGTGGTGGTCGATGACGCGGCGCAGGGCGTCACCCACGTGGTGCGCGGCGAAGACCTGTTCGCCGCGACGCCGCTCCACGTGCTCCTGCAACGCCTGCTCGGCCTTCCGGTGCCACGCTATCACCATCACCGGCTGATCCGTGACGAGACCGGCAAGCGCCTTGCCAAGCGCGACGATGCCCGTGCGATACGCGCCTATCGCGAGGCGGGCGAGACGCCGGCGGGCCTTCGCGCCCTGGTGGGGCTCTGAGCGCAGCAGCGGCAAGTTCGCAGGCCGATCAGCGCCCGCCGTCGGGCCAATCTGCCGGGGCCACGTTGTCGCGCGCCACCGACATGGTCTTCAGGATCGCATGCACAGCGTCGCCCGGGGCGAGGCCAAGATCGGTGAGCGCCCGCCGGGTGATCCGGGCAAGGATCTCGTCCTCCCCCACCGCGATATGAACGATCACCGCGGGCCCTTCCCCGGACACGATCCGCGCAACCTGGCCGGGAACGATGTTCTGTGCCGAAAGGCCTTCGGGCCGGGCCCGCGACAGGATTACTTCATGAGCCATGATGCGAACCTTGAGACGGGTGCCGGGGGCGGCGTCGATCCGGGGCAGAAGCAGCGGGCCGGAAGCCGCTTCGAGCCGGGTCAGGCCGTCGTCGGTGTGTTCGGTGACGGTGGCGGGCAGAATCGCGGCCAGTTCGCGCAGACCCATCGCGCGCAGCGCCGCCGGGTCCGACATCACCTCCGCCGTGCTGCCCTGGCTCAAGACCGTGCCTCGCTCGATCACCACCATGCGGTCGGCCAGAACCTGCGCCTCGTTCACGTCATGGGTGACCAGCACCACCGGCATGTTCAGATGCGCGCGCAAGGCGACAATCTCGCCGTGGAGCTTTTCGCGCGTGGCACGGTCGACCGCCGAGAACGGCTCGTCGAGGAGCAGCGCGTGGGGCCGGCGGGCGAGCGCGCGGGCGAGCGCAACCCGCTGTTGCTGGCCGCCGGAGAGCGCGGCGGGCCTGCGGTCGGCCAACCCGGCGAGATTGACCAGTTCGAGCAAGCGTTCGGCCTCGATCCGGGGGGCCTTCGCCTCGCGCCCCATCGCCGCGATGACGTTCTGCGCCGCCGTCATGTGCGGAAACAGGGCGAAATTCTGGAACACGACCCCGACGCGGCGGCGATGCGGCGGCAAATCGACCCCGGTTTCGGTATCGAGCCAGGTTTCGCCGTCCACCCGCACCCGCGCGGCCTGCGGCCGCCACAGCCCGGCAATGGTGCGCAGGAGCGTGGTCTTGCCCGATCCCGAATGCCCGACCAGCGCCAATAGCTCGCCCGGATCAACCCGGAAGTCGGCCGCGAGCGGGATCGGCGCGCGCGCGCGGGCCATCACTTCAAGGCTCATGACAACCGCCGCCCGACCCGCGCCGAGAGGGCATAGGTCAACCCGATGGTGAAAAGCGAGATCGCCACCAGCACCGCCGCCATCAGTCCGGCAGCCTCCATGTCGAAGGCCTGCACCCGGTCATAGATCGCGATCGCAACGGTCCTGGTTTCGCCGGGGATCGCGCCGCCGACCATGAGCACGATGCCGAATTCGCCAAGGGTATGGGCAAAGGTCAGCACCATTGCCGTCATCACGCCCGGCCAGGCCAGCGGCAGCTCCACCCGCCACAGCGCGGCGAGCGGCGACATCCCGCAACAGGCGGCGGCCTCGCGCACGTCGCGCGGCACCGCCTCGAAACCGCGCTGCGCCGGTTGGATCGCGAATGGCAGGTTGAAGATCACCGAGGCCAGCACCAGCCCCTCGAAGCTGAACACGAGCTGGTGGCCGAAAATGTCCTGCCAGGCTTGCCCGATCGGCGAATTGCGCCCGAAGGCGACCAGCAGGTAGAAGCCGAAGACCGTGGGCGGCAGAACCAGCGGCAGCATCACCAGCGCTTCGACGAAGCCCTTGCCGGAGAACCGCCGGTAGGCCAGAGCGCGCCCGGCGAACACCGAGACCGGCAGCAGGATCGCCACCGTCCAGGCCGCGAGACTGAGCGAGAGCTTGAGGGCGTCCCAGTCCACGCTCTATTCCTCGGATACCGAAAAGCCATAGCGCGCCATGATACGGCGCGCAGGCGGCGACTGGATATAGGCATAGAAAGCCTCGGCGGCTGCGCCCGCGTTGGTCAAGAGCGCCATGCGCTGGCGCAACGGCGCGTGCCAGGTCTCGGGGATCAGGGCATGGCTGCCGCGCGCGCCGACCTCGGGGGCGAGCGCCAGCGAATAGGCGATGATCCCACCCTCGGCATTGCCCGACAGGGCGAACTGCGCGGCCTGGCTGACGTTCTCGCCCAGCACCATGACCGGTTGCAGATCGGCCCAGAGCCCGCGCGCCTTGAGCGCCTCCATCGCGCGCATCCCGTAGGGGGCGTGGTCGGGATTGGCGATGGCGAACCGCGTGATCTGCCCGGCTTGCAGCATCGCTTCGAGGTTTTCCAACTCGGCATCGGGCAAAAGCGACGAGCCATGCGGCGCGATCACCACGAGCCTGCCGAGCGCATAGAGCGTGCCGGCATCGCGGGTGAAGCCGTCGGCGGCGAGCTCTGCGATGAAGCGCTCGTCGGCGGCCATGAAGATCTCGTAAGGTGCGCCCTCGCGGATCTGGCGGGCGAAATTCCCGGTGGAGCCGAAGGCCAGCCGCACCTCATGGCCGGTTTCGGCCGCAAAGGCCTCGGCAATTTCCGTGACCGCGAATTGCAGATCGGAAGCCGCGGCGACAACCGGGGGTTCGGCGGCGCTGGCGCGACCTGCAAGGCCAAGACAGACAACGGCGGCAAGCAAAGCGCGTGTAGCGATCCGGCCGAGCATGAAAACGCCTCCTGGGGTCCGTCGTTATGTTCTTGCGACCATATCGCCTATCGGTCGCGCCATGGCAAGCCTCATCCCTGCGCGGGGGGCTGTTTCAAAAGGGCTTCCATCGCCGCCAACGGCCCCTGCCCGGCCGCCTCGGCCTCGGCAACGAAATCGCGGTAGTGCGCCAGCACCTCGTGCCCGGTCGGGGTCAACACCGCGCCGCCGCCACCGGGGCCGCCGCGCACGCGCTCGACCAGAGGGGCGCGGAACATCGCGTTCAGAGTTTCGATCAACATCCAGGCGCGCTTGTAGCTCATCCCCATCTCGCGCCCCGCTGCCGCGATCGAGCCGCAGCGGTCGATGCGGGCCAGAAGCTCGGCCTTGCCCGGCCCCATCATCCGGCCTTCGCCAAAGACGATGCGGATGCGCAAGCGGGGGGTGTCCGGGGTGGCTTGTGAAGGATCGGTCATGTCACCTGTGCCGGGTGCGCGGCCCACGAGACCAACCATTGCCATGATCTTGCCATATTCTTGCCACCCTCTATCCGAATTGCACGACGATAATGAAACGATAGTCTTCCGACAAGAGAAGGCCACGAGGTAAGTGAGGCGCAGGATCGACGGAGTTCGATCGCCGCCAGGAGCAGCAAAGATGGCACGCAAGGACCCACCGAAGCCCACCAGATCGACAAGCGAGTCGGGGGCGTCAGAGACCCAGCCCAAGGGCACCACGCCAAAAACACCCGAAGTGCCGGTTCTGAGGCCGGTCTACTCGGATTGGGCGCTGATCTGAACCTTCCTTTTCGGCGATGACCCGCTCACCCTCGGGCACGGACAGGCATTCGGCGTTGACCCTCAAGCATGCGCTTCCTAGCGTTCACACTCTGACCTCGCAGGGCGTCCATGCGCATTCTCGCCATTCTGGCCATCCTTTTCCTCGCCTCCCCCATCCGGGGCGCGACAACGGAAATCGAATTTGACTTCGAGGGCCTGCCGCGCAGCTTTGCCGTCACCATCCCCGACGGTCTCGACGCCCCTGCCCCGATGATCCTTGCCTTGCACGGATTGCTCGAAACCGGCAGCACGATGCGCCAGCGCATCACCGCGGGGCGTTTCGACGAGATCGCCCGGGAATTCGGCGTGGTGGTGGTCTACCCGACGGCCTTCACCCGGGTGTGGAACCTCGGCGAAGGCATCGGGGCGCAGCGGATCGTTCCCCGGCGCGACGACATCGCCTATCTGCAGCGGGTGATCGAGATGGTGCAAGCGCGGATCGATATTGATCCCGAGCGGATCTTTTCGGCCGGTTTCTCGCAAGGCGGGATCATGAGCTTTGCCCTTGCGTGCAAGAACCCGGGGCTGATCCGCGCGGTCGGGTCGGTTGCCATGGCGCTGCCCGAGGGTCTGGCCGAGGATTGCGCCCGCCACCCGCCCGACGGGGTGGTTCTGATCCATGGCACCGAGGATTGGGTCGTGCCGATTGATGGCGGCTCGATCGCCTCCGGCCCCGGCGCCTCGATGGCGCTGATGGGCCACGACCGCAGCGTCGATTTCTTCCGCCTGATCAAGGGGTGTTCCGGGGACGCCGAAACCCGTCGCTTCGATGCGCTCGACGATGGCACATTTGCCGACCGGCAGGGGTGGTACACCTGCGACACGGGCGCGGTGGAGGGATACCGGATCGACGGCATGGGCCATCGCTGGCCCTCCGGCGATACCCTTCTGCCGTTTTCGCCGCCCATCGACCGCACCACCTTCGAGATCGACGGGGCCGCGGCAATCTGGGGGTTCTTCTCGCGGTTCCAATGAAAAAACCGCCTCGAAAGGCGGTTTTTCGTTTCTTCCAACGCAGATGCGGCGGTTCAGCCGACCAGGTCGAGACCGGCGAAGAAATAGGCGATCTCCTCGGCGGCGGTTTCCGGCGCGTCGGAGCCGTGCACCGAGTTCTCGCCCTTCGACAGCGCGAAATCCTTGCGGATGGTGCCATCGGCGGCCTCTGCCGGATCGGTTGCGCCCATCACTTCACGGTATTTCGCGATGGCGTCTTCGCCTTCGAGCACCTGCACGACAACCGGCTCGGAGATCATGAACTCGACAAGCTCGCCGAAGAACGGGCGCTCGCGGTGCACGCCGTAGAAGGTTTCGGCCTGCTCGCGGGTCATGCGGATGCGTTTCTGGGCGATGATGCGCAGGCCGGCAGCCTCGATCTTGGCGTTGACCGCGCCGGTGAGGTTGCGCTTGGTCGCGTCGGGCTTGATGATAGAGAAGGTGCGTTGAATGGCCATGTCGGTCCTCTTGAAATTACGGCGATATGCGTGCTGACCCGGGGCGCAATACCCCGGCGAGCCTCGCGCGCCTGCTAGCACGCGGACGCGGCGATGGAAAGACCGCCCGTGCACCATGCCGCAAAGCGCCGCGGCGCGTTGCACAGGGCCCCGGTCGGGCCTCAGATATCCTGTTCCGGCGTCAGCCCCGGCAAGGCCTCCGCAAGGGCCTCGTAGCGTTCCGCCATCACCTGAAACTGGATCGCGTTCAGGATCTCGTAGACCTGCCGCATCGGCTCGGCTTCCAGCGCGGCGCGATAGGCGCTGATATCTGCGTCGGAGAGATCACGGTAGGTGTAGGCCGCGCCGAGCATCGAGAACATGGCAATGTTGCTGCGGATCTCGGGGGCCTGCTCTTCCAGCAAGGCGCGCAGTTCGGCCTCGGAGTAGTCAATATCGACGCTGCCCGCCGCCATCGCCGCGAGCAGGTAGCGCAGTTGCACTTCGAGCACCGCGCGCAGGCTTGATTCGACGCCGCCGATGGCGTCCAGCATCGCGCCGTAATCCTCAAGCCGCGCCGGGTTTTCCTCGCTGAGCCGCGCGACAATCTCCTCGCCCTCGGCGTGGCGTTGGTCGTCGTCCGTCCTGTGGCTCGCGTTTTCGACCTCGACGAGCCGCTGGCCAAGTTCGGAGCCGTAAAAATCCACGCCATGTTCGAGCAGCGCATCGGGCAGCACCGCCGCCATCATGTCGACGGCGCGCTCCAGCATCAGGTCGGGCTCGAACACCCGCTCGGCCAGCGCGGTGTATTGGCGGCCGAAGGCATCGGCGGCGTCGCCGGTGATGCCGGGCCCCGCCATGGCGCCCTGCTGCATCGAGGTGATCGCCACGTCGAAGCCGGTGATCTCGAGGAATTCACGGTATTCGCTCCGTTCCGCCGCGCTCGCGGCAAGCCCCCAGAGCGGGGCCAAGGCAAGCACGAGCGCCGCAATGATGTGTTGATGAACCCGCATGAGTGCCTCCTCGCAACTGTCTGCCCGTCAAAGACTAGGCACCCCACCAAGCCGCCACAAGTGCCGCGGCGCGCGGCAGTCGCGGATCGGCGGAAATGAGGGGTTGCGCCCCGGTCGCGCTGGCATTATGTCCCCGCGAGACCGCGGAGAGGTGCCGGAGTGGTCGAACGGGGCGGTCTCGAAAACCGTTGTCCCTTCACGGGGACCCAGGGTTCGAATCCCTGTCTCTCCGCCAGATTGCCCACCGCCCGCAAAGCCGATCCGTAGGTCCCGCGTCTCAGCCGTTTCGGGGCACGGCGAACTTGCGCCGGTAGACGCCCGGGGTGACACGGGCGATGCGCTTGAACAGCCGCCGGAACGCCGCCGCGTCTTCGTAGCCAACCTCCCAGCTGATCTGGTCGATCGGCCGGTCGCCCTGTTCGAGTTTCCGCTTCGCCTGGTCGATCCGGACCTGGTGCACATAGGCGATCGGACCAAGGCCGGTTGCGCGCTTGAACCGCCGCTCGAAGGCGCGCGCCGACAGACCGGAGCGGCGGGTCATCTCCGTCACCGGGCTTGCAACCGCGAAATTCTGCCGCAGCCAATCCTGCTGGCGGCGAACGATGCCGTCGCCATGGTCGGTGTTGGGCAGGAACGGCAGGTAGGGGGCCTGGCCTTCGGCGTGGCGCTCCAGAAGTTCGAACCGCGCGATCGCCTGGGCCGCGCCGGGGCTGACGAAACGGCCGATCAGGTAGAGTGCGAGATCCTGCCACGAGGCCGCGCCGCCCGCCATGGCGAACTCCTCGTGCTCGCCGGCGGTGACCAGAACCTCCTCGAGATGCAGCTCGACCCGCGGAAATGCCCGCCGGAAAGCGGGCCCGAACGCCCAGTGCGTCGTGGCCGGGCGGCCGTCGAGCAGCCCGGTTTCGGCCAGAAGCCCGAGGCCGGTGCAGGCCGAGCACAACATCGCGCCGCCTTCGTTCATACGCTGCATCCACGCCACCAGTTCGGGGTGGCGGCCCATTGGCCAGTTCTCCTCCACCGCCATCGTCGGCACGATCACGATATCGGTTCGCGCCACCTCGTCCACGCCGCGCTGGATCGTGATCGGCAGGCCGCTGCCCGCGGCCACCGTCATCGGCGCGGTTCCGACGATCTCGACGGCAAAAGGCGGGGTCGCGGGCACGGAAGCATGGAAATGCGCCACCACCGGGAAGGCGGTGAGCACTTCGTAGAGCCCGGCAATGGGCATCGCCAGCGTGCCCGGAACCGCAACAAGGCTGACGTGCAGGGGTGGCGACTTGCTCATTTTCGCCCTCCGCGACGGAAATGGACCGATCACGACGAGTCTCGCGCTTATCCGGCCCGCGCTCAACCCCCAGACTGGGCGCAGTACCACAACACGGGAGACTGCAAATGACGTATCAAGCCAAACCCACCCTCGCGCTCGGAGCTTCCGCATTGGCCCTTGCGGCAATCCTGACCGCGCCTGCGCGGGCCGATCCCGACCAGGAGGCCGAGATCGAGGCGCGGCTCGACCAATACGAGGCCCGTTTCAACAATCAGGATGCCGCCGCGGTGTCGCGCCTGTTCGCCGAGGATGTCGTCTACTACGGGCCGCTCGGGCAGGTCTTCGAGGGCCGCGGCGCAGTCGAACAGCGCTACCGGCAGAGCTTCGAGGCCGGTTTTCGCGACATGAAGGTGGAGACCCTCGCCGTCGAGGTTCTTGGCGACACCGCGTGGGATATCGCCCGCTACACGATCACCGATCCGCAAGGCGAGCCGCTGCAAGGCTATCACCTCGCGATCCTTGAAAAACAGGATGGCGAATGGATCGTGCAGCGGACCCTCGTCAACGCGGTGATGCCGCAGCCCGCGCCGCAATAGCTTCGCGCTGTGGTCGCATCCACGGAGGGAACCCGGCAGGGCCGAGACCACCGCCCGGCATGGCGCGGGCCTGATCGCAGGCCGCAGCATCGTGCCGGGCGGGACCGCAATTCGGATGCGGGACGTCACGGTTTTGTTAAGTCATTGTGACAGGGTGGCGCTGATGTGCAAAAGCAGGGCCAACAGATGGACAATGGCGATCTCCTGGCCAACGGCAGCGACCCGCGGGCGCTTGCCTCGGCCCTGCGCGACAGGCTCACCCAGGTGCGCCGCGAGGCCCTTGACGCGGCCGCGACCACGCTTGCCGGATGGCAAGGGGCGCTCGACGGCTCGGATTTCGCCGAATCGGCGGCCAACCTTGCCTTGTTCCTCGCCCTGCGCCGCATTGATCTGACGGTGGAGCAGGCCGCCCTCGCGCGGCTTGGGCTCTCGTCGCTCGGGCGCAGCGAGTCGCATGTGCGCGCCACCCTGGACGCGGTCATCGCCGCCCTGACCACCCTTGCCGACACCACCCCGATCCAAGGCACCGTCTCGCCGCTGCTCACCTATTCGCGGCACCGGATCGACGCCCGCCGCGATGCGATCTTCGGCACCGATCCCAAGGGGCGCAGCACGCGGATACTCGTCACCCTCCCCACCGAGGCCGCCGAATCCGCAGATCTGATCGGCAACCTTGTCGCGGCCGGGGCCAACGCGGTGCGGATCAACTGCGCCCATGACAGCCCCGAGGCCTGGGGCGCGATGATCGCCCACACAAGGGCGGTGGCCGAAGCCGCCGGGCGGCGGGTGCCGGTGTTGATGGACCTTGCCGGGCCAAAGGTGCGCACCGCAACCGTGTCGTGCCCCGAGGCCCTCCTCGCCCGCGAGAAAAAAAAGAAGCTGCAAAAGTTGAAGCGCGCGGGCCTGGCCTTGTGCGCTGGCGGTCCGCGGCTGATGCGCGGCGACGAGATCGTGCTGACAGCCGGTGGCGTCGATGATCCCAAGCGGGTCACGATAACATTGAGCCATCCGAGACTGATCCAGGCCCTGCGGCCCGGTGCCACGGTGCATTTCGACGACGGCAAGCTCGGCGCGCAGGTCATCGCGGTGAGCGAAGGCCGCGCCGAGCTTCAGATCACCCATGCCCGCGCCAAGGGTGCCCGCCTCGCGGCCGAGAAGGGCGTGAACCTGCCCGGTGTCGATATCGACATCCCCGCCCTCACCGAAGCCGATCTTGCGGCGCTGGATTTTGCCGTGCAGCACGCGGATATCATCGGCTATTCGTTCGTGCAGACCGCGCGCGATGTGCGCGCCCTGCAAGGCGCCATCGCCGCGCGCCTGCCCGCAGGCGGCAGCAGCCCGGCGATCGTGCTCAAGGTTGAAACCGATCTCGCCGTGCGCAACCTGCCCCGGCTGATCGTGCAGGCCAGCACCACCGGCCCGGTCGCGGTGATGATCGCGCGCGGCGATCTTGCCGTCGAGATCGGGCTGGAACGGCTGACGGAGATCCAGGAAGAGATCCTGTGGCTCTGCGAAGCGGCGGAGGTGCCGGTGATCTGGGCAACCCAAGTGCTGGAGGGCCTCGCCAAGGAAGGCCATGCCAGCCGCGCCGAGGCGACCGATGCGGCGCGCGGCCAGCGCGCCGAATGCGTGATGCTCAACAAGGGCCCCTATGCGGCGGAGGCGGTGGCGTTTCTGGACCGGGTGCTCAGGCGGATGGACCGCCACCAGGCGAAAAAGACACCACGCCTCGCCCCGCTGCGCGCCTGGCGCGATCCGCAGGCGTTGTAGCGCGGCGGAAATTCACCAGAAATCACCCCGGTTCTGCCCCATTCCGGCACGAATACCGCCACGAATCCGTGAACAATCAAGTGCATTAACCATTATTGGACACAGGACGAGACCAATGCACATCACCGAGACCGGCCTTTCGGCCAGCACCGAAGCCCTCGCCTTCGCACGCAACGAACGCCGCAGCTGCCTGTCGGACCGCGAATGGCGCTTCCGTCTGCGCGGCTATGGCTATGACATTCGCCAGACCGCGAATGGCCGGGTGCTGACGCAAGTGACCAACGGCCGTGAACTGGGCATGATCGACGGCTGATCCGAGGCCCGACGCCGCATTCCCGTGGCGCCCCCGGACGTGTTCCGCGCGCCCCGACAGCCTGCCCTGCCTGGCGACACCACGCCCGCGATGGTCTAAGGTCACGCGACCGCCGGGCAAACCGGCTGAAACCAGGCGGAGATGATCGGCATGCGCGTATTCCCCTCGATTCCCGGCGAACCCGAATTGTCGAGTGTGTTCCGCCGCTTTCCCCATACCGCCGCCCCGCTTCTGGAATACCACGACCGGCTGTTGCGAGACCCGTCGCCGCTGACCGTCGCCGAGCGCGAGCTGATCGCGGCCTACGTTTCGGGGCTGAACGCCTGCACCTATTGCCACGGGGCGCATACCGTCGCCGCCGCCGCTTTCGGGATCGACGAGACCGTGTTCGCGGGCCTGTTGGCAGACCTCGACACCGCCGCCGTCGACGACCGGATCAAGCCGATCCTCGCCTATGTCCGCAAGCTGACGCTCTCGCCCGCGCGGATGATCGAAGCCGATGCCGAGGCGGTCTATGCCGCCGGGTGGGACGAACAGGCCCTGTTTGACGCGATCAGCGTCTGCGCGTTGTTCAATTTCATGAACCGGATCGTTGAAGGCTCGGGGATCAAGCGCAACCCGCTGGAAGAGACGCCCGAAGAGCTTGCCGCGCGCCGGGAACGGATGGGCGGCGCGGGCGACGATCCCCACAGCGCACCGCGCTCCTACACCAAGCTCGCGAAGATCTGGGGCCTCGAAGACTGAGGCAGCCGACCCGCTACCCGCGAAACCCGCTGGCGATCACGAATTTCTCCGACGAATCCGCACGGCTCGCGGGGGGTTTGACGTTCACCACCTTGGTGAACTTCTGCTTGAGCAGCTTTTGCAGATCGCCCTCGGCCCCTCCGGCCAGCACCTTGGCGACAAAGGTGCCGCCCGCTTCCAGAACGTCAAAGGCGAGGTAGGCCGCCGCTTCTCCGAGCGCGATGATGCGCAGGTGGTCGGTCTGTTTATGGCCCGACGAGGCCGCCGCCATGTCGCTCATCACCACGTCGGCCTTGCCGCCGAGCCAGGCCTTGACCTGGTCATCGGCACCATCGGCCATGAAATCGAGCTGATACGTCTCGGCACCGGCCACCGGCTCGACCTCCTGCAGATCGACCCCGAGCACGGTGCCGACAGGTTTGCCCGCGATCTCGCCGAGCGCGTTGACCCGCGCCACCGCAACCTGCAACCAGCCGCCGGGGGCGCAGCCGAGATCGACCACCCGCGCGCCGGGCTTGAGAAATCCGAAACGGTCGTCCAACTCGAGGATCTTGAACGCCGCGCGGCCCCGGAAGCCCTCGGCTTTCGCGCGTTTCACGTAAGGGTCGTTGAGCTGGCGCTGGAGCCACAGGGTTGACGAGAGCTTGCGCCCGCGCGCGGATTTCACCTTGACCTTGAGGTCACGCTCGCCCCGGCCCGATGTGCCTTTGGTCGGTTTCTTGGCCACCTGAGCCTCCTTTTTCGCCGGGATATACCGAAACGCCCTCGCGCCGCAACGCCCACGCAGGTCTCTCGCGTGGCGGCCTCAGTACGGCCCGTCTTCGAGCACCCCGTCCGACGACATCTGCGCATAGAGCAGCCCCTCGCGCAGGCCCCGGTCGGCCACGGAGAGCCGGTCGGTCGGCCAGATCCTGAGCAAGGCCTGCAGGATCGCCGCGCCCGACATGATCAGCGCCTGCCGGTCGCGTCCGATCCGCGGATCGGCACGCCGCCCCTCCGGACCGGCGACGAGGTAGCCGCGGATCACCCGGTCGATCTGGTCGGAGGTCATCCTGAGCCCGTCGACCTTGTTGCGATCGTAACGCTTCAGGCCGAGATGGGTGGCGGCCACCGTGGTGACGGTGCCTGAGGTGCCGATGATCTGGAACCCCTCGCGGGCGTTCTCACGGTGGAACGGGGAGAATCCCCCGAGTTGCTCCTCGAAATACCAACTCATCAGCGCGAAACGTGCCGAATCGTCCTCGACGTCGTCATAGGCCTCGCGCAGCGTCGCCACCCCGAGCGGCACGCTGATCCAGTCGACCACCCGCGCGGCCGGAAACGGCCCGGTTTCGCCCTTGAACCCGGCGCGCAGCCGCATGATCGAGCGCGGCCGTTCCAGCGGCGGCACCGCCGAGAGGTCGATCCAGACAAGCTCGGTCGAGCCGCCGCCGATATCGACGACGAGAAGCTGCTCGGTGCGGGTCGAGACCAGCGGCGCGGTCGAGATCACCGCCAGCATCGCCTCTTCCTCGGGCTTGATGATTTCGAGTTTCAGCCCGGTTTCGCGCTCGACGATGCGCATGAAATCGTGGCTGTTGGTGGCGCGGCGGCAGGCCTCGGTGGCGACCAGCCGCATGTGCCCGACATCGTGCTTGGCGAGCTTGCGCTTGCAGATCCTGAGTGCCTGGATCGTGCGTGCCATCGAGGCACGGCTGAGCCGGCCCGAGCCGCCCAGTCCCTGGCCGAGGCCCACGGATTTCGAGAAGCTGTCAACCACGTGAAACTGGCTGCCCTTGGGTTGGGCAATCAGCATGCGACAGCTATTGGTGCCGAGATCCAGAGCCGCATAGAGGCTGTCTGGATCCAGCGTGTTCGGCGCGGGTGGCTCTACCGCTTTCGGGAACGCGCCCACGCCATCGGGACGCCTGGGCGCCATCTTCACGCCCTCCAATCTAGGTTGCCTCAAAGGTAGGGCACGATCGGGGTCCGCGCAAGCTCTGTGGCACCGCGCACACGCGAACGCGCGTCGGCGGCGAAGATCATCATGAGAAGAATTCAAGCCGGCTCCCCTTCCCCCCGCTCCCTGCCGCCGCTATCGAGGCGCAACACCCGAGGTCGCATCCCGTGCGCACCTGGTCGCCATTGGCGCAACCGCGCGCGCCGTGCTGGCCTATCGGGGAGGAACAACGAGGAGCAATGCCAATGCCTGGTCTCATCATTGTCTACTGGCGCGATATTCCCGCCCAGGTCATCGTCGGCAAGGGCCGGACGGCGGCCAAGCGGCCCCTGCCCGAGCGCTTCGAACAGGCGATCGACCGTGCGGCGATGAAGTCGGGCCTGGCGGGTACAGACGATTACCTGGCGCAGTGGCGCCGCGAGGGCCCGGTGGAAACCCCGGGCGAGCCCGCCGCCATCGCCGCCGCCGAAGCGGCGCGCATCGACGCAGAATACAGCCAGGACAGGCTGCAACAGCTCATTGACAACGCCGGTCGGGCCTGAGCCCCGCCGCCCCGAGGAGAGACGCATGACCCGCACCATACTCGAAAGCAAGAGCAAGACCGTGATCATCGGCTTCGACGAGCCGTTCTGCGTGATCGGTGAGCGCATCAACCCCACCGGGCGCAAGAAGCTCGCGGCCGAACTGGAAGCGGGGGATTTCTCCACCGTCGAGAAGGATGCGGTGGCGCAGGTTGCCGCCGGGGCCACGGTGCTCGACGTCAACGCCGGCGTGGTGTTCAACACCAACCCCGATCCGAACCAGACCGAGCCGCCGCTGATGCGCCAGGTGATCGGGCTGGTGCAGGGCCTCGTCGATGTGCCGCTCTGCATCGACAGCTCGGTGCCCGGCGCGCTCGAAGCCGGGCTGGAGATCGCCGAGGGCCGCCCGCTGGTCAACTCCGTCACCGGCGAGGAGGAGCGGCTCGAACTGGTGCTGCCGCTGGTGAAGAAATACAACGTGCCGGTGGTGGCGATCTCGAACGACGATACCGGGATCTCGGTCGACCCCGAGGTGCGCTTCGCGGTGGCCAAGAAGATCGTCGAGCGTGCCGCCGATTTCGGCATCCCGGCCCATGACATCGTCGTCGATCCGCTGGTGATGCCAATCGGCGCGATGGCGACGGCGGGCAAGCAGGTGTTCACCCTGGTGCGCCGGTTGCGCGACGAATTGGGCGTCAACACCACCTGCGGGGCCTCCAACATCTCCTTCGGGCTGCCCAACCGGCACGGCATCAACAACGCCTTCCTGCCGATGGCCTATGCCTCGGGCATGACGAGCGCGATCATGAACCCGCTCGCCCTGCCGGTGCCGCAGGCGAAGATCGCCGAGAAGCGGGCCGAGATCGCAGCACTCGGCGTGGTGTTGCCCGACGACATGGACGACGAGACCTTCGTCACCCTGTTTGGCCTCGGCTCGACCCGCTACCGCGCGGGCAAGGAAATGGAAGCGATCCGCGCCGCCAACCTTCTGCTCGACAACGACGCCCACGGGGCCGACTGGATCCAGTTCAACAAACCAGCCGGGTCGGGCGGCGGAACCGGTGCCACCCGCGGCGGACGGCGCGGCGGACGGCGCGGGCGGGCCTGACGCCCGGGGGGCCCCACGGGCGCGCAAGATCGCGCCCGTTCACGCCTCCAGTGCGCGCGAGATCGCGCCCGTTCAAGCCTCCGGTGCGCGCGCAAAAACGCGCCCGTTCACGCCTCCAGTTCGGCGTCCCAGTAGAGAAAGTCGGTCCAGCTTTCGTGCAGGTGGTTGGGCGGGAACTTGCGGCCGAGGTTCTTGAGTTCCTCCGCCCCCGGCTGGCGCGGCGGCTTGCGCAGGCTGAGCCCGGAGCGGCGCAAGGTTTTCGAGCCCTTGTGCAGGTTGCATTTCGAGCAGGCGGCGACGACGTTTTCCCAGCTTGTCACGCCGCCGCGCGCACGCGGCACGACGTGGTCGAAGGTCAGATCGCCGGTCGCGCCGCAATACTGGCAGCAGAACTCGTCGCGCAGGAACAGGTTGAAGCGGGTGAACGCCACCCGTTTTTGCGGCTTCACGTAGTCCTTCAGCACCACGACAGACGGTATCCGCAGCGCCATCGAGGGCGAATGCACAACCTCGTCGTATTCCGCCACGATCGTGACCCGGTCGAGAAACACCGCCTTCACCGCTTCCTGCCATGGCCAGAGCGAAAGCGGATAATAGGAGAGCGGGCGAAAGTCGGCGTTGAGAACAAGCGCCGGGTGCGCCCTCGGGTTCGCCTGTTCGCGCACGAATGATGTTCTGAACTCGCCGTCCATGATCGGTGACTCCGCCCCCGCCCTGTCTCGCAACCGCAGGGCGGGGACACCCCGCCCCGTCATCTATCGCTGACTATATCTGGGAATGGAAACCAGACAAGCCCCACGATATGGGCGCATCCTGACCGCGATTCGTGACAGGGGCGTGACGTAGCGCCCCGGGCACGGGGCAAATCATCTCGAAACACCCGATCAGCGTGCCTTGAACAGGGTGCCGAGCAGGCCGCGCACGATGCGCCGTCCGGTGGTGCCCTTGAGCTCCTTGATCACCACCTTCGCGACCTCGCCGCCGAAGCTCGAGCCGCGACCCGGGCGTGCGCCCGCTGACGATGTGTCACCGTTCGCGCCGTAGCGGCGCGCGGCGCTGAATTCGCGCGCCTCACCTTCCGCCTCGGCGCGCTCGGCCTCCTCTGCCGCCTTTGCCGCCGCCTCGGCCCGGCGCGCGAGCATCTCGTGGGCGCTGTCGCGGTCGATCGCGGTGTCGTACTTGCCGGCAAAGGGCGATGCGGCATTGACCGCCGCTCGCTCCTCTGGCGAGATCGGCCCGAGCTGCGAAGACGGTGGGCGGATCAATGTGCGTTCGGCGACCCCGGGCGCGCCCTTGGCCTCCAGCATCGAGGTGACGGCCTCACCGACGCCGACCTCGCGGATCGCGTCCTCGATGTCGAAGCGGGGGTTGTCGCGGTAGGTTTCGGCGGCCTGGCGCAACTCGCGCCGATCCTTCGCGGTGAAGGCGCGCAACGCATGCTGAACCCGGTTGCCGAGCTGGCCGAGCACGGTGTCGGGCACGTCGGCGGGGTTCTGCGTCGCGAAGTAGACGCCCACACCCTTGGAGCGGATCAGCCGCGCCACCTGCTCGACCTTGGCGATCAAGGCGCGCGGGGCGTCGTCGAACAACAGGTGCGCCTCGTCGAAGAAGAACACCATCCTCGGCTTGTCGGGATCGCCGACTTCGGGCAGGTCCTCGAACAGCGACGACAACAGCCAGAGCAGGAAGGTGGCGTAGAGACGCGGTGAGCGCATCAGCCGGTCGGCGGCGAGGATCGAGATCCGGCCACGCCCGTCGGGGTCCACCCGCATCAGGTCGGCAAGGTCCAGCGCCGGTTCGCCGAACAGGTTGTGGCCGCCCTGGATGTCGAGCACCAGCAGCGCGCGCTGGATCGCCGACACGGAAGATCCCGCGACGTTGCCATACCGCAGCGACAGATCGGCCGCGTTCTGGCCGACCCAGAGCAGCAGCGATTGAAGGTCTTTGAGATCGAGAAGCGGCAGCCCTTCCTCGTCGGCGACCCGGAAGGCGACGTTGAGCACGCCCTCCTGCACGTCGGTCAGTTCGAGCAGGCGCGAGAGCAGGAGCGGCCCCATCTCGGCCACCGTCGTGCGCACCGGATGGCCCTGTTCGCCGAACAGGTCCCAGAACGTGACCGGGAATTGCTCGTAGGTGTAATCGTCGAAGCCGATCTTGCCGGCGCGCGACAGGAAGGCGTCGTGCAGCTTGAAGCCCTCCGACCCCGCCACCGCGAGCCCGGACATGTCGCCCTTCACGTCGGAGAGGAACACCGGCACACCGGCTTTCGAGAACCCTTCGGCAAGGATCTGCAAGGTCACCGACTTTCCGGTGCCGGTCGCCCCGGCGATCAGCCCGTGGCGGTTGGCATATTTCAGCAACAGCCCCTGCTTGATGCCGTAGGCCTCGCCACCGCCGCCGATGAACACCTGATCGTCCATACCGCCTGCCCTCCCTCGGAACCCTTTGCGATGAAAATACATTTTTAAGGATTTCGTGCCAGAGTGAATCCGTCCGGGCCTGTTCCCTTCGCCTGGGCGACTTCCTCCCTGTCAGACTGGCCGCGCCCCGGGGGCGCGGCTTTTTTCGCGCGATCCCGGTGCCATGGGCTATGGCCGGTTCACCACGCGCCCGAATCCACCTGTTGACCGATGCGACATTCTGTCATAGCGTTCGCCCCACAAGTCGGCCGGTCCGGCAGGGAGTACCAACAATTGCGCTGCATGTGCGCAGAAGGGTCCGGGTCTACCGGGCCCTTTCTCAATTCCGGGCAAGCTTCCCGGGCACCGTCATCCATCTTGTCATGCGCCCGGCCCCCGGTTGAGCGGCTTTTCCCGGTTCCGCAACACCGCCCAAATTTCGCCCCTGACAGCAGCGGCAGCCCGTGTTAATCAAGCCTCCGAATGACAACGGAAACGGGAATTCGATCATGGCAGATTTGCTCAAACCCCTCGGCCTCGCGCTCTTCATCGCGCTGGCCGGGCCCGCCGCAGCTCAGGATGCCGAGGACGCGGCACCGACCGAAGCCCCGGAGGCGGCCGTCGAAGCGCCGCTCGCGGTGACCGAAGGCGAGGACGCGACCTATGTCGATGAGGCTTTCGACGACTGGCAGCGCGAATGCCTGCGCACGGAAGACGGCAACGATCCCTGCCGCATGGCGCAAACCCTGTTCGACGCCGAACAGAACCCGGTGGGCAAGATCGCGCTTGGCCGTCAGGCGCAGGGCAGCCCCGCGGTCGCGGTGGGCGAACTCGCGCTGCCGGTCGATCTCGGCATCCTCTTGCCGCAGGGTCTGAACATCGGTGTCGACCGCGGGCTTTCCAAGCAGTACGACTTCTACATGTGCCTGCCTGACGGCTGCATCGCCCGGCTGCTGTTCGGCCCCGAAGACATCGAGGCGTTCAAGGCCGGCGAAGTGATGAACCTTGGCCTCGTGGCCTTCCTGCCGCCGGACCGGGAGCCGACCCGGATCCAGATCCCGGTGTCGCTCAAGGGCTTCACCGCGGCCTATGACTCGCTGCCGGTGCCGACCGCGCCGGCCGAAGCCGAGGCCCCGGCGGCCGAATAAACCGGAACCGCCGAACCTGATCAGACGCCGCGCGACCCTCGCGCGGCGTTTTCTGTTTGAATACTTGTATTTCAGTACGTTATGGCGCTTTCTTCAACGCGATCACAGCATTGAGCCCACCGAAGGCGAAGGCGTTCGACAACACCGCACTCACCTTCGCCTCGCGCGCCTCGTTCGGCACCACGTCGAGCGGACATTCCGGGTCGGGTGCCTCGTAGCCGATGGTGGGCGCGATCACGCCCTCGGTGAGCGCCATCAGCGCGGCAACCAGTTCCACCGCGCCGGTGCCGCCGATCAGGTGGCCGTGCATCGACTTGGTCGAGGAGATCAGCACCTGCCCGGCAGCCTGGCCGAAAGCGTCGGCAACGGCCGCGCATTCGGTCTTGTCATTGGCGGTGGTCCCGGTGCCGTGGGCATTGATATAGCCCACGTCTTCCGGATTGAGCCCGGCGTCGCGCAAGGCACCCGCGATCGCCCGCGCGGCGCCTTCGCGCGAGGGCATGACGATATCGGCGGCGTCGGCAGTCATCGAGAACCCCGCCACCTCGGCAAGGATCTCCGCCCCCCGCGCCTTGGCGTGTTCCAGTTCCTCGAAGACGAACACCGCCGCGCCCTCGCCCTGAACCATGCCGGTGCGGGTGGCCGAGAACGGGCGGCAGGCATCTTTCGACATCACCCTGAGCCCTTCCCATGCCTTGATCCCGCCGAAACACAGCATCGCCTCCGACCCGCCGGTGAGCATCACGTCGGCCATGCCGGCGCGGATCAGCAGCAGCGCCTGGCCCATCGCGTGGTTCGACGAGGCGCAGGCGGAGGCGACGGTATAGGACGGCCCGCGCAGGTTGTGTGCCATCGACACCTGGCTGGCGGCGGCATTGCTCATGAGCCGGGGCACGGTGAAGGGGTGCACCCGGTTCTTGCCCTCTTCAAAGACGGTGCGGTAATTATCTTCGACCGTCCCGAGCCCGCCGCCGGAATTGCCCAGCACCACGCCCGAGCGCTCGGCCAGCGCGCCGTCGATGGCGAGCCCCGCCCGCGCCATCGCCTCTTGCGCGGCGATCAGCGCGAACTGGGTGAAACGGTCGTAGAGCACCAGCTCCTGACGGCTGAACCGCGCCTCGGGGTCATAGTCCTTCACCTGCGCGCCGATGCGCACCGAAAGCCGGTCGGCGTCGCGAAAGTCGAGCGGCCCGATCCCCGATCGACCCGCCTTCATCGCGGAGATGGTTTGTGAAAGCCCGTGGCCCAATGCGTTGATCGTGCCTGCGCCGGTGATCACGACACGCCGCATCGCGCCTAGCCCTTTTGCGCGGCGATGAGCCCGGCGACGGCTGTCACGATGGCGCCGACGGAGGAAATGTCGAACTCGCTTTCCTCCGGCGCGTTGGCGTTGAAGGGCACCGAGATATCGAAACTTTCCTCGATCGCGAAGATCGCCTCGACGAGCCCGAGGCTGTCGATGCCGAGGTCTTCAAGGCTTTGATCCATCGACACATCCGACGGATCTATGACTGCCTGTTCGGCGATGATCTCGACAATGCGGTTACGGATATCCTCGGACATCGTGTTCCCCAAGCTCAGCCAGAAGCCGAGGCCCGTTTAGTCGGTTTGGGACCGCAAGAAAACCGAAATGTGAGCCACGAAGCGTTTCCTGCGTCGATGTTCAGCTTTCGTATCCCGGCAGCCGCACTCCCGCGGCTTCGAGCGCGGCCCAGACCTTGGCATCGCGGCCGTAGACGTCGGCCCGGTAGCTCATGTGGCCACGCAGATCGGAATAGGCGGTGCGGTAGACGATGTGCACCGGCACCGCAGGTTCGAGGTCCACCCGGGTCTCGCGCCCGGTGTCGAGCACCGAGTGAAAATAGCCCTCGGGATCGGCGGTCTGCGGTGCCAGCAGGGTATAGGCGAAGTCGAACGGGTCGGCCAGCCGCACGCAGCCATGCGAGTAGGTTCGCACCTCGTTGTTGAACAGGCTCTTCGAGGGGGTGTCGTGGAGGTAGATGTTGTACTGGTTGGGGAACATGAACTTGACCAGCCCCAGCGCGTTGCCGCGCGAGGGCGGTTGCTTGAGATCGAACGGGAAATTGCGCGGGTTGACCTCTTCCCAGTTCACCGCGGATCGCGGCACCACGTTGCCCCGGCCGTCGATCAACTGGAGGTGTCCGGCACTGGCCCCGCCCGAAGCGATCATGCCGGGCAGGTATTCGTTCACCGAGATCGAGCGCGGCACATACCAGCTCGGGTTGACCACCATGTGATCCATCTCGTCGGAAAACTCCGGCGTGCGGGTGTCGCCCCGGTTCTGGCCGACCACCGAACGGGTCTCGAAGGTGATCTCGCCGCCATCGACGACGCGGGCGGTGAAATCGGTCAGGTTGACCCAGATATAGCGCTTCTGCCGGTCGATGCTGAGCCAACGCTCGCGCTCCATCGCCACGATGATCGACTTCAGCCGCTCCTCGGGCTCGACGTTGAGCGCGCGGATCGTCGATGGCCCGGCGACGCCGTCGGCGTTCAGCCCGGCGTTTTCCTGAAACCGCTGCACCGCGCGCTGGATATCGGCGTCGTAGGTGATCGTGGCGGAGCGATCGAGGTAGCCCATCGCCACCAGCCGGTTGCGCAGCGCGACCACCGGCATCCCGACGTCGCCGGGCCTTAGCGCGCTGCCCGGCACGCCCGGCCCCCAGCCGCCTGCCGCGATCAGCCGCTCAAGCTCGAACTTCTTGTGCATCAGCCGGGCGTATTCGTCCGAGGTCGGCACCAAGGTGTGCATGAACGCCTCGGGGTTCTCGGCCTCGATGAAGCCGGTGAGCAACGCGGTGCTGTCGCGCCGGTCGGGCACCCGGACCATCCCCGGGTCGATCTGGCTCGGCGTGACGATACCGCTTTGAAGCTGGTGGGCATAGGTCAGGAACAGCCGGGTGAGCTCAACCTCGACCCGGCCCCGGTCGCGAGGCGACGACACCGCGCGCATCATCGCCTGAAGCTCGGTGGTGTCGTAGGCCGAGACCGGCAGGCCATGATCGCCGGCCGAAAGGATCGCCTTCAGGAGCGCCTCCAGCCGGGCCCGCTCGCCCGGTGCCTGCCCGGTCCAGATCGGCTGGTAGCCGGTCTCGCGGTAGAAGGCGGCGACTTCGTCATGGCCGAGGGCGGCCTCGGCAACGGCCTGGGCGAAGGCGGGAAAGCGCAGATCCGCCGAGGTGGCGGCGGCCGGCGAGGCGAGACCGAGCACGGCGGCCGCGGCAAGGGCGTGAACAAAAGTCTTGCGAAGGCGCGGCAGCGACATCTTGGAATTTCCCCGTCTTGAATGCTCAAATCACTAATGGATTCCCGGTTTCACGCCAGTTTGCCAGCTTGCGAACGCCTGTCCATTCACAAAAGCGCCAAAACCGCCTTCTGGCCTGCTTCGCCTTGGCGGCTGCGACATGGTGGCCACAGTTAACCGGAAGTTAGCGAGTTTCAGCAGATTTCTGCCGATTTTGCTTGTCCGTGGAACCTGCGGCAACGCGAGGGGTTGGAGGACGATTCGTTGTATGGCATAACGTCTTCGTGTCTGGGGGGTCAGGCGCAATCGCAACCGTGGCGCGCGAGGCAGCGTGGCGCGGCACCAAGCAGAATACGGGACGAACTCGGACAGATGACAAGCACAAGCTTTAACGGGCTGAGCCGGCGCGCTCTACTGGGCGCTTTCGCGGCAACAGCCGTCACCGCCGCACCCACATTCGCCAAGGCCGCCGGTTTCCTGCGTGGCGGTGGCGATATCCGCCGCATCGTGATGTACTCGGGCCGCACCGGCGAGCGGATCGACACGATCTACTGGATCGAAGGCAAGTACATCCCCGAGGCGATCGCCGAGATCAACCATTTCATGCGCGACTGGCGCAACAACAAGACGATCCAGATCGACGCCCGCACCGTCGACATCATGGCCGCCGCACACGGGCTGCTCGACGTGAACGAGCCCTACATGCTGCTGTCCGGCTACCGCAGCCCGGAAACCAACGCGATGCTGCGGTCCCGCTCGAGCGGCGTTGCGAAAAACTCGCTGCATCTCAAGGGCCAGGCCGCCGATCTTCGGCTGAAATCCCGCTCGGTGCACCAGATGTTCAAGGCGGCGACCGCCTGCAGGGCCGGCGGTGTCGGCAAGTATTCCGGCTCGAACTTCGTGCACATGGATTGTGGCGTGGTGCGCACCTGGGGCGGCTGAGCCCTCCGGTCAACCCCGACATCTTAGATCTTTCGCACTCCCCGGGCCGGCGCCGGGGTTTTGCGGTCCGGCCATCGCCCCTCAGCGCCGATAGTCGGGATTGTCATAGTCGAACCGGCACCCCGCGCTCCACGCATTGCGATCGTTGCCGTGATTGGAATAGCCGCCCGCGTCCTTCAGCATCCGTGCGAGATGCAGGATGTTCCAGCTCATGATCGTGGTGTTGCGCTGGGTGAAATCGTTGTCAAACCCGGTGGGCTCGCCTTCGACCATGTCGCCATAGGACGGACCCGGCCCGGCCTCGCCGATCCAGCCGCAATCGGCTTGCGGCGGAATTGTGTAGCCGAGATGCGAGAGCGCATAGCCGATCGTCATCGCCGCGTGTTTCACACCGTCCTCGTTACCGGTGATCACGCTGCCCGCGACCTTGCCGTAATAGATCGACTGGCCCTTGTCGTTGAGCAGGCCCGACATGCCGTAGAGCCGTTCGATCAGCACCCGGCAGACGCTGCTCTCCTCGCCGAGCCAGAGCGGTGTGCCGACGACGAGGATATCGGCGGCCTTGACCCGCTCCCACAGCGTCGGCCAGTCGTCGGTGTCCCAGCCGTGTTCGGTCATGTCGGGGTAAACCCCGGGGGGAACCTGGTACGACAGCATGTGCAGGTGATCCACGTGCACCCCGTTGCGTTCCATGATCGTGGCGGAAACGTTCATCAGGAGCCGGGTGTGGCTCTCGTCCGGATCGCGCTTCAGCGAGGTGTTGATGAAGACCGCGCTCAGATCGGAGAAATCTGTGGTGTTGTCGCGGCAGAGCGCTTCCTGTTGTTCGGTAAGGGGCATGCCAACCTCTCCTTTTCGGTTTCGGTTTTACCACCACCCTCCCCCGGTGCCGCGGCCCGGATCAACCCCGCCTGCGCCACCTCACCGGGGTGTGACCACGACCTGCGCCATGAAAAAGGCCGGTGTCCGCCCCCGCAGACACCGGCCTTGCCTCGACCCGAAAGCCCGGATCAGTGCTTCAGTCGCCAGGGCTCGTTCTGTTCCAGGTAGGCTTCCTGTTCCGGCGTCAGCTCGATTTCGTCAAACCCGGTCACCATCGGCTTGACGTGCTCGCGGAACCCGTGGCCCACGGTCAGGAGATAGACGTGGAGGATGACGAAGGTCACGATCACGTAGGCGGCCAGCAGGTGCAGGTTGGCGACGATCTTGAGCAAGAACACCGCGTTCGGCAACGGCTCCCAGAAATTGTAGGCGAGATAGACCAGTCCGGTGCCCCAGATCGCCGGGAAGACCATCCATTTCAGCGCGAAGTAGGTCGCCGCCTGCAACGGGTTGTGCTTGCGCCAGAAGATCTTGCGATAGGGATGTTCCTCGCCCTTGAACACGCCCCAGGCGTAGAACCGCGCCACTTCCAGCATCCCCTCCACTTTTGGCAGGAACTGTTTCCAGGTGCCGGTGGTGAAGAGCCAGAAGGTGGCAAAGATCCAGACCGCCAGCAGCACCAGCGCCGCGACCGTGTGCAAGGTCACCGCCATCCGGAACGGGATCAGCCCATGCACCCCGTTCAACCCGAAGCCGGTGAAGATCAGCACGAAGATCAACGCCATCTGGGTCCAGTGCCAGAACCGCTCGAACCGCGGGAAAACCTTGACGATGCGATTAGCCATGGTGGCTTCCTCCCTTCGAGCGGTTGACGAGGCGCAGAAGGCCGTGGCCGATGACGCCGAGGAGCGCGCCCAGCACCATCAGCCGGCCGAGGATCCCGATCCAGGACATCGTGTCGGTGCCCGGCATGTAGACCCCGGCCAGCCCCGCGAGGCGGCTGTCTTCGGCATGGCAGGCGACGCAGTCGAGCGCGTCGGAGGCCGGGGCCACCATGTGGGTGATCGGCCAGTACATGTGGGTATCGACAAAGCCGAACTCGCCGGAATACTCGGATCCCGCCGCCTTCATCCCCGCCTCGATGGCCTTCGACCAGTCGAAGTTGGTCCAGAACGCCGTGTCGGTGTCCGGCCCCCAGACCTGGGCATAGGCCAGCTTGTTGAACCCGGCATCGTAGGACTGGCTGCCTTCCATGAGCTTGAACGGCCAGATCCGGCTCCGGCCATCCTCACGCGCGCCGTGAACGCGGTTGACCTCGACAATCTCGCTGGGGTCGATCTCCATGTCGCCGGTGGTGTAGTCCACCTGCCCGTCGAACCAGGCGTAATGCGGCACGACATTCTCGCCCCATTCGAAATCGCCCTTGGTGGATAGGTAGGTGTGCAGCGCCTTGCCGTCGCCCTGCACGTAGTTTTCCTCGTGCATCGGCTTGCCCTCGGGCGAGAGCCTGCCGGCGGTCGACCAGTCCCAAACCGTCTTGGTGGCGACGCCCCCACGCGCGAACTCGGGGATGTGACAGGTCTGGCAGGCCACCACGTCGACGTGATCATTGAGCTTCATGCCGATCAGCGAGGTCGGATGCGGATCGGCCGAGTGGCAGCTTTCGCAGGTCGCCACGTCGCGCCGTTCGCCGGGCTTGCCGGTGCCGGGGTCGGTGGCATGCACCTCGTAGCGCGAGCCCGCCCATTCATGCTGATCGGAGACATGGCAGGTGGAGCAGGTGAAGTTTTCACCCTCGGGCGACATGTGGACATCCACCGCCAGCGAGGGCTCGAAAAGCACCGACGACAGGTCGCCGTGTTTCACGTTGTCGCCGCCGCCGCCGTAGAAGTGGCAGTTGCCGCAATTGTCGCGCCCGGGCTGGCCGACGCTCTGCGCCGCCTTGGCGAGATCGACGGCCCAGGCCGGCTGGCCGGAGATCGTCACCGCACCGGCCTTCACCGGCTCCAGCGGCGGATGCCCGGCGGCGTCGGCGAGCTTGGTGTATTGTCCCGAACGGTCATGGCAGGCGAGGCAATCGACGGCGTTGGATTGCGCCGGGGGTGGTGACGCCATGTCGTCCCAGCCGTAGCCGGCGTGACAGGAGGTGCAGCGCGGCTCGTTGCCGGCAACGTTGCCGCAGAACGAGTTGAGCACCTCGCTCTTGCCGAGGGTCTGACCGGACGAGGAGTCGAATTTCCACTGGTAGTGGATCGAGTGCATGACCTGGTCGTCGGCCTCGGTGTGGCAACTCAGGCAAGCCGCGGTGACCTCCGGTCCGGAGGCGAATTCCTTCTGGAGGATCTCGAATTTCGAGTGATCCGCCGTCGAGGTGCTGGGCACGGCCACCCGCTCGGGCGGCGGCGGCGCCCCGGTGGTGACACTCTCGTTCTGCGCCAGACCGCTGCCCGCCACACCGAGCCAAAGGCCCAACCCGAGCACGAGCCAAGCCTTGCTTGCCAGTCGTTGCATTGCTGTCTCCTCCCATCCGGCACCCTTGGGGGGAACCGAACCATACATATCTCATATTCGTTATGTTCCTTTTCTCCGCCCTGTTGCGAGGGCACGAATTGCCGCAGGGGCAGCCCGTCGGGCCGAGTTTGTCCTTGCCCGAAACCCGTGGCCGACGCACAGTCGCTCCCGGTCCACCCGCCGAGGAGCCTGCATGACTGCCCGCGCCCTGCCCCCCGTCTGGCTTCTCGTCTTGCTTCAGGGCGCGGTGTCGGCCGCCTCGCTGGTGGTCGAGATCGTCGCGGGCAGGATGCTTGCGCCTTACGTGGGCATGTCGCTCTATACCTGGACATCGGTGATCGCGGTGGTGCTGGCGGGCTTCTCGGTGGGCCACTGGATCGGCGGGATCATCGCCGAGCGTGCGCCCGGCCGCGCGCTTCTTGCCACCGGCTGGGCGCTGGCGGCGGCGGCGCTGACCACGGCGGGCGCGGTCTTCCTGCTGCGCTGGGGGGCTGCGCTGGTGCTGCCTGCCACTGACAACGCGGTGACCGCGATTGTCGCGCTCAGCATGATCGCCTTCTTCCTGCCCTCGCTGTTTGCCGGCATTCCCGCCCCGGTGCTCGCCGCCATCGCGGTGGCCGCCGCGCCCGAGCGACAGGGCCGCGCGCTCGGCGCGATGTTCGCCGCCGGGGCGATCGGCGCGATCGCGGGCACCCTGCTCGCGGGGTTCCTGTTCATCGCCTGGCTCGGCTCGATCGGCACCCTCGCCGCGGTCACGCTGGCCTATGCGCTCGCCACCTTGATCCTCTTCGGCCTTGGCCGTCGCGCCGGAGAGGTGCCCGCGCTGGCGCTGATGACCGGGGCCCTGGTCGCGCCGCTGGCGCTGGCCGCCACCGCCCTCGCCGCGCCCTCGCCCTGCAGCGTGGAGAGCCGCTATTTCTGCCTGCGCAGCCTCGATGTCTCGTCCGATCCACAGGCACCGCAGCGGCTGATGGTGCTCGATCATCTCGCCCATGGCATCTCGGCGCGCGATGCCCCGGAGGTGATGCACACCGACCACGCCGCCTTGCTCGAGGTCATCGCCCGGCTGCGCATGGGCGCGCAGCCCTTCGGTGCCTTCTTCATCGGCGGCGGCACCTATTCGATCCCGCGCGCCTGGGATGCCCGCGCGCCGCGCCCGGAGATGACCGTGGCCGAGATCGACCCGGCGGTGACCGAGATGGCGATCGCCGATTTCTGGTTCGATCCCGACGGCGTCGAGATCCTGCACGAAGACGCCCGCCGCGCCCTCGCCCGCCGCGCTGATCGCTACGATGTCATCATCGGCGACGCCTTCACCGATATCGCGGTGCCGCAGCACCTGATCACCCGCGAGTTCTTCGAGCTTGCCGCCTCGCGCCTCGCGCCCGGCGGGGTCTACCTGATGAACGTGATCGACCACGCCGGCAGCCTCGCCGCGCTGGCCGCGATCCTCGCTACCGCCGAGGCGGTGTTTCCGGTGGTCGAGGTCTGGACCAGCGCCGAACGGCTCGACCCCGGCGCGCAGCGGGTTTTCGTGCTCGCGGCGGGCGACGGGGCCAGCCCGGCGGAGTTCGTCGAAACCCTCACGCCCGCGCCCAAGGGGTTCGGCCGTCTTCCCAAGAACTTTCTGGCCGCCCTGCGCGCCGAGCACGGCGAAATGATCCTGACCGACGATTTCGCCCCGATCGACCGTCTGCTCGGGGCGACGTTCTGATCGCCCTGCGCCGCCCGGTTCGGCTTGACCGATCGCGTATCACCGGCTAGCGGACATGCCATGAAACCGTTCCTGATCCTGCAACTGCGCCCCGAGACCGAGGCCGCCGACAACGAGTTTGCCGCCTTTCTTGCCAAGGGCGGGCTCGCGCCCGGCGATGTGCACCGGATCCGCCTCGATCTCGACGACCTGCCCGCAGATCTCGATCTCGACCGCTACAGCGGCGTGATCGTCGGCGGGGGCCCGGGCTGCGTGTCCGACCCCGAAGACGAGAAAGACGCGTTAGAAAAGCACATCGAAGACGCGATCATGGGCCTGATGCCCGAGATCTGCGGTCGCGACCTTGCTTTTCTCGGCTGCTGCTACGGCATCGGCATTCTCGGCCACCACTTGAGCCCCGGGATCGTCTCGAAGGCCGCCTACGGCGAGCCGGTGGGCGCGGTCGATTGCAGCCTGACCGACGACGGCCGCGCCGATCCACTGATGGCGGGCGTGCCCGCGCATTTCCGTGCCTTCGTCGGCCACAAGGAGGCGGTGCAGGCGCTGCCACCAGGCACGGTGCGGCTGGTCGCGTCAGAGCCGACCCCGTTCCAGATGCTGCGCTTCGGGTCCAACGTCTATGCCACGCAGTTTCACCCCGAGGCCGACGCCGCAGGCTTCGAGACCCGCATCCATATCTACAAGCACAAGGGCTATTTCCCGCCCGAAACGGCGGCGGCGCTGATCGAGACGGTGCGCGGCGAAGACGTGCGCTACCCGGAACTGATCCTGCGCAACTTCGTCGCGCGCTATGGCGGCTGAAACGCCGGTCGGCACTGGCCTTCGCCGCGAGCGCGTGAGAAAACGGGCCGGAACAACACCGGGGGAGACGGGCGATGTCGGTTGACGCTACATTGCGCAAGGCAGCCAAACTGGCGAAGCAAGGCGACCGCGGCGGTGCGGCAGCGCTCTACCGCGAGGTTCTGGCGAAGTTTCCCGGCAATGCCACCGCGCGCAAGGGGCTGGAGGCCCTCGCCACGGCGCAGGCCGGTCGCCCCGGTGCCACCCCCGGTGCCGCCCGGCAGGCCGCCGCGCCGCGCGCCCCGGGCCCCGCGCCCCAACAGATGCAGGCGTTGCAACGCCTGATGCAGCGCGGCGACATCGCCAGCGTGCTCGCCGAGGGGCAACGGCTGGCGCTGCTGTTTCCGAAAGACCCCGCGATCCTGAACCTGCTGGCGTTGGCGCAGATGCGGGCCGGCAGGCTCGATGCCGCGATCGCCGGGTTCGACCGGGTCAGCGCGCTCGATCCCGGCTTCGCCGGGGCGCATGCCAACAGGGCCACGGCGCTCGCCCAGATGGGCCGACACCACGACGCCGAAGCCGCCGCCCGCGCCGCGCTGAAGCTTGACCCGAACATGGTGCAGGCGCAGCTCATCCTGGGTTATGCGCTGGTCAACACCGAACGCGCCGATGCGGCGCTGGCGTGTTTCGAGCAGGCCGTAGCCCGCGCGCCCAAACTGGTGCAAGCGCAGATCGGGCTGGGCAATGCCCGTGCTGCCCTCGGCCAAGCCCAGAGGGCGCTCGACGCTTTCGAGGCCGCGCAGGCACTGGAGCCGGGCAACATCGACGTGCTCAACAACATCGGCAATGCGCTCAATGCGCTCGGCCGGGTCGACGAGGCGGTGGAGGCTCTGGGCCGCGCCGCCGCGCTCAAGCCCGAGCTTGCCGTGCTGCACAGCAACCACGCCCGCGCGCTGGGAGACGTCGGCCGCAGCGAAGAGGCGCTGGCCGCCTGCGAAGCCGCTCTCGCGCGCGATCCGAAGGATGCCAAGACATGGAACCTGCTTGGCAACATGCACCGCGAACTGGGCGACAAGGCGCGCGCGATCGAGGCCTACGACAAGGCCCTCGCGCTCGACCCGGCAACGCCGGAACCGCTCGCCATGCGCTGGCAGATCGACACGCTGCCGCTCGATCACCCGGACTTTGCCCGCATGGAGGCGCTGTTCGACGACCCGGCAGTGAGCCCGGGACAGCGCACAATCATCGGCTTCACCCTGTTCAAGGCGCTGGACAAGGCCGGCGACGAGGCAGCGGCCTTCGCCCGTCTCGACCGCGCCAACCGCATGCGGCGCAAGGCCGAGCCCTATGACATCGAGGCCCATCTCGCCATGTTCGCGGCGATGAAGGCGCAATTTGCAGGCGGGATCGCCCCGCTCGACACGGCCGCTCTCGCCGAGGTGCCCGCGCCGCACCGCCCGCTGTTCATCGTCGGGATGCCGCGGTCGGGCACCTCGCTGGTCGAGCAGATCCTCGCCAGCCACAGCCAGGTGCACGGGGCGGGCGAGTTGCCCGCGATCGGCACCGGCATGGCGCGGCTGGGCTGGCGCGATGCCGAGATCGGTGCGCCGCCCGACCGCGACACGCTGATGGCGCTGCGGCGCGACTACTTCGGCGCGCTCGGCCGGCTCGGGGCGGGCAAGCCCGTGATCACCGACAAGACCCCGCTCAATTTCCGCCACCTCGGCCACGCGCTTGCCGCGATGCCCGAGGCGCGGGTGCTGTTCATGCGCCGCGATGCGCGGGCGACCTGCTGGTCGAACTATTCCAACTCCTTCGTGGGTTCGTCGAACAACTTCGGCAACGACATGGAAGATACCGCGGCGATGTATCTTGCCCATCTCGACCTGATGGCGTTCTGGGCCAGCCTCTACCCCGACCGGATCGCCACGGTGCCCTACGAGCGCCTGACCGAGCACCAGGAGGAGGAAACCCGCAAGCTCCTTGCCGCCGCCGGGCTGGACTGGGAGGACACCTGCCTCGATTTCCACCGCACCAAGCGCGCGGTGCGCACGGTCTCAGCCAGCCAGGTCCGCGAGAAGATGTATACCGGCAGTTCCGAGGCCTGGCGGCGCTACGAGCCCTTCCTCGGACCGATGCTCGACAAGCTGGCGGGCGTGGTCTGAGGCGCGCGGGCGGTCAGAAGATTTCGAACAGCCCCGCCGCGCCCTGCCCGCCGCCGACGCACATCGCGACAACGCCGAGCTTGGCCCCCCGCCTGCGGCCCTCCAGCAGCAGGTGCCCCGCCATCCGCGCGCCCGACATGCCGTAGGGATGGCCGATCGAGATCGCGCCGCCGTTCACGTTGAGAAGCTCGTCGGGAATGCCCAAGCCGTCGCGGCAGGGGAGGAGCTGGGCGGCGAAGGCCTCGTTGATCTCCCACAGGTCAATCTCGTCGATGCTGAGACCGTGGCGCTCCAGCAGGCGCGGGATCGCCACCAGCGGGCCGATCCCCATTTCCTCGGGCGCCACCCCGGCCACGGCAAAGCCCCTCAGCCGCCCGAGCGGTGCCAACCCGCGCCGCGCCGCCGCGCCCGCTTCCATCACCACCAGCGCCGCCGCCCCGTCGGAAAGCTGGCTGGCGTTACCGGCCGTCACCGTCTTGCCCTCGCCGAGCACCGGCGCGAGGCCCGCCAGCCCTTCGAGCGTTGTGGCCGGGCGGTTGCACTCGTCGGCCTCCAGAACCACGCGCGCCTCGCGTGTCTCGCCCGTGGCCTTGTCGATCACCAGCTTGACCGCCTCGACCGGCACGATCTCGTCGTCGAACCGCCCGGCCGCCTGCGCGCCCGCCGTGCGGCGCTGGCTTTGCAGCGCGTAGGCGTCTTGCGCCTCGCGGCTCACCCCGTAGCGCGCGGCCACCACCTCGGCGGTGTCGAGCATCGAGAAGTAATAGCCTTCGGCCACTCCCGGCGTGAGGTAGCGGTGACCGTTCCAGTGCTCGTTCTGAACCAGCGAGATGGTTTCCAGCCCGCCCGCCAGCGCCACGTCGACCCCCTCGGCGCGGATCATGTGGCCGGCGCTGGCGATGGCGTTCAGGCCGGAGGCGCATTGCCGGTCGAGCGTCACCGCCGCGACACTCGAAGGCAGCCCCGCCG
Source organism: Maritimibacter sp. HL-12 (assembly GCF_900177545.1). GTDB lineage: Bacteria > Pseudomonadota > Alphaproteobacteria > Rhodobacterales > Rhodobacteraceae > Sinisalibacter. Next base: position 3,258,904 of record NZ_FXBQ01000001.1, on the reverse strand, counting down.
CGAGGGCGACGTGGCGGGCAACGTTCACCCCGGTGGAACCTTGGGTGAGGGCCGAGCCGAAGATCGCCTCCTCGATCTCACCGCCCTCAAGCCCCGCACGGGCCACGGCGGCACGCACCGCATGGGCCCCGAGCGCCGGGCCTTCGAGGTTGTTGAACGCGCCGCGATAGGCCTTGCCGATCGGCGTGCGGGCGGTGGAGACGATGACGGCGTCGCGCATGGTTGGTCCTTTCAGAGTAGTTCCAGCCCGCACCAACCGGCGATGAACAGCGCGGTGGCTTGTGTGACCCGGCGCATGCTTTCCAGCTCCACGCGCTCGTTGAAGCCGTGGATCGCCTCGGCGCGCGGGCCATAGACCAGCGCGGGCGTATCGGCATAGAGGCCGAAGAAGCGGGCATCGGTGGTGGCGGTGATTGCGAGCCGGTCGAGGGCTGCACCGGTGACAGCGTTGTGGGCCACCTCCAGCGCGCCGATGGCGGCCTTGGCCGTGGCGCTGTCATCCTCGGCGAGCGCGTAGCCCTCGGCCTCGAAGCCGTGATAAACAACCTCCGGCAAGCTGTTGCGCAGAAATGCATTTTCGCGCGCGGCCTCCATCAGAACAGCCTCGATCTCGGCCTTGGCTGCTGCCATGTCCTGCCCCGGAAACAGCCCCATGCGCACATCGAAGACGCACCAGGCGGGCACCGAGCTCGACCAGTCGCCGCCGATGATCTTGCCGATGTTGAGGTTGAGCGGGTGGTGGTGGTGGGCAAACTCGGGGTGGCGGTGCTCCTCGCCGTTCCAGCGGTCTTCCAGCCCGTGCAGCGCGGCGATCAGCGGGATCGCCGCCTCGATGGCGTTGGCCCCTGTCCCGGCATAGGCCACATGCGTGGGCAGGCCCTTGAGGTGAACCTGAAACCACAGAACCCCGACCTGGGCGGTCACGAGGCTTTCGGCGAAGGGTTCGGGGATCAGCGCCGCCTCGGCCTTGTAACCGCGCGCGAGGCAGGCCAGCGCGCCGTTGCCGGTGCATTCTTCCTCGACGACCGATTGCACGAAGACATCCGCCGCCGGGGCGAGGCCGCAAGCGGCGAGCGCGTCGAGCGCGAAGAGGTTGGAGGCCAGTCCTGCCTTCATGTCGCCCGCGCCGCGGCCATACATCCAGCCATCGTCCACCCGCGGCGCGTAGGGCGGGCTGTCCCACATCTCGTGCGGGCCTTCGGGCACCACGTCGATATGGCCGTTGAGGATCAGCGAGCGGCCCTTGCCGCTGGTGCCAACCCGCGTGCCGACCACGTTGACCGCATCCTCGTAGGGGCCAAGCACCGGCGAGAAGCCCGGCAGGGCGCGGATCTCGTCCACGTCGATTTGCCAGCGATCCACGGAGTAGCCCCGCGATGCCATCTCGGCGGCCATGAATTCCTGCGCGCCCTGTTCATTGCCGCGCGTCGAGGGAAAGCGGGTGAGTTCGGCGAGGAAGGCCACCTGCGCGTCGAAGCGGGCGTCGACGGCGTTCAGGATGCGGGTTGCGGTCTCTGCGTCCATGCGCGCCTCCTCAGAAGGTGGGAATTTCGCCCCCGGGCAGCAAAAGCGCCGCGCCGGTGGCCTCGGTCACTTCCGCAAGGCTCACGCCTACGGCCAGTTCACGCAAGGTAAATCCCGCAGGCGTGATGTCGATCACCGCAAGATCGGTGAACACCCGGTTGACGCAGGCGCGCGCGGTGATCGGCAGCGCGCAGGCGGATTTGAGCTTGGGGTTGCCCGCGCGGTCGGTATGGGTGGTGAGCACCACCACGCGGCGCGCCTTCTGCGCCAGTTCGATCCCGCCGCCCGCGCCGGGGGAAAACTTGCCGGGGATCTTCCAGTTGGCGAGATCGCCGGTTTCGGCCACCTCGAAAGCGCCCAGCATGGTCAGATCGAGCCGCCCCGAGCGCACAAGGGCAAAACTCACCGCGCTGTCGAAGAAGGCCGAGCCGGGCACGGTGGAGACGTAAGCCCCGCCGGCGTCGATCAGGTTGCGGTTGGCGGCCTCGGGCGGCAGCGTCGGGCCGATTCCGGAGAGCCCGTTCTCGGTGTGCAGGCAGACCGGGAAATCGGCGGAAAGATGGTCCACCACCTTGGTCGGCAAGCCGATCCCGAGGTTCACCACCATGCCCGGCGCGATCTCGCGCGCGGCGCGGGCGACCATCCTGTTTCTAGCGTCGGACAACGGCGTATTCCTCGCTGATCTCGGTGAGGCCGACGACGTGATCGACGAAGGGGCCCGGCGTGTGCACCTCGTCGGCGGCGAGATCGCCCAGCGGCATCACCGCCTCGGCCTCGGCGATCACCATGTCGGCGGCCATCGCCATGAGCGGGTTGAAATTGCGCGCGGTGGCGACGTAATCGAGGTTGCCGAACACGTCGGCCCGGTGGGCGTGGATCAGCGCCACGTCGGCGCGCAACGCGGTTTCGACGAGCGCCGGTTTGCCGGCGATCTCGATCCGCGGCTTGCCATCGGCCAGTTCGGTTGCAAGCCCGATATCGGTGACGATGGCCTTGAGCCCCGCGCCCCCGGCCCGCACCCGCTCGGCAAGGATGCCTTGCGCGTTGAATTCCACCGCGAGGTGACCGGCGTTCAGCATCTCGATGGCGCGGGGGTTGAGGCCGATATGGGTGGTGATCAGTCGCGCGACCTGGCCATTGGCGATCAGGTGGTCGATCCCCATGCCACGCTCGTTGGCATCGTTCTTGATGAGGGTGAGGTTGCGCTGGCCCTGCCGGACCAGCTCGCGGATCAGGGTGAAGGGCGTGCCCGGCACGCCGAAGCCGCCCACCATCACCGTGGCCCCCTCGGGAATCCGGGCAATGGCGTCTTCGATGGTGCAGGTCTTGTCGGGCAGCCTCATGCCACGCCCTCCCCGGCCAGCGCGGAGAAGCCTTCGCCGGTCAGCGCCATCGGGCGCAGGCCCCGGTCGGGGGTGAAGCCGAGGCGGCTGTAGAGCCGTTCGGCATCGGCATTGTGGCCGTGGACGCTGAGCGCGAGATAGCCCGCGCCCCAGTCGCGCGCCGCGCGGGCGGCGACGGCGGCCAGAAGCGCCGCGCCAAGCCCCTGCCCGCGCTGTTCGGGCGCGGTCCAGATGTCCTGAAGGTAGACACCCGGGCCGCCGCGCGTGGTGGAGTAATGCGGAAAATAGAGCGTGAAGCCGACCGGGCGGCCATCCGCTTCCGCGATGAGGGTGGAGAACCGTGCAGCGGGGCCGAAACCATCCGCCCGGATCGTGGCCTCGGTGGCCGAGGGCGGATCGTTCAGATCCTCGCCCATGCGTACCAGCATTTCAGCGATCGCGGGTGCGTCGTCGGGCCGCGCGGGCCGGATATCGGTGTGCCCCGTCACGCCGCTACCGCCAGCCCGGCTTCCAGCGCGAAGGCGTCGAGCGCGTCGGTCAGGAGCGCCATCATCTCGTCGATCTGTGCCTCGGTGATGATCAGCGGGGGTGCGATCATGAAATGGTCGCCCGTGATGCCGCCGCGGGTGCGGCGCGAGTAGATGATCAGCCCGCGCTCATAGGCGAGATCGACCAGTCGGGAATGGGCGTTCAGAGACGGCGGCAGCGGCTCCATCGTCTCGCGGTCGGAGACCATCTCGAAGGCGAGCAGCAGCCCCAGCCCGCGCACGTCGCCGATGAAGGGATAGCGCACCATCAGCCCTTCGAGCCGGGCCTTGAGCACTGCGCCCATCCGCGCGGCGTTCTCCACCAGCCCGGCGCGCTCGATCTCGTCGATCACCGCCAGCCCGGCGGCGCAGGCGAGCGGGTTGCCGGCATAGGTGAAGCCGTGCAGGAAGCCGCCCGCGTCGAGCACCGCCTCGACGATGTCGCCCCGCGCCACCATCGCGCCGAGCGGCGCGTAGCCGGCGGCGAAGCCCTTGGAGAGCGCGACGATATCGGGGGTAATCCCCCAGTGCTCGGCGGCAAGGAATTTGCCGGTGCGCCCTGCCCCCGTCATCACCTCGTCGTAGATCAGGAGGATGCCGAACTCATCGCAGATTTCGCGGATACGCCCGTAATAGCTGTCGGGGGCCACCAGCGCGCCGGTGGAGGCGCCGCCGACCGGCTCCATGATGAAGGCGAGCACGCTGTCGGGCCCTTGCGCGAGGATCTCGTCACGCAGAAGCTCGGCATATTTCAGCCCGCGCTCCGCCTCGGTGAGGTTGTCGCGGTCGAGATAGGTTGTGGGGGCCGCGATCTTGGGCATGTCGCGCATCATCGGATCGAACGGCCGCGCGAGCGGGTCGTAGCCGGTGAGCGCGAGCGCGCCCAGCGTGCAGCCGTGGTAGGAGGGGAAGCGCGAGATCACCTTCCAGCGGCTGCCTTGCCCTTGCGTGAGCGCATATTGCCGGGCGAGCTTGATCGCACTTTCCACCGCTTCCGAACCGCCGGAGACGAAGAACACCCGGTCGAGCCCCTCGGGCATCAGCGAGGCGGTTTTCGTCGCCAGCGCCTCGGAGGGTTCGGTGCGGAAATGCAGCCGGTAGCCGAAGGTGGCGCGCGCCATCTGCGCCTGCATCGCCGCGAGCACGCGCGGGTTGGAATGGCCGATGTTGGAGACCATCGCGCCCGACGAGCCGTCGATGTAGCGCTTGCCGTCCACGTCGTAGAGATAGATGCCTTCGCCACGGTCCAGAAATGGCCGCGGCTGGCGCGACTGGTAGAAGAGGTTCGACATCGGGGATTACCTGTTGGCGTTGGCGAGGTGTTTTCGCAGGAAGTTCTGGGTGCGTTCGTTGTCGGGGTTGCGGAAGATCTTGGAAGGCGGTCCCTCCTCCACCACCACGCCCTGATCCATGAACAGCACCCGGTCGCAGACCGCCTCGGCAAAGCCCATCTCGTGGGTGACGATGACCATCGTCATGTGCTCCTCGGCGAGCTTTTTCATCACCAGGTTGACCTCCTCGACCAGTTCCGGGTCGAGCGCCGACGTGGCCTCGTCGAACAGCATGACCTTGGGTTTCATCGCCAGCGCGCGGGCGATCGCCACGCGCTGCTTCTGGCCGCCGGAAAGCCGGGAGGGGTAGTAGTCGATCCGGTCGAGCAGGCCGACCTTTTCGAGCTGTTCCTCGGCAAGGGCGTTGGCCTCGTCGTCGGAAATGCCTTTGAGCATCTTCGGGGCCAGCGTGACGTTGCCGCGCACCGAGAGGTGCGGGAACAGGTTGAAGTGCTGAAACACCATGCCGATGTTCTGGCGCACCTGGTTGATATGCTTTTCATACTGCCGGTGCGGCAGCTTCTTGTTGATCTGCATGTCTTCGAGCCAGACCTCGCCGCCGGTGAGCGGATCGAGATCGTTGATCGCGCGCAGGAGGGTGGACTTGCCCGAGCCGGAAGGGCCGATGATGGCGACGATCTGGCCGCGCTGCACCTGCAGGCTGATATCTTTGAGCACCTCGAGATCGCCGTAGCTTTTCTGGGCGTTGCGGATATCGAGGAAGGGTTTCTGGTCGGTCATGGCTGGGGTTCCCTTCGCTCAGCGGGCGGCCTGGATGCGGCGCTCGATCCGGCGCAGCACCCATTCCATGCCGAGGTTGATGAGGTAGTAGAATGCGGCGGCAACGACGTAGAACTCGAACGGCCGGTAGGTGTTGCCGATGGCGCGCTGCGCCGAAAGCGTCAGTTCCGACACCCCGATCACCGAAACCAGGGCCGAGTCCTTCAGGAGCGCGATCATGTTGTTGCCGATCGGCGGGATCACGTCGCGCACCGCCTGCGGCACCACCACCTTGCGCAGCGCCTGCCCGCGCGACAGTCCGAGGGTGCGCGCGGCCTCCATCTGGCCGCGGTCGACGGCGATGATCGCGGTCTGGATCAGTTCGGAATTGTAGACCGCGAAATGCAGCCCCAACCCGATCACACCGGCCACGAAGGCGGGCAGGTCGATACCGATCTGGACGAGGCCGAAATAGATCAGGAAGAGTTGCAGCAGCAGTGGCGTTCCCATGAACAGCCATTCGAAGGCGCGAAACGGCAGCCGGATGAACCACGGGCCGTAAAGCGCGATGACCGCGAAGAAAATCCCGATGAAAAAGCTCAGAAGTGCTGCGCCGATGGTGATGGCGATGGTCCAGAGCACCCCGAGCAGGATGAAATCGAGGTAGCCGGGGACAACGGTGAAATCAAGACCCATGGCGGCCTCCCTTGTGACGCGCGCGGCTCATACGATGCGCGCCTTGCGGTCGAGCCACTTGATGGCCTGGCCGGTGCCGTAGATGATGACCATGTAGAGCACGCCCGAAAGCATGAACATCTCGAAGGGCTTGTAGGTCGAGCCGATGTAGCGCTGGGCGGTATAGGTCAGTTCCACCACCGAGATCGCCGCCACCAGCGCAGTGCCCTTGATCAGCGCGTTGATGTTGACGCCGAGCGGGCGGATCATCAGCCGCGCGGATTGCGGCAGGATCACCTTGCGCATCGTTTGCCAGCCGCTCATCCCGAGCGTGCGGGCGGCCTCGCGCTGGCCCTTGTCGATGGCGATGATCGAGCCGCGGATCGTCTCGGTCATGTAGGCACCGATGTTGACGCCGAGCCCGATCACGCCGGCCTCGAAGGCGGTGAGCTGGATGCCGATCTGCGGCCCGCCGAAATAGAGGATGAAAAGCTGGATCAGTGCCGGCGTGCCGCGAAAGACGCTGACGTAGGCAGCACCGATGAAGCGCAGCAGGGCATGGCGCGAGAGCCGCATCGAGGCCCCGAGCGCGCCGCAGGCAAGGCCGAGCAGCGCGGTATAGACCGAAAGCTGCACCGTCACCCAGGCCGCCGTCAGAAAGAAGGGGTAGACCCGCATCATCAGGTCGATATCCATCGCCGCGCCTCCCTAGTGGTGATCCTTGCGCTGCAAGATCGGCAACGCCCGGATTTCGCGCACCAGCGCGGTGGTTTCCTCGATCGCGGCGCGCAGGAATTGCTTGCCGGTTTCCGGGTCGGCGACCGTCGGGTCGCCCATGGTGCCGTCTGGCGAGACCGCCGACCACCAGCGCATCAGCATCGCCTTGCCGCCGCCGCGCGCCAGGTCGAGGTTGAAAAACCGGCTGTTCGGATCATGCAGGTTCTGGTTCGCCGCCTTGTCGAGATTGACGTGCTCGGGTTCGAGGTGGGCATACATCGCCGCCTCGAATTCACCGGCATGGGCGATCCCGCCGATCTCGGATTTGCGGTGTTCGTTGATCCGGTCGGCGCAGAGGTTCCAGTAGGACGCCGAGACGCAGATGATCTCGGTCTCGATCACCGTCTTGCGCGCGGCGAGATCGAGCACCGGATGGTTCGATCCGTGCGAATTGAGCAGGAGAATACGCCGGAAGCCGTGGTGGGCGAGCGACTTCGTCACGTCGCAAACGAAGGCGATCAGGGTTTCGGGCTGAATCCAGATCACGCCCGGAAAGTCCTTGTGGTGCTCGTTGAAGCCGTAGGCGATCGGCGGCATCACGAAGACCTCGTCGGGGGCCATCTCGGCCACGCCATTGGCGACCGCCATGCCGAGCACCGTATCGGTGTCGAGCGGCATGTGGGGGCCGTGGTCCTCGGTTGCCGAGACGTTGAGAATCACCACGCGATCCTTGTCGGCATCGCGCACCTGTTCCCAGGTCAGTTTTCCGTACTGAGGGGTCATGTTCTTGCCATGTCAGGAGAATTGGCCCGCCGGGGCAACCGGCGGGCCAGAGAGAGAGCAGGTCAGCGTATATCGGCGCCGACCCATTCCATGGCGATCTCGGTATAGGTGCCGTCTTCCATCATCTCGTCGAGCGCGGCCTGCATCGCGGCGGCGAGCTCCGGGTTGCCTTCGCGGATCGCGATCCCGGCACCGAATTCCTCGGTTTCGAACTCGATGGTCTCGAACTCCTGGCCCTTCTCGCCCATCGCGAGAATCGCGGCGATCGAATCGTTGACGATCGCATCGACGCGGCCGTTCTCGAGCTCGAGCAGGAGTTCCGGCAGGCCCTTGTAGGTGCGCACGGTCCAGCCCCGATCACGCGCCCATTCCTCGTGGGTTTCACCGAGCGTCACACCGATATCGGCCTCATCGAGCTGGTCGATCGAGGTGAATTCGCTGCCGGGGTTGGTGAAGATGGCGCGCTTGGTGGTGTAGTAGGGGCCGACGAAATCCACCACCTCGTCACGTTCCTCGGTGATCGTCATCGAGCCGACGATGGCATCGTACTTGTTGGCGAGCAGCCCGCCGATGATGCCGTCCCAGTTGGTGGTGATGATCTCCACCTCGAGGCCCATGCGCTCGACGATCTCGGTGCCGATCGAGGCGTCGAAGCCAACCACCTCGTTCTGGTCGTTGACGAAGTTGAACGGCGGGTAGGCGCCGCTCATGGCGATCCGCATCACGCCCTTTTCCTTGATGGTGTCGAGTTCCTCGGCCACGGCCACGGAGGCAAAGCCAAGGCCCATCGCGGCGATCCCCGCCGCGGCCACCGATTTCACAAGTGTCCTACGCGTAGTCATATATATCTCCCATGTCGGTCGCGTTGGTTATTGGTTCGGCCCGCACCTGTCGCGACGATCGAGCGGTACGCGCCCTGCGTCAGACGCTTGCATGGCCGCCATCATCATGCAAATAGATAATGAAAATTTACATCATTGATGAAATCTATGCTCCGGCCCTACGAACAACGCTTCCCCTGGACTCTCGACTGGAACCTCCTGCGCACCTTCATGGTGGTGGTGGAGCAAGGCGGCGTGACCCGCGCGGCCAATTTTCTGGGGTTGAAACAGCCGACGATTTCCAGCGCGCTCAAACGGCTGGAAGACAGCGTCGGCCAGCGTCTCGTCGAGCGCAAGCCGAACCAGTTCCGCGTCACCCGCGCGGGCCGGGCGCTCTATTCGGAGTGTTCCACGATCTTTGGATCGGTGGCGCAGATCCCGTCGCTCCTGCAGGCGGGCGGCGAGGAACTGACCGGCCATATCAGCATCGTCTCGGCGAGCCACGTGGTCAGCCCGCATGTCGACAGCGTGCTCGAAACCTTTGCCCGGGAAAACCCCAAGGTCACTTTTTCGGTCGTGGTGGCGGAGAGCACCGAGGTGGTCGCGCGGATCGAGCAGAACCGCGCCAGCCTCGGCATCTGCCTGCTTGGCGCGGTTCCCAAGTCGCTCGACGCCCGGGTGCTCTACCGCGAGTATTTCGCGCTCTATTGCGGCCCGCGACACCGGCTGTTCGGCAAGCCCGAGATCGCCATGGCCGACCTGCGCGGCGAGGCTTCGGTGGCATTCCAGACCGAGCTTGACGGCGGCCCGCTCGATGCCGTCACCCGGCTGCGCGAGCGGGCGCGGCTGGCCCCGGGGCTGCGCGGGGTTTCGGCCAACCTGCCCGAGATCCGCCGCATGATCATCGCGAATATCGGCGTGGGGGGCCTGCCCGTTCACGTCGCCGAACGCGACGTGAAACTCGGTCTCCTGCGCCAGTTGCCGCCGCTCACCCGGTTGCCGGCGATCGACATCTTCCTGCTGTCCAACCCGCGCCGCAAGCGCGCCGCGGCCGAGGCCGCGCTGCTCGACCGTTTCCATGCGCTGATCGCCCGGCACCCGCTTGGCGAACGCACATATGGCGGCCTGCCGGCGGGATGAGGCCGCGTTGCAGCGATGCTCCCGTCACGGAACGTCGGAAAAGGAATTGACTCCTTGATCAGTTATCTTGAACCTCTTGCCATGCTCCATCCGGCTCTGAGCCGGGGAAAAAGAAACCGAAACAGGGAGACAGAGATGTCCATGCATCATATCCTCAAGACCTCGCGCAGCCGGCTCATGCTTGGCGCGGCGGCGGTATCGCTGGCGCTGACCGGCGCGGCGAGTGCCGAAACCCTGCGCTGGGCGCGCGTCGGCGATGCGCTGACGATGGACCCGCACAGCCAGAACGAGGGGCCGACTCACACCCTTAACCACCATATCTACGAAACCCTCGTGGGCCGCGCCGACGACGGCACGCTGGTGCCGCGCCTCGCCACCGAATGGGGCATCAGCGAGGACGACGACAGCGTCTGGGTGTTCAAGATCCGCGAAGGCGTGAAATTCCACGACGGCACCGATATGACCGCCGAAGACGTGGTGTTCTCGCTCGACCGCGCCCGCACCCCGCCGTCGGGCATGGCCGCGCTGCACGCCGCCGTCGAGGAAGTGACGGCGGTCGACGACACCACTGTGCATGTGCGCATGTCGGGCCCGGCCCCGCTCTATGTGCAGAACCTCACCAACACCTTCATCATGTCGAAGGCCTGGGCCGAGGCCAACGACGTCGAGACCTCGCCGAACTTCGCCGCCGGCGAGGAAGCCTATTCGGTGCGCAACACCAATGGCACCGGCCCCTACAAGCTCGTCGAGCGCGACCCGGAAGTGCGCACCGTGCTCGAGGTATTCGAAGATCACTGGGACGATGCGCCGGAAGTGACCGAGATCATCTATACCCCGATCTCCGAAGCCGCGACCCGCGTGGCCGCGCTGCTTTCGGGCGAGGTCGACATCGTGCAGGACGTGCCGGTGCAGGACATCGCGCGGCTTGAACAGACCGACGGCGTCAAGGTTGTGCGCGGTCCGGAAAACCGCAACATCTTCTTCTCCTACGACATGACCTCGGAGACGCTGGACTCCTCCAACGCCGAGGACAATCCCTTCGCCAAGCCCGAAGTGCGCGAAGCCATGGCAATGGCGATCGACCGCGAGGCGATCCGCCAGGTCGTGATGCGCGGCGAATCGCAGCCCTCGGCGGCCCCTTTGCCGCCCTTCGTGAACGGCTGGACCGAAGAGATGCACGCCTTCCCGACCCCGGACGTGGAACGCGCCGCGGAACTGGTCGCCGAGGCCGGCTATCCTGAAGGCTTCTCGGTCACGCTGAACTGCCCGAACGACCGTTACCTGAACGACGAGGCGATCTGCCAGGCGCTGGTCGGCATGCTTTCGCGGATCAACATCGACGTCGAACTGGTGGCGCAGACCCGTTCGCTGCACTTCCCGCTGATCGAGAACTGGGAAACCGATTTCTACATGCTGGGCTGGGGGGTTCCGACCTTCGACAGCCAATATGTGTTCGATTTCCTCGTGCACAGCCGCGGCGGCTCCTACGGTGCCTTCAACGGCTCGCGCTACGCCAACGAGGAGCTTGACGCCAAGATCGAGTCGCTCGCCACGATGACCGACCTCGAGGCGCGCAACGCGGTGATCGCCGAGATCTGGGAGCAGGTGATGGAAGACCGCGTCTTCCTGAACGTGCACAACCAGGTGCTCGCCTACGCGATGCGCGACGACATCACCCTCGACGTTCACCCGGAGAACCAGCCCCGGATGACCACCGTCACCTTCGAGTGATGCGCACTTGACCATGACGTCCGCGTGGCATAGCCCACGCGGACGTTTTTTTTGGTGGGAATGACACCCACCGCCGCAACCGGGGATCCGCCATGACTGCCTTCATCATCCGACGGCTGTTGCAGTCCATCCTCGTCATGCTCACGGTCGCGCTCGTGGCCTTTGCGCTGTTTCGCTTCGTGGGCGACCCGATCGCCTCGATGGTCGGGCAGGAAACCACGCTCGCCGAACGGCAGGAGTTGCGCGAGATGCTGGGGCTGAACGATCCTTTCATCGTCCAGTTCTTCACCTTCGTCAGCCGCGCCGTGGTGGGCGATTTCGGCATTTCCTACCGGCTGCAACAGCCGGTGATGGAGTTGATCCTGTCGCGCCTGCCCGCCACGCTGGAACTGGCGCTGGTGTCGGGATTCTTCGCCTTCATCTTCGGCGTCGGTTTCGGCGTCTACACCGCGCTGCGCCGCGGTGGCTGGCTGTCGAGCTCGATCATGACGATCTCGCTGATCGGCGTCTCGCTGCCGACCTTCCTGATCGGCGTGCTGCTGATCTGGGTCTTCGCCGTCGAGTTCCAGTGGCTGCCGTCGTTCGGGCGGGGCGACGTGGTCGATCTCGGGGGCTGGTGGCGCACCGGACTGCTGACCGAGAGCGGCCGGGCCTCGCTGATCCTGCCGGCGATCACCCTCGGGCTCTACCAGATGACCCTGATCATGCGCCTCGTGCGCGCCGAGATGCTTGAGGTGCTGCGCACCGACTACATCAAGTTCGCCCGGGCACGCGGGTTGACCAACCGCGCGGTGCACTTCGGCCATGCGCTGAAAAACACGCTGGTGCCGGTGATCACCATCACCGGTCTGCAACTGGGCTCGATCATCGCCTTCGCGATCATCACCGAAACCGTGTTCCAGTGGCCTGGCGTCGGGGCTCTGTTCATCAACTCGGTGCGCTTCGTCGACGTGCCGGTGATGGCGGCCTACCTGATGCTGATCGCGCTGGTCTTCGTGGTGATCAACCTGATCGTCGATCTTCTGTATTACGTGGTCGATCCCCGCTTGCGGGTGGATCGCGCCGGCGCCGGGCACTAGGGGAACCGTCATGAGCCAGACCGAGCAGAGCCAGACCGAGCGGGGCAAGACCCCCGGACGCCTCGCCCGCGCGTGGGACAGCGATATCGCCTGGTCGTTCCGGCATTCACCGGTCGCGATCGTGGCCGGCGCGGTTTCGGTGCTGATCATCCTTGCCGCGATCTTTGCCCCGTTGATCGCGCCTCACGATCCGTTCAATCCCGCAACGCTCAACCTGATGGACGGGTTCACCCCGCCGATGGAGCCGAATGCCTTTACCGGCAACGTCTATTGGCTCGGCACCGACAACCAGGGCCGCGACGTGTTTTCCACCATCCTCTATGGTGCGCGGATCTCGCTGTTCGTCGGCTTTGCCGCGGTGATCCTCGCCATGGTGCTCGGCATCGCCGCGGGGCTGGTGGCGGGCTACCGCGGCGGCTGGGTCGACGGGCTGCTGATGCGCTTCGCCGACGTGCAGCTTACCTTCCCCTCGATCCTGCTGGCGCTGCTGATCTTCGGCATCGCGCGCGGCTTCATCCCGCCCGCCTACCGCGAGGAAATGGCGATCTGGGTGCTGATCGTAGCAATCGGCCTGTCCGACTGGGTGCAATATGCCCGCGTCGTGCGCGGTGCCACGATGGTCGAGAAAAACAAGGAATACGTGCAGGCCGCCAAGGTGATCGGCGCGCATCCGGCCAAGATCGTGCTGCGCCACATCCTGCCCAACGTGCTCGGGCCGGTGCTGGTGATCGCCACCATCGGGCTGGCGCTGGCGATCATCGCCGAGGCCACTCTGAGCTTCCTCGGCGTCGGCGTGCCGCCGACCCAGCCAAGCCTCGGCACCCTGATCCGGATCGGCCAGGGCTTCCTGTTCTCCGGCGAATGGTGGATCCTGCTGTTCCCCTCGATCACGCTGCTGGCGCTGGCGCTCTCGGTCAACCTGCTGGGCGACTGGCTGCGCGACGCACTGAACCCGAGGCTTCGCTGATGGCCGAAATACCGCTTCTCTCCGTTCGCAACCTCGTGGTGGAGTTTCCCAGCCGGCGCGGCACCCTGCGGGCCATCGACGATGTCTCCTTCGACATCGCCGAGGGCGAGGTGCTCGGCATGGTGGGCGAATCCGGTGCCGGCAAATCGCTGACCGGGGCCGCGATCATCGGCCTCTTGGAGCCGCCGGGGCGCATCGCCGGGGGTGAAATCCTGCTGCGCGGCGAGCGGATCGACAATCTCGCCGCCGAGCCGATGCGCCGCATCCGCGGCAAACGGATCGGCATGGTGTTCCAGGACCCGCTCACCAGCCTCAACCCGCTCTATACCGTGGCCGAGCAGCTGATCGAAACGATCCGCACCCATATTTCCTGCACCGAGCGCGTGGCGCGCGAACGCGCCATCGCCCTGCTCGACCGCGTCGGCATCCCTGCCGCGCGGCGGCGGATCGACGACTACCCGCACCACTTTTCCGGCGGCATGCGGCAACGGGTGGTGATCGCGCTGGCGCTCGCCGCCGAGCCGGACCTGGTGATCGCCGACGAGCCGACCACCGCGCTCGACGTGTCGGTGCAGGCCCAGATCATCGACGTTCTGAAGGAAATCTGCGCCGAGCGCGGTGCCTCGGTGATGCTGATCACCCACGACATGGGGGTGATCGCCGAAACCGCCGACCGCGTCGCGGTGCTTTATGCCGGGCGGCTCGCCGAGATCGGCCCGGTGCGCGACGTGATCCAGGCCGCCGAGCATCCCTACACCCAAGGGCTGATGGGCTCGATCCCGACATTGACCCAGACCGATACCCGCCTCGTCCAGATCCCCGGCTCGATGCCGCGGCTCGACGCCATTCCAAAAGGTTGCCCCTTCAACCCGCGCTGCCCGCATGTCATGGACCGGTGCCGGCATGACCGGCCGGTCCTGATCGCCCGCGGCAGCAAGCGCGAGGTGGCCTGCTGGCTCTACGAGGCCGTCAGGGAGGAGGTGCACCATGGTTGACACCGTCTTGCAGGTGGAAGGGCTCACGCGCACCTTCGACGTCTCGAAGCCCTGGCTCAACCGGGTGCTGGAGCGCGATCACAAGCAGTTCCTGACCGCCGTCGATAACGTGACCTTCGGCATCGAACGGGGCGAAACCTTCGCGCTGGTGGGCGAGTCCGGCTCCGGCAAGTCGACCATCGCCAAGCTGATCGTGGGCCTGCTCAAGCCCAGCCGCGGCACCATCGCCTTCGACGGCCAGCCGATGAGCTTTGAATCCGGGACCGCGATGCGCAACCTGCGCCGGCGCTTCCAGATGATTTTTCAAGACCCCTTCGCCAGCCTCAACCCACGCTGGCGGGTCGGCGAGATCATCGCCGAACCGATCCGCACCTTCGGGCTTGCCAGCGGTGCCGACGTGCACCGCGAAGTGGCCCGGCTGCTCGAGGTTGTCGGGCTTTCGGCCACCGACGCGGGCAAGTTCCCGCACGAGTTTTCCGGCGGCCAACGCCAGCGCATCGCCATCGCCCGGGCGCTGTCGTCGAAACCGGAATTCATCGTCTGCGACGAGCCGACCTCGGCGCTCGATGTCTCGGTGCAGGCGCAGATCCTCAACCTGATGCGCGATCTTCAGGACGAGTTCGGCCTCACCTACCTGTTGATCAGCCACGATCTGAGCGTCGTGCGCCACATGGCCAACCGGATCGGCGTGCTTTATCTCGGCCGGATCGTGGAGGTGGCCGACAGCAAGCGGCTGTTCACCGATCCGCAGCACCCCTACACGAGGATGCTGCTCGACGCGGTGCCCGATCTGGCCCTGTCGGGCCGCCGCCGCACGCCGGTGACGGGGGAGATCCCGAACCCGATCAACCCGCCGTCGGGCTGCACCTTCCACCCGCGCTGCCCGCACGTGATGGACATCTGCAGGGGCGACCCGCCCGCGCAAACCCCGACCGCCACCGGCGCGGCCGCCTGCTACCTGCTGACGGAACCGGTGGGCTCATAACCCGAGCGCCGCCCCAGCCGATGTCCCGGTCGGCGGTTCCCGGTGCGCGACGAAACACGTGGGCGATGCGCGGTTCCCGGAATTCCATGTTGCAGGTCGTTCGCAACAGGCCCGGTCGCAAACGCGCTCGCCGGGCCACTCCTTTGCCGGCACGGCGCTGGTCCGTTCTTCCCGCAAGGGCGCGTCAGCCGCGGCGACGCAGCCGGTGGCGCATTTGCTGGCGCAGATAATCGCCGAACGAGGTCGCGTAGCCGTGGCCATAGAGTTCCAGCCGACCGTGCCCGGTCACCTCTTGCCCTTCGAGGCGGCCGCGCGCGGTCACCGCTCCTTCCCAGATCGACGGCACGCCGAAGACCGGGATTTCCTGGTCGTCGATCACCGGCCTTATCTCGATCTCGCCCGCCAGCTCGGGCAGCACCAGCCGATGCCTGAGCGGGTAACCGATGCCGCTGCGCGGGCTGATCCAGGGGGGCGCGGGCAAGGGCTCGAGTTGCCCCTCGATCATCGCGACACCGTCATCATCGAAGCGGACGACATAGCAGTCATTCTGACGGCGATCACCAACCACCATCCGCCGCCAGGTCAGGAAGTCGTGCCCGTTGTCGAGCGACAGCCCCGTCCAATGCCAGCCGACCAGTCGGACCTGGCGGCGTCTGCGCAGGAAGAACCAGTTCTCGAAACCGCCCCATTGCCGGTCCATCCAGAGCGTTCCCTGCGCCGGCTGATCGCCGAGGCTGCCCGTGGCCGACAGGCGCGGGCAGCACAGGTAGGCATAGTCAGGCTGGTTCCTCGGATCGAGTCGGTGCCCGTGATCTTCCATCCACGGGCGTTCGGGGCGCAAGCTCAAGGTGAGGCGGGTGCCCTCGGTGTCAACGGGCATCGTCAGCGTCAGGCTGCCGTCGGGCGCATCGGCCAGCGCGAAATCGCGCCAGCGGATATCGAGCCCTATCGGCGCAACCTCGGCGTGGTCATCGAAGGTCTCGACCCCGTCGAGCCGCGCCCTTTGCGACATCACCACCGTGTGCCGACGCACGATGAGCCGCGCCAGGGGACCGGGCAGAACGTGACCCGCGAGGCGATGGGCGATAGTCTCGTGCATGCGGGCCAGTCCGGGCGTCACCCGACTGACGACAAGGGGCGGCGCGCCCGGCCGCGAGGGCAAGGCGTGCAACAGGAGCATGTCGGCGCGATCCCTGCCATCCTGCGCGTGGACCTGGAAGAACGCGACCATCACATGAACGGAACTTTTGTCGGGGAGAGCCACCCTGCCCTGCAGGAACCACCAGCCCACCTCGCTATCGGGGCGCGGGCGAAGATCCGGCGAGGCAGTTGCCCAGGTGGCGTCTGAGGTGTCGTCCAAGTTACCCCTCCGGAGAGTCTGCCCTGGCCATGATTGGCGAGCCCGGACATCATCCGCGAGCGGTCCGCCTCCAGTTGGCAGGATCGCCCGCCTTTCCCTTTCGATCAAGCCCTTCGTGCCGACACGACACCTGGCCTGCGTCAGGGCACCAGATGCCGGCGGATCACTTGGCGATTCTGTCCGAGTGCTGCCTCAGCCGATGTCGAGCAGGTTCGGCAGCCGGTTCTCAAGCATGGTTTCCATCGAGAAATACCCGGTCACGCGTTCCAGTTCCGCCCCCGTGGTCAGGCGCTGATAGACCTTGTCGTAGCCGGCCATGCCCTTGGTGACGATCTTCAGCATGTAATCCCATTCCCCGCCGATGCGGTGCATCTCGACCACCTCGGGGATGCCCGCGACGTGGTCGCGAAACACCTTCGCCCATTCCATCGAATGGTTGCGGGTCTGCACCATCACGAACACGGTCAGATCATAGCCCATCGCGGCAAGGTTGACCTGCGCCTTGCTGCCAAGGATCAGCCCGTCGGCCTCCAGCCGCTTGAGCCGCCGCCACAGTGCGTTTTGCGACAGCCCGATCCGGTCGGCCAGTTCGCGCTGCGCGAGCGAGGCGTCGTTGTGCAGTTCGCTCATGATCTTGCGGTCGATCCTGTCCACGCTCAAGTTCAGCCCTCCGGTTGGTTGCATGTTTGGGTTTGATAGATGAACTAGGATTTTCTTCGTTCATTAATCACAACATATTGCCATTCATCAAGAATTTCTGTGAGTTTTTCCCGCAATCTCCGTGCTATCTCGACAAGGCAAACCAGAAAACGGAAAACGGACGGCACGATGCCTGAACACTCTTCAGCCACGCCCCTTGAGAGGTTCGAAGCCACCCTGCGCGCGGAACCCGACCCGATCGCGGCCCTGCGCGCCGGGCTCGTCGGCCATGACGCGCGGATCGACACCACCTCGGGGCCGCGCAAGTTGATCTACGCCGACTACGTCGCTTCGGGGCGCGCGCTGAAGCAGATCGAGAGCTTCATGCTCGACGAGGTTCTGCCGTTCTACGCCAACAGCCATACCGAAAGCTCGTTCTGCGGATCGTTCACCACCGGATTGCGGGAAGCGGCGCGCGCCACCATTGCGCGGGCTTGCGGCGCGCGCGCCGAGGATCATGCGGTGATCTTTTCGGGCAGTGGCGCAACCGCCGGGCTGAACCAGCTTGTCCACCTCCTCGGGGTGACCGAGGCCATCGCGCGGGGCGAGCCGGTGCGGGTGTTCACCGGCCCTTACGAACATCATTCCAACATCCTGCCGTGGCGCGAGAGCGGTGCCGAGGTCGAGACCATCCCGGAGGCCGCCGAGGGCGGGCCAGACCTCGCGGTGCTGGAGGCCCGGCTCGCGCAAGCCGCGGGCACGGCCCGGCTGATCGTCGCGATGAGCGCCGCCTCCAACGTCACCGGCATTCTCGCCGACGTGCCCGCGACCACCGCGCTGGTGAAACGCCACGGCGCAACAATGGTCTGGGACTACGCCGCCGGGGCACCCTACCTGCCGATGACGATGTCGCCAGAGGGCAGCGAGATCGACGCAATCGTGTTTTCCGCGCACAAGTTCATCGGCGGGCCGGGGGCCAGCGGTGTGCTGATCCTGCGCCGCGACGCGGTGCACAGCCGCCGCCCCTACCGCAGCGGCGGTGGCACCGTCGCCTTCGTCAACGATACCCGCCACGACTACCTCGGCGATCTCGAACACCGCGAAGAGGGCGGCACGCCGAACATCCTTGGCGATATCCGCGCCGCCCTTGTGATGATCGTGAAGGACGTCATCGGCCAGGACGCGATCACGGCGCGCAACCGCGAAATGGCGGCGCGCGCCTTCGCGGCCTGGAGCAACGACCCCCACGTCGGCCTGCTGGCCCCAGAGCACCGCGACCGGCTGCCGATCTTTTCCTTCGTGCCGCGCGCCGATCTCGGGATCGACCCGGCCGATTTCACCCGCGCGCTCTCGCAGACCTACGGCGTCCAGGCACGCGGCGGCTGTGCCTGCGCCGGACCCTACGCCCACCACCTTCTCGCGATCGACCCGGACCGCTCCGCCGCCCTGCGCGCGCGCATCCTCGACGGGCACGACGAGGAAAAACCCGGTTTCGTGCGATTGAACTTCAGTGTTCTGATGACAGACAATACGGTGCGCGAGATTCTTGAGTCCGTCTCAAGCCTTGCCCGGGCCTGGGGCGCGGAGACACCGGACCACGTGATGAACCGGGAGATTGCGGGCGCGACCTGATCCGCCATCTCGACAAGAACAGGGCAAAACGCCCGACCAACAGGAGAGACACCATGAAACCAACCCTGAAAACCGCAGCCCTCGGCGCCGCGCTGACCGGCCTCGTGGCACCCGCCGCCACCGCCGAAGACTGGCGCCTGAACAACTTCCTGCCCGAAACCCGACCGGAATCGGCGCAGATCCAACAATTCACCGACGATGTGAACGCGGCGCTGGCCGACAAGGATTTCACCCTCACCCACTACCCCGGCGGCTCGCTCGGCATCAAGAACACCGATCTGTTGCGCGTTCTGCCGCGCGGCGCGGTGGAGATGAGCCTGATGTGGTCGAACTACCTCGGCCGCGACGCGCCGGCGCTGAGCTCGGTCTTCGTGCAGGGCGCGATCAGCACGGTCGAGGAACTCAAGGCGGTTCTGCCGGTGGCGCAGGAGATCTACACCGAGGAATACAATGACTGGGGCGTGACAACGGTGGGATTCGTCGCGATCCCGACGCTGTCGGTCTCGGTGTTCTGCGCCGACGAGCCGGTGAACACGCTTGCGGACCTCGAGGGCATCAAGCTGCGGGTCTGGGCGCGCGAGCAGGTCGAGACCTTCACCAACCTCGGCGTGTCCGCGCAGATCATTCCGCAGGAAGAAACCTACGTCGCGCTCAAGACCGGCGTGGTCGATTGCGCGCTCTACCCGGCGCTCTACGCCCACACGATCTCGCTGCAGGAGGTGACGAGCTACGCCTCCTTCCTCTACCCGATGGCCTCCGCGCCCTATTCGCTCGGCGTTGCCACCGACAAGTGGGAGGCGACCGATCCCGAGATCCGCGATGCCATCGTCACCGCCGCCGACGCGCTCTGGGCGCGCACCAACCAGTATGACAAGGATCTCGAGCTCGAACTCGAAGCCCGTGAAAAGCTCTCCGAGATGGGCGTGACCTGGGGCGAAGACTTCCCCGAGTCCGACCGCGCGCTGTTCCTCGACGCGGTGTCGGAAACCTGGGCGATGCTGGCCGAGGAAGCCGGCGGCAACGCGATGGAGTATCGCGAGCGTGTTCTGACTGCACTCGGGCGCTGATCCGCGCCGATGCGGTCGGTCCGCAGATACCTCGCGCAAGGGCTGGAAGGCCTGGCCCTTGCGATGGCCGTGCTCGCGTCGCTCGCGATGGTCGGGATCGTCGCGATCATCGTCACCGGCGTGGTCATGCGGCGTTTCTTCAATACGCCCTTGCACATCACCGAGGATGTCGTCGGGCTGATGCTGAGTGCGGTGTTGTTTCTCGGCCTGCCGCTGGTCACGCTGCGCTCGCAGCACGTGCGGGTGTCGATCGTCGCCGATGCCCTGAAGGACCGCTTCGACACCGCGCTGCGCATCGCGGCGATGCTGGTGGGGGTGACCTTCTTCGGCTGGATCCTGTTCGAGAGCATCCCGTGGTTCGAGTTCGCCTGGAAGCGCGGGCTGAAAACCGAGACCGCGCGGCTCCTGCTCTATCCCTGGATGGCGGTCCTGCCGCTTTCGGTCGGGCTGACATTTGTGATCTATCTCGCCCGTCTCCTCGGCCTGCTCGACGCCGAACGCCATGGCAGTCTTGAAGATCTGACGCCCATCGCGCCGGTAAAGAAGGACGGCTGAAACATGTTCTGGGCAAACCTGATCGGGATCATGGTGGTGAGCGCCTCGACCGGGGTGGCGCTCGGCGCGGCGCTCGGGCTGACCGGCCTTGCCCTCCTGCACGTCTATTCCAACGGCGCGACCTCGCTTGCGGTCGACGCGATCTGGAGCGTGTTCAATTCCTTCACCCTCAGCGCGGTGCCCTTGTTCATCCTCCTGGGCGAAATCCTCCTGCGCAGCGGCGTGAGCAGCCGGGCCTATACCGCCTTCGCGCCGGTGTTTCGCCGGGTGCCCGGCGGGCTTCTGCACACCAATATCGCAGTCTGCACCCTGTTCGGCGCGGTCAGCGGGTCGAGCCTGTCGACCGCTGCCGCGGTGGGTTCTGTCGCCTACCCGGAGATGACACGCCGCGGCTACGACAAGAACATGATCGTGGGCAGCCTCGCCGGCGGCGGCACGCTGGGGCTGCTGATCCCGCCCAGCCTGTCGTTCCTGATCTTCGGCGCACTTACTGAGACCTCGATCGGGCGGCTTTTCGTGGCCGGCATCCTGCCCGGGCTGATGATCGGGGCGATGTTCATGGCCTATATCTTCGTGCGATCCCTGCGCAATCCGCACCTCGCCCCGCATGACGCGCGCGCTCTGCCGCTCCTTGCGATCATCCGCGGTTTCGGCCAGGTCTGGCCCCTGCTGGTGCTGGTTCTGGCGGTGATCGGCAGCATCATCGGCGGCATCGCCACGCCCACCGAAGCCGCCGGGATCGGCGTGCTGCTGGCCGCGATCATCTCGTCGATCTGGGGCGATCTGACCTTTCGCAAGCTGCTCGACGCGATCTTCCATTCCACGCTTCTGTTCGCTGCCATCGGCTTCGTGGTGCTCGGTGCCACCATCCTTGCCCAGTCGGTGAGCATTCTCGGCGTGCCGCAGCAGATCCTCAACCTGGTCGCCGAAAGCGGGTTCGACCGCTACAGCATCCTGTTGATCGTGGTGCTGGTCTACCTGATCCTCGGCTGTTTCTTCGACGGGCTGTCGCTGATGATCATGACGCTACCGGTTGTCTTTCCGCTGCTCACCGGCCTGGGCTTCGATCCGATCTGGATCGGCGTGCTGATCACCATCGTGATCGAGATCGGCCAGGTGACGCCACCTGTCGGGCTCAACCTCTCGGTGCTCTCCAGCCTGACCAACAACGAGATCAGCCTCGGCCGGGTCGCCAAGGCCACGGTGCCCTACTGGATGATCCACCTGTTCGCCGTGGTCGTGCTCACCGCCTTCCCGATCATCGCGCTGTTCCTCCCCAACCTTCTGTTCTGACGAGGCATCCCCATGGCTCCCAGCTTCAAGCCGAAGCGTTTCGCCCCCGTCTTCGTGTTCGACGATGGCGCGGGGGGCACCACATTCGCCACCAGCGAGGCCGGCGAGCGGCACAGTCATCCACCGAACGACAAGCCGGTGCTCACCCTTCTGGCCGCGGTCAGCCAGTGCCTCCTGATATCGCTCCGGATGGTGGCGAAACGCGAGGGCGTCACCCTGCCCGCGTTCCACGTCTCGGCGGGCGGAGAGAAGGCGATCGACAGCCCCGGGCGGTTGCAATCGATCGACTGCGTGATCTGCGGCGATCTGGCCGACGACGCCGCCGAGGCCCGGCGGATGGTGGCGCAAGCCAAGGAAATCTGCACCGTGAGCAACACGCTCGACTGCGCCATCAAGCTGGAGTGGCGCCGGGCCTGAGCCGGGCAAGGTCAGGCGGCAGGCGTTATCGGGCATTTCCCGAATATTTCCCGCTCAGGTTGAAACTGGCTTCGTTTCGGGATTTTGTGCCTCGCAGGTATCAAGCCAGCGCCGCAAGGCCTTGCGCCGCCGCGCCTCCGCCTCGCGCAGGTAGCGATCCAGACGCCGCAACTCACCCGCGAGATCGCCGTAGTCCCGGGTATAAACTGCCAGGATCTTCCTGATGAACCGGTGCGCTTTGGGCTCGAACAGAACGGGCACGAGCGATGCCGTGCGCTCCAGATCCCGCAACACTGTCTCGGGCCGCGGCGGGCGGCGGGCGCGATCATCGAGCCGGTCGATCACCCGGGCGATGTGATGGCCGACCCGGGCCACCTGGACCTCGGCTTGCGCCAGCGCCCAGGCGGTCTCGCGGCGCGCCGCGCGCTCCGACGGCGGCATCCCGCTCGGCAAATCCTCCATCAGCAACCGCACCACGCGGGCCACCTCGACCGCGTCCGGCGGCGTGGTCAGCCCGTGTTTGCGGGCGTTCTGCCGCGACCGGGCCTTGCCTTGGGCCGTGCGCGGGCCGGTGCTCTTCTGCGCGTTCACCCGGTTCGCGTGCGCCTTGCGCTCAGACCCCGAAATCGTAGTCATCGAAATCCTCCTCATCCTCGACCTCCTCGGGGCGCGCCGCCTGCAAGCGCCGGTAGTCCTCCATCAGCCGGCGCCGACGCTGCTCGCTCGCCACGAGACGCATCTCGTAGGGATCGATAATCACGGCGTTCCTGCTCCGCGCCAAGGCCTGGATCAGCACCGGATCGAGGCCCTCTTCCAGCAACACCGTTTCGATCATCGCCACGATGTCAGGCTCTGCCTGCCAGACCCGGCGCTTCATCACCGCAATCCGGTCAGTCACGGCGTCGATCTGCGCGAATACGTCGCCGCCTTCAGGCGATACGGGCGCACCGGAGCTGTCGTAGTCCAGCCCGAGCCGGGCGGTGAGCTTGTCGTGTGCGACGGCGAACATCGCCTCGACGACAAGACGGTCGACCATTCTGCGCAACCGGTTCACATCGAGTTCGAGCGCCACGAGGTTGCCGGCCACGAGCTCCTCATAGGCCGTCTGCGTATCCAGCTCCTCGAGAAGCAGATCACGCAGGGCCTCAAGGGTTGCGTGGTTATCTCCGGCCTGCAGCTTGAGCCCCGGTACCATGTCGTCGATCTCGGGCCTGGTTCGGGTGGGGGTGGTCTGCGTCATGATTGTCTCCCTTGATTTACTTAATGGTGATCAATCTATCACCAATCGCGCCGACAAACCACCCCGGAAACGAGCTAAACCATTGTTTTAATTATTTTTAAATGGGCCCAGTTGATGTTCAGACTGGGCCCGGTTGAGATAGGATAAAAACTAGCAGCCAGATGCGTCGCTTCGAAGCGCCGATGCCGGCACCGCGTGTGCGGCTTCGTCGGATCCTGCATTGCCGAACGCTCGCCAATACGACCGAGGCGCGCGCCCAGACCCGAGGCGAGCAGGCTTCGCGGTGGGAGAGTCGCGGTTCCGAGTCTGGGATGAATCGGGCAAGCGCCGGGCGCGCGGCTGTTCGGGCGGATCAGAACCGGTAGGTCACGCCGAGGCCGGGCGCGATGATCCCCCGATGGCCGAACACCGGGGGCACGGCGCGCACGCCCCCGAACAGGGTCATGTTCGTTTGCGGGATGTCGAACAGGACGCCCCCCTTCAGGTTCCCGGCGAACGTGAAGGGGCCGACCATGCGGTCTTCGGGGAAAAACCCGTCGTAACCGAGGACGACCCCGCCATCGAGGCCGGCGTAGAGGCCGAAATTGTCCAACGCATCAGGACGGTATTGCACCTCCGCCGAGGTGCCGACGGCGTAGCTTTGCACGTCGAAGCTGTTGACGAACGACATCGCGCTGAACCCGGTGACCAGGGTGAATTGATCCGACAGCGGGAGGTGGAACCCGCAGGAAACCTCGAGCCCGTTCGACTTGATTTCGAAGCCGGAGAAGCCCGCCCAGTGCGCGGATCTGGGGACGACCTCGAGGGAGACCTGGTCGCAGGGCAGAGGACCGGCGGCCTGGGCGTTCAAGGGGTCTGCGATCAAGGCGCACAAAAGCGCCGCGCCGAGGGTTTGACTTGACCGTGTCATCAAGGGGGATCGGGTCATGTGCCACACCACCGCGGCGTCTCGAGCGATATGTCCCAGTTGGGGGTCCGCATGCCGGAAGACTGGCCCGATCTCGGCGATGGATCAACCGGTTTTCCCCCGGGGGCGGCGGACACGGTGGCCGGGGCACCCGCGGGGGGGCGACCGGGCGACGACGGCGGGTCAGTCCGCGCGGTCGGGTCCGGTGCGGTGGATGCGGATACCGGGGGCATCGTCGGGCGTGCCGATGAACTCGATGCCGGCGGATTCTAGTGTGGAGACGACCAACCCCATATTTCCGCCCCGACTTGCCGGAACGTCATCCACATCTTCGTAACGGATCAAGGTTCGAACCGACACTCCGGACCTCTGGGAAAGCTCATGAAGTGACCAACCCAAGGCATTTCGCGCAGCTCGCAACTGAGAGCCCGTTGCAATCTGACTCATAGTGGCATATTTTGTGACACATGAAGCATTGTTGCATCACCCCAGATTGGCGCTCTCAGTTCGCTCGTCTCGAAGGCGCCTACGCCCCTTCGACGATGAAATCATACTACGCCGACGTGCAGGCCTTTGTCGACTGGTGCGCCGGTGAAGGACGGCCGCCCTTCCCCGCCGATGTCGATACCGTCTGCGCCTTCCTCGAAGCTCAAGGCGCAGAAAAGGCGGCGTCGACCGTGCGACGCCGCCTCTATGCGATCCGCAAGGCCCACCGGCTCATGCGCCTGCCCGACCCAACCCATGACGAGGACATCAACCTGTCGCTCCGACGCGTCCGGCGCGCCAGGCCGACCCGCCCGAAACAGGCCAAGGGCCTCACCCGCGATTTTCTCGACGCCTTCATCGCGGGCGAGCCCGACACGGCTTGGGGGCTGCGCAACAAGGCGATGCTCTCGCTCGGCTACGAGCTGCTCTCGCGCCGCTCCGAACTGGTGGCACTCAAGACCGACGATATCGAGTTCCGCACCGATGGCACCCTGCAGGTGATCGTGCGCCGCTCGAAGGCCGACCCCTTCGGTGAGGGCCGCCTCGCCTTCACCTCGCGCACCACCGCCGCCCGCATCGCGGATTGGCTCGACTGGCGCGGGGCCGACATCGCACCGCTGTTCTGCCCGATCTACCAGGGCCACCCGATCGACCGCGCTCTCAGCACCACCACGGTCAAACGCCTGATCAAGACCGCCGCGACACGCGCGGGGCTCGATCCCTCGGTCGTCGGGGAGTTCAGCGGCCATTCCCTGCGCGTCGGCGCCGCGCAGGATCTCCTGAAGAAGGGTTTCGACACCGCCGCGATCATGCGCGCAGGTGGGTGGAAGTCAGTGAATGTGCTGGCACGCTACCTTGAGCGGGCGGAACATAACGTCTGGGCGTAGGGGGGAGATCTGTGTTTCCGTTGACGGAGACGCCCCGATCGCGCCGACCAAATCGGGCGGAGCAACCCCAGCCCGTCACCTCGACCAGGCCCTTGGGGCCCGTTCCTGCGCCAAAACCCGCAAGATTGACCGGTGCCCAGGTCTGGGACAGCGATTTTTTTCGCCGGACTTGACGCATCGCAAGGCGGGCACCGCGCAAGGCCGTAAAAGAAGATCAGCTGCGTCTTCGCTTGTCTCCTCCGGCGGTCGGTAGCCGTCGAATCGTTCGCAGACACCCGGGCAGACGGAGCCTGTCGAGGGAGGATGACATGGGACGGATGCTCGCAGGCGCGCTCGCGATCCTGATCGGGTGGCCAACGCTCGTGGCCGCCGAGCAATGGCGCAGCTACAACCTTGGTGATTACGCCTTTGGTGCGCCCGAAAGCTGGGCGGTGACGCTGCGGCGCGACGACGAGATCGACCTCGCGAGCCCGGACGGGCGCTATGCGCTCTGGGCGCGGCTGTGGTTTCCCGACGAACCCCTGCTCGGCTACGACGATATCGTGGCCCACGGCCCCCTGACCATCGCCGGACAGGACGCGCTCTTCAGACACAGCGAGTTCGCCAGCGAGCGTTTCCTCGAATACATCTTCGAGCCCCGCGACGCAGAGGGACGGGTTTTTCTGTTCCAGCTCATCGGCAACCTCGAATTGGGCGCGGAACTGGCCGAGCATCAGGCCCTGTTCCAGCGGCTCGGGGCCGAACTGGTGGTCGCCGGAGTGCCGGCCGTGTCCGGCACCGCCTCGTCGGCGATTGCCGCAACACCGGCCGCGCCCGTGGTGGCAGCCACGCAACCGGCCGGGGCGGAATGGCTCGACCTTATGAACGCGCGCCATGGCGCGGGCGATTGCCGCCTGCTCGACCTCGACCGCTGGCATCACCCGACCCGCGCGGTGCTGGCCGCGAATGGTGCCCTGCTCCGCTTCGTCGCCCTGTGCCGGGACGACACATGGCCGGTATTCGGCGTGGAGCTTCCCCACGACCCGCGCGTCGCCGCCAGCAACAGCTACATCTCGCCGCTGTTGGTGCGGCTGTTCGACGCCAACGGGCAATGGGATCTGAGCCTGATCGACCCGGGCTATGGTGCTTTGGTCGATGTGCTGGGGCGCGGCCGCCCGGATGTTTCTTTCGAGTTTATGGATCTGCCCATGCGCTGACCTGGAGGCCCCGATGCGACCCTGCCCGCCTGTTGCCCAAGCCACCCTCCGCCGCCTGTTCGGCGCGCTGCTCATCGCCCTTTTGTCCCTCACCCCGTCGCTCGCCGCCAATGACGCCGAACAGAAGGTCTACGAGCAGGGCTACAAGGAGGTTAAGGCCGCGTTCGACGAAACCAAGGCCGCGTTCGACAAGGTATACGGACCCGTGAAGGAAGCGCAGGCGGCCGTCGTGGAATGGCGAAACGCAGTGCGCCGCGCGCAGCAGGATGCGAGCATCAAGCGGATCGAAGGCCTCGTGGCCAGCGGCATGACCGTCGCCCGCGACGAGATGGTGGCCCAGATGCTCGGCGACGACGCGCTCGCCGCGCTCAAGAAGATCGAGGCGGTGACCGGCAAGGAGATCCTGCTGCCCGACCCGGCGCGGATGCTCGACCTGATCCGCGATCCCGACGATTTCGCCAATCGCTACGGCTTCATGTACAACCTCTCGATCTACGAGCGGGCCTTTCGCGACAGCGCGGCGGCGAAGACGCTCGCGCAGGCCGAGGCGCTGTTCGAGAAGGGCGAGGCCTATCTCGGCGATGCCGGACGGATGATCGAATTCGTGGCGCTGTTCGATCCGAACAACAATGCCGCCGACGGTCCCATCGGGCGGCTCAAGTCGGTGGGCGCGGTGCTGACCTACATGCAGGACATCACCGGAGAAATCCCCGGCCTTGGCGACTTCATCGGCTTCTATTCCGAGGCGGCGATGGCGTTTGCCGGTGCGCTGGAACGGCTCGATGCCAAGGTCAAGGAGGCGCGCGCGGGATCGCTCTGCGGCCAGCTCGGCTATCTCGTCGAGGAACTCAAGGCGCTCGACCACCACATCACCGGCGGCGAATGCGCCCTTTATATGACCGATTACGGCGCCGAAGCCGATCTCCGCCCGCTGAAAGTCTGGGAGCATTACAGCCACGGAGAAACCTTCATCTGGCGCGATGCCGATGGCGCTTCGGCCTATCTCTCCGCCGCCGACATGGCCACGCTCATGCGCGGCTATCGGGCGCTGGCGGCATCGGGGCACCCCGGCAACCGGGCGAGGGCCAATCCCGACACCTTCATGTCGCGCGCCATCGTCACCACCCATGCGCGCCGGATCGTGGCCGAAGCCCCGTGCCGGAAGGCAGCAAGCCTGCTCTCGTCGCCCCGCTTTGCCGAAACGCTGGTCGCCCTCGGCGTTGTGCCGCGGCTGGAACCGATCGAGACGCGGGGCGGCACCCGGCTTTGGCCGGGTCTGACAGATGCGGACGAGGTTCTCGGGCTGTGCCTGTTCGATCCGGCGATGAGCCGATTGATGCAGGACCTCGTCGCGCGATACGGCGATTATGGCGTGATCCGGCTCGATCTCGTCTCGTCCGACTGGTCGCAGCCCGCCGCACCGCGCAACCCGGTGATCGTGGTGAACGGAACCCGTCTCGTTGATGGCCGCGATGGCACATATGTCTTTCCGCTTGCCGCCCGGATTTTCCGCCTCAGCGCCCTCGCCGATCTCGGTGCTCCGCTTGCCATCGAGATCACCGCCGAGGGGTTTTTGCCGAAAACCCTGCACCTGCCCCTCTCGCCGGATCGCGCCTACGCCAAGATCGGCCTTGAGCCCGAACCGGACGACGAGGCGGCGGCGCAAGCGGCCCGACGCGCCGCCGAGGCGGAGGACGCGGCGCGCAGACGCGCGATTGCCGAGGCGCAACAGGCCGCGCGGGAGGCCCGCGACCGGGCCGAGGCCAGCGCGCGCGCCGCCCGGGAGGCCGAAGAGCGGGCCGAGGACATGGCAAGGGCCGCTGCACAAGCCGTAGCCGACGCGATCACGCGGATCATCGCAGGCGAGCCACGCCCGCCCCGCGCGCCGGTGGAGATCCCGCCCTTGCCCGAGGCCCCTCCTGCCGAAGAAGCCGGCGATGCGGCCGAAGACGTCGAAACCCTCACCCCCGATCCCGATGTCGCGGTCGGCAGCGCGCCGACCGAAACTGTCCCGCTCGCGGATCCCGATCCGCAACCAGACCGCGCAGGTGGCGGGGAAACCGGGCCGGACACGCCAGACAGCGACGGCATGGCGACATCGGCTTCCGACGAGGCTGCCCCCGGGATGGGCACACAGGTGCCGCTCACCGGCCTGGGCGGACAGGTCTGGCTCGGCGACCGGATCGCCATTCTCGCCCAATGGACCGAGCCGGGCGGTGCTGCCGCCTTGCCCGGCAAGACCGAGGCGGGCAACGCCCCGGCGCGTGTCACCATCGCCAGCCCGACCGAGGAAGACATCGGCGGCAGCGTCGGCGCGCCCGCACCGCTCACCTTCATCTGGCACGGCAGCGAGGGCGTGCGCTTCGATCCGCCAAGTTCGACCGACGGGCGCACGGTGGCGCGCTTCGAGCGCCCCGGCCGGGCGCTGGTCTGGGCGCAGATCCTGCGCGACGGCGAGACCATCGCCGAGGGGCGGCAGGAGGAGGTGGACGTTGGCCTGCCCTCGCTGTCGTTGCAGTTCGATCCCGTGCGCGGCGCGATGCCGGGGCAGGAGATCACCGCGCGTATCCTCACCAGCCCTTCGCTCGACGAAGACCTGTTCAGCGTGACATGGCGCGCGCCCTCCTCCTCCAATCGCCTCGAACTCGACGGCACCGGGGCGACGATCCGTTTCAGCGGCGGTGCCGACGAGGTGATCGATTTCGACGCAGATCTGCGCACCGCCTATTGGGGCGACGACATCGGCACGATCACGGCGAGTTACAATTTTTCCGCGGGCACGCTCGAGATTACCGCGAAGGCTCTCGGGCCGCGCCTCAAGGTCTGGGATGCCGCGGCGGGCGGTCTGGTCGATGCGCCCGATGGGCGCTGGCTGACCGGCCAGCAGATCACCCTTTCGGCTTCCTTCACCGGCGAAGCCCCCGAAGCCCCGCGCTGGGACTGGAGCGTGAACCCCGGCACCACCATCTTCAACGCCGCGGTTCAGAGCCCGACGGTTACCCGGTCCGAGCCGGGCACGATCACTGCCGAGGTGGTCGCGCGCGACCGCGACGGGCGCGAACTCGGACGCGGCTCGATCAACCTTGCCGTCGCGGCCCAGGCCCTCGCAATGGCACCACCCGTGGACGAAGCCGCACCACCGCCGCAGGTGGCGGCCGATGACCCTGCGGAGCCCACCCCCGCCGCGCCGGCTGGGGTGTCGCCCCCGTCAACGCCTCTGCCGTCGGGGCCGTCGACAGACGCGGGCCGGGCCACCGGGGCACCTCCTGCCCCGGCATCCGTTGCCCCTCCGGCACAAGACACACCGTCCGGTTGCGCCCCCGGCACGCGATCTGCACAGCAGGCGGCGGGCTTCTGGCAATCCGGGCTCGATCTGGTCGCGGCGGGCCGCACCACGGCCGGGCTGGACGAACTTGCGCGCGCGCTCGCCCTGTGCCCGGACGACGCGCGCGCCAACCAGGTCGAGATGCTGCGGAACCGGCTCGCAGCGGCGGCACCCGAAGGCGGTCGGCCCGAGGCACCAGCGCCCGCAAAAGATCCGGCGCGGTGCGATCCGGGCGGGCCGGATATCGACCGCGCCGCCGAGGTCTGGCACGCCGGGCTTGGCAAGGTGGCGGCCGGGGCCGTCGGCGAGGGTTTGAACGATCTCGAAGCCTCACTGGCGCTTTGCCCCGATCCAGGACGCGCCGAGCAGCTTGCAGCGTTGCGCGCGCGTCTCGCCCCGGTTGCGCCGCCGCCGGACGAGCGCGCGACCGTCCCTGTCGCCCCAGCGACACCCACGCTCGATAGCGTTGCCGCGCAAGCCCGGGCAGATTGCAGCCCGGGCGGCGCGCGCCATGCGCAGGTTGCCCGGGCATTGGCATCGGCACAGGTTGCGCAGAAGGCGGGGCAGAACGCCGAGGCGCTCCACAGCCTGCAAGAGGCGCAGTCAATCTGCCCCGACGCCGCAACCTCGGCGCTGATTGCGGAAGTGGAGGCGACGATCCGCAGCGTCGAGGCACAGGCCGAAGCGGCCCGCCGGGCCGCCGCCGAACAGGCCGCACCGCCGCCGGTCGCATCGCCGCAAGGACCGCCCCCCGAGGCACGCCCGGCCCCGGCCTGGCAACCTCACGGCGCGCCCGAAAAGGTCGCCATCGACAGCATCGCCGCGGTTCAGAACGGCCCCACCCGGCCCTCGCGCATCCAGGTTGACGGGCCAAGCCTGCTGACATCGCTGATGACCTATCACTGGAACTTCGGGCAGGGTGCCACGCCCGGCACCATCGGGCTTGTCAACGAACGCGGGGAAATGCAGGGCCGCTGGGCCGCCGAAGGGCGACCCGGCCAGGGCGGTGTGCCCAACGCGGTCTGGGCCGTTCACCCCGACATCGTTATCCCGGCAGGGCGCTACACGGTTATCGACAGCAGCCCCGAAACCTGGGCCACCAATGCCGAGACAGGTCAACGCGGGATCGTCTGGGTTGAACTGCAGCCGGTGCGGGATCTCGGGGCGACGACCGCACCGCCTGCACCACCGGCAGCGCAATCGTTCGAGGGGGTCTATGCCGGCACGATCGACGGCAACGCCGGTATCGCGATATCCTTCACGATGCGGGGTGGCGAGGTGGTGGGGACGGTGCGCGGGATATGGGATGGCGACCGGGTAGACCTCGGTTTTTCCGGCCCTGCCACGGGCCCCGAGTTCCGGGTGCCGATCCGGGGCACGATCACCGATCCCTACATGGACTGGCCGATCGAGGGGCAGATATGGGGGATGGTCGCAGAGGCCGGTGCCCGCGGCGGCTGGGATGTCGGCAACGGGTCTGATCGCCATCGCGGCACATGGCAGGCGACGCGGTAAGAGGAGGCGCAAATGCACTGGACGACAAATGCCGTGGCCATCCTGATCGGGGTCGCACTGGCACCGCTTGAGGCGATGGCGCTTGATCTCGGGGGGAGCGGGATTTCTCTCAACCCTCCAGCGCGGGGCTGGAAAGTCGAACAGCACCATGACGCCGCGATCGAGGTCTGGCACCTGCGCGCCGAGCAATGGCAGCCGCCGTCTCCGCAGTCGGGCCTGATCGCGGTGACCGTATCGACCCTAGACGGCGACCCCTGGCCCGACCCCGCGGCGCTGCGCGACTCCGCGGCGCGGGCCCTGCGCGACGAGATGCTCAGCGAGGTCCGCGAGGATACCCCCTTCGACCTCACCGCCGGGCGGTTCCATATCGCGGGCGAAGACCTTTTCGGCATGATCGGGCTTGGCGAGGCCCCCGCCATGCCGATCAGCGCGCGGCTTCTGGTGATCCGCACCGGGGACGGGGCCATGCTGATCACCGCGTTCTCGGTTCTGCCCGCAGAGCAGTCCCCTTTCGCGGGGCTCTTCGGGGCCGACGGGATCCTGACCGCCACGGGTCCGGGGGCGGAGGCGCTCAATGGCGCGCCCTCCGGGCCACCGGCGCAGACCGCCGCGCCACAAGGCCTCGACCCGGTCGCGGACCCCGCGATCAGGGATCTTCTGGAGCAGATGCAAGGCGGTTTTGACAACGAGGAGGGCGAGTGATGCGGTTCGCAATGATGGCAACAGCGATGGCCTGCCTCTTGGCCAGCGCGGCATGGGCCGGGCCCGGCGAAATCCCGGCATTCGGTTCCCGGGGGCTGGCGCTCTCGGCTTCCGCCGCGGCGCAGGCTTCCCTTGCGACCCGGCCGGGGGTGGGCATTCGACTGGCCCAGGTGCTCCTGCCCGATGCCGCTCCCGAAGGCCCGCTGCCCGGGGAATTTGCCCCCTCCGGCAGCCCATCCGCGCCCGCGGCCAATCCCGCGTCGCCCAACCTCGGCGCGCCAAGCCCATCCTCGGGACCGGTTCTGGCCCCGGCGGCCGGACCGGAGGTGGTTTACGACCCGTTCAGCTGGGTGGAAAGTCACCTGATGCGGTTCCACGATCCCCTGAAATACTACCCCTGAGGCGGCGCGCGCCGGGCCAGGTCTCGTGGATGGGCCGGCAGGGTTTCCCGCGATCTGGCGCTGGGGATGCCCAACCCGGGGGGCAAGGTCCGTCGTGCCGACCGCCTCAATACCGGAAACCATCCACGCGGAAACGACCACTTCCCGCGCCGACTTGCGGGAAGGCCATCGACATTCGTCCTGCGGATCAGAGGTCGACCCGACCCGCCAGACCTCTTGGGGCACGCTTGCGCTGACCCCGCACCGCAAATCGCACCGCTGGAAACTGATCGCGCTCATGCGCGCGGGCGGCTGGAAATCCGTGAATGTGCTGGCGTGTTATCTTGAGCGGGCGGAACATAATATGTGGGCTTAAGGGGCGTCGTCACGGTGCATGACGGGGGATGGTCCAAATGATTGACGATCATCGCCTATGATCGGCCTTCCACCGCCCCTACACAACCCGCCCAGCAATCACGTCTCGATCAGCGCGCGCAATTCCTCCACACGGGCTGCGAGCAGGTCCGCATCTCCCCGCGCCTCCACGTTCAGCCGGAGCAGCGGCTCGGTGTTCGAGGCGCGCAGGTTGAAGCGCCAGGTGTCGAAGGCAAGCGAAAGCCCGTCGGTGTCGTCGCGGGTCGTGGCGTCGGGGGCATAGGTCGCCTCGATGCGGGCAATCACATCGGCCACGTCATCCACCCGGAAGTTGATCTCGCCCGACGAGGGAAAGGCGGCGCGGCGGTCATCGACGAGGGCGGCGAGCGGCTGGCCGCGTCGGCTCATGAGTTCGATCACCAGCAGCCAGGGGATCATCCCTGAATCGCAGGCCATGAAGTCGCGGAAATAGTGATGCGCCGACATTTCGCCGCCGTAGACCGCGCGCGTCTCGCGCATCACCTGTTTGACGAAGGCGTGGCCGGTGCGTGATTGCACTGCCTCGCCGCCGAGGCGGGCGACGATGTCTTGCGTGTTCCAGACCACGCGGGGGTCGTGGACGATCTTTGCCCCCGGTTCCTTGACGAGGAAGGCCTCGGCGAGCAGCCCGACCACGTATTCTCCGGGGATGAAGCGGCCCTCGGCGTCGAACAGGAAGCAGCGGTCGAAATCGCCGTCCCAGGCAATGCCGAGATCGGCGCCTTGGGCGCGGACAGCCGCGCCGGTGACGGGCTGGTTCTCATCGAGCAGCGGGTTCGGGATGCCGTTCGGAAAACTCGGGTCGGGATCGTGGTGCAGGCGCTCCACTTCGAGCGGCGCGCCCTGCGCGACCAGCGCCTCAAGGATCGCATCGAAGGTCGGCCCCGCAGCGCCGTTGCCGGCATTGACGAGCAGCTTCAGCGGTTTCAGCGCCGCGATATCGACAAAAGAGAGCACGCGGGCGATGTAAGCTGCGCGCGCGCCCTCGGCGGGCAGACCCTCACCGCGCGTGGCGACCGGCGCAAGGTCGGCCTCGGCCATCGCCTTGACCCGCGCCAGTTCCGTGGCCGGATCGAGCGGGGCCGATCCCGCCTTCACCATCTTCATCCCGTTGTAATCCATCGGGTTGTGCGAGGCGGTCACGCAGATGCCGCCATCCGCGCCGAAATGCGTGGTTGCGAAATACATCTCCTCGGTGCCCGACAGGCCCAGATCGAGCACCTCCACCCCCTGCCCCGTGAGCCCCTCGGCCACGGCGGCCGAAAGCGCCTCCGACGAGGCCCGGATATCGCGCCCGAGCACCACTTTACGCGCGCCGAGCGCCTTGGCGAACCCCGCCCCGATCCGCCGGGCGATGTCTTCGTCGAGGTTCTCGCCAAGACGCCCGCGGATATCGTAGGCCTTGAAGCAGGTCAGATCAGTCACGGGCATAGACGTCCTCGTAGCGGATGATGTCGTCTTCGCCGAGATACGACCCGGTCTGAACCTCGATCAGCACCATCGGCAGCTTGCCGGGGTTCTCCAGCCGGTGCTTTTGCCCGAGCGGGATGTAGATCGACTGGTTCTCGCTCACGAGATCGACGCGGTCCTCGATGGTCACCTTGGCGGTGCCATGCACCACGATCCAATGCTCGGCGCGGTGGTGGTGCGATTGCAGGCTCAGCGCCGCGCCGGGATGCACGACGATACGCTTGACCTGGAACCTCTCGCCGATCACCAGGCTTTCGAACCAGCCCCAGGGCCGGTGATCGCGCGGGAAGGATTCCGCCTGGCGCGCGTTCTTGGCTTTGAGCGCCGTCACCGCTGCCTTGACCTCTTGCGCGCGGTCCTTGTGGGCGATGAGCACCGCATCGGGCATCGCCACGGCGATGATGCCCTCAAGCCCGAGGCCGACGACTTCGAGATTTTCATCCTCCGAGCGCAGGAGCGTGTTGTGGCAGTCGATCGCCGTGGCGTTGCCTGCTGTGGCCACGCCATCGCCGTTCGGCCCGCTTTCACGCCAGACCGCATCCCAGCCGCCGAGATCGGACCACCCGGCGGCGAAGGGCACCACCGCGAGGTTGCCCGCCCGCTCCATCACCGCGTAGTCGATCGAGATATCCTCGACCGTGGCCCAGGCCGCCGGATCGAGCCGGTGGAAGCCCAGATCGGCCCGGCCCTTCGCAACCGCATCGCCCACCGGCCCCACAAGCTCCGGCGCATGGGCCTTGAACGCGTCGATGATTGCCCGGACCGAGAACAGAAAGATGCCTGCGTTCCACAAGTGCCGCCCGGTGGCGACCATCTCGGCGGCGCTTGCGGCGTCGGGTTTTTCGACGAACCGCACAAGGTCCATCAGCCGCGGCGCGCCCGGATCGAGGCGCTCGCCAAGCTCGAGGTAGCCATAGCCGGTCTCTGCGCGGTCGGGGGTGATCCCGAAGGTCACCAGCTTGCCCGCCTCCGCCGCCGCGCGGCCGATCTCCACCGCCGCGCGGAAGGCTGCCGCATCGGGCACCACGTGATCCGACGGCGCCACCAGCATCAGCCCGTCCGGGTCGGCCTGCTCGAGCCAGAGCGCGGCGGCGAGCACGGCGGGCGCGGTGTTGCGCCCCTCGGGTTCGATCAGCACAGCGCCCGGATCAATCCCGATCGCGCCAAGCTGCTCGGTCACGATGAAGCGGAAATCGGCATTGGTGAGCACCAGCGGCACCGCGAACCCCGCCCCCGAGAGCCGCCGCGCCGAAGCCTGGAACAGCGTCTCGTCACCGACCAGAGGCACGAATTGCTTGGGGTAGGACTTGCGCGACAGCGGCCAGAGCCGGGTGCCGGAGCCGCCGCTGAGAAGGACGGGCGTGATCATCGAGAAACTTCCTTCCTGTACTCGGTCATTCAACCTCTACGCGATATCAGGCCATCCTGAGGCCGTCATCGCGTTGTTCAAGAAACCAGTCATAGGTCTCGCGGATACCGTCTTCGAGCGCGATCCGCGCCGTCCAGCCAAGCCGCGCGAGCCGGCTCACGTCCAGAAGCTTGCGCGGCGTTCCATCGGGCTTGCTGGCGTCGAAGGTGATCTTGCCGTCAAAGCCGGTGACCCGGGCCACCGTTTCGGCGAGCTCGCGGATTGTCACGTCGCTGCCGGTGCCGACGTTGATGTGGCTCAGCATCGGCTCGGTCTCGCGTTCGTAGATCTCGGGCGCGAGATCCGCGACGAAGAGCGAGGCTTCGGCCATGTCGTCGACATGAAGGAACTCGCGCATCGGCGTGCCGGTGCCCCAGACCACAACCTCATCAACGCCACCACGCGCCGCTTCGTGAAACCGCCGGATCAGCGCGGGCAAAACGTGGCTGTTCTGAGGATGAAAGTTGTCACCCGGCCCGTAGAGATTGGTGGGCATGACAGAGCGGTAATCCGTGCCGTATTGCCGGTTGTAGCTCTCGCAAAGCTTGATCCCGGCGATCTTGGCAATGGCATAGGGCTCGTTGGTGGGCTCAAGCGTGCCAGTCAGAAGCGCGTCTTCGCGCATCGGCTGCGCGGCCATCTTGGGATAGATGCAGGACGAGCCCAGGAACAACAGGCTATGCACCCCGGCCTCGAAGGCCTGGTGGATCACGTTGGCCTCGATCATCAGGTTTTCATAGATGAACGCAGCCGGATAGGTGTTGTTGGCCATGATCCCGCCCACCTTGGCGGCGGCGAGGATCACCCGGCCGGGCTTTTCGGATTTCATGAAATCGCGCACCTCGGCCTGGCTGGTGAGGTCCAACTCCGCATGGGTGCGGGTGACGGTTTCGATCCCGCGCGCTTCGAGCTTGCGAAGGATCGCCCCACCCACCATGCCGCGGTGGCCTGCAACGTAGGTTTTCATCGCGTCACCCTCAGTTCTCAAACGAGACCGGAAGTTCCAACCCATGCGCTTTCAGCAAGGCGTGGCGCTTGGCGGACTTCAGATCTTCGGCCACCATCTCTGCGCACATCTCGCGCGTGGTGATCTCCGGCTCCCAGCCAAGCTTCTGCTTAGCCTTGGAGGGATCACCAAGCAGGGTTTCGACTTCGGCGGGGCGGAAATATCGCGGGTCAATCCGCAGGATCACGTCACCGGGCTTCACCTCGGGCGCGTTCTCGCCCTCGACCGCCTCGACGATCCCGATCTCGTCGACTCCCTCGCCCTCAAACCGCAAGCGGATCCCCAGCTCCCTTGCCGACCAGTCGATGAATTCGCGCACCGAGTATTGCACCCCCGTCGCGATCACGAAATCCTCCGCCTCGTTCTGCTGAAGCATCATCCACTGCATGCGGACGTAGTCCTTTGCGTGGCCCCAATCGCGCTTCGCGTCGATGTTGCCCATGTAGAGGCAATCCTCGAGACCTTGCGCGATATTGGCAAGCCCCCGGGTGATCTTGCGGGTCACAAAGGTCTCGCCCCGGCGCGGGCTCTCGTGATTGAACAGGATCCCGTTGCAGGCATACATCCCGTAAGCCTCGCGGTAGTTCACCGTGATCCAGTAGGAATAGAGCTTGGCGACGGCATAGGGCGAGCGCGGGTGAAACGGCGTGGTCTCGCGCTGGGGGGTTTCCTGCACGAGGCCGAACAGTTCAGAGGTCGACGCCTGGTAGAAGCGCGTTTTCTCCTGGAGCCCGAGGAACCGGATCGCCTCAAGCAACCGCAGCGTGCCGATCCCATCGACATCCGCCGTATACTCCGGGCTCTCGAAACTCACCGCCACATGGCTCTGCGCCCCAAGGTTGTAGACCTCATCAGGTTGAATCTCCGAGATGACGCGGGTGAGGTTGGAGGTATCCGTAAGATCACCGTAATGCAGTTTGAGCTTGGGGTTCGGCTCATGCGGGTCCTCGTAGATGTGGTCGATCCGCTGAGTGTTGAGCGACGACGCCCGTCGTTTGATGCCGTGGACTTCGTAGCCTTTCTCGAGGAGAAACTCAGCCAGATAGCTGCCGTCTTGGCCTGTGATACCCGTGATGAGCGCACGTTTCGTCATGAGGTTAGATATCCTTCATATTCTGGGCACTTTCCCGACTTGTGAATTGACATAGCTTGCTGAGGTTCTTGGCCAACAAAACCCGCGCCCTCCAATGCTATACCGGCGGAAAGCGCGTAAAACTTCGCGGCTTTTGCAGATAACCCAACCTAGAGACCGGTAGCTCTCGTCCCCAACCCGAATTCGAAACAGGACTACAGGACTATATGCCAATCGAAGCTTCCCCTTGGTCAACCACCGCCGGATTGCCTCAAAATCGGTCGCAACGCGAAAACCGATCTCATAGCTCCCGTGCTTCTCAAACACGTCGCG
The DNA here is from genome assembly GCF_900177545.1 of Maritimibacter sp. HL-12. GTDB lineage: Bacteria > Pseudomonadota > Alphaproteobacteria > Rhodobacterales > Rhodobacteraceae > Sinisalibacter. The sequence continues at coordinate 3,220,262 of NZ_FXBQ01000001.1, read as the reverse complement.
GCGCAGAAACAGCAAAGGGTGCGGTGGCATCCAATCCTTGCGCAGCGGCTTCGGACTGCAAGCCCCTACACGCCAATCGAGGCTCGCACGGCCGGGACAGTCGCGGGCGACATACTCCAGGTCGCCGTAGACACCATCGATATTGCCTGATCCAAACGCCTTCGCCACCTGAGCTAGAACGCTCTGCCGTGCAAACAGGTCATCGGTATGCGAAAGGCCGGTCATCTCCCCGTCGACCAACGCCATGCCTTTGTTTTGAGCGTCGTAGATGCCTTGGTCGGATTGGCTGCAAAATCTAATAGTGGGACTGTTGAACCCCTCGACAATCGCGCAAGTGCCGTCCTCAGACGCACCGTCAATGACAATTAACTCCATGTCAAGGCGGTCCTGAGAGGGGAAGAACTCAACGGAATCGCCGATCGTCGTCTGCGAGTTGTAGGCGGCAATGAAGACGAAAACTATTTTGGTTTGGAAACCTATAGAAGGGGTTCATGCAGAACAAGGAACTGGCTCGAATCACGTTCGGGCTGAGGACTTGTGAAAAACAGGAAGTCAAAGTTGCCACAGTCTCGCGTGATCGCTTGCGACGCGTCACAAACAGAACCGGTCTATTTGACAACCTTCTTACGCAGATTAGCCGAAACAAGTGGGATCATGATGCAGACAATACTCGGCAGAACACTTCGGGTCACCAATGCAAACTCTGTAATCATATTTGAAAACGCATAAACAATAAACAAAACCAAACTCGTCCTGTACTCAATTCGTAGTCTAAGCGGGAAATAAAGCAAGAAAAACAATAACAACAAAAAAACAATATAGATAACACCCGCGAAACCCGAGTGAGCGAGCAAGATTCCAAAGCCACTGTCATACCAAAGTACAGACGCGCCAATTAAACTGGCACCGAACAAAACTGACGAATGAATCATGTCGTCCACAGCGACACCGAGCAAAACCAGACGATTCTGGGCGCTCGCATCACTACCAAACGAAAAATTGAAAGCACGCGCAGCGGCGCCGCCAAGAAAATCGGAAATCTGTTCCCAAAAAGCAATCGACAGCATTGCCGAAACAACAACCAACGCCAACACTCGAAAAGCCACCCCTTTTGAAACCCGCGATCGAAACGAACCAACAAACAAAAACCAAACAACACCGCCAAGTCCGAGCACAACAAACCCGTTCCTGCTGCCAGTCAAAACTAGCGCACCGAGCGCGCTCAACACTACCGCAAATGTCAGGAATGCGCTGTGCCGCCTAATCTTTTGATAGTAAATCATATAGTATAAGAGACTAACCGCAAGGTAGTTGCTGTATAGGTGGGCGTCGGAGATCTCAAAACTTGCTGGGCCTGGGAAACTAGCCCTCGAGACGCCAATTAGCACACCGCGATTGATGGCGATTGGATAAAAGTATGCCCAAGCAATCAAGAATACAAAGGTGACAAACACAAATACCTCGACTAAACGAAGACGGGAAACTCGATCCACAAGCGCCAAAAAAACCAATGGAACAAAAAATATTAAGCTATACTTGTAAAAGAAAGCTAATCGAGACAAATCGTGCGGGTACGAAACCAGCGACGACCGTGTTAGCGAAACCAGAAGAATCACCATCCAAATGTACCAAAGCAACAGAAATACACCAGAAACCCGTTTAAGAGGAATGATTGTCAAAAGACTCGCAAGCAAAAAAAGATCATTTGCGCGAAAGCTTGACATCAGGGCTGAATTCCACGGGTTGAACAACAGTGCAAGTAAAAAGAAGCCAAATGGAATCGAGGAAGCCGGTACAGACTTCGAGTGGCGACCACCGAGCGAACCGCAGTTGTCAGTCATTCATTCAGTCCTAACCTTAAGAACATCCCTTTAAACATTTTCTTTTCTACTTATTTATCCCAAATGTGCGGAGCAGTCATGAAATCGCCTTCGCAGAATAAACGGCACCACTCGCTCCGGTGACGCCTTTCCAGGTGTCAAAGCGAAAAGACATCCCAAAAACCCTCATTGTACAGCTATAGGCTCTCAAAACCTATCTCACGAAATCGATCAACTTAGGCCTCACCATAGAACACCAACTGTCACCACAACTCGGTATATGCGCATCTCACGATTTCGATTCAAGCACCTGGTATAGCCCATCTTCGCCGTTTACTTAACTAAGTGACGGTAGACCTCAATCAATCTTTCAACTTCGGCGTGCGACCGCGTGAAACTTATCAACTCCGAACGATGTGATCTATTGGTCTTGTCTTTCATTCTGTACAGCTTCATGACTTGATTGTTCAAGGCTGTCAGATCCTCCACATTTGGATCAAGCATCAACGTTTCATCTTGAATAAGATCAGCGATGAAGCCGTGATTGAATGCAATAGGAACGCACCCAGCCCAGATCGCCTCAAGAATTGCGTTTGGTTGACCCTCGCTTCTCATTTTACTTGGAAAAAGGAAGAACTTTGTGTTTTGAAGCACTCGAAATGCATCGACTTTATCCAATCTACCGAGCAAACTCACATTCTTGGGTAGACTAACCGCATCCAACAAGCCCCTCTCCACGAACCCTATGCAAGTGAATTTTTTGTCTGGATTCAGCTCTGCAATGTTGAAGAATAGCTCAATATTCTTTGCTCGCGACACATAGCCAAGGAAACAAAAGTCAACGTCACGCTCGCTAAACTTCTTGTTCTCAAATCGCATCCGTTCAAGTTGTGGGCTAATTACATTGGGCATGTACAAGATAGATCTACCCGCAATACCTGCCAGAGAACCAATCTCCTTTTCCCCCTGGATCGACACGACTTGAGCACTTCTAAGCAAGAACCGTGCGAGATGCCCTTGCAAACTTCGATGCTGAATACACTCGGAGAATGACCCGCCTCGCGCTTCGTAGAAGACGTTTGCAGAAAATATGCGCCCCAAAACCAAAAAAATTACTTCGCGATATGTTGATCGCCAGTACATTCCATGTATGTGGATCACGTCTGGACGATATCTAAACATGGAATACAGAGCTCGACCTGCATCAAAAAGTAACTTAAACAAATCCACAAGAAGTTTTGGCTTCAATTTGAGTGGGGGAGTCACTCGAGAAAAATGCATCTCAAAGCCACTTTTTAGGAAACTGTCTTGCGCTGCAATCAATCTATTGGTGTATGTTGTATAGCCACCCACACCACCACCGAAATCTGTAGCGCGGTTTGACTCTTCCACGCAAAAATGAAGTACGCACTTCATCCCAACTGAATTCCCCAAATGATAGCAATCTCTATAGGCATTGTATTTCACACAAACGCACAATTTTTCCTTTCACAAGTGAACACTTAGCATAGAGAATTGGCTTTGGTAAACGAAGGGATGATTGCCGGGTTTCCCTTTCCCAAGGACAGACCAATCTCGCGATTACTGTGATAAAACTCCCGGCACGCGTGTAGCGTTTCAACACGGCCGTCCGAACTCGGAAGTCTGGAACCTGGTGGGAGTAGTACCAAGCCATGAACCGTAGGCTCTGCAGTTTCACATCAAGCTTCTTAGTATATTCCCAGTCTTGGCGGGAATACTCACTTCATGGTTTCCAGAGGGCTTTTCGGGTTTTTTTGGTTTCTTCAAGGCCAAGTTTTGATCCTTCGCTCCGGCCATGAGTGTCGTCCGGGGCTACTCGTTCCTGTGGGGACGGATTGTAAGCATAAGCGCAGCGATGCCCGAGGGCATCATGGTAGATTCTAGGCTCTTAAGCACCGTCTCCCGCACCGTTTCCTGTCTCCTTGTCATCTGCGATCCGACAGAGAAACCGGGAACCAGCGGGGCGACACGGATATGGCGACCAGTAAACTCGACGGCGCGTATCTCCAGCGGTTCTTCGGTGATGCTGAGCTTCATTTGCACCAGCCCCTATTGAGGCCAATGTGCTGGCGGGTGAGTCACTCGTCTCCGCCTTCGATCTTAACCCCGGCTCATCTGAACATCAAGTGCGGCGATCCATGGCGCTAGAACGCCCCATACAAGGTGGTCCACTTCCTATAAAAAGATTCGTTTTACCAAATTCGGCTAAGGCCTCTTACAATGGCATCTACAAAAAAACGCACGGACACGATGGGATGCGTCGGAACCAATATAGCAATCCATAGAATCCTCACGAACCCCTTGCTTCTAAGCACTTCCCATGTTAACCACTTTTTGAAAACGTATGATTTTAAAACTCCTTGGCAATGAATAAATCCGGATAAACTGTGTGAATTTAGGTGCGTAATAACAGGATGTTGAAGGTCATGAGGTATATTCGCTCTTGTAATTTCGCTCCGGTCATATTTCCACGTAGTAGTAACTTTGTCGGAGAACGCTGTTTCCCTCGCAGATGAGATAAGTCTAAGCCAAAACTCAGTATCGCCACCACGCTTCCACCCCATCTTTGTATTGAAGCCTTCTACGCGCTTATACAGAGACCGACGTATACAAGTAGAGTTGGTATGTATATAGTCTACATGGAGGATTCTCTTTAGCGCCTTGCAAGGAGAAAAAGAGCATTCATAAGGAACGTGAACCTCCTTGACCCGACGCCCATCACAAACGCGATATCCTGTTGCTAAAAAGTCAGCTTTAGGATACTTACTGATTAACTCGTCTAACGTTGAGAGATGATTTCGATCCCACTCATCATCTGCATCCAGAAATACGATCCAATCTCCAATTGCTTTGTCTGCTCCTTCATTTCTTGCAAGGTATCCTCCTGGACCGGGTCTGAATCTTTTAATGATAGTTATACGATCATCCACCAATGACTCTATGATTCTTGCGCTTGCATCTGTAGAAGCATCTTCGACGACTAGAATTTCGAAATCCTGAAACTCCTGCGCAAGCACGGATTCAATTGATCTTGCAATGTATGCTTCTTTATTGTGAACGGGAATTACAACGCTGAAAGTCATTTTCTTGGGAACCTGAAAAAATTGCGGAGCACCTCCAATCCAAGGAACACTCTTACAGAATATGTCGCCTTAAATAGAAATAATGGTGCGTACTGCCCATATTCGTCAATTGGATCAATATTTGTTCTTCTATAGTATATTTCACTAGCTATTCTTAATTTGGTTAGTTCATTCCGTAGACGTAGTTTTCTGGAATTATTGGAAACGCCATCTGCGAACAAACGCCGGATATACAGTTTGTCTTCCAGGACGTATGAGGTTGTTGTCCTAAGCATCCGCATCCATAAATCAGCTCCTTGGCCGACGGTGAATAATGTTCGATAGCCCCCAACACTATCATACGTTTTCCTACGATACATCAGCTCACCTTGCGAGAACATGAAATAGGCCATTTGTCTCTCGCAAGATGCTTCGGGACGCCGTAGCACTTCGGATTCACTGTTTTCGCTTTGGTCTGAATACCAACATCCTACAATTGAGAATCTATTATCTATTGTGATCGCTTCAACCTGCGCGGACAACCGCCGCGGCAACGACAAATCCCCGGCCCCTTGTATCGCTATGTATTCTCCATCACTCTCATCGATCGCGCGACGGATGGCGCGCGTGAAACCTGTGTTGTCCTGATGAATTACACGCAGGCGGGGGTCGTCATAGCTGTCGAGTATCTCGCGCACACGTGGGTCGGGGCTGCCGTCATTGACGACGGTAATGTCGAAATTGGGATAATCCTGTGCGAGCAGGCTGTCGATCGTGTCGCGGATGAAGTCGGCGCGGTTATACCAGGCGCAGACAACAGAGACCTTGGGCGGCGCTTCGGTCATATGGTGATCTCATTCAAGACGGTGTCAGCGGGCTGGATGGTGCCGTCGGCCTGTACGAAGCACGCCTCGGCCGCCATACGGTAACCTGTCGCCGCCTCGACTGCACTGCCGATACGGGCGATCAACGTCAGTACTTCGGTAGCCGTGGCTCTGCCCGTGTTTACGATGAAGTTCGCGTGCTGTGGTGAAACGAGTGCGCCACCTTCGCGTGCCCCTTTGAAACCCAAACGTTCGATCGCAGCGCCCGGCGGGCCGATCTCGGCATACATTGCAGGGTTTGATTTGAAGACTGACCCGCAATTGGGCTCCTTGCGCGGGAACTTGCGGCGCCTCTCGGCGAGGATCGTACGCATCTCGGATCGAATTTCCGCGCGCGGGCGGGACGAAAAACGCAGGCTGGCGGCGGTGATGATCTCGCCATTCGTCTGGAACACCGATTGGCGATAGCCGAAAGCGCAGTCCTGCGCTGGCCGGTTGCGGACCTTGCCCGTAGCGTCCACGCTCTCTACCTCCACAATACTGCTACCGATACCCTTTCGCTGGCTGCCGCCATTCATGCAGATCAACCCCCCCAAGGTGCCGGGAATGCCGCAAATATGCTCGGCACCACTGAGCCAGGCCTGCATGAGCTTGCGTGCAAACCCCGGGACCCAGGCCCCGGCTTGGGCCCATGCCTGCTGACCTTTGATGTTAACATGCGCCATGCGTTCCCCGATCTGGATGCAGGGGGCACGCAGCCCGGCATCGTCAAAGAGCAGGTTGCTGGTCAGGCCGATCACGACGGGTCGGATGCCTTGTGCCGAAAACCAACGCATCAATGCCGAAACTTCCGCAGTCGATGACGGACGCAGCACCAGATCAGCGCGCCCGCCGATCCGCCATCGGCTGATTGCGGAAAGGTCCACATCACGCGCAACGCCACCGGGGCAAAGCGCGGTTAGCTCGGCGATAGCGGCCTCGTTCAGCTGGTCCATTTCACATCCGCCCCAAGCGAGCGCAGTTTTTCTGGTAGTCGGTTGTATCCGCGCAATGCCATTTCGACACCTTCAACTCGGCTGGAGCCTTCAGCACAAAGCGCCGCCATGATTTGGGCCATGCTACCCCTGAGGTCAGTCGATCTGGTTTTCGAACCGGTAAGCTTCACTGGACCTCGAACCGTTATCCGTGAAGGTTCCGCGTCAACTGCCCCCGGAGCAAAATTTGCGAGTTCCCGTACGTAGGCGATCCGTTCAGGGTAGCGATAATCATGAACAATAGATCGACCGTTGGCGAACAACGCCAAAAAAACAAAAAAGGACTGCATATCAGAAATCACGCCGGGATGTGTTCCTGTTGCAAGTTCGAAAGGCTGCAATCCATGAGGGCCTATACAATCCGGGCCAACCAGCACTGTATCGCTGTTTGCAAAAAAGTCCAAACCTGCATCTCGTAAATGGATAAGCGGGACTTGCATGGTATCAAACGGCACGTTCCGAATTAGAATCCGCCCGCCATTCACTGCGCCAAGCACAATCCAAGTCAGCGCTTCAATTCGGTCCGGCATGATTGAGAACGTTGCGCTGCCTAGCAACCCCGCTGCGCCCTCAACATGAATGTGACTACTGCCTTCCAGCTTGATGCGCGCGCCCATCTCTATGAGAAAACTGATCAGATCCTGAACTTCAGGAGTTACATAAGCATTGCGAATATTGGTGCTACCTTGAGCTACGGCTGCACAAATCAGTGCGTTTTCAGTTCCTCCAACGGTCGAGATAGGAAAGTCAATCTCGCCACCGCGCAGGTACCCTGCTATCTCTATATAATTCGGCTTCTCCTCGACTTTGCAGCCCAAGGATTCCCATACCATGATGTGCAAATCATAGCCACGGCTACCGATTTTGCACCCCCCCGGGTAGGGTACGCGCGCATGACCGTGGCGCGCCAAGGCACCACCTGCGAGCAGATAGGTGGTTCGGATAGGGAGCTCAAAATCGGTAATCTGGTCAAAACCAAGATCACGGCCATCGATGCGAAGTTCTTCGTTTTCGGGATCAATGATCAGAAGCGCACCCATTGCCCTGATGAAAGCCATTTTTGACTTTACGTCTTCCAATTCGAGTGGAAAATTCCTCAGCGTGACGCTTTCTTCGCTCAGCAGTGCAGCGGCCAATACTCTTGTCGCCGAGTTTTTAGCTCCGCTAACCGTTACGCTGCCATTTAGGCTGCTCCTGCCGTTTGTGATGAGTTCCATCTATCTTCCCCGAGACCTGATTGGGATAAAGCGATAGGCATAGACCGCGCTCAAGGCATAGTGCAGCGAAAGCGTCAGGGCATATGCCCATACCGCGAATTCTGATGTCCAGGACAGACCATGTGACATGCCGAACACGGCGGCAATCAATGCAACCCGCTGAACATTGAGAAACAGCAACTGCCGATGCCCATCAAAGATATTGAAAACATGCGCCACGGGGGCCTGGATAAACTGGAAGAAGAGATAGATTGCGAGCGCTTGCGCGAACAAGCCAGCCTGGACCCATTCGCCTCCGAACAAAAACGCGAAAAGCGGCTCGCCGAACACGAGGAGGACCAAAGCGGGGAGCACCGAAACGGCTCCCAGGCGAAACATGACCGATTTCAACATCGTCCTGATCTCGCTAGAGCGTCGCGCTCCAAGTAATGACGCCTCGGCGAAAAACGCTTGCGAGGTGGTGCGTCCGAGCAGGTTTATTGGCACCGAGAGCGCCATAACCGCCAAACCGAACTGTCCCGTCGTCTGCGGATCGTAGAGTGCAGCTATGAACAACATCGGTGCCTGCACTGAGAAAACCATCAGAAACTGCGAAGGCACCCGCCAGATCGGAAATCCCCTGTGCCGCCTAGCGGCTTTCCTCATCCGCGACCTGCTGACATGACGCCAAGACGCCCGGAACTCGGACAGGAACCCGCGCATCAACCTTCCGATCCCGCCCGCCTGTGCCACCACCTGCCCCACCAGCAGCCCCAGCGGCTGGAGCGAAGCAAGACCGAGCGCGATCTTGATCACCGCACCCGCAGCACTCTGCGTAACTTTGGTTTGCGCGATCACCTTGTAGGCGCGCTTACGCGTGGCCCAGAGCGTCAGCATCTCATAGGTCGCCGTGCCCAGAACGCCGAGCGCGATTAACCACCACCACGGTGCCAGAACCTGCATCGAGACAAGGCCCAGCAGCGCCTCGCCCCCCAACCACAACGCCAGCGCGACCACAGCCGAGAGCACCAGCATCAGCCCGACCGAGATCGCCAACAGGTTCATTGCCACCCCGTCATGGCGCGGCAAGGGCAGTGCCAGCACATAGCGCAGCGTGACCAGCGGCGCGAGGATTGCCACCAGCGCAGTGAAGACGGCCAGGACGCCGAAATCCTCAGGGCTGTAGAGCCGCGTCAGGATCGGGATAGCGGCAATCCCGATCACCCGGCCGATGCCGCTCCCGAGGGCCAGTGTCGCCATCCCGCGGAACACCCCACCAGAGGCACCGCCGAACAGGCGCGCAGAGACGCGGTTCCTCAAAGTGCGGCTGTCCGGCACGTCAGCCAAGGCCATGCCCTTGCTTTCGGACGTCCCCGACATGGTCAATCGGGATCATCACCGGATTCATGCTTCGATTACCACCATGACATGCTCCGCCGGACGCCTCTCCCATATGCATGCAATCCCCCCCAAACGCCCGATAACGCAACACACACACCACACCGCTTCACTCCCCCGACTTCCCCGCCACCACGCCACCTGCGTCCCCCGCCCCCTCCAGATCACGCCGAAGCTCGGCGATCTCTTCCTGCAGCGCCTCGTATTGCTTGAGCTTGCGGCCGAGGAACCGCGCCGTGAGGCGGGATTTCTCCGACAGGCCCTTCGGTGTCAGGATGTAGGCGTAGCGCCCCTTGTGGCTCGACGAGATGAACCGCTCGAATTTCACGAATCCCTTCTCGGCGAGCGCCTTCAGCAGGTAATAGGCTGAGCCGTTCGACACCCCCACCGCGTCGGCGATCTCGCGGGTGCTGAGTTCGGGGTTGTCCCCGAGCAGGCGCAGCACCTGGAAATGCGCCTCTTCGCGTGCGGCCTCGCGCCGGGTCACGCCGCGCGCCCTTGCGCCACGGCTACCGCACCGGGCCTTGCCATCGCGGCCCGTGCAGGGATAGACAGAGATCTGGAACGCGTGGTCATCGACAGTCGCTCAAAAATGAGCACTACGTGATCCGGGCCGGTCCTTCAAGCTGAAACTCGCCCCGACAGGCCCCGCAACGCGGCGGGCGTGTTACCCCGTCCTTGGTCGGGTCCCCGGCCCGCAGGGCATGCTGTCCACGGCGCGTCGTGCCTTGGACGCGGCACTGCACCGGCCCGGCTCGAAAAACGCGCCCGCCCGCGCGATTGACGCCGGGGGGGGCCGGTCGTTCAGCCTTGCCCCGCACGCAGGTAGGCCACGAGCTGCGCCGTCGAGCCGTCCTTGCCCTCGGGGCTCACCTCGCCGGCCACGATCGGCTCCAGATCGCGGGCCAGCGCCTTGCCAAGCTCCACGCCCCATTGATCGAAGGAATTGATCCCGAAGATCACCCCCTCGACGAACACCCGGTGCTCGTAGAGCGCGATGATCTGGCCGAGCACGAAGGGCGTGAGCTTCGGATAGGCCAGCGTGGTCGAAGGCCGGTTGCCGGGAAACACCCGGTGGCGGGCCTGGCGTTCCAGCTCGTCACCGGAAAACCCGGCCTCCAGCATCAGCGCGCGCGCCGCGTCAAGCCCGCGCCCCTTCATCAGCGCCTCCGATTGCGCAAGGCAATTGGCCACCAGCAGGCGGTGTTGATGGGCAAGGTCCGGCTCGTGGCCCTTGGCCCCGACCATGAACTCGCAAGGCACCACCTGGGTGCCCTGGTGGATGAGCTGGTAGAAGGCGTGCTGGCCGTTGGTGCCGGGCTCGCCCCAGACCACCGGGCCGGAGGCCACGCCCAGCGCCGCGCCGTCCATCGCCACGCGCTTGCCGTTCGATTCCATCTCGAGTTGCTGGAGATAGGCCGGCAGCCGCGCCAGCCGCTGCTCATAGGGCAGCACCGCGCGGGTGGCATGGCCGCAGACCTGCGCGTGCCAGATCCCGGTGAGCGCGAGCATCAGCGGCATGTTGTCGGCCCCCTCGGCGCGCTGGAAATGCACATCCATCGCGTGGCCGCCCGCGAGCATCTCGCGAAAATACTTCGGCCCCACCGCGATCATCAGCCCGAGCCCGATCGGCCCCCAGAGCGAATAGCGCCCGCCGACCCAATCCTCGAAACCGAACACCCGGGACGGGTCGATCCCCCAGTTGGCGGTCTTGTCGGTGGCCGAGGAGAGCGCCGCGAAATGCCGGCTTGCCGCCTCCGCGCCGACGCTGCGCGACAGCCAGTCGCGGGCGGTGGCGGCGTTGGTCATGGTCTCGATCGTGGTGAAGGTCTTGGAGGCGACGATCACCAGCGTCGAGGCGGGGTCGATCCGGTCGAGCACGTCGCGGATATGCGCGCCATCGACGTTGGAGACATAATGCACCCGCGGCCCGTCGTGGTAGGGGGCCAGCGCCAGCGTCGCCATCGCGGGCCCGAGATCGGAGCCGCCGATGCCGATGTTGACCACGTCGGTGAAACGCCCGCCGCCGGGCGGCCGCACCCGGCCCGAGCGCAGACCTTCGGCGAAATCCTCCATCCGCGCGAGGGTTTCGTGCACGCCGGGCAACACGTCGACGCCATCCACCTCCACCGGCCCCGGCCCGGGGTGGCGCAGCGCGGTATGCAGCACCGCGCGGCCTTCGGTCTCGTTGATCTTCTCGCCCGCAAACATCGCGCCGCGCCGCGCCGCCACGCCCGCCTCGTCGGCGAGCTTCAAGAGCAGCGCGCGCGCCTCCGCATCGATCAGGGTTTTCGAATAGTCGAACAGAAGGCCATCGGCCCGCACCGAGAACTCACCCGCGCGGGCCGCATCCTCGAACAGCGTCTCGATGCGCAGGTCTCCCTGCGCCGCACGGTGCGCCTTGAGTTCCGCCCAAACCATGTCGCGTGTCTCCGCCTGTCAGCTTTCCGCCCAATGCACCGTGAGCCCGTCGAGCACGGCGGATACCGGGGCCTCCATCGGATCCCCCAGCGCCTCGGCCCGTTCCAGCGCCGCGCGCTTGGCCGCCCCCAGAATGACGAGGTGCTTGTTCATCGCACCGTTGATCACCTCGGCCGAAAGCGTCACCCGTGGCTCGCCCGCCTCCGGCGCGCTCATCGCCACCAGCGCAGGCGCACCCGGGCGCAGCGCCTTTTCGAGATTGTCGGCACCGGGAAACAGGCTCGCGGTGTGCATGTCTTCGCCCATGCCGAGCAACACCACGGTAAGCGGCGCCAACGCCTCGACCCGGCCCGCCACATCGGCGAGATCGACATCGGGTGCATCGCCGCCGGTGTAGTAGGGCAGAAAGGTCGCCGCCGCCGCCTTGTCGATCAACAGCCGCTCGCGCAACAGCCGCGCGTTCGAGCGCGGACTGGTCTCGGGCACCCAGCGTTCGTCGGTCAACAACACGTCGATGCGCGCCCAGTCCAGCGAGATCACCGAGAGCAGGTCGAACAGCGGCCCCGGCGTGGTGCCGCCCGGCACCGCGAAAGAGGCCCGCTCGCCGGTGACGAGCACCCCGTTCAACTCGCCCGCGATGGTGTCGGCCAACGCGAGCCACAGCATGTCCTTGTCGGAATATTCAACGAGTTTCATGATCCGATCTCCCTCCAGCGGCGGCCATCCTTGTGCATCAGGATAAGCGCCTCTTCCGGCCCCGTCGAGCCGGGTTCGTACCCCATCGGCTTTTCCTCGCGCGCCTCCCAGGCGGCGATCACCGGATCGGTCCAGGCCCAGGCCGCTTCAACCTCGTCGCCGCGCATGAACAGGGTCTGGTTGCCGCGGATCACATCCATGATCAGCCGCTCGTAGGCGTCGGGCACATCCGCCGCCTCCTCGCCGAGCGCCTCGGCGAAGGTCATGTCGAGCGGCACGTCGATCAGCCGCATGCCACCCGGGCCGGGTTCCTTGATCGTGACCGTGAGGTCCATCCCCTCGTTTGGTTGAAGCCGGATGGTCAGCTCGTTGGCGCTCTGGCCGGTGTCTTCCTCGAAGATCGAATGCGGCGGCTCCTTGAAGCGCACCACGATCTCGGAGACCCGCGATTTCATCCGCTTGCCGGTGCGCAGGTAGAACGGCGTGCCGTTCCAGCGCCAGTTCGCCACGTGCAGCTTCATCGCGATGAAGCTCTCGGTGCGGCTCGCGGGGTTCTCGGCGTCGTCGCGGTAGGAAAGCGTCTCGGCCCCGGCCTTGTATTGCCCGCGCACCACCTCGCCCGGCTCCACCGGCTCGAGGGCGCGGATCACCTTGAGCTTCTCGTCGCGCACCGCGTCGGGGTCGAACCGCGCCGGCGGCTCCATCGCGATCAGGCACAGAAGCTGCATCAGGTGGTTCTGCACCATGTCGCGCATCGCGCCCGACTTGTCATAATAAGCCCCGCGCCCGCCCACGCCCACGGTTTCGGCCACGGTGATCTGAACATGGTCGATATACTGGTTGCGCCACAGCGGCTCGAACAACAGGTTGCCGAAGCGCACCGCCATCAGGTTCTGCACCGTCTCCTTGCCGAGATAATGGTCGATCCGGTAGATCTGCTGCTCGTCGAAATGCCGCGCCAGCGTGGCGTTGAGGTCGCGCGCCGAGGTCAGATCGTGGCCGAAAGGCTTCTCCACCACGATCCGCGCCTCCGGACCGGCGATCTTGTGCTTGTGCAACCGCTTGGCAAGGTCGCCGAACAGCGCCGGCGCGACCGAGAAATAGAACGCCTGCACCAGTCCCGGGCGCATCAACCTGGCCAGATCGGACCAGCCATGGGTGCCCGTCGCGTCGATGCCAACATAGTCGATCCGCGCGAGGAAGGCGTCGAGCGCCTTCTGATCGCGCTTCGAGATCGGCAGGAACTCGTTCAGCGCATCAAAGACCTGTGCGCGGTAATCCTCGGACGTCATGTCGGAGCGCGCCGCGCCGATGATTCGAGCTTCATCGGGGATCTGGCCATCCTTGAACCTGCGAAACAGCCCGGGCAGGATCTTGCGCCGGGCGAGATCGCCGGTGCCGCCGAAGATCACTAGGTCGAAGGCCTCCACCGGGATGACACGCGAAACCATGGTTCTGCTCCTTCGAATTGGGTTAGCGCTAACGAAGCGCCTCGCGCCCGCCTGTTACGACCTCCCGCGCGCCTTGTCTAGCATCGCCATGTAACGGCACACCCCCGGGCGGCAATTGCGCAACGGCGCTGCGGCGGCCTTGTCACCGGCGGCGCTGCGTGCTCAACCCGGGTCCATGAGCGGGGTCTATCACACCATCATCATCGGTGCCGGCGCGGCCGGGCTGTTCTGCGCGGCCCATACCGGCGGGCGCACGCTGGTGCTTGATCATATCGCCAAACCCGCCGAAAAGGTGCGCATTTCCGGCGGCGGGCGCTGCAATTTCACCAACCTCGACGTGACGGCGGCGAATTTCCTCTCGGAAAACCCGCATTTCGCCAAATCGGCGCTGGCGCGCTACACCCAGTGGGATTTCATCGACCTCATCGCCCGCCACGGCATCGCCTGGCACGAAAAGACCCTTGGCCAGTTGTTCTGCGACGGCAAGTCCACGCAGGTGGTCGAGATGCTGCTCACCGAGGCCCGCGCCGCCGGGGCCGAGCTGTGCCTCGCCACCCCGGTGCGCGACCTTGCCCATGCGGATGGCCGCTTCCGGGTGACCACCGAGTCAGGCACGTTCACGGCCAGGAACCTGGTGATCGCGACCGGCGGCAAGTCGATCCCGAAGATGGGCGCCACCGGCTTTGCCTATGACGTGGCGCGCCAGTTCGGCCACGCCTTGGTCGAGCCGCGCCCCGCCCTCGTGCCGCTCACTTTCGGCGACCGCTTCGCACCGCTCTCCGGCGTTTCGCTGCCTGCGCGGGTTTCCAACGCCCGCACCGGTTTCAACGAGCAAATCCTGTTCACCCACCGCGGCCTCTCCGGCCCGGCGGTGCTCCAGTTGTCGTCCTACTGGCGCGAGGGCGAGGCGATCACGCTCGATCTCGCGCCGGGGCGCGACCTTTTTGATCTCCTGCGCAGCGAGCGCCAGCGCGCCGGGCGGCGGGCGCTTGCCAGCGTGCTTGCGGCTGCCCTGCCCGCCCGGCTGGTCGACCACCTCGCCCCCGCGCTTGGCCTTGCCGCCCGCCTTGCCGATCAGCCCGACGCGCGGCTTGCCGAGATCGCCGCCGCGCTGCACGGCTGGCAGCTCACCCCGACCGGCTCCGAGGGCTGGCGCACGGCGGAGGTGACGCTGGGCGGCATCGACACCGCGGGGCTTTCATCGCAGACGATGGAATCGCGCCACCTGCCCGGCCTCTACTTCATCGGTGAAGCGGTCGACGTGACCGGCTGGCTTGGCGGCTACAACTTCCAATGGGCCTGGTCCTCGGCCCATGCGGCGGGCACGTCGATTGCCGGGCAGCCATAGGCCACCCGGCGCGGACCGATCACTGTTTGGTCCAGATCTCGGCGTCGCAGACCGCCCCGCCAAGCACGCAACCCTCGATCTTGAGCTTGTCGCTGCCGATCAGCACGGTGCCGGCGAAGGTCATGAACCCCGGCATGTCGGGGTGCTTCATTTTCGGGCCCTTCCAGGTCCCGGGGCTCTCCTGAAGCATGCCGTGGCACATCTCGAATCCGTCCGAGGCGCGTGTGCAGAACAACCGTCCGCCATCGTCGGTGACATTGATGATCTGTGTGCCTTCGCGCAGCCATTCGGTGGTGCCGGCGGCAACCGGCGCCGCCGACAGCATTACGGCAGCCGCGCCAAGCGCGGCCAAGGTCTTGATACGTCCCATTCAGTCCTCCCTTGGGTAGCTCGCTTATCAATGCGAGTATTCAGATAATAGCATCATTGCATGTCCACGCGGCAAGCCCTTTGCGCCCGGCCCCCCATCGCCGATGCGTTGTGCCCCGGTGGCAAGCCCGCTAATCTCGCGCCGAACCAGCCCCGGGGAGCGCGCGATGAAGATTGCCAGTTTCAACATCAACGGCATCAAGGCCCGTCTTCCCGCCGTGCTCGACTGGGTGAAGGAGGCCACGCCCGACGTGGCGATCCTTCAGGAAATCAAGACGATGGACGAGGGCTTTCCCCGCGAGCCCTTTGAAGACCTCGGCTACAACGTTGAAACCCATGGACAAAAGAGCTTCAACGGCGTCGCCCTGATCTCGAAACTGCCGCTCGAAGACGTGCGGCGCGGGTTGCCAGACGCGCAAGGTGCGGGCCGTGACGGCATCGACGACGCGGAGGCGCGCTACATCGAAGCCACCGTGGTGGGCGACAGGGCGGTGCGGATCTGCGGCCTCTACCTGCCCAACGGCAACCCTGCGCCGGGGCCGAAATACGACTACAAGCTGCGCTGGATGGAAAGATTGACTACGCGCGCCAAGCATCTGCTTTCACAAGAAGAATGCTTCCTGATGGCGGGCGATTTCAACGTCATCCCGCAAGCCGTCGACGCCGCCCGCCCGGAGGCCTGGAAGGACGACGCGCTGTTCCTGCCCGAGACCCGCGAGGCCTTCCGCCGCCTCGTCAATCTCGGCCTCACCGACGCCCTGCGCGCCCGCACCTACGCACCGGAGCTCTACACCTACTGGGATTTCCAGCGCGGGGCATGGGCCCGCAACGACGGTATCCGCATCGATCATTTCCTGCTCTCGCCGCAATGCGCCGACCTGCTCGAAGATTGCCGGATCGACAAGGAGGTGCGCGCCCGTGAAAAGCCCTCCGACCATGTCCCGATCTGGGTGAACCTCGCGGCTTAAATTCATATCATGGCGCGAAAAATCATCATCGATACCGACCCGGGACAGGACGATGCCGTGGCCATCCTGCTGGCCCTCGCCAGCCCCGAGATCGAGCTTCTGGGCCTCACCGCTGTGGCCGGAAACGTGCCGCTGGCGCGCACCGCCGAGAACGCCCGGATCGTCTGCGAACTGGCGGGGCGGACGGATGTGAAGGTGTTTGCCGGCTGCGACGCCCCGATGCGCCGCCCGCTGGTGACGGCCGAGCACGTCCACGGAAAAACCGGCCTCGACGGGCCGGAGCTTTGGCACCCCACAATGCCGCTGCAACCCGGTCACGCGGTCGACTTCATCATCGACACGCTGCGCGCCGAGCCTGCGGGCACGGTCACGCTCTGCCCGATCGGCCCGCTCACCAACATCGCCACCGCGCTCGTGCGCGCGCCTGATATCGCGCCCCGCATCGCGGAAATCGTGCTGATGGGCGGGGCCTACTTCGAGGTCGGCAACATCACGCCAGCGGCCGAGTTCAACATCTACGTTGACCCGGAAGCCGCTGATATCGTGTTTCACTCCGGTGTTCCGCTCACGGTGATGCCACTCGACGTGACGCACAAGGCGCTGGTCACCCGCGCCCGGCTCGACGCCTTTGCAACCCTTGGCACCCGCACCGGGCGCTTCACCGCCGAGATGCTGGATTTCTTCGAGCGCTTCGACATCGCCAAGTATGGCTCCGAGGGCGGCCCGCTGCACGACCCGACCACCATCGCCTGGCTGCTGAAGCCGGAGTTGTTCACGGGGCGTCACATCAACGTCGAGATCGAAACCCGCTCCGACCTCACCCGGGGGATGACCGTGGCCGACTGGTGGGGCGTGACAGACCGCGCCCCCAACGCGATGTTCATCGGCGATCTCGATGCCGACGGCTTCTTCGCCCTGCTCACCGAACGGCTCGCGCGGCTGCCCTGAGGCGCTGAGGGCGCGTGCGAAATCGTGCGCCTGCGCTGGACATCCGCTCCGCCCGCCCCATATTTCTCCCATGCGCGCGACATTCGACAATTCCTATTCCCGGCTGCCCGAGCGGCTGTTTGCCCGGCAAGCCCCTGTTCCCGTGGCCAGCCCCGCCCTCGTGGCGGTGAACGCGTCGCTTGCGCGCGAGCTTGGCATCGCCCCCGAGAGCATTTCTGCCGAGGTGATCGCCGGCAACGTGGTGCCCGAGGGGGCCGAGCCGATCGCCCAGCTCTACGCCGGCCACCAGTTCGGCAACTGGGTGCCGCAGCTTGGCGACGGGCGCGCGGTGCTGCTCGGCGAGGTCATCGACAACGCCGGCAACCGGCGCGACATCCAGCTCAAGGGCGCAGGCCGCACGCCGTTTTCGCGTGGCGGCGACGGGCGGGCCTGGCTCGGGCCGGTGTTGCGCGAATACGTCGTCTCCGAGGCGATGCACGCGCTTGGCATTCCCACCACCCGCGCGCTCGCGGCGGCCACCACCGGCGAAGAGGTTTACCGCGAAGGGCCGATGCCCGGCGCGGTTCTGGCGCGGGTGGCGGCAAGCCATATTCGCGTCGGCACCTTCCAGGCGCTGGCGGCGCGGCGCGATACCGAGGGGCTGGCAGCCCTCACCGACCACGCCATCGCCCGGCACTACCCCGAGGCAGAAGGCCCGCTCGGGCTGCTCACAGCGGTCAGCGAGGCGCAGGCGCGGCTCGTCGCGGGGTGGATGAGCGTCGGCTTCATCCACGGCGTGATGAACACCGACAACATGGCGATTTCCGGCGAAACCATCGACTACGGCCCCTGCGCCTTCATGGATGCCTACCACGGTGCCACGGTGTTTTCCTCGATCGACCGAATGGGGCGCTACGCCTACCAGAACCAGCCCGATATCGCGATGTGGAACCTCGCCCAGCTCGCCAGTGCCTTGTTGCCGCTGATCGACCCCGACGAGGACGCCGCCATTGCCGCCGCGCAGGATGCGCTCGACGGCTTCGCCCCGGTCTTCCGCGCGGCATGGCTCACGCGCTTCCGCGCCAAGATCGGTCTCACCCGCGCCGAGGAGGGCGACGAGGCGCTGATCGTCGGGTTGATGCAGCGGATGTCGACCAGCGGTGCGGATTTCACCAACACCTTCCGCGCGCTGGCTTCGAGCGGCGATGCTTCGGCGCTGGTGACCGACCCGGGCGCGTGGGAAAGCTGGGCCCCCGACTGGCGGGCGCGGCTGGCCCGCGAACCGGGCGATACCAGCGCGACGATGCGCAGCGCCAACCCCGCCGTCATCCCGCGCAACCACCGGGTGGAAGAGATGATCACGGCCGCCGCCCAGGGCGATTTCGCCCCGTTCCACCGGCTGATGGCGGTGCTCGCCGATCCTTTCGATGACGGGCCCGACACGGCCGAATACGCCAAGCCGCCGCGCCCCGACGAGCGGGTGCGCCAGACCTTCTGCGGCACCTGAGCGCAGAAGGCTTTGTGTGGCGCGCGCCTGCCCCTATATTGAGATCAGGCAGGCATGAAACTCGCAAGCTACAACATACGCAAGGCCGTTGGCCTTGATCGCCGCCGCGATCCGGGGCGTATCCTCGATGTGGTCAACCAGATCGGGGCCGACGTGATCGTGCTGCAGGAAGCCGACAAGCGGCTCGGGCCCCGGCCCACGGCGCTGCCGCGCCAGCTCATCGCCGATCACACCGATTATGCCCCCGTCGATCTGGCCATCACCGACGTGTCGATCGGTTTTCACGGCAACGCGATCCTCGTGCGCAAGGATGTCGACGTGAGCGACCCGCAGCGCATCGTCCTGCATGGGCTTGAGCCACGCGGCGCGGTCTCGGCGGTGATCGGCGGGCAACTGCGGGTGGTGGGGGTCCACCTCGGGCTGATGCGGCGCCACCGCCACGGCCAGTTGCGCCAGATCCGGCAGGCGCTGGAGCATTGCGACCGGCCCACCGCCGTGCTCGGCGATTTCAACGAATGGTCGCCGCATGCCGGGATGGAGGAATTCCAGGATCATTTCGAGATCGTCGCGCCGGGCAAGTCGTTTCATTCCTCGCGCCCGATGGCGGCGCTCGACCGGGTTGGTCTCAGCCCGGAGATCGCGCTCAAGCACGGCGGCGTGGTGGAAACGAAGCTGGCGCGGGTGGCCTCCGACCACCTGCCGATCTGGGTCGAGATTGACCTCCCGGAATAGCTGACTAACTTTATCAGGTATTGACCCGACAAAATCGCTCGGGTATCTCCAGCGCATTGATGCATGGAGGACCGCATGACCCTGAAACTTTCCCTGACCGCCGCACTTGGCCTTGCCACCGCGCTCACCGCGCTGCCAGCAACGGCCGACGTCAACATCTATTCCTACCGCCAGCAGGAACTGATCCAGCCGCTGCTCGACGCCTTCACCGAGGAAACCGGTATCGCGACCAACGTGGCCTTCCTCGACAAGGGCATGGTCGAGCGGCTTCAGGCCGAGGGTGACCGCTCTCCCGCCGACGTGGTGCTGACTGTCGATATCTCGCGGCTTGCCGAACTGGTGGACGCCGGTGTCACCCAGCCGGTGGACAGCGAGGTGCTGAGCGCGCAGATCCCGTCCGAGTTCCGCGATCCGGGCAACGAGTGGTTCGGGCTGACCACCCGCGCGCGCATCGTCTACGCCTCGAAGGAGCGTGTGGCCGAGGGTGAGGTGACGACCTACGAAGACCTCGTCGACCCGAAGTGGAAGGGCCGGATCTGCATCCGTTCGGGCACCAATGCCTATAACGTCGCGCTGACCGCGGCGGTGCTGCACCACCACGGCGAAGAAGGTGCCACCGCCTGGCTCGAAGGCGTCAAGGCCAACCTCGCGCGCAAGCCGCAGGGCAACGACCGTGGCCAGGTCAAGGCGATCTGGGCCGGCGAATGCGACATCTCGCTCGGCAACACCTATTACATGGGCGCGATGCTTGCGGACGAAGAGCAGAAGGAATGGGCCGATTCCGTGCGCATCGAGTTCCCCACCTTCGAGGACGGCGGCACCCACATGAACGTCTCCGGCATGGCGATGACCAAGGCCGCGCCGAACCGCGACGAAGCGCTCGCCTTCATGGAATTCCTCGCCTCCGACACCGCCCAGGCGATCTACGCCGAAGCCGTCAACGAATTCCCGGTGAAGGAAGACGTGCCGAACTCGGCGCTGGTTGAAAGCTGGGGCAGCTTCACGCCGGATGACGTGAACCTGATGGACATTGCCGGTCTGCGCCCGGATGCGCTCAAGCTGATCCAGATCGTCGATTTCGACGGCTGAGGCGCGGGCTACAGCGTTGCGGTTGGCCACTGCGGTGGCCGACCGTCAGATCCTTCGAGACGGGCGCGCGATTGGCGCGCCCGTTTTCGTGCCGGCCGGGCCGCGCCCGACGCCCTTTAACGCGGTCGCCGCTACGCCCATTCGCCCAGGCAGACCGCGCGCAATTCATCGGCCTTTTCACGCACCATCTCCTCGCCGCGCGCGATCGCTTCGCGGCCACGGTGCAACTCCAGCATGGTCAGGGCCGTGAATTCGCCGTTCAACTGCACGTGCGGCGGCTCGCCGGCAAACCGTGCGCGCCGGATCGTCTCGGTCATCACGTCGATGGCGGCGCTGAGCACGTCGAAGTAATTCGGAGTGATCGCCTTGGCGCTCGCCTCGGGGTCGATGCCGAGTGCCTCGTGCAAGGCGTCGGGCAACACCGAGGCCACCCAGGTTCCGCCCGGCTTCGGCTTGGGGGGCAGCCAGATACGCCCGCGCGGCTTGCCGTTGGGGTTGACCGCGACGATCACCTCCGCCCCCAGTGCCCGCGCCGCCGATACCGGCACCGGGTTCACCAACCCGCCGTCAAGCAGCCAGCGGTCGTCGATATTGATCGGGCACATCACCCCGGGAATGCCCGCCGAGGCGCGCACCGCCTTGTAGGTGGGTCCGTGGTCGATCCAGATTTCGCGCCCGGTCTCCATGTCGGTGGCGATGGCGGCGAAGGGGTGGGCCATGTCTTCGATCCGGTCCGGCACCCCCAATTCCTTGAGCACGGTTTCGATCTCGCGCGCCTCAACCAGCCCGCCCGACCGCAACCGCAGGTCCATCATCGACACGAAGCGTCCGGGCGTGAGCGCGCGCACCCAGTCCTCCAGCGCCTCCAGCCGCCGCCCGGCCCAGGCCGCGCCGACGATCGCGCCCATCGAGGTGCCCGCCACCACGTCGGGGGTGATGCCGATCTCGTCGAGCGCCTTCAGCACGCCGATGTGGCACCAGCCGCGCGCGCCGCCCGATCCGAGGGCCAGGCCGATTTTCGGTCGTCTGTTCATAGCCGGAGTTTGCGTCCGCGCGGCGGTCGTGGCAAGGGCCGCCGCGATGCGGTTTGCCGCCTGCCCGCTCGCAAATCAGCCCAGACGCGCCCGGGCGGCGGCGAGCAGCGCCGGAACCCCTTCCGACAACGCCAGCGCGCCCGCCTTGATCTCGGCGTCGGGCACCCAGCGCGCATCTGCGGCATCGTCGGCGGCACGGGGCTCGCCTTCAGCCCCCTCACAGGCAACCGCGACGAGAAAGAAGTGGTAGAGCAGCCGCCCGTCGGGCGCGTGGTGAAGGATCTCCTTGCTGCCAAGCTGGGGCCCCGCGCAGGCGCGAAGCCCGGTTTCCTCGGCAAGTTCGCGCAAGGCCGCGTCGACCACGGTTTCGCCCGCCTCGACCTTGCCGCCGGGAAAGCCCCACAGGCCCTGATCGGGCGGGTTGGCACGCTGCACGAGGAGCGCCGCGCCCGGCCGAAGCGCCACCGCGAGCACGCCCAGCACCGGCGCGGCGGGGCTCATTCGGCGGCCCTGTGGCGCGGCTTCAGCATCTCGGCGAGGTAATGCCCGGTGTGGCTCCCGGCCACCCTCGCCACGTCTTCCGGCGTGCCCTCGGCCACGATCCTGCCGCCGCCGTCACCCCCCTCGGGGCCGATGTCGATGATCCAGTCGGCGGTCTTGATCACGTCGAGATTGTGCTCGATCACCACCACGGTGTTGCCCGTCTCGACCAGCTCGTGCAGCACTTCGAGAAGCTTCCTGACATCCTCGAAATGCAGCCCCGTGGTGGGTTCGTCGAGGATGTAGAGGGTGCGCCCGGTGGCGCGTTTGGAAAGTTCCTTTGAGAGTTTCACCCGCTGCGCCTCGCCGCCCGAGAGCGTGGTGGCCTGCTGGCCAACCTTGATGTAGCCCAGGCCCACCCGCATCAGCGCGTCCATTTTCTCGCGGATCGAGGGCACCGCCTTGAAGAAGGTTTGCGCGTCTTCCACCGTCATGTCGAGCACGTCGGCGATGGATTTGCCCTTGAAGGTCACCTCCAGCGTTTCGCGGTTGTAACGCGCGCCCTTGCAGGTTTCGCATTCGACGTAGACATCGGGCAGGAAGTGCATCTCGATCTTGATCACGCCGTCGCCCTGGCAGGCCTCGCAGCGCCCGCCCTTGACGTTGAAGCTGAACCGCCCCGGCTTGTAGCCGCGGGCCTGCGCCTCGGGCAGCCCGGCGAACCAGTCGCGGATCGGGGTGAAGGCACCGGTATAGGTGGCCGGGTTGGACCGCGGGGTGCGGCCGATCGGGCGCTGGTCGATGTCGATCACCTTGTCGAGATGTTCGAGCCCTTTCACCGCATCGCAGGGCGCGGGCGTCTGGCGCGCGCCGTTCAGCCGCATCGAGGCGGTCTTGAACAGGGTTTCGATGGTGAGGGTGGACTTGCCGCCGCCCGACACGCCGGTGACGCAGACAAACTGCCCGAGCGGAAACTCAACCGAGACCCCTTGCAGGTTGTTGCCGGTGGCGTTTTCCACCCGCACCGCCTTGCCGTTGCCAGGCCGCCGGCTGGCGGGCACGGCGATCTCGCGCGCGCCGGTGAGGTATTGCCCGGTGAGCGAGGCGGGGTTGGCGGCCACGTCCTCGGGCGTGCCCTGCGCCACCACCTGGCCGCCGTGCACCCCCGCGCCAGGGCCGATGTCGAAGACGTAATCGGCCTCGCGGATCGCCTCTTCGTCGTGCTCCACCACGATCACGGTGTTGCCCTGGTCGCGCAGGTTCTTCAGCGTGTCGAGCAGCCGTCCGTTGTCGCGCTGGTGCAGCCCGATCGAAGGCTCGTCGAGCACGTAGAGCACGCCGGTCAGCCCCGAGCCGATCTGGGAGGCAAGCCGGATGCGCTGGCTCTCGCCACCCGAGAGCGTGCCCGCGTTGCGGCTGAGGGTGAGGTATTCCAGCCCGACATTGTTGAGAAACCCGAGCCGCTCGCGGATTTCCTTCAGGATCGCGCGGGCGATCTCGTTCTTCTGCGCCGTGAGGTGCGCGGGCACCGTCTCGCACCAGTCAAAGGCCTCGCGGATCGACATCTCGACCACCTGGCCCACGTGCAACCCGGCGATCTTCACCGCCAGCGCCTCCTCGCGCAGCCGGTAGCCGCCGCAGGTGCCGCAGGAGCGGTTGTTCTGGTAGCGCTCGAATTCCTCGCGGATCCAGTTCGAATCGGTCTCGCGGTAGCGCCGTTCCATGTTGGGAATCACCCCCTCGAAGGGGCGGGTGACCTCGTAGACCCGCCCGCCCTCGTCGAAGCGGAAGCGTATCTCCTCCTCGCCGGTGCCGTAGAGAAACACCTGCTGCACATGGGCGGGCAGGTCTTTCCACGGCGTGTCGCGGTCAAACTCGTAGTGCTTTGCGATGGCCTCGATGGTCTGGCGGAAATAGGGCGACTTGCCCTTGCGCCAGGGGGCGAGCGCGCCGTCATAGACGTTGAGCGTGATATCGGGCACCACGAGGCGCTCGTCGAAGAACAGCTCTACCCCCAGCCCGTCGCAGGCCGGGCAGGCCCCGAAGGGCGCGTTGAACGAGAACAATCGCGGTTCGATCTCTGGGATGGTGAACCCGCTCACCGGGCAGGCGAATTTCTCCGAGAAGGTGAAGCGCTCGGGTTCGCCGTCCTCCGGCTTCGGCGCGGTCTCCAGCACCGCGATGCCGTCGGCGAGGTCGAGCGCGGTGCGCAAGGAATCGGCCAGCCGCGTCTCCAGCCCCTCGCGCACCACGATCCGGTCCACCACCACGTCGATATCGTGGCGGAAGTTCTTCTCCAGCTTCGGCGGGTCTTCGAGCTCGTAGAACCCGCCATCCACCTTCACCCGCTGAAAGCCCTGCTTGCGGAGTTCCGCAAATTCCTTGCGGTATTCGCCCTTGCGGTCGCGGATGATCGGCGCGAGCAGGTAGGCGCGCGTGCCTTCGGGCATGGCCATGACCCGGTCGACCATGTCCTGCACCTGCTGCGCCTCGATCGGCAACCCCGTGGCGGGCGAATAGGGCGTGCCGGCGCGGGCGAACAGGAGGCGCAGGTAGTCGTAGATCTCCGTCACCGTGCCCACCGTCGAACGCGGGTTCTTGCTGGTGGTGCGTTGCTCGATGGAGATCGCAGGCGACAACCCGGAGATATGGTCCACGTCCGGCTTCTGCATCATGTCGAGAAACTGCCGGGCATAGGCCGAGAGCGATTCGACGTAGCGGCGCTGGCCCTCGGCATAGATCGTGTCGAAGGCCAGCGAGGATTTGCCCGAGCCCGAAAGCCCGGTGATCACCACCAGTTCATCGCGCGGGATATCCACGTCGATGCTCTTGAGATTATGCTCGCGCGCGCCGCGCACCTCGATGAACTTCTGCTCGGCCATGGCCCACCTCGTCTGACCCGGCCTTGATACGCCAAAGCCCGGCCGTCGCCAATCGGAAAAAGAGAACAAAAAGTAAACACGCGAGGCCGACCGGCAACGGCGTGCCGATCGAAGCAATCGGTATCCGAAAGCACGCGTCGCGCTAGAGTGGCACGATACCCGTATTCAGCGAATCGGAGATGATCATGCTGCGTCTTCTGGCCCTTATCCTGTTTCTCCTGCCCGGCCTTGCCACCGCCCAGGGCGCGCCACGCACCATCATCGTGCTCGACGGCTCCGGGTCGATGTGGGGCCAGATCGACGGGGTGAACAAGATCGTGATCGCCCGCGAGGTGATGGCCGACCTGCTCGCCACCCTTCCCGCCGAACAGGAACTGGGGCTGATGTCCTACGGCCACCGGCGCAAGGGCGATTGTGCGGATATCGAATTGCTGATCGAACCGGGCACCGACCGCGAGGCGATCGCCGAGGCGGTCAACGCGATCAATCCCAAGGGCAAGACGCCCCTTTCAGCGGCGGTGATTCAGGCGGCGGAAGCCCTGCGCTACACCGAGGAGAGCGCAACGGTGATTCTCGTCTCCGACGGGATCGAAACCTGCAATCTCGACCCCTGCGCGGTCGGTCGCGAGCTTGAAACCGCCGGGGTGGGCTTCACCGCGCACGTGATCGGCTTCGACGTCGCCGAACCGGAAGCCCTGGCGCAACTGCAATGCCTGGCCGAGGAGACCGGGGGCATGTTCCGCACCGCGGGCAACGCGGACGAACTGGCGCAGGCGCTCGACGTGGTGGTTGCGGCGCCCGAACCCGAGCCGGAACCGGAGATCATCCCCGCCCCGGTCACTTTCCGCGCGATTGCGGGCGAGAACGGGCCGGAGATCACCGAAGGGCTGGTGTGGAACATCGCCACTGATGCCGCGGGGCCGGTCGCCGTCAACGACATGGCCCCAAACCCGTTGCTTGACATCCTGCCGGGCGACGGGCGCGCCGAGGTTCTGCGCGTCTCCGACGAGGCCACCGCCGAGGCCCGCTTCACCGTGGTCGATGACGCCGCGATGACCGTGACGCTGGTGTTGTCGGAGAACCTGCCCGATGCCAGCCTCGATGCCGCCGCCAGCGCCCCGGCCGGGGCGGAACTTGTCGTGCGCTGGACCGGGCCGGGGGCCGAGCGCGATTACATCGCCGTCGCCAGCCCCGACATGGGCCGCAGCGAGTGGCACGAGTACATCTATGTCGCCGATGGCGACGATCGGGCCGTCCGGCTGCAGATGCCGCCCGACCCCGGCGGTTACGAGCTGCGCTACATCCACTCCGAAGGCGGCAAGGTGCTCGCCACCCGCCCGGTCGAGGTTACCCCGATCGAGGTGCGCCTCACCGCCCCCGAAAACCCGGTGATCGGGCTGGTCGCCCCGGTGCCCTGGGTCGGCCCGGACTACCCGCGCGACTACATCGCGGTTGCCAGCCCGGGCAGCGATGACGGACAATATGAAACCTACGCCTACACCGAGGCCGGCAATCCCTCCGGGGTGACGATGCCCGCCACGCCCGGCGACTACGAGTTGCGCTACGTGCTCGGCGACTCAGGCCGGGTGGCGGCCCGTCTGCCGATCACCGTGGCCGACGCCGCGACAAGCGTTTCCGGCCCCGCAGAGGCCCCGGCGGGCGCGACCATCACCGTCGACTGGTCCGGCCCCGATGCCCAGAACGACTACATCTCCATTGCCGAGGCCGGCGGCGACGATCGGCGCTACGAGGGTTACACCTACACCAAGAGCGGCAACCCGGTGCGCCTGCGCCTGCCGATGACGCCGGGCGATTACGAGTTGCGCTACGTCATGAGCCAGGACAGCACCGTGCTGGCCCGCGCCCCGATCACGCTCACGCCCGTCGCCGCCAGCCTCGATGGTCCGGCCGAGGCCGCCGCCGGTTCGCAACTGAGCGTCGGCTGGAGCGGCCCGGACTACGGCAGCGACTATATCTCGATCGCCGAAGTCGGGGCCGATGACGGCAGCTATGAGGCCTATGCCTACACCGGCAACGGCAACCCTGCCCGTTTCGATGCCCCCACCGCCCCGGGGGCCTACGAACTGCGCTACGTCGCCAATGACAACGGCAAGGCCGTGATCGCCCGCGCGCCGATCACCATCACCGAGGTGACGGCAACCCTGGCGGCCCCGGCAAGCGCTGCCTCCGCCAGCACGCTCGCGGTGGGCTGGACCGGCCCGGGCGGGGATCGCGATCTCATCACCATTGCCCGGCCAGACGACGCAGACCGGCAACACGAAACCTATGCCTACGTCCGTGAAGGCGATCCGGTGCAGATCCGGGTGCCCACCCTGCCCGGCGATTACGAGGTGCGCTACCAACTCGACGGGGCCGACAAGCGGGTGATCGCGCGCCAGCCGCTCACGGTGACCGCCGTCAGCGCGCGCCTCGACGCGCCGGCCTCGGGGCCGGCCGGGGCCGAGGTGGCGGTGGCGTTCGAGGGGCCGTCCTACGACGACGACCTCATCACCATCGCCCGCCCCGGCGAGCGCCCGCGCGACTACGAAAGCTACGGCTACGTGCGCAACGGCAGCCCGGTCACGCTCGCGTTGCCCGACACGCCGGGCGACTACGAATTGCGCTACCTCGTGCGCGGCACCGATCCCACCGTGATCGCCCGCCAACCGCTCACCGTCACGGCACCCTGACTGCCCGACACGGCGGCGCGAACCACCCCCGAGAGGCGCCCCCGTGGCGCCTCTCATTTTTGTGACCACTGGCGTATATCTGGGTCTTGTAATATTCAAAAACGTGAATATTATCGTCGTCAACAGAGCAACACCGTCACCGGCCGAGGCGAACAGGAGCCGGGGGCAACCAGACCGCAAAGGACCAAACCCATGCTGAACTTCATGATGGGCCGCCAGGCCACCGCCTCCCGGATGTCGCCGCAAGAGGCTGTTACCAAATCGAAAAACGGCGAAGTCATCGTCGTCGACGTGCGCGACCACAACGAGTTGATGATGACCGGAAAGGCCGAGGGTGCGGTGCATATTCCGCTCTCGGTGCTGCAGATGCAGGTCAACCCGTCGTCGCCCGATTTCCACCCCGCGCTCGACACCTCGAAGCCCATCGCTGTCTACTGCGCCTCCGGCGCGCGCTCCTCGATGGCCGCGCAGGTGTTCCAGCAGCACGGTTTCGACGAGGTGCACAACATCGGCGGCCTCGGTCACTGGCAGATGGCCGGCGGCAACATCGAACGCGCCTGAGCCACGCCATTCCAAACGTCCCTCCCGGACGCTCACTCGCCCCGCGGCCACCCGGCTGCGGGGTTTTTTCGTGGCGCGGCCGGGTGCCCTTTCGGCAGATGAAACGCCCCGGAAAACCGATGGTTTCCGGGGCGCGAAAAAATCTGGATCAGCGGTCTCAGTAGTGGATCGCGCGGCCCCAGGCGTCGAGCACGCTTTCGTGCATCATCTCCGACAGGGTCGGATGCGGGAACACGGCTTGCATGAGATCCTGCTCGGTGGTTTCCAGCTGGCGTCCCACCACGTAGCCCTGGATCAGTTCGGTCACTTCCGCGCCGATCATGTGCGCGCCGAGCAATTCGCCGGTTTTCGCGTCGAACACGGTTTTGACGAAGCCCTCGGGCTCGCCAAGCGCGATTGCCTTGCCGTTGCCGATGAAGGGAAACTTGCCGACCTTCACTTCAAACCCGAGCTCCTTCGCCTTGGCCTCGGTGTAGCCCACGCTGGCCACCTGCGGCTGGCAATAGGTGCACCCGGCGATGCTCTCGGGGCGCACCGGGTGGGGTTTTTCGCCCGCGATCATTTCCGCCACCATCACGCCTTCATGGCTGGCCTTGTGCGCGAGCCAAGGGGCACCCGCGATGTCGCCGATGGCAAAGACCCCGTCCACGCCGGTGCGGCAGTATTCGTCGACCACCACGTGGCTGCGGTCGACCTTCACGCCTTGCTCTTCGAGCCCAAGCCCCTCGACGTTGCCGACGATGCCGACAGCCGAGATCACGGTGTCGAAATCGTGCTTCTCCACCTTGCCGCCGCGCTCGATATGCGCGGTGACCTTGCCCTTGCCACGATCGAGGCTCTTGACGGTGGATTTCTCCATGATCGTCATGCCCTGTTTCTCGAACGCCTTTTTCGCGAAGGTGGACACCTCGGCGTCCTCCACCGGCAGCACCCGCTCCATCACCTCGACGACCGTCACATCGGCACCCATCGTGTTGAAGAAGCTGGCAAACTCGATGCCGATCGCACCGGAGCCGATGACCAGCAGCTTTTTCGGCATCCGCGGCGGCTGGAGCGCGTGTTTGTAGGTCCAGACAAGATCGCCGTCGGCCTCCAGCCCGGCCAGTTCGCGGGCCCGCGCGCCGGTGGCGAGAATGATGTTTTTCCCTTCCAGAACAAGTTCTTCCTTGTCGGTCTTGACGGCGACCTTGCCCTTGCCTGCGAGGTTTGCCGTGCCCATCACAACCTCGACCTTGTGCTTCTTGAGAAGGTGGCCAACGCCGCCCGAAAGCTGCTTGGCCACCCCGCGCGAGCGTTTCACCACCGCGCCGAGATCGAAGCCGACCTTGTCGGCCGAGAGCCCGAAATCACCGGCGCGTTCCATCAGGTGAAACACCTCCGCCGAGCGCAACAGCGCCTTGGTCGGGATACAGCCCCAGTTGAGACAGATGCCGCCGAGATGCTCGCGTTCCACAACGGTCACCTTGAGCCCGAGCTGTGCCGCGCGGATGGCGGCGACATAGCCCCCCGGCCCCGCGCCGATCACGATCAGGTCTTGCGTCTTTCCGGCCATTCGCGCCTCCTTCGGGAAAAGTAGTTTGGCATTAAACTATTTTTGCCGCGGATTCAATGACGCGCGCGGGATGCTGCCATGCACCAAGCGCAGAAACGGCTGCGGCCGCCGAGGGGGCGGCCGCGTCCTGCCGGTCGGGCTAGATCTGGCTCAGGCCCGCAGTTCGCGCAGAACCGACCCGTAGCCGCCGGCCTGCTCGAAATTGCGTTCATGCGCGGTATCGGTGCGCGCGAGCGCGGCATTGCGATAGGGGAAACGACCGAAACGGCGGATCACCTCGCGATGCGCCTTGGCGTGCATGAGGTTTTCCTTGCCGGTTTCCGGCATCCGGGTCAGCATCAACCGGACGCAACGGTCCTGGTCGGTCTGGCTTTCCGAGTGCATCAGGGGCAGGTAGAAGAACTGGCGCGCGGGCTCGTCGATCTTCATGTCCCAGCCCTTGTCGATGGCGCATTTCGCCGCCGCCAGGGCCGCATGGTCCGACGAGAAGGCCCGCGCCTCGCCACGGAACATGTTGCGCGGGAACTGGTCGAGCAGGATCACGTAAGCCAGCGCCCCTGTCGGATATGTCAGCCAGAGCGAATAGGCCCCGGCCTGCGCGCTGCGCCATGCTGCTTCAAACCGATCGCGAATGCGCTCATCGAGCACCGCGTCGGATTGGTACCACCCCTTGGCGCCGACTTCATCGAGCCAGAACGCCAGAACGTCTTCGGGTTTGACCATCACCCAATGCCTCCTTGCCTCTCTATACCGGGCGATTCGAGCGTTACAAAAGTTTCATATGCACGCAAGCCGATTTCTGATTATTGCGCATCACTTCGCCAATTTGTGTCGGAGGTGCCATCCTCGGCGGCTTCTTCGACCGCTTCGGCATAAATCTCCTGCGCCATGTCCATCGCCACCGGCGATGCCGATGGCAGCACCGGGGCGTAGCTCTGGGTTTCCTCCACCGAGGGCGAGGCGCGGCGGGTGGTGCGCCACAGCCCGTAGCCGACCAGCGCCAGCAACATCACCGCAAGGTAGACGAAAAACCCCTGCGGCCCGAAGGTGGTCATCGCCCAACCGGTCACCAGCGGCCCTGCCACCGCGCCGACCCCGTTCACGAACATCAGCCCCGCGGAGGCCGCGGGCATGTCCTCCACCTCGAGAAAGTCGTTGGTGTAGGCGAGCAGCAGCGCATAGAGCGGGTTGGCGGTGCCGCCGATCAGGAACGCGGCCAGGATCAGCACCGGGTAGTTGCCCGGCAGGATCACCGGCACCAGCGCCGCCAGCGCCCCGAGCGCCGCCACCGTCAGGATCAGGCCGCGGCGATCCACCCGGTCCGAAATCCAGCCGATCGGGTATTGCATGACCAACCCGCCGACGTAGATCATCGCGATGAAGATCGACAGACGTCCGATGCTCAGCCCGGCCTGGGTGGCGAACACCGCCGCCATGCCGAAAAGGGCCGAGAAAACCCCACCGATGAGCATGATCCCGACCACGCCCAGCGGCGATATCTTCACCAGGTCGCGCAAGGTCATCCGCCGGGCGGTGGCGAAGGCGGGGGTCGGGCTGACCGAAAGCAGGATCGGCGCAAAGGCAAGCGAGACCAGCACCGAGGGCAGGATGAACAGGATGAACCCGCCCGGATCGGCCAGCACCACGAGTCCCTGCGCCGCGATGATGCCGATCATCTGCACGATCAGGTAAAGCGACAGCGCCTTGCCCCGGTTCTGGTTGGTGGCGGCGTGGTTGAGCCAGCTTTCGGCGGTGACGTAGACGCCGGAGAAGGAAAACCCGATCGCCACCCGCAGCAGGGTCCAGGCGATCGGATCGGTGATCACCGGAAACAGGATCAGCGCCGCCGAGATGAAACTGCCGAGGGCGGCAAAGACGCGCACGTGTCCGACCCGCCGAATCAGCCCCGGCGTGGCCCGCGAGCCGCCGAGGAACCCGGCGAAATAGCCCGACATCACCAGCGACATCTCGTAGGTCGAAAACCCTTCGATCGCGCCACGCAAGCCCAGCAACGTGCCCTGAATGCCGTTGCCGACCATCAGGAGCATCACGCCGATCAAGAGTGCCCAGGAACTTTTCAGAACGTCGAACATGGCCCATCCCTAACAGATACCGACGCGCCGTAACATTCCGGGCTTGGCCCGTCGCCCGGAAAACGACCCCTCGCGGCCAAAAACGCACGCCTCACGATCGCGTGGCCGCGAGCCCGGCCGGTGCCTGTTCGCTCAGAGCGAGGTCACCCAGAGGATGGTGGCGTCTTCCTCGCTGATCGAGATCACGTTGTGGCCCATCGAGGCGTCGTAATAGGCGCTGTCGCCCCTTCGCATCTCGACCGGCTCGTAGAACTCGGTGATCAGCCGGATCGCCCCGGTCAGCACGTAGAGGAATTCCTCGCCGTCGTGGCGCACCCAGCCGTCGAACTCGTCGAAGCTGCGCGCGCGCACCCGGGCGCGGTAGGGCAGCATCGTCTTCTTGGTCAGCGCGCCCGCGAGCAATTCATGCTCGTAGGTCGCGGTCGGATGGGCCTGGCCTTCGCCGGTTTTCGTGACCGTCATCCGGCCCGAAACCTTGGCCTCGCGCGGCGGGGTGAAAAGCTGCGGCACCGAAATCTCCAGCCCCACGGCGAGCTTTTTCAGCGCGTCATAGGTCGGGCTCATCTGGCCGTTCTCGATCTTTGACAGTGTCGAGCGGGCAAGCCCGGCCTGGTTTGCCGCTTGCTCCAGGGTCCAGCCACGCGACTTGCGCAAGGAGCGCACCCGCTCGCCGAGGTTGAGCGGCATAGGGTCCGGCGCGTCCTGGCCCGACTGGCGGGCAAGCTGGATCAGGCTGGGTTGGGGCGGGGTCAAGGGGTCCATGGCGCTTGATATACGGTTGCGCAGGCCACTTGCAAGCACGGCTCCGGCGGGCATATTTGCGCCATGCTCTCCGTCGATGCCCCCGGCACCGCCCTTGCCCCGCCGCCCCGCCGGTTCAACCTCGCGGCCCATGTCCTCGCGGGCGGCGCGGCCACGCCCGACAAGGTGGCGCTCTCGATCATCGGGCCGGGCGGGGGCGACGACTGGAGCTTTGCCCGCCTTGCGCGCGCCGTCGGCGGGATCGCCGGCGGGCTTGCCGCGTTGGGCCTTGCACCGGGCGACCGGGTGCTCCTGCGGCTGGGCAACAGCGTGGAGTTTCCGCTCGCCTTTCTCGGCTGCATCGCGGCGGGTCTGGTGCCGGTGCCGACCTCGTCGCAACTCACGACGCCTGAGATCGGCCCGATGGCGGCCCTCATCGACCCGAGGCTGATCGTGGCCGGGCCGGCGATCGCCCTGCCCGACCCGCTGCCCTGCCCGGTGCTGAGCGAGGCCGAGGTGCACGATCTCGCCGCGCACACGCCCGCAGAGGCCGTGATGGGCGATCCGGACCGCCCGGCCTATGCCGTCTTCACCTCCGGCACCTCCGGCCAGCCGCGTGCCGTGCTCCACGCCCACCGCGCGATCTGGGCGCGGCGGATGATGTCGGAGGGTTGGTATGGGCTGCGGCCGGACGACCGGGTGATGCACGCGGGTGCCTTCAACTGGACCTACACCCTCGGCACCGGGCTGATGGACCCGTGGAGCCGCGGAGCCACCGCGCTCATCCCTGCCCCCGGCACCCGCCCCGCCGATCTGCCCGCGCTGATGGCCGAGCACGAGGCCACGATCTTCGCCGCCGCACCCGGGGTGTTTCGCCAGATGCTGCGCGCGGGTCTGCCGCCGCTGCCGGCCCTGCGCCACGGGCTTTCGGCGGGCGAAAAGCTCGCGGGAACCATCCGGGCGGGCTGGGAGGCGGACACCGGCACCGCGCTGCACGAAGCCTTCGGGATGTCGGAATGCTCCACCTTCATCTCCGGGTGCCCTGCCCAGCCCGCGCCGGAGGGCACGCTCGGCTTCGCACAGCCCGGCCGACGGGTGGCGGTGCTGGGCGAGGACGGCGCGCCGGTGCAGCGTGGTGCGCCTGGGCTGCTCGCGATCGACGCGGGCGATCCGGGGCTGATGCTGGGCTATCTCGGTGCGCCCGAGGCCACGGCGGAGCGCTATCGCGGCGGCTGGTTCGTCACCGGCGACAACGCGGCGATGGCGCCGGGCGGCGCGATCCGCTACCTCGGGCGCGACGACGACATGATCAACGCGGGCGGCTACCGGGTTTCGCCCATCGAGGTGGAGGCGGCGATGGCGGCGCATCCCGGCGTGCACGAAGCGGCCTGCGTGGAAATCGCGGTGTCGGACAGCGCCAGCGTGATCGGCTGTTTCTACGTTCCCGAATCGGCTGCCCTTGCGGATGATACGCTCTCGGCCCATGCCCATGCGCGGCTCGCGCACTACAAGTGCCCGCGCATTTTCACAGCGGTCGACACCCTGCCGCGCGGGGCCAATGGAAAACTTCAACGCGCTGTGCTGCGGGACGGCGGGGCCGGGACGCCATGATCTCGTCCCGGGGGTGGTGCCGCGCCGTCAGCCGCGCGGCATCGCCACGCCGCGCCGCCCGGCGAGATCGGTGACGTATTGCCAGGCCACCCGGCCCGAGCGCGCGCCGCGCGTGGCCTGCCACTCGATCGCCTCGGCGCGCAAGGACGCGTCGTCGATCGAGATCCCGAAGGCATCGGCATAGCCCCGGATCATGGCAAGATACTCATCCTGCGAACAGGGGTGGAAGCCGAGCCAGAGCCCGAAGCGATCGGAAAGCGAAACCTTTTCCTCCACCGCTTCACCGGGGTTGATCGCAGTGGAGCGTTCGTTCTCGATCATGTCGCGCGGCATCAGGTGGCGGCGGTTGGAGGTGGCGTAGAACACCACGTTGCCGGGCCGCCCCTCGATGCCACCGTCGAGCACCGCCTTGAGGCTCTTGTAATGCTCGTCGTCATGGCTGAACGACAGATCGTCGCAAAACAGCAGGAACCGCTGCGGCGCGCCGCGCAGATGGGCCAGGAGGCGGCCCACGCTCGGCAGGTCTTCGCGTTGCAACTCGATGATCTTGAGCGGGAAACCCTCGCCGTTCACCGCCGCGTGCACCGCTTTCACCAGCGACGACTTGCCCATGCCGCGCGCGCCCCAGAGCAGCGCGTTGTTGGCTGGCAGGCCGCGGGCGAAGCGGCGGGTATTGTCGAGCAGGGTGTCGCGCGACCGGTCGATGCCGACAAGGAGCCCGATATCGACCCGGCTCACCTCGTCCACCGGCTCCAGCCGGTCCGGCGCGACATGCCAGACAAAGGCCTCGGCCGCCGTGAAGTCGGGCGTGGCGAGCGGTGCCGGGGCGATCCGCTCAAGCGCCTCGGCGATGCGGGTCAGGAGCGCTTCGGTCATGAACCCTTCTTCGGCTCGTCGTCCGCATCCGGTTCGCCGCCCTTGCCGCCATCGCCGGTGTCGTCGCCGGGGGTGTCATCGTCGATTTCCCAGACGCTCTCGTCACCGTGTTCAGCGGCGTCTGCGGCCTCTTCTTCGTCATCGAACTCTTCGAAGATCGGGTCGTTCTCGGTGTCTTCGTCGTCCTCGAACCAGAGCCCTTCGGCCTTCAATTCCGCCTCGCGCTTCTTCTCGAAGCGGCGCACCAGCAGGATCGACACCTCGTAGAGACCGTAGACCACCACGAAGAGGATCACCTGGGTGATCACGTCGGGCGGGGTGACAACGGCGGCGAGCACGAGAATGCCGACAACGGCGTATTTGCGCACGCCCGCGAGGCCGGCGGAGGTGGCAAGCCCCGCCCGGCCCATCAGCGTGAGCAAAACCGGCAGCTGGAACGACAGTCCGAAAGCCACGATCAGTTTGAGCGTGATGTCGAGGGTTTCGTTCACCTTGCCTTGAAAGACGATGTCGATGCCCTTCTCAGTGCCCGGCTTCAAGAGTTCCACGCCCTCGTCGGCCTCGGGATCGAAGAAGGCGGTGAAGATCGAGGCAGTATCGGCAAAGCCGAGAAAAAAGCTCATCGCCATCGGAGTGACGACGAGATGGGCGAACGCGGCCCCGGCGAGAAACATCGCGGGCGAGGCGATCAGGAAGGGCAGGAATGCCGCCTTTTCAGTCTTGTAGAGGCCGGGGGCGACAAAGCGCCAGAGCTGGTTGGCGACGAAAGGGAAGGAGATCATCAACCCCGCCACCATCGCGATGCGGATCAGCGTGAAGAAGTATTCCTGCGGCGCGGTATACTGCATCACCGGGTTGGGGTTGCCCAGCGCGCGCATGCTCACTTCGATCGGCACCAGCAGCCAGTCGAGAAGCGTGCCCGCGAAGACGAAGGCGATCACGAATCCCACGATGAAATAGAGCACCGCGCGGATCAGGCGGGTGCGCAATTCGGCAAGGTGTTCGATCAGCGGCGCGGAGCTGTCTTCGATCTCGTCATCGGTGCGGCTCATGCGTCGTCGGCCTTGTCAGGAGTTTGTGCCCCGGTCTTGGTTGCCGCGGGTCGCGCCTTGGTCGTGCGGGCGGTCGTCGCCTTGGCGGCGGGCTTGCGAGCAGCGGGTTTCGCCGCGGCAGGCTTCTTTGCCGACGCAGGCTTTTCGGTCGCCGCCTTTTTCGCCGCCGGCTTTTTCGTCGCCGGTGCCTTTGCTGCAGGTTTCGCGGGCGCATCATCTTGCGCCGGCACCTCACCTCCGGTGTCGGTCTTGGCAGCCGGCGCAGGCTTGGGCGTGGGTTTCGGCCGCTCCGGCGGCTTGCCCTTCACCGGCTTCTTCGCGGTTCCGGCAGCCGCCTTTTCTGCCGCTTCGCGGTCGAGCCGGGCTTGCCCCGCTTTCCGGGTGGCCTCGCGAATTTTCGCGATATCGGCCTCGCGGTCCGGGTCGAGCCCCTTCGAGATCGCTTTCTCGCTGGTCTCGCCATCCTTCGGCTTCGATGGCTTGGTCGGATCCCATTTCTCGAAGGAATCGGCGGCCTCGTTGAGCTTGTCGAGCCCGTAGCTGCGCGGGTTGGCAAGGCCCTTGAGCTCCTTCGACGCCTCGCGCATGCCGCTCTCGTCCGCGGCGGCGTTCATCGCGGAGGTGAACTCCCGTCCGAGCGAGCGCAACCGGGCCGTGAACCGCCCGAGCGTGCGGAACATACCCGGCAAGTCCTTCGGCCCGACCACGATCAACGCGACGACGCCGATGACCAGAAGCTCGGTGAATCCGATATCGAACATGGGCGATCCCCCGGGATCAGATCAGACGTCGGTCTTGTCCTTGTCCTTCTCCGGGGTGACGTCCTTGGCATCGGCCGCCGCCTGATCTTCGACTTCCTTTTTGCCTTCATCGATCCCCTTCTTGAAAGAAGTGATCCCCTTGCCGACTTCACCCATCAAGGAGGCGATCTTGCCGCGCCCGAAGAGGACGAGGACAACAACCGCAATCAGCAAGACTTGCCATGGCCCAAGAGACATTCGCTTTCCTTTCGCGGAACGTTTTTCAAACTCCCGCCCGTATCTATTGCTTCGAGGCGAAAGTTCAAAGCCCCAAAGCGGCACGACGCGCAAGAAAATGCCGGTGCGGCCTCAACCGGCGCGCTTGCGCCAGTTCTTTTTTGGGACCACCGGGAACACGAAACAGCGATCGCGGCGGATCGCGATCCACAGATGCGTGCCGGGTTTCGGCAAAAAGACACTGGGGACGGTGGCCTTGAGCATCGACCCGTCGAAATCCATCCGGAATTCCACCAGGCTTTCCTTGCCGATGAACCGCGCACGCTCCACCACGCCCTTCGCCCAGACCCCGTGTTCGGGGCTCGGTGCCGGGCCCTGCCCGCCCCGGTCGAAGTCGATCTTGATGTGCTGCGGGCGGATCACGATCTCGACCTCGGTGCCATCGGCCTGCCCCGGTGCCATGAACTTGCCGAAGGCGGTTTCCGTGAGCAGGCCCTGCACCCGGCCCCGGATCACGTTGATATCGGAGAAGAACGCCGCCGCTTCGCGGTCCACCGGCGCGTTGTAGACATTGTAGGGCGCGCCCTGCTGCACGATCCGGCCATCGCGCATCAGCGCGATCTCGTCGGCCATGCGCATGGCTTCTTCGGGTTCGTGGGTGACGAGCAGAACCGCCGTGGCCTCGTCTTTCAGGATCGCGAGGGTTTCGTCGCGGATCCCGTCGCGCAGCCGGTTGTCGAGGCCGGAAAACGGCTCGTCCATCAGCATGATGCGCGGGCTGGGCGCAAGCGCGCGGGCCAGCGCCACGCGCTGCTGCTCCCCCCCCGAAAGCTCGTGCGGGTAGGCGTCGATGTAGCGCAGGAGCCCGACCTTTTCGAGCAGTTCGCGCACCCTCAGCCGCTTCTCGGTGCGGGTGCCGCCAAGCCCGAAGGCGATGTTGTCGAACACGCTCAGGTGCGGAAACAGTGCGAAATCCTGAAACATCAGTCCGGTGCCGCGCTTTTCGGGCGGCACGAAAAGGCCGGGGGCCACGATGCGCTCGCCGTCGATGCGAATCTCGCCTTCGTCGGGCCAGTCGACCCCGGCGATGATCCGCAAAGTGGTGGACTTGCCGCAACCGGAGGGACCGAGCAGGCAGGTCACCTGCCCCGGCATCACGCTCAGCGAAACATCGCTCACCACCGCGACGCCGCCAAAACGCCGGGTGATGTTTCTCACTTCCAGCCGTGGTGTCATACGCGCGCCGATCCGCCCTTACCCGATCAATCTTATCGGAAATACCAAGTCCCGCCGCCAATAACAGCATATTTTCGCCGCGGGCAAGCCTCGCCGGGGTCGCCGCGCGCCGCAATCAGATCGTCGCGTTGACCTCGCCGCCATCGACAAGAACATTCTGGCCGACGATGAAAGCCGCCTGTTGCGAGCAAAGAAAGGCGCAAGCCGCGCCGAATTCCTCCGGCGTGCCGTCGCGGCCCACCGGGTTTGTCGTCAGCCGTTCGGTCTTCTGGTCTTCAACCGTGAGGCCCTTGAGCTCGGCATTGCGCGCGTCCATCGCGCGGATCCGGTCGGTATCGTGCGAACCGGGCAGCAGGTTGTTGATCGTCACGCCCGAGGCCGCGACCTGCCGCGAAGTGCCGGCCACGAAGCCGGTCAGCCCGGTGCGCGCGGTGTTTGACAACCCCAGCGCCGCCAGCGGGGCCTTGACCGCGCGGCTGGTGATGTTGACGACCCGCCCCCAGCCACGCGCCATCATTCCCGGCACCAGCGCCTGGATCAACGCCACCGGAGTGAGCATGTTGGCATCCACCGCGGCGATGAAATCGTCGCGGGTCCAGTCGGTCCAGACCCCCGGCGGCGGCCCGCCCGCGTTGGTGACGAGAATATCCACCTCGCCCGCCACCGCGAGCACCTTGGCGCGGCCCGCCTCGGTGGTGATGTCGGCTGCCACGGTCTCGACCGGCACGCCGAAGCGCGCGCGGATCTCGGCCGCCGTCACCTCCAGCGCCTGCGCGCCGCGCGCGTTCAGAACGAGGCTCACCCCCTCGCCCGCCAACGCCTCGGCACAGCCGCGCCCAAGCCCTTTCGACGAGGCGCAGACCAGCGCCCTCTTGCCGCGAATCCCGAAATCCATCTGCCGATCTCCCATCCGTTTTTCCCCGGTTATCAAGGTCGTGGCGATTCGCCCATGCCTGCCCCCGGTTTCTGACTGCATGACAATGCCGCGCCTCGGCCGGTTCTGATGCGGCGGCGACGACAATTTTCCATGCCCGGCAAGGGATTGTCACGCCAAGGTAAAGCATTCGTTGACCGCGCCCGGCCCAGGGCATAGGGTTTCGAGGCTGCGGTGGGGCCCGCGCAGGAGCTGTCATGTCGTTTCATCCGATCGAGGCCGATCTGCCAATCCGGCAGCTATCGGTGTTCCGCGCAGAGGCATTCTGCGTGGTGCATGGCGTGAACGAGGGCGATGCGCTCGCCGATGCCGCCGACCTGCTGCATGAAGACGTCTACGCGTTCGACGAGGCGGCACGGCCGCTGCGGTTGGGGCTTTGCACCGATACCGCGCAAGAATTCCGCATCGCCGCCGACAGTGCCACCGGGCAGCCCGGCGCTCCGGTACACCTCGACAGCCTTCTCACCTTCATGGGTCCAGCCGGCGAAACCCGCGAGGCGCTGGTGTTTGTCGAGGTCGATCCTGCGTCGGGAACGATCGCGCAGGTCTATGTGCTGCCGCTGGCTCCGTTCGCGCCCCGCACCGGCTACACCCTCGTCACCATCGAACGCGAGGGCGCGCGCGCCCGTCTTGCCGCCACCGCGACCGTGGCTTTCACCCGGGGCACCCATATCACCATGGCCGACGGCCAGCAGGTGCCGATCGAAAGCATCCGGCCCGGCGACAAGGTGCTGACCCGCGATTCCGGCCCCCAGCCGGTGCGCTGGACCGGGGTGCAAACCCTGCGCGCCACCGGTGCCTTTGCCCCGATCACCATCGCGCCGGGCACCCTCAACAACACCGGGCGGCTGGTGGTCAGCCCCAATCACCGGCTGTTCATCTACCAGCGCGTCGATGCGCTCGGGGCCGGCCGCAAGGAGATCCTCGTCAAGGCCGGTCTGCTGGTGAACGGCTCAAGCGTCACCCAGGATCCGGGCGGCTTCGTGGATTATTTCCAGATCCTGTTCGACAAGCACGAGATCATCTATGCCGAGGGCATCGCTGCCGAGAGCCTGTTTGTCGACACCACCACCCGCCCGGCCCTGCCGGTCGAGGTGGCGCAACGGCTGGCGGATGCGCCCGGCACCCATCGCTTGCCGGGCCACGAGCTGGGCGAGGCCGATCTGGCCTGTCGCGAGAACCCGGTCGACGTTCTCAAGCGGATCTCCGCGCTCTGACCCCGGGCGCATGGCGCGCGTTTCTCGCGCCCCGGCCGATGTTCCGAACCTTGCCGGGCCACGGCACCGGGGCCCGGTGCCACGCGCTTGCCGCTGGCCCCGCCCTCGCCTATATCCGCGCTCATGCTCGACGCACCCAAAGCCAACCGCCCCGCCCTGCCGCCGGAGATCGCCCGGCGCCGGACCTTTGCCATCATCTCGCACCCGGATGCGGGCAAGACGACGCTGACCGAGAAATTCCTGCTCTACGGCGGCGCGATCCAGATGGCGGGACAGGTGCGCGCCAAGGGCGAGGCGCGGCGCACCCGGTCGGACTTCATGCAGATGGAGAAGGACCGGGGCATTTCGGTTTCGGCCTCGGCGATGAGCTTCGATTTCGGCCCCTACCGGTTCAACCTCGTCGACACGCCCGGCCACTCCGACTTCTCGGAGGATACCTATCGCACCCTTACCGCGGTCGACGCCGCGATCATGGTGATCGACGGCGCCAAGGGCGTGGAAAGCCAGACCCAGAAGCTGTTCGAGGTCTGCCGGATGCGCGACCTTCCGATCCTGACCTTCTGCAACAAGATGGACCGCGAGGCACGCGACACTTTCGAGATCATCGACGAGATCCAGGAGATGCTGGCGATCCACGTCACCCCCGCAAGCTGGCCGATCGGGATGGGGCGCGATTTTCTCGGCTGCTATGATCTCCTGAACGACCGGCTCGAACTGATGGACCGCGCCGACCGCAACAAGGTGGCCGAGAGCATCAAGATCGACGGGCTGGATGATCCGCGCCTTGCCGATCATGTGCCACAGCACCTGCTTGACCAGTTGCGCGAAGAGGTCGAGATGGCGCGCGAACTGCTGCCCGCGCTCGACCCCGAGGAGGTGGCGGCGGGGATGATGACGCCGATCTGGTTCGGCTCGGCGATCAACTCCTTCGGGGTGAAAGAGTTGATGGACGGCATCGCTCACTACGGCCCCGAGCCGCAGCCGCAATCGGCAGAGCCGCGCCAGATCGCGCCGGAAGAGGTGCCGGTGTCGGGCTTCGTCTTCAAGGTGCAGGCCAACATGGACGCCAAGCACCGCGACCGCGTGGCTTTCGTGCGGATGGCCTCGGGCCATTTCCGGCGCGGCATGAAGCTCACCCATGTGCGCTCGAAAAAGCCGATGGCGATCACCAACCCGGTGATGTTTCTCGCCTCAGACCGCGAGCTTGCCGAAGAGGCCTGGGCCGGCGACATCATCGGCATCCCCAACCATGGCCAACTCAGGATCGGCGACACGCTGACCGAGGGCGAGGCGCTGCGGGTGACGGGCATTCCGAGCTTTGCCCCGGAGCTTCTGCAAGGCGTGCGTGCGGGCGACCCGATGAAGGCCAAGCACCTCGAAAAAGCGCTGATGCAGTTCGCCGAGGAGGGGGCCGCCAAGGTGTTCAAGCCCGATATCGGCTCGGGT
The DNA here is from genome assembly GCF_900177545.1 of Maritimibacter sp. HL-12. GTDB lineage: Bacteria > Pseudomonadota > Alphaproteobacteria > Rhodobacterales > Rhodobacteraceae > Sinisalibacter. The sequence continues at coordinate 3,178,017 of NZ_FXBQ01000001.1, read as the reverse complement.
TTCATCGTCGGCGTGGTCGGCGCGCTGCAATTCGAGGTTCTGGCAAGCCGGATCGAGCTGGAATACGGGCTCCCGGTGCGCTTCGAGGCCTCGCAGTTCAAGTCCGCCCGTTGGGTCACCGGCCCCAAGGCTGAGATGGAGCGCTTCGTGAACGCCAACAAGCAGCACATCGCCCACGACAACGACGGCGACGTGGTCTACCTCACCCGCCTGCAATGGGACATCGACCGGGCGGAACGGGACTACCCGGAGCTGACGCTGAGCGCGACAAAGGAGATGCACGGGGAATGAAACAAACTAAGAACGTTGCATAACGAAATCGGCTAAGTAAACTACCAGCAGAGGAAAAGGGAATCGTAGATGCGTTTTGCTGAGTTTTTTGCTGGGGGTGGTATGGCCCGTGCCGCGTTGGGCGCAGACTGGGAATGCGTCCTCGCCAATGACATTGATGCTTTGAAATGCGAGGCATACCGGACCAACTGGGGGGGAGAGGATTTGCTAGAAGGCGATGTCGCCGATCTTGACATTGAAAACCTTCGACAACCGATAGATCTCTATTGGGCTAGCAGCCCTTGCCAAGATTTCAGCTTGGCAGGAAAAGGTGCCGGTTTGAAAGGAAGCCGATCCGGAACGTTTTTCCCTTGGATTAGCAAATTGCGCCAAGCTGTCCGTGAAGGTTATGGCCCTAAGATCGTCGCCTTCGAGAACGTTTCAGGACTCGTGACACGGCGCAAAGGAGAAGACTTTTTTCAGGTCGTTGCTGCCTTTACATCGCTCGGGTATCGCGTTGGCGCAATGGAGATTGATGCGAAGTTCTTTGTTCCTCATAGCCGCAAACGACTGTTTCTTGTCGCTGTCCGGGCTGACATACCGATCGCGGGAACGTTGACGCAGAGTGTTCCGACAGAGCCATTCCACTCGCAAGCAATTAGGAAGTTTGTTTCAAGCCATCCTTCGGTTTCGAAAGAGTGGCTTTGGTGGCGATTGCCTCCCATTCCGGCGAACAACTCATCACTGATCGACATTCTGGATGATCAGTACGACCATAGATGGTTCTCTCTCGAGAAAGTTGACTACTTGCTTTCTATCATGAGCGATACGAACCGCCAGAAAGTGGAAAACGCTCGTTCCGTGGAGCGGCTTGTTGTTGGGACCATATATAAGCGAGGGCGGCCCGACGAAACTGGTCAGGTTCGGCAGCGCGCGGAGGTTCGCTTCGACGGTATCGCCGGATGCTTGCGGACCCCCGCAGGGGGCTCTTCACGACAAACGCTCTTGTTCATTAACGGGGCCGAAACGCGTGCCCGATTGGTATCGCCGAGAGAGGCCGCTCGTCTCATGGGACTGGATGATGGATACGTGCTTCCGGAAAACTACAATGCGGCGTACAAGCTGGCTGGCGATGGCTTGGCGGTGCCCGTCGTACGGTTCCTAGCCGACCACCTGCTTCAACCACTTGTGGTCGAGAATTCGCAAGAGCGACTGGCGTGACCAACCCAATTGCATTTCGCCACAACGCTCTTGCGCAGTTGACCAATGATATAGGCGTCTATGCATTATGTGATCTGGATAATATGCCAGTATATGTCGGACAATCGATTGATGGCATCCGAACCCGAGTGCGTCGGCACCTAACGTCTGCGCGGTCCGACATTATTGCGAACAGACAAATCGATGTTTGGGAGATTGCTTTTGTTCGCGCGTGGCCTGTGAAAAGTGTTTCTGAAATCAATGAGTTGGAGTCATTTCTTTTCGAGCATTTTGACAGCCAAAAACGCTTGATGAACGGCACGACACTGGAGTTTCAAGGTGAAATCGCTCCTGTGCTGCCAGAATCGCAGTCGATCCAAGTCATCCATGAAGAAGAACTTGCAGATCGTCGCCAGCCCGAACTTCGTTTACCTAGGCAGATTTCTCATTACCTCAGCCTCGTCGATTATATCCAGCAGGTGAAGAACAAAGAGCATCTACGGCGTTCTTTGCAGGCACATTTCGAGCGGCTGGTCGCCTATCACAGCAGTTTTCTTTCGACTTCGGAGTGAGGCGCGCCCCGCGCTCAAACCATCGGATCCATGATCACCACCTCGCCGCCGTCGCGCACAGCGGTGTAGAAGCACGAGCGGCGGTTGGTGTGGCAGGCCGGGCCTTCCTGCTCCACCAATGCCAGCAGCGCGTCACGGTCGCAGTCGATGCGCAATTCCACCAGCTTTTGAACATGGCCGGAGGTTTCGCCCTTCACCCAGAAGGCCTGGCGCGAGCGGCTCCAGTAGGTCACGCGCCCGGTTTCCAGCGTGCGCGCCACGGCCTCGGCGTTCATCCAGGCCAGCATGAGCACCTCGCCGCTGGCCGCTTCCTGCGCGATCACCGGCACCAGGCCCGCCTCGTTGTAACGCAAAGTTGCGGGATCGAACCCCATGGCATTCCCTTTCCAAAACCGTGCCCGACCTCTATCTAGAACCTGCAGACCCGAGGGGAAACCCATGACCGACCAAAGCCTCGAACAGCTCTATTCCAAGCGGATCCTCGCGCTCGCGTGCGATATTCCCCATGCTGGCAAGCTCACCGCCGCCGATGCCAGCGTCCGCAAGCGCTCGCCGCTCTGCGGCTCGACGGTAACCGTCGATCTCACCCTGGCCGACGGGAAGGTGGCCGATTTCGCCCAGAACGTGAAGGCCTGCGCCTTGGGGCAGGCCTCGGCCGCGGTGCTCGGTGCAAAGGTGGTCGGGCTCGACCGGGCCACCATCGAGGCCGGGCGGGCGGCGCTGCGCACGATGCTGACGGAAGACGGGCCCACCCCGCCCGCGCCCTTCGAGGCACTCGAAGCGCTGCGCCCGGCGCAGGCCTACAAGAACCGCCACCCCTCGATCCTGCTGGCCTGGGACGCCACGCTCGATGCCTTCGACCAGGCCCGGGCGGTCTCGACCGAAAAGGCGAATTAACCGGGGCGAAACCAGCGCCGGGCCAAACTGCGCGGGAATCAGGAGAACCCGCGTGAAACACGACCCCCAGATGACCCCTGCGCCCGATCCGCGGATCTCGGCCCTCGCCCGCAACGCGGCCGACCTCGGCTTCGAGATCGTCGATTTCTCGGGCTTTCTCGACGAGGTCAACCGCCACGCCGCCGGCCAGCGCGACGCGATCGGCGAAGTCAGCGGTGCCGCGCGCGGGGTGCTTGCGGCCAACACCCGGATGACGGCAGGGCTCGAAGGCCTCGCAACGATCGCCGGCGAAACCCGCGAAACGGTGGCCGGGTCGACGGCCCTGCTGCGCGGCTCGGTCGGGCAGGCGCGCGAGATCGCGGCCTGGGTTCAGGCCTTCTCGCAGCGCATACAAAGCATGGCCGAGGCCCTCTCCGCCGTGCGCGCATCCAATACCGAGATCGCCTCGATCGCGCGACAGGTCAACATCCTCGCGATTAACGCCAAGATCGAGGCTGCGCGCGCGGGCGATGCCGGGCGCGGCTTTGCCGTGGTCGCCGAGGCAATCAACGAGCTGTCGGGGCGTACCGCCGTCGCCGCTGCGGGGATCGGGACGCGCGTGCTCGCGCTCAGCGGCCAGATCACCGAGATGACGCAGGAAACCACCGAGGTTGCCGCCACCGCGAAAGCGATCACCGAGAGCGCCGCGGAGGCCGACCGGGCGGTGGGCAACATCGCCGAAGCCGCCGGTGCCAGCGCCGAACGCACCGGGCGCATCCAGCTCGAACAGGCAAGCGTCAGCACCGCGATCGACCAGTTCCTGCCGGTTTTCAACGCCATCACCGACATGGCAGAGGCCACCTCGCGCGAAGTTGCCGCCGCGACAAAACGGGTGCAGGCACTGGTCGATCGCTCCGAGGCAATGGTGCAGGCCACGGTTTCGCTTGGCGGCGGCACCAAGGATCAACGGTTCATCGAGCGGGTGCAGGCCGATGCCGGGCGCGTTTCCGAGGCCCTCGAACAGGCCATCGCCAGTGGCGAGATCACCATCGACGCCCTGTTCGACCACAGCTATGCGCCGATCCCCGGGACCGACCCCGAACAACTCATGGCTCCGTTCACTGCGCTGACCGACCGGGTGCTGCCGTCGATCCAGGAAGATGCGCTCGGGCTTGACCCACAGGTGGTGTTCTGCGCCGCCGTCGACGTGAACGGCTACCTGCCCACGCACAACGCCCGGTTCTCGCAGCCCCAGGGGCGCGACCCGGTCTGGAACGCGGCGCACGCGCGCAACCGGCGGATCTTCGACGACCGGGTCGGCCTCAAGGCCGGGCGCAGCACCGCGCCCTTCCTCGTGCAGGTGTATCGGCGCGACATGGGCGGCGGCGACTTCGTGATCATGAAAGACGCCTCCGCCCCAATCACCGTGAACGGACGGCACTGGGGCGGATTGCGCCTCGCCTACCGGATCACATGAAAAAACCGCCGCGCTCCGGATGGAGGCGGCGGCCAGTTGTGCGGTCGGTTCCGTGTCCCGGCCGGGACAGAGGCAGTGGCCGGGTGGGAATCAGGCGGTGGGGGCCGCCGGCATCGCGGACAGACGATGCGGGGAACCGGGCAATCCGCAGGCAGAATTCGGTCAGATGATCCCCGGCAGGTACAACCCGCCATAGAGCACCACCATGAGCCCGAGCCCGCCAGCGATATCCTGCCAGATCGTGGCCGAGGACCGGGACAGAACGGATTGGATCTCTTTCAGCATGTCGGGCTCCTGCTCTCGGGGTGCCGGCGTTCCGGCTGTGTTCCTTTGTTAACCTTTTGTTCTCATATCGCCCCGGCGTTTGTAAAGAACTTTTTGAGAACAAAACGGAACTTTTTGGCACTTCCCCCTTAACCGACTGAAATCAAACGAATCCCCTCATCCTGTCGCATCAGCCAGAGCAGCACCCGCGCCGCCTCGCCGCGTTTCGAGGCCAGTTTCGGGTCTTCTCGCAACAGGTTGCGCGCGTCGCTCTGCGCCACTGCCATCAGCGCGGCCTGGGTTTCCAGATCGCCCACGCGGAACCGCGGCAGGCCCGATTGTGCGGTGCCGATCAGGTCACCCGCGCCGCGAATCGCGAGGTCTTCCTCGGCGATGCGAAACCCGTCCTCGGTTTCGCGCATGGTCTGCAACCGCCGCGTACCGCCCTCGGTGAGTGGCGGCTGATAGAGCAGCAGACAGGTGCTTTCCGCCGCCCCGCGGCCAACCCGCCCGCGCAACTGGTGCAACTGCGCCAGTCCGAAATGCTCGGCCCGCTCGATCACCATGATCGAAGCATTGGGCACGTCCACCCCCACCTCGATCACCGTGGTCGCCACCAGCACGCCGGTTTCGCCACGCTGGAACGCCGCCATCGCCGCGTCACGTTCGGCGGGCGGCATCTGGCCGTGCACCAGCCCGACGACGCCCTCGCCCAGCTCCGCGCGCAGCGCCTTGAATCGCTCCTCGGCGGCGGTGAGTTCCGAAACCTCGCTCTCGCCGACCAGCGGGCAGACCCAGTAGGCCTGACGGCCCTCCGCCGTGGCCCGCTTGAGCCGCGCGACCACCTCCGCGATCCGCGCGGTCGAGATCAGCGCGGTGGCGATCGGCTTGCGACCGGGCGGCTTTTCGTCGAGCAGGCTCACGTCCATGTCGCCGTATTGCGCCAGCGCCAGCGAGCGCGGGATCGGCGTTGCCGTCATCACCAGGACGTCCGTCACCGTGCCCTTGGCCCCGAGCCGCATCCGCTCGGCCACCCCGAACCGGTGCTGTTCATCGACCACGGCAAGGCGCAGATCGTGATAGCCCACGTCGTCCTGGAACACCGCGTGGGTGCCGACGAGAATATGAATGTCGCCGCGTTCCAGCGCCGCGAGCTTGGCCTTTCGCTCGGCCCCCTTGTCGCGTCCGGTGAGCAGTTCCACCACCACCTCCGCGGCTTCCGCCAGCGGCCGGAGCGCGGCGAGATGCTGGCGCGCGAGGATCTCGGTGGGGGCCATCATCACCCCCTGCCCGCCCGCCTCCACCGCCACCAGCAGCGCCATGAACGCCACCAGCGTCTTGCCCGCGCCGACGTCGCCCTGCAACAGCCGGTTCATCCGCAGCCCTGCGCCCATGTCGGCGGCGATCTCCTCCATCGCGCGGGCCTGCGCCCCGGTCGGCGCATAGGGCAAGGCCGCCAATACCTTCGCGCGCAGCCGCCCGTCGCCCTGGCTCACCCGGCCCTTGCCGCGCCGCACCCGGGCGCGGGCTAGCGCCAGCGTGAGCTGGTGGGCGAAAAACTCGTCATAGGCCAGCCTGCGCCGCGCCGGGGCCTGCGGCGAGAGATCGTCGGCCCCCTCGGGACTGTGCGCCGCCGCCACCGCCTCGTGCCAGGCGGGCCAGTGCTCGCGCGCGAGCAGCGCCGGATCGACCCATTCGGCAAGCGGTTTCACCCGCGCCAACACCTCGCCCACCGCCCGCATCATCAGCCGCGGGGTGATCCCGGCGGCGAGGTGATAGACCGGCTCGAAATCGGGGATCTGGTCGGACTGTCCGGGCCGCAGGATGTAGTCGGGATGCACCATCTGGGCGACGCCGTCGAACAATTCGACCTTGCCCGAGACCAGCCGACGCTGACCGGTTGGAAGCTGCCGGGTCAGCCAGTCGCCCGAGGCGTGAAAAAAAACTATCTGGAAGGTGGTGAGCGCATCGCGCGCCTCGACGCGGTAGGGCCCGTTGCGGGTGCGCGGCGGGATGTGGCGGCCGACCTCAACCTCGACCGTCACCGTCGCCGGCGGGGTCACCTCCTGCACGCTGGCGCGAAACCGCCGGTCGACGCCGCTATAGGGCAGCGCGAACAGCAGGTCGCGCGGTTGGGTGATGTCAAGCGTGGCGAAAGCACGCGCGGTTTTCTCGCCAATGCCGCCGAGGGTTTCAAGCTCCGCGAAGAGCGGAAACAGGATCTCGGGCCGGCCTGTCATGATGCACCGATGAGGGCGAGCCAGCCGTCTTCGTCGATCGTCTCGACGCCGAGTTCGGAAGCCTTCTTCGCCTTCGATCCGGCCCCGGGACCGGCGATCAGCAGATCGGTCTTGGCGCTGACCGATCCGGCCACCTTCGCCCCCAGGGCCTCGGCGCGGGCCTTGGCCTCGGCGCGGGTCATCTTCTCGAGCGTGCCGGTGAAGACGAGGGTCTTGCCGAAAATCGAGCTTTCAGTGTCAATCGATTGGACGAACTCTTTCGGCTCAACCTGTTTCAACAGTCTTCGAATTTCATTTTTGTTTTCGTCGTTCTCGAGAAAACGAATGATCGAATCCACCACTACTTGCCCGCGCCCCACCAACGGTAGAAGCAAAGAGCAAACTTTCGAATCTTCTTCGACGTGTTTCTCAAGTATCTTGGAAGCAAGGCTCCAACCGCCGATGTGGTGGCTTGACGCCGTGGACACGGCACTACTCCCTCTGGGATTGGCCCACAGCTCCTCCGGCCGACTGGCGTGCAGTAGGGAAGATAGACGGCTCCACCGAAAGCGTAGCGCGTCTGCTTTCTCCCGCAGCGTTTCCGCGAAATTCGCTATATTCCCAAATTCGGAAAGTGCCTTTTCGTACTTGTCTGGGTACGATTTCGTGTTTTTGAAAGTCCTTTCGAAGATTTGGGCGGCCTGGTCACCGCTGATATCATCCAAGCGACGCCCCAAGACCGTCCGTAGGTTCCCAAGCAAACCAATCCCGGCTACTCCCTTGAATTTGAACAATTCATTCCAGAAATCCAATTCAAATTCCCGCAGTTCATTCACCGTTTCGACTACTTCCAACCATCTAACATCGCCCCGTCTTCCTGCGACATCCCAAGTTTCCTTGGCCAATTCGATGCGCGCCCTCCTGACGTCTTCGTTAGTCTTTTCAATTGCTGCCCACGTGCCGTGGTATTTGGCCAAGTCCCTAGCGATCTCTTCGCCGACATTGGGAATACCGAGAGCGAAAATGAACCTGGGTAATTCCACACTTCTGCGCTGGTCAATGGCACCAAACAGGTTGGTCGCTGATATTTCACCCCAACCCTCAAGTTCCCTAAGCGCGTTGCCATACTGCGACTCCAAGAGAAAAATATCGGAGGCATGTTCAACCCAACCCAGATTGTAGAACATCTCGACCTGTTTCGCCCCGAGACCGTCGATGTCGAAGGCCCCGCGAGAGACGAAATGTTTCAGCTTTTCCACTGCTTGCGCCGGGCAGATCATGCCGCCGGTGCAGCGGCGCACGGCGTCACCCTCCTCGCGCACGGCCTGCGAGCCGCATTCCGGGCAGGTGGAGGGGAAAGCGTAGGGCGCGGCATCCTCGGGGCGCCGGGCAAGATCGACATCGGAGATCTTCGGGATCACGTCGCCGGCGCGGTAGACCTCGACCCAGTCGCCGACGCGGATATCCTTGCCGCCGCGGATCTCGTTGCCCTTGGAATCGCGCCCGGCGATGTAATCCTCGTTGTGCAGGGTGGCGTTCGACACCACCACGCCGCCAACGGTGACCGGGTGCAGCCGCGCCACCGGGCTGAGCGCGCCGGTGCGGCCCACCTGGATGTCGATCGCTTCGAGCCAGGTCCAGGCCTTTTCGGCGGGAAACTTGAAGGCGATGGCCCAGCGCGGCGTGGTCGAGCGGTAGCCGAGCCGGGCCTGAAGCGCGAGGTCGTCGACCTTGTAGACCACGCCGTCGATGTCGTAGGGCAGGGTCGCGCGCTGCGCTTCGATATCGCCGTAGTGCGCCAGCATCTCGTCGCGGCTCTGGCAGCGTTTCGTGAGCGGGTTGGTGGCGAAGCCGAGGCTTGCGAGGCGGTCGATCGCGCCCGACTGGGTATCGGCAAGCGGCGCGCTGATCTCGCCCCAGGCATAGGCGAAAAAATGCAAGGGGCGCGCGGCGGTGATGTTGGCGTCGAGCTGGCGCAGCGAGCCCGCAGCGGCGTTGCGCGGGTTGGCGAAGGTTTTTTGCCCCGCCGCCGCCTGGCGCTCGTTGAGGGCGGCGAAATCGGCGTGGCTCATGTAGACCTCGCCGCGCACCTCCAGAACCTCGGGCGCATCGGTGAGCGATTGCGGAATCTCCGCGATGGTGCGGGCGTTGGCGGTGACGTTCTCGCCCTCCGAGCCATCGCCGCGGGTTGCGGCCTGCACCAGCTTGCCGCCCTCGTAGCGCAGCGAAAGCGAAAGCCCGTCGATCTTGGGCTCGGCGGTATAGGCAAGCGGCGCATCCGGCGCGAGGCCGAGAAAGCTGCGCACGCCGGCGTCGAAATCGGTGAGATCGTGCGCGTCGAAAGCGTTGGCGAGCGAGAGCATGCGAAGGGCGTGGCGCACCTTGGCAAAGCCCGGCGCAGTGGCGGCCCCGACCCTTTCGGTCGGACTGTCGGGGCGTTTCAGATCGGGAAAACGCGCCTCGATCTCCGCGTTTCGCAGCTTGGCGGCGTCATAGGCCGCGTCGGAGATTTCGGGCGCATCCTCGGTATGATAGGCTTGGTTGGCCCGGTCGAGCAGGTCGGCGAGCCGGGCCAGTTCGGCTTCGGCCTGGTGCGCTTCGAGATCCGAAACCGCGATGGAAGAGAAATCACTCTCGGCCACGTCATCCCCCCGGAATTGCCTTCCTCCGGGTTTAGGACGCGGCCCCTGCCCCGTCCAGTGCGAACCGAAATCGCCGGGCCGCCGCAAGGATGGCCCGCGTTGCGGTTTTCGCCCGGTGCGCAGCGCACGATGATGAGCAGGCGGCAGACCGGCCCGGACAGGCCAAACCCGGTGCCGCCGAAGCGGTCACCGGGCCCGGAGGAAACAATCGGCCTTCAGGCGCCCATCGCGAGCGGGCTGTCGATCTGGTCCGGCTCCGGGTCTCGCAGCACGTAGCCGCGGCCCCAGACCGTTTCGATGTAATTGTCGCCATCGGTCGCGCTGGCCAGCTTCTTGCGCAGTTTGCAGATGAAGACGTCGATGATCTTGAGTTCAGGCTCGTCCATGCCGCCGTAGAGGTGATTGAGGAACATCTCCTTGGTCAGCGTGGTGCCCTTGCGCAGGCTGAGCAGTTCGAGCATCTGGTATTCCTTGCCGGTGAGGTGCACCTGCTTGCCCTCGACCTCGACCGACTTGGCATCGAGGTTGACCGCGATCTTGCCGGTGGCGATGACCGATTGCGCATGGCCCTTGGAGCGGCGGATGATGGCATGGATGCGCGCCACCAGTTCCTCGCGGTGGAACGGCTTGGTCATGTAATCGTCCGCCCCGAAGCCGAAGCCCTTGAGCTTGTCCTCGGTATCGTCGGAGCCTGTCAGGATCAGGATCGGTGTGTCGATCCGCGCGCTGCGCAACTGGCGCAGAACCTCGAGCCCGTTCATGTCGGGCAGACCCAGATCGAGCAAGATCAGGTCGTAATCGTAGAGTTTGGCGAGATCGACTCCCTCTTCCCCAAGGTCGGTGGCATAGACATTGAGGTTCGCATGCGTCAGCATCAGCTCGATCGAGCGCGAAGTGGTGGGGTCGTCTTCAACGAGCAGGATGCGCATTGCTTGTCTCCGCTATCAATCCGTTCCGTTGGTAAACACCTTGGCGTGAATAGGTTAACAGCGCGTTACCGTTGCGGAACTTTTAGCGAAAACAATCTAGGGTTGTCTATACTTCTGAACCTGCGTGGCCTTCAACGCCGCCTCGCCATGGCGTTCGACGGCCTGTTGCCATGCGGCGAACTCTTCCTCCGACAAGCCGTAGGTCTTCAGCGCTTCGCCCAGGGGCAAGAGGCCATGGAGCACGCCGCGCACCACCGCGGCCTTGCGGCTGGCAACCCAGCGCCGGGTGTCTGCAGGCGGCAGGTCGGCCCGGGTCATGATCGTGCCATCGGGCAGGCGCACCGCCCGCGGGCCATCGACTTTCTTCAGATACATCGGGCGTTCCTCGTCGTCTGTGCGCATCACAATCACGAAACCGGGTTAAGGCCCGGTGAAGCCCGGCCTTGTTGTTGCTTCGAATTTTCCTATATTGCGACGTTCCAAGCGCGAGCCGATCAATGACAACCCTCACCGAAACCCCGCTGAACACGCTGGGCCTGCCCAAGGCCCCGGCCGATACCCGCGTTGTCGTGGCGATGTCGGGCGGGGTGGATTCGTCGGTGGTGGCGGCGATGCTGAAGGCCGAGGGCTACGACGTGATCGGCGTCACGCTGCAGCTTTACGATCACGGCGCGGCGCTGGCCAAGAAGAACGCCTGCTGCGCCGGGGTCGATATCCACGATGCCCGCCGGGTGGCCGAGGAGATGGGCTTTCCTCATTACGTGCTCGACTACGAGAACATCTTTCGCGAGGCGGTGATCGACGAGTTTGCCGACAGCTACCTCGCCGGCGCCACGCCGGTGCCCTGCATCCGCTGCAACGAGCGCGTGAAGTTCAAGGACCTGCTCGCCACGGCGCGCGATCTCGATGCCGATTGCATGGCGACGGGGCACTATATCCAGCGCTTCGATGGCGCGGATGGTCCGCAGTTGCACAGCGCCGCCGATCCGGCACGCGACCAGTCGTATTTCCTGTTCTCGACCACGCCGGAACAGCTCGCCTTCCTGCGCTTCCCGCTCGGCCACCTGAAAACCAAGGACGAAACCCGGGCGCTCGCGCGCCGCTTCGGCCTGCAGGTTGCCGACAAGCCCGACAGCCAGGATATCTGCTTCGTGCCGAATGGCGATTACGCCAGCGTGATCGAGAAGCTGCGCCCCGGTGCCGGCGCACCCGGCGAGATCGTCGATACCGAGGGCCGGGTGCTGGGCCGCCACGAGGGCGTGATCCACTATACCATCGGCCAGCGCCGCGGGCTCGGCATCGGCGGGCTGACAGACCCGCTCTACGTGGTCAAGCTCGATGTCGACAATGCCCGGGTGATCGTCGGGCCGAAGGAAATGCTCGCCACCCGGATCGTGCCGGTGCGCGAGATCAACTGGCTGGGCGACGCCCCCTTCACCTCGAAGGCAGAATGGCGGCTCGCGGTGAAGGTGCGCTCCACAAGGCCGCCGCGCGAGGCCGTGGTCCGGCCGATCTCGGACACCGAGGCGGAGGTGGAACTGCTCGCGCCGGAGGAAGGCGTGAGCCCCGGACAGGCCTGCGTGTTCTACGACCCCGAGGGCAGCCGCGTGTTTGGCGGCGGCTGGATCTGGCAGGGACGATAACGCCCGAAAGCGGCGCTGCGCCAAGTCGCGACAATGTCCGCAGAGCGCCCGGCAGCAATCGAGCACACGCGAAAGGGGGCGTCGAAACGCCCTCTTTTTCCTGCCCGGGTCGACCGATCAGAACCGGTAGGAAACCGAGACGATGCCCTGGTGGGTGTGCGCCGGAACCCCCGGGTAATAGGAGTAGCGATAGCGCGCGTTCAGAAGAACGTTCTCCGTTGCCTTGACCGACAGGCCGGCACCGCCGGACACGCCGAACTCGTTCGAGAGGTAGGTGCCACCCAGCGTCAGGTGCGGCATAACATTGCCGGCGTCATAGCCGAAGATGGCATCCACCGCCCCCAAATGATCGCCGCCGATAAGGTAGTTGTAGCTCGCCTCGCCACCGAAGACGAACTCGCCGGTGTCGTACAGATAGCCGGCCTGAATCCCGGGACCCCAGAACTGGGTGCCGCCGCCGGTCACCCCGGCGGTCACGTTGGCACCTGCGTAGAAGCCGGTCCAGTCCGAGACAGGCTGGGCGACATCGAATGTCGGCGCGGGTTCCACCACCGGATCGGAGGGGCCGTCCGCGATGGCGGGTACGGCCGCAAGAAGCGCGATGGAGGTTGTTGTGAGAAAACGTCGAAACATGAGACACCTCCTTTTGCAAATTTCTGCAACAAAGCGCCTCATCGCAAGGCGCGATGCCTTGATCAATCATCACACCAAACCACCAAGATGTCAAAGTTCCGACAGGGTTTCGAGATTGCGTTGGCGGTCTGTTGCCGCACCGCCGCGAGGCCTCAAGCGGCACGTCGCCCTGCCCCTCGCCGCTTGCGGTGAATGCGGGCACGCCGCCGGCATGGCCCGGCGGCGCGCTCAGGCCCTGGTGACGTCGTGCTCATAAACCCAGTCGAACCGACCGAGCACCCGCGCTGACGCGAAACGCCCCGCGAGGCGCAGGGCATTGTGGCCGACGAACTTCAAGGCCGGGCTGGCGTAGTGGTAGTTGCTGGCGTTGCGGTTTGCCGCCTCGACCACGTTGATCACCCGGTGGCGGCGACGCGCCTGGTAGAGCGCCGGGCCTTCTTCAATCCCCGAGACCGAGAGGCATTCGGCCAGCACCCAGGCGTCTTCCAGCGCCATCACCGCGCCTTGCGCCATAAACGGCAGCGTCGGGTGGGCGGCGTCGCCGAGAATCACCGAGTTGCCCTTGTGCCATTGCTCGGCCACCGGGTGGCGGAACAGCCCCCAGAGGTTGACCGTCTCGACCCGCTCCAGCAGCGCCCGCGCCTCGGGCGCATACATCGCGAAGGCCTTGCGCAGGTTGGCCGGATCGTCGTCGTGATTCCAGCCCTCGGCCACCCAGCCCGAACGCTCCTGCACCGCGACGATGTTGAGGATCTGGCCGCCCCTGAGCGGGTAGCTGACCATGTGCCGGCCCGGCCCCATCCAGATCGTCGCTTCCGCCGCCTCGTCCCCCTCGGCGGGCACCAGCGCGCGCCAGGCCACCTGGCCGGTGAACACCGGGTCGCGCGGCACGTTGAGGGCGCGATACATCAGCGAATGCAGCCCCTCGGCCCCGACGACAAAATGCGCCTCGCGAGTCGGCTGGCCCTCGATCTCGACCAGAGTCGAATTCTGGCCGACGTCGACGCGGGTTACCTTCGCGCCGGTCTCGATCGTGACACCTTGCGCGCGCGCCGCCTCGGCGAGAATGTCGATCAGGTCGGCGCGGTGGAACATCAGGAACTCGCGACCGGGCTTCAACTTCTCGAAGTCGAGCCGGATCACGTCTCGCCCCGAGACCCCGTCCTTGAGCACCACGGCCTTGCTTGCCACCGAGCGCGCCCGCGCCGTGGCGCCAAGCCCCATCGCATCGAGCACCGCCACGCCGTTGGGGCTGATCTGAAGGCCGGCACCGACCTCGCGAATCGCCGGGGCCTGTTCCAGAACGGTCACTTTGGCCCCGCGCATCGCGAGGGCGGCGGCGGCGGCGAGCCCACCGATTCCCCCGCCCAGAACGGTGATTTCCTGACCCTTGAGCATCCAGCCCTCCCCTCACATCAAAACACCGGGGCGTTGCCACCCCGGTGCCTGTTCAGCTCATCGCCTCGCGCATATCTCAGTCGTCCCGATGCACTTTCTCGCGCCGCTCGTGGCGCTCCTGCGCCTCGAGGCTCAAGGTCGCGATCGGACGGGCATCGAGCCGCTTGAGCGAGATCGGTTCGCCGGTCTCCTCGCAATAGCCATACTCGCCCTCTTCGATCCGCCGCAGCGCCGCGTCGATCTTGGAGACAAGCTTGCGCTGACGATCCCGGGTGCGCAGTTCGAGCGCCCGGTCGGTCTCTTCCGAAGCTCGATCGGCGATATCGGGAATGTTGCGCGTGCCCTCCTGCAACCCCTCGATCGTGGACTTGCTGTCGTCGAGCAGATCCGCTTTCCAAGCCTGAAGCTTGCGACGAAAATACTCCAGCTGGCGGGCGTTCATGAAGGGTTCGTCCTCGGCGGGACGGTAATCCTCGGGCAGGAACACTTCAGCTTTCATCCCAGGCTCCTTCTGCTCGCCGGCGGCCGCCATGTTTTCGAAAATCTCGACCATCCGGTGTCCTCCTGCGCGCCCATTTAGCCCACCCTTGGTTGGTTGTCACTAGCCAATGCGCTTGCCCCCACCTGCACCTTCGAGGCATATGGGAGCCAGACCAAGCCCTGCGCCAACCCCCGGAAAGCCCCGATGCAATTTACGTCCACCGCCACCTATGTCGCCACCGAAGATCTCTCCGTCGCGGTCAATGCCGCGGTGACGCTGGAGCGTCCGCTGCTGGTCAAGGGCGAGCCCGGCACCGGCAAGACCGAGCTGGCGCGCCAGGTTGCCGGCGCGCTCGGCATGGAAATCATCGAGTGGCATATCAAGTCGACCACCCGCGCCCAGCAGGGGCTCTACGAATACGACGCGGTGAGCCGGCTGCGCGACAGCCAACTCGGCGACGAACGCGTGCACGACGTCTCCAACTACATCCGGCGCGGCAAGCTCTGGCAGGCCTTCGCCGCCGAGGAGCGGGTGGTGTTGCTGATCGACGAGATCGACAAGGCCGACATCGAGTTCCCGAACGACCTGTTGCAGGAACTCGACCGGATGGAATTCCACGTCTACGAGACCGGCGAAATGGTGCGCGCCCGCCACCGCCCGGTGGTGATCATCACCTCGAACAACGAAAAGGAACTGCCCGACGCCTTCCTGCGCCGTTGTTTCTTCCATTACATCCGCTTCCCCGACATCGACACGATGCGGCGCATCGTCGAGGTCCACCACCCCGGCATCAAGGAGCGGCTTCTGACCACTGCGCTTACGCAATTCTACGAGATCCGCGACCAGGCCGGGCTGAAGAAAAAACCCTCCACCTCCGAGGTGCTCGACTGGCTCAAGCTCTTGCTCGCCGAAGACCTCGATGCCGAGGATCTCAAGCGCGAGGGCCCCTCCGCGCTGCCGAAACTGCACGGCGCACTGCTGAAGAACGAACAGGACGTGCACCTCTTCGAACGGCTTGCCTTCATGGCTCGGCGCGAGCGCTAGGCCGCAGACCAGACCCGGTCATAAGCGCAAGACCCCCTGCGCTTTTTTCCTGGGTCAAATACTCCGGGGGTCCGGGGGCAGCGCCCCCGGCGGATCGGCCCGGGCGCAGCCCGGGGCGATCCCGTCCTAGCCCGCTTCCAGAGCGATTCCCAACCGCTCGGCCATGAAGGCCAGCGCCACCGAGAGGCCGTCCGGCGCGATGCCGTGGCCGGTGCCCTCCATCACGTGGCCGAACACCTCGAACCCGGCTTTCTCCAGCGCCTGCCCGGCCTCGTTGAAATGCCCCGGCGGCACCATCTCGTCCTGGTCGCCGTGAATGAGCAGCACCGGCGGCTTCGACAGCACCGTGTCGGCAAAGCTGTCGGGGTCGAGCAACCGGCCCGAACTGGCCACGATCCCCGCCACGGGTTTGTCGCGAAGCGGCAAGGCGCGCAGGGCCAGCATCGCGCCCTGGCTGAAGCCGAACACGATCAGCCGGTCGGGGCCGATGCCCTCCTGCGCCAGCACCTGGTCGATGAAGGCGTCGATGTCGCGCACCGCCTGAAAGGCGCCTTCCGAGGCTTCCTCGTCGGTCGAGCCATCGAGCCAGGGGATCGGGAACCACTGGAAGCCGAAGGGATTGCCCGCGCATTTCTCCGGCGCGTCCGGCGCGATGAAGGCGGTGTCGGGCATGTGCGGCGCCAGTGGGTCGGCGAGGCCGAGGAGGTCGTCGCCATCCGCGCCGTAGCCGTGCAGCAAGAGCACCACCGATTTCACCTCGCCCGACATCGGCGGCCGGCGCTTGAACTTCAACTCCCGCGTCATCAACGCATCCCTTCCCTGTTTGTCACCACCCGGTAATAGGCCCACAAAAGCCGCGCCGCAACGCCCCGCCAGGGCGACCAGTCGGCGGCCATCGCGCGCAAGACCGCCTCGCGCGGGCGGGCCTCCAGCCCGAACAACGCCCGCGCCGCCTCCTGCAAGGCAAGGTCGCCGGCGGCGAAGACATCGGCCCGACCGAGGCTGAACATGGCGTAGATCTCCGCCGTCCAGCGGCCGATCCCGGGCACCTCGGTGAGCCGGGCCACCACCGCCGCGTCGGGCAGGTGGCGCAGGGCGCGGTAATCGATATCGGCCAGCGCGAGCGCCCGGGCATAGCGTGCCTTCTGGCGGCTGAGCCCGGCGGCGCGCAGGGTGTCATCACCGGCAAGCGCGAGCTGCGCGGGGTCGGTCAGCCCCGCCGTCTCGACCCGGGCCCATGTCGCCGCCGCGCTCGCGGTGCTCACCTGCTGGCCGATGATCGCCCAGAGCAGGTGCGCAAACCCCTCCGGACGACGGCGCAGGGGCAGCGGCCCGACCGCGGCCAGCGCCGCCGCGAAACGCGGCTCGCGCGCGGCCAGCACCTCGGCACCTTCGGCGAGGTCCGCCGCCGTCGCGATGATCCGGCCAGTCACAGCCGCGGCTCCAGCCAGTCCAGCGCCGCGTCCACCGTCTCGGCCTTGTCGCCCGGTGGCGGCGTGGGGCGGCGGATCAGCACCACCGGCAGGCCCAATGCGCGCGCGGCATGGAGCTTGGCGTCTGTCGCCCCACCTGCGTCCTTGACGACCAGCGCACCTATCCCGAGCCGCCTGAACAGCGCGATCTCATCGGCCACCGAGAACGGCGGTCGGCCGGTCACCCAGTCGCCGCGCGGCAGCGGAAACGGCGCTTCGGCCGGGTCGATCCGGCGGCAGAACACGCGGTGCGCGGCCAGCCCGGTGAAGCGGTCGAGCCGCTTCGGCCCGGTGGCGAGAAACACCGCCGCACCCTCCGGCAGGGCCGCCGCCACGTCTTCCTCGCGATCCACGAAGCACCACGAATCACCCGCACCGGGCTGCCAGCCGGGGCGCAGAAGCTGGAGATAGGCCATCCCGCGCCGAGCACAGATGGCCTGCGTGCGCGCGGAAATCTCTGCGGCGAATGGATGCGTTGCATCCACAACAACCTCTATCCCCTCGTCACTCATAAATTTTTCTTGCGCCGCCGCACCCCCGAACCCGCCAACCCGGACCGGAACCGCGAGGCTTTGCGGCCTGCGCGTCTCGCCCGCGAGCGAGGCGATCACGCTGAAACGCGGATCGCCCGACAGCCGCGCGGCCAAGGTCCGCGCCTCGGCCGTGCCCGCCAGCAGCAAGAGCTTCACGGTCCCGCCCGCGCAATCACCGCGCCCTCCCGCGACACCGCTACCACGTCGAAAGCGATTTCATGCCCGAAGCGTGCGCGCACCTGTTCCAGCGCCGACTCGGCGATCCGTTCGGCAAGCGGTTTCCCCATGATCTCATAGGCTTCCAAGACGGTATTCACGTTTTTCACCCGGGCGTCCCCGACCATGTCCGCCAGCCGCACGAAATTGACCTGGCTGCGCGCCGAGTGCAGGTCGATCGCCCCCTGCGCGAGCTTGGCGAGCTTGGCCAGCCCGCCGCCGATGGTTACCCGCGCCACCGGGTGGCGGGCCAGGTATTTCAGCATACCGCCGGCAAAATCGCCCATGTCGAGCATCGCGTGATCGGGCAGGCCATAGAGCGCCTGCACCGCGCGTTCGCTTGTCGCCCCGGTGCAGCCGGCCACATGGGTCAGCCCGGTCGCCCGCGCCACGTCGACGCCGCGATGGATCGAGGCGATCCAGGCGGCGCAGGAGAACGGCCGCACGATGCCGGTGGTGCCCAGCACCGAGAGCCCGCCCTCGATGCCGAGCCGCGGGTTCCAGGTTTTCGCCGCGATCTTGTCGCCGCCGGGGATCGAGATGGTGATTTCGAGGCCCGGCAGCCCGGCGTCGGCCCAATGCGCCCCGATCTTTTCATCGTCGGGCAGCGGCACCGCGAACCGCGCCGTCGCAAGCCCGGCCTCCCATGCCGCGCGCAACATCATTTGGCGCGGCACCGGGTTGATCGCGGGCTCGCCCGGGGGGATCGGCAGGCCCGGTTTCGTCACCGTGCCAACCCCGGCACCGGCGCGGAAGATCACGCCCGCCCCGGCCTCACACACCCGCGCGAGGATCAGCGCGCCGTGGGTCACGTCGGGGTCGTCGCCTGCGTCCTTCACCACCCCTGCCTCGGCCCAGCCCGGTCCCTCGCGCCGGTCGGCCAGGGCAAAACTCGGGCGTTCGCCGCGCGGCAGGGTGATCGTCACGGTCTCGGGAAAGGCACCGCCCCAGAGCCGCAGGAGCGCCGCCTTCACCGCGGCGGTGGCACAGGCACCCGTGGTCCAGCCCCGGCGCAACTCTGTCTTCGGCGTCTCCATGCCGCGATGATAGACCTCAAGCCCGGCCCGACTTCCACCCCTTTCATGTTTCCAAAACTGCCCCCCGGGCCCCGGGGGGCTGGCCCCCCGCTCCGGCCCGCGCCATAAATCACTCCATGACCGATTCCCTTCTCCCCCCGGGCGACTGGCCCGAGATGCGCCCCGGCTGGGTCTGGCTGGTGGGCGCAGGCCCCGGCGACCCCGGCCTTGTGACCCTGCAGGCGCTCAACGCACTCAGGCAGGCCGAGGTGATCGTGCACGATGCCCTCGTCGCGCCCGCGATCCTCGCCTGGGCCAACCCGGCGGCGCGGCTGATCGACATGGGCAAGCGCGGCGGCACCGTCTCGCCGAAGCAACGCGACATCTCGCTCGAACTGGTCGATCTCGCCCGCGCCGGGCACCGGGTGCTCCGGCTCAAGGGCGGCGATCCTTACGTTTTCGGGCGCGGCGGCGAGGAGGGGCAAACGCTGGTGCAGCACGGCGTGCCGATCCGGGTGGTGCCAGGCATTTCCTCGGGCGTCGGCGGGCTTGCCCATGCCGGCATTCCGATCACCCACCGCGACGTCAACGCCAGCTTCACCGTGGTCACCGGGCACGACCCGAAAGGCCGCGCGCCCGATCTCGACTGGCAGGCCATCGCGCGCGGCGCGGAAGTGATCGTGATCTACATGGGGATGCGCAACCTCGACGAGATTGCCGCGAAGCTCATGGCGGCGGGCCGTGCGGGCGACACGCCGGTGGCGATCGTGCAGAATGCCACCTTGCCCGACCAGCGGGTGCTTGAAACCCGGCTGTCGGTCTGCGCCGCACAAGCCGAGGCGGCGGGGCTCGGTGCGCCCGCCATCGTCTGTGTCGGCGAGGCGGTGCTGCTGCGTCAGGCGCTCGACTGGCAGGCGCTGGAAGCGGGCGCGGTCCCGCGCAACCCCGACCCGCTCGGCCTCGGCCCCGCCGAGGGCTCATGACCGGGCGGGGGGTGATCCTCGCCGCCCCCGGCTCGGGCAGCGGCAAGACCACGCTCACGCTCGGGCTGTTGCGCGCATTTCACCGGCGGGGGCTGGCCGTGCGCGGTGC
Source organism: Maritimibacter sp. HL-12 (assembly GCF_900177545.1). Taxonomy (GTDB): domain Bacteria; phylum Pseudomonadota; class Alphaproteobacteria; order Rhodobacterales; family Rhodobacteraceae; genus Sinisalibacter. The sequence goes on along the minus strand of NZ_FXBQ01000001.1, from coordinate 3,158,040 downwards.
CAAGTCCGGCCCCGATTACATCGATCCGCGTTTTCACGAGGCCGCCTGCGCGCGGCCCTGCCCCAACCTCGACGCCTGGGCGATGCCGCGGGACCGGATCGCCGCGCTTGCCGCGGGCGAGGGGCTTTTGCTCATCGAGGGGGCGATGGGCCTGTTCGACGGCGCGCCACCCGAAGGCAAGGGCGCGACCGCCGATCTCGCCCGCCTGCTCGGGTTGCCGGTGGTGCTGGTGGTCGATGCCGCGCACATGGCGCAGAGCGTGGCGGCGCTGGTGGCGGGCTTTGCCCGGCACGACGAAAGTGTGCAGGTGGCGGGGGTGATCCTCAACAAGGTGGGCTCGCCGCGCCACGAGGCGATGCTGCGCCGCGCGCTCGCCCCGCTCGGGTTGCCGGTGCTGGGTGCGCTGCACCGCCAGCCGGGGCTCGAACACCCCTCGCGCCATCTCGGGCTGGTGCAGGCGCATGAGCGCGCCGATCTCGATGCCTGGCTCGATCACGTGGCGGGCGCGGTGGCGGCGGCGGTCGATCTCGACGCGCTCGCAGCCCTTGCCGCGCCGCTGCCGCCTGCGCCGAGGCCGCCCCGGCTGCCCGCGCCGGGACGCCGCATCGCGCTGGCCTCCGACCGCGCCTTCGCCTTCGCCTACCCGCATATCCTCGACGACTGGCGCGCGGACGGGGCGCAGATCATCCCGTTCTCGCCGCTGGCCGACGAAGCCCCGGACGAGGCCGCCGACTTCATTTTCCTGCCCGGCGGCTACCCCGAGTTGCACGCGAGCACCCTCGCCGAGGCCGCCCGGTTCAAGGCCGCGATGCGCGCCGCCCGCTGCCCGATCTGGGGTGAATGCGGCGGCTACATGGTGCTCGGCAACAGCCTCACCGACGCCGACGGCGCGCGCCACGAGATGCTCGGCCTGCTCGACCTCGAGACCAGCTTCGCCGCGCGCCGCCTGCACCTCGGCTACCGCAAGCTGCACGCGATCGACGGCCCCTTCCCCGGCACCTGGGCGGCGCATGAATTCCACTACGCCACGACGCTGCGCGCCGAGGGTACGCCGCTGTTCGAGGCGGTCGACGCCGAAGGCAGAGCCCTGGCCCCGGCGGGGCTCGTGGCCGGGCAGGTCGCAGGCTCTTTCCTCCACCTGATTGACAGGCCAGACTAAGCCCCTTCCCTTTCCCCAAAAGCCCGGATATTTCACCCCGATGAGTTCGAACATCATCTCCGACGACCGCAAGGCAAAACGCAACGTGGTGATCCTGGTGCTCGCCCAGGCCCTGCTGGGTGCGCAGATGCCGATGATCTTCACCATCGCCGGGCTGGCCGGGCAATCGCTCGCCTCCAATCCCTGCTGGGCCACCCTGCCGATCTCGCTCACCGTGCTGGCCTCGATGGTGATGGCCAACCCGATGAGCTGGATCATGCAGCGGTTCGGGCGGCGGGCGGGTTTCTGGCTCGGCACCATCGGCGGCAGCGTCGGTGCGGCGATCGGGGTCTATGCGCTGATCCAGGGCAGCTTCACACTGTTCAACATCGGGGCCTTCTTCACCGGCTTCTACATGTCGGCGCAGGGTTTCTACCGCTTTGCCGCCGCCGACACCGCATCGGACGCGTTCCGCCCGAAGGCGATTTCCTACGTCATGGCGGGCGGATTGGCCGCCGCCGTGATCGGGCCGCAACTCGTCAAGGTAACGGCGGATGCTATGGTGGTGCCCTTCGTCGGGGCCTATCTCGCGGTGATCGCGATCAACATCGTCGGGGCCTTCCTCTTCCTCGGGCTCGACATTCCCACCCCCGCACGCCCGACGGGCAACGAGCCGCGCGGGCGCAGCACGCTGGAACTTCTGAAAACCCCGGTGATCGCGGTGTCGATCATCACCGCGATGGTGTCCTACGCGCTGATGAACCTGGTGATGACCTCGACGCCCCTCGCGGTGGTCGGTTGCGGCTTCGAGACCGGCACTGCCGCCGACGTGGTCACCGCCCACGTGCTGGCGATGTATATCCCCTCGTTCTTCACCGGCCACCTGATCGCCCGATTCGGTGCGCGCAGCATCGTGGCCACCGGCCTCGGTATCCTCGCCATCGCCGGGTTCGTCGGGTTGATGGGGGTGGAGCTGGAGCACTTCTTCGTCGCCCTCGTGCTGCTCGGCGTGGGCTGGAACTTCGGCTTCATCGGCGCCACCACCATGCTCGCAGGCTCCCACGAGAGCCACGAGCGCGGCCGGATCCAGGGCATGAACGACATGATCGTGTTCGGCGGCGTCACCGTCGCGTCCCTGGCTTCGGGCGGGTTGATGAACTGCTCGGGCGGCGACGCGCAGGATGGCTGGATCGCGGTGAACCTGGCGATGATTCCCTTCCTCGCGCTGGCGGGTGCCGCGCTGATCTGGCTGGTGATGCGTCCGAAAGACGAATTGGCCTGAGCCCGGGCGCGATCACCGTCTCTTGCCTTGTCGCCGCCCCGGCCCCGCGTTATCCCTTGGCCAACCGCAAGCGAGCGAGGCCGAGATGACCCATAACCCGATCCGACCCTGGCGTGATATCGAGCGCCGCAAGTCGCGCCAGATCATGGTGGGCAACGTGCCCGTGGGCGGCGATGCACCGATCGCGGTGCAGACGATGACCAACACCGACACCTGCGATGTCGCCGCCACCGTGGCGCAGGTGCAGGCGGCGGCCGACGCCGGGGCCGATATCGTGCGCGTCTCCACCCCGGACGAGGCTTCAACGAAGGCACTCAGAGACATCGTGCGCGAAAGCCCGGTGCCGATCGTGGCCGACATCCATTTCCACTACAAACGCGCGATCGAGGCGGCCGAGGCGGGCGCGGCCTGCCTGCGCATCAACCCCGGCAATATCGGCTCGGAAGAGCGTGTGCGCGAGGTGATCCGTGCGGCCAAGGATCACGGCTGTTCGATCCGCATCGGCGTGAACGCCGGCAGCCTCGAGAAGCACCTGCTCGAGAAATACGGCGAACCCTGCCCCGAGGCGATGGTGGAAAGCGGGCTCGACCATATCCGCATTCTCGAAGACAACGATTTTCATGAATACAAGATCAGCGTGAAGGCGTCGGACGTGTTTCTCGCCGCCGCCGCCTACCACGGGATCGCCGACGCGACAGACGCGCCGATTCACCTCGGGATCACCGAGGCGGGCGGTTTCGTCTCCGGCACGATCAAGTCGGCGGTGGGCCTGGGCAACCTGCTCTGGGCCGGGATCGGCGACACCATCCGCGTCAGCCTCTCCGCCGATCCGGTGGAAGAGGTCAAGGTCGGCTTCGAGATCCTGAAATCGCTGGGGCTGCGCCACCGCGGCGTCAACATCATCTCCTGCCCGTCCTGCGCCCGGCAGGGCTTCGATGTGATCAAGACGGTGGCGATCCTTGAAGAGCGGCTGGCCCATATCCACACCCCGATGAGCCTGTCGATCATCGGCTGCGTGGTGAACGGCCCCGGCGAGGCGCTGATGACCGACGTCGGCTTCACCGGCGGCGGCGCGGGGTCCGGCATGGTCTACGTCGCCGGAAAGCAGGACCACAAGCAGGACAACGCCGGGATGGTGGATCACATCGTCGAGCTGGTGGAGAAGCGCGCCGCCGAGATCGAGGCGGCCGCGGCTGCGGAATCGGAAGCCGCCGAATAGCCGGCGGGTCCATCGCCTGAAGCGGCATTCGGCAAGGGCTGGTGACCGGAGACCACCCCGGGGGCGCGACGACGTGGCCCCGGTGGCGAGAGATCCGGGGCGATCCGGGTTATCCCTGCCCGCGCGTATGGCCGAGCATGTCGCGCCGTTCGGCCAGGGCCTGCCGCACGATCAGGAAGGCGGAGGACAAAAAAAGCCCCGCCATGATCGCCGCAACGATCAGGTCGGGCCAGCCGGTTGCCGTGCCCCAGACACCCAGCGCCGCCGCCATCACCGCCAGGTTGCCGATGGCATCGTTTCGCGAGCACAGCCAGACCGAGCGCACGTTGGCATCGCCTTGCCTGTAGCGCAACAGAAGGCCCACGCTGGCAAGGTTCGTCAGCAGCGCGAGAAACCCGACGGCCCCCATGATCTCAGCGGTCGGCACGCCGACGTAGAACACGCGATGAACCGTCGAGCCGAACACCCAGAGCCCCATCAGCAGCAGGCTGATGCCCTTGACGAGGGCTGCATTGGTCCGGGCGCGCACCGAGGCCCCGATCACCGCCAGCGATATCCCGTAGGTCAGCGCGTCGCCTGCGAAATCGAGCGCATCGGCTTGCAGCGCCTGCGAACTTGCCAGGTGGCCGGCCGTCATCTCGACCACGAACATGGTCGCGTTCAACAGGATGACGATCCAGAGCCGCCGCCGGTAGTCAACCGAAAGGCCTTCAAACCTGGCCTCCTGTTCGCAGCATCCGGGCATCGGCTACCTCCTTCAAAACTCACTGGTCCCAGTGTAATGTCTCCAGTGACTAGAGGTTCAAGGGGGTCTTCATGTATTCCATCGGCGAGCTCTCCAAGCGCACGAATGTCAAGGTGCCGACGATCCGCTACTACGAGGCGATGGGGCTTCTGGCTGCCCCGGAACGAACCAAGGGCAACCAGCGGCGATACGGCACCGAAGGGCTGGAGCGATTGAGCTTCATCCGTCACGCGCGCGATCTGGGGTTTTCCATCGAGGCCATTTCGTCGCTGATCCAGCTTCAGGAACATCCCGACCAATCCTGCAAGACGGCAACGGATATTGCGGTTTCGCAGCTTGCCAATGTGCGCGCGAAGATTTCCCGGCTCAAGACACTCGAAAAGGAACTGTCTCGCATCACGCGGGGATGCAACGGCCGGGGGCGATCCGGCAATTGCTATGTCTTGGCGTCGCTGGCAGACCATGGGCTTTGCGACCGCGAGCATTGACGGCAAGGCGCACGGCATTCCCGGGCACGCCCGGTTGCGCCCCGCTCCGCCGCCAACCGCTCGAAGCTCCGGGGGATTGCCCCCCGCCGCCTCACTCCTTCGCTTCGCGCAGCTCCGCGACGATTTCTTCCATCGCGCCAAGCGGCACGTAGCCGCGCACGAGCTGGTCTTCCATCACGAAGGTTGGCGTGCCGGTGATCTGCAGACGCTGCGCCAGCGCGTGGTTGTCGGAGATGATGGCGTCGACCTGCGGGTCGGACATGCCCTCGATGATCGCGGCACCGTTGAGGCCAAGATCGTCGGCCAGAGCCGAGAGGTTGTCGGGCGTGGCGTTGCCGCGCATCGTCATCATCGCGTCGTGCAGGGGTTCATAGGCTTCATCGCCGCCGATCAGCAGCGCGGAGGTGGCAAAGCGCGAGGCGATCATGCTCTCCTCGCCGAGGATCGGGAATTCCTTGTAAACGATGCGGATATTGCCGTCGTTCTCGATCAGGGCCTGAAGCTCGGGATAGGCCTTCTTGCAGTAGCCGCACTTGTAGTCGACAAATTCGACAAAGGTGATATCGCCGTCGGGGTTGCCGCCGACGAAGGACACGCCGTCATTGAAGATCGCCTCGGCGTTGGTCTTGACCAACGCGGCGTCGCCCGCGACCTGTTCGGCGGCGCGGCGGCGCTCCAGCACCTCGATCGCTTCCATGATCACGTCGGGGTTGTCGAGCAGGTAGGCCCGCACCTCGTCGCGAAAGGCGCTGCGCTCGTCGTCGCTCAGCGCCTCGATATCGAAGGCGAGCGCGGGGGTGGCGGCGAGCCCGGCGGCAAGCGCGAGGGCGGGAAGGAAACGGCGGGTCATCATGGCTCCGATCTGAACTGGTCGCGTTGGGCCGGACATTGGCGCAACCGGGGCCGGGGCACAACCGGGCGCGACACTTGGACCGCGTCACGACTTGACCTTTCGCCCCCGAGGAGGCACCCCGGTTGCAAAACAGACTAGCGAGGGCGGCATGAGGGCATCAAGGCGATCAGAGGTCGATCCCTTCATTGTGATGGACGTGATGGAGGCGGCGCGCGAGGCGGAAACGGCGGGCCGGCACATCATTCACATGGAAGTGGGCCAGCCCGGCACGCCCGCCCCCGAGGGCGCGCGCCGGGCGGTGATGGCGGCGATGGAGGCGGGCCCGCTCGGCTACACCGTGGCCCTCGGCCTGCCCGAGTTGCGCGCCCGCATCGCCCGGCACTACGGCGAGTGGTATGGCGTCGATCTCGATCCCGCCCGCGTGGTGGTCACCGCCGGCTCCTCGGGTGCGTTCCTGCTCGCCTTCACCGCGCTGTTCGATTCGGGCGACCGGGTGGGCTTGGGCGATCCGGGCTATCCCTCCTACCGCCAGATCCTCTCCGCCCTCGGCTTCACGCCGGTGGGGATCCAGACCAGCCCGCAGAACCGATACCAGCCGGTGCCCGAGGATCTGCCCGAGGGGCTGGCCGGGCTGATGATCGCCAGCCCCGGCAATCCCACCGGCACGATGCTCGGGCACAACGCCCTTGCCGCGCTGGTCGAGGCCACGCAATCGCGCGGCATGTCGCTCATATCCGACGAGATATATCACGGTCTGCATTACGGCGCGCGCGGGGTGAGCGCGCTGGAGATCACCGACGATGTCTATGTGATCAACTCGTTTTCCAAGTATTTCTCGATGACCGGCTGGCGCGTCGGCTGGATGGTGGTGCCCGAGGATCACGTCCGCCGGATCGAACGGATCGCGCAGAACCTGTTCATCTGCCCGCCGCATGCCAGCCAGGTGGCCGCGCTGGCCGCGCTCGATTGCGGTGCGGAACTGGAGGCCAACCGCGCGGTCTATGCAAAAAACCGCGCATTGATGCTGGAGGGTCTGCCAAAGGCCGGGTTCGACAGGATCGCGCCCCCGGATGGTGCCTTCTACGTCTATGCCGATGTCTCTCACCTCACCGACGACAGCCGCGCCTTCTCGGCCGAAATCCTGCGCGAAGCAGGCGTGGCGGTAACGCCGGGGCTCGATTTCGACCCGGTGCGGGGCCACGGCACATTGCGGTTTTCCTATGCCCGATCCACCGCGGATATCGAGGAGGGGCTGGCCCGGCTCGCCCGCTTCATGGCCGCGCGGGGATGAGCGCGGCGGTTTACGCCGCGCGGGGCTGCGCAAGGGCTGCAGGCAGGCTATAGTCGGGCGAAAAAAGGGCATGGCGATGCGGCAGTTTCTCTTGCTTTTCGGTTTGATCTGGCTCGTCGGCAGCGCGGGTGCCGGGGCGCAACAGGCGCTGTCCGGGCTGGCCCGGCTCACCGGCGACGGTCTGGAATTGACCGAGCGGCGCGGGCGGGTCGAGATCGAAATGGGCCTCACCCAGCCGGTTCCGTGGCGGGTCTTCACCCTCGACGGCCCGCCGCGCGTGGTGGTCGACTTTTCAGAACTCGACTGGAGCAATGCCGGGGCGGAGGTCGCGGCGACGCAGGCCGAGCAGATCGACACGATCACGGTCGGCACCTTCCGGCCCGGCTGGTCGCGGATGGTGATCGCGCTTGCGGGGCCGATGGCGGTGACCGAGGCCGAGATGGCCACGCAAGACGGCGGCGCGCGGGTGCGGCTTTTGCTGACCGCAAGCGACGCCACGAGTTTCGCCGCCAGTGCCGGCGCGCCGGACAGCGCGCTGTTTCACGAGGCGCGCGGGCTTGGACTGCCACCGCGCGCGCGGCCGGAGGGCGCGCACGGGCTGATGGTGGTGGTCGATCCGGGCCACGGCGGGATCGACCCCGGCGCCGAACGCGGCGGGTTGCGCGAGGCCGACCTGATGCTCACCTTCGCACGCGAGCTTGAGGAAGTGCTGTTGCGCGCGGGTCTGTTCGACGTGGTGCTGACCCGCGACGACGACATCTTCGTGCCGCTGGAAGAACGGGTGACGATCGCGCGCAGGGCCGGGGCCGACGTGTTCCTGTCGCTCCACGCCGACGCGCTGGCCGAGGGCCACGCCCAGGGTGCCACCGTCTACACGCTGGCCGACGAGGCCTCCGACCTCGCCTCCGCCACCCTCGCCGAACGCCACGACCGCGCCGATCTTCTCGCCGGGGTGGATCTTTCGTCGTCCGACGACGCGGTGGCTTTGGTGCTGATGGACCTTGCGCGCACCGAAACCACGCCGCGCGCCGAGCGGCTCGCGGAGGCGCTGATCGCGGGCATCCACAGCGCCACGCAATCGACCTTCAAGCGCCCGCACCTGCACGCCGCCTTCTCGGTTCTGAAAGCGCCCGACATCCCGTCGGCGCTGATCGAACTGGGCTTTCTGTCCTCCGAGCGTGACCGCGCCAAGCTTGCCGATCCGTCGTGGCGGCTGAGTGCCGCCCAAGGCATTCGCGACGGCCTGCTGCAATGGGCGCGCGAAGACGCGGCGGCGGCGGAAAGGCTCTTGCGCTAGGGCCCGGCGCTCAGTCTGGGCGACGCCCCCTTGCGCCGCCACGCCGCCCGGACGGGCGCGCGGCTCCGCTGAGCCCGTCGCGCAGCACCGCGCTCATCGGGTGGTCGGGATCCTTTCCGCCATAGGCCGCGAGCAGCGCTTCGATCTCGCTGGCCTCGCTGCCTTCGGGGCGCGACAGGGCCCAGTCGAAAAAGATCGCCCGGCACTCCGGCGTGCCGATCCCCTCGATGTTGTAGGCCTCGGCGATCAAGCCGCGCGGATCGAACTCGTGGTAATCCATCTTCATGCCTCCCCCGGCAAGCGCCCCAGCGCCGCCTCTATTGCCTGCCGCGCCGCCTCGGCGCTGCGGTCCACCGCGCGGGTGAGCGCCTCGGCGCTGTCCATGCCGGTTTCCCGCAAGAGAAATTCGCGCCCGCCGGTGCCGATCTGCGCAAGATCGAGCCCGTTCTCGGTGAGCAGTTTGCCCGCCGCCTGCATCTGCCACAAGAGATCATAGGCCGCGAGCATCGCCTCGGCCTCCGCCGCCGCGAGCCAGCCGATCTCGACGCCCCTCCGGATCTGGCCCGCCACGTCACGCGGGCAATCCTGCGCCAGAACAGCGGCGCATTGCGCCACCAGTTCGATATCCTGCAACCGGCCCGGGCCGACCTTGGCGGCCAGCGGTCCGCCCACGCCCTTGGCCTCGGCAATGCGCGCGCGCATCTCGACCACGTCGCGGATCGTCTCCGCCGCGTCGCGGGGCCGCTTGAGCACCTCGGCGCGCACCGCCTCGACATCGGTGCCGATCTCCATCTTGCCGGCCACCGGGCGGGCGCGGGTCAGCGCGAGGTGCTCCCATGTCCAGGCCTCGTCGCGCTGGTAGGCGGCGAAGGCGTCGAGGGCCGTGGCCACCGGACCCTGCCGGCCGGAGGGCCGGAGCCGCATGTCGACCTCGTAGAGCTTGCCTTCCGGCATCGGCGCGGTCAGCGCGGTGACCATCGCCTGCGTCAGCCGGGCATAGTAGGGCCGCGCGGCGAGCGGGCGCGGGCCGTCGGACTCGTCGACCCCGTCGGGATCGTAGATCACGATCAGGTCGAGGTCGGAGGTCGAGGAAATCGTCCGCGCGCCGAGGCTGCCCATGCCGATCAGCACCGCACCACGCCCCGGCGGGGGGCCGTGCTTGGCGGCGAACTGGGTCACCACCACCGGCCAGAGCGCGCCCAGCACCGCTTCGGCCAGATCGGAATACTGCGCCCCGGCCTCGCGCCCGGTCACCAGGCCGCGCAGGTGATGCACCCCGACCCGGAAATGCCATTCCTTCAGCCAGCGCCGGGCGGTGTCGAGCTGGGCCTCGTAATCGCTGTCAATCTCGTCGAGCCGGGCGGCGAGATCGTCGCGCAGCCAGGGCAGCCCGGGCCAATCGGCAAAGAAATCGCCGCCGATCACCGCGTCGAGCACCTGGGAGTTGTGCCCGAGATAGACCGCGAGCGCGGGCGCGGTGGCGGCGATATCGACGATGAGATCGACCAGCGCCGGGTTCGAATCGAACAGCGAAAACACCTGCACCCCGGCGGGCAACCCGCGCAGGAAGGCATCGAACTGGACCAGCGCCTCGCGCGGCCGCGCCGCCTTGTGCAGCCGCGACAGGATCTCCGGCTTCAACCGCTCGAAAATCCCTGCCGCGCGGGCCGAGCGGCAGGCCGGGTAGCTGCGCCAGCGGTCGACGATCTCCTCGTCATCGCTGTGCAAGACCGGAACCGCCGTCACCCGTTCCTCGGGCGCAAAGAACCCCTCGGTCAGCCCGTGCACCTCCTCCAGCGCCTCGCGCAACCGGGTGCGCCAGGCCGCCACGTCATCCTCGCCCGACATGTTGACGATCCGGTGAAACTCCTCGGGGGTGCCGGGCAGCTTGTGGGTCTGGGCGTCGCGCACCATCTGCACCCGGTGCTCGATCTCGCGGTGGCCGCGGTAATGCATCGTGAGCACCTCGGCGACGTCCTCGGGCACCCAGTTGCCCCCGGCGAGCGCGGCGAGGCCGGGCACGGTGGCGCGCAGGCGCAGGGCGGGGTCGCGCCCGCCGGAGATGAGCTGGCGGGTCTGGGTGAAGAACTCGATCTCGCGGATACCGCCGCGCCCGAGCTTGATGTCGTGGCCCTCCAGCGCGATCGGGCCGCCCAGCCCCTTGTGCGCGCGGATGCGCAGGCGCATGTCGTGGGCGTCCTGGATCGCGGCGAAATCGAGATGCTTGCGCCAGACGAAGGGCGTGAGCCGGTCGAGATAGGCCTCACCGGCCGCGAGATCGCCCGCCGCGGGGCGCGCCTTGATGTGCGCCGCCCGCTCCCAGGTGCGCCCGAGGCTCTCGTAATAGGTTTCCGCCGCCGCCATCGCCATGATCACCGGCGTCACCGCCGGATCGGGGCGCAGGCGCAGATCGGTGCGAAAGACATAGCCCTCCCGCGTCATCTCCGAGAGCGTGGCGCTCATCCGGCGGGTGGCGCGGATCAGGCTGGCACGCGCCTCGTGAAAATCGTCGCGCGCGTAGCGGCTTTCGTCGAACAGCATGATCAGGTCGATGTCGGAGGAATAGTTCAGCTCCCCCGCCCCCATCTTGCCCATCGCCAGCGCCACCGCGCCGCCCGCCGTGGCGATATCGTCCTCGCTGGCCCCGGGCAGCTTGCCGCGCGCGATCTCGCGGCCGACGTGATACTTCAGCGCCCGGTCGGTGGCGAGATCGGCAAACCGGGTGAGCGCGCCGGTGACCTCTTCGAGCGACCAGACCCCGGCGAGATCGGCCAGCCCGGTGAGCAGGGCCACCCGGCGCTTGGTCCGGCGCAGCGGATCGCCCGGATCGCCCTCGCCCTCGGGCGCGATGGCCGCTTCGAACGCGTCTTCCGGCGTGCCCGCGAGGGCCGCGCGCAGCCAGTCGTCCTCGCGTTCCATCAAGCCCTTGAGATAGGGGCTGCACCCCGCCGCGCCGGTCAGCAGCTCGACAAGTTCGGGCGCGAGATCGGCAAAGCGCGCCGCGGCCTCGGCACCATGTTCGCGGTCGAAGGGAATGGGGCAACGGGTCATGCGCGCAGGAAAATTCATGGCCGGAGATTGCGCCGGGGCCACCGGAGGGTCAAGCAGACATGGACACGGACGGGGGCGCTGCGGGGCGTTTTTCCGTTGTGAAAACCGCAACGAATTCCGCCTGCATGACGAAGAACGCCGCCCCGGATTTGGAGGATGTGCCGAACTGGCTTAACCTCGTGGCAGCAGCGCGACACCGGATTGCGGAGGATATGCCATGACCGATCAACAGGGCGGCTGCCTGGGCGGCGCGCTCCGCTTTGCGACGACCGGAAACCCGGACTGGGTGACGGTCTGTCATTGCCGGTTCTGCCAGCGCGCGACCGGCGGGGCTTACATGGTCGAGCCGATTTTCAAGAAATCCGTGTTTCGGATCATCAAGGGCACCCCGAAAGTCTTCTCACAGGTTTCCCAAGGCAGCGGCAAGATCGTGCAGGTGCACTTCTGCCCGGAGTGCGGAACCAAGTTGCACCTTTCCTTTGAACGATATCCCGATGTGGTCGGTGTTTATGCCGGAACCTTCGACGATCCCGACTGGTTCGAGATCGAGCCCGGCAAGACCCAGCACATCTTCCTTGGTGTTGCCCGGCCCGACACAATCATTCCACCGGGTTTTCCCACCTTTGTCGAACATGCCACGACAAACACGGGTGACCGGTGCGCGCCGACGACGTATGACACGCCTTACATGATCGCAAATCGGTGAAGGGCGGAAATGGCAAAGTCGAAATCCTTGAAGCGGGTCGAGGAGGCCCTGCGCGAGGCCGGGGTGGCGGTCGACATCCTCGAAATGGCCGAGGGCACCCGCACCGCTGCCGACGCCGCCGCAGCGGCGGGCTGCGCGATCGACCAGATCGTGAAATCCATCGTGTTTCGCGGCGAGGCCGATGGCCACGTGGTTCTGTTCCTGACCGCCGGCGGCAACCGGGTGGACCAGGGCAAGGCCAGCGCGCTGGCCGGCGAGCCGCTTGGCAAGGCCGACGCGCAGTTGATCCGCGCCGAAACCGGCTTTGCCATCGGCGGCGTGGCCCCGGTGGGTCACCTGCGCAAGATCCGGGCGTTCCTCGATCCCCGGCTGCTGGATTTTGCCAATGTCTGGTCGGCAGCCGGCACCCCGCGTCACGTTTTCGCCGCTGATCCGCGCGAAATCGTCCGGATTTCTGACGCTCAAGTTGCTGATTTTACTATGTAATCAAAAATAATGTGAAACATGTTCACATTTTTTCTTGAAACCAGCGGCAACGATGACAATCTATTCGATGTGAAAGGCATTCACATCAAGATCGTTCACGAAAGGAGCAAATAGATGACTGCCACCCTCAACATCGAAGCCCGCAACCCCTCAGGGGGAGAAGGCTGGTTTCGCCGCGCCGAGGCGTGGCTCGACGACCGTGGCAAAGGTGCCTGGATCGCCGTCATGGTGCTCGGGTTCATCTTCTTCTGGCCGATCGGCCTCGCCCTTCTCGCCTACATGATCTGGAGCAAACGCATGTTCAACAAAGGTTGCAGCCACACCCGCACCGCCCACGAGGCCGAATGGACCAATCGCCGTCACGGCTTCCGCCCCTCGGGCAACACCGCCTTCGACGCCTACAAGGCCGACACGCTGAAGCGGTTGATGGACGAGCAGGAACAGTTCGAATCCTTCCTCGAACGTCTGCGCGCGGCGAAGGACCAGAGCGAGTTCGACGAGTTCATGAACGAGCGCGCCGACATGGCCCGCCGGTCCCGCACCGAGGCCGACACCTCGCAAGATCGTGACGACGACGCGCAACAGGCCTGAGCCAACCGCCGGGTTCCCGCGAGGGAGCCCGGCTTTTTCAGAGGAGACTTGAGAGATGCACGCCACGGCGACCCCTGCTGCCATCACGCCCCGCGCCGCCGCCCCCGAGCGGATGCCGGTCGCGGTCCAGATATTGTCGACGCTGATCTACGGTGCCTTCGCGATTACCGCGGTTGCGCTGGCGTTCGTGCACTTCTGGCCCGCCGGGGTCGCGCTTGCCGCCCTCCTTGGCTGGCGCGGCGGGTTCGTGCCGCAGAACTTCACCCAGATCAACGCCGACGAGATCGTCGCGCAGGTGCGCGCCCTCGGCCCCGAAGCCCGCGACCGTTCGAGCGGCAATGCCAGCTTCGATGCCTACCGCGCCGACACGCTGCGGCGGCTCGAGACCGAACAGCAGGGCTTCGAGGCTTTCCTGACCCGGTTGCGCACCGCCCGAGACCAGCGCGAGTTCGACGCGTTCATGGACGAGCGCGCCCTCACCGCCCGCAAGGCCCACACCGAACCTGACGCCGCGCCGGACGCAACCGGCGCGGATGACCACGGAGCCAAGGCCTGACCCCACCTCGCGGCCCCACACCGGGGCCGCCTTTCCCTGTCCCGGACAATTGCCATGACCCAGACCGATACCGCCCTTTGGGGCCTGCCCGACCCCGACACCCAGTCCGAGTTCTACGCCGATGTGCCGGTGAAGCGGCTGATCGCCTGGGTCGTCGATGCCCTGCTGATCTTTCTCACCGCCTTCCTGATCGCGATCCTCACCGTGGGTCTCGGCTTTTTCTTCTTCGGGTTCCTGATCCTGGTCGTTGCCTTCGTCTATCGCACGGTGAGCCTTGCCAACCGCTCGGCCACGCTGGGAATGCGGCTGGTTGCGATCGAGATGCGCACCCACAACGGCCAGCGCTTCGATCTCGCCACCGCCGCGCTGCACACGATCGCCTACCAGGTGTCGGTGTCGATGGTGGTGCCGCAGATCATCTCGATCGTGTTGATGCTCACCTCGGCCCGCGCGCAAGGCCTCACCGACCACGCCCTCGGCACCGCCGCGCTCAACATGACGGCGCGCGCCTGAGCATCCTGAGCGGCGCGGCGCGCAGGTTTACCCTCGCGCCCCTCAAACACTTGGCGCAAACGAAAACGGGTGCTAGGCTTGGGTGGCCGGGCGCTCGCGTGCTGCGGCCACTCGAGTATGTGATCACCACCTGAGCCCAACAAGAGCCGAACGCCGCCCCATGCGCCACACCTTGCCGCTCGCCCCGCAGTTTTACGTGACCGCGCCGCAGCCCTGCCCCTATCTCGCGGGCCGGATGGAGCGCAAGCTGTTCACCGCCTTGCAGGGCGAGCAGGCGCACGAGCTGAACGACACGCTGTCGAAGCAGGGCTTTCGCCGGTCGCAAAACGTGCTCTACCGGCCCTCCTGCGCCGAGTGTTCCGCCTGTCTCTCGGCGCGCATCCGGGTGGCCGATTTCGAGCCGACGAAAAGCCAGCGCCGGACCGAGAAGCGCAACGCGCACCTGATGCGTCGCACTCGCGCGCCCTGGGCCACCGAGGAGCAATACGAGTTGTTCCGCGCCTACCTCGACGATCGCCACGCCGATGGCGGCATGGCCGACATGGACGTGTTCGAGTTTGCCGCGATGGTCGAGGAAACCCCGATCCGAAGCCGGGTGATCGAGTATTCCAACGTGTCGGAAGATCATCAGCACGGGCGCGAGCTGTCTGCCGTCTGCCTCACCGACGTGCTCGATGACGGGCTCTCGATGGTCTATTCCTTCTTCGATCCGGCCCGGCGTGGCGACAGTCTCGGCACCTATGTCATTCTCGACCATATCCGCCTCGCCGCCGAGGCCGGGCTGCCATACGTCTACCTCGGCTACTGGGTGCCCGGCAGCCCGAAGATGGCCTACAAGGCGCGGTTCTCGCCGCTCGAAGTCTATTCCGGCGGGCATTGGACAGAACTGGCCGACCCGAATGCCTTCAGCGCCGATCCGCACCCGTTGTCGACCGATCCGATTGCAGAGCAGGTGGCGCAGATCACCCTGCCCGGCGCTGCCGCGGTGCCGCGGCGCTGAGCGCGCACGAGACTGTGATCCTTCCCCGAGACCGCCGCCAGGCAGAATAATCTTGCCGTAGAAAATCGCCCTGCGACACTTTATTCACGCCTTTTACCGTTGACGCCCCTTTCGCCCGCTCCTAGGGTGACGCGCGACAAAAGGAGAGCCCGGGAATGACCTGCATTCTCATCGTAGTAGTGGACGAGCGGCGCATGGGACGGTGACGTCACCCTCTTAGAGACCCATGCGCCCCCGAAATCCTCGGGGGCTTTTTTTATCGACAACGACGACGCGTGACACGGAGAGCAAGATGACACGTCAGATGACCGGAGCGAGGATGGTGGTTCAGGCCCTGAAGGATCAGGGTGTGGACACGGTATTCGGCTACCCCGGGGGCGCAGTTCTTCCGATCTATGACGAGATCTTCCAGCAGAACGATATTCGCCACATCCTCGTGCGCCACGAACAGGGCGCGGTTCATGCCGCCGAGGGCTATGCCCGCTCCACCGGCAAACCCGGCGTGGTGCTCGTCACCTCCGGTCCGGCGGCGACCAACGCGGTGACCGGGCTCACCGATGCGCTGATGGATTCGATCCCGATCGTCGTGCTCACCGGCCAGGTGCCCACCTTCATGATCGGCACCGACGGTTTCCAGGAGGCCGACACCGTGGGCATCACCCGGCCCTGCACCAAGCACAACTGGCTGGTGAAAGACACCAACATGCTGGCCGACACGATCCACCAGGCCTTTCACGTCGCCACCACCGGGCGACCGGGGCCGACGCTGGTCGATATTCCGAAGGATGTGCAGTTTGCCACCGGCACCTACATCCCGCCGCAGAAGGCACGCACCAGCCATTACCAGCCCCAGAAGAAGGGCGACATTCTCGCGATCACCGCGCTGGTCGAGATGATGGAGGAAGCCGAGCAGCCGATCTTCTACACCGGCGGCGGCGTGATCAACTCCGGCCCCGGCGCAAGCCAGCTTCTGCGCGAACTGGTCGACGCCACCGGCTTTCCGATCACCTCGACGCTGATGGGGCTCGGGGCCTACCCGGCCTCGGGCGACAAGTGGCTGGGGATGCTCGGCATGCACGGGCTCTATGAGGCCAACATGGCGATGCACGACTGCGATCTGATGATCAACATCGGAGCCCGTTTCGATGACCGGATCACCGGCCGGATCGACAGTTTCTCGCCCGGCTCGAAGAAGGCGCATATCGACATCGACGCCTCATCGATCAACAAGGTCATCCATGTCGACCTGGCGATCCTCGGCGATGTCGGCTTCGTGCTCGAAGACCTGCTGCGGATCTGGAAATCGCGCGGCCGCAAGACAAACAAGGAAGGCCTCAAGGCGTGGTGGGCCCAGATCGAGCAATGGCGCGCGATCGATTGTCTGTCTTACAACAACTCCGAAAAGATCATCAAACCGCAATACGCCCTGCAACGTCTCGAAGAGCTGACCAAGGGCATGGATCGCTACATCACCACCGAGGTCGGCCAGCACCAGATGTGGGCGGCGCAATACCTCGGCTTCGAAGATCCCAACCGCTGGATGACCTCCGGCGGCCTCGGCACCATGGGCTACGGGCTGCCCGCCTCCAACGGCGTGCAGATCGCTCATCCCGACGCGCTGGTGATCAACGTCGCGGGCGACGCCTCGATCATGATGAACATCCAGGAAATCTCGACGGCTGTGCAGTTCCGCCTGCCGGTCAAGCAGTTCATCCTCAACAACGAGCGGCTCGGCATGGTGCGCCAGTGGCAACAGCTCCTGCACGGCGAACGCTATTCGCAAAGCTGGACCGAAAGCCTGCCCGACTTCCCGAAGATGGCCGAAGCGTTCGGCTGCAAGGGGCGCACGGTCAAGGACCCGGCCGACCTTGACGACGCGATCCGCGAGATGATCGAGTATGACGGGCCGTTCCTGCTCGAGGTGCTCGTGGAAAAACACGAAAACTGCTTCCCGATGATCCCGTCGGGCGAACCGCACAACAAGATGCTGCTGGGCGATGCCACCGCAACCGACGCCATCAAGGGCGACGGCGCGGTGCTGGTTTAAGGAGGGCCGGAAAAATGGCTGCACTGAACATCAAGAAAGGCTCCTCCCGCAAATCGGCCTACGATCTGCGCGACCCGAACGCCGATGTGATCGAGCGCCACACGCTGGCGGTGATCGTCGACAACGAACCGGGCGTGCTTGCCCGGGTGATCGGGTTGTTCTCCGGGCGGGGCTACAACATCGACAGCCTTACCGTGGCCGAGGTTGACCACACCGGTCACCAGTCGCGGATCACCATCGTCACCACCGGAACGCCGGCGGTGATCGTGCAGATCAAGGCCCAGCTCGGCCGGATCGTGCCGGTGCACCAGGTGCACGATCTCACCGTGGAAGGGTTCGCCGTCGAGCGCGAACTGGCGCTGCTGAAGGTGGCGGGGCTCGGCGAAAAGCGCGTCGAGGCGCTGCGCCTGGCCGACATCTTCCGCGCCAACGTGGTCGACTCGACGCTTCAGAGCTTCATTTTCGAGATCACCGGCAGCCCCGAGAAGGTGGACGCCTTCGCCGACCTGATGCGCCCGCTCGGGCTTGTCGAGATCGCGCGCACCGGGGTGGCGGCCTTGTCACGTGGCGGCGAGGCCTGACGCCGGCGCCCGGTCAGGCAACGATGCTGAGATGGGATTCTGCCTCGCGGGTGCTGTGATAGCCCGCGAGAATCTCGCGCGGGTCGGTCGCGCCCATCGCCGATGTCACCGACAAGACATCGCGGACGTAACGGACGTCATCGCGCATTTCGACCGAAAAGGTGATCTGGTCGCCACAGTCCAACGCCTCGCGGCCGTGAGGCAAGTCCACCTCCGGCGCGAGAAAGGCGAGCGGGCCCTGGTCGTCGCACCAGATCATCCCAACCCGCGCCTCCGGATTGAACCACAGCACCAATCCCAGCATAACGCACTCCTCCGAAACCCTGCCCGCGTGACCCCGCGGTTCTTTTCAATCTGCAACGATATTAGGAGATAACCGAACCAAAAGTGCAATTCCTATTTCAAATAGAGAGCGCGTTTTCACATATGATGTGCTTTCCTATCCATTTGGATAGGAAAAAATTCTCCTAGGCAAGGGCCCGCCAAAGACCCCGCCAAAGAAAAAGGGGAGCCGTGGCTCCCCAGTTTCGCTGATAAGGCTCGTGTTTCGTACCGCCCGGTTTTCTGCCTGCGGCCTTATCCGCGGACGCGGCGAGCGCACCCGCCGCGGGTCTCTCGATCAGGCCCGTCGGGCCGTCTTGGTCGGCATCGGGATCGCCCCTTCGGTGAGGAAGTAGCCCACCCCCTCCACCGCGTCGATCTCGCGCAGGATCAGCGTGATCTGCTCGCCGGTCTCGCAGCGGAAGCCGAACCCCGTCCCCGGCGCGGCCCCCACCAGGGCCAGCGGCAGGGCAAAGGTGCCCGAGCCGTGCTGCACCCCGTCGCCGCCGGTCGAGACGATCACGCGCAGCGATCCGGCCTCGACCTCGCGGCCGTCGATAACAAAACCCCCTTCAAGATCAATTACTTGCATGTCGGCCTCTCAGCTACAGCCAGTGGTGCCGCCGCAGGTGTTGCACTTCAGGCAGGTGCCGTTGCGCACCAGCGTGTAGTTGCCGCAATCGCCGCAAGGATCGCCCTCGTAGCCCTGCATCTTGGCCTTGAGGCGGGCGTCGGCCGCGACCGTCCCGGAGCCGAGCGCAGTGGCCGCGCCGCCTCTGGTGCCGGTGCCTTTCAGCATCGTGCCGCCGGCATGCCCTTCGGCGGTTTCCGGCACCAGCGTGTGCAGCGCCTCGACCGCATCGGCCCCGCCGACCAGCGCGGTTGCCCCCGCTGCCCCGCCCTGGAACACCACGAGTTCCTGCGGCAGACGTTTGCGCAGGTAGCCGGTGGAGCTGATCTGCTTGAGCACCTCCAGCGACCGGCTCGCGGCCGTTTCGCTCATCTCCTTGATATTGCTGACACCTTCCTCTTCGCCACGGCCGATGTCGTCAAAGCTCGCGCCCTCCGGCTTGACGTGGGCCAGATCGGTGCGGTCGAGGTAGCTGACCGCCAGTTCGCGGAAGATGTAATCGAGGATCGAGGTGGCGTTCTTGATCGTCTCGTTGCCCTGCACCATGCCGGCGGGTTCGAACTTGGTGAAGGTGAAGGCGTCGACGAACTCCTCCAGCGGCACGCCGTATTGCAGGCCGACGCTCACCGCGATGGCGAAGTTGTTCATCATCGCCCGGAAGCCCGCGCCTTCCTTGTGCATGTCGATGAAGATCTCGCCGAGGCCGCCGTTCTCGTATTCGCCGGTGCGCAGGTAGACCTTGTGGCCGCCGACGGTGGCTTTCTGGGTGTAACCCTTGCGCCGGTCGGGCAGTTTCTCGCGCCCGCGTGCCACTTCCTTGATGACGATCTTCTCGATCACCTTTTCGGCCAGCACCGCCGCCTTTTCATGCGGCGAGCCCGAGGCGAGGATTTCCTCGGCCTCCTCGTCGTCCTCGACCAGCGCCGAGGCGAGCGGCTGGCTCAGCTTCGAGCCGTCGCGGTAGAGCGCGTTGGCCTTGATCCCGAGGCTCCAGGAGAGCTCGTAGGCCTTCTGGCAATCCTCGATGGTGGCGTTGTGCGGCATGTTGATGGTTTTCGAGATCGCGCCCGAGATGAAGCTTTGCGCCGCCGCCATCATGTAGATGTGCGAGTTGGTGGAGAGGAAGCGCTTGCCCTTCTTGCCGGCCGGATTGGCGGTGTCGAAGACGTGGTAATGCTCTTCCTTCAGGTGCGGCGCGCCTTCCAGCGTCATCGTGCCCACGGCATGGTCGTTCGCGGCGTCGATATCGCCCCTGGAATAGCCAAGGTGACGCAGCATGTCGAAGCCGGGATCGTTCAGTTGCGCATCGGTCAGCCCGAGGCTTTCCTTGCAGAACTCGGCCCCCAGCGTCCACTGGTTGAACAGGAAGCGGATATCGAAGGCACCGACCAGACCGGCTTCGACCTTGGCGATCTCGGCCTCCCCGAACCCTTTCTGGCGCAGGGTGCTGGCGTTGATCCCCGGCGCGTTGCCGAGAGTGCCGTGGCCCACCGCATAGGCCACGATCTCCTCGATCTGGGCCGAGGAATAGCCGAGCGCTTCAAGCCCCGCGGGCACCGAGCGGTTGATGATCTTGAAGTAGCCGCCGCCGGCCAGCTTCTTGAACTTCACCAGTGCGAAATCGGGCTCGATCCCGGTGGTGTCGCAATCCATCACCAGCCCGATCGTGCCGGTCGGCGCGATCACCGAAACCTGCGCGTTGCGGTAGCCGTGCTGTTCGCCCAGCGCCAGCGCCTCGTCCCAGCTCGCCATCGCCAGGTCGACGAGACGGGGATCGGGGCAACCGGCGTGATCGAGCGCCACCGGCTTGACCGCGAGGTCTTCATAGCCATCGGTCGAACCGTAGGCCGCGGTGCGGTGGTTGCGGATCACCCGCAGCATGTGCGCGGCGTTGCGCTGGTAGCCCGAGAAGGCCCCCAGTTCACCCGCCATCTCGGCCGAGGTGGCATAGGCGGTGCCGGTCATGATCGCGGTGAGCGCGCCGGTCATCGCCCGGCCCTCGTCGGAATCGTAGCCCAGCCCCATGTTCATCAGGAGCCCGCCGACGTTGGCATAGCCAAGGCCCAAGGTGCGGAAATCATACGACAGTTGCGCAATTTCCTTCGACGGGAACTGCGCCATCATCACGCTGATCTCCAGCGTGATCGTCCACAGCCGGGTGGCATGCATGTAGCTTTCGGCGTCGAACTTGCCGTCGTGCAGGAAGGTCAGCAGGTTCATCGACGCGAGGTTGCAGGCGGTATCGTCGAGGAACATGTATTCCGAGCACGGGTTCGAGGCGCGGATCTGGCCGTCTTCGGGGCAGGTGTGCCAGGCGTTGATCGTGTCGTGATACTGGATGCCCGGATCGGCCGAAGCCCAGGCGGCGTGGCCGATCTGCTCCCACAGGTCGCGCGCCTTGATCGTCTTGGCCACCGACCCGTCGGTGCGCCGGATCAATTCCCAGTCGGCATCGTTGCGCACAGCTTCGAGGTAGGCATCGGTGACGCGCACGGTATTGTTGGAGTTCTGGCCCGACACGGTGCCATAGGCTTCCGAATCCCAGTCGGTGTCATAGGTCGGAAACTCGATCGAGCCGTAGCCCTGCTTGGCGTAATCGAGCACGCGCTTGATGTAGTTCTCCGGGATCGCCACCTTCTTGGCGGCGCGGATCGCCGCTTTCAGGGTGTCGTTCGCCTTCGGATCGGTGGCATCGGCCTCGGCCCCGTCCCAGGTGCGGATCGCGGCGAAGATCTCGTTGAGGTGCTGCTCGTGCATCTTCGAGCCGGCCACCAGCGAGGCGACCTTCTGCTCCTCCTTGACCTTCCAGTTGATGTATTCCTCGATATCGGGGTGATCGGCGTCGACGATGACCATCTTGGCCGCGCGCCGGGTGGTGCCGCCCGACTTGATCGCGCCTGCCGCGCGGTCGCCGATCTTCAAAAAGCCCATGAGGCCCGACGACTTGCCGCCGCCGGAAAGCGGCTCGTTGGCGGCCCGCAGCGACGAGAAGTTGGTGCCGGTGCCGGAGCCGTATTTGAACAGCCGCGCCTCGCGGACCCAGAGGTCCATGATTCCGCCGTCGCCCACCAGATCGTCGGCAATCGACTGGATGAAGCAGGCGTGCGGCTGCGGGTGTTCGTAGGCCGAGGACGACCGGGTCAGCTCGCCGGACTGGTAGTCGACGTAATAATGCCCCTGGCCCGGGCCGTCGATGCCGTAGGCCCAGTGCAGGCCGGTGTTGAACCACTGCGGGCTGTTCGGCGCGGCCATCTGCGCGGCCAGCATGTGGCGCATCTCGTCGAAATAGGCGCGCGCATCGTCCTCGGTAGTGAAGTAGCCACCTTTCCAGCCCCAGTAGGCCCAGGCCCCGGCGAGACGGTCAAACACTTGCCGGGCTGAGGTTTCGCCGCCAAAGCGCTGATCTTCCGGCAGTTTTTCGAGAGCCTTGGTATCGGGCACATGCCGCTGCAGGAACGTGGGCACGCCCTTTTCCTTGACCGGTTTGGTTGCTGCCGGAACCCCCGCCTTGCGGAAATATTTCTGTGCGATCACGTCGGAGGCCACCTGGCTCCAGCCTTCCGGCACCTCGACGTTTTCCAGCTTAAACACCACCGTTCCGTCAGGATTGCGGATCTCCGAGGTCGTGGTGGTGAAGTTCAGCTCCGAATAGGCATCTGCCCCTGCCTTGGTGAATTTGCGTTCGATCTTCATGGTGCCCGTATCATCCCTTCTTGCTCGTGGCCCAGGCCGTCATTGCGGCGGCGGGCCGGTCTCATACCTCCCGATCGGGACGACGGGGCAAGGGGCGGGCGTCGGGGGAATCGATGCCCCCCGCCGACCGATCAATCGGTCACCGAAATGTGCTCCCGGATCGGGGCTGCTCGATGCTAGACTTCTATCCCTACCCGCCGAACGGCCACACTATATGTTGTGGCTCGCCGACCGACTTGCACAAACTGGCGTAGGTTTGATGAAAGATCAACGAAGAATTTTTTGGATTTTTGCTTGACGAACCGGCCCTCTCAGGCACCCCCGAGTCGGCTTGCGCACCGGGAAACGGAAGGCTTCCGCGAAGCTCTCGATTTTTCAGGCGTTTCCCCCGGAATGCTCGCGCCTTGGATGAGGCGGAGCGTCACGCGGGTGTTACACGAGGTTTTCGCGCGAGCGCGGCAGAGGGGCAACAGGCAAGCGCCTCGATGTTTGATTTGCACAAGAATCGGACAGGAACCGCACTACATATGGATAGCATCGGGGGACGCATACGCATCATGTTGCGTTCTTTTGACAGGAGGTGATGTCGGCGGAGATGTGGTCGGGGCGGCGAGATTCGAACTCACGACCTTCTGTACCCAAAACAGACGCGCTACCAGGCTGCGCTACGCCCCGACGTGGCACTCCATACAAGCGCGCACCGCGCTAGGGCAAGGGCTATTGCGCCGGCTCTTCCGCGCAGGCCCACGCGGCCCCGGTGCCGAACGCCGGGTGGCGGATCTCGTCGCCCGGACCGATGCCGATCGCCGAGGCCAGACCGCCGCGGATCTCGAACACCGCAAGCACCCCGTCGCCGCCGCGGATCGGCGTTTCGTCGCCGGGCACCGCCTCGGGGTGCACATGCTGCACCACGCCCTCGGGCGTGATGAAGAGCATGTCGAGCGGGATCAGCGTGTTTTTCATCCAGAACGCCGGTGTGCCGGGCCGCTCGTAGACGAAGAGCATGCCATGAGAGGCGGCGAGGCTCTCGCGGAACATCAGCCCGCGCGCCTGGCTTTCCCGGGTGGCGGCAAGTTCGACCGAAAACCGTGCCTCGCCCCAGTCGCCCCGGATGTCGAGCCGGTCGGGGGCGCAGGCAGCGGATTCGGCAAGCAGCGTGCCCGATGCGGCAAGCAGCGCCAATGCCGCCGCCGCGATGGCACGCACCGCCTTCATTCCGTGTCGCCTGCTCCGAGGGCCGCGTCCCACGCCGCCACGATCACCGCCATCCGTCCGCGCGCACCATCGACAACGCGCAAGGTCACCGCCTCGCCCGGCTGCAGATCGGCAAATCCCGAGCGGCGCAGAACCTCGATATGAATGAACACATCTTCGGGCTTGCCGAACACATTGGCGAAGCCGAAGCCCTTGCCCTTGTCGAACCACTTCACCCGCGCCGGCTCCATCGGCCCGGCATCGTCAAGATCGACGATTTCCTCCGCGAGCCCTTCGGCGGGCATCACCGATCCCTCCGGCGGCTCGATCGAAAGCACCTCGACCGCCTGCATCCCGCGCTTGGTCGATTGTGCCACGAGTTCGATCCCGGCCCCGTCCGCGACGGAGCTCTGGCCGAAATTGCGCAGCACGTTGGCGTGCAGCAGGATATCGGGCCCACCCTGATCGGCCACGACGAAGCCAAAGCCTTTCGTCGCATCGAACCATTTAACCTGCCCGCGCAGGGTTTCCCGTGCGCCAGAGTCGTTGTCTTCAGTCATTCTATCCGCGTGTCCCGCGTTAAGTTCGCATCCCTATGTAATTAATTGGTTCAGATCGTTGCCATGTGCAAGCAATCCTCACCTGTATTTTTGGACAGGTCCCGATCTCGGCACGGGGCCGCCGAGCCGCGAGGCCGGCCCGCTCAGGGGTTCAGTCGGGTTATGTTCCAGGCCTCGCCGGGTGCATCGCGCCGCCAGCGAAAGCGGTCGTGGAGACGAAAGGCACCATCGGCCCAGAACTCGATTTCAAGCGGTTTTATGCGGTATCCGCCCCAGAACGGCGGGCGTGGCGGATGGGTGCCGAGCTTCGGCGTGAGCTTGGCAACCGCCGCCATCAGCGCCGTGCGCGAGGCCAGCGCCTGGCTCTGGTGCGAGGCCCAGGCCCCGAGCCGGCTCTTGAGCGAGCGCGAGGCATAATAGGCGTCGGCCTGCTCGCCCTCCTCGCGGTTGACCAGCCCGCGTACCCTGATCTGGCGGCGCAGGCTTTTCCAGTGCAGCACGAAAGCGGCCTTGCCCGTCGCCTCGATCTCGCTCGCCTTGGCCGACCCGTAGTTGGTGTAGAACACGAAGGCCCCGTCATCATCGGACACCTCGATTTCCTTGAGCAGCACCATGCGCACATTGGGCAGCCCGGCCGCGTCCACCGTCGCGAGCGCGATCGCGTCGGGGTCGTTCACCTCCAGTTCGGTGGCCTCGTCGAGCCAGTCCCGGGCAATCCGAAACGGGTTGTCGCCCGCGAAAATCCCGCCCCGATCGCTCATCTCGGCCTCCTGTGATCGCCTCCGCTGTCGCCGGGTCGGCATCCGTCACCCCGCGCATACCCCGGCAGGCTTGAAGCCTCCGGGGCAATGACGTAGACCGGCTTAACCGATAGCGAGCGGACGGGGAACAGCGAATGTCAAACGGGTTGATGAACGGCAAACGCGGGCTGATCATGGGCCTGGCAAACGACAAGAGCATCGCCTGGGGCATCGCCCGGGCCTGCCGCGAGGCGGGGGCGGAACTGGCCTTTTCCTACCAGGGCGACGCGGTGAAAAAACGCGTGGTGCCGCTGGCCGACCAGCTTGGCTCCGAGATCGTGCTGCCCTGCGATGTTGGCGACGACGCCTCGATCGACGCGCTCTTCGCGGCCCTCGAAGCGACCTGGGGCAAGCTCGACTTCGTCGTTCACGCCATCGGCTACTCCGACAAGGCCCAGCTCAGGGGCCGCTACGCCGAAACCACACGCGACAATTTCCGCGTGACGATGGATATCTCGGTCTATTCCTTCACCGCCGTGGCCAGCCGCGCCGCCCGGATGATGCCCAACGGCGGCAGTATCGTGACGCTGACCTATTACGGTGCCGAGCGGGTGATGCCGCATTACAACGTGATGGGCGTGGCCAAGGCGGCGCTGGAAGCCAGCGTGCGCTACCTCGCGGAAGATTTCGGCAAGGACGGCATCCGCGTGAACGCGATCTCCGCCGGCCCGATCAAGACGCTTGCGGCCTCGGGGATCGGAGATTTTCGCTACATCATGAAGTGGAACGAACTCAACTCGCCGCTCAGGCGCAACGTGACCACCGACGACGTCGGCAATTCGGCGCTTTACCTGCTGTCCGATCTCGGCGCAGGCGTGACCGGCGAGACTCACCACGTTGACGCCGGCTACCACGTCGTCGGCATGAAAGCGGTCGACGCGCCGGATATCGACGCCGGTTCCGGGGGGAAAATGGAATGAACGACCGGTTGCCGCACGAGAAAGGCTTTCACGTCTCCTGGGACCAGATCCACCGCGACAGCCGCGCGCTGGCCTGGCGGCTCGACCATCAAAGCCCGCTCGCCGGCGGGGCATGGAAGGCTGTGGTCGCGATCACCCGAGGCGGCATGGCCCCGGCGATGATCGTCAGCCGCGAGCTTGATATCCGCATGGTCGATACGATCAGCGTGAAGAGCTACCAGCACCAGAGCCAGTCGGAGCCGGTAGTGATCAAGTCGCCCGACATGGAGGTGGTGGGCGACGGCACCGGCATCCTGATCGTCGATGACCTCGTCGATACCGGCAGAACCCTCGAAGTGGTGCGCAAGCTGATGCCGAAGGCGCATTTCGCCACTGTCTATGCCAAGCCCAAGGGCAAGCCGATGGTCGATACCTATATCACCGAGGTGAGCCAGGACACCTGGATCTTCTTTCCCTGGGACATGGCGCTGCAATACGTGGAACCCTATCGCGGCAAGGATTAGGAGGCCACCGAGGTTCCTCATGAAACGCTCGAAAGCTCTTTCACTTGCGGTAGTACTTTTAGGGCTCCCTAGTAGCGCCTCGGCCAATGCCGCCGAACTTGATTTGGCTACCAAGAACTGCCTTGACGCAATCTCCAATGCAGACAACCGCTTCGAAGGGCGCGACGCCGCTATGCCCTATGCCGACAAAATTGTTGCTATTGCCACGGAGGAACTGGCCGTTGGTAACATAGACGGCGTATTGAAGAGACTGAATGAAGATGGAGCCACGTGTGTATCCTACGTTCGTCAAATCAACGATGTTCTTAAGTTCTACCCGGAACTTGGCGACTTCTACACCACAACTGCGGCCCAGGCCCAATTGGAACTCGCCCGAAAGGCAGTTCTTGAAGAACGCAAGAAAGAAATGGAATTGCAGGCTGCAGCGAGAATAGCTGAGCAAGACGCGAAGCAAAAAGCGTTGGAGATTGAGGTCAACGCAAGAGTCTTTAGTGCATGTGCACAGTTGGCCAATCGCGATCCATTGAAGGCGTTTACAAATGAACTATGTGTTCGCAGCTTCAAAGCAAACGGACTTCCAGAGTGAAGCTCACCAGGGAGCCTATTCTTATTTGAGCTTTTTCAGCCCTGCCCGAAACCGCGCCGCGTTCTCGCGGTAGCGCCGGGCGCTTTCCAGAAGCGCCGCGCGGGCGGTCTCGTCGAGGTCGCGCACCACCTTGCCCGGCGTGCCCATCACCAGGCTGCCGTCGGGGATCTCCTTGCCCTCGGTCACCAGCGCGCCCGCGCCGATCAGGCAGCCCTTGCCGATGCGCGCGCCGTTGAGGATCGTGGCCCCCATGCCGATCAGGCTGCCTTCGCCGATCTCGCAGCCGTGCAGCATTGCCTTGTGGCCCACCGTCACGTCGCGCCCGATCAGGAGCGGGTAGCCCGGATCGGTGTGGCAGACCACGTTTTCCTGCAGGTTCGAGCCCTCGCCCACGGTGATCGTCTCGTTGTCGCCCCGGAGCGTAGCGCCGAACCAGACCGAGGCCCCGGCTTCGAGCACCACCTTGCCGATCAGGTTGGCATCGGGCGCCACCCAGGCGGTGTCGTGCAAGGCGGGTGCGATGCCGTCGAGTGCGTAGAGCGTCATGTCAGATCCTCGAATTCCGATTGCAGCCCGCGCACGTGTTCGGTGAGGTCGGGCTGCTGGATGCGTTTGAGCCGGGTCGCGGCGACGATCTGCTTCAACTGCTTCTCGGTGGCGTCGAGGTTGTCGTTGACCAGCACGTAATCATAGCCGTCCCAATGGCTGATCTCGTCCCAGCTTTTCTGCATCCGCCGCGCGATCACCTCCGCTTCGTCCTGCCCCCGGTCTTCGAGGCGGCGCTTGAGTTCGCGGATCGAGGGCGGCAGCAGGAAGATCGAGAGCGTGTGTGGTGCCAGCGACGAGTTGCGGATCTGCTGCGCGCCCTGCCAGTCGATATCAAAGAGCACGTCGCGGCCCTCTGCGATGGCGGCTTCCACCGGGGCCTTGGGCGACCCGTAGAAATGGCCGAAAACATGGGCGTGTTCGAGCATCTCGCCGTCGGCGACCATGGTCTTGAAGGTTTCGGGAGAGGTGAAGTGGTATTCCCGCCCGTCGACCTCGCCGGGGCGCGGCGCACGGGTGGTGGCGGAAACCGAGAAGACGATTTCCGGGTCCCAGTCGCGCAGCCGTTGCGCCAGCGTCGATTTGCCCGCCCCGGAGGGCGACGACAGGATGATGAGAAGTCCGCGCCGCTTGGCCATGTGCCCTGCCCCTATTCCACGTTCTGAACCTGTTCGCGCATCTGGTCGATCAACGCCTTGAGATCGAGGCCGATGCGGGTCAGTTCCTGAAACTGCGCCTTGGAGCACAGCGTATTGGCCTCGCGGTTGAATTCCTGCATCAGGAAGTCGAGCTTGCGCCCGCAGGCCTCCTTGCCCGCGAGCAGGCTGCGGGCCTGGCCGACATGGGCCGCGAGCCGGTCGAGTTCCTCGCGCACATCCGATTTCACCGCGATCAACGCCAGTTCCTGTGCCACCCGGTCGGGATCGGCGCCGTCGGTGTTGTCCATCACCCGCGCGAGGGCGGCGCGCAGGTTCGCACCCTGCGCCTCGCGCCGGGCTTCTGCGGCGGCAACCCCATTGTCCACCAGCGTCTCGATCTCGTCGAGCTGGGTTTCAAGCAGCGACTTCAGCACCGCCCCTTCGTGAACGCGCATCTGGTTGAGGGCCGCGAGCAGGCCCGGCAGATCGGCGATCAGCGCCGCGCGCAGACCGGCGGTGTCTTGCACCTCGGGCGTGGCATCGCTCACCCCGCGCATCTGCGCGATTTCCACCGCGCTCGGTGCCGCGAGCACGATGCCCCGGGTCACCGCGGTTTGCGAGATTTCCACCAGCATGGCCATCGCCCGGTCGAGCGCCTCGGGATCGAGCGCCGGCCCGCCCGCCGTCGCCTCGCGGGTGAGCCTGAGCCCCACCGAGACGCTGCCGCGCGTCACCGCCGCCGCCACCGCCTTGCGCACGGCCGGCTCCAGCCCGTCGATCCAATCGGGCAGTTTCAACCGCAGATCGAAGCCGCGCGCGTTGACCGAACGGATATCCCAGGCCCAGCTCCAGGCCTCGTGGTGGCCCTTCAGAGCGGCGAAACCGGTCATCGAATGGATCATGGCGGGTTAACCATTTGTTCAGATTTTGCCCCATTTGCGACCAAAATGTGGCAGATTGAGGCATCGAAAAGGCGCGCCGTCCTTTCGTTACCAGACCGCCCCCACCGGGGCAACCGGAGGCGAAGGGCCGCGCGCCAACGGACAGGCGCCAGGCCGATGCGACAAGGAACCTCGATATGACCATGGATTACGTGAAGGGCGACAAGGTGATCTCGCTCACCCCTCTGCGTCGGCAGGCGCGGTTCCCGGCGATCGGCACGGTCGAAAGCTACTGGGAAGGCTTGCGCAACGGTCGGCTCATGCCCACGCGCGCCGATGTCGATCCGCGCGGCATCGCGGCGGTACTCGAGTTCGCCTTCATGCTGGAAAAGATCGCGCCCGGCCTTGGACGTATCCGCCTTGCCGGGCTGCACCTCGGCGAGATCATGGGGATGGAGGTGCGCGGCATGCCGGTCACCGCGCTGTTCCTGCCCGATGCCCGCCGCGAGATGACCCGGGTTCTGGAAGCCGTGCTCGACGAACCGGCGGTGGTGCGGCTCGCGCTCAGGAGCGAGGACGGGTTTCGCCTCGAACCGCTCGAAGCCCAGATGATCCTGTTGCCGTTGCGCGACGAGACCGGACGGCCCACGCGTATTCTCGGCGCGCTGCAATCGCGCGGCAAGATCGGTCGGGGCCCGCGCCGCTTCAGCATCTCGGATATCGAAACCAAACCTCTGATCGGCGATCCCTTCGCCAACCGCGGACCGCAGGATCCGGCGCGGCGGACGCGTTCAACCGGAGATGGCGGGGAGGAGGCCGGGCGCGACGGAGGCGCGCAAAAGGTCAACCCGCGCACCGCGCAGTTGCGCCGCCAGATCGCCGAAATCCGCCAGGCCGACGCAAGCCGACACCAGCGCGGACCCCATCTGAGGCTGGTTCACGACGCCGCGCGGGATTGAGGCTTGCCCAAACTGAAAAGCCCCGGCCGAAAGACCGGGGCTTGCCGATTGTTCGCGCTCGGGGTGCGCGGCGGAAGGATCAGCCCGAAACCGCGCTGCGCGGTGCCGTCACGTCGCGCCCGGCGAGTTCCTCGGCCACGAGGAAGGCCAGTTCCAGCGATTGCGAGGCGTTGAGGCGCGGATCGCAAACGGTGTGATAGCGGTCGGAAAGATCTTCGTCCGACACCGCCCGGACGCCCCCGGTGCATTCGGTCACGTCCTTGCCGGTCATCTCGAAATGCACACCGCCCGGGATCGTGCCCGCTTCGCGGTGAACGGCGAAGAACTCCTGCACTTCCGCCAGCACCCGCTCGAAGGGCCGGGTCTTGTAGCCGGAGGCCGACTTGATCGTGTTGCCGTGCATCGGGTCGCAGGACCAGACCACCGCGGCCCCCTCCTCTTGCACCGCCTGGATCAGACGCGGCAGGTGATCGGCCACCTGCCCGGCACCGAAGCGCGCGATCAGGGTCAGCCGTCCCGGCTCGTTCTCGGGGTTGAGCCGCGCCATCAGCCGCTTGAGATCGTCGGCGCTGGTGGAGGGGCCGGTCTTGAGCCCGATCGGGTTGATCACGCCACGGGCAAACTCCACGTGTGCGCCGTCGGGCTGGCGGGTCCGGTCGCCGATCCAGAGCATGTGCCCCGAGCCGGCCACCACCTGCCCGGTGGTCGAATCGACCCGGGTGAGCGCCTCTTCGTATTCCAGCAGCAGGCTCTCGTGGCTGGTGTAGAAATCCACCGAGCCCAGGGTATGCGCGCGCGCACTGTCGACGCCCGCGGCCCGCATGAAGCTGAGGGTGTCCGAGATCCGCTCGGCCATCTCGCGATATTTCTCCGCCTCGTCGCGCTCGGTGAACCCCAGCGTCCAGCTATGGACCTTGTGGATGTCGGCATAGCCGCCGGTCGAGAAAGCGCGCAGCAGGTTCAGCGAGGCGGCCGACTGGGTATAGGCCTGCAGCATCTTGTAAGGATCGGGCAGGCGCGCTTCGGGCGTGCCGTCGAGATCGTTTATGATGTCGCCCCGGTAGGAGGGCAGTTCGACGCCGTTCACGGTCTCGAAATCCGACGACCGCGGCTTGGCGAACTGGCCCGCCATCCGGCCGACCTTGATCACCGGCACCTTGGCGCCGTAGGTCAGCACCACCGCCATCTGGAGCAGCACCTTGAAGGTGTCGCGGATCGTGTCGGCGGAAAACTCGGCAAAGCTCTCGGCACAATCGCCGCCTTGCAGCAGGAAGGCCTCACCGCGTGCGGCCTTGGCCAGTTCCGCCTTCAGCCGCCGGGCCTCTCCGGCAAAAACCAGCGGCGGATACTTGCCAAGCTGCGCCTCGACCGCGTCCAGGCGGGCCTGGTCGGGATAGGTGGGCATCTGCACCCGGGGCTTCGTGCGCCAGGATGATTTGGTCCAGTCCGTCATCGCCGTCTCCGTATCGCTTTTCAGGGGCTGTTAGCGGCAACAGCCCACCAAGTCCGGGGTGGTATACGCGGGCTTCGCCGCATGTGCAAAGCAAAGTTGCCCGCCCGGGCATCTTGCGCGCGGGCGGCAAAGCTGATGTGCTTGGACCAAGTTTACCGCGAACAGGGATCCGCGCAATGAGTCGAAGAGCCACCAGCGAAGTGCCGGGCGACCGTGCAACGCGCCGCTTCGTTTTCGTGCTGCTCGAGGAGTTCACCATGCTCTCCTTTGCCGGCGCGATCGACGCGCTGCGACTCGCCAACCGCTTCCTCGGCTACGAGGCCTACAGTTGGACTCTCGCCGGCGAAGGCGGCGAGATGGCGACCTGTTCGGCGGGATGCCGCGTGTTGCTCGACACCGGGCTCGACGAGTTGCACCACTCCGACACGGTGGTGATCTGCAGCGGCGTGAACGTGGCACAACACACCTCGAAAAAACTGGTGTCGTGGCTCCGGCGCGAGGCGCGGCGCGGGGTGGCGATGGGGGCGCTCTGCACCGGGGCCCACAGCTTGGCCGAAGCAGGCCTGCTCGACGGCAAACGCGCCACGATCCACTGGGAAAACCACGATGGGTTCTCCGAGGATTTCAGCGAGGTCGACCTGACCCGCTCGGTCTACGTGATCGACGGCAACCGGATGACCACGGCGGGCGGCACCGCCTCGATCGACCTGATGCTCGCGGTGATCTCGCAGCACCACGGACCGGAAGTGGCCAATGCCGTCGCCGACCAGCAGATCTACACCGCGATTCGGACCGACCGCGACACCCAGCGCCTTTCGGTGCCCACCCGGATCGGTGTGCGTCACCCCAAGCTCGGCCAGGTGATCCAGGCGATGGAGGCGCATATCGAGGAGCCGGTCAGCCCCTCGCGGCTGGCCGCTGATGTCGGGCTGTCCACCCGCCAGCTCGAACGGCTGTTCCGCCGCTACCTCAACCGCTCGCCGAAGCGTTATTACATGGAACTGCGGCTCCAGAAGGCCCGCAACCTGTTGATGCAGACCGACATGAGCGTGATCAACGTGGCACTGGCCTGCGGTTTCACCTCGCCCTCGCATTTCTCGAAATGCTACCGCGCGCATTACGAGACCACGCCCTACCGGGAGCGCGGTTCGACCAGCGGCAAACGCAGCGAGGACGGCGGGATCTGATCCCGGCGGCAGGCGGGATCAGCATCGGTCGGAACCGGGGCGCGGACCGCGTGGCCCGCGCTATCGAGCCGGGATGATCCGGAACACCCCGCCCTGCCCGACCGAGAGAAACCAGATCGATCCGTCGGGGGCTTCGCGCACATCGCGCACCCGGGCGGACTCGCGGCTGCGCAACGCCTCTTCGTTGCCGGTCTCGGGGTCGAGCACCGCGATGTAGTCGAACTTGAGGCTGCCGACGATCATCCGCCCCTCCCATTCGGGCCAGAGCGCGCCGGAATAGACGGCCAGCCCCGAGGGCGCGATCGACGGGTCCCAGTAATGCACCGGCTGTTTCATGCCCTCCGCCTCGGTGCCGACACCGATTTTCGAGCCGTCGTAGTTGCGCCCGTAAGAGATCTCCGGCCAGCCGTAATTCGCACCGGGCTCGACGCGGTTGACCTCGTCGCCGCCCATCGCGCCGTGTTCGACCAGCCAGAGCCCGCCTTCGGGGCCGAGCGCCGCGCCTTGTGCGTTGCGGTGGCCATAGGACCAGATCTCGGGCTGCGCGTCCTCGACGCCAACGAAGGGGTTGTCATCCGGCACCGCGCCATCGCGCGCGATCCGCACCACGGTGCCGTTGTGGTGGGCGTTGTCCTGCGCGCGTTCGGCCGCGCCGCGATCGCCAATGGTCAGAAAGAGGTGCCCGTCCGGGGCTTCGACGATGCGCGAGCCGAAATGCTGGCCGCGTCCGCCGCCCGCCGTCATCTCGAAGATCACGCGGAAATCCTCCAGCGCGTCCCCGGCTTCGTTGAGCCGCCCGGCCCCGAGCGCGGTGCCGGCACCGTCCGGTTGCGGCTTGGAGAAGCTCAGGAAAACCTCGCGGCTCTCGGAAAAATCGCGCGGCACCATCACGTCGAGCAGCCCGCCCTGTCCGCGCGCCCAGACCTCGGGTGCGCCCTCGACACGCTGGCGCGCGCCGTCTGCGCCGACCCGCCACAGGGCCCCGGCGCGCTCGGTGACAAGAAAGCCGTCGTCGGGCAGGAAGGCCAGCCCCCAGGGCTCGCGAAACCCGTCCGCCACCTCTTCAATCTGCAACCGGCCCACGCTGGTCTCCACCGTTTCGGCCGCGAGCGGCAGCGGCGCGAGAGCGGCCACGGCCACCGCGAGGGCAAGGATTCGGGAGCGTATCAAAACCATCATGCCGCCATTGTCGGTCTTGGGTGACGCTGGGGCAACCTCCCCCACGCGAATGTGAGGCCGCGCAAGATGCGCAAAAGACCGCGGCTAAAGGCTTCCCTTTTGTGACAAAAACGCTAGGGTGAGGGCCGGAAAATGTTACCAACTTGGGAGATAAACATGAAAAAACTGCTCATGGCGTCCGCCGCGACGCTGATCGCCACCGGCGCCTTCGCCGAAGACGTCAATATCGGGGTGATCCTCGGCTACACCGGCCCGCTGGAATCGATCACGCCGGCCATGGCAGACGCCGCCGAACTCGCGATCAGCGAAGCCAACGATTCGGGCAAATTCCTCGAAGGGATGACGCTGGTTCCGGTGCGCGCCGATTCGACCTGCATCGACAGCGCCGCGGCCTCTGCCGCCGCCGAGCGCCTGATCACCACCGATGGCGTGGTCGCGATCATGGGCGCGGATTGCTCGGGCGTGACCGGCGCGATCCTTGCCAACGTGGCGATGCCGAACGGCGTGCCGATGATTTCGCCCTCGGCGACCTCGCCGGCGCTCTCCACCGCCGAAGACAACGACCTGTTCTTCCGCACCGCCCCGTCGGACGCGCGCCAGGGCGAAGTGCTCGCGGCGATCCTCAACGACCGTGGCGTGACCGAAGTGGCGATCACCTACACCAACAACGACTACGGCAAGGGCCTTTCAGATGCCTTCGCCGAATCGTTCGAAGCGGTTGGCGGCTCGGTCACCACCGCGGTGCCGCATGAAGACGGCAAGGCCGATTACTCGGCCGAAGTCGGCGCGCTGGCCTCGGCCGGCGGCGAAGCCCTGATGGTGTTCGGCTATTCCGACCAGGGCGGCAAGGGCGTGATCCAGTCTGCGCTCGACGCCGGCGCCTTCGAAACCTTCGTGATGGGCGACGGCATGTTCTCCGAGGTTCTGCGCACCGATCTCGGCGACGGGTTGGTTGGCTCCTACGGCACGATCCCGTGGTCGGAAGGCGAAGGCACCGAGGCCTTTACCGCACAGGCCGAAGCCGCCGGGATCAACCCCGACAGCTCCTTCACCCGCGAAAGCTACGACGCCGCCGCGCTGATCCTGCTGGCCGCGATGAAGGCCGGCGAGGCCACCCCCGCCGGGATCGCTGCCAACGTGATGGACGTGGCCAACGCCCCGGGCGAGCCGATCCTGCCGGGCGAGCTTGGCAAGGCGTTCGAGATCCTCGCCGCTGGCGGCGATGTCGACTATGTCGGTGCCTCCAACGTCGAACTGATCGGACCGGGCGAAGCCGCGGGCACCTACCGTGAGTACGACGTGACCGAAGACGGTTTCGAAACCGTCAAGTTCCGCTGATCCGAGCGGCGCACGGACCAATCGCACAGCCCGGGGCCAACCCCCCGGGCTGTGCTGCATAAGGCGGGAGGGGCACCCGCGAAACACGGGGTGGGATCTTTGATCAAGGTTGAAAACCTGCACAAACATTTCGGCGGATTTCATGCCGTCGACGGCGCTTCTCTGGAGATCGAAAAGGGCACGATCACCGGGCTGATTGGCCCGAACGGTGCCGGAAAAACAACGCTTTTCAACGTTGTGGCCGGCGTTCTTCAACCCACGTCAGGGCGCGTGACGATGGAGGGCGAAGACATCACCGGCCTGCCGCCGCACGAGCTGTTCCACAAGGGCCTCCTGCGCACCTTCCAGATCGCCCACGAGTTCGCCTCGATGACCTGCCGCGAGAACCTGATGATGGTGCCGCCGGGTCAGCTCGGTGAAAAGCTGTGGGACACCTGGTTTGGCCGCAAGCGGATTGCCGACGAGGAACGCGCGCTGCGCGCCCGGGCCGACGAGGTGCTGGAGTTCCTGACCATCGAACACCTTGCCGACCACAAGGCCGGACAGGTGTCGGGCGGCCAGAAAAAGCTTCTCGAGCTTGGCCGCACGATGATGGTGGATGCCCGGATCGTGTTTCTCGACGAGGTCGGCGCGGGCGTGAACCGCACCCTGCTCAACACCATCGGCGACGCGATCATCCGCCTCAACAAGGAGCGCGGCTATACCTTCGTGGTGATCGAGCACGACATGGATTTCATCGACCGGCTGTGCGACCCTGTGATCTGCATGGCCGAGGGCAAGGTGCTTGCCGAAGGCACCCTGAACGAGATCAAGGCCAATGAACATGTGATCGAGGCCTATCTCGGCACCGGCCTCAAGAACAAGGACAAGGTCGAAGCATGAGCCAACCCTTCGACGCCCCCGGCTACAACCGCGATTCCACGATTGTGAACCCCAAGGGCCAGGGCGAGATGCGCGCAGGCCCCCAGAACGGCAAGGCCAAGCCCGCCCCCGGCGGCCCCTTCCTGATCGGCGAGAAGATGACCGGCGGCTACGGCAAGGCCGGCCCCGACATCCTCTCCGATTGCACCATCGCGGTCGACCGCGGCGAGATCGCGGTGATCGTCGGCCCCAACGGTGCCGGCAAATCCACCGGCATGAAGGCGCTGTTCGGCATGCTGCACCTGCGCGGCGGCAGCGTGCGGCTTGACGACGAGGACATCACCGACCTCACGCCGCAGGCACGGGTCGCCAAGGGCATGGGCTTCGTGCCGCAGAACAACAACATCTTCACTTCGCTGACGGTAGAGGAAAACCTCGAAATGGGGGCCTTCATCCGGCGCGACGACATCTCCGGGACGATGGAACAGGTCTACGAGTTGTTCCCGATCCTGAAGGAAAAACGCTATCAGGCCGCGGGCGAGCTTTCCGGCGGCCAGCGCCAGCAGGTCGCAGTAGGCCGTGCGCTGATGACGCGGCCCAAGGTGCTGATGCTCGACGAACCCACCGCCGGCGTCTCGCCGATCGTGATGGACGAGTTGTTCGACCGGATCATCGAGGTGGCCCGCACCGGGCTGCCGGTGCTGATGGTGGAACAGAACGCCCGCCAGGCCCTTGAGATCGCAGACAAAGGCTTCGTGCTCGTGCAAGGCCAGAACGCCCATACCGGGACCGGCAAGGAGCTTCTTGCCAACCCCGAGGTGCGCGCAAGTTTCCTCGGGGGCTGAGAGATGAAAGCCGTGTTCCCAGCTATCGGCGGTCTGTGCGTCGGCCTGCTCGCCAGCCCGGCCCTTGCCGCGCCGGTCTGCACCTTCACCGAAGAATGCTACATGTCGCTCGGCTGTGAGCCGACCGACTGGGAGCTGACCGTCGATCACAAGGCGGGCCGGATCATGACCATCGCGGAAACCCTCGACATCCTCCATGTCGAGGACGGCCAGGCGCAACAGATCGTGGCGCGCGGGCCCGGTGCGCTGCACCTGCTGACCATCGGCACGAACACCGCGCTCTACACCCTTCACATCGGCGCAGGCCCTGCGTCGGTTACCTATTTCGGCACCTGCGGAGACGAATGATGGATATCCTCAACGCCATCGTGGCGCTTTCCAACTACGTGCTGATCCCGGCCGCTGCCTATGGCAGCCAGCTTGCCCTCGGCGCGCTCGGGGTCACGCTGATCTACGGCATCCTGCGGTTCTCCAATTTCGCCCATGGCGATACCATGGCCTTCGGCGCGATGGTGACGATCCTGCTCACCTGGTGGTTCCAGTCGATGGGGATCAACCTCGGGCCGTTGCCGACGGCGCTTCTCGCCCTGCCCTTCGGGATTCTCGGCGCGGCGGCGCTGATGCTGGCCACCGACCGGGTGGTGTATCGCTTCTACCGACGGGTGAAAGCCAAGCCGATCGT
The DNA here is from genome assembly GCF_900177545.1 of Maritimibacter sp. HL-12. Classification (GTDB taxonomy): domain Bacteria; phylum Pseudomonadota; class Alphaproteobacteria; order Rhodobacterales; family Rhodobacteraceae; genus Sinisalibacter. Next base: position 3,120,419 of record NZ_FXBQ01000001.1, on the reverse strand, counting down.
CTTCGTGATGGCCTCGATCGGGGTGATGTTCATCATGAACGGCATCGTGCGTTTCGTCGTCGGCCCCGGCGATCAGCGGTTCGCCGACGGTGCGCGGTTCATCATCTCGGCGCGCGATTTCAAGGAGTGGACAGGGCTCAGCGAGGGGCTGGCGATCCGCACCTCGCAAGGCATCACGCTGATCACCGCGGTGGTGGTGGTGGCGGCGCTGTTCTGGTTCCTCAACCGGACCCGTACCGGCAAGTCGATGCGCGCCTTCTCCGACAACGAGGATCTCGCGCTGCTCTCGGGGATCAACCCGGAGCGGGTGGTGATGATCACATGGCTCATCGTCGCGGCGCTGGCGACCATCGCGGGCGTGCTCTACGGCCTCGACAAGAGCTTCAAACCCTTCACCTATTTCCAGCTTCTGCTGCCGATCTTCGCCTCCGCCATCGTCGGCGGTCTCGGCAACCCGCTCGGGGCCATCGCCGGGGGCTTCGTGATCGCCTTCTCGGAAGTGATGGTCACCTATGCCTGGAAAAAGGTGCTGGGCTACCTGTTGCCCGACAGCCTCGCGCCGGACGGGCTCGTGCAACTGCTCTCCACCGACTACAAGTTCGCGGTCTCTTTCGCGATCCTCGTGGTGGTGCTCCTGTTCAAACCCACCGGGCTCTTCAAGGGGAAAGCGGTATGACCGTCGAAACCACAAACACCGATGACACCGGCAAGCTGCGCGTGAACTGGAAGAACATCGCCCTGTTCGGCCTCGTCGCCCTGATGATCCTCTGGACCGGCATGTTCCAGAGCTGGAACTCGGCGCTGCTGATCCTCAACATGGGGCTGGTCTCGGCGATCATGGCGCTCGGGGTCAATATCCAGTGGGGTTATGCCGGGCTGTTCAACGTCGGCGTCATGGGCTTCGTGGCGCTTGGCGGGCTTGCCGTGGTGGTCACTTCGGAAGCGCCGGTGCGCGAGGCCTGGTCCGCAGGCGGGCCGCGCCTGCTCGCGGGGCTCGCCTTTGCCGTCGCCGTGCTGGCCGCCGCCGTCGCGCTCTACAAGCGCATGGCCCCCGGGCGGCTGCGTGCCCTTGCCCTCACCGTTTTGCTGGTTGCGGGCTTTTTTGCCTACCGCGCGATCTTCGATCCGGCGGTGAGCGCCGTCGAGGCGGTGAACCCGGCCGCCACCGGCTACCTCGGCGGGCTCGGCCTGCCGGTGATCCTGGCCTGGGTCGTCGGCGGTCTGCTCGCGGCGGGCGTGGCCTGGGCCATCGGCAAAACCGCGCTCGGGCTACGCTCGGATTACCTCGCCATCGCAACGCTCGGCATCTCCGAGATCGTGATCGCCGTGCTGAAGAACGAAGAGTGGCTCGCGCGTGGGGTGAAAAACGTCAACGGTCTCGACCGGCCCTGGCCGGTGCCCTACGAGGTCGACCTGCAACAGAGCGCCGAATTCGTCGGCTGGGCCGCGAACCAGGGGCTCGACCCGGTGACCTTCTCGTCGATCACTGTCAAACTCGCCTTTGCCGGGCTCTTCGTCATCGTGCTCGCCATCCTGATGTGGATGAGCCAGGCCGCGCTGAACTCGCCCTGGGGCCGGATGATGCGCGCGATCCGCGACAACGAGGTTGCCGCCGAGGCGATGGGCAAGGACGTGACACGCCGTCACCTTCAGGTGTTCATTCTCGGTTCCGCCGTCGTCGGCATTGCCGGCGCGATGATGACAACGCTCGACGGGCTGTTCACCCCCGGCACCTACCAGCCCCTGCGCTATACCTTCCTGATCTGGGTCATGGTGATCGTCGGCGGCTCGGGCTCGAACTGGGGCTCGGTGCTGGGCGGCTTCCTGATCTGGTTCTTCTGGGTGCAGGTCGAACCGCTCGGGCGCTGGATGATGGACTTGCTCACCTCCGGCATGGGTGCGGAATCGGCGCTGCGCGCGCATCTGCTCGGCTCGGCCGCGCATATGAGGCTGCTCACCATGGGCGTGATCCTGCTCCTGGTGCTGCGATTCAGTCCACGCGGGCTGATCCCGGAGAAGTGACCGGCCCGGCGCTCCTCGTCCTCGCCGCCGGGCGCTCGACGCGGATGCGCGGGCGCGACAAGCTGATGGAAGAGGTTTCGGGCCGGCCGATCCTTGTCGAGCGGGTGACAAGTGCCCAAGCCACGGCCGCGCCGGTTTTCGTGGCGTTGCCGCCCCGCCGCGAATGGCCGCAACGCTGGGCCGCGCTCGAAGGCACCGGGGCCACGCTGGTCGAGGTGCCCGACGCCGCCAGCGGCATGGCCGCAAGCCTGCGCGCGGGCCTTGCATCGCTGCCCGCCGATTGCCCCGGGCTGCTGGTGCTGCTTGCCGACATGCCCGAGATCACCCCCGCCGACATCGCCGCCCTGCTCGCCCGGTTCGATGGAACGTCGATCCTGCGGGGGGCCAGCGCCGAGGGCACGCCCGGACATCCGGTGCTGTTTCCGGCCCGCGACTTTGCCGCCCTCGCCCGGCTCACCGGCGATGCGGGCGGGCGCGATCTGTTGCGCCGGGAAAGCGCGCGCGTGCAACTCGTGCCGCTGCCTGACCGCCACGCCCTGACCGATCTCGACACGCCGGAAGACTGGGCGGACTGGCGCGCAGGGCAGGCCCCCGGTTGACGTGCGAACGCCGGGCTCCTCGCGGGTGCCCGGCGTTCAGACATCCCCCCAGGGGCGTCGTTCGGTCAGATCGCGTCGATCAGGCGGGCCTCGCGGGCGTCGATCGTCGGCCGCGACTCGACGTAATTCGCCGCGGTATTGTCGTAGCGCAGCCGCGGCATCGCCTCGGTGATCGCATGCCATTGCTCCGGGTAGGCCACCCGGATCGACCACATGTCGGGCGCGAAGCTTTCCATCCAGAGCCCGTTGACCTGGATCAATTCGTGTTGGTCGAACAGCAGGTGGACCCAGCGCCCCACCGAGCGTGGCGCGATATCGGTGCCTTCGATATGGGTGAGGTCGCCCACCGATGCCATGATTTCATCGGTGGCGAAAAGGAGGTTGCTGAGCGCATTGCGCACGAGCACGCGCTGGCCGGGGGCGAGCACGAGATTGCCCGCGTCCGGATTGCTGCCAAGCGCGCCGGCACGGATTCGCACCGGGCCGCGATGGGGGTGGTCGCAAATCGTGCCGCCCGCGTCCGGCTCGTCGTAGATCACCGTCGAAGTGCCCACCCAGCGCAGGGTTTGCATCCCGTTGTCACGGGTCACCACCCGGTCACCGGCCCGAATATCGCGCGCCAGAACCGAGCCGCGCGCGGTTTCGATCACCGAGGACTGGGCCAGCCCCGAAGTGGCGAATTCCGGCATGCTCACCGGCCCGAGCGCCGAGAGAACGCCCGCGCGCATATCGAGTGCGGGGGGCAGGTCGTTTTCGACGGCGGGTGAACGAAAATGCAGCATGGCTTCAATCCCGGGCAAGGTCGGTTCAGATTTTCAGGCCAGATCAGGTTACAGGGCAAAAGTGCCCAGATCATGAAAAAATTCCGGTGAATGTGACGGGCCTTGCCGGTCGCGATCCGCCGAAAACCACTGATTCCCGGCCCTCACGCCACAAATCTGCCCGATTTCGCCACAATTGGCCGCAGCGACGCCACCCGCGCGTCTTCGCCGTGCCACGGCTTGTTCAGAGGCAGGACTCGCCTTGTTTTCAAGGTTTTGGAAACTGTTTCGCAGGCTGTAACAATCTGCGATCCCGAGCATGCATTGTGCACCTGGGCGAAACTGTGGCGGGCGCGGGGCAGCAAGGGCCCGCCTCGCCCATCTGGTTAACCGTGGCCCCCGCCACTTGCCAGAAATGAAAACAATCCCGCAGTCACCCGCGAGATTGTTTCAAAACCGGAAACGGCATGGTTCTCGGCGCACGAAAACCGGCCACGGCGCAGACGCGCCGGGGGCAGCCCCTCCCCTTTCCGGGTTGGGTCGCCCGCCGGTTGCCCGGCAGGCGCGCTGCATTGTTACTTGATGAGCATCCGGGCTTCGTGCTTCTTGAGGATCCGCCGCGCCGCGGTGTAGTCCTCAAGGCCGTCCTGCGTCTCAAGCTCGGGGAAGAGATCGAACAGTTCCTGACGCTGGGCGTTGCCGATCCCCTTGAGCGAGTAATCGCCCGGCTGGAAGCTCTCGGTCCAGGCACCGTCCGACAGCACCACCTCGTGATGGTCGAACATGAAGTGCACGTAGGTGACCCCCAGCGGCTCGACGCTCAGGATGCCCTTGTTGTCGACCAGGTGCTTGGCGGCGGCCAGAACCTCGCGCTCGTCGAAGTAGAGCGTGGTGCGGTCGTTGGCCACCAGCACCCGGTGGTTCGGGCTCACCATCATGTCGCGCTCGGGCAATCCGTTGCCCAGCGCGCCCGCGCGGATCAGGACCGGCTTGAGATGGTCGGACAGGGCCAGTTCCTTGAAGCCTATCGGCTTGTGGCCCACCCACTTGATCTCCTGGATGCCGTTGTCGCGGGTGATCACCCGGTCGCCCGTCTTGAGTTCCTCGACCCGACGCTCGCCCTTCGGCGTCGCGATCATCGTGCCCGGCGTGAAGCAGGGGATGATGTTCTCGATCTCGGTGAAGTTCAGCGTACCGGCCGCATCGCCGTGCTCATCGAAATAGGAAACGAAGCCGTCTTCCTTGTCGGGCACGGTATAGGTGATCGTGTATGACCCGTTCTCGGGCACCGAGCCGGTGAGATCGAGCGTGTCGAAATCGTCGCCGCCCTCGCTTCCGTCGATCACATCGCCCGCGTTGACGTTGATGAAGGTGTCGCGGTCGTCGCCACCTGTCATCGTGTCGTTGCCCGCTCCACCGCTGATCCGGTCGTCGCCCTGGCCGCCAAGGAGTTCGTCATCGCCCTCGCCACCGAAGATGGTGTCGTTGTCGATACCGCCGTCGATGTAGTCGTCGCCCTCGTCTCCGTAGAGCATATCGGCGTCGTCCTGACCGAAGATGGTGTCGTCACCGGCACCGCCATGGATCACGTCGATGCCGTTATCGGGCCGCGGGTCGATGTCGTCGGGGATGTTGAGCGGGTCGAGCGCCAGATCCGGGCCAAGGCCGCCATAGATCAGGTCGTCTCCCGCACCACCGTCGATATCGTCGGAGCCGTGGCCGCCGATGATCTCATCGTCACCGTCGCCGCCCTCGATCAGGTCGTCGTCGAGGCCACCGTCGATGTAATCATCGCCGGCCCCGCCATCGATCGTATCGCGGTCGTCGCCGGTGAAGATGGTGTCATCGCCATCCCCGCCGTCCACGAAATCGCGGTCGTCTTCCTTGTCGGTGTCCTCCGGCAGGATCGGCGCGTAGCCGTAATCCGTCATCGGGTTGGAGCCCGAGGTGTCGATCACGTCATCGCCCGCGCCGCCATAGACCGTATCGGAACCGTCGCCGGCGATCAGCGTGTCGTCGCCGCCTTCGCCGTGGATCACGTCGTCGCCCGCGCCGCCCTTGACATGATCGTCGCCCACGCCCGCGAACACCGTGTCGTCGCCGTCGCCGGCCAGGATCACGTCGTCGTTCGGCGCATCTCCCGGCAGGATAGCGTCGTTCGCGTCGACCATGTCACCTTCCGGATCGCCGTCGTAGTCAAGATCAATCAGGTCGTCACCATCGGTGCCCGACACGATCCCGTCGTTGACCATCACCGTTACCACCGCGCTGTCGGTGCCGCCGTTGCCGTCGGAGATCGTGTAGTCGATCGTGGTTTCACCGAAGAAATCGGTGTCCGGCGTGAAGGTGATCGTGCCATCGGCGTTGATGTCGGTCGACCCGTCCGGGCTGGAGGCGCTGATCACCTCCAGCGGATCGCCGTCCGGATCGCTGTCGTTGTCCAGCACCGCGATCACCGTGGGGGTGTTGATCGGGGTCCGGTCCGCGTCGTCCTCGGCCACCGGCGCGTCGTTCACCGGGGTGACGTCAATGGTCACCGTCGCGGTGTCCGTGCCGCCGTTGCCGTCGCTCACCGTGTAGGTGAAGCTGTCGGACCCGTTGTAGTCGGCGTCGGGCGTGTAAGTGATGGTGCCATCGCCGTTGATCGCCGCCGTGCCGTTGGCCGGATCGCCCACCTCGGTTACCTCGAGCGTGTCGCCATCGACATCACTGTCGTTGGCGAGCACGTCGATCACCACGGCGGTGTCTTCGTCGGTCGTCGCGTGATCGTCAACGCCGACCGGATCGTCGTTCACCGGGGTGACGTCGATGGTCACCGTCGCGGTATCCGTGCCGCCGTTGCCGTCGCTCACCGTGTAGGTGAAGCTGTCGGGTCCGTTGTAGTCGGCGTCGGGCGTGTAGGTGATGGTGCCATCGCCGTTGATCGCCGCCGTGCCGTTGGCCGGATCGCCCACCTCGGTTACCTCGAGCGTATCGCCATCGACATCGGTGTCGTTGGCCAGCACGTCGATTACCACGGCGGTGTCTTCGTCGGTCGTGGCGTGATCGTCACCGCCGACCGGCGCTTCGTTCTGCGGATCGGTGAGGATTTCCTCGATCTGGCTGAAGCTGAGCGTCGAGCCGTTTTCGAAGGTCACCGTGCCCTTGTAGGCGCCGGAGTCGGTGTCGTCTTCGGTCTTGTCGATGGTGACCTTGCCCGAACCGCTCAGGTCGAGCACGTCGTGGTCGGTTTCGTCATCAGGGCCGTTACCGCCGATGATCTCGTCGCCCGCCCCGTCGTCTCCGCTGGCGACGATGAAGGTGTCGTCACCGCCCTCGCCATGCATCACGTCGGCTCCGGCACCGCCGGTGATCACGTCATCGCCGTCTTCGCAGGCTTCGCCGTCGGGCGCGGTGGTCTCGAAGGTCACGTCCGACACCCAGATCGCCTGGTCGGTGTCTTCGCCGTTCTCGTAAAGGATCTCGATCCGTTCGACCGGACCCGCGATCGCCACTTCGACCGAGCCCACCGCGTTGTCCGGCCCGAGGCTGCCAGTGTCTTCGGTGGTGCCGGTGACGGTGTTGTCGTCCACGTCTTGCACGCCCGTGGGGGTGAGCACCACGTCGACCTCGTTGCCCTCGGCGTCGTAGCCGCGCACCGTCACCCGGTCGATGTGATCGTCGTGGCTGTAGCCGGTATCGACATCGTTGAGCCGGAAGAAGACGTTCTGCACCGCGTCGCCATAGGCATCGTCGGTCGACGAGAATTCCAGCGTGGTGAGCGAGGTCTCTTCGAAGCCGCCCGAGCTGCCGGTGCCGTAGAGTTCCAGACTGGAATCCGAGTCGAGCCCCTCGCCCGCCTCGGTGTAGGTCTCGTCATCGGAAATCGTGCCGGTCGCGCCATGGTCGAGCGCGCTGTAGGCGATGTTCACGTTCACGCCGCCGGCGTCGTAATCGGTCGAGCCGCCAAGCGCGGTGCCGTCGGAGGCAACATCCTCCCAGACCAGCACCTTGGCCTCGCCCGGCGCACCGGGCGTGCCGGGGCCGTAATCGCCGTAGATCGTGTCGTCGCCTTCGCCGCCGGTCAGCTGGTCGTCGCCGCCCTCGCCGTAGATCAGGTCATCACCCTCGCCACCGTCGATGGTGTCGTTGCCAGCCTCGCAGGAGGCCCCGCCATCGCTCACTTCGACGTCGAAGAACACATCGGTGATGTTGACGCCGCTGTTGTTGCCGCCGTTCTGGTCGTGCTCGATCACGATCCTCGACACCGGCCCGGCGATGTCGACGAGCAGGGAATGCTCGGGCGCGTCGTCGTCGAGGTAGCCGCCCTTGCTGTCGGCGGTGTCGGCCCCGGCGACGCCGTCGGTATCAAGCAGGGTCAGCTTGCTGCCGCCGGTCAGCTCAACCGGGATCATGTTGTCGTCGGCGTCATAGGCAATGATCCGCACCACGCCGTCGCCGTCGATGTCGTTCACGCGGAACGAGACGTTCGAAACCGGGTCGGAGAAGCCGAGCTGGTAGTCGCCCTCGTTATGCTTGCCGTTGGCCACGCTCTCGAAGGAACTGGTGGCGTCCACCGGATCGCCCTCGCCCTCGATCCCGTCGATGTTCTGGTTGGTGGTCTCGAAACGGGAATCCGTATTCCAGGATTCCTTCAGGATCGAGAAGGAAACATCGACATTGCCGGTGTTCTGCGTGAAGGCGTCGGCGTCATGCCCATTGCCGAAATTCGGCGCTTCGGACCAGTTGAGGCTCTCGCGCACAGTGGTGCCCCCGGCACCATCGCCGCCATCGCCGTAGATCGTGTCGTCGCCTTTGTCGCCGTCGAGCTCGTCATCGCCGCTGCCGCCGAACACGAGATCGTCGCCCGCGCCCGCGTAAACGGTATCGTTGCCCGCGCCCGCGACGATCACGTCATCGTCCGGCGCCGCGCCGGTCAGGATCGCGTCGCCGGCGTCGACCATGTCGCCGTCGGGGTCGCCGTCATAGGCGAGGTCGATCAGGTCGTCGCCCGCGGTGCCTTCCACGATCCCGTCAGGCGTCGGGCCCGCGTTGAAGCCCATGTCGGTGATCATGACGTGGCCCGACTCGTGTTCGCTCTCGCCGTTGTCGTGGATGATGACAAGTTTCGCCACCGGACCCGCGATCGACACCGTTACCCCTTCATCATGCAGCTTCGACCCGCCGTCGATGGTGTTGCCGCTCTCCGTCTGCCCCGCCTGCAGACCAGAGAACTCGACATCGACGGGGTTGCCGTCGGCGTCAGAGGCCAACACAGTCATCTTGTCGTCCCAGTCCCACCCCTGGTCGACGTCCTTGAGCTGGAATTTGAGGTCGGTCACGGCCGTGTCGAAGGTGATCACCGCCTCGGTCGGCTTTGCGACGTCGTTGGACTTGAGCTCACCGTTGTGAAGGCAGAATTGATCGCCATGGTCATTCTTGGGCGTGGAAACGGTTACCCGGACCGGATCGCCGCCAGACAAAGAATCCAGCATCGCGGACCCGTCCGCTCCGGTCAGATCCCAATCCAGCAGGTAGTCGCCATAAGGCGTGTAAGTGGTCGAATAGGTCATCTCAAAGGTTCCCTTGCTCAAGTCCGCGGCGGGCGGTGAAAGCGATTGCATCACGGGGGTGGATGGAGAAGCTGGCCGCATTCGCCGGCCGGAAAGCGTGCACGTGTGATGCACTCATGCGGAGAGGATGGAAGCCGAAGAGCCCCGCGAATATCGCGGCACAGACCCGGTCAAAATCGGTCGGCGGCAGCATGTCTTCCGTTCCCCTCGCATAACATACATAACCCGGTCGAGGGCGATGCCCGGCCACGGGATACCGCACGTCCGACCGATCGGCCCATCCATTCAAGGGATTGAGAGGGGGCTAGAGAGACCCCTGCCCGCGATTGCCGACGGACCCCCCGATCCATCGCCTTCGCGAACCTGCGCGCCCGCCACTGGCGGCTAAACGGCGCACACTCCAACCCCACGGAAAACCGTGGTCTTGGTGCGGCCGCCCCCGTGGCCTGCAAACATCACCCCCCAGTTGGGCACTTTTGATACTACTCCAAACCAAATGGGCAAAAAAGGGAAATCTGGCAAAATCGCGGCAGACCTCGGGCCTAAATGATTAACACGATTGATTTTTATTCGCCTTGGACGCGAGCCGATCCGGCCTGATTGTTTCCATAAGGTAGACGTTTTCGCCTCAAGGGCGAGCTGCCGAAAGGCGTTCGCCATGAACAATCCACAGAAAGGCGCTGTTTTCCCCAGAGACGCGCGCGTAACCTGCAAAAATCGCCGGTGACGTTGTTTCCCCAACGTGAACAAGGCCGGGCAGTCGTGCGGTGAACGGATTTGGGCAGAATTGAGTTAACCCTGCCCCAATTCCGTCACCTTTCACGTTTTCCCTAGCGCGCCAATTGGAACGATTCCCCGCGATCGGTGCAAAATCGGGAACGTTGCCGGCGCGCGGGCCGAATCGTCAGCGGCCCGCTGCGCGGCCCGTCAGGCACCAACCTGCCACGCCGGGAATTCCTTCGGGCACCGCCGCGCGATTCCTGTTAGGCTCGATGCGATGAACCAGGAGACAAGGATTTTGCAATGTGGGATTTTTCTTTTCGGCGCAGCATTTCAATGATGGTCCAGACAATGCCCTTCGTGCTTTTTCGCATGGCGATCTATTTCGGCGCGGCGCTGGCCTATGTGCTGGTCACCGGCACCGGCGCGGGGATCGGCTGGGGGATCGGCGCGCTCGGTGACGAGGGGTTTCGCGCCTCGGCCACCTTCTTCGGCGGGCTGACCGGCTTCGGGATCGTCGCCATCGTGATGTACTGGCTGCGCGAATACATCCTCTACATGGTCAAGGCCGGGCATATCGCGGTGATGGTCGAATTGATCGACAACCGCCCGTTGCCCGAGGGGCGCGGCCAGATCGGCCATGCCCAGGCGATCGTGCGCGAGCGTTTCGGCGAAGCCAGCGTGCTGTTTGCCATCGACCAGTTGATCAAGGGCGTGCTGCGGGCCATCACCGGCCTGATCCGCGGCGTATTCACCTTGTTGCCGGTGCCGGGCATGAAACAGCTCATCACCATCCTGCGCGCCTTCCTGCGCGTGGCTGTCGGCTTCATCGACGAGGTGATCCTCGCCTATGGCATGCGCACCCGCGCCACCGACCCGTGGGCGTCGGCCCGCACCGGGCTGGTGCTCTATGCGCAAAACTACAAGCCGATGCTGAAGAACGCGGCCTGGATCACGCTCTTCGTCTACGGCCTCGCGGCGATCCTGTTTTTCGTGATGCTGGCACCCGCGGCGCTGATCTCCAACCTCTACCCCGGCGGCATGTCGGCAATGGGCGTGGTTGTCGCGCTCATACTCGCGTGGTCGGTCAAGCAGGCGTTGCTCGAACCGCTGGCGGTGGCCTGCCTGCTGCAGGCCTATTTCCGCACCATCGAGGGCCAGGTCGCGAACCCCGAGTGGGAGGACAAGCTGGAGGGCCTGTCGGACAAGTTCGCCAAGATCAAGGACCGCGCAGCCTCGGCCAGCGCCTCGCCGGCGTAAGCCGGGGTCGGTGGCGGGCCGAGGCCGTCAGCGACGGGCGTGAAGCGGTAACGCAGGGCGGCAAGGCGCGCTCCGGCAGCCCATGTCCGGTCGGATCGGGCCTTTCGCCGTGCCAGTTCGGCGTCGTCGATGAGCGGTTCGATCCGCTTGTTGCGCACGGAAAGCCGAATCCGGTCGCCGGTGCGCACCAGCCCGAGCGGACCACCCACCACGGCTTCCGGTGCGACGGAGAACATCGTGCTGAAGGCAGTGCCCGAAAATGGGCTCTGACAAAGCGCCTTCCGGCTGATGAATTCAGGGAAGAAGAATAAAAACAATTTGCTATGGTGCCCGAGGTGGGACTCGAACCCACAAGGTGTTGCCACCGGCGGATTTTGAATCCGCTGCGTCTACCGGTTCCGCCACTCGGGCACGGGCACGGGCACACCTCTAGCCTCGCCCCCCGGATCCGTCAATTGCGAGAATGCGATGCCGCGGCCTGAATCGCGCCTCCCGGCCTTGACCCCGTCGCGCCCCCATGCTGCAAAGCATCGACACCTGGGGCCCGACATGCTGCGCAGACTCTATGACTGGACGATCCGGCTTGCCGAGAGCCCCCGCGCCCTCTGGGCACTGGCTCTCGTCGCTTTCCTTGAAAGCTCGGTTTTCCCGATCCCGCCCGACGTGCTCATGATCCCGATGATCATCGCCGCCCCCCGCCGCGCCTTCGTGATCGCCGGGGTGGCGCTCGCGGCGTCGGTGGCCGGCGGCGTCCTCGGCTATTTCATCGGCTGGGGCCTGTTCGAGAGCGTCGGCCGTCCGGTGCTCGAATTCTACGGCAAGGATGCCTATTTTGAAGAGTTCAGCCAGAGCTACAATGCCTTCGGGGCATGGGCGGTGCTGATTGCGGGCGTCACCCCCTTCCCCTACAAGGTGATCACGATCCTCTCGGGCGTCACCGGGCTCAACTTCGCCGTCTTCATGGTCGCCAGCGTCTTCGCGCGGGGCCTGCGATTCTTCATCGTCGCCGCGCTGTTGTGGAAATTCGGGGCCCCGATCCGCGATTTCATCGAACGTCGGCTCGGGCTGATGTTCATCCTCTTCGTCATCCTGCTGCTCGGCGGCTTCTACGCGGTGAAATACCTATGACAAAGCTCACCTCGCGCCACTTCATCCTCGCGGCCATGCTGTTCTCGGTGCTGTCGTCGCTCGGGGCCTGGGGCTTCCAGGCGCTCGGCTACGAACCCTGCCAGTTGTGCTACACCCAGCGCTACCCGCATTACGCCGCTGTGGTGATCGGCGCGCTGGCGCTGGCCACGGGCTGGCACCGGCTGGCCTGGGCCGGCGCGCTCGCGGCGGCCACCACCGCGGTCCTTGGCTTCTACCACAGCGGGGTGGAGCGCAAATGGTGGCCCGGTCCGGCCTCCTGCTCGGGCGGCGGCGACATCTCCGGCCTCACCCCCGAAGAGCTTCTGGCCCAACTCACCGCGACCGACTTCGTGCCTTGCGACGAGATCCCCTGGCGATTGTCCGACGCGATCCCCTGGCCGCTGCTCGACATCACCATGGCCAACCTCAACGCCCTCGGCTCGGCCTTGGTCGTCTTCGTCTGGATCGCCGCCGCGCGCCGCGCCTGAGCACTTCTTGGGTCCTGAAATACCTTGGGGGTTTGGGGGTGAAACCCCCAATGAAACAAGGCAGCGCGGCGCAGCCGCACCGCTTGACCAACTCAGCCGCGCTGGCGCAGAATCTGGCGCAATATGCCGTGCAGCCGCTGCACATCGGCGCGGCTGAGCCCGAGCCGGGTCCACATGTTGCGCAAGGTCAGCTTCATCCCCTCGGCCTTGGTCTCGGGAAAGAAGAACCCCGCCCGCTCCAGCTCGGTCTCGAAATGATCGGCCAGTTTCTCGACCTCGATCGCCTGCGCGAAATCGGTGTTGGCCAGAACCTCGTGCGCCACCTCGCCGCCCAGCCTGCGCCATTCGTAGGCCACCAGGAGCACGGTCTGGGCGAGGTTGAGGGAGAAGAAATCGGGGTTCACCGGCACGGTGATGATCGCGTTGGCGCGCGCGATATCCTCGTTTTCAAGCCCGGCCCGTTCGGGGCCGAACAGGATCGCCACCTTGCGCCCGGCAGACGTCATCGCGCGGGCCTGCTCCATCGCCCGCTCCGGGCTGATCACCGGCTTGGCGAGTTCGCGCCCGCGCGCAGTGGTGGCAAAGACATAGTCGCAATCGGCGATCGCGGCGGGCAGGGTGTCAAACAGTCCGGCGGCGTCGAGCACCCGCCCGGCACCGGAGGCCATCGCCGCCGCCTTCGGGTTCGGCCAGCCGTCGCGCGGGGCGACGATCCGCATCCGGTCCAGGCCGAAGTTCAGCATCGCACGCGCCGCCGCGCCGATGTTTTCGCCCATCTGGGGCCGCACCAGCACGATCGCCGGCGCCGCCTGATGTGAGTCCTCGCTCATGTCTGGCCTTCCCTGCTGCCGCGCCGGGGTGATAGGCTCAAAACCAGGGGCAACGCAAGCGGGGAGGGAGCGCGATGTCTTACGATGAGGGACTGGCCGACCTGATGCGCGGCGATTTGACCGACACCCCGGGCATCAGCGAGAAGCGCATGTTCGGCGGCCTTGCCTTCATGCTCGACGGCAACATGCTCTGCGGCGTCCACCCCGGCGGGGCGATGTACCGCGTCGGCAAGGACAACGAGCCTTTCGCACTGGCGATCCCGGGGGCGCGCGAGATGGCCTTCACCGGGCGGCGGATGGGCGGCTTTGTCGAGCTTGACGACGAGGCGATGGCCGACGACACCCGCCGCACGAGGGTTCTCGATCTCGCCTTCGACTTCATCCGAACCATGCCCGCGAAGTAGCCAAGCGCGGCGAAACCGGCTATAGCGCGGCAAACCGACAAGGAGCCGCCAGATGGCCGATACCGAAGAGCCGCAGATCTACCTCGTCACCCCGCCCGAGATCGATCTCGCGAGCTTCCCCGATGTCCTCGCCCAGGCCCTCGACACCGTCGAGATCGCCTGCCTGCGCCTCGATCTCGCGACCCGCGACGAAGAGTTGATCGCGCGCGCCGCCGATGCCTGCCGCGAGGTCGCGCATGGCCGCGACGTGGCGCTGGTGATCGCCGATCACGTGCTGATGGTCGAGCGCCTCGGGCTCGACGGGGTGCATTTTTCCGACGGCGCGCGGCACGTGCGCAAGGCGCGCAAGGATCTCGGCGGCGATGCCATCATCGGTGCCTTCTGCGCCGCCTCGCGGCACGACGCGATGACGGCGGGCGAACACGGCGCGGATTACGTCGCCTTCGGCCCGGTCGGCGCAAGCCAGCTCGGGGTGGGCAGCGTCGCCGAGCACGAGTTGTTCGAGTGGTGGTCGCAGATGATCGAAGTGCCGGTGGTGGCCGAGGGCGGCTTCACCGAAGAGCTGGTCCGCAGCCTCGCGCCGGTGGCCGATTTCCTTGCCTTCGGTGAAGAGATCTGGCGCGCGGACGACCCGGCGGCGCACCTCACACGCCTCGCCGCCGCGCGGCGCTGACCGGGCACCGGGCCCGGAACGCCCGCGCCCCGGCTTCTTGGGTCCGGAAATACCTCGGGGGGTGAATTGGCCGTGAGGCCAAGAGGGGGGCAGCGCCCCCCTCCCCGCGTCGTCCCCGGCGCAGCCGGGGGCGAAACCTCAGAACGCCCCCTTGGCGATCTCCAGGTTCAGGGGCGCGCGCACGGCCTGCTCGCAATGGGCCGCCAGCGCCTTGCGGTCGGCGAAGTCCGACACCGCTACCGGCGCGTGATAGACCAGTTCCACCGACCCCTGCGGCGATTGCGCCAGCACCTTCAGCAGGTGCGGCCCCATGTCCTGCGCGCCCCACCAGCCGAAAAACCGCGCATCGCGCCCCTTCGGCGCGCGGTAGATCACGGTGACCGGCTGGACCTGCATCCAGCCGCGCAATTCTTCGTCGAAGAAGGCGGCAAACAGCGTGGTCTTGAACGGCAAGACCCGGCGCGAGTCGGTCGAGGTGCCCTCGGGGAAGAACAACAGCTTGTGGCCGAGCGCCAGCCGCTCGCGGAACAACGCCACCTGCGCCCCGGCCTCGCGCCGCTCGCGCTTGATGAAAACCGTGCCGGTGGCCTTGGCCAGCAGGCTGATCCCCGGCCAGCCGGCAACCTCGGCCTTGGAGACGAAATAGACCCGCTTGCGCGCGTTGAGCACGAAGATATCCAGCCACGACGCATGGTTGGCCACCACCGCGCCCTTCTCCTGCATCTGCTGGCCGGTGACGCTGAGCCGCAGCCCGAGGATCGCCAGAGTCAGCCGGCAGACGCCTTGGGTGATCCAGGGCGTGAGCGGGCGCCGCAGGCCATAGAGCGGCTTCTCGATCAGGCGCAGCAGATACATCGCCAGCAACCCGGTGCCGATCACCGCGACGACCGCGCCCCCCCTGAGCCCGGCCCTGATCCAGCCAAAGAGCGACAGGTGCACCGGTTCGGGGTCGGAGCCGTCCTTCCAGACCACGCTCACGCCAGATCCCCGCGGGCATACATCGCGCGGGACTTGGCCGGCACCCGGGCGATATCGACCACCACGCAAACGTCGGTGGTGTTGAACGGCGCGTCGATGAAGGCCCCCTCGCCAACGAAGCCGCCAAGCCGGATATAGGCCTTGATCAATGCCGGCACCGCGCGCATCGCCTCCACCCGGTCGATCCCGGCTGCCGGCACCAGGTCCATGCGCTGGAAGTGATCGGGCAGCGCGCGCACCCGAAGCTCCGGCGGCGCGAGGTGGCCGTGGTGCAGGAGCGAGAGCGGCTGGGCCAGCGGCGCGGGATCGGTGCCGTGAAACGAGGCCACGCCGAACATCACGTCGATCCGGTGGCGTTCGACATAAGCCAGCAGCCCGCGCCACAGGTGCATCAGCGCCGCGCCGCCGCGATAGTCGCGATGCACGCAGGATCGTCCCAGTTCCAGCAATCGCCGCCCCGAGGCTTTCAGAACGCTGAGATCGTATTCGCTCTCGGAGTAATAGCGCCCGACCTGTTGCACCATGTCGTCGCGCATCAACCGGTATACCCCGACAGCGGGTGCCCCCGGACGGGCCTTGTCGATCAGCAGCAGGTGATCGTAATGCGCGTCGAAGGCATCG
This sequence comes from Maritimibacter sp. HL-12, assembly GCF_900177545.1. Lineage (GTDB taxonomy): Bacteria > Pseudomonadota > Alphaproteobacteria > Rhodobacterales > Rhodobacteraceae > Sinisalibacter. The sequence continues at coordinate 3,104,383 of NZ_FXBQ01000001.1, read as the reverse complement.
CACTCCAGCCGGGCCTCGTGATCGACGAGCACACCGTCGCCGCCCAGTTCCGCCACGAACACCTCGTAGCGCAACCGCTGGGCCGCGCGGATGTCGGCTTCGTTCCTGGCCAGCCTCAGCTCGAAATCCGGTCTGTGCCCTGCCATGCCCCCGTTTCTCCCTCGCGCGCCGTCCGTAGCATCCTGCGAAAACCCGACGCGGTTCTCCACAAAACGCGAATTCCCCCATCCGCACCGCAACGCCCGGCTCCGACCCGGTCTCATGAATTGTTCGCAACGCTTTAGGTTGCCGCTTCGGCTTTGGCAACCGGCTGGCGGCCAGATCGCCCTTGTATCGCGCAAAGAGTGTGCTAGCGTTCCTCGATGAAGCTCAAGATTGTATCGCGCCGCGGATGTGACTCACGTCTCGACAACAAGATCCAGCTCCACGCGGGCGATGTCGATCACCACCTTGCCCGCATGTTCGAAGTTCACCGTCACCTTGCCGCCGATGTTCGACTGCACCTGTCCGCGCCCCCAGTCGGGCTGGCCGGGGTGGCGCACCAGCATGCCCGGCGCCAGCATCGATCCATAGCCGCTCATCCTGTCCTTCCTTTCCCCGGAGCCGCCCATGCAAGACGCGTCCCCCGATCTCGTTGCCCTCGTCGGCTCGCGCATCGCCCATGATCTGGCAAGCCCGCTCGGGGCCATCGCCAACGGGGTCGAACTGCTTGCCCTCACCGGGCAGGTCGCCGGCCCGGAATTCCAGCTTGTCGCCGAGAGCGTGGCGAACGCGACCGCAAGGATCAAGGCCTTTCGCATCGCCTTCGGCGCGGCGTCGCCCGGTCAGCACGTGAAAGCCGGCGAGATCGCCGCAATATACCCCCCCGGCAACGGGCTCCGCCGGCTGGCGGTGGACTGGACGCCGCCGGACGATGTGCCCCGCGGCCTCGCCAAGCTCGCGATCCTGGCGCTGATGTGCCTTGAAACGGCCTTGCCGCGGGGCGGGCGGGCCCGGGTGAACACCGGCGGCGATAGCTGGGCGGTGACCGGCTCGGGCGCGCGCCCTGCCCTGCCCGCTGGCCTGTTGGCCGCGCTCGACGGCCGGGCCCCGGACGACCTCGCCCCCGCGCATGTGCATTTCGCGTTGCTCGCCAACGCGGCCCGCGCCCAGGGCCGCAGGGTGCATCACGCCATCGGCGCGGACGAGATCACCCTCGCATTCTAGGGCCGCACCGTGCCGTCGCCCTCGACGATATACTTGAAGCTGGTGAGTTGCTCGGCCCCCACCGGCCCGCGCGCATGCAGCTTGCCGGTGGCGATGCCGATCTCCGCCCCCATCCCGAACTCGCCGCCATCGGCGAACTGGGTCGAGGCGTTGCGCATCAGGATCGCGGAATCGACCCGCTCGAAGAACCGCGCGGCGGCACCGTCGTCCTCGGTGAGAATTGCTTCGGTGTGATGCGAGGAATAACGCCGGATATGCTCGATCGCGCCGTCGATGTCCTCGACCAGCTTCGCCGCGATCACCGCGTCGAGGTATTCGCGCCCCCAGTCGTCGTCGCTGGCTGCGACGCTGCCCTTCAGCCCCGGCCCGGCCCGCACCTCGACGCCCGCCGCGATCAACGCGTCGATCACCTGCTGGCCGAGCGCCAAGGCGTCGCGGTGCACCAGCAGGCACTCCGCCGCGCCGCAGATGCCGGTGCGCCGGGTCTTGGCGTTCATCACCACCGCCAGGGTCTTCGCCGGGTCGGCCGCCTTGTCGATATAGACATGCACGATGCCCTCGAGATGGGCAAAGACCGGCACCCGCGCCTCGCGCTGGACGAGGCCCACCAACCCCTTGCCGCCGCGCGGCACGATCACGTCGACGAAGTCCACCATCTGCAGAAGCGCGCTCACCGCTGCCCGGTCGCGCGTCGGCACGAGCTGGATCGCGTCCTCGGGCAGCCCCGCCGCCCGCAACCCCTCGACGAGGCAGGCATGGATCGCCCGGCTCGAATGGAAGCTCTCCGAGCCGCCGCGCAGGATCACCGCGTTGCCCGCCTTGAGCGTGAGCGCGCCGGCGTCGGCGGTCACGTTCGGCCGGCTCTCGTAGATCACCCCGATCACCCCGAGCGGGGTGCGCACCCGCTTGATGTGCAAACCCGAAGGCCGGTCCCATTCCGCCATCACCTGCCCGACCGGGTCGGGAAAGCCCGCCACCGCGCGCAACCCCTCGACGATCCCGGCGATCCGGTCCTCGTCGAGCATCAGCCGGTCGATCATCGCCGGGCTCAGCCCCTTCTCGCGGCCGAACTCCAGATCGCGCCCATTGGCTTCGATGATCTCACCCCGCCGCGCCCAGACCGCATCGGCCGCCGCCTCCAGCGCCGCGGCCTTGGCCTCGGACGTGGCAAAGGCCAGCGCCCCGGCCGCCGCTTTCGCCCGCACCCCGATCTCGCGCATCATCGCGTGAATGTCCTGGCCCTTGTCCATCGCCCTGTCCTTTCACATCGTCCCGTCTTCTTGGGTCCGAAAATACCTCGGGGGTTTGGGGGTGGAACCCCCAATCCAACAATCGAGCGCGCCGAAGGCGCTCCGCTTCATCCCGCCGGCTCTCAGAGCGCCATGTCGTCGCGGTGCACGAGCGCCGCCCTTCCCGGGTAGCCCAGCACCGCCTCGATCTGGTCCGACCGTTTGCCGATCAGCGCCCGCGCCTCCCCGGCTGTATACCGCACGAGACCCGCGCCCAGGCGGCTGCCGTCGGGGCCGAGGATATCGACCGGGTCGCCGCGCCCGAAGGCCCCGTCGACCTCGACCACGCCCGCCGGCAGAAGCGAGGTGCCGCGCGCCAGGGCCCGCGCGGCACCGGCGTCGATCTGCACCGCGCCGCGCGGCTTCATCGACGCGATCCAGTGCTTGCGGGCCGAGGCCGGCGTCAGCCGGGCCTTGAACAGGGTATGCGGCGCGCCGGCGTCCAGCGCCTGCAGCGGGCGGCTCCGCGCGCCCTCGGCGATGATCAGTGCGCAGCCTGCCGCGGTGGTGGTTTTCGCCGCCATCACCTTGGTTTTCATCCCGCCCTTGGAGATTCCGCTCACCCCGTCGCCGGCCCGGGCCTCGAGCTCGGGGGTGATCTCGTCCACCACCTCGTAGCGCCGCGCGGTCGGGTCTGTCTGCGGGTTGGCGGAATAGAACCCATCGACATCGGAGAGCAGCACCGCGAGGTCGGCACCGATCGTCACCGCGACCTGCGCCGCCAGCCGGTCGTTGTCGCCAAAGCGGATCTCGTCGGTCGCCACGGTGTCGTTCTCGTTGACGATCGGCACGATCCCGAAGCCGAGCAGGGTTTCCATCGTCGCCCTGGTGTTGAGATAGCGCCGGCGGTCGGCGCTGTCTTCCAGCGTCACCAGCACCTGGGCCGCGGTGATCCCGAGCGGCGCCAGCGCCTCCTCGTAGGCGCGCGCGAGCCGGATCTGGCCCACCGCTGCCGCGGCCTGGCTCTGTTCGAGCGGCAACCCGCCCCGGGGCAGGCCGAGCACCCCGCGCCCGAGCGCGATCGACCCCGAGGAGACCAGCACCACGTCCGCGCCGCCCGCCTTCAGCGTCGCCACGTCTTCGGCCAGCCCGGCGAGCCAGTCCGCGCGCAAGGTCCCGGTGGCGGCATCGACGAGCAGGGCCGAGCCGATCTTGACGACGATCCTGTGCGCCTGGGTCAGGGCTGCCACGACGCGTCCTCTTCGCCCTCGGCCTGCTTGCTCCGCAGCCGGCCCGCGTCGATCCGCGCCCGCAGGCTGCGCAGAACCTCCGTCACCCCGGCGCGCGAGACCCCCGACATCACCATGACCGTGCCGCCGCAGGCTTGTGAAAGCGCCGCGCGCTTCTCCTCGATTTCCTCGTCGAGCAGGGCATCGGCCTTGTTGAGTACCGTCACCCGGGGCTTGTCGGCCAGCGCACCGCCATAGGCTTCGAGTTCGTGAATGATCGTCGTGTAATCCGCCACCACGTCCTCGGCGGTGCCGTCGACGAGGTGCAGGAGCACCGCGCAGCGCTCGACATGGCCAAGAAACTGGTCGCCCAGCCCCCGGCCCTCGTGTGCGCCCTCGATCAGCCCGGGAATATCGGCAACCACGAACTCGACGCCATCCACCCCGACGACGCCGAGGTTGGGCACCAGCGTGGTGAACGGGTAATCCGCGATCTTCGGCCGGGCGTTCGAGGTGGCGGCGAGAAAGGTCGATTTGCCCGCGTTCGGCAGGCCCAGAAGACCGACGTCGGCGATCAGCTTGAGCCGCAGCCAGATCGTGCGCTCGATACCGGCAAGGCCGGGGTTGGCGCGGCGCGGGGCCTGGTTGGTGGCGGTCTTGAAATGCAGGTTGCCGAAACCGCCGTTGCCACCCTTGGCCAGCACGATGCGCTGCCCGACCTCGGTGAGATCGGCGATCACGGTTTCCTCGTCCTCGTCGAGCACCTCGGTGCCCACCGGCACCCGCAGCACGATATCGTCGCCCGAGCGCCCGGTGCGCTGGCTGCCCTGCCCCGGGCGGCCGTTCTCGGCGAAGAAATGCTGCTGGTAGCGGAAATCGATCAGCGTGTTCAGCCCGTCGACAGCTTCCACCACCACGTCGCCGCCACGCCCGCCGTCGCCGCCATCGGGCCCGCCGTATTCGATGAACTTCTCGCGCCGAAACGAGATGCAGCCATTCCCGCCCGAGCCCGAGCGGATGTAGACCTTGGCGAAATCGAGGAACTTCATGGGTGCCGCCTTTTCAACTGGCTCTTGCGATAGTGGGAAACCGCACGGGCCTCAAGGGGCGCGCGAAATCCGCGGCGGATTTCGCCACGGAATGCGCCGCGCATTCCGTGGCGGTTTGCGCCGCGCAAACCGGCCCCGGCGGCGGCGGTCAGCCCATCTTGCGCAGGTAGGTCCATGTCGGCACGTTGGTGCCACGCGCCAGCGAATGTGCCTCGGCGTCGCCGATGTAATCGAACTTTGCATTGGTGAGCACGCGCGCCGACGCCGGGTTGTCCTGGAACACTTCGGCAAACAGGGTCTCGTTGCCAAGCGGATTGGCCTCGACCAGCGCGCGCACCGCTTCCGAGGCGATGCCGGTGTTCCAGAATGCCGGTGCCACCCAGTAACCCAGTTGCGCCTGTCCCCGGTCCATCCGGGTGAGGCTGATCACGCCGAGCACCTCGTGGCCCTTCTCGCCGCCGTCCATCACCCAGACATCCTCGACCCGGTCCGGGGCATGGGCACGGGCGACATAGCCCTCGACCGCGCCCGGCGGCATCGGGTGCGGGATCGAGCGCGCGCCCTCGGCCACGCGCCGGTCGCCGGCATAGAGCGTGAGCAACCCGATATCGCCGCGACGCGGTGGCCGCAGCTTGAAGCGCTCGGCCTCGATCACCGATTGATCCGAAATGGTTTCCTGCATCATCCGCCTTCCCTCCCATGACATGCCTTTGCGGGTATATGGGCGTTGCGCCGGCCCGCAGGCCGCCTCCTCTCGCAACGTTGATCCCCTTGCCCGTGCTGAATACGAAAAAGGGGGACCGGTTCTTCGCCGATCCCCCCTGAATGTGCTTGCTGCTTCGGGTTCGGCTTACTCGGCGGCCTCCGGTACCGGCATCACCGAAATGAAGGTGCGGCCCTTGAGGCCCTTGCTGAACGACACCTTGCCCTCGACGGTCGCGAAGATGGTGTGATCCTTGCCCATGCCGACACCCTCGCCCGGCCACATCTTGGTGCCGCGCTGACGGATGATGATGTTGCCCGGGATCACGGCCTGGCCGCCGAACTTCTTGACGCCGAGGCGGCGACCGGCAGAGTCGCGCCCGTTGCGGGAGCTGCCGCCTGCTTTCTTGTGTGCCATCTCGCTCTCTCCTTACTTCGCCAGCTTCTTGGCCTGTTCGACCCAGCCTTCACGCTCGATCCGGCCCTTGAAGCTCAGTTTCTCGTCGAATTCCGCGATGTCGGCCTCGGTCCACGCAGCGATCTGCGCGAACGAGGTCACGCCGGCCTCGAGCAGTTTCTTCTCCAGCGCCGGGCCAACACCCGAAAGCTGCTTGAGATCGTCGGCACCGGCGGCGGGCGCATCGGCCTTGGCCGCAGCCTTCTTCTCGGCCTTCTTCTCGGCTTTCGGCGCAGCCTTCTCGGCTTTCGGCGCGGCCTTCTTCTCGGCCTTCGGTGCGGCCTTCTTCGCCGGTTTTGCGGCGGCAGCGGCGTAGGCGAAGCCCGACACCGAACCGGCGCCCACGGCAGCCATCACACCCGATTTGTCGGCGCCCTTCTCGAGCACGTCGGTCACCCGCAGAAGCGTAAGCTGCTGGCGGTGGCCCTTGGTGCGCTTGGAGCCGTGCTTACGGCGGCGCTTGACGAAATGGATGAGCTTTTCGCCCTTGATCTGGTCGATCACCTCGGCCTGGACGCCCGCGCCCTCCACGAGGGGGGAGCCCACCGTCGCGCCGACCATGAGAATCTCGTTGAACTGAACCTTGTCGCCGGCATTGGCCGCAAGCTTTTCCACGCGCAGCACGTCGCCGGCCTGGACCTTGTATTGCTTGCCACCGGTCTTGAGGACCGCAAACATCTGGCATTCCTTCATTTCTTCCGCGTCCTTCGGCCCCGGCCCTGCCGGCGTCATGGCTTTCGCCGCCTCGAACTGCGCGCCCCTCGGGGGCGTGGTTTCAACCTCCGGACGGGGCCCTCCCGGTCCGGAAGCCCGGCTTATCCTCGGGAAAGCGGTGGAAGTCAAGTCGTTATGGGGGCCAAACCACGCCTGCCGCGCCCGGCTCCGGCGCGATGCCGGACGCGATGAGGCCACGCAACACCGCGGGCAGAACCTCCGGCAAGTCCTCGGCAATCAACCCCGGCCCGAAGGCGCGCGCCGCCTCGGTATGCAGCCAGGCACCGGCCTTGGCGGCGGCGAAGGCGGAGAAGCCGCGCGCCATCAGCCCGGCGATCAGCCCGGTCAGCACGTCGCCTGCCCCCGCCGTTGCCAGCCATGGCGCGGCGCGATCATAGGCCGCGACATTCACCGCCACGCGCCCTTCGGGCGTGGCGATCACCGTGTCGGGCCCCTTGAGCAGCACCACCGCGTTCGAGATCGCCGCGGCCGCGCGGGCCGCATCGAGCCGCGACGGGGCCGGGCCGTGCCGCGCCGGACCATGCAGCCCCGCAGCGATGTCGGGAAACAGCCGGGCGAATTCTCCGGCGTGGGGCGTGAGCACCGCCTTGCCATGCAATATGGCGAACAATGCGGCGGGATCATCGGCGAAGGCGGTGAGCGCATCGGCATCGAGCACGACGGGGCGCTGCGCGGCGAGCGCGACCGGCACCAGCAGGCGCGCACGCCCGCGTCCCAGTCCCGGCCCAAGCGCAAGCGCGTTCAGCCGGTCGTCGTCGAGCAGGTGTTCGAGTGCGGCGGCATCGTCGACCCCGGCCAGCATGATCGCGGTGAGCTGGGCGGCGTTCTCGGCCATCGCTTCCCACGGCACCCCGAGTGTCACCAGCCCCGCGCCCACCCGGAGTGCTGCGCGCGCGGCGAGCCGCGCCGCGCCGCCCTTGCCCGCACCCCCCGCGAGCACCAGTGCGTGGCCGTGTCCGTATTTGTGCGCGCCCGGGTGTGCCGCCTTGTCGAGCCGCCCGGCATCGGGCGGTTCCACAATGGCGGCAAGCGTCTGCACCCCGTCCACCCCGAGCGCGGCGCGATGCTGCGACGCGGTGAGGCCGATATCGGCGACAACGGCCCGGCCACACCTTTCGGGCCCTTCGGCGAGCACATGCCCGGCTTTCAGCGCGTGGAAGCTCACCGTCAGGGTGGCGGCCGCCACGCCATCGCCCTCGGGCGGCACCAGCGGGCGGCCCGAATCCATGCACAAACCCGATGGCGCATCGACCGCCAGCACCCGGCCGCCGCCCCAGGCCATTTCCGCCAACGCATTGGCCGCCCGCGCCGCCGTGCCTTCGAGCGGGCGGGCAAGCCCGGTGCCGAACAGCGCATCCACCGCCAGATCGGCCTTGCCGAGGGCGGCGAGCGCGTCGTCGAGGCTCTGCACCGCACCGAGAGCGGCCCACAGGTCGTGATTGGTGCGGGCGTCGGGCGGCAGCCGGTCGGGCCTTCCGAGCAGACCGAGGCGCACCTCCCAGCCCGCCTTTGCGAGCAGCCGGGCGATGACAAAGCCATCGCCGCCATTGTTACCGGGGCCGCAAAGCACCACCGCCAGCCCGGGCCGCGTCGCGCAGTCCGGCCAGTGCGCGACAAGCGCCTCCAGCACGCCCGCGCCGGCGCGCTCCATCAACTCGAGCCCGCTGACCGCACCGGAGGCGATCGCCGCGCCCTCGATGGCGCGCATTTGGGCAGATGTCAGCAGAATGGCCATGCTTGGCCCTCCTATTCTTCATTTTCCGCCCGGTTTGGCGGCTCTTTGCACAAAATTTATGCAACTTCGCTGGAATCCTGCGCCGCACCAGTCTACCACGACCCTATCCAATTGAGGCCGCCCTGTGAAAGTGGTCACTGGGCGGCGAACCTGAACCCACGGGGGAAAGACCATGAAAAAGATTGAAGCCATCATCAAGCCGTTCAAGCTCGACGAGGTGAAAGACGCGTTGCAGGAGATTGGTGTGCAGGGGCTGTCGGTCATCGAAGTCAAGGGCTTCGGTCGGCAGAAGGGCCATACCGAGCTGTACCGCGGTGCCGAATACGTGGTCGACTTCCTGCCGAAAGTGAAAATCGAGGTGGTGCTGCCGGCCGACCAGGTCGATGCCGCGATCGAGGCGATCATCGCCGCCGCCAAGACCGACAAGATCGGCGACGGCAAGATCTTCGTCACCCCGGTGGAACAGGCGATCCGAATCCGCACTGGAGAAACCGGCCTCGACGCCGTCTGACCGGCCCCGTGAGCGCCAAACCCCAAACACTGAAACCAAGGGAAAATGTCAAATGAACAACGCTGACGTTCTCAAGCTGATGTCGGAAGAAGACGTCGCCTACGTCGATATCCGCTTCACCGACCCGAAGGGCAAGCTTCAGCACGTGACCGTGGTCGCCGATCTCGTCGACGAGGATTTCCTCGAAGAGGGCTTCATGTTCGACGGCTCCTCGATTGCCGGCTGGAAGTCGATCGAGGCTTCCGACATGAAACTGATGCCCGATCCGGCCTCGGCCTATATCGACCCGTTCTATGCCGAGAAGACGCTGTGCCTGCATTGCTCGATCGTCGAGCCCGACACCGGCGAACCCTACGAGCGCGATCCGCGCGGCACCGCGCAGAAGGCCGAGGCCTATCTCAAGTCGACCGGGATCGGCGATGCCGCCTATTTCGGGCCGGAAGCCGAGTTCTTCCTGTTCGACGACGTGCGCTACTCGGTGACGCCGCACAAGGTGTCGTTCCAGCTCGACGCGGTCGATGCCGCCTGGAACACCGATACCGAATACGAGATGGGCAACATGGGCCACCGCGCCCAGCACAAGGGCGGCTACTTCCCGGTCAACCCGATCGACGACGCCCAGGACATCCGCTCCGAAATGCTCTCGACGATGAAGCAGATCGGCATGAAGGTCGACAAGCACCACCACGAGGTGGCGAGCGCCCAGCACGAGCTTGGCCTGATCTTCGACAGCCTCACCACCCAGGCCGACGAGCTTCAGAAATACAAGTACGTCATCCACAACGTCGCCGCCGCCTACGGCAAGACGGCCACCTTCATGCCCAAGCCGATGAAGGGCGACAACGGCTCGGGGATGCACGTCAACATGTCGATCTGGAAAGACGGCAAGCCGCTCTTCGCCGGCGACAAGTATGCCGATCTGAGCCAGGAAGCCCTGTGGTTCATCGGCGGCATCCTCAAGCACGCGAAAACGCTCAACGCCTTCACCAACCCGGCGACCAACTCCTACAAGCGCCTCGTGCCCGGTTTCGAGGCCCCGGTGCTGCGCGCCTACTCGGCCCGCAACCGCTCGGGCTGCGTGCGTATCCCGTGGACCGAGAGCCCGAAGGCCAAGCGCGTCGAGGCCCGCTTCCCCGATCCCGCCGCCAACCCCTACCTCGCCTTCGCGGCGCTGCTGATGGCTGGCCTCGACGGGATCAGGAACAAGATCGACCCGGGCCCGGCGCAGGACAAGAACCTCTACGATCTGCCGCCGGAAGAGCTGCATGACATCGAGACCGTCTGCGGCTCGCTGCGCGAGGCCCTCACGGCGCTGGAAAACGACCACGATTTCCTGCTTGCGGGCGACGTGTTCACCAAGGACCAGATCCAGGGCTATCTCGATCTGAAGTGGGAAGAGGTCTATGCCTACGAGCACACCCCGCACCCGGTGGAATACCTGATGTATTACAGCTGCTGATCGCGGCGACAGACCGACCGGAAGGGGCGCCCGAGGGGTGCCCCTTTCTTCTGCCCGGCACCTCGTTTTCGGTGCGACGGAAACAATCCCGCCCTTGGGGGCGTGATTTGCGCCCAAATGGTGTCCAACGTTGGACCCGGGTGGATCAATAACCCTGAAAATTTCAAATTGTAGACGAATTCTTGGGATTACCTGCGGTTGACCTGATGGCAGGAGGACCGGAAATGAACGGGATCGCCAACAGTACGATTGCCGCGTTGTGTTACGCAGAAGACAGTAAAATAGACTTCCCGGCCCTCTCGCATGAACTGGGGCGGGCGCTCTGGGCCAATCCCGAGGGACAGCTCGATATCGAGGCGGCGTATGACGATTTCGTCGTCTACGACCTCGCGACGATGCGGATCTGCCTGGCCTCGACCAGGCTGGCCGAAACCTGCGACGAGTCCGGCGCGGCCCCGCGCTTTGCCGAATGTATCGTGGTCTCGGTCGGACCCGGCCCCGAAGGCGCGCCCGCCGGACCGAATTTCGAGGACCGCGCGGCGATATGCCAGGGGCTGGCGGACCGGATCACCGCGCATGGCGCGCCCGAGCGGCTGATCGTGCGCGAATACCCCGGTGCCTTCGACGCCGATGCCCACGACAAGCTGGTCGACGACATCGCCACGCCGCGCGCGCGCAACCTTGCCGCGCCGCACGATTCGCAGACCGAAGAGTTGATGTGGGAGATGGCCCGAAAGGCCTGGAACGGCGAGCCTGAACCGCAGCGCGAAAACGCCGAGGTGATTGATATCACCCCTTACGTGGAACCAGGGGCCAAGCCCGCGACCGAAGAAAACACGCTGTGGGACCCCGACCCGGAGGCGCAGCCGATCGTGCACCGCGCGGCGGTCAACTCGCTCAACGCGGCGATGCTGGTCTTCGCCCTGCCGGTGGGCGCAGCGCTGCTCACCCTGGCGGTGCTCGGGCGCGAAAGCCTCGGCTTCTCCGCCCGCACCACCGCGATCACCGGCTCGGTGATGGGCATTTCGCAAAGCGGCGTCGGGCAGACATTGCTGTCTTACCTGAGCTGATTGCCCCGGCCGACCGGGCCGGGGCCTCAGCCGACCGCCGAAAGCCCGGCGAGCGCCGCGCGATCCTCCGGCGCGAGCGCATCCATCTCCAGAACATAGCTGTGGATCGAAAACACCACCGCGCGGCTGCGCTCCAGCCGCTTGAGCACCTGCCGCTCCATCCGCAGAAACCGCGGCCCCTCCGGCGCGAGCTTGCGCGCCTCGCCCTCGCGGCGCGGCTGGTGCAGGGCCGGGTCGCCGTAGACGAGATAATTCGCCCGCCAGATCGGCCGATCCGGCTGCAACCCGTCGAACAACCGTTGCACCCGGCGCGCGATATTGCCGTCGTAATCCGGCACCGGCACGTGGATCGTGGTGAGCGGGCGCAGGAATTTCTGCTCCAAGGTCCAGCTTGCCGGAAAACAGAGCACCGCGCCGGTGAGCAGGTGCTCGTCGCCCGCGTCCGGCTTTTCGAGGAGCACGAGATCTTCCTGCACCAACCGCCCGGCGGTGGCGAGCGGATCGGTGCGGTCAAGCGGCACCTCCACGCCATCGGGCCGGACCACGCTCTGTGCCCCGATCACGTAGCCGGGCTTGGCCGCGACCTCCGCGAGCACCGCGCCCAGCAGCTCCTCCGCCGCCGGGCGCGCGGCCTCGTCAAGCGCCAGCACCGCCGCGCGCCGGTTGGCGATCAGCGCGTCACGCAGGCGCATCTGCGCGGCAAACACCTCGTCGACGCGCAGCCAGTCGCCGGGTGCCACCGGGTTCAGCCCCGGCAGGCGGCGGGTCTTTTCCTCGGCCCATGGCCTGAGCGGGAGGTGTTGGTGCAGCGGTGCCCCGAGGGGAACCTGGATTTGCGAGCGCGTGGTCATCGGGCGAAGATGACCCCGGTTCCTGAGCGCCGCAAGCCCCGTTGCGACAATCACCCGCCTTGCCGCGGGCGCGGTCGACAGGTCTTGTTTCCGTCCGCGATGCCGCCCACCTTGCACTCGACCCCAAAGGATTGACCCGACATGAAAACCGAGCCCTTCACGTTTCCCGGCCACGATGGCGGCACGCTGGCCGGGCGGCTCGATCTGCCCGAAGGCGCGGTGCGCGCCACGGCGATCTTTGCCCATTGCTTCACCTGCACCAAGAACATCCTGCCTGCCCGGCGGATCGCCGCGCGGCTGGCCGAGGCCGGCATCGCCGTGCTGCGTTTCGATTTCACCGGGCTCGGTGACAGCGAGGGCGCGTTCGGCGAAACCACGTTCGCCTCGAACATCTCCGATCTCGAAGCGGCGGCGGCGGCGCTGGCCGAGCGTGACCTGGCACCAAGCCTGATGATCGGGCATTCGCTCGGCGGCACCGCGGTGCTCAAGGCCGCGGCCCGGCTCGACGGGGTCAGGGCGGTGGTGACGCTGGGCAGCCCCGCCGCCCCCGACCATGTGGCCCGCAATTTCGCCTGCCGGCTCGAGGAGATCGAGGAAAACGGCGTCGCGGAGGTTGATCTTGGCGGGCGCAAGTTCAACATCTCCAAGGACTTCCTCGACGACATTCAGAGCCAGGATCTCAATGCCGCAATCCACGATCTGGGGGCCGCGCTGCTGGTGATGCACGCCCCGCGCGACATGGTGGTGGGGATCGACAATGCCGCCGAGATCTTCAAGGCGGCGCGCCACCCCAAGAGCTTCATCACGCTGGGCGACGCCGACCACATGATCAGCCGGGCAGAAGATGCCGAGTACGCCGCCACGGTGATCGCCGCCTGGTCCGGGCGCTACCTCGGGCTCGATCTCGCCGCCCCGGCGACAAGCGCGATGCCCGCACCGGCAAAGCCCGCCCCCGAGGGCACCGTGCGGGTGCGCGAGATTGACCCGGAGGGCTTCACCCAATCGGTCGCGAACGGGCCGTGGCACGGCTTCATCGGCGACGAGCCGGAAGACGTGGGCGGTGCCAACAAGGGGCCGAACCCCTACGCGCTGCTCAAGGCCGCGCTCGGCACCTGCACCTCGATGACGATGCGGATGTATGCGCGGGTAAAGAAATGGCCGGTGAGCGGCATCAGCGTCGATGTCACCCACCGCAAGGAACCGGACGAAGACGGCGCGAAGGACGACCGCGGCCGACCGCTCAAGGTGGATATCTTCACCCGGCGGATCACCCTCGAAGGCGATCTTGACGACGACCAGCGCAGCCGGCTGCTCGAGATCGCCGACCGCTGCCCGGTCCACCTCACGCTGCACCGCGCAAGCCGGATCGAAACCGAGGTCGCGGGCTGAGGCGGGCAGCCGGTTTGCACACCGGCGCAACCGACTGGGTATTTCGGTCATGATCCTGCGCCGCCCCGGTTTCCCCCTTGACCTGCGCGCGCACCTGCCGGAAACCGGGCCCCATGAGCACTGGACGTTTGACGATTGATCTCGACGCGATCGCCGCCAACTGGCGTGCGCTCGACGCGATGTCTGCCCCCGAGGTTCAGACCGCCGCGGTGGTGAAGGCCGATGGCTACGGGCTGGGCGCGGGCAAGGTGGCGCGCGCGCTGGCCGCCGCCGGGGCGCGGCGCTTCTTCGTGGCGGTGGCGGAAGAGGGCTGGGCGCTGCGCGAGGCGCTCGGACCGGGGCCGGAGATCGGCGTCTTTTCCGGCCACATGCCGGGCGATACCGACATGATCCACGATCTCGGGCTGGTGCCGATGCTCAATTCGATCGAGCAGATGACCCGGCATTTCGAGGCGCTGCCGGGCCATCCGTTCGGGGTTCAGCTCGATACCGGCATGAACCGGCTCGGGATGGAACCCGCGGAGTGGGTGGCGGTGCGCGATCTGGTTCTGAGCCTTGGCCCGCGGCTCCTGATGAGCCACCTCGCCTGCGCCGACGAGCCCGACCACGAGATGAACCGCCGCCAACTCGACGCCTTCATCGAGGTCACCGAAGGCTGCGACGTGCCGCGCTCGCTGGCGGCGACCGGCGGCATCCAGCTCGGCCCGGAATACCACTTCGATCTCACCCGGCCCGGTGTCGGGCTCTATGGCGGCTTGCCGTTCGAGGAGGCGCGCGCGGTGGTGGAGTTGGAGTTGCCGGTGATCCAGGTGCGCGAGATCGCGGCCGGCGAAAGCATCGGCTACGGCAACACCTTCGTGGCCGAGCGGCCAACCCGCGTGGCGACGGTGTCGGGCGGCTATGCCGACGGTCTGTCGCGGCACCTGTCCAATCACGGGGTGCTGTTTCACGAAGACACCCCCTGCCCGATCCTCGGCCGGGTGTCGATGGACCTGATCGGCGTCGAGGTCAGCCACCTGAACGCGGACCCGAAGTTTCTCACCATGCTCGGCCGCCACCAGGGGGTGGACGACATCGCCGAGGCGGCGGGCACGATCGGCTACGAGGTGCTCACCCAGCTCGGCCCCCGCTACGCCCGGCGCTATGCGCGGGGGCGCGAGTGAGGCACAAGGCCGGCAATTCCCCTCGCCCGCGGCACCGCGATGCGCTAACCGGGGGGCATGAACTGGCTCCGGCTTTTCAACCTCGCGCTCGTCGTGCTCTTTCCGGTCTCGTGGTTCGCACCGTTGCTGCGCGCCGGGATCGACCTGCCGTTCTTCGGGCTGGAGGAAATCAGCGTGATCTCGGGGCTGCAGGCGCTGTGGGAAACCGACGTGGCGCTGGCGCTTCTGGTGACCTTCTTCGCGATCTTCGCACCGATGCTCAAGGTGATCGGCCTTGCCCTGATCCAGTTCGGGCTGATGCGGCGGCGGGTGCTGCCGGTGCTGGAACACCTCGGCCGGCTGGCAATGGCCGACGTGTTCCTGATCGCGCTCTACATCGTGGTGCTGAAGGGGGCCGGTTTTGCCCGGGTCGAAACCGGCTGGGGGCTCTATCTGTTCACCGCCTGCGTGCTGGCCTCGATCATACTGGCCTGGGCCACCACGAGGCGGCGGCGGCCACAAGCGCGCGAGGCATGAGCTGATGGCCAAGGCACCCTCCTTCACCTGCCAGGCCTGCGGGGCTTCGCATACCAAGTGGTCGGGCCGCTGCGAGGCTTGCGGCGCGTGGAACAGCATTGTCGAGGAAAAGCCGCTCTCGGCGGGCCCCGCGTCGAAAACGCTGGGCGGTCGGCGCGGCACGCCGGTGATGCTGACCGACCTCGCCACCGAGGAAGCGCCGCCGCCGCGCGCGCGCTCGGGGGTCGAGGAGTTCGACCGGGTGCTGGGCGGCGGGCTGGTGCCCGCAAGCGCCATCCTCGTGGGCGGCGATCCGGGCATCGGCAAATCCACCCTGCTCTTGCAAGCCGCGGCAAGTTTCGCCCGCAAGGGATTGAAATGCATCTATGTTTCCGGCGAGGAAGCAAGCGCGCAGGTGCGCATGCGGGCGGCCCGGCTGGGCCTCACCGACGCCCCCGTGCGGCTCGCCGCCGAAACCAACCTGCGCGATATCCTGACCACGCTTGAGGCCGAGAAACCCGACCTCGCGGTGATCGATTCGATCCAGACGATGTGGGCCGACAACGTCGAGAGCGCGCCCGGCTCGGTGGCGCAGGTGCGCGCCGCTTCGCATGAGTTGACCAGTTTCGCCAAGCGCCACGGCGTGTCGGTGGTGCTGGTCGGCCACGTCACCAAGGACGGCCAGATCGCAGGCCCGCGCGTGGTCGAGCACATGGTCGATACCGTGCTCTATTTCGAGGGCGAGCGCGGCCACCAGTTCCGCATCCTGCGCGCGGTCAAGAACCGCTTCGGCCCGGCCGACGAGATCGGCGTTTTCGAGATGACCGGCGGCGGGCTGGCGGAAGTGGCCAATCCTTCCGCGCTGTTCCTGTCGGAACGCGAAAAACCCGCCCCCGGCTCAGTGGTCTTTGCCGGGATCGAGGGCACCCGCCCGGTGCTGGTGGAGCTGCAGGCCCTCGTGGCCCCCTCGCCGCTGGCCCAGCCGCGCCGCTCGGTGCTGGGCTGGGACGCCGGACGGCTGGCGATGATCCTCGCGGTGCTGGAGGCGCGGGTGGGCATCCCCTTCGCCGGGCTCGATGTCTACCTCAACGTCGCGGGAGGCATGAAGATATCCGAACCGGCCGCCGATCTCGCGGTGGCCGCGGCGCTTCTTTCTGCCCGCGAAGACGTCGGCGTGCCGCCCGAAACCGTGGTTTTCGGTGAAATCTCGCTCTCCGGGGCGCTTCGCCCGGTGTCGCAGGCGGAAAACAGGTTGAAAGAAGCGCAAAAACTTGGTTTCACAACGGCTATTGCCCCGGCAGGCTCGAAATTTGGGGAAGGCTCGGGGATGCGTGTCCGCACGATGGACGATCTGGTGAGCTTCGTCGGCGAGGTTTTCGGCGCGGGGTGAGCGCCTGAGTAGGGAAGCGAACACATGGACGGTTTCACGATTGTCGACGGGATCGTCGCGCTGGTCATCCTGGTCTCGGCCATCCTGGCCTACTCGCGGGGCTTCGTTCGGGAAGGGATGTCGATCGCGGGCTGGGTAATCGCGGCGGTTGTGGCCTACATGTTCGCTCCCCGGGCAGTGCCGCTGATCCGCGAAATCCCGGTGTTGCGCGATTTCATCGCCGATAGCTGCGAGTTGTCGGTGATCGCCGCCTTCGCCGGCGTTCTGGCGCTCGCGCTGGTGGTGGTGTCGATCTTCACACCGCTGTTTTCCTCGGCAATCCAGCGCTCGGCGCTCGGCGGCGTCGACCAGGCTCTCGGCTTCGTCTTCGGCGTGCTGCGCGGCCTGCTGCTGGTGGCCATCGCGCTGGTGATCTACGACCGGGTCATCGTGACCGAGAGCATCGCCATGGTCGACGATTCGCGCACCGCCAAGGTGTTTGCCCGCACCTCCGGCAAGATCGATGAACAGATCCCCGACGATGCGCCGGGCTGGATCGTGGAACGCTACGAGACGCTGGTATCGTCCTGCACGGCTTCCGGCCCCGACAACTGATCTTGACCTGAAGGCATCGGCTGCGCAGGCTTTCGGGCGGAGAGTGTGATGACCAATCCCGCCCGGTTCTGGGACCGTATTTCCGCAAGATACGCGCGCCAGCCTCCGGCCGACGAGGCGAGCTATGCCCGCAAGCTGGCGCAAACCCGGGCGCGGCTCCAACCCGACTGGGAATTGCTCGAAATCGGCTGTGGCACAGGCACTACCGCGATTGCGCATGCGCCCCACGTCAAACGGGTGCGCGCCGTCGATTTCTCCGAAAAGATGCTGGCGCATGGCCGCGAAAGGGCTGCGCGCGAGGCTGTGGAGAACGTGGTTTTCGACTGCGCGGCGCTCGACGAGATCGACACCTCGCGGCCCTGGGACGCGGTGCTGATGCTGTCGCTTCTGCACCTGATCCCGGATTGGCGCGGCGCGCTCGACAGGGCCTGGGCGCTGACCCGGCCGGGCGGGATCTTCGTCTCCTCCACCGCCTGCATGGCAACGATGTCGCTGCCGCTGCGGATGGTTCTGCCTCTGCTGGCAAGGCTCGGTCTCGCACCCCGGCTCAGCAGCTTCAGCCCCGACGAGCTTGCCGCGGCCATCGCCGCGCGCGGCTTCGAGATCGAGGAGCGCTGGCAACCCGGCCCGCGCGACGCGGTGTTCATCATCGCGCGCAGACCGACCGAACGGGTGGTGCGAGAGTCATAAAACTGTTACGGCGGCACCGCGGGTGCGTGACACTCCGGCAACGACGCCTTATGAGAGGGCAACCCGCGATCACAGGATTCGGAGCCGCCATGACTTCCTGCGCCGCTTTGCCGCCCGCCCATCCTTTCGACGACGACAAGCTCAGGGAGGAATGCGGTGTCTTCGGCGTGGTTGGCGTGACGGATGCCGCCAATTTCGTCGCCCTCGGCATGCATGCGCTGCAACATCGCGGGCAGGAAGCGGGCGGGATCATCACCTTCGCACCGGAATCCGGCTTCCAGTCGGCACACCGCTTCGGGCTGGTGCGCGACAACTTCACCCGCGCCAGCCTGATGGAAACCCTGCCCGGCACCATCGGCATCGGCCACGTGCGCTATTCCACCGCCGGCTCCAAGGGGGCCACGGCGATTCGCGACGTGCAGCCGTTCTTCGGCGAGTTCGCCATGGGCGGGGCCGCGATCGCACATAACGGCAACATCACCAACGCCGAGGCGATCCGCCGCGAGCTGATCGAACGCGGGTCGATCTTCCAGTCCTCCTCCGACAGCGAATGCATCATCCACCTGATGGCGCGCTCGATCCAGAAGAACATCCCCGAGCGGATGAAAGACGCGCTGCGCCGGATCGAGGGCGCGTTTTCCGTCGTCGCGATGACCCGCACCAAGCTGATCGGGGTGCGCGATGCGCTCGGGGTGCGGCCACTGGTTCTGGGGCGCGTCGGCGATGGCTGGGTGCTGTCGTCGGAGACCTGCGCGCTCGACATCATCGGCGCGGAATTCGTGCGCGAGGTCGAGCCTGGCGAAATGGTGGTGATCTCCGCCGACGGGGGGGTTCAGAGCTACCACCCCTTCGAGCGGCTGAAACCGCGCTTCTGCATCTTCGAACACGTCTATTTCTCGCGCCCCGATTCGATCCTCGGCGGCCGCTCGGTTTATGAAACCCGCCGCCAGATCGGTGTGGAACTGGCGCGCGAGGCCCCGGTGGACGCCGATCTGGTCTGCCCGGTGCCCGACAGCGGCACCCCCGCCGCGATCGGCTATGCCGCCGAAAGCGGCATTCCCTTCGGCCTCGGCATCACCCGCAACCAGTACATGGGCCGCACCTTCATCGAGCCCACCGAGCAGATCCGCAACATGGGCGTGCGGCTCAAGCTCAACGTCAACCGCGCGCTGATCGAGGGCAAGCGGGTGATCCTCGTCGACGACAGCGTGGTGCGCGGCACCACCAGCCAGAAGATCCGCGAGATGATCCTCGACGCCGGTGCCAGGGAAGTGCATTTCCGCATCGCGTCGCCGCCCACCGCGTGGCCCTGTTTCTACGGCGTCGACACCCCCGAACGCGGCAAGCTTCTCGCCGCCACCATGAGCGAGGACGAGATGTGCGCCCATCTCGATGTCGACAGTCTCAGGTTCATCTCGCTCGACGGGCTCTACCGCGCCGTCGGCGAGGCGAAGGGCCGCAATCAGAACCAGCCGCAATACTGCGACGCCTGTTTCTCCGGCGAATACCCCGTCGCCCCCTCCGACATGATCGCCAAGGGGTTCGCGGTAAAGGCCGCCGAATGACCGACACCGACCTGCAGGACGATCCGCGCTGGCAGAAGCTCGCGGCGCGCGGCGGGCTCATCACCCTGCCCTTCGACGCCCCCGATGGCTGGCCGCACGGGCCGTTGCCGAAGGGAGAAAAGGCTCTGGAGGTTGGCGATGACCGGCTTTCGCCGACCTATTGCACGATGCAGGGCCACCGCTTCCTGCGCGCGCTCCTGCTGCTGCCGATCACCGGCGCGCGCACCGTCTTCGGCTTCGAGACATGGGCCAGCGTGAGCGAGGAAAGCTGGCAGGGCTGGCTTTCGGCGCGGGCGGATGGCAGGCCCTTCGCCGGCTGTTTCGCCTGGGCCGCGAATGCGCTGCCGGGCTTCGCGCCCGGTGAGCCGGTGGCCTGCAACCTTGTGCCCGGCCCGCCGGGCGAGCTTGCGCGCCTGCAACCGCACCCGGGCAATGCGCTCTACGCGGCGCAGCGCGAGGGGATCTCGCCGGCACGGCTTGCCGAGATCCACGCCGCCGCCGGGGCCGACTTCGCCGCGCTGCTCGATGCTTAAACCCGCCTTAACCCTCCCCGTGCCATGCTTCCCGGGTTCCAGAAGGACTTGGAAGGATCAGGCATGGAAACTGCGGCTCATGGCGGCGCACCCAACGCATTTGTTGCCGAAAACGCCACCCGGCGCGGGGTTATTCCGCTCGATGAGGTGGCGCTGCTCGGGGTTGCCGGGCCGGACGACGCGATGCGCGCGATCATCCGGATGTCGGACGGCGATATCATCACCGGCACGCTCGGAGACCGCATCGCGTTGGGCGAACTGGTGGAGATCTCGCCCGCCGGCGTGGTGATCGACCTGGCGAACGGGTTTGCCACCTTCCTGCGGCCCTATCCCTGGGGCCAGTCGCCGCCGGGCTGAAAGGATCACGAAGTCGTCAGGGCGCGCGCAATGTCGAGACCGCGCCGCGCCATGTCGCCCCCGGGCGCTTGCCTCTCTGCCCCCGCCCGCTACAAAGGCGGGCAAGGAGACATGCCCATGGCCGATACCGACCCCCTGGTGATCTTCATGCCCTCGGGCAAACGCGGCCGCGTTGCCGCGGGCACGCCGGTGCTCACCGCCGCGCGGCAGTTGGGGGTTGACCTCGATTCGGTCTGCGGCGGGCGCGGGATCTGCTCGAAATGCCAGGTCACGCCGTCCTACGGGTCGCATGCCAAGCATGGCATCACCGTGGCCGAGGATGCGCTCAGCCCGGTCAACGCCGTCGAGGAACGCTATGACCGTGTGCGCGGGCTGAAACCGGGCCGCCGCCTCGGCTGCCAGGCCCAGATCGTGGCCGACGTGGTGATCGACGTGCCGCCCGAGAGCCAGGTCCACAAACAGGTCGTGCGCAAGCGCGCCGAGGCCCGCGACATCGTGCTCGATCCGGCGATCCGGCTGCATTACGTCGAGGTGCCCGAGCCCGACATGCACGCCCCCGAAGGCGATCTCGAACGCCTGCTTTCAGCGCTCAAGTCCGAGATGGGGCTGGAGACGCTCGGCTTCGACCGTCACCTGCTCCCGGCCCTGCAAAAGACGCTGCGGGCGGGCAAATGGGCGGTCACCGCCGCGGTGCATCGCCACGGCCCGCCGCAGGTGATCGCGCTCTGGCCGGAGTTTCATGACAAGGCGCACGGGATCGCCGTCGATATCGGCTCCACCACCATCGCAGGGCACCTGACCGATCTGGCCAGCGGCGAGGTGCTGGCCTCGTCGGGCCTGATGAACCCGCAGATCCGCTTTGGCGAAGACGTGATGAGCCGGGTCAGCCACGCGATGATGAACCCCGGCGGCGCGGATGAACTCACCAATGCCGTGCGCGAGGGGCTGAACGCGCTGATCGACGCGCTGATCGAGGAAGCCGGGATCGGCCGCGACACCCTGCTCGACAGCGCCTTCGTGATGAACCCGGTGATGCATCACCTGTTCCTCGGGCTCGATCCTTACGAACTGGGCCAAGCGCCTTTCGCGCTCGCCACCGGCGCGGCGCAATCCTTGCGCGCCGCCGATCTCGGGCTCGATCTCGCGCCCGGGGCGCGGGCCTACGTGCTGCCGCTGATCGCGGGGCATGTCGGGGCCGATGCCGCCGCCGTGGCGCTCTCGGAGCAGCCGCACAAGTCGGACGATCTCGTGCTGGTGGTCGATGTTGGGACCAACGCCGAGATCCTGCTCGGGGACCGCACGGGCGTGCAGGCCTGTTCCTCGCCCACCGGCCCGGCCTTCGAGGGGGCGCAGATCAGCGCGGGCCAGCGCGCGGCACCGGGCGCGATCGAGCGGGTCGAGATCGACCCGGTGACGAAGGAGCCGCGGTTCCGGGTGATCGGCAGCGATCTGTGGTCGGATGATCCGGCCTTTGCCGAGGCGATCGCGGGCACCGGGCTCACCGGCATCTGCGGCTCGGGCATCATCGAGGTGATGGCCGAGATGCGCATGGCCGGGATCGTCGATGCCAAGGGGCTGATTGGCACGGCGGAGGAAACCGGCACGACCCGCTGCATCGCCGACGGCCGCACCCAGGCTTACGTGCTCTGGAACGGCGACGAGACCCACCCACGCATCACCGTCACCAACCACGACATCCGCGCGATCCAGATGGCCAAGGCCGCGCTCTACGCCGGCGCGCGGCTCTTGATGGACAAGCGCGACGTCGACAAGGTTGATCGCGTGGTGCTCGCCGGTGCCTTCGGCGCGCATATCTCGGCCAAGCACGCGATGGTGCTCGGGATGATCCCCGATGTGCCGCTCGACAAGGTGACCTCGGCCGGCAACGCCGCCGGCACCGGTGCGCGGATCGCGCTGCTCAATGTCGGCGCGCGGGCCGAGATCGAGGCCGTGGTCCGCGAGATCGAGAAGATCGAAACCGCGGTGGAGCCGCGCTTCCAGGAGCATTTCGTCGCCGCCACGGCGATGCCGAACGCCACCGACCCCTTCCCGCTGCTGCGCGCGGCGGTGCCCTTGCCCGAGCCGGCGTTCACCGGCGGCGGCGAGTCCGGCGGCGGGCGCAGGCGGCGGCGGCGCGGCTAGAACCGGGCGCAGGCATCGTTGATCGGCCCAGGGTTCTCCTCCGAACCGGCCTCACCCCGGCCCTGTGCCAGGAACCAGGCGTAGGTCTGGGCAATGCCCGCTTCCAGCGGGATCGAGGGCCGCCAGCCGAGGCCGGACAACCGGCGGGTATCGAGCCGTTTGCGGGGGGTGCCATCGGGGCGGGTGCGATCGAAAACGATCCGGCCCGAAAACCCCGTCACCTTCGCGACAAGCTGCGCCAATGCGCCGATCGAGACTTCTTCCCCCGAGCCGATATTGAAATGGCTGGCCCCGGGTGCGCGGGCGCGCGCATAGGTCTCGTCGTCGAGATCAAGCAGGAACAGCGTGGCGTCGGCCATGTCGTCGACATGCAGAAACTCCCGCAGCGGCGCACCGGAGCCCCAGACCACCACCTCGCGGGCACCCGCGCGCACCGCGTCGTGGAACCGGCGGATCAGGGCCGGCACGACGTGGCCGGCTTCGGTATCGAAGGTGTCGCCCGGGCCGTAGAGGTTGGTGGGCATGACGGTGCGAAAGGCGGTTGCGTGCTGGCGGTTGTAGCTCTCGCACATCGTGAGCCCGGCGATTTTGGCCACCGCGTAGGGCGCGTTTGTGGGTTCAAGCGGGCCGGAAAGCAGATCCTCTTCCGGGACCGGCTGGCGGGCGAGTCGCGGGTAGATGCAGGACGAGCCGAGAAACATCAGCCGCCTGACCCCTGCGGCATGCGCCTCGTGCACGACGTTCACCGCCATCGCGAGGTTCTGGTGGATGAAATCCGCCGGAAAGGCCGCGTTGGCACCGATGCCGCCAACCTTGGCCGCCGCATGGATGACGAGGTCGGGCTGTTCCGCCCGGAAAAAGGCGCGCACGGCGGCCTGGTCGGTCAGATCGAGCGCGGCCCGGCTACGTGTGACACATGGTTGCCCGCGGGCACGGAGCTTGCGCAGGAGCGCGCTGCCAACCAGACCGGCATGCCCGGAAACGAAGGTCTTCATCGCGGTCTCATTGTCTGCAGGCAATCGGCTGTTCGAAGCCATGGGATTTCAACAGGGCCGTTTGCCGCGCCACTTCGAGATCTGCCGCAACCATTTCGGCGCAGAGGTCGCGCGCCGAGATTCGCGGCTCCCAGCCGAGCTTCCGGCGTGCCTTGCCGGCGTCCCCGAGCAGCGTTTCAACTTCAGCGGGGCGGAAATAGCGCGGGTCGATGCGGATGATCGTCTGTCCCGGACGAACCGCCGGTGCCGCGTCGCCCGCGACCGCTTCGACAATGCCGCGCTCCTGCAACCCGGCTCCGTCGAAACGCAGCGTGATCCCCAGTTCCGCCGCCGACCAGGTGATGAAATCGCGCACCGAATGCTGCGTGCCGGTGGCGATCACGTAGTCCTCCGGGTTTTTCTGCTGCAACATCAACCATTGCATCCGCACGTAATCCTTCGCGTGCCCCCAGTCGCGCCGCGCGTCGATGTTGCCCATGTAGAGGCAATCCTCCAGCCCTTGCGCGATGTTGGCCAGCCCGCGGGTTATCTTGCGGGTGACGAAGGTTTCGCCCCGCCGCGGGCTCTCGTGGTTGAACAGGATGCCGTTGCAGGCATACATCCCGTAAGCCTCGCGGTAGTTCACGGTGATCCAGTAGGCATAGAGCTTCGCGACGCCGTAGGGGCTGCGCGGGTGAAACGGCGTTTGCTCTGTTTGCGGGCTCGCTTGCACCAGACCATACAACTCCGAACTCGACGCCTGGTAGAACCGTGTCTTGTATTCGAGGCCGAGAATGCGGATCGCCTCCAGCAGCCGCAGGGTGCCGAGGGCATCGACATCGGCGGTGTATTCCGGTGCCTCGAAGCTCACCGCGACATGGCTCTGGGCGCCGAGGTTATAAACCTCGTCCGGTGCCACCTCGCGCAGGATGCGGGTGAGGTTCGAGGTGTCGCCAAGATCGCCGTAATGCAGGATGAGAGCTGGGTTTTGGGCCTGCGGGTGCTGGTAGATATGGTCGATCCGCTGGCTGTTGAACGACGAGGCGCGGCGCATGATCCCGTGCACCTCGTAACCCTTTTCAAGAAGGAATTCGGCCAGATACGACCCGTCTTGCCCGGTGATCCCGGTGATGAGCGCGCGTTTCGTCAACGGTTGGGGCCTCCCGCATGAGTTGTGTCGTGCCGTCGCAATTGCCGTTACGCAACCCGACGACTACCGCCGACCACCATATTCGGGTTTCACCAACACATGGTTACCGAGCACCAGAACATCCATCTCGGTGCGGGCGTAGACCGAGATCGCCTGTTCGGGGGTATCGACGATCGGCTCGTTCTCGTTGAAGCTGGTGTTGAGCACGATGCCATACCCCGTGCGCGCCTTGATGGCGCTGATCAGCTTGTAGTAGAGCGGGTTGTTCGCGGCATCGACGCTTTGCAACCGCCCGGTGCCATCGACATGGGTGACCGCGGGGAAGCGCTTGCGCCATTTCGGCTTGAATTTCACCACGTGCATCATGAACGGGCTTTCGATGTCCTGTTCGAAGAACCGGCCCACCTCCTCGCGCAGCACCGAGGGCGCGAAGGGCCGGAACGATTCACGCTTCTTGATCTTGCGGTTGATGGTGGCCTTCATGTCGGCGATCGCCGGGTTGGCCAGGATCGAGCGGTTGCCGAGCGCGCGCGGCCCCCATTCCGCGCGCCCCTGGTACCACCCCACCACGGCCCCCTCGGCGATGTAATCGGCGGCGAGCGCAACCAGCTCGGCCTCGCTGCGGCAGGTATGATACCTCAGCCCCGCCGCCTCGATCGCCTGGCGGATGCGCCAGTCTGGATATTCGGGGCCCCAGAAGGCGTGGGTCATCTCGAACCGCGCCTCGCGCCCCATCCCCATGTGCCAGCAATGATAGGCGGCCCCGATGGCGGTGCCATCGTCGGAGGCGGCTGCCTGAAGATACATCTGGTCGACAGGGAAATCGCGCAGGATGCGCGCGTTCATCACCCCGTTCAGAGCACTTCCCCCTGCCATCGCGAGGCGGGTCAAGGGCACCCGGGTGCCGATATCGCGCAAGACCTGCGTTGCCGCCGCCTCGAAACGCGTCTGCGTCGAGCGCGCGATATCCATTTCGCGCTGGCCAATCGGCTGGGACCGGGTGCGTGGGGACCCAAGCAGGTCGACCAGCTTGTCGGAATAGATCCGTCCCAGACGCATCTCGCCGCCCACCTCGAAACGCGCGTCGCGAAACCCGCGCGCGATGTCGAAATAGGCCGGGTTCAGACGGAACCAGCGAGTCGCATCCAGCCCGAGAAGCCTTGAAAGTGCCGCGTCGAAGCGGTCTTCGCCATAGGGCGCGAGGCCCATGACCTTGTATTCCTCGCCGAAGCGGTCGAAGCCGATGAACTGGCACATCGCGGTGTAGAAATGGCCAAGACTGTCGGGCAGCCGGCGTCGTTTGAGCACGTCGATCCGCGGCCCCTCGCAGCGCGCCGCCATCGCACTGGCAAAATCGCCCGAGCCATCATAGGAAAACCCGGCGGTGAGCGCCTCGAACGGCGACAGGTAGTAGGCGCTGGCAATATGCGCCAGGTGATGCTCGACCGCGTGCAGCTTGTATCGAACCTTTTGCGGATCTTCGCCGCAGATTTCGGCGAGATTTCCGAGCGAGGCCTGCATGGACTTCTTTCGGGTCAGGTGGCGCGCGGCGGCCCCGAGCGCAAGTGACGGGTTGCGCAGGAGGTGCGCGGTCTTGGCAGCAAGGTTCGCGCCGGGATTTCGCGCGATGGCGACATGAGTGACATCGCGCAGCCGCAAACCCGCATCCTGCAACACCCAGCGGATCGCGTTCTGGGGAAACTCCATCGTGTGTTTGCGCCGCGCGCCAAGCCGTTCCTCCGCCACCGCGCCGACAAGCTTTCCATCGACAACAAGGCAGGCCGAAGCATCGGGGTGAAAGGCATTGAGCCCGAGAATGGCGGTCATGATGCTGTCCTTTCGTTTTGCGAGGAGGGAAATGCGGCCGCGGTCGCGGCCTGGCCGGGCGGCACGGTTGCCGGCGGCGCGCCGGGCGCGAAGAACCGCGCCAATTCGTCGGGCGTGAAACCCACCGCCCTGGCCGCCGCCTGCCAGCGTGGATCGCCGGGCCGGTAGCCGGGCGAAGCGGGGTGCAGAGCGCTGCAATCCACGCCATGCGGTGCCCGCCCGGCCAACCGGTAGATCGCCGCCAGCCACGGCGCGGGCGACCGGCAGAATGCCTCGAAAGACAGCGAGAGGAAGCGCTCGCCGGCATGGTGCCGCCCGTCACGCTCCAACTGCCGATAGCTTGCAAGCCAGATCGCCAGCAGCTTGTGGATGGCGGGCGCGCGCGGCGCGGGCGGCACGACAGCCTCGGCGCGCAGCCACGCTTCGGTGCGTGCCCGCAGCGGCGGGCGCCAATGCGCTTCCATCCCCCAGCTGTCATAGCGAAACCAGCGCCGGAAAAAGCCGAGCCGGTGGAGGTGGCGGCGCATGAACCCCGGGTTTTGCGAGGCGATCATGTGAGACGAGGCAAACGCCACCGGGTGACGATGGAGGTGGATGACCACCGGCCGGTCAAGCACCGCGCAGATCCCCTCGAGCTTGCCGAACGCCCGGGTTTCGTCGATCACCACCGGCCCCCGTTCCGAGAGAAATGCGAGATAATCCGCCTGCGCCGGGGTCATCGCCTCGAAAAACTCCCCGGCGCGATCCACCGGCGCGAAGCGCGCCGCCCATGTTGCGGGATCGTGCGCTTGCAGGGCGATGAACTCGTCCCACGTGCGCTTGGCATTGTTGGCCGGCAACCGGCGCAGCAAGGGGTTGAACGGTTCGTCATAGCAAACATGGCGCGGGTCCTGCCTGAGCAGCCGCCAAAGCGCGGTGGTGCCGGAACGCCGCAGCGCGAGCACGACGATGTCGCGGCCAGGCACCGCTTCGCCCCCCGGTCCCGGTCTGGTCCAAACGCTCATCGCAGCGGACTCCGGGCGCAAAGCGTTTCGGTCAGATCGCGGGCGTAGCGCGCGAAGGATGCCCTTTCCCGCGCCGCGCGTGCCCCGGCCGCGTGGCGGCGCAGCAGCGCCGGGTCATCGACATAGGCCGACAGTGCCTCCACCAACGCCGCCGCCGAGGCCGGCGCGACGATCCGGCCTTCGACATCGTCGGTTACAATCGACCCGGCATTCGGCGTCGCCACCACGGGGAGCCTTCGGGCGAGGGCTTCGTAGGTCACGGTCGCGGAGCCTTCGACCAGCGACGGCAGGACGAAGGCATCGGCCCAGTCGAAGTGCCGCGCCATATCCTGCCTCGGAACCTGACCGAGAAATCGCGCCGTGGCGGCATACCGCGTCACGATCTCCGGCTTGAGGCCAACCCCTCCTGCCACCCGCAGCTCGACCGCGCGCGGGCCAAGCCGATCGACCGCGCGCAAGAGGTGATGAATGCCCTTGCGCAGATCGCTCGCGCCGGCAAACAGCAGCCGCAACGGGCGATCGCCAGCATAATCCGGCATGCGCGCGGGGCAGGCTGGAATGTCGATCCCGTAGGGGATCACGGCGATCCGGGACGGCGAAACCCCGCAGGCAACCAGCGATTGGCCAACGAAATCGGACCCGGCAAGGATCAGGTCTGCCAATTCCCACTCGCGCTGCGATCGCGCGAAGGAGGCAAGGTCGATGATCGGCAACCCGGTTGGCCGATACCAATGCGCCCATTCGGCGATCTCACCTGCCAGAAGCCGCGCCGCCACCGGGCGGGCAAGCACGCTTTGTTCGAGGATGCGGCCGTTGCCACGGGCGCTGGCGCGTTCAAAACATTCGAGCGCGGCCTCGTGAAAGGCGAGGACCCCCCCCCTTCGCGGGGCGGATCGCGCTCGATCAAAGCGGCAAGTTGGCGTGCGCCCAGGTGCTTTGCCGCGCGCCAATCCGCCTTGTCGCGGGCGCGCTTTCGCCGTGCATGGACGATGAGCGCGGTGCCGGGCGCTTGCACGATGGTTGCGCCGCTCAGGTCCGGGTGGTAGCGGCCCAGCGCCGGTCGCAACCGCGCGCCCATGCCCGGCAACCCAGCCAGGCGGGCAAGCCCCCGGCGCAGAGCGCCATCGCCGAGATAGGCGTCCGTGACCAGGGCATGCAACATCCCGGCCTGATGCAGAATACGCGGCACCGCGTAGTGCATCCGGGCGCCGAGCATGGCGACGGTTATCCTCGGGTGTGCCATGCCACCTCACGGGTCTCGTCGGAGTTCCGGCCCCGCCGATCGCGGTCCCCGGGCGTCTCGGCGCTCCCGGAGATCGAGCCGTCGCCGAGGCATTCGGCATAGAGCGCAACCAGTCGCGCCCCGACAACAGCCTCGGAAAACTGTTCCGAAACAAGCCGTTGCCCGCGAAGCCCCCACGCGGCCAGCTCATCGCCGCTGCACGCATCCAACGCGCGCAAGGCGGCGGCAAGCGGGGCCTGACCGGGTTCGATCCACAGCCCGCACCGATACCGTTCGATCTCGGCCCAGGGCGCAGCCCTTGTCGTGACAACCGGCAATCCAGACGCCAGCGCCTCGGCAATCGCGATGCCGAAATTCTCCGACAGGGTTGGCGATACGAAGGCATCCGCCGCCGCCAGCGCCTGGCGCTTGGCGGCACCCTCGACATGGCCGAGAAACGCCACCCGGTGCGCGAGGCCCAGCGCGCGGACGCGGTTGGCGAGGGCGGTTTCATACCCAGGCGCGCCGCCGCCCGCGACCGTCAGCGTGATATGGTCCGGCAAGCAGGCGAGCGCCTCGATCAGGGTCTCGAGGCCCTTCTTCGGGTGCAGGCGGCCGAGATGAACCAACCGCAACTGCCCGGCCGGCCGAAAGCGTCGGGCAACCGGGCGGGACGGCAGCGGCACGCAATTGGGGATCGTGCGGATCGCCACACCCGGCATGCGCCGCGCCGTCGCGCGGGCTTCCGCCTGCGAGGTGACATGCAGCACCGTATCGCGCGGAAGCATCCATCGGGCGAGGCGTTCGAAAGCCCGTTTCACACCCTTGCGCGGCGCATCGGGCCATTCCTCGGTGGCCTGGATCGCCCCCCGGGGCGACCAGACCAGCGGTTTGCGCAGAAGACGGCAAGCAAGGATCGTCGGCAAGGTCGGGAAGGAATAGCTCATCGACAGATGCACCAGATCGGCCTCGGCGACCATGGCCGGGAGCCGCGCGAGCATTTCCCACGACCCGCTGCGCCCGAACGCGCGACGGGCATAGTGAACCTCGAAGCCGGGATCGAACCGCGCCGGGTTCTCCGACAGATCCAGCCGCGATCGCGACACCGGGGATTGCGCGTCCGTGGTCAGAACCCGCACCCTGTGCCGACCCGGTCCTGCCCCCGCCCGGCACATCGCGGCGGTGGAGAAAACCGGGCCTCCCCAGAGGGTTGCGGGCAGAAACGCGGGCAGCACATGGAGGATACGCGCCATCAACCGCCCCCCGGAATGGTGCTGGCCCGCAGGGCGGCGGCGTGCCCTGCCCCGACGGGAAAGGACGCCAGGCCCAGCTTGCGCCAGATCGAGACAACGAGAATGCTTTTCCACGAAAAATCGGCGATGATCCCGGCCACTGCTGCCCCGAAGATGCCATGCGCCGGGATCAGCACCAGGTTCAGTCCGAGGTTGATCAGCGCGGCGACGGACACGAGGCCGAGCAGCCGCCGTTCCATGCCCACCATCTTTGCCAGCGCCACGATCGCGCCGAAGCTCGCGTATACAAGCTGGCCCAGCGCCAGCACCCAGAGCGCGGCGAAGGCAGGCGCATAGGCGGTTCCGAAGGTGGCCGCGATGATCTGCGGGCCGAACAGCAACAGCACCGCGGCAATCGGCAAGGCAGTGGCAAAGACGAGGCGGGCCGAATAGGTCAGGGTTGCCTGCACATCGGCCAGATCGCCTCGGCGGTAGGCGCGGGCAATGGTTGGCCCCGCGACCATCAAGACCGCCTGCTGGGCGATCAGCACGAGGTTGGCCCATTGCAACGCGACCTGGTAATGGCCGGCTTCCTCGGAAGGTCGCATCACCCCGATCATCACCACGTCGGTCTGGGCAATGACGAGTTGGACCCCTGCAACCAGGGTAAAGGGGGCGAGATCGCGCAAGACCTCGGCGTTGCCGTATCGCCGGGGTGCGATGCCACGCGCCGGGGTCAGGGCGTGGCGATGAAGCGCGAGGGCCGCAAGCGCCGCGATCCAGGCTGCGAGCCCGTGCAGGGCGATGGCCCGGCCCGCATCCAGATTGACGGCGCAGACCAGCACGAGTGCCACGACAACGAGGAATCCGGCCGGGCGCAACAGGGTTTCGACCGTCTGGCCCAGCGCGAGGTGATCGAGGCCGCGCAGGCTGGCGCCGGTGACGGTTACGAGGATCACGCCGGGCAACAGCATCGCCGACCACAGGAGCGCGCGGCCGCGCGCATCGTCGAGACCGCCACCGAATGCAAGCTGTGCAACAAGGTAGAGGCCGATCGCCGCAACGAGGCTGTAGCCGAGGATCAGCCACCGCACGCGCGAAACCAATCCCAACACCCGGCCCCAATCGTTGTCGACGCCGAGAAAGGCCAGCTTGCGGACCATGAACGTCGGCAGGCCGGCCTGCCCGGGCAGGGCAAAAACCGTCATCACCGCCATCGCGAAGACGTAGACGCCGTATTCCTGCGGCCCAAGCACGCGGGTGAGCAGGATCGCGCTGGAAAAACTGACGGCCATGAGCGCGACGCGCAATCCCAGCGCCCGCACGAGGCGCGCCCGCAGGACGGATGCCGCCGCCACGCCGATCCGGTCTGGCCGTGCGCCGATCATGCGGCCCCCGGTCCGGGCACATCGCCGGCGGCTTCAAAACCGGCGGTTGAAAGCCGCCTGCCCCCCCGCCGCGCGGACAGCGCCCGCAGGCCGACGCAGTCAAGCGCCGGATTTGGCCAACATCCTGTCCGGGGCATGGCCGCGAGCGCCGCCCCGATCCGGGCTCTGAGGTGTTCGCACTCCGCGCGCAACCGTTTCAATCGCAGCGCCGCGTCCCCCGCGCTGCGGTCGTCGCGACCGAGATCGAAACCGGCCGCGGGCCGGTGCCGGGCGCGGCGGGCGCGATCCCGCGGCGCGATCTCGGCCCGGGCCGCCAATGCGCGCGCAAGGGGGGTGCGGACGCCGCGGAAAACCGCCAGCATGACGACCGGTCGCTCCGGCAAGAGGCCGAGCCGCCGGACCTCCCCCAAGGTCGGGCGATGGGCCAAGAATGGACCCTTGCAGGGGCCAACAGGGTAACGGCGCGCGCGCGGGTTGGTCGGCTGCCGCTGCGCGCGGTGCACGGCGCGGCGGACCCTGCCCCGGCGCGCGGAGGCAGACCTGCCCACGGAGGAACACGATGCCGCCTCGATGATCCGGCCCGCAATACTTGGGATGGGAATGGGTGGCGCTCCGTGATCGGGGGGAAACGGCATGGCGTCAGATCCTTTCGACCGGGCCGATGCCCTGCCGCCCGCCGGCCGGCAGGTCGCGCCGACGCGCATCGCCGTGTTGACCGGTCGTCGCCCCCGCACCGGCGCGCGGGCATGCGTTGACCAGCGCCGCGCGGTAGGCCGCCTCGGCCCGTCGCCGCGGGGCTTCGTTGCCGCGCGCATGGTAGAGCGCGGCGAACTCGGCCTTCAGGGCATCGCGCGCAGGGTCGGGCGACAAGTGGCGCCGTCCGAATGCGAAGACCCGCGCCTGGGTTTGAGGGGTGTGGCGGAACGGCGCGAAATCGCAGCCGAACTTGGCGTTCAATCGCGCGATGACCACGCCGAGATCGCGCGTGACCTCCTCGAAGGTTGCCAGCACGAAATGCTGGCCAAGCGGCGTCGTGCGTTCATAAAACCGTGCGTATCTCAGGGTTTGCGCCCGCACCCAGGCGAGCTTGAGCGCCGGGCTCATGCCCTGCCCCGCGCGCGGCCCGCGCTGGCTGGCATAGGCCATCCAGCCGATGATTGCCGCTTCGGGGCGGCGGATCAGGAGGATCGTCGGCACGCCCCAGCGCGCGGCGAGGTGCACCTGCGCCGGGCTGTGGGCATGGGTGGCGATCCGCGGATCGCGCCAGCCATTGGCGAACATGAAGGCGCTGACCGCGAAGCTGTTGGCACTGCGCGGAAACCCCTCGATCACCAGATCGTGGCCCGGCGACACGATCCGTCGCAGAAACGGAGAATTGCGATGACGCGCGATCAGGATGAGCCGATAGAGCCTTGGAACGCGTTCGACCAGGTCCGACAGGCGGCGGCGCCAGAGATCGGCCCACCCCATCATTGTCCGGCCTGCGCGAAACCCGCGAGCGCGCGGTAGACCTTTTCATGGGCGGCGGCGGCGATGCCCGGATGATAGCGCCCGGCATTGTCGACTCCGCTGGCCACCAGGGCGCGGCGCAATGCCGGCTCGTCGATCAACCGCCGGAAAGCCTCGCGGATCGAACCAACATCTTCCGGATCGACGAAGACGGCGGCACCGCCGGCAACCTCCGTCATCGGGGCGCGATTGCTCGTCACCACCGGACGCCCGACGGTTTGCGCTTCGAGGATCGGCAGACCGAAGCCTTCCGACAAGGAACAGAAGGCAAGCGCGTCACAGTCGCGGTAGGCGGCGCGGATCGCCTCGTCGCTCAATCCCTCGCGCCAGGTGAACGCCACGCCGGCCGCACGCAGGGCGGCAACCTGCGCCGGCGTCGGACGCCCGACGATATGCAGCTCGACATCGAGCCCCGACAGGGCGGCAGCAAGCCGCTCGACGTTCTTGTTGGCCTTGGTGCCGACCTGGAGGATCCGAAACCGGCCCGGGTGGCGCGCTTCGGGCTGCGGTTGAAACCCCGTTGAGACCGGGTTTTCGACCACCTCGATGGTATCGGGCCCGATCCCGACCAGCGCGCTCAGGTCGCGCCGCGCCGCTTGCGACGGCACCAGAACCCGGGCCGCTCGGGCAACCGGGAGGCGAAGCCAGAACAGCCACAGCAAGGCGCGCTTGAGGCCGCGGGCCCGCCGGACGAACTCGCAGTCATGCACGGTCAGGACCGTGCGGGCGCGCGGCAGGAACAGCGCGAGGTAATGGGCATCGCCGGTTACGTGAAACACGTCGGCGCTCTGGCCGGCGGCGGAGAGCGCACCGCGCAGCCGGGGCAGAACCCCGCGCGACGGATGCGGGCAGACCCATGCCGTCACATCGAGATCGTCGCCCATCGCCGCGCGGATATCGCCAAAGACCCGCTCGATGCTGTAGGCGCCACGATCGGGCCGCATGATCTGCAAGACCTTCGGGGAACGGCCTTGGCTGTGCCGGGTTGCGGTCATGTCGCAGGATGCTCCTCGAGCCAGTGGTCAAGATTGCGCCCGGTGGCGCGGGCGAGGCGCAGGATGTCGTCGTGAAAGGTATCCCGCAGCAGCCGGGCGAGACCCGGACCGGGGGCGGCTGCAGCCGGGTCCACGGGCGTTTCATTCCAACGGTTGAGCATCGTGCCGAGACCCGTGCCGGCCCCGATGCCCAGCAACCGCAAGGTGGCGGACGCGCGGTGGCTGGCCTGCGCAAAGCGCGGAGATCGCGGCGTACGGCGGGCGTTGAAAACCGGAAAGTCGCGCCGCCCGTCGTCGGGCAAGCCCGCGAAGGCCAGGGTTTCGCGGTAGATTGCCGCCGGATCTGCCTTGAGGTCGTCGAGGAAAACGAACCGGACCCGGGTCCGCGGCGCGACGGCCAGAAATGCCTCGACCTGCGCCCCGAGGCGACACATCTCGGCATATTGGAGATCGGCGGGGTTGTGATCGTCGCGTCGGGGCGTTGGCGCGCGTTTGCGCGCGGCCTGCGTGTGCCACGCGGTTTCGAAGTCGGCGATCGGCTCGCGGCCGGTGCGTAGCAACTGGCCATGCACCGACGGTGCCATGTCGATCGGGTTGCGCAGGCAGACGACGAAACGGGCCCCCGGAACGGCCGTGAGAATCCGGGCAACCGCGATCCGGGACCGGAGGTAACTCGTTGACGCCTCGGCCAGAACCTGCGTCTCCCCGGCCCTGCGAAACAGCGCGCCGTAATCGTGCAGCCTGTGCGCCCGGCGCGAAGAGGCGACGTCCGGGGCAAAAAAGCCGGGCTCTTTCGGCGTCGACATGAAGACGCCCGGATGTGCCCCGAGCCAGGCCGCCAGCGACGTGGTGCCGCATTTCGGTGCGCCGACAAGGAACAGTCTGGGCAGGCGCATGGTCATCCCGCCTGCCTCGCACGGCCTGCGAACCGGCTCAGGCTGACCAGCCCGACATAGGCGAGGAAAAACGGGATCTGCCCGACGATCCCGGTGAGGATCCAGCTGTTCATTTCCCGCAAGGCCATGTCCATGGCAAAAAACACGGCGGGCAGCAGGGCAAAATCGCGCCGGTTCACCACCCGGAGGGCAAAATGCGATGTCAGCCCGAAGAAAACCCCGGTCAACAGACCGATGGCGAGTACGCCACCCCAGCCGTGATTGAGGTAGCCGTCGGCAAACACCGTGAGGCCGAACAAGGCCCCGTCGCCGCCGGTCACGGCGATGTAGAAGTTGCGCCCCAATTCGGAAAAGGTGGGTTTGTCGGGCCAGAACATCCGCGGCACGAACACCTTCCACGCGTCCGACACCGTGTCTTGCGGAGCGCCCGCGTCGTACCAGCCCATGGCGATGGCCTGTTGCGCCGCATATGAGAGCCTTATCCAGCCAACCTGCTCGGGTTTTGCCGACATGACCTCGGTTGCAGACCCTGGCCCGCCGAAGGCCAGACCCTGCAGGATCTCGACGCGTTGCGAGAAGGTGGCACCGAATGCGTCGCCCGAGAGCAAGGTCATCTCGGCCCGGGCCGACTTGACCGTCGGATGGAACATCACGATCAGGCACCCGATCGCGAGGGTGCGCAGCACCAGCGGCCGGAGCTTTCCGTTGGCGAGGTAGGCCCCGAGCACCGGCAGCATCAGGCCGATCACCACCGCCGACTTCTTGAACTCGAGGACAAGGGTGAAGAGGTGGAGCGGAAACAGAACCCAGAACACGAGCACCCACGTTCCCCGCCGCGTTGCCGCAAGGTAGGCGAGCAGGGCAAACCCGAGATCGAGGAGGTAGCGCAGCTTGAGCACGGATCCCGGCAGGTGGTTTTCCGTAACCCCGAAGGTCACCGGGATCACGACGCCGTAGCGCACCAGCGCCCCGGTCAGCAACAGCGTGACCGCCGCCGCGGGCACACCGACGTCGCGCGCGCCAAACTGAGCGCTTCGGGTCGCCCGGGGCACCCGCAAGGCCACCAGCGCAATGCCGGCAACAACCGCAACCGCCCCAACCAGGTTGAGCACGTGGGTTGCCAGCAGTTCTTCCGGCGAGAGCCCCCAGACACCGCTGAAAACCTTCGCCCGGGTCGCCTCGGTGCCCATCACGTAGACCAGCGGGCCGAGGCCCCGGAAAACCGCGAGATGGGCGAAGAACATCACCGCCGGGGTCCAGATCAGGGCCGGCGATGCCGTCACCAACCACAGCGCCATGCCGGAGAAGCCCAGCGCGATGGCGGCAGGAATAGCGGTGTTGAGCAGGTGCACACCGGCGCTCGTAAGCGGCACGGAGGCCAGGATGCTTGCGCCGAGCATCGCGATCGTGAGCACGAGGAGAGTGAGCAAGATGGGCCCGCGCGGCAAGGACCCGGGCGCTTGCGGCAGGCGCGCTGCGGTGCGGACGCCGGGCGGGGCCGGCCGGTGCGGATCGCCCGAGACGCCGCCGTGGGGCCATGCCCGCGGTTCCCCGCCGCGCGTTGCCATCGGCTGCGCCACCGGCGGGCCGTTGCCGCGGAAAGGCTCACGACCCGGCGTCATCCGGGCAAGCTACCGCACGAGGACCGAGGCCCCGGGCACGATTGAAAGGCACGACTTTCCATGTCGAATCAAATACGCCGGGGGCCGTTAAAATCGGGTTCATGGCGATCCGGGAAACGCGGCCCCGGTGCAACAGCGTCGGCTTGTTGCCGATGATCCGCGCGGGCAGCCGGTCACCCTTGCAAACGCGCCGTGCCCGGGTCTTAGTGGCGGCAAGCCGCGAAGAGGACCCGCATGACATCCGCATCAAATGGCCGGGGCTGGTACCTTGCCCAGATCAAGCCCAACAGTCACCGGATCGCCGAGCGCAACCTCCTGCGGCAAGGCTTCGAGGTGTTTCTGCCGATGACCCGCGTCACCCGCCGCCAGTCTGGCCGGTTCATCGAGAGCCATGCGCCGCTGTTTCCCGGCTATATCTTCATTGCCTTCGACCCGGTTCAATCGGGCTGGCGCAGCGTGAATTCCACCTTGGGGATCACCCGGCTGGTGAACCTCGGCGGGGCCCCCGCGACGGTGCCGGATGCATTGGTCGAAAACCTGCGGGCCCGGTGCGACGCGGAAGGCGTGGTGGTGCCGCTGGAAGACCTCGTCGAAGGGCAGGAAGTCCGGCTCACCAAGGGGCCTTTTGCCGAGTTCGTCGCCAAGGTTGAAACCATCGAACCCGATCGCCGGGTCTGGCTGCTGATCGACCTGATGGGGCAAGCCACCCGGGTTTCGGTGCCGCAAGACGATGTGCGCCGGCTCTGAAGGCAGGGCCCGCCCCGGTGCCGCGCCTCAGGACCGCAGGAAGAACTGCGGCAGCTTGGAGAGGTTTTTCGCAATCAGCGTTGGCACGCCGCCAACCCGGTTCCGCCTGATCGCGGCATAGTCTTCCCTGCTCTTGGTCCAGATCCGCTCAAGGCTGCGGTTGCTTTCACCGCCGACCCGCATCTTGACGAGCACCTCGGGCAGGTAGACCGCGCAGAGAGTGCCGGTTCCGAAATAGCGCAGGACGGCATCATAATCGGCGGCAATCCGGAAACCGGTATCGTAGAGGCCGTGCGCCTCGAAAACCCGACGCCGGAGGAACAAGGTCGGGTGTGGCGGCATCCAGCCCCATTTCAGCCGCGCGGGGCGAAAGGCACCGGCCTTCCAGTGCCGGATGATCCGGGCGCTGTCGCTGGCGGCGACATAATCGAGATCGCCATAGACCGCATCGACCTCGGGGTCGGAAAACGCCTCTGCAACCTGTTTGATCACGTCCCGGTGCGCCAGAAAATCGTCGGCGTGAACCAATCCCACCACCTCCCCGGTGGCCCGGGAAATCCCTTTGTTCAAAGCGTCGTAGATGCCGTCATCCGGCTCACTGACCAGGGCGAGCCGGTCGCAATCGCACGACCGGATCGCGTCGAGGGTGCCATCGGTGGAGCCACCGTCGATGACAAGGTGCTCAAGATCGGGATGGCTTTGTGCGGCAACGCTGCCGATCGCGTCGGCCACGGTCGCTTGCGCATTGAAGACGGCCGTAACGATCGTGATCCGCATCGCGCTCTGCCTCTGTCTTCCGCCCGCTGCGCGCCACATTAGTGCGCCCCGCCGGGGCCGTCCAGAGACCGCGGCCAGACCGACCTCGGGCGCGGTGTCGGGCGCGCCTTGTCGGCCCCGGCCCGGCCCATGACGCGGCGGCCCGGGCCTTTTTTTCGGGCCGGGGCTAAGCAAAACTTCACCTTTCGCTGGGAAAGTCATGGCGACCCGGGCAACCGGACACCGGTGCCCACCGCTTCACGCACCGGCGGCGAAAAGGACGAGCCATGAAACACGAGCAATTGCGCCCCTTCCTCGATGGCACCGGGCACATCCATTCCGAGGCCGCGCCCGCCCCGCATGCCACATTCGATCCGGTCACGCTGGCCCGGCTGCTGTGGCGCGGCAAGGTCTGGATACTGCTCGCGGCGATCGCCTTCGGGGGGCTGGCCTGGAGCTATGTCAACCTGATCGCGGTTCCGAAATACACCGCGCGGGCAACCATCGCGCTCGATCACCGGCAGGCACCGATGATCGACTTTCAGGCTGCCGTATCCGGGCTGACCGGGGATCAGGCAACGATCAACACCGAGGCGGAGGTTCTGCGCTCGCGGCTGTTGATCGGGCAGCTCGTCGATGAGCTCGATCTCGCCGCCGATCCCGAGTTCAACCCCGTCCTCGCGGCAGAGCCTTCCGGCGAAGCCGCCTTGCGCGGGCGCGATGCCACGATCGACCGCGCAACCGAGGCGATCTCGATCACCAACCTGCGCGCAAGCTATGTTTTCTCGATCACCGCAACCAGCCGATCGCCCGAAATAGCGGCGGGATTGGCCAACGGGTTGGCCGACATCTATATCCGCAACCAGTCGCAAACCAAGGCCGAGGCGCTGGCATCGGGCACGGAGTGGCTGTCGGAACGGGTTGCGTCGCTCAAGACCGAGCTGCAGTCCGCCGAAGCCGATATCGCCCGGTATGCCGCACAGGCGGAACTGATCTCGCCGCAGGCGCTGGAAATCCTGAACCGGCAAATCAAGGAAACCCGGGCCAGGTTGGCCGATCTGCAGGCGCGTCGCGATGGCCTGGCCAACCGGGTTTCGGCTGAGCCGAACATGCCGGCGGCACAACCCGGGGAGGCGCGCGGTGGCGATCTGTCGGCGGGGGCACCGCTTGATCGGGGTGCGCAATCAACCACTGGCGGGCTCGGAGCCGAACTGGCGCGCAGCGACTCCCAGATCGCGCTCCTCGAAGGCGCCCTTGCCACGCTCGAAACGAGCTATGCCCGGCAATCGGGGGATCTGGTGGCGCTGGAGCAGCTTGAACGCGAAGCCGAGGCCCTGCGCGCAATCTACCAGCATTTCCTCGTCCGGTTGCAGGAGACAACGGTGCAACAGGGGATCCAGCAACCCGACAGCCGGGTGTTGTCCTACGCGGTCCGCCCCGACACGCCTTCGGAGCCGGTTGCATCGCGCATCGTCGGCCTCGCCGCCTTGCTTGGCCTGATCCTTGGCGGGGCCGGTTTCGTGGCCCGCGAAAACCTGCGCACCGGCTTTCGCACCGGGGAGGAAATCGAGCGCGAAACCGGTCTTCAGGTGATCGGGCAGATTCCGCTCGTCACCGCCCGGAAACGACGTGACATCGTTGACTACCTTGTGAAAAATCCAACTTCGGCCGCCGCCGAATCGGTGCGCAACCTGCGCACGTCGGTGCTTCTGTCCAATCTCGATCGACCGCCGCAGATCATTGTTTCCACCTCCTCGCTGTCCGGTGAGGGCAAGACGACAACCGCGATCGCGCTGGCCCACAACCTGTCGGGGCTGCGCAAGAAGGTGCTGCTGATCGAAGGCGATATCCGCCGCCGGGTGTTTCGCGACTATTTCAGCTTTGAAAACACCACCGGCCTGCTTTCGGTTCTCTCCGGGGCGGCGCGATTCGAAGAGGCCGTCGAGCATATCGCGCCCATCGGCATCGATGTTCTGCAAGGCGAGGAAAGCAGCGCAAACGCCGCGGACATCTTTTCTTCCGACCGGTTCGCGCAGTTCGTCACCGATGTTCGGCAACGCTATGACTTCGTCATCATCGACACGCCCCCGGTCCTGCTGGTGCCGGACGGCCGGATCATCGCACGAATGGCCGATGCCATCCTCTTCACCGTGAAATGGGATGCAACCTCGCGCGCCCAGGTCCGCGAAGCCAACCGTCAATTCAGCCTTGCGGGCCTGTCCATCACCGGGGCGATCCTCAATATCGTCGATCCCAAGGGGATGAAACGATACGGCCTCGCCGAAGCGGGCGGTGCCTATGGCCACCACGCAAACCGCTACTATTCGGACTGACGGCCCGGCAGGTCCTCCACCGCGATCAGGGGCCAGGACCGGTCGAGCCGCCCCCGCTCTCCGATCATGGCCCGATCCGGGCGTTGCTCTTCGCGGGCAGGCGTCAGGCCGACGTTATTTTCAGCCGCCGCAATCCCGCCCCCAACACGATCCCCGATCCCAGGCCAATGATATCCATCAGGAAATCCGCAAACTCCCGCCCTCGGCCAACAAGCGGCTGCAACAGTTCGATGGCCGCCCCGAGCAACACCGCCAGCGGCAGCGTCACGAACAGAGCGCGCGGATAGAGCCATGCCGTTGGCAGGATCAAGGCGGTGAAGGCGACCAGGTGGGCGATCTTGTCAAGCGGGATCGCACCGGACTCCGGCAAGGATTGCGGCGTGAGCGTGATCCACACGATCGCAACACCGAGCACGATGGTCAGCAACACCGCAAGGCGACGCCGGTAGGTAGAGGATATCCGGTTCATGGCCCCCTGTTTCACCCCCATTTCAGGTATCGGCAAGGCCTTGCGTGATCAAATCGCGTGGAATGCCGCGCCGAATGGCCGTTCATTGGCAAGGCCGGGCTCGCGGAGGCCCGGCAGGTGCCAGAGCGGGCGGCGGAACGCATGGCACGCGCGGGGCCCGCTTCACCGGCCCGAAGGCGCGCGGCAGGGCCTACTCACGCGCCCGCTCGGCCTCGATCTCGCGCCAGCGCGCAACGTTGCGGTTGTGCTCCGCCAGCGTCTCCGCGAAGGCGTGGCCACCGGTGCCATCGGCAACGAAGAAGATGAAATCCGTGTCTGCCGGGTCGAGCGCCGCTTCGATCGAGGCGAGGCCGGGATTGGCGATCGGCGTCGGCGGAAGC
The DNA here is from genome assembly GCF_900177545.1 of Maritimibacter sp. HL-12. Taxonomy (GTDB): domain Bacteria; phylum Pseudomonadota; class Alphaproteobacteria; order Rhodobacterales; family Rhodobacteraceae; genus Sinisalibacter. The sequence goes on along the minus strand of NZ_FXBQ01000001.1, from coordinate 3,063,328 downwards.
CCGTCGACCACGTAGGTGTTGTACGGCGTCTCCGAGCGCAGTTCCGATTGCCGCAGGCCCCGGCCCAGAGCACCCTGCCCCCGGGTGATGCCATAGATCACCGTCGGGTCGGTCTGCAGCCGCATGCCGGCCCGCAGCCGGTTGACGAAAACGCTCGCCACGGTGCGCCGCTCGTCGGCAAGGCCGGTTTCCTTCTCGACGATCGAGGCCATGATCAGGGCCTCCTCCGGCGTGCCATAGGGCAACCCGTCGGCGCGGTTGGCCCAGGCATCGGCGAGCCGCACTTCCTGGGCGCTCTGCATCCGGGCAATCACCTCGGCGCGGTCCTCGCCCGGGCGCACCTCGTAGCTGTCGGGCGCGAGCAATCCCTCGGGCGGCACGTCGTCGACGCTGCCGGCAAGAAACTCGGCGGCCTTCAGCGCCTCGACAACCTGCCACGAGGTTGCCCCCTCGGCCACCGCGATCCGGAAGCGGGTATCGGCCTGCTCGCGCAGACGCAGGTAATCGGCCGGAATCTCCTCGGCATCGGGGGTGAACTCGGCACGGGTGACGAAGCGCTCGGTCGCCGGATCAAGCTCGCGCACCTGCACCGCGCTGGCCAACACGCCGATGCGATAGACAATCTCGGTGCCGCAGCTCGAGGCCCCGCCGCGGGTGACGATATCGACGATCTCGGCCATCGAGGCGTTCTCCGGCACGAGAAAACTGCCCGCCTTCAGCGCCTGCGCCTTGCCGGAATAATCCGCGCCCATGCGGAAGATCGCGGCGGAAGACACTGCGCCCTCTTCGGCGAGGTTGTCCGACACCCGGGCGAAGTTGGCCCCGGGCTCGACGCGCAGGCAGATCGCCACCTCAAGCGGCCCCGGCTCGACATACTGACGCTGACCCCATGCAATCAGCCCACCGAGCACGATGAGCGCCAGTACAAAGAGCGACAGCGACGTGGAAGCGATGTTTCGCCACATCAGTCGCGCACCCTTCCGATCACCAGCGAGGCGTTGGTGCCCCCGAACCCGAAGGAGTTCGACATCGCGACGTTGATCTCGCGCTCTTCCTTCGCGTTCGCGGCGAGCGAAAGCTTCGGCGTCACCGCCGGATTGTCGAGGTTGATCGTCGGCGGCGCTACCTGGTCGCGGATCGCGAGGATCGAGAAGATCGCCTCAACCGCACCGGCAGCCCCGAGCAGGTGGCCAATCGACGATTTGGTCGAGGACATCGTGGCATGTTTCGCATGATCCCCCAGCATCCGCTCGACGGCGGCCAGCTCGATCACGTCGGCCATCGTCGAGGTGCCGTGGGCGTTGATGTAATCCACCGCCGAGGGCTCGAGCCCTGCGCGCTTGAGCGCCGCGCGCATCGCGCGTTCGCCGCCCTCGCCGTCTTCGGAAGGCGCGGTGATGTGATAGGCATCGCCCGAGAGCCCGTAGCCGAGGATCTCGGCGTAGATCTTCGCGCCGCGCGCCTTGGCGTGTTCGTATTCCTCGAGCACCACGATGCCCGCGCCCTCGCCCATCACGAAGCCGTCGCGGTCGACGTCATAGGGCCGCGAGGCGGTCTCAGGGGCGTCGGCGCGCTTGCTGGAGAGCGCGCGCGCGGCGTTGAAGCCGGCGATGCCGATCTCGCCGATCGCGGCTTCCGCACCACCCGCGAGCATCACGTCGGCGTCGTCGAAAGCGATCAGCCGGGCGGCATCGCCGATGGCATGCGCGCCGGAGGAACAGGCCGTCACCACCGCGTGGTTCGGCCCCTTGAAGCCGTAGCGGATCGAGACCTGGCCCGAAACGAGGTTGATCAAGGCGCCGGGAATGAAGAACGGCGACACCCGGCGCGGCCCTTTCTCGTGAATGAGCAGCGCGGTTTCGGCAATCGAGTTCAGCCCGCCGATGCCCGAGCCGATCATCACCCCGGTGCGCTGGCGGCTTTCCTCGTCTTGCGGGGTCCAGCCCGCGTCGCGCACCGCCTGGTCGGCGGCGGCGATGCCGTAAAGGATGAAGTCGTCAACCTTGCGGCGGTCTTTCGGGTCCATCCAGTCGTCGGCGTTGAAGGTGCCGTCGGACCCGTCGCCAAGCGGCACTTCGCAGGCATAGGTGGTGACGACGCGCGATGCATCGAAGCGGGTGATCGGGCCCGCGCCCGACTGACCGGCAAGCAGGCGCGCCCATGTCTCTTCCACGCCGCAAGCCAACGGCGACACCATTCCCAGACCGGTAACAACAACGCGACGCATCATGAACTGCCCTTCCACCCAAGCCAGCTTGCAACGCGGGATTGATAGCCCGCACGGGGGCGCAGGGGCAAGGGCGAAACCTGTGGCCCGCGCGATCCGGCAAACACCGGCCCGCACGCGGCAAAGTCATTTGAGGCCGGGCCAGCCTCGTTCACAACGCCATGAGAGCCGCAGGACCCGGCTTTTCCTCGCGGCTTTTCCCGGCTAGGCAGGCAGCCATGGTCAAGCTCTTCATCTTCTCCGATCCGATCTGCCCGTGGTGCTACATTGGCAAGGCCCGGCTCGACCGCGCGCTCGAAGCCCGGCCCCTGCACCCGTTCGAGGTGGAATGGCACCCGTTCATGCTGAACCCCGGCATGCCCCCCGGCGGGATGGACCGGCGCGCCTACCTCGAAGCCAAGTTCGGCGGCAAGGACGGGGCGGTGCAGGCCTATATGCCGGTGGTCGAGGAGGCCGCGCGCGCCGGGCTCGCGATCGACTTCGAGGCCATCAAGCGCACCCCGAACACGCTCGACGCCCACCGGCTGATCCACTGGGCCGGTCTGGAAGGGCGGCAGACGGCGGTGGTTTCGGCGCTGTTCCGGGCCTATTTCGTCGAGGGGCGCGATATCGGGGCGCATGAGGTCCTGATCGAAGTCGCCGAGGCGATGGGTATGGAGCGGGCCATGGTCGAGCGCCTGCTGGCCTCCGGGGCTGACGCCGACGACATCCGCGCCCGCGACGCCGATGCCCGCGCCAAGGGCGTGCGCGCGGTGCCAACATTCGTCGTGGGCGGCCGCCACGTGGTGCCCGGCGCGCAGCCAACCGACCTGTGGCTCGACGTGATCGACGAGATCCTGGCCGGGCCGGGCAACGGCACCGCTCCGCCGGAGACCGGCCCCACCGACTGAGCGGGGGCTCTGGCCATTCCCGGCAACTTGCGGCATGGAGTTCCGGCGAAAGGATCTCCCATGCCCCGGTTTCCCGCGCCCACGCGCCCCTTGCCCTTTGCCGAGCTTGTGCTGCTGCTGGCCGCGCTGATGTCGATGATGGCCTTCGCGATCGACTCGATCCTGCCCGCCCTGCCCCGGATCGCCACCGAATTCATCCCGCAAGATCCGTCGCGGGCGCAGTTGGTGATCACCGCCTTCGTGCTCGGCACCGGGCTCGGGCAGCTCTTCATCGGGCCGTTCTCCGACAGTTTCGGGCGGCGCCGGGCACTGATGCTCGGGGTCGGGTTGTTCATCGCGGGGGCGCTCGGGGCGCGCGCGGCGGACTCGCTGGAAACACTTCTGGCGTTCCGGGTACTGCAGGGCACCGGAGCCGCGGCGAGCCGGATCGTGAGCCAGGCGGTGATGCGCGATCTGTTTTCCGGCCGGGCGCAGGCGCGGGTCGGCTCGATCGTGTTTTCCTTCTTCGTCATCGTGCCCGCCGTGGCACCGCTGGCAGGCCAGCAGATCATCGGCTTCGTCGGCTGGCGCGGATTGTTCGCGAGTTACGGCTGGCTCGGGGCGTTGGTTCTGGCGTGGTTCCTGATGCGCCAGCCCGAAACCCTCGACCCCGAGAACCGACGCGCCTTCCGCCTCGGCCGCGTGCTGGTGGCGATGCGCGAGGTGCTGGCGACGCCGGTGGCGCTGCGCTACCTGCTGGTGGCGAGCCTCGGTTTCGGCCAGCTCATGGCCTATATCTCCTCGGCCCAGCAGGTTTATGTCGAGGCGCTCGGTGCCGGTGATCGGTTCGTCTACTACTTCGCCGGGGTGGCGCTGATCTCGGGGCTGTCGGGCTTTCTCAACGCGCGGATGGTGATGCGGCTGGGCATGCGACCACTGGCCTCGGCGGCGTTTTCCAGCCAGGTGCTGATCGCCGGGGTGCTGGCCGCACTCTGGCTGAGCGGGGCAATCGGGGCGCTGCCGCAGGGCTGGCAACTGGCGATCTTCATCGCCTGGTCGGTGACCTTCTTTTTCATGAACGGGCTGACCTTCGGCAATATCACGGCGCTGGCGATGGAGCCGCTCGGCCATATCGCCGGCACCGCCAGCGCGGTGATCGGGGCGTTGTCGTCGATCCTCGCGGTGGCGATCGCGGCCCCGGTGGGGCTCGCGTTCGACGGCACGCCGGGGCCGTTGCTCGCGGGCGTGGTGATCTGCTCGGCGCTGGCGCTGTGGCTGATCCGGGGCGACCGCGACCGGGTGCGCGGCTAACCCGCCGCGCGCGCCAGCATCCGGGTCTTGAGCACCCCGGCGGCGACAAGCTGCACCCCGTAGGCCAGCATGATCGGCACCAGAAAGCTCGGGCCGAAACGGTCGAGCGTGAAGGTGGCGAGGATCAGCGCGAGCGTGATGTAACGGGTGACCATATGCCAGTAGACGGCGCGGCCTTGCGGCGTGTGCGGAGTCAGGGCGGTGGCCAGCGTGATGGCGACGGCGTAGAAGGCGAGCGTCGCGGCAAGGCCCCTGGCCAGCGTGAGCGGATCGAGGCGAAACAGCGCCTGCGCGCTTTCCAGAGAGAACAGGTAGAAGACGATCCCGGCCATGGTGATCTGCGAGATCGCCTGGGCGTGGCGCTCGGCGAAAGCAACGAGGCGGGGGGCATCGTCGCGCGCCCAGCGGCTGATCAGGAACGGCAACACGATCAGCACCATGAACGGCGCAAACGGCGGAATGCGCGCACCGCCCCCGGCCATCCCCGCGGTCTCGACCGGCGGGAAGAACGGTGCGGCAAGGATTGGGAAAGCGTCGAAAACCAGCGTCACCGGCAGGATCAGCGCAAGGTTCACGACCGAGAGCAGGAAGCCCAGCCGCACATCTGCGCCGGAGGACCGGATCCAGGCCATCACCATGCCGCCGCCCGGCAGAAGCGCCAGCAGGAACAGCCCGGCGGCGATGCCGAGATCGCGGCTGAGCCAGCCGATCAGAAGCGCCGCGCCCGCGAGAAGAACGAAGTTCAGCCCGAGATTGAGCGCCACCGGGCGCGCGTCGGCGCGACCGGGGTGCAGCATCGCGCTGTCGAGACGAAACAGCGAGGGCGTGACGAGAAAGACGCCGGCGACGATGCAGACGAGCGACGAGAACCCGAAGCCCCCGGTGAGCGCCCCGGCGCCGAGGCCGAGGCCCATCGCGGTGAGAAGGATCAGGATCTGGCGCATGGGTCTCTCCGGGCTGATGACGTCGCCCGCAGTTAAGCCGCCGCTCCCTGCGATCAATCCCGGCACATTGACGCAGGGCCGGGCGGGTGCGGGTGTGCGCCGTCGCGCCAACCGCGCCGCCCTCAGGCCTTGCGCTTCACCGTGCCGGCCTTCTCGGCGAGGTCGCGGGCGATCGCGAAGGCGCCCTTGATCTTGTCGGCATCCTTCGCCCAGTCGCGGCGGATCACGATCTTGTTGTCGCGCACCTTCGCCAGACCCTTCTGGTCGTTGAGGTATGCCACCAGCCCGGCCGGGTTGGCGAACTTGTCGTTGTGGAACTGGATCGTCGCCCCTTTCGGCCCGCCGTCGAGGCGGGCGATCCCGGCGCGTTTGCACATCGCCTTGATCCGCACGATCAGCAGAAGCGTGTTGACCTCGCGCGGCAATTTGCCGAACCGGTCGATCAACTCGGCGGCGAAGCCTTCGAGCTCGACCTTGGTGGCCAGCCCGGAGAGGCGGCGGTAGAGCCCCAGCCGCACGTCGAGGTCGGGCACGTAATCGGCCGGGATCAGCACCGGCACGCCAAGGTTGATCTGCGGCGCCCATTGCTCGTCGGGTTCGGTCAGCCCTTCGAGCTCGCCGGAGCGGATCTTGGCGATCGCTTCCTCCAGCATCTGCTGGTAAAGCTCGTAGCCGACCTCGCGCATCTGGCCCGATTGTTCCTCACCGATGAGGTTGCCCGCGCCGCGCAGATCAAGATCCTGGCTCGCCAGCATGAAGCCCGCGCCGAGGCTGTCGAGGCTGCCCAGCACCTTCAGCCGCTTCTCCGCGCCCGGCGTGAGCGGGGTGCGCGGCTTGGTGGTGAGATAGGCGTAGGCGCGGGTCTTGGCGCGCCCGACCCGGCCACGGATCTGGTAGAGCTGGGCCAGCCCGAACATGTCGGCCCGCCAGATCACCATGGTGTTCGCGGTGGGAATATCGAGGCCGGACTCGACGATGGTGGTGGCCAGCAGCACATCGAACTTGCCGTCGTAGAAGGCGTTCATCCGGTCGTCGAGTTCGCCCGCCGCCATCTGGCCATGCGCCACCACGTAGCTCACCTCGGGCACCTGGCTTTGCAGGAAATCCTCGACCTCGGGCAGGTCCTTGATCCGCGGCACCACGAAGAAACTCTGCCCGCCGCGGTAATGCTCGCGCAGCAAGGCTTCGCGGATCGTCACGCTGTCGAATTCCGACACATAGGTGCGGATCGCCAGCCGGTCGACCGGCGGCGTGCCGATGATCGAAAGATCGCGCACGCCCGAAAGGCTCATTTGCAGCGTGCGCGGAATCGGTGTGGCGGTGAGGGTGAGCACGTGCACGTCGGAGCGCATTTCCTTCAGCCGCTCCTTGTGGCCGACGCCGAAGCGCTGTTCCTCGTCGATCACGAGCAGCCCGAGGTTCTGGAACCGCACCGACTTGGCGAGCAGCGCGTGGGTGCCGACGACGATATCCATGGTGCCGTCGGCGACGCCCTTGCGGGTGCGCTCGCTCTCGCGCAGCCCAACGAAGCGGCTCAGTTGCCCGACGCTGATCGGAAAGCCCCGGAACCGCTCGGCAAAGCTCTTGTAGTGCTGGCGCGCGAGCAGCGTCGTGGGGGCGATCACCGCCACCTGCATGCCGCTCATCGCCGCCACGAAGGCCGCGCGCATCGCCACTTCGGTCTTGCCGAAGCCGACATCGCCACAAATCAGCCGGTCCATCGGCTGACCGGAGGCGATGTCCTCGATCACCTCCGAAATCGCCGAAAGCTGGTCGTCGGTTTCCTGGTAAGGGAAGCGCGCGGCAAACTCCTCCCAGGCGTGGTGCGGGGCCTCCAGCACCGGCGCCTTGCGCAGCGCGCGTTCGGCGGCGAGCCGGATCAGCTTGTCGGCAACCTGCCGGATGCGCTCCTTGAGCCGGGCTTTCTTGGCCTGCCATGCGCCGCCGCCGAGCTTGTCGAGCAGCCCTTCCTCGTGGCCGAACTTGCTCAGGAGTTCAATGTTTTCGACGGGAAGATACAAGCGGTCGCCACCGGCGTATTCGAGCGCCAGGCATTCGTGCGGTGCGCCCGCCGCCGTGATCGTCTCAAGCCCGGTGTAGCGCCCGACGCCGTGATCGACATGCACCACGAGGTCGCCCGCGCTGAGGGCATTCGCCTCGGTGAGAAAGTTCTCCGCCCGCCGCCGCCGCTTTTGCGGCGCGCGGATCAGCCGGTCCCCCAGAACGTCCTGTTCCGACACCACCGTGAGCCCTGCAGCCTCGAAGCCGTGTTCCAGCGGCCAGACCGCGAGATAGACCCCGCCGTGGCTCTCGGGCACGTCGCGCCAGTCGGCGATCTCGGCGGTGGCGGTCAGCCCCTCGTCGGCGAGCAGGCCCTTGAGGCGGTCACGCGCGCCCTCCGAATAGGAGGCGACAACCACCGCGCCGGTTTCACGTTTTGCCCGAATATGATCGGCCAATGCACCGAAAAGATTAATCTTTTCCTGTTGCCGTTCCGGCGCGAAGTTGCGCCCGATCCGCCCGCCGCCGTCGAGCACCCCCGGCCCGGTCGGACGCGGCAACTGGGCAAACTCGATCACCCGGTGGTTGGTCGTGGCCGCTTGCCAGCCTGCGTCATCGAGGTAGAGCAGCCCCGGCGGACAGGGCTTGTAGACGGTATCTACCCGGCCCTTGGCGGTCATCGCCTCGCGCCGCGTGTCATACTGGTCGGCGATGCTGTCCCAGCGCGCCAGCCGCGCCGGCGTGAACTGGTCGTCGAGCATCACGCTGGCGTCGGGCAGGTAGTCGAACAGGGTTTCAAGCCGCTCGTGGAAGAACGGCAGCCAGTGCTCCGCGCCCTGATGCTTGCGGCCCGCGCTCACCGCCTCATAGAGCGGATCGTCCGCCGTGCCCGCGCCGAACTCGATGCGGTAATTCTGCCGGAACCGGGTGATCGCCGCCTCGTCGAGGATCACCTCCGAAACCGGGGCCAACTCGACCACGCTGAGGTTTTCCGTGGTCCGCTGGGTCACCGGATCGAAGCGGCGCGCCCCGTCGAGCACATCGCCGAACAGATCGAGCCGCACCGGCCCGGCCTCGCCCGGCGGGTAGATGTCGATGATCCCGCCGCGCACCGCAAAATCGCCGGGCTCCATCACCGTGGGGGCCTGCGAAAACCCCATGCGCACGAGAAAGGCTTTCAGCGCGCCCTCGTCGATCCGGGCATCGACCCGCGCGGTGAAGCTCGCCTCGCGCAGCACCTCGCGCGCCGGCACACGCTGGGTTGCGGCCGCCAGGGTGGTGAGCAGGATGAAGCGTTGCGTCGGCATGCCGTGGGCGAGGGCCGCGAGCGTGGCCATCCGGGTGGCCGAAACGTCGGGGTTGGGCGACACCCGGTCATAGGGCAGGCAATCCCACGCCGGGAGGGTGATGCGCGGCACATCCGGCGCGAAGAAATCAAGCGCCGCCGCCATCTCGGCCATCCGCCCCGCATCGCGGGCGACATGCACGAGCGGTCCACCGGAGTTTTCCAGTTCGCGGGCAATCAGCCGGGCGTCGTATCCCTCGGGCGCGCCCGAGAGCGTGAGGGGGCGTGGATCGGTCATGGCTTGGGGCTGTTACTCCGCGGCGGAGGCGGGATCAACCGGTGATCGCGGATGCCGCGTTTCAGCCGCCCAGAACCCCGAGCGACATGTTCTGATACATGCCCCACATCGCGGTGATGAAAACCGAGAACATGCCGACGAACTGGGTTTGCACGCGGTGGCGGTGCATCCGCTTGCGCAAGGGCGCGCCGGTGAGCTCGCCCGCCCGGATCAGCCGGGCGCTGCGCAGCGAGAGCGCCCCCACGATCGTCAGCGGCCCGGCGAGAAGAAACACCGCCTGGGCGAACTCGATCCAATACCAAAAGCCGAGCAGCGCCAGCGAGGTGAGCAGGCCCGCGGCCAGCATCACCAGCCAGAGCCCCGAGATGTTGGCGATATAGAACAGCCGGTTGACGTTGATCCGCACCATGTCTTCGAGGTCGCGCTCGGCGTCGCCGCCGTGGCGGGCGGCGCGCTGCACCATGTCCCACGGAACACCGATCACCCAATGCGAGGTTGTCGACCAGACCACGGCCAGCGCGATCCAGTACCACAGGTTGGAAAAGGATCGCATGTCGATGAGTTCGAAGACCGCCGAATACCAGTCCACCGTGCCGCCTGCCTGCTGCCCCTCTTGATCGGACCCTCTTAACGCCCCGCCGCCGCAAGCACCAGCCCCGAGCGGGAAGCCTTGAGCCGGAGGCCCCGGCGTGGCAGATGGGGAACGCAATTGCCACGGAGATCGAGATGAGCCGCACCCTTGCCCCCTTCCCCGCCACCCGGCTGCGCCGCATCCGCCGCACCGAGGCGTTGCGCGGGCTGGTGCGTGAAACCCAGCTCTCGGTGACCGACCTGATCTGGCCGGTGTTCGTGATGGAAGGCAACAACGAGACACACCCGGTGCCCTCGATGCCCGGGGTCGAGCGGAGGACCATCGACCGGGTGGTGGCCGCCGCCCGCGAGGCGCGCGATCTCGGCATCCCGGCGATCTGCCTGTTTCCCTACGTCGACCCTTCGCTGAAAACCGAAGCCTGCGAAAACGCCTGGGACCGCGACAACCTCTCCAACCGCGCCACCCGCGCGATCAAGGACGCGGTGCCCGAGATCGCGGTGATGACCGATGTGGCGCTCGACCCCTACAACGCCAATGGCCACGACGGGATCGTGCGCGCCGGAGAGATCGTCAACGATGAAACCGTCGAGGCGCTGGCGCGCATGGCGCTGGCGCAGGCCGAGGCCGGCGCCGATATCCTCGGGCCCTCCGACATGATGGACGGCCGGATCGGCGCGATCCGCGCCGCGCTGGAGGAAAACGGCCACCCCAACGTCACGATCATGTCCTACGCCGCGAAATACGCCTCCGCCTTCTACGGGCCGTTCCGCGACGCGGTGGGTGCCTCCGGGGCCCTCAAGGGCGACAAGAAAACCTACCAGATGGATCCGGGCAACGCCAACGAGGCGCTCCGGCTGGTCGAGCGCGACCTGATGGAAGGGGCCGACATGGTGATGGTCAAGCCGGGGATGCCCTACCTCGATATCGCGCGCGCGGTGAAAGACACGTTCCGCGTGCCCACCTTCGCCTACCAGGTGTCGGGCGAATACGCGATGCTGATGGCGGCCAGCGAAAATGGCTGGCTCGATGGCGAACGGGTGATGATGGAAAGCCTCGCAGGCTTCAAGCGCGCCGGGCTGGACGGGATTCTGACCTATTTCGCCCCGCGCGCCGCCCGGCTGCTGAACCGCTGAGGCAAAGGGCCCCGCCATCTGGCAGGGCCCATCGGCAACGATTGGCGGATGCTCAGGCCGCAGCGGGTGCTGCCTGCCCCTTGGCATCGACAGACCAAGCCCCCGCCCCCAGTGCGAAGACGAAGAGCAGCCCGCCGGTGATCGAGAGGTTCTTCATGAAACTGATGATCTGCATCTGGGCTGCCATGCCCTCGGCAGCACCGGCCGGAACAAGGTGATAGAGCACGCCCGCCAGCAAGGTGAACCCCGCAAGGGCCAGTGCGGCGAGCCGGGTCTGGTAGCCCACGGCGAGCAAGACCCCGCCGACGACCTCAACGAGGATGGTCGGCCAGACCAGTATCCCGGGCAACCCGCCCGAGGCGATATGGGCCGCGGTTCCGGCCGGGTCGCCCAGCTTTTGCAGCCCCGAGACGATGAAGATGAGCGCGAGCAGCACCCGGCCAAGCGGGGCGGCGAGCGGATAGATGTTGGTCATTCGGTTTCTCCTATCAAGACGCGGCAAACCCTAGCGTTATGCGCGGCGGCGCGGAATTCGGTGTAATCGAAGGGCCATGGTGCGCGGCTGCACAGAAATCATGGCATCATCGCCCACGCGCAGCTTTTCGCCCATCGCGCCGTTGCACGTGACAGCCGTGCCCGCCTCGCGTATCATGCGCGGCAACCCGGGCGACGAGATCCGGGCGTGGCACATGGCATGGATAAGGCTGGGCAACATGAGCAGATATTCCCGACGCGGTTTCATGGTCGCCATCGGCGGCGGCGGGCTTGCGCTCGCGGGGTGCGGCAACGGCATGGGTTCGGAAGGCCCGGCCCGGATCGACGCCCGGGTGGAGGCGACTCTCCAACAGATGTACAGCGATCTGCCCGACAGTCGGCGGCTCGAAGAGAACGCGGTGGGCATGCTGGTCATGCCGCTGGTCACCGAGGCCGGGTTTGGCGTTGGCGGCTCCTACGGGCGCGGCGCGCTGATGGTCGGCGGGGCGGCGGTGGATTACTACGCCCACACCAAGGCCAGCTTCGGCCTTCAGATCGGCGCGCAGCAATATGCCCACGTCCTGTTCTTCATGACCGACGACGCGCTGGCCGATTTCCGCACCGCCTCGGGCTGGGTCGCGGGGGCCGATCTCAAATATGCCGTCGCCAACGAGGGCGGCCGGATCTCGGCCGATTCGATCACCACCACGAGCCCCGTCGTGGCGCTGGTGTTCGGACAGGCCGGGCTGATCCTCGGCGCGAGCCTCGAAGGCTCGAAATACACCCGGATCATTCCCTGAGCGCGACGCCCGGGGCCGCGCGTCAGTGGCCCCGCGCCATGCCTTCGACGAACAATCCTCCGAGCCGGTCGAGCACCGCCCAGGGCGGTTCGACCCCGAGTGCCACGTCGCGCGCCCAGTCCGAAGCGGCGAGGTTGACCTTGAGACGGTGCCCGTCGGGGTCGGTGCAGGGCGCCAGCGCGATGATCTCGTAAACCGCGCGGGCCTTGGCCGCGAGCACCAGGTTTGGCCAGCCCTGGGCGCGCAACTCGCCCATGAAAGCCAGGTCGCACCCGCAATCGAGCGGGCCGGCCTGCACGACGCACATGTCGTGGCGCATGCAGGCAGCATCGAGCAGGTCGAGCACCGGGCCCGCGCCATGGTTCGGCCCGCACCAGTTGCCATGCACCGGAAACGCCATGCCCTGCGCCAGCGCGGGCGGTGCGGCGACGAGGGCGATCAGCAAGGCGAGACGCTTCAACATGGTGCGATCTTGCGCAACGCGGGCGCGGTCGTCCAGCGTTTTGCGTCCCGGCATGCAGCGCGCAGGGGGCGACCGGCAAGCGGCCGCCGAACCGCTTTCAGCCGAGCGCGCGCAACCGTTTGATCAGCGACGAGGTGTCCCAACGCCCGCCCCCCATCGCCTGCACATCCTTGTAGAACTGATCGACCAGCGCCGTCACCGGCAGGCTCGCCCCGGTCTCGTCGGCGGCGGCGAGGCAGATCCCCAGATCCTTGCGCATCCAGTCGACCGCAAAACCGAAATCGAAGCGGTCGTCGGCCATGGTTTCGGCGCGGTTCGCCATCTGCCAGCTTCCCGCCGCGCCCTGGCTGATCACCTCGACCACCTCGCGGATGTCGAGCCCGGCCTTCTCGGCAAAATGCAGCCCCTCGGAAAGCCCCTGCACGAGCCCCGCGATGCAGATCTGGTTGACCATCTTGGCCAGTTGCCCCGCGCCGCTCTCGCCAAGCCGCCGGATCGTGCGCCCGTAAGCCGCCATCACCGGCTCCGCTGCACCGTAGGCCGAGGCCTCGCCGCCGCACATGATCGAGAGCACGCCGTTCTCGGCCCCCGCCTGCCCGCCCGAGACCGGCGCATCGACAAACTGCGCCCCGGCCTGGGCGGCGAGCGCGTGCAACGCGCGCGTGACCTGCGCCGACACCGTGGTGTGATCGACAAAAACCGCGCCCTTCGCCATCCCTGCGAAAGCGCCGGCATCCCCGAGACAGATGCTGCGCAGATCCTCGTCGTTGCCGACACATGCCATCACGAACTCCGCGCCCGCCGCCGCCGCGCGCGGGGTTTCGGCCATCGCCCCGCCATGCTCGGCCACCCAGGCCACGGCCTTCGCGGCGGTCCGGTTGTAGACAACCACCTCGTGGCCCTTGGCCGCGAGGTGCCCCGCCATCGGGTATCCCATTACCCCGAGGCCCAGAAATGCGCATTTCGCCATATCGCCGCTCCGTCGATTGCATGCCTTCTCGCTTGCCTTTATTGACGGGGCCTTGGGGCGGGTCAACAAGGGGCGACCATGGCGGCGCTTTTTAGGTGGACGGTTCGGGTTGTCGCGGCGGTGCTGATCCTCGCGGCGCTGGCGCTCGCCTTCGTCTACTACCTCGCCTCGCGGTCGCTGCCCGAGTATGACGCCACCCGGGCCGCGCGCGGCATTTCCGCCCCGGTCGAGATCGTGCGCGATCACGCCAACGTGCCGCATGTGTTTGGCGAGAGTGACGACGACGTGTTCTTCGGCCTTGGCTACGCCCATGCGCAGGACCGGCTGTGGCAGATGATCATGCTGAGACGCACCGCGCAGGGGCGGCTTTCGGAGGTGTTCGGCGAACGCACGCTGCGCACCGACGAGTTGATGCGGAGGCTCGATATCTACCCGCTGGCACAGCAGGCCGCGACGATGCAGGACGCCGAGACAACCGCGATGCTGCGCGCCTACGCGCGCGGCGTGAACGCCTGGCTCGACCAGGTGAACGCCGAGGCGCTTGGCCGCGGCGCGCCGGAATTGTTCATGTTTTCCAACGAGGTCAGCCCCTGGGTGGCGGCCGACAGCATCGCGGTGATGAAGCTGATGGGGGTGCAGATGGGCAGCCATCTGCAATCGGAGGTGCTGCGCGCACGGGTGGCCCTCGAAGTCGGCCCGGAGCGGCTGGCCGATATCCTGCCCGATGCGCCGGGCTCGGGCACCGCGGCGCTGCCGGATTACGCCGGGTTGTTCGATCACCCCGCCGACCGGTTTGCCAGGCTCGCCGCGCTGCCCGAGCCCGATCCGTTCTCACCGGTCGCACCCGTCGGCTTCGGCGGGGCCTCCAATGCCTGGGCCGCCGCCGCCTCGCGCGCGGCGGCGGGGGGTGCGCTCCTCGCCAACGACCCGCACCTCGGCTTCTCCGCGCCCTCGGTCTGGTATCTCGCCCGGCTCGAGCTGCAGACCGGCGGGGTGATCGGCGGCACCATCCCCGGCATGCCGGTGATGCTGGTGGGGCGCGGTGCGGGTTTCGGCTGGGGCCTGACCTCGTCCTATCTCGACGATCAGGACGTGTTCATCGAGAAGCTCAACCCCGACGATCCCGGCGAGGTGCTCACCCCCGAGGGCTTCAAGCCGATGGAGAGCCGCGCCTCGATCATCCGGGTGAAAGACCAGCCCCCGGTCACGATCAACATGCAATGGACGGAAAACGGCCCGGTGCTGCCCGGCCAGCACTACGCGCTGTCGACGATCACCCCGCCGGGGCACGTGACCAGCCTCGGCTGGACGCTGCTCACCGCGCGCGACCGGTCGATGGGCGCGGGGCTGAAGCTGATGCGCGCGCGCTCGGTGGAGGAGGGACTGGCGGCGGGGGCGGACTTCGTCGCGCCGTCGCAGAACGTCACCATGGTCGACGCCGAGCGGATCGCGATGAAAACCTTCGGCCGAATGCCGCGGCGCGATGCCGATCACGCCACCGAGGGGCGGATGCCCAGCCCCGGCTGGGAGACGCAGAACCGCTGGCGCGGCACCGAATCCTATGCCGCCAACCCCGAGTTCGTCGCCCCCTCGGGCGGCATCGTCGGCAACACCAACAACAAGCTGCTTGAACGGCCCTTCCCGCTGCACGTCAGCCGCGACTGGGGCGATACCCAGCGGGTGCAACGCTGGCAAAGGCTGATGCAGGCGCGCGAGGTGCATACCCGCGAGAGCTTCATCGAGGCCCAGCTCGACCCGGTGTCGATCACCGCGCGCAATCTGCTGCCGCTGGTCGGGGCCGATCTGTGGTTCACCGGCGAGCCCGCCCCGGACGGCACTCCGGAACGCCGGCGGCAACGCGCGCTCGATCTGCTCGCCGACTGGAACGGCGAGATGAACGAGCACCTGCCCGAGCCGCTGATCTACATGGCATGGATGCGCGCGCTTCAGGACCGGCTGATCCGCGATGAACTGGGCCCCCTCGCCAGCGCCTTCACCCATGTTGACCCGGTGTTCATCGAGCGGGTGTTCCGCGACATCGACGGCGCGTCGCGCTGGTGCGACGTGGTGCAATCGGCGCCGGTCGAAACCTGCACCGAGATCTCGCGGCAGGCGCTCGACGAGGCGCTGATCTGGATCGGCGAGGCGGTGGGCGGCGAGATCGAGGCGCTGCGCTGGGGCGATCTGCACCAGGCCACGCACGACCACGCGGTGCTCGGCGAGGTGCCGGTGCTGCGCTGGTTCGTGAACATCCGCCAATCCACCTCCGGCGGCGACAATACCCTCAACCGCGGCCTCACCTCGGGGCGCGGCGCCAACCCGTTCCTCAACATCCACGGGCCGGGCTACCGCGGCGTCTACGATTTTGCCGACCCGGATTCCTCGCTGTTCGTCACCTCCACCGGCCAGTCGGGCCACTTCCTGTCACGCCATTACGACGACCTCGGCGCACTCTGGCGGCGCGGCGAATACGTCCCGATGAGCCTCGACCCGGCCCTGGCGCGGGCCGCCGCGGTGGGGGTCACGCGGCTGGAACCGATGGAGTGACGCAGGCTCGCCTTGCGTGGTGGGCAATGTCACCTCGGTCCGTGCGGACGGCGGCGGGCCGGACACAAGCCAAGCTCGGATTTCACAGGTGTGATCGGCCGTAGCCCGCCCTTTGCGGTCCTTGGAACCGCGGGCAAGATGCGCTACTGAGTTCCCTGATTGATCGAGAGGATGGAAAACACTTCGATGACGTTACTGATTATCTTCGTACTGGCTGCAATCGCCGTGTCGTTTCTTTGCTCGATCCTCGAAGCGGTGCTGCTCTCCGTCACGCCATCCTACGTGGAAGCCGTCGAGGACAAGCAGCCGCGCATTGCGGCGAAGTTGCGGGCGTTGCGGGCTGACGTCGAACGCCCGCTCGCGGCGATCCTGTCGCTCAACACGATCGCGCACACCGTCGGGGCCACCGGCGCAGGCGCGCAGGCGGCGGTGGTTTTCAACGATACCGGCGTCGGCATATTCTCCGCCGTCTTGACGTTCGGCATCCTCGTTTTCTCCGAAATCATTCCCAAAACCCTCGGGGCCACCTACTGGCGCGGGCTGGCCCCCTTCGCGGTTCGGGTGCTGCCCTGGTTGATCGTCATCCAGTTGCCGCTGGTCTGGATGAGCCAGGCGATCACGCGGATGCTGACGGGCGGGAAGCGTCACGCAGAAGTATCGCGCCAGGAGATCACGGCGTTGACGACCGCGGGCCAGCGTCTCGGGGTGGTCGCGGAGGATGAATCGCGGGTTGTGAAAAACCTGTTTCGCTTGTCGGAAATCGCCGCCGCCGAGATCATGACGCCGCGCACGGTGATCGAACATCTGGGTGCCGATGAAACCGTTGGGGCTGTCGTGACGGCCAGAAAAACCTATCCGGTGTCTCGATTCATCGTCATCGGCAAGAACATCGATGACGTGAAAGGCTTCGTGCTGACGCGCGACCTTTTTCTGGCCGGCCTGCGTGAAGACAAGGACAAGAAAGTTGCAGACTTCACGCGCGCCATTCAACGCATTCCGCAAGAGACCGACCTCGACTCGCTGTTCGATCTCCTGATGGAAAACGAGGCGCATATTGCGCTGGTCGAAGACGAATATGGCGGCACTGCGGGCCTTGTGACGATGGAAGACGTCATGGAGACCTTGCTCGGCGCGGAAATCGTCGACGAACACGATGAAGCCGAGGATTTGCAGAGCGTCGCCCGGGCACGGGCGATCCGCCACAAGGAAGCGCGCGCGAAGGCTGGTGAATGATACCCGGCAGGATGGCATCGCTCACGGCGGCGGGTGCATTGCCGCGCCGCGGCGAACGTCGCCGCCGTCGCACCCCCTGTCGCACCCCCTGACGCCCGATCCTGCGCTTATGCCACCGACCTCGCCACCGGGCGAAATCGGGAGCCTTTGCTCAGGCATCGCCTACGCGCCGTTGATCTTCTCGAACGCCGCCTTCTGACGCGCGGTCCAGTCGACCGCGAGCACCCAGCCGGTCTCGTCCTGCCGTTCCTCGACCACCACATGCGCGTCGTGCAGCCAGGCCCGGGCCTTGCCTTGCGAGAACTTCAGCCGGACATGATCGCGGCGGCGTTCCTCGGCCAGTTGCGCCTCGATCGCGTCGGTGAGCCGGTCGAGCCCGGCACCGGAAAGCGCCGAGATCGCCACCACGCCCTCGCGGCGTTCGGCCTCGGTCTCGCGCGCCGCGCGCACCTCCGGATCGAGCAGGTCGATCTTGTTCCAGACCTCGATCCGCGGGATCTCTTCCGCCACCCCAAGCTCGGCGAGGATGGTTTCCACATCCCGCGCCTGCGCTTCGGTTTCCTCTGCGGAAATGTCGCGGACATGCAGGATCACGTCGGCCCCCAGCACCTCTTCCAGCGTGGCGCGGAAGGCGGCGACAAGCTGGGTCGGCAGATCCGAGATGAAACCCACGGTGTCGGACAGGATCACCTTGCGCCCGGAGGGCATTTCGAGCCCGCGCATCGTCGGGTCGAGGGTGGCAAAAAGCATGTCCTTGGCCAACACCGTGGCCCCGGTCATGCGGTTGAACAGCGTCGACTTGCCGGCGTTGGTGTAGCCCACCAGCGCCACCACCTCGAATGGCACCTTGGCGCGCGCGGCGCGGTGCAACTCGCGGGTCTTGACCACCTTGGACAACTGCTTGCGCAGCCGGGTGAGCTGTTCGTCGATCGCGCGCCGGTCGGCCTCGATCTGGGTTTCGCCGGGACCACCGACGAAGCCAAGCCCGCCGCGCTGGCGTTCAAGGTGGGTCCAGGCCCGCACGAGGCGGGTGCGCTGGTAGCTGAGCGCGGCCATCTCGACCTGCAGCACGCCTTCGCGGGTGCGCGCCCGATCGGAGAAGATCTCGAGGATCAGCCCGGTGCGGTCGAGGATCTTGACCTTCCACGCCTTCTCGAGGTTGCGCTGCTGCACCGGGCTCACCGGACCGTCGATCAGCACGAGGTCGATCTCGTGGGCGGTCAGCCGGGCCTTGATCTCCTCGATCTTGCCGGTGCCGAACAGGTGGCCGGGATGCGGACGCGCGAGGCGAACGATCTCCTCGCCTTGCACTTCGAGCCCCGGCAGCGCCTCGGCAAGCGCCACGCCCTCCTCCAGCGCCGCCTCCGCGTCGCGGCGGGCACGGTCGGCGGTGAGCTCGGGATGGATCACCCAGGCCCGGGTGGGCTGGGCTTCGCGCGAGGTGGGATCGGTGGTCATGTCATGAGCCTCTTGGCATCCACGGGCGGCACGCCGTCCTGCGGCCGCGTGGCACGGCGTTGCGAAACGCCCTTTCGCCGCGCGCAACGGCACGCGGCATCGTCAAGCCGGAACGGTCGCGGCGGAAGATCAGGTCTCGTCGCCGTCGTAGAGATTGATCGGCTGCGACGGCATGATCGTCGAGATCGCGTGCTTGTAGACAAGCTGGCTCTGGCCGTCGCGCTTGAGCAAGACGCAGAAATTGTCGAACCACGAAATCACGCCCTGCAGCTTCACACCGTTGATCAGGAAAATCGTCACCGGAACCTTGGCCTTGCGGACATGGTTCAGGAAAGCGTCCTGTAGGTTTTGCTTGTCGGCAGCCATCGCTTCTTGCCCTTGTTGTCTCGTGCTGCCGGTAACCGGCAGAAATCCCTGTGAACGCAGTATGTAATGGCCGCGCCCAAGTTTCCACCCCCAAATTCGGAGGTTTTTTTCACTCGGCTCAGCGCCGCCACAGCTCGGGCGAGAACAGCGCGACGACGGCGAGGGTTTCAAGTCGCCCGATGATCATTGCCACCGTCAGAACCACCTTGCCGGCACTGCTCAGCCCCGAATAGAGCACCGGCTCGGGCAGCGCGATCCCGGCAAGCGGGCCGGTTGTGGTCAGCGCCGAGACCGCCAGCACCAGCGAGGGTTCGAAGCCGAGGCCGGTGATCGCGAACCCGGCCCAGACCAGCGCCACCGAGAGCGTCATCAACATGAAGAACAGCCATGCCATGTAGGCACCGCCGCGCCGCAGGTGCCGCGCCTCGCTGCCGGCACCGCCGACCGAATGCGGGTGCACCAGCCGCTCCATCTCGCGTCGCCCGTGCCGGTAGAGCGCGATGACCCGCAGGAGCTTGGCCCCGCCCGCCGTCGTCGCCACCCCGCCGCCGACCAGCGCAAGACCGATCAGGATGATCCCCGACGTTCCCATCCCCGACCAGACCTGCGCCTGCTCCCAGCCCGCGCTCTCGAACCCCGTGGTGGTGAGGAAGGACAGCACGGTGAAGGCCGAGCCCCAGAGCGTAGCGATGCCGTCGACGAGGCTCATCTCGGGCGCCTCGATCTCGTAGGCACCGATGAGATGGCGGGCAAACAGCAGAACCGGCAGCAGAATCACGAGACTCAGCGCCAGCCGGATCTCCTGGTCGCGGCCGCGCGCCGCGATGCCCTGGCCGCGGGTGGCGGGCGCGAAGGTCGCGCGCGACAGCGCGAAGACGAGGAAGACCGCCACCATCGCTTCACCGAGCCAGCCCGCGCCGCCGCCGCCAAGCCCGCCCACCGGCGAGATGCCGGAGGTGGAAAGGGTTGCCATGGCATGGGACAGCGCCATCGCGGGCGGGCTCCCGGCCACGATCAACCCGATCCAGAGCAGGAGCGTCAGCCCGGCATAGATCGGCAGGAGCTGCGCCGCATGCACCCGCACCCGGTGCGAAAGATCGGCGCGCTCGGTGATCTGGATGTAGCCAAGCGCCACGACCTCCTCGGTCGGAGCGCGGCGGCGCACCTCGAAGCCGCCAAGCGCCATCGGTGCGAGCACCGCGATCGCGCCGACCCAGATAAACAGCCCGCCGAGCCAGCCCACCGTCGCGCGCCAGGTATGAAGCGGGGGCGCGAGGCGGCCGGGGCGCTCGAACATCGTTGCCCCGGTGGTGGTGAGCGACGAGACCATTTCGACATAGGCGTTAACGAAGGTGGTGTTGCCCACCGCCTGGTGGAACGGCAGCGCGAACAGGAAGGGCAGCGCCACGAACAGCAGGGCAAGAGCCGCGAGGTGGCGGCGCGGGTGTTCGGTCCGCGCCCGGCCCGACATCGCGATACCGATCAGCAGCGCGATCAGCAGGCTCAATGCGCCGAAGTAGAAAAACACCTCGGCGATCACCGCTTCGCCGGTGGCCGCCGCATGGGCCGCCGGGATGAACATCGCCACGCCGCCAACCCCGATCAGGGTGACGAGAAGCGGCAGGCGGGCGATCAGGGCGAACATCGGTCCGGGCCGCGGTCAGAAGAAGTCGATCGAGACCTGGAGCAGGCGCTCGACCTCGGGCACATCCGCAGCCATGGCGAAGATCACCACGACGTCGCCCTCCTCGATCCTGGTCCCGCCGGTGGGCCGCACGACCTTGTCCTTTTTCAGCACCGCCCCCACCAGCACGCCTTCGGGAAATTCGATGTCGCGGATCTCGTGCCCCGAGATCGGCGAGGTCGAGAGAACCTGCGCCTCGATCACCTCCGCCTCGGCATCGCCCACGGAGTAGACGTTGCGCACGCGTCCGTGCCGAATGTGGCGCAGGATCGAGCTCACGGTGGTGGCGCGCGGGTTGATATGGGCGTCGATCTGCAACGGCTCCATCAAGGGGATCAGCGAGGTGTCGTTGATCAGGCAGATCGCCATCGGGCAGCCGGCGGCCTTGGCGCGCACTGCGGCGAGCATGTTGACCTTGTCGTCATCGGTGACCGCGAGCACCGCGTCGGCGCGGGTGATGCCGGCCTCCTTGAGCAACTCGATATCCATGCCGTTGCCGTGCAGCACCACCGTGCGTTCGAGCGCGTCGGCGGCCCGCTCGGCCACGCCGCGGTCGAGCTCGATCACCTTGGCCCGGGTGCCGGTCCGGCGCGCCTCCAGGGCCTCGGCCACGGCCAGGCCGACATTGCCGCCGCCGATGATCACGACGCGGTCCTGTCGCTTGATCTCCTTGCCGAAGATTTCCAGCGTGCGGTTCACGTCATCGGTTTCGGAGCAGACATAGACCTGATCGCCGGGGAAAAGCTGGTCGGAGGCCTCGGGCACGAACAGCGTGCCGTCGCGCCGCACGCCGACCACAAGCGCCTTGAGGGTCGAGAACAGGTCGGTGAGTTGGCGCAAGGGCGTGTTGACCACCGGGCAATCGTCTTCGATCTGCAGGCCCAGCAAGGTGGCGCGGCCTTCGAAGAAGGTTTCGACATCGAAGGCGGAGGGCGCGGTGAGGCGGCGCAGCGCGGCGTCGGCCACCTCGCGCTCGGGGCTGATCACCACGTCGATCGGCAGGTGTTCCTGTCGGTAGAGATCGGAATAGATCGCGTCGAGATAGCTCTGGGCGCGCAGCCGGGCGATCTTGCGCGGCACCGCGAAGATCGAATGCGCCACCTGGCAGGTGACCATGTTGACCTCGTCGGAGTGGGTGGCGGCCACCAGCATGTCGGCATCGCGCGCACCGGCGCGGGCGAGGATGTCGGGATAGGAGGCAAAGCCGGTGACGCCCTGAACGTCAAGCGTTTCGGTCGCGCGGGCAACGAGATCGGGGTTGTTGTCGACCACCGTCACGTCGTTTTTCTCGCTCGCCAGATGGCGCGCGATCTGCCAGCCGACCTGACCGGCCCCACAGATGATGACCTTCATGGCTGTCTCCTGAATGCCACCGGGGCAGGATTGGCAGAAAGGGCCGGATTGGTCAACGTGGCGCGGTTGCGCGGCAGGTTGATGCCAGTTGCCAAATGCGAGGGGCGCGCCGGCGGTCGAGGGGCGATGCTGCGGCGCGGTGCCGCCATACGCGGGAAATATCGTGTCGCGCCCTTGGCGTCATCCCGGCCGCCGACCATGTAACAGGGATCAGGGCAACTTCTCGAACCCACAAGGACCGACATGCAATTCCAACTCAACTCCGACGCACATATCCAGGGCGATGACCGCTTGGCCGAAATCGCTGAAACCCTCGTATCCGCCGGGCTTGGGCATCTCGCCAGCCATTTGACCCGGATCGAGGTGCACCTTGCCGATGCCAACGCGGGCAAGGGCGGCGCGGATGACATCATCTGCACCATCGAGGCGCGCCCGGAGGGAATGCAGCCGCAGACGGTCACCCATGCCGATGCCAACGTCGAAGCGGCCCTGCGCGGCGGGGCGAAGAAGCTGCGCGCGCTGCTCGACAGCGAGTTCGGCAAGCTCGGGCGCCGGCAGGGCTGACGCCCAGGCCCTGACAGCCCCGGCGCGAGCGGTCGCGCGCGTTGTCAGGGATGCCCTGGCACCTTACCCTGCGCGCGCGGGGCGGCTTCGGCCGCCCTTGGTCGCACCCGGAGAGGAGGAGCCCCGATGGCATCGCGCCCGATCGTTTATCACATTCCCGTCTGCCCGTTCTCGCAACGGCTGGAGATCCTGCTGGCACTGCGCGGGATACCGGACGCGGTGGAATTCCGCGTTGTCGACATCACCCGGCCGCGCGACCCCGACCTGCTTGCCCTGACCCGCGGCACCACGGCGCTGCCGGTGATTGTTGACCCGGGCGGCGGCGTGCTGAAGGAAAGCCTCGTCATCCTGCGCTATCTCGACGAAAGCTTGCCCGGCGGCCCGCTGCGCCGGACCGATCCGGCCGAACACGCGGTGGAATCGATGCTGGTGGCGAAGGAAGGGCCCTTTACCATGGCGGGCTATTTGTTCGTGATGAACCAGGATCGCGAGGCGCGCGAGGCGCACCGGGAAAAGCTGCTGCGGCTTTACCGCGAAATCGACGAATTCCTGTGCGACCACAGCCCCGACGGCCCTTTCCTGTTCGAGCGGTTCAGGTTGGCCGAGGCGGTGTTCACGCCGATATTCCAGCGGTTCTGGTTTCTCGACTATTATGAAGGCTTTGCCCTGCCCGACGACGACGCTTTCACGCGGGTCCGCAGGTGGCGCGATGCCTGCATGGCCGAGCCCGCCGCCGATCAGGTCTGCGAGGAAGAAATCGTCAAGCTCTACTACGACTACGCCCTGGGTGCCGGCAATGGCGCGCTCGTGGCGGGACGCAAGAGATCGAGCTTCGTCTTCGATCCGCACTGGAGCAAGAGGCCCTGGCCGCCACGCGACAAGTATGACACCAGCCCAACGGACGAAGCCCTCGGCCTCGCGAGCTAGGCCCCGGCCCCTACCCCTCGTCGCCCTCCGCCACCCAGGCCACCCGTGCGCCCGACTTGGTGCCGGTGACCACGCCGAGCGACTTCAGCTTGCGGTGCAGCGCCGAGCGCTCCATGCCGACGAAACTTGCGGTGCGGCTGATATTGCCGCCGAACCGGTTGATCTGGGTCAGCAGGTATTCGCGCTCGAAGGCTTCGCGCGCCTCGCGCAGGGGCAGCGTCGCCAGCGCCGCGGGCAGGACCACCGAACCGCCCTCGCCGCCGTCGCCGCCGGCATCGACCTCGACAAGCTCTGCCGCCACGATCTCGCCTGCGCCGTCACCGAGGATCAGCACCCGTTCGATCACGTTCTTGAGCTGACGCACGTTGCCCGGCCAGTGCATGCTTTGCAGCATCGCGCGCGCCTCGTCCGACAGCGCGCGCAGCGGCAGGCCCTGGGTGGCGTTGAACAGGCGGATGAAATGCGCGGCGAGCTCGGGAATATCCTCCCGGCGGTCGGCCAGCGGCGGCACATGGATCGGCACCACGTTGAGCCGGTGGTAGAGTTCTTCACGGAATTGCCGAGCGGCGATCGCGGCGGTGAGGTCGCGCGTGGTCGAGGAGATCACCCGCACGTCGACGTTGACCCGGTCGGCCCCGCCAACCCGGGTGAAGCTTTGCTCCACCAGCACCCGCAGGATCTTCGACTGGGTGCCCAGCGGCATGTCGGCGACTTCATCGAAGTAGAGCACGCCGCCGTGGGCCTCCTCCAGCAATCCCGGCTCGATGCCGCGCTCGGCCCCCTCGCGGCCGAACAGGACCTGCTCCATCCGGTCAGGTTCGACAGCGGCGGAATTGACCACCACGAAAGGCCCGTCCGCGCGGTCGCTGCCGCCGTGGATGATCCGCGCCGCAAGCTCCTTGCCCGAGCCCGCGGGCCCGGTGAGCATCACACGGCCATTCGAGCGCATGACCTTTTCGAGATTGGAGCGCAGCGTCTTGAACGCGGCGGAGGTGCCGATCATCTCCACCGGCCCCTGATCCTTGCGCCTCAACTCGACGTTCTCGCGCCTGAGCCGCGAGGTTTCCATCGCGCGGGCGATCACGACCATGAGCTGGTCGATGTTGAAGGGCTTTTCGATGAAGTCGTAGGCCCCCTGCTTGATCGCGGCCACCGCGATCTCGATATTGCCGTGGCCGGAGATGATCACCACTGGCACCTGCGGGTGCTCGCGCTTGACCATCTTGAGGATGTCGATCCCGTCCATGGCCGAATCCTTGAGCCAGATATCGAGGATCATCAGCGCGGGCAGTTCCTTCTTCACCTGCGCAACCGCCTCGTCGGAGGTGCCCGCGAGACGGGTTGTATAGCCCTCGTCTTCGAGGATATCCGAGATCAGCTCGCGGATGTCGCGCTCGTCATCGACAATCAGGATATCTGCCATCTGGTTCCCCGTTTCCCGTCTTTCTCGCTACGTCACTCGGCCGCGTCCTGCGCTGCCACCTCCAGCGGCCGCACCGGCAGGCGGACCACGGCGCGCGCGCCGGGCCGGTCGGTGCCGCCGAACATCTCGGCATCGAGAAGCTGAAGGCTGCCGCCGTGCTCCTCGATGATCTTCTTCACGATCGCCAGCCCCAACCCGGTGCCCTTGTCGCGTGTGGTCACGTAAGGCTCGAAAAGCCGCGCGCGGTCGTCCGGCAGGCCGATGCCGTTGTCGGAAATCTCGATCACCCCGGCGCAGTCGTCCTCGTCTGCCTCGAGCGTCAGACGAACCCGGATCTCGGGTTTATGCCCTGTTGGCGCTTGGCCCTTTTCCTGAAGGCTTTCAATCGCTTCGCCAGCGTTCTTGATCAGGTTTGTGAGCGCTTGGCCGATCATGGTTTCATCCAGCTCGGCAAGCATCTCGCCCGGCGGCAGATCGGCCTCTATGGTCACGCCCTCCTGCCCGGCCTGCTGCAGCGTCACCGCGCTGCGCACCAGCGCATTGAGGTCGGCGGGCTTGCGGTCGGGCTCGGGCATCCGGGCGAATTTGGAGAACTCGTCGACGATCCGGCGCAGATCCTCGGTCTGGCGCACGATCACGCCGGTGAGGTTTTCGAGGTCTTCGGCATCGGCCTCGTCCATCTTGCGGGTGAACTTGCGCTTGATGCGTTCGGCCGAAAGCTGGATCGGGGTGAGCGGGTTCTTGATTTCGTGCGCGATCCGCCGCGCCACGTCGCCCCAGGCTGCCATCCGCTGCGCGGTGACAAGGTCGGTCACGTCGTCGAAGGCGATCACGTAGCCCTCGATCGCGCCGGTGTCGGAAAACCGTGGGGCCATGCGCACGAGCAGGCGCTCCTGCCGCCCCATGCGGCTCAGCCCCAGTTCGGCCTGAACCCGCTCGCCGCCACTTTCGGTGAGCCGGTCGAGCAGCGGCGCGAACTCGGGCACCACGAGGCCAAGATCGGTATGCTCCGGCTCGCCCGGCTCAAGCCCCATCATCACCTGCGCGGCGCGGTTGAGAAAGGTGATCCGGCCATCGGCATCGAGCCCGATCACCCCCGCCGTGACCGAGGCGAGCACCGAGTCGAACAAACGCCGACGGCGCTCGATCTGATCGGTGTTTTCCAGCAGTCGGTCGCGCTGGCCCTTGAGCTGGCGGGTCATCCGGTTAAACAACCCCGATAGCTGCTCGATCTCGTCGCCGGTTTCCTCCTCGATCACCTGCACGTCGAGATCGCCCGCCCCGACCCGCTCTGCGGCCGAGGCAAGCCGACCCACCGGCCGCGCAAGGCGTTCGGCGAACCACATCCCCAGCCATGTCGCGGCAAGGATCAGGATCGCGGCGAAGCCGAGGTAGATCAGCCCGAACTCGAACAGAACCTGCCCGCGCTGGCTTTCAAGCTGCTGGTAGAAACGCACGGTTTCGCGGGTCTCATCAAGCAGGTTGAGGATCTCGCCGTCGACGTCGCGCGAGACATAGAGGAAGTGGTCGCCGTAGGCGTTGAGCTTCACCAAGGCACGGAACTCGTTGTTGTCCCAATCCTCGATGATGACGGTTTCATCCAGGAGCGCGGTCTCGATCGCCTCTTCCGGCGGGCGCTCGAAGTCGAACAGGTAGGAGCGATCGCCGCGCAACCTGATCTCGCCGTCACTGTCGATGATATAGGCCTCGCGCAGCCCGCGCTGGATGCGCCCCTGCGCCTGCGCCAGCGCCTGCCTGAGTTGCGCGTCGGAAATGAAGACGTTGGACTGCTTGGCCAGGTCGAGGAAGGCGGCGACCGCTTCGGCGTCCTGTTCGAGCCCGACGCGGTGTTCTTCTTCATAGGCCTGCGCTGCTGCGAGCGAATTGCCCACCACCCGGCTCACCCGGTCGGAGAACCAGCCTTCGAGACCGACGTTCACGGTGAGCACCGCGAAGACCGCGACCAGCACCGTCGGCAACAGCGCCAGCAGGGCGAAAGCCCCGGTGAGGCGCAGGTGCAGCCGCGATCCCGCCGACCGTGCCCGCCGCGCGCCCACCATGCGCACCAGCCCGATCAGCACCAGCGCGGCCACGATCAGCACGTAGACGAAATCCGCCAGCAGCACGAGGCGCAGGGCATTCGATTCCACGTCCTGATCGAGCGGGCCGAGCACAAGGTAGGTGAGCACCGCCAGCAAGGGGCCGAGCACGACCACGCCGAAGGTGACAACGGCGCGGACCTGACGCATCCGCCTCAGCCGCGCGAGGCGGTCCCACGTCCACCGCTGCGATTCGCTTTGCGCCACGTTTCCCCCAAGACCACCGCGATTGGCCCGCCTGCCGCGATGCGGCGCTTGTGCCACGACTGTGGCTCTTTTACATCAACTTGCGGCGGCGTGTCACCTCGATTCCAAGCTCGGTGATCTTCTTTCGCAGGGTATTTCGGTTGATCCCGAGCAGATCGGCACATCGGGCCTGGTTGCCGCCGGTGGCATCCAGCGCAATCTCGATCAGCGGCACCTCGATTTCGCGCAAGACACGCTGGTAGACGCCGGGTGGCGGCAGCGACCCGCCGTGCAGATCGAAATAGCGCTTGAGGTGGCGCGCAACCGACACCGAGAGGTTTTCGGCCTCGTCCAGCGTCACCATCGGCCCGCCCGTGGGCGCCCCCAGCGTCGCCTCGACCTCGGCGCGCGAAATCTCGGCTTCGGCACCGGTGACCATCAGCCGCTGGATGGTGTTTTCGAGCTGGCGCACGTTGCCCGGCCATGGATAGGCCCGCAAAACATCCGCCGCGGCGGGCGCAAGCCGGCGCGGCGTCATCCCCTCGCGCTCGGCACGGGCGAGGAAGTGCTCGGCCAGCGCCGGGATATCCTCGATCCGCTCGCGCAAGGACGGCACCGGAATGGTGACGCCGCCAAGCCGGTAATACAGATCCTGCCGGAACGCGCCCGACTTCAGCCGCCGGGCGAGATCGCCCTGCGATGTGGCAAGAATGCGCGGGGCGTGGTCGGTGAGACTGTCGAGCATCCGGGTGATGCGGGCCTGCGCGTCGGCGTCGAGATCGCCGATCTCGTCGAACAGGAGCGTGCCCTGGCCGACCTTGGCCAGCAGCTTCGCCGGTCCTTCCATCGGCACCAGGTCGTCGGGCGTGGCGACCACGAAGGGCAAGGCGCGGCGATCGGAGAAATCATGCAGCGCGCGCGCGATCAGGCTCTTGCCGGTGCCGCTCTCGCCGGTGATCAGCACCGGCAGTTCGGTGTTCATCACCCGCGCCACCAGCCGGTAGAGCGCCTGCATCGCCGGGGTGCGCCCGACCAGCGGCAGATCGTCGCCCCGGCCCTCGGCCTCGGCACCGTCGGTTCGTTTCGGCGGCGGCATCCGGCGCTTCTGTTCCAGCGCCCGGGCCGCGCGCTTCATCAGGTCGGGCAGGTCGAAGGGCTTCGGCAGGTAGTCGAAGGCCTCCTTCTCGGCGGCCTGGATCGCGGTCATGATGGTGTTCTGCGCCGAGATCACGATCACCGGCAGATCGGGCCGCATATGGGCGATCTCGGGCAGCGCGTCGAGCCCGTTGCCGTCGGGCATCACCACGTCGGAGATCACCAGGTCGCCGCGCCCCTCCTCGACCCAGCGCTTGAGGGTGACGAGCGACGAGGTGGCATGCACCCGGCAGCCGGCGCGGGTGAGCGCCTGGGTCAGCACGGTGCGGATCGTGCGGTCGTCGTCGGCAACGAGAACGGTGCCATCCATCGGGGGTTACTCCTTGTCCTTCGGGGCATCTTTCGGGGCGACCGGCAGCGAGATCCGAAACCGCGTCCTGCCCGGCACGCTGTCGACGGAAATCCAGCCGTCATGGTCCGAGATGATCTTGGAGACGAGCGCGAGGCCGAGCCCGGTGCCGTTCTCGCGGCCCGAAACGAAGGGCTCGAACACCTGGCCCGCGATCTCGGGCGGCAAGCCCGGACCGTCGTCGCAGATTTCCACCTGAAGCGGCAGGCCCGCCCCGCTGCCATCGGGGCGGCGCAGCCTCAGCGCGTGGTCGTAGAAGGTGTGAATGCGGATCGTGCCGCCGCCGCCACCGGCGGCCTCGGCGGCGTTCTTGAGCAGGTTCAGGAAGACCTGCATGAACTGGTCGGGATCGACGAAGGTGGGCGGCAGCGAGGGGTCGTAATCCTCCACCAGCCGCATCTTCGCGGCAAAGCCCACTTCCGCCGATTTCTGTGCCCGGTCGAGCAGGTCGTGGATATTGACCACCTTGCGCTCGGGCGGGCGCAGGTTGCCGAATTGCTCGACCTGGTCGAGCAACGCGACGATCCGGCGGCTCTCGACCACGATCAGGTCAGTCAGTTCCAGGTCGTCGCCGCTGAGCCCCATCGACAGCAACTGCGCCGCGCCGGTGATCCCCGCCAGCGGGTTCTTGATCTCGTGCGCCAGCATTTCGGCCATGCCGATCGCCGAGCGCGCCGCCGATTTCACCCCCATCGACTTGCCGAGACGCACCGCGAGGTTTCGCGGGTGCAGCAGGATCAGCACGTTCTCGCCGCCCTGCACCGGGGCAATCTGGACGTTGCATTCCACCGGCGGGGCATGGCCCGCGCCGACATCGACGTTGTTGATGAAGAGCGGCCCCTGGTCGCGGCGGACGCGCTCGAAGGCGTCGTCGATATCGGCGTCGATGGCGAGACGGTCGAGCACCGGCTTGCCGAGCAGCGATTTCGTCGAGGCGTTGAGGAACAATTCTCCCGCCGGGTTGACCTCGCGGATCGCGTCATCCGGGCCGATCAGGATCGCAGGCACCGGCAACGCGGTCCAGAGCGCATCGTTTTCCATCAGGCGGCCTCCTGCCGCGGCGCGAGCGCGTCGGCGAGCAGGTCGCGCACCCGGTCGGGGTCGGGCGAGGCCAGCACCTCGCGGCGCAAAGGCGCGGGCGTGCCGGCCTCGTCCATGTACCAGCCAAGATGCTTGCGGATCACCCGCTTGCCGAGATCGCGGCCGTAGAAGGCCAGCGAGGCGTCGTAGTGCCCCGCCACCATCTCCACCAGCGCAGCGCCTTCGGGCACCTGCGGTCCTGGCCTGCCCGCGAGCGCCGCGCCGATCTCGGCGATGAGCCAGGGCTTGCCGCCGCTTGCGCGGCCCACCATCACGCCGTCGGCCCCCGATTGCGCGAGCGCCTGCCGGGCATCTGCGACCGAGCCGATATCGCCGTTGGCGATCACCGGGATCGCCACCGCCTGTTTCGTCGCGGCGATCGCCGCCCAGTCGGCCCGGCCCTTGTAGAACTGGCAGCGGGTGCGGCCGTGGATCGTGATCATCGCCACCCCCGCCGCCTCGGCTTGCCGGGCGATCTCGGGGGCGTTGAGCATGTCATCGTCCCAGCCCAGCCGGGTTTTCAGCGTTACCGGCACGGACACGGCGCCTACCACCGCCTCGATCAGCCTCAACGCGTGTTCGGGCGTTTTCATCAGCGCCGAGCCGGACAGCCCGCCGACCACCTTCTTGGCCGGGCAGCCCATGTTGATGTCGATGATCGCCGCGCCGTTCGCCTCGACCATCCGCGCCGCCTCCCCGATCCACCAGGGATCGCGCCCTGCCAGTTGCACCGCGGTTCCGGCGAGGCCGAAGCCGAGCTCGGCGCGCTCGCGCACCCCGGGCTTGGCCTGCACCATCTCCTGGCTCGCCACCATCTCGCTCACCACGAGCCCGGCACCGAAGCTCTGCACGAGGTTGCGGAACGGCAGGTCGGTGATCCCCGCCATCGGCGCGAGGAAAACCGGGGGGTCGAGGGTGATATCGCCAAGCCTCACGGCCATGTGCCTAATCCTTGAGCAGATGCCTGTCATATAGCGGCGGTGCGACGGGGCCGCAAAATCCCGCGCTCATTCCATGGGCGTTATTTCGCCTCTGCACAATAATTAATCAACTACCACCCCTGACGCGGGGCCATTGTCCTTGAAATCGGCAGGGCATAAACAGTGCCCATGGATATCGCGAGCATCATCGTCGCCGCCGGACGCGGCACCAGGGCGGGTGGAGACGTGCCCAAGCAGTGGCGCAGCCTCAACGGCCGCCGGGTGGCCGACTGGAGCGTGGCCGCCTTCACCACCCATCCCCGCGTGGACCGGGTGGTGCTGGTGCTGCATCCCGACGATCTCGGCCAGGCCGAGGGCTTCGACGAGGTGATCATCGCCACCGGCGGCGCGACCCGCGACGCCAGCGTGCGCGCCGGGCTGGAGGCGCTCGCGGGCGACCCGCCCGATATCGTTCTGATCCACGATGTTGCCCGCCCGCTGGTGAGCGCCGAAGTGATCGACCGGGTGATCGCGGCGCTGGTGGAAAGCGCAGGTGCCGCCCCGGCGCTCGCCGTCACCGATGCGCTCTGGCGCGGGGCCGGGGGCAAGGTTGCGGGCACGCAGGACCGTGCCGCGCTCTACCGCGCGCAAACGCCGCAGGGCTTTCGTTTCACTGCCATACTTGATGCCCACCGGAAGCACCCGGGCGGGGCCGCCGACGACGTGGAAGTGGCCCGCGCGGCCGGGCTTGACGTCGCCATCGTCGCGGGCGAGGAGGCAAACCTGAAAATCACCGGGCCCGACGATTTTGCCCGGGCCGAGCAATTGATGGGAGCGGCGATGGATATCAGGATCGGGCAAGGCTTCGACGTGCACGCCTTCGAGGCGGGCGAGGCCTGCATTCTGTGCGGCGTCGCGGTGCCGCATGACCAGAAACTCAAGGGCCATTCCGATGCCGACGTGGGCATGCACGCGCTCACCGATGCGATCTATGGCGCGCTCGCGATGGGCGATATCGGCCAGCACTTCCCGCCCTCCGATCCGCAGTGGAAGGGGACCGAGAGCCACGTTTTCCTCGCCCATGCGGTGGGGCTGGCGCGCGAAAACGGCTTCGAGATCGGCAACGTCGACGTTACCCTGATCTGCGAACGCCCGAAGATCGGCCCACACGCCGGGGCGATGCGGGCGGAACTGGCGCGGATCATGGCGGTCGATACCGACCGGGTGAGCGTCAAGGCCACCACCTCGGAACGCCTCGGCTTCACCGGCCGCGAAGAAGGGATCGCCGCGCAAGCCGTGGCGACGCTGGTGCGGGCATGAAACGGATCCTCGCCACCTTTCTCTACGTCGGCTACCTGCGCCCGGCCTCCGGCACCTGGGGCTCGCTCGCCGCCCTGCCCTTCGTCTGGGCGCTGCATGTGCTCGGCAGTATCGCCCACCCGTTCGGCGGGCCGGTTCTGCTTGGCCTTGCCACGCTCGCGGCCTTCGTGGCCGGGCTTTGGGCCACCCCCGCCGTGGTCGCCGAAAGCGGCCGCGAAGATCCCTCCGAAGTGGTGATCGACGAGGTCGTGGGCATGTGGCTGGCGATGTTGCCGGTCTCGTTCGGTGCGGCGATGATGAATATCGAGATCGGCGCGCTCTATCCGGGCTGGATCGCCGCCTTCTTCCTGTTCCGCGCCTTCGACGTCTGGAAACCCGGCCCGATCGGCTGGGCCGACCGGCGCGGCGACGCCATGGGCGTGATGCTCGACGACGTGCTGGCGGGGATCGTCGCGGGCGTGCTTACCGTGGCACTGGCGGCGCTTTCGCACCTCTGGCTGATGGCATGACCGACGCCGCCGCCCTGCTCGATCTGTGCCGCGACAAGGGGCTGCGGCTCGCCAGCGCCGAAAGCTGCACCGGCGGGATGATCGGCGCCGCGCTCACCGATATCGCCGGTTCGTCGGACGTGTTCGAGCGCGGCGTGATCACCTATTCCAACGCCGCCAAGGTGGCGCTCCTGGGCGTGTCGGAAGCCACGCTCCAGGATCACGGCGCGGTGTCGGAGGCGGTGGCGCGCGAGATGGCCGAGGGGCTTCTGGCCCGCGCGCCGGTGGATATCGCGGTTTCCGTCACCGGGATCGCGGGCCCCGGAGGGTCGGAGCGCAAGCCCGAGGGGCGCGTGTGTTTCGGGCTGGCCACGACGGCGGGCAGCCGGACCGAAACGGTGGACTTCGGCGCGCTCGGCCGCGCCCGGGTGCGCGCCGCGGCCACCGCCCACGCGCTGGCCCTCCTCGCCGCTGCGGCGCGCGACGCCTGAGAGGGCCCGTTTTCCGATACGGAAAACGGGCCGGAAAACGTACGTTTTCCGCTCCGAAATCCGCCGCGGATTTCGCCCCCGCCCGGGGCGACCGGCCTAGGGGCAGACCCCGCCGATGCTGAGATACTTGCCGTAGACCCAGCCCTGTGGCGTGGGCTGGCCCCAGTAGGGCTGGGTGCAGCGCCCCGACATGCAGGAAACGTAATACCAGTTG
This sequence comes from Maritimibacter sp. HL-12, assembly GCF_900177545.1. Classification (GTDB taxonomy): domain Bacteria; phylum Pseudomonadota; class Alphaproteobacteria; order Rhodobacterales; family Rhodobacteraceae; genus Sinisalibacter. The sequence continues at coordinate 3,030,104 of NZ_FXBQ01000001.1, read as the reverse complement.
CCGTTGCGGTCCCAGACCGAGATCTCGTCGCCGAGGTACACCTCGCCGCGCTGGGCGTAAGTCGACCCCGGCCCCGACCGCACCGCGAGGAACCCCGTACCTGTAGCGTGGTTGTATTTCGACACCGGCTGAACCCCGACGACGTAGCCGGTGCAATCGCCCGCGTGGGCGGGAGCGGTGCAGGCCATCAGGGCAGTCGCCGCAACCAGCGCGGCGAAGGTGACGGCGCGTTTGACAGGTTTCATGGCAGAGCCCTCCCCCGACAATCCACTGGCAGTCTGGCCCGGTTGCCCGGATGCCGCCATGACCTGCGTCAACAGCCCCGCCGCAGCGTTTCGGGCAGCATCTCGGTGCAGGGCCAGCGCCCGGTCATCAGCGCCAGATCCCAGCCTTGGGTCAGGCCTGCCGCCACCATCGCGGCGAAGGCCGGGGCCGGGTCGTAGTCGAGCCTGAGGATGCGCGCGCCGTCGGCGTCGAGCCGCAGGTAGCGCCCGCCGCGCCGCCCGTCGTGCGGCGGCTGGCCGATGATCCCGGCGTTGATCCAGAGCACCCCGGCGATGTCGCGCATGAAAGCGATCCCGGCATGGCCTGCGATCACCGCGTCGACCGGTCCAGCGGCGGCGGCGATCGCCTCGATTTCGCGGCCAAACACCGCCGCGGGCGTCGAGGGCCAGAGGAAACGCGACGCGGAGGTGCCGGCCCCATGCACCACCGCGTAGCGCCGCCCCTCGTGGGCGAAAACCGCGACATCGGGCAAGGTCTCCATCCAGTCGCGCGCCTCGGCGGTTACCGCCGCATCGGTGTGCTGCCACCACTTCGCCGCGATCCGCCTCGCCACGCTTCCCGGTGGATAGCCCGAGCCGCTGTCGGCCGCGCTTGCCGAGAGCTGACGCTCGATATTGCCGGCCACCAGCCTGTGTCCATAAGCGCGGGTGGCGGCGATGCACTCGGCGGGTTGCGCGCCGATCCCGGCGATGTCGCCGGTGCAGATCACCTGCGCCCCCGGCACCCCCGCGCGCCCGGCTTCGCGCAGCAAGGCTCCGAGCGCGGAAAGGTTGGCCAAGGCACCGCCATAGGCGATGACCGGCCCGCGAAAGGTGCCCAGATCGGCGATCCTCATGCCCCCTCCCTTGAAACACGGCCCCTGCAAGGCCATAGAGAGGCAACCTCACCAGAAAGACAACACCGATGACGCCCGACGCCGCCACCCCCTTTCTCGACACCGCCTCCTGGCTGACCGCCGCCGCCATTCTCGTGCTGCTGGTTCTGTCGGCCTTCTTCTCGGGCTCGGAAACCGCGCTCACCGCCTCCTCGCGCGGCAAGCTGCGGGCGCGGGCCGACAAGGGCGACCGTGGTGCCGAACGGGCGCTCGCGATCACCGAGGACAACGAGCGGCTGATCGGCTCGGTGCTGCTCGGCAACAACCTCGTTAACATCCTCGCGACCTCGCTCGCCACCGCGCTGCTCACCCGGCTGTTCGGGGCCGAAGGGGTGGCGCTGGCGACGCTGGTGATGACGCTCTTGGTGCTGATCTTCGCCGAGGTGCTGCCCAAGACCTACGCCATCACCCGGCCTGAATCCGCCGCCGCGCTGGTCTCGGCGCCGATCCGGGTAGTGGTGCTGCTGTTCTCGCCCGTCGTCTCCGCCGTGCGCGCGCTCACCCGGGGGCTGCTGATCCTGTTCGGGGTGAAGACGGATCCCAATGCCCACCTTCTCGCGGTGCGCGACGAGATCGCGGGCGCGCTCACCCTCGGCCATTCCGAGGGCACGGTGCACAAGGAAGACCGAGACCGAATCCTCGGCGCGCTCGACCTGATCGACCGCACCGTGGACGAGATCATGCTGCACCGCAGCCAGATCGAGATGATCGACGCCGACCTGCCCCCCGAGGAGGTGCTGAAACAGGCGCTGGCCTCGGCGCATACCCGGCTGCCGGTCTATCGCGGCGAGCCCGAGAACATCGTCGGCGTGATCCACGCCAAGGATCTCAGCCGGGCGATGTATGCCGCGCGCGAGGCCGCCGACGGGGCCACCTTCGACAAGTTCGACATCATGGAGGTGGCGATGGCACCCTATTTCGTGCCCGACACCACCACCTTGAACGACCAGATGCGCAACTTCCTCAAGCGCCACACCCATTTCGCGCTGGTGGTGGACGAATACGGCGCGCTGCAGGGGCTGATCACGCTGGAGGACATTCTCGAGGAGATCGTCGGCGAGATCACCGACGAGTTCGACACCTTCGCCGCCGAATCCGGCGTCGCGCGGCAGGAGGACGGCAGCGTCATCGTCGATGGCGCGATGACGATCCGCGACCTCAACCGCGCGCTCGACTGGTCGCTGCCCGATGAAGAGGCAAATACGGTCGCGGGGCTGGTCATTCACGAAGCCCAGATGATCCCGAACGAGGGCCAGACCTTCTCGTTTCACGGTTTCCGCTTCGAGGTATTGGAACGCGCCGAGAACCGGATCGCGACCTTGCGCATCCGGCCGCTCTGACCCCGCCCCATTTTCGCCGTATTGCCGCGGCCGGCTTGTGGCGGGGCCATGCGCAACCACTAGATTTTGCGACGCTCCTGTTTCCCGTCCGGAAACAGCCCGTTTTCCGCCCGATTTCCGCCATTTTTCCCTTCCGCCGAATCGGTTGGCCACCTACCCCTGAATGGGCCTGGGGGGGCGATAACGGTGAAAGCGTATTGCCTTGGGAGACAATACAATTCCTGCCGTCCGCTCGCTGACGCGCGCTGACGAGCCCGATTGGTGCCGGTTGTGGTCGGCCTACCTGGCGTTCTACGAGGCGGACGTGAGCGAGGAGGTCTATGCCACCACCTTTGCCCGCCTGCTTTCGGAGGAGGAGCCGCAGTTCGGCCTGATCGCGCAAACCGGCGGCGTGCCGGTGGGGCTCGTGCACTACATCTTCCATCGCCACAACTGGAAGATCGAGGACGTCTGCTATCTGCAAGACCTCTACGCCGACCCCGCGCACCGCGGACAAGGCGTGGGCCGGGCGCTGATCGAGGCGGTCTATGCCGCCGCCGACGCAAGGGGCGCGCCCTCGGTCTACTGGATGACGCAGAGCTTCAACACCACCGCGCGCAAGCTCTACGACCGGATCGGCGAGGAAACACCGTTCATCAAGTATCAACGGGGGGCGATACAATGACCTTGAAACGCGGGATGATCGTGGGGGCGATCATGGTCCTGGGGCTGGCGGGCTGTGCCGCCGAGCTGCCGCAAGGGGAAGTGACGGCCCGACAGGTGACGTCACGGCAGATCGAAGTGCCGGCGCAGATGCCGCCGATGAAAGCCTTCGCCAGCTCCGGGATCGAACGGCCGATGCGGCCCAACAGCGAGATCGCCGCCGATTTCCTCGATCTGTCCTTCCGCCTCGAGAGTGGCCGCGCATTGCCGGTGTTCACCCGATTCGAGGGGCCCGTCACCTTTGCCGTGACCGGCCGCGCGCCCGCCAGCCTGCAAACCGATATCGACCGGCTGCTGACCCGGCTGCGCATCGAGGCCGGGATCGAGATCCGCCAGGTTTCCGGCGATCAGGGCGACATCACCGTCGAGATGATCACCAAGCGCGAGCTGCAGCGGCTGGTGCCCAGCGCCGCCTGTTTCGTCGCCCCCAACGTGTCGAGCTGGGCGGAATACAAGGCGGCGCGTCGCACTGCGCAAACCGACTGGGCCTCGCTCACCGAACGCAGCCGGATGGCGGTATTCATTCCCGGCGACGTGAGCCCGCAGGAGATCCGCGATTGCCTGCACGAAGAGGTCGCCCAGGCGCTCGGGCCGGTCAACGATCTCTACCGGCTGCCCGACAGCGTCTTCAACGACGACAATTTCCACAACGTGCTCACCGGCTTCGACATGCTGATCCTGCGCGCCTACTACGCGCCGGACCTGCGCTCGGGGATGTCCCGCGACGAGGTTGCCGCGCGCCTGCCCGGCCTGCTCGCCCGCCTCAATCCCGCCGGCGGCGACGGCACCCCGCGCCCGATTGCGGCCACCCCGGCGGCATGGAAACACGCGATCGAGGAGGCGCTCGGCGGCACCGCGGGCCCACAGGCCCGCCGCGATGCAGCCCGCCGCGCCGTCGATCTCGCCCGGGTCCACAACTGGCGCGACCACCGGCTTGCCTTCTCGCTCTACGCGCTTGGCCGGCTCCACCTCGGGGTGAATTCCGATATCGCGCTGGCAGCTTTCCGCGACGCCGAGGCAATCTACCGCACCTCGCCGGCCACTGCGCTGCACGCGGCGCACATGGGCGTGCAGATCGCCGCCCATGCGCTTTCCCTCGGCAATGCCGAGACCGCGATTCGCATCGCGGACAGCTATCTCGGTGCCGTGACCAGGGCAGAGAACGCGGTCCTCCTTTCGACGCTGATGATGATCAAGGCGCAGGCGCTCGAATTCCAGGGCCGCGACCCAGAGGCGCAGCTTGTCCGTCTCGACAGCCTCGGATGGGCACGTTATGGCTTCGGCTCGGAGGCGGCGGTTGGTGCCCGCCTCGACGAGATCGCCGCCATCGCACCGAGCGGCAGCATCTGACACCGGGGGCCAGGCCCCCTTGGCCAAGGGGGTCCGGCATGATCATTCTCGCGTTCGCTCTGCTCGGCGCCCTGATCGGCGGCTACACCGCCCGGTCCCGGGGCGGCAAGGCGCTCGACATCGCGCAATATGCCGCCTCCTATTCCCTCGCCTTCGCGATTATCGGGCTGTTCATCACCGTTTTCCTGGTGCGCGGCTGAGGGTCAGCGCAGCCCGGGCGATCACCCCGTCAAACCTCCGCCCGGGCGATCAAGCCTTCCAGAACCATGACCAGGCAGGCCGCATATTCGCGGTCGTCGAGGTAGGGTTCGCGCGCCCGCGGATAGGCCATTGCCGCCGACATCAGGCTGCCGTTGCCCCAGAGCGGGTGCGCTCGCCCGCTGGCACCGCGAAAGCGATCGGCAGCCTCGGCCTCGCGCAACAACCGTGCAACGAGCGCCGCGCGGGACCCGGGTGTTGCGGCCAGCAGGGCGCGGGCCGCGGTGCTTACATCGCCGTGCAACACCCGCCGCATCTCACGCTGCGATCTCGATACGGCGGAACGGCCCGGCACCCCAGACCTCCGAGACCTGCGCCACCTCCACCGCGAAGGGCAGTTCCACGCCATCGGCGGCCTGCATCGCGGCGCTGTAGCTCCATGCCGGCGCAGTCACCGTGGCCTCACGCAAGACGTCGAGCCCGGCCATCACCCGGACCCGGTAGCGTTCCTGGGTTTCGCCCAGCGGCACCTCTTCGGCAAACCAGCTGTCGCCGTCGATCCGGGTCCGACGTAGCCAGCTTACCTCCAGATCGCCACCGCTCCAGCCCGCCCTCAGATGCACCGGCGCGTAGGGGCGCAGCCCGACACCGGAAAAGGCATGAACCTCATGCACATAAGTCGCGTCGTCATAGCCGCGCGCGGCCGGACCGATGCGATAATGCCGCTCAAGTCCGCGTTGGCCGAGCGCCTGGGGCAGTTGCGCCACCGCGCTGTCGAGCAGCACCACGTATGACCCGACCGGCCAGACCTCCGGCATGGTTGCATCGCAACCCGCCTGCCCGCGCAAACGACCACTGATCTCCCACAGCCCCTCCCCCACAAGCTCCGCGGTGGTGAACTGGAACACCTCCCAGTTGTCCGGCGCGCCATCGCCGATCACCGCCGCGTTCGCGCCGTTCAGGACCCGCTCAAGAGAGGCCGAGGCGAGGTCGCCCGTCGTCATCCGAACCCGCAGAACCGGGCCACGGTCGATCACGCCGGGACGGGCCCGGGCGAGCACCGTCTCGGTCACCCCCACGCGCGCCGGGGCACCGAGACGCGTGACAAAACCGTAGCCGTCGTCCTCGGCCGCGCGGTAGACCGCGACCGGCCCGGGCCAGGGCAGCGCGGTCACCGCGAGATAGGGGGCGTGGGCGATCTCGTCCCCGCGCAGCAGGGGAAGATCAAGAAACAGGGGCAGAACCGGCACCGGCGGCGTGAAGGCCGGCATGTCGGCCTCCAGATCGAGCGCCTCGACCGGCTCGAACACGCTCGGTTCGACCCGCACCGCCTGCACCAGCGCAACCTCGCCCTGTTCGACGTGATCGAGGCGGAAATTCCCCGCCCCCTCCGGCAGATCGAGTTCGACGACATCGCCCGCCATGTTACCAAGCCCCGAGGGCGGCAGCGCAAAACGTGCGCCGTCGCGCGCGACCCGCGCTTCGGCAAGCCAGCGCTCGGTGATCGCCCGGCCCTCGCCGGTGGTCAGAAGCAAGGGCATTTCGCTGGTCGAGACGGCGAGCGTCGGCTCCTCGGGATGGATCGCTTCCGCCGCGCGCACCCCATAATCGCGCCCGGCCTCGACAAAATTCAGCCGGACCCGCCCGGCCACCTCGGCCTCGGGCGCACGGCTGTACTCCACCGCGCCTTCGATCTCGTCATGGAGCGCCAGCCTGTCACGGTCGATCACCCGGTCGGCAAGGCCGGTGCGCGAGAAAAACCGCAACATCCCTTCGCGCTCGGCGGCCTCGAAACCATAGGCCAGCATCAGCGGCTGGAGCGCGTTGCGCCCGCCGGTGACGGCGTCGATCACGTAGCCGCGCACCAGCCCGTAGAGTCGCGCAGTATCCACCGGGGCCAGCCCGGACGCCGCGCAGACCTCTTGCACCACCGAGGCGAGCGAGCGGTTTGTCGCGCGCCCGTTCAGCCAGTGCCCGCGCGCGTAATTTCCGCCATCCGACCAAAGCGCGCCGCTGCGCGGAAACCACGGAAACGGCCGGGCGTCCCACGCCCAGATATGGGCGCGGCTCATGTCGAGCATCTGAACCCCGGTCTCGAGGTCGGTCGGGTTGTTCGCCGGATCGGCCCAGAACTCGTTCAGCGCACGCAGGTATTGCATCTGGATGAAATCGTCGCGCTGGCCGCTGGAATACTTTGGCAGCTTCGATTCGGAGCTTTTCGGGTCGAGAAACTTGTTGGGCTGGTTGGTGCCCTTGTCGATCGCGGCGCAGCCGATCTCGGTGAACCAGATCGGCTTGGAGCCCGGCACCCAGTCGGTCGGCTCGGTCTGGCGCACCCCGCCGATCCGCTCGTGATGGGCATTGCGCCACCAGTTCGGCAGATCCTTGTAACGCCAGACCCAGGGCTCGTCGTGGTCCCCGTCGGTAATCGGCGTGCGGCGCTGGAGCGCCTCGGCCTCGGGCGCGTGATAGAACCAGTCGTAGCCCTCGCCGCCGAGGATATTGGCCTTGAGGTAATCGAGGTTGTAGATCGAGCCCCAATGCGCGTCCGCATGGTCGGGGCCATCGCGCCAGTCCGACAGCGGCATGTAATTGTCGATGCCGATGAAGTCGATGTTATCGTCACCCCAGAGCTTGTCGAGGTGAAAGCGCAGATCACCCGAGCCGTCCTGCGGGTGGTAGCCGAAATACTCCGACCAGTCGGCGGCGTAGGAGATCTTCACCTCAGGCCCCAGCACCGCGCGCACATCCGCCGCAAGCTGCACCAGCCGGTCGACGGCGGGAAAGCTCCCGCCCGGCCCCCGGATCTGCGTGAGCCCGCGCATCTCGGAGCCGATCAGGAAGGCCTCGACCCCGCCTGCCGCCTTGCAAAGATGGGCATAATGCAGGATGAACCGCCGATACGACCATTCGTCCGGTCCGTGGTAACTGATCGTGTCGCCCTGCAGCGAAAAATCGCCCGGCTGCGCGCTGCCGAAAAACGCCGCGACCTGTGCCGTTGCCGCCGCCGTTCCGTCGGGCGAGCCATCGCGGCCCGGAGCCGCCGAAAGCGTGATCCGCCCGCGCCAAGGCAAGGCCGGCTGTCCGGCCGCGCCGGTCCAGGGATCGGCAAGCCCATTGCCCGCCATCTGCGTCATCAGGATGAACGGGTAGAAGGTCACCGCCTTGCCCGCGCCCTTCAGCGCCGTGATCGCCTCGATCACCGATTGGTCCGTCGGCGTGCCGCCATAGACCGGACGGCCGCTCTCAAGCGGCACCAGACTGGCGGCTGAACGCGTGATCCCGGCCACGCGCCATGGCATCTCGTGGCCGTCCTCGACGTGCTTTTCCACCTTCGGCGCAACCTCGCACTGCCCGCAGCGCAAATCGTCGCCGAACCAGCTCACCACCAGCGAGCCGGATTCGAGGTTGGGCAGTTCGCCGGTGAGCATGTCGAGCGAGGCGGCGAAATCGGTCTTGCCGAGCGGCGTGTTCTCGTTGGCCGGGCGCTTTTCACCGAACCTGTCGCCGTAATGCACCCGGCTGGTGGCCAGCGCATATTCGCCGGTGCCGGGGATGATTGCCACCGCCCGGGTGCCGCGCGCGATCTCGGCCGGCTGATCCGGCCCCTCGGGCCGGAACACCTCGAAGTTGAACACCGGCACCCGGTTGCCGAACGCGGTAATGTCGAGATCCTCGATCACCACGTAAGCCGTGCCGCGATAACCCGGCACGTTGCCCGTCCCCTCCACCGCCTCGATCTTCGGATCGGGCCCTTGCGTCTCGGTGCCGGTGTAGACGCGGATGCCCAGGTTCTCCGCGGCCACTTCCTCGCCATCGGCCCAGACCCGGCCAACGCGGGTGATCTCGCCTTCGCACAGCGCAATCGCAATGCTCAAGCTGTGGCGGTATTCGGTGGTGCGCGCGGTGGTGCCGGCCCCGCTGCCGCCACCGAACATACCGCCCTTGCCCGAGCCACCCGACCCTTCTTCCGTGACGATCGCATGTTCGCGTACCGGGGATGTCCAGATCACCTGGCCGCCGATCCGCATTGCTCCGAAAACCCGCCGAACCACCGCGCCCTCGGAAACGCCGGTCAGGCGGAACCGGTCAACCTGGCTGGTTTCGACGGTGTCCGACCCGCCGCCCATGATCGCCTGGTCGATGAGCGAGCCGGCAATCGCCCCCACGGCGCGCCCGATCACCACCGAGCTCAAGCCCAGAACGCCACCGCCCACCGAGGCGCCAACCGCCGCGCCGACCGCCGAAAGAACGATTGTCGCCATCTCTAACCCCTTTCAGGAAAACGAAAATACGCCACGATGCGGCGCGCCCAAGGCGGCGTGAGCGGGCTTTCCAGCACCGCGTGCCCCGAATAGGCGTGAATGAAGCTCGGGGCCGCGCCGGTCTCGGCGAGAATGCCGAGATGCTTGGCCACGGCGCTCCGGCGCATCCGGAAAACAAGCAGATCACCCGGGCGCGCGGCATCGGCCCCGACCCGCCGCAGCAGCGCCGCCGCCCCGTTCAGCAGGGCTTCCTCGCCACGCGCCTCGGCCCAGTCCGGCGTATAGGGCGGCACCTCGACCGGCTCGCGCCCGATCACGTCGCGCCAGACCCCGCGCACCAGCCCGAGGCAATCCGCCCCCGCTCCCTTGCAGGAGGCCTGATGAACGTAAGGCGTGCCGATCCAGCCGCGCGCGGTGGCGACGATCCGCGCGCCCTGCCCCGAAGGCGCCCTCATTTGCCACGCCCTTGCGATCCGGTCGTCGATACGTCCCGCACCCGGATGTTGATCGCCTGGTCTTCGCCGGGAATATCGGGAAAGCCCCGATAGTTGATGAAATTGGCGAACTTGTCCTTGCACGTCGTCGGGCGCTTGTCGCAGCCTGCCTCCAGCCGCACCTCGTCACCCGGCGCGATATCCGCGCGCAGGCTTTGCCACAGCTCGATGTTGCGCAAACCGTCGGCCAGCCGGTCGACCTTGACCGTCGCCACCAGCCCCGCGGCAGACCCGCTCAGCACGACCAGCCGCCCGCGCGCAAACCAGCCCTCGGCAAACCCTGAAAGACCCGACACCCGAAACCGCTTCTGCGCCGCGTCGGCGAGCACGACGCCAACGCCCGAATAGGCCGGGTCGGAGAGATCGACCTTGCATCCCGCATCGCCCAGAACCGCCGCACAGGGCACCTGGTAAACCCGGCCCTGGGCCCGGTTCAGCCCCTCGGAGAGCCCCACGAGCTCGGCCCGGAACGCCCCGCCGCCGCGCGTGATCTCGCCAAGCTGGCCACGGAACAACACCTGCCGCTGATCCGGATCGGCCCAGTTCACCAGCCAGGCAAGCACCGCGGCCCCGTCGTAACGCCCGGCGCGAATATCGGCCTCGGTCACCGCCAGATCCGAGAGCGCGCCGAGCGCCTCGGTGTTGTCGATCGAAAGCCCGGTGGTCTGTTGCAAGGCCCGCGCACTCAGCCCGGTGTCGGCCCGGAAGGTGATCCCCTCGAAGCCGATATCGCGGTCGTGATCGGTAAACCCCAGCACCAGCCCGTCGCGCCGCGTCAGCGCCCAGCACCGGGCGAGCGTGGTCACGCCGCTGGCCAGATGCGCGCCGAAATCCGCCGCCATCGCCATCAGACCCGCACCTCCACAACCGGCACGCTCGGCACGTCGCCCGCCTTGAACGAGGCCACCGAGGATTCGATCCGGTCGGTGGCAAAGCGCACCGGCACGTCGAACTCGAACCCCGCCGTCACCTCCGCCCCCGCCGCCGGGGGGCTCATGAAGGTGACGATCCCGGTCGCGGTATCGACCTCGTAATGCACCGTCTCGATCTGGGCGTCGCCGTGCAGCCCGAGCTTCACGCTGCCCGTCACCGGCTTCTGGATCGGGCGGGTATAGCTGAACTCGCCAGAGCGATAGGTCTTGACCATTTGAAACGCCGTGGTGCTGCCGTCGCCCGTGGCGATGAGCTGGTCGCGATAGTCCACCTCCTGCGACGGCGCGCAGGATTTGAAATCGGCCCAGTCCTTCCAGCGAAAGCCGAACAATTGGCCGCGCCGCGCCTCGAAAAAGGCGATCAGGGTTTCCAGATCGTCGAGCGAGCGCATGCTCACACCGGCGTCGTAGCGGCGGCGCGAATGCGCCCAGGGCGTGTTGCGTTCCTCGTAGCCATTGGCCAGCGTCACTACCTCGGTGCGCCGCTCCGGCCCGCCCACCGAGCCGAAACTCAGGTTCGCCGGAAATCTTATCTCGTGAAAATTCATGATGTTATTCCCCTCAACTGAAGCGATTTCCACGCGCGATGGCGCGGCTCACCTGCGCTGCGATCTGCCCCTGCGAGCGCCGGAACCCCATCACATCGGGGGTCGAGATATGCATCGTGACATTGACCGGCCGGCCGCCGCCTTCAAGCTGCACGCCGAGCTTGCCGTTGGCACCGCGCGCAAGCGGCATGATCGCCTCCGGGCCGGCTTCGCCCATCAGCCCACTGCCGCCGCGCATCGGAAAGGCAACCGGGCCCGACACCACGCCCCCGCGCGCAAACGGCATCACCCGGCCCTGGCTGAAGGCACCGCCCTTGGCATAGGGCAGGAGCGCGTTCATCATCCCTCCCACAGCCTCGGCCAGAAGACCGCCGGCATGGTTGGTCACCGGCCGCACAGAGGCGTCATAGACCGTGTCGATCATCGTCTGGCGCAGCGACCGGAAGGCGTCCGACAGCGTCATCGACCCGAAAACCAAGCCGTCGAGAGCGTTCTTGAGACCTCGGCTGAACCCGCCCGAAAGCACGCCCACATCGGTTGAAAGGCGGTCAACACTCGCCCCCATCCGATCCAGTTCGCCGCGAAAACTCGCGGTCAACACGCTGGCACTCTGCAGGCTGCCCTCCAGCGCCGCCAGTTGATCATCGAACCCGTCGATCCTGTCCAGATCAGCCATATCTCGTCACTCCGTTTCCTGCCCCGACACGCGGTCGGGAAATGCCCGTGCCAATTCTTCAAGCCGAGACCGCCCGAACCGCGCCGCGGCACCATCCACCCCCAGCATCAGCATCAGTTCCGCCGGGGTCAGCGCCCAGAACTGGGCCGGGGTCAGTCCAAGGCCCCGGAACCCCAGACGCATCAACCCGGCCCAATCAAACTTCATCGCCCTCGCCCTCGCCCGGCACCGCGAAGGCGCGCGCCAGAAGCCGGCCCGCCGCGCGCGCCGCCTCAACCGGCCCGCCGGAGATCTCGGCCGAAACCAGATCGGCCGCGCGCCCGCGCCAGCCGCCGCCGCGCAGACCCGCCACGATCAGCGCCAGAACGTCACGGGTGGAAAACGCCTCGCTCTCGAAGCGTTCCACCAGCGCCACCAGCGAATCCGCGCCGAGGCTGTCTTCCAGCTCCGCCAGCGCCCCGAGCGTGAGCTTGAGCAGGTGGCGCTCGCCGTCGATGGTCAGCGCGACTTCGCCGGTCCAGGGGTTCGCCATGCTCAAAGTGCCGTGAACAGGAGCGCGCCCGCCGAGGCCATGCTGATCTCGTAGCTCGCCTCGCCGTTGTGGCTGCCCGCGTATTCCAGCGCGGTCACCATGAACGGCCCCTCGATGATGCCGAAATCGGGCACGATGACCTGGAAGCCCGGCACCTCGCCGTCGAAGAAGATCTGCCGCGCGCGCGCATCGGTGGCCGCGTCCTTGAACACGCCCGAGCCCGAGATCGCCGCCGATTTCACCCCGGCACCGCCGAGCAATTCGCGCCATCCGCCCTGGCTTTCCAGCGAGGTCACATCGACGGTTTCGGCGTTGAAGCTGATCCGCGTGGCGCGCAGCCCCGCGATGGTTTCGAAAGAGCCCGCATTGTCCATGTCGAGCTTGATGAGAAGGTCCTTGCCGTTCTGGGCAACCATGGGATATCTCCGTGATATAAAGGGGTTGTCAGTCGTCCTGCACGCGTGCGCGGAACACGAGATCAATCCGCCGCATGTCGGCGTCCTGCACCCGGCGCGCCCGCGCCCGGTGGAAGTTGAGATAGACCAGCGCGCCGCGCGCGAGCGCCAGATCGGCATCCACCAACGCATCGGAAATCGCTGTTGCCACCGCCTTGGCGGCGCTAAACCCGGCCGCGTCGGTCACCACGCTCACAGTGATCTCGTGCAACGCGCCGTGGCCGGTCTTGTCGGAGGCCTCGCGCACATCTTCGGGGCCGAGGCTCACGTAGGTGCCCGCCACCAGGCCGGGCGGCACCGCGTCGTAGATCGCGCCGCCCACCAGCGCGGCAAGGGACGCGTCGGCCTGAAGATGCTGGTAGACCGCCGCTTGCAGCGCCGCCGCCACGCCATAGGTCATTGGCTCACCTCCTCATGCGCGAAGCAGGTCAGGTACCGGGTGCCCCCGTCGGCCTCGGTCACCGCGAGAATGCGCAGGATCCGATTGCCATCGCGAAAGCGCTGTTCGGGCCGGGGTCGCGAAGGCGCACCTTCCGGGGAAGCGCGCAGGGTGATGCGCAGCGGCACATTGGCAACGGTCAGGGTTTCCAGCGCCCGCTCGCGCCCGGTGCCGGGCCGAATCTCGGCCCAGTGTTCGCCGAGGGGCACCCATGTGACGGTGTAGCCCCCGGCCCCATCGGCCAGTCGCTCGGGCGTCTCGAGAATGAGCTTGCGGTTCAACAGGGGCGGTTTCACAGCGCACCCCCGCCAAACAGCCGCATCGGGCGATAGCGCGCGATCAGCGCCTCCACGCCTGCGGGCATCGTCGCCTCGCCGGCACCGGCTCCACGGTCTTCATAGTAGCGCGCCGCAAGCAGGAACACCGCCTGCGCCAGATCGGCGGGCACATCGCCCCAGTCCGGGCCGAACCCGGCCTCGAAGCCGATCACCGCACTGCCACCGACCGGGATCACCGGCAAGGTCAGGCCGGTCGCAACAAGGCGGGGGCGCTGCATGTCGGCCTCCAGCCAGTAGCGGCCGGCATCGACCACCTCTTCGCCGCCAAGCCGGTCGGTGATGGTGAGCGCGGTGATCGCGCTCACCGGTGCCACCGGCAGGGCCTGCGCGCCAAGGTCGCGCCAGGCGGTCAGGGTCCAGGCAAAGGCGCGCGCGATCAGCGCCTTGCCGGTGCGTGCCTCGATCGCCGCGATCGCCGCGCGCAGATAGGCTTCCAGCACCGCGTCCTGCACCCCGTCATCGGCAAACCCGGTGCCCAGCCGCAAATGGTCTTTGAAATCCGCGACCGGCAGGGCCGCGCCCGGCACTGAGGTCTGCTCGACTAACATCATGGAACTTCTCCGAAATTCGGGCCCCTCGCATCGCAGGAGTGGGCGCGCGCCGCCTGCGTCGCTCGGACGGAGGGGGAGCAGCTAGACAACGCAGAACCAGAAGGCGCGCGCCCACGTTCCGCCCCCGCCAACGGCGGGCGCGGAGCCGGTCACCGGATCAGAATGCCGAGAACTTCAGCAGCTTGATCGCCGCGAAATCGCTCACGTCGCCGCCCACGCGCTTGGTCGCGTAGAACAGCACATGCGGCTTGGCCGAGAACGGATCGCGCAGGATCCGGGTATCGGGGCGTTCCGCCACGGTGTAGCCGGCGGCGAAATTGCCAAAGGCGATCGCGGTCGCATCGGCACCGATCTCGGGCATGTCCTCGGCGATCAGCACCGGGTAGCCCAGCAGCCGCGCCGGGTCTCCCGCCGCGAGGCTGTCGGACCACAGGAAGCGGCCGTCGGCATCCTTCATCTTGCGCACCGCGCCCGCCGTCTTCGAGTTCATCACGAAGCTCGCGCCGGCGCGATACTCGGCATCGAGCGCATAGGCGAGGTCGATCAGGGCATCGGCGGGATCAATCGGGTCGAAGCCGCCCGAGGTGCCGGTGGCGATGTAGCCGAGCGCGCCCCAGGTCCAGGCGTCGTTGTCGACCGTCGGGTGGGTGAGGAAGCCGGTGGGCTTGTCGACCCCGTCGCCGTTGATGAAGGCATCGGCCTCGGCGCGGGCGAACTTGTCGGCGATCCGGCCCGCGAGCCAGCCCTCGATATCGAAGGCGCTGTCGTCGAGCAGGCGCTGGCTGGCCTTCGGCAGCGCCGAAAGCTCGTGCAGCGGGATGGTGATGCGCTCGATCGAAGGCGTCGCGGTCTCGCCCTGCGCGCCGGTCTCGCTGGCCCAGCCAGACCCCACGTCGCCGTGGTCGATCAACACGTCATAGGAGGTGGCTTCCACCTGCACCACGTTGGCGACCGCACGGATCGAGGCGGTCGAGGCGAGCACGCTGGCAATGCTGGCCGCGGTCTCGGGATCGACAAGGTAGCCGCCGTCCGAGGCCACCGCGGTGTTCAGCGCCTTGCCTTCGAGCACGAGGCCGCGCAGCCCGTCATCGTCGCCGCTGCGCACGTAAGCCTCGAAGGCCTTCTTGTGCGGCGCGCCGGTGTCGACATGGGAGGCGAGCACGGGGCGCGCGCCAGCGGTGGTGTGGGATTTCCGGTCCAGCATGGTCAGTCGCTCTTCTTGTTGTTGAAGTCTTGTTGCAATGTCGTCTTGAAATGACTTGATATCACTCACGAAACCGGCAAGGGCGGTCTTCACCTCCTCGGTCGGAGACAGGCCCGCGGATGCGCCCGCACGGCCCTGAGCTTTGGTCTCTGTCTTGCTCATGGAATGTCCTGTCTTGAGGGTTCGGATCTGGCTCGGTCGCGGGCCAGCAGATGGCGGGCATCGTCGATGACGCGCGCCATTTCGCGCAAGGCGGCACCGTCGGGGCTGTCGCCCTTGGCCCCCACCCGCGCACTGGGCAGCATCGGGAAAGTCACGAGCGACACCTCCCAAAGCTCCAGCTCGGTCAAGAGCCGCTGGCCCTTGTCGTCCTTGGTGGCTTTCACCGTGCGATAGCCGATCGAAAGCCCGTCGATGGCACCTGCCGCGATCAGCGCCGCGGCCTCGCGGCCGCGCGCGACATCGGCAAGGATGCGGCCCTTCACGTGCAGCCCGCGCGCATCCTCTCGCACCTCGTCCCAGACGCCGATCGGCTGCGCCGGGTCATGCTGCCAGAGCATTTTCACCTGGCCGCCCTTTGCCGCAAGCGCGGCGAGCGAGGCGGCATAGGCTCCGCGCTGCACCACGTCGCCGCCCCGGTCGGCCTCGCCGAAATAGCTGGCATAGCCCTCGATCCGCAGCCCGCCCTCGACCGCCTCGGTGGCGCCCAGCGCCACGAACTTGTGTTCAAGCCCCAAAGGGGTGTGCGTCTCGTTCATCCTGTCGGTCCTCATTCGGCGGTGTCATCGGAAAGTTTCGGCAGGCCGAGCAGCGTGCGTTTCTCGCCCGGCGTCAGGAAATCGGCTTCCGCCACGCGCCGCCACTGCTGGTCGCGTTCAGCCGCCAGCGCCGGCACCTGGTCGAGGTCGGGTTTCAGCGTCACCGCCGCGCCGGAATGGCTTGAGAGCCAGTGCCCCAGCGCAGCCGTCACCTTGCCTACCATCGGCAGCACCGTGAGCCGGTAGAAGGCGCGGTTGGCCTCCTGGTAATTGGCATAGGTCGCCTCGCCGGGCACCCCAAGCAGCATCGGCGGCACCCCGAAGGCGGTGGCGATCTCGCGCGCCGCCGATTCCTTGGTCTTGTGAAATTCCATGTCGGAGGGGCTGAACCCCATCTGCTTCCAGTCCAGCCCGCCCTCCAGCAACATCGGCCGCCCGGCATTGCGCGCACCCATGTGATAGGCTTCCATCTCGGTCAGCAGCCGGTCGTATTGTTCCGGGCTCAGCGTGCCCTCGCCATCGGCGCCGCGGTAGACGATCGCCCCCGAAGGCCTTGCCGCATTGTCGAGCAGCGCCTTCGACCAGGCCGAGGCGGCGTTGTGCACGTCGAGCGCGCTCGCCGCGGCCTGCAAGGCCGACAGGCCATAATGGTCGTCCTGCGGGTGAAAGCTGCGCAGGTGGCAGATCGGCGACGCGCCCTCACCGACGTGAAAGCGGTGTTTCTTTGCGCCCACGGTGTAGTCATAGGCCACCGGCCAGCCATCCGCGCCGGGCACCAGGCTCATCCGGTCCGAGCGCAGCACATGCAGCTCCACCGGCTTGCCCTCGCCGTCGCTGACCGCTTCGACATAGGCATTGCCGGTGAGCAGAAGCTGGCCATAGAGCGCCTCGAACAATTCCGCCCTGCCCTGCAACGGGTTGGGGCGGGTGATGAGATCCAGAACCGGGTGGCTCTCGAACCGGCAATTCGCATCCTGAAGCACCAACGGCAGCGCGGCGGCGGCCTCGGCGATCAGCTTGACTGCGCGAAAGCCCACCGGGTTGCCGGCAAAGCCGGTGCGGGTGAGGCTCACCGAGTCGCGCGGGCTCCAGGCCACCCGGCCCGAGCCGTGGTAGGCAATCACCGGGCCGGTGGCCGAAGCCTTGACCTCGGGGGGCTGCGCCTCCGCCCGTTTCAGAAAATCGAAAACCGCCATGCCGCCTCGCTCCTCGTGTCTCGTCTCATGTCGCGGGGCCAGCCCGAAACCGGGCAAACCCTTCCCGGCCGCCCGGGGTTGCCCCCTTGCGCCTTCGCATCTGTCGTTGTCTCGAACCGCGTCGCTGGCGGGCCACGCCCCTTGCCTTGTCGCGATGGAGGCACTCTCGCAGCCGGGGTTAAAAAAGCCTTTAACCCAGCGCGCGCAGCCGCGCCCGGTGCCCGTCGTGGCGCGCGGGGGCAATCAGCAGTTCATGGATTGCCCAGACCAGCGCATCCACCCGGTCGGGGCTGCCCTTGCCCTCGTAGCCGCGCGCCGTCATCCGGCACATCTGCTCTTCGAGCTCGGCCAGCCCGCGCAGATGCGCCACACGGCCCTGCTCGTAGAGCGCCGCCACCGGCTCGGCACGCGCCACTTTCCCCCGGCTCGCCCGCACCGCGCGAAACGGTGCCAGCGGGTCGATCTGGCGGATTACCTCGGCGACGAGATCGCCGCCCTGGTTCACCTCTGCTACCAGCCGGTCGGCACCGTGGCGGGCCATCGCATCAAGCGCCGCCTCGGCCCAGCGGGTGGGCGTCGCTGCCGCCACCGAGGCATCTTCCAGCACCACCGCGCGCCAGGCCGAGGGCGGCCCGACGGTCACCGCGCCGACCACCACGATCCCGCATTCGTCGCTGCCGGCATGGCCGGTCACCGGCGGGTCGACCGCCACGACCACCCGGCTGAAGCTCTCCGGCGGTGCGTCGAGCCGCCCCGCCTCCAGCCGCGCCGAGGTCCAGAGCGCCCCCTCGCTGTCCTCGATCAGGATACCTTCCAGCTCCTGCCGCCCAAGCCGGGTTCCGCCATAGCGCGCCCGCACCTCCTCGAGAAAACTCGCGGCAAGGTTGGCCCGGTTCGCCTCGGTCGGGGCATGGGTCGTCACCGTCGTCGGATTGGCTAGCAACGCCTTCAACACGCCGACATTGCGCGGCGTGGTCGTGACCACCTGTTGCGGATGCTCGCCCAGCCGCAAAGCAAATTGCAGCATGTCCCAGGCTTCTTCCGCCCGCTTCCACTTCGCCAACTCATCCACCCATGCCGCGTCGAACTGCGGCCCGCGCAGGCTCTCGGGCTCATGCGCCGAAAACACCTGCGCCACCGCGCCGTTAGGCCAGACCAGCCGCTTGCGGGTCGCCTCCCAGGTCGGGCGGCGGTCAGGCGGCGAGCAGGCGAGAATGCCGCTGTCGCCGAATACCATCACCTCGCGCACCTGGTCGAGCGTCTCGCCCACCAGTGCCACCCGCCGGGCGCGGCCGGGATCATCCGGTTTCGCGCCCTCCACCCGCATCCGCACCCATTCGGCCCCGGCGCGGGTCTTGCCCGCGCCACGGCCACCGAGGATCACCCAGGATCGCCAGTCGCCCTCCGGCGGCAACTGGTGCGGCAGCGCCCAGAACTCGAACAGCCAGGGCAGCGCCAGAAGCGCCTCATCCCTCAATCCCTCCAGAAACTCCGCCTGCATCTGCGGACTTGCGCAGGCGAGCCAGTCGGCACCCGATTTCAGCGCGGGCGGCATCGAGGTCGAGCCCGTCTCCACGCCGGTTTGATCCGTCTTTTCCGTCGAATTTTCCAATGCGATGCCTTTCCTCGAATACCGTTTGAATCGCCTTGCGAAGGTCGATGGCCGCGGCCTTCGCCTTCACATCCGCGCCGCTGCTCCGAGCCGCCAATTCCTCAATGATCACATCCAGTTCGCGCAGGATGCGCTCGACCTGCTTGTCGGCCAGGTGCAGCAGGTTGCCCTCGCTGCCGTCAGTTGTTCCCGGGCTTTCTTCGTTCATTCTTGTTCTTGCCTCTTGTGGTGGGATTGCCCTCGCTTGCCTCCCCGTGCGAGCGACACGAAAAAGGCGGCCGCGGGCATCCGCCCGGGCCGCTCGTTCATGTCTTCCAGCTTGACAAGGAAACTACCTTAAAGCGCACGGTATGTCAAATTTGCCCGCCATGATTGCGCCCGCCCTGCTAACAGTTTTTCAACATTTTCCCCCTGCGCCCGGCCGCGTCCGGCATCATGCCCGGCCACGATTCTTCCTTTTTCTGGCGCGGCTTGCGCCCCGTTCCGGGGTGATCGGAGAGAACCCGCCCAGCAGCCCGCAAACGCCTTGCTTTCGCTTTCCTTGCGCCGATTCCTGCGATAGGGTCCAAGCGGCGTCCGGAGGCAACCGGGTGCGAAGGGACGACGACGGCTCGCTGATATATGAAACCGAATTTCGCGCTCGATCTCAGCCATGAGGGCATCAACCTGCTGCATCGCGGCAAGGCGGGGTGGACGCTGGTCGGCAGCGTTGCGCTCGACGATCCCGACATGGGCGCGCGGCTCGACGATCTGCGCCGCAGTGCCGCGATGCTGGAGAGCGGCGGTTTCACCACCAAGCTGGTCATCCCCAATTCGCAGATCCTCTACACCACCGTCGATGCCGCCGGTCCCGACGATATCGCGCGCGAGGTCCAGATCCGTGCCGCGCTCGACGGGCTCACGCCCTACGCCGTTGGCGATCTGGTGTTCGACTGGCGCGCCGAAGGCGAGCGCGCCCGCGTCGCTGTGCTCGCGCGCGAAACCATGGACGAGGCCGAGACTTTCGCGTCGGAATACAAGTTCAACCCGGTGAGCTTCGTCGCCCGCCCCGGCCGCGGCGAGTTTTCCGGCGAGCCGTTCTTCGGCAAGACCCGCGCGGCCACCCGCCTGCTGCCGCCGGGCGCGCGGCTCGAACCCGACGCCACGCCGCTGCCAAGCAATCCCCGGGCGCTCGAACTTTCCCCCGAAGCGCGGGTTGCCGCTTCCGAAGACGAAGCAGGGGCAAAGCCTGCACCCGAGGCGGAAGCCCCGCATACCGCCCCCCTGCCGACCGAGCCCGCCGCGCCAGAAGGCCGCGCCGAGGCCGACGAGACCAAGCCGGAAAACGCGCCGGCGCTCGCCCCGGAAGCGCCGGTCCCCGATACCGCCCCGGCACCGCCACCGAAACGAAAACCGCGGGCCGAGCGCGGCGAAGCGGGCCGCGTGTCGGCTCCCCCGCTCGCCCCATTCCCGCCAACACCCGATGAACTGGCCGCGGCACCCAAGGTTCCGCCGCGCAGCATCGCGCCGGTGTCAAGAACGTCGAAGGTGCCGCGCTCGGCCGGGCCGAAGCTCGAAGCGCCCACCAGGTCGCGGCCCGAAGCCACCGATGATCCCACCGAACCCCTCTCGCCGGCTGACAAAGCGCCGCCGCCTTCAACCGCGCCCCGCACCGAAGCGCCGGATGCAGCGCAAGACACGCCGTCCGAAAACGCGCCATCGGACGCCAAGAGCGCGCCCGCCGCCTTCCATTCACGCCGAACCGGCGCGCCGCACAGCCCGGAGGCACCCTTTGCCCTCGGCGAGCAGCATCGCGCGGCCACGTCCCAGAACGGTGCCCACGCCAAGCCGGACAAGACCGCCGCGGCCGATTCCGAAGAACCTGCGGCATCGACCGAGGGCACAGCCGAAGAACCGTCCCGCAAAGTCATACCGCTGCCACCCGCCGTCACGCCGCCCGTTGTCAACGCCCGCGCCGGCATGGCCGAAGCGCTGTCGCGCCCATTGCCGAGCCCCGACCAGCCCAGTGAGGCGCCTTCAGGAAAGGGCAAGCTGTTCGCCGGTCTTCTGGGGGCCGCCCGGGGCGTGACGGAGCAGGCGGGCAACGGCTTGAAATCCGCAGCCAAGACCGCAAGATCCCGCGCCGAGGCACGCCGGGCCGCCAGCGAGGAAGCCGGCGACGATACCGCCGCCGAAGCCCCCGCAGAGACCGGCAAGAAGGACAAGGCCGCACCCGCAAGCCCGCGCAAGGGGCTTGCCAGCCTGTTGCGCAACGTCAAGTCGAAGGAGCGGAGCGAGCTGGAATCGCAACGCGCCCGCGAGGCCGAGGCGCTCACGGTTTTCGGCGCGCGAAAGTCGCAAGACACCCGTGGCAGACCGAAGTATCTCGGCCTGATCCTGACCCTTCTTCTCTTGCTGGCCATGGCCGTGCTGGCGGTCTGGTCAAGCTATGTCATCGACGAAGGCGATGTGACCCTGTTCAACCCCGAACCCGACAGCATCGCCGCAACCGAGCCACCTGCCAGCGCCCCCGACCTGCCAGACGAGACACCTCCCGCGCCCGCTGCCGATCCGCCAGCCGAACCGCCAGCCGACGATACCGCCGCGGTGCTTTCACCCGAGGTCGCCGCGGCGCGCTATGCCGCCACCGGCATCTGGCAGCGCGCGCCCGAGCCCCTGGCCGAGCCCGAGACGACCCGTCTCTCGACCCGCGATCTCGCCGAGCTCTCCCCTGCCATTGTTGACCGCCCCGCCCTGCCCAGCCTGAACGAGCTGTCGGGCGCTTCGCGCGACGCACTCCTGGCCACGCCGGTACCGCCCCCGCCGCCGGGCACGAGCTTCGATCTCGACGAAAACGGTCTTGTCCAGCCCACCCCGGAAGGTGCCCTCAGCCCGACAGGTATTCTGGTCTTCGCCGGCCCGCCCGCGCGCGTGCCTCCGCCGCGCCCCGGCGACCTGCCCGACGTCGCGCCGCCCGTCGCGCTGCCCGATGTGCCCAACCTGCGCCCGCAACCGCGCCCAAGCGATTTTGTCCCGCCTGAAAACCCAATCACACCCCCCAATGTGCCCGCACCGGGCACGGACCCGGAAGGCGCGCCTCAAACCGGGTCCGAATCCGAGGCACCGTCGCAATCAACGCCGGAACTCGATGAGGATGACAATGCCGCGCTCGTCCCGGAAGGGGAAGACGACGCGGCCTCCGGGATCGCAACCACGCTCGCCGCCGCCCCGCGCCCGGCACCGCGCCCCGCTGATCTGGTTGTGTCCACCGCCACCGCCAGCGCCGCGATCGACGCCGCGGTATCCGACGCCGTCGCCGCCGCGCTGGTCAATCCAACCGAGCTTGCGATCGCCACTTCACGCAAGCCGAGCGCGCGCCCTTCGAACTTTGCCTCGATCGTGGATGCCGCCCGCGAAGCCGCTTCCGATGGTTCCCGGGTTGCGGCCGCGCCCGCCGCGACCGCAACAGTGGCAACGGCGGCAAGCGTCGCGCCCGCGATCCCCACCAGCGCCAGCGTCGCGACACAGGCGACGGTGAAAAACGCGCTCAACCTGAGGGAAATCAACCTCGTCGGGGTTTACGGCACGTCGAGCGCCCGCCGCGCCCTCGTGCGGATGAAGAACGGCCGCTACGTCAAGGTCGAGATCGGCGACCGGCTCGATGGCGGCCGCGTGACATCGATCACCGCGACCGAGTTGACCTACCAGAAGGGCAATCGCGCCTTCAAGCTCGGAGTGCTTCCGCTCGGCTGAGCCGGTGCGGTTCACTCCACGCCGCTCAACTCGCCGCTCTCGATCTGCTCGCGCTCGATCGATTCGAACAGCGCCTTGAAGTTGCCCTCGCCGAACCCGTCATCGCCCTTGCGCTGGATGAACTCGAAGAAGATCGGCCCGATCACGGTTTTCGAGAATATCTGAAGCAGGATGCGGGTCTCGCCGCCGCCCAGCACGCCTTCGCCGTCGATCAGGATACCGTGTTTCTTCATCCGCTCGATCGGCTCGGCGTGGTCCTTCACCCGGTCTTTCGACATCTCGTAATAGGCGTCGTTCGGCCCGGGCATGAACTTCAGCCCGCGCGCCGCGATGGCATCGACCGAGCCATAGATATCCTCGGTGCCAACGGCGATGTGCTGGATGCCCTCGCCGTTGTATTTCTTCAGGTAGGCCACGATCTGGCCCTCTTCGCCCCGGTCCTCGTTGATCGGGATGCGGATCTTGCCGCAGGGGCTGGTGAGCGCCCGGCTGTAGAGGCCGGTGAACTTGCCCTGGATGTCGAAAAAGCGGATCTCGTGGAAATTGAACAGGCGCTGGTAGAAGTCGAACCAGAGGTCCATGTTGCCCCTGTGCACGTTGTGCGTGAGGTGGTCGAGGTAGTAGAACCCCACGCCTGCCGGGTGCGCATCGTCCAGCCAGTCAAACTCGGCGTTGTAGGGGCTTTGCTCGCGGTAGGCGTCAATGAAATAGATCAGCGAACCGCCGATGCCCTTGATCGCGGGCACGTCAAGCGTCTTGCCGGGGCCGTCATAAGGCTCCGCGCCGTTCTTCACGGCATGATCGAAGGCGTGGCGCGCATCCGCCACCCGCCAGCCCATCGACGGCGCACAAGGCCCGTGTTCGGCCACGAACCCGGCGGCATGGCTGCCCGGCTCCATGTTGATCAGGTAGGAGATATCGCCTTGCTGCCACAGTTCCACCGCCTTGGACTTGTGCGTGGCGACATGGGCATAGCCCATCTGCGCGAAGAGATCGCGCAATGCCTCCGGCTCGGGGTGGGCAAACTCGACAAATTCGAATCCATCGGTCCCGGCGGGGTTCTCCGGCGAGATCTCGGCGGGCGGGGCGTCATGCGGGAAAGGGCCCATGCTATTCTCCTGTTCGCAGTGTCTTGACAGATTGTCGCACCCGGTGCGAGAATTTCACGCGAACTGCGCTGGATTGGGCGGATTTTTCGCCTGCTTCGCGCATAAATTCCAAACTTCACGCGAGATTTCCGCATGCCCGACGAGATCGATTCCCGCCTGCTCGACATCCTCCAGCGCGATGCCACCCTCACCGCCGAGGCGCTCGGGGCAAAGCTGGGCCTCTCCGCCTCGCAGGCCGGGCGGCGCCGACAGCGGCTTGAAGATCACGGCTATATCCTCGGCTACCGCGCCCGGCTCGACCCGGCCCGGCTTGGGCTTCAGGTTCAGGGCTTCGTGCAGGTCCAGATGGCCAGCCACGACCCGGAGGCCGCCCGCGCCTTTGCCCGTCTCGTGGCCACGCGGCGCGATATCGTGTCAGCCTGGACCCTCACCGGCGAGGCGGACTACCTCCTGCGCGTGTTCTGCGACGATCTTGCCGGGCTCAACCGGCTGATTCACGAGGTGCTCCTGCCACACCCCGCCGTCGCCCGCGTGCACAGCCAGATCGTCATGGACCAGCTCAAACCCGACGCCCCCCTGCCGACCTGAGGGCGTTAACCGGACGACAAGTGTTCTGCGCTAGGCCTTGATGCTGGACCGCATGCCAGTACCGGGGTTGACCAGTGAGCTTCATCGAACATCGCAACGAGATCCGCCCGGCGAGCGGCGAGGCACCGTTCAGCCTCAACGAGACTTTCTTTTCACGCACCGACGAACGGGGTGTCATTCTCGCGGGCAACTACGTTTTTCGCCGCGTGGCGCATTTCGACTGGTCGGAAATGCTCGGCGCGCCGCACCGGATCATCCGCCACCCCGACATGCCCCGCGCGGTGTTCTGGCTGATGTGGGATCACCTCAAGCAGGGCAAGCCGGTCGGTGCCTATGTCAAGAACCGGGCCAAGGACGGGCTGCACTACTGGGTTTTTGCCATCGTTGCCCCCTCGCCCGGCGGCTACCTTTCGGCGCGGATCAAGCCGACCAGTCCGCTCTGCGCCGAGGTCGAACGCCTGTATGCCTCGGTTCGCGCCAACGAAGTGGAAGGGAAGGTCTCGCCCGAAGACAGCGCCAGCGCCCTCGTCGAAAACCTCGCCGCCATGGGCTTCAACGACTACGATCATTTCGCCGCGCATGCCCTCAGCAAGGAACTCGTCGCGCGCGACGAAGGGCTGCAGGCTGCCCCCGACCCGCGGATCGCCGCCGCCCGCGACATGCTCGCGGCAGCCGGTCGATTGCGCGAGCAAACCGAGGGTCTGGTCGCCGATTTTCACGCCATGCGCACGATCCCGCACAACATGCGGGTGATCGCCGCGCGGCTCGAACCCACCGGCGGGCCGATCTCCACCCTGTCGCAGAATTACGGCGCGATCTCGCGCGAGATGTCGGATTGGTTTACCGAAAACGTCATCGGCACCGGCGGCACCTTCGCGGTCATCGAGGGCACCGTCCATGCTTCGGTCTTTCTACATGGGATGGCCCGGATCCTGCGCGAATGCGACCTTCAGCTCGACGAGGAACGCCGCAAGCTCGGCGAGGTCGATCTGGCAAACGAAAGGCACCTCCTCGCCCGGCACCACGCGGCCTACCGCGAGAAATCGGCACGCGGCCTCGCCCAGGTGCGCGACGAGGTCGACCGGATCGGCCGCGCCTGCGAAACCATGCACCGGCACGTGCTCGGGCTGTCTTCCACCCGCGTTCTCAGCAAGATCGAAAGCGCACGAACCGCCGGGTCCGGCGAAACCCTGGCCGACATCATTCACCAGCTTGGCAATTTCCAGACTCGCATCGGCACCCGGCTCGACAGGATCACCGCCGAAAGCGCGGCCATCCTTCGGCTGACGAGTTGACGTCACACCCCGTCCGCCCCGCCGCACCCGGGCCAACCGCGCGATTGGCCACCTGCGACCGTCCGATCCGCGTCAGCCCCCCGAAACTCCCGCCTCCGCGAAGGTCGCCATGCCCGAGTGACAGGCGATCGCCCCCTTCAGCACAGCGAGGGCAAGCGCCGCGCCCGATCCTTCACCCAGCCGCATGTCAAGCGCCAGCAACGGTGCCTTTCCGAGCGCCGCAAGCAAGCGGCCATGCGCATGTTCGGCCGAAACATGCCCTGCCACCGCGTGGTCGAGCGCCCCCGGCGCGGCCCGTTCCAGCACCGCCGCGGCGGCGGTGCAGATAAATCCGTCGAGGATCACCGGGATCGCCTCGGCCCTTGCCCGTGCAATCGCGCCCGCCATCGCTGCCAACTCGCGCCCGCCAAGGCAGCGCAGGGCTTCCAGCGCATCGCCCGTCGCGCCCGGGTTGGCCGTCAGCCCCGCGGCCACCACCTGACCCTTGAGCGCGAGCCCGGCGTCATCCACCCCGGTCCCGCGCCCGACCCAGTCCTGCGGCGTGCCGCCAAGGAGCGCATGCGCCAGGGCAGCAGCGGAGGTGGTGTTGCCGATGCCCATCTCCCCGGTCACCAGGACATCGGCATCCGGATCGACCGCGGCCCACCCCGCGGCGAGCGCCGCCACAGCCTCCGCCTCGCTCATCGCCGGGCCTTCGGTGAAATCGGCGGTCGGCCGGTCGAGGTCCAGCGCGACGACGCGCATCCGTGCGCCGAATTCCGCCGCGAGCTGGTTGATCGCCGCGCCGCCCGCCTCGAAGTTCGCGACCATCTGCACCGTCACCTCCGCCGGAAAGGCCGAAACCCCCCGCGCCGTCACCCCGTGGTTGCCGGCAAACACGATCACCTGGGGTGCCGTGATCCGGGGCCGCGCGGTGCCCCGCCAACCGGCATACCAAATCGCGAGGTCTTCGAGCCGCCCGAGCGAGGCAGGCGGCTTGGTGAGCTGGCCGTTGCGCGCCCGCGCCGCTTCCGCCGCCGCACCGTCCGCTGCGGGCAGGCCGCCGAGCAGCGCACGAAATTCGTCAAGCGTGGAAAAAGGGACGTCGGCCATCGGGCTCTCCTGTTGAAACGTTTCGGAGACCTGCTTAACGAGGAAGGAACCCGCGCAAAAGCCCCGGAGGACCGGCCATGACACCCAAATCCGACCCCCTCGCCCGCCCCGGCGACATCGCCGAGGCGCTTGCCCTGCTCACCCGCTTGCCAGTGCCCGCGCAATCCGAGCACCGGGGGGCGCGCGCGGCCTGGGCCTGGCCGCTTGCAGGCCTCGCGGTGGCGTTGCTCGCCAGTCTCGCGGGCTGGCTCGCGCTCGCGCTCGGCCTGCCCACCATGCTGGCCGCCGGGTTGATTCTCGCCACCCAGATCGCCGCCACCGGCGCGCTGCACGAGGATGGGCTGGCCGACACGGCCGATGGCTTCTGGGGCGGTCAAACCCGCGCCCGGCGTCTCGAAATCATGAAGGACAGCCGGATCGGCAGCTACGGCGTGCTTGCCCTGGTGCTGGCGCTTGGGCTGCGCTGGGGGGCCCTCGTCGCGATTCTGGAAGCAGGTGGGCTCTTCGCGCCACTGATCGCCGTGGCGGTGCTGTCGCGCGCGCCGATGGCCGTGCTGATGGCGGCGATGCCGAACGCGCGCGGCACGGGGCTTGCGCAAGACATCGGCCCTCCGGGGCAGGATGCGGCCACCCTCGGTGTGATCATCGCCCTTGGCGTCGCCGCCCTGGTGCTTGGCTGGGGCGTATTGGCACCGATCCTCTGGGCCACGCTCGCCGTGATCGCGCTGGCCGCCGTTGCCCGGGCCAAGATCGGCGGCCAGACCGGCGATATTCTCGGTGCGGCGCAGCAACTGGCCGAAATCGCGGCCCTCGCGGCCCTCGCGGCCAGCCTGTAGCCCGCAAACGCAAACCGCCGCCCCGAAGGACGGCGGCAGAGGCAATTCCAGCCGGTGTCGCGGTTCAGGCGGCGCGCGAGGTCAGCACCTCGTCAACCTTCTTCTGTGCCGCCGACTCATCGCCGTCCGACACCGCCGCAACCTCGCGGGTAAACCGCTCGAGCGCCGCCTCGTAGAGCTGGCGCTCGGAATAGCTTTGCTCGCGCTGCTCATCGTTGCGGTGCAGGTCGCGCACCACCTCGGCGATCGAGATCAGATCGCCCGAATTGATCTTCTGTTCATATTCCTGTGCCCGCCGCGACCACATCGCCCGCTTCACCCGGGCCTTGCCCTTGAGCGTGTCCATCGCCTTGGAGACGATATCGGGGCTCGACAACCCGCGCATGCCGACTTCGGTCGCCTTGTTGGTCGGCACCCGCAGCGTCATCTTGTCCTTTTCGAAGGAGATCACGAAAAGCTCCAGGCTCAGCCCGGCTATTTCCTGCTCTTCGATCGAGATGATCTTGCCAACACCATGCGCCGGGTAGACCACGAAATCATTCGGACGGAAATCGGGCTTCTTCGCTTTGCTCATATGTTTTTTCTTCCTTTTTGTCTCCGTTGGCCTACATACAAAGAACTTGCGCGGTCAGCAGGTGCCCACCGTCGCTGTCTCCTTGAACAAAATCATACGCGCGCATGATGCAGCCCCATCCAACGCGCACGGGCCTCAGGTTTCATACCAAGACGTGAATATAACGCAGAATCACCGAATTTCAAAGCGCCGCAATGCGGCACGGCAGAAACAGGCCGTTCCCGGCTTCCCTTACCCCGGCCGGACCCCCGCAACAGCCAAACCCTGATGGGTCAGCCGCCGGGCTTCTCCGAGAAGTATTTCTCGAGCTTGCCCTCTTCGCCGTCGCGCTCTTCGGCCTCGGGAAGCGGGTCTTTCTTCGAGACGATCACCGGCCAGAGTTCGGAGTACTTGCGGTTGAACTCGACCCATTTTTCCGCTTCCGGCTCGGTATCCGGGCGGATCGCGTCGGCGGGGCATTCCGGCTCGCAGACGCCGCAATCAATGCATTCGTCGGGGTGAATCACCAGCATGTTCTCACCCTCGTAGAAACAGTCCACGGGGCATACCTCGACGCAATCGGTGTATTTGCAGGCGATGCATTTGTCGTTGACGATATAGGTCATGGGTACACCCTGAATGCCGTGTGATCGGGTCTAGCTAACCGGCTTCGGCGGATCAATCAAGTTGCCCCCGGTCATAAAGCCGTGCATTGCGACGATCTTTCCCGCTTGGTCGCCCGCCACCATCGAAGCGCGGTGCGGGCGGGGTCGGATCGGCGGGCGGGGTGAGGTCGTCGTAGAGCGCGCGGGCTTCCGGGGCCGGGCCTCGGCGCTCCGAAAGTGCCACGATCTTCACCACCCGAACCCGACGCGCCTGCGGAAAGGTGAGCACGTCGCCCGGGCCCACGGCTTGCGCGGGCTTGTGGACCTTGCCGGCGTTGACTCGCAGGTGCCCGCCCGCGATCACCTTCGCCGCAAGGCCGCGGGTTTTGAAGAAACGCGCGTGCCAGAGCCACTTGTCGGCGCGCATGGTGTCGCGCGGCTGCCCCGGCACCGACATTCAGGTCTTGTCCCGCAGCCCCATCAGCGCAGCGGCGAAGGGGTTGTCGGGGTCGATCGGCTTGTCCTTCTTCGGCGGCCTGGCCTCGAAGGAACGAGTCTTGCCATCCGGCTGGTCCTTCGGCCCCTTGCCACGCGGCTTGCCGCCCTTCGGCTTGCCGCCACCTCCGCCACCGCCCTTCGGACGCCGTGCGGCGCCGCCACCACCACGAGGCTTGGCAAAACCGGCCCAGGTGAAGGTGTAGAACACGTCCGGTTCGTCGCTGGCTGGCCCGCGCGCATCGGTCTCCGAAGCGCCCGCCGCACCGGGATGCGGCTCGAACTCGTCGTCGTCATCCACGTCCGGTTGCGCCTCGACCGAGGAAAATCCCGATCCTTCGAGATGGTCGATGTGCAGATGTTGCGAGTGGCCCGCGCCATCGGCTTCGGGGATGGCCTCGATCTCGCTTGCGCCGTGATCGCCGGGATGCGGCTCGGGCGGACGGTCGGCCCAGGGCTGGGCCTCGACCTCGGAATAACCGGACGACTTGGCATCGTGATCGGCGGGCCGGGTTTTCGGCCGCTCGCCCCGCGCTGCGGCATAGCCGAGCCCCTGCATCAGGTCGGCGAACTGCTCCAGCGTCATGCCGGTGATCGACAACATGTCCGGGTTGGCCTCGAAGCCGCCGCGGCTGTCCTGCGCGCGCAACTGGTCGGCAAGACGCTCCAGCATGTCGATGCGGATCGCCCGTGCCCCGGCGGGTCGGTAGCCCGACAAGGCGTAAACCTCCGGCCCCACGCCCTCGACCACCGGGATCGTGACCAGCCCCGGCGGCGGTGCCTCGGGAAACTCGTCAAGCCCCTGCAAGAGGCTCCAAAGCACCAGCCTGAGCCGCGTCGGCGCGGGCTTGAGCAATGCCGGCATGAAAATGGTGAACTGGCCGAAGCGCACGCCATGCTTGCGCAGAAGCCCGCGCGCCTCCTGATCGAGCTCCTTGACCTCCCGCGCAATCTGATCGCGCGGGATGATCCCCATCGCCTCGATCAGGCGGAAGCCGAAACCACGCGCCAGACCGGCAAGTTTTTCGTCTTTCTGAATGCCGATCAGCGGCTCGAACAGCGCCGCGACCTTGCGATCGACGAAGTGCTGCAGACGCCGGGCAACCTTTTCGGCCACCTCCGCCCCGGCCTCGTCATCGACGAAAGCCTGCACCTGTGGCTTGAGAGGGTCATCACCCTTCACCAGCTTGCCGACGGCATGCTCGCCCCACATCAAGCCGCCCTGCTCGGTGTAGTCGATCTCGGTATCGGGCGCATTGTAGAACCGATCAGCCTTGAGCGAGAACTGCGGTGCCAACGCGGCCACCGCCGCGGCACGCAGGGTCTTGGCCTCTTCCGGGCTCGCCGACGCGTCCTGCCGGAAACGGAACCCCTCCAGACGACCGACGAATTCGCCCTCGATCGTCACTTCACCCTTGTCGTTCACCTCGGCCACCAGGCCCTCCTTCTGTTTCAACCGCCGCAACAGCACCGAGGTGCGCCGGTCAACAAATCTTTGTGTCAGCGCGGCGTGAAGCGCATCCGACAGGCGATCTTCTACCGCACGTGTCTCGCCACGCCAATGGTCTTCATCAGCCAGCCAGCCGCGACGCTGCGCCACGTAGGTCCAGGTTCGGATGAAGGCGAGCCGCTTCGACAGCGCGTCGATATCGCCATGGGTCTTGTCGATTCGCGCCACCTGCCGGGCAAACCAGTCCTCGCGCACCTGCCCGTGCTCATGCAGGTCGGTGAAGATGGCCGACAGCATCGCTTCGTGCTCGGCATGGCTGATGCCGCGAAAATCCGGCACCCGGCAGACATCCCACAACAGCTTGACCGAGGCCCCGTCCGAGGCCCGGGCGCGGATCACCGCATCCTCCGCCAGCGCCTTCAGCGCCATCTGGTCGTCGGCCTCGCGGGCGCGGGTCAACCACGGGTCATCGGTGCCGGCTTCCAGCGAGGCGATCAAGGCGTCGACCGATCCGAACGTCAGCCGCGCGTTGCGCCAGTTGAGTTTGCGGATCGGGGTGAAGCGGTGCTCGGTGATCGCCGCCACCACCTCGTCGTCGAGCGGACGCGCCTCGCCGGTAACGCCGAATGTGCCGTCGCTGCGATAGCGCCCGGCGCGCCCGGCGATCTGGGCCAGTTCGTTGGGGGCAAGCTGGCGCATCCTTCGGCCGTCAAACTTGGCCAGCGCCGAGAAGGCAACGTGGTCCACGTCGAGGTTGAGCCCCATGCCGATGGCATCGGTGGCGACGAGATAATCGACGTCGCCGTTCTGGTACATCGCCACCTGCGCGTTGCGCGTGCGCGGCGAAAGCGCCCCCATCACCACCGCCACGCCGCCCTTCTGGCGACGCATCAATTCTGCAATCGCATAGAGATTTTCAACCGAAAACCCCACGATTGCACTTCTTGGGGGCATCCGGCTTGTCTTTTTCGAACCTGAATAGGTCAGCGCGCTGAACCGCTCGCGGTGCAGGAAGCTCACCCCCGGCACCAGCCCGGCGATCGCCCCGCGCATCGTGTCGGCGCCCATGAACAGGGTCTCGTGCTGGCCGCGCGCGTTCAGCAGACGGTCGGTGAAAACATGGCCGCGCTCGGGGTCGGCGCAGAGCTGGATCTCGTCGACCGCGACAAAATCGGCCCCCAACCCCACCGGCATCGCCTCAACCGTGCAGACCCAGTATTGCGCCCGCTCGGGCACGATCCGTTCTTCGCCGGTGACCAGGGCCACCACCGAGGGGCCGCGCAGCGCCACGATCTTGTCGTAGACCTCGCGCGCGAGCAGCCGCAGCGGCAGGCCGATCACCCCGGTGCGATAGGCCAGCATGCGCTCGATGGCATAGTGGGTCTTGCCCGTGTTGGTGGGCCCAAGAACCGCGGCGATCCGCGACATGCGCTGTCTCCTGCCCGACCTGCGCCTGCGTCAGACGCTTTTGCCCTGAAGCTCGGCTTCGAGGCGTTCCACCGCCTCTCTTAGATCGGGGCGGCGCGGATGTATAGCGGCGGCCCTGCGATAGGCTTCGAGCGCGCCCTCAATGTCTCCGGTTTCTTCGAAGATGCGCCCCAAACCGGCCAGCGCCGCGAAATGGCGCGGTTCCAGCGTCAGCGCGCGCGCGATATCGGCAAGCGCCGGACCGTAGCGATCGACGTGAAAGTAGGCCGTTGCGCGGGCGTTCCAACCCTCGGCGAAATCCGGCGCATTCTCGACCAGCGCGGTCAGATGCTCGATCGCGGTGGCGTGCTCGCCCTCGCCGATCGCCTCGCGGCCGCGCTCGAGCAACAGGTCCATCGCCGCCGACCCCGATT
Organism: Maritimibacter sp. HL-12; assembly: GCF_900177545.1. Lineage (GTDB taxonomy): Bacteria > Pseudomonadota > Alphaproteobacteria > Rhodobacterales > Rhodobacteraceae > Sinisalibacter. Next base: position 2,997,759 of record NZ_FXBQ01000001.1, on the reverse strand, counting down.
GCGACCATTCCTCCCAAATCCGATCCTCCACCGCCTCCCAACCCGAGCTGTCGGGCTGGCGCAGGGCATCGAAGAGATCGTCGAGGCCGTCCGATTGCGCGCGCAATGGCGAAGCGGCCAGCAGGAGGGCAAAAAGGAAGGCTGCGCGGGTCATGACCCAAATCTAGCCCATCCGGCCCGCCCCTGCCCATCACCTTCGCGTGGGCGGGGCGAATTTCCGCCGCGTCACGATGCGCAAAACCGGTTTTGCCGCGCGCCGGCTTTCGCTAAGCTCGCGGCGAACAGGGAACAGCCCAGATTGGAGACGGACATGAGCGATGTGATCGAGACGGCAGTTGCGGCACTGAACGAGAAACTGTCGGGTTCCGGCTTCGATGCCGTGGCAAAATTCGTGCTTGAAGGCGCGGGCAGCATCATGGTCGATGGCTCCGGCGCACGCGCCGGCGACGAGGAAGCCGACGTCACCCTCACCGCCACTCCCGACACCTTCGAGGCGATGCTCTCGGGCGATCTCAACCCGACCGCCGCCTTCATGTCCGGCAAGCTCGCCGTCGATGGCGACATGGGCGCGGCGATGCGGCTCGGCGGGCTGATCGGCTGAAGCGGTGAAGCGCGCGCCGCTCCATGAGGACGTGGCCAAGGCCCCGCCCGGCGGCGAGGCCTGGTGGGTTGCCACCCCGGACGGGGCGGAAGTGCGCGTGGGCGTCTGGCCAGCCGCCACCGGCACTTCCGTGCGTGGCACGGTTCTGATCTTTCCCGGCCGCACCGAATATGTTGAGAAATATGGCCCCGCCGCCGCGGTTTATGCCGCCGAGGGATACGCCGTGCTCACCATCGACTGGCGCGGCCAGGGGCTGACGGCGCGCGCCTTTCCCGACCGTCGCCTCGGCCATGTGCTCGATTTTGCCGATTACCAGAAGGATCTTGCCGCCGCGCTCAATCTTGCCGGGTGGCTCGACCTGCCGGAGCCGATGTTTCTCGTCGCCCATTCAATGGGCGGCTGTATCGGGTTGCGGGCATTGCACGAAAGGCTCGACGTGCGCGCGGTGGCCTTTTCCGCCCCGATGTGGGGGGTGCAGATGGAATGGTGGGAGCCGCCCCTGGCCTGGGCCAGCGCACTTGCCGCCCCGCTGCCCGGTCTCGGCGGCAGGCTCACCCCGCGCACCTCGCTCGACCACGCGCTCCTTGTCGACGGTTTCGAGGGCAACGACCTCACCACCGACCCCGAGATGTGGGCCTTCATGCGCCGCCAGATCGACGCCTACCCCGACCTCACGCTGGGCGGGCCGACCCTGCGATGGCTGCGCGCGGCGCTGTTTGAAACCCGCGTGTTGCGCCGCCTGCCACCGCCCGCGGTTCCAGCCTACACCGCGCTCGGCACCCACGAACGCATCGTGCTGCCCGGGCCGATCCGGCGGCTGATGAGCCACTGGCCCGGGGGCAGGCTTCAGATGATGCCCGGTGCCGAGCACGAGATCATGATGGAGCGCCCCGAGATCCGCGACCGTTTCTTTGCCGACAGCCTCGCGCTGTTCGCGGAACATGGCTGAACGCGTCGCGGCGGCCGGCTGAAAAGCCCGCCGCCGCCTTGTCGCACTTTGACGCCCGGTCAGTGCGCGGGCTTGATGAAGGTGCCGTTCCTGAGTTCGTTCACCGCCGCCATGATCTCCTGGCGAGTGTTCATCACGATCGGCCCGTGCCAGGCCACCGGCTCGCGGATCGGCGCGCCCGAGACGAGCAGGAAGCGCACACCCTCCTCGCCCGCCTGCACGGTGATCTCGTCGCCGGTGCCAAAGCGGATGATGGTGCGGTTGCCCGACATGTCGCGGATGTTGACCTCCTCGCCCATGACTTCCTTTTCCAGAAGAACGCCACTGGGGGCGCTGGCATCGGCAAAGGCGGCGGCACCTTCGAAGACATAGGCGAAGGTGTGCTTGTAGGTATCGACCTTGAAGGTCTTGCGCACCCCGGCGGGCACCGAAATATCAAGATACTGCGGCTCGGCGGCGATGCCGTCGACCGGGCCGGACTTGCCCCAGAACTCGCCGACGATCACCCGCACCGCGGTGCCGTCGTCATCGACGACCACGGGGATCTCGCCGCCCTTGATGTCCTGGTAGCGCGGCGCGGTCATCTTCAGGCTCGACGGCAGGTTGGCCCAGAGCTGGAACCCGTGCATCTGGCCCTTGGCATTCCCGGTGGGCATTTCCTGGTGCATGATGCCAGACCCGGCAGTCATCCACTGCACGTCGCCCGCGCCGAGCCTGCCCTGGTTGCCGAGACTGTCGCCATGCTCGACCTCGCCGGCCAGCACATAGGTGATCGTCTCGATCCCCCGGTGCGGGTGCCAGGGAAACCCGCGAATGTAATCGTCGGGACGGTCGCCGCGAAAGTCGTCGAACAGCAGGAAGGGATCGTAGGCTTCGGGCTCGTGAAAGCCGAAGGCGCGGTGCAGTTTCACGCCCGCACCTTCGAGCGTGGGTTGTGCGGAATTGGTGGAAACGATGGGACGTACAGACATGATGTGCCTCCTTTGCCCCAAAGGTAGGGGCGCAGGCTGGTCCGGGCAATCGCGCCAACGGTCAACAGCGGCGCATGGGCTGTGCACTGGCGCACAGCCGTGCCCCGGTCAACTGCCGCAGCCCACCCCTTCGAAGCAGAGTTGCGGTGCGAAGCGCGGCCGCGTCAGCACGACATTGGTGAGTGACCGCGCGGCGAGCCCGGTGATCGCCTGGGAGAACGGCGGCTCGTAATGGAGGGAAGATTCCACCATGATGACCCGTTCGCCATTCGGAATCCACGGCACGATCGGCTCGTAGTCATCCATGATGTCTTCGCTCGTCAGATTCAGCACTTCATCGGTGCCGCGCGACCAGTCAACCTCAAGGGTCCGATCCGCGTCGGCGCAATTGTCGGTGCAATGCACCACCGTAACCCGCAACCAGGCATCGGTTTGCACGCGGGTGAGGAATTCATAGAGCTGCTCGCTGCCGCGGATGTAATCCATGTCGATCACGGAGGTCTCGCGCGAGAGCAGGTCGGAGATCGCGTAATTTGCTTTCAGCGCGAGGTTCTTGACCCGAAAAGCGTCAAAAAAGACGAAGATCGCGAGAAAACCCCAAAGCAGGATCGGCAGCACCACAACCGCCTCGACCGACAGGCTGGCATCCTCCCGGATCGCAAAGCGGCCAATGGCGCGGCTTGCCCGGCGCAGCGCGTGGTTCACGGAGGCGGTGGCACGGCTCATCACACGCCCCCTCACGGTTCGTTCACGAAGGTGGACATCGCGGTGATCATGTGCGCGCCGGTGGCGTCCTGCGGCAGTTCCATCACAAAGGGCGTCGAGCCAAAAAACGGATCGAGCACGGCGCAGGCCCGCACCAGCATCACCTCGTTGCGACGGCCGAAGTTGAAGTCCACCGAAGGTTGCACCTCGGCATCACGGTCGACGCAGGCGATGTTGGCTTCCGGCAGTTGCCAGTCCTCGGTCGAGATTTCCCGCAGTTCCACCAGGATCGCGTCCGGACAACCCCTGAAGATCAAGGCATCGTCGCAAATCCGACGCTTCAACTCTTCCTGCGTCGCCGGTTCCAGCGCACCGAGGCGCAGGAGCCGGACGTTGAGATCAACCGCACGGTCGAGCATCACCGACCGGGTGAGGTAGATCCCGACCTCGAACGCCGACAGGAACAGCGTCATGATCGCCGGAAACAGGATGACAAACTCGATCGTCGCCGACCCGTCTTCCCGTGTGAACGCCTTTTTCAGGCTTTTCATTTTTTCTGCTCCTGCCCTGAGCATGACCATTGTCTCTAGTTAATCAGCCGAAGTTTGGCGATTTCGCGGGCGATCGCCGAGAAGGCGTCGGTAAGGTTGAGGCCATTTGCGTCGAAGTGGTGTGCCGGGCTTGAGGCACAGGCGCGCATGACATTCGCAGAGTTGTAGCTGGTCTCGAACCCGATCGTGTAGATCGTGATCCCCTCGGCTTTCGCCGCATCGCAGATCGCGTGAAGCCGATCGTTCTTCGGCGAATGGTTGATGTAGGAGCCCTGCGACGGCAGCCAGGAGAAGCGATCGTACCAGCTCCAGGTTTTCCAGCGCCACAGGTCGACGTAGTCGATCTGCTGAGCACCGTCGCCTTCGGGGACATCGCTGCAGTTGTATTTCCAGCTTCCGTTGACCTTTTTCCAACCGCACTCCTCGTAGGTGCCTTCACCGTAAGGGTGGTCGTTCCAGGTGCCGTCGTGGTCCCAGTAGTACCAGTCGACACCGTTGTAGAGGTAGTGGACGGAATACTTGTTGCCCAGCGAGCCATCGGTCTTGATGTCGCGGTAGACCGGCGAGGGCCCTTCCCGGAACTCGTCATAGAGATAGTGCTGAGAGGTGTTTTCGCCGTCGGTCATCAGAACCATGAGTTTCTGCAATCCGCGCCGCGTCGGTGGCATCGGGCGATCCTCGAACGCTTCCTCGATGATTTCATCGACAACCAATTCTTCGGTGATCGGTTGAAGCGCCGGGTTGAGAAGCGCTGTGCCCCACTTCGCGCCGACGTCGATAGAGGTATTGCCCGAGGCCCCGAGCGCGTCGATGCGGCTGTGCAGGGTGGCAATATTGCCGCTGATCGGCGTGAAGGCGCGCCAGGAATTGGTTGCACAGGTCCACCCACCCGGCGTGCTGTTGGAGCCATTCCACGGGTCGAAATGACCGGTGCGCTGCAATGGCGTGTCGGGGGTGATCGCGGGATCGGAGAAATCCGCCTCGTCGAAAGTGACACAGGACGAGTAGGTGTGCTCGTCGCTCACGTTGAACTTCGACAGAAAATCCTCGCCCACCAGCGCCTGCTCGGCATAGGGCACGAGCGACACCGTGACGGTATCGGGTGCGACCACGCAATCGGTGGTCGCATCGGGGCGTGACGGATCGCACATCACGATATTGACGAATTTTTTCGCCGCGCGGCGCAGTTCCCAGATCCGTGATCTGCCGGACGACGAATTCCAGCCCATCGAGCCCGACACATCGACCACAAGCGAGATCTCGGTGAGCGACGTGGCCTCCTCGGCGGCGCCTGCCGCCGGGGCGTGAAGCTCGGAAATCCCGAGGAAATTCAGAAAGATCGAATCGACCTTCATCCTCGCGCTGGCCTCGACCTTGCGCGAATTCGGCCGTTCGGTCACGTCGATGTCGTCGGCCTGGATATGGGCGCCGAGCCCGGCCTTCTGGAAATAGTCGAGCACAACATCCTTGCCGTCGAGATCCTGTTCGAGGCTGGCGGCGGCAAGCACCGCGCGGTCGAGCGTGCTTTGCAGACGGGTGCGCTGCTCTTCGAAGCGCATGAAGTCAACCGCCATGCCGCCCACCATGAGCATCATCACGAACAGGATCAGGCCGAAGATGATGAAAGACCCGTCCTCGGATCGCAAAAACCCGGTGCGCGCCGCTTGACGGGCTTCGCAGGGCTTGGTCAGTTTCCGTTCAAGCCGAACCATGGCGATCACACCTTCCCTCGCAATCAGACGGCCTTCGGGCATCCGAACCCGAAAACCAACCTTTTTTAGACACGCAAAGCATGGCTAAAATACGGCAAAACAAGGGAATTTGAGGCGGATTGGCCGCGCGCGCCCAACGGTTGACCCCCGGACAACGCATTACCCCCATACCGCGAACAATGCGCCATGGATTCGCGCGAGGTGTTAAGATTTTGTCGCCTCCGGTCGCGGGCGGCGTGTTGCCGCTTGCCGAGGGGGATTGAGGCCTGCCGCCCGCGCGCCTATGTCTGGACGATGTGATCAACAGGAGACGACATGCGCGCCAAAGCCCTTCCCTTCCCCGTCCGTGACGCCAACGCCGAAGCCGCTGCCCCCGGTGCCTTCGGAGACCTGCCCGAATGGGATCTGGCCGATCTCTACACCAGTCCGGACGCCCCCGAAGTGGCGCGCGACCTGGACCGCGTCGAGACCGCCTGCAAGGACTTCGCGGCGCGCTACGAGGGCAAACTCTCCGAGCTTGACAGCGAGGGCCTGCTCGCCTGCGTCCGCGCCTACGAGGAGATCGACCTGGTCGCGGGGCGGTTGATGAGCTACGCCGGCCTGCGTTATTACCAGATCACGACCGACCCCGAACGTGCACAATTCCTGCAAAACTTGCAGGAGAAAGTCACGGTTTTCACAAATGATCTTGTCTTTTTCACACTCGAACTGAATCGCCTTCCCGACGAAACACTCGATGCCCTGATTGCCGCCAACGCCGATCTCGCGCGCTACCGGCCGGTGTTCGAGCGGCTGCGCGCGATGCGGCCCTACCAGTTGTCGGACGAGTTGGAGAAGTTCCTGCACGATCAATCCTCGGTCGGGGCGACGGCTTGGAACAAGCTCTTCGATGAAACCATCGCGAGCCTCAGCTTCACCCCCGAAGGCGAGGAGGAGATGTCGCTCGAATCCACGCTGAACCTGCTCACCGAGCAGGACCGCAGCAAGCGCGAGGCCGCCGCGCGCGAACTGGCCCGGGTCTTCGGCGAAAACGTCAAGCTCTTCTCGCGCGTGCACAACACGCTCGCAAAGGAGAAAGAGATCGAGGACCGCTGGCGCAAGATGCCCACGCCGCAAACCGGCCGCCACCTGGCCAACCATGTTGAGCCCGAGGTGGTCGAGGCGCTGCGAAACGCGGTGGTCGCCGCCTACCCCAAGCTCTCGCACCGCTACTACGAGCTCAAGCGCAAATGGCTCGGGCTCGACGTGCTCGAAGTCTGGGATCGCAACGCGCCGCTGCCGATGGAGGAAACCCGGTTGATCGACTGGGACGAGGCAAGGGCAACGGTGCTCGACGCCTACGCCGGGTTCGACCCCGAGATGGCGCGCATCGCCCAGCCGTTCTTCGAGCGCGGCTGGATCGACGCAGGGGTGAAGCCCGGCAAGGCCCCCGGTGCCTTCGCGCACCCGACGGTCACGGATGTGCACCCCTACGTGATGCTCAACTACCTCGGCAAGCCGCGCGACGTGATGACGCTGGCCCACGAGCTTGGCCACGGCGTGCACCAGGTGCTCGCGGCGGGCCAGGGCGAACTGCTGAGCCAGACGCCGCTCACGCTGGCCGAAACGGCCTCGGTGTTCGGCGAGATGCTCACCTTCCGCAAGCTGCTCGCCACCGCGAAGGACGACGCCCAGCGCAAGGTTCTGCTGGCGGGCAAGGTGGAAGACATGATCAACACCGTGGTGCGCCAGATCGCGTTCTACGATTTCGAGTGCAAGCTGCACGCGGCGAGGGCCGGCGGCGAACTCACACCCGACGACATCAACGCGCTATGGATGAGCGTGCAGGCCGAGAGCCTTGGGCCGGCGTTCAATTTCATGGACGGCTACGAAACCTTCTGGGCCTACGTGCCGCACTTCGTGCATTCGCCGTTCTATGTCTACGCCTATGCCTTCGGGGATGGCCTGGTGAACGCGCTCTACGCCGTCTATGAGGAAGGCGACGCCGACTTCCAGGCGAAGTATTTCGAAATGCTGAAGGCTGGCGGCTCAAAGCACCACAAGGCGCTGCTCGCCCCCTTCGGCCTCGACGCCTCCGACCCGAAGTTCTGGGACAAGGGGCTTTCGATGATCTCGGGGCTGATCGACGAGCTGGAGGCGATGGAGGAATGATTTCTATCGAGGATCTTCGAATCGGAGCGAGAATGCACCGGAAGCATTCCCGAGTCAGCCTCGTCGAATACGGAAGGAATTTTTCAAACGCAGAATACTTTCTTGCGATCGACGACGAAAGCACCCTGTTGATCGAGCCTCTAGGATGGTCATTACGCGCTTTAGAGCCAGATGGCTTGAAGGAGCATCGGGCAGTACCACCGGGACGTGCCAAAGCCATCGCTCGTGACGCGGGTCTTGACCTCGTTGCACGAGATGACCCGCGTTTCCCGCAGCTCTGGAACGCCTTATTGGACTGGGCAGCAACCAAAAATATCAAGCCACTCTCCGCCCGCATGGGGAGAGAGCGGGAGGACGAAACCTTTTTTTTCGTGGCCCCTTCTACGAAGTGAACGGCACCATGGGAATAAGCTGGACGCGGTGATGAACAAGCGTTCACACGCCCGATCCCGGAGTAGTTTGAAGTACGCTGAATAGGCGGGTCAGCACTCGGAGCAGGATGCGCCGAGATGCGCGCGGATAAAATCCGCTGTGCGCAGGTTTGAATCCTTCGTCGCGAGATCGTCGGCAAAGGTGCGCACGCTCGGATCACGGAAGTCGAAGCCCCGGCCAACGCCCGGGTAGATGATCAGCCGCACGTCGCGCCCCGCCCGCTTCATGAACGACACCGCGGTTTCGATCGAGCGGCGGCGCTGGTATTGCTCGTATTCGCCGATGAAGATCAGCGCCGGGATCTCCAGCGCGTCGACATCGGGGTGATAGCGATACACCTGCTCGGGCTCGGGTGCGTTCGGGTCCTGCAAATGCGGATAGAAGCCGACATAGCAGGCCACCGCGTCGGCCTGCCGCCCGCGGTCCACCGCCACGCGCAGCGCGTAGAACCCGCCGCGCGTGTGCGAGACGAGACAGACCTTCGAGCTCGACACCTCCGGCTGTGCGAGCAGGGCATCGACCCCCGCCGCCATGTCGCCCTCGGCGGAAGGATCATGCGTGATCGGGAAGGGTTCGAGAAATCGGGCCTCGTAGACATCAGGCGCGAGCACCACGAAGCCGCGCGCGGCGAGCCGCACCGCGAGACGGCGCACCAGCGGATCAAGCCCGCGCCGGCCATGCGCGAAGAGCACACCCGGATATTGCCCTTCCGCCTCGGGGCGATAGAGCATCGCAGGCACCTCGGTGCCATCGTCGGGGTTGGTGTAGGTGAGCGCCCGTTCGGAAACCGTGTGGTTCACCGGCACCGGCAGAAGGCCGCGGTCGAACCAGTCGTCATCCCACCAGAATTTTTCGGAGCGTGGCCGCGTGTTCGACGGCTGGTCAAGGGTGATCCCCACCACCGTGTCGGCCGCCGCACCCGGCAGCGCCGTCTCCTGCGCCGATGCGGCAGCGGCCACAAGCGAGAGGGCTGCAACGGCCCCGATGAAATGCCCGGTCATGATCCCCCCCTGGCGACGAACGGTCACGCCATGCAACCGCACGACACACCCGCGCGTCAAGCGCCATGGCAGGCGGTCACTTCAACTGGCTGTCCTTCGAGCCGCGCCGGTTGATGCCGGGACGGGCCTTGAAACTGGCGTCGCGCTCCTGTTGGCAGTCGATGCAGAGCTTCACGCCCGGCAGAGCGGTGCGGCGGGCCTCGGGGATCGGCTCGCCGCAGTCGGTGCATTTATGCGCGCTCTCGCCCGCAGGCCCGCGACGGGCGCGCAACCGCTCGAGTTCCTCGGCAATCGAGGCCTCGATCTGCTCGCTCACCGCGCCGTCACGTGTCCAGCCGCCCGCCAAGCCTATTGCTCCGCGTCGGCCTTGCCCCACTTGGCGAAGGGGAAGGGCCGGTCTTCGGTGGCACCGGTCTGGAACCGGGTGATCCGAGCCACCCAGTCGGCCACGTCCTCGCCGAAATCGGAAATCGGCTGGTTGCGGGCCTTGGCAAACAGCATCCAGAAGAACTGCACCAGGGCCAGCAGCCACAACAGTGCCTCGGCCACCGCAAAGAACAACGCGAAAAGGAGCATCCACAGCCCCCGCAGCCAGACGTTGTTCTCGGCCTCACCCCAGTCGACCTCGTCGCTTTCCGTCGCGGTCCCGGGCTCTTCAAGCACGGTGGGTTCGCTGTCTTCGTCGGTCTTCTTTGAAGGTTTGCGGGTCATCTGACCCTCCTTTTGAGCCTACAGAACGATCTGATCCGCGAGGCGATTCACCACCTCGGCCGGTTTGAGCTTGAGGTAATCCTTGGCGACATCGAGCACCAGCGCCTCCTTCAGGGCGGCGGGCAACTCGGCGCGCAGCGCGCCCAGCGTCGACGGCGCGGCCACCATCACGAAACGGTCGTACCCGCCTTCGGTGAAACGCGCGTCGGTCTCGGCCAGCACCGCTTTCACGAAGGCCTCCTGGGCCTGGTCGTGTTCCGCTTCGGCGGTATCGAAGGCATGAAGCCCCATACCCGGCGCGGCGTTCATCCGCCCCGGACGGTCGGCATACTCGACCTCTTCACCCACAACCATGCTGGCGGCGAAATCTTCAAGCTCGGTCAGGCCCTTGCCCACGCCGAGGTTTTCAAACAGCCTTGCGCTGCCGTCATCGGCAAGAAGAACGAGCGTCTTGATCGGTTTCATAGCGTCCCCCTTTCATCGGGTTACATGGGTATTTTACCCAGAACCTGCAAGCCGCACCATGATGCCGGTCAGTCTCGCGATGCGATCTCGCTGGCATTGGCGAAAACCATGTCGATCATCGCCTGGGTGCCCTTGGAAAACTCCAGCGGGCAGGGATAGGCCACGCCTTCACGCACGCTGCGGGCGAAGTTCTCGACCTGCCGCACATACTGGTTTTCCGTCGGCCAGCGCTCGACGCGGTATGCGCCGTCGAGCCCGCGCACCTCCACCTGCGCCTCGCCGAAGACGCCCGCGTTGAACGGCGCGCGCAGCGTCAGGGTGCCGAGATCGCCCTGGAACACCACCTCCTGGCGCGGACTGAGACGCATCGAGGTCATCGCGGAATAGGTGAAGCGCCCGCCCGCACCTTCCATCTCGCCCACGACCTGCGCCCAGGTATCGACGCCGTTCTCGCGCCTGAGCCGGGCCGACAGCGCCACCGGTTCCGCGCCGGTGGCGAAGCGCACCGAAGAATAGGTATAGACGCCGATATCGCGGATACCGCCGCCGCCGGTTTCGGGGCGGTTGCGGATATTGTCGATGTCTTCGTGGTTGTCGTAGGAAAACGCGGTATCGACATGCGCCACCCGGCCGATCTCGCCGCTGGCGATGATCTCGCGCACGCGCTGCCATTGCGGATGATGCACGATCATGAAGGCCTCGGCCACCATCAGCCCGGTGGAATCGCGCAAGGCGATCAGCTCGTCGATCTCGCTCGCCACCATGGCAATCGGCTTCTCGGTGAGCACATGCTTGCCCGCCGCGATGGCCTTTTTCGCCCATTCCACGTGCAGGTGGTTGGGCAGCGGGATATAGACCGCGTCGATCGCGTCCCATTCCAGCATCGCGTCGTAATCGAGAAACACGTCGAGCCCCGGGCAGAACGCCTCGAAAGGCGCGGCCTTCGACGCATGCGAGGTGGCAAGCGCCACGAGGCTGTTGCCATGGGCGGCGTGGATCGCCGGCCCCATGTGGTTCGCGGCGAAATTCGCCGCCCCCAGAATTCCCCAGCGCAACGGTTCGGCCATTGGTGCCTCCCAGTATCAAACCCACCCGAGCATAGGCCCGGGCGGGTTTGGCTTCAATCGCTTGCGAAGCGGTCAGGCGTTTTCCAGCAGCCCTTTTTCGGACGCGAGATCCTGCATCTTCTTTTGCAGCTTCTCGAAGGCGCGGACCTCGATCTGGCGGATGCGTTCGCGGCTGACGCCGTATTGCACGCTGAGGTCTTCCAGCGTCACCGTCGCGTCGGACAGGCGGCGCTGGGTGAGAATGTCTTTCTCGCGGTCGTTGAGCACGCTCATCGCCTTGGCCAGCATCTCGCGCCGGATTTCAAGCTCGTCGCGCTGTTCGTAATCGGTGGCTTGGTCGGCATCTTCATCTTCGAGCCAGTCCTGCCATTGCATCGACGAATCGCCATCGGCCGAGATCGTGGCGTTGAGCGAAGCATCGCCGCCCGACATCCGCCGGTTCATCGAAATCACCTCGTCCTCGGTGACGTTGAGATCATGCGCGATCTGGGCGACGTTCTCGGGCCGAAGATCGCCCTCTTCCAGCGCACCGATCCGGGCCTTGGCCTTGCGCAGGTTGAAAAACAGCTTCTTCTGCGCGCTGGTCGTGCCAAGCTTGACCAGGCTCCACGAGCGCAGGATGTATTCCTGGATCGAGGCGCGGATCCACCACATCGCGTACGTCGCGAGCCGGAAGCCCTTTTCGGGGTCGAACCGTTTGACCGCCTGCATCAGACCGACATTGGCCTCCGAGATCACCTCGGCCTGCGGCAGCCCGTAGCCGCGATAGCCCATCGCGATCTTGGCCGCGAGCCGCAGGTGGCTGGTGACGAGCTGGTGCGCGGCGCCGGTGTCTTCGTGATCGACCCAGCGCTTGGCCAGCATGTATTCCTGCTCCGGTTCCAGCATCGGGAACTTGCGGATTTCCTGCAGGTATCGGTTCAGCCCACCTTCCGGGGTTGGTGCAGGCAATGTGTTGTAGTTGCTCATGCCTTCTCCCTCATCTTCTTCGTGCCCTCGAATGTATCGAGGCTTAACATTCATCTAGGCGCATCGCGCCGCCTTTCAAGCGCCGCCGGTTTGCGCTCCTCGAGGCTTGTACGAATTATGAACCTTTTTCCGTCGGACCGACAGGGGGATCACGCCGAGTTGCGGAGTGTTTCAATCAGGTTTGCCATATCGTCCGGCAGCGGTGCCTCGAAACGCAGCGCCTCGCCGGTGACCGGGTGGATGAACCCGAGCGTCGCCGCGTGCAACGCCTGTCGCGGAAAATCGCGCGCCGCTGCCACCGCCGCCTCGCCAAGAGCCTTGTGGGAAAGCTTACGCCGCCCGCCGTAAACCGGATCACCGATCAAGCCGTGCCCGGCATGGGCCAGGTGCACCCGGATCTGGTGCGTACGCCCGGTTTCGAGCCAGCAGTCGACCAGCGCCGCCGCGCCGGGGCTGCCATAGGTTTCCACCACCCGCGCCCGGGTGACTGCGTGCCGCCCGCCCGACCAGATCACCGCCTGGCGCTGCCGGTCGGTCTTGTGGCGGGCAAGCTGGGTGGTGATCTTGACCACCCCGCCCGGCTCGAAACTGACGCCCGGCACGCCCTTTAGGCGCGGATCGCCCCGGTCGGGCGCGCCATGCACCAGCGCGCGGTAATGCCGCTCGACGCTGTGGCGCTCGAACTGCGCGGCGAGCCCGTGGTGGGCGGCGTCGGTCTTGGCGGCGACCAGCAGCCCGGAGGTGTCCTTGTCGATCCGGTGCACCACGCCGGGGCGTTTTTCGCCGCCGACGCCCGACAGGCTTGCGCCGCAATGGGCAATGAGCGCATTCACAAGAGTGCCGCCGGGACTGCCCGGCGCAGGATGCACCACCATGCCCGCAGGCTTGTTCACCACGATCAGCGCCGCGTCTTCGTATACGATCTCGAGCACGATCGCCTCGGCCCCGATATGGCTCTCCTCGGCCTCCGGCACGGCGATCTCGAAAACATCGCCCTCGGCCACCCTGGCCTTGGCGTCGGTCACCGCCGCGCCGCCCCGCCGAACCGCGCCCTCGGCAATGAGCCGCGCCAGCCGCGACCGGCTGAGCGCCGCCGCCTCTGGCACATCGCGCGCGAGCGCCTTATCAAGACGGGCGGGAGGGTTTTCCGCAATGGTCACCCGAACGAGGGAAGGCGTAGACATGGACGAAGCTCCGATCCCCGAGGAACAGGCACCCTTGGTGCGTTACCTGAAATGGCTCGTCACCGCCCTCACGGTGACGATGATCGCGGGCTTCATAGTGCTTGTGAGCGTGGTTGTCATGCGCTTCAACGCCTCGGGCACGGTGCCGCTGCCCGACAGCCTCACGCTGCCGGCCGGTGCCGAGGCCAGCGCGATCACCCGCGGGCCGGACTGGCTTGGCGTGGTCACGACCGACGGGCGCATCCTGATCTACGGGCTGGACGGGAAATCCCTGCGACAGGAGATCAAGGTCGAGACCGGCGAATAGGCAGATTTGTCCAAACCCCCGACAAGATCCGCGACCGAACTCTTGCAGGATCTTGCGCCGCCGGCGCAGGCTGAAATGAAGGCAACCACCTCGATGCAATTGGCGAGGCAGGTTTGCATTCGGGTGAGTTGCGAAGCACCCGAAGGCGTGAAAAGACCAACCGGCCCTCGACTTGACGCAACGGATGATGAATTGTTACCGTCATTTCAAGAAGGGGGCAGACCGTCAGGTCTTTGCGGCCTTTCATGGCTGCGACCCGAGATCAGGCATCGATCTTAGCGGTCTGTAAAAAAACACGAAATCATAGGGATGGTCTGGTCCGCTGCAATGTTGCAGCGGGGCCGTCAACGCTTGGAGGGAGCAAGCCATGACCCGTAAACCTAAAACTATTGGAACACGTAAAGACAAGGACGATATCGAACTTTCCGGCCTCAGCAGACGCGAATTCTTCGCCTCGGGCGCGGCCGTCGGCGCAGGGGTCGCCGCATTCGGAGGGCCCGCCGCGGCGCAGGACGCGCCGCAGGACGCAGCCGAAATCGAGTGGGATTACGAGGCCGACATCGTCGTGCTCGGTGCCGGATGTACCGGCCTGCCGGCGGCGATCCGGGCCCGCGATCTCGGTGCCTCGGTGCTGGTGATCGATCAGAATTTCGACGCGGGCGGACGCATGCTGCACAGCGGGGCCTGGGTCTCGCTCGGCGGCGGCGATGCGATCCAGCAACGCGATGCCGCGGGCGACCCCGACGCCGAGGGCTTCATCGAGGTCGACCCACTGGTGTCGCCCGAGGCGCTGGACGATTCCGTCGACCTGCTGTTTCGCGACGTGACGGACTGGTCCGTCCTCGACGAGCAAGGCTATGGCTACTACCGCTTCAACAACCCCGACCAGCATCGCGGCTGGGCCGAGAACTGTCCGCCGACGCGCGAATTCCTGATGGAGAATTATTGCCGGTTCGCGCGCATCGACGGCACGCACTTCGGCGGTGGAGTTTCACGGGCGCGGGCATCCTCGGTGTTCCTCACCCTCGGTGACGAGACCGATATCGAGGCCGGAACGATCAGCCAGGAGGATGCCGGCGTCGCCGACCCGGAACGCTCCAGCGCGATGTGCCCGCGGCAGTTGTCGGTCTCGGCCGACCGTGTCAGCGTGAATGCCGTTCACGGCGGCGGCGCGATGGCGCGCTGTCTGGAGTATTCTGCACGCCAGAAAGGCGTGCAATTCATGTTCAACCGGCACATGGACGAGATGATCCAGGACGCCTCGGGCCGTGTCATCGGGGTGCGGGCAAGCTACACCCCGCGCGAAGACCCCGAGTCCGGGGAGCGGCTGGAAAGCTTCTGGTCGAACGGCAACGTCGATGAACGCGCCGAGACCATCACCATCAAGGCCAACCGCGCGGTCATCGTCGGTACCGGCGGCCATGCCGGGAACCCGATGTTCCGCAGCCAGTTCCATCCCCGGATGAACGAGCCCTACTACCCGACCAGCGGCTGGGCGCTGCTGGGCGGCGAGGGACGTGCGGCCGATGGCAGCGGCATCATGGCCGGGATGAAGATCGGTGCGAGCCTCGACGGGCTGCACCAGAACTTCGGTCGCCGCACCTACCATATCCAGACCCGGCTCGGCACGCGTGACGCCTATACCGACATGTATCCCGGCCACCCGACCTTCCCGTTCAGGGGTTCGGCCGGTTTCAACATCGGCGGTGCCGGTTTCGAGCACCTGATCGCGGTGAACCAGGTTGGGCAGCGCTTCTTCAACGAGATGGCCCTGCCCGACGAGGCGGTCGAGCCGCGCTATCCCGGCGGGCAGGAATTCGGCGTGCCCAATAGCTGGGACGAGCACAACGTCGGCGACTGGCGCAACTGCAGCATCGACTGGGTGCGCGAGATGTATCACTACACCCACGGCGTGGATGCCGCCCTGCAGATCAACGAAGGCTCCGAGGCACCGGAATACTACTCCGGCCCGATCTGGGCGATCTTCGATTCCGCCGCCGTCGAGCGCGGGGATTTCCCGATCCGCGAGCCGTTCATCTCGACCACCAACGGCCAGTTCTTCGAGGCCGACACGATCGAGGAGCTTGCCCGCAAGATCGAGCAGGGCAACGAGTTCCAGCGCATGCCGCTGTCGCACCTGGCCGAGACCGTAGAGCAATGGAACCGCCAGGTGGACGAGGGCGAAGACCCCGAGTTCGAACGCCATGAGGACGAAGCGCCGATGCACCGGATCGACGAGCCGCCGTATTACGCGGCCTCTATCATGGTGATCTGGCACGATTCCTACGGCGGGCTTCGGCTCAACCGGTTCTGCCAGGTGCTCGACATGGCGGGACAACCGATCCCCGGCCTTTTCGCCGGAGGCGAGGCGAGCGGCGGTGGCCAGATGCATGGCCTCGGCCGCGCAACGGTTCATGGCTACATCGCCGGGACCGAGGCAATGTCGGACGAGAGAAACCCGGCACCGACGTGATGCGTGACAGCGGCGCGGGCCCCCTGCCCGCGCCGCGTGATGTCGGCACCCCGCAAAATCCCGCGGCCGACCGCCTCGGCCGCGACCCGAGCCACGCTCCGGATGGCACCGCGCCCAACCGGACCCGACAACAAGCGAGAGACAAGATGACCATCGCCGCAAGAGCAGCCAGCGTTCTGGCTGCGGCGCTCTGCATCGTCACCGCGCCGGCCGGCGCGCAGGACGAAGGCGCCGAGATCTACGAGGCAAACTGCGCGCCGTGCCACCAGTCCGACGGCGTGGGCGAACCGCCGGCCTTCCCGGAACTTGCCGGCAACGAGGGGCTGGCGGACGCCGCGCTGATCATTCAGCGCGTGCACTACGGTCTGGAGGCGATGCCCGCTTTCCCCGATTTCGGCGCCGAGGAAATCGCCGCCGTGGCGAGCTACATCCGCAGCAGTTGGGAAAACGATTTCGGCACCCTGTCGGAGGACGAGGCGGAGGAGCTTCTGGCTTCGGTCGAACCGCCGGGCGGCGGCGCTTCGCAGTCGATCTGGGACGGGGTCTATACCGAGGAACAGGCCTCCGGTGCCCGGCTGATCTACCAGGGTGCCTGTGCCGCCTGCCACGGCACCCGGATGAACGGCGCGCCGGATTCGGCCGATATGTCGCCTGCCCCGCCGCTGGCCGGAACTGCCTTCATGCGGCACTGGCAAGGCAGCACGGTCGGCTCGCTCTACGAATTCACCCGGGTTTCCATGCCGATCAGCAACCCGGGCCAGTTCAGCGACCAGCAATATATCGACATCATCGCCTACATGCTCTCCTACCACGGCGCACCGGCGGGCGACGAGCCGCTGGAGCCCGATCTGGAGGCCCTGAACGACATCCGGATCGAACCGGAAGAGACGGACGACCAGGAGTGACGTCCCGGCATCTGGCGGAACGGGTGCACGATGACTCGTCGGGCCTTGATGTCGGGATTTCGCAGGTGGCGTTTTCAGGCGTCAGAACGAAAAGTCGATCCGGCCGCCGACGCCACGCGAGCTCACGATGGGCATGAAGGTGCCTTGCAGGTCGCCGCTCCTGCGCTCTTCGTAGTTGCGCAGCACGACATTGCCGATCCCGGTGCCGATCAGCGCGCCCGCCACCATGTCGGAGACCCAGTGGTTGTGGTCCTCGGCCGATTGCAGTGCGAGGGCACCGGCAAGGCCATAGGGAATGAGGTAATTGTCGTAGACGCCGGAATAGACCCGGGCCATCGAGAAATAGGCGGTGAAGTGGAACGACGGCATCGCCGTGCCGCGCGTCGTCGATTTCAGATTGAACGAATTGGCCTTGAAGAAATCGAACGGGCTGGTGCTGTAATCGCCGGTCGGGACGGTGAAGTTCGCGAGGTCCGGCTCGGGCCGCATCCGGCCGAACCCGGCTTTCAGCAGGATATGCGAGGTGAGGTAGGAATAGGTCAGCGCCTTGCCCGAAAGCAGCGCGGCCACCTGCGCGCGCTCGTCATTGGCCACCACGCCGAAGGCGTAGGTTCCGGCAACCGTGGCGACCATGTATTGCCCGTCGAGACCCAACCAGTTCAGCCAAGGGCTGTTGGAGAGCCTTGGCGGCGAGATCTTCTCGCCGATGGGCGCAAGGGTCTGTTGGTAGGCCTTGGTCAGCGGCACATCGACCAGCACCAGCGCGCCGACGCCAAGGGCGGCGGCACCGAAGGTCCAGGGATCGCGCACCGGGAAGGTGGCGATATCGGCAAGCTCGTCGCCGATCCCCGACATCGACTCGCTGAATACCCGCGTCGCCTTCTCGAAGCGGAACTCATCGGTCTTGGCGAACAGATCGTCCGACAGCGTGAGGGCGAAGGGGTTGTCGGACCATGCGGGAAAGCCCTCGGCAGGGCTTGCCGATGCCGATCCCGCGAACAGGCATCCAAACAAGGCACCCGCGAAACCGAGGGACTTGGTAGCCGCAAAAAGATCCTTCATGCCAACCCACCCCTGACGACGTCAAAAACACCACCTTGGCCAATCCGATGGATCAGGCCGCTTGTCAAGTCTCGATCCCGGTCGCTTCCGCTGCCAGCGGCTCAGAACTTGAGGCCGACCCCGACCTTGCCGTTGTGACGGGTGGCAAGACCGCCCGCAAGCGGATCGACGCGTTCGACCTCGCCGCGCACGAAGTAGCCATCCAGGATCATGACATCTGCCCCTGCCCCGCCATTCCATGTCGCGGTGCCGGCGGTTTCTTGTTTTCTCGTCCGCCCAGCTCGCGGCGACCTCTTTGCGACAGGTTATCATGCGAGCACCCATTGGCAAAACTTTCAGGAAGGACTGGCCCCGAGCTGTTGCGGAAATACTCGGTCATGGGGCGACCCTTGCCTTGGACTGGGAGAGCATCACTGAAATCGCGCGGGCGGCTGGCAGGCCGTCAACGTCCTCGCCGGCTGTCTTGTGCCGGCGGAACAGCATGTGTGGGCGCAACTACGCCGGCAAGGCCGCGGGTGGCAATTCGCAGCCCCGCCCTGCCGCGATTTGCACCGCTGCGTGATCCGGGCGGCGATAGCCATCCACCCGCGCCTCGATCACCTTGCGCACCCGATCCGGGTTCTGATGCTCGATCGCGGCTTCGATCTCGCGGATGATCGCCTTGATCTCGATCTCGCTGAGCATGTGTTCCTCGGCGCGCAGGATCTTCGGGTGCGGCGTGTCGCGGAGGTTGTCGTGGTCGATCAGAAGCTCTTCATAGCGCTTTTCTCCGGGCCTGAGGCCGGTGATCTCGATCCGGATGTCGCCGGATCCGGTTGCGGGATCGTAGACCCGCCGACCGGACAGTTCGATCATGCGCCGGGCCACGTCGATGATCTTCACCGGCTGGCCCATGTCGAGCACGAAGACGTCGCCGCCGCGCGCATAGGACCCTGCCAGCAGCACCAGCCGGGCCGCCTCGGGGATGGTCATGAAAAAGCGCGTCACCTCCGGGTCGGTCACCGTGACCGGACCGCCGGCCTGGATCTGGCGCTGAAACAGCGGCAGGACCGAGCCTGACGAGCCCAGCACGTTGCCGAACCGCACCATGGAAAATTTCGTCTCGGCGCTACGCGTGGCGAGATCCTGGATCACAAGTTCGGCCAGCCGCTTCGTCGCCCCCATCACGTTGGTCGGGCGCACGGCCTTGTCGGTCGAGATCAGGACGAACCGCTCGACGTTCGCGGCGAGCGCGGCGAGCGCCACGGTGCGGGTACCGAGCACGTTGGTGCGCGCGCCTTCGATCTCGTTGTCTTCGACCATCGGCACGTGCTTGTAGGCCGCCGCATGCAGGATCGTATCGACCCGCTCCTGCAGGAGTACGGACTCGACACGGGCGTGGTCGTTCACCGACCCGAGGCGTGCGACGAGGCCGATCCCCGACGCTTCGGCCAGCGGCGCAAGCTCGTGATGGATCGCGTAGAGCGCGTACTCGCTTTGCTCGAACAACACGATCCTCACCGGGCGGCACTCCAGCAACTGTCGGCACAACTCCGAGCCGATCGAGCCGCCTGCCCCGGTCACCATCACGCCGCGACCGGCATAGGTGCTCGCGATATCCGGGGCGTCGAGGTTCACCACGCCGCGGCCGAGAAGCTCGCCCGGTTCGACGGTGCGCAGGCCAATGCCTTCGTTCCGGGCGATGATGTCGACGTAGGAGGGCAAAGAGCGAACCTCGACCCCGAGGCTGCCAACCGCGTCGGCGATCGCCTTTACCCGGTGCGGCGGTGCCGAGGGCATGGCGAGCAGCACGTGGGCGAGCTGGTGACGATCGAGTTTTTCGCGCAGGAGATTCGGGGCAAAGACCGGCAACCCCGCGACCATCACGCCGCGCAGCTTCGGATCGTCATCGACGAAGAAGACCGGGCGCAACTCGCGCGACTGGCGAAGCGAGGACGCAAGCTGGATCCCGGCGGCGCCGGCTCCATAGATCGCGACCCTGTCGGCGGCACCGTCGTGATCGGCGGCGTGGGTGACCAGTTGAACCCCGGCAACCCGCATCATCAAGGCCGAGGCAAAGAACAGGGCGGCGAAGGCGAAAGGGACAGAGCGCGGCACGAGGACCTGGAGCAAGGCACCTGCCGCGATCAGGATCAAGCCCAGAATGCCGGCCGCAAAGACGATCCGCAGAATCGCCCGGCCTTCCAGCGTGCCGAGCTTGATGCGGGGGATCTGGAGCAGGATGAGGCTCGCCGGCGTTGCAACCGCCATCGCGGCGAACAGCGCGGTGTAGCCCTGCGGGGCGCGGTTGAGAAACGCCGGATCCTCGAACCGCAGCGCGAGCACCGTGTAGAGGCCGATCAGGACGAGCGCGGTATCGAGCGCAAGCACGATCTGGCCTTTCACCCTCCGCGGGGCGTCGGCCAGTTCAAGCAAAAACCTGATCGGTTTCGTGATCATCAAGGATCCTCTAAAAGAAGACTCAACAGACCATTACACAACCTATAGTAGTTTGAGCATAAACCCGACTTGAGATCATGGCCAAGGAAAATAATCGGGAGGGACCACTATCGCGCCTGACGCAGACCCCGGCTCGAGCGGGGCAGGCCCGACGCCGGACAGGGCCCTGATCCGTTGCCCTGCGATCGGCCTCAGCGATGACGGTCGAGCAGGGCCAGGATGCGGCCGATGACCTCGTCTTGCTGCGCGTCGCTCATGTCACTGCCGGACGGCAGGCAGAGCCCCGTCTCGAACAGGCGCTCATCGATACCCGCTCCGTGGTAGGGCGCGCCTGCATAGAGCGGCTGCAGGTGCATCGGCTTCCACAGCGGGCGGGCCTCGATCTCGTGGTCGAGCAGCATGAGCCGGATATCCTCGCGCGTGACGCCGGTCTGCTCCGGATCGATGGTGAGGGCGGTCAGCCAGCGGGTCGATTGCGACCCCTCGGGTTCGGGCATGAAGGTGATGCCGGGGCGGGTGAGCGCGGATTGGTAACGCGCGAAGATCGCGCGCCGCCGGGATACGCGGGCATCGAGCACCTCCATCTGCCCGAGCCCGATGGCGGCGCAGATGTTGGAGAGGCGGTAGTTGTAGCCAAATGTGGAATGCTCGTAATGCGGGGCCGGGTCGCGGGCTTGGGTGGCCAGAAACCGCGCCTCGTCGGCCCAGTCCTTGTGCCGGGTCACCAACATGCCGCCGCCGGAGGTGGTGATGATCTTGTTGCCGTTGAACGACAGGATCGCGGCGTCGCCGCCGGTGCCGGCCTTGCGCTCACAGATGCTGGCACCAAGGCTCTCGGCGCTGTCGACGATCAAGCGCACGCCGTATCGGGCGGCGAGGCTTTCCAGCGTGTCGAGTTCGACGGATTGGCCATAGAGGTCGGTGGGCACGATGGCTTTCGGCAGGCGGTTTTCCTTCGCCGCCCTGGCCAGTTCTTCCGCGAGCAGCGCGGTGTCGATGGTCCAGCTTGCCGGGTCGAGATCGAAGAAACGCGGGGTTGCGCCGAGATAGTTCACCGGGAAGATGCCGCCCGCGAAGGTCATCGAGGAAATCCAGACCTCGTCGCCCTGCCCCACCCCGGCGATGCGCAACGCGAGATGCAGCGCCGCCGAGCCGGAGGACAGCGCGACGCAGTGCACGCCGCCGCCGAGATACTTGGCCACCGCCGCCTCGAAGGCGTCGAGCTGGGGGCCGAGGGGGGCCACGAAGTTCGAGGCAAAGGCCTCGGCCACGCGCGCCTCCTCGTGGCCCGACATATGCGGGCGGGAGAGATAGATGCGCATGGATTATCCCTTGAACGGGCTGGCCACACCGCTGTCCTCGGCGCGAAGTTCCCTCTCCAGAGACAACAGGTCCTTTTCACGGGCCTTCAGCGCCCTGCAGGGTGTTCCCGCACAGACCTGCCATTCCGGCAACGGGCGGGATACCAAGGAGAGTGCCCCGACGCTGCTGCCTTCACCGATGCAGGCACCGGGCAGGATAACGGTTCCGGCCCCGACGATTACGTGCCGCCCCAATATCACCGGACCGGTTTCAATGCGCTTGTACCTTGCCGGAACCATAGGATTGGTAAGGGTTTTTCCGGAATAGTCGTCGGTCGCAGTGAATATCCGCACACCTTGCGATAACCCGGAGAAATCCCCCAGCCGGAGGGGAACGGTTGCGGACAGATGGCAGCCCCCGCCGATGTGAACGTATGAGCCGATCTCAACGAATGACTCTTCGGCAACGACAATGGTTGTCGGGCCGTCGATCCTGACATTGTCACCGACAGCGATGCGCTCGAAGCCGATTATCGTGCAGTTTCGGGCAATCCTGACGTTGTGCCCCACTCTCGCGAAGCCGAGCTGCAAGAGTTCCTCGCTTTCAGCGTAGCCCGAGTTGAAGGCCATACTCATTTCCCTATCCCTTCGAATGGATACATCGTCGCCTCCCCCGCCGCCGAGATCCCTTCCCGCCGCACCACCTTGAGAACGGTCAGCCAGACGATCTTGAAATCCAGCCAGATCGTCCGGTTATCGACATACCAGACATCGAGGGCGAACCTCTCCTCCCACGAAATCGCGTTGCGGCCGTTGATCTGCGCCCAGCCGGTTATTCCGGGCCGAACCTCGTGGCGGCGTGCCTGTTCGGGTGAATAGAGCGGCAGATATTCCATCAAGAGCGGGCGCGGGCCGACGAAGCTCATGTCGCCTTTCAGAACGTTCCACAACTCGGGCAACTCGTCGAGCGACGACGATCGCAGGAAGCGTCCCAGCCCGGTCAGCCGCTCGGCGTCGGGCAGCGGGTTGCCCTCGGCATCGAGCGCCTCGCGCATCGTTCGGAACTTGATCATCTCGAACGGCTTGCCATGCAGGCCGGGGCGGGTCTGGCGGAAGAATACCGGCCAGCCCATCCGCAGCCAGACCAGGAGCCCGACCGCAAACAGGACGGGCGAGAACACCACCAAGCCCACGCCAGCCCCGAGCACATCCAGCACATGTTTCATGGGTTAACGCCTTCTTCCCCTTGCGCGCCCGTGGATCGGCAAATCGAAATCAACTTGTTCGACATTTCCGCCGACACCAATCGGCGACGCATCCCTGCGCCGGCCAACATGAACAGGAGCGCCCATGAACCCCTTTGCCAACCGTGCCCCCTCGCTTTCCGGCCCTGCCACCGACGCGCTGCCCGTCACCCCGGAGGATTCTGCCGATCTGCCCTATGTGGCGCTTGGACTCTATGTCGAGACCGGCGGCGAGATCAGTCTGGTTACGGTCGCGGGCGAAACGCGCAGCATTGTCGTGGCCGATTTCTCGATCCTGCCGGTCGGGGTGCGCCAGGTGCGGGCGACCGGCACAACCGCCACCGGCATCCATGCCCTGGTGCTGGCATGAAATTCGTCACCGACTTTTCGCTCCTGTCCGCGCCGGTGCGCGCCCGCGCCGGATGGCATCCGGGCTGGTTGTTTCGGGGTGGCAGTCCCGGCGCGTGGTATGACCTTTCCGACCTTTCGGCGCTGTTCCAGGACGCGGCCGGCACGATCCCCGTGGCGGCGGATGGCGATCCCGTGGGGTTGGTGCTCGACAAGTCCGGCAATGCGCACCATGCCACTCAGGCCACCCCGGCGGCACGCCCGACATGGCGCACGGATGGCGATCTGACCTGGATCGAGTTTGACGGGGTTGACGATCACATGGTCATTCCCGCGATCTCCTACGCCGCGCCGATGTCGGTCTGTCTCGGACTGCAACGCTTCGAACGGGTCACCTGGGGCGCGTTCCGAAGCCCGAGGGCACTTCCGCCCTACGTGGCGGCAGGGGCGAGCACCCCGTCGGACGCAGGGTCGATCACGAACACCGCCGGTGGCACCGACAGGATCGACGGCGCGGCCTCGAGCTATGCCCGGGACGACCTTTATGAAGCCCTGCAGACCCCGCGCGTCGGCACGGCATTCGCCAACACGTCCCCGCACCTCAACCTCGAAGGCACGTTTTTCTGTTACGGGCAGTTCCGCCCGAGCGGGAAGGTGTTCGGCTATGTTGAAATCGAGGATGCGGGCCTCGCCGAGATCGTGCGATTGGAGCGGTGGATGGCGGACAGGACGGGAGTGAGCCTTTGAAACATTCGATCTCCATCATCACGCCGCTGAGTTGGCTGGAAAAGGCCGATGCGCTGTTCGCTTCGCTTGGCTGGGGGGCGCACAATTTCCTTGTTCCGCTGAGCCCGGACGGCACCGACCCCGCCACGCATCTCGGCCTTCGGGCCACCGCTGACGCGGTGTTCGTGCGCGACATGGAAACAGCGCTCGCCAGTCTGCCGGAGCTTCACGCAGCCCTCGAGATCGACCTGCGCGACGACAGCAACCGGGCCAGCCAGTTTGAAACCCTGATGACGCGCTGCGGTCTGTCGCGGGTTGAACCGGTGGTCGATATCTAATCCCTCACGGCAGCGGTCACCCAGGCCACCCAGTCATCCGACAGCTTGGCGCGCGCGAAGCGGATTTCCGCGAGCGCGCGGGCGTTCTTTCCCTTTCCGGCAAGGGCGGCACGGTCTTGCGCCGCCACGATCAGGGCGTCGGCGAAGGCGTCCGGATCGTCGGGCGGAACGGCAAAGCCACAGTCGTGGTCGGTGATCAACCCGGCCAGCCAGCCCGGATAGGTGTTCAGCACCGGCAACCCCGCCGAGATGTAGTCGAAGAACTTGTTCGGAGAGGTGCCGTAGTAGAAGGCGGGCACGTTTCGCAGGATCTGAAGCCCGAGATCCGCGCCGGCCATCAGGCCTGTGAGCCGGGTCTTCGGGACCGGGTCGAGGAACAGGACATTGTCCAGCGCCTCGGCACGTGCGCGCGCCTGCAAGGCCGGCTTCACCCTCCCCTGACCGACCAGGGCGATCCGGATATCGTCGCGGCCACGGTCTTTCAGCACCGCAGCGGCATTCAGCACCGCATCAAGGCCATTGGCGGGGCCATGCGCTCCGGTGAAGATGGCAAGCAATTGATCGTCGTGCACGCCTTCGGGGCGCCAGGCGTCTTGCGGGGCGGCGAACAACTCAAGGTCGCAGCCGTTGGGCACCATCGCGATGCGTGATTTGTCAACGCCGCGCGCGGCGATCCCCGCGACGATCCCGGGAGACAGCCCGATCAGACGGTTGGCCGAGCGGTAGGAGGCCCATTCCAGCGCCGACATGAGCCACAGAACCACCGGGTTGGTGATGGCCCCCATCGCCCTGGGCAGTTCCGGCCACAGATCGCGCACCTCGAACACGAAGGGTTTGCGCCTCAGCCATCGTGCGAAAATGCCGGGGATTCCGGCGGTCAGCGGCGTTGATGTGGCAAACACGACATCTGCGGGCTCGCGCAGCGCAACCCCGATCGAGCCAAGCGCAAATTTCGCAAAGACCGCGACGCGCTGCGCAAACCCCATGTGATTTCCGTAATCGAGGTTGAACTCGATCACGTCTATCCCGTCAACACCGCCGCGCCGGCGACCTTTCGTGAACGGGGCAGTCAGCCCGGTCGTGCCCTGTGCATAGCGGCCGCAAACCATCGTGACGCTGTGGCCCGCACGCAGTAGCGCCCGCGCCATCTCATAGGACCGCGTGCCGGCCGATCCTTGCGGTGTCGAAAAGTGCTGGTGGAAGTAGAGAACATGCATGGTCAGAAGGTGACTTTCGTGACGAGCGCCGCCGGGCGGCTCACGGTGACCGTGGCCAAGGGGATCTCGGACTTCTGCTGGTAGTGGCGCGACTCCGTGGTGGTCCCGAGGGTCGGGGTCACCGGCACACCGTCGATCTCGACCGATACGGCGAAACGGCCGGCGCGCAGGATGTGGCCGTCCTGCGTCCAGTCGCCGGGCGCAAGACGCCAGCGCAGGCAGGCCTCCCGGAAGCGGCCCGACACGGTATCGCGGCAGATCAGCCCGTCGGGGCCAAGGGTGATCTCGCGCCGGTGCCGGGCACCGTGGGCGTCGCCACAGGCTGCGGCGGCGGTCACGTTCCGCCCGTGTTCGCGCACCGTCTCGACTGAATCGACCCCGATCCAGTCGCCGAACAGGAATCGCCCAAGGCGGGGCATCTGGTCGCGCCCGTCGAACTCTACGGTGTTGTGGGCAGATGTGCCCGCGAACCACTCGGCCCCGTCGGCGTTGTAGCTGTAAGTGCCCGCATCGCGCAGCAGGTTGACGCCCTCGTGCCAGAGGTCGACGTGCAGCGCATCGGCCTGGCTGGGGCGAAACCGAAACCGGGGAAAGCGCATGACCGCAAGGCTTTGGCCGTTCCGGAGCACATGATACCCGCCATCGCCAAAAGTGGCACTGCCCGCCGACGCCCCGGCGGACCCGTCTGGCACGGACAGCCAGCGCAGCGGCGATGTCCAGGGGCCGTCACCGAATGCGTCACGCCCTTCGAACAAGGCCGCGGCCAACTGGATCGACGGGCGGAAATCGCGGAAACCGCTGTCCGTCAATGGCACCAGCCGCGCCCCGTCATTGGCCCCGATATTGGGCGCATCGCCGGTGGTGCGATCGCACATCGCGTCGAGCCAGCGGGTGGCCGCGGCCAACCGCGCGCGAAGACGCGGCGTGAACGCAGGCAGGCCGCGATGGCACCGCCATGCCTCGGCAAGCGCATAGGTATCCACCATCAGCCGATGGTAGGTCACGGAATACTGGCTGAAACTGCCATCGGACTCGATCAGGGTCCGCGCCCGATCTTCCAGCCAGCGCCGTCCCTTGCGCGCCCATGCATCGGCCCGGGCGTCGTGCCCGGCAAGAAAGCTGCCGCCGATGAAAAGCGCGGCGGCTTCGGACGTGCCATGGTTGTTCTGCTGACCGATGGCGTAGGACATTGTCGGCGCGATGCGCTGTAGATGGGTGCGCAACAGGGCCACCAGCCCGGGTTCAGGCGCATGGTCCTGCCGCAGCACCCAAGCCGCCACGACAAGATGCATCACGCGGATCGCGGCTTCCTGTCCGCATTTCCAGTTCGGCCCCTTGTAGGGCGGGTTGCTCGTGGCCCAATCGGCAATCCAAGCGTTCAGACGCGGCAGCACGTCCGCATCGCCGTGCGCGGCGCAGCTTGCCCATGCCACCGCCCAGTCGAAGCGCGAAAGTTCCCACAGGCCCTTGATGTCTCCGGCCCCGAAGTCGGGGATACGCCACCAGTCTCGCGAGGCGTCGGGTTGGACCATGTTGGAGAACGGATTGGGAAAAGTAACAGTCATCGTCCAACTCCACTCGACTCAACTGGGCACCAAGACCCCACAAACATCCGAATCAAAAAAACACCAAGAAGACTGCCCCGAACAAGAACGGAGAATAGAGACCTACACTGATTCCTTGCGCAGCAATGACCACAAGGGTCAGTTCCTCCAACTTCTCTTTCTTGTCCAGGAACCTCGCGATACGCGGGTCGACGAAGAAAGCAAGTACAAGTGTTCCCAAGCCATTAAAAAATCCGAGAGTCTGGAGTATCACAGGCGCCGCCTCGAAAAAAACCATCGCCAATATATTTACAAGGAAGATTGAAGAACCGAACACCAAATAGACCCAGGAGGCAAGAAGAAACAGTTGAAGGTTATGCCGCATGGCCTCTGGCAGGGAGACAGTCACATTGGGAGGAGATTGAACCTTCTGACCACTTTGAGAACCGCGGCATGCAGAAATGAAAGCACGGAAAATCCCTTGTCCTGAATCAAAATTCAGCGCCACCAAAAAGAAGTACCTCTGAATCGCAATGCGGCGAAGGAAAATGAACATTGCCGCAGAAGCTCCGAGAAACAGCGACCCAAACACGGCCAGAAACAAAGAGCTAGCGTCTTGCCTCATTACGAAGTAGCCAATTGCAGGTGGAAACGAAAAAATGCTCAACCTTTTAATTGTGTTCATAATTTTTTCAATCGCAGCGCCGAACGCGTTCAGAGAGGCCTTGGCGGCTGCCATTCGAGATAGTGCCGCCAACCCATCAAAAAAGACATACCCAGCGAAGAACAACGATACCCAAGCTATTATTATTATGTTTACCATCCGCGCGCCACGATCCTGGACATAGAAAGGGGGAAAAACACCAAGAATCTCCAGTACGAAATATCGCCTGTGAACATGAGTGCGACCATTGCGAATACTGCGAATGTCTTCGAAAGGACGTTGCCATTCGTCCATATGAAGGCAAAGATGCACACGACAAAGATCATCCCCACGACACCGAACTCGGAGAGCACCTCTCCAAAAAAGTTGTGCGGGTAGATGAAACCGAAGCTGCTCAGGTATGTTTGCTGCGAGTAATGGCTCCAGTTCGCTATTCCGACACCAAAAACCGGGTTCTGAAGGAAAATATCAATCGCCTCTCCCAGCATAGTAGCCCGGATTCCGATTGATCCGTGATCGAACTCTCGGTAGCTTCCCTCGATAACCCTCTGGAAGACCATCAAACGTTCTGGAAGCAATCCAAACTCCAATAGCGAAACGAAGGAGAACGGCGCGGCCAGCAAGAAGGCGAACGTCGATCCTATTTTCCTCGACTTTATAAGGAAGTACAACGTCGAAATCGCGAGCGCTATCAATGGGCCCTTCGAACCACTCCAGACAACTGACAGCGCAAAAACTACGTATGCCGCCAAGAACCTCCGGCCCCTTCCCTCAAAAAAGACAAAGAGTGAGGCAAGGGCCATTATTGACATCATCCAACCAAACACAATCGGACCGTTAACGAAGTATCGCACCAGTCGATCCCAGAACCCATAGTTGAACTTGTATATTATGGTTGCCACTAGGAAGATGATACCCACGGAAATAAAGGTAATCAGAAAGTCTTTCCCGTATGCTCTTAGGGCGTGGTTTGAGAGCACCAGAACAAATATCCCGCCAATGAGGAAACCATCGATTTTGGCTAGTGCGATCGACGTTTCCGTCGTGCGAAAGAATTGCGTCAAAAGAAATATTGTGAATAGGAATAGGATTGTGACCTCAGATTTGCCAAATGGACTGCGCTTGTTGATCGTGAGAACTGAAGCCATCAACAGGAAGATAGAGACTGTGGCCCGTGGCAACGTAAAGGTTTCTCCGAGACCCAACCCTCCTGCCGCCAGCGCGAGGTAAAGAGCGAGGGCTATCGGAATGGCTTGTATTTTTCTCACGGGAATCGTGGGTCTCACCCCCACACCCCCCGTGCATCCACGATCTGCCCCGCGGGCGGGGGGCTGGATTTGAAAGGCTTGTGGTCAACCAGCATCGCGTGGACGTCGGCGCGGATCTCCTCGTGGGCGACGAGGCGGGCTGTGCCGAGGCCCGGGGGCAAGGATTCGATATTGGGTTCCGCCACCAGCACCGGCCCGGCGTGCGCCGCCACCAGCGCCTGCGCGATCTCCAGTGCCGGGCTTTCGCGCAGGTCGTCGATGTCGGGTTTAAAGGCGAGGCCGTAGATCGCAAGGGTCACGTCTGCGGCGGTCTTGCCGGGATTTTCCATCAGGTGCGCCCCGATCGCGGCGCGGACCTTTTCGATCACCCATTCGGGCTTGGAGTCGTTGACTTCGCGGGCGGTGCGGATCAAGCGCGTCTGGTCGGGGGCGGAAGATACGATGAACCACGGATCGACGGCGATGCAATGCCCGCCCACACCCGGCCCCGGCTGCAGGATGCTGACCCTCGGGTGGCGGTTAGCCAGGCGGATCAGTTCCCAGACATCCATTCCCAGGGCGTCGCAGATCAGCGAAAGCTCGTTGGCGAAGGCGATGTTGACGTCGCGAAAGCTGTTTTCGGTCAGCTTGGCCATTTCCGCCACGCGCGGGCCGCTTGCGATAACGCACTCGCCAGTGACGAAGGTGCGGTAGAGGCGCGCGGCCGCCGCCGAACAGGCCGCCGTCATCCCTCCGATCACCCGGTCATTGGTGATCAGCTCCTGCATGACCTTCCCCGGCAGAACCCGCTCCGGGCAATGGGCCACGCGGATGTCCGAGGCGTCGCCGGCGGTCTGGGGGAAACTCAGATCGGGCCGGGCACCGGCGAGCCAGCCGGCCAGGGCTTCGGTCGCACCAACGGGCGAGGTGCTTTCGAGGATCACCAGGTTGCCCGGTTCCAGAACCGGGGCCACCAGGCGTGCGGCCGCCTCGATATACGACAGATCGGGATCGTGATTGTCGCCGGTGAACGGGGTGGGAACCGCGATCAGGAAGGCCTCGGCCGGCTCGCAAACCGTCGTGGCCCGCAGATAGCCTTGCGTGACCACCGCCCGCACCACGAGGTCGAGATCCGGCTCCACGATGTGAACCTTACCGCGATTGATCATGTCGACCGCGCGCTGGTTCACGTCGACACCGACGACTTCGACCTTTCTGGAGGCGAACATCGCCGCCGTGGGAAGGCCGATATAGCCCAATCCGATGACCGATATCTTCTTGAATTCAATCATTCAGTTACCCGGCAAGCGCATCGAGGATCCGTCCGCAGGCCTTGCCGTCGCCATAAGGGTTATGGGCGCGGCTCATCCCTTCGTAGGCCGCATGGTCGGTCATCAGGCGGCCAACCTCGGCAACGATCAACGCGACATCGGTACCAACGAGCCGCACGGTTCCTGCCTCGACGGCTTCGGGGCGCTCGGTGGTTTCGCGCATGACGAGCACCGGCTTGCCCAGCGACGGCGCTTCTTCCTGGATGCCGCCGGAATCGGTCAGGATCAGATGCGCCCGGGCCATCAGGAACACGAAGGGCAAGTAGTCCAGAGGTTCGATGAGATGGACGTTCCCGATGCCTTTCAGGAGCCGGTTCACCGGGCCTTGGACATTTGGATTGAGATGCACCGGGTAGAGGATTTCCGCGTCCGGGTGGTTATCGGAGATCTCCCGCAAGGCCTGGCAAATACGCTCGAAACCGCCGCCGAAGCTCTCTCGCCGGTGCCCTGTGACCAGGATCAGCTTCCTTGAAGGGTCCAGGTATGAAAATCGCTCTGCCATTTCTTGTGTGAGCGCGGGATCGGCGTCGATGCGATCGCGGACGAGGAACAAGGCGTCGATCACGGTGTTTCCCGTCACGGTGATCGTGTCTTTCGCGATGTTCTCTGCAACCAGGTTTTCCCGGGCCTTTTCCGTTGGGGCAAAATGCAGTTCCGCAAGCGCACCGGCGACACGGCGGTTTCCTTCCTCGGGCCATGGCGAACGCATGTTTCCCGTCCGCAGGCCGGCCTCCACGTGCCCGACCGGGACTTGCGCGTAGTAGGCCGCAAGCGATGTGGCCAGAGTTGTCGCCGTGTCGCCGTGCACGAGCACGAGATCCGGCTTTTCGGCCTGAAGAACCGGGGCAAGGCCGGTCAGGATCCGTGATGTGACCTGATGAAGTGACTGCCCCGGGCTCATGATGTTCAAATCATGAGCCGGCACTATATCGAACAGGGTGAGCACCTGATCGAGCATCTCGCGATGTTGCGCCGTGATGCAGACCCGCGCGTCGAACCTCGGATCATCGCGCAGGGCTTCGACCACCGGTGCCATCTTGATCGCTTCGGGACGCGTCCCGAAAACGGTGAGAACCTTCTTCACGGATTCACCGGCGCACGTCGGCACATGATCGGCGGGCGTCGCACCTTGGAGGCGCACCGCCGCGAACCCCCGCGCCAAGTCATGTCGTCTGGAGATTTCAAACCGTCCCCCTGCGTCGCCGCCGTCGATCTCGTCGGGGTGCGTGGCCGATGGCTACCGCACCGAAGCAGGCCATGCCTCTCTCCGGTTCCCGACGTGTCACGGCAATTCGCGTTCCAGGCAATACACGCGAGAATTGAATCTCGGACTTTCCATACATCCTTAATAGATAGTAACCACATCGGTCGCGATACTCTACCTGAAGGTGATGTCGTGATACATCCACAACTGTGGCGGTCTCACCACAACACGTCCTGAACGGGCGATGGGGCGCACGATTCCGGCGCATGGCGGCCGCAGAATTGCCAACCAGGCGCACAATCCCCCTGCGACCTCGCTCTCGTCCGCGGCAAAACTTCCGCGTGTATTTGCTCAAGGATTGCAAACGAGGGTTGAAAGCATTACGCAAAAGAAAGCTTGGATTTCCACAGGTGAGTGACTGCGTGAACCAGTACAGCAAAGCCGTGGCCGAAGCGGCCGCTTCGAACCGAGCGGTGCACCAGGGCATCGACGGCGACGAAATCGACCTCTTGGAAGTGCTCGGCACCTTGTGGCGCGGCAAGCTCTGGATCGTGCTCGCGATGCTTCTGGCCGGGGCCACCGCCTGGGGTTACGCAACCCGGATCGCGGTGCCGAAATACACCGCGCAGGCCGCGGTCGCGCTCGACAACCGGCAAGGCGCGATGGTCGATTTCGAGAACGTCCTGTCGGGCCTGTCGGGCGACCAGGCGACGATCAACACCGAGGTCGAGGTGCTGCGCTCGCGCAACCTGATCAACAGGTTGGTCGATGACATGGGATTGCTGGCCGATCCCGAGTTCAACCCGTTCCTCGACGCCGATACCCCGGCACCATCGCCGCAGCACGAACGCAATGCCACCGTCGACAGCGTGGCCGAGGCAATCACGGTATCCAACCTGCGGTCAAGCTATGTCTTCACCATCACCACGCTCACAACCGATCCGAACAAGTCCGCCGACATCGCCAACCGGCTCGCCGAGCTTTACATCGCCGACCAGCTCGCGGTGAAGTTCGAGGCGATGGAGACGGCCACCGAATGGCTCTCCGAGCGCGTCGCCACGCTGCGAGTCGAGCTTGAGACGGCGGAAGCACGGATCAAGAGCTTCGCCACCCGCACCGACCTGGTCTCGGTCGAGGCGCTCGAAGGCCTCAACCGCCAGATCAAGGACACCCGGGTGCGCCTCGACGGGCTGGTAACCACGCGCGACGCGCTGGCAACCCGCGTCGGCGCACTGGAAGCCGCCGAAGCGGGCGGCGAGCCTGCCGAGATGGCGCGAGTCGCAGAGGATGCCGCCCTGACGCGACTGGCGGGGGAGATCGACGGCGCGAGCAACACCGGGCTGTTCGCGGCGCGCTTTGCAACCCTTCTCGACAGGGCCCGGGCCGATCTCGGACGCGCGGAAGGTCAGGTGACGTCGCTGGGCCTGTCGCTCGACCGGCTGGAGGCCGATTACGCCCGCCAGTCCGATGATCTCGTCCAGCTTCAGCAGCTCGAGCGGGAAACCCAGGCGCTGCGCGCGATCTACGAGTATTTCCTCACCCGGATGCAGGAAACCTCCGTCCAGCGCGGCATCCAGCAGGCCGACAGCCGGATCCTGTCCTATGCCACGCAGCCGGTGCAGCCCTCGGAGCCGCGCAGATCGTTGATCCTGGCCCTCGGCATGATCCTCGGGCTCATCGCCGGGGCGGGCGTCGTGCTGCTGCGCGAGATGATGCACACGGGCTTCCGCACGGCAGAGTCCCTCGAAGGCGAGACCGGGCTCACGGTGATCGGACAACTGCCGAAGATCCCTGCCCGCCAGCGCAAGGCGGTGATCGACTACCTCGTGAACAAGCCAACCTCGGCCGCGGCCGAAGCCGTGCGCAACCTGCGCACCTCGCTGATGCTGTCCAACCTCGACCGCCCGCCGCAGGTGATCCTTTCCACCTCGGCGCTTTCGGGCGAGGGCAAGACCACAACGGCAATCGCTCTGGCGCAGAATTTCTCCGGCCTCGGCAAGAAGGTTCTGCTGATCGAGGGCGATATCCGCCGCCGGGTGTTCTCGGAATACTTCGACTACGAGAAAGCCGAGGGACTCTTGTCGATCCTCTCGGGGGCCGCGCGCTTCGACAACGTGGTGCAGCGCATCGACGATCTCGGGGTCGACATGCTGCTTGGCGAACAGAGCACCACCAACGCCGCCGACGTGTTTTCCTCGGAGCGTTTCAGCACCTTCATGCAGGATCTGCGCCACAAGTATGACGTGATCATCATCGACACGCCGCCGGTGCTGCTGGTGCCGGATTCGCGCATCATCGCCCAGGAGGCCGACGCCGTGCTCTTCACCGTGAAATGGGATGCCACCTCGCGCGCCCAAGTGCGCGAGGTGGTGCGCCAGTTCGCCCTCAGCGGCATCACCATCACCGGCGCAGTGCTCAACCAGATCGACCCCAAGGGGATGAAGCGATACGGCTACGGCGGGCAATACAGTGCCTATGCCGCCTATGGCCACAACAAGTATTACAACAATTGAGCCCGCCCGATCTTGGCCGCGGGAAAACGTCCACCTAGACTGGCTGCATGAAGCTGCTCAAACGGATCTTTCGCGGTGGGGCCAAGCCCGCCGACCCGGTCGCCATGATGGCGCCGCGCGCACCCGCCGAGCGGCTCGCAGTGGTCGGTGACATCCACGGCTGTGCCGCCCTGCTCGACCGGCTCATGGCCCGGATCGACGCGGCCGCCCCCGACCGTCTGGTTTTCGTCGGCGATTACGTCGACCGCGGCGAAGACAGCGCGGCGGTGCTCGACCGGCTGCACGGGCTCGCCCGATCGCAAGACGGAAAGGCGGTGTTTCTCAAGGGCAACCACGAGGAAATGATGCTGCGCTTTCTCGACGCGCCCACGGCCGAGGCCGCGCGCTGGCTGCGCTTTGGCGGGTTGCAGACGCTGGCGAGCTTCGGCATCGGCGGGCTGGGCGCAAATCCCGACGAGGCCGGCGCGATCAAGGCCCGCGACGCCCTCGCGCGCGCATTGGGGCCCGACATGCTCGCCTGGCTGCGCGGCTTGCCGCTGTCATACGTCAGCGGCAACGTCGCCGTGGTCCACGCCGCCGCCAACCCGGCCAAGCCGATCGAGGCGCAATCCGAACAGGCGCTGCTCTGGGGCCACCCGGACTTTCTGCGCAGCCCACGCGGCGACGGGATCTGGGTGATCCACGGCCACGTTGTTGTCGATGCGGTGCAACCCGAGGCCGGGCGGATCGGCGTCGATACCGGGGCCTATGCCACCGGGCGGCTCTCGGCGGCGCTGCTCGACGGAGACGCACTGAGCGTGCTCACCGCGTCGAGCTGAGCGCGGGGGCAGCGTCGGTTCCCCGGGGTTCCCCACCCGCACCGCCGAGATCACGCAGGTGGCAGCATCGGCGCGCGCGCCGGTGGCCGGTCGTCTTGATCTTGGGGTTTCGGTGGTACCGCCTCCCCGGCTCGAACGGGGGACCTCTGGATCCACAATCCAGCGCTCTAACCAACTGAGCTAAGGCGGCACGCCGCTCGCATTTACCGCCGCGGCCTCTGCTTTGCAAGAGGTCTGCCCTTGAAAAAAGCAAGGCGGCGGCGTAACCCTCGCGAGGACATCAGGGAGGCCGGCATGGGTATCGATTCCGAAACCGACATCACCGCGAATATCCAGATTGGCCCCACCAGCCTTGGAATGGTGCGGATCTATGTCGAGGGCGGCGGCATCGACCTGCCGATGGATTTCGACCCCGAGGAAGCGGAAGAAATCGCCGAGGAAATCCGCGCTGCCGCAGAGCAGGCGCGCGCGATCACCGATGGTCCGAAGGGCGCGAAGGGTCCGAAAAAGCGCTGACCCCGGGATCGCGCCAGCCCTGCAAACGGCGCGCCGCGTCGCGGGCAAACTTGAGCATCAGCTTCTTGCGCCGGGCCGGGGCGAGCCTGGTTTCAACCCCCATCCGCAGGATCTCGGCATCGAATCCGTCGGCGATGATCAGCCCGGTCTCGGCCGGCAGAAGCTCGCTGGGGAAATCGCTGTCGACCGCCCAGAAAAACCGGTCGCACCATTCGAGATAGCCCTGCCACTTTGAATCCGCCGCGTAGTCGGCGCGCGAGGACTTGCACTCGATCACCCAGAACTCGCCTTTCGGGCCAAGTGCGAAGACGTCGATCCGCAGGCCGCGCACGGGCACGAATTCCTCGACCGAGACGAAATCGTGCTGGCGCAGGTGCCGCGCCACGCCGCGCGCCAGGACCTGGCCGGGCTGGAGGGGGAGATCTTGCATGAGGCCACCATGAACAGGAGGTGAACATTTGTCCAGAGCACGGCGCCGGTGGCGCGTGCCGGGGCGGGGGGCCAGCCCCCCGCACCCCCGAGGTTTTTTCGGACCCAGGAAACCGCCAACCAACGCGTCGGCTTGCACAGCCCCCCTATCGCGCCTAGATAGCGATGTGGCGGTCTGCCCTACTCGTGACGAGGTCAAATTCCAGTGGCCTTAACGACTCTCGAGGGAGCTGGCTCTGTCCGGGCCCTGGTCCGGTTACCCGGTGCCCACCTGTATATGCAGGCTCTCGGGAATTAGTTTACCTCGACGGTTGCGTGCGGTCCCGCCACATCCTAGCCTCCCGGGGATCTTCCCCGGAGGCACGATGTTTTCCCGCAAGAACCTGCCCCACGAGGCGCTCCCCCTGCCCGACCGTTTCGCGCTTTCCGACGCCGAGATGCTGGCCCGGGTGAGCGGGTTTTTCGACCACATGGCCAAGCGCCATTCGGTGCGCGATTTCTCGCCCCGTCCGGTGCCGCGCGCGGTGATCGAGGCGGCGGTCGCCACCGCCGGGCGCGCGCCCTCGGGGGCGAACCACCAGCCGTGGTTCTTCGCCGCAATCTCCGATCCCGGCCTCAAGGCGCGGATCCGCGCCGAGGCGGAAGCGGAGGAAAAGCGGTTCTACGATGGCGCGGCGGGCGACGAGTGGCTGAAAGCGCTGGAGCCGCTCGGCACCGATGCGGCCAAGCCGCACCTCGAGATCGCGCCCTGGCTGATCGTGGTCTTCGCCCAGCGCTGGGGCGCGTTCGACGACGGCAGCCGGTTCAAGAATTACTACGTGCCCGAAAGCGTCGGGATCGCCACCGGCTTCCTGATCGCGGCCCTGCACC
The DNA here is from genome assembly GCF_900177545.1 of Maritimibacter sp. HL-12. GTDB lineage: Bacteria > Pseudomonadota > Alphaproteobacteria > Rhodobacterales > Rhodobacteraceae > Sinisalibacter. The sequence goes on along the minus strand of NZ_FXBQ01000001.1, from coordinate 2,960,794 downwards.
AGGCCGGGCTGGCCTGCCTCACCCACACGCCGAACCCGATGCGGTTTCTGAACGCGGTACTGGACCGCCCCGCCTCGGAAAAGCCGGTGATGATCCTCGCCGTGGGCCATCCGGCCCCGGACGCCACGGTGCCTGCCGTGGCGAAGATCAAGAAACCTCTCGACGAGATCCTGAAGGCCTACGAGGCGGAATGAAAAAAGGCCCCGCGCGGGGCCTTTGCGTCGGTCCGCGGGGTCGCGGCCTCAGTGGCGCGGCTTGCGCGGAGCAGTGGCGACAGCCTCGACACGGGCGGGAATGTCGGTGGCCACCGGCACCCGCTTGCCCCCCTTCGGTTCGTCGTCGTCGCCCATCCGCATCACCACGATGGCGAATTGCACGCCCGCGAAGACGATGCCGTTGAACACCCAGAGCATCACCGCCGCGATCCAGCCGATATCGGAGGTCGACACGAGGTGCCAGAGGTTGGCCACGTTGGTGTAGAGCAGCGCGAAGACAAAGACAGCGGAGAGGCCGAAGCCGATGATGACGTTCTTGATATACAAGCGTATCAGCTTGGGCATGGGCATTCTCCCCCGGTCTTGCGATATATTCTCATAGTAGCATGTAATCGCGGGCTGCCAAGCGTCAAGCCGTCGCGGGGGCCGGATCGGCGGCAGGGCGCCGGAGCGCCCTGCGCTGCCCGGGGGCTCAGAACGCCTCGGGACGCAGCTCGCGCGCGATGTGATCGAGCACGGCGTTGGCGAATTTCGGCTCGTCGGACTCGGGAAAGAACGCCCGGGCGACATCGACGAACTCGCTGATCACCACCTTGGGCGGCGTGTTGCCTTCCACCAGTTCCGCTCCTGCGGCCCGAAACAGCGCACGCAAGGTCGGGTCGATCCGCGCGATCGGCCATTTTGCCACCAGCGCACGGTCGGTCAACTGGTCGATCTTCGCCTGCCGGTTCACCGCCGTGTCCACCAGCGCGCGGAACAGGTCGGGGTCGCCTTCGACCATCTCGCCCTCTTCGAGGATCTCGCCGAAGCGGAAATCCTCGAACTCGCGGATCACCCGATCTACGGTCTGGCCCGAGCTTTCCATCTGGAACAGCGCCTGCACCGCGTAGAGCCGCGCCGCCGAGCGCATCTTGCGTTTCTCGTTGCCCGACAGGGTCATGCCCCGGTGCTCCCCTCGCCGGGCGTGCCCGCGACCCGGTAGTCCTCGCGCGGGCGGAACCCGACCGGCTTGTCCGGACGGCCCCACTTGCGCCGCAGCGCCACCAGGTGCAGCGCCGCCGCCGCTGCGCCGCCGCCCTTGTTCTGCCCTTCCGGATCGGCCCGGACCTCGGCCTGGGCGCGGGTCTCGACGGTGAGAATGCCGTTGCCGATCGCGAGGCCCTGAAGCCCGAGCAGGGTTAGCCCGCGCGAGCTGTCGTTGCAGACGGTGTCGTAATGCGTGGTCTCGCCCCGGATCACGCAGCCGAGCGCCACGTAGCCGTCAAAGTTCGAAAGCCGGTCGGCCATGCCCACGGCGGTCGGCACCTCGAGCGCACCGGGCACCTCGACGAGATCGCACGTAGCCCCGGCGGCTTCGATCTCGGCCTTCGCGCCGGCCACGAGGTTGTCGGCGATATCCTTGTAATAGGGCGCCACCACGATCAGGAGCTTCACCGGCTTGTCGAAGGACGGGCGAGGCAGGATGTAATGCTGTTCGGCCGTCGCCATCACTTGCCTCCGCGAATCGGGTGGGTGCCCTCGATGGTGAGGTCATAGGCTTCGAGCCCCACCACCTTCGGCATCGGGCTGTCGCTCAGCAGCGTGAGCCGGCGAATCCCCAAAGACGACAGGATCTGCGCGCCCAGCCCGTATTGGCGCAGGATCTGCGGGCTTACCGTACCGTCGACGGCGAGTTTCATCGCTGGGTCGCGCAGGAGCACCACGACGCCGCGCCCTTGCTCGGCGATGATCTCCATCGCGCGCTGAAGCTCGTCGGCGGGGGCCGGGCCGAGGCCGAGCGCGTCTTCCAGCGGGTTGAGGCTGTGCATCCGCACCAGCACCGGCGCATCGGTGGTCAGATCGCCCTTGGTCAGCACGATATGCTCGGCGCCTTGCGTCTCGTCGGTGAACACCCGCAGCATCCAGTCGCCGCCGAATTGCGAGGTCACCGCCTTCTGCGCGCTCTCGTTCACGAGGTTGTCGTGGCGGCGGCGGTAGGCGATGAGATCGGAGATCGTGCCGACCTTCAGCCCGTGTTTCTGGGCAAAGCCGACGAGTTCGGGCAGCCGCGCCATGGTGCCGTCGTCGTTCATGATCTCGCAGATCACGCCCGCGGGCTGCAACCCGGCGAGGCGGGCGATATCCACCGCCGCCTCGGTATGACCCGCGCGCACCAGCACGCCGCCTGCGCGCGCGCGCAGCGGAAAGACGTGGCCCGGCGTGGCGAGATCGCCGGCCCCCTTGGCCGGGTCGATCGCCACCGCGATGGTGCGGGCGCGGTCATGTGCCGAGATCCCGGTGGTCACCCCCTCGCGCGCCTCGATCGAGACCGTGAAGGCGGTTTCGTGCCGCGAGGCGTTCACCGTCGACATCAGCGGCAGCCCGAGCGCGTCGATCCGCGCGCCGGGCAGCGCGAGGCAGATCAGCCCGCGCCCGTGGGTGGCCATGAAGTTGACCGCCTCCGGCGTCGCCATCTGCGCCGGGATCACGAGATCACCCTCGTTCTCGCGGTCCTCGTGGTCGACGAGGATGAACATCCGCCCGTTGCGGGCCTCCTCGATGATCTCCTCGATGGCCGAAATGGCATCGCGCCAGTTCACTTCCATCGGTCCGGGGGATTCGTATTGCTTTGCGTCGGCCATGGCCTTCCCTCACTTGAGCACGCAGGCGAGATAACCGCTCGCGCCCGGCATTGCCAGAGCAAAGGGGGGCTGTCTGCCCCCCTCGCCCTTCGGGCTCACCCCCCGAAGGTATTTCGCGACCCGAGAATACCCGTTTTCCGGACCCGAAAAAACCTCACGGGGCTGTATGCCGGCAGCAAGGCGACGGTGGTCCCCGGCGGTTGCGGCCTCAGGCGCGAAACTCGTTCAACCGCGCGACGTAGCGCGCGAGGGTATCGATCTCGAGGTTGATCCGGTCACCCAGACGCACCGCGCCCCAGTTCGTCACCGCCTTGGTGTGCACGATCAGGTTGACGCCGAACACGTCGCCCTCGACCTCGTTGACGGTGAGCGAGGTGCCGTTCAGCGCCACCGATCCTTTCGGCGCGATGAAGCGGGCGAGGGATGCGGGCGCGCGCAGGCTCACCCGGGTGGACTCGCCCTCGTCGCGCACCCCGACCACCTCCGCCACGCCGTCGACGTGGCCCGAAACGATGTGCCCGCCCAACTCGTCGCCCACCTTGAGCGCGCGTTCGAGGTTGACCCGGTGCCCGATCGTCCAGTCCCCGAGGTTGGTTTTCGACAGGGTCTCGGCGGATATGTCGACGTCATACCAGTTCGGCCCGAGATCGACCACGGTCAGGCAGACGCCATCGGAGGCGATCGAGGCACCGATGTCGATGCTCGCGGTATCGTAGCCGGTTTCGATCCGCGCGCGCATGTCGCCGGGCCGGGCGATTGCCGCCACCCGGCCAAGATCGGTGATGATGCCTGTAAACATGGGCCAGTCTCCTTTTGCCCCTGCCTAAGCCAGCGCGGCGGGCTTGCCAAGCCGCGCCGGATTGGCGCGTTGCCACATTTTCGCCGAAACGATATGGCAAGAAACACCTGTCAAACCCGTGACCACCACGGGAGACGGAGGCACATGGCAGCGATCGACGGCAAAGACAGGGTATTTCTATTTCTGCAGGGACCGCACGGGCCGTTCTTCTGGCGGCTTGGCCGGATGCTGCGCGCCGCCGGGGCCGAGGTCTGGCGCGTCGGCTTCAACCAGGGCGACGGGGTATTCTGGCCCGGACGCGCCGGCTATATCGCCTTCACCGAAGATCAGTCGGCCTGGCCCGCACGCCTCGAAGCCCTCGTCGCCGAGAAGCGCGTCACCGATATCGTGCTCTATGGCGATACCCGCTTCGTTCACGCCGAGGCGGTGCGGATTGCCCGGGCGGCGGGGCTGGGCATCCATGTTTTCGAGGAAGGCTACCTCAGGCCCTACTGGGTCACCTACGAGCGCGGCGGCTCGAACGGCAATTCACGGCTGATGACGATGAGCGTGGCGGCGATGCAGAAGGTGCTCGCCGACGCTGAGCGCGATATTCCCGAGGCACCCGCACATTGGGGCGACATGCGCCACCACGTCTTCTACGGCGCGCTCTACCATTTTTTCGTGATGTTCCTGAACCGGCGCTACAGGGGCTTCAAGCCGCACCGCGCGATGCCGGTGACCAAGGAATTTCGCCTCTACCTGCAACGCCTGGTGCTGATGCCGCTTCTCGCGCTCGAACGCCGGATCGCGACGTTGCGCATCAAGCACGGCGGCTTTCCCTATCACCTCGCGCTCTTGCAACTCGAACACGACTCGAGCTTTCAGGCGCATTCGCCGTTCTCCACCATGACCGATTTTCTCGACCTGGTGATCAGCGGCTTTGCCGAGGGAGCGGCGCGCCACCATCATCTTGTGTTCAAGGCCCATCCGCTGGAAGACGGGCGGGTGCCGCTGCGCGCCGAGCTTCGCCACCTCGCGCGCCTCCACGGCGTTGAAAAGCGGGTGCATTACGTGCGCGGCGGCAAGCTCGCGGCGCTGCTCGACCATGCCCGCAGCGCGGTGACGGTCAATTCCACCGCCGCCCAGCAGGTGCTGTGGCGCGGCTTGCCGCTGCGCGCGTTCGGCGACGCGGTCTTTGCCAAGCCGGACTTCGTCTCGACGCAGGGCGTGGCGGAGTTCTTTACCCGCCCGAGCCGACCCGACAACCGCGCCTATCGCGACTATCGTCGATACCTCCTCGAAACCAGCCAGGTGCCTGGCGGCTTCTATTCGGCGCGCGGCCGTCGCCAGCTCTTGCGCCAAGTGGTCGACATGATGCTCATCGCCGACGACCCCTACGACGCCCTCGCCCGTGGCACAGCGGCACCACGGCAACAGTTGTTTGCGGTGAAATAGCCCGTGACTATCGAAAGGGTAGATTTTTCCTCGATGTGCCGGTAGGTTGCAGAAAAAATCAACGGCAGAACTCCACAAAGGAGCCCGAGCAGTGATACAGATGGGCAACGCATGGGCGCGCAGAGCCGCCCTTTTTGCATGCGTGGTGGGCCTTGCGGCCTGCGACGTTCTTCCCCGATCCGGTCCCAACAAATCCGAGATCTACGCAGGTTCCGTGCAAAAGCAGGGCGACGCCTTCGTGGTTGCGGTGAACGATGACGTCACCCGCGCCACCGCGGTCGTGCCCTCGCTCGGGCTGACCTCCGAGTTCACCAGCGCGGGCGTGGTCGGCTCCGACACGATCCGCCCCGGCGACGTGCTGGGCGTTTCGATCTGGGAGAACGTCGAGGAAGGCATTCTCACCGCCGCCGGGGCCGCGGCGAGCCTCGAGGAAGTGCAGGTCGACGGTTCGGGCTTCATCTTCATTCCCTATGCCGGCCGGATCAAGGCCGCGGGCAATACCCCCGAGGCGATCCGCCGGATCATCACCGAAAAGCTTGCCGAACAGACCCCGGATCCGCAGGTGGTCGTGCGCCGCCTCGCGGGGGACGGTGCCACGGTGTCTCTCACCGGCGCGGTGGGCGGTCAGGGCGTCTACCCGATCGAGCGGCCGACGCGCACGCTGGGCGCGATGCTGGCGCGCGCCGGCGGCGTCGCGGTGCCCGCCGAGGTGGCCGTGGTCAAGATCATCCGGGGCGAGCGGACCGGCAAGATCTGGTATCAGGATCTGTTCGAGCACCCCGAACTTGATGTCGCGCTCAGGAACGGCGACCGCATCCTCGTCGAGGAAGATACCCGCGCCTTCACCGCGCTCGGTGCCACCGGCGCGCAGACCCGGGTGAAGTTCCAGACCCAGACGCTTTCCGCGCTCGAAGCCATCGCACAGGTCGGCGGCCTCAACCCGGCTCTGGCCGATCCGACCGGGGTTTTCGTCTTCCGCAACGAACCGGTCGAGATCGCGAGTGCCGTGCTTGGCCGCACCGATCTGGTGGGCGCGCAGCGGCTGATCTACGTGCTCGATCTCACCGAACCCAACGGCATGTTCATGGCCCGCGATTTCGTGATCCGCGACAGCGATACCGTCTATGTCACCGAAGCGCCTTACGTGCAGTGGACCAAGGTGCTCTCGGCGCTCACCTCGTCCGTGGGGGCCGCGGATTCGCTGGCCACCACCGCCGCCACCGCGGGGCTGTTCTAGCCGTCGCATGGGCCGCCAACCCGACACCGAAGCCGCCGGGGCAGCGCGCTCCCGGCGGCTTTTCGTCTTCAACGGCGGGTTTCTCACCCAACCCCGGCTGCGGCGCATCCTCGCGCTCGCAGGGTGGGAGTTGCGCCTCGGCTGGCCGGGGCCGAATGACAACGTCGGCGTCTGGGGCCATTCGCCCACCGCGCATCGCGGCGGGCGGGTGGCGGCGAAGACCGGCGCGCGGCTGATCCGCATCGAGGATGCCTTCCTGCGCTCGCTCCGCCCCGGGCGCGCGGGCGAGCCGCCGCTGGGCCTCGTGATCGACAGCCGCGCGGCGCATTTCGACAGTTCGGCGCCGTCCGATCTCGAACACCTGCTCGCCACCCACCCGTTCGACGATGGCGCATTGCTTGCCCGCGCCCGTCAGGCTTCGGATCTGATGCGGCGCGCGAAGCTGTCGAAATACGCGGGCTTCGACCCTGCCGCGCCGCTGCCCCCCTCCCCTTACGTTCTGGTGATCGACCAGACCCGGGGCGATGCCTCGATCGCCCATGCCGGGGCCGGGCCGGGCACATTCCGCGAGATGCTCGCCGCCGCCCGGATCGACGAGCGCGGCATGCCGATCGTGATCAAGACCCACCCCGAAACCGCCGCCGGCCACCGCCCCGGCCATTTCGGCCCCGGGGACGCGGGCGAGGGCGTGAGCCTCGTCACCGGTCCGGTCGACCCATGGGCGCTGATGGAAGGGGCCGTGGCGGTCTATACCGTGAGTTCCGGCATGGGCTTCGAGGCGATCCTCGCAGGCCACCGGCCAAGGGTGTTCGGCCAGCCGTGGTATGCCGGCTGGGGCCTGACGCGCGACGAAAACCCCGTCGCCCGCCGCACGCGCAAGCTCACCCGCACGCAGCTCTTCGCCGGTGCGATGGTGCTCTACCCCACCTGGTACGATCCCCACCACGATGCGCTTTGCGGGGTCGAACAGGCGATCACCGCGCTGGAAGCCCGCGCCCGCGCCGCGCGCGAAGACGGCGCGGGCTACGTGGCGGCGGGGATGCGGCTGTGGAAGCGCGGGGCACTCGCGGGCTTCTTCGGGGGCGAAAGGCGGCTGGTGTTTGCCGATGGCCCCGCCGCCGTCACCAAGGCGCGGGCAAGCGGGCGGCGGCTGATGGTCTGGGCCGGGAAGGAAGAAACCCTCGGCGACACCGCGGGCCTGCCCGTTCTGCGGGTTGAAGACGGCTTCCTGCGCTCGCGTGGGCTGGGGGCCGAACTGGTGCCGCCGCTCTCGCTGGTCGCCGACGATCTCGGCATCTACTACGACCCCACGCGGGAAAGCCGACTGGAGCGCCTGATCGCCGCTTCCGCCACCCTGCCCGAGGGCGCGCGGCTGCGCGCCGAGCGTCTGGTGGCGGGGCTGATCCGGGGGCGGCTGAGCAAGTACAACCTCGACCGCCCCGCGCCCGCGCTCCCCGAGGGCCACCGCATCCTCGTGCCGGGACAGGTGGAGGACGACGCCTCGATCCGCCTTGGTGCGGGCGAGGTGGCAACCAACCTCGCGCTCCTGCAAGCCGCGCGTACGGCCAACCCGCAGGCGGTGATCGTCTACAAGCCCCACCCCGATGTGGAGGCGGGGCTGCGCGCGGGCCGTGTGCCGCCCGAGGAGGCGCGGGCGCTGGCCGACGTCGTGGCCGAGGAGGCCGACCCGGTGGCGCTGATCGAGGCCTGCGACGAGATCTGGACGATGACCTCGCTGATGGGCTTCGAGGCGCTCCTGCGCGGCAAACCCGTCACCTGCCTCGGCGCGCCGTTCTATGCCGGATGGGGTTTGACCCGCGATCTCGGCCCGGTGCCCGCCCGCCGCGCCGCCCGGCCCGACATCATCGCGCTGGCCCATGCCGTGCTGATCGACTACCCGCGCTACCGCGACCCCGTCACCGGCGCGCCCTGCCCGCCGGAAGTGGTGGCCGACCGGCTCGCGGCCGGCGTCGCCGCCCCCACCGGCCCCGCGCACCGGCTTCTGGCCAAGGCGCAAGGCGCGCTCGCGGGACAGGCCTGGCTCTGGCGCTGAACGCGATCCGGAAGGCGGGGGTTGGTTTTTCCGGAGGGTTTCGGACGCTTGCGCCGCATCCTTGAGCGAAACGGTCAGATGACGGCTGGGAGTCCAACTCGCTCATTCGTCTAAGCGCAGCGAAGGTCTGGAAACCTTATCCTTGATCTCCTCCACTATACTGGTCAAATTCAGAAAAAATTGAAAGGCTGGAAATAATGGACCCAATTATGGTTTTCGCAACCGCATGGTTGCTCCTACCCATCCTTCTTTTGATCCTCTGGCTTCGCGCTCGTGGCGCAAAACACCGCGCCGAAAGGCGTATTAAGGAAGCGGAAGCGACGGCACAAACGCTCAGGGAAAAATATGCGCCCATCAAGTCTGTTGAGGATGAAGTCGCGACGCTCAAAGATACGGCAACAGAGATACAGAAGCAAGTCGAAGAGACGCGTAATTCCTATTCCGAGAAGCGCGCCACGCTTAAAAAATTAGAGCAACAAGTCGCAATTTATGACGAAAAGCTCTCATTTGCGGAACTCGGTGTCTATGAACCCCATTTTGAGTTCAACGACGCTGACGAATACAAGCAAGAAATCATACGCATCCGAGATCGCCAGAAGGCAATGGTCTCGGCGAAGACCTCGACCCTCTGTCCGACTGACTGGCAAGTGGACGGAAGCCGCGCCAAGGGTCAGACGATGATTAACCGCCAGACCCGCCTGACCATGCGAGCCTTCAACAACGAATGCGAAGCCGCAATCGCAAACACGCGCTGGAACAACGTCAACGCGATGGAGAAGCGTATCCTCAACGCGGCCAAGCAAATCGACAAAGCCAACGAGTCCATGAATCTGCGTATCAGTGAGCAATATGTCAGCCTCAAACTGGACGAATTGCATGCGACCCATGAATACCGTGAGCGCCTTAAGATGGAGAAAGAAGAGCGCGCAGAGCTGGCCCGCGCGGAACGCGAAGAGAAGAAGCTCATAGCCGAAGCCGAAGCGGCAGAACGTGAAGAGGAACGGTATCAGAAGCTCTTGGATAAAGCGCGCTCAGAGGCGGGCGTAGATGAAGGCCGCATAGCGGAGCTGGAAGCCGCTTTGGCCGAAGCCCACGCTACAAGCGAACGCGCCCGCGCAATGGCTGAGATGACCAAATCCGGCTATGTTTATATTATTTCGAACATCGGTTCCTTTGGCGAGGATGTAGTCAAGATCGGCTTGACGCGGCGCCTTGAACCAGACGACCGGGTTAAAGAGCTTGGTGACGCAAGCGTCCCTTTCGGCTTCGACACCCATGCGATGATCTATTCGGATGAAGCCCCAGCCCTAGAAAGCGCCCTTCACAAAGAGTTCGCAGACCGCCGCGTGAACGCTTCTAACATGCGCAAGGAATTCTTCCGAGTTGGCTTGGAAGAGGTCGAGGAAGCTGTAAAACGCCTTGCCCCGTCCGCCAGCTTTTTCTCAGACCGTGAGGCGCAGGAATGGCATGAAACCATCTCCCGCCGCAAAGAGGCGCTGAAGGACATGGCAAGACCGTCAGACGAATTGCCGGAAGCCATATAATCGTCAAAGCGGCAATTGGCGCAAACGCAGCGAACGTCCGCTCCGTCCGCATTGCCAACCCTAACCACCAAACACCCGCCCATAATCCGATACCAGCAGGTGGCGCGGGGGCTCGTCTTCCTCGACCTGCGAAAACCGCCCGATCGGGTCGCGAAAGACGTTGTCGGTCTCGTCGTCGTTCACCGTCGAGACCTCGCCGATCAGAACGTCGCCGCCCTCCCCCCAGAAGGCGTGCCAGTCGCCGGGCATCAGGGTGACGCTTTCGCCCGGCGCGAGGCGGATCACCTCGCCCGGGGCAAAGCGCCGTTCGATCCCGTCGCAGCGCACCGCGCCGCCGGCGCTTTCGTCGAAATTGCCGTCCGGGTCGGAGCCGAACAACTCCACCGCCAGCGTCGCGCCGCCGCGGTTGATGATGTCTTCGGCCTTGACGATGTGGCGGTGCATCGGGCTGATCTGGTCGCGGCGCGAGATCAGCAGCTTCTCGGCGTAGCACATCCCGCGCCCGGCGCGCAGATCGGCGAGCCGGCCGTTGCGCATGGTGAACAGGAACAAGCCCATCTTGTCGAAGTTGCCCGCGCCGTAATCGGTGATGTCCCAGCCCAGCCGGGCGTCGATCACCGCGCGCGCCTCGCGGGCGCGGTCGCGGAATTCCTCGGGCGTCCAACAGGCGAAGGGCGGCAGGGTGAAGCCGAACCGGCGGATCATCGCGTCGGCCTCGGCCATGATCTCGTTGATGCGCGCGCGTTTCATGTGCCCTCCGGTTGGCTGTCGCCTTGGTGTATCGGCCGGGAGACCCGCGCAAGCCTCAAAGGATGCCGTTTGCGCGTTGCACCTTGCGAATGAAGGCGATCACCGCCTCGATCTCGGCCTGGGTCACGCCCTCGACCGGCGGCATGTCGCCAAAGCGCCAATGATGCGCCCGCACCCCGCGCGTGGCGGCGAGCACGAAGGACATGTCGCCATGGTGGGAGGGCTCGTAGATCTTGTGAATGAGCGGCGGCCCGGCACCCTCTATCCCGCCCGCATCCCTGCCGTGGCAATCGGCACATCGTGACGCGAACACGGTCTGCCCGACGCGTTCGGCCCCCACCAGTTCGGGCATCTGCACGGAGACCATCGCCGGGTTCGTGGCCGCCACCTGTTCCGGCTCCGGGGCGGACGGGGCGAACAGCACCCAGCCCGCGGCGGCAGCGGCGACGAAAACAACAGCAAGCACGATCCGCATGAAACCTCGATTCCCTGAATGCGCGCCGTTTCAAGCCTCCAGCGCAGGCAAGGTCAAGCGCGAACCGGTCACACCGCCTTGAGCGACGGGGCCCGGCGCGCACCCTCGGCCCAGGCGCGGGCGGCGTTGCCGAACGCCTCGAACAGCGGCCGCGAGACCGGGTCGTTGGCGGCGTTGAATTCCGGGTGCCACTGGACGGCGAGCGCGAAACCGGGCGCATCCTCGATGTAGATCGCTTCCGGCGTGCCGTCGTCGGCCCAGCCGTCGATCACCACGCGCTTGCCGGCCGTCTTGATCCCCTGACCGTGCAGGGTGTTGGTCATCACGTCGCGCGCGCCGAGCAGGCGGTGGAAGACGCCGTCTTCCTCCAGATGGACCGCGTGGCGCACCGCGAACTTTTCCTCCAGCGTGCCTTCCGGGGGCATCCGGTGGTTCATCCGGCCGGGCAGTTCGCGGATCTCCGGGTAGAGCGTGCCGCCCATTGCGACGTTGACCTCCTGAAAGCCCCGGCAGATCCCGAAAAAGGGCTGGCCGCGCTCGACACAGGCGCGCACCAGCGGCAGCGTCACCGCGTCCCGGCAGCGGTCGAAGGCACCATGCGCCTCGGTCGGCGGCTCGCCGTATTCCTCCGGGTGCACGTTCGGCCGCCCGCCGGTGAGCAGGAAGGCGTCGCAGACCTCCATCAACTCCTCGACGCTCACGTAATTCGGATCGGCGGGGATCAGCAGAGGCATGCCGCCGGCGACCTCGGCGACGGCGGCCGAGTTCATCGTCCCGCCGGCATGGGCCGGATAATCGCCGCCGATCAACGCCGAATTGCCGATGATCCCGATCACCGGACGCCGCTTCACACTCACCACTGGTTCCTTTCCTCGCTGGTTTCTTCAGGATAGGCCGGTTGGGCAGGCAGGAAAAGGGGGGTCAGCCTTCGGCCGCGAAGCCCGCCGCCTCGATGCCCACGATCCCGACGGCAAGATCGTTCTCCGACGTGTCGCCGGTGACGCCCACCGCACCGATCACCCGACCGCGCTTGTCGCGCACGAGGATGCCGCCGGGCACCGGCGCAAGCTGGCCGCCGTAGATGCCGTTGGCGGCGGCCATGAAGTAGGCCTGCGCCTCGGCGCGGTCGCGCTGCGCGGTGCCGCTCATGCCCAGCATCACCGCGCCGTAGGCCTTGGCGCGCGCCAGTTCGAACCGACCCGGAGGCGCGCCGTCGGAGCGTTCGAACGCGATGACATGCCCGCCCGCATCGACCACGACGACCGAGAGCGGTTTCATCTCGCGGGCACGCCCGGCTTCGAGCGCCTTGCGGATGATGAGGCGCGATTTCGTCAAGCTGATATCCGTCATGGCCGGTCCCTTCGGTTCAAAGCTGCGCTTTGCAAACGGTATTTCACACTTTCGCCCGCGCCGCCACGCTTCACGGGCGATCGCGCGGAGGTGCCGGGGGGCGTCCGTTCTGCGCGGACAGGCCTTGCGCCCGGCGCAAGGCAGACACACGGAATCGTCAATGCTTCCCCCCCTGTGCGCAAGCGTCCGTCGCCCCCATATTTGACCCATAGGACAATTCACCAAAGGAGGCCCCAAATGGACCTGAGATTCGACGACAAGACGGCAATCGTAACCGGCGGCGCATCGGGGATCGGGGCCGCGGTGGTGGATGAACTCGCCGCCGCCGGCGCCACCGTGGTGGTGGCCGACCTCGAGGATGATGCCATCGCCGCCAAGGTCGCCGAGGTCGAGAAGGCGGGCGGCAAGGCTTTGCCTTTCAAGGTCGACGTGGGCAAGGTCGACGAGGTCAAGGCGATGATCGACTTCGCGGTCGAAAAGACCGGTCGGCTCGACGCGCTCGTCAACAACGCCGGGATCGGCGGTGAGCAAGCGCCGCTCGGCGAGCTTTCCATCGACGGCTGGCACAACCTCATGAACGTGAACCTGCACGGCGTGTTCTACGGCATGCGCTACGCCATCCCGGTGATGGAAAAGGCCGGTGCCGGCGCGATCGTCAACATGGCCTCGATCCTCGGCTCGGTCGGCTTTGCCAACGCCTCGGCCTATGTCGCCTCGAAACACGCATTGCTGGGGCTGACCAAGGCCGCGGCGATCGAGTACTCGGCCAAGGGCATCCGCATCAACTCGGTCGGCCCCGGCTTCATCAAGACCCCGCTGATCGAGAAGAACCTCGACGCGGACACGCTGAAGATGCTCGCAGGGGCGCACCCGATCGGGCGGCTCGGCGAGTCGGAAGAGGTCGCCGCGCTGGTGGTGTTCCTGCTGTCGGAGCGCGCCAGCTTCATCACCGGCTCGTACAACCTCGTCGACGGGGCCTACACGGCACAATAAGCGCAGGCCCGGGGGGCACGGCCCCCCGGGCCCGGGCCTTGGTGCCAGCCGGGTTCGCCGAGGCAGCCGGCGCGGGTTGGCGGGAGAGGCACCGCCCCGGCCCGGTGCTGGCGTTTGCCCCGGCGTTGGGTTAAACGCGGGCAAAACCAGCCAAGGACGTCTCATGGCCCGTATTCTCATCACCTCCGCGCTGCCCTACATCAACGGGATCAAGCACCTCGGCAATCTCGTGGGAAGCCAGCTTCCCGCCGATCTCTACGCCCGCTACATGCGCGCGCGCGGTCACGAGGTGATGTTCATCTGCGCCACCGACGAGCACGGCACGCCCGCCGAGCTTGCCGCCGCCAAGGCGGGGCAGGACGTGGCCGATTACTGCGCCGAGATGCACGAGGTACAGGCCGCGATCGCGGCGGGGTTCCGGCTGTCGTTCGACCATTTCGGACGCTCCTCCAGCCCGCAGAACCACCGCCTGACCCAGCACCTCGCCGGCAAGCTGGCCGATGCCGGGCTGATCGAGGAGGTGAGCGAGAAACAGGTCTATTCCGTCGCCGACGGCCGCTTCCTGCCGGATCGCTACATCGAGGGCACCTGCCCCAACTGCGGCTACGAGCGCGCCCGCGGCGACCAGTGCGAGGAATGCACCAAGCAGCTCGACCCGACCGACCTGATCAACCCGCGCTCGGCGATCTCGGGCTCGACCGACCTCGAGGTGCGCGAGACCAAGCATCTGTTCCTGCGCCAGTCGCTGATGCGCGACAAGCTCAACGCCTGGATCGAATCCAAGAAGGATTGGCCGGTGCTGACCACCTCGATCGCGAAGAAGTGGCTCAACGACGGCGAGGGCCTGCGCGATCGCGGCATCACCCGCGATCTCGACTGGGGCATCCCGGTGAAGCGCGGCGACGAGGACTGGCCGGGGATGGAGGGCAAGGTCTTCTACGTGTGGTTCGACGCGCCGATCGAATACATCTCGGCCACCGCCGAATGGGCCGAGGCCACGGGAGGTGGGGATTCTGCATGGGAACGCTGGTGGCGGACCGACAAGGGCGCCAATGATGTGCGATATGTGCAATTCATGGGTAAGGACAACGTGCCCTTCCACACCCTCTCCTTCCCCGCCACGCTGATGGGCTCGGGCGAGCCATGGAAGCTCGTCGACTACATCAAGAGCTTCAATTACCTCAACTACGACGGCGGCCAGTTTTCCACCAGCCAGGGCCGCGGCGTGTTCATGGACCAGGCGCTCTCGATCCTGCCCGCCGATTACTGGCGCTGGTGGCTGCTCAGCCACGCACCCGAGAACGCCGACAGCGAGTTCACCTGGGAAAACTTCCAGGCCAGCGTGAACAAGGATCTCGCCGACGTGCTGGGCAATTTCGTCAGCCGCGTCACCAAGTTCTGCCGCTCGAAGTTCGGCGAAGAGGTGCCCGCGGGCGGCGAGAACGGCCCGGTGGAGACGGCGCTGATCGCCGATCTTTCGCGCCGCATCGCCGAGTATGCCCGCCTGATGGACGCCATGGAGGTGCGCAAATCGGCCACCGAGTTGCGCGCGATCTGGGCGGTGGGCAACGAATACCTGCAAGGTGCCGCGCCGTGGTCGGTCTACAAGGAAGACCCCGAGCGCGCCGCCGCGATCATCCGGCTGATGCTCAACCTGATCCGGGTCTACGCGGTGCTCTCGGCCCCGTTCATCCCCGACGCCGCAGCAACGACGCTGGCGGCCCTCAGGACCGAAAACGCTGATTGGCCGGACGATCTCGCAGCCGCGCTCGCGGCGCTCGAACCGGGCCACGGATTCGAGGTGCCGGAGGTTCTGTTCGCCAAGATCATCGACGATGACCGCGAAGCCTGGCACGACCGCTTCTCGGGCCAGCGCAGCTAGGTTTGGCTCCGGGCCTCGCAGCGGCGCTCGACTTCAAAACACCGGTTTTTCTTTGAGTTTAGCGCCAAAAACGCTATCTTCAGAGGAAGGAATAACAGCGGGGCGCCCATGGCGAACCCCGTCAACAGGCGAATTGATCGAAGGACCGGCAGCGTGGTTGCGCTCAACCTCAGACAACACCCGATGCGGCTCGCAGGCGCCGTCAAGCGAGAGGTGCGCAGCCAGTTCGGCGCGATTCCGTGGCGCCTGAACGATGGCAAGGTCGAGATCCTGCTGATCACCTCGCGCGGCACCGGGCGCTGGATCCTGCCCAAGGGCTGGCCAATGCACGGAGCCACCCCGGCGGAGGCCGCGGCCACCGAGGCCTGGGAAGAGGCGGGCGTAACCGGCACGCCATCGCATGTCGCGGCAGGGTTTTACGCCTATCAGAAGCTGCTCGAAGGCGACAACCTGCCGATCGTCGTGGCGATGTTCCCGCTGAAGGTGAAGAAGGTGCACAAGGAATGGCCGGAGAAAGCCGAGCGCAAGCGCCGTTGGGTCAGCCGCAAACGCGCCGCGTCGCTGTTGCAGGAACCCGAGCTGCGCCAGATGGTCAGGCATTTCGACCCGCGCGCCCATGCGCATTGAAAACGGTTGCGCGGGTGGCGGTCCTGCCTGCATGATCGCACGACCTGCCTGGATAACCAGATGATCCGCTATACCCTGAAATGCCCGGAAGGGCACAGCTTTGAAAGCTGGTTCAGAAACGCCGACGCCTTTGATGCGCTGGCGGCCGACGGACGGTTGCGTTGCCCAAGGTGCGGCACCGACCGGATCGAGAAATCGCTGATGACCCCGGATGTGCGCCCTGCCCGCGCCCAGCCCCCGGCCCGGCTATCCCCGGACACCGAACGCGAGAAGGCGATCGCCGCGCTCAAGCGCAAGGTCGAGACCGAAGGCGAATACGTCGGCCTTGGCTTCGCGCAGGAAGCCCGCGCGATCCACGGTGGCGACGCGCCGAAACGCCCGATCTACGGCGAAGCAAAGCCCGAGGAGGCGATCGCGCTGATCGAGGACGGCGTGCCGGTCGCCCCCCTGCCCTTCACCCCCACCCGCAAGACCAACTGAAGCGGCCTGGCCGGACCTCACCCGCCCCTTGCGCTTTGTCAACGCTGGCCCTATCAGGCGCAGGATTGCAACGGGAGCCGGTTTCCATGCCCATTCTGGTGATGAAATTCGGTGGCACCTCGGTGGCCACGCTCGACCGGATCGCCCGGGCCTCGAAGCGCGTCGCGCGCGAGGTGGCCAATGGCTACGACGTGATCGTGATCGTCTCGGCGATGTCGGGCAAGACCAACGAACTCGTCGGCTGGGTCGAGGAAACCTCGCCGCTCTACGACGCGCGCGAATACGACGCGGTGGTGTCATCGGGCGAGAACGTCACCGCCGGGCTGATGGCGCTGAGGCTTCAGGAGATGGATATCCCCGCGCGCTCCTGGCAGGGCTGGCAGGTGCCGGTGAAAACCACCGGAACGCATTCCGCCGCCCGGATCGAGGACATCCCGCAAACCAACATCATGGCGAAATTCGCCGAGGGCATGAAGGTGGCCGTGGTCGCCGGGTTCCAGGGCGTGAGCCCCGAGGGCCGGATCACCACGCTGGGCCGGGGCGGCTCCGACACCACCGCGGTGGCCTTCGCCGCCGCTTTCGATGCCGAACGTTGCGACATCTACACCGATGTCGATGGCGTCTATACCACCGATCCGCGAATTGCGGACAAGGCCCGCAAGCTCGACAAGATCGCCTTCGAGGAAATGCTCGAACTGGCCTCGCTCGGGGCCAAGGTGCTGCAAACCCGCTCGGTCGAACTGGCGATGCGTTACAAGGTGAAGCTGCGCGTGTTGTCGAGCTTCGGCGAATATGACCCTGAGGCAGGCACGCTTGTCTGCGACGAGGAGGAAATCGTGGAACAGAATGCCGTATCCGGCGTGGCCTACAGCCGCGACGAGGCCAAGATGACGCTGATCTCCGTGGCCGACCGCCCCGGGATCGCCAGCGCGATCTTCACCCCGCTCTCCGAAGCCGGGATCAACGTCGACATGATCGTGCAGAACATCTCCGAGGAAGGCCGCACCGATATGACCTTCTCCTGCCCGGTGGGGCAGGTCGCGCGGGCCGAGAAGGCGCTGCAGGAGGCCAAGACGGCGGGGCAGATCAACTACCATGATCTCGTCGCCGACACCGACGTGGCCAAGGTGTCGATCGTCGGCATCGGCATGCGCAGCCAGGCCGGGATCGCCGCGAAGATGTTCGAGGTGCTCGCCCGCGAGGGGATCAACATCAAGGTCATCACCACATCCGAGATCAAGATCTCGGTGCTGATCGACCGCAAGTACATGGAACTCGCGGTTCAGGCCCTGCACGACGCCTTCGAACTGGAGAAGGGCTGAGGCCAGCCCATCGCCGCAGCGCCACGTTTGCAGGCGCACGACCTGCGGCAAGCCAGTTGAATGATCACCTCGGCGGGCGCTCGCGCAGAGGGGGAATCGGCTGGTTGGCAAATCCCGCCGCCCCCCCTAGTCTGTCGTGACGAGACCGACAGGGAATAGCATCGTGAACCCCGGCGAAAGCGACAGCCGCAAACTGCTTGGCCGTCTGAAGGCGACGCTTGCGAAGGATTCGGCCGGGCAGGAACGGCTCGACCGGATCACCACGATCATTGCCGATTCGATGGGGCTCGAGGTTTGCTCGATCTACCTGTTCCGCGACGCCGAAACGCTGGAGCTCAGCGCCACCGAGGGCCTGAACCCGGAGGCCGTGCACAAGACCCGGATGCGCGTCGGCGAAGGGCTCGTGGGCCGCATCGCCCGCACCAAGCGCCCGATCAACACCGCCGATGCCCCGGCCGAGAAGGGATTTCGCTACATGGCCGAGACCGGCGAGGAGGTTTTCTCCTCCTTCCTCGGCGTCCCGATCCAGCGCCTCGGTGAAGCGCTCGGCGTGCTCGTGGTCCAGTCGAAAGAGGCGCGCGCCTTCTCCGAAGACGAGATCTACGGCATGGAGGTGGTGGCCATGGTCATCGCCGAGATGACCGAGCTGGGTGCCTTCGTCGGCGAGGGCGCGGCGCTTGCGGCGCTGCACCAGCGCCCGGCCACCTTCAAGGGCGGCATCGGCCAGGAAGGCAGCGCCATGGGCCATGTCTGGCTGCACGAGCCACGCGTCGTGGTCACCAACCCGATTGCCGATGATCCGGCAGAGGAGTTGAAGAAGCTGGAAGCCGCGATCGAGTCGCTGCGGGTTTCAGTCGACGAGTTGCTCGCCACCGCCGACGGTGCCGACAAGGAACAGATGCAGGTGCTGGAGGCTTACCGGATGTTCGCCAACTCGCGCGGCTGGCGGCGGCGGATGGAAGAAGACATCTCGCGCGGCCTTTCGGCGGCCGCGGCGGTGGAAAAGGAACAGACCGCCGCGCGCGCCCGGATGAGCCAGGTGCCCGATCCCTACCTGCGCGAACGCCTGCACGACCTCAACGACCTGTCGAACCGTCTGTTGCGCATCCTCACCGGGCAAGGCAAGGAAACCGGTGCCGAAATGCCCGAAGACCCGATCCTCGTCGCCGCCAACATCGGCCCCGGCGAGCTTCTGGAATACGGCCGCAAGCTGCGCGGCGTGGTGCTCGAAGAGGGTTCGGTAGCCAGCCATGCCGCGATCGTGGCCCGGGCCTGGGCGATCCCGCTGATCGTGCACGCCGGGCCGATCACAACCGAGGCGCTGAACGGCGATCTCATCCTCGTCGACGGCGAGCACGGCGTGGTGCACCTGCGCCCGGAAGATGCCGTCGTCGACAGTTTCCGCGACAAGATGGCGATGGAGGCGGCACAGCAGGAACGCTACGTGTCGCTGCGCGACAAGCCCGCAGAAAGCGACGACGGTGTGCGGGTTCGGCTGACAATGAACGCCGGTCTGATGGCCGATCTGCCGAGCCTCGAAAGCTCCGGTGCCGAGGGCGTCGGGCTGTTCCGCACCGAGCTGCAATTCCTCACCCAGTCGCGGGTGCCGCGCCGGGGCGAACTGGCGCAGCTCTATTCGCGGGTGCTCGACCGGGCCGGCGACAAGCAGGTGGTGTTCCGCACGCTGGATATCGGCTCCGACAAGGTGCTGCCCTACATGAAGCCGCAGGACGAGCCCAACCCCGCGCTCGGCTGGCGCGCGATCCGCGTCGGGCTGGACAAGCCCGGTGTCATGCGGATGCAGCTTCAGGCCCTGATCCGCGCGGCGGCTGGGCGCCAACTCACGGTGATGTTTCCCTTCATCGCGCAATTGCAGGAGTTCCAGGACGCCCGCGAGCTTCTGATCGGCGAGATCGAACGCGAACGGCGCGTGGGCCATATCCTGCCCACCGAGATCAAGATCGGCGCGATGCTGGAAACCCCCTCGCTCGCCTTCTCGCCCGCGCAGTTCTACAAGGACGCCGATTTCATCTCGATCGGCGGCAACGATCTCAAGCAGTTCTTCTTCGCCGCCGACCGTGAAAACGAGCGCGTGCGGCGGCGCTACGACACGCTCAACGTGTCCTTCCTCAACCTGATCGAGATGATCACGCGGCGCTGCGCCGAGGCCGGAACCCCGCTCAGTTTCTGCGGCGAGGATGCCGGACGGCCGATCGAGGCGGTCACCTTTGCCGCCTTGGGGCTGCGCACGCTCTCCATGCGTCCGGCCTCGATCGGCCCGGTCAAGCACCTGATCAGGCGAACAAATCTTGCTGAGTTGCGCAAGGTGATCGACACCGCCCGCGGCTCGGGTGCGCAGTCGGTACGCCCGGCAGTGATCGAATACCTCTACAAGCCGCACCCGCCCGTCGCCTGATCGCGGCCGCGTTAGGGCGGTCTTAACACCTCTGCCGCCAGTCTGGCCGGGCAACTGGCGGAGGGATGGCATGATTCTCATTCTCGTGATGGTCGGCTTCGTGGTCGGTGCCGGGGCTACCGTGGTCGCGCTTGCAGGTGGCGGCGGGATGGTGGCGGCGCTGGCGGCCTACGGGCTGTTCAGCTTCGGTGCGGTGGTGTTCACCGCGCTGATCGTGGCCCTGGCGCCGGTCTGGCCCAGGAACAGGACGAAGGCCCAAACCGGCGCGCCACAGAGCCGCGCGCTGTTCAGCCCTCCGTGAAGCGGCGCACCGGGCCGGTCACGCCCTCCCATGCGCCGGGTGCGAGGGCCGCGCCCAGCACCCGCTCGGGGTTGGTCGGCGGCGGCATGATCACATCGTCGAGCCGCTCGAAGCCGAACCGCCCGTAATAGGGCCGGTCGCCCACCAGCATCACGCGCGCCCAGCCCAGCGGCTTGGCCAGCGCAAGGCTTTCGCGGATCAGAAAGCCGCCAAGGCCTTCGCCTTGCCGCGTCGGGTGCACCGCGACCGGTCCGAGAAGCAGCGCGGGCGCATCGCCCACAAGCACCGGCCAGAACCTGATCGCGCCCGCGAGAATCGCGTCATCGTCGCGCGCCACCAGCGAGAGCCCGGCCACCGGGTCGATCCCGTCGCGCAGCCGGTAGGACGAAAGCGCCTCGCGCCCCGGTGCAAAGCACAGGTCATAGAGCGCCTCGACTTCCCACCAGTCGTCCGGTTTTTCCTCGCTCAGCGTAAACACTGCCCGCCCCTCACCCGCGCGCGCCGCGCCGGTCCCTGCCCCGGCATGCCTGCCCGCGGGCCTTGTTTTTTGCAGCCGATCGCGGTCTCCCCGTCATGCACCGCCCGGGCGAAACCCGGGCTGCCCGAAAAACCGGCCGCCACTTTCCGGCGCAGCCCATAACATGGCACCCTGCGGTTTTCCAGCGTGCGCCCCTGCCACCCCCTTCCCGCCATCGCGGCGGTGCTCTATCACGTCCGCAAAACCAAATGCGCGTCGACTTGTTTTTGAACCGGAACACTTGACGCGCGACAAGACACAGGAGCACGCGCGCGTTTCACGACAACCTCTGTCGCAGGTTTTCGCGAGGAGCTCGGGAAAAAGGAAACCGGATGTTCTACCGCCCAGAAGACGGCCACGGCCTGCCACACAACCCGTTCAACGCGATCATCGCGCCGCGCCCGATTGCCTGGATCTCCACCCGTGGCAGCGACGGCCACGACAATCTCGCCCCCTACAGCTTCTTCAACGGTGCCGCCTACGTTCCACCGCAGGTGATGTTTTCGACCACCGGTGACAAGCCCGACCGGCTGCGCGGCAAGGACACCCTTGGCAACATCGAGCAGACCGGCGTGTTCTGCATCAACGTGGTCGAAGAAGAGGCGATGCACGAAATGAACGCCTCCTCCGCCGCCTTCCCCGCGCGCACCGACGAGTTCGCCGCCGCCCGCGTGACCAAGGCGGCCTGCAAGGAAATCGCCTGCTCGCGCGTTGCCCTCTCCCCCGCCGCGCTCGAATGCCGGATGACCCAGGTGGTCAAGCTCAAGGGCGACGCCAATTACGTGGTCTTCGGCGACGTCGTCGGCGTGCACCTGCGCGACGACTGCCTTGTCGATGGCAAGTTCGACATCGCCCACTTCGGCCTCGTCGCCCGGCTGGGCTACCGCGACTATACCATCGTGCGCGACTATTTCGAACTCACCCGTCCCGACGATTGAGGCCGGCCCGCGATCTCTCGAAGGCCCCTCGCAAAAATGCCCGACCATCCTTGCCCGCGCCCCCCACGCGGCCATTCGTCTCCCCCCGCACGGCGCTTTGACGTTGCATTCGCGCGCTGCTTTTGCATCCTCGATACTGGCCTTAAAGGAGAACGGCATGGAACGGGTGATCGGCGTCATCGGCGGCTCGGGCCTCTACGAGATCGACGGGCTCGAAGCGGCGGACTGGATCGCCGTCGAAACCCCCTGGGGGCCACCCTCCGACGCGATCCTCACCGGACGGCTCGACGGGGTGAAAATGGCCTTCCTGCCCCGCCACGGACGCGGCCATGTGCACGCGCCCTCCACCGTGCCCTACCGCGCCAATATCGACGCGATGAAGCGCCTCGGCGTCACCGATCTCGTCTCGGTTTCCGCCTGTGGCTCGTTCCGCGAAGACATGGCACCGGGCGATTTCGTCATCGTCGACCAGTTCATCGACCGCACTTTCGCCCGCGAGAAGAGCTTTTTCGCCAGCGGCTGCGTGGCCCATGTGAGCCTCGCCCATCCAACCTGCCCCGATCTCTCGCGCGCCTGTTTCGAGGCCGCCGAGGGGGTCCGCGTGCACATGGGCGGCACCTATCTTGCGATGGAAGGCCCGCAATTCTCGACCCTTGCGGAATCGCGGCTCTACCGCGAGCAATGGGGGGCCGACGTGATCGGGATGACCAACATGCCCGAAGCCAAGCTCGCCCGCGAGGCCGAGATCTGCTATGCCTCGGTGGCGATGGTCACCGATTACGACAGTTGGCACCCCGATCACGGCGCGGTCGAGATATCCGATATCATCGCCACCCTCGGTGCCAATGCCGCACATGCCCGCGCCCTCGTCGCGCGGCTTCCCGCGATGCTCGGTGCCGCGCACCCGGCCTGCCCGCACGGCTGCGATCGCGCCCTCGACCACGCCATCATGACCGCCCCCGACCGGCGCGACCCGGCGCTCGTCGCCCGGCTCGACGCGGTGGCAGGCCGGGTTCTGTGAGAGCACTTGCGCCTCTCCTGCTTGCAGCCCTGCCGCTTCCGGCCGGGGCGCAAGACCATATCGAAGCGCCCGGGCGGCTCTCGGACGAGGATTTCTACCGCGCCGTCGCCTGCGCCGCGCCGCCCGGCGGCGACTGCGGGAAGCCCTTCGTGCGCTGGGATGCCTCGCGCCCGGTCCGGGTGGCGCTCCGGCAGATCGACGATGCCTTTCTCGGGCGTCCGAAACTGCGCGCAGGTGCCGCGCTGGAACGTGCGCTGCAGGCCCTCAACGATGCCGAGGCCGGCTTTCGCCTCGCCCGCGTCGAAGGGGATGCGCCCGCCGAGATCGAGATCTTCTTTCTCGATATCGCCCGCGGCCAGCCGATCGCCGGCACCGGCATCGAGGGGGTCGATGGCGCGCGCCTCGGCGGCGCGTCCACCCGGGTGTTGTTCAACCCCGACACCGGCTTCATCACCCGCGCCGCCGTGGTTTTCTCGACCACGCTGGAAACCCGCGCCTACGAAAGCGTGATGCTCGAGGAACTGACGCAGGCGATGGGGCTGATGACCGAGATCAAGGGCCCCGCCTATCGCGGGGTTTCGGTGCTCGACCAGGACACCAACACCGCGACCGAGCTCGCACCGCAAGACATCATGGCGCTGCGCCGCCATTACACAAGGAACTGACGTCGTGCCCCATGCCCGCCGCGCCCGGCCCTTCGCCTTCGCCCTCGCCGACGCGCCGAAGCACGCCGTTTCGATCTACAGCCTCCGCAACACCGAGTGAGCCCGCCATGAATGACGTCAAGGACTATATCCGCACCATCGTCGATTTCCCCCACGAAGGGATCATGTTTCGCGATGTCACCACGCTGTTCGCCAGCCCGCGCGGCTTTCGGATGACGATCGACCAGATGCTGCACCCCTACGCCGGTCAGCGCATCGACAAGGTGGTGGGGTTGGAGGCGCGCGGCTTCATCATCGGCGGTGCCATCGCCCACCAGCTCACGCTTGGCTTCGTGCCGATCCGCAAGAAGGGAAAGCTGCCCGGCGCGGTGCTCTCCGAGGCCTACCAGCTCGAATACGGCGAGGCGGTAATGGAGATTCACGACGACGCGATCCAGCCCGGCGAGCGGGTGCTGGTGGTCGATGACCTTCTCGCCACCGGCGGCACGGCGGCGGCCGGGATCAAGCTGATCGAACGGCTCGGCGGCGAGATCGTCGGCTGCGCCTTCATCGTCGACCTGCCCGAGCTTGGCGGCCGCGCGCTGCTCGAGGAAATGGGCCTCGACGTGCATGTTCTGTGCGAATTCGAGGGCGCGTGAACCTTGCGTTAACCTTTCCGCGCTAGACCGGGCTTGGCCTGTAGGAGCAGGCCGCTGCTTGTGCACACGTTTACCCACGTGGCCCGCCCCGCCGTCACCCGCGGCGGGGCGGGTTTTTTTGGTGGGGAGCCAAAGTGACGAATGCCGCGTGGTGCTTGGATGGCAACTATGCGCAGGGAGCTGCCGCTGCAAAGATGCGAAACGTGTTCGTCCCTCAGAACGTGCTCGGCCCTTTGCGGACTTTCATCATTACCTCCGTCGCTGCCTTGCAGCCTCCCCAAAGCTTACTTCGGTGGTCAGTGAAGCATTACCTCAGTTTTCGCGATCCACTGCCAGTATCCTTTCGAATTCACTTTCGGCGTTTCGTCCAATCTGGATATTTCTCAGCAGCCATTTAATTTGTTCCCTTGCAAGGTCAGTGACCTCCGCGTCATTTATCCCTTCCCAGAGGAGGTAAAGGTAGGAGTTACCAAACCCGGCCATTGCGGGTGCGACCGTTGGAGGTGTTGGCCGTTCCAAATCGGCATCGCTTCGAAAATAGGAGAAATTCCAAGAATGAATAACATCCTCTAGGTCTGCGCCTATCACGCCGATTGAGCCTGTCGGTGACTTCATAGATCGAATTTGATGTTCTGGGTGTTGCGCGACAAAATTACGGTAGGGTTGCCCATAGAATGCGGCTAGCCCGTCGTCTGGAAAGTCTTCGCCGATGATCCAGTCTAAGCCAATTGTCCTTCGACGGAGTTCAAAGGCAAGTTGATCGAATTTGAACATGTCATCGTTTTCGTTGCTGTAGGAGAGAAGCCCGTAACGGCTATCGGGATGTCCCATCTCGTTCACTCTAGTAATAAACCTTTCAAGAGGGCGATCGGTCCAGAAGCTTTCAGCAAGTTTTTCCGGTCTTGTTAGGTTAGTTACTGCTAAGTCTCCGAATACCTCCTTGTGTTTCTCCCATAGCTTTTTAATGTCGTGGCCATATCCGTTCTTCACCGACACCCCATTGAGAACAAGTCCAGCCTTCAAGAGCTTTTCAATTGTTTGGAGAGCTTGCCACCAGAATTCTTCATTAATGCCGCAGGTCTTTGCAAATCTCGCGAAAAAGTAATTGCGGTCGGACGGTGCAACAAAAAACTGATGCGCAAAGACTGACTTGAAGTGGTTCAGAGGAGTATCGAACATCGGTTTTCCTTTGCGGGGAATTGCGAACTGGGTAAACGAAAATGATCGTGGTTACACCAGCTAAATCGGAGATCGTTGCGATAGGCTCTCATATCGGATTTGACCCAATGACGAACAGGACTGACTAGCTTGCGAGGACGCCTAAGAGGCGCCGTAGCCGGACGATACAACCAAAGTCGGCTTTGGGGACATGATCTTGAATTTCCCGCACCCGCAGCGAAAGCCCGCTTCCCGCCGTCCCTGTAGAGTGCCGCACGTGCATAACGCGCAGCCGCTACCGTCTCCAAAGGGCTGGCGGCGGTCATTGATTGCCCGCACAAGCAACGGCAACCCTGCCCCTCCCCCTACCCCAACACAGCCCCCGGGTTCATGATCCCTGCCGGGTCGAGCGCCGTCTTGATCGCGCGCATCGCCGCGAGCCGGGCGGGATCGCCGTAGCGGGCGAGATCGTCGGCCTTGAAGCGGCCGACGCCGTGTTCGGCGGAGAACGAGCCGTCATGCTGCGCAACCAGATCGTGCACCGTCCGCGCCACCTCGTCGCGCGCGCCGGGAAAGTCGGCCATGAGTGCCCCCTCGGGCGGGAAGACGTTGTAATGCAGGTTGCCGTCGCCGAGGTGGCCGAAGGCGTTGACGCGGTATGGTCCGAGCCGGGCCACCGCCGCGCCCGCTTCCACGAGGAAGTCCGGGATCGCCGAGAGCGGCAGCGAAATGTCGTGCGAGCCGATCGCGCCCACCCGCTTGTTGGCCTCGGGGATCTGCTCGCGCATCGCCCAGAGCCCGGCGCGCTGGGCTTGCGAATGGGCGATCACCCCGTCCGACACCAGCCCCGCCGCGGCCCCCGCCTCGAACAGATCGGCCAGCGCCGCCTCGGGGTCGTCCCCCGGCCCCAGCCCGAGGTCGATCAGCACCGCCCAGTCGGGGATATCGGCGAAGGGCGCGCGGGCGGTGCAACCGGTCTCGGCGAGAAAGCCCATGCCCTGCCCCGAGATCAGTTCGAAGGCGCTCACCCCCGCGCCGATCCGCGCGCCCGCGAGCGCCAGCAAATCGAGCGCCGCGCGCGGGCTTTCGACCACCATCAGCGCGGCCCCCTCGCGTGCGGGCCGGGGGAACAGCCTGAGCGATGCCGCGGTGATCACCCCGAGCGTGCCCTCGGCCCCGATCAGCAGCCCGCGCAGATCGTAGCCGGTGTTGTCTTTGCGCAGCCGCTTCAGCCCGTGCATCACCGAGCCGTCGGGCAGCACCGCCTCGATCCCGAGGCACAATTCGCGCGCGTTGCCGTAGCGCAGCACGTTCACGCCGCCCGCGTTGGTGGCGAGCACACCGCCGATCCGCGCGGTGCCTTCGGAGGCGAGCGAGAGCGGGAACAGACGGTCCACGGCCTCGGCCGCCGCCTGCACCTCGGCGAGCACCGCCCCGGCCTCGACCACGGCTACGTTCTCCTCCGGCCAGACGCCCCGGATCGCGCGCATCCGCTCCAGCGAGAGCACCAGCGGCGCGGGACCATCGGGGCAGACCTGCCCGCCCACCAACCCGGTGCCGCCGCCGTAGGGCACCACGCCCACCCGCGCCTCGTGCGCCATCCGGATCACCGTGGCGACCTCTTCGGTGCTGCGCGGCGCGACGACCAGCCCCGCGCGCCCGTGCAGGATACCGCGCCCTTCCTCGAGATAGCGCGGCTCTACCGGGCGAAAGGCATCGTCGGGCAGGCCCGCCGCGCGCAGGCGGGCGGCGAAGGCGTCATCGGCGGGGGTGAGCGGGGGCGTCGTCATGGACGCGAGCATGCACCGTTTCGCGCCCCGCGCAAGTCAGTCGAGCCGTCCCGGCTCCAGCACCATCACCGTTGGCCGCGCGGGCAGCTTGTCGAGCGAGAGGGTGATCTCGCGCATCCCCGTTTCCACCACGTCGAACTCGCCCGACATGCCATCGAGGAAGCGGCCGAGCGTGCTGCGGCCGAACCAGTGCATCGGCAGAACCACCCGCGCCTTGAAACGCTGCATCACCCGGATCATCGAGGCGGTGTCGAGGGTGATCCCGCCATCGACGGCGGCCATCACCACGTCGAGCCGCCCGATCGCGGCGTATTGGGCCGGATCGGGCTCGTGGTGCAGGTGGCCGAGGTGGCCGATGCAGAGCCCCGCCGCCTCGAAAACAAAGATCGAGTTGCCGTTCTCCACCACGCCGCCACCACGCCCACGCAGATCGGTGGGCACGTTGCGCACCAGCATGCCGCCCAGATCGAGCCGATGCTCCGCCGCCGCGCCACCGGCAGACCAGCCCTCCAGCACATGGGCGATGCGCGGATCGGGAGCATGGGTGAAGTGGGTGATATGGGCATTGTTCATCGTCACCACGTCGGGCACCAGATCGGCCCCGCCGAGGTTGCCGGTGAAATCAGTCACCGCCGCCAGACCGTCTTCGGTCTGGATCAGGAAGGAGGCGTGGTCGATATAGGAAATCCGCACCTCGCCGGCGGGCAGCGGATCGCTCCAGGCGGCAAGGTGCACATAACTGGCCCCCGGGATCTCGCCCGCGAGCGCAAGGCAATGCGAGGGGATGCGCTCTTGCGCGGCGGCAGGCAGGGCAAGGATGAGCAGCGCGAACACAATACGGATCATGGCGGGCCTCCGGTGATCGCCACATCCTACCACAAGCCTGCGAGCCCTGGCCTCACGCCCGCGTGACCATGTCCGCGCAATTTTCGGGCGGATGGTGCGCCGACACCCGCCCCCGTGCTCAGCCCGCCTCGGTCCGCCCACGCCGGTCGGCGCGCAGATTGGCGTAGAGCACATGGTTGCGCCAGCGGCCGTTGATCTGCAGATAGCTTTGCGCCACGCCCTCGTATTTGAACCCGACCTTTTCAAGCACCCCGCGCGACGCGGCGTTTTCCGGCAGGCAGCCGGCCTCGATGCGGGAAAGATCGAGCGTGGTAAACGCGTAATGCACCGCCGCCTCGATCGCCTCGCGCATGTAGCCATGCCGGGCGAAGGGCGCACCGATCCAGTAGCCCGCGGTGGCCGCCTGCGCCGGGCCACGGCGGATGTTGTCGAGGGTGAGCGCGCCAAGCAGGGCACCATCGTCGCGACGCATCAAGAGGAGCGGCAGGGCCGTGCCCTGCGCGATCGCGCGCGACGACCAGTAGACCCGGTTGGTGAAATTCTTGCGGCTGAGATGGTCGGCGGCCCAGCTTGGCTCCCACGGTGCCAGGAACGCGCGGCTCTCGGCGCGCAGGTTGCACCATGCGTGATAATCGCCGTGCTGCGGCGGTCGCAAGCTCATGCGCGCGGTTTCGATCCGGACCTTTTGCGTCCGACCGAACATCACGCGGCGAGCCTTTCGCGCAGGGCCTCCAGCCCGGGCGCGGCCTCGGCCGGACCGTAGAGCGCGAGGGCCGACTTGGTCTGCACCGCCATGGTTTCGGCGAACTCGCGCACGCCTGCAAGATCGACGGCGTCAATCTTCTCGACGGTTTCCTCCAGCGGGATCACCCGGTTCCAGATCGCCACCTGCCGGGCCAGGCGCTCGGCCCGGGCCGAAGCGCCTTCGAGCCCCATCAACAGCCCCGCCTTCATCTGGGCGCGGGCGCGGTCAACCTCCGCCACGTTCATGTCGTCGGCAGCGCGGCGCAGCTCGTCGATCGTGAGCAAGGCCAGGCCCTCGATCTCGTCGGGCCCGGTGCCGGCGTAAATCGTGAGCATGCCGGTGTCGGAATAGGCACCGGCGGCGGCGTAGATCGTGTAGCAAAGCCCGCGCTTCTCGCGCGCCTCCTGGAACAGCCGCGACGACATCCCCCCGCCAAGCGCCCCGGCATAGACCTGCGCGGTGTAGATCGCGGCGTCGCCGTAAGCCGGGCCTTCGAGGCCGAGGGTGAAATGCACTTGCTCAAGCGTCTTGAGTTCGCGCCGCTCGCCGCCGATGAAGCCGGCCGGTTCGTAGATCTCGCCGCCGCTCGGCGTGAGGTGGCCGAAGGCGGCCTCGGCGAGGCGCATGATCTCGTCGTGATCCACCGCCCCGGCAGCCGACAGGATCATCCGTTCGGGCGTGTAATGCTTCGCAACGAAACGCGCGAGATCGTCGCGGGAGAAGCCGCGCACCCGCTCGGCGGGGCCGAGGATCGACCGGCCCATCGGCTGGTCGGGGAAGGCCACTTCCTGCAACCAATCGAAGATCACGTCGTCGGGGGTGTCGAGCGCCTGGCCGATCTCTTGCAGGATCACGCCGCGTTCCACCTCGATCTCGCGCGGGTCGAACACCGGGTTAAGCACGATGTCGGCGATCACGTCGAGCGCGAGCGGCACGTCCTGCTTCAGCACGCGGCCGTAGTAGGCGGTGACCTCGCGCGAAGTATAGGCGTTGAGATAGCCGCCGACATCTTCGATTTCCTCGGCGATCTGCAGCGCGCTGCGCCGCTTCGTGCCCTTGAACGCCATGTGTTCTAGGAAATGCGCGATGCCGTTTTCCCGGGCGTGCTCGTGGCGGGTGCCCGCCGCGATCCAGACCCCGAGCGACGCCGATTCCAGCCCCGGCATGTGCTCGGTGACGACGCGCACGCCGTTGGCGAGGGTGTCGAGCCGGATCATGCGCCCACCCGCTGCCGGATCAGGGCTTCCAGCGCGGCCAGATCGTTGGGCACATGCGTCATCCGTTCGGGCCTCTCGAACAGATCGGCCATGCGCGGCGGCAGCGGCGCATCCTGCCCGCAGGCCTGTTTCACCGCGTCGGGAAACTTCGCCGGATGGGCGGTGGCGAGCGTGATCATTGGCGTGGTGCCGAGGTGCGCGGAAGCCACCTTCACCCCCACGGCGGTATGCGGACAAAGCACTTCGCCGGTGGTCTCGAAGATCTCGCGGATCGTCGCCAGGGTTTCCTCTTCCGAGGCGCGGCCGGAGGTGAACTGCGCGCGCAGGTAGTCGATCGCGCCCTGGCTTATGGTGAAGCCGCCGCGCGCGAGATCGGCCATCTGGTCGGCCACGGTCGAACCGTCGCGGCCGTAGGCGTCGAACAGCACCCGTTCGAAGTTGGACGAGACCTGGATATCCATCGACGGCGACAGCGACGGCACCACCTGCGACGTGGTATAGGCCCCGGTCTCAAGCGTGCGATGCAGGATGTCGTTCTGGTTGGTGGCGATCACCAGTTTCTCGATCGGAAGACCCATCTTGCGGGCGATATAGCCGGCGAAGATATCGCCGAAATTGCCCGTTGGCACGGTGAAGCTCACCGGCCGCAGCGGCCCGCCGAGCGAGGCGGCGGCGGTGAAGTAGTAGACCACCTGCGCCAGCACCCGCGCCCAGTTGATCGAGTTCACGCCCGCGAGCTTCACCGCGTCACGGAACTCGAAATGGTTGAACATGTCCTTCAGCCGGGCCTGGGCGTCGTCGAAGGTGCCGTCGATCGCCAGCGCATGCACGTTGGCTTCGGTCGGCGTGGTCATCTGGCGACGCTGCACGTCCGACACCCGGCCATCGGGAAACAGGATGAAGACATCGACGTTGTCAAGCCCGCGGAAGGCCTCGATCGCGGCCGAGCCGGTGTCGCCCGAAGTGGCGCCGACGATACAGATCCGCTCGCCCCGGCGCGCGAGCGCGGTCTGGAACATCTGGCCGATGAGCTGCATGGCGAAATCCTTGAACGCCAGCGTCGGCCCGTGGAACAGCTCGAGCAGGAAGTGGTTGGGGCCAAGCTGCACCAGCGGCGCGCGGGCGGCGTGGCCGAAACCGGCGTAGGCACGCGAAATGATATCACGCAGCTCCGCGTCGCCGAAGCTTTCGCCGACGAAGGGCTTGATCACCCAGTAGGCAACCTCCTCGTAGCTCATCCCCGGCAAGGCCTCGATCTCGTCGTGCCGCCGCTCGGCCACGCGTTGTGGCACGTAGAGCCCGCCGTCGCGCGCAAGCCCGGTCAGCATCGCTTCCTCGAAGCTCAGTTTCGGCGCGCTGCCCCGGGTCGATACGTATTTCATCCGCTCACGTCCTTTGTCTGGCCCGGTTTTCCCGAAAGAAACCGAAACGGTTCCCCAGCGGAAACCGGGATCGGAGACCACATGCTCTCCGCGTCGATCCCTTTCAAGAAACCGGCCCCGCCCCGGCTCGCTCCGGGGCATCCGATCACTTTGTCCGGCGCCGTATACGCCAAAGCGCGAAGCCTGTCATCACCACCCATGTCCCCGCGAGCGCGAACCATGTCAGCGCATATTCCAGATGACGGTTCGGGATCGCCGCGGTGCTCACCGGCATCGGCAGGATGCCCGGCCCGGTCGCTGCGCGGGCGATCACAAGTACCGGCTCGGTGCCCAGTTCCGCCGCCATCATCTCGACATCGCGGGCATACCACCAGTTGCCCGCCACGTCGTTGTCCGGCGTCGCGCTGGTGCGGTCATCGGGCCAGTGCAGGTTGCCGATCACCTCGGTTGCCTCCCCGTCCCCGCGCGGCGCGTCGCGCATCTCGGTGGGCACGAATCCACGGTCGACCATGATCCGCCGGCCCTCGTCGGTGACGAACGGCGCGATGATCCGGAACCCGGCACCGAGATCGCGCGAGGAGACCAGTACGAAAAGCTCATCCGCCTCGAAACGCCCGGTCACCCGCACCGGCTGGTAGCGGTCGGCCTGGGGGTCCGGCGTCGCCGGAAGCGCCGTCGGTTCGGCATGGATCACCGCCTCGATTTCCGCGATCACGCCCTGTTTCCACGCCAGCCGTTGCACCTGCCAGATGCCCAGCCCGACGAGCACCGCGAGACCGGCGAGCAGCAAGAGACCGGCAAGGATCTGGCGTGTCATGGATGCTCCCGAAACGAAGGGCGCGGGAGTTGCCCCCCGCGCCCTCGGTGTTCTCAGATCGCGCCCCGGGGCGCAAGCCCGGTTCAGGCGCCCCAGACGTAGATCGAGGCGAAGAGGAAAAGCCAGACCACGTCGACGAAGTGCCAGTACCAGGCCGCGGCCTCGAACCCGACATGATGCTCGGGGGTGAAGTGCCCCTTGATCGCGCGCAGGAGGCAAACAAAGAGGAACATCGTGCCGATGATGACGTGGAAGCCGTGGAAGCCCGTCGCCATGAAGAAGTTCGCGCCGTAGATGTTGCCCGACAGGCCAAAGGCGGCGTGGCTGTATTCATAGGCCTGGAAGAAGGTGAACAGCACCCCGAGGATGATCGCGATGATCAAGCCGTTGATCAGGTCCTTGCGGTTGTTCTCATGCACAAGCGCGTGGTGCGCCCAGGTTACCGCGGCACCGGAGAGCAGCAGGATCAGCGTGTTGATCAGCGGCAGGTGCCAGGGATCGAAGGTTTCGATCCCGGCCGGCGGCCAGACGCCATCGACAGCCGGCGAGCCCTCGGTCATCGGATAGAGCGCGTGCTTGAAGAAGCTCCAGAACCACGCGAGGAAGAACATCACTTCCGACATGATGAACAGGATGAAGCCATAGCGCAGGCCGATCCGCACCACCGGGGTGTGATCGCCGGTCTGCGCCTCGTCGACCACGTCGGCCCACCAGGCGTACATGACGTAGAGCACGATCAGGAGCCCGACGCCGAACATCCACGGTGTGATCCCCTGCATCCAGAGCACCGCGCCGAACAGCATGATGAACGCACCGATTGACGCCAGCAACGGGTGCATCGACGGCGGCAGAATGTGGTAGTCGTGGTTTTTCGCGTGAGCCATGTTTTCCGTCCCTGACCTTCCGGTTCTCCTGTTGGGGCTGGCGGGCTTCGCCCGCGCGCCCGGATATTTCCTTGTCCTAGTTCGTCGCCTGCTCCGCTGCCTCTTCCTGCGCGAGCCCGGCGAATTCCTCGGGCAGCTCCGTCTGGTGGAAGGTGTAGGACAGCGTGATCGACTTGGCGTACTTGGCCTCGACGTCCCCGACGATCTCGGGATCGACGTAGAATGTCACCGGCATCACCACCCGTTCGCCGGGTTGCAGCACCTGCTCGGTGAAGCAGAAACAATCGATCTTGGTGAAGTAGGAGCCCGCCGAGAACGGGGCGACGTTGTAGCTCGCGGTTCCCGCAACCGGCACGTCGGAGGGGTTGTAGGCCTCGTAGAAGGCCAGCCCGGTCTCGCCGATGCGCACCTCCATGTGCTTTTGCATCGGCTTGAATTCCCAAGGCATGTCGCGTTCGAGCGAGGCGTCGAAGCGGATCTTGATGGTCTTGTCGAGCACCTTGTCAGAGGCCGAAACCGCGGCATTGGTGGTGCCGCCATAGCCGGTGACACGGCAGAACCAGTCATACATCGGCACCGCCGCCCAAGCCAGCGCGCCCATGAAAACAACGACGCCGACGGCCTTGACGGCGGTTTTCTGAAGTGCGCTCAAGCTCATTGGCTGGCCTCCGTTCCGGGCACGCCAAGGTCGTCCGTCGGGTCGGTGCCGACCTTGGCGATGGTCAGCCCGAACACCAGCGCGACGAAGAGCACAAGCGCCACCCCGAGCCCGACATTGCGGCTCAACCGGCGGCGGTGCAATTCGTGTTCGGCGCGGATCTGAGTTGCCATTCTACCAGCCCCCCAAGCCAAGCGGAGCGAGCGTGGCCTCGACCAGCAATGCCCCGAAATGGAGGAACAGGTATGCCAGCGACAGCTTGAAGAACCGGCGCTCGGCGAGGTGATTGTCGGCCTCGCAGGCGGCATCGTCGCGCCGCGCGATCGCGAAGGCACCCTTGATGAACATCACGTTCAGAACCAGCGCGACAGCCATGTAGATCGGCCCGCCGATCGAGGTCAGCCCCAGCGCCAGCGCCACGACGGCGAGCGCGAGGGTATAGCCGAGAATATGGCGGCGGGTGATCGCGCGGCCATGGGTGACCGTCAGCATCGGCACCTCCGCCTTGGCATAGTCGTTTTTCACGAAGAGCGCGAGCGCCCAGAAATGCGGCGGGGTCCAGGCAAAGGTGAGGGCGAACATCAGCACCGCCTCGACGCTGATGCCGCCGGTGGCCACGGCCCAGCCGATCATCGGCGGGAACGCCCCGGCCGCCCCGCCGATCACGATGTTCTGCGGCGTCGCGCGCTTGAGCCACATCGTGTAGATCACGACGTAGAAGAAGATGGTGAAGGCGAGCAGCCCGGCAGCGACCGCGTTGGCGGCGAGAAACAGCATCACAACCGCAAGGACCGACAGCGCGATACCGATGGCGAAGGCTTCGCCCTCCTCCACCTTCCCGGTCGGAATCGGCCGCTTCCGGGTGCGCTGCATCAGCCGGTCGATATCGGCGTCCCACCACATGTTGAGCGCGCCCGAAGCCCCGCCGCCGAGCGCGATGAACAGGATCGCCGCCAGCGCCACCACCGGGTGCACCGGCACCGGCGCGACGATCAGCCCGACCAGCGCGGTGAACACCACGAGCGACATCACCCGTGGCTTGAGCAGCGCGAAGTAATCGCCGAAGCCCGCTTCCTTCTCGGCATCGAAGGCGCTGGTACTGGTTGAGGTATCGGTCATCGTTTCTTTCCGTCCGGCGCCTGCGCGCCGCTCACTCGGCCGCGGCCAGGGTCAGCGTCTCGGGGTTGCCGGCATAGTCCTCGATCGCGCCGCGGAGCCACTCGTCGTAGGCCTCTTGCGTCACCGCCTTCACGGTGATCGGCATATAGGCGTGGTCCTTGCCGCAGAGTTCCGAGCACTGGCCGAAGTAGACCCCTTCCTTGCCCTCATCGACGGTGAACCAGAGCTCGGCCAGGCGTCCGGGCACGGCATCCTGCTTCACCCCGAAAGCCGGGATCGTCCAGGCGTGGATCACGTCGGAACCGGTGACCTGAACCACCACCTTCTTGCCGGTCGGCACCACCACGGCGGTGTCGGTTGCGAGAAGATAGAGATCGTCGGTATAGCCATGATCGGCGAGATCGTCCTTGGCCAGCATGAAGCTGTCGAAGACGAATTCGTGATCGACGTATTCGTAGGACCAGTACCACTGGTTGCCGATCGCCTTGATCACCACGTCGCCCTCGGGGATTTCCTGCTGCTTGAACAGGACCGGCAGGGAGTTTGCGCCGATAAAGACGAGAATCAGAACCGGGATCAGCGTCCAGGCAATTTCCACCGGGGTGTTGTGGGTGAACCGCTTGGGCTCGGGGTTGAACCGCCGGTTGTAGCGCACGATCAGCCAGAACATCAGCAGCCCGACAAAGGCCGAGATCGCGATGATGATATAGAGCAGCATATCGTCGAGCGCATAGGTTGCGGCGGCCACGTCGGTGGCCGCAGGCTGCAGGCTGAGGCCACCCGGCAACGGCTTGCCGAGCACTTCGAGATCCTGAGCCCGAGCCACAGTCGCACCGAGGGTTGCCGAAAGAAGGGCCATCGGCCACAGCGTCATTTTCATCGCGTTCATTCCGTAACTTCCTGTCTCGGCGCGTTTTTCGGCGCCACAATCTCAAGTTCCCCGCGTCAGGCGCGGGAAACCCGTTGTCTCCCGATCTTGGTGAAACCATATTCATCGGCAGGGAACAAGGAAAATCCTGCGCCACTATGCCACACCTATGCATTTTGCCGCATGTGAAAGGAAAAACATGACCGAGGCCACCCCGTTTCGCCCCTTTGAGAGCCATCTCGACGAATCTCGCGCGCTCGCCCGGCTCCGCGCCGCGACCGCGGGCGGCGACGATGGCGAGCTGTTTCTGGAACGGCGGCGCTCCGAGGCGCTGGTGTTCGATGACGGACGGCTCAAGACGGCGAGCTATGACGCGTCCGAGGGCTTCGGGCTGCGCGCGGTCAACGGCGAGACCGCCGGCTATGCACACTCGACCGAGATTTCCGAAGCGGCGCTGAAACGGGCGGCGGAAACCGCGCGCCTCGCCGTGGGTGCGGGCGGCGGCACGCTGGCCGAGCCCCCGGCCCGCACCAATCGCCACCTCTACACCGACGCCGACCCGATGGCCGACGCGAGCTTTTCGGTGAAGGTCGAAACCTTGCGCGAGATCGACGCCTATGCCCGCCAGAAAGACCCTCGCGTGGTGCAAGTGTCGGCCACCATCGCCGCGAGCCTTCAGGAGGTCACCATCCTGCGCCCGGACGGCACGCTGGTGTCGGACACAAGGCCGATGGCGCGTCTCAACGTGAGCGTGATCGTGGAAGAGAACGGTCGGCGCGAAAGCGGTGGCCACGGCGGCGGCGGGCGCGCGGGGCTTGTCCACCTGATCGCGCCCGAGAACTGGAAGGCGGCCACCGACGAGGCGATGCGCATCGCGCTGGTCAACCTTTCGGCCGAACCCGCGCCCGCCGGGCAGATGGACGTGGTGCTCGGCGCCGGCTGGCCCGGCATCCTCCTGCACGAGGCCGTTGGCCACGGGCTGGAGGGCGATTTCAACCGCAAGGGCACCTCGGCCTTCACCGGCATGATCGGCCAGCAGGTGGCGGCAAAGGGCGTCACCGTGGTCGATGATGGCACCATCCCCGACCGCCGCGGCTCGCTCACGATCGACGACGAGGGCACGCCCAGCGCGCGCAACGTGCTGATCGAGGACGGCGTGCTCGTCGGCTACATGCAGGACCGCCAGAACGCCCGGCTGATGGGGGTTGCCCCCACCGGCAACGGGCGGCGCGAAAGCTATGCCCACACCCCGATGCCGCGGATGACCAACACCATCATGGAAGGCGGCAACGCCAGTCGCGACGAGGTGATCGCGGAGCTCAAGGACGGGATCTATGCCGTCGGCTTTGGCGGCGGGCAGGTCGATATCACCAACGGCAAGTTCGTGTTTTCCTGCACCGAGGCCTACCGGGTGAAAAACGGTGTCATCGGCGCGCCGGTGAAGGGCGCCACGATCATCGGCGACGGGCCGGAAGCGATGAGCCGCATCCGTGCCATCGCGAACGACATGGCGCTTGATCCGGGCATCGGCAATTGCGGCAAGGCGGGCCAGTGGGTGCCGGTCGGCGTCGGCCAGCCTACGCTGCTGATCGGCGGGCTGACGGTGGGCGGCTCGGCGGCGTGACCCCGGGCGCACCGCGCCACCGCGCGGGCGTTCAGAACGCCTCGAAACAATCGTAGTTGCGCACCGCCACGATCCGGTCGCCTTCAAAATCGAACGCGGCCACGCAATGGGCCGTGATCACGTCGCCCGCCGAAAGCCCGCCGACTCCGGCCGCGAGGGTGCCGCGCCAGGTCAGTTCCATGATCACCAGTGCGTCGCCGGTTGCGGTCCGGTTCACCTCGTAGCTTTGCGCCGTCAGCAGGGCCTTGGCCCGATCGGCCTCGGCAAGCATCTCGGTCACCTTCTGCCGGCCACCGTCTGGCTTGAGCCGGTTGGGAAACTCGATGCGCTGCGCCCGGGGATGGACGAGACCGGCCAGCGCCGCGGTGTCGAAATCTTCTAGCGCCCGCAGGAAGGCACGGGCGGTTTCGGTCATCTGTTGCATCGACATGGCATCGGACCCCGTCTAGAATGGTGTTCTAAATCACTCTGGTTAGAACGGCGTTCCAATGTCAAGCCCCGACACCCGCAAGATCATCGCTGACGCGGCAATCTCGCTGTTCATGCAAAACGGCTACGATGGCACCTCGATCTCCGACATCCGCAAAGCCAGCGGCGCGACAACAGGCAGCATCTATCACTTCTTCACCAACAAGGCAGGGCTTGCCATCGCGATCTGGCAAGACGCGATAGGTGGCTGGCAATCGTGTTTCGAGACCTTGAAAGCATCCGACAAGCCCGAGGATCAGATCAAGGCAACCGTCCATTCTCTTCTGATCTGGGCCCGCGCCAATCCCTCCCATTTTCGCGTCTACGACGAGATCCTGTCGCTGTCGCGGTCCCTGACCGCGTTCGAGCAGATCCGGGATTCTGTCGAGCGCGGCCATGCCGTTTCGGCCGGAATGTATGCGGATTGGGCCGCAAAAGGGGCCGTGCGCAACCATCCGTGGCACATCGCGCGGGCGCTGATGATCGGCCCGAGCCTCGAAGCGTTGCGGGCGGCCGAGCACCTGACCGAAACCGACATCGCCGCATTGGTGGAGGCGGCCTGGGATGCCGTGACCGCCTCGGCCCGGTCTCGCCCCGGGTAGCCCCCTGGGATCTTCGCGGCCGTTCACCTTGCGTTAACCAATTCGGGCGCATGGTTCAGGGGCAAGAGACGGAATCAGGTGTGCCAGTTGGATCTTTTCCCTTCCCCCCACCCCCTCACCCCACCCCAAAGCGAGGAAGATGTGCTCGCCTGGCTCCGGCTCTTGCGCTCGCGCCGCGTCGGGGTAACCACCTTCTTTCGCCTGCTGGGCGAACACGGCTCCGCCCATGCCGCGCTTGAGGCGCTGCCCGAGATCGCACGTGCCGCCGGGGTGCAGGGGTACCAGGCGTGCCCCCTGCCGATGGTCGAACAGGAAATGCGCGCCGCGCGCTACGCGGGCGCACGGTTCATTGCCTATGGCAGCGCCGAGTACCCCGCCCAGTTGTCCGATATCGCCGATCCCCCGCCGTTTCTCTGGGCGGTGGGCGACCCGGGCCTTCTGCAACGCTCCACCGTCGCCCTCGTCGGCGCGCGCAATGCCTCCTCGCTCGGCACCCGCATGGCCCGCAGGCTGGCCGAAGAACTCGGGCAGAAAGGCCATGTCGTGGTTTCCGGCCTCGCCCGCGGGATCGACACCGCGGCTCACAAGGCAGCCCTTCCCACCGGCACCATCGCGGTGCTCGCCAGCGGGGTCGACGTGATCTACCCCACCGAAAACACCGTGCTTGGCGAGGAAATCGGCCGTCAGGGCCTGCGGGTTTCCGAAGCGCCGATGGGCATGAGCCCGCAGGCGCGCCACTTCCCGCAGCGCAACCGGATCATCTCCGGGCTGGCGCGCGCCGTTGTCGTTGTCGAGGCCGCCACCCGTTCGGGCTCGCTGATCACCGCGCGCGGCGCGCTCGACCAGGGGCGCGATGTGCTGGCGGTACCCGGCCACCCGTTCGACGCCCGCGCCGCCGGATGCAACATGCTGATCCGCGACGGGGCCACGCTGGTGCGCGGATCGGCCGACGTGATCGAGCTTCTCGGTGAAATCCCGGCACCGGGCCCTGCCAGCAGGAAAGCCCCCGCAAAAGGCAGCGACATCCCCGCGCCACCGCCCGAAACCCGCGCACCCGGCGAAATCCGCGATCTGCACCAGATGATCCTTGACCGCCTCGGCCCAAGCCCGGTGGCCGAGGACCAGCTGATCCGCGACCTTGCCCTGCCCGCCGCCCAGGTCACTCCCGAACTGGTGAACCTGGAACTCGAGGGCCGTATCCAGCGCCAGACCGGCGGGCTGGTGAACCGGCTGGAGTGACGGCACGGGCGGTTTCCGCTACGGAAATCACAGCCTGAACCGGCGCGGATGCCGGCGCGAAAACCGCTTGTTTCATTTACCTCTCCCGGGCCCCGGCCGCACGGGGCCGCGGTCAACCTGCCATTGACATCCCCCCACCCCGTCACCCATCTAACGGCCCCATGGCCCTGTTGGGCGAGTCGAAAGGAAGTTCATGCCCGTCGTCGTTGTCGAAAGCCCGGCCAAAGCCAAGACGATCAACAAGTATCTCGGTTCCGACTACGTGGTGCTGGCCTCTTACGGGCATGTGCGCGACCTGCCGCCGAAGGATGGATCGGTCGATCCCGATCACGGTTTCGAGATGACGTGGGAAGTCGGGACCGACAGCAAGAAGCACATCAAGGCGATCGCCGACGCGCTCGCCAAGGACAACGCGCTCATTCTCGCCACCGACCCCGACCGCGAGGGCGAGGCGATCTCGTGGCACCTTGAAGAAACCCTGCGCAAGCGCCGGGCGATCAAGAAAGACACCCCGGTGAGCCGCGTGGTGTTCAACGCGATCACCAAGGCGGCGGTGACCGAGGCGATGAAAAATCCCCGCGTGGTCGATCAGCCGCTGGTCGATGCCTACCTCGCACGGCGCGCGCTCGACTACCTCGTCGGCTTCAACCTCTCGCCGGTGCTTTGGCGCAAGCTGCCCGGCGCGCGCTCTGCGGGCCGGGTGCAGTCGGTCTGCCTGCGGCTCATCGTCGAGCGCGAGATGGAAATCGAGGCCTTCACGGCGCGCGAATACTGGTCGGTTTCCGCCGAGCTGGAAACTCCGCGCGGGCAGGCCTATTCCGCCCGCCTCGTGAGCCTCGGCGGCAAGAAGCTCGACCGCTTCGACATCCCCAACGAGACCGAGGCGAGCCTCGCGGTGCAGGCGGTGACCTCGCGCGATCTGTCCGTGCAATCGGTCGAGGCCAAACCCGCCAGCCGCAACCCCTCCGCCCCGTTCATGACCTCGACGCTGCAGCAGGAGGCCAGCCGCAAGTTCGGCTTTGGCGCGCGCCAGACCATGAGCACGGCGCAACGGCTCTACGAGGCGGGTTACATCACCTACATGCGGACCGACGGGATCGACATGGCCCCGGAGGCGATCGAGGCCGCGCGCGCCGAGATCAAGGAACGCTACGGGGCCGAATACGTGCCCGGCAGCCCGCGGATCTACAAGAACAAGGCCAAGAACGCGCAGGAAGCGCACGAGTGTATCCGCCCGACCGACATGAGCGTCGATGCCTCGGCGCTCGCGCGGCTCGAGGCCGACCAGCGCAAGCTCTACGACCTGATCTGGAAGCGCACGCTGGCCTGCCAGATGGAGGGCGCGCGGCTGGAACGCACCACGGTGGAGATCGGCAGCGCCGACGGCCAGGTGGGCCTGCGCGCCACCGGGCAGGTGGTGCTGTTCGACGGCTTCCTCAAGGTCTACGAAGAGGGCCGCGACGATGTGGCTGTCGAGGACGACGACGACAAGCGCCTGCCCCAGATCATGCAAGGCGAGGCGGCGAAAAAGCTGGGCGTGACGCCCGAACAGCACCACACCCAGCCGCCGCCGCGCTACACCGAGGCGAGCCTCGTCAAGCGGATGGAAGAGCTCGGCATCGGCCGGCCCTCGACCTACGCCAGCATCGTCACCACGATCCAGGAGCGCGAATACGTCCGCAAGGACAAGAACCGGCTGATCCCGGAAGACAAGGGCCGGATCGTCACCATCTTCCTGCTCAATTTCTTCCGCCGCTACGTCGGCTACGAGTTCACCGCCAATCTCGAGGAAGAACTCGACGAAATCTCGGCGGGCGATCTCGATTACCGCGAGGTGCTGGCGCGGTTCTGGCGCGATTTCTCCGCCGCGATTGCCGAAACCAGCGAATTGCGGATCTCGGAAGTGCTCGACAAGCTCGACGCCGCGCTCGCACCGCAGCTCTACCCCGAGCGCGAAGACGGCAGCGATCCGCGCGCCTGCCCGCTCTGCGGCACCGGCAAGCTGCACCTGAAAACCTCGCGCACCGGCGGCTTCGTCGGCTGTTCGAACTATCCCGAATGCCGCTACACGCGGCCCATCGGCGGCGGCGAGGACGGCAATGGCGGCGACCGCGTGCTCGGGGTCGACAACGGCGACGAGATTTCCCTGCGGTCGGGCCGCTTCGGGCCTTACGTGCAGCGCGGCGAGGCCACGGAGGACAACAAGAAACCGCCACGCGCGAGCCTGCCAAAAGGCTGGAACGCCGACGAGATGGATCTTGAAAAGGCGTTGATGCTTCTGAACCTGCCGCGCGAAGTCGGCAAGCACCCGGAAGACGGCCAGCCGATCAGCGCCAATTTCGGCCGCTTCGGCCCCTACCTGATGCACCAGTCACCAAACGATGCCAAGCCGGTCTACGCCAACCTGAAAGACCCGAACGACGTCTTCGAGATCGGCATGAACCGGGCGGTGGAACTGATCGACCAGAAGCGCGCCAATCCCGGCCGCGGGCGCGGCACCGCCGCCAAGCCGCTCCGCGAGCTTGGCGAACATCCCGAAAAGGGCGGCGCGATCAACGTGATGGAAGGCCGTTACGGGCCTTACGTGAAGTGGGAAAAGGTCAACGCCACGCTGCCCAAGGACGTCGAGCCGCAATCGGTCACGCTCGAACAGGCCGTCGCCCTGGTCGACGAGAAGGCCGCGAAGGGCGGCAAGGGCAAGGCTGGCGGCAAGCGCAAGAAGGCCTGAGCGCCACCACAAGGACGGCCGGGCGTCAGAAATACTGCCGGAGTTCGGGGTGACGGGCGAGAAAATCGCCCAAGCCCTCCCACCATCCGGGGGTGTAGTCGCGGCGGCCTTCGCGCGCAAAACCTTCCACCAGGTCATGCAGTTTCCCGGCCACCGTGCGGTCGAGAATCAGGAAGCCG
Organism: Maritimibacter sp. HL-12; assembly: GCF_900177545.1. Lineage (GTDB taxonomy): Bacteria > Pseudomonadota > Alphaproteobacteria > Rhodobacterales > Rhodobacteraceae > Sinisalibacter. The sequence goes on along the minus strand of NZ_FXBQ01000001.1, from coordinate 2,918,189 downwards.
TTTTCGCCATCGTGCAGGAAGCTGCGAAGGTTCAGGTTGGTCGAGGCCACCACCGCCGCGCGCCGGTCAATCACCATGATCTTGGTGTGCAAGAGCCGGTTCTCGGGGGCGTAGACGCGCATGTCGAAAATTTCGCCGCGGCGATCGAAATAGTTTGTGTTCAGTCCGTTCACGAATATTGCCGGCGGCTCACCGCCCACGTCGCGGGTGATCAGGCGCACCCGCACCCCTCGCCTGACGGCACGCTCGAACGCGGCGTCGATCGCGGGTGTTGGATAGGTGAACGGCGAGATCGAAAGGATATCCGATCGGGCGGCGTCGATCAGATCGACATAGAGTGTTTCCTGCGACCGGGCATCGGCCCATGGCAGCGAGAGGAAATGGCGTATCTGCCCATCGCGGGGCGCATCCGGCCGGGTCACTTCGCCCGCGATCTGGGGCGCAATCAGGGTGCCGCGCCGGTCGCGGGTCCAGAACTTGCCGAACTGAGCGATGACATCCCCGACCACGCCGCGATCGTTGAGCTCGATCTCGAAATCCTCGTAAGGCGAGAAGAACGCGAAGATATTCTCGAGCCCGCGCGCGTTTTCGTAATCGTGGAGGAACGGCCGCGTGGGCCGGTTCGTCAATTCGGGGAAAAAGAACATGTCGTGCAGGTTGCGCCCCCCGACGATGGCAAAATCGTGCCCCGGATCAGCGGCGGTGGCGGCAAAGAGTTTCACATGGTGGGCGCGCTGATAGCGGTCCAGCAGAGTGCCATGTGGCGAGAGCGGCCCCGAGGGCTCCCAGTTGAAATACTGGATCTGCACATTGGGATATTGCTGCGCGAGCGCCTCGATCAGGCGGCGGTCCTTGCCATACATCAAGCCGTCGGACACCGCGATCCGCACCTTGGTCCCGCGCGCGGCATGGAAGGCGAGCGCGCGCACGATCAGGTAGCCCGAGAGATCGGCGCGAATATGCAGGCTGGACACGACGATCTGGTCGAAGCGCGGTGCCCGCGAGAAATCGAGCGGCATGTCCGGATCTCCGGTGGCCAGACGTGCACGCGAGACCGGTGCACCGGTGAGGTGTTCGAGCCTGACCTCGAGCGCCTCGGTCGCGTCGACGAGCAGCCGGGTTTCGCCGGTGCTGCGCGCGCAGGTCAGCGAAAGCGAACGCGCCGCGTAGAAGGCGCGCGCCAGCGGGTCGAGGGCGTCTTCGGGCGGTCGGATACAGGTATCGCGGCGCAGATCGCGCCGGGCGGTGTCTGGGTCGGCCCGGTCTTCCGCGACGAGATCGAGGCTGTGGTCGGCCCAGCCGAGCCTGCAGGCACTGGTTTCCGGTGGCAACACGATCCGGGGCATCAAGACGCCGTGGCGGCCGGGAAGTATGAAGCGTCGTTCCGCACCGGGGCGCAGGTAGAGCCCGGGCCCTGCCTCGGTGAACAGACGCGCCGGACCATCGCAGGAAAGCCGCGCCGAGGTGGGTCTGGGCAGGGAAGAGGATAGCGTGATCCGGGTTTCGCCCGCGCCCTGGCGCGGATAGTCGAACCGCGCATCGGCCTGATCGGGCCCGGCAGCGGAAAGGTAGATGGTGGCCGCAAGCTGCGCGCCACCCGGATCGGGCGCGCGCGGCGGCGAGACCGGCGGCACCGCGCAAGCGGCCAGCCCTGCCAGACAGGCCAGTGCGGCAAGCGCGCGTGACCTGATCCCACCCCGAATCACTCAATCCTCCACAGCTTGCACCCAGACAGCCTTGTCGCCACGCTAGCCCTGCCTGCACGGGGGCACAAGGCAGGCCCCCGCCGGGCTTACCTGGCCGCGAGCGTTTCCTTGGAAACCGCACCGTCAAGCCCGCTGGAGCCATAGACCCAGGACAGGATGTCATACCAGTCTTCCGGGCTCTTGGACGACATGATCTGGTTGCGCAACTCGGCGTGGGCACCGGCGGGGTGATAGATGTGATCGCCGATCTCGCGGCTCTGCAACTGGATCCGCGCCGTACGGGTGCGGCGCATCTTCTGGTAATCGTTAAGTTTTTCCTCAACATCGCCAAACCCGTCGGCCATCACGTGGGCCAGCGCCACGGCATCCTCCATCGCCATGCAGGCACCTTGGGCGAAATACTGCAATTGCGGGTGGGCGGCATCGCCCAGCACCGCAACCCGGCCATCGACCCAGTTGTCGGCGGGGTCGCGGTCGCACAGCACCCAGCGTTTCCAGTTCTCGCCCCGGTCGATGATCTGGCGGGCGACGGGGGCGACGTGTTCAAACCCCTTGCGCACCTCGTCGTGGCTGACCGGCACGCCGTTCTCGGGGGACGGCGCGTTGTTGTGGTAGGTGACCACGAGGTTGAACACCTTCCAGCCCGAGAGCGGGTAATGCACGATGTGGCACTTCGGCCCGGCCCAGAGCGTGGCGGCGTTCCAGCGCAGATCCTCGGGCATGTCCTCGGTCGGGATCACCGAGCGGTAGGTGGTGTGGCCCGAGACCCGCGGGGCCCCGTCGCCGATCACCTTCTGGCGGACGTTCGACCACAGCCCGTCCGCGCCGATCATCGCCGTGCCGGTGACCTTTTCGCCCCCTGCCAGGATCGCCGTGACAGACGCGGACTCCTGTTCATAATCAACAACTTCCGAAGAGGTTCGCAGCTCCACCAACGGGTGATCCTCGCAGGCGCGCAGGAACACGCCGTGCAGATCGCCCCGGTGCACCACGGCGTAAGGGTTGCCGAAACGGGCGCGGAAATCGTCGCCAAGCGGGATGCGGGTGATCTCGTGGCCCTCGATCGCATCCATCAGCCGGAGATTGTCGATATAGACCGCCATGCCGCGGGCATCATCGCCAACGCCAAGATAATCGAAAGCATGAAAGGCGTTGGGGCCAAGCTGGATGCCCGCGCCGATCTCGCCGAGCCGGCTGGCTTTTTCGAGCACGAGCGAGGCGATGCCCTTCTGGGCAAGGCCGATCGCGGTGGCGAGGCCGCCGATGCCGCCGCCGGCGATGAGGATGCGATTATTGGCCATTTTTCAAACTCCTCGCGGCCCGGAAAAGGCGTTTCTTCCAGCTTTCCGGGCAATTTCAGGCGAATTTCAAGGTTTTCAGCCGGTTTACTCGGCCGGTCCGATGGTGAGCGAGATCGGCGCGAGCCCGTCGATCCCGCCGGTGATCTCGTCGCCCGCCACCACCGGGCCAACGCCCGCCGGGGTGCCGGTCATGATCACGTCGCCCGGCGCGAGGTGGTAGTAGCGCGACAGGTCGGCAACGATCTCGGCGCAGCCGTGGATCAGATCAGACAGGTGGGCGTCCTGTTTCACCGCACCGTTCACCGCGAGGTGGATGCGCTGCGGGCCGATCTCGCCAACCTCCGCCGCTTTGGTCAATTCGGCAAACACCGCCGTGCCTTCGACGTCCTTGCCGGTGTCCCACGGCCTGCCCTTCTCGCGGGCGGCGAGTTGCAGATCGCGCCGGGTCATGTCGAGGGCGCAGCCATAGGCGTAGATCGCGGCCCGTGCCTCGTCGGTCGTGGCGCGAAACACCGGCGCGCCGATGACGAGGGCAAGCTCCATCTCGTAGTGGAAATTCGACGTGCCCGGGGGATAGGGCAGCGTGGCACCGCTCGCCAATGCGTGCTGCGCCGACTTGGTGAAGTAGAACGGCGCTTCGCGATCGACCTCCACGCCCATCTCGGCGGCATGGGCGGCGTAGTTGCGCCCGACGCAGAAGATGCGCACCACGGGGTAGCCCGCGGCCTCGCCTTTTACCGCGATCGTCGGGGTTGCGGGGGTTGGAAACAGAGTGTCATTCATCGCGCGCGCTCCTCGTAGTAGCCCAGTTTTTCCTGAAGCGGCCGGTCGTGCACGCGGACGAGAAAACAGTCTTCCTCAGCCTCGAAGGTGATCCGGGCGAACACCGGCGCGCTGAACGTGTCTTTCGGGCCGAAGGCGAAGCTTTCGCCGTCGATGCTGGCCCGACCCCGGCCTTTCACCACATGGTAGGCGGCGGAGGAAGAGCGCAGGGGTGGTTCGTCCTTCGTGCCTGCCGCGATCATCATCGCGGTGAAGCCCATCGTCGGCAGCACGTCGTCGCCGGTTTCGGGGTTGACGTAGTCGAGTTCGATCGGCCCGTCGGTATAGCGCGCCATCTCGCGCAGCGCCGGCTCGGTGCGCCCCCATGGGTAGCGCATCATCGGGTAGCGGCGCGGGCCGCGCCCAAGGCGACGGGTAGGGGCGAGTCCGGCGGAGAGATATTCGACCTGGCTCGCGTCGGGCCGGTTGCGCTGCGCCTGAAGCGGGCCTTCGGTGGCATAGGAGCCTTCGAGGTAATAGAACAGCGGCAGATCGAGCGCGTCGAGCCAGACCACCGGCTCGCTGCCCTCGTGGCCGTGATCGTGCCATTCGCCGCCCGGCGTGAGCACGAGATCGCCCTCCTCCATCGGGAGTTTCTCACCGTCGACCACGGTGAAGCCGCCCTTGCCTTCGACGACGATCCGCACCGCCGAAGGGGTGTGGACATGGGCGGGCGCGGTTTCGCCCGGCAGCAGCAGTTGCAGCCCGAGATAGATCGAGGCGGTCGCCTGCATCGCCCCGGCCCCGCGGCCCGGATCGGAAAGCACCAGCACCCGGCGCTCGGCCTTTTCCACCGGGGTAAGCTCGCCTGCGCGCATCAGCAGCGGACGGATCGCGTCGTAATTCCAGTAGCCCGGCCGGGTCACCGGGTTTGGCGCGTCGTGCGGAAGCACGTTGCGCATCATCGGCCAGAGCGGCGCGACCCCGGCCTGCGTCATCGCCTCGCGGTAATCCTGCGGCAGCTCTTCGAGCGTTCCAAGCTGGGTCATGGCGTCCTCCCTCTCCCTCGAGTCGTTTTAGTATGTATACGTATGATACGTATACTTGTCAAACCCTCTCCACAGGGCTAACCTCGCTGCGAAGGAGGCCTCGATGAGCGAAATTCACCGCATGGCCGGGCACCAGATCCGCCGGCTCAACCAGATCAGCCAGGCCTTGTTTCGCGAACGGATGCAGGCCGAAGGCGTGGAACTGACGCCGGTGCAATATGCCGCCCTCGCCACGCTCTGCGAGCGCCCCGGGCTCGATCAGGCCAGCCTCGCCGCGATCATCGCCTATGACAAGGTCACGCTTGGCGGCGTGGTCGACCGGCTCGCCGCCAAGGGGCTGGTTGACCGCCGCCCCTCGCCCACCGACCGGCGCGCCAAGGCGCTGAGCCTGACCCCTGCGGGCGCGGAATTGCTGGCCCGGGTGCGCCCGATTGTCTGGGACTTGCAGGACGATATCCTCGCCGGACTGAACGCGGAGGAACGCACCTGCTTTCTCGGCCTGCTCGCCCGGCTGACCGGGGCGGACGAAACGACCCCGGCCACGCCCTAGGGGGATTGCACCGCATCCGTCGGGCGGAAAGCGGCGGCGCGTTTTGTTATCAAGAACTCAATATGATCCAGATCAAGGCGGTCTCCCGGGCCGGCAGGCAACCTGAACGTGTTCGGGCCGTTCAGCCTTGGGAGGACGACATGAACGACGCGATCTTCATCGGCAATCGCCGCGATGCCGCGCTGTTCCGGGCAGCGGGGGTGGTCAGCTTTGCCCCGGCGCATCGCGATCTGGCCGAGCGGGTGATCGCCGAGCGCAAACGCTGCCAGAGGCTGGCGATGACGGCCGAAACCTTCGAGGCCCTGCCCCCCGATCTCGCGCGCGAGTTGCGGGAAAGCGTTTGGCCGCGGCTGGTGATCGTTGCCGCGGGCGCGCGGCACGGCGCGGTGCCGCCCGGGCTGACCCGCTTGCGGCCCGACCCGCTTCCGCCCTTGTCGGCCTGACCCCGGCTCAGACCGCTGCCGCCAGCGCCGCCCGCTCGGCGCGCAGCGCCTCGATCCAGGCATACCACTTGTCGAGCCCCTCGCCGGTATGCGCCGAGACGATGAGCACGCCGATATTCGGGTTCACCTGCCGCGCGTAGGCGATGCAGGTTTCCACGTCGAACGGCACGTATGGCAGAAGATCGGACTTGTTGAGCACCATCAGGCGGGCGGCGGCGAACATGTCGGGATACTTGATCGGCTTGTCCTCGCCTTCCGTCACCGAAAGGATCACCACCTTGGCCGCCTCGCCGAGGTCGAACCCCGCCGGGCAGACGAGGTTGCCGACATTCTCGATGAAGAGCACGCCGCCCTGGTCCAACTCAAGCGTGGCCAGCGCGCGGCGCACCATGTCGGCGTCGAGGTGGCAGCCCTTGCCGGTGTTGACCTGCACCGCGCGGGCCCCGGTTTCGCGGATGCGGTCGGCGTCGAGGCTGGTTTGCTGATCGCCCTCGATCACGGTGATCGGTGCCTTTGCGGCCATGTCGCGCGCGGTGCGGGCCAGCAGCGTGGTCTTGCCCGAGCCGGGGGAAGAGACGAGGTTGAGCGCCAGAACCCCCGCCCGTGCAAGGTCTTCGCGGTTATGGGCGGCGAGGTGGTCGTTATGGGCGAGGATGTTTTCCTCGATCTCGACGATTCGCGCCGGGCTCAAACCGGGGGCGTGGGCCGCACCGAGCGGGCCGTGGTGATGGTGGTGGTCGTGATGGTGGTGATCGTGGTCATGATGATGGTGATGATCGTGGCCATGGCTCTCGCCCTCGATCGTCACGTCCGCGTGTCCGCATCCGCAGGTGGTGCACATCGTCTTTCCTCCTTCGGCCCGGCATGGTCGGCCTGCCCTGGTGTTCCAAAGTATCGCACCGCACGCCACCGGGTGCACGGTTTTTCCGCCTCAGCCGTCCGCCATGTCGATCGAGCAGGCCACGCAAGGGTCGATGGCCAGCACGTGCAACTCGGCGGCGACCGGATCGAGCGGCGCGCCGACCAGGCCGCTGGCGACCGGGCCCTGGGCGGTGAAATTCGCCTCGGTCGGGGCCTCGGTCGCGCACGCGGTGACGATCCCCTCGACAATCTCGACGCGGTGCGTGAGCGGGCCGCGCGCGGTCTCGACCGTTGCCGTCCCATGGCCGGAGGCGCGGGTGGCCGGGCGGGCCGGGGTTTCGGCCGCCCGGGTGAGCGCCGCGGCCAGGGCACCGGGCAAGGTTGCCAGATCGTGCCGCGCCGCCGCCAGCCGGGCGGCCAGCCCCGGTCCGTGACGGGCGCGTGCCTCTGCGACGGCGGGGGCCTCCCAGTTGCGACTGAGCGCGCCGGCCTCGGGTTCCTGCCCCGGCACGAGCGCGCCGAAGCCTTCGATGCCGCGCGCGGCGAGGACCTCGGCCAGCGCGGCGGGCAAGGGATCAGTTGCCAGCGCCATGAGCGCCACGAGGCTGCCGCCCATTTCGCCGGGCGCTGCCAGCGCCGCCCCGGGCTGACGCCAGTCTGCACCCAGAATCCGCGCTTCCAGCGCGCGCTCGACCGCCAGCGCGGCGCGCACGAGATCAGGCCGCAGATCGAGCCCGAGTGCGCTCGGCCAGTGCAGCGCAAGGCGCATCACCGTCTGGGTGATCATCTCGGACATGCGCGCCGCCTCGCGCGCCGCCGCCACGCCGGGCGCGGGCGCAATGCCCAGCGCCTGTTCCACCGCTTCGAGGGCCGCCACCGTCTGCGCGGCACCACAGAGCGAGAACACCCGGCCGATCCGGGCCGTCATTTCGCCCGCCGCCAATCCCTCGAAGATCCGCGCGGCGGCGGCCGGCCGGGTCGAGGCGATCGCCACCGAACCGACCCGCCCGCCAGCGGGCGTGAGCGTGATCCGGATTGCGCCGGCAATGTCTTCGGATGGCTGGGTCATGCCCGCACCCGGTCCGCGTCGGGCCTGGATCGCGGAGCGGTGTGTGTATACACCATTGCCTCCGTCAAACCCGGGTCATCAAGCGCGCAAACAACCCGCCGCGCGTCTTTTCAGGAGGGCCCATAAGCTCGTTCATCAGCGTCTCGATCCGCAGACCGGGGATCACGTGATGCCCCTTGTCGACTTCCTCGAAAAGAAAATCGGCCAGCGGCAGGATTGCATCGCGCACCTTGTCGTGGCTGAAGATCTCCTGCGCCACGTCTTCGAGCTCGAACCAGATGTCTTCCGGCGTGCGCCGTCCGTCGAGGCCCGAAACCAGCCGGGTAAGCTCGTCGATCCGGGCCACGTCGCCCGAGCAGCACGACGAGGTTTCGCAGGCGTGTTCCTCGGCGATCTGGCCGCCGAACAACTCGATGCAGCGGTTTTCCAGCACCTCCGCGAGCGCGCGCAGGGAACTGCCGCGCAGGATCTTGTCGCTTTCGAGGATCGGCGGGCGCGGCAGCATCTTCACGCTCAGAACCTTGAAGCCGAGTGCGCGCGCGGTCAGCGCGTGACCCGCTTCGTAGACGGCGAGGCGATAGGCAAGATCGGCGCAACGCCCTTCTGGCACGGGGCACACCTGGAATTCATACATTCTTGCGCGGCTCCTCTGCCGGATCTGTCGCGGGCGCCGCCTCGATGGCGGGCGCGGGGGCAATTGCTTCAATCGGTTCCGGCGCGGAACGGGCCTTGCCGGATGGGTCGGCGTAACGGTCGTTGAGGTTCTGGATGTGACCCGCGACGGTATCGCGGATGGCTTGCAGCCGGGCCGCCGTGCGCCGCCCCCAGCCCACCGGCATGCGGCGGAAGCTGGTGCGGAACCAGCGCGTGCCCTTCAGGAACGCCGCGCGCAGATCGAGATCGACTTCGCCATAAGCCTCGGGCAATCCGCGCGCCACGCGCCGGGCCATCAGCCCGCGCGCCCAGAAATGCACCGTGCCCGCCATCACCGCCGCCGCGATCAGCACTGCCGCCGTCTCGATCCGGTGCGCCATCACCCAGTCGAAGCCCGACATCCCTTCCGGCAGGGTCAGGCCGGACAAGTAGATGAGCCCGCCGGTCGCCGCAACGATGGCGGCGAGGGCCACGGCGTCGATCAGTGCCACGCCGCGCCGCCAGCGCCTGCGCGCGGCCTTGAGCTGGGGCAGAACGTCGTGTTCGATTTCCTTGGCCACGGTTTCGATGAAACTCACGATGCGGTAATTGCGGTGCAACTCCACCTCGGCAATCCGGGCATGGATGCGGGCAAGATCGGCATCGCGCTTTTCGCGGAACCGTTCGCGCAGCGCGTGGTTCTCGATCGGAACCGCCACGGCCTCGTTGTAGATGGTGTAGAACTGCCCGGCCGACAGCCCGGCCTGCGCCATTGCGCGCTGCCATGCGCCAACCACGTCCTCGGGGTTGTCTTCCTTGGCCGCGGTGTCGATCTGGTTGAGGATATAGAGGAATTTGGAAGCGTCGGTGCGCTTGGCGGTGCGCCGCACGAGGTGTTCGAGGGTGTCCTGCATCGCCCCCGGCTCGGGGTGGCGGGCATCGAAGAACACCAGCACCAGATCGGACAGATCAATGATGTGATCGGTGATCCTGAGCGTCGAGCGGCGCTGGTCGTCGGCGTCGAACCCGGGGCTGTCGATGATGATCTTGTTCTCGATCGCCGGGTTGCGGGTGGTGCGCAGTTGCAGATAGCTCTCGATATGCTTGCCCTCGCCCCGTGCCACCTTCTCGATCTCCGACGAGATCCGGTAGAACGGAAAGCGCGGGTCGGCGTCGAGCGCGGTGCCGGGCAGGGTGCGGTTGGCGTCGGTGTCGGAGGTGCGCTGGCAGATCACGGTGAACTTGTCATCGACCGCCTGGTTGCCGGTGCTTTGCACCTTTTCGCCGATATAGGCGTTGATGAAGGAAGACTTGCCGCTGGAGAAGGTGCCGAGGACCGAGATCAGCGGCCACCACGAAATCCGCGAGGCCAGCGAGCTTTCGCGCCCGATCAGGCCCATCCGGCGCAGGATCTTGTCGAACTTGTAATAGGTCGGCAGAACTTCGAGCAGCACCGGGTTCTCGGCTTCGAGGTGCTGTTCGAGCCGGGTCAGGCGGTTGGAGAGCGATTGGTTCATGGTGGGCCCCTTCGCTTTCGTCCTAGCGGTTTTGCAGCAGCGTGGCGAGGGCCTGCGCCTTGTCCGGGGCGATCTGTCCCAGCACCGGCACAAGGCTTGCGGCCTGCCCGCTGCGCCCCTCGGCGATGAGCAGTTCGCCGGCGCGCAGATAGGCCTCGGCGGCACCTGCGTAATCACGATTGGCAAACCGGAAATTGCCAAGTTCACCATGCAGGTCGGCATTGTCGGGATGGGCGGCGGCAAGCGCGGTGAGCTGCGCGCCGGCCTCGGCGATATCGCCCGACCAATAGAGATTGCGCGCGGCATTGAGCGCCTCGGCAAGATCGGGGGCAGCCCCGCCGGTGGCCGGTTGTGCCGCCGGGGCGGCAGGCGACGCGGTGCCGGGGGCCGTGGCCTGCGGTGCGGCCAGCGGTTGCGGCGTTTGCAGCGCCCCCGGGACGGGCTGCGGCGAAGTTCGGGCCGGGGCGGCCATCGGCGCGGCCGGGCCCGGCGTCACGGGAGCCTGAGGCTGGGCGGGCGCAGCGGCGACCGCGGCGGGCGCAGCGGCAACCTCGGCGGGCATATCGCCGGAGACGAGGCGGGCCAGCTTGTCGCGGTTGAACACCGCCACGACCGCCAGGCTGAGAGCGACATAGATCAGAACGAGGCGCAGGATCGGCATCAGCACGGGGTCACTCCTTCAAATGGGGCCGGGCGATCAGCCATGAATCGCCCGGGCAAGCTCGTCGAGTTCCTTCGCCGCCTTGCCGCCGGGCTCCAGTTCGAAAGGTGCGAGCCCCTCCGAGAACGACCGGCGAAAGGCCAGCCGCTGCACCAGCTTGGGCCCGAGCGGCTTGATCCCGGGCAACAGCCGGAGCGCCGCGCGGGTCTCGGCATTTTCGCGCGAGCGGGGGTGCGGGTCGGCACGGTTGATGAAACCGAAAACCTGCGGCTTCTTGCCGGTGGCGCGCTCCTCGGCAACGATTTCGAGGAAATGCTGGGTTGCCCAGATATCGGCCTGCGACGGCGTTACCGGCACCACGATGCGGCTCGCGGCGCGGATCGCCGCGCGCATCGCCTCGGTGTCGGACAACCCGACGTCGGCCAGCCATTCGCCGCGCGCGCCGCTTTTTCCGGGCAATTCGTGGGTGATGGTGAGCGGCGGCTCATAGCCCATCTCGGCGCGGATTTCGGCGACGTCCGACACCGTGCGCTGCGGATCGAGATCGCAGACCGTCACCGTCTTGCCGCGCGCGGCGAGCCAGAGCCCCATGTTGAACACCACCGTGCTCTTGCCGGTGCCGCCCTTGAAATTGGCGTAGAGCGTGAACATGCCGCCTCCCCCGTCAGTTGCCCTGCCCCGGCGTCGAGCCGGGGGGCGGGTCGAGCTTCGTCCAGCCCGAGGGCACTTCGAACAGCGCCGGATCGACCGGGCCGACACGGATATCTTCCAGCGCGCGGACCGCGCCGGAGGCCATGTCCTCGCGGACCTCCAGCCTCAGTTCAGGGTCGTAATACCATGCGCCGGCTTGGGCGGGCTCGCCCGGGGTCTCGTAGCTGACGCTCCAGTGCTCGACCGCGCGCCCGGACATCTCGACCATCGCCAAAAAGGCCATGCGCATCACGCTGCCGTCCGGCATGGACTGGCGCAAGGCGCGGTGACGGGCACCGTCCCAGAGAATGGTGGTGGCATCGGGCTGGCCGGAAACCGCAATCTCCCAGACCTCGGCGGTTATACCCGAAATGACCTCGGTGCCGACGAAGGTGCAGGCGAGGTCGGGATCGTCTTCCTGACAGGGCGGCAGGTAGCCCGCGCCGGTCGGATCCGGTACCGGTGTGCCGCGGATTTCGGCATAGGTTTGCGTTGCCGTATCGAGGAAGTAGCTCACCCCCTCGGCGCGGCGGATGATCTGGACGACGTCGCGGCCGTTCTCGCTGTATTCAAGCCGCATGTCGGGGCCGGACTTGATCACCAGGCCGCTTGTGGCACTGCCATCGGGCTGTTGGTGCACGGCGCGCGCGGTGTAGTCGGGCGGCGCGCTGGACTGTGCGAGCGCCGCGCCGGTGAGGCCGAGCGAGAGGGCAAGGGCGCCGAGCGCGCGAAGCGGGGCAAACGACATGTCGGGTCTCCTGTGGCCGGGCGATCGCGGGCGGACCGGTAATCAGCCCGCCCCCGGAAAACCGGGAGCGGGCGGTTGTTTTGGCTGGGGAGCCTTACTCCTCGGCGGCGGGCTCCTGCGGCTCGCCTTCGCCGGCTTCCGGCGCATCCGGGGGCGTCATGCCCGGGGGCATCCCGCCCGGAGGCACCGCACCGTAGGGGTAGCCGTAGGGGTTGTTGTAGCCGTAGCCGTAACCCTGGCCGGTGCCCTGACCGCGGCCAGCGCCTTCGGCGCTGCCCGACATGCCGAAGTTGAACGAACCGGTGCCATCGGAGTTGCCCATGAACGGGCCCATGTTGTTACCCCAGTTGTTGCCGCCGCCCCAGGGCATCCAGTTGTTGCCCCAGTTGTTGCCGCCCCAGCCGGGGCCGCCCCATCCGGGTGCACCACCCCAACCGGGTCCGCCCCAGCCGGGTGCTCCGCCCCAACCGGGGGCGCCGCCGTAGGCGGGGCCACCATAGCCCGGACCCCAGTATTGCGCCTGAGCGGCGGTGGTAGCCGCGCCGACAAGGCCCACGGCAATGGCAGCTGTCGCGATAAGCTTGCGCATGGTTCCATCTCCCTTTCAACGTCCCGAATCCAATTTGGAGGGAGGCACCGGGACGAATGCCTTACTCCATCAAGCGACGCCGGAATGGCGTCATTCTTCTCCCCGCGGCCTACCAGAGGCCGAAAGGCGAAAGTCCTCCCAGCGGAGCGGTGGTGCCACCTGGGCTCCAGCCGCTGCCGAGACCGGGTTGGCCATAGCCGTAGCCAAGGCCGGGGTAGCTGCCGACGCCGGGGTAGACGCCGGCCCCGGGGTAGCCGCCGACACCGGGGTAGCCGCCGGCCCCGGGGTAGCCGCCCAGGCCGGGATAGCCTCCCAGTCCGGGATAGCCGCCAACGCCGGGGTGGCCGGTACCGAGCCCATAGGGCGCGGCCGTGCCGTAACCCGCCTGCGGGTAGCCGCCGGGCACCCCGCCGGGGTAGAGCGGCACATTGGTGTAGCCGCCCGCATAGGGCACCCCGCCATAGCCAGGCATCATCCCGCCCGGCGCGGGCATGACCCCGGCTTGCGGCAGGGCTCCGGCCTGCGGCACGGCTCCGGCCTGCGGTGTGACCGTCGGTTGCGACGGCACGGGCGCGACAAGCTGGCCCGGTTGCATCGGTTGGCCCGGATAGGTCGGCTGCGGTTGCGGCTGGGCGAAAGAATTGGTGCCTGCGCCGGTCCTGCCGGTGGCAAGGCGCTGTTCGAGGTCGGCGGGCGCATAGCTCCCGACGGCGGGCCCGGGGGGCACAAGCGGCGCCGGCCGGGAGGTGGCGTAATACGCGCCCGGGGAGGCGGGCTGCGGGCTCCAGGGGTTGGTCGCCTGCGCCGTGGCCGACGCGGCGGCGGTGCCCGCGACCAAGACGGCAGCGAGGCGCAGGCGTCGCGCGCGCCCCAAGCGCCGCGATGGTAACAGCTTCGCGCTCATTGCCCGCCTCGCCAACCTTGCGGCGCGCCCCAGCCCCAGCCGGGGGCCGGACGGTAGGGTTGCGGCTGGTACCCACCCGGCGCACCGGCCGGGGGAGCGGTCATCACGCCGGTGGCACCGGGCCCGGGCATCGTCGACCCACCCCCCGGCGCGGCGTAGCCGGGAAAGAAGTCCGGCCCGGTGGCGCGGCCATAGCCGGGTCCGGGCAGGGTCGAGGGTGCAAAGCGCGGCGGCGTTGTCTCCGCGTTGTTGCCGACGTCCACGCCGACACCATCATCGGCCGGTTGCCGCATCCAGTAGGGCAGTTGCAGCCCCGCGGGAGGGCCGAAGCGCTGCGTCATCGCGGGCGGCTGCCCCTGACCAGAGGGAGCGGCCATCGGCACCGGCATCAGCGGATAGGGGCCGGGCACCGGCGGCGCGGGGATCTGCATCTGCGCCGCAAGCGGCGCGGCGAGGCAGAGCGCCAGCAAACCGGCGGCGATCGGTGCGAGGGACGCGCGTTCAGACATCGCTCTCTCCTTGCGGACCCTTGAGCCGAATGCCGCGCCGCGCGTTGCCGGTGCGGGCCGCGGGCTTGGGCTGTGCTTGCCTGCTCGACGCAGGTTTTGCGGCGGCAGACTTCGGCTTCGGCTCCGGTTTGGGCTTGGCCGCGGCGGCTTTGGTGGTCGCCTTGGCCGGTTTCTTGGCCGCCGGTTTGGCGGCGGCGGGCTTGCGCGGCTTGGAGCCTGCCGGTTTGGCGGCTGCCGGTTTCCCGGCGGCGGGCTTGGCGGCGGCGGGCTTGGCGGTTGCCGATTTCCTGGCCGCCGGTTTCGCGGCGGCGGGCGTGTCGCCGGCTGTTGCGGACTTGGGGGCCGGTTTGGCCTTTGCCGTCGCGGGTTTGGCGACCGCGGGCTTCGGGGCCGGTTGTGTCGCCGGGCTGGCCTCTGCCGCGGGCGCGTCGGGAGCACGTGGCGGGACCGGCTCGGGCTTTGTCTCAGGCTTCGGCGGGTCTTGCACGACCGGCGCGGAACTCACCTCCGGTTCGGGCGCGGGGCGCGCACGTGACGGGCTCACCGGGGCGGGTGCGGTCGCGGCTGCGGCCGGTGCCCCCGCCGTTGCCGGCATTGCTTCCATCCGCCGCGCCCGGCCTGCGGAGAGGGCGCGCCCGAGCGCCATGGCCCCACCCAGGGCCGCACCGCCGACCATAACGAGCAGCGCGAACAGGCCGCGCCCGCCCGCAACAAGCCCACCGAGGAAACCGCCACCGGCGCTGCGCTCGGCGCGTGCGCGGGCAAGCGCTGCGTCGCTGCCTCCGGGCTCGGGGCCGACAGGGTCACCCGCGGCCGCGAGCGCGCCGCCGGTGCCACCCCCCGGCATGGAGGCGATCAGGGCCTTGCGAAAGCTCACGCAACCCATCGGGATCACCACGAGGGTGAGCAAGGTCGAGACCAGCCCGCCGAACATCAGCGAGATCGCCATGCCCTGGAAGATCGGGTCGGTGAGGATCACCGAGGAGCCGACGATCAGCGCGGCGGCGGTGATCAGGATCGGGCGGGTGCGGGTCTGGCAGGAATAGATCACCGCGTCCTGCACCGGCATGCCGCGCGCGACCTGGTGCAGCGAGAAATCGACCAGCAGAATCGAGTTTCGCACGATGATTCCCGCCAAGGCGATGAAGCCGATCATCGAGGTGGCGGTGAAGGAGGCGCCGAAGAACCAGTGTCCGGGCACGATGCCGATCAGGGTGAGCGGGATCGGCACCATGACGATCGCCGGGATGGTGAAATTGCCGAACTCCCAGACCACGAGGATGTAGATCAGGATCAGCGCGGCCCCGAAGGCGAGGCCCATGTCGCGGAAAGTCTCGTAGGTCACGGTCCACTCGCCGGTCCATTCCAGCGCGGAATTGAGGCTGTCTTCGGGCGGCCCGACATAATTGGTATCGACCCGGACGCCATCAGGCGCGGTGTAGCCGTCGAGCAGGTCTTCCATCTGGAGGATGCCGTAGATCGGCGCGCCGAGGCGGCCGGCGACATCGCCGGTGACGTATTCGACCGCGCGCAGATCCTTGTGATAGATCGGCTCGTCGAGCTGGAATTGTTCGAAATGGCCAAGCTCGGTAAGCGGGATCATCGCCCCGCCGCCGGTCGGGATCGGCAACTGGCCGAGGCGTCCGAACTGGCCCCGCAGGGCGAGCGGCATTTGCAGGTAGATGAAGCGCGGCTCGACGGCGCGCTCATTCTTGACGTCGCCGAGCCTATAGCCGCCCATCACCATTTCGAGCTGGCGGTTGATCGTCTCGACCGAAACGCCCCGGCGCGACGCCTTTTCGCGGTCGACCACGAAACGCCATGAGGCGTAGGGCATCTGCAGGTAGCTATCGACATCGACGATCACCTCGGCCTGGCGGAACAGCGCTTCGATGTCGCGCGCGACCTGCCGGCGGGTGGCGTCGTCGGGGCCATAGATTTCGGCCACCATGGTTTGCAGCACCGGTGGCCCCGGCGGCATCTCGATCACCTCGATACGCGCGCCCATCGCCTCGGCGATCGGGGTGAGGCGGTCGCGGGTCCAGGCCGCGAGGTCTTCCGACGAGCGCTCGCGCGCCTTCTTGTGCACGAGCTGCACCTGGATATCGGCCTGCCACGGGTCGGTGCGCATGTAGGAATGGCGCACCAGTCCGTTGAAGTTGAACGGGCTCGCCGCGCCGACGTAGCTTTGCAGCGCCACCACCTCGGGGATCTGCACAAGCTCTTCCGCGATCCGCCCGACCACGTTGGCGGTAACCGGCAGCGGCGTGCCGTCAGGCATGTTCACGGTGACGTTGTATTCGGGCTTGTTGTCTTTCGGCAGCATCTTCACCGTGACGGAGGTGGTGTAGAACAGCGAGAGGCTGAGGAAGAACACTACGAGCAAGCCGATCGCGAAGGTCCAGCCCACCACGCGGTTGGTGATGAGCGGCACCAGCAGCTTCACGAAGAAGCGGTTGAGCGCGAGGTTCTGGCGGTGTTCCTTTTCCTGCGCGCGGGCCAGCAGGTGCATTGGCGGGCGGATGCGCTGGGCCAGCCAGGGCGTGAAGATAAAGGCGGCGAAAAGCGAGAACAGCATCGCCACCGAGCCGAGCGCCGGGATCGGTTCCATGTAGGGGCCCATCATGCCCGACACGAAGCCCATCGGCAGCAGCGCCGCGATCACGGTGAAGGTGGCGAGGATCGTCGGGTTGCCCACCTCGCGAACCGCGTCCACGCTGCATTCGGAGGTGCAGGCCCCCTCTTCGAGCCAGCGGCGGTAGATGTTTTCGACCACCACGATGGCGTCATCGACGAGGATGCCGATCGAGAAGATCAGCGCGAAGAGCGACACCCGGTCGATGGTATATCCAAGCAGCCAGGCCGAGAACACCGTGATCAGGATCACGATCGGGATCACCACCAGCACCACGACGGCGGCGCGCAGGCCGAGCGCAAGGCCGATCAGCAGGGTGACCGCGACGGTCACGATCAACAGCTTGAAGATCAGCTCGTTGACCTTCTCGTTGGCGGTTTCGCCGTAGTTGCGGGTGACCTCGACATGGACGTTATCGGGGATCAGCGCGCCCTTCAGCCGTTCGACGTAGGCCAGCACCTCGTTGGCCACGCCAACCCCGTTCGACCCCGCCTTCTTGGCCACCGCGATGGTGACGGCCGGGGCCCCGAGCGGGGCGAGGCTGCGCGCCACCGCCGCGTCATGGGCACCGTAGGCCGGGCCAGTGTAATAGGCCACCATGGAGGTGGCGTCGTCGGTGGCCTCGGTCACCAGCGCCACGTCGCGGATATAGGTCGGCTGGCCCTGGTGCACGCCGACCATCAGGTTTTCGATATCGCGCGCCGATTGCAGGAAGGCGCCGGTGTAGAGCGTGAAGGCGCTGGTGCCTGCCTCGACCTGCCCCACGCCGCGTTCGGAATTGGCGGCGCGGATGGTTTGCGCGATCTCGTCGAGCCCGATGCCGAAACCGGCAAGGCGCTCGGGGAAAACCTCGACCTTGATCGCGTCCGACCGGCCGCCGACAACGAAGCTCTGCGCGGTGTTGGGCACTTCCTTGAGGCGCTGCATCACGTCGAGCCCGAGCGCGCGCAAGGCCCCCTCGTCGACCTCGTGGCTCCACATCGTCAGGGTGACGACGGGCACATCGTCCACCCCCTTGGGCTTGATCAGCGGCATCGACACGCCGGGCGGGATCTTGTCGAGGTTGGACTGGATCTTGTCGTTGAGCTTGACCAGCGAGGGGCCCATTTCCTCGCCGACATCGAACTGCACGGTGACCATCGCACCGTCGCGCTCCGACACCGAGTAGACGTGCTTGACGCCGGGGATCTCGCTCATCAGCCGTTCCAGCGGATCGGTGGCGAGGGCCGCGACCTGGTTGGCGGAAGTGCCGGAATACTGGAAGAAGATGTCGATCATCGGCACCGAGATCTGCGGATCTTCCTGGCGTGGGGTCAGGGCGAGTCCGGCAAGGCCGAGCGCGAGGCTGGCGACGAGCAGGAGCGGCGAGAGCGGTGAATTGATGAAGAACCGCGCGAGCTTGCCCGCAAGCCCGAGGTGCTGGTCACCGTTGATTGGCTGATCGTTCATGCCCGCTCCCCCGACCGCTTACTGGCCTGAAACCAGCGAAGCCGGCGGGTTCAGCACAACCACCTCGCCACCCGAAAGACCCGACACCACCGATATCCGCCCGTCGGGCAGCGGGTAGCCGACGCGCACGATCCTGAGCGAAGGCCGCCCGGCGTCGAGCACGAAGACCGACGGCAGGCTGCCGCGCCATACCAGCGCCTCGGGCGGCACCGCCGTCTGGCTCTGGGTCGGCACCGAGGCGTCCGGCACGGTAACCTCGGCATACATCCCCGGCCCGCCCGCCGTGCCGAGCGGCAGATCGAACTTGACGGTGACGGTGTGACGGCCGGGATCGGCCACCGGGAAGATCTGGGCAACCCGCGCCTCGACCTGCGCGCCGGCATCGAGACGGGCGGGCACCAGCATGTCCACCGAGAGCCCCGCCGCGAGGCGCACCGGAACGTCGGCCTCGATGCGCAGGTAATCGACGTAGGAATAGGAGACGAGCGGCATGCCGGGCTGCACCGTGTCGCCCACTTCCACGTGCTTGGCCATCACGACCCCGTCGAACCCGGCGATGGACTGGAAATCCTTCAGCGAGGCATCGAGAGCTTCGAGGTTGGCCTGGGCCGAGGTCAGCGCGCTTTGCGCCTGATCGACGCCGACGCCGGCACCGTAGAGATCGGCCTGGCGTTCGAGGCCGGGATTGGTCTGCCCGGCGGCAGAGGCGAAGCCGCGGGTGAAGAACTGGTCGAACAGCGCCGGTGCGCCCATGCCCGGCATCCCGGTGATCGAGTTGACCCGCGGGCTGTAGAGTTCGCGCGAATACTGCATGTAGGCATTGCGGACCGCAGCCTCGGCCTGCAGCACCTGGCTTTCGGCTGCGCGGCGCTGGGCGGCGAGGTTGGCATCACCGATTCGCACCAGCACATCGCCCTCGGCGGCATGATGCCCCTCGGCCCCGGCGATGAAGATCACCTGTCCCGGCACCTGCGCGGAATGGGTAACCTGTTTGAACGGGATCACGGTGCCGCCGACGGTGGCGCTGCCGCCGATCTGGGTGGTCGCGACCGGGGCGGTGAGAAACTGGGTTTGCGGTGCGGCAGGAGCAGCGGACTGGGCATGCAATCCCGGCGCAACCAAGACGAGAGCCGCCAAAGCCGCCGAAAAATTAAGCACCCTGCTCATGCCTGCCCCCTGACCTCAATACATTTGATCGCCACTACATGTGCACAAATCGGAATATTATTATCCCTTAGCATGAGAATCGGCAATTTCATTACGTTTTTTTTCGCAACGCACAGTTTCTCGCCATGACACAGGTCAAATCGCGATAATCGTTGAACGAATCACCAGTCGGTTCGACGGGCATGCGTCGGCATTCGGTTTCCCGCATGAGTTGTAGTCTGGCCCGCAGAAGTCCGCGCCTGCACACCCAGAGGCAAACAAGATCAATGAGTTATCAATAACCTTAGCGTTTTTCTCAGAACGGGAAGGGGCCGCCACCGAACATGTAGGACATCGGGTTCGAGAAGGCGTAGGACGCGCGGCCGACATCATTGGTCATCTGCCCGATGCTCACCGTCATCGCCTGCATTGAGCGGGTCATCCCGCCCATCATCGCGGTCATCTCGCCCATGTTGGAGGTGATTCCCTCCATGCTCGTGTTCATCGCGCCGATATCGGTGGAAAGCGTGCTCATGGTGGCATCCATCCGCTCCATGCTGTCGCGCATCGCCACCATGTTCTCGGTCATCCCGCTCATGTCGATAACCATGGATTTGAAGCTGCCGTTGAGCTCCACCATCACGTCGGTCATCACGTAGACCTGCCGCGACATGCCCCACATCACCCAAGTGAACACCGCCATCACGATGACGATTCCGAGCGTCATCGCGCCGATGAAGCCGCCGCTGTTAACCCGTCGATACATCCGTCCTCCCCGGCCTCCCGGCCCATTGGCGCACCCGCGGGGCGTTTGCCACCGGACACATCATCATACCGCCATATTTCGATATGTGACGGTCAGGCAAGCAAATCCGACGCGGCAGCGCAGCATGACCCGCGTCAACGGCGGGCATTTCTTATGCGCAGCGCTTCTTCCTGATCGCTCTCGTCGAGGCTTTCGGTGATCGCGGCAAGACTGGCGGCGGTCTCCGGCAGGATCACGTTCTCAAGCGCCCGCGCGCGCCGCTCGGTGGCGCGGTATTCGGCGATCAGCCGCCGGATATTGGCCGCGCGGGCCGCCACCCGCAAGGCATGGGGCACCAGAACAGCGAAGGCAGCGCGGCAGGATTCGGCCGCCTCGGAGGCGTCGAGCGCAGGCCTCGGTTCGGGCGGATGCCAGGTGGCATCGGGCGGCTCCAGCAGGCCGAGACCAAGGAAGTTGCGGCTTGCGAACGCCATGCCCTCCCCCTGCCCGTCACCGGCCGGGTAGCGCGCCAGCGCCTCGAACCCGTGGCGGGCGATTGCCGCCTTCAGCGCCGCGACCGCCGCCGCCATCGCCTCGTCGTAGTCATGGCGCGCCGCGCGCCACGCCGCCAGTTCCTCCAACAGGGTGGCGGCGAGCAACATCCGCTTTTCATCGAGGAACTCGTAGCCGGTTTCGATGAAACGCTTTTCCTCGGCCAGCGCGAGCGCGGCACCGCGGGTGGCGATGATCTCAGCCATCGCCCGCCTCCGCCTCGGCCCGCGCCAGAACCGGCGCGATATGCGCCTCGATCTGCGCATCCGACAGCCGCGCAAGCTCGCCCGGCGGCAGCATCGCGAGGATCTCCCATCCCAGCGCGAAGCTCTCGTCGAAGCCGCGCATCGCGCCCTGGTTCACGAACTCCGCCTCGAAGCGGTCGCCGAAATCGAGATAGAGCCGGTCGGTTTCGGTCAGCCCGTCGCGCCCGACGACGCTGGACAGCACCCGCACCCGCGCCGCGCGGGCGTAGGCGGCAAAGAGCTGCTGGGCGAGCGCCGGGTGATCGGGGTGGGTGTAGCCTTCACCGATGCCCTGATCCATCAGCCGCGACAGCGAGGGCAGCACGTTCACCGGCGGGTAAATGCCGCGGTGCTCCAGCGCTCGGTCGAGCACCACCTGGCCTTCGGTGATGTAGCCGGTGAGGTCGGGGATCGGGTGGCTGATGTCATCTGCCGGCATGGTCAGGATCGGCAGTTGGGTGAGCGTGCCCGCCCGGCCCTTGATCCAGCCTGCGCGCTCGAAAATGGTGGCGAGATCGGAATACATGTAGCCGGGGTAGCCCTTGCGCGAGGGAATCTCGCCGTGGCTGGCCGACACCTCGCGCAGCGCCTCGCAATAGTTGGTCATGTCGGTGAGGATCACGAGGACGTGGCGGCCCTCGTCGAAGGCGAGATATTCCGCCGCCGTGAGCGCGTAGCGCGGGGTGAGCAGGCGCTGGGCCGATGGCTCGGAGGCGAGGTTGAGAAACATCGCCGTGTGTTCGAGCGCGCCCGATTGCTCCATCGCGGCGCGGAAGCTCTCGGCGCTGTCGTGGCTGACACCGATGCCCGCGAAAACCACGGCGAAACCCGCCTCATCCTCGCCGCGCAGCCGCGCGGTCTGGGCGATGCCGGCGGCGAGCCGGTCATGCGGCAGGCCCCCGGCGGAGAAGATCGGCAGTTTCTGGCCGCGCACGAGGCTGTTAAGGATGTCGATCGAGGACACGCCGGTTTCGATGAAGTCCTTCGGCAGGCCGCGCGTGGCGGGGTTGATCGTGCCGGTATCGACCCGCCTGCGCACCATTTCGGGCACCGGGGGGCCGCCGTCGCGCGCGCGCCCCACGCCGTCGAACACCCGGCCAAGCAGCCCCGGCCCGAGCGCCATGGTCATCGGTTCGCCGCGAAAGCGCACGGTCACGTCGTCGATGCCGAGGCCCGCAGTGCTCTCCAGAAGCTCAACAACGATGCCTTCCTCGTCGAGCGCGACGATCCGACCAAGCCGGGCGCGGCCATCGCCGCCCTCGACCTCCACCGCCTCGCCCAGCCCGGCCTTGACCACCCGGCGCAGAAACACCAGCGGCCCCTCGATGGCGGTGACCGCGCCGCCCGCGCCAAGCTCAAACCGCATCACTCACCTCCCGGCCAAGCCCGGCCAACTCGGTTTCCATCTCCTCGACGAGGGCGGCGAAGCGGGTGGGATCGCCATCGGCGATCTCCTCGCCCATCCGTGCGAGGCGGCGGTAGAACCTCGCCCCAGCAATCGCCTCCACCTTCATGCCGCGCGCCACCGCCGCCTCGGCCAGATCGAAGAACCGCATCAAGGCGCCGAGCATCTCGGTTTGCTTGTCCGGCGGGCAGGTGCGGTCGGTCGGTGAGAAGGCGGATTGGCGCAGGAAGGCATCATCCACCAACCCGGCACAGAGCAGCGTGAGCTGTTGCGTGGGCGGCATCGCGTCCTTGCCGACGATGCGCGCCATCCGTTCAAGCCCGGCCTGGGCTTCGAGCAGGTCGAGGATGCGCGACCGCTGGGTGCGCCAGTTCGGGTTGCCATGCGCCGTCCACCAGTCGACAAGGCCGCCCGCGTCTTCCGAGTAGCTCTGGAGCGGGTGGATCGCGGGGTAGAAGCGAGCCTGCGCCCGGCCACGATCAAGCCCCCAGAAGGTCCGGACGTAACGCTTGGTGTGGCTGGTGACGGGCTCGGAGAAATCGCCCGCGGGCGGGCTGACCGCCCCGATCACGGTGAGCGAGCCACGCGTGCCGCCCAGCGTTTCTACCGAGGCCGCGCGTTCGTAGAACTCGCTCATCCGCGAGGAAAGGTAGGCCGGGTAACCGCTCTCGGAGGGCAATTCGCCCAACCGGCCAGAGACCTCGCGCAAGGCTTCGGCCCAGCGCGAGGTGCTGTCGGCCATCAGGGTGACGTTGAAGCCCTGGTCGCGGAAATATTCGCCCACCGTCACCCCGGTGTAGATCGAGGCTTCGCGCGCGGCCACCGGCATGTTCGAGGTATTGGCCACGATCACCGTGCGCTCCATCAAGGGCCGCCCGGTGCGCGGGTCTTCCAGTTCGGGAAACTCGTGCAGCACCTCGGCCATCTCGTTGCCGCGCTCGCCGCAGCCGACATAGACGATCACGTCGGCGTCGCACCACTTGGCGAGGGTTTCCTGAAGCACCGTCTTGCCGGTGCCGAACCCGCCGGGAATGGCGGCGCGGCCACCGCGGGCGATCGGAAACAGGCTGTCGAGGATGCGCTGGCCGGTCACCATCATTTCGTCGGGCGGCAGGCGGCGGGCCACCGGGCGCGGGCGGCGCACCGGCCAGTCATGCGCAAGCGCGATCTCGCGGGAGGTGCCATCGGGCAGGGTCAGGCGCGCCACGACATCGTCGAGCGTGGCTTCCCCGGTTTCGATATGGTCGAGCTTCGCTTCGGAGATGTCGGGCGGCACAAGCAGGACCTGCGCCTTTGCCGGGCCTTCGACCTCGGCGAGCGCCTCGCCGGCGCGCACGCTCTCGCCGGGCTCGACGAGCGGGCGCAGGTGATACCGCTGCGCGACATCCTCGGCGGCGAGCGGGCGCAACAACCCGTCGTAGATATTGCCGAGCAGGTGCGGCCCGAGGCGCACCGAGAGCGGCAGGCCGCTGCCTTCGACGCTATCGCCCGGGGCGAGCCCGGTGGTGTCTTCGTAGATCTGCGCGGTGATCTCGTCGCCCGAGAGCCGCACCACCTCGCCGAGCAACCCGGCTTCGCCGACATGCACCGCCTCGCCGAGGCTGAACCCGCCTTCGCGCCGCGCCCGGATTACCGGCCCGGCCACGGATGTGATGATCGCCTGTGTCATCCCCTGCCCTCCTTCGCCCGCGCGATCTCGGCCAGCAGCGCCGCGCCCGTCGCCTCGCGGTCGGCGATCAGCGCGGCCAGGCTCGCATCGAGCCAGGCGGTGGCGGCGCGGACCTGCAGCCCTGCGCCGAGCGACGGGTCCGGCTCGAACCCCGGGGCAGTGCCGGTGGCCTGTTTCACCTCGCGCGCGAGCCTGTCAATCTCGTCCGGGGTCAGATCGCCGGGATGGGTCACGACCCAGTCGCCCGGCCCGAACCGGTCGGCCCCGAGCCGCAGCGCCGCGCGCGCCCAACCCATCCGCGTTTCCGCCTCATTCCAGAGGGCTGCGAGCGCGGCTTCCAGCGCGGGCAACCCGGCCTCGATCTCGGCGCGCGCCTCGGTTCCGCGCAACTGCCGGCGCGCGGTGTCGAGCCGGGCGGTCTCAAAGCGCAACGCCTCGGCGCGGGTTCGCTTCAGCGCGGCGATCTCCTCGTGCACCCGGGCGCGGGCGCGGGCATGGGCGGCCTGCACCTCCGCCGCCGCCTCCGCCTCGGCCTTGGCGCGGATCCGGACCAGTTCCGCTTCCGTCTCCGCCTCGATCCGCGCAATCAGCGCCTCGGACCGGTCGGGTCTGTTCACATCGTCCATGTCACACCTCGATCCCGAGGGCGCGGCGCACCTCGGCCTCCATGTCGGGCACGCCCACATGCCCTTGTGCGTCCGGCACCAGCGCGAGCAGCGGGGCCGGTTCGGCCTCCAGCGCGCGCGCGAACCTATCGGGCAGCGCCGCATGCGCCGCCGCCGTCATCATCAACACCCGCGCCTTGGGGGCCTCGGCCTTGACCAACGCGACCAATTCCTGGGGGTCGGGCGCAAAGCTCTCGATGCCCGCGAGCCGGAAACCCGCCGCCGTCACCTCGTCGCCGATGAAGACGATCTCGCGCATCGCTCACACCGCGTTCAGGATCAGCACGGCCACGATCAGCCCGTAGATCGCGATCCCCTCGGCAAGGCCGACGAGGATCAGGAGCCGCCCGAGCAGTTCCGGCTTCTCGGTGAGCGCGCCCACGGCGGCGCTGCCCACCACCGCCACGGCGTAAGCCGCACCCAGCGAGGCAAGCCCGGCCGAGATCGCCGCGCCGATCATCGCCATCCCGGCGTGGGGTGCGGCGGGGGCGGCTTCGGCGGCGGTCTGGGCGGCGGCAGGGCCGAGCCAGAGATAGGTGAGCGCGGCGGCGAGCGGCAGCGCCAGCGCGATGAGGCCGATGAACGGGGCGGTGATGCGTTTCATGATGGGGTTCCCTCTCTGAGATGTTGGCCCGGTGCCGAAAGCGGGCGAAACTCGCGGCCCTCGGCGTGAAAGAAGCGGATGAAAAACTCGAACAGGATCAGGCGGGTGGTCTGGATGCCGGTCACCAGCGCCTCCAGCGTGAGGATGAGCAGGTTGCCGAGCAGCAGCGCGATCCAGAAGCCGGCGCCGCCGAGCGCATCGGCCACGCCCACAACCGCCGCCGAAAGCCCTCCGTGCGCCAGCGCGAAGGCGCCGACCCGGGCGAAAGAGACGGTGGAGACGAGCAGCCGCATCAGGGTTTCGACGAATTCCGCCGCCGCCTTGCCCGCCGCGGCGGGCGACCATCCCTCTGCGCTCCGCGCACCCGCGAGCGTGAGCGCCAGCCCCAGCGGCAAGCCCCAGGCCAGCGCAGGGAAGGCGAAGGCCGCGAGCAATCCGGCCCAGGCCAGCGTCACGCCGCCAAACCCGGCCATCCAGCGCATCAGTTGGCCGCGCCATGCCGCTTGCACCATGTCGAGCGCGATAGCGAGCGCGAGCAGCCCGGCCCCGATCGCCAGCGCGGCGGCGAGCACCGTGATCGGCTCGTCGAGCGGGTGCAGCCAGAGCGCGGGGATGATCCCCTCCATGCTGAACACCGAGCCGAACAGCACGCCGAACACCATCGCCATGATCCCGCCGGGGATCAGCAGGAACAGCAGCGGGATGCGGCGGTGCAGCAGAAGCCCGACCAGCACCAGCACCGCGCCCTGCCCGACATCGCCGAACATGAAGCCGAACAGCACCGGCGCGATCAGCGCGGTAACGATGGAGGGATCGACCTCGCGATCGGCGGGCACGCCGAGCAGGCGCGGGAAGAACTCGAAGGCCTTGAGGAACCCCGGGTTTTCGAGCACCATCGGCGGATCGCCCGGCGCGCCCTCGCCCAGCGTCAACGCGTAATCCACCTCGGCGGCGTCGAGCGCGGCGCGGATCTCGGCCCCGCCCGGGTCACGGGTCCAGCCGGTGATGCGCATGACGTGGCGGCTCGCGGTGATGTCGCCCGCGTTGGCGGCGAGCCATTCGAGCACGGCGACGCGGTTGAGCAGCCCGGCAAGGCCGGTTTCCTCGGCGAGTTCGTCGAGCCGCTCGCGGTGCACGCTGCAGGTCTCGGCGACGGCCGCGCTGTGCACGCGCACCTGCGCGGCATGGCCCGCCGGATCATCGCGCAGGAATTCGGGCAGCGGCACCGGTGTTGCCCGCAAGCTCGCCAGCCGCTCGGCAAGCCCCGCCATTGCGTGACGCTCTGCCAGCACCACGAGAAAGCCGCCGCGGTCGGTCGGGAAAAGCTCGCTGAACGCCGCGCCGATATCGGGGAGATCCGGCACCGGCGCGGGCAGGAAGAAGATCGCGTGATCGACGAGCCGCCCGCCGCCCGCGCCAAGGCGGGCGAGCGGCAGGTGGCCGGGTACGGCCTCGACCAGTTCGCCGATCAGCGCAAGTTCGCCCAGCCGCGCCTCGCAGGCGCGGATATCGGCGATGATCCGATCGGCCGCCTGCGCCCAGCTTTCGAGCCGGGCGAGGGTTTCCTCAAGCACCGCGATGGGGTTTTCGAGCGCCAGCCCGGCATGGCCGCGCGCCTCGGGCCAATAGCCGCCGTAATCGGCTTCGAGCGCGTGGAAGGCGGCGAAGAATTCCTCGAGCCTCGGCAGCACCGGTTCGGACCCGGCGAGCGGGCGGGCTTCGAGCTGCGCCGCTCCGCTGGCCGCAAGCACCTGCATCGCCAGCGCGAAATGCTGGCGGCTGGTGAGCAGTTCGAACCATGTCGTCGGGCGCGGGCGCAACATCAGGCCGCCTCCCCCTCGCCGGTGACCGGAAACAGCCGGGCGAGCAGGAGCGCGCCGCGCAAGCGTTCGAGATCGAGCGCCATCAGCCCGAGAAAGGCGAAGGCGGCGGCGGGCTCGCCCGCGCGGGCGCGCAGCAGGCGCTCAAGCCCCCGCATCAGCGCCCATCTCTCGGTGAGTGCGCGCGGCGGGCCTTCGAGATAGGCTGTGATGAGCGGATTGAGCGGCGCAAGCGCAGCCGCCCCGCCGCGTGGCAGGCGCGCGGCAAGGCCCGCTTGCCATGCCGCACCGGGGCGCGCGCCATCCTCGATGGCTGTCGCCAGCGCCTCGCCCCCCGGCAAGGCCAGCGACCCCTCGGCGTCGGCAAGCCCGAGATGCGGCAAGAGGGCCACCCATTCCAGCGCCGCGCGCCAGGACGGGGGCGCCCAATGCGCCACCTCGGCGACGAGATCGGCCCAAGCTTGCCGCAACCCCGACTCCACCGCCTCGCGCGAACTGTCGCGCCCCAATCGGGCCACGAAAGCCGCAAGGCCCGTGCGCTTTGTGGCGTCGAGTCCTTGGGCAAGATCACGGCCGGTTTCGATCATCTGCCACTCCGCCGCCTCGGGGCGGGCCGCGAACCGGGCCTGCATCCGCGCCTGGGCATATGCGAAACCGGCCTGTCTCATGAGCTGTCGATCCCCGCCAGACGGCGCGCGAGGTGCTTGGCGGCAACCTGCACGCGGGCTTCGTCGGGCGGCGCGGAAAGATCGCGCCGCGCCGCTTCGAAAGCCTGCACCATCCGCGCCTTGGCGCGGCCAATGTCTTCCTGCATGTCGGCGTGCAGCGCCTGCAACCGCCGGTCGGCGCGGGCGGCGATTGCGCGGGCTTCGGCGCGGGCCCGTTGGCGGATCGCCGCCGCCTCTTCGTGACCGGCCGCAAGGCGCGCATCGGCGGTTGTTTCGGCGTCGAGCACGCGGCGAAAACCGCCACTGGACGTTGTCGCATTCCGGTCGGACATCGCTCTCCTCCCCCGGCTTGCGGCGCGCGGCGGATCATCTCTGCTCGACCGCGGCCATCACTCGTATTCTGATTTTTAAATGTATTGGATGCCTTGATCTGGCGCATTCATGCCGCGGAAAAATGCGCATTCGGCAGAAAACCGGGGCCGGTTCGAGAAAAACCCGGCGCGCGACCCGTCTTCATGCCCCCGGCCAGCCGGAACCGGACCCGGCACGCTGAGAAAAAACAGGTCAGATCGCGGTTTTTGCCCGGCGTTTTCCGGCAATCGGAACAGCCTTTCGGGCGCAGCGCGACGGTTGGGTGCCGGGCATCGGCTGGCCATTTTCCCGGTGATCGGCGGTGCCGCGTCAGTTTGCCGCCTGCACCATCATCCGGTCATGGACCGCTTGCATCCCGCGCGCGACCATGTCGGTCACTTCCGAAGCATGGCGCTGGAGCGCCGCCACCACCTCGGGATCGTCGGAGGTCTGGGTCACCGCGATCCCGGTCTCGGTCGCCTCGATCTCGGTGGCGATGCCGGCGCGGCGCTGGAACAGGATGTCGAGCGTCGGGCTCTGGATCAGCACCTGCGGGTCGCGGCCCTCTTCGACGCGGGCAATCATGCCCACCACGTGGCTGACCACCACCGCCCGAAGCTCCGGATCCTCGGTGAAGGTGTGGGTGCGGATGCCGTCGGGCAGGTTGGTCACCTCGCGGTCGATGGCCGGGAAGTTTCGGAACAGCACCTCCATCTCGAAACTTTCCTCGGCGCTGGCATCGCGGCCGCGCAGGCCGGGCATGGTCACCTCGTCATGGCCGGTGCCGTCGGCCCCGTGTGCGTGCATGTGGCCGTCCGTCTGCTGCGCCGTGGCCGGAGCCGTGAGCAGAAGCGCCAGCGCGCCCGCGCCGATCCATCGTGTCAGTCTCATCGCGCCCCCTTCGTGTTGATCCTGTCGTTCTATCCTGCCCGCCGGGGTCGCGCGATCACGCCTGCGTGACGATCATCGCGGCGCCGCGAGCACCGCCTCGACCTCGTCCCAGGTCACGAAGCCGTCGTTGTCGAGGTCCATCAGCAGCATTGCCTCGCCTTCGGGGCCAAGCGGGCCGATGTCGGGCACCGGGTGCATCTCGAGCGCAAGCGCGTGGATCTCGTCAAGGCCCACTTCGCCGTCGCCGTTGCGGTCCGCCGCCGTCCATTCGGCGTCGAGCAGGGCAAGCTCGCGCACGCCGAGGTTGTCGCCCCAGCTCATCCCGGCGTGACGGTCGAACTCGGTGCGCCGGATCATGCCGTCGCCGTCGAGGTCGTATTGGGTCCAGCCGAGGAAGACCCGGGCGCGGTCCGCGGCGGCCCGGATTTCGAGCGTCACGCGGGGGCCGATCACCGGGATATCGCCGGTCACCGCGAGCCGGTCGAAGGTGGCGGCGTAGCTGTCGAAAACATTGCGCGCGCCGAGCCGAAGGAGCGTGACCGTCTCGATCGGCAGCGGCACCAGCGCGGGATCGCGCAGCGGGCGGGTGATGTCCTGCGCCATCGCGGGAACGGCGATCAGGGCGAGAAGGAGAGCGGGCCGGTTCATGGCGATGCGCTATCACGCGCCCCCGGTCCCGGCAATGCACGCCGCCGTGAGTCGTCGCGGTCGGATACCTCGCGCGGGCTTGCGACTGCGGCGGCGGTCAGGCGACGACGGGCCAGGAGGGACATCCAGATCCGCCGCCGCCATCCCCCGGCATCTGTCGAACGGGAAAGACCCGGGCCGGGGAAAGGGCCGCGCTGCAGGAGGACGCCGCGCGACCCGGTTTCGCTCCGGCGGGTCACATCGCCGGGAGCATCACCTTGTCGATGACGTGGATCACGCCGTTCGACTGGCGCACGTCGGCGATGGTCACGCTCGCGGTGCGGCCGCGTTCGTCGGTCAGCATGAGGGTGCCCATGTTGTAGCTGGCCTCCAGGGTGCAGCCGCCCAGGGTCTCGACGTCATGCGCGCCGCCATCGTCGTCGACCATCGTCATGATCGCGTCCGACATCGCGTTTGCCGCGACCACGTGGCAGGTGAGCACTTCCACCAACTGGTCCTTGTTTTCCGGCATCAGCAGGGTTTCGACGGTGCCACCCTGAAGCATCTCGAAGGCCGCGTCGGTGGGCGCGAAGACGGTGAACGGGCCCTCCCCCGAGAGGGTTTCGGCAAGCCCTGCGGCGGTGACCGCGGCGACGAGGGTTTGGTGATCGGCCGAGTTCACGGCGTTCTCGACGATGGTCTTGTCGGGGAACATCGCGGCGCCACCGACCATCGGGTTGCCGGTGTCGCTCTGGCTCGTCGCGATGCCCGGCGCGGCAAGGCCGAGCGCGAGGGCGGTGGAGGTGGTGAGAAAGGTCTTGCGAAACATGTCTGACTCCCTTGGGTGCGTTTCTGTGGTGGTCCCGAACCGATTGCCCGAGAACGCCAGAAACCACGCAAGGAAGCGGCGGCGAGTTTCACGCCGCCGATCACAACGCCATCACGCCTCCGTGAGTGCGCCGGTTGCCAGAACCGCGCCGGTGGGCTGGCCGGTGGGCGAGCCGCCCGCGGGTTCGTCCGACACCGCCAGGACCGCGCCGTCGAGGGCGGCGCGCAACTCCGGCGCCACCATCACCACCGTGGCCGGGTCGTCGGGCAGCACGCCGAGCGAAACCGGGGCATCGTCGCCCGCGATGATCCAGAGTTCGAGCGCGCGCCCCACCGGTGCGGCCGCGCCTTCACGCGCAACAAAGAGCGTTCCGGCCTCGGCATCGTAGGCCGCCGCAAGTCGGAGATCGCCGTCCTGCGCGACCAGTTCGGCGCGGTAGGCCGGGGCGGCGGGGGGCACCGGCGCGCGCGGGGCAAAGCTGGGCCAGAAAACCACCGCCGCCGCCAGTGCCGCGGCCAGCGCGACCGGGGCGGCCCAGGCCCACCAGCGCCGCCGCGCGCGCCCGAACAGCCGTCGCTCGGTTGCGCGCCAGACCCGCGCGGGCGGTGCCACCGGCTCGACCTCGTCGGCCAGCGTGGCCAGATCGGCCCGCCACTCGGCAACCAGCGCGGCGAACTCGGGGTCGGTCGCGATGCGCGCAGACGCCGCCCGCGCCTCCTCAGGCGGGAGAACGCCGAGCACATATTCGCCCGCAAGCGCGCGGTCGTCGTCCGACTTTTCGGCCCCGGTCATCGTTCGAGACACTCCCTCAGTTTCAACAGGCTGCGGCGCAGCCATGTTCGCATCGTGTTGAGCGGCACCGCGAAGCGCTCGGCCAGATCGGCATAGCTCTCGCCGTCGAGATAGGCGCGGCGCACCGCCTCGGCCCGATCGGCGTCGAGTTCATCGAAACAGGCCTCGATTCGCCCGCGTTCGGACCGCGCCACCGCCTCGGCCTCTGGCCCCGGCCGGGCATCGGCCAGCTCCGCCACGTCGTCGAGCGCGCCCCCGCCCGCGCGCCGCCGCCGCACCTTGTCGATGGCGTGGTTGCGCGCCAGCGTGATCAGCCAGGTCATCGGGCTGTAGCCGTTCACCCGGTAGCGCCCCGCCGCGTGCCAGACCTTGACGTAAATCTCCTGCAGCGCGTCTTCCGCCTCGCCCCGATCCTTCAAGATACGCAAGGCGAGGCCGAAAAGTTTCGCCGAGGTGTGACGATACAACGCCCCGAAGGCGGCACGGTCGCCCTGCGCCGTGCGCGCCAGCCAGTGTTCCAGATCGTCCCGCGTTGCCATCGTCCCTCACGCTTTGCCCCAGCCTAAGCGAACAGGCGCGGTTTTGGCCAGCCACCTGCGCCGGAATGGCCACGTGCGGGGCCACCCCGAACCGGCGACAGCCGCCCGCCGGCCTCTTGCGCCCCCCCCCATTATCGGGCACGAACGGGCGACGGGTTTGGCCCCGGGGAGAAACGCAAAGGCAATGGACGGCACGATGGATAGCAATGCGCGGCCCACCGAAAGCATCTCGGTGCGAGATGTTTTCGGGATCGACACGGACATGTTGGTGAAAGGTTTCGAGGAGCCGACCGACCGCGTGCCGGAGTTCGACCCGACCTACAAGTTCGATCCCGAAACCACGCTGGCGATCCTTGCGGGCTTCGCCCACAACCGCCGGGTGATGATCCAGGGCTACCATGGCACCGGCAAGTCGACCCATATCGAGCAGGTCGCCGCGCGGCTGAACTGGCCGACCGTGCGGGTCAACCTCGACAGCCACATCTCCCGGATCGACCTGATCGGCAAGGATGCGATCAAGCTGCGCGACGGCAAGCAGGTGACCGAGTTTCACGAAGGCATCCTGCCCTGGGCGCTGCGCAACCCCTGCGCGATCGTGTTCGACGAATACGACGCCGGCCGCGCCGACGTGATGTTCGTGATCCAGCGGGTGCTGGAGCATGACGGCAAACTCACCCTGCTCGACCAGAACGAGATCATCACGCCGCACAAGTATTTCCGCCTCTTCGCCACCGCTAACACGGTTGGCCTCGGCGACACCACCGGGCTTTACCACGGCGTGCAGCAGATCAACCAGGCGCAGATGGACCGCTGGAGCCTCGTCGCCACGCTGAATTACCTCTCCCACGACGCCGAAGTGGCGATCGTGCTGGCCAAGGCACCGCATTTCAACACCGAGAAGGGCCGCAAGCAGGTGAGCCAGATGGTGACGGTCGCCGACCTCACCCGCACCGCCTTCATGAACGGCGATCTCTCCACCCTGATGAGCCCGCGCACGGTGATCAACTGGGCCTGGAACACCGAGATCTTCCGCAATATCGGCTACGCCTTCCGGCTGTCGTTCCTCAACAAGTGCGACGAGTTGGAACGCCAGACCGTGGCCGAGTTCTATCAGCGCTGCTTTGACGAGGAACTGCCGGAAAGCGCGGCGAACGCGGCGCTGGGGTAGGCCTCACGCCGCCTCCTTGCGCTCTTGGCTGCGCGCCGCCATCGTCGCCCTCGCCCACCACGCGACGTCGTCGAGCATGGCTTCGAGCGAGGGCGCGATATGCTCCTCGATTGCGCTGATCGGGTCGTCGTCACCAATCGGGCTGACGCGGTAGAAATCCGGGCCACCGATGTGCACGGCGTTGCGCACCGCAACCATCTGCAATTCGACGGAAATCTGGCGCAGATGTTCGAGCGCCCGAGCGCCGCCCATCGAGCCATAGGCCAGCGCGGCGATCGGCTTGTGTTTCCACTCGACATAGGCCTGGTCGAGCGCATTCTTCAACGCGCCGGGGATCGAGTGGTTGTATTCCGGGGTCACGAAAATGTAGCCGTCGAAGCGACGGATCAGGTCTTGCCAGGCGCGCGCCGCGGGGTCTTTCGTCTCGACAAAGGCGTTGGTTGCGGCTTCGTCGAAGAACGGCAGCGGGTGGTCGCGCAGGTCGATCAGTTCGAATGTCATGTCGCGCCGTTCAGGCAGTTTCGACCACAGCCAGTCGGCGGGCTTGCCGCCAAAACGGTCGGTTCGGGTTGATGCGACGATCACGGCAATACGCGGGGTGGTCATCCTGGTCTCCTTTCGTTGATACATGTCGGACTGGAAGGGAAACGCGCCGCATGGCCTTGTGCTCCATATTCGGTCGCGGTCTCTCGAAAAGTTGAGACCTTGCCGACTGGCCGCGCGGCGACCCGCGACCTTGGCGGATGCGACGCGGCGCGATGACCCGGCAAAAGCCCGCGCTGCGACCGCGCGGGCAGACTGCACCGGCCCGGGGCGTGTCTGAGCCCGCTTGCCTCCCCTGCCCGACCGTGCTTCAACACGTCCATGAACAAACCCACCGATAACCCCGCCGATCCGTTCAAGAAGGCGCTGGCCGAGGCCACCAAGGTGATGGCCGACGACCGCGAGTTGAACGTCACCTACACGGTGGACCCGTCGGGCATTTCCGGCGAAACCGTGCGGCTGCCACAGGTGACCCGGCGGATGGCGCGCGACGAGGTTCTGCTGGCGCGCGGGGTGGCCGATGCGCTGGCGCTGCGCCACAAGTTCCACGATACCGCCACCCACACGCGCTACCTGCCGCAAGGCGAGATGGCGCGCACGCTTTACGAGGCGATGGAAACCGCCCGCTGCGAGGCGGTGGGCGCGCGGGTGATGCCCGGCACCGCCTCCAACATCGACCACAAGATCGCCGACGAGGCGACGCGACGTGGCTATGGCAACATGACCTCGACCGACGAGGCACCGCTGGCCGAGGCGGCGGGCTACATGGTGCGCGCGCTGGCAACCGGGCGCGATCTGCCACCGGGGGCGCAGAACGTGCTGGAGTTGTGGCGCGGCTTTCTCGAAGCGCAGGCGAGCGAGACGCTCGGCGGTCTCGATGACGCGCTCGCAGACCAGCGCGCCTTCGCCCGGCTGGTCCGCCAGGTGATCGAGGATCTCGGCTACGGCGACCAGCTTGGCGACGACCCCGACGCCGCCGACGAAGACCAGGACCGCGACGCCGAGACCGACGAGACCGACCAGGAAGAAGACGCCGCGCAGGAGGAGAGCCCGGAGAGCGAGAAGACCGACGAGGCCGAGGCGGAACGCTCGGAGGATGACGTCGAGCCCGATCCGCAATCGGCCGAGGTGTCGCTCGATGACCTGTCGGAGCTGGAGAGCGGCGAGGAAGCCGAGCTGCCCGAGGCCGATGCGCCGCCCGAGCCGCCGGCCCCGCCGCCGCATTCCGAGGCCGATCCGCATTACAATGTCTACGACGACGTCCATGACGAGGAGATCAAGGCCGAGGATCTCGCCGAACCGGCGGAACTGGAACGCCTGCGCGCCTATCTCGACCAGCAGTTGGAGCCGCTCAAAGGCGCGGTGTCGCGGCTGGCCAACAAGCTCCAGCGCCGCTTGCAGGCGCAGCAGAACCGGTCGTGGGAATTCGACCTCGAGGAAGGCATCCTCGACGCCGGCCGCCTCGCCCGCGTGGTTGCCAACCCGACAACGCCGCTCAGCTTCAAGATCGAGAAGGACACCGAGTTCCGCGATACCGTGGTGACGCTGCTGCTCGACAACTCCGGCTCGATGCGCGGGCGGCCGATTTCCATCGCCGCGATCACGGCGGATGTGCTCGCGCGCACGCTGGAGCGCGTCGACGTGAAGGTGGAGATCCTCGGCTTCACCACGCGGGCCTGGAAGGGCGGGCTTGCGCGCGAGAAATGGCTCGCCGACAACCGCCCGCAGAGCCCGGGCCGGCTCAACGATCTGCGCCACATCATCTACAAGTCCGCCGATGCCCCGATGCGGCGCACCAAGGTCAACCTCGGGCTGATGATGAAGGAGGGGCTTCTGAAGGAGAATATCGACGGCGAGGCGCTGGAATGGGCGCACCGCCGGCTCTGCGCCCGCCCCGAGGCGCGCAAGATCCTGATGGTGATCTCCGACGGTGCGCCGGTGGACGACAGCACGCTCAGCGTGAACCCGGCCAATTACCTCGAAAAGCACCTGCGCGACGTGATCGCCATGGTGCAGAAACGCAAGCGGGTGGAGCTTCTGGCGATCGGCATCGGCCATGACGTGACCCGCTATTACGACCGCGCGGTGACGATCACCGACGCCGACCAGCTTGCCGGTGCCGTGACCGAGCAGCTTGCGGTGCTGTTCGACCCCGATCCGCGGGCACGGGCGCGGGTGATGGGAATGCGGCGCGCCGGCTGACGGTGCAAGGCGGTGCGGCTGCGCCGCGCTTTTTTTGTTTGATTGGGGGTTTCACCCCCAAGCCCCCAAGGTATTTCAGGACCCAAGAAGAACGGCGTGGAGGTTGCGATGTTCCAGAGTTTCGAGACCACGGCCGACCCGGCGCAGGGCCCGGGGCGGTTGGCGCGGCTGCGCAGGGTGATGGCGCGCGACGGGCTCGCGGGCTTCTTCGTGCCGCGCGCCGATGCCCACCAGGGCGAAAACGTCGCCGATTGCGATGCGCGGCTGGCCTGGCTCACCGGGTTCACCGGCTCGGCCGGGTTTTGCCTCGCCCTTGGCGATGTGGCGGGTGTGTTCATCGACGGGCGCTATCGCACGCAGGTGAAGGCGCAGGTCGATCTTGACGCCTTCACCCCGGTGCCCTGGCCCGAGACCGACCCCGCCGACTGGCTGCGCGCGCACCTGCCCGAGGGCGGGCGCGTGGGCTTCGACCCCTGGCTGCACACGCGCGGCGCGATCGAGAAGATGGAGGCCGCGCTTTCGGGCAGCGGGATCGAGTTGGTCGCCTCGCAAAACCTCGTCGACGAGATCTGGCCCGACCGCCCGGCCCCGCCGCAGGGCGCGGTGCGGGCGCATCCCGAGGGGCTCGCGGGGCGCGGCCACGGCGAGAAACGCGCCGAGCTGGCCGAGGGCTTGCGCGACGCGGGCCAGCGCGCGGCGGTGCTCACGCTGTCGGACAGCATCGCCTGGCTGCTCAATATTCGCGGCGACGATATCCCGCATATCCCGGTGGTGCAGGGCTTCGCGATCCTGCACGACGACGGCCGGGTGGCGCTGTTCACCCATCCGGCGCGCCCGGCGGGGATCGGCGACCACTTCGGTCCCGAGGTCTGGCTCTACCCGGTGAGCGCCTTCGAGGCGGCGCTCATGGAGCTTGACGGGCTGGTGCGGGTCGACAAGGCCAGTGCGCCCGACGCGGTGGCGCGGATCCTCGACGCCGGCGGGGTCGAGATCGCCTGGGGCGACGACCCTTGCATCCTGCCCAAGGCAAAGAAGACGCCGGCCGAGATCGCAGGCACGCGCGCGGCGCATCTGCGCGACGGCGCGGCGATGGTGGAATTCCTGACCTGGTATGACGCCACCGCGCATCGCGGCGGGATCACCGAGATCGACCTCGTGGTGGAGCTTGAAGCCCAGCGACGCGCCACCGGTGCCTTGCGCGACATCAGTTTCGAGACGATCTCGGGCACCGGACCGCATGGCGCGGTGATCCATTACCGGGTGACGCGCGAGACCAACCGGACCCTCGCGCCCGGCGATCTGGTGGTACTCGATTCCGGCGGGCAATATGATGACGGCACCACCGACATCACCCGCACCCTGCCGGTCGGCGAGGTGGGCCGGGCCGAGCGCGCGGCCTTCACCCGGGTGTTGCAGGGGATGATCGCGATCAGCCGGGTGCGCTTTCCCAAGGGCGTGGCGGGGCGCGACCTCGACGCGCTCGCGCGCTACCCGCTCTGGCTCGCCCACCAGGATTACGACCACGGCACCGGCCACGGCGTCGGCAGTTACCTTTCGGTGCACGAGGGCCCGCAGCGGCTCTCGCGGCTGTCCGGGGTGGCACTGGAGCCGGGCATGATCCTGTCGAACGAACCCGGATATTACCGCGAGGGTGCTTTCGGGATCCGGATCGAGAACCTTGTCGTGGTGCGCGAGGCCGAGCGGCTTGACGGCGGCGACGCCCGCGACATGCTGGCGTTTGAAACCCTCACCTTCGTGCCGATCGACCGGCGGCTGGTGATGGTCGGAATGCTGAGCGCCGGCGAGCGGGAATGGCTCGACGACTACCACGCCGAAGTGCGCCAAAAGCTCTCGCCGCGGCTGTCGGAGCCGGCGCGGGCCTGGCTCAAGGCGGCCTGTGCGCCGATCTGAGTGGAGCAGGAGGGCGCCGCACTGGTGTGCGCCCGCAGAACGAGGAGGACAGGATGAGCGAGACCATTCGCATTCGCCGGATTCCCGGCAAGTGGGTTGTGCGCGCGGGCGGCGCGGTGCTGGGCGAAAGCGCCGAAGTGCTGGAGCTATCGGAGCCGGGACACCCGGACGCGCTGTATTTCCCGCGCCGCGACCTGGCAATGGCGATGCTGGAGGCCTCGGCCACCTCCACGACCTGCCCGAGGAAGGGCGAGGCGCATTTCTTCGCCATTCACACCAGATCGACCGTGATCGAGGACGCGGGCTGGAGTTTTGACGCACCGCTCGAAGCGGCTGCCCGGATCGCGGGGCATGTTGCCTTCGACCCCGGCAAGGTGACCGTCGAGGAAATCTGAGGCCCGCGCCTCAGCCGATCCAGCGGCGTGCCGGGAAAGCAATCACCTTGCCTTCGGCGAGAGATCTGCGCGCCACGGTGCTGCCGGCCCGCGCCGCATCCAGAAGCGCGCGCAGGTTGTCGCGCCCCCGGCCCCGGGCCGTGCCCGAGACGATCACGTCGCGCATATGTGGGAAGGAATGCGCCTGCTCGGTCATCGCCGCGGCTTCGTAGGCAACCTGGCCGAGCCCCGAGTAATGCCTGAGCGAGCCGCCGGAGCGGCGCAACCGGCCCTCGAAAAGCGAGGTCGCGATCAGGCACTCGTCGCCAAGGCGGCGCAGGATGTCGGGCGGGGCGCGGGTTTCCATCGCCTGCGTCACGCGGATGGTCAGCCGGTCGATCCCGGGGTGATCGCGCATGAATCGTGCGATGGTGATGGCAAGGTAATGCTTGAGGGTATCGGTGAGCGGGATCCCGCTTTGCCTGATTCCGGCATCGACGAGTTCGTCGGCCTTGGCCACGAAGACGTCCTGCATCACGTCTCCTTCCTTGCGTCTGTGAAACAAGGCTAACGCGAAAGTCCTCCCGCACAAAACGGTTTTTCCATGCGTGGCTCTGGCCCCGTTTGCGGTCAGGCGTTCAGGAATGCTCTTCCGCCGCTGTTGCCGCCAGCGCCCGGTTGAATGCCTTCAGCGCATCGACGTGGTGGAGCGCGCCCCACAGCTCGGGGGCCGCGCCCTCGCCCGCGAGGGTGACCACCGGGATGAAACTCACGCCCGATTGCTCGAAGACCGGCATCGCCGCCTCCAGCGTGGCGTTGCCGTCGATATAGATCCCGTCCTCGACGAGGGGCCAGAGTGCATCCTCGGGGGCGCAATGTGTCTCGCCGAGCTTGCGCATCACCGTGGCCACCCGCACGGTCGACAACAGGTAGGCCTGCGGCCCGGCGGCGAGGTGGATGCCGCGTCGCTCGAGCTGGGTGAGGAAGAACGAGCGTTCCACCAGCCGCGAGGCCAGCGCCGAGGACAGCGACACACTGGCCATCACCGCGATCCCGGTCTGCCAGTCGCCGGTGAGTTCGAAGACGATGAGCGTTGTCGAGATCGGTGCGCCGAGTACGGCGGCCGCGACCGCGCCCATGCCGGCGAGGGCGTAGAGCGTTTGCGAGCCGGACAGGTCTGGCAGGATCCCGGTGGCGACGATGCCGAAGGCCAGCCCGGAGAGCGCGCCCAGCATCAGCGAAGGTGAGAACACCCCGCCGCCCATCCGGCCGCCGATGGTGATCGCGACCGCCACCACCTTGAGCACCGCGAAGACCATCGCCTCGTGCAGCAGGAGTTCGCCGGTGAGCGCGGCGGAGGTCGTCTCGTAGCCGACGCCGATGATATGGGGAAAGAAGATCGCGATGATCCCGAGCAGGAGCCCGGCCAGCGCCGGGCGCAGAACCCGCGGCAGGCGGGTGTGTTTTTGCAAGGTGTTGGCGAGGTCTTCGGTGAGGAAGATCGCCCGCATCAGCACCCCCGCGACAAGGCCGGAGACCAGCCCGAGAATGAGGAAGGCGGGCAGTTCGACGTAGAAGGCCACGCCGCCCGCGACCGGCAGGGCGAACTCGGTGACATCGCCGAACTCGATGCGGTTGATCACCGTGCCCGCCACCGAGGCGATGGCGATTGGCGCGAAGGCATGCACCGCGAAATGGCGCAGCACCACTTCGAGCGCGAACAGCGCCCCCGCGATCGGGGCGTTGAACGAGGCCGAGACCGCCGCCGCCACGGCGCAGCCCAGAAGGTCGCGCCCGGTGATCCCGTCGGCCTTGATCCAGCGCGAGATCCATGTCGAGATCACCCCCGCGAGGTGCACCACCGGCCCCTCGCGACCCGAGGAGCCGCCGGTGGAGAGGGTGATGAAGGAAGCCAGTGCCGAGCCAAGCCCGGCGCGCCGTTCCACCCGCCCCTCGAAGAGCGCCGCGCCCTCGATCACGTCGGCGACCGAGCGCACCCGGCCATCGGGGGTAAACCAGTTCAGGATCATCCCCACCACCAGCCCACCGGCAACCGGGATCAGCAAGACCCAGTACCACGGCAGGGTTTCGGCATGGCTGTGCAGAAGGTGAATGTCGTCGCTGCGGTAGAGTGCCGCCTGCAGCCGCTCGATCCCGAGCCGGAACAGGAGGGCGGCAAACCCCGCCGCGATACCAATGATCAGCGCGATGAACCAGAATTGCACTTGCCCCGGCCCCTTCTCGCGGAGAAGGTGCCATGCCTGCACCAGCTCGCGCCGTTGCGCGGCAAGAGCGGCGTTTAGGTACAATTTTAACCGTCTCGGCATTTGCGCCTCGGTCTCGGGCTTTGCAACGGCCGATGGTCTGGCCTAGATTGGGCCGGGTTCACGAGGGGGGATGGCATGACCATCAACGCCGCGCTCACCGAGCTTTCGGCTCTTCTAGGCGATCGGTTGAGCCGGTCCAAGCCTGATCTGGAGGCGCATGGCGCGAGCGAAACGCATTTCGCCGCGGCACCGCCCGACGCTGTCGCCTATCCCGAGAGCACCGGGGAGGTGGCGGATATCCTGCGGATCTGTCACGCCCACGGCTGCCCGGTGATCGCCTATGGCGCGGGCACCGCGCTCGAAGGTCACACCAGCGCGATCGCCGGCGGCATAAGCCTCGATCTTGCGCGCATGAACCGGGTGCTCGACATTCGTCAGGGCGACATGCAGGCGGTGGTTCAGCCCGGCCTCACCCGCGAGGAACTGAACCGCGAATTGCGCACAACGGGGCTGTTCTTCTCGGTCGATCCCGGTGCCAATGCCTCGATCGGCGGGATGGCGGCCACCCGCGCCTCGGGCACCACAGCGGTGCGCTACGGCACGATGCGCGACAATATCCGCGCGCTCGAAGTGGTGATGGCCGATGGCCGGGTGATCCGCACCGGCAGCGGCGCGCGCAAGTCGTCGTCGGGCTATGATCTGACCGGGCTGTTTCTCGGCTCCGAAGGCACGCTCGGGGTGATCACCGAGCTCACCGTGCAGTTGCACGGCCAACCCGAGGCAATTTCGGCCGCGGTCTGCGCCTTCGAGCGGATGGAAGACGCGGTGGACGCGGTGGTGGCGGTGATCCAGATTGGCATCCCGGTGGCCCGGATCGAGTTCGTCGACGCCGAATCGGTGCGGGCGGTGAATGCCTATTCGGGCACCGATCTGCCGGCGAAACCGCATATCTTTGTGGAGTTCCACGGCTCCGAAAGCGCGGTTGCCGAGGATGCGGAACGCTTCCGCGAGGTGGTGGACGAGTTCGGTGCCGAGGGCATCAGGACCGCGACCCGAACCGAGGACCGCACCGCGCTCTGGACCGCGCGTCATCACGCCTACTGGGCCTGTCTCGGGCTCAAGCCCGGCGCGACCGCGGTTGTCACCGACGTTTGCGTGCCGATCTCGCGGCTGGCGGAGGCGATCGAGGAAACCCGTGCCGACATCGCCGCGTCCACGATCCCCGGACCGATGCTCGGCCATGTCGGCGACGGCAATTTCCACGCCGCCCTGCTGATCGAACCCGGCAATGCGGCCGAACTGGCCGAGGCCAAGCGCCTCGCGAGCCGGATGGCGGAACGGGCCTTGCGGATGGGGGGCACGATCACCGGCGAGCACGGCATCGGCTTTGGCAAACTCGCCTACATGGAGGCCGAGCATGGTGCCGCCTGGGACGTGATGGGCGAGATCAAGCGGGCGCTCGATCCGGCGAATATCCTCAACCCCGGCAAGGTCGTGCGCGGGCAATGAAAAAACCTACCGCGATCAAGAAAACCCTGGCCCGGGTCCGGCTTTGGGTTCGGCGCAACGTGCCGCCCGGTCTGCGCCTGGTCGTCGGGTTGATCCTGATCGTGTTGGGCTTCTTCGGTTTCTTGCCGGTCCTCGGCTTCTGGATGATCCCGCTCGGGATTGTCATCGCGGCGCTCGACCTCCGCCCGATCTGGCGGAAGCTCAAGGGTTAGACTTTCACTTTTCCAACATATCCGGCGCGAAATGTTGGAAAATCTATCCGCCGCGATCACTATTCCGATATTTGATGGGGTTCTGACGGGGCCCGACTTTCAGCCCGCAAGCAGCGTCTTCGCCGCCGCACGGGCCTCTTCGGTGATCCGGTCGCCCGAGATCATCCGCGCAACCTCGTCGATCCGCGCCGCCGCCCCGAGCGGATGAACCCGGGTGCGGGTGATTTCGCCTTCGACCGATTTCGCCACCTGCCAGTGATGCGCGCCCAAGGCTGCGACCTGCGGACTATGGGTCACCACCAGCACCTGCCCGCCCTCGTCGGCCAGCGTTTTCAAACGACGCCCGACGGCATCCGCGGTGGCCCCGCCGACACCGCGGTCGATCTCGTCGAAGATCATCGTCAGCCCGGTGGCATCGCGGGTCAGGCACACCTTGAGCGCCAGCAGGAACCGGCTCAGTTCACCGCCCGAGGCGATCTTGTTCAGGGGGCCGGCGGGGGCACCGGGGTTGGTGGCGACGGTGAAATTCACCGCGTCGCGCCCCTCGGGCCCCGG
Source organism: Maritimibacter sp. HL-12 (assembly GCF_900177545.1). Classification (GTDB taxonomy): domain Bacteria; phylum Pseudomonadota; class Alphaproteobacteria; order Rhodobacterales; family Rhodobacteraceae; genus Sinisalibacter. The sequence goes on along the minus strand of NZ_FXBQ01000001.1, from coordinate 2,875,824 downwards.
CTCCGCGTCCGAGATCGACGTGGTGAACAGCGCGCGCTCCATCTTGAGCGGCGCAAGTTCTGTCGCCATGCCCGCATCGAGCCGCCCAGCCGCCTTGGCCCGTGCCGCACTCAGCGCCGCCGCCGCCGCGTCGTATTCCGCCGCCGCCTTTGCCCGCGCCCGTGCCAGCACCGCGAGATCCTCCGCGCCGGCATCGAGCGCGGCGAGTTTTTCGGCAATCCCGGCGGCGAAGGCCCCGAGATCGTCGGGGGCCACGCCGTGTTTGCGGGCCAGCGCCCGGATCGCGAAAAGCCGCTCCTCGACCCGCTCCAGTTCGCCCGGATCGAAGGCCAGCGCCTCCAGCGATGTCTCCACCCCCTGCACCGCCTCGCCAAGCTCGGCCAACGCCCGGCCGAGCGCGTCGATCGGGGCGTCGAGCACCGCGCCAGCCTGAGGTGCCACCCCTTCCAGCCAGCGCAACGCATCGCCCATCCGGCCCTCGGCGCCTTCGCCCGGCCCCAGCGCCTGCGCCGCCTTCATGACGTCTTCGCCAATCCGCTGGCCGGCCTGCATCATCCGGCGACGGGCATCGAGGTCGGCATCTTCGCCCGGCTCGGGTGCCAGCTTGTCAAGCTCGTCGCCCGCGTGGCGCAGGAAATCTTCCTCCGCCCGGGCCGCCGCGAGCCGCGCCTCGGCGGCTTCGAGTGCCCGCCCTGCGGCGCGCAGCTCGCCCCAGGCCTTTCGGGTTTCGGCGACCAGCGGATCGAGACCGCCGAACGCGTCGAGCAGCGCCCGGTGCACCCGCGGGTTCAGAAGCCCGCGGTCGTCCTGCTGGCCATGCAGTTCCACCAGCGTGTCGGAAAGCGCGCGCAAGACCTCGCCGGAGGCGCGGCGATCGTTGATCCAGGCGGTCTTGCGCCCGTCGGCACGGTTGACCCGACGCAGGATCAGTTCCTCGCCGGTCGGCAATCCCGCTTCGGCCAACACGTCATGCGCGGGGTGCCCCGGTGCGAGATCGAACACCGCGAGCACTTCGCCCTCATCCGCCCCCGCGCGCACCAGATCGGCCCGCCCGCGCCAGCCGAGCACGAAGCCGAGACTGTCGAGCAGTATGGATTTGCCCGCCCCGGTTTCGCCGGTCAAGACGTTGAGGCCCGGCTGGAACTCGAGTTCCAGCCGGTCGATGATCAGCATGTCCCGGATGTCTAGGGTGCGCAACATGGCGGATGTTCGCCCGGCGGCCTAGAGCCACTCGCCCTTGATCACCTGTCGGTACAGCGCGGCGAGCCAGTTGTCGCCCCGGGCCTCGGGTTCGAGCCCGCTCTTGGTCAGCAGCGCATAGGCGTCTTCATACCATTCGGTGGACTGGAAGTTGTGGCCGAGGATCGCGCCCGCGGTCTGCGCCTCGTCGGTCAACCCGAGCGAGAGGTAGCTTTCGACAAGCCGATAGAGCGCTTCCGGCGTGTGCGTGGTGGTCTGGAACTGCTCCACCACCACCCGGAAGCGGTTGATTGCCGAGGTGAAATGCTTGCGCTTGAGGTAGTAGCGGCCAACCTCCATCTCCTTCGCACCGAGGTGGTTGAAGGCAAGATCGAACTTCAGGATCGCGGAGCGCGCATATTCGGTTTCGGGATGGCGCTCGATCACTTCGCGCAGCGCCTGCAACGCCTGGAAGGTCTTGCCCTGGTCGCGGCCGATATCGTCGATCTGGTCGTAATAGCTAAGCGCAAGCAGGTATTGCGCATAGGCTGCATCATCTTCGCCGGGGAAGAAGTCGAGATAGCGCTGCGCCGCGGCGCGGGAATCTTCGTATTCGCGGGCCTTGTGGAAGGTATAGGCCTGCATGATCAAGGCGCGCTGGCCCCACTTGGAATAGGGATAGAGCCGCTCGACTTCGCCGAACCACTCCGCCGCCTCGTCGAACTGGCCATCTTCCAGCTCGTACTCGCCGCGCTTGTAGATCTCTTCGGCGCTGTAGTCCTCGATCGGCTTTTTCTCGACCGCGTTGGCGCTGAACAGGTTGGAAAACCAGCCGCCCCCGCCGCCGCCGTTGGAACAGGCCGACAGGCTCGTGGCCAAGGCCAACATGGCTAGCGCAGTGGCTGCCCGTTTCAATCCGCTGCGATCTTCCCCGTCGCGCCGCATGTCAGGCATGGTCCGCGCCTACCTCGTTGCAAGTGATTCACCCGAGACCTTGTGGCCACGGGGCGAGTTGTCCCCATCCCTAGCACATAAAATCGGGAGGCAAAATGGTTTCGGGCCGGAAAATACACTTGCGGATCCCGCCGTGCCAAGGCCCGTGCCGTGCTTGAAGGTCAAGCGTCAACGGCTTGCAGAAAAACAAAAAAGGCCCGGTCGAAACCGGGCCCTCTTGATTGTTTTCACCAGCGCTCAGTTCGCCTGACGGCGCAAGAAGGCGGGGATCTCGACGCGCTCGTGTTCCGGATCGGCAGCGGGTTCCTGGTAGGATTGCCCCTGAACCGGAGGCTGCTGGCGCGGCTCCTGGGCCGGTTCGGCATGGTGGCCGGTCATCCGGTTGATCAGCGAGTTGATGCCGAAGCGCGGCTTGTTCTCCTGCGGCTGGGCGGCGGGCTGGGCTTCCGACTGGCGTGCGCCGGGGGCGCGCTGAACCGCGGCCTGAAGCCTTTGCACCGCTTCCGGCGACGGGGTGCCGGGCGCCGGCGCCTTCGGCGCGACGAAAGAGGCCACCTGCGCTTCGGCAGGGGTGGCGCGTGCCGGTGCGGCACGCGGCGTTTCCGCCGCCGGCTGCGGGCGCGGCTGGTAGGCCGGGGCCGGCAGATCGTCGTCTGCCTCGTCCTCGAACGGGAAGATGTTCTCGACCTGCTCCTCGGCGGCGGCCTCGGTGGCGTTGATCTCTTCGTCGAAGAACGACGGCTGAGGTGCCTCGACCTGGTGACCTGTTTCGATCGAGGCGGCGGCAGCGATCGCGGCGGGGGCCTCGCCTTCGAGCTTGTGCTCGACCTCGATCGGCGAATGGAGCGGCTCGGCCATGCGGCGGCGCGGCACCGGAAGCTCCTGGGTCACGTCGGCGGCGTCGATGCCGGTGGCCACGACCGAAACCCGCATCGTGCCTTCCATTCCGGTATCGAGGGTGGAGCCGACGATGATGTTGGCGTCGGGGTCGACCTCTTCGCGAATGCGGTTGGCGGCCTCGTCGAGCTCGAACAGGGTAAGATCGTAGCCGCCGGTGATGTTGATGAGTACGCCGCGCGCGCCCTTGAGGCTGATTTCGTCGAGCAGCGGGTTGGCGATGGCCTTCTCGGCGGCCTGGATCGCGCGGTCTTCGCCCTCGGCCTCGCCGGTACCCATCATCGCCTTGCCCATCTCGTCCATCACCGCGCGCACGTCGGCGAAATCGAGGTTGATCAGGCCCGGGCGCACCATCAGGTCGGTCACGCCCTTGACGCCCTGGTAGAGAACATCGTCGGCCAGGGCGAAGGCATCGGTGAAGGTGGTTTTCTCGTTGGCGAGGCGGAACAGGTTCTGGTTGGGGATGATGATCAGGGTGTCGACCATCTTTTGCAGGGCCTCGACGCCCTCCTCGGCCTGGCGCATGCGCTTGGCACCCTCGAACTGGAACGGCTTGGTCACCACCCCGACGGTCAGCACGCCAAGCTCGCGGGCGGCCTGGGCGATGATCGGGGCCGCGCCGGTGCCGGTGCCGCCGCCCATGCCGGCGGTGATGAAGCACATGTGGGCGCCGGCGAGATGATCGACGATCTGTTCGATGCTTTCTTCCGCCGCCGCCGCGCCGACGCTGGCGCGCGCGCCCGCACCGAGCCCTTCGGTCACCTTGACCCCCATCTGGATGCAAGCCTGCGCCTTGGACTGTTGCAGCGCCTGGGCATCGGTGTTGGCGACCACGAAATCGACGCCATCAAGGGCCTTGTCGATCATGTTGTTGACCGCGTTTCCGCCGGCACCGCCGACGCCGAAGACCGTAATCCGGGGTTTCAGATCATCCTGTCCGGGCATGGTGAGGTTCAAAGCCATGGTCTGTCCGCCTGTCCTTGTTCTGACGCACGCGCGTGCGCGTTTATCTGTCCTGTCCCACCGCTGTTGGGCGGGTTGCCTGCTATGGCGACAAACCTAGACAGGTTTCGCCGCCTCGTCACGAAAAAAAACGCAGAATCACCCCGATACCTTGGGTATTCGGGCATCTTTTCGGCATCATGTTGCCAATTCGACGAGATGTTGCGTCTACCAGTTGTCCTTGAACCACTTGACCGCCCAGCGCAGGCTGCGGGCCGGGTAGCTGTCGGCGGGAATGTCGAAATCCCACCATTCGTCTTGCGGATGGGCGGCGAAGAGACACAGCCCCACGGCGGACGCGAAGGCCGCGCCGGTTGCGGCCTGCGGCAGGCCCTGCACGCGCAACGGTCGCCCGATGCGCACCTGTTGGCCGAGAATCTTAGGTGCCAGTCCATCTAGTCCCGGAATTTGCGACGCCCCGCCGGTCAAGACAATCTGCTGGCTCGGCAAGTGCTCGAAACCGGCGGCATCCAGCCGGTCGCGCACTTCTTCGAGGATTTCTTCCACCCGGGGCCGCATGATCCCGATCAGTTCCGACCGGCTCACGGTGCGGCGGTCCTTTTCCCAGTCGCCGCTGTCGCCGCCGATCTCGATGCGCTCGCGGTCATCCATCCCGGTGGCATAGACCCCGCCGTAGAAGGTCTTGATCCGCTCGGCGGTGGCCCAGGGCACCTGCAGGCCCTTGGAGATGTCGGAGGTGACGTGATCGCCGCCGAGACGCACGCTGTCGGCGTAGATCATGTGTTTCTTGATGAAGATCGAAAGCCCGGTGGAGCCGCCGCCCATGTCGATGCAGGCCGCACCCAGTTCCTGCTCGTCTTCCACCAGCGCCGATATCCCCGCCGCGTAGGCCGACGAGGCGATCCCCGCCAGTTCGAGGTCGCAGCGGTTGATGCAGTAGAGCACGTTGCGCACCACGTTGGCATCGACCGTGAGCACGTGCATGTCGACCGAGAGCCGGTTGCCGATCTGGCCGCGCGGATCGGACAGCCCGCTGCGGTGATCGAGCGCGAAGTTGACCGGCTGGGCATGCAGCACCTCGCGGCCCTCGCCGATCGGCGGCAATTCGCAGGCGGCGAGCACGCGGGCGATATCGTCGTCGCGCACCGCGCCCCCGGCAAGGTCGATCGACCCGGCAAGGCCGTAGCTGCGCGGACTGGCCCCGGAGAACGTGGCGATGACGTGATCGACACGGGTGTTGGCCATCTTCTGCGCACCCTGAACCGCGGTCCGGATCGCGCGCTCGGTTTCCTGCATCGCGTCGATCTCGCCAAACCGCACCCCGCGCGAGCGCGTCGTCGCGGCCCCGATCACCCGGAACGCCGATTGCCCGGCGAGTGACCCCACGCCGTCGACCGACCGGAAGGTTTCGGGCCCGTCGAAGCGCAGGACGAGGCAACCGATCTTCGCGGTGCCGATATCCAGAACGGCGATCACACCGCGTTGCATCGCGGCACGGCGCATGGCGCGCATGGCTCGTTGTTGCTGGTAGAGCTCGGTCATCGGGTCTTACTCCAGTGTAAGGCTTCGGATCCGCCGAAGCTCCGCGACCGCCGGTTCGGCGAGGCGGAGCGTCGGACGCCCGGGGTTGCGCATGTCGATATGGGTGATGTCGCGGGCCAGAAGGTCCTGCGCCTGGTCGAGCGCCAGCACCTGGTCGAGCGCCGACACCGGGTTGGTCTCGGGCAGAAGAATCGCCTGCCCGCGGTCGAGGATCATGTCCCAGCGCCGTTCGCCCACCCGCACCAGGCCGCGCAGCCGCGCACCGAGCGGCTCGGCGGCGCGGATCAGGCTGAGCGCCTCGGCAGAGCGAAGGTTCGCCCCCTGCCCCGCGACCAGCGGCAGATCGGGCCGCGCGACGCGGTCGGTCACGGTTGCCACCCGGTGGCCGGTGGCGTCGATCAGTTCGAGCCGGTCACGCGCGCGCCAGACCAGCGCGGGCACCCGCTCGACGACGTTGATCTGCATCACCCCGCCGGGGCGGATGTGAATGTCGACCGAACGGATCACGTCGAGGGCCGCCACCTCGGCCTGCATCGCGGCCAGATCAAGATCGAAGGACGACACCGGGAACTCGACCGGCAGAAGCTCCCGGATCGCGGCGTCGACCACCGGCGTGGCCCCCTCGATCGCCATCAGCTTGACCATGAATTCCGGCCGGGTTTCGATCGAGCGGCGGATCTCGGCGGCTTTCTCGGCGATGGCGAAACGGTTTGTGGGGTTGGCAAAATACCAGCCCGCCGCGGTCAGGATCAGGAAGGTGGGAATGCCGACCCGCAGCAACGACCGGTAGAGCGGGGTGAGCCAGAGGCGGTGAAAGCGGTAGCTCAGCCGCGAGGGGGCCGGATCGCGGCGCGGCGGTGTGCCGGCGTGGGGATCGGACGCGGTGGCGCGGGTTGCCCTCAGCGGTTGCACGAGGCATCCTCCACCATCCAGGCGCAGAACTGGCCGAACGACATGCCCGCCGCCGCCGCCTGTTCGGGCGAAAGCGAGGTCGGTGTCATCCCCGGCTGGGTATTGGTTTCCAGCAGCACCAGCCCGTCGAGCCCGCGCGCCTCATCCCAGCGGAAATCGGTGCGGCTCACGCCCCGGCAGCCCAGCACCTCGTGGGCGCGCAGGGCATAATCGAGGCAATGCAGCTCGATCTCGGCCGGAATCTCGGCCGGGATCACGTGCCGCGAGCCGCCCTCGGAATACTTCGCCTCGTAGTCATACCAGCCCTCGGTGATGATCTCGGTCACCGCCAGCGCCCGGTCGCCGACCACCGTGGTGGTCAGTTCGCGGCCCGGAAGGTAGGCCTCCACCATCATCACGTCTGGGCTGTCGGCGGCGATGTCGGGCGGCGTGTTCGCCCCCTCGGGCACGATGTAGACCCCGACCGAGGAGCCCTCGTTGTAGGGTTTGACGACGTAAGGCCGCGCCATGACATGGCGGCGGCGGATTGCCTCGACTGGCCAGAGCCCGCTCTCGGCCACCGGCAGACCCTCGGCGCGAAAGGCAATCTTGGCCTTTTCCTTGTCCATCGCGAGGGCGGAAGCGAGCACGCCGGAATGGGTGTAGGGGATACCGAGCCATTCGAGGATGCCCTGCACACAGCCATCCTCGCCCCAGCGGCCATGCAGCGCGTTGAAAGCGACATCGGGCTTGATCTCATCGAGACGCGTGCAGAGATCGGGGCCGGCATCGACCTCGATCACGTCGTATCCCTCGCCTCGCAGCGCGGCGGCGCATTCCCGCCCCGACGACAGCGACACCTCGCGCTCGGCGGAGGGGCCACCCATCAACACTGCAACCTTGAGGGCTGTCCTGCTCGGTTCGCCCAAAGTCTGCCTCGTGATCCCGGCCTTATCGCTGGCCAGTGAACAAGCTCGTTATTTTTCCGCAGGTTCTCCGACCCGCATGATTTCCCATTCTAGCGCGATACCGGCGTTTTGGAATACCCTTTTTCGCACCTCTTCGCCCAGCGCCTCGAGATCGGCCGCGGATGCCGCGCCGGTATTGGTCAGGAAATTCGCGTGTTTGGGGTTCATCTGCGCCCCGCCAAGGCTGGCGCCGCGCATCCCGGCTTCCTCGATCAGCTTCCAGGCCTTGAGGTCGTGCACGTCGTCGGCCCGCCCGGTCGAGGAAAACCCCGCCGGGTTTCGGAAGGTGGAGCCGGCGGTGCGATCCCTGGTCGGCTGGGTCTCGTCGCGCTTTGCCAGTTGCGCGGCCATGCGTTCTTCCAGCGCGGCCGGATCACCGGGCGGCGCGTCGAAGCTGGCGCGGGTGAGGATCCAGCCTTCCGGCAAGGTGGACTGGCGGTAGGCGAAGCACAGATCCTCCGCCGTGAGCGTGACCACCTCGCCTGACCGGGTGACGGCCCGCGCCTCGGCGAAGACATCCGCCACGTAGGTGCCGTAGCAGCCCGCGTTCATCCGCAGCGCACCGCCGATGCTGCCGGGAATGGTGCGCAGGAAGGTCAGATCGCGCCCCGCCTCGGCAGCCCGGCGGGCGACATGGGCATCGAGCGCGGCGGCCCCGGCAGTGACGCGGGCGCCGTCGATCTCGATTGCGTTGAAGCCCCGGCCAAGCCGGATCACCACGCCCCGGATGCCGCCGTCACGCACGATCAGGTTGGAGCCGACACCCATCGGGAACACCGCAACGCCCGGATCGAGCGCCGCGAGGAATGCCGCGAGATCGTCCTCGTCGGCGGGCAGGAAGAGCGCGTCCGCCGGGCCGCCGACGCGCATCCAGGTGAGCCCGGCGAGCGGACGGTTCTCGGTGATCGTGCCACGCACGGGAGGGAGATCGAAGGTCATGGCCGATGGGTAGCTTCTGGCGCGGGGTTGGGCAAGTGCACGTTCGCCCGCGCATGCGAGCGACCGGGGGCGGCGCTGTTACGATGATCGCGCAAGCTGCGTTCACGACCCCGGCAGGTGCATGCGGCTACGCAAACGCCGTCAGACCACCGAGCTCGATGCCGGTCTGTGCGGTTTCGTCCCGCTTGCGCGGGCCGACCCGGAAGGGGGGCGCTGCCCCCCTCTTGGCCTCCGGCCAATTCACCCCCCGAGGTATTTCTGGACCCAAGAAGCCCGCAGGCGCGGGGCATCCCACCCGGGGCGGTTCACAATACGCGGCGCGCGAGGCGCTTCAGCCAGCGCCAGAGGTAGACCACCGGCCAGCGCAGGATCGAGGCCCCGGCAGCAAGCACGACAAGGCCGATGAACGGGCCGTTTTCGTATGTCACCCAGCCGAGAATCGGGATGCCTGTGGCGATCAGCACCCACGCCGCGGGCCAATGGCCCCGGCGCGACGGCGTGAGGGCGATCAGGTTGGCAACGAGCGCCCAGAGCGCGGCGGCGATGAGCGAGGGGGTCATTCGTCGGGGATCTCGATCTTTTCGCCCCGGATCAGCGCGGGGATTGCCCGAATGCCGTTGCGAAACAGCGACGCGAAGGCGAGGCAGGCGAGCAGCGCCCAGAGCCAGCCGTGGTCGATACCGACCCAGACAATGAGGGCAAGGCCCGCGAGACCGAGGAGAGCACCGGGGACGATCTGGCGGCGGATGGGGAGGAAGGCCACGGCGGTCGCGGCAATGACCCAGAGGGCGGCGAAGATGAGCGAGGGGGTCATGGCGGGCCGGTCTTGGTTTTGCGCGCAGGATGGCGCGGGGTTGGGGTGGTGGCAAGGGGCGTGTTCCATGGCCGGGCATGCTGACGCTCGGGCTGGGAAGGCACCGGGGAAATGAAGCGGCTTTTCCGCGATCAGGGACCGGGAAAGGACTGAACGAACCTGCCGATGGCCTCGGAGAGGTGCAACAGACGGTCAATCACACCGAGGGAGACAAGTCCCGCGCCCCATCTGACCACCTGTTTCGTGCCTTCCTCAAGGCCGGTATCGACGACCTTGTCCGCCTTCCTGGCGGCCCAAACGAGGACGGCTTTCGCGGCTTTCCCAATGATCGCCGCCGCTTTTCGCAGAACCGCCCGCGACGGGTGCGGCTTCTCGAGTTCTGTCTCGGCCCTGGCAAGTTCAGCTTCAACGGTGGCAGCCTCGGCGGGGAGGACTTCGAGCGGCTCCACGCCGGGGGGATAGTTGTCGGCGCGTTTCTCGGGCGAGGCGACCCCAGACTTGAGCGAAGCGAATTCAGCGCGCAGGGCGCGGACGTCCTGAAGAAGTGCGTATTGCGCCTCGATCCGGGCGATTTCCTCGGCCACCACTTCGGCGCCCTGTTTCCAGGTATCCTCGTCGATCAGGGCGATCTGGTGGAGGACCGGGGCGGGGATGGGGGGATGGCTGGCGGGGGCGAGGAGGCTTTCGTACCAGCGCCGCCAGAAAGCGTAGGGCGAGCCGGGGCGGGACCAGTGACTCAGCACTCGGTCCCAGATCATTTGGTTTGGGTTCTCTCTTTGCCAGAGCGCGGCGTGTCTCGGGCTTTCCCCGGTATCGACCGATCCAACATCGAGAGTCATTTCACTCCAGAATCCCGGAATGGAATGGTCAAGTCGATCGAAGGAGAGTTTCTCCGCGACAGTCTGGGACAAGCGCGCTGCATCCACAGCAGTGTCACAGTCCTCAATCCTTTTGGCGATCAGTTTCGGCGCGACCACTTCACCATCGGCACCGCAGAAAAGAGCCGTCCCCAGAGCTTCCGCTAAATCGCTGAAGTGATCACGTGCCTCTAAGATATTTTCGACAAGGAAAACGTCGTCAATCAGGAGAACATCGTTCACGGAAATGGCGTCGTGCTGAACCTGTGCGGCCACTTTTCTAACCAGCTGATCGTGCGAAGACTCCGCGTCATCGCCAAGAAGCGAAACCAGCAAGTATCCGCGAAATAGCACCATTGGGGAAAAGCGACGGTTTTTCGAGTCCTCTGAACCGGCAAGGGCCGCCCACACAGGGAATGTGCGCAGGACAGCCCGTGCGACGACCGAAAACTGCGCTCCTTTTGATTGGTCTTTCAACCACACCTCAAGGCTGTCCCGGTCCCTGATATCCGCCGCCTTCACCATAGGCGAACCATAGGGGGCTGGCGGGGGCTGTCCAGTGGGCCGTGCCCGGGGTGCCGGGCTGAAGCCCGGCCTACGGGGTTGCGCGGGGTGCGTAGGAGCGATCACTCCCCAGCCCCTACCCCTTCAGGCGCGCTTCCAGCCCCCGCGCCCAGGCGCTGATCGTGCCGGCACCGAGGCACACCACGATGTCGCCCTCGCGCGCCTCGGCGCGGACGAGCTCGGCCAGCGCCGCCTCGCTTTCCACGGGCCGGGCGTTGCGGTGGCCGTGGGCGGTCAATCCGGCCACCAGGTCGTCGCGGCCCGCGCCCGCGATCGGGTCTTCCCCGGCGGCGAAGACGTCCGAGATCCCGACCACGTCGGCATCGTTGAAACAGGCGCAGAATTCCTCGAACAGCGAGGCGAGGCGGGAATAGCGGTGCGGCTGGTGAACCGCGATCACCCGGCCGGTCGAAGCCTGGCGCGCGGCGCGCAGAACGGCGGCGATCTCCACCGGGTGGTGGGCGTAATCGTCGATGATCGGCACGCCCTGCCACGCGCCGACGCGGGTGAAGCGCCGGTTGACACCCTCGAAGCTGGCGAGGGCCGCGCGGATCTCCTCGCGCTTCATGCCGAGGTGGCGCGCCACCGCCACCGCCGCCAGCGCGTTGGAGACGTTGTGATCGCCCGGCATCGGCAGGGTGCAGCCCTCGATCCTCGTGCCCTCGGCGGCGAGCACGATATCGAACCGCGCCGCCCCGTCCGCGTAGGCGAGGTTGACCGCGCGCACGTCGGCCTGCGCGTTGAAGCCGAAGGTCACCACCCGGCGGTCGGTGATCCTGCCCACCAGCGCCTGCACTTCGGGATGATCGGTGCAGCAGACCGCGAGGCCGTAAAACGGAATGTTCGAGACGAAATCGTGAAAGCCCTGGCGCAGCGCATCGAAGCTGCCCCAGTGATCCATGTGCTCGGGGTCGATGTTGGTCACCACCGCGATGGTGGCGGGCAGGCGGTTGAAAGTGCCGTCTGACTCGTCGGCCTCGACCACCATCCACTCGCCCTCGCCCATCCGGGCGTTGGAGCCATAGGCGTGGATGATGCCGCCGTTGACCACGGTGGGGTCGATCCCGCCCTTGACCAGAAGCTCGGCAATCAGCGTGGTGGTGGTGGTCTTGCCGTGGGTGCCGGCCACCGCGATGTTGGATTTCAGCCGCATCAGCTCGGCCAGCATCTCGGCCCGGCGCACCACCGGGAGCCCGCGCGCGCGGGCGGTATCAAGCTCGGGGTTGCCGGGCTTGATCGCCGAAGAAATCACCACGACCTCGGCATCCGCGAGGTTTTCCGCCGCCTGCCCGAGGAAGATGCGCGCGCCGAAGGCCGTCAGTCGCTCGGTGATCGCGCTGGCCTTGAGGTCGGAGCCCTGCACCTTGTAGCCGAGGTTGAGCAGCACCTCGGCGATGCCCGACATGCCGATACCGCCGATGCCGACGAAGTGGATCGGGCCCATCTCGGTGGGAAGTTTCGTTGCCGCTGCCATCTGTCACCTTTTCCCGCGCTCGGCCGCAAGATCCTCGACCAGCGCCATCAGGGCTTCGGTCGCGTCCGGCCGGCCATGCCGGAGCGCCGCCGCCGCCATTTGCTCGGCCGCCTGCGGGTCGCCCAGCACGCGCGCGATCTCGTCCGAAAGCGTGGCCGCGTCAAGCCTCGATTCCGGCAGCAGGATCGCCGCGCCGGCCTCGACAAGGCCGCGAGCGTTGGCGGTCTGGTGGTCTTCGGTGGCATAGGGATAGGGGATCAGGATGGCAGGCCTCCCGATCACGCTGATATCGGCGACCGAGGAAGCCCCGGCGCGGCTGATCACCAGTTGCGCCTCGCTCATCCGGCGCGGCACGTCGTTGAAGAAGGGAGACACCTCGGCGTGGATGTCGTGCGATTCGTAGAACGCGGCGACCGTTTCGGCATCCTCGGCGCGGGCCTGCTGGCCGACGCGCAGATGGCGGCGGATTGGCTCGGGCAGCCGGGCCACCGCCTCGGGCACGGCCTTGGCCAGCGCATGCGCGCCCTGGCTGCCGCCGATCACCAGCAGCGTCATCGGGTAGTCGCCGGGCGGGATGTAGCCCGCGCCCGCGCGTTCGGCCACGGCGGCGCGCACCGGGTTGCCGGTGTGCACGGCGCGCGCGGTGGCGGGCATCGGCCCGGTCGGCCAGGTGCCGCAGGCGACATGCGACACCCGCGGCGCGAACAGGCGGTTGACCCGGCCGAGCGCGCCGTTCTGTTCGTGGATCATCCGTGGCAGGTGCAGCGCCCAGGCTGCGGCCAGCGCCGGGATCGAGGGATAGCCGCCGAAGCCGATCACCACCGCGGGACGGTCGCGCAGCATCCGCAGCATGGCCCCGGCGATACCGCCGGCGATGCGCAGCGGCACGAGAAGGCGGGCCAGCGCCCCGCCACGCGCGAAGGTGGCCGAGGACACCCGCTCGATCTCGACCCCGTCGGGAAAGCCCCCGGCATAGCGCGCGCCGCGCGCGTCGGTCGAAAGCCGCACCCGCCAGCCGCGCGCCAGCATCGCCTCGGCCAGCGCCTGGGCCGGGAACATGTGCCCGCCGGTGCCGCCGGCTGCGATCACGAGAAGCGGCGCGCGGGGGCTCATCGCCCGCCCCGCCCGCCGGCGAGGATATCGCCGATCCGGCCCTGCGGCCTTGTGCGGGTGAAGGCGAGCAGCATGCCCACGGCAAGCCCGGTGGCGATCAGCGAAGAGCCGCCGTAGCTCACGAAGGGCAGCGTCATGCCCTTGGCAGGCAGCAGGCGCACCGCCACACCCATGTTGATCAGCGCCTGCACGCCGAGCATCGCCGCAAGCCCGGTGCCGGCGAGCCGGATGAAGGGATCGCGCTCCTGCACCAGCCGGATGAAGCTGCGCGCCACCACAATGGCGTAAAGCCCGATGATCAGCAGCACCAGCACGAGCCCGTATTCCTCCGCCGCCACCGCGATGATGAAATCGGTATGCGCGTCGGGCAGCGACCATTTCACCTGCCCCTCGCCGACGCCGACGCCGAAGAACCCGCCCTCGCGGATCGCGTTGGTGGCGTAGCCGAGCTGGGTCGTGGGATCGACCTCGGGGTTCAGGAAACCGTCGATCCGGCGGGCGAAATGCTCGGAGTTCTGGTAGGCCAGCATGCCGCCGAACACCACGACGGCGGCCACCGCGAGGATCAGCGTATAGGGCGCGCCGCCGACGAAATACATCACCCCCCAGCCGAACATCACCAGCGCCGCCTGCCCGAAATCGGGCTGCATCGCAAGGAAGGTGACCACCACCAGCGTGAGCGCCAGAGACATCGCCTTGCCCGGCGGCCCGCCGATTTCCTGGCTCGCCGCCATCAGCCAGGCCACGGTGATGACGAAGACCGGCTTGAGAAATTCCGACGGCTGCACCGAGGCGAAGCCGAAGCTGAACCAGCGCACCGCGCCCTTGCCGAAATCGGTGCCGAAGGCGGGCAGCATCACCAGCGCCGCGAAAGCGAGGAAGAAGCCGATCACACCGAGGCGGCGCAGCATCTGCGGGCCGAGCATGGTGGTGACGAACATCACCATGAAAGCCGCGAGCCCGAACACCACCTGCCGCTCGACGTAATGAAACGGCGCGAGCCCGTTGCGCTCGGCCAGCGGCGGCGAGGCGGCGAGACCAAGAAGGATGCCGACCGCGAAGAGCAGAAGGATCGAGGAAATCGACCACCTGTCGATCGTGCGCCACCAACGCGGCAGGATGGGCTCGCCCTCCTGCCGGGGTGCGGCACCATATACCATCTCGGTCATGAAACCCGCCCGGCGTTTCGCCTGTTAGTTCAGTTGCCTACTGCCTCGTTTCGCCCGGGTTGGCCCCGGGTCGATACCTGAGAATAACGTCAAACGCCCGATCACGCCAGAGCTTCCTCCCGTCATCCCGGCAGAAATGCCGGGCGGCCCGGATCACCCCTGCGGCGTCATCACCTTGCGGGGGCGGTCGCGGTTCAGCCCGAGCTGGCGTTCGCGCCAGATGATCAGGATGCCGGCGATCACGATCAGCGCGGCCCCCGCCAGCGTCGCCCGTGCCGGGATTTCGGCGAAGATCACGTAGCCGATGACGATGGCAAACAGCATCGAGGCGTAGTCGAAGGGGGCCACCACCGAGGCATGGGCGAAGCGGTAGGCCGAGGTCAGCAGGCCCTGCCCGATCCCGCCCATCAGCCCGGCCGCGATGAGCAGGAGCGCATCGCGCCCGCTCGGCAGCACCCAGCCGAAGGGCAGAGTGAGAAAGGAGAGCAGCATCGAGGTGACGGTGAAGTAGAACACCACCGTCGCCGCGCGCTCGTTCGCCACCATCTTGCGAATGAAGATCTGCGCCAGCGCCGCGAAGGTGGCGCCCATCAGCACCAGCACCGCTCCAAGCGCCTGCCGCGCGCCGAAGTCGCCCTCTTCGCCGGCGGTGAGCTGCGGTGCGAGCACCACCATCACCCCGGCCATGCCGAGCGCGACGGCGAACAGCCGGAAGGCGCGCACCTGCTCGCCGAGGAACATCGCGGCGAAGATCACCGTCAGGATCGGCGCGGCGTAGGACAGCGCGGTGACCTCCGGAAGCGGCAGGAGTGCCAGGCCCGCGAAGCCGAGGCCCATGGCGCTGGTGCCGATCACCCCGCGCCAGAAGTGGCTCATCGGATCCGCGGTCTTCCACCCGACCCGAAGCTGGCCCTGCCACGCGAGCCAGGCAAGGATCACCGGAAAGGCGAAGAAAGAGCGGAAAAACACCACCTCGCCCGCGGGCACGCGGCCCTCGGTGCCCTTGATCAGCGCCTGCATCACCACGAAGGCGACGACGGCCCCGACTTTCAGAAGAATGCCGAGCATGGGGTTCATGATGGCTTCAGATCACGCGCCGCGCGGGCTGGCAAGGGGGTGCGCGCCCGGCGCTCCCGCGCCGCCACCCGGACCCCCGCGCAGGCCCCCCGGACCGGCCACCCTCGCCGCGCAGGCCGCGCAAGCGCGAAATCCGCCGCGGATTTCGCATCGGAAAACCTCGCGTTTTCCGTGGCGTTTTCCGCCGCGGAAAACGCCCTCGCCCCCTCCCCGGCACCCGACGCCTCAGCCGAGCCGCGCGCGCACCTGCCGGGTGAAATCCTCGCCGCGGGCCTCGAAATCGGCGTATTGATCGAAGCTGGCGGCGGCCGGGGCGAGCAGCACGGTGTCGCCCGCCTGCGCCTCTTCAGCGGCGCGGGCGACGGCACGCTCCATGGTCTCGCAGATCTCGTGCGGCGTGTCGCCCAGTTGCAGCGCGAAGTCGCGCGCCGAATGGCCGATCAGGTAGGCCTTGACGACGCGCGAGAGATGCGGCGCGAGGGCGGCGATGCCGCCGTCCTTGCCCAGCCCCCCGGCGATCCAGCGGATCCGCTCGAAAGCCTGCAGCGCGGCCGCCGCGCTGTCGGTGTTGGTGGCCTTGGAATCGTTCACGAAGGCCACGCCGCCCGCCTCGCCGATGAATTGCGAGCGGTGCGGCAACCCCTCGAAAGAGGCCAGTGCGGCCTCGATCTGGCGCGGCGCAAGGCCAAGCGCGCGGGTCACGGCGTAGGCGGCGCAGGCGTTCTGGTGGTTGTGGCTGCCGGGCAGGCCCTTGATCGCGCGCAGGTCGATCGCCGCCACCTGTCGGCCCTTGCGGTATTCCGAGAGAAACCCCTTGCGGGCAAATACCTGCCAGCCCGGCCCGCCGAGCTTGCGCGTGACCGAAACCCGGATCACCCGGTCGTCGCCCGGCCCCTCGCTCATCTGGCCCGCGAGATAGCGGCCCTCGGGCTCGTCGACGCCCACCACCGCGCGGTCGGGTCCGCCCTCGGCGAAGAGCCGACGCTTGGCAGCGAAATAGCCCCCCATGCCGCCGTGGCGGTCGAGGTGGTCAGGCGAAAGGTTGGTGAACACCGCGATATCTGGGGTGAGGGCGCGGGCAAGATCGGTCTGGTAGCTCGACAATTCGAGCACCGCCACCTCGCCGTCGCGCGCCGGGTCGAGATCGAGCACGCCGCGGCCGATGTTGCCGGCAAGCTGGGCCGGGCGGCCGCACGCGGTCAGGATGTGGTGGATCAGTGCCGAGGTTGTGGATTTGCCGTTCGAGCCAGTGACCGCGACAACCTTGGGCGCGGTGTCGAACTGGTCCCAATCGGGCGTTGCGAAGGACCGGAAGAACAGCCCGATATCGTTGTCGACCGGAACCCCCGCCTCGAAGGCGCTGGCGATATGGCGGTTCGGCTCGGGGTAGAGATGCGGGATGCCCGGCGAGGTGATCAACGCCGCGATGTCGTCGAAGGCCTGTGTCCGGCCAAGATCGTGCAGGATCAGCCCCTCGGCCTCGGCCCGCGCCCGCGCCTCCGGGCTGTCGTCCCAGCACAGCGCCCGCGCGCCGCCCGCCAGAAGCGCACGCGCGGTGGCGAGGCCGGAGCGGCCAAGGCCGAGCACGGCGACGTTTTTTCCTTCAAAGCCACGCACCGGGATCATGGCGCACCTCCTGTTTCGCCGTGTGGTAGCCGGTCGCGCCGGGCTTGGGAAGGCCCCGGCGGCGCAGCGGTCTTCACGAGCGTGAGGGAGGCGCCTTTGCGTCGCGCAGTCCGCGGCGGGTGTCGCCCCCGTCACCGCACCTTCAACGTCGCCAGCCCGATCAGCGCCAGCACAAGCGCGATGATCCAGAACCGGATCACGATCTGCGGCTCGGCCCAGCCGCGTTTTTCGAAGTGGTGGTGGATCGGGGCCATCAGGAACACCCGCTTGCCGGTGCGCTTGAAGTAGAGCACCTGGATGATCACCGAGAGCGCCTCGACCACGAAGAGCCCGCCGACGATGGCAAGCACGATCTCGTGCTTCATCACCACCGCGATGGCCCCGAGCGCGCCGCCGAGCGCGAGCGAGCCGGTATCGCCCATGAACACCGCTGCCGGCGGGGCATTGTACCACAGGAACCCGAGCCCTCCACCGATCAGCCCGGCGGCGAAGACCAGCAATTCGCCGGTGCCGGGCACGTAGTGGACATCGAGATACTCGGTGAAATCGACCCGGCCCACGGCATAGGCGATGATCCCGAGGGTGGCGGCGGCGATCATCACTGGCATGATCGCGAGCCCGTCGAGCCCGTCGGTGAGGTTGACGGCATTGGCGGCGCCGACGATCACGATCATCCCGAACGGCAGGAAAAACCAGCCAAGGTTGATCAGCGTATCCTTGAACACCGGCAGCGCGAGACGAAAGCTCAGATCGTCGGGGTGGATCGACGAGGCCCACCACACCGCGCCGATCGCGATCAGGCCTTCCAGCACCAGCCGGGTGCGCCCCGAAAGGCCGCCGTAATTGTTGTTCGCCGCGATCTTGCGGTAATCGTCGGCAAAGCCGATCAGGCCGAAGCTCAGCGTCACCCCGAGCACGATCCAGACGAAGGGATTGTCGAGCCGGGCCCAGAGCAGGGTCGAGAGGGTGAGCGCGCCGAGAATCAGCACGCCACCCATCGTCGGCGTGCCCGCCTTGGTTTCGATATGGCCCTCGGGGCCGTCAATCCGGATCGGCTGGCCGTTTTTCTGACGGTTGCGCAGCAGGTTGATCAGCGGCCGACCAAAAATGAAACCGAAGATCAGCGCGGTAAAAAAGGCGGCACCGGCGCGGAAGGTGATGTAGCGAAACAGGTTGAACATGCCGCCGCCGTCGGACAACTCAGTCAGAAAATACATCATCTGGTGCGTTCCTCGCGTCAGTCCACGGCCGGATGGCCCAGTTTTCGCACCGCGTCAACCACGAGGGAGACGCGAGAGCCTTTCGATCCCTTGACCAGCAATACATCGCCCGCGTCGATCAGCTTGCGGACGCGGGCAGCGAGGTCTTCGGCGGTTTCGCACCAGGTGCCCTGTCGGCCTGCTGGCAGGCGTTCCCAGAGCGCGCGCATCCGTGGGCCAACGCAATGCACCACGTCGGCGGCGGCGAGCGCGGGCAGATCGGCAAGCCCCTCGTGCAGCGCCGTTTCGGTGGCACCAAGCTCCAGCATGTCACCCAGAACGGCGATCCGGCGGCCCTTGGAAACCCGGCCCTGCCGGTCGGTGGGGTGGCTTGCGGCGAGCACTTCGAGGGCGGCGGCCATCGAGGTGGGATTTGCGTTGAACGCATCGTCGATCAGGCCGAGGGCGAGGCCCTCCACCGGGTCGAGCAGGATGGTTTCGCGGGTGCCGCGCCCCGGCGGCGGCTGCCACAACCCGAGCGCGCGGGCGGCCAGCGTCACATCGGCCCCGAGCGCCCCGGCGACGCCAAGCACCCCCAGCGCGGTGGCGGCGAAATGCCGGCCCGGGGTCGCGAGCCGGAAGATCTGCACCTCGTCGCCGATCACGGCCCGCGCGACGGTCGCCTCGTCGTGCAGATCGACCGACAGGAGCCGCAGGCTGTTGTCGGCGTTTTCGCCAAAGCTCACGCTGGTCGCCCCGGCCCGGGTGGCGGCGGCGCGCAGGATCGGCGCGGTGTCGATATCGCCGTTGAGCACCGCCAGACCGCCGGGCTCCAGCCCGTCGCAGATCGACGCCTTCTCGGCCGCGATGCCTTCGAGGCTTTCAAAGGCTTCGAGATGAGCCGCGGCAACGGTCGTGATCATCGCCACGTGCGGCTTGGCGAGGCGAGCGAGCGGGGCGATCTCGCCGGGGCGGTTCATGCCGATCTCGATCACCGCGAAATCGGTCTCGCGCGGCATCCGCGCCAGCGTCAGCGGCACACCCCAGTGATTGTTGTAACTGGCTTCGGCGGCGTGAACGCGACCCTGGCCTTCGAGCGCGGCGCGCAGCATTTCCTTGGCAGAGGTCTTGCCCACCGAGCCGGTGATCGCCGCCACCCGGGCGCGGCTGCGCCGCCGGGCGGTGCGCGCGAGCCCCACCAGCCCCGCGAGCACGTCCTTGACCAGAAGCAGCGGCGCGTCGCGCGGCACGTTCTCGGGAATATGGGTCACCATCGCCGCGGCCGCGCCCTTCTCCAGCGCCGCGGCGACGAAATCGTGCCCGTCGCGCCCGGCCGTCAGCGCCACGAAGAGATCGCCGGGGGCGAGGGTGCGGCTGTCGATCGAAACGCCGCTGGCCGCCCAGTCGCCGAGCGCGAATCCCCGGCTGGCGCGGGCGGCGGCGGCCGCGGTCCAGAGCGGCTTGGCGGCAGGGCTCATGCCAGCCGTCCTTCCAGCGCGGCCACGGCCACGCTCGCCTGTTCGGCATCGTCGAAGGGCAGCACGTCGTCGCCGATCACCTGGCCGGTTTCGTGGCCCTTGCCCGCGATCAGCAGCGCGTCGCCCGGCTCCAGCAGGTCGACCCCGCGCAGGATCGCTTCGGCCCGGTCGGCCACTTCGTAGGCATCGGGGCAGCCTTCCAGCACCATCGCGCGGATCGCGGCGGGGTCTTCCGAGCGCGGGTTGTCATCGGTCACGATGGCGACGTCGGCGTGCTGCGCGGCGGCTTCGCCCATCGCCTTGCGCTTCGAGGTGTCGCGGTCGCCGCCCGCGCCGAACACCACCACCAGCCGGCCCATCACATGCGGGCGCATCGCCTGCAGCGCGGTGGCGATCGCGTCCGGGGTATGGGCGTAATCGACGAACACCGCCGCGCCGTTGTCGCGCTTGGCGGCAAGCTGCATTCGGCCGCGCACCGTGGCAAGGCTTTCAAGGCAGTCGAACACCGCCTCCGGCTCGGCCCCGGCGGCGATGCACAGCCCCGCCGCGAGCATCACGTTGTCGGCCTGGAACCCGCCGAGCAGGTTGAGCCGGACCATGTGCGGCCTGTGGCGCCAGTGGAAGCGCAGTTCCTGCCCGGTCGCGCCGAAACGGTGGTTGGTGATGTGCAGATCGCAGTCCTTGCCATGGCCGACCCGGAGCACGCCCTGGCCGCGTGCCTCGGCGCGCTTGACCAGGTCGCGGCCCCGGTCGTCGTCGGTGTTGATCACCGCCACGCCATCCTCGGACAGAACCCGGGTGAACAGCCCGGCCTTGGCCTCGAAATACTCATCAAGGCTGGCGTGGTAATCGAGGTGGTCCTGGCTGAGGTTGGTGAAGCCGGCGGCGGCGAGGTGCACCCCGTCGAGCCGGGCCTGGGCGAGCCCGTGCGAGGAGGCTTCCATCGCCGCGTGGGTGATGCCGTGCTCGGCCATGTCGGCGAGCAGTTCGTGCAGGGTGATCGGCTCGGGCGTGGTGTGGTTGGCCGGGGCCGAATAGGCACCCTCAACGCCGGTGGTGCCGATATTGGCGGCCTCGAAGCCGAGAAGCTGCCAGATCTGGCGGGTGAAACTGGCCACCGAGGTCTTGCCGTTGGTGCCGGTCACCGCCACCATCACCCTTGGCTGGCGGCGATAGAACAGGGCTGCCGCGCAGGCCAACGCGGCGCGCGGGTCTTCGGCTACCACCAGCGCCACGTCGGGGTGATCGAACAGGATGTCATGGGCCAGCGCGGCCCCCTCGGGGTCGGTCAGCACCGCCGCCGCCCCCATGCGCAAGGCATACTGGATGAATTCCGCGCCATGCACCCGTGTGCCCGGCAAGGCGGCGAAGATGTGGCCGGGGCGGGTCTTGCGGCTGTCGACCGAGAGGCCGGTGATTCCGACATCATGTCCGCCCTTCGCCGTGAGACCGAGGGCCGACAGGGTGGTCACGGGTTCGGGTTTGGTCATGAGATGCCCTCGATCAGTTCGAGGTGAGTGTTACACCCGTTGGGGCAAGGGGTTCAATCTCGGGCTTGAGGCCGAGCAGCGGGGCCACCCGCCGGATGATTTCCGCCGCGACCGGCACCGCTGTCCAGCCCGCGGTGCGGCGCGGCTCTTTGCCGGAGGTTTCCACCGGCTCGTCAAGCGTGACGACCAGAATATAGCGCGGATCATGCGCGGGGAAGACGCTGGCGAAGGTGGCAATCACCTTGTCCTCGTAATAGCCGCCGCCGCTTGCCTTTGGCTTGTCGGCGGTGCCGGTCTTGCCGCCGACCGCGTAGCCCGGCACATCGCCGAAGGAGGCGGTGCCGCGGGTGACCACCTCGCGCAGCATCTGGCGCGCGATGGCGGAGGTTTCCTCCGAGACCACGCGCGCGCCCCTCTGCACCGGCGCGTCACGCACCAGCGTCGGCGCAACCCTGGTGCCGCCGTTCAGCAGCGAGGCATAGGCGGTGGCAAGGTGCAGCGGCGAGGCCGAGAGCCCGTGGCCATAGGAGATCGTCATCGTCGAGATCTCCGACCAGTTCGGGGGCAGGAGCGGCTTGGCCCCCGGCGCCTCGATCAGTTCGATCGCGGTCGGCTCGGTGAAGCCGAGGCTCGCGAGGAAGGCGCGCTGGCGTTCCGCGCCGATTTCCATGGCGATCCGCGCGGTGCCGATGTTGGAGCTTTTCACGATCACGTCGGTGGCCGTGAGTTCGCTGCCGTAATTGCGAAAATCGTTGATCCTGAACTTGCCCCAGGAGAGCGGCCCGCGGGTGTCGATCATCGTCGCGGGGGTCACCTGCCCGATCTCCAGCGCCTGGGCCATCGTGAAGATCTTGAAGGTGGAGCCGAGCTCGTAAACCCCCTGCACCGCGCGGTTGAACAGCGGGCTGTCAGAGGCATCGCCCTCGGTGAGCGGACGGGGCCGATCGTTGGGATCAAAATCCGGCAGCGAGGCGAGAGAGAGGATCTCGCCGGTGCGCGCCTCCATCAGCACCGCGGTGGCCCCCTTGGCGTTCATCATCACCATGCCGCCTTCCAACACGCGCTCGACGGCGGCCTGCACGGTGAGGTCGAGGGTCAGGCGCAGCGGCTCGCCGGCCCTGGCGGGATCGCGCAGACGCTCCTCGAAGGCCTTTTCGATCCCGGCCACGCCGATCACCTCGGCCGCATCCACGCCCTCGCGCCCGAAGCTCGCGCCGCCGAGAACATGGGCGGCAATCGCCCCGTTGGGATAGAGCCGCATCTCGCGCGGGCCGAACAGCAACCCCGGCTCGCCGATGTCGAACACCGCCTGCTTTTGCTCGGGACTGATTTTCTTCTTGATCCACAGGAACTTGCGATCCCCGGTGAACCAGCCGAGCAGCCGCTCCTCGTCGAGATCGGGGAAGATGCGCGCAAGCTCGCGGGCCGCGCGTTCCGGCTCCACCATCATCGGCGGCTGGGCGTAGAGCGCGTGGGTGACGAGGTTGGTGGCGAGCAGACGGCCACGGCGATCGACGATATCGGCCCGGGCAGCGGCGATCTGGGCACCGGCGGTCTGGGCGCGCGGCTCGGCCGGTTCAGAGGCGGCAATCGCCCCCATCCGCACGCCGACCACGAGAAAGGCGCACAGAAACAGCCCCGCCAGCACCACCAGCCGTCCCTCGGCACGCAGCCGGGCGCGGTCGCGGATGTCTTCGTGGCGCTTGCGCAGGTTCTCGCGCTCGATCCGGTCGGGGTTTTCGCCCTTGGCGCGGGCATCGAGCACACGGGCAAGGGGGCGCAGGGGAATGCGGGTCATGGATGCATCTCCCCGGTGACGTCGATTGCCCCGGTGACTGGCAGGAGCGGCAACTCCTCGGACGGGTAGGCGATCTGCTCGACCCGGCCGAATTGCTCGGGGGCCAGCGGCAAAAGGCCGAGACGGTCGAAGTTCAACTCGGCGAGGTCGAGCAGACGATCGGGCCGGTTGAGATAGGCCCATTCGGCACGAAGTACGGTGAGTTCCTCGCGCATCTGGCCTATCTCGCGTTGCAGCTTGCCCACTTCGCTCAGCGCGCGCTGGGTCTTGTAGTTCTCGACATAGGCCCAGTAGCCCAGCCCGATCACGGCGAGGGTGGAGAGCACATAGAGCAGGCTGCGCATCATCGGCGATCATCTCCGAACACGGGGGCGGGCAGCCCCAGCTTCATCCGGTCCACCGCCGCGCTTGGTGCCGAGGTGCGGGTGGCGACGCGCAGCCGGGCGCTGCGCGAGCGGGGGTTTTCCGACAGCTCGGCCTCGTCGGGGCCGATGGCCTTTTTGGGCGTGAGCGTGAAGCGCGGCACTTCGGCCTCGACCACGGGGGCATGGCGCGAGCCGCCGCCGCCGCTGGAGGCGGCAAGGTGCAGGTAGCGTTTCACCACCCTGTCCTCGAGCGAATGGAAGGTGACGACCGCGAGCCGCCCCCCCGGTCTCAGGGCGCGTTCGGCGGCCTCGAGCCCGGCGGCAAGCTGGCCGAACTCGTCGTTCACCGCGATGCGAATGGCCTGGAAGCTGCGGGTGGCCGGATGGCTCTGGCCCGGCTTGGGGCGCGGCAACTGGCGCTCGATCACCTCGACGAGTTGGCCCGTCGTCTCGAACGGCGCTTCCTCGCGGCGGCGCAGGATGGCGCGCGCGATCCGGCGCGCCTGACGTTCCTCGCCGTAGTGGTAGAGGATATCGGCCAGCGCCTCGCCGGAGGCGGTGTTGACGAGATCGGCGGCGCTCGGGCCCGACTGGCTCATCCGCATGTCGAGCGGGCCGTCGCGCAGGAAGGAAAACCCGCGCTCGGGCTGGTCGAGCTGCATCGAGGAGACGCCGAGATCGAGCACCACGCCATCGACCGGCGCGCCGGCGATGCTGTCGAGATCGGAGAAGGTGCCTTGCACCAGCCGCAGCCGGTCGCCGTAATCGTCCGCCCAGGCCTCGGCCATGTCAAAGACCGCCGGATCGCGGTCGATCCCGATCACCCGGTCGGCCCCGGCCTCGATCAGCCCGCGCGCGTAGCCGCCCGCGCCGAAGGTGCCATCGACCCAGACCCCCGCGACGGGTGCCACGGCGGCGAGAAGCGGGCGCAGCAGAACCGGGGTGTGGGGTTTGGACACAGGGGCGGTGTCGCGCGTGGTCGCAGCCATCACGCGCCCCCGTCGTCATCCGGCAGGAGCGTGAGCGGGTCGAAGTCGTCTGGCTTGTCTTCGAGCCAGGATTCCTCGCGCTTGCGCTCGATTTCTTCGTAGGTGCCGGGGTTCCAGATCTGGAAGGTGTCGCCGGTGGCGATGAAATAGGCTTCGCCGTCGATGGCGATTTTCTGGCGCAGCTTGGCGGGCAGCACGATCCGGCCGGTTTCGTCGACGCTGGTGGGGATCGACTGGCCGTTGAACAGCTTCTCCAGCATCCGCCGCTCCATCGAGCCGCGCTGCATCCTGGCGATCTTGCGGTCGACCTCGTCGATCGCTTCCATCGTGTAACATTCAAGGAACTTGCGGCGATGATCGCCGTAGACGATCACGAGGTTGGGGTTGAGGCCATCGGTCCAGTCCGGGTCGCCGGCTTCGAGCACACGGCGAAACGGGGCCGGGATCGAAACCCTGCCCTTCCCGTCCACCTTGTGGACACCTTCGCCTCTGAATACCCGTGCCACTGTGCGCGGCTCCCGCTTGTCCCTTTTCTCGCATCCGCCAGATACGAAAACGGCGGATCGAACTGCTGCCACTGTTCGATCCGCCGCCCTCGTCCCATCTCTGGGCTCGTCCGATCACGCTCGCCACCTGGGGGGATGTCTGCTCGCGAGTGCGCCGGATCTCTTTCTTCCGATGAAGCGGGGTGCCTGTATGAAACCTGACTTGGGAGATGTTTCGGGGTCTTGCCGCCCCTCTGTTCCCATCCTCATCGTGGTTATAGGGATCGCATGGGATTTCATGGTAATCAACACCTTTTTTTGGAATCCAAGCACTACATGTTGTTCCAGTTCGGCCTGCCATCCAAGATATTGCGGATCAAAGGGAGAACAAAATCCAATTTATAGCGGAAAGTATTCAAGCGGGCACAATATATAGGGCGACAGTTTGAAGAATATTTTTTCCCGTGAATTCCCGGAATGTATCCCCCAAGGCACCGCCAAGCGCGGCCAGACCCGATTTCTGCACCGGAATCCGCGCGAATCCCGGAATCGATTCGCTCTGATCGGCTGATTCCGGGCTTGCGGCGAGAATGCCGCGACCGAGGGACCATGAATTCCCGTGACTGGTGCGCAATCAGCCGCGATAGGCGGCTTCGAGGGTGGCGATGTCGATTTTCGACATCGACAGCATCGCTTCGGTGGCGCGCGCGGCGCCGGCCGGGTCGGGTCCGCCCACCGTTGCCATCAGTGCGCGCGGCACCACCTGCCAACTCACCCCGAAACGGTCGGTGCACCATGCACAGCGGCTTTCGGCACCGCCGTTCGCGATCAGCGCCTCCCAGAGCCGGTCGGTTTCGGCCTGGTCTTCGGTGGCGACGATGATCGAAACCGCCGGACTGTGCCGGTGGGCCGGGCCGCCGTTCAGAGCCTGGTAGGGCACGCCCGCGAGGTTGAAATTCACGATCAGCGGTTTGCCGTCCGGGGTTGCCCCGACGGTGCTCTCGATTTCCGACCCCGGGATCAGCGACACGTAGAACCGCGCCGCATCTTCCGCGGTGCCGTCATACCAGAGACAGGTTCTGACTTTCGACATGGCATGACCTTTCGCTTTGCGTAAAGCATGCACCCGGACCCCGCCACCCGGTCAACTCAAGAAAACGAGAAAGGCAGGGTGCCGCGCACCCTGCCCTTCCCCGGTCCGTTTCGATGAGTTCTGCCGCCCGGCGCGGCGCTCAGACGAGCCCGCGTTCGACCAGATTGCGCGCCAGCGCCCGGTAGGCCTCGGCCACCGGGCCCTCGCCCAGCGCGATCGGCAGGCCGGCATCGCCCGCGACCCGGACTTCGCGGGCCAGCGGGATCGCCGCGAGCAGCGGCAGCTTCATCCGATCTGCCTCGGCCTGCACCCCGCCTTCGCCGAAGACGTGATCCTCGTTGCCGCAATTCGGGCAGACATACATCGCCATGTTCTCGATCAGCCCGAGCACCGGGACACGCACCTTCTGGAACATGTCGATCGCCTTGTGCGCGTCGATCAGCGCCACATCCTGCGGGGTGGAAACCACCAGCGCGCCGGTCATCTTCACTTTCTGCGACAGCGTGATCTGCACGTCGCCGGTGCCCGGCGGCAGGTCGATCAGCAGCACGTCGAGTTCGCCCCAGTTCACCGAGAACAGGAATTGCTGGATCGTGCCGGTGATCAGCGGCCCGCGCCAGACCACCGCCTGGTCGGGATCGACGAATAGCCCGATCGACACCAGCTTGACGCCATGCGCCACCACCGGGTCCATGATCTTGCCGTCATCCGACTTCGGGCGGTCTTTCGTGCCCATCATGAGTTGTTGCGAGGGGCCGAGCACGTCGGCGTCGATCAGGCCGACCTTCAGGCCCTGCGCGGCCAGCGCCACGGCGAGGTTTGAGGTGACGGTGGATTTGCCGACGCCGCCCTTGCCCGAGGCGATTGCCACCACGCGCTTGACGCCGACAATCTCCTTCGGGCCGTCCTGCGGCTGCGGGTGCTGGCCGATCTTGAGTTGCGGCGGCTCGCCCGTGGGCGCGGGCTTGCTCGCGGCACCGCCCTTCGCAGCGGCATCATGCGCCGTCAGGATCACGGTGACCTTCGCCACCCCGTCGATCGCCGTAACCGCGGCCTCGGCGGCCTGCCGCACGGGTTCGAGCTTGCCGGCAAGGTCGGCGCTCGGGGCCTCGATCAGAAAACTGACCTTGCCATCCGTCGCCACCATCAGCGCGCGGATCATGTCGCGCGAGACGAGATCGCCCCCACCGGGCACCGCCACTTGGGCCAGCGTTTCGAGAATCTGTTCACGTGTCGGGGCCATGCGCGTCTCCCTCTCCCTCATATTCAGGTGCCACTACATGAGTGTTTTCGTCGGATACGCAAGGGGCGTTTGCATATTGCCTGATTCAGAGGCGGTTTTCGCCAGCTATGCACAAGACGCAACCCCGGTTTGAAATAGGTCAGCATGACTTATGCGCTTTCTGCATAGCGGCAATTCCGAACTGTCCATTGTGCGAGTGCAGCATGTGCGCCATCTTTTGACCAACAGGAAAGACCAAGACGACGGTCAAGCCAGAAAGAGAGAAGACAATGGCATACGCAACCGAAATCCGCACGGTCCACCTCGGCCTCCGCGACCGGGTGAGCGCCATCATGAAATCCTTCGCCGAAGCCCGCGAGCAGCGCAAGGTCTACATCCGCACGCTCAACGAACTGAACGCGCTCAACAACCGCGATCTTGCCGACCTCGGCATCTCGGCTTCGGAAATCCCGTACATCGCCCGCCAGGCGGCCTACGGAGCGAAATAAGAATTACGGCCGCTCCACCTCCTCCCGGAGCGGCCCGACCCGAGACGATGCGCCTCCTCCCTAGCATCGCCGACGGTCACCATTCGGGCGCGTCTTCCTCCTCCCTGAGGCGCTCGTGACCTGCCGGCGGCACCCGCTCCTCCTCCCTGGGTGCCGCCGTGCGGGGTCGAACCAGAGATCGGGCGTCCGCCTCCTCCCTTGGGCGCCCCTTCCCGGACGGTCCTTTCCTCCTCCCTGGGCCGGATGGGTTACCATAGGGGCCTTTGCCGGCCCCGACTGACCGCAAGGGTTTCTTCCTCCTCCCTGAGGCCTTTTGCGAGATTAACGGCGGCGCCTTCCTCCTCCCTGGCGTCGCCGTTTTTTTTTGGCCTTGCCACCCCGCGCCAGACGGAGAAACTCGCGTCATGGCAAAAGACATCGAGATCGACCGGGTCGCGCCCGGTTTTCGCGAAACCATCAGCCCGCGCGCGGCGCTGGGGTTCATCGCGCTTGCCACCGACCGCACCACCTTGCGCGACTTTCTCGATTTCACCGCCGGGGCCGAGGGCGTCGATACCCACCCGACGCGGATCGCCTTCAGCGATACCGTCTCGCCCGAAACGCTGATCGAAATGGCCGACGGGCTCGAAGCGAGCGCGCGCCTCCTGGTTCCGGGCCAGCCGCTTGGCTCGATCAGCTACGCCTGCACCTCGGGCACCATCGCCATCGGCGAGGCGCGGGTGGCCGCCGAGATCGGCAAAGCCAGGCCCGGCGTGCCGGTGATTACCCCGATCGGCGCCGCGCGCGCGGCGCTCGACCGCTTCGGCGCCCGTCGCATCTCGCTGCTGATGCCCTACATGATGGAGACGGCACGGATGGTGGCCGGGGTCTTCGCCGATGCCGGCTACGAGCTTGACCGGGTCGCAACCTTCGATCTTGCGGGCGACCCGGAGATGAACCGGATGTCGCCCGAGGCGATCATCGCCGCCGCCCGCGAGGTCTGCGCCGACGAGAGCGAGGCGTTGTTCATCTCCTGCACCGGGATGCGCACCCGCCCGGTGATCGCGGCGCTGGAGGCGGCGCTCGGCAGGCCGGTGCTCACCTCGAACCAGGTGATGGCCTGGGGGGCCCTGCGCGCCGCCGGGATCGACGACCGCCTGCCCGGGCAGGGCCGATTGTTCACGGACCACTAGGAGAGACGATGCCACGCCAACACATTCCCTACGGCTCCGGCTGGGCGATGCCCTTCCCGGCCCCCTACCCGGCCCTCGTGCGCGATGGCGACCGGGCCTGGAGTTCCGGCATGTTGCCAGTCGATGGCGCGGGCGCGTTGCAGCATCCCGGCGACGTGGCGGCGCAGGCCCGGTTGATCGCGGGGCGGATCGCGCCGCTGCTTGCCGAGGCCGGGCTCGGACCCGACAGCGTCAGCCGCCTCGTGCTCTATTGCGCCAGCCCGGATGCCCGCGACGAAACCGAGGTGGAGGCCGCCTTTCTCGACGCCCTCGCCTCGCCTGCGCTGATCGAGTTCGTGCCGATCCCGCATTTCTACTACGACGGCCTGCTGCTTTCGGTCGATCTGCATTGCGCACCCGCCGAAGCGGTGCTTGAGAATCCCCTGCCGGGCGGCGGCCGGGCCCGGCTGATGCGCGAACCCGGCTCCCTGGTGCTCAACCTGTCGGCCCCGGTCGCCAGCATCGGTCCGGTGCTCGGCGGGCTTCTCACTCTGCACCGGCTCTCGCCCGACCGGCTGATGTCGGGCTGGGGGATCGCGCCCGAGCCAATGCTCTCGGCGGTGCCCGGACAGATTGCGCCGCGCCTGCCGGGGTTTTTCTCCGGTGCCTTGATGCCCTGTTACCGGCGCGACGATCACGCCCACCTCTACCTGACCTTCGCCTCCGACGAGATCGCGCTGGACGAGCGCCGCGAAGGCGGTGTGCGGCTGCACCTGGCGCGTGCCCACGACCTCGCGGTGCTCGACGCGCGCTTTCTTGGCGGTGCCGCCGTGGGAATCACCGACCAGACCCGTGCAGTGATGAACGGGATCGCGGCGGTGCTCGCCGAACATGGCCTCGGCTTCGGCGACGTGGTCAAATCGACCACCTTCTACGCCGGCAGCACCTCGGCCGAAGACCTGCACGGCAACATGACGGTGCGCAACGGCTACTACGACGCGCCCGGCCCCGCCTCGACCGGCGTGCCGATCGCGCGGATGGCCGACCCCGGCTCGAAGGTGCGCATCGAACTGGTGTTGCGACCGCGCCCGGCGGGCTGAGCACAGGACGCCAGAGGCGGCCTTCTCAGAACGGCACGTCGTCGCCCGCCCGGTCGGCGGACTGGATGAACCGCGCCACCACCTTCTTGGCACCCGCCTTCTCGAACTCGATGTCGAGCTTGTCGCCCTCGATCCCCATCACATAGCCGTAGCCGAACTTCTGGTGGAACACCCGGTCGCCCTTGCTGAAGGCGGAGACCGCGGTGGCGTCGATCACCAGGTTGCGGGCCTCGTTCGGTGCCTGCATCCCGCGCGCCGCCCCGCGCGCCTGCATCCGCTTCCAGCCCGGTGAATTATAGGCATCCGCGCGGCTCGCCTGCTCCTCCAGCCGCGAAGACATGCCACCGGCAGCGCCGTAGCCGCCGCCATAAAGGCCGGGCGGGGTCAGCACATCGACATGCGCTTCGGGCAATTCGTCGATGAATCGCGACGGAAGCTGGCTTTGCCACTGGCCATAGACCCGCCGGTTGGCGGCAAAGGAAATGGTGCACAATTCCTCGGCGCGGGTGATGCCGACGTAGGCCAGCCGGCGCTCCTCCTCCAGCCCCTTCAGCCCGCTTTCATCCATCGAACGCTGCGAGGGAAACAGCCCGTCCTCCCAGCCGGGCAGGAACACGGCGGGGTATTCCAGCCCCTTGGCGGCGTGCAGGGTCATGATCGTGACCTTTTCCTCCGCCGCCTCGGTTTCGTTGTCCATGATCAGGCTGACGTGTTCGAGAAAGCCTTGCAGGTTCTCGAATTCCTCCAGCGCCTTGACCAGTTCCTTGAGGTTTTCGAGCCGCCCCGGTGCCTCGGGTGTCTTGTCGTTCTGCCACATGCCGGTGTAGCCGCTCTCGTCGAGGATCTGCTCGGCAAGTTCCACGTGGGTATCGGCCTCGGCCTGCACCTGCGCTTGCCAACGGTCGATCTGGCGCACCAGCAGGTCGAGCGCCTTGCCGCCCTTGCCCTTGATCTCGCCGCGCTCGACGGCGGCCCGCGCGCCTTCCACCAATGACACGCCCAATCCCCGCGCGGCGCGGGCGATGGTCTGCACCGCCTTGTCGCCCAGCCCCCGGCGCGGGGTGTTGACGATGCGCTCGAAGGCCAGGTCGTCGTCGGGGCTGACGGCGAGGCGGAAATAGGCCATCGCGTCGCGGATCTCCATGCGCTCGTAGAAGCGCGGCCCCCCGATCACCCGGTAGGGCAGACCGATGGTGAGAAACCGGTCCTCGAAGGCGCGCATCTGGTGGGAAGCGCGCACGAGGATCGCCATGTCGTCGAGGCTCATCGGTGCCATCCCGCGCGAGCCCGCCTGCATCGCCTCGATCTCGTCTCCGATCCAGCGCGCCTCCTCCTCGCCGTCCCAATGGCCGATCAGGCGGACCTTCTCGCCGTCTTCCGCCTCGGTCCAGAGCTCCTTGCCGAGCCGGTCCTCGTTGCCCCGGATCACCCCCGCGGCGGCGGCGAGGATATGCGGCGTGGAGCGGTAATTCTGCTCCAGCCGGATCACCTTCGCGCCGGGAAAATCCTTCTCGAACCTCAGGATGTTGCCCACCTCCGCCCCGCGCCAGCCGTAGATCGACTGGTCGTCGTCGCCGACGCAACAGATGTTCTTGTGGCGGGCGGCCAGCAGGCGCAGCCACAGATACTGCGCCACGTTGGTATCCTGGTATTCGTCGACGAGGATGTAGCGAAACCAGCGCTGGTATTGTTCCAGCACGTCCTCGTGCTCCTGGAAGATGCGCACCACGTGCAACAGGAGATCGCCGAAATCCACCGCGTTGAGCGCGCGCAGGCGGGCCTGAAAGAGAGGATAGAATTTTGCGCCAATCCCATTGTGTTCGATTGATGCAAGTAGTCTCTTGGGATCAGATTTCTGGCCAAGCCATCTTTGAATCACGTGTGCGTATTCATGAAGCGAGTAAGACTGCGCTTCTGATGGCGCTCCGTCGAGAACTTGCCCCAGCGAACCAAGGTCGATCTTTGTGCTGGGTGACCCTCCGTAGTCAAAATTCAGATCCTTCAACATGAAGTATTGAAAATAGATCATTGCACCCAAGCCATTTCGCGTCAGGTCCTTCGCGACGCGATCTGTCGAGTCGGCTTGGTTCTTCCACTTATCCAGGAAGCCTGCCAGCGCACGCGGCGGCAGTTCTTTGACGTCGATCCCCTCGGCGACGATGAGCTGCTTCAAGAGCCGCACCTGGTCGTCGGTGTCGAGGATGGTGAAATTCGATTTCAGCCCGACAAGCTCGGCATGGCGGCGCAACAGCTTCACGCAGATCGCGTGAAAGGTGCCGAGCCAGGGCATGCCCTCGACGCCCTGCCCGAGCAGACGCGCCACCCGCTCCTTCATCTCGCGCGCGGCCTTGTTGGTGAAGGTCACGGCAAGGATCTCGTTGGTGCGCGCCGCCCCGGTGCCCAGCAGATGCGCGATCCGGGTGGTCAGCGCCTTGGTCTTGCCGGTTCCCGCACCGGCGAGCATCAGCACCGGCCCCTCCAGCGCCTCCACCGCCGCGCGCTGCGCCGGGTTGAGATCGTCGAGATAGGGCATCGGGCGCGCCGCCATCGCCATCTGGCTGAGCGAGGGGCGGGGCGCGGAGAGGTCCGAGGGATCGTTTGCATGGCTCATGCGCGCGAAGATAGCGGCGCGAGGCGGGAAGGAAAAGGTGTTCGGTGAATGTTCTTTCGCCACCTTGCGCTTCTTGGGTCCAAAAATACCTCGGGGGGCGCGGGGGGCAGAGCCCCCCGCCCGGATCGGCCCGGGCGCAGCCCGGGGCGAAATCCGGCCCTGCGCGCGCGACACGCGGCGCCCTTGCGCCGCAGCGCAGCATCGCCTACCAATTCACAAACATCCGACGGGCCGGGGGAGAAGACCATGCCGGAATTCCAGAAAATCCTGATTGCCAACCGTGGCGAGATCGCCATCCGCATCATGCGGGCCGCCAACGAGATGGGCAAGAAAACCGTCGCCGTCTATGCCGAGGAAGACAAGCTCGGGTTGCACCGGTTCAAGGCCGACGAGGCTTACCTGATCGGTCAGGGCCTCGGCCCGGTCGCCGCCTATCTTGCGATCGACGAGATCATCCGGGTGGCGAAGGAATGCGGGGCGGACGCGATCCACCCGGGCTACGGGCTGTTGTCGGAAAACCCCGAATTCGTCGATGCCTGCGAGGCCTGCGGCATCGCCTTCATCGGCCCCAGCGCGGCCACGATGCGCAAGCTCGGCGACAAGGCCTCCGCGCGTCGGGTGGCGATCGAGGCCGGCGTGCCGGTGATCCCCGCCACCGAGGTGCTCGGCGACGATATGGAGGCGATCGCACGCGAGGCCGGGGAGATCGGCTACCCGCTGATGCTCAAGGCAAGCTGGGGCGGCGGCGGGCGGGGCATGCGCCCGATCCACGGGCCCGAGGAACTGCCCGAGAAGGTGCTCGAAGGCCGGCGCGAGGCGGAGGCCGCCTTCGGCAACGGCGAGGGCTATCTCGAGAAGATGATCATCCGCGCCCGCCACGTCGAGGTGCAGATCCTCGGCGACACCCAAGGCAACATCTACCATCTGTGGGAGCGCGATTGCTCGGTGCAGCGGCGCAACCAGAAAGTGGTCGAACGTGCGCCCGCGCCTTATCTCTCCGAAGCCCAGCGCGAAGATCTGTGCAACCTTGGACGCAAGATCTGCGAGCATGTGAACTACACCTGCGCCGGCACCGTCGAGTTCCTGATGGACATGGAGACCGGCAATTTCTACTTCATCGAGGTCAACCCCCGGGTGCAGGTGGAACACACCGTCACCGAGGAGGTGACCGGCATCGACATCGTGCGCGCGCAGATCCTGATCGCCGAGGGCAAGAGCCTCACGGAGGCCACCGGCGTGGCCAGCCAGTATGACGTCAAGCTCAACGGTCACGCGCTGCAATGCCGGATCACCACCGAAGACCCGCAGAACAACTTCATCCCCGACTACGGCCGGATCACCGCCTATCGCGGTGCCACCGGCATGGGCATCCGGCTCGATGGCGGCACCGCCTATTCTGGCGCGGTGATCACCCGGTATTACGACTCGATGCTTGAGAAGGTCACCGCCTGGGCACCGACGCCCGAGCAGGCCATCGCCCGGATGGACCGGGCCTTGCGCGAGTTCCGCATTCGCGGCGTGAGCACCAACATCGCCTTTGTCGAAAACCTGCTCAGGCACCCGACCTTCCTCGGCAACGAGTATACCACCCGTTTCATCGACGAGACGCCCGAGCTTTTCGCCTTTCCCGAGCGGCGCGACCGGGCGACGAAACTGCTCACCTATATTGCCGACATCATGGTCAATGGCCATCCCGAGACCGAAGGCCGGCCGCTGCCACATGCCGAGTTGAAGCCGCCGCGCTGCCCCGAGCTGCGCGCCGACACCCCGGCCCCGGGCACCCGGCAGTTGCTCGACGAACAGGGCCCGAAGGCGGTGGCCGACTGGATGAAGGCGCAGAGCCGGGTGCTGCTCACCGACACCACGATGCGCGATGCCCACCAGTCGCTGCTCGCCACACGGATGCGCTCGTTCGACATGCTGCGCATCGCCCGGGCCTATGCCCACAACCTGCCGGAGCTGTTCTCGGTCGAGGCCTGGGGCGGGGCGACCTTCGACGTGGCCTATCGTTTCCTGCAGGAATGCCCCTGGCAGCGGCTGCGCGACATTCGCGAGCGCATGCCCAACATCATGACCCAGATGCTGCTGCGCGCCTCCAACGGCGTGGGCTACACCAATTACCCCGACAACGTGGTGCAGGGCTTCGTGGCGCAGGCCGCGAAATCGGGGGTCGACGTGTTCCGGGTGTTCGACAGCCTCAACTGGGTCGAGAACATGCGCGTGGCGATGGATGCGGTGGTCGAGGCTAACAAGGTCTGCGAAGCCGCGATCTGCTATACCGGCGACATCCTCGATCCCGACCGGGCGAAGTATGACCTCAAGTATTACGTCGGGATGGCCAAGGAGCTGGAGGCCGCGGGCGCCCATGTGCTCGGGATCAAGGACATGGCCGGGCTTCTGAAGCCGCGCGCCGCCAGCGCGCTGATCAGGGCGCTGAAAGAGGAGGTCGATCTGCCGATCCACTTCCACACCCACGACACCTCCGGCATTGCCGCCTCTTCCGTGCTCGCCGCCATCGACGCCGGCGTCGATGCGGTCGATGCCGCGATGGATGCCTTCTCCGGGTCCACCTCGCAGCCCTGCCTCGGCTCGATCGTCGAGGCGCTGGCCCATACCGAGCGCGCCCCGGATCTCGATATCGCCGCGATCCGCGAAATCTCGAACTACTGGGAAGCGGTGCGCGGGCAATACGCCGCCTTCGAGGCCGGGCTGGAAGCGCCCGCGAGCGAGGTCTATCTGCAC
The DNA here is from genome assembly GCF_900177545.1 of Maritimibacter sp. HL-12. Classification (GTDB taxonomy): domain Bacteria; phylum Pseudomonadota; class Alphaproteobacteria; order Rhodobacterales; family Rhodobacteraceae; genus Sinisalibacter. Next base: position 2,840,565 of record NZ_FXBQ01000001.1, on the reverse strand, counting down.
GAGATGCCGGGCGGCCAGTTCACCAATCTCAAGGCCCAGGCCCGCTCACTGGGGCTGGAGGAACGCTGGCACGAGGTGGCGCAGGCCTATGCCGACGTGAACCGGATGTTCGGCGATATCGTGAAGGTCACCCCGTCGTCGAAGGTGGTGGGCGACATGGCGCTGATGATGGTCAGCCAGGGCCTCAGCCGGGCGCAGGTGGAAGACCCGAAGGTGGACGTGAGCTTTCCCGATTCCGTGGTCGACATGATGCGCGGCAATCTCGGCCAGCCGCCGGGCGGCTTTCCGCCCGCGATCGTCGCCAAGGTGCTCAAGGGCGAAAAACCCGACACCGAGCGCCCCGGCCGGCACCTCCCCCCGGTCGATATCGAGGCCACCCGCAAGGAGGCCGAGGCGAAACTGGGCGTCAAGCTCGACGACGAGGATCTCAACGGCTATTTGATGTATCCCAAGGTGTTTTCCGATTATGTCGAGCGTCACAAGCTCTACGGCCCGGTGCGCACCCTGCCCACGCTCACCTATTTCTACGGCATGGAGCCGGGCGAGGAGATCTCGGTCGAGATCGACCCGGGCAAGACGCTGGAGATCCGTTGCCAGGCGGTGGGCGAGACCAACGAGGAAGGCGAGGTGAAGGTGTTCTTCGAGCTCAACGGCCAGCCCCGCGCGATCCGCGTGACCGACCGGCGGGTGAAAGCGACGAAGGCCGCCCACCCGAAGGCCGATCCGGCCAATCCCGCCCATGTCGGCGCGCCGATGCCCGGCGTGGTGGCCACGGTGACGGCACAGCCGGGGCAGAACCTGCGCAAGGGCGATCTGTTGCTCACCATCGAGGCGATGAAGATGGAAACCGGCATCAGCGCCGAGCGCGATGCGGTGGTGAAGGCGGTGCATGTCGGCGTCGGCAGCCAGATCGACGCGAAAGACCTGCTCGTGGAGTTCGAGGAATAGGGCAGGCGCGACCCGCGGGAAAATTCCGCCCCATGTCCGCCGGTGTGCGATCCGGCGGACGTCATGGGCTCGTGACGCCCCGGGACAACGCTAAAAAGTTCCCCTCCGACGCGTTTTTCCCTTGCAGCTTCCGGCGGGATTTCATATTTCACCGACACCCAAGGACGCGGGCGTAGCTCAGGGGTAGAGCATTACCTTGCCAAGGTAAGGGTCGTGAGTTCGAATCTCATCGCCCGCTCCATTGGGATCTCTCGAGAAATCGTCGGGATACAGGATACCACAAATCTCTGGATCCAACCGCCTGTCGGCACTGGCTGTGCAGGATTGGGAGATCATGCGCTGGCGGCACCTGCCTCTTGTGACAAGTGACAGAGGCCCCGCGCCGTCTGCACCCGAGGCCCTCCATCGCACCACCCGTGGCGATCATGCGCCTGTTGGCCGCGCGCCAAGACCTTGGCTCAGCATATTCCTGACGAGCGGCACCAAGTCCCGCACGGGCGCAACCGGTTTGCGCTCGGGCGTCAGAACGCGGCGAAAGAGATCGCGAACGACACGGTTGCCGCCGATTGATTGGGAACTGCCTGCAGCAAGGGCACGGCGAGCGACGCCTCGAGCCGGAGACCGTTATCGAACCCATAGGACGCCCCGACCCCGGCGGATGCCATCGTCGTGCGGGCCGGGAAGGTTGAAAACACCTCGCCCATATCTGCGAACACGAAACCGTTGATCCGATTGTCCGCGACCTCGAAGGTCTTGTGCAATTCGAGGTTGGCGTAATAGCCGCTGCCCCCGGCCACACCTTCCGCCGGATAGCCGCGCACCGTCGTCGGCCCGCCGATCTGGAACAGAAGGTTGCCCGGCAGAAGTGGCACCGCGCTTGTCTGCCAGCCGCCCCGACCGACCAGGGTCATTTCATTCTCGAACTTGTAGCTGCCATCGAACGACCCCGCGCCGATAACGTAGTCGGTGGTCGTGGCCGCGATATTGTCGGTTACCGTCGCCAGAACGATCTGGGCTTGAGTGTTGAAGCTCCAGTTATCGCCGTAGAAGCCGATGGAGGCGCCGGGGGCGAATTTGGTGGTCAGGGCATCGACCAGGGGCACGCCGGCCGATGTCGAGACCGACATTCCCCGAAACGCCGAAGCCGTCGCCTGAAACACGAATTCGTCTGTGGCTACAATGGGTTGTGTCAAGGTGGCGGAGGCGGATCTTGACCATCCTGCGAGATCCAGCGGTTCGGTCGGCCCCGCGATCACATTATAATCCGAAACGGTTCCGCTCAGCGCGAGGCGGGTGCCGATCGGGGTGATCGGAAGATCGAACCGCGCAGTTGCCGATCTGCTTCCCTGCGACATCTGGCCATAGAGCAGGAAGGTGTCGTCAATACCGAAGAGCCCGTAGCGGTTGAACATCACTGAGCCACGATACGTTCCGGTCGAGGGAACGCCTTCGTTATCGACGAAAAACTGGAGCTGCCGGGCCGGCGGTTCGGTCACGCCGAACAGAAGGTCGGTCAACCCGAAGGCCGCGCCGGGTTGCAGCAAGAGCCGCAGTTGCGCCTGGTGGGTCTGGTTGAAGTAACTGATGTCGCGTGCGGCGGTGGGCACATCGACGGTGGTTCCGCGTGTGAAGCGGATTCTGTCGGTAATGAACTCGGTCGTCGTCTGGCGCTCGCCCACGACGCCCACAACACCCAGTTGCCCTTCGACCAGGTTGATCACCAGATCGCCGTTGGCAAGGTCTTGTGGTGGCAGGATCGCCGCCGCCGTCACCACGCCCTTGGCGGCATAGAGATCGTTGACGTCCCGGACCAGCCTGGACAGCCCGGCGAAATCGACCCGCTTGCCGATATAGCGCGATTTGATCTCGTCCAGTTCGGCTTCGGTCAGAAAGGCCGAGGCCGGGCCGAACGTCACCGAGTTCAACAAAACCGTCGGCCCGCCGGGTGGCGGCAGGTCGGGCCGGGCAACCGGATCCGTAATAACCGGATCGCCCTCCTGACGTATCCGGGCCGCATCATCTTCGGCCTGCAGGCGGCGCTCCGCGTCGGCGGCGATTGTCGCCGCCAGATCAGCCGACTGGGCCAGCACCGGTGCGGCGTACATCACGGCCGTGATCCCGGATGCGAGCGCGCCGGTCGTGATTGCCCGCCGCAATGCCGACCTTGCCTTCTTGTCCACCATCATTCCTGCCCCGTCGTCTGATCCGGCCCGCGGTGTTCCGCTGGAAGTTGTCATTGCCGCAACAGAACGGCGGGGCCGTTCCCTTGCACGAGCACACTGTATTCGACCCCGTCGATTTCAACCAGCACCCCATCCAATTCAGACAGGTCTGTGTCTTCTTCGTCATCTTCCGGTTCACCTTCCGGGCCGAAGGTGCCCGGCAGGAAGATGGCTTCGTCGGCATTCCACATCTGGCGCACCGTGTCGCGCACGAGGCTGATGCCGTCATAGGGCAGGCCCAGGACGTCGGTGAGCTCCACCTTTTCGTCGTAGACAACCACGAAAGAGTCGGTCGAAGTCGCGATGCCATCCAAGGTCATCGTGAAGGGGTTTCCGTTCAGATACATCTGGATGTTGCTGGGCGGGTTCGTCTTGGGCGTCGGTGTGCGGTCATCGACGAACACCGTCTGCGAAGGGGTGGTCAACAGGAATGTCCCCGCCATCGGTGACGTGCCCTGGATTGGCACCATGGCGTTGATGACATCGACGAATTGCGCCGTCGTCGTCATCAGCGTTTCGGACACGTACACCTGCGGCATCACCACCCCGGCGGGGGCATCGACATTCACCTGCGCGAAGGTCGCCACGGTGCCGTCTGGCCCGGTCAGGGTCACATTCAGCGGATCGGGGCCGCTCGGCACTTGCGTGATATCCAGCGCGCGGATGATATCGGCGCGCAGCGCAAGGTTCTGGGCCACCTCGATCACGCCCACGTCGAGCGTTCCGGTGGCCTGAAGGTCGATGTTCTTGGCGCGCATCACCTTGACGTCGAGGATGCCGGAATTTCCGGGCCCGAAACCTGCGATATTGATGATGGTTTCGCCCGCTTCCTCCAACTCGCCGATGATGTCGCTGGTCGAGTAGATCTCGCTGTTGAGGCCGGCCTTGATCGTGTCGAAAAACACGCCGTTGCCGGTGATGATGGAGTTTCCGCCCGCATTCAGGCTGGACAGAATGTTGACCTCACCTGTGCGCCCCGCAAGGGTTGAATCGGCCCCGGCCTTGAGCGTGGTGACCGTGATCCCCGTTCCGGTGATCTCGGACGAGCCACCGGCATCGACATCCACGCCGGTCACGGCGCCGGTGCGGGCGAGTATCGTCGTGTCGGCCCCCGTCGTGATGCTGTCGAAGTCCACCGTGTTCCCGGTCAGATTTGCCGATCCGTTGGCATTGATCTGGCCGCCGATGAGATCTCCGGTGACGGAAACCAGCGTCACGTCGCCCGAATCTTCGGGCCCAGGCACGGCCGGGATACCGGTCGTTTCCAGGTCCACGTAGGTCAGGTCGTCTTCTGCGGTGAAGCTCTGGCTGCCGCCGCTCAACGTCGAGGTAACGGTCAGGGTCTCATCGCCGGTCACGTCGATCGTGCCATTCGGCGCCGTGAGGCTGGTCAACTCCATCGCCGTGAGGGCGTGCAGCGCGATCCCGCCATCCGTCGCTTCTGCTTCAAGCGTGTGGGTGCGGATGCGCAGCGGGTTGGCAACATCGGTGACCGTGTTGTCGAGCGCCGAGGTGTTGGCTTGCGTCTTGTCGCCGATCCCGAGACCGGCCGACAGGTATACGCCCGCGCCCGGCTCCATCGCGGTGATATCGGTGCGCGGATCGGAGGTTCCGGCGAAGATTCGGCCGCCGGCCGTCACCGACACGGCGTTTGCGAGTGCGCTTGCGGTGGTGATCCCGGTGACCAGGGCGTCGCCCGTCGTCGCGATGACCACCCGGTCCGCATCGGCGCGGATCACCGCACCGTTGAGCATCTTCAGCGACGCCGAGTTGATATCGACCAGCCCGGCGGTCGAATGCACATCGCCAAGCGCGGTGAACAGCGTTCTACCACCGGTTGCGATGTTGATCGTGCCCGGCGTTTCCACCAGCCCGTCGATCACGCCTTCGCCCGCCGCCGTGAGGCGAATGGTGCCGCCGGCCTTTGCCGAGCCGATGATGAAGAGCGAGTTTGCCGGGCCGAAGAGGTTGATCTCATTCTTCGCGTTCGCGGTGATATGGCCGCCGAGCCCGACGCCCACGTTGAGACTACGGTCCACGGTCCCGATCGAGCCATCCACGGCTTCAAGCTCGACATCTGCACCGAGGATGTTGATCAGCTCGTCGTTCTGCGCGTTCAGGAGCGAATCCTGTGCCACGAGCTTCACCGCCTGCGGCGAATAGACGGTGTCGATCAACCCGTCGGCGGTGAAGGCGATGTTGACGCCGTTCTGGGCGCGCGCCGTCGTGGTGCTGCCGTCGCGCAGCGACAGGCTGAGCGGCGTTCCCGTGGTGCCGATGCTACCCTGCGCCGCCTCGAGGATGAGGTTGCCGGTTTGCACGATGCCACTGGCTGCGTTGGCGATATTGCCGAACACCTTGATGCGCGTATCGCCATAGGTGCTGATCGACCCGAGCGTTGCCCCGCCGCGCGAGGCAAGGAACGCGCCACCGATATCGGCATTCGATCCGTCCGAAACATCCGGAACGTCGATGTTGAGTTCCGTGACCGCGTTGAAGTTCAACGGACGTTTGCTCAGCACGGTGAGCAGCGTGTGTTCGGGCGCAACCAGCCCGAGGGCGGCTGCGTCGAGCGCGGCTTGCTGCACCGCCGTCAAGGTGTCGAACTCCGCGCCGAGATTGAGCGTGGTCAGCACGCCGGCGGCATCGAGACCGCGGGCGACGGCGGCATCATAGGCCGCGATCTGTTCCGCGCTCGCGTCGGTCGGAAGATGGACCGGGCCAACCGTCAGTTGCAGGTCATTGCGTTCGGCCGAGGCCAGCGCCACCTTCTGGTCAAGCGTCAGGTCGCGCGGATCAAGGCTGGAGCGGATCGAGACGCCGAGCGGACCCGTTGTGCCTGCCCCGATCGTCTCGCCAATCCCGCGCTCCGCCTCGATGGTCACCGTGCGGCCCGAAACGTTCGGGTCTTTCAGCACCGGGTTGGTGCCGGTCACGGTCTTGAGCGCGCCGGGCGCCAGCGAGAACGCCAGTTCACGCTCGGTCCAGACCGAGCCGCGCGTCAGCTCGGCCTTCTGCTCATCCGTTGCCGCGTAGGTGAAGCTTGCATCATAGCTCTCGGTCAAGTCGCCGACGACCCCGTGCAGACGGTGATATTCCGTCGTCTGCTGCGTCTCGACATCCGCGATACGGGCTGCGACGAAAGCGTCCGGATCGGGCTCACCGGTCTCGATGGCCTCGGCGCGGAACTGCTCATCGAGCGCTCGGTATTGCGCGGAGTCTTCCGGGATCGTAACGGTGGCCGCCGGATCATAGGCGTCATCGCCGCGAATGCGCCAATACTGGTTGTAGGTCTGGGTCGTCGAGGCCTCGAAGGCGGTGATCGCATTGGCCTGTTTTTCCTCGTTCACCGTTCCAAGCACACCGCGATCCGGATCGTTGGCAAGCAGGCCAAGCGATTCCCAGAAGCCCAGGAGCTGGTCGTAGGTGCGCTCGTCGATGGATTGCACCGGGTTGTTGTCGAGGATCTGGCCGGTGGCCGCGAGACGCACATCGCCGCCAGTGGTTTGAACCTTGACCACGAGGGAATTGCCATCGGTATTGCCTGCCCAGCCGTCGGAGCGCACGCCGATATCGCCCGCCGCCGTGATCGAAAGGCCGAGCTTGGCATTCGCGTCCTCGGGTGGCAGGTCAACCTCGGGATCGCCGAACGGGCGGTCGTCCGGGTCGGTGGTGAAGCCGGTGTTGACGCGCAGGAGCGAGTCGTCGGCGGTGTTGCCCACCGATCCGCTCATCGAGGTGAGCGACACACGCGGTGCCTGGATGCGGGCGGTCTGGTCCTTGCCGTCGATCGAGCCATAGGAGAACAGGTTGATCATGCCGTTGCCATCCGCCACGAGGCCGGATGCGGTGACCTGATCGACAATCATGTTGCCGCGCGAGATGATCGACACGTTGCCGTCCTGCGCATCGGCCGAGAGCGCGCCGAAGCCCGCGTCTTGCGTGCCGGTGAGATTCACCGTCATGGCCGGGGTTGTGGGCGCGCCGGTGTTGCGCGGGTCGGTGACGCCGCCAACCGAGGCGTCGGCGGTCAGCGAGATGTTCTTGGCCTTGATCTCCGCCGCGAGGTCGCCCTGGATGATCGAGGCACCGCTGTTCGCAGTGGTTCCGGCATCGATCGAGACCGTGCCCGCAACCGCTTCGAGGCTGTTCGTCAGCACCACGTCCTCGGTGGCCGAGGTGATGTTGATGCCGCCGGTGTTGGAGCCGATGAAGTTCACCCCGATCGGGTAGTCAGCCTTGAGCGACTCGGTGACGATCGTGGTGTATTCCTGCCGAAGCTCATAGTAACGCGTCTTTTCAGATGCGATGCAGAGCGTCCACCAGTTGCACTTGCGCGAGCTTTCGCCGGTCTTGACGAAATCGTTCTTGGTGAAGGTCGACTGGTTGGCTTCGGTCAGTTGGGTGCCCGACAAGCTCGTGTTGAGGCTTTCGGACGCATCCGGATCCTGGAACCACGCACCGTTCGCCTCGACGAGACCGCCACCGTTTATGGTCTTGTCGGTCGTAACATAGGTCCCATCGGCGAGGCGGTAGGTGCTTAGAAGCTGAGGCGTGCCAACTTTGGTGAGATCCCAAATCCGATCAACCGTCAGCGACGACGAACCGAACAGCTCCGTCGAGGTCTGCTTGTACTTTGACGTGTTCTTGAACTCTTCACCGGTTGTCCAGACATAGCGCTGGTCGTCGGTGCCGGGGGTATAGGTCGTGCTGCGATCCGATCCGGTTGTCTGCGTCACGCCGCCGAGGATCAGGTTGCCCGTCGCGTTGTCGATGGTGCCGATCTGCGTCGCGATCTTCACCTGCCCGTCGGCATCGCCCGGCACGTAATCGCGCGTGAACACGGTCTTGCGCACGTCGATGCGCGGGTTGCTCGGGCTGTAGCTGCCCGTGGTGGTGAGGCCGACCACGTCGGTGATCTCGATCTTGCCTTCGACACCGCGCAAAGTGCCCGACGCGTCTTCGCCCGCGCTCAGATTGCGCAGAACCACCGGGATGTTGGAGGCGTTGTTGATGTTGATCGTGCCGAACCCGTCGAGCACGTTCAGCTTGCCCACCGCCGTCGAGGAGGCGGTGTTCATGATCTGGCCGAAGAGCTGGATGTAGCCGCCCTTCACCGAGGCGCCGTTCACGAAATACTGCTCTTCGTTGGCATCGTAGGAGGCCCCGATATTGTCGGTCGCCGAGTCGTTCACGACCGAGAAGATCCCGTCGCTGCTCGGGGTCACCGAGGCGAAATGGTCGGCCTGCGCCTTGGTGAACTCGAGGGTGTAGGTGATCTCTTCGGAGAGGTAATCCTTTATGTTCACCTGTGTCGGCACATCGTTGATCGTGATCGTGCGCACCGGGTTGGCGTTCGGGTTGACGAGCACCTCCTCCTTGTACTGCTCGACGACGAGCGCCAGTTCTTCCTCGTCAACGCCCGGCGGCGCGCGGTTGATCGTGATCGCCTGCCCCGCACTGTTCGTAACCGTCGCCGCGTTATCAAGGTTCGCCGCGTCGAGGTCGTCCTGGCTCACGCCGATCGCTTCGGCGCTCGCGGTGAGCGTCGGGTTGCTGTTCAGCGTCAGGTTCCATTCGGCGATACCCGACTGGATCGTCGAGTTGATGTTGAGATACCGCGCCGAGATCGAGATCGCGCCGTTGGCGGTGATCCCCGGCCCCTGTTCGGTGGTCGAGGTGTGGTTGGTGAAGCTCGCCGGGTCGCCGCCGATGTGGTTGAAGCCGTTCACGTAGCTGGCGACGAAATCGCCGTCCTTGGCGAGGATCTCGACCGAACCGGCGTTGATGCTGCCCTGGATATAGATGTTGCCGGCCTCGGAGATGATCCGCACCGCGCCCCTGGTGTTCTCGATCACCGAGCCGCGCTTGAGGATGATATCGGGCGCGATCTTGCGCTCGGTGGCCGAGAAGGCCTCTGGCGTATACTTCGAGAGGATTTCGACAAGGCCGCGGCTCGAGGTGCGCGAGGTCACGACATTGGCGGTGGTGTTGAAGCCGGAGGCAACGCCGCCAGCGTTCAGCGAGGTGATATCGGCACCGCTGTGCACCAGCACGCCGTTGAAGCGCAGGTTGCCCGCGTCATAGGTCGGCACGATGAGATTGCCGAGCTTCAGCGTATGGTGGGTCCGGTTTTCGATCTGGATCTTCGCATCGCCGGGCGCCAGGAGCAGGCCCTCGCCGGTGGTGGTGCGGAGCTGGTCGCCGGATACGTAGATGTTGCCCAGCCGCGCCGCCGTATCGGCGATCTCGATATTGTAGGCCTGCGGAGTGCCCGAGGAATTGGACGCCGTCGCCGCCTCCTTGGTCGCATCTGCAAGATCCGTGGTCAGCCCTTTCAGGAGTCCGACGAACTGGCTCAGCGAATTATCACCGCCGATCGTTCCGTCTCCGGACGGGAAGGCCGTGAGGGTTCCGATTTCCGCGGTCAGGTCATCGGCCACATTCTTGACCCCGATGGTTTCATCGGTGACCCCGTCATATTCGTCCGCAAGGTAGCTGGCGGAATTCTCAACCTTGGTGAGGCTGCCGTCTTCCGATCTCAGCGAGGTCCTCAGCGCGTCGATCTCGTTGTTCTGGGCAATCGCGGCATTTCTTTCCGCCGAGTTGTCAGGATCACTCGACGGCGCCGGCACCGGCACATAGGGCAATGCATCGAGAAGGTCATTCAGCTTCGTTTTTGCCGTCGCGGCGTGGTTCTTTGCCTGCGCCGATTTCGCCTTGAGCGTCGCGACATGCCCGTCAATGGCCGAAAGCTTGCTTGCGATTTCGTTCTGGGCGTCATCGATAATGGTATTCTGCTGTGCCGCGAGCGTGGTATCGTTGTCGACCAAAGCGGTGGTGAGCAGATCCTGCGCCTCCGCGATCTCCTGTGACTTCTGTTCGATTTCGCCCCGCAGGCTGGCGATCTGCGCTTCGGCCGACTTTGCATCGGCTGCTGCCTGTTTGCCGGAGTTCAGTGCATTCTGAGCATCCGTTACATAGCTGCCAAGGCTTCCGGCGTCATACGTCGGGCTATCCTGAATGTCGGTAATGGTCGCCGCGACAGTCGTGGTCAGACCATTTGTCGTAACTTCATAGACGTCCACGAAAGTTTGGGTCGAGTCACCCAGACCGACCGCTTCCGCCAGACTGGTCTTCGTGGAAAGGTCGGATTCCACGATTTCGATATCGCCGGTGTAGGCGGCGACCTGCTCCAGCGCCAATGCTTTCGGCGAAGGCCCGGCGAACTCGCCCGGCTCGAACTTGCCATCTTCGTCGAACGAGCCGAGGCCGAGGCCGACAAGCTTTTTGTGAAGGAAATTGATCTCGTTCTGGTAGGCCGCCTTGGCGATCGGGTCGGTATCGTAATCCTTGATCAACTGCTCAAGCTCGGCAACGCGTTCGAGGATGTTGGTGCCAACGTCGAAGGGGCCGTCGAGGTCGAATTCGATATTGTCGCCCGAGTTGGTGTCGATGCAGCTGGTGAGAGCTGCATCGCATTTGAGATCGAGTGTCAGCAGCTTGTGACGCTGGATGCCGGTTTCGACCCGCCCCTCGACGTCGACCCGCGCGGCGCCGCCGCCCGTGTTCGTCGATCCGCCATGATAGTCGAAGGTCACGTCGCCGCCACCAAAGGCATTCGACACCGCCGATGCGGCCTTGGCCAGTTCTTCGCGGTAGATGTCCTTGCCGGTGCCCACCGCGCGGGCGTCGATCTCGCCCCTGCTGACCGCGAGGTGAATATCGCCCGCCGCGCGCACGCCTTGCGGATCTAGGTTCATGTTGGTCGACGAGGTCGTGCCCACGGTCATAAGGCCCGAATTCGTGACGGTCACGGTCGGGTTCGGAGCGGAGGGGATCGGAATCGCCGTCTTGTTGAACAGATCGACGATGGCGTTGAACTTCAGTTTCGAGGTTTGGCCCGCCGGCCCGGTACCCGCGCCGATATAGATCGTCGCGTAGCGCGGCATGTCGCCGTTGGTCGGGTTGTCGCCATCGGTCGCCTGAACCAGTGCATCCTCGCCGACACTGACGCTGTTGTCGCCCGTGTAGGTGATGTTGGCATCGCCCGAGGGCGCACCGGCGAGGCCGTAGGTGGTGGCGGAGGAGCGCATGTCGGCGTCTGCCTCGCCCCAGGCCGCGATCTGGATATCGCCGTAATCGACCTCGACATCGGCTTCAGACCCGACCGAGGCGGTGGCATTGGAGGTGAGGGTCGCGTTGATCACGGCATCGGCCAGCGCGATGGCGCCGCCACTGTCAAGGTTCACCTTCTGGGCCGAGGAGATATCGTTGTACGCCTCCTGCTTGTAGAGCGAGGGGCCGGTGCCCGGCTTGGTCAGCCGCACGTCGGCCTCTGCGCCGACATTGGCGGTTGTGTTGTGGGTGATCACCACGGTCGCCCCGCCCGCGGGCACGTTGGCAAGCCCGCCGGAGATCGACTTCACGTTGTTCGCCCCCCCCGCGAGGAACGGGTTGTTGGTGATGTTGCGCGCCGAAAGCGTGAGGTTGGCGGCGGTCAGTAGCACCCGATCGCCGATCTTGGCATCGACGGTGTTTTCGACCACGTGATCGAGCGTTGCGCCGCTCGCGCCGACCAGCGAGGCCTGGGTGCTGTCGACCGATCCGCCGAAATTGGCGGTGTGCTGGGCGGAGATGTTTGCATCGCCCGAAACGATCACGCCGTAGCTTGCCGCGCCGGTGGTGTCGACCGCGGCCCGCGTCGTGCTGCGCGTCGAGGTTTTGGAGGTTGCTGCCGATCCGGCGACAACGCCGCCGCTGCCTGCCACGGTGACGGCATTGTTGCTGTCGGTGCCTGTCGCGGTGACGTTCAGAGCGCCCCCGGAGAGCGTGGTCAGGTTGGTGAGCGTGGCCGTGGTGGTGGTGTTCGACTTCGCCTCGGAAACGTTGAAACCGGCGGCCACGATGCCCGCGGCCAGCCCGGAGCCGTTGGCATACTGGTTCGTCGTGTTCGACGCCGACACCGTGGTGGTGCCGCCGGTCGAGATCAGTGCCGAGCCGGTCACGGCCGTGACCGCATTGGTCGAGTTCAGCGATTTGGTGACCGTGGCGTTGAGGCCGACGAGCGCGCCCGCCGCACCGGTGGCCTTGGAATTGACCCCGTCTGTACCCGCAGAGGTGCCGATGGCAATGCTGACCGCATCGATCAGCGATCCGTTGGCAACCGTCGTCGAAACCTCCGAGGCCACCTCGGATTCCGCTGCCGAAGCACCGGCCGCAAGACCGCCCGCAACCGCGATGCCCACGGCTTCGGTATCGGCCGACCCGGTCGCCGAGGCATTCACTTCTGTCAGGCCAGACGAATAGATCTGCGCGGAATCGACCGAGGCGGTAACGCTGGGGCGGACGGTCGCGATGGACCCGGCCCCTTGCAGGGCCGCGCCGATGCCGCCGCCGACGGCGTAAGCCTCTGTATCGGCTTCAGAATCGGCGCTGGCCGTGACGGAAACCGAGGCCGCGCGCGTGCCGCTGGAGCCAATGGTCGCATCCTCGGAGATCGACGCAGACACCGCGCCGCCGATGGTTGCCTTGCCAACGGAGGCCCCCACCGCGACGCCCCCGAACGATCCACCCATGGCCTCGACGGTAACGTCGCGCTCGGAGGTCGCGTTCACGGCAACGGTGCCGGTGACGGCGGTGGTGATTTCCTTACCCCGGATCGCCGCGGTCGTGCGCGAATTGTCGGTATGGATGCCGACATCGGCGCTGACCGCCGCGGCAAGCCCACCGGCCCCCGCGAAGTGCAGGCCGTAAAGCGTGTGATCGGTCAGAGCGTCCACGTTGACCGCGCCCGCACTCATCGTGCCGGTGCCGTCGATCTGGGCGGTGCTGCCGGTATCGACGGTCAGAACCCCAATTCCGGCGCCGCCGCCAACCGCTCCGATTGCCACCGCGCCGGTGGTCATCTTCACGTTCAGCGCGTCCGAACTCTTCACGCCAACGGTGCCGCCCACATCATAGTCTCCGCTGCCGATGGTCGCGGAGGTGCCCGCAGGCACGGAAAGCGTATCGGTCGCACCGACCACGTCGATCTGATTGCGCTTGTTCTGCGCGGCCTGGCTGACGTTCTTGATGCGATCATCGTCGGAGGCGGCGAGCTGGTCGTTTGCCGTTCCATCGCGGGCTTGCGCCTGCGCGTCGCTGGTGATGCTGGCAAGGGTCAACGATCCATCGTCGCTGGCGTCGCCGATATTCTCGTCGGCCTCGCCGCCCGGCGCGACGCCGTCGCCGTAGTTGTAGATCGCGATGCCCGCAGCCAGCCCGACGATCCCGCCGCCCGCGCCCATCACGTAGGCCTCGCCCGCCTTGTTCGACAGGCCCGAGACCAGCAGATCGCGCTCGGCGTTCAGGGTCACGCCGTTGCCGATGGAAGCCGCCGCGGTGTTCTTGAACACGCCGACATCCACCACGCCGGCCACGCCGCCGAGCGCACCGGCGGCCACGCCACCTGCGGCAACCGAAGTTACCGTTTCGTCGCGCGCCGTCACCACCACATCCTGCGCCGCATTCGCGCCGGCATTGCCGCCCGCGGTGTTGATTGACGCACCGTTGCCGATCGACGCGGTGTTCTTGACGTCCATAAGGTAGAGCGTGATGACGCCCGAAACGCCAACGCTGCCCGACGCCGCCCCGGCCGCTGCGAGGGTGAACCCGGACTGCAGCGAATTGGATTGCACGTTGACGCCGCGCGAGGCCGAACGCGTGCCACTGAAGCTGTCACCCGTGAAGATCGTGTGATCGTTGCGCAACCCGAGGGCCGACACCGTCGCCCCGGAGGCGATCGAGGCGTCGATTTCCTTGTTGAGGTTCACCACGCTGATTGCGCCGCCAACCCCTGCCATGCCGCCAACCGCGAGGGCACCGGCGAGAACGCTGGTGCGGGTCTTGTCATCGGCGATGACATCGACATTGCCTTGCGCCGTCACCGTCCCTGCAAGCTGCGCCGTGGTTTTGGTGGTCACGTCGAACACCGAGATGCCGCCCGAAACGGCCACCGAGCCCGCCGCGGCCCCGGCAACGCCGACACCCACGATGTCTTGCGTAGAGCGCGCGGTCACCGCGACATCGCCGTTGGCCGACATCGTTCCGGCGCCGACCAATGCCTCGGTCGTGGTGTCGATCACCATGACGCTGACACCAGCACCAACGCCAACCCCGCCAGCAGCAACTGCACCCGAGAAGCCGAGCGTGTAGATATCGCTGGCCGCCGCGACGGTCACGCCCTGCGTGGTCGCCGCCGTGCCCGCGATCTGGTTGATCTCTGCACCGGCGGCGATTTGCGCCTTGGTGTTGGTGGTGATGACCGGAACGCCGGCCGAGATCGAAACGCCAACCGCCCCGGCAGAACCGGCCACGGAAAGCGCGCGCACCGATGCCTTGTCGGAGGCGTTCACGATCACGCCGCGCGCATTTGCCGTTGTTGGCGTCGAGGTCCGCTTCTTGGCCAGAAGGTCGAGGCCGGTCGTGCGGGCCGACGCCGCGCTCGCGTCGGTCAATTCGCTGTCCGCGCCGGTGGTAAATTCAGCGGCGGTGAAACCTTCGTCGTCGCCATAGGCGGAAAAACTCGGCGCATAGCCGGTGGTGTAGCTTTGTGCGCCGCCGTTGCCGAGCGCGGTGACTTCGGCGTTCGCATCGACGGTGGCGATCGTGGTGGCGTCGATCACCGTCACCCCGACCGACGCACCGACCCCGGCGGTGCCGCCGCCGAATGCCCCGTCGATCATGTCAATCTCGGTTTTGCCATCGGCCAGGACCGCGACGTTGCCGTCCGCGAAGACCCGTGACGAAGCCCCGATCCGTGCGGTTGTCGTGGGCGTCGCGGAGAGCACCGTGACGGCCCCCGCGAGCCCGGCCTTGCCGCCGATGCCGACACCGGCGGTGATGTTGCTGAGCGTCTCCCAGCTTTGTGCATCGACAACCACGTTGCCGGTCTCGACGTCAGCCGACTCGCCGATCTCCGCCGTGGTGGTCTTGGTCAGAACTCCGACCGCAACGCCCGCGCCCGCACCTGCAGTGCCGCCGACCCCGGCTGCCCCGGAGGCCGCGAAGAGCGTCGAGGTATCGGAGGCGGAGATCGTGAGAGAGCCCTTGTCGAAGTCATTGCCGACCTTGGCGTAATCGCCCACCCGCGCCTCGGTGGTGGTGTCGAACACGTAGACCCCGGCGCCTGCGCCAACGCCCGCCGTGCCGCCCGCAGCCCCGGCAACACTGAACAGGTCGCCGTCTTCGGTCGCCGTCGCGGTGATCGAGATGTCGCCATCCGCGTTGATCTCGCCGCGGTCCGCAGCCGAGGTGCCATCGGCCAGCTCTGCGCGGGTGATGTTGTTGACCACGACAACCGTTGCCGCCGCCCCGATCCCCGCCGTGCTGCCGACGCCGACGCCCGCAGCAAGCCCGAAGATGTCCAAATCGTTGGTCGCCCCGAGCGACACCGCGCCCGCGCCGGAGATCGTGACCCGCGCGCCTTTCGCCATCAAGGCCTCGACCCGGTTCTCGGAGGTGACCACGCCGGCAACCCCGGCAACCCCGGCTGACGATGCCGCCGAGGCCGAGGCGGCATAGCTGCGGATATCCTGCTCCGCCGAAGCCGTGTTGGTGAAGGAACCCGCCGAGGCAATCTCGGCGTTTTCGCCAAGCGAGCTTGTCGTTGTGCCGTCGCTGACGACAACCGTGGACGACACGCCCACCGCCGCACTCGACGTGCTGGCCGACAGCGCGCCGGAGAGCGACTTGGCGAGGAAATCACCGCCGGCCGAGAGGGTCACGTCGCCCGTGCCCACGTCCACGTCGGCGTTCGACCCGACCGAAGCGGTCAGCGTGTCGGAGAACACCATGACGCCGAAGGAGCCCTGAACCGCCACGCCTGAGCCACCGGCCCCGCCGATGGCCTCGACGTAGTAGTTTGAATTTCCTAGAATTTTTCCTGTCGCTAGGTCTTCCAGCGAGTCCGCGAATGCATCGAGATCGTCGAGGTTGGTGAAGTCGAAATCGGGGGCTGAGTCGATTTTTTTATTGATCGCGGTCACCGAGAGCGCGCTGCCGGTGAGATCGGAATCCGCCCCGACGCTGGCTTCGTAATCCTTTTCGGAGACAATCACCGCGATCGAACCGCCCACGGCCGTCCCGCCGGTCGAGAGCGACCCTGCGAGCGCCTTGGCAGAGAGGTGACTTTCATTGTCGACCGTCACCGCCATCGCGCCGCCATCGGTCACCGTAACACCGCTGCCGATCTTCGCCTCGGTCGTGCCGGTCGAAATCGCCACCGCGAGCGACCCGGCAACCGAAACCTGCTTGCCGGAAGACCCGGCGATGCCGAGCGCGCTCAGCTTGGAGAGATAGTCGCCTTCCGCGTTCTCGCGCGAGGTGGCGGCAACCGTGAGGCCTTCCGCATCGGTATCGATCTTGGCATTACTGGCAATGGTCGCCGAGGTGGTGTTGTTGAGGATGGCGAGGCCGACACCGACGCCGATGCCCACCTTGCTTTTCGGATCCTTCGCCAAACCGATGCCCGAGGTGGCCATGCCAACCTCGTTCGTGGCGGTTACGCTGACCGCGCCCGAAGCGTCAACGGTGACATCCCCGAGCGTCGCCGTCACCAGGTCCTGGGCCGCCGCGATCCCGGCCGCCGCCGCGATGGTGATCGTCTTCGCGCCGGAAGGCTTCTTGCCGTCCTGGTCGCGCTGGCTGTCCTTGGTCTTGTCGAGCGAATCCGCGGTGGTCGAGGTGCCGCCGGTCTTGTCGTTCTTCTTCTCGTTGCTCGATGAGAAATTGCCGCCGCCCGCCGTTGCGGTCGCATGCGCATCATAAGTCCGATCGGCGGAAGCCCCGATCGTCACCGCACCCGCGGTGACATCGCGCGCCAGCACCGCGGAGGTCAGCGAGGTGTTGTTCAGTGCCCCGCCCGAGGCGCCGTTGCCGAGGATGACCGAGGCGGAAGCGCCAACGCCGACTTTGCCGGACTTGTTCTCGCCGGTCGACGTCGCCGTGTTGGACCCGGTGTTCGCCGCGATCACGCTGACCGCGCCCGCGCCCATGGTGAGCGCGCCTCCAGTGCCGATCCGGGCCGTTGTCGTCTGGTTCAGCAGCGCCAGCGCCACCGAGGCATCCACCGCGATGCCGCCGGCCGCGCCGGCCGCGGCCTCGGTGGTCGTGTCCAGGCCGGATGTCGCGGAAACCGCAAGCCCGGTGCCACCGGTCATGGTCGCGCCGTCCTGCAATGCCGCCGCGGTGTTGGTGGTGAGCAGGTTCATCGCGAAGGATGCCCCGACACCGACCTTGCCGCCGGTCACGCCCTCGTCGGAAGGCTTTGCCTCAGCCGTGGCGGAAACCGTGTTGGCCGCCTCGATGGTCGAAGCTCCGGCACCCGCCGCAACCGAGGCTCCGCCGGAAATCCGCGCGGTGGTGTCGAGCGTGACGATGTTGAGCGCGACCGAGCCCGCGATCCCGACCTTGGAGCCACCGGCCCCCGAGGTGGCCGAGGCAAGGAACTCGTCGGTTGGTTCCCCGGTGGCTTGCAGGGCCTTCACATTGACGCCCCCGCCGGAAACCGTTCCGGCGTGATGGGTGCCGTCACCAAGATAGGCCTCGTTGGTCTCCTCCACCACATTGACCGAAACGGCAACGCCGATTCCAACCTGCGACGTGCCGCCATCCTCGCCCTTGACGGCCTGCCCGTCCGAGGTCGCTTCGCCACCCGTCGTGGCCCGCGATACGAGGCTGATGGACCCGCCGGCGGAGATATCGACGTCATCCGGCACAATCGCCTTGACCGTCTGTTTTTGCACGTTGATCGCGACCGCAGCGGCCACGGCCACCTTGCCTTCGGAGGTCTTCGCCGAGCGGCTGCTTTCGTCATTCGCAGATGTCGAGGTCGAACTCTGCTGCGTGCTGTCGCCGACGCCCGCGTCCTGCTGTTTGTCAGCGCCCGCCTTGAATTCGGTGGTCGCTGTCTTGTCGACGCTGTCGCCGTCGCTGGTCGGTGCCGCGTCTTCGTCCTCGGCATCCTTCGCTCCGGCCGCACTCGCAACCGCTTTCAGGGTCGAGGACGACACACCACTGGCGTTGAACGAAACCGCGCCGTCCGCGTCAATGTCGCGCTCGGTGGTCGCCAGAACGCGATCATCCACGATGGCGAGGGCAAGAGACGCCCCGATCGCCGCCTTCGATCCGGCGGCCTCGCCGGAGGCTTCGGTGGTGATCGTCGAATGCTGCGCCGCCGAAACGGTGACCGC
>NZ_FXBQ01000001.1:1730121-2816687 GCF_900177545.1 Maritimibacter sp. HL-12 | reverse complement strand
GAGGCCGAGAGCGTGAGATCGTCCGCGCCGGTCAGAGTGCCGCCGTTCGCCACATCCGCATAGGAGCGGTTGGCCACGATGTTCATGGCAATGCCTGCGCCAACACCAACGGTATCGCCGGTTGCGGCGGTATCGGTCGGAAGCGCGTTGGCGGTGGAATCGGTTGCGTTGTCGGAGGTGAGGGAAACCGCGCCACTACCGGAGATCGTCACGACGGAGGCTCCGCCCAGGCGGGCGACGGACTGCGTGTCGATGAGGTTGAGCGCGAAGGACCCGGCAACCCCGACGTTCGAGGCGCCCGCGCCGGACGTTGCCGAGGTGGTGAAGACATTGCCAGCGGTCGGGCGCGTGGCGGACAGCGTCGCGCTGCCCGCGTCGACCGCGCTGGAGATCACCGCGTCGTTCACCACCTTGGCGATGTTGATCCCGAGCGCAACGCCCACGCCCGTTTCCGAGTCGACGGTCGAGGCGTCGGCGGTCACATTGGCCTTGTTGCCGGAATTCGTCGATACGCTGAGGTCGCCGGTGACGATTGTCGTCTTGCTCGAGTTGATCCGCGCATTGGTGGTCGAGTTCAGATCGGAGATCGCCAATGCCCCGGCGACCGAAACGCCGCCGTCGCCGGTCGTGGCCTGTCCGCCGTAATTCGGGTCGCTCAGGTAAGTGGTGGCCTCGCTGCCCGGGGAAGGCGTGGTTGCCCCGCCCGCACCGGCAACCGCCTTCACGGTCGTCTCGGTGCTGGTGGTGGCGTCCATGGCAAGCGTGCCGGTCGACACATCCGCGTCGCCGACGATCTCGGCAGTGGTGACGGCGTTGATGATGCTGACGCCGACGCTTGCGCCGAAGGCCGCGGCCTGCGGGGTTGCATCGGAGGTGGATTTCACCGTGTTGCTGGCGTTGATCTCGGTGTCGCCCGTGACGTCGAGCGTGGCCGACCCGCCGACGCGGGCAATGGCGGTGCTGTTGATGGTCGACACGGCAACCGCGCCATCGGCGGAGGAATTGGCCGGGGCAAGCGATTGGGTCAGGATGGAGGATTCCACCGAGGAGGTCGCGTCGAGATCGACCGCCGCGGCGGTCAGATCGGTGCTGCCCTTGATATCGACCTCGGAGGTCACGTTGGTGACAACCACGCCAAGCGGCAGCAGCGACGTCCCGCCATTGCCGGTGGCGGTGGCCGTGGCGGTGAAGGTGCCGGAGGCCTCGATCGTCCCGCTGTTTGCGATGATCCGCGCGGTGGCGGTCGGCAGCGCCAGCCCAAGGCTGGCCTGGTTCACCGTGGAGCTTGCCGTCAGCGTGATGTCGCGCCCGGTCAGTTCGGGCCCCGCCGTCCCGCCGTTGCCGATGGTGATCAGCGTCTCTCCGCCATCGGTGCGGATCGCTTCGAGAAGAACGTCGCCGCCGGTGAAGGCCGACCCGGTGGTAACCCCGGCCAGCACCTTGGAACCGTCTTCCAGCGTGATCTGGGGCGCTTCCAGCGTGATGTCGCCGGAATCTCCGATCGAATCCCCAGCCCCATCCAGCTCGCGCGAGTCCAGTTTACCGCCAGAGACGATGGTGATCGAATTGTCGGCCTCAAGCCGAATGCTCGCGCCATTGGAGACGATATTGGTGGAGATGCTGGCGTCGTCGGATGTTCCAGAATCGTCGGAAACGCCGCCGACATAGAGGTTGTACGGATCGACAAGGAAGGTGCCCGCGCGGCCCGAAACCGAGGAAAGATCGAGATTCACCGAGCCGATATGCGCGTCACGGCCCGAAAGCTCAATAAAGCCGCCGTCGCCCGCGCCGAGGCCGGCGGCGCTGAACGTCGCGCCATCCTGGGCCACGAGAGTGCCATCAGCGAATACGACGATCTCGCCGCCCGCATCGCCATCGGCGGAAACGGTTGCATCGCTGCCCACGGCGATGTCGCCACCGGTGATCGAGACCTCGCCGCCCTTGCTGGCCGCTGTCGGCGCGCTGGCGTCCACCCGGCCATTGATCCGCGAGCCGCCCTTGGCGACGATGGCGATCCGCCCGCCGGAGGAGACGAGGGCGCCGCCCTCGACCATGCCTTGCATGTTGACGGAGGATTCGAACATCTTGCGATGGCCGAAATCTTCGCCGGTAATCGGCCCGCTGTCGCCAGTGATCGCCACGGTCTGGCCCTGAAGGGTGATCGACCCTTTCGCATTGACCTTGCCCTGGATCGCGATGTGGCCATTGGGCGAAACCGGGATCTCGCCGCGCATCAACTGGCGGGCAACGGAGTCGTTGACGGTGCCGTCGGCCCCGATGACGCGGTCGAGGAACTCGTTTGTCGGGGTGTTCACCGTCAGCGAACCAACGTTGACCCGCCCGTTCTGGCCAACGATGAACCCGTCGGGTGAGGAAAAGAAGATGTTTCCCCCGATCGAGCCATCCTTGAAGGCATTCAACTCGCCGTTGATGACCACGGCACCGTTCGAAACCATGTTGACAAGGCTGCCCGCTGCATCGGGAACCATCAGATCAACCCGCGTGCCAGCCGCCTGCTGGAAATCGGAAAAACTGTTGAATCCCACACCCTTGGAAACGGTATCGGTGGAAATCTTGGAGTGCGTCCCGGAGGTTGTGATCTTGGTGCGCGTCCGCCCGTCGGCAATGATGTTATTGGACGAGGGGTTGAGGTTTACCGCCTGGGCTTCGGCCTTTTCGGGCAATCCTGCGTTGACGAGCGCACCCAGCACGAGCGGGCTCGCCTTGAGAACGAATTGATTGAAGAAGGCGCGCCTCTGGCGCGCCCTTTCGTGACGGAGGTATTCGACATGAAGAAGACTGCTGTGCTTGCCCATCAGAAATCCCCCGGTGATATCGTGAGAATATCCGGATCATCCGGATTCACGGCGTAGAGCAGAGTCAGGGCTTCGGGCAGCAATGTCAGATTGCTGTCATCCCCCTCGAACCGCCCCTGAAGGAGCAGGATCGCGGTGTGCCCCGAGGCATCCGAACCACGGAACAGCAACACGCCATTGTCGAGCACGACATCGCGCGTGATCGTGTCGGAACGGTAGCCCGCGGAAGCGAGGTAGGAGCGCAGGAGGTCGCCGTTCGCATAAAGCGTGGCGTCGGTGATCGTCTCGTCGGTGGCCGCCGACCAGAGGATACCGACCTGGATCAGAGTCTTGCTCTTGTAGCCGAATATGTAGGAAACCTGCGCGGTGCCGCCGTCGGGCAGGATGTCGGGCACTGAAATGGTGATGACCCTGGTGCGCTCGACCGTGTTGGAACCGATGTTCACCGCCTCGCCTTCAAGTCCGAAATCGGCCTTGATCGCTTCGAGCACCGCTTCCTCGTCCATGCCGAACCTTGCCGAGCGGAACCCCTTGAGTTCGGCTTCGGCGGTTTCGGTTGCATCGAGCGTTGCAGAGGCCTGGGCCATCACCGCAGAAACCGGAGCAAAAACCCCGATCACGGCGGTCAGAGAAATGGCAAGAATTGCACGAAAAAAATTGGCAGCAGGCATCTGAAACTCCAGATTAAGTTTGAAAAATTGGTCACTTAAAACGCACAGAAAAACCGATCACTCGAAAAACGGATAACCCGATCAAACGTCAGGCAGATTTCTTGCCCTTGGCGGCTTCTTCGACGGGGGCCGCCGGGTTCAGTTTTTCGACTGACCGCAGGCTTGCAATCTGGGTATAGATTGCCTTGAGAAATCCAGCCTCGTTCAGGGCCTGAAGCTGATCTCCGGACAGCGCTGCGAGGGCGTCCTCGTTGATGATCAGGAGACCATAGACGACCGACTTCGACCCGTCAGGGGCAGTGGTGTCGAGCGTGGCGGGTTGGAGAAGGTCGTAGTCGTGGAGCATCGCGCAGAAGGTTTCGGTCTTTGCCGCGGCATCGCGATAGCTTTGCGCGAGGGTCAGGGCCTGCGCCAGGGGTTCTTCCTGGCTCCCGGTGTCGGAGAACAACCGTTCTCCCGCCTCCTCGCCAAGGCCCTCGTAGGACTCGTCGATGCAAAGGATGGATTCGCCCTCGTTCACATCGCCGATGATGAACGGGTAGCGCCGCAGATAGGCGGGCACATAGGCACCCTTCCAAAGCCCGTCTTCCGAGATGAACGCGTTGGTCCCCGGTGCGGCCCCGGTGACAAAAACCGCCGACGGCTGCTCGGCACCCGGCAGGAAGGCGATTGGCAGTTCGGCAAGGGCAAGCTCGAATTCATCGACCAGCGCCGGGATCACGTTCGCGGTGCGGGCAAACTCAAGCGGGCTGTCCGGTCGCGAAATCCGCAGGGCCTTGTGGCGATTCACGTCAAGCGGAACGACCGATCTGTAAAATAAGGGCGTGTTTGATGACATAAAAAAATCCTCCTGCGTCAAGGCAGAAGCGTTCGTGCTCCATCCTGCCCCACCCAACACCGAATCTTGACGCGTTGTCAATGAAAGCGGCGACATTATGTCGCGTTTGTGGCTAAGGCTCATTCGCGCTTTGGCGCTTGGCGGCCCATGCGGGCACAGGGAGACCCAACAGGCGAGCGAAGGGGATGTCACTCCCGCGAAACCGCGACCGAAACCGGCAGCCATTGCAAACCGGAAAGGGCGGATCAACCCGGCCGCTGCTCCCGGATCACGCGCGGATCGCCCGCGTAGAGCATCGCCACCAGGTGCGGGCGGTGGCTGCGCACCGCGCGCTGGTTGACCGATCCCTTGTCGGTCACCTCGCCGCGGTCGAGATCGAGCGGCTCGACCATCACGATCACCCGCGGGATGCGCAGCGACGACCCCGTTGCGGTGGCGTTATACGCCGCTAGCCGCTGCGCGATCTCGGCGCGCAGATCGGGGTGGGCGAAGAGCGTGGCGTCGTCCATCGCCTCGCCCCCGGGCACGACGCGCTCGCAGGCGGGGCGGAACGGCACCAGAAGCGCGCCGAGGTGATCTTCGCCCTCGCCGACGATCACCGCGTCGCGCGCGAGCCCGCCGAGCGCGTCGGTGAGCTTGGCGCGCAGCGCCCCCACGGCCACCCATGTGCCGGTCGACATCTTGAAGTTTTCCGCCACCCGGCCATCGAAGAAGAAACCCTTCGAGGGATCGCCCTCGACCGCGAAGCGCAGCGCATCGCCGAGCTTGTAGTAGCCCTCCTCGTCGAAGGCCTCCGCCGTCAGCTTTTCGTCGCGCCAGTACCCCGGCGTGACGTTCGGTCCCTTGATCCGCGCCTCCCACTTGCCGTCGTTGGGCACGAGCTTGAGCGTCAACCCCTTGGCCGGAATGCCGATGTTGCCGGGGCTGGCCTGCGGCTCGGTCTGGAACAGCGCAAACGGCGCGGTCTCGGTCGCACCGAGCCCGGTGGCGAGCAGGATCTCTTCGCCGGTGGTGTCGATCGCGGCCTGTTTGAGCGCGTCCCAGGTGTGCTGGGCCATCGCCGCGCCGGCGTAATACATGATCTTGAGATCGCGGAAGAAGTGCGCGGCCAGCGCGCGGTCGGCGGCCATGGCTTCGAGCAGCATGTCGAAGCCCGCGGGCACGTTCCAATACCAGTTGGTGGCGATCTCGCGCAGATTGCGAATGGTCTCCTTCATGCCGTCGGGCGTGGGGCGGCCGCCGTCGATATGGAACGTGCCGCCGTTGTAGATCGCCACGTTGAAGATCAGGTTGCCGGCGGCGACGTGGTTCCATGGTGCCCAGTCGAGGATCACCGGCGGTTCGTCGCGCAGGTAGGCATAGCAATCGGTGACCTGCTCCATGTTGGCGGTGAGCATGCGCTGGGTCTGGATCACCGCCTTGGGGTTGCCGGTGGTGCCGGAGGTGAACATGAACTTGGCCACGGTATCGGGCCCGGTGGCGGCGCGGGCGGCGGCCACGGCCCCGGTCACGGGCGTGGCGAGCAGGCCCGGCCAGTCGGCCCCCGGCCCGCTCACCCCGAGGCGGGGCAGATCGGCAAAGACCGCGTCGATGGCGGACGCGAAATTGTCGAGATCGTCGGCGAAGACCGCGCCCGGGGTGATCTGGTCGCGGATGCTCTTGAGCTTGCCGTGGTCTTTGGACAGCAGCGAATAGGCCGGTGCCAGCGCGGCGGAGGGAATGCCCACGTATTGCGCGCCCAGCGCCACCAGCGCATGCGGGATCGAGTTGCCCGAGAGAATGACCAGCGGGCGGTCGACCGACAGATCCAGATCGAGCAGCGCCTGGCCGATGGCGCGGACATCGGCGAGCAGTTCGGCGTAGCTCACCCGCTGCCAGTCGCCCCCGCCGGGGCCGCGTTCGGCCATCCAGGTGGTCTCGGGCCGCTCGCGCGCCCAGTGCTCGATCCGCTCCGACATCGTCGCCGGATGATCGCCCAGCGGGGCCGCCTGGCGCACCTCCATCGCCCCGTCGGGCCGGGTTTCCCACAGGATCTCGGCGTTCCACAGTGTTACGGGCCGCAATCTCGGCTTGGTCATGGATCCTCCCTTTCGGCTCTGCGGCCGACTCTCTTGCAGAAAATAGTTTACGCGGAAACTATTTCCCGAGATAGTGAAAACAGGAGAGCGACTCACAGAAGTCGCGCGGGAGGAAGCTGATGGATTACCTGACCTATGAACTCATAGGCGATGTCGCTGTGCTCGGGCTGAACCGCCCCGAGAAACGCAACGCGATCTCGGATGCCTTCATCGAGGAGCTTGCCGGTGCGATCCGCCGCGCCGAGGCAGAGGCCAAGGCCGGGGTGATTCATGGCCATGGTCCGCATTTCTGCGCCGGGCTCGACCTTGCCGAACATGTGAAGAAAACCCCTTTCGAGGGCGTGCACGGCTCGCGCCGCTGGCACGAGGTGTTTGGCTGGCTGCATCGCGGCAAGCTGCCATGGTTCGGCGCGCTGCACGGCGCGGTGGTGGGCGGCGGGCTGGAACTGGCCTCCTCGCTGCAGGTGCGGGTGGCCGACAGCACCGCGTTTTTCGCCTTGCCCGAAGGCCAGCGCGGCATCTTCGTGGGCGGCGGTGCTTCGGTGCGCTCGGCCCGGCTGATGGGGCTGGCGCGGATGACCGACATGATGCTGACCGGACGCGCGATCGACGTGGAGACCGCCGAGCGCTGGAACCTGGTGCAATATGTCGTGCCCGAGGGCATGGCGCTGGAACGCGCGGTGGAACTGGCCGCGCGCGCCGCCACCAACGCCGAAATCTCGAACTACGCGATCATCAACGCCCTGCCCCGGATCCAGGACATGGGCACCGACGACGGGCTGTTCGTGGAAAGTTTCATCGCCTCCTTCACCGCCACCAGCCCGGAAGCCGAAGAACGGCTCAACGCCTTTTTGCAGAAGAAGGCCGGCAAGGTCACCCGCCCCGGGAGCGAAGCATGACCCAGACCGCCGCCGCGATCGACGACGACCGCATCGAGCTTGGCGAAATGGCCGGCTCGCTCGGTTTCTTGTTGCGGATCGCGCAGGTGCAGGTGTTTGAGGAGTTCTACGAAGCCCTGTCGGCGCATGACATGAAGCCGGGAGAGTTCACCGTGCTCTGGGTGATCCATCTCAACCCCGGGCTGAGGCAGGGCACCATCGCGCGGGCCTTGCACATCAAGCCGGCGCACATGACCAAGCTCGTCGCCCGGCTGGTGGCCGCAGGATACGTCAGCCGGATCACCCCGACCGACGACCGCCGCTCGGTGCGACTGATGCTCACCAGCAGCGGCAAGGCCTTCGTGCAAAGAAACCGCGACGAGTTGATCAACTTTCACAAGGCGGAGCGGTCGCGGCTCGACGACGACGAGTTCGAGCAATTCGCGGTGCTCCTGCGCAAATTCACCGGCATAACGGAGGCACGGCCATGAGCCTCGACATCGACAACCTGATCGCCATCGACGTGCACACCCACGCCGAGGAGCCCTGCAACCACGCCCGCGACGACGGCTACAACGAGTTCCAGGAGGGCATGGCGGCCTATTTTCGCAATCCCGCCGGGGCCGAGGGGATGCTGCCCACGGTGCAGGAGACGGCCGCCTATTACCGCGAGCGGCGGATCGGCGCGGTGATCTTCCCGGTCGATGCCGAGCGCGAAACCGGATTTCGGCGCTATTCCAACGAGGAAGTCGCCGAGATCTGCGCCGCGAACGACGATATCCTCATTCCCTTCGCCTCGATCGACCCGTGGAAAGGCAAGATGGCGGCCCGCGAGGCGCGCCGGCTGATCCGCGATTTCGGCGTGCGCGGCTTCAAGTTTCACCCGACGTTCCAGGGCTTCTGGCCGAACGACCCGATGGCCTACCCGTTCTACGAAGTGCTCGAGGAGGAGGGCGTGGTGGCGCTGTTCCACACCGGGCAAACCGGCGTGGGTTCGGGGATGCGCGGCGGCATGGGGATGCGGCTGAAGTATTCCAACCCGATGAACATCGACGATATCGCCGTCGATTTTCCCGACCTGCGGATCATCATGGCCCACCCCGCCTTCCCCTGGCAGGAGGAGGCGCTGAGCGTGGCCCAGCACAAGCCCAACGTCTATATCGACCTCTCGGGCTGGAGCCCGAAGTATTTCCCCGAGATCCTGGTCAAATACGCGAATTCACTGCTGAAGAAGAAGATGTTGTTCGGGTCCGACTGGCCGGCGATCACCCCCGACC
Source organism: Maritimibacter sp. HL-12 (assembly GCF_900177545.1). Lineage (GTDB taxonomy): Bacteria > Pseudomonadota > Alphaproteobacteria > Rhodobacterales > Rhodobacteraceae > Sinisalibacter. Next base: position 2,808,129 of record NZ_FXBQ01000001.1, on the reverse strand, counting down.
GCTGGCTGGCCGATTTCGAAACCGCACCGTTTCGGGATGAGGTGCGCCCGCTCATCCTGAAAGAAAACGCTCGGAGGCTGTTCGGTCTCTGAGGGGCGATAACAAGGGAGGATTGAAAATGACACGAATGTTCAAACTCGCGGGACTCGCGGTTGCGGCCTCGCTCTCGATCTCCGGGGCCGCGCAGGCACAAGACCTGCTGCTGGCACCGGCCGCGCCGGGGCCACACCCGGCCAACTACATGTACCAGAAGTTCGCCACTTTCCTCGAAGAGGAATCCGGCGGCGCGATGACCGGCACGGTGCTCGGCCCGGAGGTGGTCTCGCTGCCGCAGATGAAGGACGCGCTGCAGAGCGGGCTCGCCAACGTCGGCAACGCCCTGCCGCTCTACTTCGCCGCCGATTTCCCGCAAACCGGCGTGGCAGGCGACCTCGCACTGCTCGGCCGCAGCCCGCACGCGATGGCCTGGGCGATGACCGAGTTCGGCGTCACCTGCGCACCCTGCCAGGAAGAGTTCAAGGAATTCGGCGCGGTGTTCCTCGGGGCCGGTTCGTCGGACGTCTACGTTCTGCTCACCACCAAGCCGGTGCGCAATGCGGACGACCTGCGCGGCCTGCGCCTTCGTTCAGGCGGCGCGCCCTACTCGCGCTGGGCCGAGAACTTCGGTGCCACCCCGGTGAACCTGCCGGTGGGCGACACCTTCGAGGCGATGAGCCAGGGCACGATCGACGGCACCATGGCCTCGATCGTCGACATGCTCTCCTACCGCCTGGTCGACGTGGCGAAATACGTCACCGACGTGCCGCTCGGCACCTACCACGTGACCTCGAACTTCACCACCGCGCTCGACACCTGGAACGACATGTCGATGGAGCAGCGCACCCAGTTCGTGAAAGCCGCCAACCGGGGCGACCCGCAACTCACCGACCGCTGGGCCTTCCAGCTTCCGGCCGAGGCGCGCGCCGCGGTCGAGGCCAACAGCGATATCGAGGTGATCACGCCCGAGGCCGATTTCCTCGCCGCGTCCGAAGCTTTCGCCGCGGCCGACGTGGCCGCCAAGGCCGCCGAAAACCCGCTCTCGGCGGAGTTTGCGGCACTGGTCGAGAAGTGGGAAGCGATCGTCGAAGAAGTGGGTGAAGACCCGGAAGCCCTTGCCGCCCGCGCCTGGGACGAGATCTGGGCCAAGGTCGATCTCGCCACCTACGGGCAGTAAGCTGCCTCACCCCGGCCCACCCTCATCGGCGGGCCGGGTTCATCCTTTCGGGACATTCCAATGCAACGCCTCGTCAAGCTCGCCGCCCTCGTGGCCAAGGCGCTCGGCTATATCGGCGCACTCGCCGTGGTCGCGATGATGCTGCACATCAGCCTCGACGTGATCCTGCGCAACGCGTTTCGTCTCTCGATGAACACCGTTCCCGAGATCGTCGCGCGCTACTACATGACCGCGCTTGCCTTCCTGCCGCTGGCATGGCTCGAGATGCGGCGCGACATGATCTCGGTGGAACTGCTCGACTTCGCGCTTTCGTCGCGCGCCAAGCGCGTTTCCGACGTTGGCGTGATGCTGCTCGCCTCGGTGGTCTACGGGCTGCTGGCCTGGACCAACTGGGGCAAGGCGATGCGCGAAACCCGGGTCGGCACCCTCGTCGAGATCGCGGATTACAAGATGGCGGTGTGGCATTCGTTCTACTTCGCCCCCGTCGGCTTCACCCTCGCCGCTTTCGCCTGCGTCCTGCTCGCGCTCGGACGCATGTTTCCCGCCATAGGCACGCCGATCGAGGAGGCCATTCATGAGCGTTGAGATCGGGCTGTGGGGCGTCGCGGCCCTTGGACTGCTGCTGGTGCTGCGCCTGCCTGTGGCGCTGGCCCTCATCATCGTGTCGTTCTCCGGCATCTGGGCGATGATCGGGCTGAAACCCGCGATGGGCATCCTGCAGAACACCCCCTATTCCTTCGTTGCAAGCTGGACGATGAGCGCGGTGCCGATGTTCCTGCTGATGGGTTTCGTGGCCTTCCACAGCGGGATGACCGGCGGGCTCTTCGACGCCGCCAAGGTGCTGCTCGCGCGGCTGCCCGGCGGGCTCGCGATCTCGTCGATCTTCGCCTGCTCGGCCTTTGCCTCGGTCTCCGGCTCCTCGGTGGCCACCGCCGCCGCGATGGGGCGGATCGCCATTCCCGAGATGGTGCGCGCGGGCTACCGGCCCTCGATCGCGGCCGGCTCGATCGCGGCGGGCGGCACCATCGGGGCCCTGATCCCGCCGTCGATCCTGATGATCATCTACGGCATTATCGCCGAAACATCCGTCACCAAGGTGTTTCTCGGCGGGCTGTCCATCGGCATTCTCACCGCGGTTTCCTATGCCATCGTCGTGCTCATCATCAGCTTCGCCCGGCCCGACCTGATCCCGCGCCGCGCCGAGGTGGAACGCGGCGGCGGCGCGCGCGTGTTCGTCAAGCTGCTGCCGGTTTCCGCACTGGTGCTGCTGGTCTTCGGCGGGCTGTTCTCGGGCCTGTTCACCGCAACCGAGGCCGGGGCCGTCGGTGCCCTCGGCACCATCGTGATCGCCGCGCTGACCGGCACGCTCACCCGCAGGGCGGTGTCGCGCGCGCTGATCGAAACCGTCACCACGACCGGTTCGCTCCTGATCATCGGTATCGGCGCCACCATGTTCACGCGCTTCCTCGGCCTCTCTGGGCTTCAGGGCTTCATTGGACAGGCGGTGGCCGGGGCCGATCTGAGCTATGTGATGCTGATGCTGATCATCGTGGCGATCTACCTGATCCTCGGCACCTTCATGGAGCCGTTCGGCGCGATGCTGATCACCCTGCCGGTCTTTCTGCCGGTGCTGGGCGCGCAGGATATCTCGCTGGTCTGGTTCGGGGTACTGGTGGTGAAGCTCCTGGAGGTGGGCATGATCACCCCGCCGGTGGGGTTGAACGTCTTCGTGATCCGAAACGTGGCGGCGGCCCACGTCACCACGGTGCAGGTGTTCAAGGGCGTGGTTCCGTTCATCATCGCCGACATTTTCGTCGTCGCGCTGGTGATCGCGGTGCCTGCGCTGGTGCTGTTCCTGCCGGGGCTCTTGTAGCGGATCGCGCAAGAAACAGGCAGCGCACCCGCCGCCTGCCCAAGACCACGGCACCGATGCCATTTGACCGGCCGGGATACGCAGGGGCTTGGCGCAGACGCGTGCCCCATGCTTAACTCCGCCGGACTAAGTCAAAACAAGGAGATCCATCTTGGCCTATAAATCCTTTGCCCTCGCCGGCGTTCTGGCTGCCAGCCTCGCCACCGCCGCCGCGGCCCAAACCGCCATGCCCTTTGCCCTCGACTGGAAATTCGAAGGCCCCGCCGCGCCCTATTTCGTCGCCATCGACAAGGGCTATTTCGCCGATGCCGGGCTCGAAGTGGAAATCGCCGCGGGCTCCGGCTCGCTCGACGCGATCCCGAAGGTGGCCACCGGCTCGTTCCCGGTCGGCTTTGCCGACATCAACTCGCTGATCAAGTTCCTCGACCAGAACCCCGGCGCGCCGGTGACCGCCGTGATGATGATCTACGACAAGCCGCCCTTCGCGGTGATCGGGCGCAAGTCGCTCGGCATCGAGACCCCGGCCGACCTCGAAGGCCGTGTGCTCGGTGCCCCGCCGCCCGACGGGGCCTGGGCGCAATTCCCCATCTTCGCGGCCGAGAATGATCTCGACGTCGACGCGATCACGGTCGAGCCGGTGGGCTTTCCGACCCGCGAACCGATGCTGGCCGAAGGCAACGTCGCCGCGATCACCGGCTTTTCGTTCACCTCCTACCTCAACGCCGCCCGCCTCGGCGTGCCGGAGGATGATCTGGTGACCCTGCTGATGGCCGATTACGGCGTCGACCTCTACGGCAACGCGATCATCGTCAACACCGATTTCGCCACCGAGAATCCCGAGCTGATCGAAGGCTTCCTCGCCGCGATCGCCAAGGGCTGGGCCGACGCGGCGGCCGACCCGGCGGCGACGATCCCGAGCCTGATCGAACGCAACCCCGCCGCCGACGCGGACCTGGAGCTGCGCCGCCTTGAACTGTCCCTCGATGCCAACGTCGTCACCGACTGGACGCTCGAAAACGGCTTCGGCGGGATCGACGATGCCCGCTTCGCCAATTCGCTGGAACAGATCAAGCTCACCTACGAGTTCCAGACCGAGCCCGACGCGGACCTCTACTTCTCCGACGCCTACCTGCCCGAAGGCGGCTTTGCGCTGAAGTGACCAATCTGGGCCGCGCCGGGGCCAAACCCGGCGCGGCCTGTTCAACAAACGACAGGCGGGGATGAGCAGATGTTTCCGATGATCAGGATCGAAGGCGTGCGCCACGCCTACAAGACACCCTCGGGCCCGCTCCCGGTGCTCGACGGGCTGGAAATGTCGCTCGACGAGGGCGGCTTCAGCGCCGTTGTCGGCCCCTCGGGCTGTGGCAAGTCCACCCTCACCCGGCTGATCTCGGGGCTGATGAAGCCCGACGAGGGCAAGGTGATGCTGCATGGCGAGGTCGTCACCGGCCCGCGCGCCACCGTGGGCATGGCATTCCAGAACCCGGTTCTGCTCGAATGGCGCTCGATCCTGCAAAACGTGATCCTGCCGCTCGAAATCGTGCCCAACACGCTGTCGAAGGCCGAGTGCGAGGACCGCGCGCGCTACCTGTTGCACCTCGTCGGCCTCGAAGGCTTCGAGGACAAGCGGCCCTCGGAACTCTCCGGCGGCATGCGCCAGCGCGCCTCGCTGTGCCGGGCGCTGGTGCACAAGCCCGAGGTGCTGATCCTCGACGAGCCGTTCGGCGCGCTCGATGCTTTCACCCGCGAAGACCTCTGGCAGACCATGCACAAGGTGAAGGAAAACGAGCCCTTCACCGGGGTGCTGATCACCCATGATCTGCGCGAGGCGATCTTTCTCGCCGACCAGGTGGTGGTGCTCTCGGGCCGGCCTGCCCGCACGCAATACCTGCTTGATGTGCCGGACACTGGCCCGCGCGACCTCGAACATCTCTACACGCCGGAAGCCGCCGAAATGCTTGCCATCCTGCGCCACCAGATCGAGATCGCCCAGGGCCGCGCGCCCGCCGAGGGGGAGGCCGCCTGATGAACCAGAACCTCGGCAAAGTCATGGTGCCAACCGCTGCGATGATCATCTTCCTTTTGATCTGGGAGGCCGTGGTCTGGGCCGCGGGCTGGCCGAAATACAAGATGGCCGCACCCTCCGATCTGCTGCCTGCCTACATCAAGCATTGGGATTTGTTCGTCACCATGAGCTGGCAAACCCTCTGGCGCACCGTGGTCGGGCTCTTGCTCGCGGTGGTGGTGGGCACCGGGTTCGGGATGATCATGGGGTTCAGCCGGGTGATGCGCGATGCGCTTTATCCGCTGCTGGTGGGTTTCAACGCGATCCCCAAGGCCACCGTCGTGCCGATCGTGGCGCTGATGTTCGTGGGCGCGCATGATTTCAACACCGTGCTGATCGCCTTCATGATCTCGTTCTTCCCGATCGCGGTTTCGGTCTCGATCGGGCTTTCGACGCTGGAGCCCGAATACCGCGATATCCTGCGCTCGCTCGGTGCCTCGCAATCGACGATCTTCTGGAAGATCGCCCTGCCCAAGACCCTGCCGGAGTTCTTCGGGGCGATGAAGGTGGCGGTGACGCTGGCCTTCATCGGCACCAACCTGATGGAGATCGTCAGCCCCCACGGCCGCGGCCTCGGCGCGCTGTTCGATTCCGGCAAGACCAACTCGGACTACCCGCTGATGTTCGCCGTTCTGATCGCCCTCGCGGTGCTCGGCATCCTGCTCTACTACGTGGTGGTCGCGCTGGAGAAAATCTTCGCGGGCTGGGCCGAACGGCCGGCGCAGTAACGCGCTCAGCGCATGAGGATCGCGCGAAAATCGTTCACGTTGGTGCCGGTCGGCCCCGGCGTGAACAGATCGCCCAGCGCGTGAAAGGCGCTCCAGGCATCGTTGTCGGCGAGGAGCGCGGCCGGGTCGAGGCCCGCCGCACGCAGCCGGGCGGCGCTGGTGCCATCGGCAAAGGCACCGGCGTTGTCTTCGCTGCCGTCGATGCCGTCGGTATCGGCGGCGAGGGCCGAGACCGCGAGCCCCTCGATCCCGCGTGCGAGAGAAAGCAGGAACTCGCTGTTGCGCCCGCCCTTGCCCTGCCCTTTCAGCGTCACCGTGGTTTCACCGCCCGAAAGCAGCACCACGGGCCGGGTAAGGGGGCGGTCTCGCGTCGCCACCTCGCGGGCGAGCGCGGCCATGACCTTGCCAACCTCGCGCGCCTCGCCTTCGATCGCATCCGACAGGATCGCGGGCGTCACCCCCTGCGCCTCGGCGACGCGGGCCGCCGCGTCCAGGGCCTGCGCGGCGGAGGCGATCACGGTGGTGCTGTTGGCGGCGAAGCGCGGATCGTCCGGCGCGGGCGGCATGGTCTCCGCGATATGGGCGCGGACCCGGTCGGGCAGTGCAATGCCATGGGCCTCGATTGCCGCCAGCGCCTCGCGCGGGCCGGAGGCGTCGGGCACCGTCGGGCCGGAAGCAACCTGCGCCGGATCGTCGCCCGGCACGTCCGACACGATCAGGGTGACGACGCGGGCGGGATACGCGGCGGCGGCGAGGCGGCCACCCTTGATGCGGGAAAACTGTTTGCGGATCGCGTTCATCGCGGAGATCGGCGCGCCGGAGGCAAGCAGCGCCGCGTTCAGGGCCTGTTCGTCGGCAAGCCCGAAACCCTCTGGCGGCGCAGGCAGCAGCGCCGAGCCGCCGCCGGTGACAAGCGCGACGACGAGATCCTCGGCGGTCAGGTCGGCCACCGCGTCGAGCAGGGCCCGTGCGGCGGCAAGGCCGTTCTCGTCCGGCACCGGGTGGGCAGCTTCGATAACCCGGATGTTGTGCGTCGCACAGGCGTAGCCGTAGCGGGTGACAACAACGCCCTCCACGGGGCTGCCCCAATGCGTCTCGAAAGCCGCTGCAAGCTGGGCCGCGCCCTTGCCCGCGCCGATCACCACGGTGCGCCCGCCGGGCCGCGCCGGCATGTGCGGCGCGAGCGCGCGCACCGGGTCGGCACTGGCCACGGCGGCCTCGAACAGGGTGGTGAGAAAGCGGCGGTCTGCGTCGGTCATGGCTGTTCTGCGCCCCGTGATTGGCCTGGCCTCGCCGCCTCGCACCGCGTGCGCCGGCCGCAGGTGCGGTTATGTGCCGACGCATGGCCGGGGCGGCGTGCGGTGTAAACACACCGCCCCGTGAGCCTCTATTCCTTGACGTAGGGCTTGCCGTCCGCCGCGGGCGGGCGCGCCCTGCCAATCAGCCCGGCGACCACGATGATCGTGGCGATATAGGGCGCCATGGCGAGGAACTCCGACGGGATCGGTGTGTTGAGCAGCGCGAGCTTCTGTTGCAGCGAATCCGCAAAACCGAAAATCAGCGCCGCCGACAATGCGCCGACCGGATGCCAACGACCGAAGATCATCGCCGCAAGGCCGATGAAGCCCCGCCCCCCGGTCATGTTCTCATCGAAGCGCCCGACCGAACCGAGCGTGAACCAGGCCCCGCCGAAGCCCGCGACCATCCCGGCCAGGGTGACGTGCAAGTAGCGGGTGAAATAGACATCGATCCCGAGGGTGTCGGCCGCGCGCGGATGCTCGCCCACCGCACGCGCCCGCAGCCCGCCCTTGGTGTGGAACAGGTAATAGGTTGTCACCCCGACCAGTATCAGCGCGCCGTAGACAAAGAGGTTCTGGTTGAACAGCATCGGGCCGATCACCGGAATGTCGCCCAGGATCGGGATCTTCCAAGAGCGGAAGATCTCGGCATTGTTGAGGTGCCGGTTATGGGCGAAAACCTGGCTGGTGACATAACTGGTCAACCCCAGAACGAACAGATTGATCACCACGCCGGCAATGATCTGGTCCATTCGGAAGGTCACCACGAGGGCGGCGAGCATCATGCCGAACATGCCGCCCACCAGAACCGCCATCACCAGCCCGCCCCAGCCGCCGAGCAGCGAGCCCATCAGGGCCCCGGTGAAGGCCCCGGCAAGCAGCATGCCCTCGATCGCGATATTGACCACGGCCACCCGTTCGGAGAGCACGCCCGCAAGCCCGCCCAGAGCAATCGGCACCGCGCGCACCATGGTGGCCTGCAACATGCCGGAGAGCGAAAAGCTCTTGCCCGCGGTGGCCCATACCAGGAAAGCCACGATCACGAGGGCAATGCCAATCCCGAGGGAGAGCGACGTCCACCGCCCGCCACCGCGCAGGAACTGGCGCACGCCGAGGAAGGCGAGCAGCGCCGCGGCGACGGTGTTGAAGGCACCTGGCACCACGAGATCGGGCGCGACCCAGACATCACGCGGGCGCGAGAGCTTGAAGGTGGCCACCTGGCCCGCCGCCACGTCGAGCAGGAACAGCACGACGAGCGAAAGGCCGATCAGGACGGCACCGGTGATCCGGGCCTGGCGGGCCTTGGCGCTGGCAATCTTCTCGGCGCTTGTGTCGGTCGTCACGGCGCTCATGCCTTGCCCCCTTTTGTGATCTTGCGAAAGCCCCACGGGAAGATCGCGCGCACCAGCAGAGGGGCCGCGATGAACACGATGATCAGGGCCTGGATGATGCTGATCAGGTCGATCGACACTCCGGCATCCACCTGCATCTGACGCCCGCCGGCCTCCAGTCCGCCAAACAGGATGCCCGCGAACAGGATGCCGACAGGATGCGAACGGCCAAGCAGCGCCAGCGCGATGGCATCGAACCCCATCTGCGCCGAGAAGCCGGGCGAGGCACGGCCCAGAACGCCCTGTACCTGCGCCGCCCCGGCAAGCCCGGCAAGCGCGCCCGCCGTGGCCATCGCGGCGACGATCACGAGCCCCGAGCGCATCCCCGCATAGCGCGCGGCATCGGGGTTGGCCCCCGAGGCGCGGAAGGCAAAGCCGATCTTGGAGCGAAACAGCAGCCACCAGACGAAGGCCACCGCCAGCAGCATCAGGAAAACACCGGCGTGCAGCCTGAGGTTGGGGTCGAGCCAGTCGAGCAGGCGCGGCAACTGGCCCGCGTCGGGCACCGACTTCGACACCGGGTCGGCGCGGCCCTCGCGTTGGATGTAGGGCTGGCGCAGGATGTATTCGAGCAGGCGGATGCTGATCAGGTTGAGCATGATCGTGGTGATCACCTCGTGCGCCCCAGTGGTGGCCTTGAGGATGCCCGCGATCGAGGCATAGGCCGCGCCCACGAGCGCGCCGGTGAGCAACCCGAACAGCATCAGGATCGGGAACGGCAGGCTGGGGAAGCTGAAGGTGAACACCACCGCCGCGGTGCCGCCGAGCAGAAGCTGGCCCTCGGCACCGATGTTGAACAGCCCCGCGCGAAAGCCAAGCCCGAGGCCGAGGCCCGCGAGCACCAGCGGAATCGCCGCCGTGAGCGTTTCCGAGACCGCGTTGAGCGAGCCCGCCGAGCCCACCGCGAGCGCCACGAAGCTGCGGCCGATGGTCGGCAGGTCGACGCCCGTGGCCAGCATGATCAGTGCCCCGAGCACCAGCGCGGCCACCACGGCGAAAACCGGCACGACGAAGAGATCTTCGAAGTTGCCGCGTCCGAAGGCGGCGCGCGCAAGCAGTTTGCGCATGTCTTCGTTGACCTTCTGGAGATCCTTGCCGTCGGTCATGCCGCTGCCCCCTGATGCGCGCCGGCCATCGCAAGGCCCACCGCGTTGCGGTCGGCCTTGCCATCGGTGTTGTCGAACTCGGCCACGATCCGGCCCTCGAACATCACGAGGATCCGGTCGGCCAGCCCCATGATCTCGTCGAGTTCGGAGGAGACGATCAGCACGCCGTCGCCTTCGTCGCGCGCATCGATCAGGCGCGCGTGGATGTATTCGATCGACCCCACGTCAAGCCCGCGGGTGGGTTGCGAGGCCACCACCAGCTTGGTCTGGCGTTCCAGCTCACGCGCCACCACCATCTTCTGCTGGTTGCCGCCCGAGAGGTTGCCCGCGGGCAGGAAGACCGACGGCGTGCGCACGTCGAAATCGAGGCAGTATTTCGCCGCCGTTTCCTGCACCGCGCTCCAGTCGATGGCCATGCCGCGGGTGTAGGTCGGCTCGTAATAGGAATTCAGAACCATGTTTTCCGCGATCGTGAAGGGCGAGATCATGCCGTCGCGGTGGCGGTCTTCGGGGATATGCGCCATGCCGCGCCGGTGGCGGTCGCGCACCGAGGCATGGGTGATGTCTTCGCCGTCGAAAATGATCTTGCCGGAAGCCACCCGTTCCAGCCCGGTGATCGCCTCGACAAGTTCGGTCTGGCCGTTGCCCTGAACCCCCGCGACACCGACAACCTCGCCAGAATGCACCTTGAGCGACACGTGGTCCAGCAGGCGTTCATCGGTGACGTCGAGCATGATGACGTCCGACATTTCCAGCATGACGCGACCACGGGTGCCCGCGCCCTTGCTGACGGTGAAGCTCACCGGGCGGCCCACCATCATCTCGGCAAGCTTCGCTTCGTCGAGGGTCTTGGGGTCGCCCTCGCCGGTGATCCGACCCTGGCGCAGCACGTTGATCCGGTCGGAGATCGCGAGGATCTCGTGCAGCTTGTGGGTGATGAAGACGATCGCCTTGCCCGCTTCCTTGAGCGAGTTGACGATGGCGAAAAACTCTTCCACCTCCTGCGGCGTGAGCACGGCGGTGGGCTCGTCGAGGATCAGCACATCGGCTTCGCGAAACAGCACCTTGAGAATCTCGACCCGCTGCTGGATGCCCACGGGGAGGTCTTCGATCAGGGCGTCGGCGGGCACGTGCAACCCGTATTGCTTGTTGATCGCGTCGACCTGGGCACGCGCCTTCTTCAGGTCGAGATAGCCGAGCGGGCCGGTCGGTTCGACCCCGAGCACCACGTTTTCGGCCACGGTGAAGACCGGCACGAGCATGAAATGCTGGTGCACCATGCCGATCCCTGCCGCGATCCCGTCGCCGGGACCATCAAAGCTGACCGGTTTGCCGTCGATCAGGATCTCGCCCTCGTCGGGGGAATAGAGCCCCGAGAGGATGTTCATCATCGTCGATTTGCCCGCGCCATTCTCGCCGAGGAGCCCGAGCACCTCGCCGCCGCGGATCATCATGTTGACGTTGTCGTTGGCCACGACCGGGCCGAAGCGCTTGGTGATGCCGCGCAGTTCGACGTCCATGGCACTGCCCTCCCCACTCGGACAAGAACGCCGCCGACCACGTTGGGCCGGCGGCGCAGGTTTTGCTGGATCAGCCGCCGATCGTCAGCGAGCCGTCGATGATCGCGGCGCGGATTTCCTCGATCTCGGCCTTCAGTTCGGCCGGAACCGCGTCTTCGAAAGCGCCGAACGGGGCAAGGCCGACGCCGCCGTTCTCCAGCGTGCCGACGATCAGGCCGCCCTCGAAGGTGTCATCCATCGCCGCCTTGATCACGGCCTGCACCGTCGCGTCCATCCGCTTGAGCACCGAGGTGAGGTAGACATGGGCCCGGTCGGGGTCGGTCTGGGTCTGGTCGGCATCGACGCCGATGATCTTCAACTCGTCGGTGCCGAGCTCGTTGGCGAGCGAGGCCGAGCCGAGGCCGACGGGGCCAGCCACCGGCAGCACGATGTCGGCACCCTCGTCATAGAGGTTCTGCGCGAAGGCGCGGCCATCGTCGAGGCTGTCGAAGTTGCCGGTGAAGAGGCCTTCCTTGCTTTCCGGGTTCCAGCCCAGAACGCTCACCTCGGTGCCGTGCACGCTGTTGTAGTGGTTGGCACCATGCACGAAACCGTCCATGAAGATCGTCACCGGCGGGATGTTGATGCCGCCGAAGGTGCCGAGCACGCCGGTTTCCGTCATCCCGGCCGCGAGGTAACCCGCGAGGAAGGCGGCCTGGTCGGTGGCGTAGACCTGGCCGACGACGTTCGGGATCGTCGGATCATAGGCGAAGTCGACGATCGAGTATTTCTGGTCGGGGTTGGCGGCGGCCGCCGCGGCGGTGGCATCCCCCATCAGGAAGCCCACGGTGACGATCACGTCGCAGGACCCCAGCAGCGAGTTCAGGTTCGCCTCGTAATCGGCTTCGGCCTGGCTTTCGAGGAAACGGCCCTCGATGCCATATTCCTCGATCGAATCCTGCACGCCCTTCCAGGCGGTCTGGTTGAAGCCGGCGTCGTCGATGCCGCCGGTATCGGTCACCTGGCAGGCGGTGAACGCCGAGGCGGCCGATACGGAACCCACGAGCAGCGCAGCGGCAAGCCCGGTTTTGGTCAGAAACGTCATGTAACCCTCCTTGTCATACCCCGCCCAGACGTGAGGCGTGGCCGGTTAAAGACCCGCGAACAAAGGCAAACCTCAACCCTGCGGCAGCGATTCCCCCGGCGGCCATGGCAAAGCTTAGCACGCGGCATGGCAAGGGGTAGACGTCAATTTTTGTCCGGATGGACGAATTTTTGCAAAGCCGGCCTGTTCCCCGGCGTTTGTGCTGCCGAAATGGCGCTTGCGGCGTTTTCGACCACATCCATGGTTTCGCGGCGGCACCGAACCATCTATTCGGTGATCAGGCGACAACAAGACGGGAGCCGGGCGCATGTGCTGGAGCGAAGGGGCCTCGCTGGCCATGGTCGGGCTCGGTGCAGCGGCAACATTTGTTACCCTGCGGCGCGGCGAGCCTGCCGCGATCCCGGTCACGCTGGCCTTCTTCACCGTCATGGAGGGGCTTCAGGCGGCCGGCTACCTGGTGATCGACGAGTGCAGCCTGACCTCGAACAAGTCGATCACGGCGCTGAGCTATCTGCACATCGCGTTGCAGCCGATCTTCATCAACGCCTTTGCCATGGCACTGGTGGCGCGCGAAATTTCGCCGCGCCTGCGCGCCTTTGTCTATGCTGCCGCCGCCACCGCCAGCGCGGTGATCCTGCTTCAACTCGTTCCCTTCGACTGGGCCGGACCCTGCCAGCCCGGCAACGTGCTTTGCGGCCCGCAATGGTGCACGATCTCGGGCAACTGGCACCTTGGCTGGCAGGTGCCGCTCAACGACCTCTGGGGCGCATTGCTTGGCGACGGGTTCGCCCGGCTGGTCGAGTTTCCCACCTACCTTCTCGCGGTGTTCGTGTTGCCGCTGGTCTACGGTGCCTGGCGTCTGGTGATCTTCCATGCGCTGTTCGGCCCGGCCCTTGCGTGGCTGCTGACCGACAACCCGAACGAGATGCCGGCAATCTGGTGCCTGTTCTCGGTGGGCCTCGTGGTGATCGCGCTGAGCCCGATGATTCGGCGCAGCGTGGCACCGGGCGTGGGCGTCATTCCACCTGCTGACCCGTCAGGTATTCGTTGAGCAGGATCAGCGCCCGCGGCGTTGGCGTCGGGACACCGTCGGGATCGACCCAGGTTTCGATCGGTTCTTCCAGCAATCCGCCGAAAACCGGCATCGCGCCGTGGGTTTCGTCGCGGGCGTAGCCGTCGATCGTGGCCATCACGTAAACCGCCGGGTAGACGCCGCGGTTGTTCTTGGCCAGCACGGTGAGGTCGGGTGCGAGCACACCGTCGATCGGCACCGACCCGCCACGCGCATCGGCCCCGTGGCAACTGGCGCAATAAGCGGCGTAGAGCCCCGCCCCGGTCAGCGGTTCCTCCTCGCAGGCCGCCAGCACCAATAGCCCCAGGAATGCCGCTCGCAATTTCATGCCATCACCTCGTGTTTTTTCGCAGACTATCCCATCCGGTCGGCCTTCGCCACGGGCAAGACGACGACAAACAGGCTTGCGCGCAGGCGCGCCACGGCGCAGGCTCGATGCATGGATCCCGAAATCGCCAATAGCTGGCTTGAAACCTACTTTGCCGACTGGGTACGTGCGCTGGAGCCGCGCGTCGAGCGCATGGCCTGCACCGGCGCGGTGCTGACGATCCCGATCACCCCGGCGATCGCCCGGGTCGGTGGCATCGTCTCGGGTCAGGCGCTGGCCACGCTGGCCGACACCGCCATGGTGATCGCCTGCTGCGGGCATTTCCGCGAATTCCGCCCGGTCGCGACCACCAACCTCGACGTGCAGTTCCTGCGACCGGCGAGCGGGGAGCGGGTGGAGTGCACCGCCACCCTCGTGCGTGCGGGCAAGGCGCTGATCTTCGCCCGCGCCGTGCTCACCGCCGAACCCTCCGGCAAGGAAGTGGCCACCGCGACGGCCACCTTCGCGGTGCCCTGACCGGTGTCCGCGCGGCGGTCACGCCCGACCGGCCCGCTGCGTCATTCCCGCACGATGATCGACGTGTTCCTCAGCCCCACCTCTTCCACCATACGGTAGAATACCTCCGCCTGATCCGGGTGCAGCCGCACGCAGCCGTTCGAAGCCCGCTCGCCGAGCATCCGGGTGTCGGGGTCGCCGTGAATGGCGATATTGCCGTTGAAGAAAACCGACCACGGCATCGGCACGTGGTAGATTGACGAGACGTGTTTGGGCGAAAGGAAATCGGGGTAATAGGCCCCGAGCGGCGTGGGCTTGCGGTCGATCCCGGTGGAGGCCACCCAATGGTGGGTTTCCGGCGGGCGACCATCGCCATAGCCGCGCACCGCGGTCACCCGCTGCTCGGATATATCGACCACGGCGAGCACCTTGTCGGGCCCCGGCGACGGCAAGGGCTGCACCCGCTCGGCGACCGGTGGCGGCGGCAGCGTCTGGCCGCTGCCAGACGTGCTGGTGGTCGTCTCGCCCGCATCGGTGGAGGCCTCCGGCGGCACGTCACAACCGGCGAGCAGGCCAAGGGTCAGCGCGAATACGGCCATTTTATGCAAAAAAGTCATTCCGTTGCTCCCTGTGCCTGCAACGACACCACACTCGTCCGATCCAATTCACACCCCTGCCGCAAGACCTGCCCGGCAGGCGTTGGCGGCGATCACGGGCAGCGCATCGATGCCCATGACCACGTCACGCCCGCGGCCTACTCCTGCACCACGACATATGTGTTTTCCTTGCCCAGCGCATAAACCATCTCGTAGAGCGTGCGCGCGTTCTCCGGGTGCAGGCGCACGCAGCCGTTCGAGGCCGGGCGGCCGAGCTGGCCGGTGGAATAGGTGCCGTGAATGGCATAATTGCCATCGTAGAAGATCGCGAAGGGCATCGGCGCGTCGTCATAGAGCGAAGAGCGATGATTTCGCGAAAACCATTGCGGCTGGTAGGTGCCCGATGGCGTGATCTTGCCCCGCTTGGCGGTCGACACCGGCCATGAATAAAGCCGTCGCCCGGCCTGCATCACGGTCATCTCCTGGTCGGACACATCGACGCGGATCACGATCTGGTTCGAGCGGTTCGAGGTCGAGAGGCGTTCGCTCGCCGGAACGGCGGTGGCGAAGGCGGCGAGCGCCGCGACGGTCAGAATTCCAAGGCGGGCGGTAGATACAATTCGGCTGGCAACAAACTTCATCTTACAGACATCCCAATATCCCCGCCTCATGCTTAGGGGCAAATATCGGAAGATCAACCGGATTTGGCGCGCGTCACGCCGTGGTGATCGCACCGTTGCCGAGCCGCAGCACCCGATCCATCCGCGCGGCCAGTTCGAGATTGTGGGTGGCGATCAGCGCCGCCAGCCCGGTTTCGCGCACCAGATCCATCAGCGCGGCGAACACCGTCTCGGAGGTTTCGGGATCGAGGTTGCCGGTGGGTTCGTCGGCCAGAAGAAGGCGCGGCGCATTGGCGAGCGCCCGGCAGAACGCCACCCGCTGCTGTTCGCCACCCGAAAGTTCGGCCGGTCGATGCGCGGCACGCGGACCGACGCCGACGCGATCGAGCAGCAACTCGCCGCGCGCCCGTGCCGTGCCGGTGCCCGCGCCATTGGCAAGCTGCGGCAACACCACGTTTTCGAGCGCGCTGAACTCCGGGAGCAAGTGGTGGAACTGGTAGATGAACCCCACTTTCTCGCGCCGCACCCGGGTTCGAGCGCGGTCGGAGGCGTCGGTCATGTCGTCTCCGGCAATCCGCACCCGGCCGGCATTGGGCGTGTCGAGCAGGCCGGCGATGTGCAGGAGCGTCGACTTGCCCGCCCCCGAGGGTGCCACCAGCGCCACCACCTCGCCGGGTTCGAGACTGAGCGAGGCGCCCCGCAGCACGTTGACCTCGCCGGGCTTGCCCCGGTTGTAGACCTTCTCGACGTCCTCGAGCACCAGCACCGCCTCACTCATAGCGCAGCGCCTCCACCGGGTTCATCCGCGCCGCCCGGCGGGCGGGAAACAGCGTCACGAGGAAGGAGAGCGTGAGCGAGAGCGCCACCGCCGAACCCACGTCGGCCAGTTCCACCTTGGCGGGCAGGTTGTAGATGCCGCGCACCGACGGATCCCAGACCCCGCCGCCCGAGAAGAAATCGACGACCGCGAAGATCGGGTCGATGTAGACGGCGAAGAGCACCCCCAGCACCACCCCGAAGGCGGTGCCGACCAGCCCGGTCGAGGCCCCGACCAGGAAGAACACCCGCAAGACCGAGCCTTCGGTCAGTCCCATGGTGCGCAGGATGCCGATATCGCGGCCCTTGTTCTTCACCAGCATCACCAGCCCCGAGATGATGTTCATCGAGGCGATCAGCACCAGCACGCTGAGGATGACGAACATCACGTTGTCCTCCATTTCGAGCGCGCGCAGGAACGACCCGGCAGAATCCTGCCATGTCCAGATTGCCGCGGTCTGCCCCACGGCCGCGACGATCGGGCCGGTCAGCCGGTCGATCTCCTCAGGCTCGGACACCATCACCTCGATCTCGTCGGCCAGCCCCTCCTTGTTGAAGAAGCTCTGCGCCTCGTCAAAGGGCAGGTAAACCCGCGTCTGGTCGATGTCCCATCGCCCGGCGGTGAAGATATAGACCACCTCGTAGGCATTCACCCGGGGTGTCGTCCCGAAGGCGGTTTTCACCCCGTCAGGCGAGATCAGCCGGATTCGGTCGCCAAGGCTCACGCCCAGTTCGCGCGCCACGCCCGAGCCGATCGCGATGCCCCGGCCGAAATCGTCGAGGCTGCCGATACTGTCGTCCGGGTTGGCGATACGCGGGATCGTGGCGAGGTCGGCAGGGCGGATGCCGAAGATCTGAACGCCCGCGTTGGTGGCACCCTTGTTGGCCATGACCTGGCCCTTGACCAGGGGCGCGGCCCGGGTCACCCCGGGCACGCCGGCGATCCGTTCGGCCCAGAGGTCGTAATCCTCTACCCCCCGGCTCGCCTGTCCGGTCTCGTTGATGTGCATCCGCGAATAGACGGTTACATGGGCGTTGGCGCCGAGGATGGTATCGACGAATTCCTCGCGAAACCCGGTGCGCACCGCAAGCGTGATGATCAGCGCGGCCACCGCGAGGGTGATGCCGACAAGGCTGATCCATGTCATCACGCTCACGCCGCCCTCGGCGCGGCGCGCGCGCAGGTAGCGCCAGGCGATCATCCATTCAAAACGCGAAAACGGGGCGGTGCTCTTGGCCAAGGTCGTGCCTTTCAGGTTTGCGGCAACCTGCGGCGTGGGCGCGCGAAGGTCAAGCGGGCGGACACCGATCGGCAGGCCTCCGGCGTTCCCGAAACAGGTTTTCGCGCATTCAGAACCGGTAACTCAGCGTGAGGTCGGCCGAAACCGCCGGAGCGTCGCGGTGCATCGTCATGATCGGGTGGGCATAGAGCGCGGCATCGGCAGTGAGATTGCCCCAGCGCCAGCCCATACCCAGCGTCGGCGCCACCGGGAACGGCGGGGTGACATTCAGCCCGTTGGTCGCCGAAAGCTCTAGCGGCGCCCAGAACCCGGCCCGCCATGTCTGCGCTTCGCTGCGCGCCCATTCCACCCCGGCGTGGGCGGTCTCGAAGTTGAGCGCGTAATCCCCGTAGCTGCCCCAGAATTTCTGGTAGCCCGCCGCGAAGAGCAGCCGGTCGGACATCGCGTAGGCCGCCTCGACGTTCAGCTTGCGCGGCAACTTGGCCCGAAATCCGCCCGGACGGGTGCCGGCGGCATCGGTCACGATGGTGGTGACGTCCAGCGTGGTGTTGATATCCGTCATCGAGGCGGCAATCGTCAGACGGTCGGACACTGCGTAGCTTGCGCTCAGCCCGAAACTGAGCGCGGTGGCGTGCACCGACCGGCTCTCATAGCCGTTCGAGGTGCCGTGCACGCCGCAGGTTTCGGTCTTGCAGTCGATCCAGTCGATATTGGCACCGATGCTGAGGCCCGGAACCGATTCGTGGCGGAGGCCGACGGCAAAGCGGTTCACCAGGGTTTTGGAATCGATATCGCCGTCGAAGGTGCCGGAGATCCCGGGCAGCAGCAGGCGCAGGAAGATGCTCTCGAATTCGTCGGCACCGAAAGCGCCGCTGGAGCGGGCATGCACCCGGTTGTAGCGCGCGACACCGAAGGTGAGATCGAGGCCCGCGTCGGAAAACATCGAGACCGGCAGGGTCGCCCCGATGAAACTGTAAGGCCGGAGCGTGGCGTCGAGCTGGCGGGTGCCGGTGACGATCACCTCGTCCACGCCCGCGAGCCGCGCGGGATTGTAGAACACCGCGTGAGGATCATTGGCGGTGGCGGTGCCGGTGCCGCCCATGGCGATGTGACGCGCGCCAAGGCCCATGATCGTGTCGGAGCCCTCGGCGCTGAAGCTGCGGCCCTGTGCGCCCGCACCGGCGGCAGCAAAGGAGACCAGCGCCGCCAAGGCAAGACGCCCGATTGCCATCGCCTTCATATCCGCTGCCCCGCCCCGATGCCTTTTTGCCAGAATAGAACGTCACGCGGCTCGCCGGCAAGCATTGCGCCCCTTGCTCCCCGCCCCGCTTTCTGGCGAAATGCGGACATGACCCATGGCCCCCGTTTCACCCCGCTGATCGTTTCGCTCCCCGCAGCCGTGCCCTTTGTCGGCCCCGAAGCGCTGGAGCGCGCCCGGGGGCATCCGTTCCGCGCCCGGCTCGGGGCCAACGAGAGCGTGTTCGGCCCCTCCCCCCGGTCCGTGGCGGCGATGCGCGAAGCCGCGGGCGAGACTTGGAAATACGGCGATTCGGAGAGCTTCGAGCTGAAGGCGGCGCTGTCGTCGCGGCTCGGCGTCGGCCCGCAACACCTGACCATCGGCGAGGGGATTGACGGGCTCCTGGGCAACCTCGTGCGGCTCACCGTCGCCCCGGGCGACACGGTGGTGACCTCGCTGGGCGCCTACCCGACCTTCAATTACCACGTCACCGGCTTTGGCGGCGATCTTGTCACGGTGCCCTATGCGGACGACCGCGAAGACCCCGACGCGCTGATCGCGGCGGCGCGCGAGACCGGGGCAAAGCTCGTCTATATCGCCAACCCCGACAATCCGATGGGCACCTGGCACGGCGCGGAGCGGATCGCGGCGATGATCGAGGCGCTGCCCGAGGGCACGCTGCTTGTGCTCGACGAGGCCTATATCGAGTTCGCGCCCAACGGCACAGCGCCCGAGATCGACCCCGACGACGCGAGGGTGATCCGGTTGCGCACCTTCTCCAAGGCCCATGGCCTCGCCGGGGCGCGGGTGGGGTACGCGGTGGGCGCACCGGAGTTGATCGCGGCCTTCGACAAGGTGCGCAACCATTTTGGCCTGTCGCGGGTAAGCCAGGCCGGGGCGCTGGCGGCGCTGGCCGACGAGAGCTGGCTCTCGGAGGTGCGTGCCAAGGTGTCGGTCGCGCGCGGGCGGATTGCCGAGATCGCCGCCGCCTGTGGCCTCAAGCCGCTGCCGTCGGCGACCAACTTCGTCGCACTCGATTGCGGTGGCGATGGCGCGCTGGCCCGCCGGGTGCTCGCGGAACTGGCCGAGCGCGACGTTTTCGTGCGGATGCCCGGGGTGGCCCCGCTCGATCGCTGCATTCGCGTGTCTGCCGGAACGCCGGTGATGCTCGACCTGTTCGAAGCGGCGCTTCCGAAGGCGTTGGCGGCAGCGCGGGAAAAGCAGGATTAGTGAAAGAATATTGGGCCTGATCCAACAGTTTCAGGCCAAGTTGTTCGAAAAGTGAATCAAGGACGGGGTCTCAAGCCTCCGCGATCACCTTCGCCGCCGCTTCCAGCGCACCCTTGCCGTGGGCAATTTCCAGCGCCACCAAGCCCGCTTCGATCACACCGAGCGCCCCCATCATCATGTGCGCGTTGATGTGCCCCATGTGACCGAGGCGGAAGAACCCGTGGAACGCCGGATCGCCCGGCTCGGCCATGCCCAGACCGATCCCGAGGGTGAGCCCGGCCTTGTGCTCGACCCAGGCGCGCAACCGCGCGCCATCGTCGCCCCCGATCCGCAACGCGGTCACGGCGTGAGAGCGCAGCGCGGGGTCGGCGATGTTCAACTCCATCGGCCCCTCGCGCCCCCAGGCCTCGAACGCCGCCCAGGCCGCGCGGGCGAGTTTCTCGTGCCGGGCCCAGACCGCCTCGATCCCGCCCTCCTCGGCGATCATGTCGAGCGCGGCGCGCAGACCGAGCAGGTGATGGGTCGGCGCGGTGCCTCCGAAATACTGGTAGAACAGCGCCGGGTTCGCGCGCGGGGCCCAATCCCAGTAGAGACTGGCGGGCCGCACCTGCCGCGCCGCCGCCTTGTCGTTGAAGAACACGAAGGCAAGACCCGGCGGGGTCATCAGCCCCTTCTGGCTCGCGGCCACCATCACGTCGACGCCCCAGGCGTCCATCTCGAAGCGGTCAACCGCCAGCGAGGCGATGCAATCGACCATCAGCAGCGCCGGATGGTCGGCCCGGTCAAGCACCGCGCGAATCGCGGCGATATCGTTCTTGACGCTGGTGGCGGTATCGACATGCACCACCGCCACCGCCTTGATCTTGTGGGATTTATCTGCCGCCAGCGCGGCCTCGACCTGGGCCAGGTCCACCGTTGCGCGCCGACCGAAATCGAGCGCCTGCACCTCGACGCCCTGCCGGGCGAAGACCTCCCCCCAGCCGGTTCCGAACCGGCCGGTGACGAGCAGCAGGATCTTTTCGCCGGGCCGGACAACGTTGGCCGCCGCCGCCTCCCAGGCGCCGTGGCCGTTGGCGATGTAGATCGCCACGTGACCGGCCGTGCGCGCCACCGCCTTGAGGTCGGGCACCAGCGCCGACACCATGTCGATGAGCGCGCCCTCGTAGATGTTGGGCGCGGGCTGGTGCATCGCGTTCAGCACCCGGTCGGGCATCACCGACGGGCCGGGAATGGCAAGGTAGGGGCGGCCGTGGGCAAGCGTCATCGCAATCTCCTGATCTGGGCCAGACAGCGTTAGGCCCGGGGCCCGCCCGCGTCAATCACCCCGGCTTCCCTCACGGCTCCTCGCCCCTATATTGTCAGGGACGCGCAACAGGAGGCCACCATGGGCGAAACGCAGGCAAACCGGAACGTTCTGAGGATCAGCGGCGAGGATCGCGTGTCGTTCCTGCAAGGGCTGGTGTCGAACAATCTGACGGGCGGCAACCAGATCACCTATGCCGCGATGCTGACGCCGCAGGGCAAGTACATCGCCGATTTCTTCCTCGCCCCGGAGGGCGATGCCATGCTGCTCGACGTCGATGCCAGCTTGGCCGCCGATCTGGTGAAAAGGTTGAATATGTACAAGTTGAGGGCGAAAGTGACCCTCGAAGAAACTCAGAAATACGTGATTCGTGGAATCGAAAACAAGCCCGCCGGGGCCTGGGGTGATCCGCGTCACCCGGCGCTCGGCTGGCGGCTCTATACCGACACGCCGGGCGATGCCCCCGAGATCGACTGGGATGCGATCCGGGTCGCACACTGCATTCCCGAGACCGGCACGGAGCTTGGCCCCGACACATTCATCCTTGAAGCCGGGTTTGAACGCCTGCACGGCGTCGATTTCCGCAAGGGCTGCTACGTTGGACAGGAGGTGACGGCGCGGATGAAGCACAAGACCGAACTGCGCAAGGGCTTCGTCACCGTCGATGTCACCGGAACCGCCGCGCCCGGCACCGCGATCACCACCGAAGACGGCAAGGACGCCGGGCGACTCACCACGGTTGCGGGCGACAAGGCCATCGCCTACCTGCGGTTCGACCGCGCCAAGGGGCCGATGCACGCGGGCGACTCCACGGTGACATGGACGCCCTGAGCGCGGCATGCATCGCGGTTCTGGGCGCGCCACCGGCAACCAGGCAAAAGCTGCACGGCGGCGATCTGTCGGACGTGGTGCGCCTTTGCCTCGACGACGGACGCGAGGTGGTGGCCAAGTCCGGGCCGATGGTGGCGCGCGAGGCGCGGATGCTGGCCGCCATCACCGAGGCCGGCGCGCCGGCCCCACGGGTTTTGGGCGTCGCGGGCGATGTGCTGCTGATGGAGGCGCTTGACGAGACCGCCCCAAGAGATGACGCTTGGGCGACATTCGGACGCGACCTTGCCATGCTCCACGCCCGCACCGGCGCAGGCTATGGCTGGCCCGAGGACTATGCGTTCGGCCCGGTGGCGATTGCCAATACGCCCGCGCCCGATTGGCCGACGTTCTGGGCCGAGCGCAGGCTGCGGCCCTTTCTCCCCCACCTGCCGCCTGCCCTCGCGATCCGCGTCGAGCGGCTGGCGGAGCGGCTTTCCGACCTCCTGCCCGAAGCCCCGCCCCCGGCGCTTTTGCACGGCGATCTGTGGTCGGGAAACCTGCTTGCGGGCCCCCGCGGCCGGTTTTTCCTGATCGACCCGGCCTGCTACCACGGCGACGGCGAGGTGGATCTGGCCATGCTGCACCTTTTCGGCGGCCCCGGCCCGGGCTTTGCCGAGGCCTACGGACCGCTTGCGCCGGGATGGCAGAAACGGCGCGCGGTCTATTCGCTATTTCCCGCGCTGGTGCATGTCCGGCTGTTCGGCGCGGGCTATCATGCGATGGCTGAGCGCTTTCTCGCGGCCCTGCGGATGTGAAAAACCCCGGCGCGGGGGCCGGGGCTTTCATGGTCTGTCTGCGATCGCGCCGTCAGGCGCGTTCGGAGTATTCCATGGTTTCGGTGTTCACCACGATCGCTTCGCCGGGTCCGACGAAGGGCGGCACGGTCACGCGCACGCCGTTGTCGAGGAGCGCGGGCTTGAAGCTGTTGGCCGCGGTCTGGCCCTTCACCACCGGCTCGGTCTCGACGATGGTGCAGGTGACCTTTTGCGGCAGCGCTGCGCTCAGCGCCTCGGCCTCGTGGAACTCGACCTGGATCGTCATGCCGTCTTGCAGGAACGGGCGGCGTTCGCCGAGAATATCGGCCGCAAGCTCGACCTGGTCGAAGGTTTCGGTATCCATGAATACCAGCATGCCGTCAGTCTCGTAGAGAAACTGCATGTCTTTCTGTTCGAGGCGCACACGCTCGACCTTGTCGGCGGAGCGGAAGCGTTCGTTGAGCTTGGAGCCATTGCGCAGGTTCTTCATTTCGACCTGGGCGAAGGCGCCACCCTTGCCGGGCTTGACGTGATCGACCTTCACGGCCACCCAGAGGCCACCGTTATGCTCCAGCACGTTGCCGGGGCGTATTTCGTTTCCGTTGATCTTGGGCATGTGACGAAACCATGTCGAAAGGTTGATGTTGAGTTGTCGGCACCTATATCTTGACGATTGGCCCGAGGCAAGCAGGCCATATCTGGTGCTTCTCACCAGTCAGGTATGCGCTCAAAGCATGGCAGGCATGCGCCAGAGGGGATATCGAATCGGTGAGGAATCGCCATATTGGCCAGACCGCCCGAAAGCACAAGAGCAAGAAAACCAAAGGACGCCGAATGTTTGACACTGTAGACGGTACCGCGTTCAACCACGAACAGGGCAACCGTGCGCGCAAGCTTTTCGCCGCCGTCGTTCTGGCGGCGCTCGATGATGCGATTTCCGATGACAAGAAGTACGGCAACGGCCCCGAGCAGATTGCCCGCTGGGCGCGTTCGCGCGATGGCCGCGAGGTGCTTTCCTGCGCCGGGATCGACCCGAACGAGCGTGTGGTGAAGGGCCTGATGGATTTCGTTTCCAACGGTGTGCGCACCTCGGTCGCGCTGTCGCGCGAGGAAAGCGAACGTCGCCACGCCGCGGAGGCTGCCGAAGCGGCCTGACCCGACGCGAGTGACACCAGGATTTTGAAAGGCGCGCCACTGTGGCGCGCTTTTCTTTTTCAGGGTCCAAGGGTAGTCTCGCTGCGGGAGGACGCCATGACACGGTCGATCATGATTCAGGGCGCAGGCTCGAACGTGGGCAAGTCCCTGCTCGTCGCCGGCATTGCCCGGGCAGCGCGGCGGCGGGGGATCAGCGTGGCTCCCTTCAAGCCGCAGAACATGTCGAACAACGCCGCCGTCACCGTCGATGGCGGCGAGATTGGCCGCGCGCAGGCCCTGCAGGCCCGCGCTGCCGGGCGTGACCCGGTGATCGACATGAACCCGGTGCTGCTCAAACCCGAAACCGAGATTGGCGCGCAGGTGATCGTGCAAGGCAAGCGCTTTGCCACGATGCGCGCGCGCGACTATGGCCGGGCCAAGGCCGAGTTGATGCCGCGCGTGATGGAGAGCTTCCACCGGCTCGCCGAAAGCGCCGATCTCGTGCTGGTCGAGGGGGCGGGAAGCCCCGCCGAAATCAATCTGCGCGACGGTGACATCGCCAACATGGGGTTTGCCGCAGCGGCCAATCTGCCCGTGGTCCTGGTCGGCGACATCGACCGGGGCGGCGTGATTGCCCAGCTTGTCGGCACCAACGCGATCCTGCCCGCCACCGATCGCGACCGCATTCGCGGCTTCGTCGTGAACAAGTTTCGCGGCGACGTCAGCCTGTTCGACGATGGGCGCAGCGAGATCGTCAGCCGCACCGGCTGGCAGGATCTCGGCGTTCTGCCGTGGTTTTCCGAAGCCTGGCGGTTGCCGGCGGAAGATGTAATGGATCTTGCCAGCCTGCGCCGGGGTGGACCGATCAAGGTGGCGGTGCCGCGGCTCGCCCGGATCGCCAATTTCGACGACCTCGACCCGCTGGTCGCCGAGCCCGAAGTGCAGGTGACCATCATCGAGCCGGGACGTCCGCTGCCCGGCGACGCCGATCTGGTGCTGATCCCGGGATCGAAAAGCACGATCTCAGATCTTGCCGATTTCCGCCGCAACGGCTGGGACATCGACCTGGCCGCGCATATCCGGCGCGGCGGGCATGTTATGGGGGTTTGTGGCGGCTACCAGATGCTTGGCTCCGGGATCGCAGACCCGGACGGGATCGAGGGCGCGCCGGGCCATGTGCCGGGCCTTGGACATCTCGATGTGGCAACCCGGCTCGAGCCGGCCAAGACGCTGGCGCTCAAAACCGCCACCTATCTGCCGACCGGCGATATCGTCGAAGGTTACGAGATCCATCTGGGCCAGACCGACGGGCCGGACCGGGCGCGCGGCTGGCTCGGGTTCGACGGGCGCATCGAGGGGGCGGCGAGCAGCAACGGGCGGGTGATGGGCACATACCTGCACGGGCTTTTTGCGTCCGACGCCTTCCGCCGCGCCTTCCTTGCGCGGCTAGGCGCGGGAGCCTCGGACTTCGCCTATTCCGAAACGCTCGATCTCACGCTCGATGAGCTTGCCGATCACCTCGAGGCGCATCTCGATCTTGACGCCCTGCTGGGATTGGCGCGGAAGATCTGAGAGTTGCCGCAGGATGCAAGGTGCGCGGCTCGGTCGAACCGGCAGGGCGCGCCGCGGCGGCGCAACCGGCACACCCTTCAAACCTTGTGCGGCAAACCTGACCCGAGGCCCAAGATCGCGCTTCGGTGCTTGACCCGTGCCCACCGCCATGAACGCGGCCGGGCGGCTTGCGCGATGAGAACGGCGGCCGCGCCAGACCGTATTTACTCGAAGTCCTGCAAGGCAAGGGCGCGGGCGATTTCGCGGCGGACCATGCGGCGCACGTTATGGGTGATCCGTTCGCCCACCGAGCCCTGCAATTCCTCGCGCACCATGCGGGCAACCATTTCACGCAAGGCTTCTTCGTCAATCAAGGCCTCTTCGTCTCCGCCGTCATCGGCGTCGATCTCATCGGTCCCGACATCCTCCCAGGCATCGGCCGGGTCCGCCATGTCTGCCGCATCATCGAAGGCCATCGCAACGGCGGGTTCGGCGATGTCGATCGGTTCGTCCGCGGGGGGTTCGGCCTCCGGGGACACCGCCGTCTCGATCGGGGCTTTCGCCGCCCAGGCAGCGTCCGGCACTTCCTCTTCGCGGGGTGCCGCCTCCTCTGCCGATGCTTCCGGCGCGGCCGTCGCTTCGGGCTCGGCAGACACCTCGGGCTCGGCAGACACCTCGGCCGGCGTGTCTGCGCCAGAACCGGCGTCATCCGCATCCACCGCAACGGGATCTTCTTTCGGGCTCATATTGTGCTGGAACATCACGGCTTCGGGCCCGGGCGCATCTTCTCCGCCATCGGGTTCGAACTCGGTCGCACTGCGCGCGATCACCGCTTCAAGCTCGGCGATCCGGCGTTCGAGCTCCGACTTGACGCTGGTGTCTGCCGTCTCGGGGCCCGCGGGCGCCGGACCGGCCTGTTCGGAAGCATCCGCCAAATCATCCACCTCTTGCGCCATGTCTTCAAATTGAATGCCGGGGCCATCCTCGACAACGGCGGCAACCATTTCTTCCACCGCCTCAGGGCCGCCATCGCTCCAGCCGTGGCCATCGAAGGTCACCACGTCGGCGTCACGCTGGGGCGCTTCCCCGGGCTTGTCTTCTTCTTCGCCTTCGTCAACGCGGAACGCCGGCGTCAGCACGAGCTTTTCAGGTGCATCCTGCCCGGACGCTTCCCGCCGCGCCGCCCCGGCATTCTCCGAAACGAGGCGGCGGATCGACGACAGGACATCCTCGATTTCAGCATTAGAGACGGGTTCGGACATCGCAGATTCCTTGTTTACCTTGTCAGGCACAATAGCCAGAGCCCCGCCATCACACAACGGTTTGGCAAACAAACCCTTAACAAGTATCGAAAACCCGGGATTATTTGCGCCCGAGCGCCTCCAGCACGGAATCGAGACGCTCGCCCTGCGGGCTCACCTCGAACACCGGCGCATCTTTCACCGCGCGGAAATATGCCTCCGGATCATAGGTGGCGATCCCGAGCTTGAGGTGATCGGCGGTCAGCATCCCCATTGCCGCGAGCAGGCTGTAAACCGAGAGATACTGGTCGGCCTGAGAGCGGATCCTTGCCGCTTGCGCGTCAAGAAGATCCTGTTCGTAGTTCAGAACGTCGAGCGTGGTGCGGGTGCCAAGCGATTGCTCCTCGCGCGCCCCGCGCAGCGCAACCTGGTTGGCGCGGATCTGCTGATCGGAGGCTTGCAGACTGGCTTGCGCCACCGCAAGCTGCGCCCAGGCATTGGCAACCTCCTGTTCAACGCCCTGCGCCGCGATGTGCAGCGCGGCCCTGGAAGCCTCGGTCTGCGCCTTCGCCTGGCGGAAAAGCGCAGACAGCTTGCCACCCTGGTAGATCGGCCCCGACAGGGTCACTCCCGCCTGCGCGGTCCGCGACGCGGTCGTGCCGGGTATGTTCAACGGATCGGTGATGCTGGCGCCAAGCCTTGCTTCGGCCGACAGGGTGGGCAGCATCGCGCGGCGGGCAAGCTCGGTCGACATTTCCGCCACGGTGACCGAACGGCGGGCCGAGAGCACATCGGGATGACGGCTGCGGGCCATCGCCTTGGCTTCGTCGAGGCTGCGCGCGGCGAGCGGCGCAGCCGGCGGCACCTGCAACCCGTCTGGATAATGGCCGATCGCAGCCTTGTATTCCTCGCGCGCGACCATCAGTTGGCCGCGGGCCGACGCCTCGGCGCTTTTTGCCGCCGCCAGGGCGGCTTCGGCCAGCGACACGTCGGTCTGGGTGATCTCGCCGACTTCGAACCGATCCCGCGCCGCGCGCAGTTCCTGGGTGATCAGCCGCACGTTGTTGGCCTGAAGCAACGCGGTTTCGTGCGCCGAGCGCACATCGAGGAAGGCGCGAACGGCGCGCAGCAGCACGTTCTGCTCGACCCCGACCAGCGCATCGCGCGTCATCAGCACGTTTTCACGCGCGAGGTCGATGCGCATCTGGCTACGGCCGAAATCGTAGATCGTGAGGCTGGACGACAGCGTGAGGCTGTTGGTGAGCGAGGTCGTCACCACGCCCCCGCTGTTGTTCAGGTTCCAGGTCGAACTCAGCGCGTAATTCAGCACCGGGCGGGTGGCGGCCACGGCCACCGCCACGTCTTCGTCGCGCACCCGCAGGAGCGCGCGTTGCTGGTCGAGCAGGCCGGAGTTGCGGTAGGCCGAAACCAGCGCGTCAGACAGGCTTTCGGCGCTTGAAGCCACCGGGGCGAGGAGCAGCGCCGATGTCAGCGCCGCGGCAGCAATCCGTCTCAATGTCTTTCGCATTCCAAACGTCCCTCAGGCACCGGCATTGATCGCACGCGATGCTTAACGCGCTACAGCGCAAATTCCGTCACTTTTTCAAAACCGGGCAACACCGGGGCGGTCGCGTTGAAGGCAAAGCGCCAATCGACATGGTCGCCCCATTTCTGCCCGATCCGCAATGCGCCGGCCCGGTTGTCGGCAAAGATCGCCGCGATCCGGCCTCCGTCCTTGAGCTGATCGACGAGTCCCGCGGGCAGCCTCTCCACACCGCCCTCGACGACGATCGCATCATAGGGCCCGTGCTTTGCGTCGCCATCGCGAAGGCGGCCCGAAATGACAGCCACATTGTCAACACCTTGCGCCCCGAGGCGGGTTTCGGCCTCGGCAGCCATCGCCTCGTCCTGTTCCAGCGCGACAACGAAATCCACCATGCGCGCGATCACCGCCGCCGAATAGCCAAGTCCGCAGCCCAGATCGAGAACCAGTTCCCCGGAGCCGATTTCGAGCGCGTCGAGCATCTTGGCGAAGGTGCGGGGTTCGAGCATGGCACGGCCGGCACCAAGATCGACCGCCGTATCGGCATAGGCCGCAGCGCGCAGTCCATCCGGCACAAAAGCCTCGCGAGGCACCGCCAGCATCGCCCCGATCACGGGGTATCTGGTCACATCCGAAGGCCTCACCTGAGTATCGACCATCATGGTTCGAAGGGCCTGGAAATCGCTCATGTCGGAACCTGCCGGATTGCCTTTGACGCGGATGACGTTGTCTTGCCACGATTCCGGGCCGCCCGCAACACGCCCTGTCGCCTGCGCCTGGTACCGAGGCATCCCGGCGACAGATCACGGCTCTTGCGAAGCCGCCACGCTTGGGCTACATCCGCGCCAACTTCGGCGAGTTGGCGGAGTGGTTACGCAGCGGATTGCAAATCCGTGCACACCGGTTCGATTCCGGTACTCGCCTCCATTTCCACCAAGCATTCAGAACCGAGACCGCGACGAGGGCGCGGGCCAGGTTTCATCGCATTCGCGTTTGGCAGGGCGTTCCCCTGTTCCCACCCGGAGGGCGGTCCGATACGCGCCGGTTTCGCGGGTCGCGTCGTGGCGTGGCCTCGCTGCCCGGCAAGCGGTGCAAAGCTGGTGGCGCGGGCATGTTCGGCCAAGCGCCACGAGCCGGCTGAACCCCTGATTGCCGGCAGCGCTCGGGGCCTCTGCGGGTCAGATCGGGTATCCGAAACGGGCGACCGTTTGCCAGATATCGAGGTTGAGTTGCTTCAGGCGTTCGATCGTCGCGTCGATGTTGGCGACCTCTTGCGCATCCGCCACTTCCTGCTTGCCGACCAGGATGCGGTTCTTGCGGTCGGCGATCCGCATCATGATGGTGTTCAGCTGGCCACCTTCGGGATCGAAGGAATAGATACAGTGATTGTACTTGTTGCGCAGCGAGGATTCCTTGCGAAAGCGCGTTGTCAGTTCGAGGATTGCGTCGCGTTGCGCCTGCGGTGTGCGTGACAACTTGGCCAGCCGGTCAACCAGGTCGAGCCGGGCGCTCGTGGTGTTCAGGGTGAGGAAGATGACAATCGCCACGTCCTTGTCGACGTCCGCAAGTCCGGCGATCAGGTGGATGAACAGGCTTTCGGTATTGGTCCAGTTGAAGTTCAGTTGCCCCACGCGCAGAAACATTTCCCGCAGGGCCGCTTCCTTGCCTTGCGGCGGGGTTTCAGGTTTTCGCGGTGGCATAGATCATTGCAGCTTCCGTCCGGTTGTGCACACCCAGCTTGGTAATGACGTGGTGCATGTGCAGTTTCACCGTGTTCTCCGAAAGCCCCAGCTTGGCCGCGATCACCTTGTTCTGATAGCCTTCCGCCACATGTTTCAGAACCTCGATCTCGCGCTGTGTCAGCCGGTTCAGGTTGTTTCCCGAAGACGGCCAGGATGCGGATTCTGCATTCGCGAACGCCTTGGCCCGGTTCGGCGGTGCGCCCTGGAGTCCCGGCAGCGTGGAGAGCGCCTCGATCAGTTCGGTCGCCACGTAGGTATGCCGCGAAAGGCACAGCTTCAGCATCGAGATCCAGGCATCGAAACTCAGGTTGAGCGGAAAGAAGCTCGAAATCGCGGCCGGGTAACAGCCGTTGGCAAACACTTGCCGGACCCGGTCGACGTCGCAATAGGCGCAGGCAATCCTTGCGGCGGACTGGTCTTGCACCCAGCTCGAAACAGCGGTGTCGAGTTTTCCGGCCGCGGTTTCGTCAAGTACGACCAGGCGCAATCGTTCACGCCACATCGGCAAGGTTTCGATCACCTGGTCGACGGAGTCGTGACGACTGACCTCGACCTTGTCGACTTCCGCTTCGGTCACGCGGCAAAGCCGCTCCGAAAACGTCTGGTTGCCGGAAACCAGCGCTATGACGCCCCGTGATGAACGGCCCACGCTTAGATACTCGGTGGAGGAATGACCCCACGCGTCATCCAACTGACCCATTGCAATGCCCCCCAAACAAAACTCTGCACCGCTCGATGGGTTTTGCCGAAATCAATCTCGATATTGATCTGGTAGAGAACGAGGATCGTAGCATTGAAGCAGGTTCATAACAACGATTGAACGGCTTCCGCCGTCGTTTTTTTAACCAATTGATCGATATAATTCATCCGGAAGTTGTATATCTAATCCTTTTGGGTACGTCCCTGCCCCCTCCAATCTGGCTAGTCCAGGTATTCCTGAGGTTCAGAGCGCATAGTACGAAGGTACGAATCGCTCCCATTTAATCTCATGGAATTAATAATCTTTCTCCTCACTTTCATATCTATTCCGAAGTGTTGGCTATTTTCGCGGCCTGATTCCCTCTCATCCTTTGAGGTGCACGAAGTTGTGCAGACCCAAACGGGGGACAGCAATTGCCGAAGGGATCGCGCTGGGCCTTGCCGGATTTCTCAACTGGAAACCGCCGGCTCCTGCCTGAAGCACCACGCTCTTCGGATGCTCCTGCCCCCGAGAAAGGAAAGGGAGCAACCAGGGACGATTCATCTTGAGACAACGGGCTTTGCGATGACCGAGTTTTCGTCATCGAGGCCCGATCACGAAAACAACTGGAAACCAATCGCATCCGAAACCATGTCACTTGTAACAGAGCGGTGACGATCGGATGCCTCACATGGAGAAAATCCAATGAGTGTGTTCAAAAACAACAATATCCTTTTCGGTGCCGGCAACGTTGTCGGCGTCGGTCCCAACGTCAGTGGCGGCAAGGGTTCCAAAAACGTCAACAAGAATGACAATGACAATGACAACGTCAATGACAACGACATTGACAACGAAATTGACAACGACATTGACAACGACAACACCGCAAACAACACCGCGGACAATGATGCGCTCAACACCGCCGACAACGATGCGCACAACACTGCGGACAATGATGCGCACAACACTGCGGACAATGATGCGCACAACACTGCGGACAATGATGCGTACAACACTGCGGACAATGATGCGTACAATTACGCGAAAAACGTCAACGACACTGACGTGAAAACTGACGTGAAAACTGACGTGAAAGTGGACGTGGGTGTTGGCCTCGATGGGCTGCCTTCTGACGACGATTTCGCCGATTTCGATCTGTCCGGGGGCAGCTCGACCGGCGATATCCTGATGGCCCAGAAGGGTGGTTCGGTGAACTACTCGAACGGTGCCGGAAACGACATCAGCCTGAAGGATGTTCTCGAAGGTGCGCTGAACGGTAGCGGCAACGATGCCGGAACGGTCATTGCCCAGTCGGCGACGCTGCACGACAATGACGAGCTCAGCAACCCGCAGGTCCACAACAATTCCAACTTCCAGCAGCAGGGCAGTGCCCATGGCGGCACCGCGACGTCCGACGAGGGCATCGAAGCCCAGCCGGAAGGTGGTGAAGGTGGCGGTGGTGCCTCCACCAACGGCGGCAATGGCGGTCATACCGCGGCCTTCGCCGGCGGTGCCGTTGCAGGCGGTGGACACGGTGCCAATGGCGGCCACACGATGGCCAAAGGCGGCGACGGCGACGACGGCGGCGCCGGGAGCGGCACCGGCGTAGGCCTTGGCGGCCTGGGTGTCGGCGTCGGCGTTGGCGCAGAGGGCAACAACCACAGCTCCACGGGTACCGGTGGTACCGGCGATGGCGGTGATGGTGCCGAAGGCGGCGACGGCGCGCCCGGCGCGACCGGCGGAAGCGGAGCTGCGGCGGCCCACGGTGCTGCAGCGGCCGCTGCAGCCGGCGGCGGCGGCCTGGCCGGATTTGCGGCTGACGCCGCAGCAGATGCCGCGGCGGACGCGGCGGCTGGCGATGCCGGTGATGGTGGCGCAGGCGGTGCCGGCGCGGCCGGAGGTGCCGGATCTGGCGGCGACGGCGGCAACAGCGGCAATACCGGTAACGCCACCGGTGGCGAAGGCCTCGGCTTTGGTGCCGGCCACGGCATCGGTGTCGGCGGCGGCTACGGCGAAGGCGGCGACGGCGGCCATGGCGGCAAAGCCTTTGCCATGGGCGGCGACGGTGGCATGGCCGGTGGCGGCATGGCCATGGGCGGCAAAGCCCTTGCGGTTGGTGGTAGCGGCGGATCAGCCGGCAATGCCACCTCCGGCGATGGCGGTGCAGCCGGCCACGGCGGGATGTGGGGCTCCCACAACGGCGATGACGGCTACGTCAACGGCCTGTCGGAAGCCCAGGCATCCGCCGTTGTCGATACCTCGGCCTTCAACATGGATATCGTGCAGGGTGCCAACATCCTGGGCAACACGGTTGACATGACCGTTGTCGGCGGCTCGCTCTCCTCGACCTTGGTGGGCGAAGACGACATGACGTAAGTCATTGTCCGAATGAAGAAAAAGCCTGCGCGACCTTGGTCGCGCAGGCCACCGTCAAACCAAAAACAATCACGTGTATTTAACTGTCCACCGGGTGGGGCAATCAGATGGCCTTTGATCTCACAACTGAAGCAATTGCCCATTTTATTGGTTCATTCAATCAGGTTACCGAGCAAGCCCGGCTGCGCACCGATCACGATCCGTTTGAACGCGAGGGCCCCGAATACGACGAGGGCGTCGGACTTCCAAACATAAATATTCACGTATCGGCACCATTGAACTTGGTGAGTTTCGATCCGGGTATTTCCTACAAATTACCACTCCTGCCCTTGCCTGATCGGTTCATGCCGACATCCGTTTTGCTGAAATCAAAATTCGACCCGTCAGTGCCGTATATCTGGAATGGCGATTTTCCGATCGGCCCGGTCGAGCCCTATGCGGCGCTGCCATCCGGGTATTCTGTCAAATTCATCATTCAACCACCGCCGCCGCCGTCGTCCTTCGCGGCGGTTGTCGTGCAACAGAACCTGCTCCTGGATTCCGATATACTCATCGGGATGACACCCGGTGAGCTTGTGTCGCCGGTTGCACAGTCACTGGCACTTGAATGGTTGGTGGGAGCGTCCGGCAACCTGGCCGGCCCAATGGTTCCCGATGTGCCGGAAAGCGGCGACGCGATGGCCACGACAGCCCACGAGATTTTCGACGCGGTCACCAGCTATGAAGCCGCGGCAAGCCCGCCCTCGGCCAAGGTGGTCGTTCTGACCGGCGACCAGGCCGTCGGCACCCATGTCGATGGCGAAGCCACGGATATCGTCCCCGATCTTGAAGCCGCCCTGCCCGAACTGCCCGAGGAAGACGATGATGTCGGCCCGGCCCACGACGTGATCACCGGCGGCAACACCATCGTCAATCAGGCCCATGTCTCCTATTCCCTGGCCGACGCGCCGGTGATCGCGGTGATGGGTGACAGCCTGTCGTTGTCGAGCATCAGCCAGACCAACGTGATCAGCGACCTCGACATGATCAACGGTGCGCTGAACGGCCCGGGGGCGGAGGGCAACACGATCAGCAGTATCGCCTCGATCCTGAGCCTCGCCGCCTCGTCAGATGATCCGGAAGCGGCTGGCGGCGACCTTCCCGGCATTCCATCCTTCGCATCCGTGGTGCGCCTGGATGGCAACGTGGTCAACTTCAACTACCTGCTGCAACAGAACCTGGTCAACGACAACGACATGGTGAGCCTGGAGCTTTCGTCACACGGGACGTTCATCGAGAGCGGCGGCAACCTGGCGGTCAATGCCGCCAGCCTTCTGGCGATGAGCTTTCAATACGATCTGATCGTGGTCGGCGGCGGCATCATCAACGTCAGCATGATCAACCAGATGAACGTGCTGCTGGACGACGATTTCATCACCTACCCCGACGATGACGCGTGGTCGGTTTCCGGCAATGACAACGTGCTCTGGAACCAGGCCAGCATAACCTCGATCGGCGTCGACAGTTACCACCAGATGTCATCGGACTTCGATGCCTTCGTCACCAGCCTCGCCGAAGGCTCCGACGCGGTGCCCGAAAGCATCCGCGCGCATGAGGCATTCGCCGGCGACGACGTCCTGAGCGTGCTCTACATCGACGGCGATCTGATCAACCTTCAGATCATAGATCAGGTCAATATCGTTTCCGACTCCGATCAGGTGTTCCTGGCCGGCGGCGGTGGCGGGGCGGGCCTGATTGCGGGGGCGAACGCGCTCATCAATATCGCGGCCATTTCCGAATTCGGCGTCGACTCCGAGATCCACGTCAACGGCGAGGCCTATTCCGACGCGCTGATGCACCAGGCCGGTTTGATCGTGACCGAAGACAGCGATCTCCTCGCCGGCGGCGAAGGCGGCCTCGTGAGTGAAGCCGTGGCCTTTCTCATGGATGGCAGCGAAATGCAGCCCGGTGACAACAGCGAGGGCTACACCGGCTACGTCAGCGACGACGAACTGGGCAATGATCCGATGGGCGGCATGGTCGCCTGATTGAAACCACAAACTCACTGGCAGCGGTACTATGAACAAGCAGACCAAACTGGCCGAACCGGGGGATCCCGCCGCCACAAACCACAGCGCCAAGCGGCGCAGGCCGGGCATTCTGACCCTGCAGCCCCATCAGCGCCTCGACGGTGACGGCCGGTCCAGGCCGGAGAAGCCGGCGGCGCGAACCAAACCGGCCCCCGACACGCCCCGGATCTCGGATGCGAAGGTGATTGACGCCAAGGAGGTGCCAACCGCCCCCATCGCACGGCCGGACTCGGGCAACCAGCCCCCCGCCGGAGGCGGCGGCGGCAAGGGCGGCGGCGGTGGCGGCGGTGGCGCACATTTTCACCGCCGGACCGGCCCGGTCGATTTCTCGGGCGATCTCAAGGCCGGGCTTGCCGCGGTACGCAGAAACCTTTCCATCGTGATGCTGTTCAGCTGCGCGACCAACATCCTGATCCTCGCGATCCCGATCTACCTGTTCCAGATTTCCGACCGGGTTCTGACCAGCCGGTCGGTCGACACGCTGATCATGCTCACCGCCGTCATCGTCGGCGCGGTCGTCTTGCAGGCGTTCTTCGACGCGATGCGCCGGTTCGTGCTGATGCGCACCGCGGTGGAACTGGCGGCGCGGCTGGGCTCTTCGATCCTGAGCGCCGCTGCCCGCGCCGCGCTCGCCAGCAACGGGCGCGAATACCAGACCTTGGGCGATTTGCAGCAATTGCGCAGCTTTCTGGTGTCGGGCACGCTCCTGGCGTTTCTCGATGCGCCCTTCGCCCCGCTCTTTGTGCTGGCGATCTTCCTGATCCATTTTCAACTCGGGCTCATCGTGGTGGCCACGGCCCTGCTGCTGCTGGTTATCGCGTTGATCAACCAGCGCATGACCTCCGGGCCATTCACCGTCGCCAACCGGCATCAGAGCATGGCCAACATGCACCTCGATTCGATGTCGCGAAACAGCCAGATCATCAATGCTCTGGCGATGATCCCCGAGGCGGTCTCGATCTGGGGGCGCGATACCGCGGCGTCACTGACCGCACAGGTCCGGGCGCAGGACCGCAACATCACTTCGGCCGCGTTTTCTCGCGGCGTGCGCTTGCTGACGCAGGTGAGCATGTTGGGGTGGGGTGCGTTCCTGGCAATCGAAGGGCAGATCACCGGCGGCATGGTCATCGCCGCCTCGATCATCGCCGGCCGCGCACTGGCGCCGATCGAAGGGGCCATCGAAGGCTGGAACCAGTTCATTTTGTCCCGCGCCTCCTATGGGCGGATCTCGGATCTGCTGAAGGCATCGCCGCTCAATCACGAACGGCTGCTCTTGCCAAGCCCCGAAGGCCGGCTCGATGTGGAGCGCCTGCTCTATGTCCCGCAGGGCACCAAGAGCGTGGTGTTGAACGGCGTCAGCTTCAGCCTTGCCCCCGGCACATCGCTTGCGGTGATCGGCAATTCCGGTGCGGGCAAGACCACGCTGGGCAAGATGCTGGTCGGGGCCATCCTGCCCACCTCGGGCTGCGTCCGGCTCGACCTCATGGATCTGCGCAACTGGGATCAGCGCCAGTTCGGCGAGAACATCGGCTACCTGCCGCAGGACGTGCAACTCTTCCCCGGCACGATCAAGGACAACATCGCGCGGATGCGAAGCGATGCGACCGATGAAGAGATCTATCAGGCCGCCAAGCTGGCGGATGTCCATGAAATGATCGCGAACCTGCCACACGGCTACGAAACCATCGTTGCCGCCGATGGCGCGCCCTTGTCGGGCGGGCAAAAACAGCGCATCGCGCTGGCGCGCGCCTTTTTCGGCTCGCCGCGGCTGCTGGTGCTGGATGAACCCAACTCGAACCTCGACGTGGCCGGCGACCAAGCGCTGGCCCGCGCGCTGCAACACGCCAAGGACCAGGGCATTACCGTTGTCGCCGTGACCCAGAAGCCCTCGTTGCTGGGACATGTCGATAAGATCTTGCTGCTTGCCAACGGCTCCGTCGCGATGATCGGGGCCCGCGAAGATGTGCTCAAGTCGCTGTCCGGCGACAAGCGGGGGCAAGGCGGCGGCAGCATCACCGACAACCGGACCTGACCCACTGATCGGAGGAACCACCCGTGACCGTAGTCACCTATCACGAACCCCCTGCCGAAGCTCGCTGGTTTTCCGAGGTGCCCCGCTCGATCAAGCGCCTGACCTTTGTCGGCATCACCGTGATGCTGATTTCCTTCGGCGGCTTCGGGGCCTGGGCTTTCATGGCACCGCTGGCCGCAGCGGTGATTACGCAAGGCTCCTTCGTGGCGACCGGCAACAACCAGATGATCCAGCACCTGGAAGGGGGAATCATCAGCGATATCCTGGTTTCCGAGGGAGACCGCGTGAAAAAGGGGCAGCCCATCATCCAGCTCGACAAGACCGCTGCGCAGGCAAAACTGCGCGAGCTCTACCTGCGTCGCGCCCGGCTTGAGACCGTCGCCGCCCGACTTCTGGCCGAATACAACGGGGACGAAGACTTTGCCGTGCCTGCCTTCCTCGATGGGAGCGCGGATGATCCTGCCTTGAACCAGATCATCGTCAACCAGCGGCTCATTTTCGAGTCCTCCCGAGCCAAGATCGCCAAGGATGTCGGCCTGCTGGAAAGCAACATTCTCGCGCTGAAAAGCCGCGAGACCGGGATGCTGGCGAAGAAAACCTCGCTGGAACGCCAGATCGACCTGCTCGACGAAGATATCACCGCGCAGAGCACGCTGCTCGAAAAGGGCCTGACACAGAGATCCCAGATCAATTCCCTGTTCCGGGCACAGGCCGATGGCCTCGGCCAGATCGGCCAGCTTGTGGCCGAAAAACAGGAGATCGAGGCGCTCATGGACAAGCACCAGCGGCAGATCGAGCAGGTCTACGTCGAGCACAGAAAGGCGGCTCTGGATGAGCTGCAAGCCGCCGAGAACGAGCTCGATACCGTGCGCGAGAACTACAACCGCGCGCTTGAAGTGCATGGGCGCTCGGCGATCCTTTCACCTGTCGCCGGCACCGTGGTGCGGATGAACTACAACACGCCCGGCGGCGTGATCGAGAGCGGCAAGACGATCGCGGAGATCCTGCCCGCCGATGCGCCACTGATCATCGAAACCAAGCTGCCGCGCACCGACATCGACAGCGTGAAGATCGGACAATCGGCCACCGTCCGGCTCGTGGCGTTGAACCAACGCACCACCCCGGTGCTCTACGGCACGCTCTATTATGTCTCGGCCGATGCGCTGCCGGACGAGTCCAAGGTCATGCCGCAAGAGTTCTATCTGGCCCGGGTCCGGCTCCCGCCCGAGGAATTCTCGCGGATCAGTGGTTTTTCGCCAACCCCCGGCATGCCCGCCGAGGTGATGATCCAGCAGACGGAACGCACCTTCTTTCAATACCTGACCAAGCCGATCACCGACTCGATGTCGCGCGCATTTCGGGAACAATAGGCGAGACGCCTGGCCTCATGGGACAAGGACGCCGGCCCGACCCCGCTTTCGCGAAGGACCATGCCGAAACACCCCGCCGCGCGCCTTGTGCGGGCATTCATGCCAGGTCGGCGGCACCTGCCGGCGACAACCTCATCCCACCTGGCGCCCATGGCACCACACACCGCGCACAACCGGGGTATCCTGCACCCGCGCAACCCGCACGAGATCGCCGTGCAGCCCCGGCGCGATGCGGCCGCGGTCGTCGAGCCCGGCGGCGCGGGCGGGGTTGGCGGTGACGGTGGCGATGGCGCGCGGGGTGTCTTCCCAGAGATCGGCAAGCCCGAAGGCAGCGGTCATCAGCGCCGAGGGCACATAATCCGACGACAGGATATCGAGGAGCCCCGCCTCGGCCAGATCCTTCGCGGCAACGTTACCGGAGTGCGATCCGCCCCGGATCAGGTTCGGTGCCCCCATCATCACCGCGATTCCGTGCTCGTGGCAGGCCCCGGCGGCCTCCGCCGTGGTGGGAAACTCGGCCAGGCGGATGCCATGCGCCGCGCTCACCGCCACCTGTTCGCGGGTGGTATCGTCGTGGCTCGCCAGCACCGCGCCGTAGCGTCGCGCGGCGGCCACCGCCTCGGCCTCGTGGCGGTCGCCATGGCTGTCGCGCAGCGCCTTGAGTTCGGCCACGTGGGCGTCGAACTCGGGATCGGTGAGGCCGAGCTTGCCCTGCACGTAATGCCTGAGCTTGGACACATCGCGAAACTGGCGCTGGCCGGGGGTGTGATCCATCAGGCTCACGATTCCCACCCGGTCCTCGGCGCCGAATTCATCGAGTTCCTCGACCAGCGTTTCCGAGCAAACCTCGGCGCGCAGGTGCAGATAGTGGTTGATCCTGAGCGCGCCCGCCTCGCGCAGGCCCCAAAGCTCGCTGGCGAGGTTGCGCGCGTATTTCACGAAGCGCGCCTTGCCCTGCGGGATCGACCCCACCCGCATCGCGTCGAACACCGTGGTGATCCCGACACTGGCCAGTTCGCCATCGTGGGCCAGGATCGCGGCGGCATGCGGCCAGTCGACCTTCGGGCGCGGCTCGATGTGGCGTTCGAGGTTGTCGGTATGCAGCTCGACAAGGCCGGGGATCAGCATGTCGCCCGCGAGATCGACCGCACCCGAAGCGCGGGTGGTGCCGCTGTCGATCGCCGCGATACGGCCATCGCGCAGCGTCAGGCTGCCGGTGATCACCTCGTCTTCCAGCACGATCCGCGCGTTGGTCAGGATCTGGTCGGTCATATCGCTCTCCGTTGTTCACCGCGCTTGACTGCCACCGCCCCGTCACCGAATTGTGACAAAATGCGGCTAGGTCCGGGTGCATGAAAAAATATTCTCGTTTCGCCGTCTACTACGCGCCCGAAGCCGGGGCGTTCGCCGATTTCGCGGCCGAATGGCTCGGGTGGGACGCTGCGCGGGGGCGCTCGGCCGGGCCGCTCGCCCTGCCCGGCCTGCCGATGCCCGCCAACGAGATCACCGCAACGCCGCGCAAATACGGCTTTCACGGCACGATCAAGCCACCCTTCGGCCTCGCCACCAGCCCCGGCGCGCTCGAAGCCGATCTCGCCGTTCTTTGTGCCCATCTCGCCCCGGTCACCCTCGACGGTCTTGCGCTTCACCGGCTTGGCGGCTTTCTCGCCCTGACGCCCGAGGGCGACACCGCACCGCTCGCGGCCCTCGCGGCGGAGGTTGTCCAGGGGCTGGACCGGCACCGCCAGCCGCCCACCCAAGCCGAGCTTGACCGCCGGCGCCGGGCCGCTGATCTCACGCCGCGACAGCAGGCCAATCTCGCCACGTGGGGCTATCCATACGTGATGGACGATTTCCGTTTCCATCTTACGCTCACCGGCAAGCTCTCCGAGGCCGCCCTCGACCAGAGCGCGCGCGCGCTCGACCCCGTGCTCGCGCCGCTCCTGCCACGCCCGTTCCGGATCAAGGATCTGTGCCTGTTCGGCGAGGACGAGGACGGCATGTTCCATCTTCTCAACCGCTACACGCTGGCCGGGTGAAGCAGTGCAACGAGCGCGTCCGTCGCCGTTTCCAGCGCGCCGGAATTGTCGATCTCGACCACGTCGAGCCCCGCCGGCAAGGCCAGCCGGGCCCGCTCCAACCGGGCCGATATCTCGGCGGGGGTTTCCCGCCCGCGCGCCGCAAGCCGCGCCGCCAGCACCTCCGGGCG
Source organism: Maritimibacter sp. HL-12 (assembly GCF_900177545.1). GTDB lineage: Bacteria > Pseudomonadota > Alphaproteobacteria > Rhodobacterales > Rhodobacteraceae > Sinisalibacter. The sequence continues at coordinate 2,767,342 of NZ_FXBQ01000001.1, read as the reverse complement.
GGCGGTGACGTGGATCACCCGCAGCGCCGGGAACACTTGCGCCGCCTGCCCCAGCATCGCCCGCGAGCCGTTGAACAGCACGGTTTCGCCGCGCGCGAGACGCCGGGTCACCTCGGCGGGAATGCCATAGCGCAGCCCGTGCGCCTCCCAGTCGAGCGCGAAGGCCCCGGCGGCGTGCAGGCGTTGAAATTCTTCCCGGCTCACGGCGTCGAAGTCTTCGCCACCGGCGTCGGGATCGCGGGTGATCACCCGGCGCACGAGGTGCAGCCCGGGCAGCCGCTGCGCCGCCGCGCGCATCAGGCTGTCCTTGCCAACGCCCGAAGGCCCGACGATGGCGAAGATGCCGCTCACGCCGCCGCCTGCGGGGTGAAGGCGGAGACGTCGATCTCGCGGTCGGCCACCCGCGCGCGCGCCGCCTCGTCATGGAAGATCCCGACAATCGCCGCGCCGCGCGCCTTGGCTTCCTCGATCAGCGCCAGAACGGTGGCGCGGTTGCCCGCGTCGAGCGAGGCGGTGGGCTCGTCGAGCAGCATTGCCGGGTAGGCATGGGCGAAGCCGCGCGCGATGTTCACCCGCTGCTGTTCACCGCCCGAGAAAGTGGTGGGTGAGAGGGTCCAGAGCGTTTCGGGAATGTTGAGCCGGGCGAGCAAGTCACCGGCGCGCGCCAGCGCCGCCTCGCGCGGGGTTCCGACCGCAAGCAGTGGCTCGGCGACAACCTCGATCGTCGGCACCCGTGGCACCACCCGCAGGAACTGGCTGACATAGCCCAGCGTGCGGCGCCGGAGCGCGAGGATCTCGCGCGGCTCGGCGCGCGCCACGTCGACGCCGCCCACGATGATCTGCCCGGAGGCCGCGAGATAATTGCCATAGATCATCCGCATCAACGTGGACTTGCCCGCGCCGGAGGTGCCGGTGAGCGCCACGCATTCGCCCGGCGCCACGCAAAAGCTCGCCCCGCGCATGACCTCGATCGTCGCCCCGCCCTGGTTGTGCAAGGTGAACGCCTTCGAAACCTCCCGCACCTCGATCATCGCAGTCGTCATGATGCCCCCTAGAGCCATTTTTTCCATTTGAAGATCAGGTATGTGAGCGCCGCCGAGGCGAGCATGAGCGCGAGCGCCACGGGGTAGCCCCAGGGCTGGCCGAGCTCGGGCATGGCGGCAAAATTCATGCCGTAGACCGAGGCCACCAGCGTGGGCGGCATGAACAACACCGCCACCACCGAGAAGATCCGCAGCGCGGCGTTCTGTTCGAGCCCGATCATGCCCAGCGTCGCATCGTCGACGAGGCCGATACGGGCGTAGACGAAATCTGCGTGTTCGGCGAGCGCCGCGATGTCGCGCTGCAAGGCCGCGACGACCGAGGCGCGCGGCGCGTCCCCCGCGCCCTCGTGCAGCGTCTGTCCGTAGAACGAAAGCGCCCGCTCCATCGTCAGCAGCCCGAGCCGGACCCGACCGACCCGATCGCCGACCCGGCCGATCGTGGTCAGCGCGCCGCGCAGGCTGCCCCGGGCGGCGGCGTGACCATCCGTGAAAACCCGCGCGGAGAGCGCATCGAGCGCCGAGCCGATCTCTTCGAGAATATCGGCGAAGCGGGCGATGATCTGCTCGGCAAGGCCAAGAAAGACCCCGGCGGCATCGGCGGTTTCCAGCGGTCCGCGCCCGGTGCGCGCGGGGAAGGCCTCGAAGGGCCGCGGCGCGTGATGGCGGACCGTCACCAGCCGGGTGCCGTCGAGGATGAAGGTGACCGGTGCCAGAACCGGCACGCCTTCCGGCGTCATGCCCGGCAACACGACGGTCATGTAATCGACTCCGGCCTCGCGGTAGAGCCGCGCCGAAAGCTCGATCGCCTCCATGTCGTCGCGCGTCGGCACCGCGACCCCCAGCGCCTCGACCTCGGCCACCTGCCCCGGGTCGGGCGCGCAGAGGTCGATCCATACGGCGCGGGCCAGAGCCTCGTCCTCGGCAAGGCGGGTGAGGCGACCGGCGGATATCCTGTAGGCCTGCAACATGGCGTTCGCCTAGACCTGCAACACGGAGGAAACGAGAAGCTGGGTATAGGGATGCTGCGGATCGTCGAGCACCTGGTCGGTGAGCCCGGCCTCCACCACGCGGCCCGATTTCATCACCATCAGCCGGTCGGCAAGCAACCGCACGACCGCGAGATCATGGGTGACGATGAGCACCGAAAGCCCCATCTCGCGCACCAGACCGCGCAACAGGTCGAGCAGGCGCGCCTGCACGCTCACGTCGAGCCCGCCGGTTGGCTCGTCCATGAACACCAGCCGCGGGCCGGTCACGAGGTTGCGCGCGATCTGGAGGCGCTGCTGCATCCCGCCGGAAAACGCATTCGGACGGTCATCGATCCGGCCCGCCTCGATCTCGACCCGGCCGAGCCAGTCGAGCGCAGTGTCGCGGATCTCGCCGTAGTGCCGCGCCCCCACCGCCATCAGCCGCTCGCCGACGTTGCCACCGGCGCTCACCCCCATCCGAAGCCCGTCGCGCGGGTTCTGGTGCACGAAGGCCCAATCGGTGCGCGAGAGCATCCGCCGCTCGGGTTCGCTCATGGTGAGCGTGTCCTTGAGTCCCTCGGCGCGGGTGTCGAACAGAACCTCGCCGCGATCGGCGGGCAGGTGCCCGGCGAGCACGTTCAGCAGCGTCGACTTGCCGGAGCCGGATTCCCCGACGATCCCCATCACCTCGCCGGGGTAGAGATCGAAGCTCACCCCCTCGCAGCCCACCCGGGGCCCGTAGAATTTCGCGATATCGCGTACCGACAGCAGCGGGGTCATGACCTTGCCTCCTCGCGGCCAGGAATTTTCGAAAATTCCTGGCAAATTTCTTCGCAGAAATTTGCGCCGTTCATTCCGCCGCCTCCGGGCTGAAGCGTCCGCGATGGCCCTCGGCCTGCCGCGTGGCGCAGAAATCGGTGTCGGAGCAGACGAACATCCGCCCGCCCGCGTCGTCGACGATCACCTCGTCGAGGTAGCTTTGCTCGGCCCCGCAGAGATCGCAGGCGTGATCGGCCTTGGAGGCGACGAAGGGGTGATCCTCGAAATCGAGGCTGACCACCCTGGTATGCGGCGGGATCGCGTAGATCCGTTGCTCACGCCCCGCGCCGAACAACTGGATCGCAGCGCTTTCGAGCTTGGGGTTGTCGAATTTCGGGATCGGCGACGGGTCCATCACGTAGCGCCCTTCCACCTTCACCGGGTAGGCATAGGAGGTGGCGATCGCGCCGTGGCGGGCGATGTCTTCGTAGAGCTTGACGTGCATCAGCCCGTATTCCTCGAGCGCATGCATCCGCCGGGTCTCGGTCTCGCGCGGCTCCAGAAAGCGCAGGGGCTCCGGGATCGGCACCTGGTAGACGAGGATCTGGTCGTCCCCCAGCGGCGCTTCGGGAATCCGGTGGCGGGTCTGGATCACCGTCGCCTCGCCGGTGCGCTCGGTGGTCTCTACCCCGGCGGTGGTTTCGAAGAACTTGCGGATCGAGATCGCGTTGGTGGTATCGTCCGCGCCCTGGTCGATCACCTTGAGCCGGTCCTCGGGGGTGAGGCAGGCGGCGGTGACCTGCACCCCGCCGGTGCCCCAGCCGTAGGGCATCGGCATTTCGCGGCTGGCAAACGGCACCTGGTAGCCGGGAATGGCGATGGCCTTGAGCAGGGCGCGGCGGATCATCCGCTTGGTTTGTTCGTCGAGATAGGCGAAGTTGTAGGCGCTCACAGCAGGCCCCTTTCGGCAAGATCCGTGGCCAGCCTGCCCGGATCGGAGAACTGCACCGCGTCCATACCAAAGGCGCGTGCGGCGGCGACGTTGTGCGGGCCATCGTCGATGAACAGGCACGCGTCGGGTTCCACGTTCGCGCGCGCGCAGAGCAGCGCGAAGATGCGGGGGTCGGGTTTTGCCACGCCTTCCTGACCGGAAACCACCGTCACCCCGAAGCTGGTGCCAAGCCGGGGATGCGCCTTCAGCCCCTCGGGCCATGTCTCCGCCGACCAGTTGGTGATCGCATGCAGCGGCACGCCGCTTGCGCGCAGCCGCTCGACCAGCGCCCAGGTTCCCTCGATTGCCACCTCCACGCTGCGCGCGAAATGGTCAACGTAGCCTTCGAGGGCCTTGCGGTCGGCTTCATCCTCGATCCCGCCAGCCAGATCGATGAATCGCGCGCCCGCGTCGGCCTTGACGTTGAGATCGCGAAAGCCGATCCGCGCCATGAACGCCTCAGCCGCCGCGCGGCTGCCCAGAGCCGGCTCGAAGGCGCGCACCGGCTCCCAGTCTACCAGCACGCCGCCGATGTCGAATACCACCGCCGAGGGTTTCATTCTGCCGCCTCCACGCTTTGGGGAGCGGTGCCGCCGCTCTCGGCGGACGTTCCGGCCTGCTGCGCCTCGGCCCTGAGCCGGCGCACCAGTTCCAGCTCGGATTGGAAATCAACGTAGTGCGGCAGCTTGATGTGTTCGAGAAAACCCGTCGCCTGGATGTTGTCGGCGTGGGACAACACGAACTCCTCGTCCTGCGCCGGGGCACCGAGATTGTCCTCGCCAAGCTCTGCCCAGCGCAACGCGCGGTCCACCAGCGCCATCGAGATCGCCTTGCGTTCCGATTGGCCGAAGACGAGGCCATAGCCGCGGGTGAACTGCGCCGGTTCGGTCTTCGAGCCGGTGAACTGGTTGACGGTTTCACACTCGGTGAGCACCACTTCCCCGATCTCGACCGCGAAGCCAAGCTCGGGGATGTCGATCTCCACCGCCACCGTGCCAATCCGCAATTCGCCAACGAAGGGGTGGTTCTTTGCGTAGCCGCGCTGGGTCGAATAGGCCATCCCGAGCACGAAGCCCTCGTCGCCCCGGGTCAGCGCCTGCAACCGCAAGGACCGCCCGGCGGGAAACTCCATCGGCTGGCGGGTCATGTCAGGCGGTGTGTCATCAGAGGGTGCCTCGGGCTGGATCAGCCCGTCGAGGTTGAGATACTCGGTGACACGCGGCATCGTGCCCGGCAACGGGTCTGCCTGTTCGGAGCGCGGGGCCTCGCCCTCGGCGGCCAAGGCGAAGTCGATCAGCCGGTGGGTGTAGTCGAAAGTCGGGCCCAGAACCTGCCCGCCCGGCACATCCTTGAAGGTGGCGCTGATCCGCCTGTCGCAGGCCATCGCGCCGGTGTCGACGGGCTTGGCGTGGCCGATGCGCGGCAGCGTGGTGCGATAGGCCCGGATCAGAAAGATCGCCTCGATCATGTCGCCGCGCGCCTGCTTGATCGCCAGCGCGGCCAGGTCGGGGTCGTAGAGCGAGCCCTCCGCCATCACCCGGTTCACCGCCAGAGAAAGCTGCTCGCGGATCTGCGGCACCGTAAGCTCGCCGACGCCGGGATCGCCCCGGCGCTCCTCGGCAAGCCAGGCATGGGCATTGTCGATGGCGCGCTCGCCACCCTTGACGGCGACATACATCAGCCAGCCTCCACGCGCGTGGTGCGGGGCAGCGCGGCAAGCGCGGTTCCCGCGGTGAAGAAAAAATCGAGCCCCAGCGGGAACCGTGTGCGGTTGACCTCGAAGGCCGCGGTTTCGGGCAGCGAGAGCCGGGCCTCGGTCGCGATCCCCGGGCCGGTAAGACGCGCACCGTCCGCCGCGAGGCGGTCAAGCTCGACGATCAGCGTGGCCGAGCGGTCGGGGTAGTCCGGCGTGCCGACCGGGTAGTGGTCGAGCCGGCCAAGCGCCGCCCAGCGGCCCAGCGCGAACATCGCCTCGCCGGGGCCGACAATCGGCGCACCGATATGGAAGGCCACCCAGTCGCGCACCTGTGGCGCGTCGTGGCCGGGGGCAAGGTATAGCGGCGTCTCGCCATCGCAGAGCGTGAGCAGCAGGGTTGCGGCGGCGGTCGACAGCGGCGCGGGCGCGGCACCGCCCGAAAGCGTCACGATCCGGCCGGGCCGCGCCAGCGCATCGAGGGCTGCGCGAAAGGCCCGGGCGGACTGAACCGGGGCGTCGGAAAATCCGCCGGTGAGCACATCGTCCCGCATCAATCCTCTCCCCGAACCATGGTGAAGAAATCGACCCGCGTTGCCGCCGCCTTGGCCGCGCGCGAGGTTCTGGCGACCAGCGCCTCGGCTTCGAGCGGGGCGAGCACCGTGGCGCGCAGCTCGTCGGCGCGGCCGGTCTGCATCAGCGCATCCACCAGCGCGGCGCGCTCGGCGTGGGCCCTGTCGCGACCCTGCACGTAGCCATGCCCGACCTCGCCGGTCGCCAGCTTGAGCGCGCAGCGGGTCACGGTCATCTCGCCCATGTTGAAGGGCGCGCCGGTGCCCCCCATACGCCCGCGCAGCATGACGCCCCCCACCTCGGGAGGCCGAAGCCAGGTGAAACCAGGCCTTGCCCCGGCCTCCTCGAAAAGGCTGGCGAGCCGCGCGGGCGGGGCCTTCGCAAGCAGGCTCATCCAGCCCTTGCGTGCCTCGATGTCCAATGTCGTCCCGGTCATTCGATACCTTGTGGATATTTCGGTCAGCCTATACAACTAGACAAATCTTTGGCAGATTCGTGCCGCAGAGTCTTGTGAAATTTTGGTGACACCAGGAAACCGATCATGGGCACCCCGGTCTGGACTTCGATCGCGACGACGCTCCAGGGCGAGATCGGCGCGGGGCATTATCGCCCCGGCGACAAGCTGCCCACCGAGGCCGCCCTCGCCGCGCGTTTCGGGGTGAACCGCCATACCGTCCGCCGCGCGCTCTCCGACATGGCCGAACGCGGGTTGGTGCGGGCACGCCGGGGTGCCGGGGTTTTCGTCACCGCCACGCCTACGGACTATCCGATCGGCCGCCGGGTGCGCTTCCACCAGAATATCCGCGCCTCCGGGCGCTTGCCGGAAAAGCGCGTGCTCCGGGTCGAGACCCGCCCCGCCGATCCGCTGGAGGCCGCCGCACTCGGCCTCGCGCCCGGCGCCGCGGTGGTGGTCTACGAGGGCCTGTCGCTGGCCAACGGCACCGCGCTCGGGCATTTCGTGAGCACCTTTCCGGCCGAACACCTGCCCGGCCTCGCCGCCGCGCTGGCAGAAGTGACATCCGTCACCGAGGCGCTGCGGCGGTGCGGTGTCGATGACTACCTGCGCGCCGAAACCCGGGTCAGCGCCGAACGCGCCAGCCCGACCCAGGCGCTGCACCTCGGCGTCCGCGAGGGCGATCCGCTGCTGCGCACCGAGGCGCTCAATGTCACCCCCGAGGGGCTGCGGATCGAGCGCGGGTTGACGTGGTTCGCCGGCGACCGGGTAACGCTCAGTCTCGCAAACGACTGATCCAGAGTCACGAACCCGACACATTATTCGGCTATAAGGTTGGAAAAAGACAACCGCAGGTTTCATCATGGCCACGCTTCCCCCTTTGCGCCTCACCGGCGCAACCCTGCTTCGTGACGGTGCGCTCCAGCGCGACGCGGTGACGGTCGCCAATGGTGTCTTCTCCGACGCGCCGGCACCGGAGTGCGATTTTTCCGGCTACCTGCTCCTGCCCGGGATCGTCGATCTGCACGGCGACGCTTTCGAGCGCCACATCGCCCCGCGCCCGAGCGCACCCTTCCCGATCGAAAGCGGCTTGCGCGCCACCCAGCGCGACGCCGCCGCCCACGGCGTGACCACCGCCTGGCTCGCGCAGGGCTGGAGCTGGGAAGGCGGCATGCGCAGCCCCGATTTCGCCGAAGCGCTGATGTTCGAGCTCGACACGTTCCGGCCCGGCGCGCTGATCGACATGCGGCTCCAGATCCGGCTGGAAACCCATATGCCGGAAACCCGCGACCGTTTGATCGCGGCCCTGCTGCGCCACCAGATCGACTACGTCGTGTTCAACAACCACCTGCCCGAAACGCTCACCATGGCCGCCCGCGCGCCGCACAAGCTCGCCGCCTGGGCCGAGCGCGAGGGCCGCCCGCTCGAAGCGCTGCACCAGGGCCTCGAACGTGCGCGCGCCGCCGAGGCGCTGGTGCCGCGCAACCTGTTGCGGCTGGTCGAAGCCTTCGACCGGCAGGGGATCACCTATGGCAGCCATGACGACCCCGACGGCGACACCCGCGAGCGGTTCCGCATCCTTGGCGCGCATATCGCCGAGTTTCCCGCCGCCTACAGCGCCGCCGCCGTCGCCAAGGCAACCGGCGACGCGGTGATCATGGGCGCGCCCAACGTTGTGCGCGGCGGCTCACAGGCGGGCCGTATCCCGGCACTTTCGCTGATTTCCAAGGGCCAGTGCGACGCGCTGGTTTCCGATTACCACTACCGCAGCCTTGCCGAAGCGGCCTGGACCCTGGCCGACCTCGGGGTCCGCAGCCTGCCCCGCGCCTGGGCGATGATCTCGACGGTGCCCGCCCGGCTGCTGCGGCTCGAAGACCGCGGCGAGATCGCTGCCGGCAAACGGGCCGATTTCGTGCTCGTCAACGAGGCCGACCGCAGCATCGAGGCGACGATCTCGGCAGGCCGGATTGCCCACCTGTCCGGCGAAGCGGCGCTGCGTCTGCTCGACGCGCGCCGGGCGTTCGGGATGGCGGCGGAGTGATCAGCCGTATTTTTCGATGAAGGCCTCGATCGGCAGGCGGCGAAAATCCTCCAGCCGGTCGCGCAGGGTATCGTGGCTCCAGTCCCACCACGCCAGCGCGATGAGCCGGTCGGCGATCACCTCGGGAAAGCGCGCGCGGATCGGCTTCGCGGGGATGCCTGCAACGATGCTGTAGGGGGCCACGTCGCGGGTGACGACGGCCATCGAGGCAACCACCGCGCCATCGCCCACCGTCACCTCCGGACGGATCACCGCGCCGTGGCCGATCCAGGTGTCGTGCCCGATCCGCGCCCGCCGCGCCTTGCGCTCGGCAAAAAAACCGGCGTCGATATCGGCATCGTCCCAGTAATCCGGCGAGCGGTAGAGGAAGTGGTGCAAGGAGGCCTGCGCCATCGGGTGATCGGTCGGGCCGATCCGCGCGAAACTGGCAATATTGGCGAACTTGCCAACCTCGGCATTGGCGATGTCGGCGTAGCGGTCGCAATAGGAATAGTCGTCGATGGTCGAGAACTGCAGCCGCGACCCGGCCCCGATCTCGACAAAGCGGCCAAAGGTCGTGGCCGTGATTTCGCAGCCTTCGTGCAGGAAGGGATCGTCGCCGAGCCGGGGCATGGGGGTCCTTTCGAGGTCAGATACGCCGCGACCGCAGGGTGGCGATCTGTGCCAGCGCCTCCCATGGCCGCACGGTTTGGAAGATGTCGCCCAACATGCGCAGATCGGCGATGATCCCGGCACGGGCGCCGTGCTTGGCGCCCTTGAGCGGGCTCGAAACCCCGGGCCAGCGCACCACCGCGATCCGCAACCCGTTGGCGATCCAGAGCCGGTTCATGAACACCTCCAGCCCGAAGCGTGGCAGGGTGTCGAGCCGGTCGAGATGTGCCACGAGCAAGGCGCGGGGCAGTACCCTTTCGCCCGAGATGTAATCGAGCCCGATCGCCCGCCAGGGCCAGGGCGCATTGCGCCGCAGGCTGACCGCGGCATCGGCCCGGCCTTCGAGCACCGGCGCGGCCAAGCTGGCGATATGGTCGGGGGTCAGGCCCTCAAGATCGGCATCGACGAGCAGGATCAGCGCGCCCCGCGCCGCCGCCACGCCAGCGGCGACCGCCCGGGTCTTGCCACCGTTCATCGGCTGGATGAGTAGGGTCAGGTTCCTGTCACGCGCCGCGAAACCGCGCGCGATCTCGGCGGTGGCATCGGTCGAGCCGTCATCGACCACGATCACCTCGTCGATCCACGGGGTGGCCAGCACGGTTTCCAGAACCGCCGTGATCCGGGGGGCCTCGTTGAACGCGGGGATGATGCAGGACAGCCGGGGCGCGCCGCTCATCGCCGCGCCCCCCGCCCGATCAGCCATATCATCCCGGCGAGCAGGGCCACGGCAAGCACCACCAGCGAGGCGCGGGCGATCCAGTCGTCGATCCGGGCATAGGCCGCCCCGAAACCGTAGCCAATGCCGACGAAGGCGAGGCTTTTCGGCACGGTGCCGAGCAGGTTGAACCAGAAGAAGGTGAGCAACGGCATCCGCGCTGCACCGGCCGCCACCAGCACTGCGAAGCCGAAGCTGTGGGTCAACTTGCCAAAGAGCAAGGTGCGCCCGCCCTTCGTCTCGAAATGCCCTGCCAGACGCGCGAGGCGGTCGCTGCCGAGCCCGAGCCGGGTGCGCCACCGCGCGGGCAGGCGCGCGAGCCCGCCGCGGCCGAGCCCGTAGAAGGCGAAATCGCCCACCAGGTCGGCCAGGATCACCACGGCGGCGACGCTCCAGACATCGAACAATCCCCGGCTTGCGAGCCACGCCGCGATCACCGTCACGATCGGGCCTTCGACGAGTGCCGCCGGGGCCAGCACCGCGAGCCCGTGCTTGCTGAGCAGCAGGGCGAGCGCGTCGAGACCGATCACGGCCCCACTCACGCGCCCACCACCGAGCCGCGCCAGGTGAACCCGCGACGGCGCCAGGTGACGATCCAGAGCGCGGGCAGAAGCGCGTCGCGCAGCAGCATCGCGGCAATGTCGCGCGGGGCGGCGGGCCAGCCGTGGGCCCGCGCGAGCGCGAGTTCGACACCATACCAGAGGACCGCGAACGCGGCGAGCGCGGGGCCGGGCACCGTGCCGTGGCCGACAAGCGCCGCCAGCGCCAGCAACGGCGGCAGCGGGCCTTGCAGGATCTCGAGGCCGAAGATCGCCGGGAACCCGGCGCGGCGGATCCGCGACCAACGCAGTTGCCGCCCCCAGACCTCGTCGAAATCGCGCTTGCCGATCGGCTGGCCGAAGAGCGTCCGGGCAAGGCGAACCTTCTTTCCCTGCCCCCGCACCAGCTTGGTCGAGGCCACGTCTTCGGCAAGGTCGCGGGCCAGCGCCTCAAGGCCACCCCCCGCGCTCAGCAGGTCGCGGTTCCAGAACAGCGTCTTGCCGTGGGCGAAGCCGATCCCGAGCGCGTCCGCCGCGAGTTGCCAGCGCGCCTGGTTGGAGTTCAGGAAGGCGCATTCCAATGCACCCCAGAAGTTGCCGGGCCGGATCCCGGCCGGGGGCGAGGAGACGAGGCCGGTATCGGCTCGCCGGGTGGCATCGAGGCGGCTGAGATAGTCGGGCGTGAGCAAGAGGTTGGCATCGGTCATCGCCACCCAGTCGCCGCGGGCGGCGGCAAAGCCCTTCACCAGGTTGTTGAGCTTGGGGTTGGCGCTGATCCGGTCATCCCCGATCAGGATACGGGCCTGCGCCTCCGGGTGGTCGGCGATCAGCTTCTCAAGCAGCGCCACGGCCGGATCGTTTGCCGAGGCGGCGCAGAACAGGATCTCGTGGTCGGGATAATCCTGCCCGAAAGACGACGCGAGGGTTTCGGCGTCGAAGACGTCGAGCCCGCAGACCGGCCGCACCAGCGAGACCGGCGGGCGCGCGGGCGCGTCTGGTCCGCGCTCACGGGCGGCACGGGGCCAGGCCAGCGCGGTGCTGAGCAGGTGCACCGCGAGCGTGACCGTGAAGACGGTGGCAAGCACGGCAACGAGCATCAGCCCGCGCTCCGGGCCATCGCCGGGGCCTCCGCCGGGATACCTTGAACCGGACCGGGCCGGGCCGCAGCCTCTGCCGACCAGTCGACCAGCTTGAGCGCACCGCTCTCGTCTTCCACCAGCGCGGTGAAGCTGTCGACCCAGTCGCCGCAGTTGGCATAGCGCAGACCGTCGATTTCGCGCAGCCCCGGCTTGTGGGAATGGCCGCAGATCACGCCCTGAAGCCCCGCCGCTCCGGCGAGGGCAACCAGCCGGCGCTCGAAGCGCCCGCCCATCACGAACAGGCTGTTGAAGGCGCGGATCGCGGCGCGGATCGGGCTGTCGTCGCCCTTGCGGGCCCAGGCGTCGAGCCGGCGGCCGAGCCAGGCATCGAGCCCGCGCATCAGCGCATCGGCGCGGCTGCCGATCCGGGTCATGGCGTGCAGACGCAGAATCCGGCTGTCGGCCTGGTCGCCGTGCAGCACGAGATAAGCCCGCCCGTCGCCCGCCCGATGCACCAGCGCCTCGCGCAGTTCCCAGGCGTCCGGCAGCCGCGCGGCCCCCGGCTGGCGCAGGGCGGCATCGTGGTTGCCGGCAAGATAGACCACCCGGGCGCCGTTCAGCGCGCGCCGCTCCAGCTCGCTCATCACGGCGTCGTGCACCGGCGACCAATGCACCTGGCCTCCGTGCCACAGATCGAGAATATCGCCCACCAGGTAGATCGCGTCGGCTTCGTGCGCCTGAAGGAAATCGAGCACCGCGCGCGGCTGGCAAGCCCGCGCGCCGAGGTGAAGATCGGAAAGAAACAGGCTGCGAAAGCGCGTTGGCATCGGGCGGCTCCGTGATGTCTCGCCATGGTTTTCTCCGCAAGCTGTTGCCGTATCATGACGATCTGGTCACAGGCGCGTGACAAGGTCAATATTCGCGCACCTGCCCCCGCCACGACCAGAACAGCCCGCTGCGCTCCGGCGAGAGCCCGTCGATCAGCGCGAGAATGCCAGCGGCCACCGTGGCAGGGTCTTCCTCGGCCTCCGGCCCGCCCATCTCGGTGCGCACCCAGCCCGGATCGACGACGCCGACGGCGATGCCCTCGGGGGCAAGGTCGGTCGCAAGCCCCTGCATCACCTTGTTGAGCGCCACTTTCGAGGCCCGGTAGGCGATCCGGTCGGACTTGGCGTAGCCCATCCATGCCATCTGCGACGAGATCGACAAGATGCGCGGGCGGGTGCCGCGGCGCAGGTTGGGCAGGAAGGCCTGCGCCACCGCGAGCGGCGCAAGGGTGTTGACCTCGAGCACCTCGCGGAACCCGTCGAAATCCATGTCGAGCGGCGATTGCCGCGCCGGGCCGATGATACCGGCGTTGTTGATCAGCACGTCGAGCGGGCCGAGGTCGGCCGCCGCACCGGCGAGCGCGGCGTGGTCGGTGACATCGAAGAGCACGTCACCGCCCTGCCCCGGCCGCGTTGCCGCGATGACCTCGTGGCCGTCCGCCCGCGCCGCCGTCACCAGCGCCGCGCCGATGCCGCGGTTCGCCCCCGTCACCAGGAGCCGCATCAAGCGCCCTTGATCAGCCTGCGCCGCAGCCAGCCCGAGATCGTGTCCATCGCCATCACCATCAGCACGATCAGCACGATGTAGTAGCTCACCTCTTCCCAATCCTTCTGGGTGATCATCGCCTGGGTCAGCAAAAGGCCGATGCCGCCGCCGGTGATCGCGCCGATGATTGTTGCCGAGCGGGTGTTGGATTCGAGGTAGTAGAGCACCTGGCTGAGCAGCACCGGCGTGATCTGCGGGATCACCCCGAAGCGGTAACGGTGCAGCGTCTTGGCCCCGGTCGAGGCGACGCCCTCGATCTGCCTGTCGTCGACATTCTCCAGCGCTTCCGAGAACATCTTGCCGAAAGAGCCGGTGTCGGTGATCAGGATCGCCAGCGCGCCGGTCATCGGGCCGGGGCCGAAGGCGCGGCTGAGGATGATCGTCCAGATCAGCCCGTCGACCCCGCGCACGAAGTCGAACAGCCGGCGCATGGCGAAGCGGATGCTCATCAGGCGGCTGAAGTTCTTCGCCGCGAGGAAGGCCATCGGCAGCGCCACCAGGGCCGCGCCCATGGTGCCGAGGAAGGCCATCAGGATGGTCTCGAAGATCGCCCAGAGCACGTCGCCGTGACGCCACATCTTGTTGTACCAGACATCGTGGGCGATCGCGGCAAGGTTGCTCTTGCCGTCCACCACGCGGTCCCCCGAGAGCACCAGCCCGGCCAGTTCGGCGGGCGTCTTGCCGTAGAACTGGCTGTCGAGCGTGAACCAGAACAGCTCCCAGCCGAAGGCGTAGCGAAACACCTCGGTGCGCGCGCGGGTCACGCTGGCGCGGCCACCCGCGCCGGTGATGTTGACCCGCGAGGAACTGGCGCTGATCCAGTCGGGCACTTCGCCATCGGGGGTTTCGAGCAGGATCTCGCGGCCCTCCAGCGTGACCACCACGGTGCCGTAATCCGGCACGGTGTAGCGCAAGGTCGAGCCGTCGATCTCGGCCGCCTCGCCGGCTTTCAGCTCGATCCGGGCGGCATCGTCGCCGCTCATCGTCACGAACTCCGGCACCATGCCCTCGGGGTAGGTGCCCTTGGCCTCGCCCTCGACGGCGAACCCGAGTCCGCCGACCCGGTTGTCGTGGGTGACGTGGGTCTTGTAGCTGTAGCTGTCGGCGACGAGGATCGCGGCGTTGTCCATCCGCGCCCGGTCCATCAGGCCGGGGATGTCAAAGGCGAAGAACAGGTAGACGAAATAGGCGAGGATCACCCCCGGCACGGCAAAGGCCAGCAGGCGCTTGCGGCCGATCAGCCGGGTGGCGGTGTCATGCAGGTTTTCGGTCTGCGGCATGTCGGCGATGGCGGTCATGGTTCAGACCTTTCCCACGAGCTTGTTTCGGTAATGGCTGGAAAGCTGGTCGAAGAACACGATGGTGAGGAACAGCAGGATGAAGATCGCGGCGACCTCGTCGTAGCGTCCCTGCCCCCAGCTGAAGGCGTTCTTCAGATCGTAGCCGATCCCGCCGGAGCCGACGAAGCCGAGAATGGCGGAGGCGCGGATATTGATCTCGAAACGCAGCAGCGCATAGCTCAGCCAGTTCGGCGCCACCTGCGGCACCACGCCGAGCAGCATCCGCTGCGACCAGTTCGCCCCCACCGAGGCCAGCCCCTCGACCGGCTTCAGATCGGCGTTTTCGTTGACCTCGGAGAACAGCTTGCCGAGCGCGCCGGCGGTGTGGAAGGCGATGGCGATCATCGCCGGCACCGGGCCGCCGCCGAGGATGAAGATCAGCACCAGCGCGATAACGATCTCGGGCACCGCGCGCATGATGTCCATCATCCGCCGGAACAGCCCGATCAAGGCCGGAAAACGGGCGAGCCCGCGGGTGGAGAGGAGCGACAGCACGATGGCGATGAGCCCGCCCACCAGCGTCGAGGCGGCGGCGATGTTGATCGTCTCCAGCAGCGACGGGAAGAATTTCACCATCAGCGCGGGCAGGTTGGCGGCCTTGGCGCTGGCCTCGGCCAGCACTTCACCGGGAAACTGGAAGATGTTTAGGATGCCGTTCCAGAAGCCGCCGGCGTTGCGGCTGTCGGCGAGCATGAAGCCCGAGACCATCAGCGCAATGAACACCACCAGCATGATCCCGCCATACATGCGCTTGGTGCGCGTCATCGCCATGTAGGCGTCGCGGATCTCGGCCGTGACTTCGGGCGAACCCTGGTTCAGCGTGGTGTCCGCCATGGCGTGTCCCCTTGTCTTTCAGGTCTGCTCTAAAAACGTGGCCCGGCCCCCTTCGGGAGCCGGGCCCGGTATTTTGGGTCGGGTTATTCGCCTTGCACCGCGAGGCGCGCGCCGATGATCGACTCGTAGGCGTCGTGGTTGATCGGCATCATGCCGAGCGCTTCGCCGGCCATGAAGTTGTAGGCGCAGTCGGCGTCCATGTAGGGCAGCGAGGCCATCAGCGCGGTCATGTCGACCTTGATGCGCTCGGGCAGGTCCTTGCGCAGCACGATCGGGCCTTCCGGGATCGGCTTCGACTTCCAGATCTCGACGAGTTCGTTCATGTCGACGATGCCGGCGTCGGAGGCCTTGCGCAGCGCGCCCGAGTTGTAGCCTTCTTCCCATTCACCGAGGCCGTCGGCCCAGGTCACGCCGCCGTCGATGTCGCCGTTGAACACCGCGACGATGGTCTGCTCGTGACCGCCGGTGAACTTGACTTCGCCGAAGTAGTCACCCGAGTCCATCGAACCGCCGGTGATTTCGGGGATCTCGATCGAGGGGATCAGGAAGCCCGAGGTGGAGTTCGGGTCGCCGAAGCCGAAAACCTTGCCCTGCATGTCTTCGAGCGAGGTGATGCCGCTGTCGGTGCGGGCGAAACCGATCGAATGGTAACCGTAGGAACCATCGACATTGACCTTCACGAGCACCGGCTCGACGGCCTCGGGGTCGGTCAGGTAGGTCTTGGCATAGGACGAGGCGCCGAGCCAGGCCATGTCGAGGGTGCCGCCGAGCAGGCCCTGGATCACGCCGTCGTAGTCGGCCGGGGTGAACAGCTTGGTGGGCACGCCGAGCAGTTCCTCGGTGTGGGCGCGGAAGCACTCGTTCGAGGTCATCCGGTCCTGGGCGTTCTCGCCGCCGAGGATGCCGATGCGGAATTCGCTGATGCTGTCCTGCGCGACGGCGGGGGCAGCGAGGACGGTGGTGGCCAGGATGGCCGCAAGGGTGGTTTTCATCGTTTCTCTCTCTCTTCAGTGGTTGGTTCCGACGCGGGCACCGCGACGGGAGGGGGAACTCGGGAAAGGAACTTCAGACGATCGCTTCCGCTTCGTGGATCGCGCGGAGGGCGGGCGTTTCGATGGCGTCGATGCTGGTGCTGGTCGCGGCTTCGGAAAAATCTGCGCCGGCACCGTAGATGTCGCGCGCCACACCGGTGGTGAGCTGGTCGGGCGAGCCGTCGAACACGATCCGCCCGTCGCGCATCCCGATCACCCGGTCGCAGTAGCGCCTTGCGGTGTCGAGCGTGTGCAGGTTGGCGATCACCATGCGGCCGTCTTCCTCGAAGATGCGGCGCAGCGCTTCCATCACGGTCTGGGCGTTCATCGGGTCGAGCGAGGCAATCGGCTCGTCGGCGAGGATGATCTTGGGGTCCTGCATCAAGGCCCTGGCGATCGCCACGCGCTGCTGCTGCCCGCCCGAGAGCGCCTCGGCGCGCTTGGGCGCGTGGTCGGCGATGCCGAGCCGTTCGAGGATGTCGATGGCGCGGTGGATGTCATCCTTCGGGAACAGGTTGAACATCGTCGCCAGTGTCGAGCTGCGGCCAAGCGTGCCGTGCAGCACGTTCGAGACCACGTCCATCCGCGGCACGAGGTTGAACTGCTGGAAGATCATCGCGCAGTCCGATTGCCATTCGCGCCGCGCCCGCCCGGTCAGACCGAGCACGTCGCGGCCCTCGAAGGAAAGCTGCCCGGAGGTGGCGTCGGTGAGCCGGTTCATCATCCGCAGAAAGGTGGATTTGCCCGCGCCGGAGCGGCCGATGATGCCGATCATCATCGGCTTTTCCACGGTGAACGAAACGCGATCAACGGCGGTATTCGCGCCAAAGGTCTTGGTCAGGTCTTCAACGACGAGCATGAGGCCCCCTTGATTCTGTCGCTGAGACAAGACCGGCTGACCGTCAAACTTTCTTAACGGTTCCGAAAAACTTTTGTGACGATCCGCCAGGGCGTGCCGCCGGATCGACCGGGGCCGAAGCGCGCGACTTCTGCTGCTCAGGGGCCACCGGCACCGCCGCTCGGCTGCCTTGCGACGGGCGGGGGCGCGATCTTGCGCACTGGAATCGAAGCCCGATCAGGGCCAGGAATAGAGCGCATCATCGACGTCGCTGACGGCTTCGTGGTCGAGCTGCGCAAGGCTGCGATGGCGGGATCGGTAGCGTCCCGGCGCCAACCCCTCGATCTGGCTGAAAAAGCGGTTGAATTGCGGGGCACCGGAGAATCCGAGCACACCGGCAATCTGTTCAATCGCAAGGGAGGATTGTTCGAGATAGGCCTTGGCCTCGATCATCAATCGCTCGCGGATCATCCGGCCCGGCGGGCGGCCGTGCGTGCGAAGGCAGATGTCGTTCAGCCGGTCGCGGGAAATGCCGAGTTCGGCGGCGTAGCGCGCCACCGTCCAGCGCTCGCGGACATGGCCTTCGACCAGGGCGGTGAACCGGTTGGCAAGCGCGGGCGAGCCGCCTGCGGCCGACCCCGACGCGCCGCCCTGGATCTGGCCACGCTGCAACTGGACAAGCAGCACGCGCAGGAACGACTCGACCACCGAGGCGCTGAGCGGGCCCGGCAGCAGGGTTTCGGCAAGGATCCCCGCGAAGCACGCAGAGACCGTCGGCGCCATCCGCGCGCCCTCGCCGGAGAGCCGCAAAAGCAGCCTGCGATCCGCCATGAAACGCAGATCGGTGATTTCCGGCGCGCGGGCCAGGGTGCGGTTCAACGTGCCCCGCCCAAGGGCCAGGTGACACCCCTGCGCCCCGGCCGCCAGTTCGAGCCGCATCCCCTCGTGCCACGGAAACCAGCCCATGACCGGCCCCAGCAGTGGCAGCGGCGTGGCATCGGTGAGCCGCAGCGACGCCTCGCCCCTTTCAAGATGGATTGCGCGGAAATTCTCGGTGTCGTCCAGCCCGGCGAGGCCGATGGACCGCGGCTGCAGGTCCGCGCGGAATCGTTCCGCCCGGATCGGGGTTTCCACCCTGCGACCGGCTGACGCACCCGAGATTCCGCGAAATGGCAACCTTTTCCCTCAAAACAATAATTCTTTCCCACATTTGGCCATTTACGGATGCCGCTTGTCAACCGACGCTGGTTTGACCCGGTGCAATGGGAGAGCGCCGAGGCGTCTGCGTGAAACGATTCAGACCGCGCGTAAGCGATAAGCCGTTTGGGAGGACGACTTGTTCGTAGCCAATGCCATCATCAGTGGCGCGTCCGTCGCCGCCCCGCACGCCCGCACCTTCGAGCGGCGCGACCTGATCACCGGGGCGGTGGTCACGCGGGCCGCGGCGCTGGATGCCGCGGGCGCGGAAACCGCGGCCGATGCCGCCGCGCGGGCGTTTCCCGAATGGTCGGCTTGCGCGCCTGC
The DNA here is from genome assembly GCF_900177545.1 of Maritimibacter sp. HL-12. Lineage (GTDB taxonomy): Bacteria > Pseudomonadota > Alphaproteobacteria > Rhodobacterales > Rhodobacteraceae > Sinisalibacter. The sequence continues at coordinate 2,748,676 of NZ_FXBQ01000001.1, read as the reverse complement.
CGAGCGCGCCAAGCTGGTGCGCCGCGCCGCCGACTGCCTGCGCGACGCCACCGAGGAGCTTTGCCAGATCGGCGCGGCCGAGGTCGGCGCGTCGGCAGACTGGGTGCGCTTCAATGTCGAGATTGCCTGCGAAACCCTGCAACACGCCGCGAGCCTCGCCGATGCGATCGGCACCACGCAGGCTGCGGGCGGCCCGGTAGGTGCCAGCTACCGGCTGATCCGCAAGCCAACCGGCGTCGTTCTCGGCATCGCGCCATGGAACGCGGCGGTGACGCTGGCGGTGCGCGCCGTGGCCGCGCCCCTTGCCCTGGGCAATACCGTGGTGCTGAAGGCCTCGGAACTTTGCCCCAAGTTGCACGAGAGGGTCGCCGAGGCGCTGATCGCTGCGGGCCTGCCCGACGGCGTGCTCAACCTCGTCAGCAATGCTCCAGAGGACGCGCACAGCGTGGTCGAGGCCCTGATCGCGCATCCGGCGGTGCGGCGGGTGAATTTCACCGGCTCGACGCGGGTTGGCCGCGAGATCGCCGTGATGGCGGCGCGACATCTGAAGAAATGCCTTTTGGAATTGTCCGGCAAGGCCTCCGCGATCGTGCTGGCCGACGCCGATATCGAGGCGACAGCGCGCACCGTGGCCCATGGTGCGTTTTTCAACCAGGGCCAGGTTTGCATGGCGACCGACCGGATCGTGGTGGAAGCGCCGGTGGCCGAGGCGTTCATCGCCGCGCTGGCACGGGAGGCGCAGGAGCTGCGCTTCGATCCGGCGACCGGGAGAGGCCCGCTCGGGCAGTTGATCGGCAACGAGGCGGTTGCCCGGGTGCGCGGGTTGATCGACGACGCGCTCGCCAAGGGGGCCGTGTTGGTGACCGGCGGCGAGGGCAACGGCGTGGCGGTGCAGCCGACGATCCTCGACCATGTCGCCTATGGCATGCGGATCTATGGCGAAGAGGTTTTCGGGCCGGTCGTCGGGGTCATCCGCGTGGCCGACGCCGACGAGGCGGTGACTGTGGCGAACGATACCGAATACGGCCTTGCCGCCGCGGTTTTCGGCCGCAACGTGGACAAGGCAAGCGCAATCGCGCAGCGGATCGAGTGCGGCGCGGTGCATGTCAACGGCTCCACCGTCTGCGACGACCCGGCGATGCCCTATGGCGGGGTGAAGGCCAGTGGCTATGGCCGCTTCGGTGGCCAGGCCGTGATCGACGAATTCACCGAGATTCAATGGATGACCGTGCGGGACGAACCCGCCGTCGGCCCGGAAGACCCGGGAAAAAACTGAGAACCATGTCAGGGAGGACATAACCATGAAACGCAGGACATTTGCCCAGATCGCCGCATTGGCGCTTGCAACGGGCTTAACGGCGCTGCCCGCTGCGGCGCAGGATACGCTCAAGGTCGGGGCCGTGGCCCCGAAAACCGGCCCGCTCGCCGGTGGTGCCGCGGTGTCTTACTGGCCCAACGTCAAGCTCTGGGTCGAGACGGTCAATGCCCGTGGCGGCCTGAATGTCGACGGCACCCAGCGGATGCTGGAAGTCATCGAGTATGACGACCAGACCAACCCCGGCGAGACCATCAAGGCGGTGCAGCGACTGGTCGAGCAGGACGAGGCCGATATCATCCTGCCGCCCTATTCCACCGGCCTCAACCTCGCCTCGGCGCCGATCTACCACCGCTACGGCATCCCGATGATCACCTCGACGGCGACCACCGACAAGGCCGAAGAGCTGTCGCAGCAGTTCCCCAACGTGTTCATCTCGCTCGGCGGCGCGGTCGCGGTCGCACAGGGTGCGGTGGACGTGCTGACCGGCCTGCGCGACCGCGGCGACATCGGCAACAAGGTGGCCCTCGTCAACGTGGCCGACGCCTTCGGGATCGAGTTGGTGAACGTGGCCAAGCCTGCCTTCGAGGAAGCCGGGTTCGAACTGGTCTATGAAACCTCCTATCCGCTCGGCAGTCAGGATCTGTCGCCGGTGATGAAAGGCGCCAAGGCCGCCGAGCCCGATGCTTTCGTGGCCTTCTCCTACCCGGCCGATACCTTCGCGCTGACAGAGCAGGCGCAGATCGAGGATCTGCAGGTCGGGGCATTCTACACTGCCGTGGGCACCGCCTTTCCAAGCTATGCCGGGCGCTTTGGTGACTCGGTCGAGGGGGTGCTCGGGGTTGGCGGTGTGAATGCCGACGACGAGGCCTTCCAGAGCTACGCCGCGCGCCACGAGGAGGTGACCGACGCCGAGCCCGATTACTGGGCCTCTGCGATGGTCTACTCCACCTTCGAGGTGCTGGAACAGTCGATCGAGGAAGTCGGGCTCGATAACGCCGCGATCATCGAGCACATCAAGGCAAACGCCTTCGACACCGTGATCGGCACCCTCGACTTCGACGAGAACAACAACAACCCCTCGTTCTGGACCGTGGGCCAGTGGCAGGACGGCGTGTTCAAGGGCGTCGCCTCGACCGGCCGCGAGGGCGCGGTGGACGTGGTCGTCAAAGGCCCGTGGCAGTGATCTGAACCCGTCCGGGGCTGGCGTTTGCCCGGCCCCGGGCACAGCGGAACGACAGGCCGGGGAGAGGCATGGATATCATCATCACAGGGTTCCTGCTGGGCGGCACCTATGCGTTGATCGCGATGGGGCTGAACCTGCAATACGGCATGGCCCGGATCATGAACCTCGCCAATGGCGAGATGCTGGTGGCGGGCGGCTTTGCCGCCTTCTGGTTCTGGACCGCCGCGCAGGTGAGCCCCTTGCTCACGGTCTTCGTGGTGGCCCCCGTCGCCTTCGCCGCGAACTGGCTGATCTACCTGGTCTTCCTGCGCCCGCTGGTGAAACGTGCGCGCTCGCGCGGGCAACTCGAGGTCGATTCGATCCTGACAACCTTCGGGCTTTCCTTCGTCTCCGTCGGGCTGATGCTCGCGGTCTTCGGCGGCGATTACTTCAGCTATTCCTACCTGTCTTTCCCGGTCCATATCCTCGGCGACAGCTACGGTGCCAACCGGGTGGCGGCCTTCGCCTCGGCGGTGGTGATCTGCGGCGCGCTCTGGCTCTGGCTTGACCGCAGCCGCCCCGGACTGACGATCCGCGCCATCGCGGTTTCGCCCGACAGCGCGCGCCTCGTGGGGATCGACGTGCGCAAGATGGCGGCCCTCGCGTTCGCGCTGGGTGGCGCGGTCACCGCCACCGGCGGCGCCCTGATCTCGACCTTTCTCACCCTCGATGCCTCCACCGGGGTGATGTTCACGCTCAAGGCGCTGATCATCGTGATCATGGGCGGCGTCGGGGACGTGCGCGGCACGATCGTCGCGGCACTGGCGCTGGGCATCCTCGAAACCTTTGTCGCCACGGTGATCGACCCGGGGCTGACGCTGGCCGCGGCCTACCTGCTGTTCGTCGTCATCCTGCTGGTGCGCCCGCAGGGGCTGTTCGGGAGGCGCTCGGCATGAGGCTCACCCCGACCGACTGGCGCAATCTTGCGCTTTCCGGCATGGCGCTTGCCTTCGCGGCCTGCCTGCCCTGGCTGTTCGGCAGTTACGCGCTGTCGATCGGCGTCACCATCGCGATGTATACCGTGCTGGCGACAAGCTGGGCGCTGTTCTCCGGCCCGACGCATTACATCAGCCTCGCCACCGCGGCCTTCTTCGGCGTCGGCACCTATGTCACCGGGATCGGCATCGAACACCTGCCCTACTGGACCCTCCTTCCCATCGCGGGGGTGATCGGCGCGGTGCTGGCGGCACTGGTCGGGCTCGCCACGCTCCGGCTCTCGGGGGTCTACTTCGTGATCTTCACCCTCGGGCTCGCCGAGTTCATCCGACAGGTGATCACCTGGGCGCAGAACGTCTCGGGCACCAAGGGGATCTACGTGCTCACCTCGATCACCGAGGCGCATATCTACTGGCAGCTTCTCGGCCTTGCCGCGCTGGTCTACCTGCTGGGCTGGGCGATCGGGCGCTCACGGCTCGGCTTCGCCCTGCGCATCATCGGCGACGACGAACAGGTGGCGCGCCATTCCGGCATCCACACCGCGCGGGCCAAGATCCTGCTGTTTCTCGTGCCCGGCTCGGTGGCGGCGATCACCGGGGCGATCCTCGCACCGCGTTACGTCTATATCGAGCCTTCGCTGGCCTTCGCCCCGATGCTGTCGTTCCAGGTCGTGATCATGGCGCTGCTCGGCGGCACCGGCCGGCTCTGGGGGCCGCTGGTCGGGGTGATCCCCTTCACCTTCCTGTGGGAGGGGGTCTCGATCACCGTGCCGAACCAGACGACGCTTCTGCTCGGCCTGTCTTTCCTTGTCATCGTCTACCTGCTGCCCAAGGGGTTTGTCGGGCTGTTCGGCACGATCCGGCGGCGGATGGGATCGGAGGGTCTGGTATGAGTGCCACGCTGTCCCTTCGTGGCGTGACCAAGCGGTTCGGCGGACTGGTGGCCGTCAACGCGATGGATTTTGACGTGATGGAGCACGAGGTGCTCGGGTTGATCGGGCCGAACGGGTCCGGCAAGTCGACCACGCTCAACCTGATCTCGGGGGCCTTGCCGGTCACCTCCGGGGCAATCGCGCTGCGCGGCAGCCCGATCACCCAGTTGCCGGCGCAGGACATCGCCCGGCGCGGCATCGCCCGCACCTTCCAGCTTGTGCGCCTGCTGCCCTCGATGAATGTTCTGGAAAACGTGATGGCCGGGGCGGTGTTCGGCCATCGCCAGCGCTGGGGATACGAGGCCGAGGCCGTGGCGCAGACGATGCTGGAGAAGGTCGGGCTCAGCGGGCGTGGCCATATGGCGGTGGGCCAGCTCACCTATATCGACACCAAGCGGGTGGAACTCGCCCGCGTGCTGGCGGGCGAACCGCGCGTGGTGCTGCTCGACGAATGGCTCGCCGGGCTCAATCCGACAGAGATGGAGGTGGGCGTGGCGCTGATCCGGGCGCTGCGCGACGAAGGCCGCACGATCATACTCGTCGAACACGTGATGGACGCGATCCGCTCGCTTTGCGACCGCTGCGTGGTGATGGCCGCCGGTGCCAAGATCGCCGAAGGCACACCCGCCGACGTGCTCGCCGACCCGGAGGTGATCCGGGCCTACCTGGGGGACGACGATGCTTGAGGTGAAGGATCTCAAGGCCGCCTATGGCCAGCACCAGGCGCTGCACGGGGTTTCGCTTAAGGTCGATCCGGGCGAAATCGTTGTAATCCTCGGGGCCAACGGCGCGGGGAAATCAACGTTGCTGAAAGCGGTATCGGGGATCTGCGAAGGGAAGGTCACCGGCACCGTGCGGCTTGCGGGCAGCGATCTCCTTGGCATGTCGCCCAACCGGATCGTCGAGGAGGGACTGGCGCTGGTGCCCGAGGGGCGCGGCGTGTTTGCCGATCTCAGCGTGGCCGAAAACCTGTCGCTCGGGGCCTATACGCCGCGCGCCCGCGAGGAGGAGGCGGGCAGCCTCGACCGGGTGCTCACGCTGTTTCCCAAGCTCGACGAACGGCGCGGGCAGGTCGTGCGCACAATGTCGGGCGGCGAACAGCAGATGGTGGCGATCGGGCGAGCGATGATGTCGAATCCGGTCTATCTCACCCTCGACGAACCCTCCCTCGGCCTCTCGCCGCTGCTGTGCAAGGAATTGTTCCAGTCGCTGGTGACGGTGAAGGAGGCCGGCATCGGCGTCTTGCTGGTGGAGCAGAACGCACGCCAGAGCCTCGCCATTGCCGACCGTGCCTATCTTCTGGAGAACGGCGAGATCGTGCACGAGGGCCCGGCGGCAGACCTGCGCAACGACCCGGCGGTTCAGGCGGCCTATCTCGGCGGCGCGAAGGCGGGCGGGCCGCCCGCGCCAAGGCCGGTCCCGAAGGCCGCACGTGCCACCGTGCCCAACCCCGCAAGACCCCCGGAACCGCCCCGTCCGGCGTCGGGACCGTCACCGGACGAGATTGCCGCCAGCGCGCTGGCATCCCTCGCCCCGCCGCCTGCGCCTGCGCCACCCGCGGCTCCGCCACAATCACCCCGACCGCATGTTCCAGCGCCCGCCGTGGCACCGGGTGCCGCGACGACTGCGCCGCGCCAAGCCGCGCCGCTCCCGCCATCATCGCCAGCGCGCGGGGCTGGCGATGCCTTGCCCGGGGGGCTCTCGCTGTCCGACCTGGTGTCGAGGGCGAGCGCGGTCAGCCGTGCGCGGTCGGGCACTGCCGATCCAGCCCCGCCGCCGAAAAACCCGGCCCGGCCCGCACCACACCAGACCATGCCGTCGCTCGACCCCGGGGCCTTCTCCGGTGCCAGTCACGACCGCCTCAAATCCGTTCTGACCGAGATCGAGACCGCCGCCGCCCAGGCGCGGGCGTGGCGTCCCGATCCGGCGCGAAAAACAGGGAGATGACCCATGCTTGACACCAACCCCAACAACGCCCCGACGATCAAGGGCATGTATATCGGCGGCGAATGGGTGCCGGCGGCCCGCAGTTTCGAGGACCTCAACCCCTCCGACAACTCACTCTACGCCCGCATCCCCGACGCCTCGACCGCCGACATGCGCCGCGCCATTGACGCGGCCCAGGCAGCCTTCCCCGAATGGTCGGCCCGGCCATTCCACGAGCGCGCCCACGCGCTGCTCAAGATCGCCGATGTCTGGGAAAGACGCGCCGGCGACTTCTGTGCGGCGGCGATGGCCGAAGGCGGTGGCTGGAAGGGCAAGGGGATGTTCGAGGCCGGCTACGTGGCCGAGGTGTTCCGCTCGGCCTCGGCGCTGTGCTACCAGAACATCGGCGAGGTGCTGCCGTCCGAACACCAGAAATTCATGATCGCCACCCGTTTCCCGCTGGGCGTGGTCGGGGTGATCTCGCCGTGGAACATGCCCGGTATCCTGACCTCGCGCGGCTTTGCCGCCGCGCTGGCGGTGGGCAACACCGTGGTGCTCAAACCCTCCGAAGACACACCCTATGCAGGCGGGCTCTACTTTGCCGAAATCCTTGAGGAGGCCGGCATACCGAAGGGGGTGTTCAACGTCGTCACCTGCTCGCGCGAGAGCGTGGCCGAGGTTGGCGACGAGATGATCGGCAATCCGCGCGTCAAGGCGATCAGCTTCACCGGCTCGACCGCCGTGGGCCGACAGATCGCGGCGAAATGCGGCGCGCACCTGAAGAAAACCTGCGTCGAACTGGGCGGCAAGGACAGCATGATCGTGCTCGAGGATGCCGATCTCGACGGCGCCGCGCGCGCCGCGAACTTCGGCTCTTTCATGCACCAGGGCCAGGTCTGCATGTCGACCGAGAAACTGCTGGTGCAGGAGACCATCTGGCAACCGTTCATGGACCGCTTCCTCGCCCGCGCGCGCAAGCTCAAGACCGGGCACACCAACGACCCGGCCAACACCCTCGGCCCGCTGGTCAACACAAGGCAGGCCGAGCGCGTCAAGGCGCTGATCGACGATGCCGTCGCCAAGGGCGCGAAGGTGGAAATCGGCGGGCGGGCCTGGGACAATTTCGTCGAGCCGACGGTGCTGACCAACGTCAACACCTCGATGAACATCTGGCACGATGAAACCTTCGGGCCGGTGGTGATCGTCTGCCCGTTCCGCGACGAGGACGAGGCGATCGCGCTCAACAACGATACCGAGTACGGGCTGACCGCCGCGGTCTGGTCGCGCGACGAGGCGCGCGCGCTGCGCATCGCCGAGCGGCTGGAAACCGGCATTGCCCACGTCAATTGCCAGAACATCAACGACGAACCCCACGTGCCCTTCGGCGGGGTCAAGGCCTCCGGCGTCGGCCGCTACGGCGGGCGCTGGTCGCTCGACGCCTTCACCGAACTGCGCTGGATCACCCTCGACCGTGGCGGGCGCCACTTCCCGCCGCAATTCTGAGCCGGGAGAAAGGACAACACCATGAGCATACTCGGCTGGATCATCCTGATCGTTGTCGTCGCTGCCGTGCTGATCGCGCTGGCCGCATGGTTCTATGAACGCGCCACCCACGAGGTGAGCCTTGTGCGCACCGGCATCGGCGGGCGCAAGGTGGTGATCGACGGCGGCACCCTCGCGGTGCCGTGGTTTCACGAGATCAGCCGCGTCAACATGCAGACCATCCGCATGGAGGTGAGCCGCACCGCCGACAGCGCCCTGATCACCAAAGACCGGATGCGGATCGACGTAGGCGCGGAATTCTACGCCAGCGTGATCCCGGAAGAGGCCGCGATCGTGCGCGCGGCGCAGACGCTGGGGCGGCGCACCTTCCAGCCCGACCAGCTCGAGACTCTGATCGACGGCATGATGGTGGATGCCCTGCGCGCGGTGGCGGCACAGATGACGATGGACGAGTTGCACGAGAACCGCGGCGGATTTGCCCGCGAGGTGCAGGCGTCGCTCACCGGAACCCTGGCGAAGTATGGCCTCCAACTCGACAGCGTCTCGCTCACCACCTTTGACCAGACGCCGTTTTCCTCGCTCGACGAGAACAACGCCTTCAACGCGGTCGGGATGCGCAAGCTTGCCGAGGTGATCGCGCAGTCGAAAAAAGAGCGCGCCGAGATCGAGGGCGAGAGCCAGGTGAGCGTGCGCCGCGCCGAGGTCGAGGCCAACCGCCGCAAGCTGGAGATCGAGCTTGAGCAGCGCCGCGCCGAGATCCAGCAAACCCAGGAAATCGAGACCCTGCTCGCCCAGCAGCTTACCGAGGTGGCAAGGCGCAAGGCCGCGGCCGAGCGGGCAGCGGCGGAGGCGCGTATCGAGATGGAAGGCGCGATCCAGTCGGCCTCGCTGACCCGCGAGCAGGCGATCCGCGAGGCCGAGATCACCCAGGCCCGTGCGCTGGAGATCGCCGAGCAGGAGCGCACGATCCTGATCGCGGCCAAGAGCCAGGAGGAAAGCCAGGCAAAGGCCGACGCCACCGAGGCGCGTGCGGCCGTGGTCAGGGCCGAGGAAGGCATCACCACCTTGCGCGAAGTGGCCGAGGCCGAGCGGCGCAAGACGCTCGCGCTGATGGCGGCCGAGCAGGAAGCCGAGGCGCAGGCGCGCCGGATCGAGATCACCAGCAAGTCCGATCAGGTTCAGGCCAAGGCGCGCGACGCGATCCGGCGCGAGGAGGCCGAAACCCTGCGCATTCTCCAGCAGGCCGAGGCCGATGGCGAAGCCGCGCGGATCACCGCCGAGAACCAGCGTTCGCCGGAGCTTCTGGCGTTCGAGACCGAGAAGGCGCGCCTCGCGGCCCTGCCGCAGATCGTCGCGGAAATGGTCAAGCCCGCCGAGAAGATCAAGGGGATCTCGATCAACCACGTCACCGGGCTGGGCCGGGGCGAGCGCGGCGAGGGAGCATCTTCACCGGTCGAGCACACCGTCGATGCGATCCTCGACATGGCGGTGGCGTTGCCGACGATGAAAAAGCTGGGGGATGCTGTTGGGGTAAGCCTCGAAGGGCTGATCCCGGAAGACAAGCCCAAGAGCTGAAACCGGGCACATATGCGGGGCGCGCGCGAGGGAATTCGCCGCGCGCCCCGTCGGCTTCACCTGACCCAGTGCAGCGTGGTGGCGAGGTCGTCGAAGAGCCAAGCCGCGTAAGAGCGCGGCACGAGGATAAGGTAGCTGTCGGCGGCCTCGCGAAACAGCGTGGCAGACACGCCGGACAGGCTGCTTTGAGCCACCGCTCCCCGCGGAAAAGCGACATCGCCGAGATCGGGCCGCCAGTGCCGTTCGAGCACCGCGCGCGCGCCGCTGCCCTGAAGCGAGATCATCGCCCAGAAGCCGGTCTGGTCGAGGCTGTGAAAGCCTGTCGCAGGTGAAGGCGCAAGGCCGGAGCCGATGCACAGGCCGCGCTCGCGCGACGGGCGCAGGAGCATGGCCCCCGACCGGGTGCGGGCACTGCGCCCGATCGCGGGCAGCGGGCCGAACGCGGCCTCGATCTCCGCGGCGAGCGCCGCCGGATCACCGGCGCTCAGAACCAGCATGTGCACGCCACCGGACGGGCGCGGCGCGAGACGGGTCTCGCCGATTTCGAGCGGCGCGGCGGTGATCGCCGGGGATGGGGCGAGACGGTGATCAGCCACGTTGCCGCGCTCCTTCCGGGTCGATGAAATGCGGGGACACGATCTCGACCTCCACCTCGGCTCCGGCCATCGCATCGACCGCGCGCAGCCGCGTCCCGATCCGCGCCGCGCCGTCGTTCAGCAGAGCAAGGCCGATGTCGTGGCCGAGGCTGGGCGAGAAGGCGACCGAGCTGATCCAGCCGAGATCATGCGCCTGGGTCCGGGGCGCGCCGGGCTCCAGCAGGTGCGCCCCGGCGGTGAGCGGCTGCGCCCGATCGCAAGGCAGCAGGCCCACCAGCCGCGCGGTTTCGGCCCCGTCGACGCGGGTTCGCCCGGCGAGGACGCGGCCGATGTAATCCTTGCCCTGCGCCGCCATGCGCCGCAGCCCGAGGTGCGCGGGCGCGGTCTGGCCGTTGAGTTCCGGCCCCGATACATGGCCCTTCTCGATCCGCAGCACGTTGAGCGCCTCGACGCCGTAGGGTGTCACCCCGAGATCGGCACCGGCCCCCGTCATCGCCTCCGCCAGAGCCGAACCGAAGGGCGCGGGCACCGCAAGTTCATACCCCAGTTCGCCGGAAAACGAGATCCGGAACAGCCGCGCCTTGGTGCCGCCGCACACCGTCAGCTCGGCGCAGGCCATGAAGGGAAACCCCGCGTTGGAGATGTCGAAGGGCGCATCCACCAGCCGGGTGAGCAGCGCGCGCGCCTTTGGCCCCGCCACGGCGATCTGCGCCCAGCTGTCGGTGTCGGGAACAAGGTGCACGTCGAGGTCGGGCCGCAGGCATTGGCGGACGAATTCGAGGTGCTGGAACACCGGCGCCGCATTGGCGGTGGTGGTGGTCATCAGGTAATGGTGCTCGCCCAGCCGCGCGCAGGTGCCGTCATCCATCACGATTCCGTCTTCGCGCAGCATCAGCCCGTAGCGGACCCGGCCAACGGGGAGCTTGGCGAAGCCGTTGCAATAGACGAAATCGACGAAGGCGGCGGCGTCGCGGCCCTGGATGTCGATCTTGCCCAGCGTCGAGACATCGCAGATGCCGACGGCGGTGCGCACCGCCATCACCTCGCGGTCAACGGAATCGCGCCAGCCGCTTTCTCCGTCTTGGGCGAACCATTCCGCGCGCAGCCACAACCCGCTTTCGACAAAGGAAGCACCGCGCGCCGCCGACCAGTCGTGCAAGGGTGTGCGGCGCACCGGCTTGAAGCCGCGCCCGCCCTCGCGCCCGGCGAGCGCTCCGAGGCTGACCGGCACGTAAGGCGGGCGGTAGCGGGTGGTGCCGGTCTCGGGGATGCCGCGCCCGGTCTGCTGCGCCATCAGCGCCAGCGCCGCGAGATTGCCGGTCTTGCCCTGATCGGTGGCCATGCCGAGCGTGGTATAGCGCTTGAGATGTTCGACCGAGCGGAAGCCCTCGCGGTGGGCGAGGCGGATATCCTTCGCGGTCACGTCGTTCTGCAGATCGACCCAGGCCCTGCCCTGCCCCGGCGACAGCTCCCGGAACGGGGCGGGCGGGTGTTGCGTGTTGTCGGTTGTGAAGCCGGGGGCCCCTGGGGGCCGGAAGCCGCAGGCGGTGGCCGCCGCCTGCCCGGCGCGGGTGCCCTCGTCGAGACAGTCGCGCAACCCGAAGCTGCCGCCCGCCGCCCCGGCAACCGCGAGCCCGTCCGGCAACGCGGCACCCGGCACGAAGGCCTGGATATCGTCGCGCCAGGCGGGCTTGCCGTCCCGGTGCACCGCGAGGTGCAGGTTCGGCGACCAGCCACCGGAGACCGCGAGCGCGTCGCAGGCAATCCGGCGGCCGTCCGCCAGCGTCAGCGAGCGCAGCCCGCCGCGACCCTTGGTGCCGAGCACCTGGGGATCGCCGCGCGCATCGATCACCGCGGCGATGTCGAGCCCGGCACCGGCCAGTTCCGCCGCCAGCGCCTCGCCGCCGTCGTGGTTGGCAAGGATCGCAACCCGTCGTCCGGGTGCCACCGCCCAGCGGTTGACGAAAGCCTGCACCGCACCTGCGAGCATGATCCCGGGCCGGTCGTTGCCGGGAAAGACCAGAGGGCGCTCGGTGGCCCCGGCGGCCAGCACGATCCGGCGGGCACGGACGCGCCAGAATATCTCGGCGGGTTTATCGACGGCGCGGGCCTCGGGGGCGATCCGCTCCAGCACCCCGGCAATGCCGTGATCGTAGAGCCCGAGCGCCGTGGCGCGCGGCATCAGCCGGACGTTCGGCAGCGCGGCCAGCGCCTGCCATTGGGCGGCCGCCCAGTCCGCCCCCGACATGCCGTCGATCTCGTGCCGCTCGGCGAGCAGCCGCCCGCCGGGGCGAAAGCCCTCGTCGGCAAGGATCACCCGCGCCCCCGCCGCCCCGGCGGCGCGGGCGGCGGCAAGCCCGGCAGGCCCGGCCCCGACCACCAGCAGGTCGCAATGCAGATGGCCCTTGTCGTAGAGCCGGGGGTCGGGATCGGTCGGCAAACGGCCAAGCCCGGCGGCCTTGCGGATGAGCGGCTCATAGACCCGCTCCCAGAAGGCTTTGGGCCACATGAAGGTCTTGTAGTAAAACCCTGCGCCGAGGAAGGGCGCGAGAAGGTCGGTCACCGCCAGCGGGTCGAAGCCGAGCGGGCCAAGGTGGTTCTGGCTAAACGCCGCGATCCCGTCAGTCAACTCGACCATCGTGGCGCGGGTGTTGGGCAGGGCCGCGCGCCCTTCGCCCAGCGTCACCAGCGCGTTCGGCTCCTCGCTGCCGGCGCTGAAGATGCCGCGCGGGCGGTGATACTTGAACGAGCGCCCGACAAGCCGGACGCCGTTGGCGAGCAGCGCCGAGGCCAGCGTGTCGCCTGCCAGCCCCTCGTATTGGCGGCCGTTGAAGGCAAACCTCAGCCGGTGGTCGCGGTCGACCAGCCCGCCGGAGAGGCGAAACGCCCCGCTCATCGGCCCGCCCTCCGCGCCCGCGCCACGTCGCTGGCCAGTTCGACGTGGGTGATCTCGTGTGTTGCCGTGTTGCGGGTGACCACCAGCCAGGATTGATCGCCCGCGGCGTGAAACCAGAGTTCGCGGTGCGTGCCCGCCGGGTTGTCGCGCATGTAGACGTATTCGGCGAAGCGCGCGGCGGCGTCTTCGGCAAGGCCATCGGGGCGGTCGATCAGGCTGGCATCGCCGAGATAGGTGAACTCGTCGCTGTCGCGCGGGCCAAGCAGGGGGTGGTAGATGATCAAGGGCCCCTCCTATTGCAGGTTCGGCGTCGGGCCGTGGCCGGTTTCGTCGATGACATGCCCGCGCGCGAAGCGGTCGAGCCGGAAGCCTTTGGCGACCTCGTGCGGGGTGTCGGTGGCGAGCAGGTGGGCGAAGACCAGCCCCGAGCCGGGGGTTGCCTTGAAGCCGCCGTAGCACCAGCCGCCGTTGAGATAGAGCCCCTCGACGGGGGTGCGGTCGATGATCGGCGAGCCGTCCATCGTCATGTCCATGATCCCGCCCCAGCTTCGCAGCATCCGGGCGCGCGCGATCATCGGCATCAGCGAGACCCCGGCCGCGGCGACGTGTTCGACCATCGGCAGGTTGCCGCGCTGGGCGTAGGAATTGTAGCCGTCGAGATCTCCGCCGTAGACCAGCCCGCCCTTGTCGGACTGGCTGATGTAGAAATGCCCGACCCCGAAGGTGACGACGCCGGGGATCACCGGCTTCAGCCCCTCGGTCACGAAGGCCTGCAAAACGTGGGACTCGATCGGCATCCGCAGCCCGGCCATGCCCATCAGCCGCGAGGTATTGCCGGCAACCGCGACGCCGACCTTGCCCGCCGCGATGTGCCCGCGCGTGGTCTCGACGCCGAAGACCTTGCCGCCGCGGATGTCGAACCCGGTGACCTCGCAATTCTGAATGATGTCGACACCCCGATCGGACGCGGCGCGGGCATAGCCCCAGGCCACCGCGTCGTGGCGCGCGGTGCCCGCCCGGGGCTGCAACAGCCCGCCCCGGATCGGGAAACGGGCGTTGTCGTAATCGAGGAACGGCCAGTCTTTCTTCAGCGCCCCGGCATCGAGATAGACCGCGTCGGCACCGGACAGGCGCACCGCGTTGCCGCGCCGGATGGCGGCGTCGCGCTGGGCGTCGGAATGGCACAGGTTGAGCACGCCGCGCTGCGACATCATCACGTTGTAGTTGAGATCCTGCTCCATCCGCTCCCAAAGCCGCAGCGACAGCGCGTAGAACCCCTGGTTCGAGGGCAACAGGTAATTGGCGCGCACGATGGTGGTGTTGCGCCCGACGTTGCCGCCGCCGATCCAGCCCTTCTCAAGCAAGGCGACGCGGGTCTGCCCATAAGTCGCGGCGAGCTGGTAGGCGGTGGCGAGCCCGTGGCCGCCGCCGCCGATGACGATGATGTCATAGGCCGGTTGCGGGGCGGCATCGCGCCAATGCGGCGTCCAGCCGCGATTGCCGGTCAGCCCCTCGTAGAGCAGCCGCAATGCCGAAAACCGTCCCATGCTCCCTCCCCGCCGCGTCACCGGATGCCGCGCCTTGCCCCATGGAAATAGCATTGGACAAAAATGTCTAGACGGAATCGCACACCCGATCTACCGTCGCCCGAAACAACAGGGCCTGTCAGGGAGGGCGCGATGAAATCGCAGTACCGCGTTGTAGTGATCGGCGGCGGCGTCGTCGGTGCCTCGGTGCTCTACCACCTCGCCAAGCTCGGCTGGAGCGATGTCTGCCTGATCGAACGCGACGTGCTCACCGCCGGGTCGAGCTGGCACGCGGCGGGCGGCATCCACGCGCTCAACGCCGATCCCAACATCGCCGCCTTGCAGGGCTACACGATTGATCTTCTGTCGGAGATCGAAGCCGAAAGCGGCCAGTCGATCGGGCTGCACATGACCGGCGGGATGCACCTTGCCGGCACGCCGGACCGCTGGGAATGGCTGCAAAGCTCCTATCGCCGGTTCCAGTCGATTGGAATCGACGATGTGCACCTGATCACCCCCGAAGAGGCGGGCCGGCTCAGCCCGGTGCTCAACACCGAGGGCATCCTCGGCGGCATGTGGGCCAACCGCGAAGGCTACGTCGACACCACCGGCACGGTGCATGCCTATGCCATCGCCGCGAAGAAGCGCGGAGCCAGTGTGATCGAGCACAACCGGGTGCTGGAGTTGCAGCAGGTGCCCGACGGCTGGCAGGTGGTGACCGAGAAGGGCACGATCAGATGCGAACATGTCGTCAACGCCGCCGGGCTCTGGGCCAAGCAGGTTGGCCGGATGGCCGGGATCGAACTGCCGCTGTCGCCGCTGGCACATCATTACCTCGTGACCGAGACCATCCCCGAGATCGCCGCGCTCGAGACCGAATTGCCGATGGTGGTCGATCTGGAGGGCTTCACCTATTCGCGGCAGGACCAGAAGGGCATGCTCGTGGGGATCTACGAGTTGAACCCGAAGCACTGGATGATGGACGGCGCACCGTGGGAATACGGCATCGAGCTGTTGCAGGAGGAGCCCGACCGGATCGAGAATGAGCTGATGGCCGCCTTCCACCGTTTCCCGGCGTTGCAGACCGCGGGGGTGAAAACCTGGGTCCACGGTGCCTTCACCTTCTCGCCCGATGGCAACCCGCTGGTCGGCCCGGTGCGCGGGGTGCCCGGCTACTGGTGCGCCTGCGCGGTGATGGCGGGCTTCCTGCAGGGCGGCGGCGTCGGCAAGAGCCTCGCCGAATGGATGATCCACGGCGAAACCGAAGCGGACGTGTTCGGCATGGACGTGGCCCGTTACGGCGACTACGCCCACAACAAGGACTACATCCGCCAGACCACCGGCCAGTTCTATTCCCGCCGCTTCGTGATGACCTACCCCAACGAGCAATTGCCCGCGGGCCGCCCGCTCAAGATGTCCCCGGCGCATGACGCGATGAGCGCCGCCGGGGCGCGCTGGGGCGAAAGCTGGGGGCTGGAGGTGCCGATCTACTTCGCCCCGGAGGGCTTCGTGGAGGTCCCGACGCTGAAACGCTCCAACGCCTTCGACCTCGTGGCGGAGGAGGTGCGGGCCACGCGCACAACGGTGGGGTTGCTCGATATCGCGGGGTTTTCGCGCTACAAGGTGAGCGGCCCGAACGCCGAGGCCTGGCTCGACCGGATGATGGCCTGTGCCCTGCCCCGGACCGGCCGGGCAAAGCTCGCGCCGATGCTGAGCGAAAGCGGGCGGCTCAAGGGCGATCTCACCCTGTTCAACTGGGGCGACGGCAACTGGTGGATCATGGGATCGTATTACCTGCGCGAATGGCACATGCGCTGGTTTCGTGACCATATCGAACCCGGCGTGCATCTCACCGATATCTCCGACGCGATGGTGGGTTTCAGCCTCTCCGGCCCGAACAGCCTCAAGGTGCTGGAAAAGCTCACCGACGGGCCGATCGCCGACCTGCCTTTCATGGGCTGCGGCAGCTTCGATATCGGGCTGATCCGCGCCCGGGTCGGACGGCTTTCGGTCACTGGCGAGCTTGGCTACGAGATCAACTGCAGCGCTGTCGAACACATCGCGCTGCGCCGCGCCCTGCTCGACGCCGGGGCCGACCTCGGGCTCCGCGAGATCGGTTTCGAGGCGCTTGGCAGCCTCAGGCTGGAGAAGAGCTTCGGCATCTGGTCGCGCGAGTTCACCCAGATCTACACCCCGGGGCAAACCGGGATGGACCGCTGGATCGCCTGGGACAAGGGCGATTTCATCGGCCGCGCGGCGGCGACGGCCGAGCGCGACGGCAACGGTCCGGCACAGGTGATCGCGACGCTGGAGATCGACGCAACCGACGCCGACGCCAGCGGCTACGAGCCGGTGTGGCAGGATGGCCGCCGGGTGGGCTTCGTCACGTCCGGCGGTTTCGGCCACTGGACCGGAAAATCGCTCGCGCTGGCGATGATCGACCGCGACTGCGCCGCCGAGGGCACCGCGCTCAGCGTGCACGTGGTCGGGGCGGAACGCGCAGCACGGGTGATCGCGCCCTCGCCGCATGACCCCGACGGCGTGGCGATGAGGACAACATGAGCGACCCTGAGCATCCCCGCCCGCGGCGACGCGGCGCACGCGCGCGCGGTGCCGAGGCCCCGAAGCGCGAGGTGAACTACCGCACACTCAACAATCCCTTTCCGGTGATGAAGGCGTTTTCCGACGACCGGATCGAGGCGATCCACGAGGCCGCGCTTTCGGTGCTCGAAGATGACGGCATCCTGGTTCTTCTTCCCGAGGCGCGCGCGATCTATCGCGCCGCCGGAGCACAGGTGGACGAGGGCACCCATATCGTGCGGATCGGGCGCGAGATCGTGGCGGGCGCACTCGCCACCGCGCCGCGCTCGATCACCCTTCGCGGCGCGGTGCCCGAGCGCGACGTGCTGCTGGAGCTTGGCCGGCTGGTGTTCCAGCCCGGCGGGGGCGCGCCGCACGCGACAGACCTTGCCCGTGGCCGCCGTCCGGGCCTTGGCCGCGATTTCCGCGAACTGGTGCAGATCTCGCAGCATTTCGACGCGTTCCAGATGATCTCCTCGCTGGTCGAACCGCAGGATATCGAACCGCACCTGCGGCATTACTTCACCATCGAGGCCAAGCTGACGCTGTCGGACAAGGCCCCCTTCGTCTATGCCCGCGGCACGCCACAGGCGCTCGACAGTTTCGAGATGCTGCGCGATTTTCGCGGCCTCAGCGACGACGCCTTCCGCGCCGAGCCGTGGAGCTACACGATCATCAACACCAACTCGCCGCGCGCGCTCGACATCCCGATGGCGCAGGGGCTGATCGACTTCGCCCGCAACGGCCAGATGTGCATCGTCACCCCGTTTACCCTGATGGGCGCGATGGCCCCGATCACCGTGGCCGGGGCGATGGTCCTGAGCCACGCCGAGGCGCTCGCCGCGATCACCCTCACCCAACTCGCCCGGCCCGGCGCGCCGGTGCTCTACGGCACCTTCACCTCGAACGTCGACATGAAATCCGGCAGCCCGGCCTTCGGCACACCCGAGCAATTCACGGCCTCGCTCGCCGCCGGTCAGCTTGCCCGCCTGATCGGCCTGCCGTTCCGCAATGCCAGCGGCTCGGCGGCCAATATCGCCGATGCCCAGGCCGCGAATGAAAACCAGTTCGCCCTCTGGGGCACGCTGTTGTCGGGCACGACTGTCATCATCCATGCCGCCGGCTGGCTTGAAGGCGGGCTTTCACTGTCTTACGAGAAGCTCATCACCGACATGGAAGTGTTGCAGATGGTTGCCGAGTTGTGCACCCCGACCCCCGCCGAAACACCCGACCTTGCCCGCGACGCGATCGCCGAGATCGGCGCGGGCGGGCATTTCTTCGGCTGCGATCACACCATGGCGCGCTACCAGACGCAATTCTACAGCCCGCTGGTGGCGGATTGGTCGAACTTCGGGCGCTGGCAGGACCAGGGCGGGTTCACCGCCTCGGAGCGGGCGACAGGGGTCTGGCAAGGCATCCTCGCCGCCGACAATCGCCCCGCGACCGACCCGGGCCGCGTCGAGGCGCTGCACGACTTCATCGCCCGCCGCAGCGCCGAGGGCGGCGCGCCACCCGAGAGCTGAGATGGCCGAGCGCACGATCCTGCACCGAAACGACCCCGACAAGGCACCGCTCGTCGGCCACGTGAAGGTCACCCGCGAAGACTGGCTGAATGTCGCGCGCGACATCCTCGTGTCGGACGGCGTGGCAGAGGTGAAGGTGCTGGCGATCGGTGAGCGCCTCGGGGTCTCGCGGTCGAGTTTCTACTGGTATTTCAAGAGCCGCAAGGATCTGCTGGGCGCGCTGCTCGACGATTGGGAGGGCCGCAACACCGCCGTGATCGAGGCCCATTGCGCGCTCGACGCGGCCACGATCACCGCGGCGGTCTGCAACTTCTTTCGCTGCTTCTTCGATCCCGAGCTGTTCGACCAGGGGCTGGACTTCGCGGTGCGCGAATGGTCGCGGCGCGACGGCAAGGTGCGCAAGCGGATCGACCTCGCCGATGCCGCGCGGATCGCGGCGATCGGCGCGATGTTCGAAAGCCACGGTTTCGCGCCCTACGAGGCCGACATCCGCGCCCGTATTCTCTATTTCATGCAGCTTGGCTACCACGCGCTCGACCAGGCCGAACCGCTCGGCGACCGCCTCGCGCGCACCGAGGGCTACCTCCTCGGCTTCACCGGCCAGACCCCGCGCCCCGGCGAGCTTGACGATCTGTTCGCTTTCGCGCGCGAAAAGGCCGGGCGCTGAGCGGCGGGGCCGACGCGGACACGGGGACTGCCGGGGCCTTTGCAACGATGGTGGCACCGCGCCTTGTCGAATTGGCCGATACCGCGCCGTGAACGGCGGGGTCCGGTCGCGGCAGCCCCCCCCGGCAGCGCTCAGGGAAGGCGGGTGAACAGCGCCATCTGGCTCGCGCCGCCAAGGTCGGGGTGCCCCCCCGCGATATCGCCAAGCTCCACCGAGTATCCCGCCCGCGCGGCCACCCGCGTGCTCCAGCGGCGGAACCGGGCGCGATCCCACTCGAAGCGGTGATCGGGGTGGCGCATCCGGTGCGACGGCACCCCGAGCAGGGCGTTGAATTCCGCGTTTGGCGTGGTGATCACGACCGTCTGCGGGCGCAAGGTGTAGAACACCGCCCGTTCCAGCTTCGAGAGCTGGTCAGGGTCGATATGCTCGATTGTCTCGACAAGAACCGCGCAGTCGAACCCGGCAAGATCCGGGGCCGGGTCGGTCATCGACCCCTCGATCAGCCTGATCCTTGGCACAAGCGTGTTTGCCGCCTGCAGCCGGGTGCGCAGCCGTTCCAGCGCGTGCGGGCAGATATCGACCCCGACCAGCTCGGTGAACTGCCCGTCAGCCGCCAGCCGGACAAACAGATCGCCGTCGCCGCAGCCGAGGTCGAGCACGCGGGCGGCACCGCTCCGGCGCACCTCGGCCTGCACCGCTTGCAGCCGCTCTTCGTGCAGCCAGCTTGTCACGGCCGGTCGACGCCGGGGCGTCGCATCAGCACAACATCCTTGACCGGAATTTCGCAGTCCCAGCCCCAGAAGTCGGCCAGAACCCGGAAGGTCTGCGCGCGGTAGAACACGACATGGGTCGGGTCCTGACGGTAGCGCCACCCCGCGAACCGCGAGTCCTCGGTCTGGAACGTGGTCATCAGCGCCAGCCAGCCACCGGGCCGGACCAGGCCGCGAAGCCGTGCGAATTCCTCGGCCGGCGCGTGGAAATGTTCGGCCGTCTCGGTGCAGGTGACAAAGTCGTAGGTCTCGGCCAGCGGTGTAACATCCGGCGCGAAGAACGGGTCGTAGAGGGCCATCTCGTGACCGGCTTCGCGCAACATGGCCGCAAGCGCCGGGCCGGGACCGCAGCCGTAGTCGAGCCCGCGCCGCGGCCCGCCCAGCCTGGCCATCAGCGGCTCGGCCAGCTTCGACAGGAACGCCCGGTACCGCGGATCGTCGGGATCGTTCTCGTGGTGCAGGTAATGGGCATGTTCCGCGTCAGGCGACAGCCGGTGTCGCGGATCGAGGATCGTGGCGGCACAGACCGGGCAGCGCAGATAATCCTGCGCCTGAATGCGGGCGAAGGGCGCGAGCGTGCCGCGTTCGCAGACCCCGCAGGGCGCGCCAGAGCGCCCGATTGTCTCGTCCACGCCTCCGGCCTGGATATCCGGGCATGACCGCCGCGAAGAAGGCTTCGTCATGCCCGCTTGCGACAATAGAGTTCAAGCCGGTGCGCAACGATGTCGTAGCCATGTTCTTCGGCGATCCGTCTCTGAAGACGTTCGATTTCGGCCGACACGAACTCCGTGATTTCGCCGCTGTCGATATCGACGATGTGATCGTGATGCGGACGGTTGGCCAGTTCGAATCGGGTGACGCCGCCATCGAAGGTATGCGTGAGGATGAGCCCCTTCTCGGCGAGCACCGCGAGGGTCCGATAGGCGGTGGCCTGGCTGATGCTGGCGTCGCGTTCGCGTGCTCTCGCCAACACCTGCTCCGCGTCGGGGTGATCGAGAGATTCCATCATGACACGGGTGATCGCCTGCCGCTGCGGTGTGATCCGCAAGCCCGCCAGCCTGAGCAGCTTGTCGCAATCACCGAAGTCGAGGTTCTTGTTCATGGGCCGACAATGCCCCGGGATCGCCGCCATGGCAAGACTTTTGCGAATGCGTCGCAAGTGCGTTGACATTGCGAATGCTTCGCAATAGCAATAACCGGGTCAGCCGAATCCGTCGGCGACGTTGCAGAAAGGGACACGCATGAATCTGTCGAAGCGAGCCGTCCTCGGTGCCCTGGCGGCCATCGTGATCGCCTTGCCTTCAGGCTGGGCCGTGGCGCAGGAGCGGCTGGATGTCGTGGCCACCACCGGGATGATCGGCGATGCGGCGCGCGAAGTCGGTGGCGATCTCGTCGAGGTCCGCACGCTGATGGGCCCCGGCGTCGATCCGCATGCCTATCGGCAGACCCGAAGCGACATCGTGGCACTGGCCAACGCGGATCTCGTTCTCTGGCACGGCCTTTACCTGGAGGCCCAGATGGAAGAATTCATGCGCGGGCTCGAAGATGACGGAAACGTCGTCGCCGTAGCCGAAAACCTGCCGCGCAACCTGTTGATCGGACACGACGATTACGACGACAAATTCGACCCGCACGTCTGGATGAACCCCAACCTGTGGTCGCGCGTGGTGCTGAATGTGCGCGATGCGCTGATCGCGGCTGCGCCGGGGCAGGAAGCAACCTTCCGCGCCAATGCCGATGCCTATCTCGAAGAGCTGCGCGCCCTCGCGCAATACACCACCGAGGTTCTGTCATCGGTCCCCGCCGACAGCCGCGTTCTGCTCACCGCCCATGACGCCTTCAACTATTTCGGGTCAACCTACGGGTTCGAGGTCGTTGGAATCCAGGGGATCTCGACGGAATCGGAGGCGGGTCTCCAGCGCATCGGCGCACTGGTCAACATGCTGGTCGAGCGCGAGATCGGCGCGGTCTTCGTCGAGACATCGGTTTCTGACCGCAACATCCGCGCGCTGGTCGAAGGTGCCGCCGCGCGGGGCCATGAGGTGGTCATCGGCGGCGAGTTGTTCTCCGACGCAATGGGCGAGGATGGCACCTACGAAGGCACCTATCTCGGCATGATCGACCACAATGCAACGGTGATCGCGCGCGCGCTCGGGGGCGAAGCGCCTGAACGCGGGATGTCGGATCTCCTCAACTG
Organism: Maritimibacter sp. HL-12; assembly: GCF_900177545.1. GTDB lineage: Bacteria > Pseudomonadota > Alphaproteobacteria > Rhodobacterales > Rhodobacteraceae > Sinisalibacter. The sequence goes on along the minus strand of NZ_FXBQ01000001.1, from coordinate 2,726,510 downwards.
ATGGGCCCCCGGATGACGCGCAGCGCTGTGAAAATCGCGGCAGAAGACGGTCAGGACCTGCGGGCGGCCATGCCCCCGCCCGACAGCCCGCTCGCCATGCGCGGGATGACCGTCTCCTACGGCGAGAAGCCGGCGGTGTTTTCGGTCGATGCCACTTTCCCGGCGCGGTCGATGTCGGCCATCATCGGACCGAACGGCGCCGGCAAGTCGACACTCCTGAAGGCATCTCTGGGGGTGATCCCGCGCCTGTCCGGCGAAGTCTGGGTATTCGGCAAACCTCTGGCACAGGCGCGCGACCGCATCGCCTATGTCCCGCAGCGCGCCAGCGTCGACTGGGATTTTCCGACCACCGTGATCGACGTCGTGCAGATGGGCCTCTACCGCAAGGTCGGGCTGTTGGGACGCTTGAAAGGCCTCATGACGGCGCAGGCACAGGCGTGCCTCGACCGCGTCGGCATGGCCGACTTCGCGCATCGCCAGATCGGCCAGTTGTCGGGGGGCCAGCAGCAGCGGGTCTTCCTCGCCCGGGCGCTGGCGCAGGATGCAGATCTCTACCTGCTCGACGAACCCTTCGCCGGGGTAGATGCCGCCACCGAGCGCGCGATCGTTGACGTGCTCAAACTGCTCAAGTCGGAGGGCAAGGCGGTCGTGGCCGTCCATCACGACCTGTCGACGGTCCGGGATTACTTCAATTACGTCTTCCTCATCAACGTGCGGCGGATTGCCGAAGGGCCTGCACAGACCGCCTTCACCGCGGAGAATTTGAATGCAACCTACGGCGGGCGGCTGTCGGCCACGCATATCAGCGAATTGACCTTGTCCGGGGGGGCCGCATGAGCGGGTTTCTGGACGCGCTTCTGCTGCAGGCCGGCTACAACGCTGCTCTGGTGATGATCGGGTCCGGTCTTCTCGGGTTCGCCGCAGGCACCTCGGGCACGTTCATGTTCCTGCGCAAGCGCGCCCTCGTCTCCGACGCGGTGGCCCATGCAACCCTGCCCGGTATCGGTATCGCGTTCATCGTGATGGTGTTGTTGGGCGGTGACGGTCGCAACCTCGTCGGGCTGCTCATCGGGTCGGCCGCCACCGCCTGGATCGGGCTTCTGCTGATCGAATGGATCGCCCGGCGCACCCGCCTTGCCGAGGATGCGGCAATCGGCGCGGTGCTGGGCGTGTTCTTCGGCATCGGCATCGTGCTCCTGACGGTCATCCAGACGATGAGCGCGGGGCGGCAGGCCGGGCTCGAAAGCTTCCTTCTCGGATCGACCGCAGGCATGCTCTACAGTGACGCGGTGGTGATCGCCATCGGCGGCTCGATCGCGGTTCTGGCAACCTGGTTCATGCGCCGCCCGATGACACTGGTGTCGTTCGATCCCGAATATGCGGCCGCGCTTGGCTACAACGTGCGGCGGATCGACCTGACGATGATGGGGCTGGTGATGATGGTCACCGTGATCGGGCTCAAGCTGGTGGGCCTGATCCTGATCGTTGCGATGCTGATCATCCCCGCTGTCACCGCCCGGTTCTGGACCGAACGCTCGAACCGTATCCTCTGGATTGCCGGCTGTATCGGTGGCGTTGCGGCCTATGTCGGCGCGGCGATCTCGGCCTCCGCCCCGGCCGTGCCGACGGGGCCGATCATCGTTCTGGTCACGGCGGTCATGTTCGTGCTGTCGCTGATCTTCGCCCCGGTGCGCGGCGTGTCTGCAGCCATCATCCGCCACCGCCGTTTTCAGGCTCGCGTGCACCGCCGGCAAGGGCTTCTTTCGCTGGCACGTCAGGAGCCGATCCGCGAACCATACACCTTGCGCCTGCTGGCGCGAGAAGGCCTGATCCGCCCCGATGGCGTGCCAACCGAAGCGGGCCGCGCCCAGGCCGCCAAGGTGGCGCGCGACGAGCGTCGCTGGGCGGTCGCCCGCGAAGTGCACCAGGATGCGGGGCTGACCGGCCGGTATGATGGCCTGACCCCGATCGAGGACGTCTTCACCCGCGACGAGATCAAGGATTTCGACCGCCGCCTAGGCACGCCATTCCCGGTGGAAGGGTTGGCCTGATGGGAGCCGAGTTCGTCCAGTTCTCCCTGACGCCGATCCTGATCGGGGTATTGGCCGCCATCGCCTGCGCCTTGCCCGGCAATTTCCTGATCCTCCGCCGCCAGGCCCTGATCGGCGACGCGATCAGCCATGTCGTTCTGCCCGGCATCGTCGTCGCCTTCCTGCTGACCGGCACCGTCGCCGCAATCCCGATGCTGATCGGCGCGGCGGCGGCCGCCATCGTCGCGGTGATCCTCATCGAGGCGGTCAAGCGGCTCGGCAAGATCGAACCCGGCGCGGCCATGGGAGTCGTGTTCACCACCCTGTTCGCCGGCGGCGTGCTGCTGCTGGAACAGAGCGACACCTCCAACGTCCACCTCGACGTCGAGCACGCGCTGATGGGCAACCTTGAATCGCTGATCTGGTTTCGTGCCTCGGGATGGGGATCGCTCCTAGACCCCGTGGCGCTGGCCAGCTTGCCGCCGGAACTTGGCCGCATGGCCGTTGTCTGCCTGTTGATCGTCGCGCTGACCCTGGTGTTCTGGCGCTGGCTCAAGATCGCCACCTTCGATGAGGGCTTCGCGCGGGCGCTGGGAATCCCGGCTTCGGCGCTCGGCTTCGGCCTCGTGATCACCGCGGCCATCGCCGCCGTCGCGGCCTTCGATGCAGTCGGCTCGATCATCGTGATCGCGATGTTCATCTGCCCGCCTGCCGCGGCGCGGCTGATGACCAACCGCCTCGGCGCGCAGGTCTGGTGGTCGGTGGGCTTCGCCATCCTGTCGGCGGTGCTGGGCTACACGCTCGCCGGTTACGGCCCGCTCTGGTTCGGCAGTCAGAATGCCGTCAGCGCGGCGGGCATGATCGCCGCCGTTTCCGGTGTCATACTGGGTCTGGCCAGCCTCTACGGGCCGCACCGCTCGCGCGTGGGTGTCGGACGCGACGACGCGGGCGCGTGATCGCGCGACCGTCCGAAGATGCCCCGACGCGCAAGCCGGCGTTGCCGTGGCGCGAGGCGGGTGCCGGCGCGGGCGGCGGGGCGAAGAGTGGCTGCATTGCCGTCGGCAATGACACGCTGGCTTTTCGAGGTCAGCTCCGCGGCGATGGCAATCCGCTGCCGTTTCTGCTTTGACTCATTTTCATGATGGACGAAAACCGCATGTCGGGCCCTCGCATGGTCCGCCGCGCGCCGGTCTCGGGGCGGCAATCTCGCGCGGTCGGGGCAGCGATTGCCGCTGCCACGATGTTTCCTCAGGCGGCGCAGGCCTATATCGGTCCCGGGGCCGGGTTGACGGCGCTCGGCACCGTGCTTGCGCTGGTTCTGGCGCTCGGCCTCGCGATCATCGGCTTCGTCTGGTACCCGCTGAAGCGACTGCGGCGCAATCGCAATGACCGGTCCGATGCCGAGAAGACCGACCGCAACCGCGAATGACGGTCGCATTCCTCATCGCCGGGCTGGTCGCTTTCGTGGCCGTTCTCAGGCTCACGCATGCCGCGGCCATCGCGCGCGATGTCATCGGCACGGCACAGGACGCCTTCGGCGTCATGACCGATCCGGATCTCTCGGAGGACACCAAGGAAACCGCCGTCCGGCGCGCGTCGATCCGCCTTGTCGGGCGTTTCCTGCTGATCGGCGGCATCGGGGTCGCGGCGCTGGCCGCGGCCGCGCTGGTGGTGTGGTCGGGTGCGGCGGCGGGCTTCTACACTCTGGACGCGGCGCTGCGCATCGCAACCGGCTGGCCGTTCGTCCTGATCACCAGCGCCGGGGCGGTGGCGGCGTGGATCGCCCTCGATCGCCTCGGCGGGGCAACAGGCGGCGGCGATGACGGCGGAACAGAGGTGCCTTACGGCCCGCTCGACAAAGCGCTGCACAACCTTGCCTTCGCCTCGCCCGACCGCCAGCGGCGGCTGGCCGGCCTTGAGACCCGGCTTTACCGGCGGCGCATGGATCCGGCGCATGCCGCACGGCCGGTTTTCATCACCTCGTTGCCCCGGGCCGGCACGACGATCCTTCTGCAGATGCTTGCGCGCTGCCCGGAGTTCGCCTCGGCGACCTACCGGCACATGCCCTTCACGCTCGCGCCGCTGCTCTGGGGCGGGTTCTCGTCCGCCTTCCGGAAGCCGTCGACACCCGCCGAGCGCGCCCATGGCGACGGAATCGAGGTCGGCATCGACAGCCCCGAGGGGTTCGAGGAGATGGTCTGGCTGGCGTTCTGGCCCGGCCACTACCGGCCCGATCATATCCTCCCCTGGAGTGGCAACGACCGCGACCCGGCGTTCGAGGCGTTCCTGCGCCGCCACATGACCAAGATCGTCGCGACCAGGCCCGGGGCCCGGCGCTACCTGTCGAAGAACAACGCCAACATCGCACGGCTGCCGCTGCTCGAAGCGATGCACCCCGACGCGACCATCGTGATCCCCTTGCGCGATCCGGCCGCGCAGGTCGCTTCGCTGATGCGCCAGCACAGACGCTTTGCCGACCTGCACAAGCGCGACCCCTTCACCCGGCACTACATGGAGGGGCTCGGTCATTTCGAGTTCGGCGCGGCGCTGCGACCGATCGCTTTCGACGGGACGCCTGCCGACCCGGCCGAGGCCGAGACCGTCGATTTCTGGCTGGCGTACTGGATCCGCGCCTACACTCACGTGCTGGCGCGCGCCGGGGAGCGGGTGGTCCTCCTCGACCATGACGCGCTGTGCCGCGATCCGGTGCCGCGCCTTCACGCGCTTGCGGCGGCGCTGGAGCTCGACGCGCCCGAGGCCCTGACCGAGCAAGCGGGCAGGCTGCGGCCGCCCTCGCCTGCGCCGATGCTCGCCGGGGCACAACCGGCGCTGATCCGGCGGGCGCGCGCGCTGCACGCCGAGCTTTGCCGCCGCGCGCAGTCGCGCGAAACCGCCCCGAGGTCGGCATGAGTTCCCCGCGCGCCGACCGCCTGGCCGCCGGGGCATTCGTCCTTTCGATCGCGGTGCTCTGCGTTGCCTACGGCGCGCTTGCGGCGCTGCGGGGCTGGTTCCCGGCCCGACAGATCGCCCTGGCGCACGAGACCGTTCTGGACCTCGCCGAACACTGGCGCAACGACCTAGGCCTCGTCCCGACACGGCATCTCGTCTCGGCTGGCCCCGATCCGGACCCCGACCGGGGATACCGGCGCACGCCGGACGCTGTGCCGACGCCGGGTCACGTGCTGATCTCCGGGTCGCTGGGCAACTTTTCCGAGACCCTGCATGTCGTCCGGATGTTCGACCGCGATGGACATCAGGTGCACGAATGGCCGATCCACTACGACCTGCTCGATCGCGAGATGAACCCGCGCAACGTCCTGCTGCACGGGCTGGAGGTGTTCGAGGATGGCTCGATCGCGGTCGCTTTCGACCATGGCAACGCGATCGCGCGGATCGACGCCTGCGGCGCGCCGGTCTGGACGGTCAACGGCAATTATCATCACTCGATCACGCGTGACGACGACGGCGCGATCGTCACGTGGCGTGACGAAGCGATCGTGCGTCTCGACGCGGCCACCGGCGAAGAACTGCTGGTGCTCGACGTGCCGCGCGATCTCGTTCCGGCCGACCGCGGCGCGCAAAGCGCGTATCTCCAGTTGCGCACCGAACGGCTGGAGGTATCCGGCGACAGCATTCGCTACCTTGACGACCCGTTCCACCCGAACGACGCCGAAACGCTGCGGGCAGGTATGGCCGACGCCTTCCCGATGTTTGCAGCCGGCGACATCCTTTTCAGCCTGCGCGAGATCAACCTGGTCGCGGTGGTCGATCCCGCGAATGCCCGTCTGAAATGGTGGCACCATGGCCCCTGGATCAGGCAACACGACCCGGACTTTCAGCCCGACGGAACGATCACCGTCTTCGACAACGCAACCGGGACGGGGCGTTCTATGATCCGGCGGATCGACCCCGCCGATGACAGCCTCTCGGTGGTCTTCGACGGCGGCAAAGACCTTCCCTTCTTCTCTTGGCGGCGCGGCAAGCACCAGGTTCTGCCAGGCGGCAACCTGCTGCTGACGGAGGCGGAGCGGGGGCGCGTGCTGGAAGTCGATCCCGAGGGTCACCTTGTCTGGGAGCGACACCTGCCGTGGGACGCGACGCGCAACCGGATCGTCACCGAGGCTCGTCATCTGCCCGAAACTTATTTCCGCGCCGGTCAGCCGAGCTGCCCGTCCCGGGATGCCGGACCCTCGGGCAGCGATGCCGGTTGAGGTCGCCAACCAAGCCGTCGCGCGCCAAACCCGCAGCGCGCAAAATGGCCGACGGAGCCGCCCGCGGCGGCCCTGCACTTGTGCGTGGCCGCGAGACCCGATAAATCGTCAGCCGGCGGGGCGTGAGACGCCGCGTGCCGCAGCAAGCCGAGGGGGCCTTGCCGTGCGGCGGATGCCGCGAAGGGAGACGCCTTCCGCACGCCACGTTCGGTCCAAGCAAAAGAAGGTGACGGAGCGGTGACTTGGATCAGCTACAAAGGTCCGCCATGGCGATACGTCCTGATCGTGGCGGCTTCTGTCCTCGTCGTCGCGGTTGGTGCGGCGGCGGTCATCCTGGCTCTGCCCAGCCACGTGGCGGACGACAGGTTGCACAAGGCTGTCACGGCCCAGATCGCGGCATGGAGCGGCGGCGCGGTTAGGCTGACCGAGGACGCCACCGTGATCTCTGGCCTGGGGCGGGTGATCACCATCGAGGACGCGGAATTCACCGGCAGCCTTCGCGGCGCGGAATGGCAGGTGTCCGTGGCCTCGATCGAGGCCAGGGTCAGGGCGCTTGCGCTGCTGCGCGGCAAGGTGGAAATCGAGACTCTGACGCTGCAATCGCCGCAGTTTCGCGTCGTGGACCCCGACGAATCCATGATCTCCGCCCTGCGCGACCTGCCGGCGGAAAACCCGGCCGGTCCCGGACCCGAGGGCGAGGTGATCGTCACCAATGCGCGCTTCCTCTACGAAGGGCCGACCGGGCGACGGGTCGGCTTCGATGGGGTGGATCTGCGCCTTGCCGCCGAGCCCGACACGACAGGTGTGCTGCTGACCGGTGCAATTCCCGCCGGTACGGGACGGCTGCACCTGCAAGGCCGGCTCGACGACCCGGCGGCCGCGCTCACGGATCGCGGCAGCCCGGCGCGGCTGGTCCTGCAGGGTGCCGCGAGTGCGGATGATGTCGGCACGCCGCCGCCAAAGACCCGGCCCGACGTGCCGAAGGCCGCGCAAGAGAACCGGGTGGTGTCGCAGCTGCGCCGGATCGCGGCGGCGGTCGGGTTTTCCGGCATCGGCCCGGTCGCGATCGAGGGACGGGTCTCGGCGACGCCTCGCAGGTTCGGGATCGCCGATGCGAGCGTGTCGTTCGGCGCTTTGCTCGCCGAGGGTGACCTGACCGTCGCGGTCGCCGGGGAGGAACCGCCGTTCGATGCGCTCGACAGCGTCGCCCGCGGCGCGGCAGCGGCTTGGCACGACGGGGCAACCGCGATCGCGGCGGGCGCGTGGCGCGACGTTCCGGTGAAGCTGGACTGGCTCGCGCCGCTCGACGTCGCGCTGGCCGCACGGCTCCGCGACAGCAGGCTCGCCGGACAGAATGTCGAGGCCCGGCGGATCCTGCTTCGGGCCGCGGACGGCCGCGCCCGGCTCGAGTTCGCGGCGGCCGGCGACCTCGGACGGCTCCGGGGCGAGATTGCGCTCGGTGCCCCGACGACGCAAGGCGCGCCGCAGGTCGCGGTCAATGGCCGGCTGGAAGGCATCGACATGGGCGCGACCGGGCGCAGCGTTCTGCTGCTCGCGCCGCCCCCGCTCGTCAGTCCGCCGCAACTGCCCGAAGGCACGCTCGATGCGCAGATCGACCTCTCGACGCAAGGCGGAACCTTGGGCGAAATGGTCATGGCACTTGACGGCGCAATCGACGCCGAAGCGCGCGACGGCAGCATCACGGGGTCCGACCTTATCCTGACGCTGGAGGGGCTGGCGGACGGACGCGAATTCATGACCGAACGGGACGGACCGTTGATCCCCTCCGCCGGTCGCACCCAGTTCGACACCGCCGAGGGGCGGATCGACTTCGTGGCCGGCATCGCGCGTATCTCGCGGTTCGTCATCCGCGGCGAGCGCTACGATATCGAGATGCGCGGCGAGGCGGACCTTGGGGTCGGCGCGATGCGCGCGGACGGGCAGGCAAGGCTCCACGGCGACCTCATCGATGACAGTGCCCCCTCCCCGATCGTCGACCTGCCGTTCGGATTGGGCGGCACACTCGCGGCACCTGTCGTGGCGGCCGGCGTGCCGCGCAGCGGTGACGACCTGACATCGGAGGCCGCCGCCGACGGGGGCATCGAATGAGACCGGCACCGGTACGATGGCAAGACGCGGGCCAGGGGCACGCCGGGCGGGTCGCCCCAAGGCGCGCGGCATGACGATGTCGGGCAAGATGCCGCGCCGCCTGCCAAGCCTGCAGGCCGCCGGGGCGCGGTCGGGATTGCTGCGCCTGTACCTCGCCCTCGGGCTTTTCGCGTTCTGGGCGGTGTATTACTACTGGTGCCTGTTTCCCGGGCTTGGTGGCGTGATGAATGCCGGCGACACGGCCAAGTTCCAGACACTCGGGCATAGCCAGATCCTCGTCCACGGGCCCGGTTACCCGCTCGTGCTGTTTCTTGGCGCGGTGCTGCGCGCGCTCGATCTGCCGGTAGAGCCGTGGCGCGCGATGACCTTCGCGATGGCGGCGATCCCCGGTGCGGTCGCCAACACGATGGCCTTCCTGATCGTCGCGCGGGTGTCGCGCAGCCTGCTGTTCGGCATCGCGGGGTCGCTCCTGCTGGGCAGCGCCGGCCTGATGGCGGTGCAGTCGACCGAGGCCGAGGTCTACCCCCTCGCGCTGGCCTTCGCGCTGTCGGTGACCTTCCTTTTGATACTGTTCCTGGAGACCCGGCGCGAGGGCTACTTCCTCGCCGCCTGTGCGGTCTACGCGTTGTCCTTCGGCAACCACCTGATGATGATCATGTTGCTGCCGCTGTTCCTGCTGGTGACGGCGATGCACTGGCGGCGTCTGTTGCGCCCGTGGATCGCGGCAACGGTGCTGCTCTTTGCCGTGCTCGGTGCCAGCCAGTATCTCTATCTCGCCTACATGACCCACCATCCCGACACCGCCTATTCGGAATACCTGCCGCTGCCGCCGACCGTGACGGAGTTGATCCAGTATATCTCCGGCACCTATTTCAGCAGCCTCTACGGGTCCGGGCTACGGTCGACCTACAGTTCCGAGACCTTGCTGGTCACGCTGCGCTCGGCGCATCCGTGGATCTCGGCACCGCTCATCGTTGCGGGCCTGGTTCTCTTCGCGGCAGGCTGGCGGCGCCGCGACGCTGGCTGGATCGGCGTGGCGACCGTCTTCGCGGTGGCGCTGTCCTTCGTTCCCTTCGTGATCTGGTACGGTGCCTACGATATCCAGGCTTTCCACCTGCCGGTGCTCGGGCCCCTGCTGGTCGCGGCCGTGGCGGGGCTCGGCTGGTGGTCCGGGCGCTGGCGGATGTTGCAACGGGCGGCGGCGGTTCTGCTGATCGCGCTCGCTGTCTGGCGAGCCGCGATCATGGCGGACGGCCTGACCGCGCGCCAGCCGGTCTTCTCCGACCTCCCGGAAACGCTGGAGGCCCTGGTGGCCCAGGCTCCGATCGAAAACCCCCTCGTGTCGATGACCTACAATCTCAGGATGGCAACGCTGTACCACGAACTGCGCGGCGAAACCCCGCAGGCCCGTTACCGCGTGCCCTGGCGCGCCGAGGAAACTGCCGTCGAGCAAGACAATGTCGGGGGCATCGTCGTGCCGACCGATGGCGAGCAACTCCTGCGCTGGATCGAGCATCGCCATCCCGATCTCGCGTGCCGGTCCTGGGCGCTCGACCAGCCGGAAGGAACGCCTTGGCCCGCCTATGCTTTTCTGTGCAGGCGCGATGTCGGCACCGACACGGAACCGGAACCCGACCTCGACAATTAGCCTCCCCGGCACCGCGTTCCCGCCGCCACGGCGCAACCGCTACGAAATCGTGAACGCAACACCTCGTTTTTTCGCTCGCAATTTCGGCGAATTTTCGCGTATAAGGCCCGCATAGACACCGGCCTGCCAGCCAAGCGGAGCTTGCGGCAGACCCCCTTCCTGACATGGGAGCCCGCGCGTGAGCCTTCGTCTCGCTGCCATCGGAATATGCGTCGCCCTTGGACTGTCTGCGGTCCTGATTCAGACATTGGCATGGTCGCATTGGCCAGATGCCGACGACGGAGCCGTCGCCGTGGAGCTTGCAGTGTTTTCGGGGCCGGACAGCGTGGGCACCCTCCGCGTTGGCCCGGCCGAGGTGGTGCGGCAACTGACCGGCGCGGCGTCGGCGAACGCGACCGACCGCTGGAACGTCCATGGCACCGACCTCGGCCACATGATCCGCCACAAGGGCGCGCTCTACATGGTGTTCGGCGACACCTACGGGCCCGATGGCGGCGCATGGCGCAGCAGCACGATGGCGCGGATCGCCAACCCGCAGGGGTCTTTCGACTTCACGGAGATGATCGCGGGGCCAGACGGCAGCGCCATCGAACTCATCGAGTCGGCAAAGCTGCCGGGGATCGAGTGGACCGTGATTCCCACCAACGGCATTTCGCTCGGCGCACGGATGGTGCTGCATTACATGGCGGTCCGGATGTGGACCTCGGACGGGCGCTGGCTGGTCAGAAACTCCGGCCTCGCCTATTCCGACGACGACGGGCAGAGCTGGCACCGCTCGCCGACCGCCACCTGGCCGAACGGCTCCGGTTTCGAGCAGGTGGCCTTCGTCGATCAGGGCGAGATGATCTACAGTTTCGGCATCCCCGAAGGCCGCTTCGGCGCGGTGCGGCTGCGTCGTGTTGCGCGCGACGCGCTGTTCGATCCGGCCGCCTATCGCTACTGGGATGGCAGCGGCTGGGTCTCCGATCACCGCGCCGCCACGCCTGTCGTGTCGGCCCCGGCCGGCGAGCTTTCGGTGGCCTGGAGCGCGGCGCATGGCCGCTGGCTGATGATGTATCTCGACGAGACCCGGGACGCGATCGTGCTGCGCAGCGCGCCCGCGCTTGCCGGGCCATGGAGCGCGGCCCAGACGGTGGCCGATGCGCGCGATTTCCCGGGACTTTACGCCCCCTATATCGTGCCGGGGGATGCGCTCGACACCGAGGTTCGCTTCACGATGTCGCGCTGGAAGCCGCTCTACAACGTCTTCCTGATGCGGGCCCCGCTGCACGTTGATGCCCCGGTGCTCGCAGCCCTCGGGTCCGACCTGGCGGCCGACACAAGCCCCGAAGGTGCCGCGGGTGCATCCCGTGGCCTGCGCGCTCGGTATTGATCACCTGTCCTGACCGGACCGTCGGCGGCGATCCTCCGAAAGGGTATCCGCGAGGCGGGTGACCCAGCGCGCGAGGGCGGCCCTGGCGGTGTCGCTCGCCGGGGTTGATCGGCTGCCATGCCCGCCTCGCAGGCAGTCGCGACGTCGCAAACCGCCCGCTCCCGGACGTTTTCCATGACCGGTGCTGCGAGGAGGTTTGCCGCGCATTGCCGGCCCCTGTCCGCGCAGTCTGGAACATTTCGGCGGCCCGATGCGTTGGGTAGACGAATGTTGAGAAAGGAGAAACCAATGGCCAAGGACACCACGACAGGCGCCCGGAAAGACGACATCGAACAGCTTTCCGAACAGATCGCGACCCTGAGGGACGATATTTCGTCCATCGCCCGAACGCTCGGTGATCTGGGCGTTGATCAGGCCGATACGACGATGGATAGCGCCCGGCGCGGAGCGGAGAGGCTGCGCGAAGCGAGCAGACGACAACTCCATGCCGCGCAGGAGCGTGCCGAGGAAATCGGCCATCAGGCTGCCGACACCGTGCGCGAACGGCCGGCCTCAAGCGTCGGGCTTGCCATCGGCCTCGGCTTCCTGCTGGGTTTCCTGACCGGCCGGAAGTGACCCATGACAGGGTTCGGCTCAAGCCTCGCAATGCGCGCACGTGAGTTCGGAGGTGCGGTCGCCCTGGTCGCCGTCGGCGTCCTGTTCGGCATTGCCGGGATCGGATTCCTGCTGGCGGCGCTTTGGCTTCTGGTCGCCCTTCATCATGGAGCGGTCATCGCCTTCGCGACCGTTGGTGTGCTGTTGATCGCGCTCGCCTTCGGCCTCATGGCCTTCAGCCAGCGAAAGTCTGGCGCGAGGGCCGCGCACACTGCCGCGCAAGAGGAAGCCAATTCTGCCGATGCGCAGCCCGGCGCACCATTCTTGCGGATGGCCGAGGGCTTCGCGATGGGGATGGAAGCCGGACGCGCTGCCCGCGCAACCGGGCGAGGTCGGCACCGGGCAGGATAACCTCGATGCCCGCGCCAAAGCGATTTTGCGGCCGCCGTTTTTGCCCGGCGGCCGTCGTCGCGCGTGTCATGCCGCATCCCTTGACGCCGGCGCGGCGAAGGCGCGACACCCCGGCGCTCCAGAGCCGCGCCTTGCCGCCTTTGTGGCGCAAACCCACGCCCACCCGGACAGCTTTTTTCGGAACCATCCCGACCCCGAACGCGTTGTGCCAGTGAAACGATTGAATGGAGGTAACATGTTATATTGGGCTGTAATCTTCTTCGCGATCGCCCTCGTCGCGGCGGCCTTCGGCTTCGGAGGCATTGCCAGCGCATCGGTGGGGATCGCGCAGATCCTGTTCGTCGTCTTCCTCGTCCTGGCGCTCATCGCATTGCTTGCGCGTGCCATGCGGGGAAACCCCCCACGTTGAATGGAATCGGGTGCCCTGCTCCTCGCTCCTCCTCCCTGAGGAGCATCGCCCGACGGGGCGGAGGCGGTCGAAGGGCTGCTTTCTGTCCGAGGCTCTCAGCGAGCCCCTGTTCCCCACTCCCCCGCCCCCGTGGCGGGGGTTTTTTCATCAAGACCCGATCGCCACCGCGCAAACGGAAAAAACCCGCCGACGAAAGCCGACGGGCGCGCGGGCGTGGTACTCGGGAACGACCGGCCGGGCGGCAGTCACCCGAAGAGCGGCTCGGTCGAGGAGAAGAACATCGCCTGGCTCACCGCTGATCGAACCTGTTCCTCGGTATAGGGTTTGGTGATCAGGAAGGCCGGCTCAAGGCGTTCTCCGGTCAACAGGCGCTCGGGGAAGGCGGTGATGAAGATCACCGGCAGGTCGCCGGTCTGCGACAGGATATCGTTGATCGCGCCGATCCCCGAAGAATTGTCGGCAAGCTGGATATCGGCAAGGATCAGATCGGGCCTGACCTTTTCGGCCAGGGCAACGGCCTGGTCGCGGGTCCGGGCGACACCGGTGATCTGGTGGCCCATGTCCTTCACGATTGCTTCGATATCCATGGCGATCAGCATCTCATCCTCGATGATCATCACGCTGCCGCGCACAACGCCTTGCATCTCGCGAAGCGCGGTGGCCACAAGCTCTTCGGCCTCGCCAACCGTGATCTGCATGACCTCGGCAATCTCGTCCGGGCGCAGCTCCTCGATGGTGCGCAGGAGCAACGCCTCGCGCGAGCGCGGAGTCAGCGGCTCCAACAGCCGCTGCGCCCGCGCCTCCAGCGTATCGCCCCCCGCATCCGCGATATGCGCGCCGGTCGATGTCCATATCCGGTCGAAGGCGCGAAACAAGGCGACCCGCGGGCGCATGTCGCGGATCAGGAAGTCCGGATCCGCAAGGATCGCCTCCAGCGTCGCCGTCGCGAAACGGTCACCGCTTGCCTGGTTTCCGGTGAGGGCGCGGGCGTATCGGCGCAGGTAGGGCAGATCCGCGGCGATACGCTTGTAGATGTCGTGTTCATCGTCCTGAGCCATGTCGGCGGCGTTCCTGTCCTGGGTCATCGTTGCTCACTTTTTTCGCTTCGGTATGGAACCGGAACGCATTCAGGCTAGTTTGGTTCCCGGGAGCACGCAAATTTCCGGACCGGATACCGACAACAAGAGCACCAAGATGACCGATCGAAAAGCCTCAGCCGACAACCGGCGCGACGATGACGACGCGCCGGTGCCGCCAGCGATCGAACAGCAGATCAACGAGAACCTGCAACGGCTGTACAGACCGACCCTGGAGGAGGACCTCCCCGACCGTCTCAAACAGCTCCTCGCGCGTTTGGAAGACCGCGAGACGGTGCAGGACGAGGATGGCTCGAAATGACCCATGCACCGCCCGACTGGGATCCTAGGGAAGCGCTGGTCGAACTCCTGCCCGCGCTGCGCGCCTTTGCGCTGTCGCTGTCGCGAAACTCCGCCACCGCCGACGATCTGGTGCAGGAGACGGTCCTGAAGGCCTGGAGCAACCTCGACAAGTTCGAGGCGGGCACCAATTTCAAGTCGTGGCTGTTCACCATCCTGCGCAACACCTATTATTCGACGCTGCGCAAGTACCACCGCGAGGTCGCCGACGTCGACGGGATACACGCCGCCGGGCTTGCACAGAAGCCCGACCATGACGGCCGGCTCGCTCTTGACGATTTCGGCGAGGCTTTCACCCAACTGCCGGACGAGCAACGCGAGGTGTTGATCCTGATCGCCATATCGGGCTTTTCTTACGAAGAAGCTGCCGAAACCTGCGGATGCGCCGTCGGCACCATCAAGAGCCGCGCCAACCGCGCCCGCAAACGGCTTGCCGAATTGCTGGAGCTCGACGCCGGGGAGGAATTGGAAATGACGGATCAGGCCACCATGGCCGTGGTAAGCGCGCAAAACGACCCGGCCCGCTAGCGCCATGCCCAGGCGCCTGCTGCCGCTGGGGCGGCGCATCTACCGAGAACTCGGCTTTCGGCTGGTGAGCGTGCTTACCTTGGCGCTGTTGCCGCTTGGCCTGATTGCCGTGGTGCAGAACTACCGCGTCGTGGCCGAGGCGCAGCACAGTGCCGACACCGCGCTTCTGGGCCTGACCTCGGAATCGGTGGCCGGCGAGCGCGCGCTGATCCAGAGCGCCATGGGCTCGGCCGAAGCCCTGGGCCCCGTGGCACTCGGCCACCTGGAAGACGTCGAGGAATGCCGCGCGGTTTTCGAAGAGTTCGTCGGGCGCTCGGGGCTGTTCCGTTTTGCCGGCCTCATCGAGCCCGACGGATTGATGCGCTGCGCCTCGCAGGGCGACGTCCGGGACTTCTCGCAATCCGAGTCCTACCAGGAGTTGCGCGCCGATCCGCGGCCCGTCATCGTCTCGAACCTGGGCAGCGAGATCACGGGACGCTCCTCGCTGATCATCGCGCAGCCGATCTGGTCCGACGAGCGGTTCGACGGGCTGGTGCTCGTGTCCATGCCGCAATACGTGCTCAACCTCGTGCGGGAGTTCAGCCAGGATCATGC
This sequence comes from Maritimibacter sp. HL-12, assembly GCF_900177545.1. Classification (GTDB taxonomy): domain Bacteria; phylum Pseudomonadota; class Alphaproteobacteria; order Rhodobacterales; family Rhodobacteraceae; genus Sinisalibacter. The sequence goes on along the minus strand of NZ_FXBQ01000001.1, from coordinate 2,711,168 downwards.
GCCCACCGGGACGGTGGTATTCAGCGATGACGGGCGCGTTGTCGGCACCAATCCGGCCGATCTCGACCTGAACACGGCGCTGCCGCAAGGCACATCGCTTGCCGACCTTGCCACGGCCGGAAAAGACGTGCTGCGCGGCCCGCGCGGAAACGGCGCAGCGACCACCTTCACCATCGTGCCGCTGATTTCCGAGCACCTCTTCGTCCTCGGGATATGGCGCGACGAAGACCTGCCCAACGAACAGGGCATGGTGACGCCGTTCATGCTCGGCTTCCCCTTCCTGATGTGGATCGCCAGCCTCGCGGTGGCTTATTCTGCCGTCCACTGGATGGTGATCCGCCATATCCGCAGACTGGGACGACAGATGCGCGGCTTCGCCCTCGGCGCGCGCGACGGCGACATCGAGGTGATCGCAAATGCCCCGGCCGAGATCCGGGTACTCAGCGAAACCTTTAGCAGGCTGGCCCGAATCCTCGCGCGCGACGAGGGCGATCTTGCCGCGTCGCTCAAGGAAAAGACCGTGCTCCTGCGCGAGATCCACCACCGGGTGAAAAACAACCTGCAGCTTATCGCGTCGATCATCAGCATCCAGGGCCGGAGCGTGCGCGAACCCGAAGCCCGGCAGGTTCTGTCCAATCTCCATGAGCGGGTCATGGCGCTGGCGACGATCCATCGCGCCCTCTACCAGTCCGACCGGCTCTCGCAGGTGCGCGCCGACCGGTTGCTGGACGAAATCGTCAGCCAGCTTGCCTCGATCGGAGCGCCCGCCAACCGGAGCCTCGAGATCTCCACACAATTCGACGACGTCACGCTCGGCCCCGACACGGTGGTTCCGCTGTCCTTGCTGGCGACCGAGGCGCTCACCAATGCCCTGAAATATGTCGGCCAACTGGATGATGGCCGCTCCAGGATCAGCGTGCACTTCCGCCGGATCGAGCCGGATCTGGTCGAATTCGGGGTCATCAATTCCTGCGCCACGCCGCGCGCGGGGCAGGCGGCGGATTCAGACGGGACCAATCTCGGCAAACAACTGATCCGGGCCTTCTCCCAGCAGCTCGAAGCAGAAATCGAGCAGGGCGAGATCGACGAACCGGACGGCCGGTTCTACCGGCTCGTGCTTCGGTTCCACGCAAGCGAAGATCCGGGAGACCCGGCGGCGGGGTCATAGCCGCACCGCAGCCCCCACCCTGCCGCTCGCCCCCGGAAAGGCCGGTCTTCGCACGCGAAGGGCCCGCGCGACGCGCAGGCCCTTCTTCACCCCGGTTTGGCGCAGATGTGTCAGCCCTGGTATTCGGGCATCTCGGCAATCTGTTCCTGGGTCATCGAGGCGTGCACGCTGACCTCGCCATCGGCGTCGGCGTCGATCTCGACCTCCGACATCGCAACGGCGACGGTGCGCGCGCCGACGCCCAGAACCCCGCCGACATCGACCAGGACATGGGTGACCATGTTGTCGTCATTCACGACCAGATCGCTCACGTTGGTGAAGTTCGTGCCCGTGGCATCGTATACTTCGGCGTCGATCAGTTCCTCGGCGGTGATCCCGGCCGCGGCCTCGCCGCTCATGCCTTCGGTGTCAATCTCCGCGGCACTCTCGGCCTCGGCTTCGCCTTCCACACCGGCATCGGCATCGTACTGGGCCAAGCCCGGCGCGGCGATCAGCGCCGCGAATGCAGTGGTGGCAAGAATGCGTCTCATGTCTAAGCCTCCTTGGTTGTGGCTAAGGGATTGTGCGGACAAAACAACACGCAGCCGCAGTTGTTCCATTCCCTGCCGCGCATCGCGCGCAAGCCGGGCGGCGGCCATACCGGGTGTCGCCGCGAAGCCGAATGATCTTGGGAAACTGGCCTTGATGGAACTGAACGGCGCGCCCGGTCAGCGCTGAAGGCTACGAGACCGCCCTGCCCCGCCCGCGCCGCGTGCCTTCGCCCGTTCCGGGTCGGCAGATGTCCGGCCCGAAGCGCCTTGCCGCCGCTCCAACCTGCGACGCCAGTCATCGTCGGCGGTCTCGGCGAGCGCCGTGTGCAAGACTTCCTCGTAGGCGCGTTTTTCCAGATGCCGCTCCTCCTCGGTGAACCCGAACAAGGCGAGGAACCGGTTTGGTGCCTTGGCGACGTCGCCAAGATCAAGGCTCCGCGTTTCCGCGCTTTCAACCGCAGCAGACAGGGTTTCGAGCACGCGCACGAACGAGTTGGTCTTGAACCGGGTCTGGTCTCCAATCCGCAACTGGATGGGAATGCCCCCGGCGTTCCCGTGAAGCGCGTTGAAGCGTTCATTGAGGGCTGTCTGAAGGTCGCGCCAGGATGCGCCAAGGCGCTCATCGGGGATACACAGGAAAACGCCGTTGCCCCGGTAGGAAAGGATCCCCCTGTTTTGAAGCAGGATTTCCTGCACCGCCAGCGCGGCATTGCGCACCAGCGTGCGGAAGGCGTCCGACGAGCAGTCGTTGAAGGCTTCTTTGACCATGCCGATCTTCACGGCGAACACCGTGCAGTTGGAGAATCGGTGCCGCGTCAGTTGGCGTACGAGATTTTCAAACTCGCTGTAGTCGATCGCACCTTCCAGCTTGTCGAGCGGGATCGGGTCATTGAGCCTGAAGTCCCGCGCGGTTTCGCCCATCCCCTTCATCTCGCCCGCCATCAGCGGCTGAACCCGGTGCCGGACCTTGTCGACCACGAGTTTCCGGGCCGCCGGGATCCGGGACCGCAGGCCCTGAAAATCAAAAGGCTTGGTGATGTAATCCGTCGCACCGGCAGAAAACGCCTGGGTCAGGTAGCGTCGGTCCTGCATCGCGGTGAGCATGACGATCGGCACGTCCTCGTAGCCCGGCGCCTGCCGGATCATCCGGACCAGCTGGATTCCGTCGATCTCGGGCATCTGGATGTCGACAAGGACGCAATCAAAGTCGTCGTCGGCGTCCTCGACTTCCGCAAGTGCAGCCTTCGCGGAGGGCACCGCGACGACCTCATACTGAGGCGAAAGTTCCAGGATCTGTTTGACGAGGTCCAGGATCGTCTGGTCATCATCGACTACAAGCAGTCTCATTCTTGCTCCTCAGACCCATGCTCCCCGGCATCTTCGCAGCCGAATATGGAATGAATATGGCTGCGCTGCGGAGGATTTCGCAAAGTTTCCGGGAAACGCGCGCTGTCGTTGCCCAAATTGGCCGGTCATTTCCGGCCGCGAGTCGCCGAGCAAGCTGCAATCGGCCACGGGCACCCTGCGCATTCGGTCGCGGCGGTTTCTTGGGAATGCCCTATTTCCGACAAGAAACAAGTTTAGACAGATTCCTTGGGGGCGACCACTTAAGGAAACTTTCGGGGCCAGCCTATGAAGATCCTTGCTGTCGACGATGACGAAACCCATAGAGACCTGCTCGCACTCGCGCTTAAGCAGATGGCGCTTCATGACTTGAAGCTATGCGACTCGGGTGAAAGCGCGCTCATGGAGCTCACCCAGGAAGCCACTCCATACGAGTGTTTCCTGCTGGATATCGATATGCCGGGCATGGATGGCATAGAGCTGTGCCGTCGGATAAGGGCAATGCCGAAATACGAGCTGGCACCGATCGTCATGCTGTCCGGCTTGTCGGATCGTGTTCACATCGAGGCCGCATTCGACGCAGGCGCGAGCGATTACCTGACCAAACCGTTTGATGAACTTGAACTCAGTGCCCGCCTTTATCTCGCCAGGAAGCACGGACAACAGAGACGCCAATTCGCCCGGGTGCGGGCCGAAATCGAGGATGTCCGGACCGAACTTGGCAAGAAGAAAGCCTTCACCCTGGCCACCCCGCTCGAACTCGAGGATGTCGCCGGTTCCATCGAATACCTCGCACTTGAAAACTTCCTGTTGCAAACATCGGAGAAGCTGGCGGCCGTCGATGTCATCGCCGTGAAGATCGTGAACGTGGAAGAGATATTCCAAAAGACAACGACTTCCGAATTCAGGTTCGCGGTAAACTCCGTCGGTGACGCGATAGCGGAGACGCTCCGCCTGCGCCAATACTTCATGGCCTACGCAGGCAACGGACAATTCCCCATCATATTGCGGGACGGCCTTGGCATCGACCCCGAAACATTCTCGGCCGACCTTGCCTGCAACGCCGAGGAACTGGAAATCAGGACCACGAGGGGGGAAATCCTGGTTCCCCAACTGGTTGTCGGAAGCGGCATGAGAAACGGCTTCATTCCGCGAAAGGCAAATCTCCGTGCCTTGGCCTCTGCCATTGACGATGCCGAAGAATGCGCGGCCAGGATCGCGGCGAGCCAGGCGTCTTCGGGGAAGGGCAAGCACGGAGCGATCGACGGGTTGTTTGGGTGGTTGAAAGCGTCATGAGTCAGGAAAACAGCAGGCAATTCAGCGCGGCACTGTCTGAGGAATTCGAAGCGGTTCGCCTGCGCTATCTCGATACGATGGAGACGACCATCATCGAACTCGATGCGCTTCTCGGTGCAATTGGCCGACCTGACGTTCAGGAGAGGGCGCTGGAAGGTATCCGTTTTCGGGCCCACAAGATATCGGGCACCGCCGAAACCTTTGGCTATCCGCGCATGGGGCAACTCGCGCATCAAGTCGAGACCGCGGTCGACCAGCGGGCGCGCCTTTCCGCGTCAGGGCCGACGAAGCAGATCGAAGCCCTTGTCGAGACCCTGCTCGTTGAGATGGAACAGACGCTGGATGCGCGGGTGTATGCCCCGCAAGCGGCACGGGTTTGATCGCTTCGATGCACTTCGGGCGGAGCGTTTGATACCCTCGACCTCCCAAATCCGTGTCGCCTTCGCGGGGGGCCGCATCGACCAGGGCCTCGACCCAACCGAAACCCATGATCTGGTCGCACTCTCGCCCCAGTATTGGCAGAATCGCCGTCCAGAATCCTAACCAACTCCACAGCGCAAGGGGCGCTATTCCTTTCACCCGCGGTGTCCTTCCAAGATCGGATGGCGGCCAGAAACAAACGGCTCGAAATGAAGATACTTGCTGTCGACGACGACAGGATCATTCTGCAACTTCTCGAAGGGATCCTCGCGAGCGCCCACTACGACGAGGTGGTATACTGCGAGTCCGCGGAACGCGCGCTTGACCTGATCGCCACCGAGGAAAAGTCGTTTTCCTGTTTCCTGCTTGATATCATGATGCCGGGCATGGACGGGATCGAGCTTTGTCAGAGAATCCGCGATCTGCCGAAACATGCCGAAACGCCGATTCTGATGCTCACCTCGATGTCGGAAAAGTCATATATAGATCGGGCGTTCTCGGCAGGTGCGAGCGACTACCTGACAAAACCGCTGGACGCGACTGAAATCATCGTGCGCCTGGGCGTTGCCGAACAGTTGATGAAAGAGCGCAGGTCGGTTGCGGAAAGTGCCGGTGTCATCGACTCCCTGATCGAAGTTCTCGACCGCACAACGCAACACGATCTTGAGGAAGCGATCGACCTCGGCAAGATGGATAGATTGCTCCGCTACCCGGCTTTTGAAAGCTATGTATTTCAATCCGGACGTGGTGCCCTGTTCCTGTCCACGGTGTTCGCCGCCAAGGTCCGCAACATCGAGAAACTTCACCGGATCATGCCGCCGCTCGAATTCAAGAATTTCTTGCGCACGGCGGCATCCGCCATAATCGGTCGCCTCGAAAGTCACGATGTATACCTTTCCTACCGCGGTGAGGGCGAGTTCGTTGGTGTCATTCCACGCAAGGGCCAACTCGTTCTCAAGGCGCTGGGAGGAGAGATCTCTATCGCGATCGACGAAAGCGAGGGGAATCACACGGCAAAACTGCCGGCAACCGCCTCCCTGGCGCTTGCCCCCTCTTCGCCGATCCGCCTGCCGACGCGCGGCGAATTGAGCAGGGCGATCTGGCACGCCATTGAAAACGTGCGCCGCATAACCTCGCCTTCGGCACAGCAGGTATCCAGGCGTTGGAGCGCAGGCGGTTTCCCCGCGGCCGTGGCACGCCTTCGGCAAGAAAACGACGACGTCAAAGAAGATCTGCGCGAAGAATTTGCGCAGATGCTGCGTGAGCAGTTGAATTCGGAGATCGGCGAACACCACAAACGCTCGCAGATCAGTAGAAGGAGGAGCCTCCCCGGCATTTTCAAATAGGGGAAAACAAACGCCAAGGTAACCGGACCCAGACGACCCCGAAGGGGTTGCCCACAAGGTTGCAAAAACTCGGATTCCCAATCAGCGGATTGAAGGGGAGCCCGGGCAAGAAGGGTTTTGGCCTTGTCGTCGTGATAGATTGGTGAACCGAGGTCTTGATATGTATAGCGGGAAACGCAATCCGAAACCGACCCTGTCGCGAAGCGCCGAGCTGGATGCTTCCCGGGTGGTTTACTTCGAGGACTGGTATCGGAACAGGGACGGAAAGCGTGATTTGAAATCGGGGAACAGCAACCAGGGGCAAGACTGCCGGTCTCGATCAGACCCGGGCCCGCAGGGCCAGATTGCCTCGCTCGCACCCAGATCCAAGCATCCGGCTGATGGTAATGGCGAAGATGACTGCGGAGGGTCCGTGTCATTTCATGATACCTCGCGCAATCCGCTCGCGCCGTTCGAGGCCGCGGTAAAAAAGAGCCGGCGCGCATTCGTTGAAAAGCTTGCCGAGTATCATGCCACGCTCGCTTGCGCGATTATCTCTGCCCCCGACGCCGACCAATCGGAACCCTTCGTCGACGCGGCGATGTTCGTTGCGCATCGTATTGCCGGTGTCGGGAAGACGCTGGGCTTTGCCGAACTTGGCGAAGCTGCCCGCAGGGCCGAGGTCGCCATTGCGGCCTACGAAAAGGACCTCGGGTCCGCAGAACGGCACAGCGTTTGCCACGCGCGGATATGCCAACTGGCCAGCATTATCGAGGCGATCTGCGCCGATCACGATGACTGCCATGGTCGGCTTCGACCGCGCAGGTGACGCCAGGCCCCGCGCCGATTGTGGAGCACAAGATCCATCCAGCGTCACCGTCGGCGGGAGCACCCGATCAGCGCCATCGGGCGCATGGCCTTAGCTGGATCGGTTTTGATAGGTCGCCCAGGCCTCTTCGAGCTCTTCGCACAGATGGTCGATTTCAAAGGGTTTCACGATGACGGCCAATGCGCCCTCTTCGATAAGCCCTTCGGCAAAGTCTTGTTCGGATTTCGCGGAAATGAACACGACCGGCACGTCTTCCAACCCGGGAACGGCTTTCAGCTTTCGCCAGAGGTCTTCCCCATTCATACCGGGCATCATGTAGTCGAGTAGAAACAACTGAGGCGATAGCTTCTCGGCTGACTGCAAAGCCTCCTCACCCGAAGAGAATTGCTGAACCTGATAGTGGCCCACCAATTCCAAAACCATCTTGGTGAGGGCGCGAATATCCTCGTCGTCATCGACGTGCAGGATCCGTTCAAGTTTTTCCATGTGCTGGTTCCGTGTAGCTGTGTCAGGCCAATGGGCGGGACATCAATCTCCGAAGCACTCACCCCACAACGCGCCCAGCGGCCGGGCAACGAGGCAGTACTGATACAAACACGGTTGGGAAATATCGTTTCCAGTCTAGCCGGTATCCTCCGCTTGATACAATCCTGTTTCTGTCGATCCCCGGATTACGTAACGTTGCAAACCGTCATCCGGGGGCGTGCCACTCAGGCGGTCAGAGCCATCTGGGTGCTGTCCGTTCGGTCGGAGCTGCCATCTTCCACCAGATCGAACTCGACGTAGAACGTGGTCCCGACACCCTGCTGGCTCTCGTAGTCGATCCTGCCGCCATGTCGTTCGACAAGCTGCTTGGTGATGTTGAGGCCGAGGCCGGTACCGCCGACTTTCCTGATGTCCGAGGAATCGACCTGGCTGAACTTTCCAAAAACCCGGTCTCTGGCATTCTCGGGAATTCCCATGCCCTCGTCCTCGACAGAAATCCGAACGTGGTCGCCTTTTGGCTCGACGCGAACCTGCACCGATCCACCTTCGTCGGAGAACTTGAGGGCATTCGACATGAGGTTGTTCATGACCTGTACCAGGCGGGAATGATCGCCTTGTATCATCAATTCCTGAGCCGGAAGGATCGTGGTCACATGGATACCAAGCTTGCCTGCGTATCCCGCCGTGGACTCGACCGCTTCTTTCACCAGCTCATTCACACCCATCGTTTCCAGAACAAGATCCAACTCGCCAGCTTCCATTTTCTGGAGGTCGAGAAGATCGTCGATCAGGTTTGCCAGACGCTGGCCATTCTTCGCCGCGATGAACAATGCGCCCTTCAGGTTATCGGGAACCTCTCCGAGGGTGCCGTTATTTACAAGATCAAGCGAGGCCTTGATTGATGTGAGGGGCGTGCGCAGTTCATGACTCACCGTGGAAAGGAATTGCGACTTGATTTCGTAGGCGGCCTTGGTTCTTTCGTTTTCTTCCTTGATCTGCTTGATCTGTTTCAACCGCTCCTGGTAGTGCCGGTAAAAATTCAACGACGTGTCGATGATGAAATACAGCACGAAAACGATGGTAAAAAACTCCAGCCAGATGGTCGAGGACAAATCCGGACGGAACCGCACGATATCGAGAAACCCGATGAACAGGAAAGCGGCCGCGTAGATCGAAAGCCGAAGCAGCAGGATATTGATCAGCGGGCTGTTGTACATGGCGGCAAAAAGCGAGGCGGCAAACAGCAGGAAGAGCGGCGTGAAATGGCCTCCGGTCGTCTGTTGTACCGCGATTGTGATGACGAAAAGACTGATGGCGACGGAGCTGATGACCGTGCTGATCGTGAAACTCCGCATCAGCCGCCGGCCGACCGCAGGGTCCTTGCCGTCCCAGGCTTTGGCATGCTTGCCCAGCCACATATCGAGAAATTCGGAAAAAAGCAGGCCGGCATAGCACGCGATGGTGGTAGCAGGGTCGAAATAGAACATTGCCAGCACGGCCGCGGCAAAGAAGCTTCCCATCCTCTGCCAGGCGAGCGAATTGGCGAGCTCAACGTAATCCTTGATCCTCTGCTCGCGGTCGGCTGGGTTGGGCCATTCCAACTTCGCCGTCCAGATCGATTTGATCCCCTTCATTCTTGGCCTCTTTCAACACCATTGCGAGACTTTAGAGTAAGAGAACAATTAGGTGGAAATCTGACCATCTTCAGGCAAAAATCAGCTCGTTTCTCACCCCGTGGCCGGACCCTCGTTGCCCCCTTCAGCCTGCGGTCGGCCCCAGGTCGGCCCCAGATCCCACTGGATCGGGCGAGGCAACCGGTGCAAACATCGGTCACTCCTGAAGCCGAACGCGAAGGCGTCAAACGCAGATATACATTGTCAAAACCGCTAAGCGACGCGAGACGCGGGCCGCTCGACAATGCGGTAGAAGCCCGGCAGTTTCGGAAACTGGATTTCCGACTGCGGAATAGAGTCCAACCGCCCAAAGAACGGATACTTTTCCAGAACCTTGTCCCGGCTCTCCTCCATGATGGTCATCATCAGACCGATCGGTTTGGTCAATTCAGGATAAGGGCGCGGATCGACCGCATTGTGGCAGCCAAGGTAACGGCGATAGAATGCCGAATGCTCGGCCCGCACCGCGGCAAGCACGATGTCCACATCATACGACACGGCGGCCAGAAATGGAATCCGAAGGGTTACAAGATGAAGCGGCAGAAAGTTCTTTTTCGAACCCGGGCGGACAACAAACCGGGTCGGATCGAGCATCGTCTGCCCCGAATCCAGTCGGTCTCTGATTTCAGGAAAGACTTCAAGCGTTGGCGAGACTGGCACGGTATTCGACAACAGATGAAGTCGCAGTGCCGCGATGTATTCGCCGTCCATCTCGACAGCCACGTGTACGCAATTCGGACTCTCATCGTAGGGGTCCGACATCACCTTGCGTTCATTCTTCAGGATCGCGTCTTCAGCCAGGTAACTGTCATACCGAAGGCGGAAAATCTTATCAAGATCATCGCTGTCCGAAAGCACGGAATACCGGCACTTCTCTAGCGTATCAAAAACCTTTTGCATTATTCCAGTCCCCTGTGACGCACCGTTACGACGCTGCGCGACACAACAAAAGGTCGCTATAGTCTCGATACATGGTCTTTTGCGAAAGCACTTCGAAACCGGCTTTCTCGACGGCGGAGCGAATTTCGGATTCGCTGTGGGTCCAATACAAACCGTCTTGCTGGGCCTTGAATATCGCCTTGTTCTGCTTTGCGATTTCCCGGCCTTTCCACAGAATCCGAATTGCCTTGAACAGGCCAACCTCTTTCGTCAAATGCGAGAACAGGTAATATCTCCAGTCCGCCACATTCATTGGCCGACCCAGATCGACAAGAAAAAGAAGCCCTCCCGGTCGAAGAAGTCTTTTCAGGTCAAGAAGCCGTTCCTGGTGATCCGGCATCGAGTATAGTGCGTGTGCACATATGACCAGGTCAGCCTCGGCGGACGCCTCGACGTCCTGAAGGGCCTTGTCAATGTACACGATGTTCTTGTGCCCGGACAGTTTCTGCTTGGCACGCTGCCTCATGCCCTGATCAGGCTCGATGAAATGGATCAGGCTCTCGGGATACCTGCTCGCGGCGATCTTGGAATAGTTCCCGGTTCCGCCGCCAACGTCATAGATCACCCGGGGGGCATCGGCTTGCGACAGGACGTTTTCGAACTCTTCCAGCAGTTGTTGATAGGCCGGATTGTACTCCAGCAGCAGGTCGTAGGTCGCGGCATATGCGCTCCAGTCCGCCGTGGGCTGCTGATCGGGCATCAACCGCGAATCAGACTTCAAAGTCCGGTAGGTCTCGGTATCAGCGCGCGTCGCCATGGCAACAGACTCCGGGATGTTCGATTAAGAAAACTCAGTTACAAGAATCGCACAACCGCACCCAGACTAGCCCGGATGGGCCCGGTTAGAAATGATTTTGTCAACATTTTGACTATTTTTGGGCGACTGTTTCCAGATTCGCACACCTGCCGCGTGTCACTCGGACGGGTTGCACACGGTCGGTCCACCCGATGCCTGCGCAATTTCTTTGCCGATGCGCGATGGCAATCGCAAGAAACGATGGGTGTCGGCCCTCGCCGACACCCTATCGCAATACCTGCCTGCTCTCGACGCGCGGTCGAGAGCAGGCAGCAAGGACATGTTCACAAAAATGGATCACGGCACAACCAAAAGTCGTGTCTAGGTCACGAGCCGGATCTCGGGATACCCCGCCGATTGCGCCGCCGCCCCGGGGCCGAAGTTGCAATTGGCAGCTACAGGCGCGCCATAGGAAGCAACACCCGTCACGACCAACGCCAACTCGATCGACTCCCCGAGGAACAGCGTGAGGTCGCTTTGCATGGCGCCGGCCTCGTTCTTCAGGAATATCCGCAGCGCAGACTTTACTTCCGCCATCGTCTGAACCCCCCTTGGGAATCGCCAGGTGAGAAGATCTAGGCAGACGGTCTACGTTGCGCTTTGGGCAACAAGATGACCGGTCTCGGCCAAATTCGCGGCAGGTGCCGGGAACTACGGGCGCAATCGGTGCAGGGAAATGAGATCGGGATGGTGGCGGAGGAGGGGGGATTCGAACCCCCGGAACGCTCTCACGTTCAACGGTTTTCAAGACCGCCGCAATCGACCACTCTGCCACTCCTCCAAACCGGCCCCTGCGATAGCGCGGCGCGCGCGATTCTGAAAGCATTCTCGTCGCGGCCACAGATCTCTCCGCGGCCGGGCGGGAGGCTTTGCATGAAACCGCCGAAAACACCCGCAAGGCTTTTCATGGCGGCTGCTTGTGGTTATTGTCGCACCCAACGCGTGAGAAAAACGCGCAGGCGGGCAGCGCGGTGGATCGCCGCGCGGCAAGGGGCATAGGCACAGACATGGCGAGCGGGATCCAATTCAAGCTGATAGCAGTGCTTGGCGCAATCGCGCTGACCGGGTGCGAAGACGGTGACGGGCCGGCCTTTCTTCAGGGCGGCGGAACCGGTGACGAAAACGTTGCCGGCGAAACCTCGCGCACGGTCGAACGCGACGTCGAGGCACCGGAAGTCTTCCAGGTCACCGACACCGGGCTGTGGGACGGTCGTCCCTCGCTCGGCGGCGTGTGGGTTGCGCATCCCGATGTGGAAGACCCCGAACGCGTGATCATCCGCAACGAAGACAACAGCTCATTCGTGATCGGCGTCGCCTACCGGCCCGAGCGGCAAACGCCGGGGCCCAGCATCCAGGTGTCCTCCGATGCCGCCGAGTCGCTGGAGATGCTCGCCGGCAAGCCGGCCCGGATCAACATCACGGCGCTGCGCCGCGAGGCCGTGCCCGAGGACGGCGCGGAGGCCCCCGACGCCGAGACCGGCACGCTCACCGCCGCGCCCGCGGTGGCCGCGACAAGCCTTGACGACCCGATCCTCGCCGCCACCGCCGCGCTCGACGCAGCCGAGGGCAAACCCGTGGCGACCCCGGCACCGAAGCCCGAGCGGCCTGCCAGCGCCGCCGCAGGGGGGCTGGAGAAACCCTTCGTCCAGATCGGCATCTTCTCGGTGCAGGGCAATGCCGACAATACCGCGGAGGCGCTCCGACGCGCCGGCATGGTGCCAACGATCAAACCGGGCAAGATGAGCGGCAAGGATTTCTGGCGGGTCATCGTCGGCCCGGCCGGCAGCAACGCCGAGCGCGCCGCGCTGCTCAAGAAGATCAAGGACCTGGGCTTCAACGACGCCTATTCCGTCACCAACTGAGCCGGCCCGCCGCGCCCTGCCCGCCTGGCCGGTATCACGATCAAGAGGACTGAACCGCCGATGCTACGCTGCCGCGCTTTCGCCGCCCTGCTCGCCGCCGCGCTGCTGCTGGTCGCCCTGCCCCTCCGCGCTTTCGAAACCAGCGCCACCGGGGCGATCGTCTACGATGTCAGCACCGACACGATCCTGCTCGACAAGAACTCCGACGCGCCGCTGCCACCGGCCTCGATGTCGAAGCTGATGACGGTCAACATGCTGTTCGAAGCGCTGCGCGACGGACGGGTGACGATGGACACGCGCTTCGGCGTTTCGCAACGCGCCCAGGACATGGGCGGCTCGACGATGTTTCTCAACACCACCGACCGCCCGACGGTGGAGGAACTGATCAAGGGCATCGTCGTCAATTCCGGCAACGACGCCTGCGTCGTGGTGGCCGAGGGCCTTGCGGGCAGCGAGGAAGCCTTTGCCGCGATGATGACCGAGCGCGCCCGCGCGTTGGGGATGACAAACTCGACCTTTGCCAATTCGTCGGGCTGGCCCGACTCGCGCCATCGCATGTCGATGCGCGATCTGGCCATCGTCGCCACCCGGCTGATCACCGAGTTTCCAGAATACTACCCCTATTTCGCGATGGCCGAATACCCTTTCGACGGCCGCGCCCCGGACAACCGGTTCAACCGCAACCCGCTGCTCAACCTCGGGATCGGTGCCGACGGTCTGAAAACCGGCCACACCTCCGAAGCGGGCTACGGGTTGGTCGGCTCGGCGCTGCAGGGCCAGCGCCGCATCGTTTTTGCCATCACCGGGCTCGACAGCGAAAGCGCCCGGGCGAGCGAAGCCGAAGGGATCGTCAATTGGGCATTCCGTCAATTCGCGGTGAAAGCCCCGGTCAAGGCGGGCGAACGGGTCGCGGAAGTGCCGGTGTTTCTCGGTGCCGAAGCCAATGTCGGCCTGACGCCGACGGAAGACCTCGCCTTCCTGATGCCGGTCACCGCCAATAACGAGATCGACGCCGAGATCACCTGGACCGGCCCGCTTCAGGCACCGATTGCCGCAGGGCAGACCCTCGCACAGATGACAATCGACCGGCCCGGGCTCGCGCCGGTGGAGGTGCCGCTGGTGGCTGAAGCGAGCGTGGCCAAGGCCGGGTTCCTGCCCCGCGTGAGTGCCGCTGCGGGCAAGGCGCTGGCGATGGCGCGCGAACTGACATCGGGCACGCCGCAGCCCCCGGACCCCGCGCCCGATCCGGCCACCGAAGGCCCCGGCAACGCGCTGACCAACTGACGCGGATGGCGGGGCTCTTCATCACCTTCGAGGGCATCGACGGTTCCGGCAAGTCGACCCAGGCCCGGATGCTGGCCGAGGCGCTTGGCGCGGCGGGGCACGCGGTGCGCTCGACCCGCGAGCCCGGCGGCAGCCCCGGGGCCGAGGAGATCCGCCGCCTCGTGCTCGAAGGCGACCCCGACCGCTGGTCGGCCGAGACCGAGATCCTGCTGTTCACCGCCGCCCGCCGCGACCACCTCGAACGGGTGATCGAACCCGCGCTGGCGGCAGGCGAGGTGGTGGTCTGCGACCGCTTCGCCGATTCCACCCGGATGTACCAGGGCCTGCGCGGCCCGGGTCTGCGCGAGACCGTCGACGCGCTGCACCGGCTGATGATCGTGCGCGAACCCGATCTGACTTTCATCATCGACATGGACCCGGCCAAGGGCCACGCCCGCGCCAAGGGGCGCGGCGGGCACGAGGAACGCTTCGAGGATTTCGGTGCCGGGCTCCAGGCGCAGATGCGCGCCGGGTTCCTTGCCTTGGCCGAGGAATTCTCCGCGCGCTGCGTGGTCGTGGACGGCGACCGCGCGGAGATCGAGGTGGCCGCCGATGTCGCCAGGATCGCACGGGCGCGGCTGGCATGACCTGGGGCGTTGTCCGAGGCGATCGCCCCCGCCCCGTTCCGGGTCAGCGCCGCCATGGCTGAGCCCGACGAGTTGCCGGAACCGGACCGGATCGAGGGCGCGCCGCATCCGCGCGAGACGGAGCAACTTGTCGGCCATGGTGCCGCCGAGACCGCCTTTCTCGATGCTTTCCATGCCGGGCGGCTGCACCACGCCTGGCTGATCACCGGCCCGCGCGGCGTCGGCAAGGCGACACTGGCCTGGAAGATCGCCCGATTTCTGCGCGCCGCCCCGCCTGCCGACGACGCCGGGTTGTTCGGCGCAAGCTCCGCCCCCGCCACGCTGGATATCGCCCGCGATCACCCCGTGGCGCGCCGGGTGCGGGCTTTGGCCGAGCCGGGGATCATGCTGATCCGGCGCAGCCGGAATGAGAACACCGGCAAGATGTCGGAGGTGATCCGCGCCGAAGACGTGCGCAGGCTGGCGGGGTTCTTCGGCCTCTCGGTTGTCGATGGCGGCCGCCGGGTGGTGATCGTGGATGCCGCCGACGACATGAACGCGACGGCGGCGAATTCGCTCCTGAAACTGCTCGAAGAACCGCCCGCAAACGCCGTTCTTCTGCTGGTCAGCCACCAACCCTCGCGCCTGCTGCCCACGATCCGCTCGCGCTGCCGGGCGCTCAGGCTTGATCCGCTCGCCGCGCCCGATCTTGCCCGTGCCCTCGAAGGCGCGGGCCTCGACGGCATCGAGAACACCGAGGCGCTCGGCGAACTGGCCGGCGGCTCGGTGGGCGAGGCGCTGCGGCTCACCCATCAGGGCGGGCTTGCGGCTTACGGCGAGGTTGTCGCCACCTTCGCGCATGCCCCGCGCTACGACCGTCCGCGCGCGATCGCGCTCGCCAATTCCGCCGCCGGGGCCGCCAATGCCGCGCGATACGACATGCTCTTGCGGCTGCTGGGGCTTTTCCTCGCCCGGCTGGCGCGCACCGGCGCGGGCCTGCCCCCCGCGATCGAGGCCGCGCCGGGCGAAGGTGCCCTGCTTTCCCGGCTTGCCGGCAACGTGACCGCCGGGCGGCATTGGGCGGCGCTTCAGCAGGAGTTGACCGCGCGCGCCGCGCATGCCCGGGCGGTCAACCTTGACCCTGCTGCGGTGATCCTCGATATGGTCTTCAGGATCAACGAAGCAGCCGAAACCCGCGTCACATGACCATTCCCCGGATCACCGACAGCCATTGCCACCTCGACTTTCCCGATTTCGAGGGCGAACACGCAGCCGTGGTCGCCCGCGCGGCGGAGGCGGGCGTGGCGCGGATGGTGACGATCGCCACCCGGCTGGCCAACGTGCCCGCCGTGCAGGCCATTGCCGAGGCGCATGATCCTGTGTTCTTCGCGGCGGCCACCCACCCGATGAGCGTGGCCAAGGAGCCGATGGCGACGGTGGCGGAACTGGTGCACCTCTCCGAGCACCCGAAATTCGTCGGCATCGGCGAGACCGGGCTCGATTATCACTACACCGCCGAAAGCGCCGGGGTGCAGCAGGAGAGCCTGCGCCTGCACATCGAGGCGGCGCGCCAGACCGGGCTGCCGCTCATCATCCACGCCCGCGACGCCGACGACGACATCGCCCGCATCCTCGCCGAGGAGCACCGGGCCGGGGCCTATACCTGCGTGATGCATTGCTTCTCGTCGGGGCGCGCGCTGGCCGAAGCGGCGCTCGATCTGGGCTTCTACTTGTCGATGTCGGGCATTGTCGCCTTTCCGAAGTCCGGTGCGCTGCGCGAGATCTTCGCCGCCGCCCCGGTCGAGCGCATTCTCGTCGAGACCGACAGCCCCTATCTCGCGCCGCCGCCGCATCGCGGCCGCCGCAACGAACCCGCCTATACCGCCGATACCGCCCGCGTCGGCGCGGAGGTCTTCGGTATCGACTACGCCGATTTCGCGGCCCGCACGGAGGCGAACTTCGACCGGCTGTTCTGGAAGGTGCCGGCATGGAAGGCCGCCGGCTGATGGCGCGTCTCAGCTTCACCATTCTGGGCTGCGGCTCCTCCGGCGGCGTGCCCCGGATCGGCGGCGACTGGGGCGATTGCGACCCGGCCAACCCGAAGAACGCCCGCCGCCGCTGCTCGATGCTGGTGACGCGCGAAACCGATGCGGGCACCACCCGGGTGCTGATCGACACCTCACCCGATCTGCGCACCCAGTTGCTCGACGCGGGCGTGGCCGAGCTCGACGCGGTGGTCTACACCCATTCGCACGCCGACCACGTCCACGGGATCGACGATCTGCGCCAGGTCGTGTTCAACACCCGCCGCCGACTTGCGGTCTGGGCCGATGGTGCCACCCAGGACGCGCTGCTCTCCCGTTTCGGCTACGCCTTCGTGCAGCCGGTGGGCTCGTCCTACCCGCCGATTCTCGATCTGCACACGATCCGCGGACCGCTGGAAATCGACGGCGCGGGCGGCACGATCCGTCTGGTGCCCTTCGAGGTGGAGCACGGCAGCATCGACTCGCTCGGCTTCCGGATCGAGGGTCTGGCCTACCTGCCGGACGTCTCCGAGATCAAACCCGATAGCTGGCCGCTGCTCGAAGGGCTCGATTGCTTCGTGATCGACGCCCTGCGCCGCACCCCGCACCCGACCCATGCGCATCTTGCCAAGTCGCTGGAATGGCTCGAGCAATCCGGTGCAAAACGGGGTGTTCTCACGAACATGCACATTGATCTCGACTATGACACCGTGGCGGCAGAGACCCCCGATCACATCACCCCGGCCCATGACGGGATGACAATCTCCTACGACCTCTGAAATGTCGGTTCTGATCGAAGTCATCCTGCCGGTGTTCATCGTGATCGGCTTTGGCTACCTTGCGCGCCGCGCGCTCGGCGCGCCCGAGAGCCTGTTCGAGGGCGCGATGGGCTTTGCCCAGGGCTTCGCTTTCCCGGTGCTTCTGTTTCGCGGCATCTCGCGGCTGGACCTTGGCGAAACCTTCGATCCCTTCATGCTCTCCGCCTTCTATACCGGCGTCGTGGTGGGGTTTTTCGCAGGCCTTTTCGGCGCGCGGCTGCTCTTTCGCAGGCCATGGCCCGACAGCGTGGCGGTGGCCTTCGCCGCGGCCTTCTCGAACGGCGGGCTGCTTGGCCTGCCGATCACGGAACGGGCCTACGGCGTCGAGGCCCTGGCCTACAACTTTGCAATCATCGCCTTCCACGCGCCTTTCGTCTACCTGATCTCGACCACGGCGATGGAGATCGTGCGGGCCGAAGGTCGCAGCGTCGGGGCCACCGTCATGCAGGTGAGCCGGTCGATGAGCCGCAACCCGATGCTGATCGGGATCGTGCTCGGCGCGCTCTGGAACCTCTCCGGCCTCACCATGCCGGGGACCATGGCGGGCGCGGTCGACATGGTCGCGGGCGCGGCGATCCCGACCGCGCTCTTTGCGCTCGGCGGAATCCTCGCCTCCTACCGGCCCGAAGGCGACATCCGCCTGGTGATCTGGGTGAGTGGCGTTTCCCTGCTGCTGCATCCCGCGATCACCTGGGGGCTTGGCCACGCCTTCGCGATCCCTGAGGGCGCGATCCGTTCCTCGGTGCTGATGGCGGCGATGGCACCGGGGGTCAACGCCTACGTCTTTGCCTCGATGTATGGCGTCGCCAAGCGGGTGACGGCAACGGCGGTGCTGGTTGGCACGGCAGCGTCGATTCTCACCGCCTGGGGCTGGCTCACGGTGCTGGGCTGAGGCCGGTCAGCCGCGCCGCAGCCGGCCGAAAACCGCCACGACCAGAAACACCGCAGCGGCGGCGGTGACGATGCTCGGGCCGGCCGGGGTATCGAATTGCCACGAGGCCCCCAGCCCCGCCAGCGCCGAGGTTGCACCGATCCCCACCGCGCCCATCGCCATGCCCTCGGGGGTGCGCGCAAGGCCACGCGCAGCGGCGGCGGGAATAATCAGCATCGCCGCGATCAGCAGCGCCCCAACCACCTTCAGCGCCACCGCCACCACCACCGCGAGCGCCAGCGTCAGCACCAGCCCCTCGCGGTCGGGGTCGATCCCCGAGGCGGCGGCCAGTTCGCGCGACAGCGTGGCGGTGAGCAGCCGCGCCCAGCGCCAGACGAGCAGACCCACGACAAGCAGCGCCCCGGCCCAGATCACCGCGAGATCGGTCTTGCCGACCGCGAGGATATCGCCAAACAGGAAGGCCGAGAGATCGACCCGCACCGCGGGCACGAAGGAGATCGCCACCAGCCCCAGCGCGAGGGCGGAATGGGCAAGCACGCCGAGCGTGGCATCCATCGCGTGACCGCGCGCGGCAAGCCAGCTCACCGTCGCCGCCATCGCGAGGGCGATCAGCAAGGTGCCCAGCGTGATCGGGATCGACAGGATCAGCGCCAGCGCCACGCCGAGGATCGCCGCATGGGCCGTGGCGTCGCCGAAATAGGCCATCCGCCGCCAGATCACGAAACTGCCCAGCGGCCCCGCCGCCAGCGCCACGCCGACCCCGGCGATCGCCGCGCGCACAAGGAAATCGTCAAGCATGGCCGCCCCCATGATAATCGGCTTGCGCGGGGCCATGATCGTGGTCATGGCTATGGTCGTGATCGTGCTGGTAGAGCGCGAGCGCGCCGTGGGTGCCATGGCCGAAGAGCGCGCGGTATTCCGGCGCCGCGCTCACCACCTTCGGCGTGCCCTGGCAACAGATGTGGCGGTTGAGGCAAACCACCCGGTCGGAGGCGCTCATCACCACGTGCAGATCGTGGCTGACCATGAACACCGCCACCCCGGTTTCGCGCCGCACCGCCTCCAGCAACTCGTAGAACGCCGCCTCGCCGGGTTGGTCCAGCCCTTGCGTGGGCTCGTCCAGCACAAGGATCTGCGGATCGGTCAGCAGCGCGCGCGCCAGCAGCACGCGCTGGAACTGCCCGCCGGAAAGCGCCGTCATCTGCCGGTTCTCCAAACCGGGCACGCCCACGCGGTCAAGCGCGGCGGAAACGCTCGCGTCCGACTGGCGCGTGGGCAGGGAAAGGAAGCGCGCCACTGTCATCGGCAGGTTGGCGTCGATATGCAGGCGCTGCGGCACGTAGCCGATGCGCAACCCCCTCGAGCGGACCACCTGCCCGCGGTCGGGCGAGATCACCCCGAGCATAGCCTTGACCAGCGTCGATTTGCCCGAGCCGTTGGGGCCGACGAGGGTGACGATCTCGCCCGGTTCGATCGCCACGCTTACGCCCTCGAGCACCGCCGCACCGCCATAGGAAACATGCAGGTTTTCGGCTGCGAGAAGGCTCATGGCCGCGCCTCGCGGCACCCGGGGCAGAGCCCGAGCGCTTCGACATTCACTCGCTCGACGGTAAAGCCGATGCCCGCCGCCGCGTCCTCCAGCGTTGCGCGCACCGCCTTGCCCGGTGCCTCGGCCACCGCGCCGCAATCATCGCAGATCAGGAAGACGGGCGCGTGGGTATCGCCGGGATGGGTGCAGGCGGTAAAGGCGTTGAGCCGGCGTATGCGATGCGCAAGCCCTTGTTCGACAAGAAAATCAAGCGCCCGGTAGGCCACCGGCGGCTGGTGGCCGAAACCCTCGGTTGCAAGCCGTTCGAGCACGTCATAAGCCCCCAGCGCCCGGTGTTCTTCGAGCAGGATTTCAAGCACCCGGCGGCGCACCGGGGTGAGCCGCGCACCCGACGCCGTGCAAAGTGCCTCGGCCTGGGCCATCGCCTCGCTGGCGCAGCGGCTGTGATCGTGCGGCGCGAATGCGCGGGCGGGATCGGGGGAAGACATGGCGCTTGCAGATCCTGTTTTGTGATGTTATCACCTTGCGTTGTGATAATATAACACAACCGCAACTCAGGACAAGGTGCCCCATGTTCCGTCTCTCCGCAATCCTTTCCCTCGCCGCCCTGCCCGCCTTCGCCGACGCGCCAAAGGTCGTCGTCGATATCGCTCCGGTGCACGCGCTCGTCTCGCAAGTGATGGCGGGCGTCGGCACCCCCGACCTCCTGCTCGAACAAGGGTCCGACCCACATTCGGTGCAACTGCGCCCGAGCCAGGCGCGGATGCTCTCGGACGCCGATCTCGTGGTCTGGGTCGGGCCGGAACTCAGCCCATGGCTGGCGCGCGCGCTCGACGGCCTTGGCGCGGATGAACAGATCGTGCTGATGGATCACCCGGCCACCACGCTGCGCTCCTTCGTGCGCCCGACGGCGACCGAGGAGGAGCACGATGATCACGCGCACGAGCACGACGATCACGCGCACGACGAGTCCGGCCACGACCACGAAGATGACCACGGCGAGGGCGGAGAGGAGGATCATGCCCACGCGGATGAGCACGGCGATGACAGCCACGAGCACGGCGACGACGACCCGCACCTGTGGACCTCGATCGACAACGCCCGCGCCTGGCTGCCCGCCTTCGCCGAAGACCTCGCCGCGCGCGATCCTGAAAACGCCGCAACCTACCGCGCCAACGCCGAGCAGGCTGTCGCCGGTCTCGACGAACTCGCGGCTTCGATCGAAGCCCGCCTCGCCCCGCATCAAGGTGCGGAGATCGTGACCTTCCACGCCGCCTGGGGCTATTTCGCCGACCGCTTCGGCTTCGAGATCGCCGGCACCGTGCGCCCGGGCGACGCCTCGACGCCGTCGGCCGCGGCCCTCGCCGGGCTGCGCGAGATCATCTCCGAGCACGGCGTCGAATGCGCCTTCGCGGAGCCCGCCTACGACCCGGCGCTGCTCAACGCCATCGCTGGCGAAACCGGCCTGCGCATCGGCCTGCTCGATCCCACCGGCGCGTTGCAGGAGATCGGGCCGGGCCATTACGCCGCCACCCTGACGGCCGCCGCCGACGCGATCGCCGGGTGCCTTGCGCAGGACTAGGACCGCGCCCTGAAGCCGGGCGGGCGGGGGGCTTTGCCATACGTCGTGCCATACGATTTGCCGACCTTTCGCCGACGCAGACCAGACCTCACCCCCGCCGCCTTGCGCGTGCGGGGGGTTTTTCATGCCGCGGGGTCGCGAACCGCGCCACCGCTGCCCTGCCCCATTGCCCGCAGTCGAGCACCGGCGTAGGGTCGCGCCATGCTGCGCCAACGTTTCTCACATGTCACCACCTGGGTCTTCGACCTCGACAACACGCTCTACCCGCCCTCCGCCAATCTGTTCAGCCAGATCGAGAAGCGGATGACGGACTGGGTAATGGCGGCGCTCGGCGTGGACCATGCCGAGGCCGACCGCCTGCGGAACCACTACTGGCGCACATATGGCACAACGCTGGCCGGACTGATGATCGAGCACGGGGTCGATCCCGGCCCCTATCTCGTCGAGGTGCACGACATCTCCTTCGCCCCGCTGCGGCCAGATCCCGATCTCGCCGCGCGGATCGGCGATCTTCCGGGACGACGGATCGTCTACACCAACGCCACGGTGCCCTATGCCGAGCGGGTGATCGAGGCGCGCGGGTTGTCGGGCCTGTTCGATGCGATCTACGGCGTGGAAGAGGCGCGGTTCCATCCCAAGCCCGCCCGCGAGGCCTTCGAGACGGTGTTTGCCGCCGACGGGCTCGACCCGCTGGCGGCGGCGATGTTCGAGGACGATCCGCGCAACCTCGCGGTGCCCCACGCGATGGGGATGCGCACCGTGCACGTCGCGCCCGAGGCAGCGCCCAACGATCACATTCATTATCACACCGACAATCTGCCGGGCTTTCTGTCGCAGGTCATGAACGACCCCTTCCCGGCGATTGGCACCGAAAGCAGGGACTGAACATGACGACGCACGAGGCTGACATCTTCATCTCCGGCGGCGGGATTGCAGGCCAGGTGGCGGCCGCCGTCTTTGCCGCGCGCGGCTTCTCGGTGGTCATGGCCGATCCGGTGGCACCGGTCACCGAGGCCGACCTCGACGGCTCCGATCTGCGGTCCACCGCCTTTCTGCGGCCCGCGCGGGCCCTGTTCGAGGCCTGCGGCCTCTGGCCCTTGCTCGAACCCCATTCGATGCCACTCGCAAGCCTCGCGGTGATCGACACCACCGGCTGGCCTCCCATCGTGCGCGACCGGCGCACCTTCGCGGCCTCCGACATGGGCACCGAGCCCTTTGGCTGGAACCTGATGAACTGGGTGGTGCGCCGCGAGCTCTGGCACTACCTGCAAGACGCCCCCGGCATCACCGCGCTCTACGGCACCGGCTTCAAGAGCCTTGTGCAGCGCAGCGGCGAAGTGATCATCGGCCTCGACAACCGCGATCGCGTGCGCGCGCGGCTCGCCATCGCCGCCGACGGCAAGTTCTCACCGATGCGCGAAGCCGCCGGGATCGAGGTTTCCACCACCCGCTACGGGCAGAAATCGCTCGCCTTCACCGTCACCCACGACCTGCCGCACGACAATATCTCTACCGAGATCTACAACGAGGGCGGCCCCTTCACCATCGTGCCGCTGCCCGATATCGGCGGCAAGCACGCCTCGGCGATCGTCTGGATGAATTTCGGCCCCCGCGCGGTCGACCTCATGGAAATGGCCGTGCCCGCTTTCGAGGAGGTGATGTTCACCCGCTCCACCGGCCTGCTGGGCTGGATGCACCTCGAAGGCCGCCGTTCGATCTGGCCGATCATCACCCAGACCGCGAAACAGCTTGCCGAAGGCCGCGTGGCGGTGGTGGGCGAAGCGGCCCATGCGCTGCCGCCGATCGGGGCCCAGGGGCTGAACACCTCGCTCAACGACATCATCGCGCTGGTCGGGGCGGCGGTGGAATCGCCTGCCGATCCCGGGGCACCCGCCGTGCTCAAAGCCTTCGAGGCCGCCCGCAAGCCCGATATCGCCGCGCGCGCACGGGTGATCGACGCGTTCAACCGGGTCGCCCGCTCCGGCGAGGCCGCGGTGCAGGCGGTGCGCCTCGCCGGGCTGAAGGCGGTGCATGGCATTGCCCCGGTGCGCAAGGGCGTGATGCGGGCAGGCCTCGGCCCACGCTGAGCCGCCTGCGGCGTTCGAGGCCTTCCCAAAGCCGTGCTCCTCGCGCTATGCTGGTGGCGAGACGCGCTTCATTCTACCCGTGAGGAGTTCTGCCCCATGTTGTCTGCGCTCGTTCTGGCAATGCTCGCGTTCACCCTGGTCATGTTCATTGTCATGATGCTCGTGTCGGTCGGTCGCTGAGAAACCACCGCCTGCTTCGGGCAGGATGACGCAAGTCGTCTGCCCCCGGTGCCTGCCTGGTCGCATCGCCAGACAGCGGGAAGCGTGGCGTATTGCCACATTTGGATAACCAGATATATGGTCCAGAAAGCGCGTCACACTTCAGGAGGAGACGCGCTCATGACCGAACACACTCACATCGAAGCCGCCACCAAGGGTCGCGACAAATCGAACCCCGGCGAGATCTGGGCCTTCCTGCTCGCCCTTGTCCTTGTTGCCGCTCTTGTCGTCGGCTTCGTCTTCGGCAGCGTCGCCGGGATCACCATGGTGATGGTCGCGCTCGTGCCGGTGATCTACATCGTGCTGATCACCATCTCCGTCGGCAAGTAACGCTCAGCCGAAACCACTTCAGCCGAACACCTTGTCGAGCGCGGCCTCAAGGCGGGCCACGCTCGCCTCGACATCATAGAGCTTGTCGAGGCCGAAAAGGCCGAGGCGGAAGCTGCGGTAATCGTCGCCCTCTCCCACCATCAGCGGCACCCCGGCGGCGATCTGCAATCCCAGCGCGGCGAAGGCCCGGCCAGCCTGCACCTCCGGGTCGTCGGTATAGGACACCACCACGCCGGGCGCCTCGAAGCCTTCGGCGGCGACCGACCTGATGCCACGCGCCTTCAGCGCCGCGCGCACCCGGCGGCCCTGTTCCCATTGCGCCTCGGCAAGCTTGTCGAAGCCATATTCCTTCGTCTCCAGCATGACATCACGGAAGGCACGCAGCGCGTCGGTGGGCATCGTCGCGTGATAGGCATGGCCGCCGTTCTCGTAGGCTTCCATGATCGCGAGCCACTTGCCGAGGTCGACGGCAAAGGAGGTGGATTGCGACGCCTTCACCACATCCCGGGCGCGGGCGTTCATCATCACCAGCCCCGCCGAGGGTTGCGCCGACCAGCCCTTTTGCGGTGCCGAGATCAACACGTCGACACCGCGCGCCTTCATGTCGACCCAAGCCGTGCCCGAGGCGATGCAGTCGAGCACGAAGAGTCCGCCCTCCTCGTGCACCGCCCGGGTGACCGCCTCGATGTAATCGTCGGGCAGGATCATGCCGCTGGAGGTTTCGACATGCGGGGCAAAGACAACCTCGGGGCGCTCATCGTGAATCCTCGCCACGACCTCGTCGATCGGCGCGGGCGCGAAGGGCGCGGTGGCCGCATTGCCCACGCGCCGGGCCATCAACACGGTTTCCTCCGCCGGGATCCCGCCCATCTCGAAGATCTGGCTCCAGCGGTACGAGAAAAAGCCGTTGCGGATCACCATCGCGCGCTTGGCCGTGGCCAGTTGCCGCGCCACCGCTTCCATCGCATAGGTGCCCCCGCCCGGGACCAGCGCCACCGCCTCGGCGTTGTAGACCTCCTTCAGGGTGCCCGAGATATCGCGCATCACTTGCTGGAAGGTCGCCGACATGTGGTTGAGCGAACGGTCGGTGAAGACCACCGAGAATTCCAGAAGCCCGTCGGGGTCGATATCGGTGCGCAGCGCGGTCATGGTATCCTCCATCCTGTCGTCGCCATGACCTAGCGCGCGGACGCCGCCTTGGCAAAGCCTACCTTCGTATGCCGGCGCACGAGATCCCGGGCACGAATTGGTTTCGATTATCGTGCTCCGCTGTTTCCATTTGGCGCGCAAGGCAATAGAATTGCCTCGAACCCCGCGACCGGCGGCAAGAAAGACATGTCGAGCATCGAGCCCCTTCCCCGCGCGACGACAACACCCCGACGCCGCTTGCGTGACACGCTGGTGTTCGCCGGTCTGTTCGGGCTCGTTCTCGCCGGGCTTGCCGGGCTCGCCGCCGCCACCGGCTGGGAAGAGACGCGGGCCCAGATCGCGCGGCTGTTTCTGTGGCAGATCGGGGTTCTGCTGCTGCTTTCGCTGGTCAATTACCTCGCCCGCGGGTTGCGCTGGCACCTGTTCGCGCGCCACCTCGGGCTTGGCCTGACGCTGACCGCGAGCCTGAGGCATTTTCTCGGCGGCTTCGCCATGAGCGTGACGCCGGGGCGGCTCGGCGAACTGGTGCGGATGCGCTGGATCGGGCGCGAGACCGGCTGGCGCTTCGCGCGCACCGCGCCGCTGATGCTGGTCGACCGGGCCTCCGATCTCGCCGCCATGGGCCTGCTGCTCGGCGCGGCACTGGCGTTCTCGGCCAGCGGCATCGCCTTCGGCCTGCCGGTGACGCTGATGGCGCTGGTGGGGGCTGTGATCGCCACGCGGCCGGGCCTGCTCGCCGGAATGGCAAGCCTCGGCCACCGCGCAACCGGCCGCTTCCCCCGGCTCTTTGCCGGCATGCGCCGGGCCGCGCGCTCGCTCAAGGCCTTTTCGTCGCTGCCATTGATGGCGCTCGCCGGCCTCCTCGGCCTTGTCGGCTGGTTCGCGGAAGGCTATGGCTTCCACCTACTCCTCGTCTGGATGGGAGCCGATATCGGCGTGGCCACGGCAGTCGCGATCTTCATTTTCGCCGGGCTCGCGGGCGGGCTCACCGGCGCACCCGGCGGGGTCGGCGGGGCGGAAGCGGCGATGGTGGCGCTGCTCAGCCTCGAAGGCGTGCCGCTGGAAGCCTCGATCCCCGCCACCGCCATCATCCGGGTCACCACCCTCTGGTTCGCCATCGCGATCGGCTTCTTCCTCTTCCCGGTCGCCGAAAAACTCTCTTTGAGGCACGCACATGATGTGGAAAACCGCTGACTACGCCGGCTGGGGCCGGGTTCATACCGCGCGCGGGGAAATCGCCCGCCCCGAGCGCGCCGCGCAACTCGCGGCGCTGATGGAAGACGCCCCCGCCCCCGCCATGGGGATGCGGCGCAGCTACAACGACTCGCTCCTCAACGACGGCGGCCGGATCATCGACATGACCCGGATGGACAAGATCCTTGCCTTCGACCCCGAAACCGGCGTGGTGGAGGTGGAAGCGGGCATCCAGATCGGCGAGCTTGTCCGCCTCTTCGCGCCGCGCGGCTGGATCCCGGCGGTGGTGCCCGGCACCGGCTTTCCCACCGTCGGCGGCGCCATCGCCCATGACATCCACGGCAAGAACCATCACGTCCTCGGCTCCTTCGGACAGCACGTGCTCTCGATCACGCTGCTGCAACCGGGCGGCGGCCGCGTGGTGGCGAGCCCCGCCCGCAACAAGGCACTGTTTCGCGCCACCATGGGCGGCATCGGCCAGACCGGCGTGATCCTCTCGGCAAAGCTCCAGATGATCGCCACCCCCGGCACCTCGATGCGGGTGAAGGAAACCCGGGTGGAGAGCTTCGACGAGTTCCTCGCCCTGCTCGACGCCTCCACCTTCCGCTACAACGTCGGCTGGATCGACGGCACCGCCACCGGGGCGGCGATGGGCCGGGGCATCCTCGAAGAAGCGGAACTCACCGACGGCCCCCGGCGCCGCGCTCTGCCGGCGGTCACCGTGCCGTTCGATTTGCCCTCCTTCGCGCTTTCGGCCCCCACGGTGAAACTGTTCAACGCCGCCTACTGGCGCAAGGTGCCAGCCCGCGGAAACGTCAGCGTGATGCCGATCGCCGCGCATGTCTTTCCGCTCGACAAGCTCTACGACTGGAACCGGCTCTACGGCAAACGCGGCTTTCACCAGTTCCAATGCGTGGTGCCGGTCGAGAATGCCGAGGTGTTGAAGCAGATCGTCGCGAAGATCTCGCGCTCGGGGCTCGCCTCGCCGCTGGCGGTGATCAAGCGCATGGGCGAGGGGCGCGCGGGCATGCTGAGCTTCCCGATGGAGGGCTACACGCTGGCGATCGACTTCCCGGCGCGCGAGACGGCCGAGGTGCTGATCGCGGAGCTGGAGGCGATGACGGTGGAGGCCGGCGGGCGGCTCTACCTCGGCAAGGACGCGCTCGCCTCCGGTGCCACCATCAAGGCGATGTATCCCGAATGGGAGGCCTGGGCGGCACAGGCCGAGAAGGCCGACCCGAAGGGCCTGCTGATCACCGACATGGTGCGCCGTCTGCAACTGCGGGGAACGAAATGACACGAACCTGGATCATCCTCGGCGCCACCTCCGCGATGGCGCGCGCCTTCGCCCGCGGCTGTGCCGAACAGGGCGACACCCTCTTGCTCGCGGGCCGCGACATGGACGAGTTGAAGGCGCTCGCAACCGATCTTTCGGCGCGCGGGGCCGCCGCGGCAGACGCCATCCGCTTCGATGTCCGCGACGCGGGCACCTTCGCGCCGATCATCCGCAAGGTCGAGCTGGAGCCGGGCGAGATCAACGTCGCGGTGTTTGTCGGCTCGATGCCGTTGCAGGCCCAGATCGACGCCGACCCGACCCTGATCGACACCGTCGCCATCGACAATTTCTCCGGCCCCGCCCATTTCCTCGCCACGCTCGTTCCGGTGATGGAAGCGCGCGCCTGCGGCACGGTGGTGGGCGTCACCTCGGTGGCGGGCGACCGCGGCCGGATCGGAAACTACACCTACGGCGCTGCCAAATCCGCCTTCGCCACCTACCTGTCAGGCCTGCGCAACCGGCTCACCCGGGCCGGCGGCCACGTCGTCACCGTCAAGCCCGGCTTCGTCGATACCGCGATGACCTGGGGGGTAGAGGGCATGTTCCTCGTCGCGTCCCCCGACAAGGTGGCGCGCGACATCCTCAAGGCGGTGGCCCGCAAACGCAACGTGATCTACACGCCCGGGTTCTGGTGGCTGATCATGACGATCATCAAGCTGATCCCCGAACAGATCTTCAAGAAACTCTCGATCTGAACGCGCCGACCCCGGCTTCTTGGGTCAAAAAATACCTTCGGGGGTGAATTGGCCGAAGGCCAAGAGGGGGCAGAAAGCCCCCTCACGCGGGCGCGCGCCCGCAACCTCAGCCCTGCACGGTGAAGACGCAGCCGTCGGTGATCAGCTCGGGCGGGGTGCGGCACAGCCCGCGCGCCACCCGCCAGGCGTTGAGCACCTTGGGCACATAGGCCCGGGTCTCGGCGAAGGGCGGCACGCCGCCATGTTTCGTTACCGCGTTTTCGCCCGCGTTGTAGCCGGCGAGGGCAAGAATCGGGTCGCGGTCGAAATGCTTCATCAGCCAGGCGAGGTAGGCCACGCCGCCGCGGATGTTCTGGCCGGGGTCATTGGCGTCGTCGACGCCGAAGCGGGCCGCGGTGTCGGGGATGAGCTGCATCAGACCCTGGGCGCCGGCGTGGCTTTCTGCGCCGCTGCGCCCGCTCGACTCGATGGCAATCAGCGCCACCACAAGCGCGGGCGACACGTCGGTTCCCACAGTGGCGGCGAGGATCTCGGTCCCGAAGCGTGCGGCGATGTCCTGCAAGGCCTGCAACCGGGGGGCAGGTGCGGCCTCGGCCCCGTCGAGCGTGGCGAGCGCACGCGACAGGTTGGCCGGGCCGGCATCGACAAGGTCGGCCGAGACCTCGCGCCAGAACCATTCCCATTCGGAGGGCGCGGGTAACGCCATCGCGGCGGGCAGGACCGCCGCCTTCCCGTCGGGCTGCTTCACCCCCTCCATCCATGCGGTGTAGTCGGCCGGATCGACCTGCACGGTGATCTTCGGCCCCTGCCCCTTGGGCGGTGCGGCGATGCGCTTGAAGGTGAAGCCGCCGGGCTGCTCCGGGGTCTGGGCACGCAAAGGCGCGGCCACAAGGAGTGCCACGCCGATCAGGAGTGTTGCCAGCCCACGCATGGGAATACCTGCTCTGCCTCGATTATATCGTTTTGCAATACTGTCGCAGAAAACCGCTGCGAAGGCCAGTTTTTCCCGTTCCGAGCAGTGATTCTCGCCCCTGGCACGCCGTTGCAAGCCGCATATGCGAAAAAAGTTAACCGAAAGTTACCTTTGTTTTCAGAGCCTTGACAAGAAACACCGCGGCCCGCCCGGCACTGCCCAAAAATGCACGAAACTCGTCCAACTCCTGCCCCAATCTGGAGTTGTATTTGCACCATGCCAAGCAGGGTATCGGATCGGTTCACAGGCGGTTCGGGAGGTCTGCAGGGCGGGAAACAAACGAGCTGATATCCTTTCGGAGGGACTAGAGATGAAACTGTTCAAACTTGCCAAGACCTTCAAGAACGACGAATCCGGCGCGGTCACCGTTGACTGGGTCGTCCTCACCGCCGCCATCGTCGGCCTCGGCATCGCCGTGCTGATGTCGGTGTCGGGCAGCACCACCGACCTCGCCGACTCGATCGGCGACAAGCTGGACGAAACCGGCGTCATGGAACATGGCACCGAAGAATAATTGGCACCAACGTCACCAAGACAAGACCAAGATCACGAACCAAAGGTCCAGACCGGACCACCAAAGGAGAATATGACATGAAAATCGTGAACTTCTTCAAGACCTTCAAGAACGACGAATCCGGTGCGGTCACCGTTGACTGGGTCGTGCTCACCGCCGCCATCGTCGGCCTCGGCATCGCCGTGCTGATGTCGGTGTCGGGCAGCACCACCGACCTCGCCGACGCGATCGGCGACAAGCTGGACGAAACCGGCGTCATGGAACACGGCACCGAAGAATAATCGGCGTAGGCCGCATGATCGAATGACCCTGAAAGGGCCGCATCCCGAATGGATGCGGCCCTTCTCTTTGTTGTCTGCTGGTACACTGCTTCGACCTCAAGGCCGTGGCTGCTGAACAAACCCCTGCAAATCCACGCTTTGTTCAGAATTTCGCCGCATTCTCCGGGCACTGTCGCTGTGAGTTGACGGCCGAAATTCGGCCCGAACCGGAAAGGACACACAATGCGCTCAGTATTCTTGCTTGTGCTCATCATCGGCCTCGGCCTCGCCGGCTTCGCCGTCTACATGGCCAAGGGCGTCTTCGATCAATACCAGGCGGCGCTCGCCGCCGAACGGGCCACCAGTGACGAGGTGGTGCCAACCACCGAGGTCTTCGTCGTCAGTGAGGCGATGCGCTATGGCCAGCAGATCACCAAGGAGAACGTGCGCGCGGTCAAGTGGCCCGAGGACGCCGTGCCCGAGGGCACCTATACCTCGCTCGAAGCGCTGTTTCCCGAAGGCGAAAAGCCCTTCCGCACGGCGCTTCGCGCGATGGAGAAGGACGAGGCCGTGTTGGAGGTGAAGGTGACCGCACCCGGCGAAGATGCCGGCGTCTCGGCCCGGCTGGCCAGCGGCAAGCGCGCCTTCGCGATCAAGGTCGATGTTGCCTCCGGCGTTTCGGGCTTCATCTCCCCTGGCGACCGGGTCGACGTCTACTGGACCGGACGAACCGGTACCCGGCAGGAAGGCACCGGAGGCGAGGTCACGCAACTGATCCTGACCAACGTGCACATCATCGCGATCGACCAGCGCGCCGATCTCGACCGGACCGCGCCGCTGGTCGCCCGCACCGTCACGGTTGAAGTGACGCCCGACCAGGTGGGGCGGCTCAACCTCGCACAGAACACCGGCCGGCTCTCACTCTCCCTCATCGGCCATAGCGACGCATCCGTGGCCCGCGAGGTCTTGATCGATCAGAACACCCTGCTTGGCATCGAGCAAAAAGAAGTCGTCGAAGCCCCGAAAGCACCGGAGATCTGCACTGTGCGCACGCGTCGTGGCGCGGAGACCGTCGAAACCCAGATCCCCTGCCCGACAAATTGAGCCGGGCGAAGCACCACTTCGAGGGGGCGGGCATGGCCTCGCCCCCAACATCTTGAGGCCTTTCGGGGCCTTCCGGCAATGGTGTTGCCACCCGGACTCAGCAACAAGGACCGCCAAGCCCTTGATTCTTGCAAAAAACCAAAAAGTGCCCCATGGTGTGCCAGAAACTTGAGAAAGACCCGCGCAAGACGGGCGGCAAGATACGACCAGACCCGTGGCAAACGGGCGGACAAAAACGAGCAGGCCGGCACATAGCCGCAGACGGGCACCGCCCGGCAACGGTGATCGGAGAGGCAGGATCACGATGACACTGAAATATGCTTTGAGAGCGGCGCTTCTGGGCCTTGGCCTCGCGTCTGCGCAGATCACCGGCGCGGGCGCCGAAACGCTGCGGGTCATGACCGGTGCCGCATCGAGCGCGCTGAGCGTGCCGATGAACCGGGCGGTGGTGGTGGAAAGCGACGAACCTTTCGCCGAGCTTTCGATCGCCAACCCCGGCATTGCCGATATCTCCACCCTGTCGGACCGCACGATCTACGTGCTCGGCAAGGCACCGGGGCGCACGACGCTCACGCTGCTCGCCGCCGACGGTGCCCTGATCGCGAACGTCGAGGTGCAGGTTGCCCCCGACATTGCCGAGTTCAAGGAACGCCTGCGCCAGATCCTGCCCGGCGAGTCGATCGAGGTGCGCACCGCCAACGACGGCATCGTGCTTTCGGGCACGGTCACCTCGGCCTCGGCGCTCGACCGCGCGCTCGATCTCGCCCAGCGCTACGCGCCCGACCGGATCTCGAACCTGATGAGTGTCGGCGGCACCCAGCAGGTGATGCTGAAGGTGCGCTTCGCAGAGATGCAACGCTCGGTCACCAAGAGCCTGTCGACCTCGCTCGGCTTCGGCGGCTCGCTCGCGGGCAGCGGCATCGGCGCGGGGCTGACCATCGGCTCGGGTGCTTTCTCGGACGGCAACACGCTCTCGTCCGCCTTCGCGGGCGAATCCTTCACCACCGGAAACGACCGCACCGGCGCCTTCGGCTTCGGGCTCGGTGCCGGCGCACTGCAATTCCAGATCCTGCTGGAAGCCCTTGAAAACAAGGGTATGGTGCGCACGCTGGCAGAGCCCAACCTCACCGCGCTCTCCGGACAGCAGGCCAGCTTTCTCGCCGGCGGGGAATACCCGGTGCCGGTGCAAGACGAGGAAGGCGGCATTTCTATCGACTACAAGCCGTTCGGCGTCGAGCTCGAGTTCACCCCGCGCGTTGTCGATGACGATATCATCAACCTCCAGCTCACGGCATCGGTCTCGGCGCTCGACAATGCCGCGACCTTCGGCACCAGCAATCTCACGGTCAACTCGTTCAAGCGGCGCGAAACCTCGACCACGGTCGAGATGCGCGACGGCCAGAGCTTTGCGATCGCCGGGCTGTTGCAGGACGATTTCCGCGATCTCAACGGCCAGGTGCCCTGGCTTGGCGATATCCCGATCCTCGGCGCGTTGTTCCGCTCGGCAGATTATACCCGCGCGCAGTCGGAACTCGTCATCAT
Organism: Maritimibacter sp. HL-12; assembly: GCF_900177545.1. Lineage (GTDB taxonomy): Bacteria > Pseudomonadota > Alphaproteobacteria > Rhodobacterales > Rhodobacteraceae > Sinisalibacter. The sequence continues at coordinate 2,678,343 of NZ_FXBQ01000001.1, read as the reverse complement.
CATCACGCCGCATCTCGTCACCCCGACGCGGGGTGAGGCGCTGGCGCTGCCGACCGACCGGATCAAGCCGCCCTCGGAAACCGATCTCTTTCTCTACGGGCGCACCGCCGCCCCCAACCGGCCCACCACGGGCGCGGCTGGCGAGGTTGCGCGGCAGGATTTCGGCGGCTCCTATGGCTACGTGATGGAGGATTGAGCATGGCCATGACCAGAACCAAGTCGCTGCTTGCCGCCACGTCCGTGATCGCCCTGCTCACAGGCTGCGAGGAAACGCTTTCCAATTACGGCGAGGCCGGCAGCGGGCTCGATCAGGGCAGCTTCGGCGAAGCGACCGCCAACAACATGGCCTACCATACCGGCGAAAAGATCTACGTGATCAACCTCGCCGAGCGCTTCGCCAAGGAAGTGCCCGACACGGTGAACTTCGCGTTCAACTCCGCCACGCTCGATGGCCAGGCCCGCGCCGCGCTGGACCGCCAGGCCCATTTCATCCGCAGGTTCCCCGAGGTGCGGTTCCGGGTTTACGGCCACACCGATCTGGTGGGGTCGGCTGCCTACAACCGTTCGCTCGGTCTGCGCCGGGCGCAGGCGGTGGTCTCCTATCTTGCCGCCCGCGGCATCAGCCGGGCGCGGCTGGAGGCGATGGTGTCCTATGGCGAAACCCGGCCCTTGGTGAACACCCAGGACCGCGAGCGGCGCAACCGCCGCACCGTCACCGAGGTTTCGGGCTTTGTGCAAGATCATCCGCTGATCCTGAACGGAAAATATGCCAGTGTGGTCTGGCGGGAGTATGTCGCTTCGGCCACGGAACTCCCGCCGAACACCGGCGGTGGCGGCCTTCTGGAAGGCGACTGAGCCACAACCCCGCAAAGAAAAAAGTTCGGTCGATCCATCGGGTCGGCCGTTTTCGTTCCGGGCATGTTGACACGCCGGATACAGCCCGGCCCTCCATCACGGTTCGTCTCGTAAAACCGCATAATTTCGCGCTTTCCGCCGCAATGTTGCCGATATTGATTGCGACCTTGCAGGACGTAACGAGCAGACCCGTGTGCGAGTCGCACGGGGGGTTTGTCGGGTGGTCACGGGAAAACCCGGGCCACGCCAATCGACAGCACCCTGGACAAAAGGAACGAGGCAAATGAGTGGGAATGCGGCCATCCAGCAAGACCCGGCACCGATCGTTGCTTGCACGATCTCGCGTGACGTTCAGGAATTCGACCTCCTGATCGAAGACATGGAAACGGAACTCGGCGAAGGCTGGGGCGACCTCTCTCTGGAAGACGCGCTTGCCTTTTTCGGCCAGCCCGACGCGGAGGCACTGGAATTCATCGCGGTGGCGATGGACGACGATGACGAGGCCGAGCTTGCCCGCTTCGCCGAGGTGATCCGTGCCGCTTCCGCGCGCGGAATCAAGGCGATCGTGATCGCCGAAGAGGTGAGCCCGATCGCGCTGCACCAGCTCTTGAAGATGGGGGCGGAGGAATTCGTTCCCTATCCGCTGCCCGAAGGTGCCCTGCACGACGCGATCGAGCGTCTGCGGCGACCCGAGCCGGAACCCGCGGCCCCGCCCCAACCCGCGCAGCCTGCGCTGCAAAAGCCCGGCGTCGGCCACCGCGGCGCGGTATTCGGCGTGCATGGCCTTGCCGGCGGCGTCGGCGCGACCACCTTCGCGGTCAACCTCGCCTGGGAACTGGCCAATATCGACAAGAACAAGCCGCCGCGCGCCTGCCTGATCGACCTCGACCTGCAAACCGGCTCGGTTTCGACCTATCTCGACCTGCCCCGCCGCGATGCGGTTTACGAACTGCTGTCCGACACCGAATCCGCCGACGAGGAGAGTTTCCAGGCCGCCCTGCTCACGTTCAACGACCAGCTCCACGTGTTCACCGCGCCGAGCGAGATGCTGCCGCTGGACCTGATCACCGGGGAAGACGTCGAACGCATCATCGATATGGCCCGGGCGTTTTTCGACTACATCGTGATCGACATGCCGACGACGCTGGTGACATGGACCGAGACGGTGCTGAACGCGGCCGATGTCTACTTCGCACCGATCGAGCTCGACATGCGCTCGGCCCAGAACACGCTGCGCATCATCCGGCTGCTGAAATCGGAAGACCTGCCGCACGACAAGCTGCGCTACGTGCTCAACCGCGCGCCGAAGTTCACCGATCTTTCGGGCAAGAGCCGGGTGAAGCGGATGGCCGAGAGCCTCGACATCGAGATCGGCGTGCAACTGCCCGATGGCGGAAAGCAGGTCATGCAGGCCTGCGACCACGGGTTGCCGCTGTCCGAGAACCTCGCCAAGTCGCCGTTGCGCAAGGAAATCATGAAGATTGCCAAGTCGTTGCACGAGATCAGCGTCACCGCCGAAGCGGCGGCGAAATAGGAGGGCAACAGGTGTTTTCGCGCTACAAGAAATCGGGAATTGAAAAGGCTGCGGGCGGCGCGCCGAAACTTCACGCCGTTGCACCTGCCGCCACACCGGCCCCCGCCTACGCGGCCCCGAAACAGGCGCTCGCCGCGCCTTCCGCGCCCACAGTGCCGACCAAGCCGCAGCGCCGCGAAGCCGCGCCCGCGCAGGCCGCACAGCCCGACAAGGAGCGCAAACGCAAGGAGCGGCTGGGCGAGATCAAGGTCGAGCTGCACCGCTACCTGCTCGACAACCTCAACCTCGCGGCGCTCGAAACCGCCTCGGAACGAGACCTGCGCGCCGAAATCAGCGACCTCGCCACCGAGGCGCTTTCGGAGATGAACGTCGTTCTCAACCGCGAAGAGCGCAGCCTGCTCAACCAGGATCTGTTCGACGAGGTGACCGGCCTCGGGCCGCTGGAGCCGCTGCTGAAAGACGACAACATCAACGATATCCTCGTCAACGGTCCGCACCAGATCTTCGTAGAGCGCGCCGGCAAGCTCACGCTCACCGATGTGACCTTCAAGGACGAAAAGCACCTTCTGCGGATCATCGACAAGATCGTCTCGGCGGTGGGCCGACGGGTGGACGAGAGCAACCCCTATGTCGACGCCCGCCTCGCTGACGGCTCGCGCTTCAACGCGATGGTGCCGCCAGTGGCGGTGGACGGCTCGCTGGTCTCGATCCGCAAGTTCAAGAAGGAAAAGCTCGGGATCGACGATCTCGTGCGCTTTGGTGCCTTCTCCGAGGAAATGGCCGTCTATCTTCAGGCCGCCGTCGCTTGCCGCCTCAACATCATCGTGTCGGGCGGCACCGGCTCGGGCAAGACCACCACGCTCAACGCGCTGTCGTCCTTCATCGACGACAGCGAGCGTATCCTCACCATCGAGGACACCGCGGAACTTCAGCTTCAGCAAACCCACGTCGGCCGGATGGAAAGCCGCCCCGCCAACGTCGAGGGCAAGGGCGCCGTGACCCAGCGCGACTGTTTGCGCAACGCACTCAGGATGCGCCCCGACCGGATCATCGTGGGCGAGACCCGCGGCGAAGAGGTGATCGACATGCTGCAGGCGATGAACACCGGCCACGACGGCTCGATGACGACGATCCACGCCAACAACGCCCGCGATGCGGTCTCAAGGCTTGAAAACATGGTCTCGATGGCCGGCATGGAAATGCCGCTCAAGGCGATGCGGGCGCAGGTCGCTTCGGCGGTCAACCTCATCGTGCAGGCCAGCCGCCTTCAGGACGGCTCGCGCCGGATGACCTCGATCACCGAGGTGACCGGGATGGAAGGCGACGTGCTGTCGATGCAGGAAGTGTTCCGTTTCCAGCGCGTCGGGCTCGAACCCGACGGCAAGATCATCGGACATTTCACCGCCACCGGCGTGCGTTCGCATTATTCCGATCGTTTCCGGCAATGGGGCTACGACCTGCCGGCCTCGCTCTTCGAACCGGTCTCCATGGAGCAACCCAGATGATCATCAGCGCAGAACCCCTGATCTACGGCCTGATCTTCATCGCCGTGATCGTACTCGTCGAGGGCGTCTATCTTACCGTTTTCGGCAAATCCATCTCGCTCAACAGCCGGGTCAACCGTCGCCTCGAAATGCTCGAAAAGGGTGCCGCGCGCGAACAGGTGCTCGAACAACTCCGCAAGGAAATGCACCAGCACATGAACGCGAGGGGCATTCCGCTCTACTCGCTGCTGGCGGAGAAGGCACAAAAGGCCAATATCGCCTTTTCGCCGAGGCAGATCATCATGTTGATGGTAGGGGTGTCGTTCGTGGCCTATGTCGGCCTCACCGTGGGCACTTCAGCCGGGGGGGCGGTGCGCATCGTGATCGCGCTGGCGATGGGGTTTGGCGGGGTCTATGTCTGGATCAACAACAAGGCCAAGAAGCGCCTTGCGATGATCGAGGAGCAACTGCCCGACGCGGTGGAACTGATGGTGCGCTCGTTGCGCGTGGGCCATCCATTCTCTTCGGCGGTGCAGATCGTCTCGCGCGAGGTGCCCGACCCGCTGGGGTCCGAAATGGGCGTGATCGCGGATGAAAGCGCCTACGGCCGCGACGTGGCCGAGAGCCTCAAGCACCTCGCCGAACGGATGGACATGCAGGATCTGCGCTTCCTCGCCGTCGCGGTCTCGATCCAGCAGCAATCGGGCGGCAACCTTGCCGAGATCCTCGAAGGTCTGTCGAAGGTGATCCGCGCCCGCTTCAAGCTGTTCCGCCGCGTGAAGGCGATCACCGCCGAAGCGAAATGGTCGGGCACCTTCCTGTCGGGTTTCCCGCTTGTCGCGCTGGTGGCAATCAACGTGCTACAGCCAAATTACTACGACGACGTGAAGGATACCGCCGCCTTCATCCCCGCCGCTCTGGTGGCCGGTGCCTTCCTCGTGGCCAATGTCTTCGTGATGCGGTCCCTCGTCGATATCAAGGTTTGAGGTCAACCCATGAACGCGCTCAACACGATGCTCGCAGACACGTTTGGCCCGTTCGGGCCGATGATCGCGCTTGGCGGGGTCGGGCTGATGCTGGTCCTGACGGTTGTTCTGATGATGCTGAAGCAACCCGAAGATCCGCTCGACAAGCTCAAGCGGACAACTTCGCAGCGCGTGCACGATGAAAGCAAGACCTCCCTGCGCGCCCATTCCAACACGCCCGACAAGCTGAAGAAATACGCCGCCTTCCTCGAACCCAGCGACAAGGAAGAATACTCGGCAATCCAGCTCACGCTGTTGCAGGCCGGCTATCCCGGCAAGAACGCGGTGCGCACGTTCCACTTTGCCCAGTTCGCGCTCGGCATCGCTTTTCTGATTTTGGGCGTGGGCTATGCCATCCTGAAGTCGGCGACCGGCGACCCCTCGACCCAGGCGACGATCCTTTCGATCCTGATCCCCGGTGCCGTGGGCTACATGGCTCCGAAATACTGGGTTACGCGGCGGGTCGAATCGCGCAAGGAAGAGATCATCAACGGGTTTCCCGATGCGCTCGATATGCTCCTGGTCTGCGTCGAGGCCGGCCAGTCCTTCGACCAGGCGGTGATCCGGGTGGCGAAGGAAATCCGCATCGGCTTTCCCGCGCTCGGGGAAGAATTCGAGATCATCGCCCACGAGATGAAGGCCGGCAAGGACCGGATCCAGGTTATGCGCGATTTCGGCGAACGCTCCGGGGTGGCAGACGTGGCGAGCTTTGCCACGGTGATGATCCAGTCCGCCACCTTCGGCACCTCGATTGCCGAGGCGCTGCGCGTCTACTCGGGTGAAATGCGCGACAAACGGGTGATGCGCGCCGAGGAGAAGGCAAATACCTTGCCGACAAAGATGACCCTTGCCACAATGATGCTCACGGTTCCGCCGCTTCTGATCATCCTGATCGGGCCGTCGGTTTACGAGGTGTACGTAACGTTGGGCAACATCAGCTTCTGAGGGCAAAAATCACACAACGCGGCATATCATCGGCGATGGCGCTGGCATCCTTGCTGGCGCTATCGGCCTGCGATGGCGGTCCCGGTCTGGGCAATCGCGGCGGCGGTGCCTACGCGCCGGACGTGGTGGCCCCGGGCGAAGACAGCGTCGACGGGCTGATTGTCGGCCACCGGCTGATGGCGGCGGGGGAATATGAGCTTGCGCTGAAGTCCTATACCCGCTCCGCGGCGGACCGCGGCATCACCGTCGACGTGCTTTCGGCTCTGGGCTCGGCCAATCTCAAGCTCGGCCGTCTCGGGCAGGCGGAAACCCTGCTCCGGCAGGCGACCGAGAAGGACGCGGAGTTCGCCCCGGCATGGAACAACCTTGGCGTGGTGCTGATGGAACGCGGCAAGGTGGCCGAGGCGGCGCGCGTTTTCCGCATCGCCTACGGGCTCGATAGTGGCAAAACCGACTCGATCCGCGACAACCTCACCTTGGCGCTCGCAAAAGTCGAAAACATTTCGTATGATGCCCCGGAAGAGGCGACATTCGCGCTGATGCGCCGGGGCCAGGGGGATTACCTGCTCCTCGCACAGCAATAACAAGCGAAGCGCCAAACGAGCAGGAAAAGGACGCAGGCAAAATGCGCCATATGATTGTTTTTTCTCTCTGCCTCGGCGGCGTCGTGGCACTGTCGGCATGCGAAGGCCAGATGACCGACGAGGAAGTGGAACGCGCCGTCGCCGGGGTGAACGCGATCGACGCCACCGGGCTCAACGACATCATGTTGCAGGCCGGTGACCCCAACGAGGCAGTCGCCTATTTCAGCCGCGCGGTGCAGGAAAGCCCCGACCGGATCGACCTAAAGCGCGGGTTGGCGCAGGCGCTGGTGCGGGCCAAGAAACCGGCAGAAGCGGCGCGGGTCTGGGCCGAAGTGGCGCAGAGCGAGGAGGCCACCGCCGACGACCAGGTCAACCACGCCGACGCGCTGATCCGCGCAGGCGACTGGGCCAAGGCCGAGGACGTGTTGAAACAGGTTCCCCCGACCGTCGAAACCTACGACCGTTACCGGCTCGAGGCGATGGTCGCGGACGCGGGCGAGGACTGGAAAAAAGCCGACAGCTTCTATGAAACCGCCGTGGGCCTCACCACCAGCCCCGCGCGTATTCTCAACAACTGGGGCTATTCCAAGCTGACGCGGGGCGATTTCCCCGGCGCGGAGAAGCTCTTCCTCGAAGCGCTGACCTATGACGAAAAGATGTTCACCGCCAAGAACAACCTGATGATGGCGCGCGGGGCGCAGCGCAATTACGATCTGCCGGTGCTCGCGGTCAGCCAGGTCGAACGCGCCCAGCTTCTGCACACGCTGGCGCTGGCCGCCATCAAGCAGGGCGATCTGACCATGGGCAAGACGCTGCTCGAAGAAGCCATCGACACCCACCCGCAACATTTCGATCCCGCGGTGCGCGCCTTGCGTGCGCTCGAAAGCAACGTTCAGCGCGGCTGACGGAATGACCGCCCAAACCGCTGCAACCGCGCTCTGGTTCCTGCCCTTCGTGGTTCCGATCGCGATCTGGGTGGCATGGTCCGACATGGCGCGGATGAAAATCCCCAACAAGGCGGTTCTGGCACTCGTCGCGGTCTTTGCCGTGGTTGGGCTGCTGGCGCTGCCGCTTGAAGTCTGGGCCTGGCGCTGGGTGCATCTTGCCGTGGTGCTGGCGCTCGGGTTCGTCGCGAGCTCTGCCGGGCTGATGGGCGCGGGCGATGCCAAGTTCGCCGCCGCGATGGCGCCTTTCGTGCTGCGCGCAGACCTGATCATCTTCGGCTACCTGCTGGCCGCCGTGGTGCTCTCGGGTTTTGCCATCCACCGTATCGCCCGGGCGATGCCCTGGGTGCGGGCCCGCACGCCGGGCTGGGAAAGCTGGGAGCGCAAGGATTTTCCGATGGGGCTTTGCCTTGGCGCGGCGCTGGTGTTCTACCTCGCGATCGGCGCGGTCTGGGGCGCGTAGCCGAAAGCTTGCCGCGGATCGCACGCCGAAGCCGGGCTCACTGGCCGAATACGTCCAGATCGTGCAGACCGGTCAGCCCGATGTTCAACAGCCGCACCGCTGGCAGCGAGATCCGGCTGCCGGCCCCCGGCGGCGCGTCGATCGGCCTGAGTTCGAGCTTGACGCTCTCCCCGCTCGCCACCGCCACCACCCGACCAGGACGCACCCGGTCGGTGAGCGGGGTTTCAAGCCAGAGGCCCGGATCGGCGGGGCTGCCGAGGGTGGCCACGGTGCGGCCCAGCCGCGCCTCGGTGCCGGGCACGGTCGCGGACAGCGCGGCGGCGCGCTCGGCGTCTGTGGTGGTATCGAAGGCGTCGGCGGTTCTCGCCCCGGATGGCGGCGCGTCCGAGTCCGGCCGGGGCATCGGCCGGGTCATCCCCTCGGGCGGCGCCATGTCGGCGTCAGGCGGAGCGATCTCGGCACAGGCCGAGAGCAGGACCACAAGGATGAGCAAACGTCTCATGCACGAAACCTAGTTGCAAATGCCGTGGCGAACAATGCCACGACCGCTTGCGGCCGGCCAGATAAAACCCTAGTATTTCACTATGGAAACGCGCACCCTTATTGACCCTTTCCAGCGGCCGATCACCTACCTGCGCCTGTCGGTGACCGATCGTTGTGACTTCCGTTGCTCCTACTGCATGGCGGAGGAAATGGTCTTCCTGCCGAAAAAAGAGCTCCTCTCGCTTGAAGAGCTTGACCGGATGTCGACCGCCTTCATCGGGCTCGGGGTGCGCAAGCTTCGCATAACCGGCGGCGAGCCGCTTGTGCGCAAGGGGATCATGACATTCTTCCGCGCCATGAGCCGCCATCTCGAAAGCGGCGCGCTGGAGGAACTCACCCTGACCACCAACGGCTCGCAACTCGAACGATTCGCCGATGAGCTTTTTGCCGCCGGGGTGCGGCGGGTGAACGTCTCGCTCGATACGCTCGATCACGACAAGTTCACCAGGATCACCCGGCGCGGCAATCTCGCCAAGGTGTTGCGCGGGATCGAGGCAGCGCAGGCCGCCGGGCTCCGGGTCAAGATCAACGCGGTGGCACTCAAGGGTTTCAACGAGGAAGAGTTGTTCACGCTTACCGACTGGTGCGCCGCCAACGACATGGACCTGACCTGGATCGAGGTCATGCCGATGGGCGACCTCGGCGAGGAGGAAGACCGGCTCGATCAATACTGGCCGCTCTCCGAATTGCGCGACCGTCTTGCCGAGCGTTTCACCCTCACCCCGCTGGCCGAACGCACCGGCGGCCCGGCGCGCTATGTGCGGCTGGAGGAAAGCGGCCAGAAGATCGGCTTCATCACGCCGCTCACGCACAATTTCTGCGAAAGCTGCAACCGGGTGCGGATGACCTGCACCGGCGAGCTTTACATGTGTCTCGGGCAGGAAGACCGCGCCGATCTGCGCGCGCCTCTGCGCGACCACCCCGAAGACGACGCGCCGCTCATCGCCGCGATCCGCGAGGCGATCACCCACAAGCCCAAGGGGCACGATTTCGACTATTCGCGGCAACGCGCGGATGGCCAGATGTCGCGGCACATGAGCCATACCGGCGGCTAGTTTTTCACCAATCGCTGTCACAATGGTGCAACGCGGGCGGCATAGCTTGCCCCGCGCGACGATTGCCGCCATGCTGGTAATCGGAAGATCACCAAGTCCGGAGACCATCCCGATGCCCAAACGCAAGCCCACCGATGACGAAATCCGCGAAGCCGCCTATCACATGTGGCTCGACGACGGCGCACCCGAAGGGGGAGACCAAGCCTACTGGTTCCGCGCCGAAGCGGCGCTGAGCGCAGCCAAGCCGAAAGCGGCACCGCGGGCCAAAGCGGCGGCGACGAAAGCCCCTGCCAGGAAGGCCCCGGCGAAAAGAGCGCCCAAGGCCTGATCCGGGCGCAGCGGTCTTGAGACCGCGTGGCGCCCCGCCTCAGAGGTTGGGTCCAAGTTCCATCGGGCTGCCGTCGAAGAACCGCGAGAGCCGGAAGCGCGCGAGGTCGTGCCCCGGTGCCTTGCCTTGCACCATGTCGGCGACGATCCGCCCGAAGGCAGGTCCGATACCGAAGCCGTGGCCGCACATGCCGGTGGCGATGGTGAGGCCCTGGATCTGCGCGGCATGGTCGACCACCGGCACCACGTCGGGCAGCGTGTCGATCATCCCGGCCCATGCGCTCTCGATCTCCACCGGCCCGAGGCCCGGGAAGGTCTCGCCGAAGGCGCGCTCGGTTTCACGCACCTTGGCCATGTTGGGGGCCGGGTTCAGCACCCGCATCCGCTCGAAGGGCGAGGGCCGGTCCGCACGCCAGCGTCGCGGCGTCGCCCAGCCATCGGGGTAGCCCCTGGGGGCAAAGGGGCGCAGCGTGGTGCCGAACGGGTCTTTCCAGAGCTGCGGCAGGTAGCGCGCGAATGCGCGGAACGCGTCGGGGCCGACGTAGAGTTCGTGAAACCCTTCCGGTGCGAGCGTGTAGCCGCCATCGGTGCGGCGGCGGAAGGCAAGCCGGTGATCAACCGCCCCGCCCTCGAACACGTCCGCCAAAGCTGCCGTGCGCATCGCCGTCGCGCGCACCGAAAGCTGCGGGATCGAAATGCCGTGGCGGCGCAGAAACAGCGACGACCACGCCCCGCCCGCCAGCACCACCGCGCCCGCGCGGATGCGCCCGCTCTCCGTGATCACGCCGGTGACCCGGCCCGCCTCGACGTCGAGCATCCGCGCGGCGCAATCCTCGCGGATCACCGCCCCTGCCTTCACCGCAAGCCGGGCCAGCGCGGGCACGGTTACGAAGGGTTCGGCGCGCATGTCGGTCGGGGTCCAGAGCGCACCGGGCCAGGCCCGGGCGGCATCCGGCAGGAGCCGTGCCACGCCGTCACCGTCCAGCAACTGGCTCGACACCCCGAACGGTTCGGCCAGCCGCAACCAGTCGGCAAAGCGCGCCACCTCGGCGTCGTCGCGGGCGAGATAGGCCACGCCGCCTTGCGTCAGCCCGATATCGGTATCGACCTCGGCGGCCAGTTGCGGCCAGAGGGTTTGCGCCTCCTGCGCGATCGGGATCTCCGCCGGATCGCGGCCCTGAACCCGGATCCAGCCCCAGTTACGGCTCGATTGTTCGCCCGCGATCCGGCCCTTCTCGACCAGCACGACCGAGACTCCCGCCCGGGCGAGGAACAGCGCGGCGCTCACCCCGATCACCCCACCGCCGATCACCACCACGTCGGCGCGCTCGGGCAGATCGCCGCTATGGGCGGGCGGCTGGCCCGCCGAAATCGGAAAGGGTGTCACGCGTCCTCGCAGAGATGCTCGATGATCCGGTCGACAAACGCGATGCCCGCCTCGAACTCGGCGAGGCTGAGCCATTCGTTCGGCTGGTGGGCCTGGGCGATGTTGCCCGGCCCGATGATCACGGCGGAATAGCCCGCCTGCTGGAACTGCCCGGCCTCGGTGGCGTAGCTCACCGCGTGGGTGGCATTGTCGCCGGTGATCCGCCGGGCCAGCGCCTCGGCGGCGCTATCTCGTTCGGGCTGAAGCCCCGGAACCTGGAAGCGCACATCGGTGTCGATCCGCGCCTCGGGATGGACCGCGCGCATCGCGGCCTCAACCTCGGCCACGGCTGCAAGATAGCGCGCCTGCCAGCTTTCGACGGTCTCCGAGGGGATGCAACGGAATGCCATCACGAAGTGGCAATCCTTCGCGGTGATGTTATCGGCGGTGCCGCCGGTGATTGTGCCGACATGGCAGGTTGTCCAGGGCGGCTCGAACAGCGCGTCGATCGGCCCCGGGGCGCGCGCCATGTTCTCGGCATTCATCCGGTTGGCCCAGTCAATCAGCTTCGCGCCCTCCATCACCGCGCTCACCCCGGTGTGCATCAACGACGAATGCACCTCGTGGCCGCGCAGATGGGTGGCGATGCCGATGCCGCCCTTGTGGCCGTTCACCACTTTCATCTGCGAGGGCTCGCCGATGATCGCGGCGGCGGCTTTCGGCAGATGCGCCGCCATCTCGGCGATCATCCGCGGCGCGCCGAGGCAGCCGACTTCTTCGTCATAGCTGAGCGCGATCTGGAGCGGGCGTTTCAGCCCGGCCCTGAGCGCCTTCGGCACGGCGGCGAGCGCGATCGCGTCGAAGCCCTTCATGTCGCAGGTGCCGCGGCCGTAGAGGCGACCATCCTTCTCGACCACGTCGTAAGGGTCGGTGTCCCAGGCCTGACCTTCCACGGGCACCACGTCGGTATGGCCCGACAGCACCACCCCGCCCTCGACCTCGGGACCGACATTTGCGTAGAGCGCGGCCTTGGTGCCCTCGTCGTTATAGACCCGGGTGGCGCGCACCCCGTGGGCCGCGAGGTAATCCTCAACCCAATCGACAAGCGCGAGGTTGCTCTCCCGGCTCACGGTTGGAAAGGACACGAGCTTTGCGAGGATCTCGCGGGCGGTGAGGTCTTTGCGCATGGGGTGCTCCTGTTCCCCGCGAAGGTGCCGGGACGGCGGCCCAGGGTCAAGGCCGGGCGCGTTTTCCGCAGCGGAAAACGAAGGCGGTTTCCGCTGCGGAAACCGAGCCGAAATCCGCTGCGGATTTCGCCCGCCGTCCGGACCCTCACTTGTGGATGAGTCGCTTTTTCACCGCGCGGCCAAACAGCCAGACCGCCAGCACCACCGGCACCACCAGCCCCGCCGTGGTCCAGCTCTTGTCGATGCCGAACCGACCGGCAAGCGGCGCAAGCAGGTAGCCCAGCAGCGACACCGCGTAATAGCTGATCGCCACCACCGAGAGCCCCTCGACGGTTTCCTGCAGGCGCAGTTGCAGTTGCGCGCGTTGGTCCATACTTTCCAGCAGTTTCTGGCTCTGCCCGGAGCGGTCGACATCGACGCGGGTGCGCAACAGATCGCCCGCCCGCATCGCCCGGTCGGCCATCGCCTCAAGCCGCCGCTCGACGCTCTTGACCGTGCGCATCGCCGGATCGAAGCGGCGCATCATGAACTCGTGCCATGTCTGCCGCCCTTCCCAGCGCTCTTCGCGCATCACCCTTACCCGGTCGCCCACCAGCGCCTCATAGGCTGCCGTCGCGCCGAAGCGGAACGAGGTCTGCGCGTGCAGGCTCTCAAGCTCGGCCGAAACCTGAAGCAGCTCCCGAAGTTCTTCCTCGTGCGAAATATCCGCCCGCCCGAGCCCGCTCACCATGCCCGAAAGCTCGTCCTCGATCTCGCCGAGCCGGCCCTGGATCGCGCGCGCCCGCGCCAGACCCAGCATCGACATCGTCTTGTAGGTTTCGATCTCGCTCACCCGCTGCACGATCCGCCCCACCCGACGCTCGCTGATCCCGGGGCTGACGAAGACGGCAAAGCGCATGTGCCCGCCCGCATCGATGCGGAAATCGCCCGCGATCACCGCGGCATCATCGAGCACGCTGGAGGCGGCCACGCTCTCGGCCACGAACCAGTCGTCGATCTTGGCATGCATCGCCGCATCGTTCGGGCGCTCTTCGACCCGGATCAGCGCCGAGGTGATCCGCACACCCGGGGCCGCCGCGAGCCAGTCGGCAGGGAAGACATCGAACACCGCCGGATCGAATGGCCGCGCCGCATTGCGATCCCCGAAGATCGTGTAGGTGACGAACTCGGTATGCTGTTCCCACTTGAGGCGGTACTTGCCGATCTCGCCGAAGAAATGGTTGGCCCCCTCGGGCGGGTGCGCTGCACCGAAGCGGTCGAGCAGGGCATGCAGATGCGCCACGTCCGCCTCGCGGTCGCGCCCGGCGGCATCGGTTGGGCGCTTGACCGCGAGATAGGCCGCGAAACAGGGGGCCTTCAGCGCCGGAAAGGGCCGCGCGTGCAGCTCGTTTGCGAGCGCATAACGCAAGTCGTGGTCTTCTATCGTCGCCATCGCGTCGCCCTCCGGTCCTGCCCCTGATTAGCCGGGCTGCATCCGCTTTGCCATATCCCGCGTGGCCCGGCGATGCGACGCAGGCGCGCAAAAGCGCGGGCGGCGGCGCGTCGGTCGCGCGCCCGGATCATCGACATCCGGGCGCGCGACCGGCCGTTCAGAGCACCACGACGTCGAGCGGCGGGAAGCCGTTGAACCCGACCGACGAGTAGGATGAGGTATAGGCACCGGCGTTGCGGATCACCACCTTGTCGCCCGCGCGCAGGGTGAGCGGCAGGTGCACGGGGCGTTTTTCGTAAAGCACATCGGCTGAATCGCAGGACGGACCGGCAAGAATGCAGGGCCCGTGGGTGTCATGGTCGCGCGCAGTTTCAATCTGGTAGCGGATCGCCTCGCCCTCGGTCTCCGCCAGCCCCGAGAACCGGCCGATATCGAGATAGACCCAACGGTGCGCGTCATCGTCCGACTTGCGCGAAACCAGCATCACCTCGGCAAGGATCGCCCCCGCCTCGGCCACCATCCCCCGCCCCGGTTCGGCCATCACCCGCGCCACCGCGCCGAACCGCTCGCTGACCAGCGCCATCACGCTTGCGGCATAGCTGGTCGGCGTGTCGATCGGATCGCCGTAGAAGGCGGGAAAGCCGCCGCCGATGTTGAGCAGGCTCGGCGCATGACCGCGCGCTTCGAGATCGCGCCAGACCTGCGCCACATCGTCGAGCACCGGTGCCCACATCGCGGCCTTGCGGGTTTGCGAACCGACGTGGAACGACAGCCCGAGCGGCTTCAGCCCGAGCGCCACGGCGTGCGAGAACAGCGCGGGCACCATCGCGGGCTTGCAGCCGAACTTGCGGCTGAGCGGCCAGTCGGCCTCGGAGTTTTCCACCAGCAACCGGATATAGACCTCCGCGCCCGGCGCATGGGCGGCAATCTTTTCCAGCTCCTCGGAGGCATCGGCGGCGAACAGGGTGATCCCGGCGCGATGCGCGAAGGCAATGTCGGCGGGTTTCTTGATGGTGTTGCCAAAAGAGATCGCCCAGGGCGCGGCCCCGGCGTCGAGGCACAGCTCGATCTCGCCGCGCGAGGCGGCATCGAAATGCGACCCAAGCCCGACGAGCCGGGCAAGGATCGCCCGCGACGGGTTGGCCTTCACCGCGTAATGGATATGGGCAAAGCCGAGCCCGGCCTTCAGGCTCCGGTATTGCGCGGCGACACGGTCGGTGTCGAGCACGAGGGTGGGCCGGTCCACCGCGAGGGTGGCGAGCGCGGAATCGAGGCGGGAAACGGGCGCAAAAGCGCCGTGGGCAGCATGGGTCATGTGCATCTCCACAAGACAGGGGCGAGGCCCCAAGGTTCCAATGAAGACGTTACCGTCGCTGCATAAACGCGTGCCCGTTTGAGAGTGGCCGGGCCTGGCCAGAGGCGCGTGCGTTGGCGTCTGTGCGGCGCATATGCGGCGCGCGCGCGATTCACGCAAGCCTTATCGCATCAGGGGGTGAATTTTTTTCTCGCGCCGCGTATGGCAGGCCATGGCCCGGCTCATCCTGTTCAACAAACCCTTCGGCGTGCTTTCGCAATTCACCGATGCGAAAAGCCCCTCGCCGCGCGCCACGCTTTCGGATTTCATCGACCTTCCGGGGGTTTACCCCGCCGGGCGGCTCGACCGTGACAGCGAGGGCCTGCTGCTGCTCACCGACGATGGCCGCCTGCAAGCCCGTATCGCCAACCCGCGCCACAAGATGGCGAAAACCTATCTCGTGCAGGTCGAGGGCGCGCCGACCGAGGCCGACCTCGGGCCGATCCGCAGAGGCGTCACGCTGAAGGACGGACCCACCCGCCCGGCGAAGGCCCGGCTTATCGCCCCACCCAATCTCTGGGAACGTGTGCCCCCGGTGCGCTTTCGCAAATCGGTGCCCGATACCTGGGTCGAGATCACCATCACCGAGGGGCGCAACCGCCAAGTCCGCCGGATGACCGCGGCAATCGGCTTTCCCACGCTGCGGCTGGTGCGCTGGCAGATCGGCGACTGGACACTCGAAGGCCTCGCCCCGGGAGACTGGCGCGAGGCCTGAGCCGGGCTATTTCTTCTTGGCTTTTTTCTTCTCGGCCTTGGCTTTCTTATCGGCCTTGGCTTTCTTGTCCTTGGCCTTCTTGTCGGCCTTGGCCTTCTTGTCGGCCTTGGCTTTCTTGTCCGCCTTGGCTTTCTTGTCCGCCTTGGCTTTCTTGTCCGCCTTGGCTTTCTTGTCCGCCTTGGCCTTTTCCTTGGCCTTCTTGTCGGCCTTGGCTTTCTTCTCAGCCTCGGCCTTGGCTTTCTTGTCTGCCTTCGGAGCCTTGGGCTTCGGCTCGACCTGATCGAGCGGCAACGCCGCAGCAAGGCCCGCAGCGGCAGCGCGGAACGCTTCGGCGCGGGCCGATGTCACCCCGCGAATTGAGGTCAGCCGGGCCGGATCGACCGCAGCGAGATCGGCGAGGTCTGCGATTCCGAGTTCACCCAGCCGGGTTTTCAGTGCCGGACCGATGCCGGGAATATCGAGCAACGTTTTCATGCAGGTCTCCATCACATGCGCGCGGGCCGGTCGGTCCGGCCCGCGCCAACGGCCTCAGGCCGCTTTTTTCAGGGCCTTCTTGGCCACCTTGAGCTTCTTCTCCTGCCGCGCGACTTTCGCCTTGCGGGATTTCACTTCGCGCTTGAGGTCTTTGATCTTGGCTTTGTTCGCCATGTTTTATCCTTTCTTTTTCGGTTCATCCGCCGCGTGCTCGGCCAGAAACGTCCGGATGAACCGGCGCACTTCGCGGGCCGCGCTGGTATCGAGCTCGTCGCAAAGCCGCACGAAAGCATCGCGGTCGGCCTTGCCGATGCGAATGATCAGCTGGGCGTCCTTCTTGCTCTTGTGGTGCTTCGGCATTTGACGTGGCTCCTCGGCGGTATCTACGTTGTTACTCTTTTATATCTCGTTTGTATATACATTTTTGATGATGCCACGGTTGCTGCAATCCTCGGCAACGAGAAAGGCCCCGCTGTTGCCAGCGGGGCCCTTGATGTCGCGGCGCGAACCGATCAGTCGATCAGCGGCAGCAGGCTTTCCATCGAGGCTTTCGCATCACCATAGAACATCCGGGTGTTGTCCTTGAAGAACAGCGGGTTCTCGATGCCCGAATAGCCGGTGCCCTGGCCGCGCTTGGAGACAAAGACCTGTTTCGCCTTCCAGACTTCCAGCACCGGCATCCCGGCAATCGGCGAGTTCGGGTCTTCCTGCGCGGCCGGGTTCACGATGTCGTTCGAGCCGATCACGATCACCACGTCGGTCGAGGGGAAATCCTCGTTGATCTCGTCCATCTCCAGCACAATGTCATAAGGCACCTTGGCCTCGGCAAGGAGCACGTTCATGTGCCCGGGCAGACGCCCCGCCACCGGGTGGATGCCGAACCGCACGGTCTTGCCCTTGGCGCGCAGCTTGGCGGTGAGCGCCGCCACCGATTGCTGCGCCTGCGCCACCGCCATGCCGTAGCCCGGCACGATGATGATCTGGTCGGCATCGTTCAGCGCGGCGGCAACGCCGTCGGCGTCGATCGCCACCTGTTCGCCCTCGATCGCCATCTGCTCGCCCGCCGGTCCGCCGAAGCCACCGAGGATCACGCTGATGAACGAGCGGTTCATCGCCTTGCACATGATGTAGGACAGGATCGCACCAGAGGAGCCCACCAGAGCGCCGACCACGATCAGCAGGTCGTTGCCGAGCGAAAAGCCGATCGCCGCCGCGGCCCAGCCCGAGTAGGAGTTGAGCATCGAGACCACCACCGGCATGTCGGCCCCGCCGATACCCATGATCAGGTGATAGCCGATGAAGAAGGCGAGCAGCGTCATCGCGATCAGCGTCCAGACCCCGGCACCGTTGAGATACAGGACCAGCAGCACAACGGAGAGGATCGCGGCGGTGGCATTCAGAAAATGCCCGCCCGGCAGCTTGACCGCCGCCGAGGTCACCTTGCCCGCGAGTTTGCCGAAGGCGATCACCGAGCCGGTGAAGGTGACCGCGCCGATGAACACGCCGAGGAACAATTCGACCCGCAGGATGGATTGCTCGACGGCGTCCTTCTTGGCCACGGCCGCGGCGAAACCGTCGAGGGTGGCGCGGGCTGCCTCGTCCATCCCGAGCACGCGGGTGAGTTCGAGATCGGCGTTGAAACCGACGAAGACGGCGGCCAGCCCGACGAGCGAGTGCATCGCGGCAACAAGCTGCGGCATCTCGGTCATCTGCACGCGCTTGGCAATCACGGTGCCGATCAGGCCGCCGCCGAGGATCAACGCGAGCGAGACCCCCCAGAGCCCAGAACCGGGGCCCATCAGCGTGGCGATGATGGCGAGCCCCATGCCGACGATGCCATACCAGACCGCGCGCTTGGCGCTTTCCTGCCCCGAGAGCCCGCCGAGGGCGAGGATGAACAGAACGGCCGCGACGATGTAGGCGGCGGTGGTGAAACCGATTTCCATTTACCCGGCCTCCTTCAGGATTTCTGGAACATGGCAAGCATGCGCCGGGTGACAAGGAAGCCGCCGAAGATGTTGATCCCGGCCATGAATACCGACACCGCCGCGAGGATCATGACCAGCGGAGCGCCCGATCCGATCTGCATCAGCGCGCCGAGGATGATGATCGAGGAGATCGCGTTGGTGATCGCCATCAGCGGCGTGTGCAGACTGTGGCTGACCCCCCAGATCACCTGGAAGCCGACGAAGACCGCCAGCACGAAGACGATGAAATGCTGCATGAAGCTCGGCGGTGCCACGAGACCCACCCCAAGCAGCGCGATGCCGCCGACGGCGAGCAGGGTCACCTGCTGGCGGGTCTGGGCCTTGAATTCGGCCACTTCCCGCGCGCGTTTTTCTTCCGGCGTGAGTTCCTTCGGCGTCTCGCGCTTCACTGCCGCGATCGCCTGCACTTTCGGCGGCGGCGGCGGGAAGGTGATCTCGCCCTGGTAGGCGACGGTCGCGCCGCGGATCACGTCATCCTCCATGTCGTGCACGATCTGGCCGTCCTTGCCGGGGGTCAGGTCGCTCAGCATGTGGCGCACGTTGTTGGCGTAGAGCGTCGAGGCCTGCGTCGCCATGCGCGAGGTGAAATCGGTGTAGCCGATGACGGTGACGCCGCCGGGGGTGACGATCTTCTCGTCCTTCACCGTGTAGTCGCAGTTGCCGCCCTGTTCGGCGGCGAGGTCGATCACCACCGACCCGGGCTTCATCGCGTCGACCATGTCTTTCAGCCAGAGCTTCGGCGCGGGCCGGTTCGGGATCAGCGCGGTGGTGATGACGATATCCATCTCACCCGCGATCTCGCGGAACTTGGCAAGCTGGGCGTTGCGGAACTCTTCCGACTGAACCGAGGCATAGCCGCCGGTGGCGGAACCGTCCTGGGTTTCCTCGGCGAAGTCGAGATAGACGAACTCGGCGCCCATCGATTCGACCTGTTCGGCCACTTCGGGCCGCACGTCGAAGGCATAGGTGATCGCACCGAGGCTCACGGACGTGCCGATCGCGGCAAGCCCTGCGACGCCGGCGCCGACGATCAGCACCTTGGCCGGCGGCACCTTGCCGGCGGCGGTCACCTGCCCGGTGAAGAAGCGGCCGAAGTTGTTGCCCGCCTCGATCACCGCGCGGTAGCCCGCGATATTGGCCATCGAGGAGAGCGCGTCCATCTTCTGGGCGCGGCTGATGCGCGGCACCATCTCCATCGCGATGACGTTGGCGCCCTTCTCCTTGGCCAGCTCCAGCCCCTCGGCATTGCCGCCCGGATTGAAGAAGGAAATCAGCGTCTTGTCCTTGGTGAGCCGCTTCAGTTCGGCGTCGTTCGGCACCCGGACCTTGGCGATCACGTCGGCCTCTTTCCACAGGCTGGCGGCGGTCTTCACCACCGTCACGCCCGCGGCCTCGTAGACGGCATCGGCGAAGCCCGCCGCGCTGCCCGCGCCCTTCTCGATCAGGCATTCATGCCCGAGCTTCTGAAGCTGCACCGCCGACTCCGGCGTCATCGCAACCCGGTTTTCACCGGCGAATGTTTCCTTCGGAACCCCGATCTTCACGATGTCTTCCTTCCTTCTGAACCGGGCAGGAGAATCCCGCGCCCGGCGATTTCATTGTCCTTTACGCCATGCCCGGCACGATTTCGACCCAATCGAGGGCTTTGCGACCATTTTTCACCCTCCTGCGTCAAATCCAGCGCCGCACCCGGGCGAACCACGCCTCCGCCTCCGCGCCGAAACGCGCGACCAGCCCGGCCTCTTCGCCCAGGATGAAGCGCCGTTCGATGATCGCCCCGAACGCGGGCACGAGGATGAGCGCGGGCAGCACGTCCCACCACAGCGCCGCGCCCGCGAGCACAAGCGCATCGCCCAGGTAGATCGGGTTGCGGCTGAGCTGGTAGATGCCCTGCTGCACGAAGGCCGTCGGCATCCGGCGCGGGATAAAGGTGGTGTGGTGGCGCACAAGCTCGAACGCACCCAGCGCCATCGCACCGAGGCCTGCGAGCACAAGCGCTGCACCGAGCCATTCGAGCCAGTCGAGCCCGGTGGCGAGCCACGGGAAAAGCCGGTCGATCGCCCAGGTCACGCCAAGGCTCGCGGCGAGCCACGCGGGAGGAATGTCGATCCACTTGAACACCCGAACACCTTCGCGCAAGATTGTTTCCCGACGTGCGGTTTAGCGCGAGGAAAGTTGCGAAGGCAATCCCCCCTCGCGCGGGTGCTTGCGTCCGACGCCCGGCACGATAGCTTGGGGCAGGGAGTTTCCGGGAGGCACGATGGATTTCGCGACGACAAAACGGATGTTCGACCTGCCCGAGGGCATGGTCTACCTCGACGGCAATTCGCTCGGGCCGCTGCCGCGCGCGGCCGCCCGCCGGGTGGCGCGCACGATCGAGGCGGAATGGGGCGAGATGCTCATCACCGCCTGGAACAAGGCGGGCTGGATGGCCCAGCCACGCGCCCTTGGCGACCGGATCGGGCGGTTGATCGGGGCCGAGCCGGGCAGCGTGGTGCTGGGCGACACGCTGTCGATCAAGGTCTACCAGGCGCTTGCCGCAGCCCTCGCGCTCAACCCCGACCGGCGCAAGGTGCTCTCCGACCGGGGCAACTTTCCCACCGATCTCTACATGGCCGAGGGGCTGATCTCGGCGCTCGACAAGGGCCACGAACTGGTCACCGTCGCACCCGAGGAAGTCGCCAGCCATATCGACGACGATCTCGCCGTGCTGATGCTCACCGAGGTCGATTACCGCACCGGCCGCAAGCACGACATGGAAGCGCTCACCCGGGCCGCCCACGCGGCGGGCGCGCTGGTGATCTGGGATCTGGCCCATTCGGCGGGCGCATTGCCGGTCGATCTGGCGGGCGTGCAGGCCGACTTCGCGGTGGGCTGCACCTACAAGTTTCTCAACGGCGGCCCCGGCGCGCCGGCCTTCATCTACGTCGCCCCGCGCCACGCCGAAACCGCCCGCCCGGCGCTGTCGGGCTGGCTCGGGCACGAGGCCCCCTTTGCCTTCGATCTCGCCTATCGCCCCGGCGAAGGCGTGGAGCGGATGCGCGTGGGCACGCCGCCGGTGCTCCAGATGGCCGCGCTCGACGCTGCGCTCGACATCTGGGACGGGGTCGACATGCAGGCCCTGCGCACCCGCGCCATCGCCCTCTCCGAGCGCTTCATCGAAGGGGTGGAAGCCGCGTGCGACGGGCTTGCACTGGCCTCCCCGCGCGATCCCGAAGCGCGCGGCAGCCAGGTGTCGTTTCGCTTCGAGGAAGGTTACGCCGCGATGCAGGCGCTGATCGACCGCGGCGTGATCGGCGATTTCCGCGCGCCCGACATCATGCGCTTCGGCATAACCCCGCTCTACATCGACGAGGCCGACATCGACCGCGCGGTGAGGGTGATCGCCGAGGTGATGGAAGACCGGCTGTGGGACCGCGCCGACTACCGCGAACGCGCGGCGGTGACGTGACCGGCACCCTGCCCCCGGTTTGCCGGCCTGCGGGCTGGGTGGCGCTCTGGCGCCGCATGGCGATGTGCACCTGTCTGAACGGCTGACCGCGGGGAGTTTTCCCGCCAACCAGCCTTTTCAGACAGGAAACAGCCATGACCACTCCCTACGACCCCGCCGACGACGGCGCCCAGATGCGTTTCGACGGGCGCATGTCCTACAGCGATTACCTCGCGCTCGATGCGATCCTCGACGCCCAGCACCCGCTATCAAAGGCGCATGACGAGCTTCTCTTCATTGTTCAGCACCAGACCTCGGAACTATGGATGCGGCTTGCGCTGCACGAACTGACCGCCGCCCGCACGGCGCTGGCCGCCGACCGCTACGGCCCGGCCTTCAAGATGCTGGCGCGGGTCTCGCGCATCTTCGAGCAACTCAACAGCGCCTGGGACGTGCTGCGGACGATGACGCCCTCGGACTACACCACCTTCCGCGACTCGCTCGGGCAATCTTCCGGCTTCCAGTCGTGGCAATACCGGCTGATCGAGTTCACACTCGGCAACCGAAACGCCGCGATGCTGCGCCCGCACGAGCACCGGGCCGACATTCACGCCAAGCTCAGCGCCGAGCTTGCACGGCCCTCGCTCTACGACGAGGCCCTCAGAGCAGTGTCCCGCGCCGGGATCGAGATTCCATCCGAGGTGGCGGCGCGCGATCTGGCGCGGCCGCACCAACCGCACCCCGGCGTGATCGCGGCATGGCGCAGGGTCTATGACGACCCCGAAACCCATTGGCAGCTTTACGAGCTGGCCGAGAAGCTGGTGGACTTCGAAGACTATTTCCGTCGCTGGCGGTTCAACCACGTCACCACTGTCGAGCGCGTGATCGGCTTCAAGCGCGGCACCGGCGGCACCGGCGGCGTGAGCTATTTGCGCCGGATGCTGGAAGTCGAGCTGTTTCCCGAGTTGTGGCACCTGCGCACCGAGCTGTGAGCCACACGCACGGCTAGGCCGCGAGGGCGCGGCCCACCATCACCGCGAGCCGGTCGAGCGCCGCGCGCAGGCTGGCGAGATCCTTGTGCCCGGTTTTCACGCCGTTCAGCGCCGCGAGGATGGTGCGTGCCACCGCCTCGGGCGCGCCGCCGAAGGGCGCGAGCGTGATGCGCCCCGCCGCGGCCTCGCGCGCGAGCCAGTCGGAGAAGATGGCGACGATCCGGGCCTCGCCCTCTTCCATCACCGCCTGCCCGATCACGCGGCCGCGCTCGAGCAATTCGGGCCCGTGCGGCGACTCCGCCAGCGCCTCGACCACCCCTGCGGTCTTCGCCTTGAACCCGGCCCGCAGCGCCTCTTCGGGCAGACGCTCCTCGCGCAAGACTGCTTCGAGCGCCGCCGCGCTGTCGTCATAGGCGCGGCGCACGAGCGAGACGAAAATGTCGTCCTTGTTTCGGTAGTAAAGATAGAGCGCCGCCCGCGACATGCCGGCGAGCCGCGCGATGTCTTCCATCGAGCAGCGCCGGTAACCATGGCGTTGGAAGGCATCCAGCGCGGCCGCGAGAATCGCCTCCTGCCGCAGCTCGCCATCTTGTCGGGGCGGGTTTTTCGGTTCCATGACAGAGACGTGACAATATTCGGGGAAAATGTCAATTGACAGACTGACACTTTCAGCCCATTTTGCCAGAACACCGAAGGAGGAGAGCGCCATGCCCACCCGTCTTACCGTCAACGGCCGGACTCACGAGGTCGATCTGCCCGGCGACGTGCCGCTCCTGTGGGTGCTGCGCGACGCGCTCGGACTGACCGGCACCAAGTTTGGCTGCGGCGTGGCCGCCTGCGGCGCCTGCACGGTGCACGTGAACGGGGTGGCCGAGCGCTCCTGCCAGTTGCCACTCGACGCGGTGGACGGCGAGGTGATCACCATCGAGGGTCTCGGCACGCCCGACGCCATGGCGGCGATCCAGCGCGCCTGGGTAACCCATGACGTGGCGCAATGCGGCTATTGCCAGTCGGGCCAGATCATGCAGGCGGCCGACCTGCTCGCCAACAACCCCGACCCGACCGACGACGAGATCGACGACGCGATGTGGGGCAACCTGTGCCGCTGCGGCACCTACCCGCGCATCCGCGCCGCGATCCACGATGCCGCGAAAATGATGCAGGCGGAGGGCTGAGACATGGGCAAGCTGAGAACCTTCACCCGCCGCAGCTTCCTGGTCGGCTCCGTCGCCGTCGCGGGCGGCGTCGCCTTCGGCACCTACCAGGTGATGCGCGATCCGAAAGCGCCCGAGATCGACGCCGAGGGCGTGGTGCTGAACCCCTGGGTGGTGATCGACAGCCGCGGCGTGACCGTGATCGTGCCCCGCGCCGAGATGGGACAAGGCGTGCAGACCACCCTTGCCGCTCTGGCGGCGGAAGAGCTTGAAGTGCCGCTCGACCAGATCCGCGTCGAGCATGGGCCGCCGGGCGAAGCCTATGCCAACGGCGCGCTGATGATCGGGCGCGAACACGACGCCGGGCCGCCTTCGCGGATCGGCGGCGCGGTGATGGGCGAGATGCCCAAGATCCTCGGGCTTCAGGTCACCGGCGGCTCCACCTCAACCGTCGATGCCTTCGACAAGATGCGCCATGCCGGCGCGGCCGCCCGCGAGGTTTTGATGCTCGCGGCCTCCGAACGCCTCGGCCTCGGGCTCGACCAGCTTCGCGCCGAGGGAGGCGAGATCGTCACCACCGACGGGCGCAGGCTTGCCTACGGCGAACTTGCCGAGGACGCCGCTCGCCTCGCGCCGCCCAAGGCCCCCCGGCTCAAGCGGCCCGAAGACTGGGTGCTGCTCGGCAAGAGTCAGCCCCGGCTCGACCAGGTGCCCAAGGCCACTGGCACCGCCACCTATGCCACCGACATCCGCCTGCCGGAGATGCGCTTTGCGACCGTGCGCCGCAACCCGCAGCTTGGCGGCGAAATGCGCGGCTTCGACGCAAGTGCGGCCGAGGCGATGGCGGGTGTCGAGGCGGTGATCGACATCGGCGACGGGATCGCCGTGGTCGCCACCAACACCTGGCTCGCGATGCAGGCCGCCGAGGCGGTGGAGATAGACTGGGGCCCGGCACCCTACCCCGAGACCACGCAAGCCGTGTTCGAGCGGATCGCCGCCGCCTTCGACGACAAGCCCAACATCACTGCCCACGAGGCGGGCGACGTGGGCAGCGGCGGCGATATCGCAGCAGACTACCGCGCGCCCTACCTCGCCCACGCGACGATGGAACCGATGACCGCTACCGCGCTCTGGCGCGACGGCGCGGTTGAGCTCTGGGTCGGCAACCAGGCACCGATCATGTTGCAGAACGATACGGCGAAGGCGCTTGGCATCAAGCCCGAGGCCGTCACCGTGCACACCACGATCATGGGTGGCGGATTCGGGCGGCGCTCCAACGTGGAGTTCGGGGTGATCGCGGCGCGGATCGCGCAAGCCCGGCCCGGCGTGCCCGTGGCGGTGACGTGGAGCCGCGAGGAAGACATGCGCCACGACCATTATCGCCCCGGCGCGCTGGCGCGGATGTCGGCCACGCTTGAGGCGGGCCGGATCTCGCGGCTTTCGGCCGACCTCGCTTCGCCCTCGATCATGGGCCAGACCATGGAGGCGATGGTGGGCCTGCCGATCACGCCCGCCGACCGCACCATCACCGAGGGCGCGGCAGACCAGCCTTACGCGATCGACAACATCCGCGTGCGCGGCTTTGCCGCCGACGTGACGATCCCGGTGGGTTTCTGGCGCTCGGTGGGCAATTCGCAGAACGCCTTCTTCTGGGAAAGCTTCATCGACGAGCTGGCCCATGAAGCGGGCGCCGATCCGGTGGAATTCCGCCTTGCGCACGTCCGGCCCGCGCATGGTCCATCTGCCGACGTGATCGAACGGGTGGCCGAGATCTCGGACTGGGGCGGGGAAAAACCCTCGAACGTGGGCCGCGGCGTGGCCTTTACCCATTCCTTCGGCACCCCGGTGGCGGAGGTTGTCGAGGTGGTCGAGGAGGACGGGCTGATCCGGCTCGCGCGCTGCTGGATCGCCGCCGATCCGGGCCTCGCGCTCGATCCGCGCAACGTCGAGGCCCAGCTTACCGGCGGTGCCGTGTTCGGTTTTTCCGCCGCGATCCACGGCGAGATCACCTTCGAGGGCGGCGCGGTTGTGGAGGGCAACTTCCCCGACTACGAGGCGCTGCGGATGGCCGGATGCCCACGCTTCGAGGTGGCATTGCTTGCCTCCGGTGACAGGCCGCAAGGCGTGGGTGAGCCAGGCACACCGCCCGCCGCCCCGGCGCTCGCCAACGCGCTGTTCGACCTCACCGGAAAACGCGCGCGCACGCTGCCGCTCTGGCGGGAGTTCGACTTCGCGACCTGACCGGGATTCTCTGCGGCTCGGGAACCACAACACACGGGAAACGGATGGTTTTTTCAAGCCGTCCCGGAAAACTGCTCGCATTTTCGCACCGGACTGTTAAACTGAATCCGCTAGTCTGGAAGCATATCCGGCGGCGAATGAGGCAGAGTAGTGTGAAACTGGCGGTTAATCCCCAGCCGGATGGCGGCTTCCATCTCGCGTGCAAATCGCGCGGCCGGTCATCCATGGCCCCACGCTCCCATCTCTCGCCGCCTGAAACGGGCCGCGCGGGCCTGCTGTTGCGGGGGGCCGCTGCATGGCAACGATGAACACCGGTCTCGGCGGGCCTGCGGGCTACGGCGAAGGCGTATTCTCCAGCGCCGCCAAGGCTGCGGGCAATAACGACGACGGTTCGGTTTTCGTCGATGTCACCTCCGTTTTCGGCGGCGGCGGGATGGATTTTTTCGGCACCAGCTACTCAGGTCTCTACGTCAACTCGAATGGCAACATCACCTTCGGGTCGCCCAACACGGACTACCAGACCGCCGATCTTTCCTCTGTCACCACCCCGACGATCGCGCCCTTCTTCGCCGACGTGAACATCAATTCGGGCGGCGAGATCTACTGGGACCTCGACCCGGTCGCGGGCACTGTCACGGTGACATGGGATGGGGTCGAGCCCTATTCCGGCTCGGGGGAAAACTCCTTCCAGGTGGTGATCACCTCGACGGGTGATGGCGATTTCGAGCTGGAATTCATCTACGAAGACATCCAGTGGACCAACGGTTACGGCGAGGAGGCCGAAACCGGGGTCACCGATGGCGGGGCGAACGACTACGAACTGCCCGGCTCCGGCAATGCCGGCGCGCTCACCGGCTATCCGGATAACGATTTTGCCGGTGGCGACCCCGACGGGGTGGCCGCGTTCACTTTCGTCGACGGCGAACCTTTCTTCTCTGATGGCATCGTCGAGGGGACCAGCGGGGCCGACCTGCTCGATGCCGCCTATCTGGATGATCCCGACGGCGACATGATCGGCGCGGGCGACGACAACATCTTTGCCTATGATGGCAACGATACCATCAGCGGCGGTGCGGGCGACGACACGATCGACGCGGGCGACGGCGACGACCTCGTGACATGGGACACCGGCGACGGCTCCGACCTGATCGACGGCGGCGCGGGCGATGACACCCTCGAAGTCACCTCGACCGCCGCAACCACATCGACCACCCTGACCGGCGATGGCACCGGCACCACCAGCATTGGCAGCGAGACGCTCGACTTCAGCGATTTCGAGGAATTCCTGTTCGACGGCGACACTGACGATTTCTTCGATGCCGGTGCCGACACCGGCGGCCTCAGCGTCGCGTCTGGCGGCGGCGACGACACGATCCATGGCGGCTCGGGCGACGACACGATTCTTGGCGGCGACGGTGACGATCTGATCTACGGTGACGATCCCCCCGAACCGGGGCTGTGGAGTTATCAGGTCTGGGACCACGATTTCTCCGGTGCCAACGGGCAAGCCTTCGACGCCGAGAACGGAACCCTGATTGGCACCGGCACCACGGAGGACTTCGACAGCACCTCGATCATTCACGATGCACGCGGCAGCTCGGGCGATCCGAACGATTTCGCGGTCGTCTACACCTCGACGCTGGCCGCCTCGGAAACCGGTGTCTTCACCTTCTCCACCACCTCCGACGACGGTTCGACGATCCGGATCTTCGATGCCGAGGGCGATCCGCTGACCTGGACCAACCAGGGTGGCTCGACCGCAACCTACATGAACAACGATTTCCACCAGGCCGCGACGACCCGTTCCGGCGAGGTGACGCTGGAGGCGGGCCAGAGCTACACGATCGAGGTGCGCCACTGGGAAAACGCCGGCCAGCAGGTGATCTCGGGCACCGTCACCTCGCCCGGCGGAACCACCGAAGACCTCGCCGACAGCTCGATGATCCTCGGGCCCGATCCCGGATCGGGGGATGACCAGATCTTCGGCGGCGACGGGGCCGACACGATCCTTGGCGGTGGCGGCGACGATACGATTCACACCGGCGCGGACGATGCCGCCACCGGCGGCGCGGGCGACGACTATTTCATCCTCGACCCCAACACGGTGTTCGGCGGCCCGGGTGCCACCATCTTCATCGACGGCGACGAAGACGGCGAAACCGACGGCGACACGCTCGACTTTTCCAACTTCGTCTCGGCCTCCTCGATCAACTTCACCGATGCCGAAAATGGATCGGTCACGTTGTCGGACGGCACGATTGTCAATTTCAGCAATATCGAGAACCTGATCATCTGCTTCACCTTGGGCACCTTGATCGAAACCCCGTTCGGTGCGCGGCCGATCGAAGACCTGCGCCCCGGCGATTTCGTGCTCACCCGCGACCACGGCCCCCAGGCGTTGCGCTGGATCGGTCGAAGCACCGTCGAGGGCACAGGCGCGCTGGCACCGATCCGCTTCGAGCGCGGTGCCTTCCGCAACAACCGCCCGCTGCTGGTCTCGCCGCAGCACCGCATGATCTACGAGGGCAGCGCCGCCACTCTTTATTTCGACAGTCCCGAGGTCCTGGTGCCCGCCAAGCACCTGGTGAACGGCGCAAGCATCGCGCCGGTCGAAATGGCGCGGGTAACCTATATTCACATGCTGTTCGACCACCACGAGGTGGTCTGGGCCAATGGCGCGCCCAGCGAGAGTTTTCACCCCGGGGCCGAGGGCCTCGGCGCGATCGACGGCCCGGCACGCGAGGAAGTGTTCCGGCTGTTCCCAGAGTTGCGGTCGAACCCCGGCAGCTATGGCCAGACCGCGCGCACAGTGCTCAAGGGTTTCGAGGCGCGGCTGATCGCGGCATCCTGAGGCCGGGTCAGGCCTCGCATCGCCACAGGTGCATCACGTCGGCCCCGACCGCGCGGGTTTCGACAAGTCGAAATCCTGGCGCATCCGCCAGCCGGGCAATTCCCATCGCGGCGAGCGAAGGCCGCCCCTCGGCACCCAGCGCACACCCGGCGGTGAAGCCGGCGAATGCGTCCACCAGGCCGTCCGAGAGCAGCCCGGCGGCCAGCGATCCGCCACCCTCGCAGAACACCCGCGTGAGCCCCTCGTCGGCCAGCACCGCGAGGGCGGCGCGCAGATCGAGTTGCCCGCCCGCAACCGGCACCCGGAACAACCGCGCGCCGACGGCCTGCCAGGCGGCCACCCTTTCGGGCGCGGCGCGGTCACCGTGCAGGATCCAGACCGGGACCGCCCGCGCACTCGTCGCCAACTGGCTGTCGAGCGGCAGATCGAGCCCGCGCGAAAGCACCACCCGCACCGGCTGGCGCTGCACGCCGAGGCCACGCACGGTGAGGCTTGGGTCATCGGTGCGCACCGTGCCCGCGCCCACCATCACCGCGTCGTGGCGCATCCGCATGGCATGCACCGCGCGGCGCGCCTCGGGCCCGGTGATCCACTGGCTCTCGCCGCTCGCGGTGGCGATCCGCCCGTCGAGCGAGGTGGCGAGCTTGAGCGTGACCATCGGGCGGCCGTCGGTCACCCGGGTGAGAAAGCCGATCTGGTCGGCGGTTGCCGTCTCGGTGCCGACGTTCTCAACCACCTCGACACCACCGGCGCGCAATCGCGCCAGCCCCTGCCCGTTCACCCGGGGGTCGGGATCGGTCAGCGCCACCACCACCCGGCCGACGCCCGCCGCCACCAGCGCGTCGGCGCAGGGCGGGGTCTTGCCGTGATGGGCGCAGGGTTCAAGGGTGACATAGGCCGTGGCACCGCGCGCTGCGTCGCCTGCCTGTGCCAGCGCGACCACCTCGGCGTGGGGGCGCCCGCCGGGTTGGGTCCAGCCGCGCCCGACGATCCGGCCGTGCGCCACGATCACGCAGCCCACCGCCGGATTCGGCCAGCACGCCCCCAGCCCGCGCCGCCCCAGCGCGAGCGCGAGGTTCATGAAGCGCGCGTCGCTCACTCGTCGCCGGGAGCGACCTCGGGGCGAAGCTCGCTCACGAAGCGGTCGAAATCATCGGCTTCCTGGAAGTTCTTGTAAACGCTGGCAAAACGAACGTAAGCCACGGTGTCGATCCGGGCCAGGCTCTCCATCACGATCTCGCCGATCGCCTTCGATGAGATGTCGGTCTCGCCCATGCTTTCGAGCCGCCGCACGATGCCGGAGATCATCTGGTCAACCCGCTCCGGCTCGACGGGGCGTTTTTGCAACGCGATCCGGATCGAGCGTTCCAGCTTGGTGCGGTCGAAATCCTCGCGTCGCCCGTTCGACTTGATCACCACGAGATCGCGCAATTGCACCCGCTCGTAGGTGGTGAAGCGCCCGCCGCACGCCGGGCAGAACCGCCGCCGCCGGATCGCGACGTGATCCTCGGCAGGCCGCGAATCCTTCACCTGTGTGTCTATGTTTCCGCAAAACGGGCAGCGCATGCCGGTCCCCTTCTTCTTGCCTGTTCCCCAGACTTACGGGTCTGTGCCCACTTATCCACAGGCACTATAGGGATACGGCCCGGTCTTGTGTAGCCTTTAATGCGCACCACAAGATGCAGAACGGTGTGTGCCGCCAACGGCCGAAAACAGCCGAGGCCGGGCGCTGACCTATCCGCACCCTGCGCCGGGTGCGATAATGGCCGGGCAACGACGTCACAGGAGGACAAGATGAGCATTGCCCGTGTAACCGAAATCTCTGCCACCTCGACGAAAAGCTTTGAAGACGCCGTGAAGGAAGGCATTCGCCGCGCCTCGGCAACGCTGCGCAACATCCGCTCGGCCTGGGTCAAGGAACACCAGGTTCGGGTCGAGGGTGGCGAGATCGCCGAATACCAGGTGAACCTGATGATCACCTTCGTGCTCGACGACTGACCCGGTCGCGACGCCGGGTTTCAATTCGTGACCGTGTCCGGCGGGGGTGGCAAGGATCGCCCGCCGGACCAACCCGTGGCTTTGTTCGGGGGTGCGCGCCCAATCCGGGCGCTGCGCCGGGTTGAGGCCGTGTGGGGCTCGGTTCAGACTTCCTCGATCCGGATTGCCACCGTTTCGCCTCGAACCACCGGGGTTTTTTCGAGCCCTTCCAGCGCCGCGTCGATCTGCGCGCGCGAGCATTTGTGGGTGACCACGATCACCGGTGCGACCGTATTCTGATGGCCGTGCTGGCGCATCCGGTCGATCGAGACCCCGGCCTCGCCAAGGGCGGCTGCCACCTTGGCGAGGGCGCCGGGTTTGTCTTCCAGTTCCATCCGCAGATAATAGGGCGCGGGCACCGCGGCGGTCGCCGGTTTGGCGGGCACCAGACGTGAGGCGGGCATCCCGAAGGTGGAAATATCGAGGCCGCGCGCAAGGTCGATCACGTCGCCCATCACCGCGCTGGCGGTGGGGCCTTCGCCGGCACCGGCGCCGCGCATCACGATCTGGCCAACGCTGTCGCCCTCGATCACCACCATGTTGGTGCCACCTTCGAGCTGGCCCAGCGGCGAGGCGGCGGGCACGAGGCAGGGGCTCATGCGCTGCTCAAGCCCGCGTCCGGTCATCTGCGCCACGCCCAGGAGCTTGATCCGGTAGCCCATCTCGGCGGCTTCCTCGATGTCGCGCAGCGAGATCTGCTCGATCCCCTCCAGTTCCACCGCGTCGAAATTCACTTGCGTGCCGAAGGCGATCGAGGCCAGCAGGCTCAGCTTGTGGCCGGCGTCGATCCCACCCACGTCAAGCTGCGGATCGGCTTCGAGATAGCCCAGCTTGTGGGCCTCGTCGAAGAGCGCGTTATAGCCTTGGCGGGTGGCCTCCATCCGGGTGAGGATGTAGTTGCAGGTGCCGTTCATCACCCCCATCACCTTGGTGATCTCGTTGCCCGCGAGCCCCTCGGTGAGCGCCTTGATCACCGGGATGCCCCCGGCCACGGCGGCCTCGAAGCGCAGCACCACGCCAGCCGCTTCGGACGCTGCCGCCAGATCCTGCCCGTGGTGAGCGAGCAGCGCCTTGTTGGCGGTAACCACATGCTTGCCGTGTGCGATCGCGGCCTCCACGGCGGCCTTGGCCGGACCATCGGAGCCGCCCATGAGTTCGACCAGCACGTCGATATCGTCGCGCCGGGCCATGGCAACGGGATCGTCCTCCCAATCGTAATGGGCGATATCGACACCGCGATCCTTGTCGCGCGAGCGGGCCGACACGGCGACGATCTCGATCGGCCGCCCGGCGCGCATTTCCAGCAGCTTGCCGTGCTTGCGCAGGATCTTGACGACGCCCACCCCGACGGTGCCGAGGCCCGCGATCCCGAGGCGGAGGGGTTTTGGCTCTGGCATGGGGCGCTCCCGTCTTGGCTGTCTTCGCAACCAGATAACGAAAGGGTGCGGGAGGCGCAATCGGGTGGCGGTGCAAAGGCGAATTGGAAGGCCCGGCATGTGGCCCGGCAGAACCGCGCCCAGCGCTCCGGACGCAGTTGACAGCCCCGCAAGACTTTGACTACCAAAGAGCTTCTCCCCCGGTCGATCGCGCCGCGAGTTCAAGCACGCGCAGGGCAGACGATGTAACCTGCTGGTCGGCCCGCCGGATAGGACTTGTTCCGCCGGCGCTGGGCGTTTGGGTGTCAGTTTCCTGTGGTCATCTGTTTTGTTCGGGATGCCGGCCATCCCGGCTTCCCCACACGTTGAACCAAGATGGAGCGGAGCCAGCGATGGAACCGAACTGGGACGATCTGAAATACCTGCTCGCGATGGCCGAGCATGGCACGCTCTCGGGTGCGGCCGATGGCCTTGGCAGCACCGTCACCACGGTGTCGCGTCGGGTGAAACGGCTGGAGGAAGAGATCGGGCGGGTGCTGATGGAGCGCTCCGGCGAGGGCTGGAAGCCGACCGCGGAAGCCGAATGCCTGATCGCCACGGCGCGGACCATGCGCACGGCGATGACCGCGGCGGAATACGATATCGCGCGCGGCGCGCAAGACGTTTCCGGCCAGGTGATGATCAGCAGCAAGCCCTTCGTCAATACGCTGGCCCTGGTGCCGGCGGTTTCCGCTTTCATTGCCACCCACCCCGCCCTGCAGTTGCAGATCGACTACACGACGAAACCCTTCAGCCTTGCCCGGGGCGAGGCCGATATCGCGCTGCAATACTCCGAGCCGGACGAGGGCCGCCTGGTGCGGCGCAAACTTGCCACCTTCGGCATCGGCCTCTATCGCCCGATCGGCGCGCCACCCTGCCAACGCTGGCTCGGCCTGAGCCAGACGATGGATTCGAACCCCTACATGCGGTATGCCCGCAAGCACTTTGCGGAGCCACCGGCCGCGCGGTTTCATACCCTCATCAGCCTCTCCGAAGCGATGCGGTCGTGCGGGCTTGCCGGGCCGCTTTCCACCTGCGTGGCAAGGATGAACGATGATCTCGAGCCGATTCATCCGCCCGAGGATTTCATCGACGGCCATATCTGGCTGGTCTACCACGAAACCCGGCGCGGCGATCCGCGCATCGAACGGGTGATCGCCTGGCTCGAAGGGATCTTTCCAAACCCGCGTCGCTGCGTGTGCGGGCGATGCGACTAAACGGGCCGAATGCGACATTTCCCGCGTTGCGTTTTCGTTGAACCGGTCTCGCGAAGTTGCGCATTCCCTGCCTGCCCCATCGGTGGCACGATTCTCTCAATGGTTGAAAGCACCCGAGGCGCTCAACGCGCCCAATAATCACAACGAGGCAGGCCATGAGGATATCCACCGAAGACGTCTTGATGAGTGTTCGTTTGGGGCTTGGCGCTTTCGCCGCCGTCGTTGCATTCCTGAGCCTGTTTCCCGCCGCGGCCCCCGCCGGGTTTGAACACCTGGTGCCGGGACCGGAGGCCTTCACCGGGTTCTTCCTGATCGCGCACCATATCGGCAACCTCTTCCTCGGTGTTTGCGCCCTCTGGTTGATGTCGGGGCGGTGCCAGCGCGGGGCTTCGCTGCTCGCGATCGCGCTGTTGAGCTTCTATGTCTACCTTGTGCGGGTTTCGTTCGCGCCGCCGCCGGTTGCCCTGCTCGGGTTTTCGGCGCTGGTGGTGATCATCCTCGGCTATATCGCGTGGCGGTTGGTGGCCCTCGCCTCGAACGCGGTCTTTGCCCGCCGCGTACCCGCAGACACCCAGACGATCGACTGAAGGTGAAAGCGCCAAGCTCGAAAGGCTAAAGGCAAATCACGCGGCTGGACAGCGCCTGCCTGCCCACCCATATTCCCTGCATGTCTCTGCCACCCGGATTCCTGGACGAGTTACGCACCCGCACCTCGCTGACGCAGGTCGTCGGGCGCAAGGTGACGTGGGACATGCGCAAGTCGAACCAGGGCAAGGGCGACATGTGGGCCCCCTGCCCGTTCCACCAGGAAAAGTCCGCGAGTTTCCACGTCGACGACAAGAAGGGCTATTATTACTGCTTCGGTTGCCACGCCAAGGGCGACGCGATCTCCTTCCTGCGCGAGACCGAGAACCTCGGCTTCATGGAGGCGGTCGAACTGCTTGCCCGCGAGGTCGGGATGCCGATGCCGGCGCGCGACCCGCAGGCGCAGGAAAAGGCCGACCGGCGCACCGAGCTGGCCGAGGTGATGGAGCAGGCGCTGCAGTTCTACCGGCTGCAGCTGAAGACGGCGCAGGGAGCTGCGGCGCGCGACTACCTCGACCGGCGCGGGCTGACGCCCGACGCGCAGGACCGCTGGGAGATCGGGTTTGCCCCCGACGGCTGGCAGGCGCTTTGGGACCATCTGCGCGGCAAATCTCTGCCCGAAGACCTGATCCTCGCCGCCGGGCTCGCCAAGGCCTCGTCCAAGGGCAAGAAGCCTTATGACGTGTTTCGCAACCGCATCATCTTTCCGATCCGCGACGCGCGTGGGCGCGCGATCGCCTTTGGCGGCCGGGCGATGGACCCGAACGACAACGCCAAGTACCTCAACAGCCCGGAGACCGAGCTGTTCGACAAGGGCCGCTCGCTGTTCAACCTCGCACGGGCCCGCGAGGCGGCGGGCAAACAACCGCTGGTCGTGGCCGAGGGCTACATGGACGTGATCGCGCTCGGTGAGGCCGGGTTCGCCGCCGCGGTGGCCCCGCTCGGCACCGCGATCACCGAAGACCAGTTGCGCCTGATGTGGCGGCTGCATCCCGAGCCGATCATCGCGCTCGACGGCGACGCGGCGGGGCTGAAGGCGGCAATGCGGGTGATCGACCTCGCGCTGCCGCTGATCGAGGCCGGGCAGAGCTTGCGCTTTGCGATCATGCCAGAGGGGATGGACCCCGACGATGTGATCAAGGCGGAAGGACCGCGCGCCATGCAGGCGTTGCTCGACGCCGCCCTGCCGATGGTGAAGCTGTTGTGGCGGCGCGAAACCGAGGGCAAAGTTTTTGACAGCCCCGAGCGCCGCGCCACGCTCGACCGCGACCTGCGCGCGGTGATCCGGTGCATCAAGGACCCTTCGATCCGCTCGCACTACGGCCAGGAAATCAACGCACTGCGACGGGCGCTGTTCAATCCCCCCCGCGCCAGCGGGCCGGCGGGTTGGACGGGCCAACGTGGCCCATGGCGCAAGGGTCCGCCGCCGGTGCTCTCCGAAACCAAGACATCGCTGCTCGCGGCGGCCTCCGGCGAAGTGGCGGAAGTTCTGCGCGAGGCGGTGATCCTCGCCACGCTGATCACCCACCCGGGATTGATCGAACGGTTCGAGGCGGCGCTGGAGCGGATCGACATGGCGACCGCCGACCACCGCGAGTTGCAGCGCCTCGTGCTGGCCCACGCGCATGACGAAACCACCGATCTTGCGGCCCGGATCGAGGCCGAGGCCGGAGCGCACCTTCTGGAAAAGCTGTTCTCGTTCAACCATGTGCGGATTGCCCCCGCGATGCGGCGGCCGGACGACGGCGAGCTGGCGGCGCTCTGTCTCGCCGAGGAACTGGCCAAGCTCGAAGCCACCCGCGGCGCCCGGCGCGAGGTGGCCGAGGCCGAGGACGATATCGCGGCGCTGGCCGACGAGGGCTTGACCTGGCGGCTCACCGAGGCGGCCCGGGCGCGCGAAGCCGCGAGCCGGGGCGGCGCGGGTGAGGACAAGGCGCTCTACGACCGCGCCGATAACGGCGTGTTGATCGACCGGGAGGAAAAGGGGCGCCTCGAAGAACTGCTGCGGGAGATCGGACATTCAAGGGGTGGGCAGGAGTCGGGGTGATCTCGCCTTTTGCCCTTCAAACGCGTAACCAATGCCACCATATGGGTTGGCGAATCAGCGATTCGCTGGAAAACTCCTCCGAATCGCGCCGCCCCGGGCTCACGACCAAGGAAGATCGCATGGCCGTCAAGGAAAACGACGACACCAAGGAAACCGAGCAGGAGGACGAGTCGGTCAACCCCGACATGGATCAGGCGGCGATCAAGAAGATGATCGCCGAGGCCCGCGAGAAGGGCTACATCACCTATGACCAGCTCAACAACGTGCTCCCGCCCGACCAGGTTTCGTCGGAGCAGATCGAAGACGTGATGTCGATGCTCTCGGAGATGGGCATCAACATCATCGAGGACGAAGACGCCGAGGACGGCGAGGACGACAAGGGATCGACCGACCTGGTCGCCACCTCCGGCTCGCGCGACGTGACCGTCGCAACCTCCGAAACCGAGAAACTCGACCGAACAGACGATCCGGTGCGCATGTATCTGCGCGAAATGGGCTCGGTGGAACTGCTGTCGCGCGAGGGCGAGATCGCCATCGCCAAGCGCATCGAGGCGGGCCGCAACACGATGATCGCGGGGCTCTGCGAAAGCCCGCTGACATTCCAGGCGATCACCATCTGGCGCGACGAACTTCTGAGCGAAGACATCCTCCTGCGCGACGTGATCGACCTCGACGCCACCTTCGGCCGCTCGCTCGAAGGCGATGACGAGGATGGCGTGGTGGCGGTCGGTGAAAGCGACACCACCCAGACCGCGGGGGCCGCGAAGCCCGAGCAGACCGGGCCGGAGCTGGATGCCGACGGCAACCCGATTTCCAGCGAGGATGACGACGAGGACGAGGACGAGCAGGCCAACATGTCGCTTGCCGCGATGGAGGCAGCGCTCAAGCCGCGCGTGCTCGAAACCCTCGACCGCATCGCCGCCGATTACATCATGCTCTCGGAGATGCAGGACCTGCGCATGAGCGCCACCCTGAATGAGGACGGATCGTTCTCCGACAAGGAAGAGGCAACCTACCAGAAGCTGCGCGCCGAGGTTGTCGAACTGGTCAACGAGTTGCACCTGCACAACAACCGCATCGAGGCGCTGGTCGATCAGCTCTACGGCATCAACCGTCGGATCATGGCCATCGACTCGGCGATGGTGAAACTGGCCGACCAGGCCCGGATCAACCGCCGCGAGTTCATCGAGGCGTACCGCGGCTACGAGCTCGATCCGAACTGGCTCGATCGGATGAACGACAAGGCCGGGCGCGGCTGGCAGGCGCTGGTGGAACGCTCGTCGGACAAGATCGCCGAGTTGCGCACCGAGATGGCGCAGGTGGGCCAGTATGTCGGGGTCGACATTCCCGAGTTCCGCCGCATCGTGCAACAGGTGCAGAAGGGCGAAAAGGAAGCCCGCCAGGCCAAGAAGGAAATGGTCGAGGCCAACCTGCGGCTGGTGATCTCGATTGCCAAGAAATACACCAACCGGGGCCTGCAATTCCTTGATCTCATTCAGGAAGGCAACATCGGGCTGATGAAGGCGGTCGACAAGTTCGAATACCGCCGCGGCTACAAGTTCTCGACCTATGCCACCTGGTGGATCCGGCAAGCCATAACCCGCAGCATTGCCGATCAGGCCCGCACCATCCGCATCCCGGTGCACATGATCGAGACGATCAACAAGCTGGTGCGCACGGGCCGCCAGATGCTGCACGAGATCGGCCGCGAACCGACGCCGGAAGAACTGGCCGAGAAGCTGCAAATGCCGCTCGAGAAGGTCCGCAAGGTGATGAAGATCGCCAAGGAGCCGATCTCGCTCGAAACGCCGATCGGCGACGAGGAAGACAGCCAGCTTGGCGATTTCATCGAGGACAAGAACGCGGTTCTGCCGCTGGAATCGGCGATTCAGGAAAACCTCAAGGAAACCACCACCCGCGTGCTCGCCTCGCTCACGCCTCGTGAAGAACGCGTGCTGCGCATGCGCTTCGGCATCGGCATGAACACTGACCACACGCTCGAAGAGGTCGGCCAGCAGTTCTCGGTGACGCGCGAACGGATCCGGCAGATCGAGGCGAAGGCTTTGCGCAAGCTCAAGCACCCGTCGCGGTCGCGGAAGCTGAGGAGTTTCCTGGATCAGTAACGAACTAGAGGCAGATGTGTGATCGAGCCAGACCCATCTCTTGAGGCAAGGGCTGCGGCAATAGCCAAGAGCAGAGTGCTCCGAATACGCGGGGCGCCGAAAGAATGGTGGTTCTATTCAATGATCATCTCATTCGGTCTGATCGCGGTAGCCGTGATAGTTTTTGATTATGTAGGCGTTGTCCACACGATTGGTTTGGCTGGTTTGGGGATTGGTGCCGGGTTCTGGCACGGGCGTGATCGCCAAAGCGAGTTTGATGCCACCATTCGCGAAGAAACGAAGCGAGTTCTCTCGGAATTGATTGATTTGCAGGAGTGCATCGACAGCTGAATGTTTTTGTCGTGCTCCTCGGGTTGATCCTCTGGAGGGTCTGGTAGGTTTACTGCTAGCCTCCATCGTAGGCCGGGCTTCAGCCCGGCTGTCTCGCGGGTGGCGGGGTGAAACCCCGCCCTACGGGGCGCGGGCTGCGCGACCCCATCGCCATCCCGGCCGATCCGGTCTAAGCTCGCCCTGACCCGAGCCAAATATCCCCAAGGACGGAGCGATCCCATGTCCCTCTTATCCAAACTCTTCGGCGGCGGATCGGCCCCGGAGCCGGAACCCGAAACCCACGAAGGCTTTCGCATCTATCCCGAGCCCGGGAAGGAAAGCGGCGGCTACCGGCTCGCGGCCCGGATCGAGAAGGAGATCGGCGGCGAGACCCGCACCCATCACCTGATCCGCGCCGACGTGTTCAGCGACCGCGACGAGGCCGCTGCGGCCGCCCTGCGCAAGGCCAAGCAGTTGATCGACCAGATGGGCGAGGGGCTTTTCGGCTGATCTCCGCCGCCCCGCACCTGCCGAGGGCGCCGGCCGGCCACACCTCGCCGGCGCGGACGCCCGCCCGCATTTTCCCACTTATCCACAGCCCCGACATGCGGTATTCTGGCGCTCGGACGGACCCGGAAAAAGGGCCCGCCAAGAGGCATTTTCACAGGACAGAACAAATGGCTACATCTTCGTCCAAGACCGAGACCAAGGCCGCGCTCACCCCCGAACAGAAGGTCGCGCAGGAAGCGCGCAGGAAGGCCGCGCGGGTGATCGGCTACACCACCTGGCGCGACGACTGGCGCGCCAGCAACCCCGAGGGCACGCCCGAGGAGCGCAAGGCGGCGTGGGAAGTTGCCCGCCCCGATGCCACGAAAAACGCCCGCAAGCTCCTGCGTTCCTTGGAGAAAAAGGGGCTGCGCATCGTCGCCGCCGAGCCCGCCGAGGCCTGAGCCACCAGACCGTGAGCCGCCCGGGATGACCGGGCGGCCAAGCCTTCAGCGCAAGTGTTCCTCGAAGAACGCCACCGTCCGATCCCATGCCAGTTCCGCCGCTTCCTCGTCGTAACGCGGCGTGGTGTCGTTGTGGAAACCGTGGTTGACGCCTTCGTAGATATGGGCGGTGTAGGTCTTGCCCTCGGCCTGCAACGCCGCCTCGAAATCGGGCCAGCCAGCGTTGATCCGCTCGTCAAGTTCGGCGTAGTGGATGAGCAGCGGCGCTTCGATCTGCGCCACGTCCTCCGTCGCCGGTTGGCGGCCATAGAACGGCACCGAGGCGGCCAGTTCGGGAAAGGCCACCGCCAACGCGTTGCAAACCCCGCCGCCATAGCAGAAGCCGACGCAACCGACCTTGCCGGTGCTGTCATCGCGCGCGAGCAGGTGCTCGACCCCGGCGAAGAAATCGTTCATCAACTTTTCGCCGTCGATGGTGCTCTGCAACTCGCGCCCCTGATCGTCGTTACCGGGGTAGCCGCCAACGCTGGTGAGCCCATCGGGTGCCAGCGCCAAGAAGCCCGCCTTGGCGACCCGCCGCGCCACGTCCTCGATATAGGGGTTCAGCCCCCGGTTCTCGTGCACCACGAGCACGGCGGGAAAGGGGCCTTCGCCTGCCGGTTTCACGAGGTAGCCGCGCACCTCGCCATGGCCGTTCGGGCTGGGGTAGGTGATATATTCCGGCACGATATCGGGGTCGGTGAAGCTGACCTGGCTGGCGAGCGCATAATCCGGGCTGAGCATGTCGAGCAGCGCCGCGGCGCTAAGCCCGCCCACAGTCCATTTTGCCGCCCTGTCGAGAAACTCGCGCTTCGACAACAGGCCGTGGGCGTAGTAATCGTAAAGCTCGAGAAGTTCCTGGTCGAAGTCTTTCGCGGTCATCCGTGTCATGGCGTCCTCCTGGGCATCCTCGTGGCTTGATGGCCGCAGTTTACCATATCTGCGGGCACGAAAGACTGACATTCCCGTGTCTTGGCGGGACCGACAAGGGTGAAGGCCAGATGCACAAGGTGTTCACGATCGAAACGCAGGGGCCGGGGCTCTACGAGATCACCCGAGAGGTCGAGGGCTTCGTGGCCGCATCACGGGCCGAGGAGGCGCTGCTTACGCTCTTCGTGCGGCACACCTCCGCCTCGCTCGCGATCCAGGAAAACGCCGATCCCGATGTGCGTACCGATCTCGCGGCGTTCTTTCACCGGCTGGTGCCGCCGAGCGACGACCCGGCGATGGGCTACATCCGCCACACCAGCGAAGGCCCGGACGATATGCCGGCGCATATCAAGGCCGCGCTCTTGCCGGTTTCTCTCACGATTCCGATAATTTCTGGCCGGATGATGCTGGGAACCTGGCAGGGAATCTACCTTTTCGAACATCGGTCCTCTCGGCATCGCAGAGAGATCGTTGCCGTCGCCCGATAACCCTCGCCCTGCCTGCCCCGGGGCCGCACCGATGCCGTCGGGGCCGCACCGATGCCGTCGGGGCCGTCCGGCCACCGTGACCGCTCCGGCGGAGACTCCTGCCGAAAAGTTGCGCAATTGACCGAAATCAAGTGACGGCCCGGCGATGCGTGCTAGGCGCCGTGCATGTCCAACGCCGATCTCCACCCCTCGCCGCTTCACCACCCACGAGCGGGCTTGCCGCTGCCGCTTTTCCTGCTCCAGCCCATTCTGGCCCGCATCGTGCGCCGGATCGCTGCGGAGAACCCGCGCATGTTCAACCGGCTCGGCCCCTGGGTCGGGCGCGACTACATCATCGACCCGGTCGACATGCCCTTTGTCCTGCACCTGCGCCCCGATCGCGATGCGCCGTTGATGCGCGCGGTGTCGCGGCGGCACCTGCCCGACCATGTGGCGCGGATTTCGGGCCGGTTTCTCGATCTGCTGGAACTGGTCGATGCCGATCTCGACGGCGACGCGCTGTTCTTTTCCCGCGACCTGGTGATCGAAGGCAATACCGAGGCCGTGGTCAGCCTGCGCAACGCGCTGGACGATATCGACGGCTCGATTGCCGAGCGTGTCGCCGACATGCACGGCGCACCGGGGCGCGCAACCCTGGCGGCGCTGCGGCGCATGGCCGAGCGAAAGAAGGTGAACAAGGAATGACGGTTGGAGAACTGGTTTGCCCTGCGGGCACACCGGCCGCGCTGCGCACGGCGGTCGATGCCGGCGCCGATGCGGTTTACTGCGGATTTCAGAACGCGACCAATGCACGCAACTTCCCGGGGCTCAACTTCACGCCCGAGGAAATGGCCGAAGCGGTCGATTATGCCCATGCCAAGGGTGCCAAGGTTCTGCTGGCACTCAACACCTTTCCCCCGGCCGGAAAATTCGACCTCTGGCGCGAGGCCGCCGCGATGGGGGTGCGCTTTGGCGTCGATGCAATGATCGTCGCCGATATCGGCGTTGCCGCAGCGATCCGCGAGGCACATCCCGATCAGCGCCTGCATCTCTCGGTGCAGGCCGCCGCCTCCAGCCCCGAGGCGATTGCCTATTACGTCGAGAATTTCGAGATCAAGCGCGTGGTCCTGCCGCGCATCCTCACGATCCCCGAAATCCGGGCCATCATGACCGAGATTCCGTGCGAGATCGAAACCTTTATTTTCGGCAACCACGGGCTGATGGTCGAAGGCCGCTG
Source organism: Maritimibacter sp. HL-12 (assembly GCF_900177545.1). Taxonomy (GTDB): domain Bacteria; phylum Pseudomonadota; class Alphaproteobacteria; order Rhodobacterales; family Rhodobacteraceae; genus Sinisalibacter. The sequence goes on along the minus strand of NZ_FXBQ01000001.1, from coordinate 2,636,044 downwards.
CAGCCTGACCAATTATGCAACCGGGCTTTCGACCAACATGGACGGGGTGTGTTCGCCCGCGAGCGATGTCGAATACAAGCGCGAGGCCGATGGCGGCATGACGACCCGGCTGGGCGAATTCACCATCGACCGTTTCGGCCCGAACGAGACCGCCGGCTACCCGACGATCTGCAAGGGGCGCTACCGCGCGCCCGCCCGGGAGACCGGGTATTACGCCTTTGAAGAGCCGGTGAGCCTCAACCTCGCGCGGCTCCTGCCGGACCTGATGGCGGCGGGGGTGCACGCCTTCAAGATCGAGGGTCGCCAGCGCAGCCGCGCCTATGTCCGGCAGGTCGTCTCCAACTTCCGCGCCGCCGTCGATGCGATCCGCGAGGGACGCGAGCCACACCTGGCCGACCTGGTGGCGCTGACCGAGGGCCAGAAGGAATCGCAAGGCGCATTCGAGACCAAGAAATGGCGGTGACATCATGGAGCTGACGCTCGCCCCGATCCCCTATCACTGGTCGCGCGACGACAGGCGCGACTTCTACGCAAGCATCGCCGACGAAGCCCCGGTCGATACCGTCGTTCTGGGTGAGTTGATCTGCTCGAAACGCGCGCCGTTCTTCGAGGCCGATCTGCCCGATATCGCCGAGCGTCTGGAGGCGGGCGGCAAGCGGGTGATCTGGTCCTCGCTGGCCGAGATCCTGCTCAAGCGCGAGCGCAAGGCGACCGACGATCTTTGCGCGGGCGACGACGGCCGCATCGTCGAGGCGAACAACGCCGCCGCGCTGCGCGCGCTGGCGGGGAAGCCGCACCGCGTCGGCCCGATGATGAATGTCTACAACGAAGAGACCATGACCTTTCTCGCCGCGCAGGGGGCGACCCATTTCAGCCTGCCACCGGAATTGCCGCGCGCCGGCGTCGCGGTGATGGCGCAAGCGGCCCGTGCGGCGGGCCTCGGCGTGGAGGTGCAAGCCTTCGGTCGCGCCTCGCTGGCGGTGTCGGCGCGGTGCTATCACGCCCGCGCCCACGGCCGGACCAAGGACAATTGCCAGTTCGTCTGCGAGGAAGATCCCGACGGGATGCCGCTCAGCACGATGGACGGCGATCCGTTCCTCATGGTGAACGGGATCCAGACCCTGTCGCGCTCCTACGTCAATCTTGCGGCGCATGTTCCCGACATGCGGGCGCTCGGGGTCACGGCGTTACGGCTGATCCCGCAACGGCAGGACATGGTCGCGGTCGCTCGCGTCTTTGCCGATGTCGCCGCCGGGCGGATCGACGGCGACGAGGCGGCGGCGCGGCTCGATGCCATGCAGATGGATACACCCTTCTCGAACGGGTTTTGGCTGGGCGACGCCGGCTTTCGGCGGATCGCGCGCAGCGCCTGACCGATTCACGGCGGGAAACGCCCGGTGTGCTTGACGGAATCCGCGCGCGCATCGCGGCAGCCTCGCTGCCGCGTTCTATCGCGACTCCAACCAATCGAGACCGCAAGACACCGCAACCACGGCTGAAACGTCGCCTTTTCCAACGTCGGTCTTCGCCGCCGTGCCGCAACACCTTCGCCCTTGCCAGCGGGTCGCATACCTGGCGCGCAGCACGGGCACCTCGCCGTGGAAGGAAAACCCGAAACCTGGCGCCGCCGCGTCCTGGATCCAACTAAGTCGGGCTTGGTAGCGCAAACCTCATGCTGCCTGTCTTGGCCGCGACGCAATGCGCTGCTATCGAGTGGCAACCCGTAGCCCTCGAAGGATGATTTCATGACCGCCTCCCCCGTCGTTTTTGCCGACCGCATGCTCTCGCTCGGTCTTGCCCGAGTCTCGGAGGCCGCCGCCGTTGCCTCCTACAAGCTGGTCGGACGCGGTGACGAAAAGGCCGCCGACCAGGCCGCGGTGAACGCGATGCGCAACCAGCTCAACCTGCTCGACATCAAGGGCGTGGTGGTGATCGGTGAGGGCGAGCGCGACGAGGCCCCGATGCTCTACATCGGCGAGGAGGTCGGCACCGGCAACGGCCCCGAGGTGGATATCGCGCTCGACCCGCTCGAAGGCACCACCCTCACCGCAAAGGACATGCCGAACGCGCTCACCGTGATTGCCCTCGCGCCGCGCGGCACGCTGCTGCACGCGCCCGACGTCTACATGGACAAGCTCGCGATCGGGCCGGGCTATCCGCGCGACGTGGTGAGCCTCGAGATGAGCCCCTCCGAACGCATCGAGGCGCTGGCCAAGGCCCGGGGCTGCAAACCCGATGACATCACCGTTTGCGTGCTGGAGCGGCCACGCCACGAAGAGATGATCGCCGAGATCCGCTCAACCAGGGCGGCGATCCGGCTGATCACCGACGGCGACGTGGCCGGCGTGATCCACACCGCCGAGGCGCAGCGCACCGGCATCGACATGTACATGGGTTCGGGCGGCGCACCCGAGGGCGTGCTGGCCGCGGCGGCGCTCAAATGCATGGGCGGTCAGATGTGGGGGCGGTTGACCTTCCGCAACGACGACGAACGCGGCCGCGCCACCAAGGCCGGGATCACCGATTTCAACCGGATCTATGCCCGCGACGACATGGTGACTGCTGATGTGATCTTTGCTGCCACCGGCGTGACCGATGGCTCTATCGTCGCCGGACTGAAGCACGAGCCGGGCTGGATCGAGGCCGAAACCCTGCTGATGCGCTCGCGCTCCGGGTCGCTGCGCCGGATCACCTATCGCAACCCGACCAGCCGGGTCGACATATGAGCCCGCGCGCCCTCCTCCTCGTCGACATCCAGGCGGCCTTTGACGACCCCTACTGGGGGCCTCGCAACAATCCGCAGGCCGAGGAAAACGCCGGGCGGCTGCTGGCGCATTGGCGCGCGGCGGGCGCGCCGGTCTACCACGTGCGGCATCTTTCGGTGGAGCCGAACAGCCCGCTCAACCCGGCGTCCGGCAGGGTCGATTTCCATCCCTCGGTGATGCCCGAGGATGGCGAGCCGATCTATGAGAAGAGCGTCAACTCCGCCTTCATCGGCACCAGTCTGGAGGCCGATCTTCGGGCCGCCGGGATCGAGGCGCTGGTGATCTGCGGGCTGACCACGCCGCATTGCGTCTCCACCACCACCCGGATGGCGGCCAACCTCGGCTTCTCGGTCGAGCTCGTGCACGATGCCTGCGCGGCCTTTGCCCAGAATGCCGACACCGACTGGCGCGGCGGCGGCAAGGCCGACCCGAAGTTCATCCACCAGGCCGCGCTCGACCACCTCCATGGCGAGTTCGCCGAGGTGATTTCGACCGAGGATGCCTGTGCCTCCGCGCCCTGAGGTCACCGGCAGGCCATGACCGGCGCAAAACTGTCGGGGCCATCGTAAGGCGCAGCGGAGGTGCTCACGAGGCGACCCGCCTCCAGCCGCGTTGCCACGATCTCGCGCCACCCGGCATCGGCGGTGACGATGACGGGGGCAGCGCCGGGGCAGTCACGCACGCCGCCTTCGATCATCTCCGCGCCGTAGCGGTGATTGCTGAGCCCTGGCGCACTGGCGGCTTGGGTGAAACTGGCCTGCCCGTCTTGAAGCACCACCCGGACCAGACGCAAAGTCCTGGCAAGGTGGGGCCGATCGACATAGGCGATCTCGTCGACCCCGTCGCCGTCGAAATCGGCGATCCCGGCAATCGCCAGCCAGCGGTGGCGCTGGCCGATCGCGGCGGTCTGTCCGAGCGGGCGCGCGGCCTCGCCATCATGGCCGAAGATCATCACCATAGCCCCGGTCTCGAAGCCCGAGAGCACCGCCACCACTTCCGGTTTGCCGTCGCCGTCGAAATCGTGCAGTCGCGGCGCGGTATCCTCGAACACCGCGGCCTCGAAGCGCAAGATGTTGCGGCTGCCATCGGCATAGCGCAGTTCGAGCCCGGCATATTCGCCGCCCGGCAGCGCGCCGTGGCCGTAGGCGTCGGTCGGTTCGACGTAATCCGCCGCGACGATCTCCTTCGCCGCCAGCGGGGCGGGCAGAACGGCAAGGGCGAGGGCAAGCGCGATACGCATCGGGAGCTTCCTTTCGCCCCCATGTCGCCGGTCGTCCGCGTCGCTGTCCAGCAACGGCTGCGTGATCAGATCTGCTTTTCGGGCAGGGTCACCACCAGGCCGTCGACCGCGTCGGTCACCTGGATCTGGCAGGTCAGGCGCGAGCGCACCGGGTCGGGCTCCCAGGCGAAATCGAGCATGTCGGCTTCCATCGCGTCCTTGGCGGGGAGTTTTTCCACCCAGTCCTCGGCGACGTAGACGTGGCAGGTGGAGCAGGCGCAGGCACCGCCGCAATCGGCTTCGATGCCCGGCACGCCATTGTCGCGCGCGCCTTCCATCACGGTGAGGCCGTTGGCGACCTCCACCACGTGCTCGGTGCCGTTGTGCTCGATATAGGTGATCTTCGCCATAGCGCCCTGTCTCCGCGTTGCTTTCCCCGGGGTTCTAGCGAAGGCAGATAGGGCCTGCCAGCCCGTTTTGCCAGCCCCCGGCGCGGGGCTTGCCTTTCTGTCTGAATGTTCTATTTTTGTTCTCATGACGCCCGATCCCGCCCCCTCCGCTATGCGCTGGCCCCGTCCGCCTGCCGCGATCCCGCACCGCTGGCTCGCCCACCCGCCGGTGGGCGCGCGGGTGACGGTGGCGGGTCTGGTGATGGTGCGCCAGCGCCCCGGCACCGCCAAGGGGGTGATCTTCATCACGCTGGAGGATGAAACCGGCATCGCCAACGTGATCGTCTGGCACCAGGCCTACGAGCGCCACCGCCGCGCCGTGGTGGCGGGGCGGGCGCTTCGGGTCACCGGCAAGCTCCAGCGCGAAAGCGGCGTGGTGCAGATCGTGGCGGAGGTGGTCGAGGACATTTCGCCGATGCTCGACCGGCTGGCACTGCCTCCGTCGGGGGAAGACACGGGCCTCTAGCCCGGAGCGCGGATTTGCGCTATGGTTCGGCCAAACGGTCCACAGAACCGAAACGAGCAGATGACCATGCATTCAAGTATCCGTCCCGCAACAGGGCTGTTTCTGGCCGCCATCGCCCTCATGGGTTGCGCCGGGAACAGCGGCGATGTCACCCGCGCGGATCTCGGCGAAGAGGTGGTGATCACCGATTTCACCCTCGGCCCGCCCGGCGCGCGCCCCGGGGCCTGCTACGGCAAGGATGTCACCCCCGCGGTGATCGAGCAGGTGACCGAGCGGGTGCTGGTTGCCGAGGCCGAGATCGGCCCGGAAGGCAACATCATCACCCCCGCTGAATTCGAGGAACGCAGCAGCCACCAGGTGGTGCAGGGGCGCGAGGAAATCTACTTTGAAACCCCCTGTCCGCCGCGCTGGACACCAGACTTCATTGCCTCGGTGCAGCGCGCGCTGATCACGCGGGGGATCTACAAGGGCGAGGCCAGCGGCACGCTCGACCATGCCACGCGCCAGGCGATCCGCGCATTCCAGGTGAAAAATGGGCTCAACTCGGGCATTCTCTCGACCGAGAACGCCCGCGCGCTCGGTCTCGTCGAACTCGACCTCGACGGCTGAGGTTCAGATCAGCAGCCCGATCTGGCTGGCGATCCAGAGCGTGATCGGGTCAGCCGCCATGATCCAGCTACCAACCTTTTCAGCGGCATTGCCCGCTTCGAGGATGGCGATCCGGTTGCCGTAAGTGACCGGGCCGAGATAGGCCAGCAGAAACCCTTTGAACAAAAGGAAAGCGACCAGAGAGAGCGTGATCCCCCGCAACGGCAGCGACCGACGCGGGCGCACCCGCTCGACCGGCACAAGGAGCCCGTCGCGCTCCTCAAGCCGCACATAGCCCGAGGCAAGGCGCTTGTGGCGCCCCTCGATCTCACGCACCCGCTTGTTGAACCTGGCGAAATTCGCGTCGGCCATGACCAACTCCAAACTGCGCCCCCACGCACATCAATATAAGGGCAGAAATGGGGCAAAACCAAGGCGAAGCATTGGAAACTGTTTGTTTCCCCTTGTTTTCAAGGCTTCCTCGACAGCACCAAGGTGGTCCAGTCGCCATATTCTGCGCACGATTCGAGAGAGAAGCCATTTTTCCTGTAGGTGGCAACCACCTCGTCGGCCTGCGGATTCAGGATGCCGGACAGGATCGCGTGGCCGCCGGGGGCAATATGCGCCGCCATGTCGGGGGCGAGGGCGAGGAGCGGGCCCTTGAGAATATTGGCAAACACCAGGTCGAAGGGCGCGGCCGCGGCGATGTCGGGATGATCGAAGCCAGCGGCTTCGATGGTGTGGACCGAGTCGGAAAGGCCGTTGGCCTCGACATTGGCGCGCGCCACGTCGACGGCCACGGCGTCGATATCCGAGGCGATCACCGGGCGCGGCCAGACCTTTGCCGCGGCCATCGCGAGCACCGCCGTGCCGCAGCCGATATCGGCAATGTTGCGCTTGATGAGACCTTGCGAAATCAACCCGTCAAGCGCGGTCAGGCAGCCGAGCGTGGTGCCATGGTGGCCGGTCCCGAAGGCCATCGCCGCCTCGATCCTGAGCGCCACCTTGCCCGCGGGCACGCGCTCGGCATCGTGGCTGCCATAGACGAAGAAGCGCCCCGCCTCGACCGGCGAGAGCGTGCGTTTCACATGCGCCACCCAATCCGTTTCAGGCAGTTCCGAGACGCTGAAATCCCCCGCGCCATGCGCCTTGGCGAGCAAAGCCAGCGCGATCTCGTCGGGTGGTTCGGTGAAATAGCCGCCCACTTCCCAGAGCCCCGAGCCGTCTTCCACCTCGAACACCCCGATCCCGGTGGGAGCGGGGTCGAGCGCCTCCAGCGCCTCGCCCAGCGCCTCGGCGGGTTCCTGACCTACGAGGGTGGTGAAGGCAGTGAAGGTGGGCATCGGCATTCTCCTGTTGACGCTCCCGCCTACCCCCGGGCCGCGCGGCGGTCAAGAAAGCCCGGTGCCGTCCGGGCAGCCCCCTGCCCCGGCCTCAGGCCCCGGTGCCGATCGGGCAGCTCACGCCGGTGCCACCCAGCCCGCAATAGCCGTTCGGGTTTTTCGAGAGGTACTGCTGGTGGTAATCCTCGGCCCAGTAGAACGCCCCGGCCTCGGCAATCTCGGTGGTGATCGCGCCGTAGCCTGCGGTGCCGAGCCGCGAGGCGAAGGCATCGCGGCTTGCCAGCGCCGCATCGCGCTGCGCCTCGGTGGTCCAGTAGATTGCCGAGCGGTATTGCGTGCCCCGGTCGTTGCCCTGCCGCATGCCTTGGGTGGGATCGTGGCCCTCCCAAAACACCTTGAGAAGCTCGTCATAGGAGATCACGGCGGGATCATGGGTCACCCAGACCGCCTCGGTGTGCCCGGTGCGCCCGGAACAGACCTCCTCGTAGGTCGGGTTCGGGGTGTAGCCGCCGGCGTAGCCCGCCAGTGTCATCCAGACGCCGGGCAACCGCCAGAACAGCCGCTCCACGCCCCAGAAACACCCCATTCCGAACACTGCCGCCTGATGGCCCGGCGGCACCTCCAGCGTAAGCGGGCGGCCGAAGACGTGATGCGTTTCGGCGGTGGGGATTGGCGCAGCGCGCCCGGGCAGCGCGTTTTCCCGCGCGATCATCTCGGATTTTTCAAACAGACCAAACATCGGCACCTCCTTTGGCCCAGATATAGCCTCGCGTCACTCCGCCGGGGAGACGGCAAGCCCCCCGAACACCGTTTCGTGACCCTTCTCGGGGTGGCGCGGGATCATCAGCGCCAGCATCAGCGAACCGATCGCCATGCCGGCCGCCAGAAGGAATACGCTGCCCGGCGAGGTCACCCAGAGGTAGCCGAGCAGCGCCGGCAGGAAGACAGCGGCAATGTGGTTGATCGTGAACGCCACGGCGGCGGTGGGCGCGATATCGGGAATATCCGCGATCTTCTGGAAATAGGTCTTGATCGCGAAGGCGAGCGCGAAAAACAGGTGGTCGATGATGTAGAGCGCCGCCGCCAGCGCCACGCCCCAGCCGAAATAGTAGATCCCGCCGTAAGCGAGAAAGACCAGCGCGAGGCCGACATATTCAAACGCCAGCGCGTTGCGCTCGCCCCATTTGCCCACCGCCCGCCCCATCAGCGGCGCGAAGATCATGTTGGCGACGAAGTTGATCATAAACAGCGCGGTGACCTCGTGCACCTCGAAGCCGAAGCGCTCGACCATCATGAAGGCGGCGAAAACCACGAAGATCTGTCGCCGCGCGCCGGCCATCGCCTGAAGCGCGTAGTAGAGCCAATAGCGGCGGCGCAGCACGAAGGTTTTGATCTGCGGCTCGGGGCTTTCGAACTTCGGATAGAACGCCCAGGCGAGGATCGCGACCGCGAGGGTGAAACCGCCGGAGGCGAGATAGACGAAGTTGTAGGACAGATCGAAGGTTTTCCACGTCACCACGAGGAGCCCGTAGGCGACGAGCGAGGCCGCCGAGCCGATCGCCATCAGCCAGCCCAGCATCTGCGGCGCGCGGGCACGGTCGATCCACTGGAGCTGGAGCGACTGGTTGACGGTCTCGTAATAATGAAACCCGATCGAACTGAGCATGGTGATGGTCAGGATGCCGCCGAGCGAGGGAAACCACGCCGTCAGCGCCGTGGCCGCCCCGAGCAGGCCGAGGTTGAACACCAAGAGCGTCTGTTCGCGAAAGAACATGATCAGGAGGATCACGCCGATGGCCAGAAACCCCGGCAATTCGCGCACCGAATGCAGCCAGCCGATCTCGACCCCGGTAAACCCGGCCACCTCGATGACGAAGTTGTTGAGCAGCGCCGACCAGGTGGCGAAGGCGATCGGCATCGCCGCCGCCATCAGCATCAAGAGGGCAACCGGCTGACGCCAGCGGGGAAGGCTCTTGGCCTGATCGAGGGTGAATGTTCGCGTGCGCATGGTGTTTGATAGGGCGGCGCGAAAGGGGAGGCGAGCAGAAAAACGCATTCAACTTCGATTATGCGACTTGACGTCGATCAAGGCGCGCAGGGCGGAACAGGTGCAACTGAGCGCTCCAAAGGAGCCCCGCATGGATATCATCGCGCTAATGGACCGTATCGGCGAGGCCGAAACCGCCGCATTGTTCGGCCTTGTCACCGGGATCGTCTTCGGTGTTTCGGCGCAACGATCGCGGTTCTGCCTGCGTGCGGCGACCATCGAATTCGCGCGTCGCACGCTTGGGCCTTCCGTCTCGGTGTGGCTGCTCACCTTCTCGACCGCGCTGGTCTGGGTGCAGGCCGCCGTGCTCCTGGGCTACATCCAGCCATCCGACGCCCGGATGATGGCGGTCACCGGTTCGTGGTCGGGGGCGATCATCGGGGGGCTGATGTTCGGCGCGGGCATGGTGCTGGCGCGCGGCTGTTCGGGCCGCCTTCTGGTGCTGGCCGCCTCGGGCAACCTGCGCTCCATCGTCTCGGGGCTGATCTTCGCGGTGGTGGCGCAGATGAGCCTCAAGGGCTGGCTCGCGCCGCTGCGCGACGATCTTGCGCTGCTCTGGACCACGTCAGGCGGGCGCAACGTCGATCTGCGCGCCGCGCTCGGCCTGCCCGAGTGGGCCGGGCTGGCGTTGGGGCTTGCGATCGCCGTGCTGGCCCTCGTGCTCGCGCGCCGCAACAGGATCGGGGCGGCGCGGCTGGTGTTCGCCTCGGGCGTCGGGTTCGCCGTGGCGCTCGGCTGGGGGCTCACCTCGGCGCTGGCGCGGGTGGCCTTCGAGCCGGTCACGATCACCTCGGCCACCTTCACCGGCCCTTCGGCCAATACGCTGATGTTCTTCCTCGAACGCGACCCGATCCTCGATTTCGACGTCGGCCTCGTGCCCGGCGTGGTGATCGGCGCTTTCCTCGCGGCGGTCCTGTTTCGGGAGTTCAAATTCCAGGGCTTCGACGGGGCGGCGAGCATGCGCCGGGCGATGATCGGCGCCGTGCTGATGGGCTTCGGCGGCATGCTCGCGGGCGGCTGCGCGATCGGCGCCGGTGTCACCGGCGGGTCGCTCTTCGTGGCCACCGCACTGGTGGCGCTGTTCTTCATGTGGGTCGGCGCGATGGTGACCGATTACGTGGTCGACCAGAAGGGCTACATCTGCCGGCCAAGCTCGCAGGCCGCCACGACACCGTGACGCAAGGTTGCCCCCCGGTCAGGGCCGTTCGCATCAGTAGAAACTCTGCGGGTCGATATCGACCGAAAGCCGGGTGTCGCCCTTCGGGGTGAACTGGCCGATCCATGCCCTGAGCGCGGCTTGCAGGGCGACGCCCTTGTCGGCCTTGACCAGAAGTCGCACCCGGTGCCGCCCGCGGATCCGCGCGATCGGCGCGGGTGCCGGGCCGAACACCTGCGCGCCCACGCGGCGCAGCGGCGCATCGGCGCGGGCCAGCGCATTGCCGAGATCGAAGGCCGCCTCCACCGTCGAGGCCGAAATCACAATCCCCGCGAGCCGGCCGTAAGGCGGCACCCCGGCGGCCTGCCGCTCGGCCGCCTCCGCCCGCCAGAAACCTTCCTCGTTGCCCGAGAGGATCGCCCGGATCACCGGGTGCTCGGGCTGGAAGGTCTGCAACAGCGCCAGCCCCGGGGTGTCGACCCGCCCGGCCCGCCCGGCCACCTGCCGGATCAGTTGAAAGGTCTTCTCGGCGGCGCGCAGATCGGAGCCTTGCAAACCGAGGTCGGCGTCGATCACCCCCACCAGCGTGAGCAGCGGAAAGTTGTGCCCCTTGGCCACCATCTGGGTGCCGATGATGATATCGGCCCCGCCGCCCGCGATCAGCTCGATCTGCGCCTTGAGCGCACGGGCGGAAGCAAAGAGATCAGACGAGAGCACCGCCACCCGCGCCTCGGGGAATATCTCGCGCACCTCCTCGGCGAGCCGCTCCACCCCCGGCCCTACCGGCGCGAGCTTGCCTTCGGCCTCGCAGGACGGGCAGGTCTCGGGCATCGGTTTGCTCTCGCCGCACTGGTGGCAGACAAGGCGCTTCAGAAACCGGTGCTCGACCATGCGCGCATCGCAGTGATCGCAGCCGATCTGGTGGCCGCAGGCCCGGCAGATCGTCACCGGCGCATAGCCGCGCCGGTTGAGGAACAGGAGCGATTGCTCCTGCTTGCCCATCCGGTCATGGATATGCGCCTGCAGGGTGGGTGAAACCCACCGGTTTCCCGGCAGGTCTTCCACCCGCATGTCGATCGCGCGCATCTCGGGCAGCACGGCCGGGCCAAAGCGGGCGACAAGATCGAGCCGATCATATTTGCCCGCCTCGGCATTGGCCCAGGTCTCAAGCGAGGGCGTCGCCGTGGCCAGCACGACACGGGCCGCGTTGATGCTCGCGCGCAGCACCGCCATGTCGCGCGCCGAGTAGAGCACGCCGTCTTCCTGCTTGTAGGACTGGTCGTGTTCCTCATCGACCACGATCAGCCCGAGATCGCGGAACGGCAGGTAGAGCGCCGAGCGCGCGCCGACGACAAGCGGGGCTTCACCCTCCCCCGCCATCCGCCACAGCCTGCGCCGCTCGGTCATCGTCACGCCGGAATGCCATTCGGCGGGCCGCGCGCCGAAGCGGGCCTCCACGCGCTTGAGAAACTCCGCCGTCAGCGCGATTTCCGGCAGGAGCACGAGCGCCTGCCGCCCCATCGCGAGGCACTCGGCCACCGCCTCCATGTAAACCTCGGTCTTGCCCGAGCCGGTCACGCCGCGCAGAAGCGTGGTGCCATAGGTGCCCGCACGCAGGCCCGCGCATAGCGCCGCCGCCGCCGCGGCCTGATCCTCGGCCAGCGGCTTGCCGGGGGCGCTGGCGTCGAGCCTCGGATAGGGCAGATCGCGCGGGCTTTCCTCCTCGGCAACCGCGCCAAGCTTCACCAGCCCCTTCACCACCGAGGAGGACACCCCGGCGGCCTCGGCCAGTTCGCCCAGCGTGAACGCCAACCCGCCATAGCTTTCCATCACCTCGATCACGCGCGCGCGCGCCTCGGTCATCCGCTCGGGCCGGATATGGCCGAGCCGGTAGACCTTGCGCATCGAAGGCGGATCGGTGAGGCCGGGCGCGCGGGTGGCGAGGCGGAGCATCTGGTGCAGGGGCGTGAGCGTGTAATCGCCCACGCGGGTAAGAAACTCCGCCATTTCGCGTCGCATAGGCGCCACGTCGAGTACGCGCGAGACCGCCCGCAGCTTCGCCGCGTCGAACCCGGTTTCGCCCTTACCCCAGACCACGCCCATCACCTTGCGCGGGCCCAGAGGCACCTCGACGAAGGCACCCTGCCAGCAGCCGCCCTCCGGGGCGCGATAGGTCAGCATACGGTCGAGCGGCTGGGTTGTGAGCACCGCCACCCGTGCGCCTTCGTCAAAGAATTCTGCGTCTGCGCTCATGTTCCTGCCCCCGCACGAATGCCCGGAAATGCGCTGGCCCTTGCCGGGTGCACCGCTTTGGCCTTTCTGCCCCGCCAAGCATCATGTATGACGCGGGCGACGATAAACCGCAGCAGACGACCGAGGAAAGCCATGAAGTTTTTTACCGATACCGCCGACGTCGACGCGATTCGCGAGCTTGACGATCTCGGGCTGGTTGACGGGGTCACCACGAATCCCTCGTTGGTCAAGAAATCCGGTCGCGATATCATCGAGGTCACCAAGGAAATCTGTTCCTTCATCGATGGTCCGGTTTCGGCCGAGGTGCTGGCCACCGAGGCCGACACGATGATCGCCGAGGGGCGCAAGCTGGCAGAGATCGCCCCCAACATCGCGGTGAAAGTGCCGCTTACGCTCGATGGCCTGAAGGCCTGCAAGGTGCTTTCGGGCGAGGGCCACATGGTCAACGTCACGCTTTGTTTCTCCGCCACCCAGGCCCTGCTCGCCGCCAAGGCGGGTGCCAGCTTCATCTCGCCCTTCATCGGCCGGCTGGACGACATGGGCATCGAAGGCATGGAACTGATCTCCGATATCCGCCAGATCTATGACAACTACGGCTTCGAGACGGAGATCCTTGCCGCCTCGATCCGCACCGTCAACCACGCCAAGGAGGCGGCGCTGATCGGTGCCGACGTGATGACCGCTCCGCCCGCGGTGATCAAGGCGATGGCCGCCCATCCGCTCACCGACAAGGGGCTCGACGCCTTCCTTTCCGACGCTTCGGCGGCGGGGCTCAAGATCCTCTGATCGCATCGTCGGCGGCATCGAAAACGCAGTGACGGGCGCCACACGGTGCCCGTTCCGGTTTTCCATGACCGCCCGTGATTTGAACTTTTTCGTGGCTGTCATGTCAGCCGAAGCGTTTGCCGCGAAAAAAGTTGCAGAAATCCGATCCGGCCTCTGCTAATCTGCGCGCAACCAAGAAAACACGAGGCAGCGACAGACATGACGAGCCAGGCTCCGATCAGTGACGAAGTGCGCGAACAGCTCATCGCCCAGCCCGAGGTGATCCTCGAAGATCATGACATGATGCGCGCGCTTGTCGCGGCCAATGAACGCGCCATGGGCACCAACATCGTCGATCTGCGCGGCATCGCGATGGAGCGGCTCGAGGCCCGGCTCGACCGGCTCGAAGATACCCACCGCAGCGTGATCGCCGCGGCCTACGAGAACCTCGCGGGCATGAACCTCATTCACCGCGCGGTGCTGCGGATGCTCGACCCGGCCGATTTCGAGGTCTTCATGACCGATCTTGGCGGCGAAGTGGCCGAGATCCTGCGGGTCGATTGCGTGCGACTGGTGCTGGAAACGGCAGTGACCGAGGAAAACGCGGCGGTGAAACGGCTGGGCAATGTCCTGGTGGTCGCCGAGCCGGGCTTCATCTCGGCCTACCTCGGACAGCAAGCCCACACTGAACGCCCGGTGACCCTGCGTCAGGTCCAGGAACAGGACGGCCGCATCTATGGCGACAGCGGCTATTGGGTGCGCTCGGAGGCCTGCATCCGGCTCGACCTTGGCGCGGGCCGCCTGCCCGGCCTGCTGGTGATGGGCGCGGAAGACCCGCACCAGTTCAAACCCGGGCAAGGCACCGATCTTCTCGCCTTCTTCGGCGGCGTCTTCGAACGTGCGATGCGCCGCTGGCTTTCGTGAGCTATTGTCGGAAAACTGAAAACTTGAAGCGGAGAGAACGCGGTTTTCCCGCATTGAATGTTCGAAATCTGCATGGCTGACCGGATTGCCATATCCCAGGGCGGGCGCGACGCCCTTGCCGGATGGCTCGACCATATCCGCGCGCTGGACGGCGCGGCAGAAAACACCGTCGAGGCCTACCGCGCCGACGTCGCCGGGTTTCTCGCCTTCATGGCCGGGCATCATGGCGGCGGCCAGGGCCGCGCCGCGCTCGCCCGGGTCGGGCTCTCCGACATGCGCGCCTGGATGGCCCATGAACGCAGCCGCGGCGTCGGCCCGCGCTCGCTGGCTCGCGCACTCTCGGCGGTCAAGAGCTTCTACCGCTGGCTCTCGGAACGCGACGGGTTCGACGCCACCGCGGTGCTGTCCACCCGCAGCCCGAAGTTCGCCCGCAAACTGCCGCGCCCGGTGTCGCGGGACGCAGCGCGCGAGGTGATCGAGACGGCCGGAACCCAGGCCCGCACGGGCTGGATCGGCGCGCGCGACGCCGCCGTGATCACCCTGCTCTATGGCTGCGGGCTGCGCATCTCTGAGGCGTTGGCGCTGCAGGGCCGCGACGCACCGCTCGGCGAGGTGCTGAGGATCCGGGGCAAGGGCGGCAAGGAACGGATCGTGCCGGTGCTGCCCGCGGCGCGCGCGGCGGTCGAGGCCTATCTCGCGCTCTGCCCGCATCCGCACGAGGCCAATGCGCCGTTGTTTCGCGGCGCGCGCGGGGCGGCCCTCAACCCGCGCCTCGTGCAAAAGGCGATGGAGGCCGCGCGCCTGCAACTCGGCCTGCCCGCCACCGCCACTCCGCACGCGATGCGTCACAGCTTCGCCACCCACCTGCTCAACGCCGGTGGCGATCTGCGCGCGATCCAGGAGTTGCTTGGCCATGCCTCGCTGTCGACGACGCAGGCCTATACCGCTGTCGATACGGCGCGGCTGATGGAAGTTTACGAAGCCAGCCACCCCCGCGCACATTCGTGACAAATTGAACCGAATCCTCGGTATCGCTGAACCTTTCGTTCATCTTTTCAGGCCAATCTGGCGGGGTTCCAAACCCCAGCTTGCCCAGAAAGGACGAGCCATGAACGCAATATCGCCCTTTGCGCTCGCTGATATCCGCAAACCCGCCAAGGCAATCGGCGGCGCGCTGCGCGAGGCCGGTGCCCTCGCGGCAAATCACGCCGCCAGGTCCATCGGCCCGAACCGGGACCATGCCGGCCCCGGCAAAACCGCAAGCGCCGATTTCACCGAGATCGCCAACCGCATCGACCCCCGCGCCATGGACGGCGAAGGTTTCAGGCCCCGCGCCGCGAGGGCCGCATTCGATCAGGTGGCCGACATCCGGAACAACCTGAGCGCGGCGCGCGAAGGCAGCCCGATGGCGCAGGCCGCGTCGGACGCGTTGCGCGGACGACTGAGCGATGCCGCCCGCACGATCACGGATCGGACCGATGCGCTCGCCCGTTTCGGCGCCGAGCGCGCCATGCAGGCCCACCACCGCCTCGCCAGCGCGCCGCCCGCCCTACCGGGCGAACCGGCCGCCCGGGCCGCCGAGAACCTGCCCGGGGCCGACCTTGTGCGCGCGGCCTATGCCACCCTGATCCGGCTGACCTGAGCGCCGCCGGCCGTGCGTCTGGCAACCGGGCCGACGGCGCGCCGGTGCCAAGCGCCGCGCGTCACCGCCCGTGCTGCGCGCAGGCCAGATCTCCTTGCCGGTGATCTGCACGCCGGAGGCTTCGCGGCGGCATGCGGCGCGCTTTCCGGAGGCCCCGGCGACCGGATCGGACCGACCGGGCCAACCTGGTCGCAATTGCACCCCACCACGGCGCTCCCGTCGACATTTTGCCTGTTTCGCGCCCTCATCATCGTTGAACGATTGCGCTGTTTCCGCCATGAAGGCAGGCATGACACCCGCAACCAAAGCCCTTTTCGTTCACCTTTTCACCGCCATCGGCGCGGTCTTCGCCATGCTCGCGATGCTCGCCGCCGTCGAAGAAAAATGGGGCTTGATGTATGTCTGGCTGGTGGTGGCCTTCATCGTCGACGGGATCGACGGCCCCCTCGCCCGGCGCTACGACGTCAAGACCCACGCCAACCAGATCAATGGCGTGCTGATGGACCTGATCATCGACTATCTCACCTACGTTTTCATCCCGGCCTATGCGCTGTTCAAGTCGGGGTTGCTACCGGGCTGGACCGGGTGGATCGCGATCATCGTCATCACCTATGCATCGGTGGTCTATTTTTCAGACAACAGGATGAAAACAAAGGACAACTCCTTTGCAGGCTTCCCCGGCTGCTGGAACATGCTGGTGATCGTGATCTTCGCCATCCAGCCCGATTTCTGGATCACGCTCGGCCTCGTCGTGGCGCTGGCGGTGGCAATGTTCACGCCGCTCAAATTCATCCACCCGGTGCGCACGCAACGTTGGCGGGCTGTTTCGCTGCCGGTCGCCATGGCCTGGACCGGCTTTGCGGGCTGGGCCGCCTGGGTCGATTTCCACCCTGAAAGCTGGGCTCATTGGGGCCTTGTGCTCACCTCGCTCTACCTGCTCTTCGCGGGTATCGTGCAACAGCTCATTCCGGCGCGCACTGCACAAACCACGGTCTGAGATCGAAGGCCGCGCCGGCCACGGTCATTTCGCGTGGGCCATCGAGAAAGGGATCTTGACCCCGGCGTGCAGCGTCCAGGGCCGCGCGGTGCCGGGAGAAAACCAGCGCCCGGCACCGACGCTGAGCGCAAGATTGTCATGCACCCGGTAATCGACCTCCAGTTTGGCGCCACCGATCAACCCGCCGCCGGTCGCGATCCCGGCCCCCGCCGCCGCGCCACCGAAGATTTCGCCGGAAACAGACACCTTGTCGTGCAACGGGAATTCGAGGCCGAGGCCGAGCGTGCCCATGCCATAGCCGCCGGCCAGACCATCGAACGCGGCATAGGCTGACGCGGCGAGGTAGAGTTCCGGCGTGAGTTTCAGGTCCACGCCGGACTCGATCAGGGTCACATCCGAGCCGGTGAACCGGTGGCCGGTCTTGCGAAACCCGGGATGGCTCGCCTGCCGGCTCAATCCGGTTGAAAACCGCCAATGGCGGGTGCCGTTTGTTGCTTGCGCACCGGCACGCGCCTGTTGGTCGTCAAACCGCATCGCGGCGCGCACGAAGGCCGCCGCCGCCCGAAAATCGCCGCCGAAGGCCCCGATTCCCATCACCCCGGCCTCGGCATGAAAGCCGGGCGAAAGCCGCAGGTCGAGCCCGGCGCTGGCCGTCGCCATCAGCCCCCCGCCGGTGTCGACGTCGCCACCGCCGCCAAAACCCAGGCCCAGGTCGGCGAAGGCCCGCAGGCGCCCGTCGGCGATCGGATCGGTGAAGAACCGGGGCCCGATGAACCAATCGGCGTAGCCGCCGCTATCGCCGCCCGCCGCCGCGGCCCCGGCAAGAAAGACCTCGACCGCATCCTGCGTCGCGCCGCGAAAGGTCACTTCTCCGCCCAGGAGCAGCATTCGGTTGAGGTTGCCCGGGCTGTTGCGCCGCGCGCTCGAAACGGGCAGGTAGATCCGGCCAAGGGCTTTCGCCGAGGCAATCGTTATGCCGGCGGCAACCAACGAAGTGCCATGCCCCGGCGAAACACCAACCCCGATCTTGCGTGAAACCGCGAAGCTGTAGTGCGGCGTGTCGATCGTCGAACCGCGCACACGGGTCCAGCCGGCTCCAAGATGGGCCATGAAACCGTGGGCAAAGGCGTGGTTCAGGGTCATCTGGCCCTTGGCCATCAGCCCGTCACCGTAATAGGCCCGCGCGCCGCCGCCGCCACCAAGGAACCCGCCGATATCGAGCGACCAGCGCGGCGCGATGTTGATGCGTTGAAACACCTCGAAGCCGCCGATGAAGAGCCCGCCGGCATCGCCTTTCGCTGCGGAATAGAGCGAATGACCGGCGTAGAGACCACCCCCGAGATCGCGCGACACGGTGGCGAAATGCAGGGCCTCAACGGTGCTTTGCTTGCTCGGCAACACATCGACACCGCTGCGCAGCTCGAATTCCGCGGCCTGCGCCGTCCCGAAAACCGCCGCACACACCAGTGGCAGGACGGATCGGAAAACCCTGAGGATCGCTGTCTTCATCTTGTTCCCGGTTGGTGGTCGTCCATCTCGAACGGGGATCACCAACCGGGATACGCTATTGCCGCACCGGCTTCGACAAATCAGTGAACAATCGGTTAACGGCGCACCGTCAGCCCAGCGCCGCGTTGCATCGGCTGCAGGTGCCCGGGTGGGCGTGGCTGCCGACATCGGGCAGGATCTTCCAGCAGCGCTGGCACTTCGCGCCCTCGGCGGTCTCGAACACCACGCCGACACCCTCGATCTCCGGCAACCGGAACGCCTCGTTCGGCATCGGGTCGGAGGTGATGACGATATCGGAGGTGATGCAGAGATCGGCGAAATCGACCGATCGCAGCGCCTCGGCAAGGGCCTTGTCGCGGGCATGCACCACCGGGGCGGCCTCCAGTGACGCGCCGATCACCTTGTCGCGGCGCTGCACTTCGAGCGCGGCGGTAACAACCCGGCGGGCGCGCCGGATCCCGGCCCATTTCTCCGCCAGCAGCGGATCGAGCCAGGCCGCGGGCGTTTCGGGAAAGTCGACGAGGTGCACCGAGCTGTCGTCGCCCGGGAAGCGTTCGAGCCAGACCTCCTCCATGGTGAACACCAGCACCGGCGCCAGCCATGTGGTGAGGCGGTGGAACAGGATGTCGAGCACCGTGCGGGCCGCACGCCGGGCGATGCCGTCGGACGGGTCGCAATAGAGCGCGTCCTTGCGCACGTCGAAGTAGAAGCTCGAAAGCTCGACCGTGGCGAAGTTGAACAGCGCCTGGAAGGCTCCCTGGAAGTCGTAGGACGCGTAGCCCTCGCGCACCACCGCGTCGAGTTCAGCCAGCCGGTGCAGCACCCAGCGTTCCAGTTCCGGCATGTCGGCGGGATCGACCGCCTCGGCGGGATCATAGCTGGCAAGACTGCCGAGGATGAAGCGCATCGTGTTGCGCAAGCGGCGGTAGCCGTCGGCCACGCCTTTGAGGATCTCCGGCCCGATCCGCTGGTCGTTGGTGAAATCGGTCTGGGCGACCCAGAGACGCAGGATATCGGCACCGTATTGCCGGGTGACTTCCTCGGGCACGATCGTATTGCCGAGGGATTTGGACATCTTCATGCCCTTCTCGTCGAGCGTGAAGCCATGGGTGAGCACGCCCCGGTAAGGCGCGCGGCCCTTGGTGCCGCAGGCTTGCAGCAACGAGGAATGGAACCATCCCCGGTGCTGGTCGGTGCCTTCGAGGTAGAGATCGGCGATCCCGTCGGGGCTTCCGTCTTCACGGTCGCGCAGCACGAAAGCATGGGTGGAACCCGAGTCGAACCAGACGTCGAGCACGTCGAACACCTGTTCGTAGTCGTCCGGGTTCACGATCCCGTCGAGCACGCGGGCCTTGAACCCCGCCTCATACCACACGTCCGCGCCGCTTTCCTCGAAGGCGGCGGTGACGCGGGCGTTGACCTCCGCGTTGTGCAGCAGGAAATCCGGGTCGGTCGGCTGCACGCCCTTCTTGGTGAAACAGGTCAGCGGCACGCCCCAGGCGCGCTGGCGCGAGAGCACCCAGTCGGGTCGGCCCTCGATCATCGCGTAGAGCCGGTTGCGGCCCTTGTCGGGGGTGAATGTCACCAGGCTGTCGATCGAGGTGAGCGCGCGGCTGCGGATGGTGTCGCCGTAGGCCGCCATGCCGTCGTCGAGCTTGTGGTCGATGGCCACGAACCATTGCGGCGTGTTGCGATAGATCACCGGTGCCTTCGAGCGCCATGAATGCGGGTAGGAGTGCTTGATCCGGCCCCGCGCGAGCAAGCCGCCAACCTCGACCAGCTTGTCGATCACCGCCTTGTTCGCGTCGCCTTCCTTGCCGTTGGGCTTGAGGATCAATTTGCCGCCGAAGAACGGCAGGTCTTCGCGGAACGAGCCATCGTCCATCACGTTATAGGTGATGACCTGGTTGAGCATGCCCAGCCCACGGTAGAGCTCGTATTCCTCCATCCCGTGGCTCGGCGCGCAATGCACGAAGCCTGTGCCTTCCTCGTCGGTCACGAAATCGGCGGCGCGGAAATCGCGCGGCTCGTCCCATTCACCCTTGGCACCCTCAACCCCGGCCAGCGGATGGGTCAGCTGCATGCCTTCGAGATGGCGCGGGCGCACATCGCGCAGCCGCCGCCACATGCCGTCTTCCAGCCGCGCGCGGCCAAGCACCTCCGCGGCCAGTTTGTCGGCGAGGATGAAGCGATCACCAACCTCGGCCCAGCATTCCTCAGGTCGCCCGGTCACTTCGTAGAGCCCGTAGGAGATTTCCTGGCCATAGACCACGGCGCGGTTCGACGGAATCGTCCAGGGCGTGGTGGTCCAGATCACCACGTAGGCCCCCAGCAGGTCATGCTCGACCTCTGCCTCGGCCGCGACCATCGCCGCGCGGGTCTCGTCGGTGGCTTCCTCGTCGGACAGCATCATGTCGGGCTGGACCAGATCGGCCACCCGGAATTTCACCCAGACCGTGGGGCTTTCCTTGTCGTGGTATTCCACCTCCGCCTCGGCCAGCGCGGTTTTTTCCACCGGCGACCACATCACCGGCTTGGAGCCCTGGTAGAGCGTGCCGTTCATCAGGAACTTCATGAATTCCTCGGCGATCACCGCCTCGGCGTGGTAATCCATCGTGAGATAGGGCTTGTCCCACTTGCCGGTGACGCCGAGGCGCTTGAACTCCTCGCGCTGGATATCGATCCAGCCTTCGGCAAAGCGGCGGCATTCCTGCCGGAAATCGACGATATCGACCTTGTCCTTGTCGAGCCCCTTGGCGCGGTATTGCTCCTCGATCTTCCATTCGATCGGCAGCCCGTGGCAATCCCAGCCCGGCACGTAGCGCGCATCGCGCCCCATCATCTGCTGCGAGCGCACGATCATGTCTTTCAGGATCTTGTTGAGCGCGTGGCCGATGTGCAGGTGGCCGTTGGCGTAGGGCGGGCCGTCATGCAGGATGAAGGGCGCGCGGCCCGGCTTTTCGCGCAGCCGGTCATAGATGCCGATCCGCTCCCAGCGCTCCAGCCAACCCGGCTCGCGGGCGGGCAGCCCCGCGCGCATCGGGAAATCGGTTTGAGGCAGGTTCAGCGTTTCTTTGTAGTCGGGCATATCGGCGCACATCGCTTGCGTTCCTTGGCAAATCTCGCGGGAGTTCTAGGGGAAGGGCGGCGCGGGGTCCATACGCCTTGGCCCGGCGGCTCGTGCTCAGAGCGCCGGGTCGGTAATTCGAATGACGATTGCACGGACCAACATCATGCGCCGGGTTATAGGCGTGGTGGCGCGGGGCGTAAAGCGGCTAGGACGTATCCGCCGCGCCTTTCGCCGTCCCGGTGTGCATCGCCGCCCAGCGGTTGAGAAAGGCGAGCCCGGCCAGCGCCAGCCCGAGCGCAAGGAAGGACGCCACCCTGAGCAGCCCGACCAGCCCCGAGGCATCGACCAGGAACACCTTGGCCACGGTGAGCGCGATCACCGCCATGGCGAGCTTGCGCAAACCCCCCGAGCGGCGCGCAATGGCTTGCCAGAGCAGCCCGGACCCGATCACGAGGAGCGCAATGGTGTAGGAATAGAGCTCGGGGTCGGTGAAGCCCGCGCCGCTCATCGCATCGCCACGCCAAGCGTGGCGGATGGCAAGGAACAGCCAGACCACCGCGAGCGCCGCCGCGGCCGCACCGAGCACACGGCGCAAGGTCCAACCGAGGAATGCAAAGCGCCGCACCACCAGCGCCAGCACCGCGCCGGGCAGGAAATAGGCCGGCAGCAGCGTGTTGAGCAGGGGCGGACCGAGCACCCTTGTGCTGGCGGCCCCGCTCAGGAGCGGGTTGAACAGGACCAGCGCAAAAGCCAATGCGGCAAGGCCGATCAAGCCGTAGACCACCGCCAGAACCCGGCGCACCCGGCCCATCACCCCGCCCGCCTGCATCCGCCAGAGCTGCGCCGCCGCCATCACGAACCAGATCGTGGCGAGCAGGCCGAACGCCCAGTGCGACTCGCCACTCGGGCCGGGCACCGCGTCTTCGATCAGCCGCATCAACAGCACCGAGGCAAACACCGCCGCGAGCGACCAGCCCGCGCTCTCGGCCACCATCACGGTTTTCGGGCGCTCAAGCGGGCGCAGGACGGCCAGCACCGCCGCGAGCGCCGCCACCGCCCCGCCGTAGCCCAGCGCAAGTTCCCAGTAGGGGGCATTTTCGGCCCATGGCAGGCCGGGGTCGATCACCAGCCGCCAACCCATCAGCACCGCGCCCACCTGCACCGCCGCCCCGAGCGGCGGCATGGCAAAACGCCGGTCGAGCCCGGCGGCGGCAAGGGTGACCACGGCGAAGGCGAGCGTGAGCGCGGTGTCCGTCAGGATCAGGCTGAGCGCGAAGGCGATGAGCGCAAGGGCGGCGAGCACGAAGCCCGCGGCGCGCGCCTTGTCGGCGCCATCGGACCGGGCGAAGCCGAGCGCGAGCGCGGTCATCATCCCGGCCAGCGCGGTGGCGGTGAGCGCCCATGGATAGGCCCCGAGCACCTCGGCGGGGTGCCACAGGGCTTCCAGCGCCGCCAGCGTCGCGGGCGCGGTGAGCGCCGCCGCCGCTGCCCAGCCCACCGGCCAGCGCGCGCCACGCCGCGAGCGCCACGCGGCGGCAAGGCTGGCCAATGCCGCGAGGGCCACGAGGAGGATCGGGCCTTGCGGCACCGGGGTGCCTTCCGGCGCGATGCGCGTGGCGAGAAAAGCGCGATAGACGCCTGCGCCTTCGACGGCCTGCACAACCGGGAGCGCCACAAGGCCCAGCGCG
This sequence comes from Maritimibacter sp. HL-12, assembly GCF_900177545.1. GTDB lineage: Bacteria > Pseudomonadota > Alphaproteobacteria > Rhodobacterales > Rhodobacteraceae > Sinisalibacter. Next base: position 2,613,163 of record NZ_FXBQ01000001.1, on the reverse strand, counting down.
GGCAATGCCGCGAGATCTTCCAGCGCCTCGGCCCGGTCGGCCCAGACCGCCACCGCGAAGACCAGCGCCACCAGCACGAGCGCGGCGATCCAGAACGCCCCCGCGCTTTCGAGCGAGACCAGAACCAGTGAGCCGGCGGCGGCCGCCATGCTCGCCGCCACCAGCCGGGTGGGAAAAGCGGGCCAGCCACGCGGACGGCCCTTGGCAAAGACCTCGACGGTCGCCGCGCCGCCGTGGGCCGGCGCAAGGCTCAGCACCGGCACCGCGATGCTCGCCAGCACCAGCCCCGCGAGATAGGCCGCGAACACCTCCGGGTAGCCTGCCCCGAGGAACAAAAGCCACCCGCACGGAAACGCCAGCCCCAGCGTCAACACCGAAACCCAGGCCCAGCGCCGCACCGCGTCGATGGCGAGGCCGGTGAGCGCGATCAGCGCGAGATAGCCGTAGAAGACCTGCGGGATGTCGCTCTCGCCGCCCACCACGAAGGGGGCCGCGAAGGCGCCGGTAAGCCCGACGGCAGCGAGCAGCGGACCGGAATACCAGCCCAGCACGATGGCGAGCGCGGCCACGGCCACCAGCCCGGCAAGCGCCAGCCCGGGGCCGATGAGAGCATAGAGGTGCAGCGCCGCGAGCAGCGCGAGAAACAGCGTCACGATCCCTGCGCCGGAGAACACTGACGGCAGGTAGGCGGTGCTGGCCGCGCCCTCGTCGCCCCAGCGGCGGCGGATGTATTCGCCCGCCACCACCAGCCCCGCGCCGAAGACGAGCGCGGCGACTACACGCGCGGTGGGGGTGAGCAGCCCGGTTTCGATCCCGTATTCAACGAAGTAGAGCCCGGCGAAAGCGAGCGAAATCGCGGAAACCGCGTAGATCCAGTTCGTCTTGAACCAGTCTGCCAGCGCCCGGGCCTTGTCGGCGCGCAGCACCACGGCGCGCGGCGGGCCAGCGTCGCGGGGCACGTCGTCGGCGGCGGGCTTCTGCGCTTCCGGCTCGCCCGGCGCTACCTGACCCGACCGCGCGCCCGTCTGCCCGGATTCGATGGACGGGCTGGGCGCGGCGGGCGGCATCTCGGCGGGCGTCGGCGGGTCTTGCACCGTTCCGCGCGTGGCAGCAGGCCCTGCCTGCAACGTCTCCAGCGCCGTTTCAAGCGCGCGCACCCGGCGTGCCAGCCCCACCGTCCAGACCGTGACAACGATCAACAGCACCGGCAGCGCAAGCGCCGCGAGCACCAAGAGAGCGATCAACGCATCCATACCGTCACCCCGAGAGCCCACCGGGGGCACCTCGCGGCAGACTGGCCGAAAACCCCGCTTCCGTCCAGCGCCTCACCCCCAGGGCAGACCCAGCGCGGGCCGGGCGATCATCAGCCACAGGATCGCCAGCACCGCGGCAAACGCGGGGAAGCCGAAGCCAAACCAGATGCGGTAGAGCCGGTCGAAGCGCGCGGGCAGCGGCCTGCCGGTGGCGACGCAATCGCGGGCGATGTCGCGCAACCGGGCCTGGATCCAGACCACCGGCAGCCAGAACGCGCCGACGACCAGGTAGAGCGCCAGCGCCGCGACGATCCAGCCCTCGGTGAGCGGCCAGCCCAGCGCCAGCGCGAGCAGGATGCCGGTGACCGGCTGCGCCAGCACGGCGGTGGCGGTGAACACCATGTCGGCCAGCACCACCACGCCCCCGACATGGGCAATCAGGTCCGCCTGCCGGGTGCGCACCGCCATCACCATGAAAAAGGCGATCCCGGCCCCGGTGCCGAGCAGCACCGCCGCGCCGATCAGGTGGAGCCAGCGCAGGAGATCGACCCAGAGCATCAGCGCGCTTCGAGCATCGCGCGCGTGGCAAGCGCGGCAGCGACGATCACCAGAAGGTTCGCCCCGGCCCCGAAGGGATCGGCCCACATTGCCGGGGCCATGAAGGTGAGCGCCGCGCCGTAGAAAATCGTCACGAACACCATCACCACCAGCGTGCGCACCGCCAGCCGGCGCACGAAAAGCGAGAGCCCCAGCGCGATCGAGAGCGTCGAAAGCGCGGCGACCACCAGCCGGGTGGTGAACGCGGGCATGTCGCGGGCGATCAGGGTTTCGGTGATCGTGACATAGGCCCATAGCCCGGCCACACCCTTCCAGATCCAGCTGACCGCCAGGGCGACGAGCAGGAGCGGCACCAGCAGTTGAACGCGGGCGAAAAGCCGGTCTTCCACCCGGGCGGCGAAGCCCCGGTAGGTTTGTTCCAGCGAGAGCGCAGCGCGCCCAAGCGCCCGCTGCGCGCCTTCGGGCTGCCCCACCACGCCTGCGGCGAGGGCCTGGAGCGCCGTGGTGCGAAGCGGCGAGCGCCAGCCAAGGCGGCCGAACGCGTCCGCCACCCGCCCGACCAGCGCGACCAGCGGCATCGGCAACCCGACGGTCAGCCGCGCCGGGCGAAACCCGAGCCAGCGCCGGGTGATGGCCACGACATCGACCAGCGGGTGCACCTCGCGCGCAACGAGATCGGCCTCGGTGCCGGGTGGCGTGATCCCCTCCACCGCGCGGATCACCGCCAGCGCCACGTCCTCGACCGATACGGTCTGCACCGGCGCGGTGGGCAGCGCGATCGGTTGCAGGAAGGGCACCGCGGCGAGCGTGCGGATCAGCGTGGTGCCGCCGTAGGAGGTGGGCGCGATGACGAGGCCGGGGCGGAAGATCCACCAATCGGTCCGCGCCGCGCGCACCAGCGCATCGCCCTCGGCCTTGGTGCGGAAGAAGGCAAGTTCGGCCTCCGGCTCCGCCCCGACGGCCGAGATCTGCACAAGCCCGGTGCCCGCCCGCTCGCAGGCCGCCGCAAGGGCGGCGATGGCGTGCAGGTGCACCGCCTCGGGATCATCGGCGCTCGACGCCTGCAAGGTGCCTGCACAATTGACCACGAAATCGACACTCTGCGACAGCGGTCCCCAGGATTCGGGCCGTGTCATCCGCCGAAGGTCATGAAACACCCATGGCAGATCGGGCAAGACCCGGTGCCCCGTGGCCCGGTCGCGCCCGAGCGCCACCACGTCGTGGCCGCGCGCCGCCAGCGCCCGCGCGACATGGGCCCCGATCAGCCCGTAAGCTCCAAGCACGAGTATCCGCGAAGGCTGGCTGTCCGACATCGCCTAACTTTCCGGCTTCGCGGACGCCCTGTCAAACAGCCCGGTGAGCGCGCGCTGCACCAGCGAGGTGACCGCCGGGCGCCTCAGGGCCACGAAGGGCAGCGGGCGGCAAACCTCCATCGCCGCGACCCCGACCCGGGCAGTGAGCGCGCCGTTGATCACCCCCTCACCGAACCGGCGCGAGATCTTCGACAGGACCGAGCCCCCCGCGACCGAGCCGATCAGGTCGTCGCCCACCGCCACCGCGCCGGTGGCCACGAGATGGGTGAGCACCGCGCGGGTGAGCCGCCATGCCCCAAGCGCGCCCGACCGGCCGCCATATATCTCGGCAATCCGGCGGATCATCCTGAGGTTGGCGGTCAGCGCGGTGAACAGGTCGGCGAGGGCCAGCGGCACGATCGCGGTCACGGTGGCGACCTGCCGGGCGGCAGTTTCGACCTCGCGGCGCGCGCTGGCGTCGAGCACCGCCAGAAGCTCGACTTCGGCCAGCGCGACCAGCGCGTCGGCATCGAATATCTCCGCTTCGCGCTCTTCGAGGCGCGCCAGCCCCCAGCGCAACTCGTCGCGCCCGGCGTAGAGCCGCTTGAGATCGCGCAGCACGCTGCGCGCAGCCTCCAGATCGTCGCGCGCGAGGGCGGATTCGGCGGCGGCCCCCAGCGCATCGACCCGTTTCAGCCGGGCGAAGGCGGCCAGTTCGCGCACGGCCAGCACCGCCAGCACGGCGAGAAACGCGGCCAGCAACACCGAGGCAATACCCCCCAGCAGCGGGTTGCGCGCGAGCATCGTGGTGACGAAATCCCACGCCGCCACCGAGGCGACGAAGCCCACCAGCGCCACCAACAGCGCCCAGAACCACCGCATCAGCCGCGAGGGCTTTCGCGCGGCAAGCCGGGCGGCGATCTGCATCGCGGCCGGTTCCGGCAGGCCCGGGTCGGGTTCCGGCACCGGCGCGGCGGTGGCCGGGGTTTCGCGGGCGGGTGCGTCGAGTTCGATCAGCACCGGGCCGTCTTTCGCATCGCTCATCGCGCCGCCTCCCAGAGATAGTGGATATCAGGCAGTTTCTCGTCGTTGCGCGCCCCGCCGGTCCGCGCGAGCTCGCGAAAGCCATGTGCCTCGTAGAAGCCCCGCGCGGCCTCGTTGAACTGGAAGGCCCAGAGGGTCAGCCACGGCGAGGCGCGCTTCGCCCGGTCGAGCAGCGCCGTGCCGATCCCCTGCCCGCGCGCGTGGCCTGCAAGGTAGAGCGCAACGATCTCCTCGCCGTCACGGGCAATGAACCCGACCACCCGTCCGCAACGCCGCGCCACCGTAACCCAGCCGCGCGCCACGAGGTCGCCGGCAAAGGCCTGTTCCTCCTCACGCTTGTGAATGCGCGGCATCCATGGGGTTTCGTCGATCCAGTCCGACAGGATCGTGCCGATCGCCTCGGCATCGGTGGGCCGGGCCGGGCCGAGGATCGGGCGCGCGGCGGGGCGGAGTCTGGTTGGCAGGAAATTCACAGCCGGTCCCCGATCAGGAAATCGGCCGCGCGGTCGAGCCGGATATGTGGCGGGCCCTCGCCGGGCCGGCCCTCGGCACCGGAGGGCGCAAACCGCATCACCCGGTAATCGGCATCGAGCCAGCGTTCGGCCCCCTCGCGGGCGGGACCGATCAGGCGCATCGGGTCGTCGGGCAGACGGCCGGGGTAGAAGGCGGCGGAGGCACCGGTGTCGACCAGGGTGCCACGCACGAGATCGAGCCTGCGGCCCTCGTGCTCGCGGCTTTCTTCGGTGGTCGCCCTGAGCGCCGCGATCGCCAACGCCCCGGTTTCCGCCCCGGCAAAGGCCGCCCGGTCGCGCGCCTCGCGCATCAACGCCTCGGTGATCGCGGTCAGCCGGGCGTGCTGGGAATGGTGCAGATGGTCGGCCTTGGTGGCGGCAAACAGGATCTTCTCCACCCGCCGCCCGAGCAGCAAACGGCTCAGGAAGGCATTGCGTCCGGGGCGGAAGGCGGCGAGCGTGTCGGCCATGGCGCGGCGCAGGTCTTCGAGTGCTGCCGGGCCTGCGTTGATCGCGCCGAGCACATCGACCAGCACCACCTGGCGGTCGATCCGGGCGAAGTGATCGCGGAAGAAGGGTTTGACCACCCGCGCCTTGTAGGCCTCGAAGCGGCGCTCCATCTCGCGCCACAGGCTCTTGCGCGGCGGCGTGCCATCGGGCTTGGGCAGCGGCGCGAAGGTCAGCGCCGGGCTGCCCGCCATCTCGCCGGGCAACAGGAAGCGCCCCGGTGTGCAATCGGAGAATCCCGCCGCGCGGGCGGCGTGGAGATAGAGGGAAAAAGCCGCCGCGAGGTCCTTGGCCACGGCCTCGTCAAAAGCGGCAGACGCGTCGGCCCGGTCGGCGGCGGAAAGAAACGCCGCCGCCACATCGCGCGAGGTGATCCGCGCCAGCGTTTCGCGCGACCAGGTTTCATAATCGCGGTCGAGCAGTTCGAGATCGAGCAGCCATTCGCCGGGGTAGTCGACGATATCGAGATGCACCGTGCGCGGGCTTCTGAACCCCGAGAGCATCCCGCCCGGGCGCACCCGCAGGCTGAGGCGCAATTCGCTCACCGCCCGGGTGCTTTCGGGCCAGCGCGGGTTCGGGCCGGTCATCGCGGCCAGATGCGCCTCGTAGTCGAAGCGCGGCACGGTATCGTCGGGCTGGGGCTGGAGGAAGGCCGACAGGATGCGGCCCTCGGCCTGCGGCATGAACTGCGCCATCCGGCCCCGGTCGAGCAGGTTGGCCACCAGCGAGGTGATGAACACGGTCTTGCCGGCCCGGCTGAGGCCGGTGACACCAAGACGGACCACCGGCTCGAACAGCGCCTCGTGCACACCGTCGCCCAGCGCCTCTGCCCGGCGCACGATTCCGTCGGCAATGTCACCAAGCCCCAATGCCTGCACTCCCCGCGTTTGCCCCTAGATAATGCCTTGCCGCACCGGACGCCAGCCGGGGCCGCGCGCGCCGGCGCTTGCCGGGGGCCGAGGCGCGCGCTATGTGCGGCCCATGCCACGCTATGCGCTGAAAATCGAGTATGATGGCGGGCCGTTCGCCGGGTGGCAGCGGCAGAAGGACCAGCCGTCGGTTCAGGGCGCGGTGGAGGCGGCGCTGGCGAAGCTCGGGCGCGATCTGCCCGCGATCGCCGCCGCCGGGCGCACCGACGCGGGCGTGCACGCGCTGGGCCAGGTGGCGCATTGCGACATGGTCAAGGACTGGGATCCGTTCAAGCTGGCAAGCGCGCTCAACCACCACCTCAAGCCCGCGCCGGTGGCGGTGGTGGCCTGCGCCCGGGTGGACGACGATTTCCACGCCCGGTTCTCGGCGCAGGAACGGCGCTACCTGTTCCGGCTGGTGAGCCGCCGCGCGCCGCTGGTGCACGACCGCGGCCGGGCCTGGCGGGTGAGCCACGGCCTGAGCCTCGACGCGATGCAGGCGGGTGCCGCAAGGCTCGTGGGACGGCACGATTTCACCACCTTCCGCTCGGTGCAATGCCAGGCCGAAAGCCCGGTCAAGACCCTCGACGCGCTCGACGTGGAGGCCCTGCCCTACCCCGGCGGCGGCACCGAGGTCCGCTTCCACGTCCGCGCCCGCAGCTTCCTGCACAACCAGGTCCGCAGTTTCGTGGGCACGCTGGAGCGGGTCGGTGCGGGGGCATGGTCGCCTGACGACGTGACCGCCGCGCTCGAAGCGCGCGACCGCGCCGCCTGCGGGCCGGTCTGCCCGCCGGAGGGGTTGTATCTGGAGGGGGTTGGGTATCCGGACGACCCCTTCGCGGGCTGATATCCCTTTTTCTTGGGGGCAATACTCTCGGGGGGTCCGGGGGGCAGACAGCCCCCCGGCCTCTCCTTCAAGCCTCACGGATTCACATAGCGCGTCCACGGGTGCTGCTCCTCGAAACCCAGCACCTCCCTGATCTTGCGGTTGGAATAGGGCGTCGTCCAGTTCCCCGGCGGCTCCCTCAGTTCCACGCCTTCGTAGTAGCGCGCCACCACCTCCTCGGGGGTGAGCGCCACGCTCATGCCGTCGTTGGCGGCGTTGAACACCTGGTAGCCGAGCCCGTCCTTGTGCAGGCAGAGATCGACGATCTGGCCGAGATCGCGCGCGTCGATATAGGAAAAAATGTTGCGCCGGCGCAGATCGGGGTTGGCGAAATAGGCGGGCCAGTCGCGGGCGTAGTCCTCCGGGCTCATCACGTTGTTGATGCGCAGCGCGTAGACATCCGCCCCGGTGCGTTCGGCGAAGCTGCGGGCGGTGACCTCGTTCACCACCTTGGACATGCCGTAGCTGTCTTCGGGCACGGTCGGGTGGTCTTCGTCAACCGGCAGGTAAAGGGGTTTCTTCTCGCCATCGGCGAAGCAGACGCCGTAGGTGGTTTCCGACGAGGCGATCACCACCTTGCGCACCCCCAACTTCAGCGCGGCCTCCAGCACGTTGTAGGTGCCGATCACGTTCACCCGGTAGCACTCGTTGTCGGGGGTGAGCAGGATGCGAGCGATGGCGGCGAAATGCACCACGGCATCGAAACGCGGCACGCCGGTGCCCGGCTCAAGCTCGCCGAAATTGGCATACATCGATGCTGCGTTGAAGATCTGGCCCGAGTCGGTGATGTCGGCGGTGATGTTGTCGACCCCGGGCAGATCGAGCGGCTTGAGATCGACGTTCATCACGCTGTGGCCGCGCTCGATCAGGTAAGGGATCACCTCCCGCCCCGCCTTGCCGGAACCGCCAGTGAAGAGAATACGCATGGGGAGCCTCCTTTCGTGCACAATAGACGGCGCGGCGCGGGTGGTGGCAAGCCACGAGGCGCAAGACGCGGGCAAAGCCGCGAATTTGTGCTAGACTACCGCCACGACGGACGGGGAGGACGGCTCATGCGACGGTCGATCGCGGGGTATGTATCCGGTTTTGTGGTCATGGTGATGACGAGCGCGGTGCCCGCCTCGGCGGAAGCGCTGTCGGAGGCAATCTCGACCACCGTCACCGCCCTCGCGGAGCGTTTCCCCACCGGGGAGGCAGACGGGCTTGCCAAGGCGCTTGCCGAGGTGCCGGACGGGGTTTCGGGCGACACCCTGGGCCACCTGCTCTACGCCCGGCGGCATTTCGACAAGGCAGCATGGTTTTTCGGCACCGATGCGGCAGGCGACCCGGCCGACCCGGCCTCGCTCAACAATTTCGCGGCGATGTTGGTGGAGCTTCACCGCAACGATCCCGAAGCCTACCCCGTCGCCTGGGTTGACGTGGCGCGGATGGCGGCGCAGGAGGCGAGCAGGATCAACCCGCAGGAGGCGGCCTTTCGCAACACGCTCGGGCTTGCCGCCCTGGCGCTCGGCGATACCACCGCGGCGACGAAAGACCTGTTGCTTGCCACCGCCTTTGCGCCCGGCGAGCCGCTCTATTTCGCCAATCTCGCGCGCGCACTCGCTGCCGCAGGCATTCCGAAGGCTGCGGCGGAAGCGCTCGCGGTGGCCCACGACCTTGAGCCGAACGGGTTGCCGGTGCTCACCGCCGTCGCACAGCTTCCCGCGATTGGCGCGCCCTACCGCGAGAAGCTGGCGCGCAGTTGCGATGTTGATTTCCGCTGCCAGGAGATTTGCCCGAAAAGCATCATCGGCGGGTTGATGTCGGTCACCTGCGAGATGGAAAACGCCTCGGCACAGATGGCGTGCCAGGCTGGCGACCCCTACCCGACCGGCTACGATTGCGCCGAGGATTTCCCCGATTACGGCATCATGATCCCGGGATTGAACGCCGGGTTCTCCTTCGGCGTGCCGGGGTTCTCGGCGCATGTGAAGGTGAACGGCGACGGCAGTATGGATGTGCGCGTCGAGGCGGGTCCAAGCCTCGGGCCGGTCACGCCCTACCTGACCGCAGACGGGCATTTCTCGCCCGACGGCGGTGCGAGCTTCGACAATTTCGGCGGCGGCGTGCGGCTCGGCCTGACAACGGGCGGGAGCGCGGCGGGGGAATTGGCGAGCGGCCTCGGCCACCCGCCCGCGCATATCGAGATCGAGCAGAAGGGCGATGGCCCCGCAACGATGGGGATCGAGGCCTACAACGCCGGCGTTCTTTCGATCTGAACGCAAGGTGGCCCGCAAGATATTGCTACAGCCCGCCACGAATGGTCTAATGCTGGCTCAACAAGAGCAAGAAAGTTCGAGCAATGGCCAACGATCTCCTCACCGGCGGGCAAGACACCTATGACGCCACCTCTATCGAGGTTCTGGAGGGGCTTGAGCCGGTGCGCCAGCGCCCCGGCATGTATATCGGCGGCACCGACGAGCGCGCGTTGCACCACATGGTGGCCGAGATCCTTGACAACGCGATGGACGAGGCGGTGGCGGGGCACGCCAACCGCATCGAGGTGGAGCTGCACGGCGACTATTCCGTGACGGTGCGCGACAACGGCCGCGGCATCCCGGTCGATCCGCATCCGAAGTTCCCCGATAAATCCGCGCTCGAGGTGATCCTGTGCACGCTGCATTCGGGCGGCAAGTTTTCCGGCAAGGCCTACCAGACCTCGGGCGGGCTTCACGGGGTGGGTTCGTCGGTGGTGAACGCCCTGTCGGATTCGATGGTGGTGCAGGTGGCGAAGAACAAGGCGCTCTATGAGCAGCGGTTCTCGCGCGGGCTGCCGCTCGGCCCGGTGCAGAAGATCGGCGCGGCCCCCAACCGGCGTGGCACCGAGGTGACCTTTCACGCCGATGCGGAGATCTTCGGGCACCACAAGTTCAAGCCCAAGCGGCTGTTCACCGTGGCGCGCTCCAAGGCCTACCTGTTCTCGGGCGTCGAGATCCGCTGGAAATCGGCGATCGACGATGGCGAGACGCCGACCGAAGCCACCTTCCATTTCCCCGGCGGGCTCTCGGATTATCTCAAGGAAAGCCTCGGCGGGGCGAGCACCTATTCCGAGGGCGGCTTTCACGGCAAGGTGGAGTTTCGCGAGAAGTTCAACGCGCCGGGCTTCGTCGAATGGGCGATCAACTGGACGCCCGCGCGCGACGGTTTCATCCAGTCCTACTGCAACACCGTGCCGACGCCCGAGGGCGGCACCCACGTCGCCGGGTTCTGGGCCGCGATCCTGAAGGGCATCAAGGCCTACGGCGAGCTTGTCGGCAACAAGAAGGCGGGCCAGATCACCCGCGACGATCTTCTCGCCGGGGGCTGCGCGCTGGTCTCCACCTTCATCGCCGACCCGGCTTTCGTCGGCCAGACCAAGGACCGGCTGAGTTCGGAAAGCGCCGCCAAGCTGGTCGAAGGTGCGGTGCGCGACCATTTCGACAACTGGCTCGCGGCCGACACCAAGAGCGCCGGCGCGATCCTCGATTTCCTCGTGTTGCGCGCGGAGGAGCGGCTCAAGCGGCGGGCCGAGAAGGAAACCCAGCGCAAGACCGCCACCAAGCGGCTGCGCCTGCCTGGCAAGCTGGTGGATTGTTCGACCAGCACCCGCGAGGGCACCGAATTGTTCATCGTCGAGGGCGACAGCGCCGGCGGCTCGGCCAAGATGGCGCGCGACCGGCGCACCCAGGCGCTCTTGCCGCTGAGGGGCAAGATCCTGAACGTGCTCGGCGCGGCCTCGTCCAAGCTCGGCTCGAACGCCGAGATCAACGATCTCTGCCAGGCGCTCGGGGTGGGCATGGGCACGAAGTTCAACGTCGAGGATCTGCGCTACGACAAGATCATCATCATGACCGACGCCGACGTCGACGGCGCGCATATCGCGGCGCTGCTGATGACCTTCTTCTTCAGCCAGATGCGCCCGCTGATTGACCACGGCCACCTCTACCTCGCCTGCCCGCCGCTGTTCCGGCTCACGCAGGGGGCCAAACGGGTCTACGTCGCCGACGAGGCGGAAAAGAACCTGTGGCTGGAGAAGGGCCTCGGCGGCAAGGGCAAGATCGACTTCCAGCGCTTCAAGGGCCTCGGCGAGATGGACGCCAAGGATCTGAAGGAAACCACGATGGACCCGGCCACCCGCAAGCTGATCCGCGTCACCATCGACGAGGACGAACCGGGGGAAACCGGGGATCTGGTGGAGCGGTTGATGGGCAAGAAGCCGGAGTTGCGGTTCCAGTATATCCAGGAGAACGCGCGGTTTGTTGAGGAGCTGGATGTTTGAGGGGGGAGCAAGATGCCCAAAAAGAAGAGTGCAAAAAAATCTGCTGACCGTTTCTTGACGAATTGCAAAAAAATTGACGCCTTCGTTTATGAAATTAAAATAAAAGGATTATCTGACAATCATTTATCTTGGGCGTTCGAGTACGCAATAGTCCGCCTTTATCGAGACTTTGAGAAGCTCATACTTGAATGCCTTGTCGCTGCAATCAATAATGACACCACGCAGCTATCTCAAAAAAAAGGGTTTGATTTCCCCAAACACCTCACAGACGAAGTCTGCCAATATATTATTGTTGGAGAAAAATACTTTGATTTTCGAGGGCGCAGCGGCCTCATTTCAACTTTGAAAAGCTATCTCGCAGATGACCATTACTTGGTTGTATCCGTCAAAAAACCAGCATATCGAGAAGCGCTAGATCAATTCATCGTACTTAGGAATTTTGCCGCACATGATAGCGATCAATCCAAGGCCGCTTGCTTGAAAGCGTTGGGAAAGGCGCGCATTTCTTCGGCAGGCAGTTACCTCAAGGTAAACAATCGCTTCCAAGCGCTTTCAAGCAAACTACAAAAGTTGACATGTGAAATACGTGACTCTGCGCCCTATTGACTCGATTCAAGCACCCCTAGGGTGGGCTTCACCCAACCAATCCTCCCAACACCGAAGCGAAGGTGGGTTTGCACCCACCCTACCTTCGCACCCCGCCCGCGGCGTCCGGCCCGGTGGGGGCATCACTCGGTGATTTCCCGGTCTCCCCGCCACCCGCAGCAACCGGGCTGAAGTCCGACCTACGGGGTTCCGTACTCGGCCCAACCCGCCATCGCGCCGAACTGGCGCAACACCCGCAGGCTAGGCTTTCACCCCACCATCCCGCCATCGCGGCGTGCCCCCTACCCTACATGGCGGCGCCCACACGAGGTGCGCATGAATGCGCACCCTACAGACCCCACAAAAGAGCCCGCCCCCCGGCCTTGCGGCGGGGACGGGCGGCGGGCGGTGGTATCACCTCACAGTTTGTCGGCCCAACGGTCGGCTTCTTCCTGTGCGGCTTCTTTCGTCTTGCCGTATTTCTGCTGGATGAGGCCGGCGACCTGGTCGCGCTGGCCTTGGGCGCGTTCGAGTTCGTCATCGGTGAGCTCGCCCCATTGTTCGCGGGCCTTGCCCTTGAACTCTTTCCAGTTTCCCTTGATTTGATCCCAGTTCATAGCAGTCTCCTTTCCTACTGAGGGACCAACTCGCAGACGGCGTTTGGGTTCCCCTCTGTCGGCGGCATCGGTGGAGATTGGCTGAACCTGACCGTTTCTCTTGCAGGAAAGTCCGAAGTATTCCGGCTCATGGGTTGATCAGCACCCCTCAGCTGGGTGCCAACCCACCCCTCCATCATCGCGACGTGCCCCCGCCCCCCGCGTCTGCCTGCTTCCCTCTGGCCAACCCCCCGCCCCCTCCATAGACTGCCGCCATGGATGACGCGGAGCTTTTCCAGCGGCTGTTTCTGGCGCTCGCGATCGGGCTTCTGTTCGGGCTCGAACGGGGCTGGCATGCGCGCGAGGCGGCGGAGGGCGAGCGGATCGCGGGGTTTCGCACCTTCGCGCTGACCGGGCTGCTGGGCGGGATCTCGGGCTGGCTGGTCACCGTCACCACCCCTATCTTCCTCGCGGCGGCGCTGCTTGCCCTCGCCGGGCTTCTCGCGGTCAGCTACTGGCTGAAAACCCGCAGCGATGACGATCTTGGCATCACCACCGAGATCGCGCTCCTGCTCACCTTCGTGCTTGGCGCGGTTTCGGTGCTGGGCGAGATGGCCCATGCCGCCGCCGTCGCCGTGGTGGCCGCGATCCTTCTTGCGATGAAACAGCGGCTGCATGGCTGGGTGGCGCATATCGAGCGGTTCGAACTGGACGCTGCGTTCAAGCTGGCGCTGATCTCGGTCGTGGTCTTGCCGCTGTTGCCCGATCAGGGCTTCGGCCCGGGCGAGGTGCTCAACCCCTACCAGATCTGGTGGGCCGTGGTGGTGGTGGCGGGGCTGTCCTTCGCGGGCTATATCGCGATCCGGCTGGCCGGGGCACGGCTCGGCATTCTCGCCACCGGGTTGTTCGGCGGGCTGGCCTCGTCGACCTCGACCACCCTCGCCCTTGCCCGGATGGTGCGCGCGCAACCCAACCTCGCCTTGCTCGCCGCGGTGGGGATCGTGCTCGCCGGGTCGGTCACCTTTCTGCGTATCCTCGTGCTCGCGGCGATCTTCGAGCCCCGGCTGATCGCGCCGCTGGCGCTCCCGATGGCTGCGATGGCGGCCACCGGGGGCTTGGGCGCGTTGTTGATCCATCGCGCCTCCGACCGCGACAAGCGCGCGCGCGAGGATGCCCGCAGCCCCGCCAACCCGATCGAACTCAAGGCCGCGCTGAGCTTCGGCGCGGTGCTGGTGATCGTGCTGCTCGGCGTTCACTACCTTCGGAACTGGCTGGGCACCGGCGGTGTCTACGCCGCAGGGGCGCTGTCGGGGTTGACCGACGTCGATGCCTTCACGATCTCGGTGTCGCGGCTGGTGGGCGGCGATCTCGTGGCCGCGAGCGGCGCGCTCGCGGTCTTCATCGCGGCATCGGTCAACACCGTGGTCAAGGCGGCGATCGCGATCGTGGCCGGAGATCGAAAGGTCGGGCTGCCGGTGATCGCCGCTTACGTCGCGGTGATCGCCGTGGGCGGAGCGAGTCTCTGGTTCGGGATGTGACATCCGCAAACCCGGGGGCGACTCGCTTCGAGAAAAGCGTTACATTCGAGAGATATGCAGGCTCTTGATATGCAGGCCCTTGAATTGATCAGGATCAGGGAAACCCCGCCCGTCGCATGGTCTAAGTGCCTGCAAGGTGTGAGCGCGACAGGATATCGCCCCCTCGGGGGCAGGAGGCTGATTATGTTCTGGGTGATGTCATGAGCGGGGCGGTTCCGGCAGCCCCCGTGGTGTTCGATGCACAAGGGCTTGACGCGCTGATCGCGGCGCTGGCGGACGCGGGGCGAGAGGTGTTCGGCCCGGTCCGGCGTGATGGCGCGGTGGTCTACGAAGAGGTTGCGTCCAGCGCCGATTTTCCGAAGGGCTGGATCGACGAGCAATCGGGCGGGCATTACCGGCTGCGGCAAGAGGGCGAGGCCTATTTCGGGGCCACCCTCGGCCCGCAGGGCTGGAAGCGCATCCTGCACCCGCCGAAACAGACGCTCTGGCGCACCGAGGGCACGGGCGAGGAGACGAAGATCATCCGCGAGCCGCTCGACGAAACCCGCCGCGCCTTCATCGGGGCGCGGGCCTGCGATCTTGCCGCCATCGCCGCGCAGGACCGGGTGTTGATCGAAGGGCCCTACCGCGATCCGCATTATGCCGCGCGGCGGGCAAACCTGTTTATCGTCGCGGTGAATTGCACGCGGTCGGCCGACACCTGCTTCTGCACCTCGATGAACACCGGGCCAAAGGCCACGAAGGGCTACGATATCGCGCTCACCGAGCTTGACGGCGGCCGCTTCCTCGCCGAGGCCGCGAGCGACGAGGGCCTGGCCCTGCTGGCGACCCTGCCGACCCGGCCCGCCACGACCGACGACGAAAGCGCGGCAGAGGCGGGGATCGACCGCGCCCGTGACCAGCAGCGCCGGATCGACACCGAGGGCCTGCCCGCGCTGCTCAAGGAGCGGCCCGATCATCCGCGCTGGTCGGAGGTGGCCCAGCGCTGCCTCAACTGCGCCAACTGCACCATGGTCTGCCCCACCTGCTTCTGCACCACGGTCGACGAGGTAACCAGCCTCGACGGCCCCGAAACCGAGCGGGTGAACTCCTGGGCCTCGTGCTTCACCGTCGATTTCAGCCACGTCCACGGCGGCGCGGTGCGCCCGGGCGCGAAATCACGTTACCGCCAGTGGATGACGCACAAGCTCGCCACCTGGGTCGACCAGTTCGGCGAGATGGGCTGCGTCGGCTGCGGGCGCTGCATCTCGTGGTGCCCGGTCGGGATCGACATCACCGAGGAAGCGGCGGCGCTGCGCAAGGAAGGGGGCTGAGATGGCGATCGAAGGACTTCAGCGCATCCTTGCGGCGCATCCGCTGTTCAGCAATCTATCGCCGGCCTTTCTCGACATGCTGGCGGGTTGTGCAAAAAACACACGCTTTGCCGCCGATAGCTACCTGTTTCACGAGGGCGACGACGCCGATCAATTCTACCTCGTGCGCGACGGCCACGTCGCGTTGGAAATCTCGGCCCCGGGACACGGCCGGATGGTGTTCCAGACCGTCGGCGGCGGCGGCGTGATCGGCCTGAGCTGGCTGGTGCCGCCCTACCGCTGGCGCTTCGACGCCCACGCGAAGGAAGACACCCGCGCCATTGCCTTCGACGCGACCTGCCTGCGCGGAAAATGCGACACCGACCCAGCCCTCGGCTACGCGGTGATGAAACAGATCCTGCCCGCGCTGGTGGACCGGCTCCACGACACGCGGGTGCAGATGTTGGACCTTTACGATGCACGCACCTGATCCCCATACCGACCCGATGGTACCGGTGATTGCGAGAGTCACCGGCCGGACCCGCGAGCTGTCCGACGTGGTCACCTTCGAGATGGAGGTGGAAGGCTGGCCGGGCTTCGCACCGGGGCAGTTCAACATGCTCTCCGTTTTCGGGGTGGGCGAGATCCCGATCTCGATCTCGGGGCCGGTCTCCGACACCACCAGGATCATCCACACGATCCGCGACGTGGGCCCGGTGAGCCATGCGCTCGCAGCGCTGTCGCCCGGCGCGGTGCTCGGGCTGCGCGGCCCCTATGGTGCGCCCTGGCCGGTGCAGGCGGCGCGCGGGCGCGACGTGGTGGTGATCGCCGGCGGGCTCGGCCTCGCCCCGGTGCGGCCGATCCTCTACGAGCTGATGGAAAACCGCGATGCCTACGGCAAGGTCACCCTGCTTTACGGCGCGCGCAGCCCCGCCGAGATCCTATTCGAGAAGGAACTGGGCGATTGGCGCTCGCGGCTCGACATGGGGGTGGAAGTGACGGTGGACCGGGCCACCAATGCCTGGCACGGCCATGTCGGCGTGGTCACGGCGCTGTTGCGCGGGGCGGATTTCACCCCCGCCAACACCACCGCCTTCGTCTGCGGCCCGGAAATCATGATGCGTTTCGGGGCGGACGGGCTCACCGATCTCGGCGTCGCCGCAACCGACATTCACCTGTCGATGGAGCGCAACATGCAGTGCGGCATCGGGCTGTGCGGGCACTGCCAGCTCGGCCCGGTCTTCGTCTGCAAGGATGGCCCGGTGTTCGACTGGGCCACGATGAAGCCGCTGATGCGCATCAAGGAGCTGTGAGATGACCGGCAGACCAAGGCTCGCGGTGTGGAAGTTCTCGTCCTGCGATGGCTGCCAGCTATCGCTGCTCGATTGCGAAGACGAGGTGCTGGCGGTCGCGAACGCGATCGAGATCGCCTATTTCCCCGAGGCCACCCGGCGCGACGACGATGGTGGCAACTACGACATTTCCTTTGTCGAGGGCAGCGTGACCACGCCGCACGAGGCCGAGGCGATCAAGGATATCCGCGCCCGCTCGACCACGCTGATCACGATCGGGGCCTGCGCCACCTCGGGCGGCATCCAGGCGTTGAAGAACGGCGCTTCGACGAAGGATTTCATCGACGCGGTCTATGCCCACCCCGAGTTCATCACCACGCTCGACACCGCGACGCCGATCTCGGACCACGTGAAGGTCGATTTCGAGTTGCGCGGCTGCCCGATCTCGAAAACCCACCTGATCGAGTTGATCGCCGCCACGCTGGCGGGCCGCGCGCCGCAGACCCCGGCCCATGCCACCTGTATCGAGTGCAAGATGGCTGGCCATGTCTGCGTGATGGTGGCGGAGGGCAAGCCCTGCCTCGGCCCGGTCACCCACGCCGGCTGCGGCGCGCTCTGCCCGGGCTATGCCCGCGGCTGCTACGGCTGCTTCGGCCCGAAGGAAACCCCCAACACCGCGTCGCTTTCCGCCCGGCTGGCCGAGAACGGCGCCGACCGGCGGCAGATCAAGCGGCTCTACGCCACCTTCAACACCAACGCGCCCGCGTTCCGCGAGGAGGCCAAGGCCCATGACTGACACCACGATCAAGGTCGACATGCTCGCCCGCGTCGAAGGCGAGGGGGCGTTCAAGGTGGTGGTGCGGGACGGCAGGATCACCGCCACGGAGTTTCGCATCTTCGAGCCGCCGCGATTCTTCGAGGCCTTCCTGCGCGGGCGCGACCATTCCGAGGCCCCCGACATCACCGCGCGGATCTGCGGCATCTGCCCGGTGGCCTACCAGATGTCTTCGGTGCAGGCGATGGAGATGGCGCTGGGGGTGGAGGTGAGCCAGCCGATCAAGGATCTGCGCCGGATGCTCTATTGCGGCGAGTGGATCGAGAGCCACGTCCTGCACGCCGCGATGCTGCACGCGCCCGATTTCCTCGGCTACGCCAGCGCCATCGACATGGCCAATGACGGCCACGCCGCCACGGTGAAACTGGCGCTCGACTACAAGAAGATCGGCAATGCCATCGTCACCCTCCTCGGCGGGCGCGAGATCCACCCGATCAACGTGAAGGTCGGCGGCTGGTGGAAAGCGCCGAAGAAACGCGACATGCTGGCCCTGCGCGAAGAGCTGATGCGCGCGCTCGACATGGCGGAGGCCTTCGTCGATTTTACCGCGTCGCTGCCCTTCCCCGACAAGGAACGCGACTACCACATGGTCTGCATCGAGGAGCCGAACGGGCTCTACCCGATGTACGAGGGCACGCGGCTGATCTCGAACCGGGGGCTGGATATCCCGGCGACCGCCTTCAACGACCATTTCGACGAGCACCACGTGAAGCAGTCGAACGCGCTGCAGGGCCGCACCAAGGCGGGCGGGGCCTATCTCACCGGCCCGCTGCCGCGCTACAACCTTGCCTACGAAAAGCTCTCCGAGCGGGCGAAGGCGGCAGCGGTGCGGGCAGGGCTGGGCCGCGAGGTGAAGAACCCCTACCGCTCCATCGTGGTACGCGCGGTGGAAAGCCTGTTCGCGGTGGAAGAGGCGATCCGGCTGATCGAGGACTACGAGGAGTTCGACCCGGCGGCGGTGGCGATCACCCCGCGCGCGGGCACCGGGATGGGCGCGAGCGAAGCACCGCGGGGCATGCTGTTTCACCAGTATACCCTGGAGGAAGACGGCAGCATCGCCACGGCCCAGATCGTGCCGCCGACGGCGCAGAACCAGCCCTCGATCGAGGAAGACCTCGCCGAGTTGATCGCCGATGAACTTGACCGGCCGCACGAGGAAATCCAGTGGCTCTGCGAGCAGACCATCCGCAACTACGACCCCTGCATCTCGTGTGCCACGCATTTTCTCGATCTGACCATCGACCGGGCGTAGGTTTCCGGTCGCCTGACGGCGACCGGACCGGAGCGAGGGGGCGCTGCCCCCTCGCGCTCCCCCGGAGTTTTTTGACCAGGAAAAGGAGAGGAGCGGGTGAAACCTCTTGTCATCGGTGTGGGCAATGATTTCGCAGGCGACGATGCCGCCGGGCGGCTGGTGGTGCGCGGACTGCGGGGCGCATCCGGGTTCGACCGAGCCGAGTGTCACGGCGCAGCGGCCGATCTCGTGACGCTGATGGAAGGGAGGCAGCGGGTGCTGATCGTCGACGCCTGCCGATCCGGCGCGACGCCGGGCACCCTGCACCGGCTCGACGCGGGCACAGGCGATCTTCCGCCGTGGCTGCGCTCGATCTCGTCGCACGGGATCGGGCTGGCCGAGGGGGTGGCGCTGGCACGCACATTGGGCGTCTTGCCGCCGCGCGTCGAGGTCTGGGCGATCGAGGGAGAAGACTTCGCGACCGGGGCCGGGGTGAGCCCGGCCGTCGCCGATTGCATTGCGGCCGTCTGTGCCGCCATACCGGGGCATCTCGCGCGCTGATCGCGACACCGCCGCTGCCGGGCCGACAGCCGCACCCGAAAGGCGCGCGATCAGAGGATCGGCGCGCCGAGGCGGAAGGTGGACTCGGCGAGGCGGCGCGGCAACCCGGCGGGCCTCGTGCCTTCGTGGCAGTCGCGCTGGAGTGTCGTGAACCAGTCCGCCAGCGTGGCGACGCTGCCGGTGTCGTAGAGCGCCAGCGCGGTTTCGAAGTTGAGCAACATCGAGCGCACGTCGAGGTTGGCCGAGCCGACGATGGCGACATCGTCGAAAACCGCGGCCTTGGCGTGCAGCATCGCGCCGGTGTGACGCAGGATGCGGCAACCCGCTTCTTCGAGATGGCGCAGGTAGGCACCCCGCGCGAAATCGGCGAGATACTGGTTTGAGCGCGCCGGCACGATCAGGCGCACGTCGCGGCCGAGCCGGGCTGCGCTGGTGAGCGCGTGCAGGAGGTGATCGGTCGGCAGGAGATAGGGGGTGACGATCCAGACCCGCTCGCGCGTGACGTGGATGGCATGCACCAGAGCGTCGTGCAGCCCGTCATGCGGCAGGTCGGGGCCGGAAGGGATGAGCTGGACAACGGCGTCGCCTTCACCCGGCGAAACCGGGGGGTGCGCGGGCGGGGGCGCACCGGTATGCTTGGCCCAGTCGGCTTCGAACACTTCACCGTAGCGTTGCACCACGGGCCCGGCGATGATGTAGCTGAGGTCGATCCAGGTCTTCGGATCGTCCTGCGGGCCGAGATAGCTGCGACCGACATTGCGCCCGCCCGACCACACTTTCTGCCCATCGGCGATGACCATCTTGCGGTGATTGCGCAGGTTGAGACGGCCAGTGGCGGAAAGGTTGTGCACAGGCGAGAACAGTTGCAACTCGCCGCCTGCCGCACGCAAGGCGCGCAAGGCCGCGCGCGGTCTGCGCCAGGTGCCGAACTGGTCGAGGATCAACCGCACCCGGACCCCGCGCCCCACCGCTTCGGTGAGCGCGACGACGAATTCCGCGCCGAAAGCGTCGTCGTCGAGCCGGTAGAGCACGGCGTCGAGGCTCTCGCGCGCTTCGGTGACGAGGCGCAGGAGATTGGCGCGGGCGGATTGCGGCGCGGTCTCGAACCGGAGGGCGTGGCCCGGGGCCGCCGCCGGCAGCCCGAGGCGGGTCAACTGGTCGTCGAACTGGTGGACCGGGGTGGCCGGTTCGGATGGTGCGAAGATGATCTCGGCATATCCGGTACCGCGCTTGCGGATGCCGAGGGCAAAAAACAACGGCACGCCGACATAGGGCACCACCACGATGAACAGAATCCAGGCCAGCGCCGATTGCGGGCTGCGACGTTGTTGCAGCACCCAGATGATCGCGGCACCCGCGGCGAGAAGGCCCAGAACGATTGCGACGTGGGTGAGGATGACGGACATGGTGCTGATCCTGCGGTTTGACATGCCACCACGCCGGGTCTGGCGTGGCGTGGTTCAGATTTCGGCCCGCGGACGCTGCCGGGACGGCCAGACCCGGAACCGTCCGGCGTCCAGGTTCAATTTCCGGCCAGTCCCCGCGCCGCAGCCGCCGTGCCACCGCCCACGATGCCGTCCAGTGGCCCGGTGTAGAGCCCGCGCTCTTTCAGGATGGCCTGGAAAGCCAGGGCGGTGTCGCGGTCCCAGCCCGTGGGCGCCCCCCGGCGCAGCACGTCGAAACCGACCTTGCCGCTTTCGAGAGCGCGCACGTAGAGTTGCGCGGCGATCTCGGGGGCGTAGCCGACGCCGTCACCGGTCTCGTAAAGCACGCCCATGGCGGCCACCGCTTCGGGCAAACCGCTGCGCGAGGCAAGGCTGGTCAGGCGGGCGCGGGCGGCGGGATCGTCGTCCAGCCCGAACTGCGGGTCACCGTAAAACGCGGCCAGTTCGAGCGCGGCGGTGATGTTGCCGGCCTCGGCGGCCTCGGTATAAAGCGCCGCGCCGCGCGCCGAATCGGGAATGCCAAGGCCGGGATCGGCCCGGCCGGGGAGGCCCTCGCCGGTGAGGAAGGTCTGGCCGAGGCGATACTGGGCGAAGTGGTATCCCGCAGCCGCCGCACCTTCGAGCAGCTCGACCATGCGGGCCGGATCGCGCGGCACCCCCTTGCCGACACGATACATCAGCGCCAGCGTGGTCATCCCGGCGGGATCGCCCATCTCGGCAGCGCGCTGGAACCGGGCGATCGCGGCCTCGGTGTCTTCCCCGCCGGGGGCAACGCCGAACAGGTGGTAATCGCCCAGCCGGGTTTCGGCGGCGGCGAGCCCGGCCTCGGCCGCGCGTTCGAGAAGGGTGAAGGCGGTGGCAAGATCGCGCCGGGCCTGCGCCGCCTCGGCCGCGAGGAACAGCACGTCGGCGGGCGCATCTTCCGCCCGCGCGGCGAGGGTGCAGGCCTCGGCGGCCTCGGCGAAGGCAGCCCGGCGGGACGCGGCGACGTCGGCATTGGCAGGCACACCGGCATCGGCAGGCCCGGCGATGTCGCGGCAGCGCAACGCCTCGGGGGACAGCGCCGGGGCGGCGGTGGCGGGGCCCTCATCAGGCGCTGCGGCCCCGTCCTCGCCGGCAGGAAGGCCCTCGCCCCCGGGGACGGCTTGCGCGATCCCGGCGGCATCGGCAAGCACCTTGGCGACGGCTGCCCCGGCCGCGGCACCGGCCGGGCCCGACGCTGCGGCCCCGCCGGTGTTTTCGTTCTCGGCGACACTGGATTGCGACGGGCCGGAGCCGGAGGCCAGATCGGCATGGCCGTTCGACCGTGCAGGCTCGCTCCCCTGCGCAACCGGCAGGGTCGCCGCCGTTTCGGCAAGCCCGGCCACCGGCCATGCCAAGGCAAACGTCATGACCAGAATGAGCGATTTCATGGCGGCGTCCCCTTCGTGGTTTCGTCTCAATGGGTAACGGCCGCGCGGCATCATGTCCATGAAAACAGAACCTTGCGCGAGGTCACAAAAGGTTTGCCCTCGATTGGAAGGGTATGCCACGGTTCGGCCTGAGGCAGGAGAAACGCAAGGCACACGCGCATGGATAACGCCGCAACGAAAACGCGAGGCGCAGAGGGCGGCAAGGGCCCTCTGATCGTAGACCTCGACGCCGACCTTCTCGGCGGCAATCTTGCAGCCGAGGTGTTCTGGGCCGGAATGCGGCAGGACTGGCGGCGCGGGGTGACCGGGCGGACAAGTGCGCCGGCCGAGGCCCTCCTCGACCTCGCGCATCTGCCCTACCACGGCCCGACGCTGGCGCGCTGCCGGGCGGCCCGGGACGAGGGCCGCAAGGTCGTGCTGGTCACATCCGGAGAGGCGTCGCTGGCGGAGGCGGTGGCGCAACAGCTCGACTGTTTCGACGCCGTCGAGGGCGGCCACCCCGCGCGCCGGATCAAGACGCCGGTTCTGGCGGGATCGCGCGACCTGCTGCGCGCAATGCGCCCGCATCAATGGGTGAAAAACCTGCTCGTCTTCCTGCCAATGGTCGTTGCCCATCGTTTCGAGGCCGTCACCTTCGGCTGGAGCCTGCTGGCTTTCCTGAGTTTCGGACTGATTGCCTCGGCGGTCTACCTCGTCAACGACCTGGTCGACCTGCCTTCCGATCGCCGCCACGAAGTGAAACGCACGCGTCCGTTTGCATCGGGGCGGTTGCCTCTCGTCACTGGCATGCGCGCGGCACCGGTGCTGTTCATCGCCGGCCTTGGGCTGGCGGCGCTGGCGGGTATCGAGCTCTTCGCGGCAATGGCGGCCTATGCGGTGATCACAACCGCCTATTCGCTGCGTCTCAAGGGCACGCTCGCGGCGGATATCCTCGTGCTCGCGGTGCTCTATACCCTGCGCATCATCGCTGGGGCCGCCGCCACCGGGATCGTGCCGTCGATGTGGCTTCTGACCTTCTCGATCTTCCTGTTCTTCTCGCTCGGCGCGGTGAAGCGGCTGGCCGAACTTGTCAACATCGAACACAGCGGCGCACAGCGCAAGGTTGCCGGGCGGGCCTACATGACCGAAGATCGCCCGGTGGTGGCCATGCTCGCCACTTCGGCCGGGTTTCTGGCGGTGCTGGTTCTCGCGCTCTACATCGATTCGCCTGACGTCCGCGGCCAGTATGGCACCCCGGAAGCGCTTTGGGGCATCTGCCTCGTATTGCTGTTCTGGACAAGCCGAATGGTGCTGCTCGCGCATCGCGGACTGGTCGACCAGGATCCGGTCTACTTTGCCCTCACCGACCGGGTGAGCCTCGCCAGCGGATTGCTGGTGGCAATCCTGTTCACGGCGGCGATCCCGGCGTGAAGTGAGCCAATTTGGCGGTTATCCGCCCTGCGAGTGGCGGATAACCGCCCAAATGAGGGCCTACTCGCCAGCGCCCCCGGTTGGGGTTATTGTGATCTTAAGAATGACTCGCTAGCAGGCGACTGATGACAGATCAGTTTCCCTTCCCGCGGCGCGCCCTCGCTGCCGCACAGAGCAACTTCAAGCGTGCGCTGGTGTTTGGCGGCGGCGCGATCGCCGGCACGCTGGCTTCGGCCGCTGCCAGTTACGTGCTGGTGAGCGCGCTGTTTCCCCAGCCCCACGCCCCGGCAAAGGCGCATGCCCCCGTCGAGTTGCGCGCAGAGGCCAAGCAAGACGTGGGGCCGGGGCACCCTCGCCTGCCGGTTGTTGCCATTGCCCCGGCACCGGTGGCCTTGCCCGCACCGGTAGAGGCCCCGGTTGCGCCGAAGGCCGTCAACCTCGCGAGTGCACCGGTCGCACACCGCGGTGCCGCACCGGCCCCCGGCCCAAGCGCGCACGACGCGCTGGTGATCGCGACGAAGCACCAACCCGATATCGCGTTGCCTGGCCTCGATGGCACGAGCGAGTCCACGTCCCCGGCAGAGTTTGCCGCGCGCGCCGCGCAGGATGCGGGTTTGCGCGAAAGGTCGGCGCTCGCCCCGGACAGCCCAACCCGCCGGCCCGAACCACGCCCCGAGGTTGCGCCCGAAACGCTGGCCGCACTCGCAACGCCTGCCGCGGCCTCGCCCGCCATTCGCCCGCGCCCGCGGCCCGAGGGGCTCGTTCTGGCGGCGGCCGAGGCAATGTCCGCCGATGCGGCGTCCAGCCCGATCCCGGCGCTGCGCCCGCGCCCGCGCCCGGCCCAGGCTCAATCCCTGCGCCTTGCCGCCGCGACGCCAGCCCCGCAAGCCGAGCCTGAGCCTGCGCCGCGCCGCGCCAGTGGCGGGCTGTTCTCGGGCGGTGGCACCTGTGGCCCGTCGCTCGCGCGCTCGATCCCGAAACGCAGCGGCAACGCGACTGGCGGCCAGCAGTTTCTCGCCGCGCTCGGCAGTTCCGGCAACGACCGCGATCAGCGGATCATCAATGAACTGGCCCGCGGCAACCTGCCCGGCTTCCTGCGCGATCTCCAGCCGGTGGCCTTCCGCGGCAAGGACGCCCGTGGGGCGGATACGGAAATCGTGATCTGCGTCACCCCGGATTATCTCGCGCTCGGGTCGGACCGCGACTATGTGCGCGTACCGCTTGGCCTGCCCGCCGCCGCCAGCATCGCCAGCCGCTTCGGGATGACGCTGCCAACCCCGCGCATGGTCGACGCGATCTATGCCCAGGCCAGCGTGCGGCTCTCGCCCGCCCCGATGTCGCCGGGGCCGCAGATGTCGTCGACCGAGTATTTCCTGCGCCACAACGCCACCATCGAGGGCCAGTTGCGTGGGCGCGGGGGGCTCGTGGCCGGGCAGAAGAAAGACGTGGTGATGGCCAACCGCATGGCCAACGCGCCCGGCCGGGTCGCGATCTACGGCTGGCACCGCACCTCGGGCAGCCCGATCCAGCCGGTGAGCACGGTGCATGGCGCACATTACGCCGACTACAGCCACGGCATCCGGCTGGTGAGCAAGACCGCCTATCTCAACGGCAAGGCCGTCAACCTCGATGACCTGCTCGCCTCGGGCCGCCATGCCTGGCTGCTCAACGAGGAAGGCCCGGTGCCCGGCCCGGTCATCCGCATCGCTTCGCGCTGAAAAAGCCGGCAGACCGGTTTCCGCGCAGCTTTTGGTGGGCATCCGCCGCCCCGCCGCAACCTTCGCCGGTTGGCAGCGCCGCCCCGCGCCTGGCGGGGACGATCCGGTTCAAACCGGCTTCACCGCCCCGCAGACACCGTGAGCAAGGGTCGGGGCCAGCACCTTCGCAAGACCGTCCTCGCCCCGCCCCGGACGGGGTGCCGACCGACGCCCGCCTCGAACGGCCGGTTCTTCGCACCGGCTTGATCGACCTCCGGGCGTCCCACGGTGCTTTCTCCGGCGTGCTTTCTCCGGCACCCGGGCCTTATCCGTGGCGCGCGGGCGGCCCTACCTCACATCGGCGAAGCAGCGAAACCCGAGGTGGTAATTGCGGTGCGACGATGATGAAAGCACCCGGCTGCCGTGCCAGTAAGGTGCACGCCAGCGGGCCCATTCCTCGTGCGCGCGCACGCTGTCCCAGATGAACCACGAGCCCTTCATCTCGGTCACACCGAGCTTTTTGGAGCCGCGCGAAGCCATCTGGTCGGGCGCGAGCGGCAGGTTCATATGTTCGGCGGCGTTGCCTTCGAGATCGTAGACGCCGAGCGCGCTCTTGCAATTCGGGAAGGCCCCCACCGGGTAGGTGTTGGTGCCGCAGCCCGACCAGCTCCCACCGTCGCAGGTCGGCGATTTGGCACTGCCCTGGGCGCAGATGCCGCGCCGCCATTGGGGGCCGTAGGTCCAGTTTTTCTGCTGCCCCCACTTGGCATTGTGCCACGACCGCATCGCCCCGTGCGACCCGAGATCGAAGCGGTAGTCGGGCTCCAGCAGCGCGCCCGCGGCCGCCCCCTCCCATTCATGCGCGTCGCCGATGCGTTTGCCCTCAGCGGCGCAAAGCTGGGCAGCTTCCGAGGCGCGCACCCATGTCACCGGGTAGGCCAGCGGCACGTTGGGGTATTCGAACATGTCGATGCAAACCGTGGCGTCTTCCGGCTTCTGGGTTGCCGGGTCGTAGAGCGGGGCCATGTAGGGCCGGCCGCAGATCCGCTCGAAGCGGGCATTCCGGTAGTAGGAATAGGCGTTCTGCGGCAGCTTGGCCTGAGCTTGTTCCGGCGTCATCGGGTGGCGCGTGATCGCCGGGTTACCCTGCCCCATCATCCCCGATGCCTGGAAGATTTCGCGGATCCGATTGATCTGGGCGGCGGTGACACCGCGCACCTTCTGCATCTGGGCAAACATCGCCTCGTTGTTTTCCGCCAGCGTCGCCCCGTGCGCGGGCACTGAAAGCACGAGGCTCGCCGCAAGCCCGATCGCCGTCATCACTTTGCGCATCGCGTCAGTCCTTTCTGAGCAGGTAGATGAAATCGCGGTTGTCGGAGAAGGTAACGAACCGGGGCACCCGGACGCCGCCAAGCCATGGGTCGCTCTCGGCCATCAGCCGCGACAGGTGATCGGCCTCCAGCCCGTCGCCAGTGTCGTTCTGGCGGTAGACCGCCATGTAGGTCAGTTCCGGCGAGTTCATGTCGAGCAGCATGGCGTGGTCGCAGTCATAGGCCTGAAACGTGCGCGCCATCGCCGAGGGGGTGACCGAGGAGAAATAGGCATAGAGCAAGAACTGCCGCCCGCCTGCCTCGCGCAGGCAAGCGCCTGCGCGCAGGGTGCGCAGTTGCGCCTCGGCCGAGCCCGACCAGTTGCCGCCGCCCCAGCTTGTCACCCGGTCGCCCGGCACGCTTTCGCCGGTTTCGGGGTCGCGCACCACCAGCGGCACGCCGTTCTGGCGGGCATGGGCGAGGCGCGGGATCATCGCGTTGTCGGCCTCCTCCCAGAGCTTCATGCCGATCTCGCCGTCGGTGGTGATGTAGAGGGTGGAGAGGTTCTCGATCAGCCGCGAGAAGGTCACGCCGTTCGAGATGAAGCCGTAATGGTGGCCCCGGTTGAACCCGGCGTAATCGCCGAAGCGAAAGGCTCCGTGATCGCGCTTGAAGCCGCCGGCGATCGCTCCCGCCACGCGGGGCAGCAGCGCGGGGTTCAGCATGCCGTTGCGCACCAGCGGATCGGCGCGCGAAAAGCCGTCGGGTCCGGCCATGTTCCACTCAGCCCCCTGCCGCGAGGGTCGCGACGACCACCCCAGGCCGGGGTGATCGGTGCCCAGTTCGTAGCCGATCTCGAAGCGCGAGAGATCGAAGGCGACGAGGTAGACATCAGCGTTCTGCTCGACGCCGTCGAGCCAGTTCGCCCCGTTGCGCGCGGCCAGAATGTCCTGCGCGATCAACCCGGGCTGCATCACCGAGGCAAAGATGCCGTCCTGCCCCTCGACGCCATACCAGCTTCCTGCCTCCATGCCGTCCGGCGCGCCGGTCACGGGCAGGCCCATCGCGGTGCGCATGTTCGGACGGCGGTCGAGCCGGGCTCGTCCGAGCGCCGCGACCACGTCGCCATTGTCGCCGCTGCCGTCGCCAAGATCTGCGGTTTCGAGGAAGGCGTCTTCGAAGAAGGCCCCCTTGATAAGGTTCACCAGCTTGTCGCCGAACACCACGTTCTTGCGCAGAAAATCCGACACCGCCTCGCGGTTGGTGCGCGAGCCCGCCACCTTGTTGCGCAGGTAGAGCTTGCCGCCGCAAACCGGCGCATAGGGCAGCCCGCTGGTCGCGGCGGCGGCCAGGTCGGAGGGCTCCCCCGCCCAGGGTCGGCACTCGCTCGCCCCTTCCCTGCCCGAGATCACCAGCGCCGGATCGTCCCCTTGCCCGAGCGCAACCTGCCACGCCTCGGCGTCGCCAAGTTCGAGGTGCCAACTCTGGCCAGGCCCCTCGGCGGGCAAGCGTTCGACGAGGTGCCAGCGATTGACCTCGGGATGCAGCGAAACGAGCCGCGTTACGGTTCCATCGGCGGCTGTCGCTTCGGAGGTGATGCGCATCGGGGCGAATTCGACCGGGTTGGCCACCGCGTCGGCGGCGTAGCGCTGCCACTGCGCATCGAGCATCGCGGCATCGGGTGCGGGGGTGTTCTGCCCCAACGCCACGCAAGCCAGAAGCGATACGCAGGCACCTGCGGCCCCCAACGTCACCAGCCGCCGCAATCCCGCAAACCGCATGTCATACCCCTTGTCCCAATACGCGTCTCCACAAATCGGAATGCAGCGAAACCGCCGATCCGATCCGCCCCCGCTTCCGCCGCGTCCTGAACGCGGAGTGCGGGAATCAATCTGGCTGATCCCGATAATAGAGGTGGGTGCGGTCGTTCCAACCCCGCAGATTGCGGGACTGCGCGAATAGGCCGGCGGTTCCGGTCACTGGTTGATTGCCGCGCGATGCGCCGCCGTTCAAACGCCGCCGGAATGCACGATCTCGTAATACAGTGCCTCAAGATCGGCCTTTTGCCGGGTTTCCTCGTTGGCGAGAAAGCTGAATACCTCGTGCAACAGGCCCGGCGGGGTATTGGCGGCCAGTTCGCTGAATTCCTCCAGCGCGACCTGCTCACGCGCGAGCGCGTATTGCAGCACCTGCTGGTCGTCGGGGGTGTCGCCCAGTTCCGGGGCCTGCACCGCGTCGGAGAAGCGCCGGTCGGCCTCGGGGCGCAGAATGGCATCCTTGAGGTGGTCGCGCATGTCGGGCGATTTCACCAGGTCCGACAGCATCCGCACATGGGCAAGTTCGGCGCGGGCAAGGTCTTCGACAAGGTAGCGGATGTTCTTCGTCACCTTCGGCACGAGATCGGTGTAGAAGCTGTGCGCCTCGCGGCTGAACTCGGCGACGGTTTCGAGCACCTCCTCGGCGCTGGTCATCTGCGAGAGTTTCCCGGTTTTCATCGCGCCACCTCCCCCATCGCCATCAGCATCGCGCCAACAGAGGCCGCGACCCGGTGGCCATCGGCCACGGCGGTGATCACGTCGGGCCCGTGCACCGCGTCGCCCGCCGCCCAGAGCCATGGCTCGGAGCTGCGCCCGGCTGGGTCCACCGCGAGGCGGCCGCGGGTCCATTCCAGCGCTTCGGTCAGGTCTTCCCCGAGAATTGAGACGTCCGCCGCCTGGCCGATGGCTTCCACCACCATGTCGGCGGGGTGCAGCCGCTCGTCGCCCTGGTCGTACTGCGGGGCGAAGCGGCCCTGGCCGTCGAAGATCGAGGTCACCGCCCAGGTGCGCAAGCCCTTCACCGCGCCCTTGCGCTTGCCCGACTTGTAGCGCACCACCTCCTGCGGCCCGCGCGCATCGACGATCTCGATGCCCTCATCGAAGCTTTCCTCGATCTCCTCGCGGTCGGCGAGGAAATGGGCGAAATCCTCCAGCGCGGTGACGGTGACGCCCACCGCGCCATGCTTGCGTTTTTGCAGCCGCGCCATGGAGCGGGCGATATCCATCGCCACGTTGCCGCCGCCGATCACCACCACCCGTTCGGGCACCGGCACCTCCTCGCCCGCCGTGATCCGGGCCAGAAGGTCGATGGCGGCTTCCACGCCCGGGCCTTCGGTGCCCGGAATACGGGTGGAGCGGCCGATATGCAGGCCGATTGATAGCACCACGGCGTCAAACTCGCCCCTGAGCTTGTCCATGGCGATCTCGCGCCCGATCCGAACGCCGGTTTTTATCGTCACGCCCTGCGCCGCGATCACCGCGATATCGCGGTCGAGCGCGTCGTAGGGCAGCCGGTATTCGGGGATGCCGTAGCGCATCATGCCGCCGGGCTTGTCCTGCGCCTCGTAGACCGTCACCGCATGGCCCTGGCGCGCAAGATCATAGGCCGCCGTGAGCCCGGCCGGTCCCGCACCGACGATGGCCACCTTGCGCCCGGTGGGCAGCGCCTGCGGGGTGCCGACGATCTCCAGCCGCCGGTCCTCGCTCACGTTGTCGACGATGTGGCGCTTGAGCCAGCGGATCGCGATGGGATCGCCCTCGTGGCGGGCGGCGCAGGCGGTTTCGCACTTGTGCGTGCAAACCCGGCCGCAAACCTCTGAAAACGGGTTGGTCTCGTAGAGGATCTGCAGGCCCAGATCGTAATCGCCCTCGCGGATCGCGGCGATGTAATCGGGGATGTCCATATGCGCGGGGCAGGTGGCCACACAAAGCCCGCATTCGACGCAGCGGTCGGCCTCGATCATCGCCTGTTCGCGCGTATAGCCGACCACGATCTCGTCGAAATTGTCGATCCGCGCTTCGGGGGGCAACTCGCCCATCTCCACCCGTTCGGCACCGGTGAGCACGCGCGCGCCCTCGCGCCGGTAGCCCTTCTCCATATCGTCCCAGGGCTTGGGATCGACGCCGGGGATGAAGCGGAAGGCGTCGGGGTCGGCATCGACCCAGGTGTATTCGTTCGACATGGTCAGCGAGCCGGTCATGCAGACGTCGACGCAGAGCGCGCACCAGCAGCAGCGCCCGTAGTCGATCTTGGGCCTGAGCCCCGAATCGCCGTCGACCGGGGCCGACACCGGCACCATGTCGATCGCCGCGTTCTGGCAGATCACTTCGCAGGAACCGCAGCCGATGCACTTTTCGATGTCGTTCTGGTGGAAACCGCGGTAGCCGTCGGCGGCTTCGCGGCCGATCGGGTTCCTGATCGTCACCGGGGTTTCGATCAGGTGTTTCCACGCGGTGAAGGGGGAGAGAACGTCGCGCAAGTTTCCCATGGCGTTACCTCTCGATCTCGGGTGGATAGGTGTGCAGCGAGACCATCAGCGCCGCCACATCGGCGATATTGGTGCCGGGGATCAGGTGTTCGAGCAGCGCCATGGCATGGGTGTAGGACGGTCCGCGCACGTTGACGCGGCGCGGATAACCCGAACCGTCGGTCACGAGGTAGTAGCCGTATTCGCCGCGCGAGCTTTCGCCCGCCACGTAGGTTTCGCCGCGCGGAATTTTCCAGTGCAGCACGTTGGGCAGCTTCGCCATCACCGGGCCGTCTTTCGGCATTTTCGCGAGGATCTGGCGGATCAGCGCGATGGAGACGTCGATATCCCGCCGGCGCACCATGGCGCGCGCCCATATGTCGGAGGCGGTTTCGGTCACCACCTCGAAATCGAGCTGGTCATAGACCAGATAGGGCGCGTCCTTGCGCAGATCCTTGGCCACGCCGCCGGCCCGCGCATTGGGGCCGGTCACGCCGTAAGGTTCGAAAAGTGCAGGATCAATGACGCCAACACCCTTGGTGCGGGCCTTGAAGACAGCATTCGTGAACATCGCCTTGTCAACGTCCGCCAGATACCGCTCGGCGGTGGCGAGCACCTCCTCCATACGCCCGGCGAAGCCCTCGGGCAGGTGGCCGCGCACGCCACCGGGCAGGATGAACATGTGGTAGATGCGCGCGCCGGTCATTTCCTCGAACCGGTCAAGCATGAGATCGCGCACGTAGGTCATCCACTGGCCGATCACACCCATGCCCAGCGCGCCGCCGATGCCGCCCATCGCCATCATGTAGGAATTGAAGCGGCCCATCTCGAGAATGAGCGTGCGGGTCCACTGCGCCATCTCGGGTGCCTCGATCCCGGCGAGTTCCTCGACCGCCTGGGCATAGCACCATTCGTTGAAATCGGGCTCGGGCACGCAGACCCGGCAGACGATGGGAAAGACCTGGATGAAAGTCCGCCGCTCCATCAGCTTTTCGAAGCCGCGATGGAGGTAGCCGACGTGAACCTTGCCTTCCACCACCTCGTCGCCGCAGAGCGTGAGTTCCACGCTCATGTTGCCGGTGATGCCGGGGTGGTTGGGGCCGTGCCAGAGCTTGAGATACTTGCCGGTTTCGAGGTCGATCTCGAGTTTGCCGTCATCGCCGGGCTGCGGATACTGGCTGCGGTCGGGCTCGAAACGGATCATCGCTGGCCCTCCGGGTTGAGTTTTTTCGCCATATGGGCGCGCGGATCGTGGGTTTCGCGGCCCTCGCGGTCGGAGAAGGTCTGCTGGCTGTAGGCCAGCGTGTCGAAGTCGCGCCGGTAGGGCGGCATGTCGGTCCAGCCTTCGAGGATGAATTCCTCGTCCACCCTCGGCGAGCCGGGGAAAGCGATCCCGAACATCTCGCGCAATTCGCGCTGATAGGTGGCCGCGGTGGGCCAGAGATCGTGGATCGTGTCGCCCACCGGATCGGCGCGGTCAAGGAAGACGCGCAGGCCGAGGCTGCGGTTGGCGGTGCGGTTGTTCATCAGGTAGGTGAGCTGGAAGCGCCCCTCCTCGATCCAGTCCACCGCCGTGAGCAGCGAGAGGTGGGTGAAGCCGTGCACGTCGCGCAGCTCGACAAGCAGCGCGCGCAGATCGGCGCGCGCGACATCGACGAAGGCGAGGTTGGCCCGCCGCTCGGCAAGATCGCCAAGGCGGTAGCGGGTTTTGAGGTGGTCGTGAAGGTCGCGCATCATGTCACCAGTTGTAATCCGGCATGTCC
Source organism: Maritimibacter sp. HL-12 (assembly GCF_900177545.1). Taxonomy (GTDB): domain Bacteria; phylum Pseudomonadota; class Alphaproteobacteria; order Rhodobacterales; family Rhodobacteraceae; genus Sinisalibacter. The sequence goes on along the minus strand of NZ_FXBQ01000001.1, from coordinate 2,580,654 downwards.
CAGTCCTTGATCACCGACTTCTGGTTTGCCTTGTACCAGTCGAAGTTCTCGGCATATTTGTTCGCCCCTTCCGCCTTGCCCTTTCGGATCAGCTTCTTGAGGTCCATGAAGCCTGCCAGAAGCGCCTCGGGGCGGGGCATGCAACCAGCGATGTAGAGATCGACGGGGAGGTAGTCGTCGAGCCGCTTGATGGTGTTGTAGCTGTCCCAGTACATACCGCCGTTGATCGTGCAGGAGCCGAGGCCCACCACGTATTTCGGCTGCGGCATCTGCTCATAGGCGCGGATCGCGCGCTTGAGGGTTTTCACCGAAAGATAGCCCGAGATCACGAGCAGGTTGGCCTGCCGGGGCGTCGGGCGCCACTGGATGCCGTAGCGGTAGGCATCGAAACGCGGCGTCATCAGCGGGCGCATCTCGATCGCGCCACACCCCGTGCCGAAGCCAAGAATCCATAAAGAATGCGCCCGCGCCCAGTTGTAGAAATCCTCGACGATCCTGAAGTAGCTCTGCTTGTGAACCTTCGGCGGCTCCTGGCAGAAGTAATCCTGCAGCGGGTCGATCTCGATCACCTGCCCGTCGGGCGCGGTGACGCTGCGGGGCTTCAGTTCCTCGCGCAGGGGAAACTCCGTCTCGGTGTCCTTGCGGAAGCTCTTGTCGATGTCTTTCATGGCTACACCACCAGGATTGCGAGGATGCCCACCGGCAAGCCCCATTTGAGGAAGAAGCGGATGGACTGCTCGACGCGGAAGCGCGGATGCACCACGCCGACCAGCACCGAGACCATGTAGATCGCGAAGACCTTCACGGCGAATTCACCCCAGTTCGAGGCCCCGCCGAAGAACAGGTTCATGTAGATGACGGTTTTCGCCACCGGGAACAGCACCCGGTTGGTCTGCATCAGCGCGAGATAGGCCGAGTGGTATTCGGTCGGCGGACCGATCGGGATTTCCTGCGGTGCCACCACCACGTCAAAGGGCGCGCGCATCATCGTGCCGACGAGGGCGAACATCGCCGCAAGCGTGGCGATCGGGTTGGTGAACAGCGTCCAGTTGAACAGCCCCCCCTGCTGGGCGGCGACGATCTCGGTGATGCTGAGCGTCTGGTATTGCAGCGAGATCGCGAAGACGGCGAGCGCCAGAGGCAGTTCGGCGGCAGTCACCTGCGCGAGGCCCCGCGAGACCCCGATGGCCGCGTGCGGGTGGCCGCTCTCGCCGGCCCCCAGCGCCATGCCGAGGGTGCCGAAAAACACGAAGTAGAGCGCAAGGATCAGATCGCCCGCGAAGGCGAAGTTCTGATGCATCACCGAGCCGTAGATCGTCGGCACGAAGAGCAGAAGCCCGATGCCGCCGGTGAGGCGGAACACCGGGCCGAGGTAGAACATCACGCCGTGGCTGATCTTCGAGCGCAGGGCGATGTTCTTCACGAGGTCGATGTAGTTCTGCCAAACCGGGATGCCGTAGCGCCCGCCCACCCGCGCGCCGATCTTCTGCACCACCGCGGTCATGATCAGCCCGTAGTTGATGACGATGAAGACGGTGAGCGCGGCATAGGCGATCTGGACCCATTCAAAGCTCATGACACCCCTCCCAGCACGACGAGGTAGACGGCGACGACGAAGACGATCACCTGAGCGGCGTAGGTCTGGCCGTTGCCGGTGTAGATCCGGCGGGTGAAATCGGCGCTGGCATGCAAGCTGTCGGTAATCCCGCCCCAGAACCGGGTGACGTGCGGCGCTTCGAGGAAGCCCAGCGCCTTGCGGTAGGGGGCGAAGAAGTTCCACGCGAAGTGGGTGGTCTGCGGCTTGAACGGGCGTTCGGCAGAGAACACGATGTTGAATTGCTTCACCTTCTGGGCGTTGCGGTTCATCGCCACGAGAAGCGCGAGCACGATGACGAAGATCACCCCGATCACGATCATGATCGCCACCGGGTTCCAGTAGCCGAATTCACTGGTGATGCTGCGGCCCGACCAGGCCAGCGCCGTGCTGCCGAAATGCCCGCCGATATAGGCGTCGACCCTTTGCAGCACCATGCCGGGCAGGATCGCAAAGCCGATCAGGAAAGCCACGAAGATCATCTGCGGCGCGAGGAGCCAGCCGGAGGCCTCCTTCAGCTTGCGGTGCTCGTCCTTGAGTTGGCCAAGGAAGATCGTGTGGATCAGCCGGAACAGGTAGAGAAAGGCGATCGGGCCGGACATGAAGATCAGCACCACCGGCAGGCGCATTTCCGACGACATGATCGCGTTGTAGAACACCCAGCGCCCGCCGAAGCCCGAAAGCGGCGGCACGCCCGACATCGCGATGATGCCGACAAGCACGCTGACGAAGGTGAACGGCATGATCGTGATCAGGCCCCCCATCTTGTACATCAGCTTGGTATGCGTGCGCTCCTTCACCCCGCCGATCGCGAGGAAGAGCATCGACTTGTAGACGTAGTGGTTGATGACGAACATCAGCGCGAGCAACCAGCCGAGGTGGTTCATCAGCGCAAGCCCAAAGAGCGCGTAGCCCATCTGGCTGATCGAGGAATAAGCCAGCAGGCGTTTCGCATCCTCCTGAAAGATCGCCAGCACCGCGCCGATGAAGGCCGAAAGCGCGCCGATCCAGACCAGAAGATAGGTGAGGTCAACGCCGAACAGGCTCTGGCGGCCCATGTGCATGAGCAACAGCCAAAGCCCGAACAGCCCGGCCTTGAGCAGGATGCCCGACACCATCGGCGAAACGTCCGTTTCGGCCTCGGCATGGGCACCGGGCAGCCAGATGTGAAAGCCCACCGAGGCAGTCTTGGTCAAAAAACCGATGGCCAGCAGCAAGAACACCCAAGGGGCAAGTGGCAGCCCGGCCTCGGCGATGGCGGCGAGGTTGTCCAGCGCAAAGGGCTGGAGGCCGCCCGAAGCCAGCGCGAAGCCCGCGAGGATGGCAAAAGCGCCGCCGAGCGAGAACAGGATGTAGGAAAGCGCATGCGGCTCGCTCTCCTTGCCCCGCAGGATCAGGAAATAGGAGCCGATGGTCAGAAGCTCCCAGGCCGCGAAGAATTGAAACGAGGTTTGCGCGTCGATCAGCAGGGCAAGGCCGGCATACATCACCATGGCCGAGGGATAGAAGCCGAAGCGCTCGCCCTTCACCGCAAAGGAGGCGAGCAGGATCACCGCGCCGCCCGCCAGCATCACGAGGGCGAAGACGAGGTGCAAAGGGTCATATCCCGGTGCGCGAAAGCCGACCCAGCCCAGAAGCCCGGCGATGGCGAGGAGGTTCTTGGCCCAGGCTGGGAGCGGTTCGAGCACGAGGAAGGCGAGCGCGAAGAGGAGCGGTGCCGCGAGCAGGAGATTGCCATGCACCGAGCCCGCGCCCCAAACAAAGCCAAGCCCCCAGCCGCCCGCGAGCGCTGCCAGCACCACCGCGAAGCCGGTGGTGGAGAAGCCGGGGAAGGCCACCGGGTTGGGCCGCTTGAGCGCGAAGCCGAACCAGCGGAACAGATAGCCCGCCTCGATCAGCGCGCCGAGCAGCACGAGGCCGAGCACCGGCAGCCGATCGGCCCCCGCGAGCGCATGGGCGAGATCCCACTTGGCGTAGAAGCCCGCGAAGGGCGGCAGGCCCAAGAGCATGGCGATGAAGCCGGCGAAGGCGAAAAGCAGCACCGGATTGGTGCGCAGCACCGCCCAGTCGGCAAGATCGCGCCCCGGCACGAGGCCGGAGATCCAGTAGAGCCCCGCCTTGGCCACGGCATGGGTGAACAGGATTCCGCCCGCGACGTAGAGATAGGCGTCGCCCAGAATGTCACGTTGGCCCACCACCACGAGCACGAGGCCGATCTGGCCGATGGAGGAATAGCCCAGCAAGCGGCGGTCATTGCGCTGCGCGAGGCCGAGGAGGTTGGCCCCTAGAAAGCTCACGAGGCCCAGCACGGTGGCCAGCGGCAGCCAGTCGGGCCCGGCGGCGGCGAAGAGCTTGTCGGCGGCGTAGAGCGCAGCGGTGGCCGAAGCGGCGGAGACCAGCGCCGACACCCCCGGGTGGGCGGCCTCATAGATGTCGAGTGCCCAGCCGTTGGCGGGGAAGGGCTTGAGCTCGACCACCAGCGCGATCAGCAGGAGAAACAGCGCCAGCCCCGCCCCGGTGAAACCCATCGGCTGGGCGGCGATATCGTCGATGTTGAGCGATCCGTTGGCGTGATAGACAAAGATAATCCCGATCAACAGCAGGATGCCCACGATCTGGCTGACCACGAGATATTTGAACCCCGCCGCCACCGCGCGCTTGTCGTCCGAGAGCAGCACGAGGCCGCCGGTGGCGATCACGACGAGTTCGAAAAAGACGAAGAGGTTAAAGATGTCGCGGGTGAGCACGAGGCCCGAAAGCGCCATCACGAGGATCACCAGCACCGCGAGGGCCCGCCGCCCGAGCGCACGGAGCGCAGGCGCCATGTAGACGAGCGAGAGCAGCCCGGTGAGGGTGATGACCGAGAGCAACCCCGCCTCGGCCAGCCCCATCCGCAGGTTGATCGCGAAGGGCGGCTGGGTGCCGGCGGTGATGATGTCCTGCGGGGCAGCAGTGCCGCTGGCGAGTGCCACGAACCACGACACCGACACCCACGCCATGAAGCCGAGTGCCGCCAGTGCCACGGTGAAGGCCGCGCCCTTCTGGTCTTCGCGCAACAGCCCGATGAGGAAGCCCGCGCCGAGACCGGCGGCGATGATGAAGATCGCGCTTACCATTTCAGCTCCGTGTAGTCGGCGATGTCGAGGCTGCCGCGCGCGCGGAACAGCCGGTAGGCATAGGCGAGCATCAGCGCGGTGATCCCGAGACCGATGACGATGGCGGTGAGCACGAGCGCCTGCGGCACCGGGTCGATGATCCGCGCGGCGGCCTCGGCCACCGGCACGGCATCGTCAAGGATCGGCGCGGCCCGCCCCGGCATGTAGCCCACCGACACCAGCACCACGTGCACCCCGGTGTTGGCGAGCGTGAAGCCCACGATCATGCGCAGGATGTTGCGATGGGTGAGGGCTGCGAAGAGCCCCATCAGGATGAGCGCGAAACCGGCGGCCATGGCGACGAGATGCATCAGGAATCCTCCGTCTCTTCGAGGCTTTCGAGCATCGAGCTGAACTCGGCCCCCACCTTGAGGCCGACGAGCGCGTAGATCAGCGGGATCGCGCCGGCCGAGAGGATCGCGCCGAACTCGCCGAGCGGCAGGATGCGGTTGTCGAGAAAGCCGCCCGCGAGCGCCACGCCGAGCACGCCGATGGCAACGTAGGCGAGGCCCGAGACGCTCTCGACACGGGCGATCAGCCGGTGGCCAAAGCGGCGGGCCGGATCGGCGAGCAGCATCAGAAGCATCCCCGAGGCAAGGATCGCCCCGCCCTGGAAGCCGCCGCCGGGCGTCAGGTGGCCGTTCAACGCGACATAGGCGCCGAACAGGAGGATGATCGGCAGGAGCATCCGCGTGCCGGTGGTGAGCAATTCGCCCGAGGGCAGGAAGCCCGACCCGGTGCCGCCCCGGGGTGCCTTCGACTGGCCCAGCACCAGCGCCACGATCGCCGCGGTGAGGAACAGCACGGTCACCTCGCCCAGCGTGTCGAGGCCCCGGTAGGTGACGATGATCGCGGTGACGATGTTCTGCGCCCCGGTCTCGCGGGCGGTGTTCTCGGCATAATAGGCGGCGGTGCGGTTCAGTTCCGCATCGGGGGTGTAGCCCGCGAGCAGGGTCCAGAAGGCGAGGCCAAGGAGCGCGAGCAGCCCCAGAACGGCGGCGTGTCGGATGGAAAACCTAGTGTTCATCGCTTCCCTCCCGCCGGATCCGGCCCAGCACGAAGAAGAACAGGAAGGTGGTCAGCCCCGAGCCGATGGCGGCCTCGGTCATCGCCACGTCGGGCGCGGCGAGGAACAGGAAAAGCACCGAGGCAAACAGGCTCACCAGCCCCGCCGAAAGCACGGCCACGGCGGTGTTGCGGGTGACGACGGCCACCAGCGCGGCGATCAGCATGGCGGCGGCGAAGCCGGAGGTAGCGAGCAGCGCAAGCGTCATTCGGCGGCCCTCCCCTCGTCGTCGGCCAGCGCATCGCCGCGGCTCTGCGGCGTGAGCGGCACGCCTGCGCGATGCGCGGCGCGCGCCATCACCTGGCTCGACAGCGGGTTGGTGAACATCAGGAACAGCACGATCAGCGCGAGCTTGAGCGCCCACCCGGGTTCGATCATCCCGATGCCCGCGAGCGTGAGCAGCGTGCCGAGCGTGGTGGCCTTGGTGCCGGCCTGGATGCGGGTGTAGGTGTCGGGCATCCGCCACAGGCCCAGCCCGCCAAGCGCGAGGAAGGCGGCACCGCCCACCATGAGCAGCCCGCCGAGGATGTCGAGCACCCCGCTCATTGCTCGCCTCCTTCAAGGTAGCGCGCCGCGACGATCACGCCGAGGAACGACAGCAGCGCATAAACCAGGGCCACGTCGAGATAGATCGCCCGGCCAGTCACCAGCCCGGCCAGCGCGATGGCCGCGACCGACACGATGGTGAGCCCGTCGAACGCGACCACCCGGTCAAGCGCACGGGGGCCGCGCAGGAAGCGGGCAAGCCCGAGGCCCAGCGCCAGCGCCACCAGCGCGGTGGCCGCGAGGAGAAAGGGATCAGCCATACATGACCTCCAGGTGACGTTCGAAGCCCGCCGCGATCGCGCGGGTGGCTTCCTCCGGGTCGGTCGTCGGGGCGACGACCCAGTGGACGAAAAGCCATTCGCCCGCGATCTCGACGGTGAGGGTTCCCGGCGTCAGGCTGATGGCATTGGCCAGCAGGAGCCGCGCCACCGGATCGGTGAGCCCGGTGCGCAGCTTCACCAGCGCGGGCGAAACCGGCAGGCGCGGGTTCAGCACCAGCGCGGCCATGGCGATGTTGGCGCGCACCAGTTCGCGCAGGAACAGGCCAACGAAACGCAGCGTGGCGATGAGGGCATCGGGCGTGAGGCGGTGGCCCGAGAGCACCGAAAAGCTGCCGGAGAACAGGAGCACGATCGCGGCCGCCACCAGCACGCCGATCACCAGCACGTCGGATGCAAGGCTGCCGTTCAGCATCAGCCAGAACACCAGGAGCGTGGCGAACAACCGAAGCGCGGCGAGGCGCGGCGGGGCGCGCCTGGGGAGTGATGTGTCGGTCATCGAACGGAAGCCTGTTCAGCGTTTCTCGCCGCGCTTAGACCACACATTCAAAACCCGCGATTTGACCTCGAACAAGTCACGTGCCGGTTTTCGCCCCGATGTCGCGTTTTTTTCGGTCGAAATCAGTGCGCGTCGCCGCCCTGCCCCGCCTTGCGCGCGTTGTGGATATCGCCCGTCGTCAGCACCGGCGAGGCGTCGATCTCGTGCGCATCGAGCATCGCCGCGACCCGTTCGAGCGAAGAGACCAGTTGCGCCTGTTCCCAGTCGGCCAGTTTTTCGAACTCGCGCACGTAGCGTTGCTGAAGCGCATCGGGCGCGCGCTCAAGGGTTTCATGGCCGCTGGCGGTGACCTCGATATTGGTCTGCCGCCGATCGGTCTGCGACGGGCGGCGCTGCACCATGCCGTGCCGCACCAGCTTGTCGACCAGCGCCGTCACCGTGGCCTGGCTCACGCCCATCCGGGTGGCGAGCGCCTTCGGCGTGGCCCCATCGCGCTCGGCAACGATCTGGAGCACGCGCAACTGTGCCGGGGTGAGCCCCGCCGCCTGTGCGAGATCGCGCGAATACATCTCGGTAGCGCGGAGGATTCGCCTCAGCGCGATCAGGCTTTCATCAGTGCGGTCATTCGGTGCTCCGGTCATCGCGTGATGATGTCATGAAGCCGCCGGGGGCCGCAATCCCTACGGAACCACCCACATCCTTAGTCAAACAAAGAGTCTTGAAGGGTAGATGTTTTGTCTTGCAAAGTAAATTTTTGGAGAAATTCCTTATTCTTAAGCCGTTCTTCGCTAAAATAGAGAAAGTTTGCTTACTTTATTGATTTTTGCGCCCAAGTCCCTTACTTAGCTATTCAAAGCAATCATGAGAGGGCCGTGACCATGCCGAAAGACATTGATACCCCCCGAACTCGGGCGCCCCGCCTGCGCAAGCCGCTTGCGACGGACGGGGCCGCCATCTGGGAGCTGATCAAGAGCTGCAAGCCGCTCGACGAGAACTCCATGTATTGCAATCTCGTCCAGGCCGACCACTTCCGCGATACCTGCGTGGTGGCCGAGCTTGATGGCGAGATCGTCGGCTGGATCTCCGGCCACATGATCCCCGCGAAGGACGAGCTTTTCGTCTGGCAGGTGGCGGTGAGCGCGAAAGCGCGCGGCCTCGGCCTTGGCAAGCTCATGCTGCTCGATCTCATCGAGCGCGACGTCTGCGACGGGGCCACTCACCTCAAGACCACCATCACCGAGGACAACGACGCCTCGTGGGGTCTGTTCAGGAGCTTCGCGCGCGCGATCGGCGGCGAACTCGACGACGAGCCGCATTTCCAGCGCGACGTTCATTTCGACGGGCACCACGACACCGAGCACATGGTGACGATCACCCTGCCCGACGTCGTCGAACTGCGCAGCGCCGCCTGATCTTCCGAATTTTCGAATACTCCCGAAAGGAGCTTCCCCATGCCCAAGGACATGACCGAAAAACGTGACATCTTTCACCGCCGCGAGAGCGAGGCGCGCTCTTATTGCCGCGGCATGCCGGCGCTGTTCACCACCGCGCGCGGCTCGCACCTCACCGACGCCGAGGGCCGCACCTGGATCGACTTTCTCGCCGGTTGTTCCTCGCTCAACTACGGCCACAACGACCCCGACATGAAGGCGGCGCTGATCGACCATATCGCGGGCGACGGTATCGCCCACGGGCTCGACCTGCACACCGATGCCAAGGGTGATTTCCTCAGCGCCTTCGAGACTCACATCCTTGCCCCGCGCGGCATGGATCACCGGGTGATGTTCACCGGCCCGACCGGTGCCAATGCCGTCGAGGCGGCGATGAAGATCGCCCGCAAGGTCACCGGCCGCACCAACGTGATCGCCTTCACCAACGGCTTTCACGGCGTGACGATGGGCGCGCTCGCCGCCACCGGCAACGGCTACCACCGGGGCGGCGCCGGCATGGACAAGGCGGGCGTGACCCGGATGCCCTTCGATGACTACGCCGAGGGCGTCGATTCGGCGGCCCTGCTCGACCAGATGCTGTCGGACTCCTCGGGTGGCATCGACGCCCCCGCCGCGATCATGTTCGAGACCGTGCAAGGCGAGGGCGGGCTCAATGCCGCTTCGCCCGAATGGGTCAAGCGCATCGCCGAAATTGCCAAGACGCACGGCGCGCTGCTGATCATCGACGATATCCAGGCCGGCGTCGGCCGCACCGGCACCTTCTTCTCCTTCGAGGAGATGGGCGTGATGCCCGACATCGTGACCATGGCCAAGTCGGTCTCCGGCTTCGGCCTGCCGCTGGCCCTCGTTCTGGTGCGCCCCGAGCATGACGTGTTCGGCCCCGCCGAGCACAACGGCACCTTCCGCGGCAATACCCATGCCTTCGTCACCGCCCGCGTGGCGATCGAGAAATTCTGGGCCGATGACGCGTTCCAGCGCGAATTGGCCGACAAGGCGGCGCTGATCACCCGCGCCCTGAACGACGTGGCCGCGCTGGTGCCCGGCGCGCGGCTCAAGGGCCGCGGCCTGATGCAGGGCGTCGATGTGCGCTCCGGCGATCTCGCGGGCGAGATCTGCGCCAGGGCCTACGACAAGGGCCTGGTGATCGAGACCTCGGGCAACGAAGACCAGGTGGTCAAGGTGCTCGCCCCCCTCACCACGCCCGTGGAAACCTTCCACAAGGGCTTCAACATCCTGCTCGACGCCACCCGCGATGCGGTGACGGCGCGGGCCAAACTGGCTGCGGAGTAACCGACATGATCGTGCGCGATTTCAACAAGATCATCCAAGACGAGAAAGACCGCGTGGTCTCTGACGCGAACTGGACGAGCGTGCGGATGCTGCTCGCCGACGACAAGATGGGGTTTTCGTTCCACATCACCTTCCTCGATACCGGCTCGGAGCATGTCTTCGAGTACAAGAACCATTTCGAGAGCGTCTATTGCCTGAAAGGCAAGGGTTCGATCACCGATCACGCGTCCGGCGAAACCCACGAAATCCACCCCGGGGTGATGTATGCGCTGAACGCGCATGACCGTCACACCCTGCGCGCCGAGGAAGAACTGGTGATGGCTTGCGTGTTCAATCCGCCCGTCACCGGCAACGAGGTGCACCAGGACGATGGCTCCTATGCCCCGGCAGAAGAACTGGCCTGATCCCATGACCCATACCGTTGAAAAGATCGGCGGCACATCCATGAGCCGCGTGAACGAGTTGCGCGATACGCTGTTCATCGGCGGGCGCGAGGGCGAAGACCTCTACGGGCGCGTCTTCGTCGTCTCCGCTTTCGGCGGCATCACCGATCTGCTGCTCGAACACAAGAAATCCGGCAAGGCCGGTGCCTATGCCACCTTCGTCGGCGACGACAGCGACCACGCCTGGCACGACAGCCTCGACCGCGTGGCAGAAGCGATGATGGCGGCGCACCGCGCGGTGCTCGACAATCCCGCCGACGTCGAACGCGCCGACGCCTTCGTGGGCGACCGCGTGCTGGGCGCGCGCAACTGCCTGATCGACCTGCAACGCCTGTGCTCCTACGGCCATTTCCGCCTCTCCGAGCACATGGGCCAGACCCGCGAGCTCCTGTCGGGGCTGGGCGAGGCGCATTCGGCCTTCGTCACCACGCTGATGCTTCAACGCGCCGGCGTGAACGCCCGCTTCGTCGACCTTTCCGGTTGGCGCGACGAGGGCGACGTGAGCCTCGAAGAGCGGATTTCCGGTGCCATGGACGGCGTCGACCCGATGCACGAAATGCCGATCGTCACCGGCTATGCGCAATGCGCCGAAGGGCTGATGGGCGAGTTCGACCGGGGCTATTCCGAGGTGACCTTCTCGCAACTCGCGGCGATGACCGGCGCGCGCGAGGCGATCATCCACAAGGAATTCCACCTGTCCTCCGCCGATCCCCGGCTGGTGGGCGAGGAGGCCGTCAAGAAGCTCGGCCGCACCAACTACGACGTTGCCGACCAGCTTTCCAACATGGGGATGGAGGCAATCCACCCGAAGGCCGCGAAAACCCTGCGCCAGTCGGGCGTGCCGCTGCGCGTCACCAATGCCTTCGAGCCAAACGATCCCGGCACGCTGATCGACGACCAGCCCACCGACGAGGCGGCGGTGGAGATCGTCACCGGCCTCGACATCATCGCGCTCGAAGTGTTCGAGCAGGATATGCTCGGCGTGAAGGGCTATGACGCCGCGATCCTCGAAGTGTTGACCCGGCACGAGGTGCGGATCGTCGCCAAGGTGTCGAACGCCAACACGATCACGCATTACGTGGATGCATCGCTGAAGACGATGCGCAGGGTGCAGAAGGACCTTGCCGCGCTCTACCCTTCAGCGGATATCTCGGCGCGCACGCTGGCGATGGCCTCGGTCATCGGGCGCGATCTCAACGGGCTTTCGGTGCTCACCCGCGGCCTTCAGGCCATCGCCGGGGCCGGGCTGGAAGCGATCGGCGCGAGCCAGGGGCCACGCAACGTGGATGTGCAGTTCATCCTCGAACGCGACGCGCTGAAACCGGCGATCAAGGCGCTGCACGCGGCCTTCATCGAGGCCCGGACGCCGAAGCTGTCGCGCGTGGCCTGAGCCTCAGCGCGCAAGCTTCGCGCCCAGCCCGTCGAGCATGCCAAGGCACTGCTCAAGCTGGCGGGTTTCGAGGTATTCATCGGGTTTGTGGGCCTGCTCGATCGAGCCGGGCCCACAGACAACCACATCCATCCCGAGCTTCTGAAACACCCCCGCCTCGGTCGAGAACGCGACCAGATCGCAGGCATTGGCGCCGGTGAGTTCCATCACGATATCCCGCGCGGCATTCTCGTCGGCGGGTTCCAGCCCGTCGACCTCGCCGATCACCTCGGTGATGATCCGCGCCTCGGGCCAATGCGCCTGCATCTCGGGCAACAGGTGCTCGTGTACGTAGCGGCGCATTTCCTCGCGCACGAAGGCACCATCGGAGGGCTGCACCGGGCGCATTTCCCACAACACCGAGGCATGGCTGGCGATGACGTTGTGCGCCACGCCGCCGAACACCGAACCGGGGTTGATCGTCGTCCAGGGCGGATCGAAGCGGCTGTCCTTCGGCGCGCGCACCCTGAGCGGCTTGCGCAGATCAAGCAGCCGCGAAACGTAGCGCACCGCGAATTCCACCGCGTTGACGCCCTTGTCGGGCTCGGAACCATGGCCCGCCAGCCCCTCGAAATGGGTGGTGTATTCGCAGCACCCCTTGTGACCCTCGATCACCCGCATGCTGGTCGGCTCGCCGATGATCGCCACACTGGGGCGCAGGCCCTTGGCCGCGAGCGTATCGGCCAGGGCCTGGGCCCCGATGCAGCCCACTTCCTCGTCGTATGTGAACGAGAAATGCAATGGCCGGTCCTTTACCGAATGGGCCAGAACCGGGGCCATCGCGACGGAAGCGGCGATGAAGCCCTTCATGTCGCAGGTGCCCCGGCCGTAGAGCTTGCCGTCGCGCTCGACCATCTCGAAAGGGTCGTTGGTCCAGTCGTCGCCCACGGCGGGCACCACGTCGGTATGGCCCGACAGCAGGATGCCGCCATCGCGATCCGGGCCGATGGTGGCAAAGAGGTTGGCCTTCTGCCCGGTCTCGTCGTGATGGATCTCGACCCGCGCGCCGGCACTTTCGAGCCAGCCCGCGAGGTTGTCGATCATCGCGAGATTGGTCTCGGACGACACCGTGGGGTAGGCGACCAGCTCACGCAGGAGTTCGAGGGTATCGGAGATCTTGGTCATGGCCCGGTCCTTGCTGATCGAGTGGCGCGACAGATGCGGCGCGCTGCCCCCCGGCCGGGCCGAAACCGCCCTCGGCCAGATAGGGGTTGCCCCGCGCGGGTGCATCGTGATGATTTGCGCGACATTGGCGGAGGCCGATGCCCCGCGTCAATCCGTTTGCGCCATCCCGGCGCAGTTGCAACCTGGAGCATGCCCGCAAGATGAAGCTCGATGCCCGCGATATCGCCATCCTGCGCGTGCTCTCCACCGAGGGGCGGATCTCGAAGGCGGCGTTGGCCGAGCGCGTCGGCCTCTCGCCCACACCTTGCTGGAACCGGCTGAAACGGCTTGAGGATGCCGGGCTGATCGAGGGCTACGGCGCGCGCATCGCGTTGCGAAAGATGGGTCCGAATGTCACCGTCTTCGTCGCGGTAGAACTGGCCGACCACACGGCAGCGACCTTTCGGGTTTTCGAGGCCGGGCTGGAACACCATGACGAGGTCGTGGCCTGCTGGGCGCTCGGTGGCGGTTATGACTACCTGATGCAGGTGGTCACCCGCGATATCGACGCCTACCAGCGCCTGATCGACGCGATGCTGGAAGCCCGGATCGGGCTCGCGCGCTATTTCAGCTACATCGTCACCAAGCCGGTGAAGGGCCCTGCCCCGCCGCCGCTCGACTTGTTTCTTGACGACTAGGCCAGATCACCCCTGTGGGCCGGCGGGGTGGTCATCCCGGCGCATCGCAAGAGATGAATCGTCTCCTTCCCGGCCCTGAACAAGATACTTCACCCCGAATTACCGGTCACTTCGGCCCCGCCGTTTGCCCTGTCCTGCCATGCTCGCCGGCAGGAACAGGGGAGACGACACATGCTCGACGACGCGATTTCCGACAAGCGCCTGATGCGTGGCTTTGCCTATGTCGGGGGCAAATGGGTTGCCGCCAGTGACGGAGCGGTGTTCGAGGTTACGAACCCGGCCGACGCGGCCAGCCTTGGCGACGTGGCCGCCCTCACGGCGGACGATTCGAGGCGTGCCGTCGATGCCGCACAGGACGCCTTCCCGGCCTGGTCGTTCCTTCTGCCGCAGGAACGCGCGGCGATCCTGCGGCGCTGGTTCGAGCTTATGCTCGCCCACAAGGACGATCTGGCGCGGATCATGACGCTCGAACAAGGCAAGCCGCTGTCCGAGGCGATGGGCGAGATCGACTACGCCGCAAGTTTTCTCGAATTCTACGCCGAGGAGGCCAAGCGGCCCAATATCGAGGGCGTCACCAGCCACCTGCACGACGCCGAGGTGGAACTCTGGCTCGAACCGGTCGGGGTGGTGGCACTGATCACGCCGTGGAACTTCCCCTCCGCGATGCTCACCCGCAAGGCCGCCGCCGCGCTCGCGGCAGGCTGCACCGTGGTGGCTCACCCGGCGCGCGAAACGCCGTTCTCGGCCCTCGCGCTGGCCGAACTGGCCGAGCGTGCGGGCCTTCCGCCCGGCGTGTTCAACGTGGTGACGGGCCAGGCGTCAAAGGTTGTCGAACCGTGGACCGAGGATGCCCGCGTGCGCGCCTTGTCGTTTACCGGATCGACCGAGATCGGGCGGCTGCTCTACCGCCAATCCGCCGCCACGGTGAAAAAACTGGTGCTGGAACTCGGCGGCCACGCCCCGGTGATCGTGTTCAAGGGGTGCGATCTCGATCACGCGGTGACGGAGGCGATCAAGGCCAAGTTCGCCACTTCCGGGCAGGATTGTCTCGGTGCCAACCGGATCTACGTCGAGCGGCCGATCCACGAAGAGTTCTGCCGCCGGTTCATCGCCGCGACCGAGGCGCTCAGCGTGGGGCGCGGCTTGGACGATTGCGACATCGGCCCGCTGATGAACGAGAATGCCGTGAAGAAGCAGGAAGACCATGTTGCCGACGCACTCGAACGCGGCGCCAAGCTCGCCACCGGCGGCAAGCGGCTCGACCTCGGGCCGTTGTTCTACGCCCCCACCGTGCTCACCGAGGTGCCCGACGACGCGAAGATCATGCGCGAGGAAACCTTCGGCCCGGTCGCGCCAATCACGCCGTTCGACACCGAGCAAGAGGTGATCGCGCGCGCCAACGATACCGAATACGGCCTCATCGCCTATCTGCACAGCCACGATCCGCGCCGGATCTACCGCCTCAGCCGGGCGCTGGAATACGGCATGGTCGCGGTCAACCGCACCAAGGTGACCGGCGCGCCGATCCCGTTTGGCGGCACCAAACAATCGGGGCTCGGGCGCGAAGGCGCGCGGCGCGGGATGGAGGATTTCATGGAGATCAAATACGTCTGCCGCGACTGGGCCTGACGGCCATCAAACCTCGAAAATCGTTGCCAAGATTGTGAAAAGACCTTGCCCTTGCACGGGGCAGGAAACTGGAAAGGGAAACCGATGCTGAAGAACGACCTCTTGGAAACCTGGGACCGGGAGAACTTCTTCCATCCGTCGACCCATCTCGCCGAGTTCGCCCGGGGCGAGGCACCGCAACGGGTGATCACCGGCGGCAAGGGCTGCCACATCGAAGACCGCGAGGGGAACCGCCTGCTCGATGCCTTCGCCGGGCTCTATTGCGTGAACGCAGGCTACGGCCGGCCGGAGATCGCCGAGGCGATCGCCGAACAGGCACGCGAGCTCGCCTATTACCACGCCTATGTCGGCCATGGCACCGAGGCCAGCATCACGCTGGCCAAGATGATCCTCGACCGCGCCCCCGACCACATGAGCAAGGTCTATTTCGGCCTGTCGGGATCGGATGCCAACGAGACCAACATCAAGCTGATCTGGTATTACAACAACATCCTCGACCGCCCGGAGAAGAAGAAGATCATCTCGCGCTGGCGCGGCTATCACGGATCGGGGCTGATGACCGGATCGCTCACCGGGCTTGAGCTGTTTCACAAGAAGTTCGACCTGCCGCTGTCGCAGGTGATCCACACCGAGGCACCCTATTATTTCCGCCGCCCCGACCTCGCGATGAGCGAGGCCGATTTCACCGCCCATTGCGCCGCCGAGCTGGAAGCGTTGATCGAACAGGAAGGGGCCGACACCATCGCCGCCTTCATCGGCGAACCGGTGCTGGGCACGGGCGGGATCGTGCCGCCGCCGGCGGGCTACTGGGAAGCGATCCAGGCGGTGCTTGAGCGCCACGACATCCTGCTGATCGCCGACGAGGTGGTGACCGGCTTTGGACGGCTCGGCTCGATGTTCGGCTCCGAACACTACGGGCTGAAACCCGATCTCATTACCATCGCCAAGGGTCTCACCTCGGCCTATGCGCCGCTCTCGGGCTCGATCGTGTCCGACAGGATGTGGAAGGTGCTCGAACAGGGCACCGACGAGAACGGCCCGATTGGTCATGGCTGGACCTATTCGGCCCACCCGATCGGCGCAGCGGCCGGGGTCGCCAACCTCAAGCTGATCGACGATCTGGGTCTGCTCGCCAACGCCGGCGAAACCGGGGCCTATTTCCGCAAGGCGATGGCGGAAGCGCTCGGGGATCACGCGCAGGTGGGCGAGATCCGGGGCGAGGGCATGCTCTGCGCGCTCGAATTCGTGGCCGACCGGGAAACGCGCCGGTTCTACGATCCTGCCGACAAGGTCGGCCCCCGGATCGCCGCGGCGCTGGTCGCCGAAGGCGTCATCGGTCGGGCGATGCCGCAGGGCGATATCCTCGGCTTTGCGCCGCCGCTCTGCCTCGGCCGCGCCGAGGCCGACACCATCGTCGCCGCCACCGCGAAGGCCGTGCGCAGCGTGCTCGGCTGAGCCACGCCGCAAGCGCCCTGGTCGCCGCAAGCCAACCCTGGCCGGAGACCGACGGTCTCCGGCCAGCCTCAGGCCTCCTTTTCCTCCGATTCAATCGCCGGAATCTCGGTGCGTTCCTCCTCGGGCGCACCCGACAGAAGCTCCACCGCGCGGTCGGCGGCATCCTGGAACGGTTCGAGCACGATGTCGGCCCCGGCCGCGAACAACTCCTCGGTGTCGCGCGCATAATGCGAGGCAACCGCGATCCGGCCCCGGAACCCGGCGCTCCGGGTAAGCTGGATCAGGGTCGTGCGGGCATCCTCATGGCTGAGGCCGGTAACGTGGATCGGCACGGTCGAAACCACCCACTCGGCCCTGTTGAGCGGCAGTTCGGCCACGAATTCGGGGTCGGTCGCGTCACCGAACTCGGTTTCCAGCCCCAGTTCGCGCCAGCGCCGCACTGCGGTGGGGTTGAAGTCGACGCCGAGCACCCGGACTCCGCGCTTTTGCAGGCGAATCCCGATCGCGGTACCGTAGCGGCCAAGTCCGAACAGGATCGCGCCGTAACTGTCGCCGCGATGGCTGCTCGCCTCGCTCGGCTCGCGCGGCGTGCCACGCCGCTCGAACACGCCGAGCAAGGGATCGAACAGCGCGAACAACTGGTGCGAATAGGTGATCATGTAGGTCGAGGCGGCAATGGTCACGAGGCCAACCATGGTCACGAGGCCGAGCGCGTCTTCCGTCACGTGACCAAGCGAGACGCCCATCGCGATGAAAATCAGGGAAAACTCGCTGATCTGCGCCACCGTCAGCCCGGCAAGAAAACCGGTACGCTTGCGGTAGCCCATCGCCCCCATGATCGCGAGCACGATCAGCGGGTTGCCGATCAGCACGAAGAGCGAGAAAATCACCGCGCCGGTCACGTGTGCACCGAGGAGCGAGAGATCGAGCGTCGCACCGAGCGCGATGAAGAAGAACAGGAGCAGAAAGTCGCGCAGCGGCGAAAGACGCGCGGCGATGGTTTCGCGGTAGGGTGTGGAGGCGAGCGAGATCCCCGCAAGCAGGCCGCCGACCTCCTTGCCAAGCCCGACGGCATCCCCGATCGCGGCAAACATCGCGGCCTGGGCGATGGCGAAGATCACCAGGAGTTCCGGCGCGCGAGCAAGCCGTTCGGTGAGCGGGTTGGCGATGTAGCGCACGAAGATCACCACCAGCGCCACCATGGCAATGCCCGAGCCCAGCACCGAGAGCACCGAACCGCCACCATGGCCCTCGGTCGCCGCACCGATGCCGATCGCCGAAAGCACGATCATCGCCAGCACCACGACGAGATCCTGCACGATCAGGAAACCGAGCGCGATCTGGCCATGCAGCGAATCGATCTCGCGTTTGTCGGAGAGCAGTTTCACGATGATGATCGTGGAGGAGAAGGTGAGCGCCACGGCAACATAGAGGCTGGTGATATGGCCAAGCCCGAGCGCAAGGCCGATCAGGTAGCCAAAGACCGAGGTGAAGGCGACCTGGCCAAGCCCGGTCAGCAGCGCCACCGAGCCGAGCGAGCGGATCAGCTTCACGTCGAGCTTGATGCCGACGAGAAACAGCAGCACCGCGATGCCAAGTTCCGACAGAAGCCCGATCTGCGCATCGGACCGCACAAGGTCGAATGCGGAAGGCCCGGCGATGAGGCCCACCGCGATGAAGCTCACGATCAATGGCTGGCGCAGGACGATGCCGATCAGCCCGACCACCGCCGCCATCACGAGCAGCGCGGCAACTTCGCCGAATGCGCTGTTGAAGATCACGTCCATTCCGTCTCCTGTCGCTGTCGGCCCGAGCTGCCCGATTGCGGACGTCCCCTGCCAGGGACCGATTATAGAGCAGCCCGGATTCCGAGGACAGGGCAAGCCAGGGGGCGGGAGGCTTTTTTCGCATGCGCGCGGTCACCTGGCGCGGGTGCGCGCGCGCGTCGACCACCACCGCAAGACTTGCCGGACGGGCTTTCGGCGTGCAGACTGATGATCAAATCAGGGGATTGCCAAGATGTTGCGCCGTCGTTTCCTTGCCCTTGCAGCCGTCCCGATGGTTTCGGCCTGCGCCGGGCTCGTGGGGGGCGACACGGGCGCGAAGACCCAGCCCCGGCTGATCGTGCTGCGCCACGCCGAGCGCGACGGAGCGGACCTGAACGCTGCCGGCATCGCCCGCGCCCACGCCCTGCCAACCGCGCTTGCCGATCAACCGGTCGATGCGATCTTCGCCCCCGATCTTCAGCGCAATATCGACACCGCCACCCCGCTTGCGCGCGCCCGCGGGCTTGAAGTGAGCGTGATCCCCGCCGTCAATACCGCCCGGGCGATGTTCCGGCGCTATCCCGGCGGGCGCGTCGTCTGGGTCGGCAACAAGGACAATCTCGCCGCGCTCTGGGACGAGATCGGCGCGGCGGGCGAACCGCCGATCCTTTACGGCGAGCTTTTCGTGGTCTCGATGAACGGGCTCAGCGCCGGTCGGATCGAACGGCGTCGGTTCGGCGATTGAGCGGCGAAACCGGCACCGGCGCGAACCCTCGCTTGCCCGAAGCCGCCCTGCCGCCTAGACTCGCTG
Organism: Maritimibacter sp. HL-12; assembly: GCF_900177545.1. Classification (GTDB taxonomy): domain Bacteria; phylum Pseudomonadota; class Alphaproteobacteria; order Rhodobacterales; family Rhodobacteraceae; genus Sinisalibacter. The sequence continues at coordinate 2,561,440 of NZ_FXBQ01000001.1, read as the reverse complement.
CCAACCCAACGGATCGAATGCCATGCTGACGCGACGCCTTTTCCTCGCCCTGGCCGCCTTCAGCGCGCTCTCCGGCTGTTCCGGGTCCACCGTCCTGAGCAGCATGAACAGCGTCGAGACCACCCGGCTGGTGGTTCTGCGGCACGCTGATCGCACCTCCGCGATGCTGAATGGCGCGGGCGTGGCGCGGGCCGCGCGCCTGCCTGCCGCGCTGGCCGATCTCGAGATCGACGCGATCTATACCACGCCGCGCCAGCGCAACATCGACACCGCCACGCCGCTGGCCACCGAACGCGGGCTGCCGATCGGCAACCACGTTGCAATCACCGCGCCGCGCCGGATTCTCACGCAGCACGCGGGCGAAACCGTGGTCTGGATCGGCAACCAGGAAAACCTCGGGCTTTTCTATTTCTCGCTCGGCATCCTGCACAAACCGCCAGTGGCGTTCGGCGACCTTCACGTGATCACCTTTGAACCGGACGGACGGATGTCTCTGTTGCAGAAGCGCCGCTACGGGGATTGACGCGGACTTGTCTGAATCCTGCATCGAGTAATAAAAAAAAGGCGCACCCGGGGGCGCGCCTTTCCATTTTCAGGCTTTCGGGCTCAGGTGCCGATCACGCCGCCATCGTCCTTGGTGATCACCACGGTGGCCGCACGCGGTACCGAGCCGTTGTAGTCGGGGAAGCTGGAGCCGAACTTGCCGACCGCGAATTCATCGGCCGACCCGTGCGCACCGGGGTGCTGGAAGTTCACGAACATGGTCTTGCCGTCCGGCGTGGTGACGACGCCGGTGCACTCCTGGCCCCAGGGGCCGGTCATGAAGCGCTTGATTTCGCCGGTCGCCGGATCGGCGGCCAGAAGCATGTTCATGCCGAACTCCTTGAGCGGGCCTTCGTAGTCGGGCCCGGTGTCGCCCATGTCGGTCTGGATCCACAGCCGCGAGTCGCCGTCGCACCACAATCCGTCCGGGCAAGCGAACGCGCTGTCTTCGCTCAGCGCGCCGCCCGTGGCGAGCGCCGAGTTGCGCGGGTTGCCGGCGATCACGAACAGGTCCCACTCGAACGACGCCTTGGTGTGGTCGGCATTCGGATAGTTCCAGCGCACGATCTGGCCGAAGTTGTTCTCGGCCCGCGGGTTGACCGCATCCACCTGCGCCTGGGTCCGGCGCGAGTTGTTGGTAAGCGCGAAGTAGAGCGTGCCGGTGTTGGGATCAACGGTGCCCCACTCGGGACGGTCCATCTTGGTCGCGCCCACGAAATCGCCCGCGAGGCGGCTGTTGACGAGGATGTCGGCCAGATCGGCAAAGCCGTTTGCCGGGGTCAGACCATTGCGGCCCGGCACCAGCGCCAGCCACTCGCCGGTGCCGTCGTCATTGAACTTCGCCACGTAGAGCGTGCCGCTGTCGAGGATCGAACCATCGGTTTCGCCGGGCACGTAGACGCCTTCGGAGACGAACTTGTAGATGTATTCGAAGCGCGCATCGTCGCCCGAGTAGCAGACCACCGGCGCGCCCGCGACGGCGGGGGCGAAAACCACGCCCTCGTGGGCAAAGCGGCCCAGGTGGGTGCGCTTGACCGGGGTGCTTTCGGGATCGAACGGGTCGATCTCGACCATCCAGCCGTAGGTGTTCGGCTCGTTGCGGTAGTCTTCGGTGGCCGAGGCACCCTTCGAGGTGGCATCCCAGCGCACGAACTCGTCGGCACCCGACTTGGCGAGGTGCCAGCCATAGCGGCCACCCTGCGGGTTGGTCGACACGCCGTAGCGGGCATGTTCACGCGGCAGGTCGGGCTTCTGGTCGAGCTCGGTGGTGTTGGCGAAGTAGCCCGCCCAGTTCTCTTCCGCGGCCAGGTAGGTGTTCCACGGGGTCACGCCATGGGCGCAGTTGTTGACCGTGCCGCGGGTCGCGGTGCCGTCGGGGCTGTACTTGGTGCGCACATGGGCCGAGCCGCGCACCGGGCCGGCGATTTCCATCGGCGTGTTGGCGGTGATCCGGCGGTTGTGCGGATCGGCCACGATCGCCCAGCTGCCGTCAGCCTGCTTGGTGGTGCGGAAGATCGAGATGCCGTGGGCGGCGATCTCCATGCGCACCTCGTCGTCGTCGCGCATGCCGTCGGCATTGTAGTGAACGGCGCTCTTGTTGAACGCCTTGCCCTTGTAGTTGGGCTTCTCGGCATGCAGGAAGCGCGGCTCGATGTATTCGTGGTTTTCGACCAGCAGACCATCCTCGGACGAGCCGTCGATCGCGAAGAAGTGGATCCCGTCATGGCCCTGGCCGATCTGGTGCTCCTGCTCGGCACCGGTGTTGGCACCGGTGCGATAGGCCGGCATGTCGCCCGAGATCGGCTCGCCGGTGCCACCGATAATCTGGAAGCTGTAGCCTTCGGGAACGACCACGGTATCGTCGTAGCTGACCGGAACCGCCTTGAAGCCGATCAGGCCGGAGGTGGTTTGCGCCAGCGCCGCCTTGCCGGAAAGCGAGGCCCCGAACAGGCCGGTGGCCGCGGTGGCGAGGCCACCCATCAGGAAGCCCCGACGCGCAACGCGGGCTTCCATCACGTCATAGAAGTTGCGGTTGTCGGAGGTGTTGCACTGCGGCTCGTCGCCGTGCTCATAGCCCATCGACTGGGTATGATCCGGGTAGTCCTTTTCGAGGTCTTTCATGTCTGGCTCCTGGCTGGATCTGAATGGCAGAATCACGATGGGCGAAAGCAGGCCGCCCTGACCTCGGGGTAGCCATGCAATGCAACCATCGGGTGACTGATTTGGAAAATCCACGTGAACCTTTTCCAACACCTCCCGGCAGCAATCGAGATTGCTTTTGACAGGGGACGCCCCTATTGATTTGATCAAATTATTCGCCGCCGCGCCGAGCCGATGGAGGATTACATGGACGGGTTCAACGAGAACGACATCAGCCACGTCATCGAGGCCGACAAGGCCCATGTCTGGCACCACCTGGTCCAGCACAAGCCGTTTGAAACCTCCGACCCCCGGATCATCGTCGAGGGCAAGGGCATGCGGGTCTGGGACGCGACCGGCAAGGAGTATATCGACGCGGTCTCCGGCGGGGTCTGGACGGTGAACGTGGGCTACGGGCGCATCTCCATCGCCGATGCGATCCGCGACCAGATCGTGAAGCTCAACTACTTCGCGGGGGCCGCGGGCTCGATCCCCGGCGCGCTCTTTGCCGAGAAGCTGATCGCGAAGATGCCGGGCATGGCCCGGGTGTATTACGCCAACTCGGGCAGCGAGGCGAACGAGAAGGTGTTCAAGATGGTGCGCCAGATCGCCCACAAGCGTCACGGCGGCCGCAAGCGCAAGATCCTCTACCGCGAGCGCGATTATCACGGCGGCACCATCGGCACGATGAGCGCGGGCGGGCAAACCGAGCGCAACGAGCAATACGGCCCCTTCGCGCCGGATTTCGTCTCGGTCCCGCATTGCCTTGAATACCACGCACAATGGGACCTGTCGGGCGAGGCCTACGGCGCGCGGGCGGCGGAGGCGATCGAGGAGGTGATCCTGCGCGAAGGCCCCGATACGGTGGGCGCGCTCTGCCTCGAGCCGATCACCGCCGGAGGCGGCGTGATCGTGCCGCCGGAAGGCTACTGGCCGCGGGTGCAGGAGATCTGCGAGAAATATGACATCCTTTTGCATATCGACGAGGTGGTTTGCGGCATGGGACGCACCGGCACCTGGTTCGGCTACGAACACTACGGGCTGCGCCCCGATTTCGTGACGCTCGCCAAGGGTGTAGCCTCGGGTTACGCCGCGATCGGGGTGACGGTGACGACGGAAGCGGTGTTCGAGATGTTCAAGGACGACGTCGCCGACCCGCTCAACCATTTCCGCGATATCTCCACCTTCGGCGGCTGCACCGCCGGTCCTGCCGCGGCGCTGGAGAACATGCGGATCATCGAGGACGAGGGGTTGCTCGACAACACCACCGCCATGGGCGCGCGGATGCTGGCCAACCTCGAAGCACTGATGGAAAAGCACCGTGTCGTCGGCGACGTGCGCGGCAAGGGGCTGTTTCTCGGGGCCGAACTGGTGGCCGACCGCACCACCCGCGCGCCGGTGGAAGAGCGGCTCGTCGGGGCCGTGGTGGCCGAATGCGCGGCGCAAGGCGTGATTATCGGGGCCACCAACCGCTCGGTGCCGGGGTTCAACAACACCCTCACCTTCGCGCCCGCCCTGATCGCCACCGCCGACGAGATCGACGCGATCACCGATACCGTGGATCGCGCGCTCGGCAAGGTGTTTGGCTGACGCCGGCGCAGACAAAAGACTGCCCCGGCGCGCTCATTCGTAGCCTCGGATCCGGTCGCGCTTGCGCCGGATCGCAGAATGGCTTGCGGCTTTCGATCTGGCACGCGGTATCCTTGCAGCGGCATCAAGCGTTCAGCAACCTTTGCGCGGCAAGCTCCGGCCAGCCTTACTTTTGACAGTTTTTGTTGTCGAAATGGCACCCGACGGGTAGGATCGAGGGAAAAATCAGGCAACAGACCCGGCAAAGCGAGCAGCCCCATGAACATGCAGCCCACCACGCGCGTGCAGGCCCCGCCGCCGTGCAGGACCATCGCCGAAACCGGCCTCAATCCGGTGATGATGCGCGATATCCTTCTCAAGACGATGTTCCGGATGAACATCGAGACAATTACCGCGCTCGAACGGGCGCTGGCGATCCCGGCGCGGGTGGTGCAGGAACTGATCGACGAGGTCCGCGGCCAGGCGCTGGTCGAGGCGATCGGCACGCTGCACGCAAATTCCGGCGGCGAGATGGGCTACCGGCTGTCTGACAGCGGCAAGGCGCGCGCGCTCGATGCGCTGTCGCAGTCGGAATACTACGGCGCGATGCCGGTGCCGATGGCGGATTACGCCGAGCAGGTCAAACGCCAGTCGATCCGAAATATCCAGATCAGCCGCGAACAGCTCACTGGTGCCATGGGCCACCTTGTGCTGCCGCCCGAATTGCTCGATCACCTCGGCCCGGCTGTCGGCTCGGGCCGGTCGATCCTGATGTATGGCCCGCCCGGCAACGGCAAATCCTCGATCTCCAACGGCATCCGCGACGCGCTGGGGGACAAGATCTACATCCCGCGCGCGATCGAATACAACGGCCAGGTCATCACCGTGTATGACCCGATCGTGCATTCCAAGGCCGAGGAAGTCACCGACGATCCGGGCGCGCTCCGGCGCACCTCGAACCGGCACGACCGGCGCTACGTGCTCTGCGACCGGCCCACCGTGATCACCGGCGGCGAACTCACGCTCGACATGCTCGATCTGAAATACAACCCCACCGCGCGCACCTACACCGCACCGCTCCAGTTCAAATCGACCGGCGGGGTGTTCATCGTCGACGACCTCGGCCGCCAATCCGAACCGCCACAATCACTGATCAACCGCTGGATCGTGCCGCTGGAGGAAAACAAGGACATCCTCGCGCTGCAATCGGGCGAAAAGTTCGAGGTGCCGTTTGACACGCTGGTGATCTTCTCCACCAACTTCCACCCCAACGAGATCTTCGACAAGGCGGCGCTGCGGCGGATCTTCTTCAAGATCAAGATCGACGGGCCGAGCCAGGAGGATTTTCTCAAGATCTTCGCCCTGGTCGCCCGCAAAAAGGGCATCCCGCTCGACGAGGCATCGCTGGTGCACCTGTTGAAGGTGAAATACCCGACCATCAACAACGTCTATGCCAATTACCAGCCGGTGTTCCTGATCGACCAGATCATCGCGATCTGCGAATTCGAAGGCATCCCGTTCCAGATGACCCCCAAGCTGATCGACCGGGCCTGGGCCAACATGTTCGTGCGCGAAGACAAGATCGAGCATTGAGGCGCGGGGGGACGCGGGTTCGACCGCGCCCCCGCGCGGCGCAGCCACGACGTGTGTGACCGCAAGCGGCACGAATTTGGGTCTTGTGATCCCTCCTGGGCCCGTGCTCCGCGCAAGGTCAAGCGGTCGCACCCCTCAAGGTGGTTTTCGCGCCGATTCAGGTCCGGTTTCGATTGAACCCGGACCGCTTTGCGCCATATCAAGGAATGGCCCGCATCGCGGCCCGATGCTGCGCGCCGGAGGAACCCGATGGCTGCCCGCGTTTTTCACACCGAGGGGATCACCAAGGTCTACCGCACCGGCGAGGTGGAGGTCCACGCGCTGCGCGGGGTGAACGTCGAGCTGTTCATGGGCGAGTTCACCGTGCTGCTCGGCGCGTCGGGGTCGGGCAAATCGACCCTGCTCAACATCCTCGGCGGGCTCGACAGCGCCACCGCCGGGGAGGCCTGGTTCCGCGACAAGGAGCTGACCGCGATGAGTGACCGGGAGTTGACCCGCTACCGGCGCGACCATGTCGGCTTCGTGTTCCAGTTCTACAACCTCGTGCCCTCGCTCACCGCCCGCGAAAACGTGGCGCTGGTGACCGAGGTGGCGCGCGACCCGATGTCGCCCGAGGAGGCGCTGGAGCGGGTAGGGCTTTCGGCCCGGATCGACCATTTCCCCGCCGAGCTGTCGGGCGGCGAGCAACAACGCGTGGCGATTGCCCGCGCCATTGCCAAGCGCCCCGAGGTTCTGCTCTGCGACGAGCCCACCGGGGCGCTGGATTCCAAAACCGGGGTGCAGGTGCTGGAGGCGCTCGACCGGATCAACCGCGATCTCGGCACCACCACCGTGATCATCACCCATAACGCGGGCATCCGCGCCATGGCGCACCGCGTCATCCATTTTGCCGACGGCAATATCGCCGAGGTTTCGGTGAACGACACCCGCGTCGACGCTGCCCATATCGAGTGGTAACCGGATGCACGCGCTCGACAAGAAGCTCCTGCGCGACATTCGCCGCCTCTGGGCGCAGTCGCTCGCCATCGCCGCGGTGCTCGCCTGCGGCGTGATGGTGATGGTGATGAGCTACGGTGCCCAGCGCAGCCTCACCGAAACCCGCGACACCTATTACGAGCGCTCCCGCTTCGCCGATGTCTGGTCGGGTGCGGCGCGCGCGCCGATGAGCCTGTTGCCCGAGATCGCTGCGATCGAGGGCGTGGCGCGGGTCGAGGCGCGGATCTCGACCTTTGCGATCCTCGATATCGAGGGGCTGGAGAGCCCGGCGATGGGCCAGGTTCTGTCGATCCCGGCCAGCGGCGAACCCGAGATGAACCGGCTGATCATCCGCGAGGGGCGGCTGCCCGAACCGGGGCGCAAGGACGAGGCGGTGGTGACCGAGGCCTTTGCCATGGCGCATGGCTTCCACCCCGGCGACGGTTTCGAGTTGACCCTGAACGGTCAGCGCCGCGTCGTCACCATCACCGGCATCGTGCTCAGCCCGGAGTTCATCTACACCGTCGGCCCCGGCTCCTTCATGCCCGACGACAAGCGCTTCGGCGTGATGTGGATGGCCGAGGACGTGCTCGCCGCCGCACTCAACCTTTCGGGCGCGTTCAACTCGGTCACCCTCGGGGTGACACGCGGCACCGATCTCGAGCCGGTGAAGGACGCGCTCGAAGCCCTGCTCAAGCCCTATGGCGGCACCGGGCCTTATGATCGCGAGCAGCAAACCTCGAACGCCTTTCTCGACGGCGAGCTCAAGCAATGGGATCTGATGGTGCAGACCCTGCCGCCGATCTTTCTGGTGATCACCGCCTTCCTCGTCAACATGGTCCTGGGCCGGTTGATCACGCTGGAGCGCGAGCAGATCGGGCTTCTGAAGGCGCTCGGCTACGGCTGGTGGGACATCACCTGGCATTACCTCAAGCTCGCGCTCGGAATCGGCTCGATCGGCGTGGTGATCGGCTGGGCCACCGGCTACTGGGCCTCGATCGGGATCGCGCAGGTCTACGGCGATTTCTTCCACTTCCCCTACCTCGTCTTCCTGCAATACCCGGCGGTCTACGCGTTGGCCGCGCTCACCGGCCTCGGTGCCGCGCTGCTCGGGGCGGCGCTGGCGGTGCGCCGGGTGGTGCTGCTGTCGCCCGCCGTGGCGATGAGCCCGCCGCCGCCGACGCGGTTCCGGCGCGGGCTGTTCGACCGCTTGATCGTGTTCCTGCGGCCGCGCCAGCCGACGATGATGATCCTGCGTTCGATCGGGCGCTGGCCGCTGCGCGCAGCCATGACGACGCTGGGCATCTCGATGTCGGCGGCGATGATCGTGGCGGGTTTGTTCATGCTCGACAGTTTCGAGGAGCTGCTCGACGTCGCCTTCGTGCAGGTCAACCGGCAGGATGCGATGCTCGAATTCGCCATTTCGCGGCCCGAATCCGTGCTCGACGAGGTCGAGAACCTTCCCGGCGTGATGCTGGCCGAAGGTGCCTTTGCCGCGCCTGCGCGGCTCAGCCACGGCCCGCGCAGCCGCACCATCGCGATCGAGGGGCGGCGCGAGGGCACCACGCTCGCGCGCGTCTTCGACGGCGATACCCGGGTCGAAGTGCCGCCGGGCGAGGGCATCGTGCTCGAAGCCCGGCTCGCCCGCCATCTCGACGCCCGCGTCGGCGACGTGATCGAGGTGGAGTTCCTGCAACACGATGACCGGCTGCACCGGGTGGCCGTGACCGGCACGGTGCAGACCTTCTTCGGCCTCGGGGCCTGGATGGATCAGGACAAGCTCGCCGCCCTCCTCGGCCAGTCGCCGCAGGTGACCATCGCCAACGTGCTGATCGACGCCAAGGAGGAGGCCGCGCTCTACCGCGCGGTGAAGGACGCGCCCGCGATCTCGGGCATCACCCTGATGACCACGGTGCGCCAGAGCTTCGACGAGACCATGGCCGAAAGCGCCAATATCTCGGTGGTGATCTTCTCCTTCGTCGCCTCGCTGATCGCCATCGGCGTGGTCTACAACTCCGCTCGCATCCAGTTGTCCGAACGCGCCCGCGAACTGGCGAGTTTGCGTATCCTCGGCTTCACCCGCGGGCAGGTGAGCTACATCCTGCTTGGCGAACTGTTCCTGCTCACCGCTGCCGCGATCCCGCTCGGGCTCTGGCTTGGCTACCTGATGGCGGCGGGGATGATTGCCAGCTTCGACAGCGATCTCTACTCGATCCCGCTCTTGATTACCGATACCACCTATATCCGCGCGGCCCTCGTGGTGGCCGGGGCCTCGGCAGCCTCGGCGCTGATCGTGCGCCGCCGGATCGACCGCATGGATCTTGTCGCGGTCATGAAAACGAGGGAGTGACCCATGGCCTTTCCGGTTCGAAAAATCGTCTTCGGCGCGCTTGTCGCCGGCGGGCTCGGCGTTGCCGCCTGGCAACTGGCGCAGCCCGAATACGTGCCCGTCGATCTCGCCAGCGTCACCCGCGGCCCGCTGGAAGTGACCGTCAACGGCGACGGGATGACCCGGATCAGGGATGTGTTCGAGGTTTCGGCCCCGGTCTCGGGCCAGGTGCTGCGCAGCCCGGTGAAGGTGGGCGACGACGTGGTCAGCGGTGAAACCGTGGTGGCCCTGATCGAACCCGGGGAACCCGCCTTCCTCGACGAGCGCGCCCGCGCGCAAGCCGAAGCCGCGGTGGCGCAGGCGCGCGCGGCGCAGGTGCTCTCCGAGGCCAACCTGCGCGCCGCCGAGGCCGACATGGCCAACGCCCAGCGCCAGTTTGATCGGGTTTTCGCCCTGCACGGGCGCGGCACCGCCTCCGACACCCAGCTTGAACAGGCGGAAGTGGCGCTCGACCTCGCCGCCGCGCAGTTCGACAGCGCCCAGGCCAACCTCACGATGCGGGAAAGCGAGGTGGCATCCGCAGAAGCGGTGCTGATCGAGCCCGGCGTCGAGGAGCGCGCGACCGGGGACGGGGTGGAGTGCTGCATCACGCTCAAGGCCCCGGTCTCCGGGCAGGTGCTGAACGTGACCAACGAAAGCGCGCGCATGGTCACCGCCGGAACCCCGCTGCTCACCATCGGCCCGCCGAACGATCTTGAAATCACCGTCGATCTGCTCTCCACCGACGCCGTGCGCATCGCGCCCGGCGTGCGCGCCTATGTCGAACGCTGGGGCGGCTCGGAGGCGCTGGAGGCGCAGGTTCGCCAGATCGAGCCCGCCGCCTTCACCAAGGTCTCCGCGCTCGGGATCGAGGAACAGCGCGTGCGGGTCTTGCTCGATTTCGTCACCGCGCCCGAGGCGCGCCCGGCCCTCGGGCATAATTTCCGGGTCTACCTGCGCATCGTCGAATGGCAGGGCGACGACGTGCGGCTGGTGCCGATCAGCGCGCTGTTTCGCGAGGGCGGCGACTGGGCGGTGTTTACCCTCGACGGCGAGGCCGCGCGGCTTGCGCCGGTCGAGATCGGGCGGCGCAACACCGAGTTCGCCGAGGTGCTGGACGGTCTCGCCGAAGGCGACCGCGTGATCACCCACCCGTCGGACCGGGTGGACGACGGCGTTCTGGTTGTCGATCGCGAAACCCTCGAGTAACGGGCTTGTATTCTCGCGTTTCCGGCAGGACTATCCTTGCCTGAACAAGAGGGGAGGCTCACACCTATGGATCAAGTCAGGGCACCGTTTTCGCGCGCGGAATACGATCGGCGGCTGGCACTCGTGCGCGCCGCGATGGCAGCGCAGGAGATTGACGCGCTGTTCATCGAGGACCCGTCCAACATGGCCTGGCTCACCGGCTATGACGGCTGGTCGTTCTACGTCCACCAGGGCGTGATCCTGACCCACGAGGGCGAACCGCTGTGGTGGGGCCGCGCGATGGATGCCAACGGCGCGCTGCGCACCGCCTGGATCGACAAGGCCAGCCTGCACCCCTACCCCGACCACTTCGTGCAATCGACCGAGCGCCACCCGATGCAGCACCTCGCAGCCCTGTTGCGGGAACTGGAGTTCGGGCACGCGCGGATCGGCGTGGAGATGGAAAACTACTATTTCTCCGCCAAGGCCTACGTGACATTGCTTGAAGAGCTCCCCGAGGCCGAGATCGTCGATGCCACCGCGCTGGTGAACTGGCAGCGCGCGGTGAAATCCGGCGAGGAAATCGCCTTCATGCGCAAGGCCGCCCGGATATCGGAAAAGCTGGTCGACGGGGTCTTTGAGCGCGCCGAGCCGGGGCTGCCGAAAAACGAACTGGTGGCCGAAATCTACCGCGATGCAGTCCGGGGCGTGGGCGAGGATTGGGGCGACTACCCCGCGATCGTGCCGATGGCACCCTCGGGTGCCGATGCCTCGGCTCCGCACCTGACCTGGAACGGCGACCTTCTGCGCCAGGGCGAAGCAACCTTCTTCGAGCTTTCCGGGGTCTACCGGCGCTACCACACGCCGTTGTGCCGCACCATCTTTCTCGGCGAGTTGCCCGAGGAGATGCGGCTTGCCGCCGATGCCCTGGTCGAGGGGCTCGAAGCAGGGCTGGAGGCCGCGCGCGCGGGCAACCGGGCCTGTGACGTGGCCAATGCACTCGGCGGCGTGCTCGACAAGGCGGGCATCGAGCGCTTCGCCCGCTGCGGCTATCCGATCGGGCTGAGCTATCCGCCGGACTGGGGCGAGCGCACGATCTCGCTGCGCGCCGAGGACGAAACCATTCTCGAACCGGGGATGACCTTCCACTTCATGCCGGGCCTCTGGGTCGAAGGATGGGGCGTCGAGATCACCGAATCGATCCTGATCCGCGACAGCGGCGCGGCCGAATGCTTCTGCGACCGCCCGCGCGGCATCTGGGTCAAGGATTGAGGCGTCTCAGGAAAGACCGGCGCGGCGCACGGTGACAACCTCGTAGCCGCCGTAGCCGTTGAACCGGGTGGTGGTGGCGGTGGAATAGGCCCCCATGCCCTCGATCAGCAGGTAATCTCCCTCGACCACGTCGCCGGGCAGATCGACCGGCTCGGGCAAGCGGTCGATCGAATCGCAGGTCGGCCCGTAGAGCACCCGGGCGCGCGGCGCGCCCGCGCGTGGCCGGCCTTCGGGCGAAACCACGCGCACCCGCTCGACCGCCCCCATCAGCGGTGCCTCGGCGAGCGCGCCGTAGATGCCATCGTTCAGGAACAGGCTGCCGCAGGCCCGCTCGGCCTTGACCTTCAGAGCAAGGGTGAAGGCCTCGGCCACCATCGCCCTCCCCGGCTCGCAGACCAGCCCCGGCCCCTCGGCACCGAAGGCCGCATCGCGCGCGGCATGGATCGCATCGAACACCGCTTCGAGCGCGGTCGCGCCCTGCCCCCGGTCGGAGGGAAAGCCGCCGCCGACATTGAGGCGGGCCAGCCGCACCCCGGTGGCCTGCGAAATCGCGGCACAGGTTTCGATATAGCGCGCCCAGGCTGCCGGATCGGCACATTGCGTGCCGGGATGAAAGGTCATCGCCGGGGTAAACCCGGCTTCGGCCACCGCCCGCAGAAGCTCGGCCGCGCCTTCCGGTCCCTCGCCGAACTTCGAGCCGAAATCATAGGCCGCCCCGCCCACCGGCAAAGCCAGCCGCACCGAAACTTCCACGCCCCGCGGCACCTGCGCCTTGAGCTTCTCCAACTCGCCGAAGCCGTCGACCGACCACGAGGCAACCCCCGCCGCCACCCCGGCGGCGATCTCGGCCTGCGAGCGCACAGGGTTGTTGTAGTGCAGCGCCGCAGTGGGCGCGATCTGTCGCACCAGCGCAATCTCGGCAGGCGAGGCCACGTCGAACCCCGACACCCCCGCCGCCGCCAGGTTTTCCAGGACCGTGCGCTCGGGGTTGGCCTTTACCGCGTAAGTCGCCAGCCCGTCGAAGCCCGACCGGAACCGCCGCGCGGTGCGCGCAAGTGCCTCTGGCGAAAAGTAATAAACCGGGTGCTCGGGCCGCGCCGCGCGCAGGTGCTCGTCTTCACTTGCCCAGACCTGTGGAAACCGGCTCATGGCTCACCTCGTTCGCGTCCTCCCGATCAGGATGCGAAACACCGCCGCCGATTCAAAGTGACAGAGTGGCGAATCTGCGACATTTTGGCGTCATATCGCCGAAGGAACCGACATATGGACGAAACCGACACCGCCCTTCTGCACCTTCTCGCGGAGAACGCCCGCACCCCGGTGGCCACGCTGGCGCGCAAGCTTGGCCTCGCGCGCTCCACCGTGCAGGCGCGCATCGACCGGCTGGAGGCGCGCGGGGTGATCGCGGGCTATGCCCTCAGGCTTGGTGAAAGTGCAGGCCGTGCAGCGATCCGCGCCACCGTCCTGCTTACGCTGGAACCGCGCGCCACGGCCACGGTGCTCACCCGGTTGAAAGCGATGTCCGGGGTCGAGGCCGCCCATACCGCCTCCGGCCGCTTCGACATGATCCTGAGTCTCGCCGCGCGCTCGACGGCGGAGCTTGACGACACGCTCGACCGGATCGGCGCGCTCGACGGTGTGCGCGGCTCGGAAAGCCTGATCCATCTCTCCACCCGGATCGACCGGCGCAACTGACGCGCTGCCGTCAAACCCCGGCCAAACGGCTTTCCCTCGCGGCCCGCCTTCGATAAACACCGGGGCAAACAAGGACGAGGACGCGAGATCCCATGGCCATGGAAAAGACCTTCGACGCCGCCACCGCCGAACCGCGCATCTCCGCCGCCTGGGAGGCCGCCCACGCCTTCCGCGCCGGGGCCAACGCCAAGCCCGGCCTGCCCGCCTTCACCATCATGATCCCGCCGCCCAACGTCACCGGCGCGCTCCACGTCGGCCACGCCTTCAACAACACCCTGCAGGACATCCTCGTGCGCTGGCACCGGATGCGCGGATTCGACACGCTGTGGCAACCGGGGCAGGACCATGCCGGCATCGCCACGCAGTTGCAGGTGGAAAAGATGCTCAAGGCCGAGAGCAACATCCGCCGCACCGACATGAGCCGCGCCGACTTTCTCGCCAAGGTCTGGGAATGGAAGGGCAAATACGGCTCCACCATCGTCGAGCAGCTCAAACGCCTCGGCGCCTCCTGCGACTGGGAGCGCAACGCCTTCACCATGGCCGGCGCCCCCGGCGATCCGCGCATTGGCCACGAGAACTCGCCCGATTTCCACGACGCGGTGATCAAGGTCTTCGTCGACATGTACGAGAAGGGGCTGATCTACCGCGGCAAGCGGCTGGTCAACTGGGACCCGCATTTCGAAACCGCGATCTCCGATCTCGAGGTGGAGAACATCGAGGTTGCCGGCCACATGTGGCACTTCAAGTACCCGCTCGCGGGCGGTGAAACCTACACCTACGTCGAGAAGGACGAAGACGGCAACGTCATCTTCAAGGAGGAGCGCGACTACATTTCCATCGCCACCACCCGGCCCGAAACCATGCTGGGCGACGGCGCGGTGGCGGTGCACCCCTCCGACGCGCGCTATGCCCCGATCGTCGGCAAGCTCTGCGAGATCCCGGTGGGCCCGCGCGAGCACCGCCGCCTGATCCCGATCATCACCGACGACTACCCCGACCCGGACTTCGGTTCGGGCGCGGTGAAGATCACCGGCGCGCATGACTTCAACGACTACGGCGTGGCCAGCCGGAACGGCATCCCGATGTACCGGCTGATGGACACGCGCGGCCACATGCGCGACGACGGGCTGTCCTACGAGGCCTGCGCCCACCGCGCCCAGGCCATCGCCGGCGGTGCTGCCTTCTCGATCGAGGAAGTCGACACGCTCAACCTCGTGCCCGACCACCTGCGCGGGCTCGACCGGTTCGAGGCGCGCAAACGGATCATCGAGGAGATCAACGCGGAGGGCCTCGCGGTCACCGCGCTCGACGAGGAAGGCAACAACGTGCCTTACGTCGAATCCAAGCCGATCATGCAGCCCTTCGGCGACCGCTCCAAGGTGGTGATCGAGCCGATGCTCACCGACCAGTGGTTCGTCGATGCCGAGAAGGTGGTGGGCCCCGCGCTCGACGCCGTGCGCGACGGCCGCACCCGGATCATCCCCGCCTCGGGCGAGAAGACCTATTTCCACTGGCTCGAGAACATCGAACCCTGGTGCATCTCGCGTCAGCTCTGGTGGGGCCACCAGATCCCGGTCTGGTACGGGCTCGATCTGTCCTACGAGGGCGATGTCTACGACGACGGCGAGATCGACCATCTCGACGTGCTGCGGATGTTCCTCGACGGCGGGCTGGTCAACCTCGGCGAGGTCTACCATTGCGCCGCCAGCTTCGACGCGGTGAAAGACCGCTTCCTCGATGACAACGCCGACACCCCGCCGCCACTGGCCCATGCCCGGGTCGTCGAGGTCGAAGGCAAGGCCGCGGCTGTCGAGATGCTGGCCGAGAGCCTCGCCGATTACGTCATCAACCAGGACCCGACCCGACTGGTCTACCCGGTCTGGCGCGAACCCGACGTGCTCGACACCTGGTTCTCGTCGGGGCTCTGGCCGATCGGCACGCTGGGCTGGCCCGAGCAGACGCCGGAGATGGAGAAATACTTCCCCACCGACGTGCTCATCACCGGTTTCGACATCCTTTTCTTCTGGGTCGCCCGGATGATGATGATGCAGCTCGCGGTCACCGGCGAAGTGCCCTTCCACACCGTCTACCTGCACCAGCTCGTGCGCGACGAGAAGGGCAAGAAGATGTCGAAGACCACCGGCAACGTCATCGACCCGCTGGAAATCATCGACGAATACGGTGCCGACGCGCTGCGCTTCACCAATGCCTCGATGGCCGCCATCGGCGGCGTGCTCAAGCTTTCCGAAGAGCGCATCAAGGGCTACCGCAACTTCGGCACCAAGCTCTGGAACGCCGCCCGCTTCGCCGAGATGAACGACTGCAAACCGGTCGCGGGTTTCGACCCGGCCTCCGCCCGGCAAACCGTGAACCGCTGGATCGTCGGCGAAACCGCCCGCATCCGCGAGGCTGTCGACGAGGCGCTCGCCGCCTACCGCTTCAACGACGCCGCAAACGGCCTCTACACCTTCGTCTGGGGCAAGGTCTGCGACTGGTACGTGGAGTTCTCCAAGCCGCTGCTTGCCAGCGAAGATCCCACCGTCGCCACCGAAACCCGCGCCACCATGGCCTGGGTGATCGACCAGTGCCTGATCCTGCTGCACCCGGTCATGCCCTTCATCACCGAGGAGCTTTGGGGCCAGATCGCCGCGCGTGACACCCTACTCGCCCACGCCGACTGGCCGACCTACGGCGCTGGCCTGATCGACGACAGCGCCGACCGCGAAATGAACTGGGTGATCCGGCTGATCGAGGATATCCGCTCGGCCCGCGCCCAGATGCACGTCCCCGCAGGGCTGAAAATCCCGGTGATCCGGCAGCAAAGCGACGATGCCGCGCGCGCCGCCTGGGCCGCGAACGAGACCCTGATCATGCGCATGGCCCGGATCGACAGCCTCACCGATCTGGCCGACCTGCCGAAAGGCTGCGTCACCATCCCTGCCGAGGGCGCCACCTTCGCCCTGCCGCTGGCCGACATCATCGACGTCGGCGAGGAAAAGGCCCGGCTGGAGAAAAGCCTTGGCAAGCTTCAAAAGGAAATCGGCGGGCTGAAAGCCCGACTCGACAATCCCAAGTTCGCCGAAAGCGCGCCCGAAGAGGTCGTCGCCGAAGCTCGCGACAACCTCGCCCAGCGCGAAGACGAAGCGGGCAAGCTGCGCGAGGCCCTCGCCCGCCTCGCCGAGATCGGCTGACCTTTTCCTGGGGCAAATACTCCCGCCGGAGGCCCCCCGAGGCCCCGTCCGCAAGGACGGGGCCGAGACAAAGGAGCGCGCCGAAGGCGCACCATTCCGGTGCCTTGATCCGGGCAGCGCCTGTCCCGGCAGCGGCTACGCCCGGCGACGAATTGGTTTGAGCGCAAGGCCGAGGATCAGGCTGACAAATCCCCAGCCCCCGGCAAAACCGATCCCCGCCAGGATCGCCCCTTCGCTGGTCACCGGCACCGCAGGCTCGAAATCGTCCCATGTCCGGCGCGCAAGGTCGGCGTCGCGGAAGCGCCAGGCGCGGCTGAGGCGTTCGAGGGGGGCAGCAGCGGCCAGCGCCTGGTAATCGGCGTTGAGCCGCTCGTAGCGGTAGATCCGCGTGCGCATGTCGTCACGCAACCGGTTCTGGAACTCGGAACCACCCATGACGTCAAGCGCCTCCTCGCGGCTCAGCCCCGCCACCCGCGCTGTGGTGTCGAAAGCGATGGTGACCGCGCGCAACTCGTCCACCGCGCCGGAGAGGCGCTGGACATATTGCTGCGAGAACGCCGGGAATTGCGATAGCGCCACGGCGCCCGCAATGCCCCCCGCCAATGCCAGAATGCGCATGGACTGCCCTTTTCGCCCTGACTTTTTCTTTACATTGCGGGTCCGAACCGCGCCGGTCAAGCGCGGCGGCGGACGCCGGGCAGGGGTTCGCCGAGGCCTGCGCCGTCAAAGGCTCACAGATGGCCCGCGTAGATCTCTTTCAGACGCGCCACCGCGAGGTCCGGTGCCAGTTCCTCGCTTTCGCCGCTGCGCCGCGAGGTCAGTTCCACCACGCCCGCCTTCAGCCCGCGCGGGCCGACGGTGATCCGCCAGGGCACGCCGATCAGGTCCATGGTGGCGAATTTCGCCCCCGCGCGCTCCTCGCGGTCGTCATAGAGCGGTTCCAGCCCGGCCGCGGTGAGGGCGGCGTAGAGGCCTTCGCAAGCCGCGTCGGCCTCGGCGTCGCCCTGCTTGAGGTTGACGATACCGACATGGAACGGCGTCACCCCCTCGGGCCAGATGATACCTTTTTCGTCGTGGTTGGCCTCGATGATCGCGCCCACCAGGCGCGACACGCCGATGCCGTGGCTGCCCATGTGAACGGCGACCTTGTTGCCCTCGCTGTCCTGCACCGTCGCCCCCATCGGCTCGGAATACTTGGTGCCGAAGTAGAAGATCTGCCCCACCTCGATGCCGCGCGAGGTCTTGCGCCGGTCGTCGGGGATCGCCTCGAACAGCGCCGCATCGTGGGTTTCGTCGGTCCGGGCGTAGGGCGTCGTCCATTCCTTGCAGATCGCGGCGACCTCGTCCCAGTTGTCATAGTCGATCTCGCGGCTCCCAAGCCGCAGATCGGTGATCGCGCTGTCGTAGAACACTTCCGACTCGCCGGTCTCGGCCAGCACCAGGAACTCGTGGGTGTCGTCGCCGCCGATCGGCCCGCTATCGGCCCGCATCGGGATCGCCTGAAGCCCCATCCGCTCATAGGTGCGCAGGTAGCTCACCATGTGGCGGTTGTAGGCGTGCATCGCGCTGTCATAGTCGAGATCGAAGTTGTAGCCGTCCTTCATGAAGAATTCGCGGCCCCGCATCACACCGAATCGCGGGCGGATCTCGTCGCGAAATTTCCACTGGATGTGATAGAGCGTCAGCGGCAGATCCTTGTAGCTGCCCACGTGCGCGCGGAAGATGTCGGTGATCATCTCCTCGTTGGTGGGCCCGTAGAGCATGTCGCGCCCGTGGCGGTCGCGGATGCGCAGCATTTCCTCGCCGTAATCGTCGTAACGGCCGGATTCGCGCCAGAGGTCGGCCGGTTGCAGCGTCGGCATCAGCATCGGGATATGGCCCGCGCGGATCTGCTCCTCGTGCACGATGTTCTCGATTTTGCGCAGCACCTTGAAGCCCATCGGCAGCCAGGAATAGATCCCCGCCGTCTGCTGCTTGATCATCCCTGCCCGCAGCATCAGCCGATGCGAGGCGATCTGCGCCTCGGCAGGCGTTTCCTTCAGAACCGGCAGAAAGTAGCGCGACAGACGCATGGGGGCCTCACCTGGCTGGGGTTTCACATCGCGGGCATCCTTAGCCGGGCGCAGGCGGTCGGGCAAGGGCGGCGACCAGGCCTGCCGGCGATACCCGGTCAATCACGGTGTGTCACGCTGTCGTGAGAGCGGTGATCCTGCCTGCGACCCCGCCGCGTAGGTCTCGCATCTGTCCAACAAACCTTCAGGAGGAATACAGATGTTCAACGTCAAGTCCACCCTCGCCGCCACCGCCATCGCCTTCGCCGGTTCGGCCGCGCTCGCCGACAACCACGGCGAGATGGGCACCATCGTCGATATCGCCGCCGGTGACGACCGCTTCACCACCCTCGTCGCGGCCGTGACCGCCGCCGACCTCGTCGAGACGCTGTCGGGCGAAGGCCCGTTCACCGTGTTCGCCCCGACCGATGACGCTTTCGCGGCGCTGCCCGAGGGCACCGTCGAGGGCCTGCTGCAGCCCGAAGCCAAGGGCGATCTGACCAACGTGCTGCTCTACCACGTGGTCTCGGGCAAGGTGATGTCGGGCGACATCGCGGTCGGCACCTCGGCGGTTCCCACCGCGCTCGACGGCGCCAACGTCTGCGTCACCCTCGATGGCGGCGTGATGCTCGACGACGGTTCGGGCACCATGGCCAACGTGGTGATTGCCGATATCGAAGCTTCCAACGGCGTGATCCACGTGATCGACAAGGTGATCCTGCCGGGCAACGACGTCGACTGCTGAGCCTTGCCTGCGGCGCGGCATCCGCTCGCCGCGCCATGACCGGGGCGGAACCCGCGCCCCGGTCGCCTCAACGGGCTCGCAGCGACTGCGCAGCCGATTTCCAGGGAGAAACCGATGAAATCCATCTTCAAGACTGCGGTCGCCGCACTGGCGTTCACCGCTGCGACCGCCTCGGTCGCGAAAGCCGACACGATCGTCGAGATCGCCGCCGCCGACGAGCGATTTTCCACCCTCGTCGCCGCCGTGACCGCCGCCGGGCTTGCCGAAACCCTGTCCGGCCCGGGCCCGTTCACCGTCTACGCGCCGGTGAATGACGCCTTCGCCGCGCTGCCGGCCGGCACCGTCGAGACCTTGCTCAAGCCCGAGAACAAGGGCCAGCTTACCAACGTGCTGCTCTACCACGTCGATGATCGCAAGCTCACCGCCGGGATGATCCCGCAGGGCTCGAATTACTTCAAGCCAGTCCTCACCTCGCACCGCCTCTGCATCACCAAGGATGCGTCGGGCGTGTCGATCGCCGATGGATCGGGTGAAAGCGCCAAAGTCGTGATCGCCGACATCATGGCCGACAACGGCGTGATCCACGTGATCGACAAGGTTCTGCTGCCGGGCGACCGGCCGGCCTGCCACTGACGGTTCCGGGCGGCCTTCCCCTTCCAGCCGCCCGACCATGGGCGCGGACCATCTCCTCAGGGTCCGCGCCCTTTTTTTTGTTTGCCTGCCTGGGCGCTTGCCCCATTCTGGCCGTGACATGACCAAGGGCACAGCCTTTCATCCCGACCTGCGGATCGCGCGCTTCTTGCCACGCTCTGTCGTGTCACCGCGCAGCTTCCGCCTTGTGCGCCTGCTGTTCCGCCTCGTGGCGCCGCTCCTGCCACGTACTTCGGACACCCTGCACCTGGAAAACGGCCGGCGCCTTCAGTTGCATCGTCCGGCAAACCCGGTCTCGGTGCCAACGCCGGCGCTGTTGTGGATCCATGGCGGCGGGTTGGTGATCGGCGACCCGCGCTTCGAGGAAAGGCGCTGCGCCGGCTTCGCCAAGGAGCTTGGCATCATCGTGGCCGCGCCTGCCTATCGGCTGGCGCCGGATGACCGCTATCCTGCCGCACTGGATGACCTCGCCGCGGCGCTGGACTGGCTTGCGCGCCGGCCGGACGTCGATGCAACCCGCATCGCCCTTGGCGGAGACAGCGCGGGCGGTGGGCTTGCCGCATGCCTTGCATTGCGTGCCGCCACTGGCGATGGACCGAAGCCTGCCTTCCTGCTGCTGCACGAGCCGATGCTCGACGAGGCCACGCGGTCCCGCCCTGACCCCGACCCGGCAAGTCTTCGGATGTGGAGCGCAGCCGCCAATCGGTTTGGCTGGTCGGCCTATCTCGACGGGCTCTGCGGACCGGTCCCGGCCACGGCCTCGGCGGCCCGCGCCAGCACCAGCGCGTTGAGCAACCTGCCTGCGACCTGGCTCGGGGTGGGCACCGCCGATCTGTTCCATGACGAGACCGTGGCCTTTGCCAGACGCATGAAAGTGACCGGGGTGGAAGCCGAACTTTTCGTTGTGGCGGGCGGGTTTCACGGTTTCACGACAGCCGCCCCCAGCGCGCCCGTCACCCGCGATTACCTCGCCCGGATGACGGCCGCCCTTGCCCGCGGCCTTGGCCTCCCGACGCGCTGAAGCCTTGCGCACCCGGTTCAAAAAGGCGATGACGGGGGCAGAGGTTCACGAGGGATCGCATGGCTCTGCCGGTTGGGACACAGATGAAATACTGGGGCCTCGCCGCCGCCCTGTTTCTCGCCGTGCTCTGGTTTCTCGGCGACGTTCTGCTGCCATTCGTTCTTGGCGGCGCGGTGGCCTATTTTCTCGACCCGGTGGCGGACCGGCTGGAACGGCTCGGGCTGAACCGGATCCTCGCGACCGTGGTGATCACCCTCATCGCGGTGCTCGTGTTTGCCGCCGCCGCCCTGCTGGTGGTGCCGACGCTGGTGAACCAGTCGGTCGCGCTGGTCAATGTCGCCCCCTCTGTCGCGCGAGACATGCAGGCTTTCCTGACCGAGCGATTCCCCTCGTCGATGGATGAAGGCTCGATCCTGCGCCAGTCGCTCGACACCCTCGGCGAGACCATCAAGGAACGCGGCGGCGAATTGATCGACGCAGTGGTTTCCTCGGCGCGCAACGTGCTCAGCGTGGTGCTCCTGATCGTGATCGTGCCCGTCGTCGCCTTCTACCTGCTGCTCGACTGGGACCGCATGACCGCCGCCATCGACGACCTTTTGCCGCGTGACCACGCCCCGGTGATCCGCCGTCTTGCCAAGCAGATCGACGAAACTCTTGCGAGCTTCATCCGGGGCCAGGTTACCGTCGGGCTGATCCTCGGCACCTATTACGCCATCGCGCTGATGCTGATCGGGCTCGATTTCGGCGTGGTGATCGGCTTCGTCGCCGGGATCATCAGCTTCATTCCCTACGTCGGCGCGCTGGTCGGCGGCGTGCTCGCGATCGGGCTCGCGCTGTTCCAGTTCTGGGGCGAATGGTGGATGATCGGCGGCGTCGTCGCCATCTTCATGGCGGGCCAGTTCTTCGAGGGCAACATCCTGTCGCCCAATCTCGTCGGCTCCTCGGTCGGGCTGCACCCGGTCTGGCTGATCTTCGCGCTCGCCGCCTTCGGCTCGCTCTTCGGCTTCGTCGGGATGCTGGTGGCGGTGCCGGTGGCCGCCGCGCTGGGGGTGATCGTGCGTTTCCTTGCCGAACGCTACAAGGAGGGCCGGCTCTACAAGGGCCTGTCGGACAATTCGCTCACGATCGGACCGGACGACGACACGCCGGCGGACGACGCCTGACCATGGCCCGCCAACTCGCTTTCGACCTTCCTCAGCGCGAGGCTCGCGGGCGTCGTGATTTCTTCGTCTCCGAGGCCAATGCCGCGGCCCTCAGCGCGATCGACGGCTGGCGCGGATGGCCGGGCCGCAAGCTCGTGCTCATCGGCCCGGCCGGTGCCGGCAAGAGCCACCTCGCCGGGCTCTGGGCCGAGGAGGCCGGGGCAGACGTGCTGGCGGCGGACGCCCTCGCCACGGCCGATCCGGCGGCACTGGCCGGGCGCAACGTGGTGCTCGAAGACGCCGAGATGCTGGCCGGCGATCGCACCGCCGAAGCCGTCGCCTTTCATCTTCACAACATCGTGCTGGCGGAAGGCGGTCACCTGCTCGTCACCGCCGCCACCGCGCCGAGCCGCTGGGGCCTCGGCCTGCCGGACCTTGCAAGCCGGATGGAGGGCACGCCGGTCGTGGCCATCGAGCCGCCTGACGAGGCGTTGCTGGCCGCGGTGCTGGTGAAGCTTTTCACCGACCGCCAGATCGACCCGCCGGAAACCCTGATCCGCTACATCCTGCCCCGGATCGACCGCTCCTTCGCCGCCCTGCGCGCGATCGTCGCCGCGCTCGACGAGAAGGCGCTGGCCGAGGGCAAGCCGGTGAGCCGCGATCTCGCCCGCCAGATCATCGAGGCCCAGGACGCGTTGTTCTGACCGCGCGGGCCGGGCGAGGTGCGCCCGATACCGGCACGCGCGCCGACGCAAAGCCGACACTTTGCCGACCGGTCGCGCTGGATTTCCGCCCCGTGAAGGCGCATAACGTCACCTGACCGTTACGAAAACACGCGATACGGAACCATGACCCTCGACACATCCCCTGCCCCGCTCAGTGCCGATTACCTCGAAACCGACTTCCCCGCCCCGGTTGCCCTCGACCCCGAGGAGATCGCCGGGCCGAAGCGGTTCTTCAACCGCGAACTGAGTTGGCTCGGGTTCAACTGGCGGGTGCTGGAAGAGGCCGAGAACCCGCGCGTTCCTCTCCTTGAGCGGCTGCGCTTCGTCTCGATCTCGGCAACCAACCTCGACGAGTTCTATACCGTGCGCGTCGCCGGTCTGCGCGAACTGGCCAAGGAGGGCAATACCACCCCCTCGATGGATGGCCTCACGCCAGCCGAGCAACTTGTGTTCATCAACGCCGATGCGCGGCGGCTGATGGCGCACCAGCAGGTGGTGTTCGATCAGCTTTCGAGCGAGATGCAGCGCGAGGGCATCGTGATCTGCACCCGCGAGACCCTGTCGGCCGAGGATCGCGACCATCTCGAACAGGTCTTCCTCGCGCGTGTCTTCCCGGTGCTGTCACCGCTGGCGATCGACCCGGCGCACCCATTTCCCTTCATCCCCAACACCGGCTTCGCGCTCGCGCTGCAACTCGAACGAAAATCCGACAAGCGCAAGCTTCAGGCGCTCCTGCCGGTGCCGCACCAGGTCGATCGCTTCGTGCGGCTTCCCGCGGCCGAGGGCGCGGCGCGGTTCCTGCCGCTGGAGGAATTGCTGCTGCTGTTCCTCGACACGCTGTTTCCGGGCTATGTCGAGAAGGGAAACTGCGCGTTCCGGGTGCTGCGCGACAGCGATCTCGAGGTCGAGGACGAGGCTGAAGACCTCGTGCGCGAGTTCGAGACCGCGCTCAAGCGTCGGCGGCGCGGCGAGGTGGTGCGGATGAAGATCAGCACCGGCGCGCCCGAAGACCTGCGCGCCCTTGTCGCGCGCGAATTGCACGTCACCGAAGAAGAGATTGTCGAGGTCGAGGGGCTGATCGGCATGGCCGATCTTGCCGAACTGGTGCTCGATGAGCGGCCCGACCTGCTCTGGCCGTCCTACATGCCGCGGGTGCCGGAGCGGATCGAGGATCACGGCGGCGACATGTTCGCCGCGATCCGCCAGAAGGACATGCTGCTGCACCATCCTTACGAGACCTTCGATCTGGTGGTCCGCTTTCTCGCCCAGGCGGCCCAGGACCCCGACGTGGTCGCGATCAAGCAGACGCTCTATCGCACCAGCCGGGATTCCTCCATCGTCTCGGCGCTTTGCGAGGCCGCCGAGGCGGGCAAGAGCGTCACCGCGCTGGTTGAACTCAAGGCCCGTTTCGACGAGGCCGCGAATATCCGCCAGTCGCGCCGGCTGGAGCGGGCCGGCGCGCACGTGGTTTATGGCTTCATGAACTACAAGACCCACGCCAAGATCTCGACGGTGGTGCGCCGCGAGGGCGATGACCTCGTGACCTATACCCATTTCGGCACCGGCAACTACCACCCGATCACCGCGAAGATCTACACCGACCTCAGCCTTTTCACCTGCGACCCGGCGCTCGGGCGCGATGCCACCCGGGTGTTCAACTACCTCTCCGGCTACGCCCAGCCCGACAAGCTCGAAAAGCTCGCGATCAGCCCGCTCACGTTGAAGTCGACACTGATCGAAAAGATCGCGAAGGAGGCCAAGTATGCCGAAGAGGGCAAACCGGCCGAAATCTGGGCGAAGATGAACAGCCTGATCGAGCCCGACGTGATCGACGCGCTCTATGCCGCGAGCCAGAAGGGCGTGAAGATCAGCCTCGTGGTGCGCGGCATTTGCGGGCTGAGACCGGGGATCAAGGGGCTTTCGGAAAACATCCGGGTGAAGTCGATCGTCGGACGTTTTCTCGAGCACAGCCGGATCGTCTGCTTCGGGAACGGCCACGGGCTGCCGTCGAAGAAGGCGAAGGTCTATATCTCGTCGGCTGACTGGATGGGGCGCAACCTCAACCGCCGGGTGGAAACGCTGGTAGAGGTAACGAACGCCACGGTGAAGGCCCAGATCGTGAGCCAGGTCATGGCCGCGAACCTGCACGACGAGGCGCAAAGCTGGGTGATGCAGCCCGATGGCTCGTTCAAGCGCCCCGATCTCACCGGCAACGACACGCCCTTCAACTGCCACCGCTTCTTCATGGAATATCCCTCGCTTTCGGGCCGCGGTTCGGCGGGGGCTACGGATGTGCCGGAACTGGCCCACAGCCACGATTGACAGGGGCTTGAAAGCATCGGTGCCTGCACCGATTTGCCAATCTCGCGACGATGATGGATCGGCGCACCAGAGGATTGGACAATGACCTTCGTCTTCATTATTGCCGGGCTTGTTCTGCTTGTTGCCGGCGGTGACATCCTGGTGCGCGGGGCGGTGACGCTGGCCACGCGACTGGGCATTTCGCCCCTGCTCGTTGGCCTTACGGTCGTGGGTTTCGGCACCTCCACGCCTGAGCTTGTCACCTCGCTCGATGCGGCCTTCTCCGGCGCGCCCGGGATCAGCATCGGCAACGTGGTCGGGTCGAATATCGCCAACATTCTCCTGATCCTCGGCGTTGCCGCCCTGATCATGCCGGTCGCGGTGTCACCGAAAGCGTTCTGGCGCGATGCCGCGGCGCTGTCGCTTGCCACGCTCGCCGGGGCCGCACTCGTCCTCCACGGCGAACTCACGCGGATCGCGGGCGCCTTCCTGCTGGGCGGACTCGTGGCCTACATCGTCGTGGCTTTCCGGTCCGAAAGCCGCGGTCCGGTTGTGGACGCCGCGCCCGAACCCGTGCCGGCCGGCGGGATTGCGCGTCCCGCGCTTCTGGCCCTCGCGGGCATCGCCACAACCATCGTCGGCGCGCGCCTGCTGGTCAGCGGCGCCGTCGACCTCGCCGCCGGCCTGGGTGTATCCGACGCGCTGATCGGGCTCACCATCGTCGCCGTCGGCACCTCGCTGCCCGAGCTTGTAACCGCTGTCATCGCGGCAGTGCGCCGGCAGGGCGATATCGCATTCGGCAACGTCGTCGGCTCGAACATCTACAACATTCTCGGCATCCTCGGCGTGACGGCGCTTGTGCACCCGATCACGGTGCCCACAGAGATTGCCGCCTTCGATATCGGCACGATGCTCGCCGCAACGCTCGCGCTGGTCGTGCTGGCCTTCACCGGCTGGCAGGTTTCACGCCGCGAAGGTGCCGCCCTGCTGATCGCCTATGTCGGCTACGTCGGCTGGTTGGTTGCGAACGCCTGACAAGCGAAGGCCCCGGGTCTCGTCGTCTGGTGCCGTTCCGGTGGGCACGCAGGGGCGTGCTGCCCGGCGGCCGGATCAGCGCAGCACAGCCCCGCTCTCGTCATAAACCCGTTGCAGGGTGATCACCTCGCCGCGCGTGCCCCAGGGCATGATCGTGAAGCCCTGCGCCGAAAACCCGTCGAAGATCCGCTTGACCACGGCGGGCGGATATTTCGAGGTGTGGATCTCGAGGATCAGGAGCCGCACGCAGGCGGGCCAATCCTGCTCGCAAAACTCGACCTCCGCACCCTCCACATCCATCACCACGATCGTCGGCTGGTGCGCTTCCAGCAACGCCGAGAGCTTGACCGCCGGAACCGTGACGATCTCTGCCTTGCCGGTTTCGTGCCCGGCGAGCGCCGAGGCCCAGAATGCGCCGGTGACGGCGAAGGTGACGGTCTCGCCGTCGTGGCTGTCGGGCACCACGGCGGCGTGCACCAGACGCGCGGCCTGTGCGCCGTTATCGTCGAGGTTGCTGCGCAGAACCTCCTGCAACAGCGGCGACGCCTCGACCGAAACCACCTGCGCGCCGCCAACCGCCTGCGCCGCAATCGACGAGATGAAACCCACGCCCGCGCCGATATCGAGCACCCGGTCCTCGGGCGTTACGTGACGGGTGAGGGCAAGCCGTTCGTTCCACTCGTAATTTCCGTTCTCCAGAGCCTGCCTGAGCCCGGCGTTCATCGCCTTGCCCGGCACCCTGAGCTTGACCCCGTGCACCTCGTAACGCGCCATTCCATCCGCCCTTTACCCGTCGCCTTGGCATTCCCTTCGGGCTCGCCTAGTTTGTCCCTGCCCGACCTTAGGGTGCGGGGTGCGAAAGTCCAGCCGGAGGGGCCATGAAACTCTTTGTCGGTCTCGGCAATCCGGGCGCGAAATATGCGCGCAACCGGCACAACATCGGCTTCATGGCCGTTGACCGGATCGCCGAGGATCACGGGTTCGCGCCGTGGCGGGCGAAGTTCCAGGGCCAACTCAGCGAGGGGCGGCTCGGGCGCGAACGCGTGGTGCTGCTCAAGCCCGAAACCTTCATGAACCTCTCGGGACAATCGGTGGGCGAGGCGATGCGGTTCTTCAAGCTCGAGCCGGGCGACGTGACGGTGTTTCACGACGAGCTTGATCTCGCGCCCGGCAAGCTCAGGCTCAAGCAGGGCGGCGGGCACGCCGGGCACAACGGTCTGCGCTCGATCCACGGCCACATCGGCCCCGATTACGCCCGGGTGCGGCTCGGGATCGGCCACCCCGGCCACAAGGACCGCGTGGCGCATTTCGTGCTGACCGATTTCGCCAAGGCCGATGCCGACTGGCTCGACGATCTGATGCGCGGCATCTCCGACGGGGCGGTGCACCTGGCCGAGGGCGATGGTGCGAAGTTTTCCAACGCCGTGGCCCTGCGCACCACCCCGGGCAAGGCCGCCGCGAAACCGCCGCCCGCGCCCAGGGCCCCGGAGCCCGCGCCTGCGCGCCAGGATACCCGCTCTCCCCTTCAGAAACTGGTGGACAAGTTCCGTTGATGCTCGAAGACGCCTTTCTCGACCAGGCCCGCTCCAACCGGGCGCTCGGCTCTCCCTTCACCGCGCGGGTGCTGACCCTCACCGCCGCACGTCTTGCCCCCGGCAACCCGGTGGTTGACCGGATGCGCGGCTGGCAGGGCGATATCGGCAACCGTGGCGCGTCGTTGCCCTTGCGCTTTCTCGGCGGACTGCACGCGCTGGTGCTCACGGGCGATTGCCCCGAACTTGCCGCCTGCTACCCGCCGAACCCGCGCCCGGACGATGCCACCCTCGCCGCCGCGATCGAAACGGCAATGGCTCGTCACCCAGAAACCCTGATGCGCTGGCTCGATTTGCCGCCGCAAACCAACGAGGTGCGCCGCGCCGCGGTGATGATCGCCGCCGCGCACTGGCTGGCCAGCCGGTTCGGCCTCTCGCGCTTCGTCGCCTCCGAACTGGGCGCATCGGCCGGACTCAACCTGATGTGGGACCGTTTCCGCCTCGATCTGGCCTGTGGCATCTTCGGGCCGCGCACCTCCGGCGTGCGGCTCGATCCCGAGTGGCGCGGCCCCTGCCTGTCCGAAGCCGAGATCGAGGTGATCGATCGGCGCGGGGTGGATATCGCCCCGCTCGACCCGCACGACCCGGGCGATGCCCTGCGGCTGACGTCCTATCTCTGGCCCGACCAACCTTGGCGGATCGAGCGCACCCGCGCTGCCATCGAGATCGCCGAAGCCCCCGTCGACCGGTCCGATGCCGGCAGTTGGCTCACCCGGCGGCTCGCGACGGCACAGCCCGGCGCGATCCACCTCGTCAGCCATACCGTGGCCTGGCAGTACTTTTCCGACGACACCTGCAACACCTGTCTTGACGCCTTCGAAGAGGCCGGCCGCCGCGCCACCCGCGACGCCCCCCTCGCCCGGCTTTCGATGGAAGGCGATGCGCGCAAGGGCGAAGGCGCGCCGATCGAGCTCACGGTCTGGCCCGGCGGGCGCACCCACAAGCTCGGCCGGGTCGATTTTCATGGTCGTTGGGTTGATTGGAAACCGCCCGCCGATCCGCACCGTAATACCTTGCACAAACCCATGGCAACGAGGACGACCACATGACCGAAACCCCCGAGATCGCCCAGAAATCGCCCTACGGCGTCGATGTGGAGGTTGGAAAATCCTATTTCTGGTGCGCCTGTGGCCGCTCGAAAACCCAGCCGTTCTGCGACGGCTCACACAAGGGCACCGGACTTTCGCCGGTCAAATTCACCGCCGAAGCCTCGAAGAAGGTGTTTTTCTGCGGCTGCAAGCACAGCCTGAAGGCCCCGATGTGCGACGGCACGCACAACCGGCTCTGACATGCGCGCGCGCCCGATCCTGATCGCCCTCGCCGCCCTCGTGGCAGTGCTGGCGCTGGCGGGCGCGGCCAAGCGCGAGGAGATCGCCCGTCTCCTCGCGGTCAACACGCTGTTCGAGCCCAACAGGATCGTCGGCAATTTCTCGAACATGGGCACGATGTTTCATACCGCGCCGATGGCGCTTGCGCCGCTGCCCGCCGACCCCCTGCGCCGCGCGCCCCGACCCGCCGCGCTGACGCCCGAGATCGAGGCCTGGGTCGCGGCGCGCGACGTCACCGCGCTGGTGGTGCTGAGGCGCGGCGAGGTGGTGTTCGAGGATTACTACCTCGGCACCGGGCGCGACGATCTGCGGGTGAGCTGGTCGGTCGCCAAGAGCTTCCTCGCCGCGCTCTTCGGCATCTTCGTGGAAAATGGCAGCATCGCCTCGCTCGACGATCCGGTGACGAAATACGCCCCCGCGCTGACCGGGTCGGCCTATGACGGGGCCAGCATCCGTAACGTGCTGAACATGGCCTCGGGCGTGGCTTTCGACGAGGATTACGCGGATTACTGGTCCGACATCAACCGCATGGGCCGGGTGATCGCGCTCGGCGGCTCGCTCGACGAATTCGCCGCCAGCCTCACCGAGCGTCGGGGTGAACCGGGCACGGCGTTCCAGTACGTCTCGATCGACACCCACGTGCTCGGCATGGTGCTGCGCGGTGCCACCGGGCAGAGCGTGCCCGAGCTGATGGCCAAACACCTCTTCGCCCCGCTCGGACTGGAGGCCGCCCCCTATTACCTCACCGACGGCGAGGGCGTGGCATTCGTGCTCGGCGGGCTCAACCTCACCACCCGCGATTACGCCCGGTTTGGCCAGCTCATCCTTCAGGGCGGGCGCTGGGGCGAGGATCAGGTGGTGCCGGAAAACTGGGTGATGGAGATGACCGCCGAGAGCGCCCCGGGCGAGCGACCGCGCTATGGCTACCAATGGTGGCTGCCCAACGATGGCCGTCCTGGCGAGGTCTTTGCCCAAGGTGTCTACGGCCAGTTCATCTGGATCGACCGCGGCGCGGGGGTGGTCGTCGCCGTCAATTCCGCCGATACCGGCTTTCTCGCCCCCGGGGTGCAAAGCGAAAACATCGCAGTCTTGCGTGCAATCGTGGAGGAGATGCAATGAAACCGGTTCCCGACCGGCCGCTCAACGTGCTTGGTGGCACCCTGCTTGCCTGTTCAGACGATCCCGTGACCGGCTTCTTTCGCGATGGGCATTGCAACACCTGCGATGCCGATCTTGGCCGCCACACCGTTTGCGCGGTGATGACGGCGGAGTTTCTGGCGTTCCAGAAATACGTCGGCAACGATCTCAGCACGCCCCGCCCGGAGTGGGACTTCCCGGGCCTCAAGCCCGGCGATCAGTGGTGCGTCGTTGCCGCGCGCTTCCTGCAGGCCCATGACGAGGGCTGTGCCCCCCGGGTCCGGCTCGAGGCCACCCATATCCGCGCACTCGAAGTGGTGCCGCTCGACGTGCTTCAGCAATACGCGCTCTGAAAGGCGAATGCCGCTTCACATCGCTCCTTGTCTCGCCTATCGGGGCAGGCAGATGCCAGTTCTGGAGATTTCCCGATGGACCGCGACACATTGAACGCCCTGTGTTGGGCCGCCGGGATCACCACGCATTACGGCGAGCGCGAGGTGCCCGATGACACCAAGCGCGCCTTGCTGGCAGCGATCGGGGTGACCGAGGCCGCGCCCCCGGATGCCGCCGGGGTGCCGGATTTTCACCGCCAGCCCGACGCGCGTTGCGCCCTGCCCGACTGGCTCACTCACGCGCCAACTTGGGGGCTGTTCTGCCAGCTCTACGAACTCCGCTCGGAGGCCTCCTGGGGCATCGGCGATTTCAGCGACCTTGCCCGGCTCGCCCGCATCGCCGCCGAGGCGGGGGCGGATTTTCTCGGAATCAACCCGGTGCACGCGCTCTTTCTTGCCGCCCCCGACCGGCGCAGCCCGTTCATGCCCTCGAACCGGCGTTTCCTCAACCCGCTCTACATCGCGATGGATGCGCTGCCGGGCGCGGCGCCTCGCGATGAGGCGGCGCGCGCGCGCGTCGAAGCGGCCGTGCTGATCGACTACCTGGCCGTTGCGACGCTGAAGCTCAAGGGCCTGCGCGCGGTGTTTGCCGAAAGCCCTTTTGGCCCCGACCATCCCGAAACCGATTTCGACGCCTACTGTGCCGAGGGCGGCGAGGCTCTTGCCCGCCACGCGCTGTTCGAGGCGCTTTCGTTCGAGATGGTGGCGCAGGGTTTCGAGGCGGGATGGCGGACATGGCCCGAGGCATTCCGAAACCCCGAAAGCCCCGAGGTGGCCGCTTTCGCGCAGCACCACGCCCGCGACGTGCGCTTTCACCTCTGGCTGCAATGGATCGCCCACCGCCAACTCGCCGCCGCGCAGCGGATCGCGAAGGAAGCGGGGATGCGGATCGGGCTCTACCTTGATCTCGCCGTCGGTGAGGCGCTCGACGGCTCGGCCACCTGGAGCACGCCCGGGCTCGCCCTGCCCGGCGTCGTCGTCGGCGCGCCGCCGGACGTGTTTTCGCAAGACGGCCAGATGTGGGATCTTGCCGCCCTGTCGCCCACCACGCTCGCAGCCGAGGATTACGCCTCGCTGCGCGCGCTGATCAAGGCCCAGCTCGATCACGCCGGCGCGCTCAGGATCGACCACGCCATGGTTCTGCGCCAGCTTTTCCTGATTCCCGAAGGCGCGCCCGCCAGCGCCGGCACGCACATGGCCTATCCTTTCGCCGACATGCTGCGGGTGGTGGCCGAGGAAAGCCGCAGCCACGGCTCGGTGATGATCGGGGAAGATCTCGGCTACGTGCCGCCGGGCTTTCGAGAGGCGATGCACAGGGCCAATATCCTCGCCTATCGCATCCTCTACTTCGAGCAGGAATGGGGGCTGTTCATCCGCGCCGCGGCCTGGCCGGAAATGGCGCTCGCCTGCCTCTCGACCCACGACCTGCCCACGCTCAAAGGCTGGTGGCGCGGGGAAGATATCGACGCGCGGCGCATTTTCGGGCTGATCTCGCCCGATTACGCCGCCGAGCAGGACGCCAAGCGCGGCGAAGAGCGGCAGGCGCTGGTGAATGCCTTCATTGACGGGGGCCAGCTTCCCGAAGGTGCCCGCGACTGGGAGGCTGCCGAGCTGCCGCCGCGCGTGCTCGCCGCCGCCCATCGCTTCCTCGCACAAACGCCTTCCCGGCTCGCCGGAGTGCGGCTGGCCGATCTCGTCGGCCCGGAGACGCAAACCAACGTGCCCGGCACACTCGACCAGCACCCCAACTGGCAGCGCCGCGCGCCGGTGCGGATCGAGGATATCGGGCAAGACCCGGTTTTCCGCGAGATCACCACCCTGATGCGCGCGCTGCGACCGCGGCGCTGAGCCGTCCGCTCAGACCAGCCCGGACATATCCGTACCGAGCGCCTTGGCAACGGTGAAGATGTCCTTGTCGCCGCGACCGCAGAGATTGGCCACGATGATGTGATCCTTTGGCAGATCGGGGGCGATCTTGATGACGTGCGCCATCGCGTGCGAAGGTTCCAGCGCGGGGATGATCCCCTCGGTGCTGCACAGGAGCTTGAACGCCTCCAGCGCCTCGGCATCGGTGATCGCGACGTATTCGGCCCGGCCGATATCGTGCAGCCAGGAATGCTCGGGCCCGATGCCGGGATAATCGAGCCCTGCCGAGATCGAGTAGCCTTCGAGGATCTGGCCGTCGTCGTCCTGAAGCAGGTAAGTGCGGTTGCCGTGCAACACGCCGGGGCGTCCCCCGGTGAGGCTCGCGCAATGCTCCATCTTCTCGGTCACACCCTTGCCGCCGGCCTCGACGCCGATGATCGCCACGTCCTTGTCATCAAGAAACGGGTAGAACAGCCCCATCGCGTTCGAACCGCCACCGATCGCCGCGATGAGCGTATCGGGCAGCCGGCCCTCGGCCTTCAGGATCTGCTCCTTGGCTTCCTTGCCGATGATCGACTGGAAATCGCGCACCATCGCCGGGTAGGGGTGCGGCCCCGCCACCGTGCCGATGCAGTAGAAGGTATCGCGCACGTTGGTCACCCAGTCGCGCAGCGCGTCGTTCATCGCGTCCTTGAGCGTGCCGCGCCCGGAGGTCACGGGCACCACCTCGGCCCCGAGCAACTTCATGCGAAAGACGTTGGGGGCCTGCCGCTCGACGTCATGCGCGCCCATGTAGACGATGCATTGCAGGCCGAACTTGGCGCAGACCGTCGCGGTGGCCACGCCGTGCTGGCCCGCCCCGGTTTCGGCGATGATCCGGGTCTTGCCCATGCGGCGGGCGAGAATGATCTGGCCCAGCACGTTGTTGATCTTGTGCGCGCCGGTGTGATTGAGCTCGTCACGTTTGAGGTAGACCTTGGCACCGCCAAGGTGCTCGGTGAGGCGCTGAGCAAAATAGAGCGGGCTGGGGCGGCCGACGTAATGCGTCCACAGATCGTCCATCTCGGCCCAGAACTCGGCGTCGTCCTTGGCTTTCTCGTATTCCGCTTCAAGATCGAGGATCAGCGGCATCAGCGTTTCGGAGACGAAACGCCCGCCGAAATCGCCGAACCGGCCATTCTCGTCGGGGCCGGTCATGAAGGAATTGAAAAGATCGTCGGCCATGGTCTGCGCTCCCGGTTGGTCGGGTTCGGTCTAATGGCTGGCGCGGCGCGGGGCAAGCACGGACGCGGGCACGGGCCCGGCGACCGGTCACCTGCCGCAAGTTGGTGAACAGCCGGTCAACCCGGGCCGAGCGCCTTCTTGAACCCGACGTGGGAGGCCGCGAAGCCCTGCGCCTCGTAGAACCTCAATGCGTCTTGCCGTGTGGCGTTGGAGGTGAGTTGCAGAAGCGTGCAGCCCGCCGCCCGCGCGCGCGTCTCGGCATCGGCCAGGAGCACGCCCCCGACCCCCTGCCCGCGCGCTGCACGGCCAACCCGAACCGCCTCGATTTGCGCCCGCCGGGCCGCGCCAAGAGACAGGCCCGAAATGAAGGTGATCTGGTAGCTGGCAACCAGTTCGCCCGATCTTTCGCCCACAATCAGGTGGTTGTTGCCCTCTTGCGCCATTGCGTCGAACGCGGCGAGGTAGGCCCCCAACCCGGCGCGCTCGCGGGTCGCCCCGAGCATGTCGTCGGCCAGCATCGCGACCACCGCGGCCACATCCTGCCGCCGGCCTGCGCGCCAGCGGATCATGCGACCGCGCCGAGGAAGGCGCGGATCAAGGCTTCATCCTTCACCCCCGGCGCGCTTTCGACGCCGGACGAGACATCGACCTGTCGCGCGCCCGTGAGTTTCACGGCAAGGCCCACGTTCTGCGCCGTCAGCCCGCCCGCAAGCATCCAGGGCTTCGACCAGTGTCGCCCGGCGATCAACCGCCAGTCGAAGGGCACACCCATGCCACCGGGCACTTCCGCCCCCTTCGGCGGCTTGGCGTCAACGAGGATCTGGTCGGCGACCGGCAGGTAGGTATCGAGCTTTTCAAGATCGGACGCCTCGGCGATTCCCACCGCCTTCATCACCGGCAGGCCATAGCGGGCGCGAATCGCGGCGACGCGCGCCGGGCTTTCTCCCCCGTGCAACTGGAGCATATCGATCGGCACCTGCGCGGTGATCTGGTCGAGCAGCGCATCGTCCGGGTCCACCACCAGCGCCACCTTGGCCACGCCGGGCGGCACCTCGAGCGCCAGCGCCGCGGCCGCTTCGAGGCTCACATTGCGCGGCGATTTCGGAAAGAACACGAGGCCGACATAGCCTGCCCCCGCCGCCACGGCAGCACGCAGGTGCTCGGGCCGGGTCAACCCGCAGATCTTGACACGAACCCCGTCCATCACCGCGCCCGCGGGCCGTCCTCCAGCATCGCCAGCACGTCGTCTCCGGGTTTGGCAGAAGACTGCTTGAGACTCTGCACCTCTTTCGAGAGCTGCACCGCCGCGCGCTCGGCGCGTTTGCCCTTGGCGCGCAGCTTGTATTCGCGCAGCCATTCCCAGATGAAACCGATGACGATCCCGGCAACGATGCCGAGGAAGATCACGATGAACAACGGCAGTTGAACCTGCCAGCTCAGGCCGAGGAAGCCGGATAGCTCTTCGGGCAAGAGACGCAGGACCACCGCTTCACGGTTCGCCAGCGCGACCGTGACGAGCACCGCCGCAAGCGCGGCGAGGAAAGCGTAGCGAATATAGCGCATGGCTCGGCCTCCTTTACCTTCCGTTCAGCCGATCCCGCAGATACTTGCCGGTCTTGAAGAACGGCACGTGTTTTTGCTCAACCTGCACCGACTCGCCGGTGCGCGGATTGCGCCCCACCCGCGCGTCGCGCCGTTTCACCGAGAAGGCCCCGAAGCCGCGAAGTTCGACCCGGTCGCCCCGGGCCATCGCCTCGATGATTTCCTCGAAGATGGTGTTCACGATGCGCTCAACGTCGCGCTGGTAGAGATGCGGGTTTTCGTCCGCGATCTTCTGAATCAGTTCTGACCGGATCATCCAAGCCCCCCGATTTTCCGCCGGGCACGTTCTGAGCCAGCGCACCCTTATGATCCGACTATAGGCCGAAAGCGGCGGGCGGAAAACATCTTCGCGCAGATTGCGGAGGCGGATTTGCCCGTAAAACGCTGGTTTTTCCCACTAATCTCGGCGGTCGGGACATGGAGAAGCGGCATGTCCGGCATCCATCGCGTATTCTTCCACCCGAGCGGTTGCTTGATTCGGTCGCCATTTCGCCGGATTGGCGCGTGCCTGGCCCCGGCTCTCCATTGCGCCTGCCGGCCGGCGCTGCCACCATCGCGCACGAGGGGAAATGCATGATCGGAGCAGAAATCCAATCGCATATCGCAACGCTCCGGGCGCATTTCGACGCCGGGACCACACGCCCGCTCGGCTGGCGGCGCGCGCAGCTCGAAGCCCTGTTGGCGATGAGCCGGGAGCGCGAGGCCGAGATCGCCGAGGCCCTGGCTGCCGATCTCGGCAAGCCCGCCTTCGAGGCCTACACCACCGAGATCGGCTATATCGCCAGCCATGCCCGCCATGCGCTGAAAAACCTTGCCTCATGGGCGCGTCCAAGGCGGCGGCCGATCGATCTGTTCAACCTGCCCGGCCGGGCCTGGCTCCAGCCCGAGCCGCGCGGCGTGGTGCTGATCCTTGCGCCGTGGAACTACCCTTGGCACCTCTCGCTGAATCCGCTGATCGGTGCCCTCGCGGCAGGCTGTTGCGCGGTGCTCAAACCCTCCGAGATTGCCCCGGCCACCTCGGCGCTGCTGGCGCGGCTGCTGCCGGAATATCTCGACCCGAACGCCCTGCGCGTGATCGAGGGCGATGCCGAAACTGCCGAGGCGCTGCTGGCCGAACCTTTCGATCTGGTGTTCTACACCGGCAGCACCGCCGTGGGGCGCAAGGTGATGCGGGCGGCAAGCGCGCATCTCACCCCGGTGGTGCTCGAACTTGGCGGCAAGAATCCCGCGATCGTGGCGGGCGATGCCGATCTCGCCGTCGCCGCCCGGCGCATTGCCTGGGGCAAGGGCCTCAATGCCGGGCAGACCTGCGTCGCCCCCGACTACGTTCTGGTCGAAAGCGCGGCCACCGAGCCATTCCTCGCCGCCCTCGGCGCTGCATTCCGCCGCCAACTCGGTCCGTCGCCCGACACCAGCCGCCACTACGGCCGGATCGTCAATCGCCGC
Organism: Maritimibacter sp. HL-12; assembly: GCF_900177545.1. Taxonomy (GTDB): domain Bacteria; phylum Pseudomonadota; class Alphaproteobacteria; order Rhodobacterales; family Rhodobacteraceae; genus Sinisalibacter. Next base: position 2,524,649 of record NZ_FXBQ01000001.1, on the reverse strand, counting down.
CATTTCGACCGGCTGGCACGGATGCTCGGCGAGGGCGAAATCCTGTTCGGTGGCCAGACCGATGCGGAAACGCTGTTCATCGCCCCCACCATCCTGCGCAACCTGCCCGAAGGCGCTGCGGCGCTGGACCAGGAGATCTTCGGGCCCATCCTGCCGGTGATCGAGGTGGACAGCATCGAAGCGGCCATCGCCCATGTCGGCGCCGGGCCAAGACCGCTGGCTCTCTACCTGTTCAGCGCGAGCCGCGAAACGCACCGCACGGTGATCGCGGCGACAAGTTCGGGCGGGGTGGTGATCAACGACGTGATGATGCAGGTCTCTCCGCCGGGGCTGCCCTTTGGCGGCATCGGGGCAAGCGGGATCGGGGCCTATCACGGGGCCGCGTCCTTCGACAGCTTCAGCCATCTCAAACCGGTGCTGCGAAAATGGACCTGGGGCGACATCGCGAAGCGGTATCCGCCCTATTCCGCGCGCACCCGGCGCTGGCTGCGGCGGTTGTTCTGATCGCGGCAAATAAAAAGGCCCCGCGCGAGGGCGGGGCCTTCCATTCGTAACGCGCCGAGGCCTACTTGTCGCCCTTCAGCGCCGCGCCAAGGATGTCGCCGAGCGAAGCGCCCGAGTCGGACGAGCCATACTGCTGCACGGCTTCCTTCTCTTCGGCGATCTCGCGGGCCTTGATCGAGAGGCCAAGACGACGGGTTTTCGCGTCGACATTGGTGACGCGCGCATCGACGTGATCGCCAACCTGGAAACGCTCGGGGCGCTGTTCCGCCCGGTCGCGCGACAGGTCGGAGCGGCGGATGAAGGATTTCATGCCCTCGTATTCCACCTCGATGCCGCCATCCTCGATCGCCGTCACGGTGACGGTGATGATCGAACCGCGCTTCACGCCACCAACCGCTTCAGCGAACTTGTCGCCGCCGAGCGCCTTGATCGAGAGCGAAATCCGTTCCTTCTCGACGTCGACTTCGGACACCACGGCCTGAACCACGTCGCCCTTGCGGTATTCCTGGATGGCTTCTTCGCCGCGCTGATCCCAGCTCAGATCCGAAAGGTGCACCATGCCGTCGATATCGCCTTCGAGACCGATGAACAGGCCGAACTCGGTGATGTTCTTGACCTCGCCCTCAACCTCGGTGCCCTCCGGGTGCGTCTCGGCAAAGACTTCCCACGGGTTGCGCTGGGTTTGCTTGAGGCCGAGCGAGACGCGGCGCTTGGCGGCGTCGATCTCGAGCACCATGACGTCGACTTCCTGGCTCGTCGAGACGATCTTGCCGGGATGGACGTTCTTCTTCGTCCACGACATTTCCGAGACGTGCACGAGGCCTTCGACACCCGGCTCCAGCTCCACGAAGGCGCCGTAGTCGGTGATGTTGGTCACGCGGCCCTTGTGCACCGAGCCCAGCGGGAACTTGCCGGCCACCAGATCCCACGGATCTTCCTGCAGCTGCTTGATGCCGAGGCTGATGCGGTGGGTTTCCTTGTTGATCTTGATGACCTGAACCTTGATGGTCTCGCCGATCGACAGGATCTCGGACGGGTGGTTGACGCGGCGCCAGGCCATGTCGGTGACGTGCAGGAGCCCGTCCACACCGCCGAGGTCAACGAAGGCACCGTATTCGGTGATGTTCTTGACGACGCCGTCGACGGTCTGGCCCTCGGTCAGGTTGGCGATCACCTCGGCGCGCTGCTCGGCGCGGCTTTCTTCGAGGATCGCCCGACGCGACACCACGATGTTGCCACGGCGACGGTCCATCTTGAGGATCTGGAACGGCTGCTTGAGGCCCATCAGCGGGCCGGCATCGCGCACCGGGCGAACATCGACCTGGGAGCCGGGCAGGAAGGCCACGGCACCGCCGAGATCGACGGTGAAGCCGCCCTTGACGCGGCCGAAGATCGCGCCCTCGACGCGCTCCTCGTCGGCATAGGCCTTTTCAAGACGATCCCAGGCTTCTTCGCGGCGGGCCATCTCGCGGCTGATGACGGCTTCGCCACGGGCGTTTTCGGCGGCGCGGAGGAACACTTCCACCTCGTCACCCACCGAGATATTCGGCGCTTCACCGGGGTTCGCGAATTCTTTCAGATCGACGCGGCCTTCCATCTTGTAGCCGACATCGATGATGGCTTGTCCCGCCTCGATGGCGATGACCTTGCCTTTGACAACAGAGCCCTCGTCGGGCGTGTCCATTTCGAAGCTTTCGTTGAGGAGGGCTTCGAATTCCTCCATGGATGCTTTAGCGCACATGCGTGTTTCGGTTCCTTTGGTCATTATTCGGGCCTGGCGGTTGTCTCCGCCGGTCTTTCATCGGTTTGCAGGCAAGACCGGATCACCCGGAGCAAAAAATCTTTCGCAAAACAAAGAGGGCCGGTTGCCCGACCCTGCTCGCTCTCGTCATGCGGCTTTTGTTCTTGCCTTGGCGCGGGGCTATACGGGCTTTCGTCCCGTCTGGCAAGGGGTTTCGGGGGATTTGCCTTGGCGCAAGGGGCCGCTAAGCTGCGACAGACACGATTGGCAGGCTTTCATGATCTCGCATCCGCACAAGACCGTTTTCGTTCATATCCCGAAGTGTGGCGGCCAGAGCATCGAGGCCGCCTTTCTCGCCGACCTCGGGCTGTCCTGGGCCGAGCGCGCGCCGCTGCTGCTCAGGCCCAATGACCAGCCCCGCCTCGGCCCGCCGCGCCTCGCGCACCTTCTGGCGCGCGATTACGTGGACTGCCATTACCTCAGCGCCGAGGTGTTCGACAGCTACTTCAGCTTCGCCCTCGTGCGTTCGCCGTTCGCCCGGGTGTTGTCGTTCTATCACTACCTCAACCCGAGAATCTCGCTCTCGGCCTTCGTTCAGACCACCCTCCCCGGTGCCTTTGAACATCGTGACGACCCGGCTCGGCAGTACTATTTCCTGCGCCCGCAGGTGGATTTTCTCACCGATTCGCGTGGTACGCCGATGCTGTCGGCCAGCTTCCGCCTCGAAGATCTCGCCGCCGCCGAACCGGAGATCCGCGCCCGAACCGGCCTTGCCGCGCCGATCCCGCACGCCAACCGCTCCACCCCACGCGCCGCGCTGGCGGATCTCTCGCGCGACGATATCGCCATCATCCGCGCGCTCTACGAGGCCGATTTCGAGATGCTCGGCTACGCCGACGAGCCCTGAACCCGGCAGACCGGAGACCGGCGCGACCTGCAGATCAGGTTGCCGCGCCCCGCGCCTGCACCGCGCCGATCGCGGCCGCCACCGCCTCCTCGATCGACATTTCCGACGTGTCGATCACCACCGCGTCGTCAGCGGGTTTGAGCGGCGCGGTGACGCGTTCGCTGTCGCGCGCGTCGCGGGCCTTCACGTCCTCAAGCACTTCGGCGCGCGTTACCTCGTGGCCGCCCTCGGTCAGTTCGAGATAGCGACGTTCCGCCCGCACCTCGGGGCTGGCGGTGACGAAGAGCTTGGCCGGTGCCTCGGGACAGATCACGGTGCCGATATCGCGCCCGTCGAGCACCGCACCGCCCGCCCGGGTGGCAAAGGCGCGCTGGAAATCGACGAGGGCCGCGCGCACCTGCGGATTCGCCGCCACCCGGCTCGCGGCCTCGGCCGCCGCCTGCGTGCGCAACCCCTCGGCGTTCAGATCCTCCGCCTTCAGCGCCTCCGCGGCCTCCAGCGGATCTACCCCTTGCGTCACCTTCGCGCCCACCGCGCGATAGAGCAGCCCGGTATCGAGATGCGCAAAGCCGAAATGCTCCGCCACCGCCCGCGAGATCGTGCCCTTGCCAGCCGCCGCCGGCCCGTCGATCGCCACCGTGAACGCCATTGCTCTTCTGCCCTTCCTGCCACCCCGGCCCAGTGCCTTCTCGCCCGCCCGCGCCGCCAGCGCGATGAGCGCCAGAGCCACCGCCGCCCGCAACGCCTCGGCCTTGGCCACCGTGTAACCGCTGGCCGCCTCGGCCATCGTGTCACTCGCGCCGCCTGCGCGCAATATCGCCGCCACTTGCGCGTTCTCCAGCATGTCGAAGGCGAAATAGACCAGCGGCACCAGCGCCAGCACCGCCCCAAGCCACCAGGCCCAGCGCGCCGCCAGCCGGTAGATCAGCAGTCCCAGCGCCGCCGTCAGGGCAACCGGCATCAGCGTGTCGAGCACCCGTTGCGGACCGAGATAGGCCGCCCGCGCCTCGGGGCTCAGGCTGGCGAGAAAGGCGCGCAGCTCGGCGGGGCTATACCCCGCCATGCGGGTGTCCAGCATCGGCAATCCGCCCGCCTCGATCAGCGGCACGGTCCAGACCCGCATCGCGATCAGACCGGCAACGGCCGTCAGCCCGAAGAACACCAGGAGCGGCCCCGAGCGCAGCACCGGCCTAGTCCGTCGCGCGTTCGATCCGCGCCCCGAGCCCCGCCATCAGCGGCTCGAAGCCGGGAAAACTGGTGGCGATGGGCGCGCCGTCATCCACCCGCACGGGCTTTTTCGTCGCCATCCCGAGCACGAGGAAGCTCATCGCGATCCGGTGGTCGAGCCGCGCCGCGGCCGTGGCCCCACCCGGCACGCCGCCCGGCCCCATGCCGTGCACCACCATGAAATCAGGGCCTTCCTCGATTCCTACGCCGTTGGTCTCCAGCCCGCGCGCCATCGCGTCGATCCGGTCGCTTTCCTTCACCCGAAGCTCCTTCACCCCCACCATCTCGGTGCGCCCCTCGGCGAAGGATGCCACCACGCTCAGGATCGGGTATTCGTCGATCATGCTGGCGGCGCGTTCCGGCGGCACGCGGATGCCCTTCATGTCCGGCGAGAACCTTGCGCGCAGATCGGCCACCGGCTCGCCGCCCTCCTCGCGCGGGTTCTCGTAGTCGAGATTGGCCCCCATCTCGCGCAGGGTCTCGAACAGCCCTGCCCGGGTCGGGTTCAGCCCGATATTGGGCACCAGCACATCCGAGCCCTCCACGATCAGCGCGGCGCAGACCGGGAAGGCCGCCGACGAGGGATCGCGCGGCACGGCGATCTCCTGCGGGCGCAGTTCCGGCTGGCCCCGAAGCGTGATCACCCGGCCCTCGTCGGTTTCTTCCACCCGCAGCTCAGCCCCGAACCCGGCCAGCATCCGCTCGGTATGGTCGCGCGTCGCCTCGCGCTCGATCACCACGGTTTCGCCCGGTGCGTTCAGCCCCGCCAGCAGCACCGCCGATTTCACCTGCGCGCTTGGCACCGGCGTGACGTAGCGCACCGGCACCGGGTCGGCGGCGCCCACGATCGTCATCGGCAGCCGCCCGCCCGCGCGCCCCACGGCGCGCGCGCCGAACAGCGCCAAGGGATCGGTGATCCGCGCCATCGGGCGCGAGCGCAGGCTGGCATCGCCGGTGAAGGTCGCGGTGATCGGGCTCGTCGCCATCGCGCCCATGATCAGCCGCACGCCGGTGCCCGCGTTGCCGCAGTCGATCACGTCATCGGGCTCGGCGAAGCCGCCGGTGCCGACGCCATGCACCCGCCAATCGCCCGCGCCAAGGCGCTCCACATCGGCCCCGAACGCGCGCATCGCCGCCGCCGTGCCGAGCACATCTTCGCCTTCGAGCAGGCCGGTGATCCCGGTTTCGCCCACGCTCAGCGCACCAAGGATCAGCGCGCGGTGGCTGATCGACTTGTCGCCCGGCACGCGCGCTTCGCCCTTGAGCGGCCCCGCGCGGCGGGAAATCATAGGGATAGGTTCACCGTGGCCGGACATTGCTCGCCTCCAGACTGCCTCACCGGCTGATAACGCGAAGCCCCGCGCCGGTCCATCATCACTGCCGCCGGAAGGTGAGATAATGCGGCACCCGCCCCTCGCGCAGCGCCTTCTGCTCGTAACGCGTCGAGATCCAGTCGTCCCAGGGCGTGCGCCAGTCGCCGGGGCGCTCGGCAAGCCACGCAAAGCCGGCGCGCGGCACTTCCTCCAGCGCCTGGCGCACGTAGTCGGGAATATCGGTGGCAATCCGCAATTCCGCCCCCGGTTTCATCACCCGGGCCAAGGGCCCGAGATACTCGGGTGTGACGAAACGCCGGCGATGGTGCCTCTTCTTCGGCCATGGATCGGGATAGAGCAGGAAGGCCTTCGCAATCGAGGCCTCCGGCAGCACGTCGAACAGGTCGCGCACATCACCGGGATGCACCGCGAGATTGTCGACGCCGGCCTTGCGGATCTTGCCCAGAAGCATCGCCACGCCGTTGATGAAAGGCTCGCAGCCGATGATCCCCACCTCGGGGTGCAACCCGGCCTGGTGCACGAGGTGTTCGCCGCCCCCAAACCCCACCTCGAGCCAGACCGGCTTGCCGCCGAACCGCGCATCCAGGTCGAGCGGCGCGCGGTCGGGGTTCTCGTCCCGGGACACGGCTCCGGGCGACAGCGCAGCCAGATCCTCGTCGAGCCACGCCTCTTGGTTCGGGCGCAGACTCTTGCCCTTGATGCGGCCATAGAAGTTGCGCCATGGTGCGCCGGTGGAATGCTTGCCCTGTGTCATGGCGTCCGGTTCTAATCCCCCTTCGCCGGGGAGAAAACCGCTTTTCACCCCCACCGCTTCTTGGGTCCAACAATACCTTCGGGGGGTGAATTGGGCCGCAGGCCCAAGAGGGGGGCAGACAGCCCCCCTTCCGGGTCGGGTCGCGCAGCGATCCGACCCGCCTGCCGCGTCAGACCGCGGCCTTCAGCGCCGCGATCAGATCGGTCTTCTCCCAGGAAAACCCGCCGTCCGCCTCCGGCGCGCGGCCGAAATGGCCGTAGGCCGCCGTGCGCTGGTAGATCGGGTGGTTGAGACCGAGATGTTCGCGGATGCCGCGCGGGGTGAGATCCATCGCGGTGCGCACCGCCTTCTCGATCGCCTCCTCCGAAGCCTCGCCGGTGCCGTGGGTATCGACATAGATCGAAAGCGGCTCGGCCACGCCGATGGCGTAGGAAAGCTGCAGCGTGCAGCGCCGCGCGAGCCCCGCCGCCACCACGTTCTTGGCGAGGTAGCGCGCCGCGTAGGCCGCCGAGCGGTCAACCTTGGTGGGATCCTTCCCCGAGAACGCCCCGCCGCCGTGCGGCGCGGCCCCGCCGTAGGTGTCGACGATGATCTTGCGCCCGGTGAGGCCCGCGTCCCCGTCCGGGCCACCGATCACGAATTTGCCCGTCGGGTTCACGTGCCAGACGGTCTGCGGCGTGATCCATCCCTCGGGCAGAACCTCGCGGATATAGGGCGCGACCTTCGCTTCCACATCGGCAGGCGTCATGTCGGCGTCGATATGCTGGGTCGAGAGCACGATCTGGCTCACCCCGATCGGCCGGCCGCCTTCGTAGCGCACCGAAAGCTGGCTCTTCGCATCCGGCCCCATCCAGGCCTCGGAGCCGTCCTTGCGCGCATCTGCGAGCCGCTTCAGGATCGCGTGGGCATAGAGGATCGGCGCCGGCATCAGTTGCGGGGTCTCGTCCACCGCGTAGCCGAACATGATGCCCTGGTCGCCCGCGCCCTCGGCCTTCTTCTTTTCCTCGTTGGAATCGACACCCCGCGCGATGTCGCGGGACTGGGCGTGCAGCAGGTTGTCGATATTCACATCCTGCCAGTTGAAACCGGACTGATGCTCTTCATCATAGCCGATCTCCCTGATGCATTCGCGCGCCACCGCGTGCACCCGGTCCTTGATGTCCCAGACGCGGTCCTTGTGCGCCGTGCGCACCTCGCCGCCGATCACGACACGGTTGGTGGTCGCGAGGGTCTCGCATGCCACCCGCGCCTGCGGATCCTCCGCAAGGAAGAGATCGAGAACTGCGTCGGAGATCCGGTCGCATACCTTGTCGGGATGCCCCTCGGAAACCGATTCCGAGGTGAAGATGTAGTCTTGCCGTGCCATGGGAAGTGCTCCATTGAAAAAACCCGCCACGCCAGGAAGCCGTTGTGACGGTTGTAGGAAACAGGCGATACGCGCAGCGGGGCCCGCGGTCAATGTCTTTTGCGCAGGCCTGCGGCAAAGAGCCCGAGCCCGGCGAGCAGTAACACAAGGCCGAGGGGCGCATCGCCGAAGCGGGCGTAGGGCGTCGGCGGCAGGGCCGCCGGCAGATCGGCATCGAGCCGACCGTCCTGCCCGAGCGGCAGCGATGCCAGAACCCGGCCCTTCGCGTCGATCACCGCGCTCACCCCGGTATTGGCCGCCCGCGCCAGCGGCAGGCCGAACTCGATGGCCCGGAACCGCGCCTGGACAAGGTGTTGCTGCGGCCCCGAGAAGGTGCCGAACCAGGCATCGTTGGTGATCTGCAAGATCCAGTCGGCCCGTCCCGGTGCCCGGCGCAGATCGCGCGGAAAGATCGCCTCGTAGCAGATCAGCGGCAAGGCCGTGCCCAGCCCGTCCGGAAGCTCCAGCAGTGCCGCCCCCGGCCCGGCGGAATAGCCGTAGCCCTCGCGCGCCGCCAGCCCGTGAATGCCGAAGCGATCGAGCAGGTCGCCCAACGGCATGTATTCACCGAATGGCACGATATGGTGCTTGTCATAAACCTGCTCGGGGGCACCATCAGGGCCGAACAGCACCAGCGCGTTGTAGCCGCGCCGCCCTTCCAGCCGCCGGATGCCCGCGATCACCCGGGCCGGCGCGGCACCGGCGGCGATCTCGGCCTGCAATCCCGGGGCCTCACCCAGCAACGTGGGTATAGCGGTCTCCGGCCAGACAACGAGGTCCGGCTCGGGGTCCGCTGCCGCGCCGCTCAGCGCCAGCGCGCGATCGAGGAAAACCCCCATCCAGGCCGGATCCCACTTGAGGTGCTGCGGCGCATTCGGCTGCACCAGCCGCAGCCGGACCGGCTCGGCCCGGTCGGGCAAGGTTGCGCGTTCGAATACGTGCCCCGCCGCCAGCACCAGCGCCGCCGCCAAGGCCAGCCCGCCCCCCCCGACGAGGCTCCGCCGTGCCAAGACCTCCCAAAGCGCGGTCGCCCCGGCCACCGTGAGCACCGATAGTCCGAAGACACCTGTATAGCCGGCGAGTTGCGCCAGCGGCGTGTCGATCCAGGCAAGCCCGGGCGCACCCCAGGGAAAGCCGCCGAAGAGCCAGCCGCGCAGCGCTTCCGCGGCACCGAAGCTGACAGCGAGCGCAAGCCAGACCGGACCATGGCCCCGGCGCAGCCAGCGCGCCAGCGCAAAGGCACCGGCCCAGAACAACGCCATGCCGCCCGCCATCAGCAGAAGGGCGAAAGGTGCCATCCAGCCGTGCCGCCCGGCATCGACGAGGAAGGGCTGGACGATCCAGTTGAGCGTGAGCCCGAAAAAGCCCGCGCCGAAGGCCCAGCCGGTCAGCGCCGCCTTTCCCGGTCCGGGGGCGACCGCAAGCAGCGCCGCAACCCCGACGAACCCCGCCAGCGTTGCAACCCACAAGCCGAACGGGGCCTGCCCGAGCCCGGCCAGGAGGCCAAGCGCGATCCCGGTGCCGAGCACGCGCCACCAGCGCCGCTCAAGCCAGTTCGCCAGACGTTGCAAGCCGTTGCCCGAGGTCTCAGCCATTCGTCGTCGGTTTCGGCAGACGCACCCGCAGCCGCTTGATCCGACGCGGGTCGGCGTCGACCACCTCGAACTCCACGCCGCCGGGGTGGGCGATCACCTCGCCACGCGCCGGCACATGACCCGCGATCAGCGCCACCAGCCCGCCCAGCGTGTCGATTTCCTCGTCATCCGGGTCGAAACCGCGCAGCTTCAGCCCGGCATCCGCCTCGAACTCGTCAAGCGGCGCGCGTGCCTCGGCAAGAAAGCTCCCCGCCTTCTCCCGGGTCCAGAGCGCCCCTTCCTCGAGGTCGTGCTCGTCCTCGATCTCACCGATCACCTGTTCGATCAGGTCTTCGATCGTCACCAGCCCGTCGACCCCGCCGTATTCGTCGATCACGAGCGCCATGTGGGTGCGCTCGGTCTGCATCTTCTGGAGCAGCACCCCGATCGGCATCGACGGCGGCGCAAACAGCAGCGGGCGCAGCAATTCCTTCAGCGCATAGCGCTCGCCCTTGCCGTTGAAACCGTGCGTAAGTGCAAAATCCTTCAGGTGCACCAGCCCGATCGGGCTGTCGAGCGTGCCCTCGAAGACAGGCAGCCGCGACATCCCGGAGCTGCGGAACACCTCCACCAGGTCCGACTTTTCGATTTCTAACGGCACGGCCATGATCTCAGCCTTGGGGATCATGACGTCTTCCACCCGCATCCGCCTGAGATTGCCCATCCCGGGCACCATCGACGAGACCGAACCCGTCGCCCCGCCGTCAAACCTTGGCGGAGCCACCAGGCTGCCCGCTGTCTCCGCAGGGCTCAAGACCCCGAATATCCGGCTGAAAAATCCACCGCCCTGTTCGTCGTTCTCTTCCTCGCGCGCGCTCTGCGCCGCGCTAGAAGAGCCTTCGTTACCTTCGCCCATCAGTCCTTCCATACAACCGGGCGATCTTCGCCCGTGTCCCCATATGGGTCCGATATCCCGAGCTTGCCAAGTACCTTCACCTCGATTCCCTCCATCAACGCGGCATCTTCTTCGTCAATGTGGTCATAACCCAACAGGTGCAGCGTGCCGTGAACGAGCAGATGGGCCACGTGATCGGCCAACCCGCGCCCTGCCGCCGCCGCCTCACGGGCGCAGGTGTCATAGGCAATGGCGATGTCGCCAAGCTCCAGATCGACCGGCGTGCGCGGCTGCCCTCCCGGCGTCCCGGCAGCGCGCTCCTCCGAGGGCCAGGAGAGCACGTTGGTCGGGGCGGGCTTGCCGCGAAACGCCTCGTTCAGTGCCGCAATCCGTGCATCGTCGCAGGCCAGCAGGCTGATCTCGGCCCCCGCCACGCTCTCCTCCGCCAGAGCCGCGCCGCAAGCGCGCTCGGCGAGGTCGGCCAGCCCCAGCGCCTGCCAGCGGGCGTCTTCGATGATGAGATCAACGATCATGGCTTCCTGGGTCCGGAAATACCTCGGGGGTGTCATGCAGGAGGCCTGCCTTCGGCCCAACGGGGCAGAGCCCCCGCTCGGCCGCCGCCGGGGCGCACCGCGCCTCGGTCAGCCCTGCGGGTCCGCCGCGTCATAAGCCTCGATGATCTTGGCCACAAGGGGGTGGCGCACCACGTCCTTGGCGGTGAAATAGTTGAAGCTGATGTCCTCGATGCCGGTCAGCAGCGCTTCGGCATCCCGCAGGCCCGAGGCCACGCCGCGCGGCAGGTCGATCTGGCTGCGGTCGCCGGTGATCACCATCCGGCTGCCCTCGCCAAGCCGGGTGAGGAACATCTTCATCTGCATCGTGGTGGCGTTCTGCGCCTCGTCGAGCACCACGAAGGCATTCGCCAGCGTGCGGCCGCGCATGAAGGCCAGCGGCGCGATCTCGATCCGCTTTTCCTCGATCAGCTTGGCCACCTGCTTGCCGGGCAGGAAATCGTTAAGCGCGTCATAGAGCGGCTGCATGTAGGGATCGACCTTTTCCTTCATGTCGCCGGGCAGATAGCCGAGCTTCTCGCCAGCCTCCACCGCGGGGCGCGAAAGGATGATCCGGTCGACATGGCCGCCGATAAACAGGTTCACGCCCACGGCGACGGCGAGATAGGTCTTGCCGGTGCCCGCAGGCCCGATGCCGAAGGCAAGCTCGTGCTTGAACAGGTTCTGCACATAGGCCGCCTGTGCCGCGGTACGCGGCTCGACGAGCTTGCGCCGGGTCTTGATCTCGACACGACCGCCCTTGAACAGCTCCATCTGGCCGCCGACCGAGGCCTCGCTGCCGCCGCGGCCCAGCCTGATCTCGCCGTCGATGTCGCCCGCCTCGATCGCGCGCCCGGTTTCCAGCCGGGCGTAGAGCGCGGCCAGAACCTCGCCTGCGCGCGCCCGACCTTCATGCTCGCCATGGATCGAAAGCTGGTTGCCCCGGCGCAGGATCTGCACCTCGAGCTGGTGCTCGATCTGGGCAAGATTTCGGTCGAACTGGCCACAAAGATCGATGAGCAGGCGGTTGTCGGGAAACTCCAGCAGGGTTTCGTGGCTGTCTTCCGGTCTTGGCGGGGTGCTCAACGCATCAATGCCCAAATCTGTCTCCGTGAACTGGGGGCCTGTGCGCCGATGGTGCACCCCGCCCCCGTCTCACGCAAGATGTAGTGTCCAAATTTCATCGTCCTGATACAATTTTGGCCGCGGGTGGTGCCCCGCGGCCAATTTCTGCGCATCGCGCGATTGTTCTTGAGGGCCGCCGATCAGGGCAGGTAGTCCGGGAAGTCGTTCGAGACCCGATGATCCCCGATCACCGATCCCGGCGGGATCTCGGTGGTGCAGCGCGGCAGACCGGAGCGCGGGTCGGAGCGGGTCGAGCCGTACCCCTCCACGCCCTCGTCGACGATCCAGGCTTCGCAGCCATCCGGGGTGACGGCCACGGCGGCAACGCCGTCGCGCGGGCCGGCGGAGTCGCCGAAGGTCCGGTCTACATTGGTGGCGATGAGTTTCGGCGCGCCGCCGTCATAGACGGTCGATTGGCAGCCAGCCACGGCGAAAGGCGCGATCAGCGCGAGAAGAACGAGTTTCCTGGTCATTGCGGGTACCTGTAGCAAACGATTTCGACGCGGCGGTTCTTCTGCATGTTCGCAGCCGAGTCATTCGGGGCGATCGGGCGGCGCTCGCCGAAGCCGACCACACGGTCGACGACCGCACCGGTCGCGCGGGCGACGCCAGCAACCGAGTCGGCGCGGCGCTGCGACAGGCGCATGTTGTATTCGTCCGAAGCGCGGCTGTCGGTATGGCCGTAGACGGCATAGGCGAAAGCCCCGGCAGAGGTGAAGAACTGCTGCAACCACTGGCGGCCCGAAGGCGTGAGCTTGTGGCTGTCGGTGGCAAAGAGCACGTCGGTGTTCGGCGTTGCGCAGGTATTGCGCTCAAGGCACATGTGCTGGCCGGTTTTCGGGTGGCGGCGCGGCGTCATGTAGCCTTCAAGGCCGCCATCGGCCCACCAGTGCATGCAGCCATCGGGATCGACCCAAAGGCCCCAGTTGATCTTGCCGGTGACGGTGACCTGCTCCTGAGCGCTGGCAGCGCTGCCCAGAAAAGCAAGCCCGGTAATACCCAGACCAATCGCCAGTGCGATCGTCCTGAGACTCGAAAAAAATCGGTTTGGCACGCTATATCCCCCAATACAGCCGCGTTGATCGCGACAAAGTGCTTTATCCCACGCAGGTTAGCCCGAACGGCAAGCACCTGTAAATGCCAAGCCCGGCGTTCGTGTCGCCAAAGCGGAAACAATCTGTCTCCACAACGGGAATAAACTGTGGATAAGTCGGGGTGCAGGACCTGTGGCCAGTGCCTCGGGCGAATCAGATCAGCGTGCCGGCGAGCGAGTTCGGCCCGGCTTCGACGATCCTGACCCGGCGCAACTCACCCGGCGCGATGCCGTCGGCGGTCACGTGCACCGCGTGCAGGTGGTCGGATTTGCCCACCATCTGCCCCGGCATCCGCCCCGGCTTCTCGAACAACACGCCCACCTCGCGCCCGACCATGCCCTGCATCACCGCCGCCGCCTGGTCATTGATCAGCGCCTGCAAGCGCTGCAAACGCTCCGACGCCTCGCCCGGGTCCACCTGCGCGCGCTCGGCGGCGGGCGTGCCGGGGCGCGGGCTGTACTTGAAGCTGAAGGCCTGCCCGTAGTTCACCGCGCGGATCAGATCCATCGTCGCCTCGAAATCCGCCGCCGTCTCCTCGGGGAAGCCGACGATGAAATCGCCCGAGATCAGGATATCGGGCCGGGCGGCGCGGATGCGCTCGATTAGCCACAGGTATTCGTCCGCCGTGTGCTGCCGGTTCATCCGCTTGAGGATGCGGTCGGAGCCCGATTGCACCGGCAGGTGCAGGTAAGGCATCAGCTTGTCGATCTCGCCATGCGCCGCGATCAGATCGTCGCTCATGTCGTTCGGGTGCGAGGTGGTGAAGCGGATGCGTGCCAGCCCGTCGATCTCGGCGAGCGCCCGGATCAGCCGCGCGAGGCTCCAGACGCCGCCCTCGCCGGTGCCGTGGTAGGCGTTGACGTTCTGGCCCAGGAGGGTGATCTCGCGCACCCCCTTCTCGACCAGGTCGCGCGCCTCGCGCAGGATGCGATCGGCTGGACGGCTCGCCTCGGCACCCCGGGTATAAGGCACCACGCAGAAGGCGCAGAACTTGTCGCAACCTTCCTGCACGGTGAGGAACGCCGTGGGCCCGCGCTTCGCCTGGGGCCGCGCCTTCAATGCCTCGAACTTGTCCTCGGCCGGAAAATCGGTGTCGACGACCTTTTCGCCGCGCGCGAGTTTCGTCACCATGTCGGGCAGGCGGTGGTAGGTTTGTGGCCCCACCACGAGATCGACCATCGGCTGGCGGGCGATGATCTCCTCGCCCTCGGCCTGTGCCACGCAGCCAGCCACGCCGATCTTGAGATCGGGCTTGGCGGCCTTCAGATCCTTGTAACGGCCAAGCTCGGAATAGACCTTTTCCGCCGCCTTCTCGCGGATATGGCAGGTGTTGAGCAGGATCATGTCGGCCTGTTCCGGGCTTGCCACTTCCTCGTAGCCTTCCACGCCCAGCGCCTCGGCCATGCGCTCGCTGTCGTAGACGTTCATCTGGCAGCCATAGGTGCGGATGTAGAGCTTTTTCGTATCGGCCATGTCGCGCGCGCCCCTTGTCAGGATCAGGCCGGGTTCCTACCGCAACCCGGGCCCGCCCGCAACGGTTGCAATGCGCCGCGCGATGGGGGAGATTTGCCGCAAAGCCCGAGGGGCAGAGGCAGGCATGCGCTATTCGTCGTTGAAGAATTTTCTCGCCCGTGGCGGTGCCGCACTCGCCAAGGGGCCGGTGGCGCTGATCATGGTGGAAGATCTGGTCGAGGTCGAAAGCACAATCCGCTACCACCAGATCGCCGGTTTCAGGGCTCTCGTCGTCTTCGCGCCGCCAGCCCTCGACCTGTCGCTCGCCCTGGAAGACCAGATCTATCGCGTCGACTACACAATGGCCGAGGATCACGCGCTCGAACGGGCCGTCAACGCCGTGATCGAGGCCGCGCCGGGGCTGTGGCTCTACTACTGCTACAACGCCGAATACCTGTTTCACCCGTTCTGCGAGACCCGCAAGGTCGGCGAGATGCTCGCCTTCCATACCGAGGAACGCCGCGACGCGATGCTGGCTTACGTCATCGACATCTACGCCGACGATCTTGCCCGGCACCCGAATGCCGTTTCCCTCGACAATACCTGGTTGGACAAGTCGGGTTATTACGCGCTCGGCCGCACCGACCCCGAGACCGGCCACCCGAAGGAACGTCAGCTCGATTTCTTCGGCGGTTTGCGCTGGCGCTACGAGGAACACATTCCGAAGGATCGTCGCAAGATCGACCGGATCGCGCTGTTCCGGGCCAAGCCCGGCTTGCGGCTGGGCCCCGATCACACCTTCAACGACGAGGAATACAACACCTACGCCTGCCCATGGCACCACAACATCACCGCCGCTATCGTGAGTTTTCGCACCGCCAAGGCGCTCAAGACCAACCCCGGCAGCACCTTTGCCATCCCCACATACAAGTGGCACAACTCCGTGCCCTTCGAATGGACCTCGCAGCAATTGCTCGATCTGGGGCTGATGGAGCCGGGGCAGTGGTTCTGAGCCGCATGCCAACGCCTTGAGCCAAGCGCCAAGTGCCGCAAGGCCCCCTGGTGGATGTCCGCCGCGCGCCCCTTCCGAGGTGCGGAGGCGACTTCTGCAATGGCAAGCAGGATTTTCGCGCGTATCAGCGGTTACTCGCTGACAACACCCCGGTTCCAGCAGGATCTTGCGCACCGGTTTGCCATCCTTGTGCAGCGTTCTTAGGGTTTTGGGTGTCGCGTGGCCCCCCGCGCGCACAAAACCGAGAAACCAAGGAGTATCTGATGCAGTTCGCCAAGAAAATAAGTGCCATGACCCTTGCCGGCCTGATCGGCCTCGCGACGCCCGTCGCGGTTATGGCGCAGGACCAGCAAACCGCGCCGACGGCGGCCGACGTGACCGGAGACGAGATCGACGCCTTCGTCGTGGCTTATGAGCGGGTCACCGAGATCGAACAGGAGTTTGCCGCCCAGATCGCCGAAGCTGCGGATCAGAGAGAGCAGGACGAACTTCGCCAGCAAGCACTCACCGAGCAAACCGAAGCTGTGGATGAAACGCCGGGGATCGATGTCGACCGCTACGTCGAGATCATCACCATCGCGCAGGCCGATCCTGACCTCAACGACATGATCCTCGAAAAGATCAACCAGTAAACAGGTCCCGGTTCAAACAAGTTCGCGCCCCCGCCTCGGATTCCGAGGCGGGGGCGCAATACCATGATCGGGTGTCGCAACCGCAAACGAAGGGGGGCGACGCGCCGACGTCAGCGCAGGGTGGCGTCGAATTCGATGACCGTTTCGTTGCCATCGCTCTGCGGGGCCACCAGGATCTTGGCGTTCAGGATATCATCGCCGGAAAACTCGATCGCATTCCCGAGAACTTCGTTCTGCGTCCGGGTGATCTGATACCCCTGTTCCTCTGTCAGCGCCGCCTCCCACTCCGACAAAAGCTCCTCGCCGTCGCGCTCGGTGCTGAACGAGAACATCCGGATCGACGAGCCGATCGCGCGGTCGGTGATAACTTCGATATCGGCGGGCATCTCCAGTGCGCCGGGAATCCAGTCCTGAAGCACCTCATCGGCCAGAGCGGAAATGCTTGCGGCCAGAAGAAGGACGACCACGAGCATCGCAGAATGCAGATGCGCACGCAGCCTTGATAGTCCGGCACGCAGATGCGCACCGGGATTGAACGAAGGAATGGACGGGGCGGGGGGGCAAATCATCGTTGTCATATCATTAGCGATAATCATCCGATCCCGGCTCAACAACCACAACGACACCTGCAAATGCCTGCATGGGCGGTTTTCGGCCAACCGGCGTGGCGACCGGCACATCCGTGCAAACCCGCCCGCATCTGGTGCCAGACACCGGGGCGCGAAGGCAACAGCGACGGCCTTGGAAAGCGCCGCCGCCTTTACAACCGCGCCTTGACCCCCCACATTGGGCCAAACCCCGCAAGCACCCGCCCTCGCGGCCTTGCCAAACTCACCTCCCCCACAAGAGAGATCTACCATGTCCCAAGTCAAACCGGGCGATACCGTCCGTATTCACTACACCGGCACGCTCACCGATGGCACCGTGTTCGACAGCTCTTCCGGCCGCGAGCCACTCGAATTCACCGTCGGCTCGGGCCAGATCATTCCCGGCCTCGACGAAGCCATGCCGGGGATGGCCGTGGGTGACCAGAAGCGCGTCGAGATCGACATGATGCAGGCTTATGGCCCGCACCACGAAGACCGCGTTCTGGAAGTGCCGCTGGAACAGCTTCCGCCGGATATTCCGCGCGAAGCCGGGATCACCCTCGCGATGCGCGGCGAGGACGGCCAGGAAATGCCGGTGCGCGTCACCGACGTGTCCGACACCACGATGACGCTCGACGCCAACCACCAGCTTGCCGGCGAGGATCTCGTCTTCGAGGTGGAACTGGTCGCGATCGCCTGAGGCGACACCGCACAAGAAAAAACGGCCGCGCTCCCGGGCGCGGCCGTTTTCATGTCTGGTTGCCCGGTGTCGCGGCCCGGCTCAGACCTTGCGCAGACGAATCACAACGTCAACACGGTCGATCTCGGTGCCCGCGGGCGGTTCGGGCAGGTTCGATACCCGCACTTCGCCGGTGTCGGCATCGGCCAGGGTATCGTTGTCGCCGCAGTAGAAATGGGCGTGGTTCGTGGTGTTGGTATCGAAATAGCTCTTCGACCCGTTCACCGTGATCTCGCGCAGAAGCCCGGCGTCGGAGAAGGCGCGCAAGGTGTTGTAAACCGTGGCGAGCGATACCCGCTCGCCGCTGGCGCGCGCTGCATCAAACAGGCTTTCGGCGGTGACATGGCGATGCTGCCCGTCGCCGACGAGCAGCTTGGCCAGCGTCACGCGTTGGCGGGTCGGCCGCACGCCGCCATTCTCGAGCCACAAGGCCCCGGTCTGTTTCGCTTCGGTCATCGGCATGGTGAAACCCCGTTCACGATCTGACGGTATAGTATAACCTCAAAATCGTTGCTGTTTCAAATGATTTCAAGTCCAGATCCGCCAACCCACGGCGCGCGCCCTTGCCAGCGGCGCGAGGCCGGTGCTAGACGAGGGCGATACCCTCGAAAACAGGAAGGCAGGCGGGGCCAGATGGCGGATTTTCCCACGAGTTTCAGCAAGGACGACCTTCTCAAATGCGCCGCCGGCGAGCTGTTCGGCCCCGGCAACGCCCAGCTTCCCGCCCCGCCGATGCTGATGATGGACCGGATCACCGACATCTCCGGCGACGGCGGCAAGCACGGCAAGGGCCACGTGGTGGCCGAGTTCGATATCACGCCCGACCTTTGGTTCTTCGCGTGCCACTTCCCCGGCAACCCGATCATGCCCGGCTGCCTCGGCCTCGACGGTCTGTGGCAACTCACCGGCTTCAACCTCGGCTGGCGCGGCTGGCAGGGCCGCGGCTATGCCCTCGGCGTGGGCGAGGTGAAACTCACCGGCATGGTGCGCCCCGACCGCAAGATGCTGACGTATTACGTCGACTTCACCAAGGCGATCCAGACCCGCCGCCTGACCATGGGCGTGGCCGATGGCGTGGTGGAAGCGGATGGGGAAGTGATCTACGTGGTCAAGGACATGAAGGTGGCGTTGTCGGAGGGCTGAGGCACTCCGAAGATCACGACCGCAGGGCCGTTCCCCGATCACGCAGCATTGTCTTTTGCCCCATTCAGAATGGCCGCACGACGTTGCCGCTGTAGAAGAACACACCCATCCCCACGGTGAACAGGATATTGCCCGCGATTGCGTGCAGGATCACCGCCATCGGGAACGAGCGCCGCTCCTCGTAGGCCCATGCGAACACCAGCCCGCCGGCAAAGGTCATCGTCGCGACGATCCAGTTCCAGTAGAGCAGGTGAGCCAGCGAGAAGACCGCGGCATTGAGCACCAGCGCGGCCCGCGCTGGCGGCAGGATCGCTCCGTAGCGGCGGAAGAACAGCGGCCGGAACACGATCTCCTGCGGCAAGGCCGAGACGAGGGGATAGAACACCATGATCGCCAGCCAAAGCCAGGGATCGAGACGAAACACCATCAGGAAAGCCTCGGGCCGCATCGCCAGGAGCACGGCGAGAGACACCGCCAAGGCAATCAGCGCGAACACCGCCACCGCCCGCCAGTCGATCCCGCGCCAACCGCGCAACAGGTCGCGCCAGCGAAAACCGGGTGTAATGTGCAGAAGCACGAGCCCGATCATCGTCGAGGAAAACAGGATCGGGAACATCGCGGTCGCCGGCAGCAGGACCGCCACGGAAACCGGCAAGACCAGGAAGAAGCCGAGGAACTCGGCCCAGAGCCGCCGGCGCGGCAGATCTCTGGAAACGACGGTTTCGCTCACCACCAGCATACTCCCCATGCCCGTCCGACCAAACTCAATCTCGTGCCGGCGCGCCCCTTGTTCAAGGTCGCGCAGACCCGCAGCCTGACGATGGGCGTGGTGGGTGGCGTGTTCGAAGCCAACGGCGGGCCGATCTCCCGTTTCGTTACCTTGGCACCGACAAACCGTTTCCGGACCTGGCGATTTCAAACGTCGCGGGAGTAACGTTCTTGGCGATAGCCCCGCACCCGAAAAGCGACGCGAGCAAAAACCTGCTCGCGCCTGACAGGGCCATGAGTTGACCTGAGAAGTATTCAGTTGCCGGTGGTTGCCCCTGTGCCCGTCCCGGCACCTGTTCCAACACCATCTGTCGTCACTGGCTCTTCAACGGGAATCTGTTCCCGCCCCCGGAAGTTATACTCCGGGGCCTCTTCAGCCTCCTCCTGCGTGATACCGAGTCGCACGTCATTCGCGTCGTAATTCAACTCAAGCTCAGACCAATCCACGGCGATTTCTTTTGAGCCGAACCCAAGAAAACCACCGACAGAGATAACGGCGGCATTCACCGATCCATTCTCTTTGCCGATAATCAAGTCTTCAATGTAGCCGATCCTCACGCCTTCTGGCGTTAACACCCGGGCGCCAAGAACCCAGTCACCGCGGACTTCCTCGAATTCCTGCGACTCGACAATCACGTCGTCGGAGTCTTGGTCGGAGTCTTGCGCTGCTGCTCCCTGCATAAAAAGCGGAGCTGCAATACCTGCGATCAGCATGGATCTGAACATGTCATTTCCTTTCCGTATATTCAGCAGAATGCCGCGAGGCAGGGGGTCCTGCATCCGACGGAAATATATAACTGCTTTTCTCTGCAGAATAAATTCTGCTGCAAACATTATAAGTTGGCACTATAAAAGAGTCATCCTCATGACCAGGCAATCGTGAGGTTCGGCAACATCCTGCCGATTTCGATCTACTTCCATACTCGAAAACAAAAGCGACAGCGAAAAAAAATGGGCGAAAACAGAATTGCCGGAGGAGACCGCCCGTCGATTGAAGAATTGGCTGCGGCGATCAAGTGCAGCGGTTGGCGGCTTTTTCCCGCTCGTCGCGCCTCTGTATCTCGAACGTGCGGCACGACAATCTGTGAGGCAACTTGGGATATTGTGGAGCCCGGCTGGCAGATCGCAGTCCGTCAGGATTCTTGCGCCGAAAGACGCTGATACCCCCTGGGCGAAAGGGTGTCAGGGCCGCATCGGCCGGCCCCTCCCCCCTTGCCCCGCCCCGCCCGCCTGCACTACACACGATCCCAGCCAAAACAGGGAGAACGCCATGCGTCGCGTCGTCGTCACCGGGTTGGGGATCGTCTCCGCCATCGGCAATTCTGCCGAGGAGGTGCTTGCCAGTCTCAAAGCGGGCAAGTCCGGCATCACCGCCAACGCCGACATGGCCGAGCGGGGCTTTCGCAGCCAGATCGCCGGGGCACCGGATATCGACATCAAGGCGCATGTCGACAAGCGGGCCTTGCGCTTCATGGGGCCGGGTGCGGCCTATGCCCATATCTCGATGCAACAGGCGATCAGCGATGCGGGGCTTGACGCGGCCACGATCTCGAACCCGCGCACCGGGTTGATCGCCGGGTCGGGCGGGCCCTCGACCTCCGCGATGTTCGCCGCCCACCAGAGCGTGCTCGAAACCGGTGCCACCAAGCGCATCGGCCCCTTCGCGGTGCCCAAGTGCATGGGGTCCACCATCAGCGCCAACCTCGCCACCGCGTTCCAGATCAAGGGGATCAATTACTCGATCACCTCCGCCTGCTCGACCTCGCTGCACTGCATCGGCAGCGCCGCCGAACAGATCATGATGGGCAAGCAGGACGTGATGTTCGCCGGCGGCGGCGAGGAACTCGACTGGACGCTGTCCTGCCTGTTCGACGCGATGGGCGCGATGAGCTCGAAATTCAACGACACCCCCGAGAAGGCGTCGCGCGCCTTCGACGCCGAGCGCGACGGCTTCGTGATCGGCGGCGGCGGCGGCATGGTGGTGCTCGAAAGCCTCGAACACGCACAAGCGCGGGGCGCGAAGATCTATGCCGAGGTCACCGGCTTCGCCGCCACCTCCGACGGGCACGACATGGTCGCCCCCTCCGGCGAGGGCGGCGAACGGGCCATGCGGCTGGCGCTGCAAACCCTGCCCGAAGGTCGCAAAGTGTCATATATCAACGCCCACGGCACCTCCACGCCGGTGGGCGATGTCGGAGAAGTGGAAGCGGTGCGCCGGGTGTTCGGCGAAGGCACCACCCCGCCGATCAGCTCCACCAAGTCGATGACCGGCCACAGCCAGGGCGCGACCGGGGCGCAGGAGGCGATCTATTGCCTGCTCATGCTGCGCGACGATTTCATCGCCCCCTCGATCAACGTCGACACTCTCGATCCGGCGATCAAACCGGGTGAAGTCGCCACCGCGCTGGTGGAAAACGCCGGTCTCGACACGGTGATGACCAACAGCTTCGGGTTCGGCGGCACCAACGGCTCGATGCTGCTCTCTCGGTTTCAGGAGTAAATTACATGGCGGATCTTTTGACCGGCAAGCGCGCCCTGATCATGGGCGTGGCAAATGAACGCTCGATTGCATGGGGCATCGCCAAGACCTTCGCCGCAGAGGGCGCGGAGCTGGCCTTCTCCTACCAGGGCGAGGCCTTCGGCAAACGGGTCGAACCGCTCGCGGCCTCGCTCGGCTCCGATCTGCTCGTCGACATGGACGTGACCGACGACGCGGCGCTCGATGCCGGTTTTGCGGCGCTCTGGCAGCGCTGGGACCGGATCGACATCCTCGTTCACGCCATCGCCTATTCCGACAAGTCCGAGCTGCAGGGCCGGTTCATCGACACCAGCCGCGCGAACTTCAAGACCTCGCTCGACATCTCGTGCTATTCCTTCATCGAGGTCGCCCGCCGTGCCCGCGAGAAGATGACCGAAGGCGGCACCATGCTCACCATGACCTACGGTTCGAACCGGGTGACGCCGTTCTACAACGTCATGGGCGTGGCCAAGGCGGCGCTCGAAGCCAGCGTGCGCTACCTCGCCAACGATCTCGGCCCCGAGGGCATCCGGGTGAACGCGATCAGCCCCGGCCCGATGAAAACGCTGGCCGGCGCGGCGATCGGCGGCGCGCGAAAAACCTACCGCCATACCGAGGCGAACGCGCCCCTGCGCCACAACGCCACCCTCGAAGCGGTCGGCGGCACAGCGGCCTACCTTGCCTCGGACTACGGCAGTTGCACCACCGGCGAGATCGTCACCGTGGATTCCGGCTTCCACGTGCTCGGCATGCCGCAGTCGGAGAACCTCTGAGGCCGCGCATCAGATTTCGTGGTAGTCGCGATACCAGCGGACGAATTGCGCCACGCCGTCCCGCATCGGCGTTTGCGGGTGGTATCCGGTCAGGCGCTGCAACAGCGTGGCGTCGGCCCATGTCGCCGGCACATCGCCGGTCTGCATTGGCATGTAGTTGCGGATCGCCTTCTTTCCGGTTTCCGCCTCGATCGCCTCGACGAAGTCGAGCAGGCGCACCTTGTCGGAATTGCCGATATTGACCACCCGGAACGGTGCCGCCGGTGAAAGGCTGTCGCCCTCGACAGCGGTTTCCGGCCCGCCCGGCACGGCGTCGATCAAGCCGCGAATCCCGAGCACGAGATCGTCGATATAGGTGAAATCGCGCCACATTTCGCCGTTGTTGTAGATGTCGATGGGCGTGCCTTCGAGAATACCCTTGGTGAACTTGAACAGCGCCATGTCGGGCCGCCCCCAGGGGCCATAGACGGTGAAGAACCGGAACATCGTTGTCGGCAGGCCGTGGATATGGGCGTAGGAATGCCCCATCGCCTCGTTCGCCTTCTTGGTGGCGGCATAGATGGTGAGCGGCGTATCGGCCTTTTGCGCCTCGTCAAACGGCATCTCGGTGTTGGCACCGTAAACCGAACTGGTCGAGGCCATCAGAAGGTGGTCAACCTCATGCCTGCGCGCGGCCTCCATGACGTTGAAGGTTCCGACGATATTGGCCTCGATATAGGCGCGCGGGTTTTCGAGGCTGTAGCGCACGCCGGCCTGTGCCGCGAGATGCACGATGACGTCGGGCGCGAACGCGTCGACCGCCCGGTTCACCGCGCCCTCGTCTTCCAGCATCGCCTCGGTTCGGGTGAAGGCTTCGCTTTGCAGGAGCATGGCGTGGCGGCGTTGCTTGAGGGCAACGTCGTAATAGTCGGTCATCCCGTCGAAACCCGCCACGGCATAGCCTTGCGACAGCAGAAGGCGGGCAAGGTGGAACCCGATGAATCCCGCGGTCCCGGTGATGAATACACGTTTCATTGCAATACTGCCTTCCGCCATTTGTCAGGCCTCCACACCTGGCGCGGGAGCCTTGGTACTCGATCCAGTTTTTCCCGCGTCCCCGGTTTCATCGCGCCGGTTCGGTTGTGCCATCGCGACGAGGCGCGGTGCCGCTAGCCTATGCCCGAAGTCGGGCGGCTCCGTCCAGCCTCGAAACCCCGCCTGCATCGCGCCCGACCCCACGCGCCTGCCCTCCCCCGGGCAATCGCCGTCAGATCTTGGGTTCGTTCACCACTGGTGTGACCCGGCGCTTCAGCACCGCTTCACGCCAGGTGATGAAGCTCACCGCGCTGATGATCAGCCCGCCGCCGAGGATGACCCAGATATCGGCCGGCTCGGCGAAGAACATTGCGCCGATCAGCACCGACCAGACCAGTTGCAGGAAGGTGACCGGCTGGGTCACCGTCATCGGTGCGCTGGCGAAGGCGCGGGTCATGCTGTAGTGCCCCGCGGTGGCGAAGGCGGCGACACCGAAGAGCCAGCCCAGTTCGGCCAGCGTCGGCGGCACCCAGTTCACCAGCGCGAAGGGGGCAAGGCCGATGGTGACGGTGATCGAGAGCATCGCCACCACCACCACCGGGCGCACCAACGCGGTAAGCCGGTTGGCCATGAGGTAGGAGGCAGCGAACAGCACCGCCGTGCCCAGCATCGCGATGTGGCCGGGCAGGACCTCGCGCAGGCCGGGGCGCAGGATGATGAAGGCCCCGAGCAGGGCGGCGGCGATCGCCGCGAGGCGGCGCGCGGCGAGCTTTTCCCCGAAAATCAGCGCGGCACCAAGGGTGACGAAAACCGGGTTGAGGTAGTTGATCGCGGTCACCTCGGCCATCGGAATGCTGGCCATGGCGTAGAACCACAGGATCACCCCGAGACTGTGCACCAGCCCGCGCGCCGAGAACAGCGCCAGCGTCGGCCATGGCAGCGGCGCGGCAAGCAGCGGGCGCCACATCGGCACGAGGAAGACCAGCCCGAGGAAGTAGCGCAGAAACGCGCTCTCGGCGGCGGGAATCCGGCTGCCGACGATCTTCACCAACGCGGTCACCATGACGAAGTTGAGCCCCGTCGCCAGCATCCACAGGACGCCCGCGAGGGGGCTGCCGGTCTGGGATGCGCGCGCCTCGGTCATGGCGCGATGTGACCCGAATGGCCCGGGGGGTGCAAGGGGCTCTTGTCCGGTCGCGCGCGCCCGTGTCATGCTGGCGCATGGCCCGCGCCTTGCTTCTTCTCGCAATGCTCCTGAGCGCCTCGGGAGCGCGCGCCGACGGCCCCTGCCCCGCGCCGGAACTCGCCTCCCTGGTGGCCGACCTCACCGCTTGGATCGAAACCAACAGCGCGCTGGACACCGCCGGGATCGCAACCCGGCCGCCCGAGATCATGCTCTGCGCGCCGCAAGATACCCTTGCCTATGGCGGCGACTCACTGATCGTCGAGGATGACATGGTGGCCGCCTACGACCGGTCATCGCGGCGGATCTATCTCGTCGAGCGGTGGGACATCAGCGCCCCACGTGCGATCGCGGCGCTATTGCACGAGCTGGTTCACGCAGCGCAGTTCGACACCCTCGAATGGGATTGCCACCAGGCCGCGGAATGGCAGGCCTACCGGCTGCAGGCGAAATGGCTTGCCGAACAGGGTATCGACGCCGGGTTTGATTGGGGAACCATCGCGCTGCGCTCGCTATGCCCGTCCGGGGTGCATCCCTGACCCTGCACGCCGCCTATTCCAGTTGGGCCAGAACCTCGTCGGTCGCCTCGAAATTGGTGGTGACGTTCTGCACGTCATCGTCGTCTTCGAGCGCGTCGATCAGCTTCATCAGCTTTTGCATGTCGTCAAGGCCAAGCTCGGTGGTGGTGGCGGGCTTCCAGATCAGCTTGGTCGATTCGGATTCGCCAAGCGTGGCCTCCAGCGCGCTCGACACCTCGTTCAGATCGGTATCTGCACAGTAGACGATGTGGCCGTCCTCCGAGCTTTCCACGTCTTCCGCCCCGGCCTCGATCGCGGCCTCGAAGATCGCTTCGTCGTCGCCCGCGCTGGCAGGATAGACAATCTCGCCCTTGCGCTCGAACATGAAGCTCACCGAGCCGGTTTCGCCAAGGTTTCCGCCGTTCTTGGAAAACGTCGAACGCACGTTGGAGGCGGTGCGGTTGCGGTTGTCGGTCATCGCCTCGACGATGATCGCCACGCCATTGGGGCCATAGCCCTCGTAGCGAATCTCGTCGTAGTTCTCGGCATCGCCGCCCTGGCTCTTCTTGATCGCGCGGTCGATCACGTCCTTGGGCACGGATTGCGATTTTGCCTCTTTTACCGCAAGGCGCAGGCGCGGGTTCTTTTCCGGGTCGGGATCGCCCATCTTCGCCGCCACGGTGATTTCCTTGGCCAGCTTCGAGAAGAGTTTTGACCGCGCGGCATCCTGCCGTCCCTTGCGGTGCTGGATGTTTGCCCATTTTGAATGGCCAGCCATGAGGTGCTCCAAGCGTTGTTCCCGGTTCGCGCCTCTATATGGCAAGGCCCCGACCGCCGGCAAGCCCGCCGCTTTCCCTGGCCCAAGATTCCTTGCCGGTGCCGGGCGGCCGCCGCCCTCTAGCCGCGCTCGTCCTTGGGTGACCCCATCACCACATGGGTGGTCAACCGGCGCACTCCCGGCACCACGCCGAGCTTGTCGGTGTGGAAGCGCTTGTAGGCAGCGAGATCGTGCGCCTCGACCCGCAGCAGGTATTCCACCGTGCCGGTGATGTTGTGGCATTCGCGCACCTCAGGCATCGTCGCCACCGCCTGTTCAAACCGGTCCTGCCCGGTCTTGGAATGATCTGAAAGCCCGACCGTCAGGTAGGCGACGAACCCCTTGCCCATCGCCGCCGGGTTCAGCACCGCGCGGTAGCCGGTGATCACCCCCTGCCGTTCAAGCTCCTGCACCCGGCGCAGGCAGGCCGAGGGCGACAACCCGACTCGCTCGGCAAGCTGGGTGTTGGGCAGGCGGCCATCGCGAGTAAGTTCGCGCAATATTCGTTGGTCAATCTTATCCATTTCATGTATTCATTGCACAAATTCCAGAAAACCTCCACCAGTTCGCAACCCTCTATCCGGAATAACGTGCAACAATTGCGCATGACGCCAGAACTCTTCCTCGCCTTTGCAACCTTCGCCTTCGTCTCCTCCGCGACGCCAGGGCCGAACAACATGATGCTGCTCGCCTCGGGCGCGAATTTCGGGATGCGCCGCACGGTGCCGCACATGCTCGGCGTCGGCATCGGCTTTTCGGTGATGATCCTCGGGCTCGGCCTCGGACTGGTCGCGTTGTTCGAGCGCTTCCCGGTGGCCTACGACGTGCTGAAGGGCATCGCCGTGATCTATATGCTCTGGCTGGCGTGGAAAATCGCCCATGCCAGCGCGCCCGATTCCGCGCGCGCGGGTGGCAAGCCGTTCACCTTCTTTCAGGCCGCCGGCTTTCAGTGGGTCAACCCGAAGGCCTGGGCGATGGCGCTCACCGCGCTCACCGCCTATGCCCCCGGGCAGACGCTCGCCGCCGTCGGCCTCGTCGCGTTGATTTTCGGCGCGATCAACCTGCCCACGGTCGCGGTCTGGGCCTTGCTCGGTCGCGAGATGCGCCGGTTTCTGACCAACCCACGCCGCCTCACCGTGTTCAACTGGACGATGGCCGCCGCGCTGCTCGCGTCGCTTTGGCCGGTGTTGTTCGCCTGACTCCACCCGGGCCCGGCCCGGCTTCAGTCTTCCCCGAACGGATCGGGGCGCGGATGTGCCGCCAGCCAGTCGCGGGCGATATCGCAGAGCACCTCGTGCCAGTTCTCGGCTGTCAGCCCCTCCACATGCCGCTGCACGCCCTCCGCCTCGACCTCGCGGATCGCGTGCTTGAGCTGGTAGAAGATGTGCAGATCGGGGGTCTCGTGATCGAACCACAGCCGCGAGACAAGCTTGAGCGACTGGAAATCCTCGCCGCCCGAGGCCAACACGTCTGCGAGATGGCCGTAGGCGAGCCATTGCGTCGCCTCATCCTGGCTCGACGGCGTCGCCAGCCGCTGCTCGCGGGCGATCTGGCCGACGAGATCGGAGATTTCCGACCAGTAGTAGGGCGGCTGGAGCGCGGTGAGCGCCCAGATCCCGTCGGAGTAGCGCTCACCGTCGACCATGGCCCAGCCCCAGGCCATCGCCGGCTCGGCCATCTCGATGGTCAGGTGCCGAAGCGCGAGAATATCGGCGGTCTGGCGGCGCAGGTCTTTCGTCATGGCGATCCCCTCTGTGACGGGCGGGATGTGGCGGCGGGGCGGGGCCGCATCAATGCGGCGGTTTGGCACGGGATCACAAGGGCCAGATCAGCGGGATCAGCGCCGAGGCGAGCAATCCCATGGAAAGGTTGAGCGGGATGCCCACCTTCATGAAATCGGTGAAGCGGTAGCCGCCCGGGCCATAGACCAGCGTGTTGGTCTGGTAGCCGATCGGGGTGGCGAAGGCGGCGGAGGCGGCCACCATCACCGCCACCACCAGCCCGCGCGGATCGAGCCCGAGCGCCTGCGCCAGCCCGATGGCGATGGGCGTGACCACCACCGCCACGGCGTTGTTGGAGACCAGTTCAGTCAGCACCGAGGTCATCAGGTAGATCGCCCAAACGATGAAAAAGGGCGGCAACCCGGCGAGATGCGGTGCAAGTGCCCCGGCAATGAGCGCCACCGCCCCGGAGGCCTCCAGTGCCGCACCGATCGCAAGCATGGCGAAGATCAGCGCCAGAAGCCGTCCATCGACGTACGAAAACGCCTCATCCGCGTCCACCGCCCGCGTGAGGAAGACCACTGCCACCGCCACCACCGCAAGCGCGAGGATCGGGGCCACGCCGAGCGCCGCGAGCGCCACGATGCCCATCAGCGCGCCGACCGCCACCGGCGCATGCCCGCGCCGGAATGCGCGCGCCGAGGGCCGGGCGACGTCGACAAGGTTCATCTCGACGGCGAGGCGCTGGATGTCTTCGGGCGCGCCTTCCAGCAGCAACGTGTCGCCGACCCGAACCTTCACTTCGTCGAGCTGGCCGCCGAGGTTCTGGTTGCGCCGGTGCACCGCGAGCGCGTAGATGCCGAAGCGCCGACGCAGCCGCAACTGCCCCAGCGTGCGCCCGACCATCCTGCACTCCGGCGTGATCAGCGCCTCGACGGTGGCGGTCTCGACCGCCGAAACCTGATCGACCCGCTTCAGGCTCGGATCGTTCTGGAGCGACAGAAGTTCCGCCATCGGCGTGCGCAGCACCACCCGGTCGCCAACCTGCAGGAGCACGCCGTCAAGGTTACGCCGGAGCGACAGATCGCCCCGGATCACGTCGATCAGCCGCACCCCCTCGCGCCGGAAAAGCTGCACCCCGAGCACCTCGCGCCCGATCAGGTTGCTTTCGGGCGGGATCACCGCCTCGGTGAAAAACTTCTTGCGCGCATGATCGGTGAGCAGCGACGCGAGCGATGTGCGCTCGGGCAGCAGGCGCGGCGCGATCAGGTAGAGATATCCCATGCCCCAGATCACCAGCACGAGGGTGAGCGGGGTGATCTCGAAGATCGTGAAGGCCGCGAGCCCCTGCGCCCGGGCCACGCCATCGACCAGCAGGTTGGTCGAGGTGCCGATCAAGGTGAGCGTGCCGCCCATGATCGCGCCGTAGGAGAGCGGGATCAGCACGCGGGAAGGCGCGAGCCCCATCTGCTTTGCCAGTTGAATGAAGACCGGGATCATCACCACCACCACCGGCGTGTTCGACACGAAGGCCGAGGCGACGACGACCAGCCCCATCAGCAGCGCAAGCGCGAGGTAGGGCCGCTCGCCCGCCTGCCCCTGCGCCTTCTGGGTGAACCATTCCAACGCCCCGGTGCGCACCAGCGCGCCCATGATGATGAACATCGCGGCGATCGTCCATGGCGCCGGGTTGGCCAGCACCGCAAGCCCGGCCTCGTAGGGCAGGACGCCGGTGACCAGCAGCGCCGCCACCCCCGCGATCGCCACCACCTCGGTGGGAAATATCTCGCGCAGGAACAGAGCGAACATCGCCGCCACCACGCCGAGCGCGATGACGGCCTGCAGGTCGCGGGAGAAATCGAAGAATTCCATTACCGGCCCCCGTGGCTGCCCCCAGTCTCGCCCGCGCGGTCACGCGCGGCAAGGGGTCACGGCCCCGAAGCCGCCAGCCGTCCGCCTTCGCGCACCATCTCCACCCGCGTGGCCTTTCCGGTGGTGTCGTCGGTCTCGACATAGAGTCCCGAGAGCGTGACCTCGCCCATCGCCGGCTCGAACCGGGATTTCGCCATGCCGGTGACGAAACGGCGCATCGGCTCGGCCTTGTCCATGCCGATCACCGAGTAGTAGTCGCCGCACATGCCTGCGTCGGTCTGGTAGGCGGTGCCGCCGGGCAGGATCATCGCGTCCGCCGTGGGCACATGGGTGTGGGTGCCGACCACGACCGAGGCCCGACCATCGAGATAATGGCCCATCGCCATCTTCTCGGAGGTGGCCTCGCAATGCATGTCGACCAGAATCGCCTGTGCCTGCCCGCCGCGCGGATAGGGCTTGAGCGCGGCTTCGATAGTCGAAAACGGATCGTCGAAGGCGCGTTTCATGAACACCTGGCCCAGCACCTGCGCCACCACCACCTTGCGCCCGCGGGTGTCGGGATAGACCCCGATGCCGCGGCCCGGCGCGCCCTTGGCGAAGTTCAGCGGCCGGATGATCCGCGG
The DNA here is from genome assembly GCF_900177545.1 of Maritimibacter sp. HL-12. Taxonomy (GTDB): domain Bacteria; phylum Pseudomonadota; class Alphaproteobacteria; order Rhodobacterales; family Rhodobacteraceae; genus Sinisalibacter. Next base: position 2,494,166 of record NZ_FXBQ01000001.1, on the reverse strand, counting down.
TTCGCGCTCGCAGAAGCTCAGCATGTCCTTCTGGTCGAAGGCATGATCGCCCAGCGTGACCACGTCGGCCCCTGCGGCAAGAAAGGACTTGGCATGCTCGCCGGAAAGACCCATCCCGCCGGTGGCGTTCTCGCCGTTGACCACGACGAAATCGAGCTTCCAGCGTTCGCGCAGCCCGGGCAGGTGCTCCGTGATCGCACGCCGCCCGGCCCGACCGACGACATCTCCGAGAAACAGGATCTTCATGGCTGTTCCCTAAGCGCAAAGCGCGATCTGCGCAACGGGCGCGAGATGGCCCGCGGGGTTATGGTCTGGGTTTTCGACACGTCGCGCACGTTCAGAAAGTAAGGGTGAAGGCGTCGGTGACGATGGCATCGAGCGGTTGGTCGGTGGGTTCCAGCGGCAGCGCCTCGGCCTCCTGCGCGGCATAGGCGTAGCCGATCGCCAGCGTCGGGCGCGTGGCCCGCAAGGCTTCGAGCGTGCGGTCGTAGAACCCGCCGCCGTAGCCCAGCCGCCCGCCGCTCCGGTCGAAGGCCACGAGCGGCACGATCAGCACCTCGGGCACCACCTCGCCGCCCGCCTCCGGGATCAACGCGCCGAAGGTGCCCGCCACCATCGTGGTGCCCGGACGCCAGCGACGAAAGCTGAGCGGCTGGCCCTTGGCCTCGATCACCGGCACCCCCACGCTGCCGTGCAGCGCCATTTCCGCCATCACCGGCAGCGGATTGACCTCAGTGCGCATCGGCATGTAGCCCGCCAGCACCCGTCCCCGGTAGGGCGCAAGCAGCGCCGCCAGCCGGGTTTGCGCCGCCCTGTCGAGTCCACGCGGATGGGCCACCGCGCGGCGCGCGAACGCGGCCGCCCGCGCGGCCATCTTCTCGTCGTTCAAGGTCATAGCAGGATCACCGCGGCGAGGCCGAGGAAGGCGAAAAAGCCCACCACGTCGGTCACGGTGGTTACGAAGGTGCCCGAGGCGAGCGCCGGGTCGATGCCCATCCGGTTGAGCAGCACGGGAACGCCCACACCGGCGAAGCCCGCCACCACGAGGTTCACGATCATCGCCATGGCGATCACCAGACCGAGCAGCGGGGTGCCGAACCAGAGGATGCCGATTCCCCCCATCACCACGGCGAACACCAGCCCGTTCAACAGGCCGACGAGAATCTCACGCCGGATCACCCGCCAGACATTGGCCGAGGTGAGTTCTTTCGTCGCCAGCGCGCGCACGGCCACGGTGAGCGACTGGGTGCCCGCGTTGCCGCCCATCGAGGCAACGATGGGCATCAGCACCGCGAGCGCGACAAAGGCCGTGATCGTCGCTTCGAACTGCGCGATCACCAGCGAGGCCAGGATCGCGGTGCCGAGGTTGACGCTCAACCAGGCAAGCCGCTGGCGGGTTGTCACAAGCACACCGTCCGACAGCGAGCCCTCGCCGACACCGGCAAGCCGCAGGATGTCTTCCTCGTGTTCCTCGTCGAGGATCGCCATCGCGTCGTCGATCGTGATGACGCCCACCAGCCGGTCATCCTCGTCGACCACGGGTGCCGAGATCAGGTGGTAATGGTTGAAAGCGTAGGCCACCTCTTCCTCGTCCTGAAGCGCGGGAATGGTGCGGAAACTGTCTTCCGAGAGGTCGGCGAGCCGGATTCCGCGCGGGTGCGACATGATCTTGCCGAGGGTGACATAGCCGGTCGGGCGCATCCGCGGATCGACGAGGATGACGTGGTAGAACTGCTCGGGCAAATCGTCATGGGCGCGCATGTGGTCGATGGCCTGGCCGACGTTCCAGTGTTCGGGTGCCACCACCATCTCGCGCTGCATCAGGCGGCCGGCGGTTTCCTCCGGGTAGGTCAGCGATTTTTCGACGGCGACCCGGTCGCCGGCCTCAAGCGCATCGAGAATGGCTTCCTGCTGCGGCTCATCGAGGTCTTCGATGAGGTCGACCACATCATCGGATTCGAGGTCGCGCACCGCTTCGACCAGCACGTCCGGTGCCATCGCGGCGATCACGTCCTCGCGCAGGTTCTCGTCGAGTTCAGACAGGATCTCGCCATCGAAGGCCAGACCGTAGAGCCGCACCAGGGCGACCCGCGACTTGCGGTCGAGATGCTCGAGAATATCGGCGACGTCGGCCGGGTGAAGCGGATCGAGCAGCGCCGCAAGCGCCGGGCCATCGCCGGCATCCAACGCATCCTGGACCGGACGCATCCGCTCCCGATCGAGCTCGAAGCCGCCGTCTTCCGCCGCGCTGTCGGGGGTCTGTTCCTCGGCCATGGCTGCCCTCCCTGCTTGCGCCGCGGACCATATGCGAAGGTCGCCGCAAGGAACAGGGGGAAAGGCGTGGACGAGGGGCCTGCGGGGCCCTAGTGTCCTGCGCCGGGCAATGAGGCGCGCGATGCAGATTCTCCAAGGCCAGACCCTGACCTTCACCGACAACCCGTTCCGGGTGCCGCCCGAGGCGGCGATCCGCCACGAGCGCCACGGCGCCGTGGCGATCGAGGCCGGAAGGATCGTCGCCGTCGGCCCCGCCGAGGAGGTGTGCGCCGCCCATCCGCAGGCGCCGGTCAGCGATTACGGCGCGGCGCTGATCTCGCCCGGTTTCGTCGACGCCCACGCGCATTACCCGCAGACCGCGATCATCGCGAGTTGGGGCAAGCGGCTGATCGACTGGCTCAACCACTACACCTTTCCCGAGGAAGCCCGGTTCGGCGATCCGGCCCATGCCGCCGAGATCGCCGCGCGCTACTTCGATCTCACGCTGGCCAATGGCACCACCACCACGGTGAGTTACTGCACGATCCACCCCGAAAGCGTGGAGGCGTATTTTACCGAAGCACAGAGGCGCGGGCTCCGCGCGCTCGGCGGCAAGACCTGCATGGATGCCAATGCGCCCGACGCCCTCCGCGACACGGCGCAATCCGCCTACGACGAGTCGAAAGCACTGCTCGAGCGCTGGCACGGTATCGACCGGCTGGGCTACGTCATCACCCCCCGTTTCGCGCCGACCTCGACACCCGAACAGCTTTCGGCACTCGGTGCGCTCTGGGGCGAGCACCCCGAAGTGCTGATGCAGACCCACCTCAGCGAACAGCACGAGGAAATCGCCTGGGTCGCCGAGCTGTTCCCCGAGGCGCGCGATTACACCGATGTCTACGATCGCTTCGGGCTTCTGCGCGAGGGCGCCCTGATGGGCCACGCGATCCACCTTTCTCCCCGCGAACGCGACCGGCTGAAGGAAGCCGGTGCCAGCCTGATCCATTGCCCGACCTCCAATACCTTCATAGGCTCGGGGCTGTTCGACATGGATGGGCTGATGCGCGAGGGCCAGCGCATCGGGCTGGCCACCGACACTGGCGGTGGCTCATCGTTCTCGATGCTGCGCACGATGGCGGCGGCCTACGAGGTGGCGCATCTGCGGGGCACCGTGCTGCACCCGGCGCTGCTTTGGTGGCTGGCCACTGCGGGCTCCGCGCATGCGCTGCATCTCGGCGACCGGATCGGCACGTTGGCCCCCGGTTACGAAGCCGATCTCGCGGTGATCGACCTTGCCTCGACCCCGGCCATCGCCCAGCGCGCCGAACGGGCCGCAGATCTCTGGGAGGTGGTGTTCCCGACGATCATGATGGGCGATGACCGCGCGATTCGCGCCACCTACGTCGGCGGACGGCAGATCTAGGAAGGGGGCGCTGCCCCCTCTTGGCCTGCGGCCAATTCACCCCCGAGGTATTTTCGGACCCAAGAAGAGCGTCGCGCGCTCAGGTCATGAGGGCGCGCGCAAGGCGGTTGTGGTGTTCGACCGCCCTTGGCAGATCGACGGTGACCATCCGGCCGGCGCGCACCACCGCGCGGCCCTCGACGAACAGATCGCGCACTCGGGCTGGACCGGCGAGCAGGAGCGCGGCCGGGTCCCAGCTGCCCGCGCTCTCGATGCCGGAGGTATCCCAGATCGCCAGATCGGCGCGCTTGCCGGGGGCGATCTGGCCGCAATCGTCGCGGCCGAGCACCTCCGCGCCGCCCCGCGTGGCGATCCGCAACGCTTCGCGTGCGCTCATCCGGTCGGCGCCCTGCGCCACCCGCTGCAGCAGCATCGCCTGGCGCGCCTCGGCGACGAGGTTGCCAGCGTCGTTCGAGGCCGAGCCATCGACGCCAAGCCCGACCTTCACGCCCGCGTCGCGCATCGTGCGCACCGGCGCTATGCCCGAGCCGAGGCGACAGTTGGAGCAGGGGCAATGGGCGACGCCGGTTCTGGTGCGGGCGAAGAGATCGATCTCGGCACCGTCCAGCTTGACGCAATGGGCATGCCAGACATCCGGCCCTGTCCAGCCAAGCTCCTCGGCATATTGTCCGGGGCGCATGCCGAACTGCGCCTCGCTATAGGCGATATCCTCGTCGTTCTCGGCAAGGTGGGTATGCAGCATCACGCCCTTGTCGCGGGCCAGCAGCGCGGCATCGCGCATCAGCTCCCGGCTTACCGAGAACGGCGAACAGGGCGCAACGCCGACGCGCAGCATCGCCCCCGGGGCGGGATCGTGGAAGGCGTCGATCACCCGGATGCAATCGTCGAGAATATCCGCCTCGCGCTCAACGAGACTATCGGGCGGCAGCCCGCCTGCGCTTTCGCCAATGCTCATCGCGCCGCGTGTGGGGTGGAAGCGCAGGCCCACCTCCGCTGCCGCGTCGATCGTGTCATCGAGCCGCGCGCCGTTCGGGTAGAGATAGAGGTGGTCGGACGACATGCTGCACCCCGACAGCGCCAGTTCCGAAAGCCCGACGAGGGCGGAGACGCGCATTTCCTCGGGGCCGAAGCGCGCCCAGATCGGGTAGAGCGTTTTGAGCCAGCCGAACAGGAGCGCGTCCTGCCCGCCCGGCACGGCGCGCGTAAGGCTCTGGTAGAGGTGGTGGTGGGTGTTGACGAGGCCGGGGGTAATAACACAGCCCTTCGCCTCGACCACCTCGCCGGTGGTGGCAAGCCCTTGCCCCACGCCCGCGATCACGCCATCGCGGATCAGCACGTCGGCCCCCGAAAGCTCGCGCATCGCGTCGTCCATCGTCAGCACCGTAACGGCGCCGCGGATCAGGAGGTCCATCGCGCTTCCCTCATTCGCGCCCGGCCGGGCGCGCCTGCGTCAATCCTGCGGCGCGCGCGAAAGCACTTCGAGTGCGGCGGCGTGGATCTCGGCATTCGCCGCCGCCAGAACCCGTCCGCCATCCCGTGCCGATCCCCCGCGCCAATCGGTCACCACGCCGCCCGCCGCCTCGATCACCGCCATCGGTGCCTGGATGTCGTAGGCCTGCAACCCGGCTTCGACCACGAGGTCGATCTGCCCCGCCGCAACCAGCGCATAGGCGTAGCAATCCAGCCCGAAACGGGTGAGCCGCACACGGCCAGCGAGATCGTGGAAGGCATCGCGCTCGGCGGCGCTGCCGACCTCTGGGAAGGTGGTGAACAGGATCGCTTGCGAAAGTGGCCGAGGCGCACGCGTTGCCAACATCCGGTGCCCGGTCGGACCGTCACTCCAGGCCTCTCCGAAGCCACCGACGAAGCGCTCGCCGATGAAAGGCTGGTCGATCACGCCAAGGCGCGGGCCGGCCGCGTCACCGACCGCGATCAGCACGCCCCAGGTCGGCGTGCCGGACAGGAAGGCGCGGGTGCCGTCGACCGGATCGAGGACCCAGGTCAGCCCCGAGGTGCCGGGCTGATAGCCGAATTCCTCGCCCAGGATCGCGTCGTCCGGGCGCAGCCGGGCGAGCGTGGCGCGCATCGCCTGTTCCGCCTCGCGGTCGGCGGCGGTTACCGGATCGAAGCCGCCGACCGCCTTGTTGTCGGCCGCAAGCGCCCCGTCGCGGAAATGCGCAAGCGTTGCCGGACGCGCGGCATCCGCCAGCGCCAGGGCGGTGGCGAGAAGGTCATCTCGGGTTTGGGATGTGATATCGCTCATGGCCCCGCCGGGATCAGGTTGCCCCGGCGGTAGCCAATGAGGCGGCAGGCGTCAAGCCGCGTCGGACAGAACGCGGGCAAGCTCGAAGAGGCGCCGGCGCTGGTTTTCAGGGATCGCGTAGTAGGAGCGCACCAGTTCAAGGGCTTCCTTGTCGGCGAGGATATCGCCCGGCAGCGCCGACTCGGCAGGCTTGCCGGTGCCGGCTTCGAGGCCTTCGAAAAAGAAGCTGACCGGGACGGAAAGGGTTTCGGAGATATCCCAAAGCCGCGACGCACTGACGCGGTTCATGCCGGTTTCGTACTTCTGGATCTGCTGAAACTTGATGCCAACCCGCTCGGCAAGCTGTTGCTGGGTCATGCCCACCATCCAGCGACGGTGACGGATTCGTTTGCCCACGTGGACATCCACAGGGTGTTTCATCATAGCTCTCCTTTGATCTTCCCGACCGTATGATCAAAAACCACGGCAGCCACCACAACCACAACCTGTCTTTTTGGTCAGTTTGGTTTCGGTCGATATTTCGCTGTTTTTTTGGTTGTTTACTTCGGAAACACCGGGTGTGAAGCGGATTTCCGTGACCACCCGGCCGGCCTCGTTATACCCGTAGAACGTGTTTAGCACGTTCACTCGCAATTTGCGAATCAAGATTCCGAATTCCCCACAAATACACGCATAACGCGAATCGACCGATTACCCTCGCCCTGCGCACCGGTCACTCGCAAGGCCTGCCCGCATCCCCGCGCCGCCTCTCGCCTTGCGGCCACACGTCGAGTAGTGAAGTGACGCAGACTGGGAGAGCCCTTATGAAAGCCTATCGCCTCACCGCCACCGGCACCGCACCCGAACTCGCCGAAATGCCCGCCCCCGAGGCCGGGCCCGGCGAAGTCATCGTCGATATCGCCGCCTGCGGGCTGAACTTCGCCGATCTCCTGATGATCGAGGGCACCTATCAGCAAACCCCGCCGCCGCCGTTCACCCTCGGCATGGAGCTGGCCGGCACCGTCATCGGCCATGGCCCGGGCGTGACCGGCCCGGCGTCGGGAACGCGGGTGGCGGTGATGGCCGGATCGGGCGGTCTGGCCGAACGCGGCGCGTTCCCCGCCGCGGCCTGCCTGCCGATCCCCGATGCGATGCCGTTCTCCGTCGCCGCCGCCTTCCAGGTCGCCTATGGCACCAGCCACCTCGCGCTTGCCCGCCGTGCCCGGCTCGCCGCCGGCGAAACGCTCCTGGTGCTCGGTGCGGCGGGCGGCGTGGGGTTGACCGCGATCGAGATCGGCAAGCTCATGGGCGCGAGGGTGATCGCCTGTGCCCGGGGGGCCGACAAGCTTGCGGTCTGCGCCGCCGCCGGGGCCGATCACCTGATCGACAGCACCGGCGACGACATTCGGGCGGCGGTGAAGGCGCTTGGCGGGGCGGATGTGGTCTACGACCCGGTAGGCGGCGACCAGTTTCGCGCGGCCCTCGGCGCGACAAACCCCGAAGGCCGCATTCTTGCGGTCGGCTTTGCCTCCGGCGAGGTGCCGCAGATCCCCGCCAATCACCTGCTGGTCAAGAACATCGACGTGCTTGGTTTCTGGTGGGGTGGCTATGCCCACTTCAACCCGGTCGCGCTTCGCGAGAGCATGGCGGAGCTGATCGGCTGGTATGAGGAGGGCCGCCTTGCCCCCCACGTCAACCATGTTTTCGAGCTTGAGCGCGCGGGCGATGCCTACGCGACCCTGCGCGCGCGAAAGTCCACCGGCAAGATCGTCGTCACCATGGGTGCGGATCAACCGGCCCCGTAGGCCTGACGCAACAGCGCCACCAGCGCCTGCCCCGCCTCGCCGCGCAGGGTGTCGGCGATGTAAAGGTTCACCCGCATCGACCCGAGCGTGGGCAGCGCACCGCCGTGGTCGATCGGTTCCAGCGTGGCCGGGACCGTGCCTTCGAGCAGGGTGTGCACCGCGAGATCGGCGGCGCAGGTCACCTCGATGGTGCGGGTCATGTCGGAGGTCACCGCCATTTCCCAGGCGATCCCTTCCGCATCCAGCGCGGCTTCCACTTCGATGCGAAAGATGTTGCGCGCCTCGAAGGCCAGCCGCAGCGGGCGTTGGCGCCAGGCCTGTCCGCCCGGGGCACCGACCCAGACCAGCGGCAGGGTGGCGAGCGTTTCGCCGCCCGCGTCGAGCGCGGTTTCGGTGGTGAGGATCAGGTCGCAATCCCCCCGGCGAAACATGTCCTTGAGCCGCTGCGTGTAGGACGAATGCAACGTCACCTTCATCCGGGGAAAGTCGGCGTGAAAGCGTTGCAGCACCGGCGGCAGGGCGGGGTAGACCACGTCGTTCGGCACCCCGAGCGCGATTTCGCCCTCGAAGGCGGCATCGGTGAAGCGCGACCAGATCTCGTCGTTGATCGCCAGCATCCGGCGTGCCCGGCCGAGCAGTTGCTCGCCATCGGCGGTGAGCACCACGCCGCGCCCGGAACGGTCGAACAGCGCCCGGCCGAGCGCTTCTTCGAGCCGTTTGATCTGCATCGACACCGCCGATTGCGTGAGGTGCAGAAGCCCCGCCGCGCGGGTTACGCTGCCGACCTGCGCAACCGTGACGAAGGCCCTGAGCGCGGTCATGTCGAGGTTGCGCGCCATATCACGATCCGTGATGTGTTAACTAAAAAACATTCATTTCCGTTATGTACCGCGAGACCCTATCTAACGCAATGGGAGGGGCGACCAACAAACCACCTCCGTTGAGGCCAGGAGATACCGATGCTCACGATCACCGCCAACCATGGCACCCGCCACAGCCGCCGCGCAAGTTTCAACCCGATGGTGTGGGTTCGGCGCGCGCTCGCCGTGCGCGAGCAGCGCACCCGTCTCGACACGCTCGACGACCGCCTGCTGCGCGATATCGGCATCGACCGCATGATCGCCAAGCACGAAGCCGAGCGTCCGTTCTGGGATCTGCCGCGCTGACTTGCCTTCACAGCCCCGTTAACCGGGGCCGTCGAAGCCTCCGGAAAACCTTGAAATCCGGGGCAAGCTCCACGATATTCAAGTTGACGCGTTTCCATGTCGGCAACGCGACCCAGTTTGGCTTTCAGGAGGCTGATACAGATGGCTGATTTGAAGACGATGCGGACGGCGGCAACTGGCGCCCGCACCGCCCAGATCGACGAGGGCCTGCGCGCCCACATGAACAAGGTCTACGGCACGATGTCCGTTGGCCTGCTGGTCACGGCAGGCGTGGCATGGGCCTTCGGCACCTCCGACGCGCTGCTGTCGATCCTGCGCGATCCGATCACGCTGTCGCCCAACATTCTCGGCTGGATCGTCATGTTTCTGCCGCTGGTGATGGTGTTTGCCTTCGGCGCGGCGATCAACCGCCTCTCCGCGGCCGGCGCACAGCTCTACTTCTACGCCTTCGCGGCCGTGATGGGCTTGTCGATCTCGTGGATCTTCGCCGCCTTCACCGGCATCTCGATCGCGCAGACCTTTCTGATCACCGCGATCGCCTTCGCGGGCCTCAGCCTTTGGGGCTACACCACGAAGAAAGACATCTCGGGCTGGGGTGCCTTTCTGATCATGGGCCTGATCGGCCTGATCGTGGCGTCGATCGTGAACATCTTCCTCGGTTCGCCCGCGCTGCACTTCGCGGTCTCGGCAATCGGTGTGCTGATCTTCGCCGGTCTCACCGCCTATGACACCCAGCGGCTCAAGACCGAATACCTTCAGCATGCCCACGCGATGGACGGCGAATGGCTCGCCAAGTCGGCGATCATGGGGGCGTTGAACCTCTACCTCGACTTCATCAACCTGTTCATGTTCCTGCTGCAGTTCCTCGGCAACCGCGAGTAACCCGCGTCAGGAAACAACGACCCAAGGGCCGGCCATTGCGCCGGCCCTTTTCGTCCCGGGAGCCGACATGCGCGTCACCGCCGCGAAACTCGCCCTCGCGCCCGTGCTGATCGCACAGGGGATGGCCCTGCGCCGCCACGCGCTCCGGCTGCCCGAAGCCGCCGGACCGCGCAGGGGCGAGGCCGGGGACGGTCCGCCGCTCCGGCTTTTGATCGTTGGTGACAGTTCCGCCGCCGGGGTCGGTGCCCGCGATCAGCGCGCCGCTCTTGCCGGGCGGCTCGCGGCCGAACTCGGCACCACGCACCGCGTAACCTGGCGGCTCATCGCCCGCACCGGGGCCACCACCGCCGACACCCTCGCGCGGTTGTCCACGACCCAACCCGAACCCTTCGACATCGCCGTGACCGCGCTCGGCGTGAACGATGTGACCCGCTCGGTCCCCCTCGCCCGCTGGTGCGCACATCAGGTCGCGCTGCGCATGTTGCTCACGGAGCGTTTCGGCGTGTCCCATGTCATCGCCTCGGGATTGCCACCGATGGGCGATTTCCCTGCGCTCCCGCAACCGCTGCGCTGGGTGGTGGGGGCGAGCGCGCGCCGCCTCGATCTCGGCCTCGCGCGGGAGACCGCGCAGGACCCGCGCTGGAGCCACGCGCGTTTCGCGATCACGCTCGCCCCCGATCTCATGGCCGAAGACGGGTTTCACCCCGGACCAGCGGGCTATGCGCTCTGGGCCCGGATGCTGGCCCCGTCCATCCGCGCCGCTCTTCCCACCGCAACAGCCACGCGATAGACCACTCACATGCGCCTTGCCCTGGTCCTCGGCCCCGCCCTGCTCGCCGCCACGCTCATCCTGCCGCCCCCCGGCGACATGCCCCGCGAGGCTTGGGTGGCCGCCGGGCTTGCTTTGCTGATGGCCACATGGTGGGTGACCGAAGCGCTGCCGCTCGCCGCCACCGCGCTTCTGCCGCTCGCGCTCGCGCCGCTGCTCGGACTCGCCCCGATCGAGGACGTGGCGCCGTCCTACGCGCACCCGCTGATCCTGCTGTTTCTCGGCGGCTTTCTTGTTGCCCGCGCGATCGAAGGCGTGGGCCTTCATGCCCGCATCGCCCACGGCCTGCTCGCCCGTGCCGGCACCAGCCCTGCGCGGGTGCTCGCCGCGCTGATGGTGGCAACCGGCTTTTTGTCGTTGTGGATCTCGAACACTGCCGCAACGATGGTGGTGGCCCCGATCGCTGCCGCCGTGGCCGCACCCGCCAATCCGCGCCTTGCCGCCACGCTGATGCTGGGCGTGGCCTATGCCGCCACCATCGGCGGCATGGGCTCGCTGATCGGCACACCGCCCAACGCGATCTTCGCGGCCTACGTCGCCGACACGCAAGCGATCACGATCGGTTTCGCCGAATGGGCCATGGTCGGCATGCCGGTTTCGCTGCTCTTGATGCTGGCCGCCTGGGCGGTGCTCGCCCGCCTCACGCCGGGGCTCGGCGGGGCCAGCCATTTGCCGCTGCCACCCTACGAAGCCCGTCCCCTGCGCGGTGCCGAGGCGCGGGTGGCCATTGTCGCCGCCCTCACCGCGCTCGGCTGGATCACCCGGCCCTGGCTTGCCCCGCTGCTGCCTGGCCTGCCGCTGACCGACGCGGGCATCGCGCTCACCGGCGCGCTCGCGCTGTTTTTCCTGCCCGACGGCAAAGGCAGCGGCGGGCGGTTGCTCGACTGGGACGCGGCTGCGCGCATTCGCTGGGACGTGCTGATCCTGTTCGGCGGCGGCCTCGCCCTCGCCCGCCTGATCGACACCAGCGGCCTTGCCGCGCAGATCGGTGCCGCGAGCGCCGGTTTCGCAGGGCTGCCGCTGCCGCTCCTGTTGCTCACCTTCGCCGCGCTCATCGTCTACCTCGGCGAACTGGCATCCAACACCGCCACGGCGGCACTGTTCATGCCGATCGCCGGCGCGGCGGCCGTCAGCCTCGGGATCGACCCGGTGACGTTCATGCTTCCGGTCGCGCTCGCCGCCTCGATCGGCTTCATGCTGCCGGTGGCCACGCCGCCCAACGCCATCGTCTTTGCCCACCCCGAGGTGACCCGGGCGCGGATGCTGCGGGCCGGCGCGGTGCTCAACCTGATCGGGTTGTTGGTCGCGGTCGGGATCGCCGCCACGCTCGGGCCGCTGCTGATGTGACCGGAAGCGCGCCGTCGTTTCTCCCTCGAAGGGTCGATCCGCTGCCGCATTTTCAAGCTATCCCACGCCAAACCGGCAGAGACGCAAGGAGATGACATGCAGACCGTGTTCGACTCGCTCACCCAGCGGCCCATGCTGACGCTTGGCCTCGGCGGGTTCCTGGGCGGGTTCGTGCTGTTCTACATCGTGATCCGGCGCGCCCGAAAACGTCGCATCATACAAGCCGGCAAACACCAAGGCTGAACCGCGGGCGCGGCAAGGCACCGGCTGGAAACGAAAAAAGGCCGCGCATGAAAGCGCGGCCTTTTTCTTTTCGGCATCGGCAGGATTACTTGATCTTGCCTTCCTTGTATTCGACGTGCTTGCGCACCACGGGATCATATTTCCGCGCGGTCATCTTCTCGGTCATCGTGCGGGCGTTCTTCTTGGTCACGTAGAAGTGCCCGGTGCCCGCGCTCGAGTTCAGGCGGATCTTGATAGTGGTCGGTTTCGCCATGATGTCAACTCCTCGTCGGGCGTCATGCGCCCGGTCAAATCCTTGAAGCCCGCCTTGTAGCGTCCCGGCCGCCCGAGTCAACCGCATTGTGCCGGCAAATGCGCTACACTGACCCGGCAATCGTGACACGAAAGGACATTTCATGCATCTGGGTGCATTTTCCGTCAGCCACGCCGTCTCTGACATCGCGGCCTCCCGGGCGTTCTACGAAAAGCTCGGATTCTCCGAAGCCGGCGGTGATCAGGACCAGGGCTGGCTCATCCTCAGAAGCGGCGCCACCACCATCGGCCTGTTCCAGGGCATGTTCGACAAGAACCTGCTGACCTTCAATCCGGGCTGGGGGCCAATGGCAGAGCCCCTCGCGGAACCGTACGAGGACGTTCGCGCGATACAGGAACGTCTGAAGGCAGAGGGCATGGTGTTGATCGAAGAGACCGACCCGGACGGCAGCGGCCCGGGCTACATCACCCTCGAAGACCCCGACGGCAATCCGATCCTGATCGACCAGCACGTCTGAGACCCGCGCGCGTGGTCAGTTGCCCACCGGGCGGCGAAAGGAGGTGGGGGTTTCTCACCCCCGCACCCCCGCGAGGCAGTATTGCCGTGATGAAGATACGCGCGGATGGCCTGTAAGCCGGATTTTGTAACCCCGGGTCTCCCCGGGGATGATGACCATTCCTCTGGGCGGCCGGTTGCCCGGACGCTCTAGCTGCCGACCCGGACCCCGGGCCAAGGCAGCCCATGCGAGGTCCCTATTTGGCATTGCTCCCGGTGGGGCTTGCCGTGCCGCTCCTGTTGCCAGTCGCGCGGTGGGCTCTTACCCCACCGTTTCACCCTTGCCTTCCCGAAGAAAGGCGGTCTGATCTCTGTGGCGCTTTCCCTGGGGTTGCCCCCGCCGGGCGTTACCCGGCACCGTTGCCTTGTGGAGTCCGGACTTTCCTCGGAGGTTGCCCCCCGCGGCCATCCGGCCATCCGCGCGCTGCTGACTTAGGCGCGCCGGGCCGCCCGGTCAACCGCGAAGCGGCGGGCGAGATCCTCGATCGCGGCCATGTCGGACTCGTCGAGTGACCCACGCGCCCAAGGCCGGAATCGGGCGCGGAAAGCCGCGAGCACCGCGGCGAAGCCATCTTCGACGGGGTATCCGAAGGCCCGGGCAGCTTTGAGAAACGCGGCTTCGTCAGGAGCCGACGCCGGTGTTCCAGGCGCGGGCCAGACCGCGAGGCCCTGCAACGACAGCCGCTGCCAGTCGAACCTCGGGCCCGGATCTGTCTTGCGAGTCGGGGCGAAATCCGAATGCGCGATGACACCTTCGGGCTGGATCTGCCAGCGCGCAAGAATATCGCAAAGCAACACTTCCAGCCGCGCCATCTGCGGCTCGGCGAAGGGAGAATTGCCGCAATTGTCCAACTCGACGCCGATCGAGCGCGAATTCACGTCGCCCCGTCCGCGCCAGTTTCCCGTCCCGGCGTGCCAGGCCCGCTGGTCTTCCTCGACAAGCCGGAACAGCCGGCCATCCCGGGCGATCAGGTAATGCGCCGACACCTCATGCTCGGGCGCGCATAGCCGCGCCAGCGCGGCCTGCGCATCGGGCATCGCGGTGTAGTGCAGCACCACCAACTCGGGGCGCAACCCATCCCGGCGGCCACCGAAATTCGGCGAGGGCTGCGAGATCGCCGGGCCGGGGCCGGTCACGATTCGCCGGGGGTTTCGACGTCTTCGTAGGTGTCCACGTCCGCCGGTGCGGCGTCTCGCGCGGCCCGGAAGGGGCGCGGATCCCAGGTGCAGGCGAAGCCGTCGCCATCGGGGTCCATACCGTAGCGGTCGCGCTCGGGGCCGCCCGCGTCGAGGAAGGCTTCCTGGGCGCGGTCGGGGCTGCCATGCCGGGCGCAGGCACGCTCATAGCGGCTGGCGGCGGCGATCCCCGTGCGGCGGTAGAGCGGCTGACCCGGGTTGTTTGTGGTGGCAAGCGCGTAGGACACGATCGAAGGGCCGGAGCCATCGGGGCGCGGCGGCAGTTCGGTGGGCTGGATCACCGTGTATTGTTCCCGGTTGGCGTCGATCCGCGCCGCATCGCTTTCGATCGACTCGCGTTCGCTGACGGCTTCAAAGCTCTGCTCGTCGGAAAGCCCGACCGGCGCGGCAGTGGCGGAATCGGGTGCCATGGCCGAGAGCGGTTCGCCGGTTGCCGGGGCCCCCTCAAGTCCGAGCACGGCAGCGGTTTCGGCGGCGAGGGATTCGCCGCTTTCGTCCAGCGATGCGGCGGCCACGGGGGTGGTGGGCGGCAGCACGGACGCGCCGGTCGACGACAAGGCGGTGTCATTGGCACCGGCCCCGCTGTCGGGAACCGGCGGGCTGCAGGCGGCCAGTGTAAACGCCATGATACTCAAAACGGTCGCGATACGCATCCTGCGCCCCCGGTTGTCCGACGCCAGATTAGCGTCGGTCGCGGGGATTACCACCATTTCTCGGGCTTGGAAACAAAGCCCGCCGCACGTTCGAGCGCATAGGCGGTATTCAGCAGATCACCCTCTTCCCAAGGCTTGCCGATAAGCTGGAGCCCGAGCGGCAGGCCCTTGGCATCAAGCCCGGCGGGCACCGAGATGCCGGGCAGGCCCGCGAGGTTGACCGTCACCGTGAAGACGTCGTTGAGATACATCTGCACCGGATCGGCCTCGGTCATTTCTCCCAGCCCGAAGGCAGCGGAGGGCGTGGCCGGGGTGAGGATCGCATCCACGCCCTGGTCGAAGGCGTCGTCGAAATCGCGCTTGATCAGGGCACGGACCTTGCGGGCGCGGTTGTAATAGGCGTCGTAGAACCCGGCGGAGAGCACGTAGGTGCCCACCATCACCCGGCGCTGCACCTCCGCCCCGAACCCCTCGGCGCGGGTTTTCTCATACATGTCGCTGATGCCCTCGCCCGCCGCGAGCTTCGCGCGGTGGCCGTAGCGCACGCCGTCGTAGCGCGCGAGGTTCGAGGAGGCCTCGGCGGGGGCGATGACGTAATAGGCCGGCAGCGCATACTTGGTGTGCGGCAGCGAAATGTCGATCAACTTGGCCCCGGCATCCGCGAGCATCGCCTTGCCCTCGTCCCAGAGCTTCTCGATCTCGGCGGGCATGCCGTCGAGCCGGTATTCGCGCGGGATGCCGATCACCTTGCCCTTGATGTCGCCGGTGAGCGCGGCTTCGAAATCGGGCACCGGCAGGTCGGCACAGGTGCTGTCTTTCGGATCATGCCCGGCCATCGCGCCCAGCATGATCGCGGCGTCGCGCACCGATTTGGTCATCGGCCCGGCCTGGTCGAGCGAGGAGGCGAAGGCGACGATGCCCCAGCGCGAGACCCGGCCATAGGTCGGCTTCAATCCGGTGATCCCGGTGAAGGCGGCGGGCTGGCGGATCGAGCCGCCGGTATCGGTGCCGGTGGCGGCAAGGCAGAGATCGGCGGCCACGGCGCTGGCAGAGCCGCCGGAGGAGCCGCCGGGGGTGAGCTGGCGGTCATCGACCTTCCACGGGTTCACCGCGTTGCCGTAGACCGAGGTTTCATTCGACGAGCCCATGGCGAACTCGTCCATGTTGAGCTTGCCGAGCATCACCGCGCCCGCGTCGAACAGGTTCCGGGTGACGGTGGATTCGTATTCCGGCTTGAAGCCTTCGAGGATGGCGCTCCCGGCCTGGCTCGCCACGCCCATGGTGCAGAACAGATCCTTGATGCCGAGCGGGATGCCCGTCATCGCGGTGGCCTCGCCCGCCTTGATCCGGGCATCCGCCGCTTTCGCCTGTTCCCGCGCGATATCCGGGGTCTTGTGGACGAAGGCACCAAGTGCATCCGCGCCCTCGATCTCGGCAAGGCAGGCCTCGGTGAGTTCGGTCGCGGTGGTTTCGCCCTTGGCCAGCGCGTCGCGCGCCGCGGCAATGGTCAGGCTGGTCAGTTCGCTCATGTCATTCCATCACTTTCGGCACGGCAAAAAAGCCCTCGCGGGCGTCGGGCGCGTTGGCGAGCACCTTCTCGGGATAGCCGCCGTCCGTCACCACGTCTTCGCGGCGCTTCAGCCGCATCGGCGTGACCGAGGTCATCGGTTCGATATCGTCCACGTTCACCTCGTTCAACTGCTCGATGAAGCCGAGGATCGTGTTGAACTCCGCGGCGAGCGCGGGCAGGCGCGCCTCCTCGACCCGGATACGGGCAAGGTGCGCAACCTTGCGGGCGGTTTCGATGTCGATCGACATGGGGCCTCCGTGCGTTCCATGCGGGCAGCCTGTGCCCGTCGCCTGCCCGTTTAGCGCCCGCGCCCGCGCCCCGCAAGCATGTGGGCGCGGTAGACCTCGATCATCCAGCCCAGCATCACCGCGTTGAGGATGTGCCACAGGAAATGCGTGCCCATCGGCAGCACGTCGCAGAGCGGTTCATCAAGCGTGCGCGCAGTCAGCGAGAGCACCAGCAGCCCCGCGCCGATGGCAAGGCCGCGCGCGGTTCCGGGCGCGCGTGTGCGCATCAGCCAGGCATAGCCCGCGATCAGCAGCGGCACCGGCGCGTAGCCTGCCGAGGAACCGAGCCCGGGGATCAGCCCGAACAGCGGCACGGTGGCGGCGGCGTAGGGGACGAACCCCAGTGTCACCAGCCCGGCGATGCGGCCGCTCAAGCCGAGAAAATCCCGGCTCGCAGCAAAGACGTAGGCGAGGATGAACATGAGGATCGGCAGCACGTCGGCCATTCCGGCCCAGGCTTGCGCGAAGGTGTGAAAAAGGAAAGATCCAAGCCCGATTGCAGCCAGAATCCCCACCAGGAGGTTGGCAAGAGGCAAGCCGGCGCCGCGCAGCCGAAGCCCCATGACCAGCGCGGCAACGAGAAAGGCGGCGTTGGTCACCGCGTTGATCGGCTCGGCCCAGAACCCCGGATCGAGCCTTTCGCAATAACCGTCTACCGCGCGCGTCCATTCCACTTTCGCTGCCCCCCTCGCGTGATACCATGGTGGTACGAACGATAGGGAGAACCGAGATGAAAATCACCTGGCTAGGCCACGCGAGTTTCCGCATCGAGATCGAGGACGCGGTGATCCTGCTCGATCCGTGGTTCGAGGGAAACCCGATGTTCCCGCCCGAGCGCCGCGCCGAGGCGATCGCGGGCGCAACCCACGTGCTGGTCACCCACGGCCACGGCGACCACGCCAAGGACGCGCCGGCGATCTGCGAGGAACTGGGGATCCCCGCGGTCGCGATCTACGATCTCACCCAATGGTGGGCCTCGCGCCACGATTTCGAAACCATCGGCTTCAACAAGGGCGGCACGGTGCGGCTCGGCAAGGTGGCGGTGACGATGGTCAACGCAACCCATTCCTCCGCCACCCAGACCGCGAACGGCCCGGTCTATACCGGCACCGAGTCGGGCTACATGATCGCGGGCGAGGGCCACGTGATCTACGCCACCGGCGATACCGATATCATGGCCGACATGGAATGGATGGGAGAGGTGCATAATCCCGATATCGGGCTGCTCTGCGCGGGCGGACATTTTACCATGGACATGGCCCGCGCCTCCTATGCCGCACAACGCTATTTCAACTTCCGCACCGTGATCCCCTGCCACTACCGCACATTCCCGCTGCTCGAACAATCGGCGGCGCTGATGAAGGAGGTGCTCACCGGGATCGACGTGATCGAACCGGAGGTGATGCAGCCGATCGAGATCTGACCACGTCCGGCAGGTTTCGCCGGATCAAACCCCGGCGAAGCTGCCGCCCCGAGCGGCCAGCCGCCGGATCAGATCGGCGGGTTGCCACGCCACCGGGTCTTCCCTTGCGAAGGCCTCCAGCCGGGCGAGGATGGCCCCTGCCCCGATCGTATCGGCATGGTGCATGAGCCCGCCGCGCCAGCGCGGAAAGCCGTAGCCCGCCACCGTCACCACGTCGATATCCGCCGCAGATTGCGCGATGCCCTCGTCGAGGATCGCCGCCGCCTCGTTGATCATCGCCAGCACAAGGCGCTCGCGGATTTCATCGGCGCTGAACGCCTGCCGCTCGACCTTGGCAAAATACGCCTCCTCGCGGGCAAGGTCTTCCACCAGCGGGTCGATCACCTTGCCGCCGCCGCCCGGGTAGCGATACCAGCCCACGCCCGCCTTCTTGCCGAGCCGCCCCTCGTTCACCATCCGGTCGGAAATCGGGATGTAACGCCGGTTGGGGTCGCGGGTGACGTCCTGCCGGCGGCGGTTGGCGAAGGCGATATCGAGGCCGGACAGGTCTTGCGCCTCGTAGGGTCCCATCGGGTAACCGAACTCGACCATCGCCTCGTCGATCTCCCAGGGGTTCGAGCCGTCCATCATCACCGTGTCGGCGGCCTCGCGGTAGCGCGCGAGAATCCGGTTACCGATGAAACCGTCGCAGACTCCCGCGAGCACCGGCAGCTTGCGCAGACGCTTGGCCAGCGCGAATCCGGTGGCGAGGGCGGCATCGGAGGTGGCCTCGCCGCGCACGATCTCCAGCAGTTTCATGATATGGGCAGGGGCGAAGAAATGCAGCCCCACCAGCCGGGTCGGGTCGTCGAGCACGGCGGCGATCTCGTTGACATCAAGGTAGGAGGTGTTGGTGGCCATCAGCGTGTCGGGCCGCATCGCTGCCTGAAGCCGGGTGAACACCGCCTGTTTCACCTCCATGCTCTCGAAGGCCGCCTCGATGGCAATATCGGCTTCGCGGGCGATGGCGTATTCGGCGGTGGCGTTGAAGGCCGCGCGGCGGGCCTGGGCCTGGGCCTCGGTGATCAAGCCGCGCTTGAGACTGGCCGCGACGATGTTTTCGAGGTTCGCCTCGGCACGGGCGACACCCTCGGCATCGGTCTCGATGATGTCGACGAAGATCCCGGCGTTCAGAAGCGCATAGGCGATCCCCGCCCCCATCGTGCCACCGCCGACCACCACCGCGCGGGTGATCTCGGCAGGGCGGGTGTCTTTCAACCAACCGGGCGCTTTCGCGCCGCGTTCGGCGAAGAAGATGTGGCGGAGCGCCCGCGCCTGTGCGCCGACGCGCAACTTGAGGAAGGTTTCGCGCTCCACCTGCAGGGCTTCGCCGAGCGGGGTGGTCGTGCTCATCTCGACGAGGTCGATGGCGCGATGCGGCGCGATCTGGCCGCGCATCCGCGCCTCCGCCGTCGCCTTCGCGGCAGCGAGGGCCTCGGCGTCGGTCTCCGGACCCGGCAGATCGCCAATCGCCACGACGGTGGAAAGCAACTCGTGGTTCACCTCCTCGGCGGCAAACGCCGGGTCGTCGGCAATCTCGTCGACCAGCCGCAGCGCCAGCGCCCGTTCGCCAGTGACCGGCTTGCCGGTCGCGATCATGTCGAGCGCCGCCTTGAGCCCCACGAGCCGGGGCAGACGCTGGGTGCCGCCCGCCCCCGGCACCACACCGAGCGTCACCTCGGGCAAGCCGATCTGGGCGTCGGGCGTGGCGATGCGGTAGCGGCAGGCCAAAGCCAGTTCGCAGCCGCCGCCGAGCGCCGGGCCGCGAATCGCGGCGATCCACGGCACCTCGCAAGCTTCGATCCGGGCCACCACATCGGGCAGGTGGGGCTCCAGCGCCGGGCCGTCGAACTCGCGCGCATCGGCCCCGGCGGCAAAGGCCCGCCCGGCACCCGACAGGATCACCCGCTCCAGCCCGGCCTCGGCTTCGATCCAGTCGAGCGCGGCGATCAACCCTGCGCGGGTTTCCTGCCCGATCGCGTTCACGGGCGGGAAATCGAGGGTGACATGGGCGGTGGCGCCATCGCGGCGGGTGGTAACGGGCATGGGGCTCTCCGGGAATTCAGCCGAGAAAATCGTGGGTGTGGATCAGCGCGAGCATCTCGTCGAGGCTTTCATCTTCGGTGCGTCCCGAGGTATCGAGCTTGGCAAGCGCGCGTTCGTAGAGGGCTTCGCGGGCGGTCAGGATGGATTTGAGTTGATCCATGGCTTCGGGATTGCCCGCCATCGGCCTCGTATCGCCCTGTTCGCGGACCCGGGCCATGTGCTCGGCCGGCGTGGCCTTGACCCAGATCGTGTGGAACTTCGACAAGAGCACGTTGTAGGTTTCTGGCTCGGCGACGATGCCGCCGGCAACCGCGAGGATCATCGTGTCGTGGGTGGCGATCACCCGGTCAATGGCCTGCGCCTCAAGGCGGCGATAACCCTCTTGGCCATAGAGCGCCATCAGGTCATCGACCGGCATGCCCGATTGCTCCTCGATCTCGCGGTTCAGCTCGACGAAGGGGATGTCGAGCGCCTCGCCCGCGCGCCGCCCGAGGGTGGACTTGCCGGCACCGCGCAGGCCCACAAGGCAGATCCGCTGCGCCCGGGCCGCGGCGACGGGTTCGGGGCTGAGGGTGGCGAGCACCCGGGCCTGGGTTCGGGCATTGGCGGAACGGAAGAGATCGGCCACCCGCAGCGGCTCGGACGACCACGGATCGTCTTCACCGACGAGCCATTCGATCTTGTGATCGAGCGCATGGGCGACGCGCTGCAACAACCCGATGGAAATGTTGCCCTCGCCGGCCTCGAGCTGGGCGAGATAGCGCGGCGATACGCCGGATTTCTCCGACAGCACCCGACGCGGAATACCCTTGCGGTCACGCGCCCGGCGCACCCGTTCGCCGACACGGGCGATCAGGATATCGACCTCCCGGTCGGCGTCCGATGCGGCTTGCTGCACTTCGCCGCGAAAATTGGTGATCTCCGCCATGACCCGTCACATGCTCAATAATGCAGCGACTCTACGGCCAAGACCGGAGGCTCTCAACGAAAATCCGGCAAGTTTGCGCAAAATAGTGCATTAATCGCCCATAGCGAGCATCGGCTCGACGATCGCGCGCACCTCGTCCGGGGCCGGGCGCTTTTCCATGCTGCCCGCGACGATGAAGACGCAGACGAACAGGCCCTCGAAACAGAGCCCGCCATCCTGAAACCCTTCGACCCGGAAGCTGATCGAGCTTTCACCGAGCCGGACCGGGCGCACCGTGCAGACCAGCCGGTGGCGCGGCGTGACCGGGCTGCGAAAATCCATCTCCATGTGCACGAAGGGGGTGCCGAAGCCGCGATCGAGCTCCATCTGGTACCAGCCGTCGCCGTCGAGATGGGCCTCCCACCAGCCGTTGATCGCATCGAGCGCCCATGCCGGGATTCTGGCGGTATAGGCGATCTTTGCGGGATCGCAATCGCCCCAGGTCACACGGATTTCGTGGGTGAAGGTCTTGGGCATGTCGGTTTCCTCGGTGAGCGCAGGCGCGACGCGGTCTTCGCAAATTTCGAACCCGGCGAACACCGGCTTTTCAAACTCCGGCCCGGCTTGGCATGGAAAATTTCAACTTTGCAGTGGTCCAGGGCGGGCTTGTGCGTGATGACGGGAAGTGGCCCTGCCCGGCGGGCTCAATAGGTCTCGACGTGATACCGGCCGTCCTCGCGCATCGCATCACGCGCCGCTTTCCAGTCGAGCCCGACCCCGCGCGCGATGTCGTCGAGCGCTGCCTCGACACCGTGCTCCATCTCCTTGAGCCCGCAGATGTAGATATAGGCGTTCGGGTTGGTGAGCATCGCCGCCACCCTGCCCGCCTCCTCGCGCAGCTTGTCCTGCACGTAATGCTTGGACTCACCCTGCAGCCGAGAGAAGGCAAAGACCTTGTGCATGAAGCTGTCGGGCACCTTCTTGAGCGGGCCGAAATAGGGCAGCTCCTCCGGCCGACGGGCACCGAAGACGAGGGTGAGCTTGCCGGTGTTGGCGGGTGTCTCGCGCTGGCGGCGCATGGTGAAGCCGCGGAACGGGGCCGAGCCGGTGCCGGTGCAGATCATCAGAAGCTCGGCGTTCGGATCGGAGGGCAACAGGAAGGTCGCGCCGAAAGGTCCGGTGACCTGCACGTCGTCGCCGGGCTTGAGATCGCAGACGTAATTCGAACACAGCCCGCCCGCCTCGCGCTTCACCGTGAGCGAGAGATTGTTGTAGTTCGGCCGTTCGCCGTCGCGGGGGGAGGAGACCGAGTAGAGCCGGGGCAGGTGCGGCTTGCCCTCGGCGTCGGTGCCCGGCGGGATGATCCCGATCGACTGGCCTTCGAGCACCGGCATCGGCTGGCCGCCGAAATCGAGGATGATGTGGCGCACGTCGTTGTCGGAGCCCTCGGCGGTGAGACGGAAATTTCCGGTCACCTTCGCGGTGGCGGGCTTGCCGATGGTGTAGAGGTTGATCGTGGGCTTGGAGGCGGTGGCCGGGGCCCTGGCCTTGCCGCCGGCGCCCGCGTGCGCCTCGGCCAGCAGCGCCGCCATCGCCTCGTCAAGGGCTTCGAGCCCGGTTTCGGCCTCGCCGCCCCCGGCGAGATCGGCCTGCTCCGGCAGTTCGTCCCAGGAATATTGCTCATCCAGCGAATAGGGTTCGACCACCACGCGCCACTCGTCGATCGAGCCTGTGGGACAGACCGGGATGCAATCCATGCAGAAATTGCACTTGTCCGCATCGACCACGACGTTGTTGTCGTCGTGGGTGATGGCCTCGACCGGACAGGTCATCTCGCAGGTATAGCAGCGGATGCAGATCTCGGGGTCGATCAGGTGCTGTTTGAGCGGCTTGTTCACGCGGATTTTTCCTTGAGGATCGTGTCGGGCAAGGTGAGTGCCTCGATCAGCGCCTGGCAAACCCCGGTGCATTCCTTGCAGCCGACACAGCCACCGCGCAGGCCGGCGATGCTGCCCGCAACCGCGCGGCTGCGCGGGGCATGGGCGATGTTGCGTTCAATCTCCATGGCGCTCTCCGTTTCCATGTTTCGGGCCTTCGGCCCGACCCGCCGGGGGGCGCTGCCCCCCGGACCCCCCGAGGTATTTCCGGACCCAAGAAGGGGCTTGGGCCGATCTTACGCCATGGCGAGCTTGACGTATTCGAAGTCGCCCGGCTTGTTGTCGATGCCAACTTTCGGCGGCGCGATCCATCCGGCAAATTGTCCCGGTTCGGTGACCTGGACCATGAGCGACTGGATGAAATCGCCATCCGCGTGGGTGGGCAGCCACTTGGTCTGGCCTGCGTCGTAGTCGGCACCGGATACGAGCTTGCCTTCGGGGTCGAACAGCTTGTCGGCGAAGACGCCGATCTTGCGGTTGAAGGCTTCGTGCGGCAGCTTGAGTTCGAAGTCGATCCCGGCCTTCTCGATGATCTTGTTCCAGCGGCCCACGCCTCCGGCCGCGTCGCGGGTGTAGTCGTCGCGCAGGCGCATGTTGATCGCGGTGAGCGCGGGGACATCCTTGCGCACCAGCTTGCCATCCTCGAAATCCCACACCGTGTAGGTGGCATCCGTGAGCTTGTGATCGTCGTCGATCCGGTGCTCGTGGTAGCGGCCCTTGATGCCCGCGTTGAAGGCATTGGCGGCGTTGGTCGAAACCTCCTGGCCGAACAGATCGAGGCTCAAGGTGTAGTGCAGGTTGAGCTTCTTCTGGATCAGCGGCAGGTCGATCACGCCAAGCGCGCGGATCCGGTCGGTGTCATAAGGATCGTCGATGCCGTTTTCCTTCATCACCTGGCAGGTGCGCTCGATGGTGCGCCCGACCCCGGTTTCGCCGACGAACATGTGGTGCGCTTCCTCGGTCAGCATGAAGCGGCAGGTGCGGCTGAGCGGGTCGAAGCCCGATTGCGCCAGGCTTTCGAGCTGCATCTTGCCGTCACGGTCGGTGAAGTAGGTGAACATGAAGAACGACAGCCAGTCGGGCGTTTCCTCGTTGAAGGCACCGAGCATGCGCGGAGCTTCTTCCGAACCGGAGGAGCGACGCAGCAGATCATCGGCCTCTTCGCGGCCGTCGCGGCCGAAATACTTGTGCAGGAGGTAGACCATCGCCCAGAGGTGGCGGCCTTCCTCGACGTTGACCTGGAACAGGTTGCGCATGTCGTAGAGCGAGGGCGCGGTGATCGCGAGGAAGCGTTGCTGCTCCACGCTCGCCGGCTCGGTATCGCCCTGGATCACGATCAGGCGCTTCATCATGTTGCGGTATTCGCCCGGCACGTCCTGCCACGCGGGCTGGCCTGCGTGCTCGCCGCAGGGAATGGTACGGCCTTCGACCTGCGGCGCGAGCAACACGCCCCAGCGGTATTCCGGCATCTTGACGTAATCGAACTTGGCCCAGCCCTTCGGATCGACCGAAACCGCGGTGCGCAGGTAGATCATCGAGCGCTGGAACTGGTCGGGGATCAGGTCGTTCCACCAGTTGATGTAGCCCGGGTGCCACTTTTCGAGTGCCTTGAGCACGCGCTTGTCGGAGGAAAGCCCGACGTTGTTGGGGATCAGGGTATCGTAGGCAACGTTCATGTCTTGCATGGGGTCCTCCCAGTTTTGATTGCCGCGCAATTTGTCCGAAAACCGGTTCCCACTTTTCGGATTGCACGCGCGATTGCGCCTCCTCAGACGCGTTCCATGTTGTAGTCGCCGCGCACGCCGGTGCCGTATCGCTGCAGCGCGCCATCGGGGCCGGTGGCATTGGGGCGGTTGAAGATCCAGTTCTGCCAGGCGGTGAGCCGGCCGAAGATGCGGGTTTCCATCGTTTCGGGCCCGGCAAAGCGCAGGTTGGCTTCCATCCCGGTCATCGCGTCCGGGCTGAAGGAGGCACGCTCTTCCATGAAGATGCGGATCTCGTCTTCCCAGTCGATATCGTCGAGGATGTAGGTGACGAGGCCGAGCGCGTCGGCCTCCTCGGCCTCGATCGGCTCGCCGATCTTCGCCTTGGCCGCCTCTACCGCCTCGGGCTCGCCGAGGAAGCGGGTATCGAGGCGGGAAATGTCGTTCGACATCGGGTATTGCCCGAAGTTGGATGCCGCCAAGGTGATCGTAGCGATCGGCCGGTTGTCGCCCTCGAACTCGTCTTCCATCATGTAGGAGCGGTCGACGGCGAAGAGGATTTCGGCCAGCACCCCGGTGAAGCAGGACCCGTGTTCGACCAGCGCCACGAGACTGCGCGAGGTCATGTCGATCCGCTTCAGCAGGCGCTTCCAGTAGGCGAGGATTTCGTTGGCGAGCCAGTGATCCTTGTTGTCGAGCAGCAGGTCTTCATGCGCCTGCACCAGCGCCGGATCGCCCTGCGAGCGGAAGACGAGCAGACCCACCTCGCGCTCGTTGAGGCGCAGATGGAGGATTGCGTCGTCCAGTTCGCGGGCGAGCTTGAGCAGGTAGAAATCGGCGCCTTGCGCGGTGACCTCGTCGATGCTGCCGGGTGCCTCGGTGGCGGGACCGGACAGGGTGATCGTTGCCTTGCGCGCGGCACGGTCGATCTCGACCTCGACGAGGTCGTAATGCACGCCGTTGTCGTCGATCCTGCGGGTAAGCGGGGGGAGGCTGATGCCCTTGTCCACGTCCGGCTTGGCGGAGGCGGCGGCGAATTCGCGGGCGCGCTCGGCGACCACGTCATCGAATTTCGAGTTCGGGATCACCTCGTCAACCAGCCGCCATTCCTGCGCGCGTTTGCCGCGGATGCCCTCCTCAATCGAGCAGAACACGTCGGCGCGGTCGCGGCGAACCTTGCGCTTGTCGGTCACCCGGGTGAGGCCGCCGGTGCCGGGCAGAACCGCGAGCAGCGGCACTTCCGGCAGCGCAACGGAGGAGGCGCTGTCGTCGGTCAGCATGATGTGGTTGCAGGCCAGCGCCAACTCGTAGCCACCCCCGGCGCAGGCACCTTTCACGGCGGCGATCCACTTCTGGCCGCTATCGGCTTCCGCCGCTTCGAAGGTGTTGCGGGTTTCGTTGGTGAACTTGCAGAAGTTGACCTTGTGGGCATGGCTCGCACCGCCCAGCATGCGGATGTTGGCCCCGGCGCAGAACACCTTGTCCTTGCCGGATTTGATCACCACCACCTTCACCTCCGGATGCTCGAAGCGCATCCGCTGGGTGATGTCGGACAATTCGATATCGACGCCGAGATCGTAGGAATTGAGCTTGAGCTGGTAGCCCTCGAAAAGCCCGCCATTCTCGTCCACGTCCATGTAGACGGTGGCGATGGGGCCGTCATACTCCACCCGCCAGTGGCGGTATTTCGACGGGTCGGTCTGAAAGTCGATCAGCTTGGTCACGCGGCTCTCCCTGTGTTCGCTAGGTGCAGTATAGTGCGGCATTCTGTCCGGATCAACTGACATATGCACTATAGTGCCTTTTTTGTTTCCGTTATAAATCAGTGGCTTGGCGTCAATCCGGAAACCGGGACTTTCGGAACGACAAAAATGATATGCACTATAGTGCAACTTTCCCAGGGTGCGTGTCTCCGTCGGGAATCACCGCCCGCTCAAGCCGGTCGCGTTCGGCGCGCGCCCAGGCGGTGTCGATCCCTAGCACTTCGCCCCGCCCTGCCCGGTCGAGGTGCTCACGCGCCAAGGCGGCGATGCGGCCGGCGGCGGGGGCGCGGCCCATCCGCAGCTTGAGCCAGCCGTTTGCAAGCTGGATCAGCCCCTGAAGCAGCGCCCGCTCACGCGAGTTGGGCGCGGCCGCCAGCCAGAGTGGTTCCCAGGCCTCGTGCGCCTCCCAGAAATACCCCGCACGGTAGAGCGACAACCCCTCCTCAAGCCCGGGGCGGATCTCGGTCTCGGGGCGCGGGGTAAGGCCGGGGATGTGCGGGGTCACGTCACCGGCTCCACCGCCTCGATGGCTTCGAGCCCGGCGCAGAACTCGGTGATCGCGGCGAGCGTTTCCTGCGGTTTCTCGAGGTGCGGCGCGTGGTGCGCGCCCTCGATGATCGCGGTTTCAACCGGCGCGTAGCTGCGGGTTTCGATCTCGGCGATCTGGGCGAGGGTGCCGTACTGATCGGCGCTGCCCTGGATCGCGAGGCAGGGAATGCGCCAGTAGTCGATCACCTCGCCCACGTTCCACTTTTTGAAATCCTCTGCGAGCCAGGCGTCGTTCCAGCCGTAGAATGTATTGTCGGGGTCGCGGTGATACTTGGCCATCTTGCCGCGCAGCTCGCTTGTTACATAGGCCTTGCGCGCATGGGCGATCTCGGCCAGTCCCATTTCCTCGGTGAAGAAATGCGGCGCGATCAGGATCAGGGCGCGCACCCGGTGATCCTGCACCCGCCCGGCATATTCGGCGGCGATGGTCGCGCCGTCGGAATGGCCCATGAGGATGCCGCGCCGAAAGCCGATCGCGTCGAGCACCTGCGGCAGCACCTCCACCGCCTCGCGCGTCATGTAATCGAGCGGGCGCGGCAGATCGGCAAGGTCGGACTGGCCGTAGCCCGCGCGGGAATAGGCCATCACGCCGAAGCCGGTGGCCTCGGCCACCTTCGCGGGCACGTCGCGCCAGAGCGCGGTGCTGCCGAGGCCCTCGTGCAGCATCACGATGGTCGGGGCCTCACCGGGCGGAGGCCCCCAGCAGGCATATTCCAGCCGCTTGCCCCCCGCCTCAAGAAACCCGCTATCCACCCAATCCGCCATCGCTCAGGCCCTCAGCTTGAAGCGCTGGATCTTGCCGGTGGCGGTTTTCGGCAGCTCGTCCACCACCTCGATCCAGCGGGGGTATTTCCACATCCCGATCTTTTCCTTCACGATCGCCTTGAGCTCGTCCATCGAAGGCGCCTCGGCCCCGTCCTTGAGCACGATGTAGGCGGCAGGCTTGATCAGATCCTTTTCGTCGGCCCGGGCCACAACGGCGGCCTCCAGCACGGCGGGATGTTCGACCAGCGCCTGTTCCACCTCGAAGGGGCTCACCCAGATGCCCGAGACCTTGAACATATCGTCGGTGCGCCCGCAGTAGACATAACGCCCCTCGGGCGTGCGCTCATACTTGTCGCCCGTCCGGGTCCAGTGCCCCTCGAAGGTCGACATCGACTTGTGGCGGCGGTTCCAGTAGCCCTCGGCGCTCGAAGGCCCGCGCACCAGCAGTTCGCCCACCTCGCCCTCGGGCACGTCCTCGTCGTGCTCGTCGACGAGCCGCACCTCGTAGCCCGGCACCGCCTTGCCGGAGGTGCCATAGACGATATCGCCCGGCGCGTTCGACAGGAAGATGTGCAGCATCTCGGTCGAGCCGACACCGTCGATGATCTCGGCGCCCCAGAGCTTTTCCCAGCGCTCGCCGATCTCGCGCGGCAGCGCCTCGCCAGCGGAGGTGCAGATCCGGATCGCGTGATCGGGCTTGCCGCCCTTCTTCTCCTGCTCGGCCACCAGCGCGGCATAGAGCGTGGGCACGCCGCAGAACACCGTGGGCCGCTCGCGCGCCATGATCTCGAACACCGCGTCGGGCGTGGGCCGCCCGCCGAAAATCACCGTGGTGGCTCCCACGCTCATCGGAAAGCTCATCGCGTTACCGAGCCCGTAGGCGAAGAACATCTTGGCGACGGAAAACACCACGTCATCCTCGCGGATGCCGAGCACCTGCGCGCCGAAGGTATCGGCGGTGGCCTTCAGCGAGGAATGGACGTGGCGCACGCCCTTTGGGGTGCCGGTGGAACCCGATGAGTAAAGCCAGAACGCCAGCTCGTCGCCGTAGGCCTCAACCGGCTCGATCGCCGGAGCGCCTTCGACGAATTCGGTGTAATCCTCGGTGCCCTCGGGGGCGTCGCCGATCACCAGCACGGCGCGCAGGAAGCGGTTGCCATCGATCGCCGGTTTCAGCACGTCCCAGAGCTGCTCGGAGACCACGAGGATCGAGGCGCGGCTGTCGTTCAGGATCGCTTCGTAGATGTCGCTGGCCAGAAGCGTGTTGAGCGGCACCGGGATCGCCCCCGCCTTGAGCGCGCCCCAGAACACCACCGGAAACTCGATCTGGTCGCGCACGATCATCGCCACCCGTTCCTCGCGCCGCACGCCGTGGCGCAGCAGCGCACCGCCGAAACGGGCGGTTTGCTCGGCAAGCTGGTTGTAGGTGAGGCTGCGCTCTGCGCCATCGGCCTCGCGAAAGGCCACCTTCTCGCCACGACCTTCCGAAAGATGACGATCCACGAACCAGATCGCGGCGTTTTCGTTTTCCATGTTGTCCTCCCTGAACGGGCCACCGTTCTTTCGTGTGGTCCCGATTGGTTATGATATGCG
The DNA here is from genome assembly GCF_900177545.1 of Maritimibacter sp. HL-12. Classification (GTDB taxonomy): domain Bacteria; phylum Pseudomonadota; class Alphaproteobacteria; order Rhodobacterales; family Rhodobacteraceae; genus Sinisalibacter. Next base: position 2,464,736 of record NZ_FXBQ01000001.1, on the reverse strand, counting down.
CCCCGCCTACTTGCCGGTGAATTCGATCGCGCCCTCGGGCAGCAGGTAGATCACGTAGGCATCGCCGCCGGAAACGGTCGGGTGATGGTCGCTGCCGGGCGGGTAGACATACCATCCGGGTGCGAACTCGTCGAACTTCGGCGCCCCCTCGATCGGGATCACCGCGCCAATCTCGCCGGTCGGGTGGACATGGTGGGGGCCCTTGATGTCCTTCATCCGCACCACATCGACCGAGAACTGGCCGGTGGCACCGCCGGTCTTGATCGCGCGGCCGAACTTCACGCCGCCCGCCTCGCGGCTCATCAGCCAGCCCTCGCGCTCACCCTCGGCGCAGAGCTCGCCGAGACGCTGGAAATCGGCACCATCCGCCGGGTATTCCTCATTGAGAAACGCCGCCATCCGCCGGTCCAGCGGCACGCCTTCGAGCTGGGCGGCAATCCCCGACAGGAGCATGGAAAACTCTTCGGCCGACATGGCACTCCTCCCTGAACGCGCTGTGAGTCGATTATGCTATATAGTGCATATGCGGCAGGGTGACGCAACCTGATTTGCGCAATGATGCATTTTTTTGCACACCGCGACACCCAAGTGTCAGGCCGCGTCGCCCAGCAACCCGCGCCCCTTCAACAGCGGCTCGACGCCGGGCAACCCGCCGCGAAACGCGATATAGGCCTCGCCCGGGTCCTGCCCGTTGCCCGCCGACAGGATCGCGCGCTCCAGCCGCGCGGCGGTGGCGGGGTCGAACGGATCGCCGGTTTCCTCGAACGCGGCGAAGGCGTCTGCATCCATCACCTCCGACCACATGTAGGAATAATAGCCCGAGGAATAGCCGTCGCCGGCAAAGACATGGGCGAAATGCGGCGTGGCGTGGCGCATCCGGATCGCGCGCGGCAGGCCGATCTCTTCCAGCACCTCGGCCTGTTTCTGCATCGGATCGGCGGGCGCGGGGCCATCGTGAAACGCCAGATCGACCAGCGCGGAGGCGAGGTATTCGACGGTCTGGAAGCCCATGTCATGGCTCGCCGCACCCAGCAGCCGCGCCCGCATGTCTTCGGGCATCGCCTCGCCGGTCTCGGCGTGGGTGGCGAAGCGCGCCAGAACCTCCGGCACCTCGAGCCAGTGCTCGAAGAGCTGCGACGGCAGTTCGACGAAATCGCGCGCCACCGAGGTGCCGGCAATGCTCTCGTAGGTCACGTCCGAAAGAATATTGTGCAGGGCATGGCCGAACTCGTGAAACAGCGTGCGCGCGTCGTCCCAGCCGAGGAGCGCCGGGCGACCGGGTTCCGGCTTCGAGAAATTGCACACGTTCACCACGATCGGCCGCTGCGCGCCGTCGAGCTTGCCTTGCCGACGCATCGTCGTGCACCAGGCCCCCGAGCGCTTCGAGCCGCGTGCGAAATAGTCACCGATAAACACCGCCATGTGCGCGCCGTCGCGGGTGACCTCCCAGGCGCGCGCGTCTGGATGATAGAGCCCGGTCTCCAGCCGCCGAAACTCGAGGCCGAACAGCCGCCCGGCCACGTCGAAGGCCGCCTCGATCAACCGGTCGAGCTGGAGGTAGGGCTTGAGCGCGGCCTCGTCGAGATCATGCTCGGCCTGCCGGAGCTTCTCGGAATAGTAATGCCAGTCCCAAGGCTCCAGCGGGCCATCGTGGCCATCGGCCCGCAGCATCGCCTCGAGCCGGGCCGCGTCCCTTTCCGCCGCGGCGCGGGCCGGGGCCCAAACCTTTAGCAACAGATCGCGCACCGCTTGCGACGTCCTGGCCATCTCAGGCTCAAGCTTGAAGTCGGCAAAGCTGTCATAGCCGAGAAGCTGCGCCCGCTCCGCACGAAGCCGCAGGGTTTCGGCGGCAATCGCGCGGTTGTCGGTCGCCCCGCCACGCGCCCCGCGCGCGACATAGGCCTCGTAGGCGCGCCGGCGCAGATCGCGGCGCGGCGAGAAGGCGAGAAACGGCGTGATCAGCGACCGCGAGAGCGTCACCACCGCGCCGCCCGCGCCGCGCTCCTTGCCGGCGGCCCGCGCCGCATCGGCCACGAAGCCGGGCAAGCCCGCAAGATCGGAATCCGACAAGTCCATCGCCCAGTCGCGCTCGTCGGCCAGCAGGTTCTGCGCAAATTGCGTCCCCAGCGCCGCGAGCCGCTGCATCACCGCCTTGAGCCTTTCGCGGGCCTCGCCCTGCAACAGCGCCCCGGCCCGCACGAAGCCGCGCCGGGTCACCATCAGAACCCGCGCCTGCTCGGCGTCCAGCCCGAGCGCCTCGCGGTCCTGCCAGAGCGCCTCGACCCGGGCAAACAGCGCCGGGTTCATCGCGACCTCGGACGACCAGGCCGCGAGCTTCGGCGCAAGGTCGCGCTGCAACGCCTCGCGCGCCGGGTTGGCGTCGGCCCCGGCAAGCGCATAGAACACGCCCAGTACCTTCGAAAGCGTCGCATCGGCGCGTTCCAGCGCTTCGATCGTGTTGGCAAAATCGGCCGGCTCGGGGGTGTCGGCAATCGCCGCGATGCCCGCGCGCGCCTCGTCCAGGGCGGCCTCGATGGCGGGGGCAAAATCGGCATCCTGGATCGCGTCGAAAGGCGGCAGGGCGAAATCGCCCGTCCAGTCGGCGAGAAGGGGGTTGGTCATGCGCATCTCCTTTGACGTGAACCTAGGACCGCCGCCCAGGCCCGGCAAGCCACTGCCCCGGCTTCTTGGGTCCGCAAATACCTCGGGGAGTTTGAGGGGCGGAGCCCCTCATCGAAAACATCCTGCGCGCCGCGAGGCGCACCGCCTGGCCCCGGTCAGCCGCCGCAGACCGGGCAATCGGCGCGCTTTTTCGTCTTGATGATGCGCGCCTCGGCAAAAAGCCCGTCCCAGATCAGCAGCCGCCCGCGCAGGCCCTCGCCCGCCCCGGTGATCTCCTTCACCGCCTCGCCCGCCATCATCGCGCCGATCACCCCGGGCAAGGGGCCGATCACGCCAGCTTCGGCGCAGGTCGGTGCCAATCCCGGCGCGGGGGCCTCGGGAAAGACGCAGGCATAGCAGGGCGCGCCGGAGGCCGGATGCCAGGTTGCCAACTGGCCCTCCCACTGGCTGATCGCGCCGCCGATCACCGGCTTGCCCAGTCCGGCCGCCACGCGGTTAACGAGATAGCGGGTCGCGAAATTGTCCGAGCCTTCGAGAATCAGGTCGTAATCGGCAAACAGGGCCGCGGCGATCTCCTCCGTGAGCCGCCGGTTGTAGGGCCGCACGGTGATGTGCGGGTTGATCGCCCGCATCGCCGCTTCGGCGGAGAACACCTTGGCCTTGCCGATATCGGCGTCGGCGTGGATCACCTGGCGCTGGAGGTTGGAATTCGACACCGTATCGTCATCGATCACGCCGATGGTGCCAACGCCTGCGGCGGCGAGGTAGAGCAGTGCGGGGCTGCCGAGGCCGCCTGCCCCCACGACCAGCACGCGCGCCTGTTTCAGCGTCTTTTGTCCCGACCCGCCGATCTCGCGCAACACGATGTGGCGGGCATAGCGATCCAGTTCGGCGTCGGAAAACGGCCCGGTCTGCGCCACCTCCGCCGCGGGTGCGCGCGCCTTCAGCCAGCCGATCCCGCGCGCGTAGAGCGCCACCAGCGCCAGCACCCCGGCAAAGGTGGCCCACCCCGCGAAAGAGCCGCCGATGGCGCGCGGCAATGCGTGGTCCACGGGCAGCAGCCCATGCGCCAGCAGCACCGCGGCAAACAGGATCGCGGTCAGGATCGCGCGCATCCGCAGGGGAAAGCCCAACAGATGGCCGCCGCCCCAGATCAGCGCGAGCGCCAGCAGAAAGCCGGTCATTTGTGCCCCGTCGAACCGAACCCGCCCGGACCCCGCTCGGTATCGCCCAGCGCCTCGACCCGCTCGAAGCCGAACTGTACCACCGGCGCGACCACCGCCTGCGCGATCCGGTCGCCGTGGTGCACGATGTAGGGCTCCAGCCCGAGGTTGACGAGCAGAACCCCGAGCGGACCGCGATAATCGCTGTCGATGGTGCCGGGAGTATTGGGCACGGTCACGCCGTATTTCAGCGCCAGCCCGGAGCGCGGACGGATCTGGATCTCGAAACCCGGAGGGAGTTCCACCCGCAGGCCGGTCGGCACGATCCTGCGCTCCATCGGCCCGATCAGGAGGCCGAGGTGGCGTTCCTCCATCGGCAGGTTGGCGCGCAGATCGGCCCCCGCCGCGCCGGATGTCGCGTAAGACGGCGGCGGCAGGCTCTCGTCGGCGCCTTCATCCCAGACGAAACGCACCACGTTCATGCCTCGGCCTCCGCTGCGAGCGCCTCGGCGATGCGCGCGGCCAGCTTGCGGGCGACCTCATGTTTCGGCATCCGCGGCCAGTCCTCGACGCCATCTTCGCGCACGATATGCACCGCGTTCTCGCTGCCGCCCATGATCCCGGTCTCGGGCCGCACATCGTTGGCCACGATCCAGTCGCAGCCTTTGCGCGCACGCTTGGCGGTGGCATTTGCGATCACGTCGTCGGTTTCGGCGGCGAAACCCACCACCAGCCTCGGCCTGCCGCTGCGCCTTTGGCTCACGGTGGCGAGGATGTCAGGGTTCTCGACAAAATCGAGCGCCGGTTGGCTGCCCGCCCCAAGCTTCTTGATCTTGTGCGGCGCAGCCGCGGCCATGCGCCAGTCGGCGACCGCGGCTGCGAACACGGCGGCATCGGCGGGCAAGGCGTCTTCGACCGCCGCCAGCATCTCGGCCGCGGTGTTGACCCGCACCACCGTCACGCCATCGGGCGGCGGCACCTCGGCGGGGCCGGTGATGAAGGTCACCTGCGCCCCCAGACCGGCCAGCGCCGCGGCAATCGCGGTGCCTTGCGCGCCGGAGGAGCGGTTGGCGATGTAGCGCACCGGGTCGATCGGCTCGTGGGTGGGTCCGGAGGTTACCAGTATGTGCCGGCCGCTGAGCGGCCCACCCTCCAGCGCCGCCGCGATGGCATCGGCGATCTCGTCGGGCTCCACCATCCGGCCCGGGCCGAACTCGCCACAGGCCATCGCGCCCTCGGTCGGCCCGGCGAAGATCACGCCGTCGGCTTGCAGTTGCGCCACGTTGCGCCGGGTGGCCGGGTGCTCCCACATCCGCACGTTCATCGCCGGGGCCACCAGCACGCGCTTGTCGGTTGCCATCAGGAGCGTCGAGGCCAGGTCGTTGGCCAGCCCGTGCGCCATCTTCGCCAGCAGATCGGCGGTGGCGGGCGCGACCACCACCAGATCGGCATCGCGGGACAGCTCGATGTGTCCCATCTCCGCCTCTTCGGTGAGATCGAACAGGTCGGTATGGACCTTTTCGGCCGCCAGCGCCGAGGCCGAAAGCGGGGTGACGAACTCGGTGCCTGCGCGGGTGAGCACCGGCACAACTTCTGCACCGCGCTCGCGCAGGAGCCGGATCAGCGTGAGTGTCTTGAACGCGGCCACGCCGCCGCCAATGATGAGAAGGACCCGTTTTCCCGCGAGCATCCGCGCCTCCCGTGCCGTTGCCCCTTGTTACGGGGCGCGGCCCCGCCGCGCAATGGGCGAGCGCACAGGTTCCGGGCCTGGCTCAGCGAAACGCGAGGCAGGGATCGGGCCGGTCCACCCCCGGCGCATCGAGCACCAGGTCGAAGCCGCCCTCCGGGGCCGCGCCGTCCTCGGACTGGCCAAGGCTGAACAGGCTCACCTCGGGCGCGATCCGGGCCACGTAGGCGGGCAGACCCCAATCCTTGCGCGCGTGGCCATTGCCGGTGATCACCGCCACCGGCCCGCCGGTTTCGGCCAGCGCATCGAGTGCGGCACGGGCCAGAACCGCGTCGCGCAGCCGTTGCAGATCGACCATGCCGGGCAGCAGGTCGAGCGGCAGCGCGTTGCAATGCGCGGCCATCTGCAGGTTGAGCCGATCGGCCAGTTCCTCGGCGTCCAGTTCGCTGGTGAGCCCGTAAGCCTCGGCCTGCGCGCCGAAGGCGCGCGCGATCCCGATCTGCATCGCGGTGCGGGCTTCCTCGCGCGGCACCGCGGCACCGTAGACAGCCGCCCCGCGCCCGGCGGTGAAGATCGGGTAATACATCTCGAAATCGGGCCAGCCCGAGGCCGACCAGTCGAGGCTTTCGGCCAAGGCGTCAGGATCATCCAGCGCGTCGTCGCTGACCCGCGCGGCCTGCGCCTCGGTGAGCATCTCGAACACGACGGCGCGCGGGGCGAGGGCGGCCACCGCCTCGGCCTGCACCGCATGATGTGCCGGATTGTCGTGAACCTCGCCGAGAACGACGATGTCGGCCGAGACCTCGCCGAGCGGGTTGCCGATGGCGGGAAGGGCAAGTACGGCGAAGAGCGCGATGAACCTGTGCATCGTCCCAATCTGGGGGATCGGTCACGGTCGCACAAGCGTCTTTTCCCCGCGCGCGCCCGGTGCTAGGCCAATGCCATGACCGTCTCGCTGCCCGCCCTCTCGCTCGTTCTCGGTGCCGCCGCCTCCGGCAAGTCCGCCTTCGCGGAACGTCTGCTCGCGGCCACCGACCGGCCGCCGACCTATATCGCCACGGCGCAGGCTTTCGACGAGGAAATGCGGCTGAAGATCGTGGCCCACCAGGCCCGGCGCGGATCGGGCTGGACCACGGTGGAAGCGCCGTTCGACCTGACCGGGCCGCTCGCCGCCGTCGAGCCGGGCGGCGCGGTTCTGATCGACTGCGCAACGCTTTGGCTGACCAATCACCTGATTGCCGAACACGACCTTGTGACCGAGGAAACGCGCCTGCTGCATGCGATCCGCGACGCGGCGGTGCCGGTGGTGGTGGTCTCGAACGAGGTGGGGGCGGGGATCGTGCCGGAGAACGCCCTCGCGCGCCGCTTCCGTGCCGCGCAGGGACGGCTCAACCAGAGCCTCGCCGCGCGGGCCGATCTCGTCGTCGCGGTGATGGCGGGGCTGCCGCTGGTCCTGAAGGGCGAGTTGCCGGGGGGCGCGGCATGACCGAGATCTGGTGGGTGCGCCACGGGCCGACACACCGCAAGGACATGATCGGCTGGACCGACGCACCCGCCGATCTGTCCGACACCGAGGCGCTTTCGCGCCTTGCGGCCTATCTGCCGGACGCCCCGGTTGTCTCGTCGGACCTGTCGCGCGCCGTGGCCACCGCCGACGCGATCCTCGGAGCAAGGCCGCGTCTCGGTCACCTGCCGGGGCTGCGCGAGTTGAATTTCGGTGCATGGGAGGGCCGCAGCGCCGCGGAGCTCTACGACGAAGCCCCCGAGATCATGACCGCCTACTGGAACGATCCCGCCAGCATCCGTCCGCCGGGCGGCGAAAGTTTCACCGACCTTGCGGCCCGGGTGAATGATGCGCTGGACGCGCTCGCGGAGCACCCGCGGGTGATCGCGGTGGCACATTTCGGGGTGATTCTCACCCAGATTCACCGCGCCCGCGGGGGAGACGTGAAACAGGTGCTGGCGGAGCGGATCGAGAACCTCTCGGTCACCGAACTGCGTCGCGGCCCCTCCGGCTGGAACACCGGGCGGATCAACCACCGGCCGTGACGGCGCACGGGCCGGGTTTCGGCCCCCGTCTGCATGCCTGTAAGCGCGGCTACTGCTGGATGCGCCGCGCCCCCACCCGGGCAATGCCCTCGTCGACCACGGCACGCTCCGCGTCATCGAGACTCTGGGCCCGGGCGTAGATCGGCGCGGCGCGGTCGTCGAGCACCGGCACGTGCCAGCCTTCGGTTGTCTCGAAGAAATGCCGCGCGCCGTCGGGGCCGAACTCGGCGAGGAAGCCTTGCACCACGACGTCGATATAAGACAGCAGCACCGGGTTATCGTCGCCCGGATCGTGATGCGCGCCCTCGGGGATGGCGTAGATCGCCACGTCGAGCAGGCGGCCGGCGCGGTGCTGCGTCGCCTGGCTCACATCGAAACGGGCATAGGCGTGTTCGCGGGCATCCAGCGCGGCCCAGTCTACACCCGGCACGGCGGCGATCAGACCCTCGACGTAATCCTCGGCCGCGGGCACCACGGTGAGGAAACAGCGCGCGCGCAGCGGCGACTTGCGCCAGGCCCGCCGCCAGCCGGAAACGCGGGCAGTTTGCGCCTCGGCGTAGGCGTGGGTGCGGCGGTTCACAAGCGAGCCGTAGCCAAAGAAGAACGGGGTCGACATTCGGCAAATCTGGCGTGGCACCCGGCGCGTTGCAAGCTCTTGCCGGGTGCGGGCGAGGTTGCTAGGGTCGCGCCACCCGCGCAGGGAGAACCCGGCGGCCCTCCCGGGGGCTGGCCGGTGCCGAAGGAGCAACCGCCCCGGTAAACTCTCAGGCAAGCGGACCGCGCGGGGCAAGACTCTGGAGAGAGGCCGGAAGGCCCGCCGAAGGGATAACGATCTCAGGCGAAGGGACAGAGGGGGCATCGGACGGGCAATCATGCCCAGCGATGCCGGGCGCGCACTCCCGGCGGGGAGACCCCATGAGCAACCTCAAGCGCACCGCGCTCCACGACCTGCATATCGAGCTTGGCGCGAAGATGGTGCCCTTTGCCGGTTGGGAGATGCCGGTGCAATACCCGGCCGGGGTGATGAAAGAACACCTGCATTGTCGCGCCAAGGCGGGGCTGTTCGACGTCAGCCACATGGGTCAGGTGACCCTGCGCGGGAACGGTGCGTCCGAAGCCCTGGAGCGGCTGGTGCCGGTCGATCTTGCGGGGCTCGCGCCGGGCCGCCAACGCTACGCGATGTTCACCACAGAGGACGGCGGGATCATCGACGACCTGATGGTGGCCAACACCGGCGAACACCTGTTTCTGGTGCTCAACGCGGCGCGCGCGGAGGTCGATCTCGACCATTTGCACGAGCACCTGCCCGACGTGGAGATCAGCCATTTGCGGGGCCGTGGCCTGCTGGCGTTGCAGGGTCCGGGTGCCGAAGATGCGCTGGCCGCTCTGAACCCCGCGGTGCGCGAGATGCGGTTCATGGACGTGGCCGCGCTGGAACTTGCCGGGGCCACCTGCTGGGTGAGCCGGTCGGGTTACACCGGCGAGGACGGATTCGAGATCTCGATCCCTGGCACGATGGCACCCCGGCTGGCGCGGGCGCTGCTGGAAAACCCCGAGGTGGCTCCCATCGGCCTCGGCGCGCGCGATTCGCTGCGGCTGGAGGCCGGGTTGTGTCTCTACGGGTCGGATATCGACGAGACCACCTCGCCGGTCGAGGCCGGGCTGTCCTGGGCGATCCAGAAGGCCCGGCGGACCGGCGGCGCGCGGGCGGGCGGCTTCCCCGGCGCGGACCGTATCCTGCGCGAGTTGGACGAAGGCCCGGACCGGCGGCGCGTCGGCCTCCTGCCCGAGGGTCGCGCGCCGATGCGCGCACATACGCCCCTGTTCTCTGCGGAAGACGCCGCCGAGCCGGTGGGCGAGATCACCTCCGGGGCCTTTGGCCCGTCGATCGAACGGCCGATGTCGATGGGCTACGTCCCCACCGCGCTGGCTGCCGAGGGCACGACACTTTGGGGCGAGGTGCGCGGCAAGCGCCTGGCCGCAACGGTTGCACCCCTGCCCTTCCACCCCACATCCTACAAACGCTGACAGCCAACGGGAGACCCCGCATATGAAATACACCGAAGAACACGAATGGCTCGAAGACGCCGATGGCATCGTGACCGTGGGCATCACCGCCCATGCCGCCGAGCAACTGGGCGATATCGTCTTCGTCGAATTGCCCGAGGTGGGCACCGAGGTGACCAAGGACGACGAGGTGGTGGTGATCGAGAGCGTGAAAGCGGCTTCCGACATTCTCGCGCCGATCGATGGTGAGATCGTCGAGGTGAACGAGGCCATCGTGGAAGACCCCGCCAAGGTCAACGAAGACCCGGAAGGCGCGGCCTGGTTCTTCAAGGTCAAACCCGCCGAGCCGGGCCAGATGGACGATTACCTGGACGAGGCCGCCTACAAGGCCTTCATCGGCTGATCATGGCGGACCCTCAAACCCATCGCGCCAGCCGCAAGATCGCCGCGTCACCGGAGGTGCTCTATTGGGCCCTCCTTGACCCCGACGCGCTGGAAACATGGCTGGCGCCCCAGGGCGCGCACCTGTTGGTCGAGAAACTTGACGCCCAGCCCGGCGGGGCCTTCCGCTTCGTGCTCACCTTCGACGCCTACAAGGGCAAGAGCGGCGCGAACAAGGATGTGATCTCGGGCCATTTCGTCGCCCTCACGCCGGGGGAACTGGTGCTTTCCGAGAGCGATTTCACCACCGACGATCCCGACTTCGAGGGCACGATGCACACCGGCTGGCATTTCTCCCCGGTGCCGGGTGGCACCCGGGTCGAGGTGGTGGCCGAAAACGTGCCGCCGGGCATCTCGAAACAGGACCACGAAGCGGGCTTCGCGGCCTCGCTCGCCAACCTCGCCCGCTACGCCGAACAGAATTGACCGGACCAGCCCCATGCCCTTTACCCCCACCGACTACCTGCCCTACGACTTCGCCAACCGCCGCCATATCGGCCCCTCGCCCGCCGAGATGGCCGATATGTTCGCGACCCTTGGCGTTGCAAACCTCGATGCGCTGATCGACGAGACCGTGCCGGCCTCGATCCGCCAGGCCGAGCCGCTCGACTTCGGCAAGCCCCGCTCGGAGCGCGAGATGCTCTACCAGATGCGGGTGACGGCGGCGAAGAACACGGTTCTGCGCTCGCTGCTGGGCCAAGGCTATCACGGCACCGTCACGCCGCCGGTGATCCAGCGCAACATCCTCGAAAACCCGGCGTGGTATACCGCATATACGCCGTACCAGCCCGAGATCAGCCAGGGCCGGCTGGAGGCGCTGCTGAATTTCCAGACGATGATTTCCGATCTGACCGGGCTTGAAGTGGCCAATGCTTCGCTGCTCGACGAGTCGACCGCCTGCGCCGAGGCGATGACAATGGCGCAGCGAGTAGCGAAATCGAAGGCGAAGGCATTTTTCGTCGATGCCGCCTGCCACCCGCAGAACATCGCGGTGATGAAGACGCGCGCCGAACCGCTCGGCATCGAGGTGATCGTCGACGATCCGGCGCACATGGACCCCGAAGCGGTGTTCGGCGCGATCTTCCAGTATCCCGGCACGCATGGCGAATTGCGCGACTTCTCCGGCGAGATCGCGGCGCTGCATACCTTCAAGGGTATCGGCATCATCGCCGCCGACCCGCTGGCGCTCACGCTGTTGAAAGAGCCGGGCGCGATGGGGGCCGATATCGCGGTTGGCTCGACCCAGCGTTTCGGCGTGCCGATGGCCTACGGCGGGCCGCACGCGGCCTACATGGCCTGCCACGAGGCGCACAAACGGGCGCTGCCGGGGCGTCTCGTCGGGGTTTCCATCGACGCGCGCGGCAACAAGGCCTACCGGCTCGCGTTGCAGACCCGCGAGCAGCATATCCGCCGCGAGAAAGCCACCTCGAACGTCTGCACCGCGCAGGCTCTGCTGGCGGTGATGGCGAGTTTCTATGCCGTGTTCCATGGCCCCGAGGGGCTCAAGGCCATTGCCCAGCGCATTCACCGCAAGACCGCGCGGCTGGCGCGCAAGCTCGAACAGGCCGGCTACGTGATCGCGCCAGACCATTTCTTCGATACGATCACGGTGGAGGTGGGGCATCTGCAAAAGGGCATCATCCTCGCCGCCCTCAAGGAGGGGGTGAATCTGCGGCCTGTCGGCAAGACCCGGATCGGCATCACGCTGGACGAGGCAACCCGGTCGCCCACCATCGAGGCGGTCTGGCGCGCCTTCGGCGTGGTGGCGGAAGATCGTGATTTCTCCGAAGACTACCACCGGCTGCCGGGCCCGCTGGCGCGCAAGAGCGACTATCTCACCCACCCCGTGTTTCACATGAACCGGGCCGAGACCGAGATGATGCGCTACATGCGCCGCCTTGCCGACCGCGACCTCGCACTTGACCGGGCGATGATCCCGCTCGGCTCCTGCACCATGAAGCTCAACTCGGCGGCCGAGATGATGCCGGTGAGCTGGCGCGAGTTTTCCATGATGCACCCGCTCTGCCCGCCCGACCAGGCGGCGGGCTACCACGAGCTGATCGAGGACCTGAAGGCCAAGCTCTGCGCCATCACCGGCTACGACGCGATGTCCATGCAGCCGAACTCCGGCGCGCAGGGCGAATACGCGGGCCTTCTCACCATCCGCGCCTTCCACGCCGCGCGCGGCGAGGGCCACCGCGATGTCTGCCTGATCCCGATGAGCGCGCATGGCACCAACCCGGCCTCTGCGCACATGGCAGGCATGGAGGTGGTGGTGGTGAAATCGGCCGGGAACGGCGATATCGACGTGGCCGATTTCCGCGCCAAGGCCGAGGCCGCGGGCGACCGGCTCGCGGCCTGCATGATCACCTACCCCTCCACCCACGGCGTGTTCGAGGAAACCGTGCGCGAGGTCTGTGACATCACCCGCGAGTTCGGCGGGCAGGTCTATATCGACGGGGCCAATCTCAACGCGCTGGTCGGCCTCGTGAAGCTTGGCGAGATCGGCGGCGACGTGAGCCACCTCAACCTGCACAAGACCTTCGCCATCCCGCATGGCGGCGGCGGCCCCGGCATGGGGCCGATCGGGGTGAAGGCGCATCTCGCGCCGCACCTGCCGGGAGATCCGTTCTCCGGGGCGGCGGGGGCGGTCTCGTCGGCACCCTATGGCTCGGCGTCGATCCTGCCGATCTCATGGGCCTATATCCTGATGATGGGCGGGGCCGGGCTGGCGCAGGCCAGCAAGGTGGCGATCCTCAACGCCAACTACATCGCAACCCGTCTCTCCGGGGCCTACGAAGTGCTCTACAAGGGGCCAACGGGCCGGGTGGCGCATGAATGCATCATCGACGCGCGCCCCTTCGCCGAAAGCGCGGGGGTCAGCGTCGAAGACATCGCCAAGCGGCTGATCGACGCCGGCTTCCACGCGCCCACCATGAGCTGGCCGGTGGCGGGCACGCTGATGATCGAGCCGACCGAGAGCGAAACCAAGGCCGAGCTCGACCGCTTCTGCGACGCGATGCTGGCGATCCGCGAGGAGATCCGGGCGATCGAGGACGGCGACATCGACCGCGAGAACAACCCGTTGAAACACGCACCGCACACCACCGAAGACCTCGTGGGCGACTGGAACCGTCCCTATACCCGCGAGCAGGGATGCTTTCCGCCCGGGGCGTTCCGGGTCGACAAGTACTGGCCGCCAGTCAACCGCGTCGACAACGTGTTCGGCGACCGCAACCTGGTGTGCACCTGCCCGCCGCTGGCGGCCTACGCCGACGCCGCGGAATGAGCGGTTTCGCCCCGGGTTGTGCCCGGGGCGACCCACCGGGGCTCAGGCCTCGCCGATGCGCCGGTTTCGGAGGATCACCGCGAGGATGGCGAGCACCGAGAGCGCCGAGGAGGCAAGCATCAGCGCAAGCAGCGGGATCGCCCCGGACTCGACGCTGAGGATCATGCCCGACAGCGCCGAAAGCGCCGCGCCGCCGCCGATCATCAGCGCGCCGCCCAGCCCCGAGGCGCTGCCCGCAAGCTGCGGGCGCACCGAAAGCGTGCCCGCGGTGGCATTGGGCAGCACCATGCCGTTGCCGATGCCAAGCGGGATCATGAAGCCGAAGAAGACCAGCGGATGGGCAAAGCCCGCGATGTGCAGCGCGACGGAAGCGGCGAGGCCGAGGGTGGAGACGATGGTGCCCCAGAGGATCATCCTGTCGATCCCGTAGCGCACCGAAAAGCGGCCCGAGATGCCGTTGCCCAGCAGATAGCCCAGCGCCGCCGCGCCGAACAACATGCCGAGCGTGGCCGGGTCGAGGTGGTAGATCTCGGACCCGACGAAAGGCGCACCGCCGAGGTAGGCGAAGAAGGTGCCGGAGGCAAACATCGCCGCGGCGGAATAGCCCCAGAAACGCGGCGAGAGGAGAAGCTCCGGATAGTCGCGCAGTTGCGCCCCGAAGCCGCCCTCGCGGCGGATCGCGGTTTCGCCAAGGTCGCGCCAGATCAGCCAGATTACCAGCAGGCCGAGGCCCGCAAGCAGCCAGAAATTCGCCTGCCAGCCGAAGCCCGCATCGAGCACCCCGCCAAGCGCGGGGCCGAACATCGGCACCAGCGACATGCCCATGGTGACATAGGCGATCATCGAGGCGGCTTCGGCACCGGGCACCATGTCGCGCACCACGGCGCGACTGAGCACCATCCCCGCCGACACCGCCGCCTGCAGCATCCGGAAGGCGAGGAAGATCTCGGCGGTGGGCGCGAGCAGGCAGCCAATGGTGGCGAGCACGAAGATCGCGAAAGACCACAACAGCACCGGGCGGCGGCCATAGCGGTCGGAGATCGGACCGATCACCACCTGCAGCACGGCGTTCATCGCGAGGTAGAGCGCGACCGAAAGCTGCATCAGCCGGTATTCCGCCTCGAAGAAGATTGTCATCGTCGGCAGCGACGGCAGGAAGATGTTCATCGACAGTGCCGAGAGCCCCGCGATGAGGGTCAGGGTGAAGATATGCGGGGGGGTGGCGCGATCGAGAAAGCGCACGGCGGGCATCTGGCTCATGAAGACCGGTTACCCCCGGGCGGAGGGATTGTCGAGATGGTGGAACGCAGTGCGGGGCGGTGGTTACGCAAGTTTGCAATTTGCACGAAGATCGCCTCGCTACATTTGCAAATACGCCCGATTCCGCTTTGGCCTTTCGCTCCCACCCGCTAGGTTGCCCCGAAATCACGGAGGCACCGATGAAAGACATTCTCCAGGAACTCGAAGATCGCCGCGGCGTCGCCCGCAAGGGCGGCGGCACGCGGCGCATCGAAGCGCAGCACGCCAAGGGCAAGCTGACCGCGCGCGAGCGCATCGACCTTCTGCTCGATGAAGGCTCCTTCGAGGAGTTCGACATGTTCAAGGCGCATCGCTGCACCGACTTCGACATGCAGGATAGCCAGATCCCCGGCGACGGCGTGGTGACAGGCTGGGGCACGATCAACGGCCGCATGGTCTACGTGTTCAGCCAGGATTTCACCGTCTTCGGCGGCTCGCTCTCCGAGACCCATGCCGAGAAGATCGCCAAGATCATGGACATGGCGCTGCAGAACGGCGCGCCGGTGATCGGGCTGAACGATTCGGGCGGCGCGCGCATCCAGGAGGGCGTCGACAGCCTTGCAGGCTATGCCGAGGTGTTTCAGCGCAACATCATGGCGAGCGGCGTGGTGCCGCAGATCAGCGTGATCATGGGCCCCTGCGCGGGCGGCGCGGTCTATTCCCCGGCGATGACCGACTTCATCTTCATGGTGCGCGATTCGTCCTACATGTTCGTCACCGGCCCCGACGTGGTGAAAACCGTCACCAACGAGGTGGTGACGGCGGAAGAACTCGGCGGTGCCGCGACCCATACGAAAAAGTCCTCCGTCGCCGACGGTGCCTTCGACAACGACGTGGAGGCGATGGACGAGGTGCGGCGGCTGGTCGATTTCCTGCCCCTCAACAACCGTGCCAAGGTGCCGGTGCGGCCGTTTTTCGACGATCCCGGCCGGATCGAGGAAAGCCTCGATACGCTGATCCCCGACAACCTCAACCAGCCCTACGACATGAAGGAACTGATCCTGAAGGTCGCCGACGAGGGCGATTTCTACGAGATCCAGGAAGCCTTCGCGGCCAATATCATCACCGGGTTCATCCGCATCGAGGGCCGGACGGTGGGCGTTGTGGCGAACCAGCCGATGGTGCTCGCGGGCGTGCTCGACATCGATTCGAGCCGCAAGGCCGCGCGTTTCGTGCGGTTCTGCGACGCCTTCGAGATCCCGATCCTCACCTTCGTCGACGTGCCGGGCTTCCTGCCGGGCACCAGCCAGGAATACGGCGGCGTGATCAAGCACGGCGCGAAACTGCTGTTTGCTTACGGCGAGGCGACGGTGCCGAAGGTGACGGTGATCACCCGCAAGGCCTATGGCGGGGCCTATGACGTGATGGCCTCCAAGCACCTGCGCGGCGATTTCAACTATGCCTGGCCCACGGCGCAGATCGCGGTGATGGGGGCCAAGGGCGCGGTGGAAATCCTCTACCGCAGCGAGTTGAACGATCCCGAGAAGATCGCCGCCCGCACCAAGGATTACGAAGCCCGTTTCGCCAATCCCTTCGTGGCCGCCGAGCGCGGTTTCATCGACGAGGTGATCCAGCCGCATTCCACCCGCAAGCGGGTGGCCCGGGCCTTTGCGTCGCTGCGCAACAAGAAGATCGAAAACCCGTGGAAGAAGCACGACAACATCCCGCTTTGAGCGGGTGCCGGGAGACCTGATGCCAATCGCGACGACATGGAGGAGCACCGCGCTCGCGCTGCTCTGCGCCGCCCCGGCGCTGGCCGAGGATGCGGGCCTGATCGCCCTGCCCTCGGGGCGGGAGGTGGCCTTCCATGACGTGATCTGGGGCGAGCCGGGCCCGACCGGGCTCACCTTGCGCTTTCGCTTCATCGAACCGGAGCTGGAACGGGCACTGGAAACCATGAACTACGACGAACAGGAATCCGACATGGCCTATCTTTGCGAGACCTATGCGCTCGACCGGATCGCCAGCAGCGGCCCGCAACCGAGCCAGGTGGTGATCTCGATCTCGGATCGGCCGGTGGAATTCGGCACGGCCGACCCCGAGGCGGTGCAGGTCTTTGAAGCCTATAGCCCCGAGGCGGACGGCTGCGTCTGGGAGGGGTTCTGATGGCGCTGCCCGACATGACCAAGCACCGCGGCTTTCCCGGCCGCCTGCCCGGCACCGACTTCCAGTTCACCATCCGCCGGGCGAACAAGAAGGGGGCCACGCCGCTGATCCGGCGCGAACGTTACGCCGACCGCCGACCAGCCGACCGGCGCGCCGACGCGGGCTTCATGGCCGCGCTCTGGGCGCATTTCGGCGAGGAGCCCTTCGAGCGCGGCAACCTCGACGCCGGGCGGCTGTCGTGGCTGTTCGGCCGCGAGGTGGTGCCCGCCGAAGACCCGTTCGACCCCGAAAGCTACGAGGCGATGCTGAGAATCAACATCGATCTGGCGCGCGCGAGCTTTCCCGAAGCCTTCGAGGACGATGCCGCCGACTGGGACGACGAGACCGACGAGGACTGGGACGAATGAGCGCCTTTTTGCTTGCGGCCGGTCAATTTTGGCAAAGCCCCGCGCAAAGCGGGCGGGCGCGGCGCGCGGGCTGTTCGGCAAAGGCATCGCCCGCCTATGCTGGATGCATGGCAGGGGCTCTATCCCGGTTTCCTGCCTGGTTTAGCAAAACCGTTACCCTTCCCCTTCTGCCCGGTCTGGCCCTTTTCGGGCCGGGCCGGGATTTTTCGTGTGCCTTCGCAGCACGACCAACCGCGCCGCGCGCGCGGCGCTGTCACCCCGGCGCGCGCCGGGGTGAACTGACTCCCCTTACGCGGCCGTGCCGCCCGAAACACACCACCAAGAGGAACGGGACATGTTCGAGAAGATCCTGATCGCCAACCGCGGCGAGATCGCCTGCCGGGTCATCAAGACCGCGCGCAAGATGGGGATCGCCACCGTGGCGATCTATTCCGACGCCGACCGCAATGCGCTTCATGTGAAGATGGCCGACGAGGCGGTGCACATCGGCCCGCCGCCCGCGAACCAGTCCTACATCGTGATCGACAAGGTGATGGCGGCGATCCGGGGCAGCGGCGCGCAGGCGGTGCACCCGGGCTACGGGTTCCTTTCGGAGAACGCGAAGTTCGCGCAGGCGCTGGAAGCTGAAGGCGTGGCCTTCATCGGCCCGCCGGTCGGCGCGATCGAGGCGATGGGCGACAAGATCACCTCGAAGAAGATCGCCCAGGACGCGAACGTCTCGACCGTGCCCGGCTACATGGGCCTGATCGAGAATGCCGATGACGCGGTGCGCATCGCCGGCGAGGTTGGCTACCCGGTGATGATCAAGGCCAGCGCCGGCGGCGGTGGCAAGGGCATGCGGATCGCCTGGAACGATGCCGAGTGCCGCGAGGGCTTCCAGTCGTCAAAGAACGAGGCGGCGAGCTCCTTCGGCGACGACCGGATCTTCATCGAGAAATTCGTCACCCAGCCGCGCCACATCGAGATCCAGGTGTTGTGCGATGCCCATGGCAATGGGATCTATCTCGGCGAGCGCGAATGCTCGATCCAGCGCAGGAACCAGAAGGTGATCGAAGAGGCGCCGTCGCCGTTTCTCGACGCCGCGACCCGCAAGGCGATGGGCGAGCAGGCCGTCGCGCTGGCCAAGGCGGTGGGCTATACCAGCGCCGGCACGGTGGAATTCATCGTCGACGGCGACAAGAATTTCTACTTCCTCGAAATGAACACCCGGCTTCAGGTCGAGCACCCGGTCACCGAATTGATCACCGGCGTCGACCTCGTGGAGCAGATGATTCGGGTCGCGGCGGGCGAAAAGCTCTCGATCAGCCAGGACGATGTGAAGCTCAATGGCTGGGCGATGGAAAGCCGGCTTTACGCCGAAGACCCCTATCGCGGCTTCCTGCCCTCGATCGGCCGCCTCACCCGCTACCGTCCGCCCGCCGAGGTGGCCGACGCGGAACACGTGGTGCGCAACGATACCGGCGTCTACGAGGGCGGCGAAATCAGCATGTTCTACGACCCGATGATTGCCAAGCTCTGCACCTGGGGGCCGACCCGGGGCGAGGCCATCGAACACATGCGCGTCGCCCTCGACAGTTTCGAGGTCGAAGGGATCGGCCACAACCTGCCGTTCCTCTCGGCGGTGATGGAGCATCCCCGCTTCGTCTCGGGCAACATCACCACCGCCTTCATCGCGGAGGAATACCCCGAGGGATTCGAGGGCGCGACGCTCGACCAGAAAAACCTCCAGCGCGTGGCGGCGGCGGTAGCGGCAATGTTCCGGGTGGACGAGATCCGGCGCTCGCGGATCTCGGGCCGGATGGACAACCACGAACGCGTCGTCGGCACCGATTGGGTGGTGACGCTGCAAGGTGAGAGCTTCGAGGTGGTGATCGACGCCGACCACGGCGGCTCGACCGTGCGCTTTCTCGACGGCAGCGCGATGCGCGTCACCTCGGACTGGACCCCGGGCGACCAGCTCGCGCTCCTCGAGGTCGATGGCGCAGCGTTGGTGCTCAAGGTGGGTCGCATCCACGGCGGCTACCGGATCCGCACCCGGGGGGCCGATCTGAAGGTTTACGTGCGCACGCCCCGGCAGGCCGAGCTTGCCACGCTGATGCCGGAAAAACTGCCGCCCGACACCTCAAAGGTGCTGCTCTGCCCGATGCCCGGCCTGATCGTGAAGATCGACGTGGCGGAGGGCGACGAGGTGCAGGAGGGCCAGACGCTCTGCACCGTCGAAGCAATGAAGATGGAAAACATCCTGCGCGCCGAGCGCAAGGCCGTGGTCAGCCGGATCAACGTCGGACCGGGCGACAGTCTCGGCGTCGACGCCGTGATCATGGAGTTCGAATAGGCGATGATGCCGCGCGCCTGCATCCCTTCCCGCGCGGCCGGGGTCGCACACAAGGGCTACAGCCCCCGCTGGTCGCGCATTTCCTGCTGCCGCATCGGCATCTTGTCGATCGAACGGGTGATTTCGCGCACGTCCCAGGGGTTGGGTTTGCGCAGGTATCGCTGGCCGTCCTTGCCGATCAGCACCAGGTCGAAGCCGCGCGGACGCAGCGCCGTGCGGATCGGGGATTCGGCCGAGGGATCGGTATCGACGATGACGACGACGTCGCGCTCCAACAATTCCTCGGGGCGGGCCTCGATATACCCCATCTGCTGGACGAATCGCGGATCGTTCGGCCCGTCCGCGAAAATGACGAGCGGGCGGGCGAGCCATAGAAAATCGGAAAGCTCCCGCTCACCGGCCTCCATGATTTCGAGTCCCGGTTCCGCGTTGAGCTCCTCGACCATATCAGGGTCAAGGGTCTCGGGCTCCTCCGCGGCATCCTGCGCGGGAGCATCGGGCATATCCTCCGCGTCCTGGGCGAGCAGGGACGGTGCGCCGAAGCTCGCGGCGATACCGGCGGCAAGGGCTAGGGCTTTGATCATCTTCGCTCCTTTTCTTTTTCATATAGGCTACGGAGCACAGCGCACAATGGACGAAGGAGAGTGTCGATGAGCGACTTTGACGCCTGGAAAGACCTGGCGACCAGGGAATTGCGCGGGCGGTCGATCGACGATCTGACCTGGCACACGCCCGAGGGCATCCCGGTTTACCCGGTCTACGATGTCTGCGACGGTCAGGGCCACCCGCATCAGGCTGCAACTCTGCCGGGCCTGCCGCCATTCACCCGCGGCCCGCGCGCCACGATGTATGCCGGTCGGCCCTGGACGATCCGCCAATACGCCGGCTTCTCCACCGCAGAAGAAAGCAACGCCTTCTACCGCAAGGCGCTCGCGGCCGGTCAACAAGGCGTGAGCGTGGCCTTCGACCTCGCCACCCACCGTGGCTACGACAGCGATCACGAGCGCGTGATGGGTGATGTCGGCAAGGCCGGCGTGGCGATCGACTCGGTCGAAGACATGAAGATCCTTTTCGACGGCATCCCGCTCGGCGAGGTGAGCGTGAGCATGACGATGAACGGCGCGGTGATCCCGATCCTTGCCAGTTTCATCGTCGCGGGCGAGGAACAGGGGGTAGACCGGGCAGAGCTTTCGGGCACGATCCAGAACGACATCCTCAAGGAGTTCATGGTCCGCAACACCTACATCTACCCGCCGGAACCCTCGATGCGGATCGTCTCCGACATCATCGAGTTCACCTCGACCGACATGCCGCGTTTCAACTCGATCTCGATTTCCGGCTACCACATGCAGGAAGCAGGCGCGAACCTGGTGCAGGAACTGGCCTTCACCCTGGCCGACGGGCGCGAATACGTCCGCGCCGCGATCGCGCGCGGGCTGGATGTCGATGCCTTTGCCGGGCGGCTCAGTTTCTTCTTCGCCATCGGCATGAATTTTTTCATGGAAGCCGCCAAGCTGCGCGCCGCGCGCTTCCTGTGGCACCGGATCATGAGCGAGTTCGAGCCGAAGAAGCCGGGCTCCCTGATGCTGCGCACCCATTGCCAGACCTCCGGCGTGAGCCTGCAGGAGCAAGACCCCTACAACAACATCGTGCGCACCGCCTTCGAGGCGATGAGCGCGGTGCTGGGCGGCACCCAGTCGCTGCACACCAACGCGTTCGACGAGGCCATCGCCCTGCCGACCGAAACCTCTGCGCGCATCGCCCGCAACACCCAGTTGATCCTGCAGAACGAGACCGGGGTGACCCACGTGGTCGACCCGCTGGCGGGCTCCTACTACGTCGAGAAGCTCACCGCCGACCTGATCGAGGAAGCCTGGAAGCTGATCGAGGAGGTCGACGCGATGGGCGGGATGACCAAGGCGGTGGCCACGGGCATGCCCAAGCTGCGCATCGAGGAGGCGGCCGCGCGCCGGCAGGCCGCCGTCGACCGGGGCGACGAGGTGATCGTCGGTGTCAACAAGTTCCGGCTCGAGAAGGAAGACCACCTCGATATCCGTGATGTCGACAACGTTTCGGTGCGCGACAGCCAGATCAAGCGGCTGGAGCGGATCCGCGCGACCCGCGATCAGGCCTCCTGCGACAAGGCGCTGGCCGGCCTCGAACGGGCCGCGCGCTCGGGCGAGGGCAACCTGCTTGCGCTCGCAATCGAGGCGGCCCGGGCGCGGGCCACGGTAGGAGAGATTTCGATGGCGATGGAAAAGGCATTCGGCCGCCACCGGGCCGAGGTGAAAACGCTCGCGGGCGTCTACGGCGCGGCCTACGAGGGCGATGAGGGCTTCGCCGCGATCCAGGCCGACGTGGAGAAGTTTGCCGAGGAAGAAGGCCGCAGGCCGCGGATGCTGGTGGTCAAGATGGGGCAGGACGGCCACGACCGCGGTGCCAAGGTGATCGCTACCGCCTTTGCCGATATCGGCTTCGACGTCGATGTGGGGCCCTTGTTCCAGACCCCGGAGGAGGCGGCGCAGGACGCGGTTGACAACGACGTGCACGTGGTTGGGATCTCGAGCCAGGCGGCCGGGCACAAGACCCTTGCCCCCAAGCTCATCGAGGCGCTGAAGGCGCAAGGTGCCGGGGAGATCCTGGTGATCTGCGGCGGGGTGATCCCGCAGCAGGATTACGATTTTCTCAGGAAAGCCGGGGTAAAGGCGATCTTCGGACCGGGCACCAACATCCCCGAGGCCGCCAAGGACATCCTGCGGTTGATCCGCGAGGCACGGGGCTGAAACCACGGGTCGGGCGAAGCGGCGATAGTCTTTTGGTTTCGCCGCCGACCGTGGCAAGGTCGCACAAAGCGGAGGACACATGCCGGGACTCATTGATCATCTTGTGGTGACAGCCAACCGGCTCTCGGCGGCGAGTGCGCTCGTCGAAACCGAGCTCGGGCTGGGCATGGACCAAGGCGGTGCCCATGCGGCCATGGGCACGCATAACCGGCTGCTTTCGCTCGGTCCGCTCGATTATGTCGAGGCACTGGCGATCGACCCCGACGCCCCTGCCCCGGACCGCCCGCGCTGGTTCGGGCTCGACCGGCGCGAAGGCCCGGCGCGGCTCACCGCCTGGGCGCTGCGGGTGCCGGACCTCGACGCGGCGCTGGCCGAGGCCCCCGACGGTATCGGTGCGCCGGCCGAACTTGCGCGCGGCGATTATCGCTGGCGTTTCAGCCTGCCCGAAAGCGGTGTCCTGCCGTTCGACGGGCTGTTTCCCGCGCTGATCGAGTGGCAGGGGCCGATGCCGCAGGAGGCGCTCGAAGACCACGGCGCGCGGCTCGTTTCGCTCACGATCAGGCATCCGCGGGCCGGTGCTCTCGGCTGGGCGCTGTCGATGCTCTCCAGCGACGACCGGGTCGTGGTGCGCGAAGGCCCGGCCGGGCTCTCGGCACTGATCCATACCCCCGAAGGCGAAAAGGTGCTTGAGTGATCCGGCCCGCGCGGCCGGACGATGCGGCGCAGATCGCCGCATTCTGGAACCCGCTGATCCGCGACACCGCGGTGACCTTCTACCCGCTTGAGCGATCCGAGGCCGAGATCGCGGCATCCATTGTCGACAAGGCACGGGCGGGGCACGGGTTTTTCGTGGCCGAAAGCGGCGGCGCGGTGGTGGGCTTTGCCAACTACGGCCAGTTTCGCACCGGGCCCGGCTATGCCCGCACCATGGAGCACACCATCATCATCGACCCGCGGGCACATGGCACGGGCGTCGGCCGTGCCCTGATCGGCGCGGTGGAAGACCATGCCCGCAGGCGCGGCGCGCGGATGATGATCGCCGGGATCTCGGGCGAAAACCCGGATGGCATCGCCTTTCACGCCCGCATGGGCTATTGCGAGATCGCCCGGCTGGACGGCGTGGGCTGGAAGTTCGGCCGGGCAATGGATCTCGTGCTCATGCGCAAAACGCTGTAGAAGGTGCCCATGTCGATCTGGTTTCGCATCACCGAGGCGCTTGGCGCGCTGCGTTCCGGCGAAAGTCTCGCGGAGGTTTTCGCCCGCCTGCGCACGCCACCGGAACGCTCGGCCGCCTTCACCATCGCGGTGATCGCGCTCGGGGCAAAGATGGCCAAGGCCGACGGACGGGTGACGCGCGACGAGGTTTCGGCCTTCCGCGAGGTCTTCACTATTCCGGAAATGGAAGAGGCGAACGCCGCGCGCGTGTTCAACCTCGCGCGCAGCGACATCGCCGGGTTCGAACTCTACGCGCGCAAGATCGTGGCGCTGTTCGGCACCGACGACCCGGCGCTTTGCGACCTGATGGAAGGGTTGTTCCATATCGCCATGGCGGATGGCGAATATCACCCGGCGGAGGATGAGTTCCTCGCCCGCGTGGCAGAGATATTCGGCATCGACGAGATGCGCTTTCGCACGCTGCGCGCCCGCTTCGTGCCCGAAGCCGCGCCCGATCCCTATACCGTGCTCGGCGTTCGCCCCGATACGCCGATGGACGAGATCCGCGCCGCGTGGCGCACCGAGGTGCGCGCTTCGCATCCCGACCAGCTTGCCGCGCGCGGTGTGCCGGAAGAAGCCTTGAAGCTCGCCGAAATGCACCTGATCGCGGTGAACAGGGCTTGGGAAGAAATCCGCGAAGCCCGCGGCTGAGGCACCGGCCAGAGCGCACGGAGCAACTGGACGCGCACCTTTGCAAAGGTTACATCTTGTCTTTGCAAAGGGAGGTGCCAATGGCCACGCAAAAGCTCTATGCCGGGGTGAAACTACGCGAAACCCGCGCGCGGCTGGGGCTGACGCAAAAAGCCTTCGCCGAGAAGCTCGGGGTGAGCCTGCCCTATCTCAACCAGATGGAAAACAACAACCGCCCGGTCTCGACCGGCGTGGTGCTGGCGCTGGCGCAGGAATTCGGCTTCGACGTGGCCGAGCTTTCGACCGGCGACGCCGAGCGGCTGGTCACCGACATGCGCGAGGCGCTGGCCGATCCGGTCTTTGCCGACGCCACCTCGCCGGTAGCCGATCTGCGGCTGGTCGCCTCGAACGCCCCGGCGCTGGCGCGCGCGTTTCTCGAACTGCACCGCGCCTACCGGCAGGGCCACGAGCGCCTCGCCTCGCTGGACGAGGCGTTGGGACGCGACGGCGCGCGGGTGCAGGCCAGCCCATGGGACGAGGTGCGCGATTTCTTTCACTACTGCGACAATTACATCGACGCGGTGGATCGCGCCGCCGAACATTTCGTGCGCGGGGGCGATCCGCAGACCGCGGCGCTTTCGGCGCTCGACGCGCTGGGAATCCGGGTCGAGGTGACGCAGACCCACCAGGTGCGCGGGCTCGACCGCGACGCCGGGCGGCTGGCGCTGTCGACATTCTCGCCCGCCTCGACCCGGCGCTTCCAGCTCCTGCATCAGGTCGCGCTCCTGACCCAGAACGACCTGCTGGAAGCGACGCTCGATCTCGCCCGGTTCCAGTCCGACGAGTCGCGCAGCATCGCCAAGATCGGGCTGGCCAACTACTTCGCGGGCGCGGCGCTGCTGCCCTATACCCGCTTTCTCGACGCCGCGCGCGAAACCCGCCACGATCTCGAACGCCTCGCCGACATGTTCGGGGCCTCGATCGAGCAGGTGGCGCACCGGCTGAGCACGATGCAGCGCCCCGGTGCCAAGGGCATCCCGTTTTTCTTCGTGCGGGTAGATCAGGCTGGCACGATCACCAAGCGCCATTCGGCCACGCGACTGCAATTCGCCCGCTTCGGCGGGGCCTGCCCGCTGTGGAACGTTCATCGCGCCTTCGAGACGCCGACGCGCTTCCTGCGCCAGCTTGCCCAGACCCCCGACGGGGTGCGCTATATCTCGCTCGCGCGTGACGTGTCGAAAACCGGGGGCAGCTTCGCCGCCCCGACCCGGCGCTTCGCCATCGCGCTCGGCTGCGAGGTGAAACACGCCGAACATCTCGTCTATGCCGACGACCTCGACGTGACCAACGCCGCCGCCTTCGAGCCGATCGGGATTTCCTGCCGGATCTGCGAGCGCGCCGATTGCCATCAGCGCTCCGTGCCGCCGCTCGAACGCAAGCTGCGCATCGACCCCGACGCGCGCGGTGTGCTGCCCTACGAGGTCGACCGCTGAGGCGCGCTTTACGACCCAGCCATTCGCTCCTAGTCTTGGCAATAAACGTCAGGGAGAGACATGATGGAACTGACCGGCAGCCGCGTGATCGCGGCAGACCGCGCCACGATCTGGGCGCATCTCAATTCCGCCGACACGCTGCGCGCCAGCATCCCCGGTTGCGAGGAACTGACCGGCAATCCCGCCGACGGGTTCGAGGCGGTGGTCAAGCAGAAGGTCGGCCCGGTGAAAGCCACCTTCAAGGGCGGGGTCACGCTTGCGGATATCGTCGAATTGGAGCGCTACACGATCATCGGAGAGGGCAAGGGCGGCGTCGCCGGCTTTGCCAAGGGCGCGGCAAAGGTCTGGCTTGAAGACACAGACGGTGGCGTCGAATTGTTTTATGACGTCGATGCCAAGGTCGGCGGCAAACTCGCCCAGCTTGGCAACCGGATCATCCACGGATTCGCACGCAAAATGGTCGACGCCTTCTTCGAGCGGTTCCAGGCCAGGGTGGAAGGCACCGAGGACGAGGCAAAGGGCGAGGCGGCCGAGGGCTGACCGCATACCGGCCCCGCACCGCGAAGATGCAGGGCCGGCTGTGGCGCGTGGGTCAGGTGCTGAGCGCCTTGTAGATTTCGTCTTTGAGGAGCGCCCGTTCTTTCCTCATTTCCTCTTCGTGAAAATGGTCGGTCGGGCGTTCCAGCGTCTCGGCCTCGACCACCTTGCGGTTGATCTCGTGGTAGTCGTCGTAGAGCTTCGCGAAAGCGCGGTCGGAGGCGCGCAGCGCCTCCATTCTCTCGGCATGTTCGGGAAATTCCTCGACCAGTTCATGTGGTATCCGGGACATCGGTCTTATCCTCCATTCCTTTGACTTGCCCCAAGCCTAGGACGCCCGGCGCACCCCGCCCTTGACCCGGATCAAACTGGCCGCGGGTTCGGTGCGCCCCGCTCATTTCTGGGAGGTTGCCCAGACCGGGTTGATCCAGGGGCTGCGCTCGTCGCGCGGCAGGGGCGCGCGGCCGAGGATATGGTCGGCAGCCTTCTCGCCCACGAGGATCGAGGGCGCGTTGGTGTTGCCGTTGGTGACACGCGGAAACACCGAACTGTCGGCCACCCGCAGCCCCTCGACGCCGATCACCCGGCACTCGGGATCGACCACCGCCATCGGGTCGTCGGCCGCGCCCATCCGCGCCGTGCCGCAGGGATGATAGGCGCTTTCGGCGTGCTCGCGGATGAAGGCGTCAAGGCCCGCGTCGTCCTCGGCCGCAATCCCCGGCTGGATCTCGTGGCGCACATGCTCGGCCATCGCGGGCTGGGCAAAGATTTCGCGGGTGAGCCGCAGCGCGCGGCGGAAATCGCGCCAGTCGTCCTCGTGGCTCATGTAGTTGAAGCGGATCACCGGCGGGGCCAGCGGGTCGCCTGAGCGCAGGGTGACGCTGCCGCGCGACGGCGAGCGCATCGGTCCGGTGTGAACCTGGAAGCCGTGGCCCTCGGCGGCGGCCTTGCCGTCGTAGCGCACCGCGATGGGCAGGAAATGAAACTGGATGTCGGGGTATTCCACGCCCGCGGCCGAGCGGATGAAGCCGCAGCTTTCAAACTGGTTCGACGCGCCGTGGCCGGTTTTGGTGAACAGCCATTGCGCCCCGATCAGCGCCTTGCCGAGGAGGTTCCAGTACCTGTAGAGCGTGATCGGCTGGCGCGCCGCGAACTGGACGTAAACCTCGAGATGGTCCTGCAGGTTCTGCCCCACGCCGGGGCGATCTGCCCGAACCTCGATCCCGTGTTCCGCAAGATGCGCGCCGGGGCCGATGCCCGACAGCATCAGGAGCTTGGGCGTATTGATCGAGGAAGCCGAGAGCACCACTTCGCGGGCCGCGCGGATCGTCTCGATCCGTCCCCCGCGGGCAACTTCCACCCCGACGGCGCGCGCACCCTCGAAGACCACCCGGCGCGCCTGTCCTCTCACAAGGCGCACCCGCCCGGTCTTCAGCGCGGGCCGCAGGTAGGCGTTGGCGGTCGACCAGCGTCGCCCGCGCCAGACGCTCATGTCGAAAGCGCCGAAGCCTTCCTGCTGCTGGCCGTTGTAATCCTGCGTCACCGGGTAGCCCGCCTGCCGCCCGGCCTCGACGAAGGCGTGGAACAGCGGGCTCCACTGGCCCGCGCGGTGGATATGCATCGGCCCATCTTCGCCGCGCCAGTCTGAAGGCTGCGGCCCGTGCCAATGCTCGATCCGGCGGAAATAGGGCAGCACGTCGGCGTAGGCCCAGCCCGACGCGCCCTGTTCGGCCCAATGGTCGTAGTCGCGGGCATGGCCGCGCACCCAGACCATGCCGTTGACCGAGGACGACCCGCCGATCACCTTGCCGCGCGGCACCACGAGGCGGCGCCCCCCCAACTGCGGTTCGGGTTCGCTCGCGTAGCCCCAGTCGTAGCGCGCCATGTTCATCGGGTAGGAGAGTGCCGCGGGCATCTGGATGAAGGGTCCCCAGTCGGTGCCGCCCGCCTCGATCACGGTCACGCTGCGCCCGGCCTCGGCCAGCCGGTAGGCAAGCGCCGCCCCCGCGCTGCCGGAGCCGACGATGACGTAATCCGCGATCATCGCCGCGCCCCCGCCTCAGAACGGCGCTTCAACATCGCCCATCCTCACGAAAACCGATTTGAGCTGCGAGTAATGCTCGATCGCGGCACGGCCGTTCTCGCGCCCCACGCCCGACATCTTGGTGCCGCCGAAGGCAACCTCGACCGGCGCGTCGTTGTAGGAATTGATCCAGCAGGTGCCCGCCTCGAAGCCCGCGGCCACCCGGTGGGCGCGTTGGAGATCGCGGGTGAACACCCCCGCCGCAAGGCCGTATTCGGTCGCGTTGGCGCGGGACATGGCCTCCTCCTCGGTGTCGAAATCGAGCACGCACATCACCGGGCCGAATATCTCCTCGCGCGCAATCACCATGTCGTCGGTCACGTCGGCAAACACCGTGGGTTCCACGAAGAAGCCCGGCCGGTCGGCGCGCTTGCCGCCCGCAACCAGCCGCGCGCCCTCCTCCACACCCTTGGCCACATAGTTCAGAACGATATTCATCTGGCCCTCGCTCACCAGCGGGCCGAAGTTGGTGGCCTCGTCGAGCGGGTCGCCCATCGCGGCCTCCTTCAGCCGGTCTGCGAGCCGGGCGAGGAAGGCTTCCTTGATCCCGCGCTGCACGAACACCCGGGTGCCGTTGGTGCAGACCTGCCCCGAGGAATAGAAATTGCCGAGGATCGCGCCGGACACGGCGTTGTCGAGGTCGGCGTCGTCGAACACCAGCATCGGCGACTTGCCGCCCAGTTCCATGGTGACGTGCTTCATTTCCGCCGCTGCGGCGGCATAGACCTTCTGCCCGGTCGGCACCGAGCCGGTGAGCGAAACCTTGGCGACGCGGCGATCGGTGACCAGTGCGGCCCCCACGTCGCCCGCGCCCTGCACCACGTTGAACACCCCCGGAGGCAGCCCCGCCTCGGTGAAGATTTCGGCCAGCTTCAGCGTGGAGAGCGGTGTGGTTTCGGACGGTTTGAACACCATCGTGTTGCCCACGGCGAGCGCCGGCGCGGCCTTCCAGCAGGCGATCTGGGTGGGATAGTTCCACGCCCCGATCCCGACGCAGACGCCGAGCGGTTCGCGGATCGTATAGGCCCAGTCACCGTTCGCGAGCGGGATATGCTCGCCGGTGAGGCTGGCAGCGAGGCCGCCGAAATATTCCAGCGCGTCGGCCCCGGACATGGCATCGGCGACGAGGGTTTCCTGCAGCGGCTTGCCGGTGTCGAGGGTTTCGAGTTCCGAGAGCGCGCGGTTGCGGCTGCGGATGATGTCGGCGGCGCGGCGCAGGATGCGGCCGCGCTCCATCCCGCTCAGCGCCGCCCAGGCGGGCTGCGCCGCCTGCGCGCTGGCAATCGCCCGCTCGACGAGCGCCGGGGTGGCCTCGTGCAGGGTGGCGATCCGCTCGCCGGTGGCGGGATAGATCACCGCCAGCTCGGCCCCGGTGGCATCCTCGGCATAGGTGCCGTCGATGAAATGGCTGGCCTTGGGTTGGGCATCGTGGGTCATGTTGCAATCTCCAGCAGTCGGTCGAGCACCGCCGCGACACGGGCCTCGGCACGGGCGGCGTCCGGGGCGGCACCCAGAGCCTGGCGGATGTAGAGCCCGTCGATCAGGGCGGCGAGAGTTTCGGCGTGGTCCGGCGCGGCGGTGCCGACGAGGGGACGAAGGGCGTGCACGAGGTTGGAACGCAACCGGCGATGATAGACATTGAGCAGCCGCCGCGCGCCGGGGTTGCCCTGGGCGTGCACATAGAAGTTGAGCCATGCGGCGATCACCGCGGGCTCGAAATTGTCGGAGGCGAAGGAGGCATGCAGGATCGCGCCGATCCGGGCGCGCGGCGTGGTGGCCCCGGCAAGCCCGGCGCGCACACCCGCGCCATAGGTCGCGAGGATATGGCGCATGGCGGCGACGAGCAGGTCTTCCTTGGCACCGAAATAGTGATGCGCCAGCGCCGAAGACACGCCCGCGCGGCGCGCAATCCGGCTCACGGTCACGTCGAGCGAGCCGACTTCGCCGATCTCGGCAATCGTTGCTTTGACGAGCGCCGCTCGCCGTATAGGCTCCATCCCGAGTTTCGGCATCACGAGTCCTTTCTTGACGCCGGGATCGTGTTAAACTTTGATTGACTCGTCAATCAACAAAAAACAGGGAGAGACACCATGACGCTCAAGACCACCCTTTCGACGCTGGCGATCCTTGCCGCCGCCCCCGCGCTCGCCGATTGCGACACCGTGCGCTTCTCCGACGTGGGCTGGACCGACATCACCGCCACCACCGCCACCGCTTCGGTTGTGCTCGAAGCGCTCGGCTACGAGACCGAAACCAAGCTGCTCGCGCTGCCGGTCACCTTCTCATCGCTCGCTGCGGGCGATCTCGACGTGTTCCTCGGCAACTGGATGCCCTCGATGGAAGCCGATATCGGGCCCTATACCGAGGCGGGCACGATCGACACCGTGCGCGCCAACCTCGAAGGCGCGAAATACACCCTCGCCACCAACGCCGCCGGGGCTGAGCTCGGGATCACCGATTTCGGCAATATCGCCGACCAGGCCGAGGCGCTCGACAACACGATCTACGGCATCGAGCCGGGCAACGACGGCAACCGTCTGATCATCGACATGATCGAGGCCGGCGAGTTCGGCCTGTCTGGCTTCCAGGTGCGCGAAAGCTCCGAACAGGGGATGCTGGCGCAGGTCGCCCGCGCCTCCGACCGGGATGAGCCGATCGTCTTCCTCGGCTGGGAACCGCACCCGATGAACGCCAATTACGATCTGACCTATCTCACCGGCGGCGACGACTGGTTCGGCCCCGACCTCGGCGGCGCGACGGTCTACACCAACACCCGCGCGGGATATGTCGAGGAATGCCCGAACGTCGGTGCGCTCCTGAACAACCTCGTGTTCTCGCTGGAGATGGAAAACCAGATCATGGGGGCGATCCTAGATGACAACGAAGATCCGGCTGACGCGGCCCGCGCCTGGCTCGCCGCCAACCCCGACGCCTGGGCGGGCTGGCTCGACGGCGTGACCACGCAGGACGGCGGCGATGCCGTCGCGGCGATGAACGCGGCACTCGGCCTGTAATGAGACCGGCCCCGCCCGTCGCGTCGGGCGGGGTCGCATCCCTGATGCGGCAAAGCCGGCTACATATCGCCACCACCGGCCCCGGCGACTGGCAGGCCCGGCTTGCCGACCCGGCCAAGCAGTGGAAGCGCGGCTATTCGGCCCGCACCGCCGCCCATGCCTGGGAAGCGGCGGCCCCCGGCTTGCCGCCCGAGGTGGCCGCGCTGCTCGGGCCGGAGGCCGAGTTGCAGCTTGCCATCGTCGAGCACAAGGTCGCCCTGCCCGGCGGCACCCGCGAAAGCCAGCAAGACCTGTTCTGCCTCGCCCGCGCGGGCGGCGAAGACATGGCGGTGGCCATCGAGGCGAAGGTGAACGAAAGCTTCGACAAGACCGTTGCCGAATGGTTCGCCACACCTTCCCCCGGCAAGCGCATCCGGTTGGCCGCGATCTGCGCCGAGCTTGGCATCGCCGATCCGCCCCCGGGGGGCTTGCGCTACCAGCTACTGCACCGCACCGCCGCGGCGGTGATCGAGGCGCGGCGGTTTCGCCGCCCGGTCGCCGCGATGATCGTGCATTCGTTCTCGCCCGAGGCCCGCTGGCTCGACGATTTCACCGCCTTTGCCACCCACCTCGGGCTCGATGTCGGGCCGGGGCGCGCCGCACGCAAGGTGCTGCCCTGCGGCACCGCACTTCTCATCGGCTGGGCGCGTGGCGACCCGGCCTTCCTCGCCGCATGAAAGGCGATCGTCACGCCGCCGACCCACAAGGCGCTTGCTCCCCCTGCCCCCCGCTGGCAGGTTTGACCCCGGAGGGACGGGAATGAACTGGTTGACGGAATGGAAGATCCCGGTGGGACGCACCGCCCGCACGGTATTCGACTGGTTGCAGGACGTCGGCGCGCCGTTCTTCGACTGGGTCTCATGGATCATGGAAAACATGATCGACGGCATCCTGTGGCTGCTCCAGTCACCGCCGCCGCTGGCTGTCGTCGCCGCCTTCGCGCTGCTCACCTTCGCGCTTCAGCGCAACTGGAAGACGGCGCTTCTGGTCACCATCGGGTTTTTGTTCATTCTCAACCAGGGCTATTGGGAGGCCACCACCGAAAGCCTCACGCTGGTGCTCTCGGCGGGTGTGGTCTGCATGAGCCTCGGCGTGCCGATCGGCATTGCCGCCGCGCACCGGCCCCGGCTTTACACCTGGATGCGGCCGGTGCTCGACCTGATGCAGACCCTGCCCACCTTCGTCTACCTGATCCCCGCCATCGTGTTTTTCGGCATCGGCATGGTGCCGGGGCTGCTGGCGACGGTGATCTTCGTGCTGCCCGCGCCGATCCGGCTCACCCATCTCGGCATCAGTCGCACGCCGGTGGCGCTCAAGGAGGCGGCGCAGGCTTTCGGCGCCACCAAGAGCCAGCTCTTGTGGAAGGTGGAACTGCCCTATGCCATGCCGCAGATCATGACCGGGTTGAACCAGACCATCATGCTCTCGCTGTCGATGGTGGTGATCGCAGCACTGGTGGGGGCCGACGGCCTCGGCGTGCCCGTGGTGCGCGCGCTCAACCAGGTCAACACCGCGCTCGGCTTCGAAAGCGGTTTCGTGATCGTGGTGGTGGCGATCCTGCTCGACCGCATGCTGAGGGTGGAACGCAAATGAACCGCGGCGAACGCAAGACCGCCGTCGAATTCGACCGCGTTTCGATCGTCTTCGGCAACCGGCCGCAAAGCGCGCTGCCGCTGATGGACGAGGGCCAGGACCGCGCCAGCGTTCAGGAGGCCACCGGGCAGGTGCTCGGGGTGCACGATTGCACCCTCGACGTGAAGGAAGGCGAGATCCTGGTGCTCATGGGGCTTTCGGGCTCGGGCAAGTCGACCCTGCTGCGCGCAGTCAACGGGCTGAACCGGGTGGTGCGTGGGCAGGTGCGGGTGTCGGACGGGGAAAACCTCATCGACGTCACCCATGCCGACGCGGCCACCCTGCGCCGCATTCGGCTCAGGCAGGTGGCGATGGTGTTCCAGCAATTCGGCCTCCTGCCCTGGCGCAGCGTGCGCGACAACATCGGCCTCGGGCTGGAACTCGGCGGCATGGACAGGGCCGAACGGCGGGCCAAGGTGGACGAACAGCTTGAAATGGTCGGTCTCGCGGATTGGGCCGACCGCATGGTGAGCGAATTGTCGGGGGGCATGCAGCAGCGCGTGGGGCTGGCCCGCGCCTTCGCCACCGACGCGCCGATCCTGCTCATGGACGAGCCGTTCTCGGCGCTCGATCCGCTGATCCGAACCCGGCTTCAGGACGAGCTGATCGAACTGCAGGAGACCCTGCGGCGCACCATCATCTTCGTCAGCCACGATCTCGACGAGGCCTTCAAGCTCGGCGACCGGATCGCGATCATGGAAGGCGGGCGGATCGTGCAGGTGGGCAGCCCGCGCCAGATCTTCACCGCGCCGGCGGACAACTACGTGTCGGATTTCGTCGCCCAGATGAACCCGCTCGGGGTGCTCACCGCGCGCGACGTGATGGGGCCAGCGGGCGGTGCGACCGAAACCGAGGTGCCGCCGGGGACGCCGGTAAAATCGGTGATGGCCCAGCTTTCCGGCCCGGTCGAGGCGGTGAACGTGGTCGAGAACGGCGCGATCCTCGGCCGGATCGACCGCGAACAGGTGCTGGCCCGCTTGCTTGACCCGCGTGGCGACTAAGCCCGGGGCAAGGGCCGGCACAGGCCAGCGGCACCCGGGGGCATGGCCCGGGGTTCAGACGATCTCCTTTTCCAGCGCGATCAGCGCAAGCTGGGTCCGGTTCCTGGCGTTCATCTTGCGCGAAAGGCTGCGCACGTGCATCTTGACGCTCGACTCGCTCATGTTGTGCTCGCGGGCGATTTCCTTGTTCGCCTTGCCCTTGCAGATCTCGCCGAGAACCTTTTTTTCTTTTCCGGTCAGTTCGTAAGGATCGGCGTCCGCTTCCTTGATCATGAAATCGAACGGCGCATAGACTTCGCCGGCGATCATGAAGTCGATCGCCGCGAGCATCGACTTGATGTGCAGCGTCTTGGGCACGAATCCCTTCGCCCCGAGTTTGAGCGCCTCTTCGACGATACTGCGCGATGCGATTCCCGAAAGGATCGCCACCGGCGCGCCTTTACTGTTCTCGATAATCTCATTGATCCCGGCAATACCGTTGACGCCGGGCATGTCATAGTCGAGAAGGATCAGGTCGAAGGGACCGCCACCCTCTATCAAATCCTTGGTTTCATTAAGGTCTGATGCGGAAACCGTAACGTGGCCCAGCCCCGAAACAATGGAATCGGCAATCAGTTCCCTGACAAGGGAGTGATCGTCTGCTATAAGAATCTTCGCACACATAACGGCTTCCTCAGGTATCTTGCGTTACGCCTTACAGGCGTTTGATCGGATCGCGTTTCGATACGAAGCTACTGGGGAACGAGATCACAATAACCCGGTAATTGGGGTATTGGAATGAAAAGAATTTCAACTTTGCTATCATAAGATATTCCTATGAAACCAAAGATTGAGAAAACTGTCGTTTTCGCGCCTTTCGAGCGCCTTTGAATACTTTAAAAACCGAACGGATGTACGGCGGTGAGTGGGGAACGAATAGAACGATGAGAAGTTTGTTATTTCTGTGTTTTGGTCTTGCCTTGTCGGTCGCGGCACCGGGTGCTGCCGCCGATAGCGCAGATCAGGTCTCCGACGCAACCATCCTGATGGTGCACGGCAAAGTTGATCCAAGCGCGGAGTCCAATGACTGGCGGTTCGATCTGGAGGCCCTGCGCGCGCTCGGTGTCCGGTCGTTCGAGACCTCCACGATCTGGGGCACGGGGGTTCAGCGCTTCGAGGGCGTCTCGCTGCATACCCTGCTCGCTCACGTGGGTGCCGAAGGGTCAACCATCACCGCCCGGGCCCTCA
This sequence comes from Maritimibacter sp. HL-12, assembly GCF_900177545.1. Classification (GTDB taxonomy): domain Bacteria; phylum Pseudomonadota; class Alphaproteobacteria; order Rhodobacterales; family Rhodobacteraceae; genus Sinisalibacter. The sequence continues at coordinate 2,429,677 of NZ_FXBQ01000001.1, read as the reverse complement.
ACGATTACGCCGTCGAGCTCCCGATGAGCGACGCGGTCGAGGGTGGCGCGCTGGTGGCTTACGCGGTAGATGGCAAGCCGATGAGCGTGCGCGACAAGGGTCCGCTCTGGATCGTATTCCCCTACGATCACAATCGCACCTATGCCAACGAGATCCACTATTCCCGTTCGATCTGGCAATTGAGCGAAATTGAAGTGATCGAGTGATTGCACGTGATTGCCCCGGAGGCCGCGATGGCGAACATGAACTCAAGAACCTCGTGGTTCACCTTGGCCTTGCCGGTCCTGATCGCGTTCACGGCCTGGGCCGGGCTCACCAGTGGTCTCGACGCCGTGCGCCAGGCCAACGAACTGGAACGCGCAACCTCCGACAATATCCCGTGGAACCTCTCGCAGCTCGAAGTCGAGTACTTGCGCTACCTCGTTGCGCTCGACACCTATGCAATGCACGCACCCACGCGGTCGGTGCCCGGGATTCCCGGCAACGAGACCGCCGAGCGGCTGGCGGAAATGCGGCTGCGGTTCGATATCTTCTACAGCCGGATCGCAACCATCACCGAAAGCCCGCTGTTCGGCCCGATGCGCGAGTATGAACAGCTTGCGAACGAACTTGAGGCATTGGCCACCTTCGCCGACCTGACCGCGGAAGTCATGGATTCGGCGCCCGAAACCATCGCCGCCGATGCCAGGTCACTGGAAGTGATCTCGCACGCCCAGGGCGAAACCGTCCGTGAGATCGCCACCACCGGGGTGGCGGTGCTGGCCGAGCAGTCTTCCGCCCGGCGCTTGGATATGCGTGAAAGCCTCTGGCAGATGGCGCTTGCCACGCTCACCAGCAGCCTGTTGCTGCTGCTCTCCGTCGTCCGCATCTGGAAAACCCAGATCAGGGCGAGGGCCGATGCCGACATGAAGCACGGGATCGCCAAGCGGCTTCAGGCGATCATCTCGACCTCGCCGGTCCCGATCATCATCGCCGACGAGAACATGAAGATCGTCGAGTTCAACCAGGCGTCCGAACAGGTGTTCGGCTATACCCGCGCCGAGGCCCTGGCGAACGACGTGGGGACCTTGCTGGTGCCGCCCGACCTGCGCGATCGCCACTATGCCGGGGTGCGCCGCCACAAGAGCACCGGGGACAAAACGATCATCGGGAAATCCGGGGTGAAGATCCGGGCGCTGCGCAGCGATGGCAGTGAGATTCCGGCCGAGATCGCGCTCTCGGAAGGCAAGGACAGCAGCGGCAAGTTCTACGTCGCCTTCCTGCGCGACATCTCGGCTCAGGAGGAGCACGAACAGGAACTGCGCGAAGCCCGCGACAGCGCGCTTGCCGGCGAGAAGGCGAAGGAACGGATCCTCGCCGTGGTCAGCCACGAGATGCGCACACCGCTGCAGGGCATCATGGGGGCGCTTGAACTGATCCAGAGCAAACGGCCGACGAAATGGCAGAAATCCTACCTCGATATCCTCGAAAGATCCTCGCGGCGGCTGTTGCGTCATATCGACGATCTTCTTTCGGTGGCGCGGTCCGACCAATCGCAGATCGCGATCGAACCCCGCAAGGTCGATCTGCGGGCAATGCTCGGCGATCTGCGCCGCGGCCACCTTCCTGCCGCGGCCGAAAACGGCAATGACATCGTGATTGCCAACTGGACGCTTGAAGACCCGGTCATCGCCACCGATCCGATCCGCCTCACCCAGATTTTCGACAACCTGATTTCCAACGCGATCAAGTTCACAAGCAATGGACGGATCGAGCTCGGGTGCTGCCGTGTCGATCGCACCGAGATGATCGAATTCTGGGTGACCGACAACGGGATCGGGATCGCGAGCGACGAACTGCCCCACATCTTCACCGATTTCTACACCACCCGAAGCCCCAACACGCGCACCACCGACGGCACCGGGCTTGGGCTTGCGATCGTCAAGCGGCTGGTGCAGGCGATGGACGGCGAGGTTTTCGTAGAAAGCCGGGTTGGCCGTGGCAGCACCTTCCGGTTCCGGGTGCCCACCGCAGAGATCGCAATCGACGCCGAGAGGCAGGACACCGTGCCCGCCCTCGCCAGCCCAACCCCCATGACCGACGACACCGGCGGCGCGCAACTGCGGGTTCTGCTTGCGGAAGACAATGATATCAGTCGCGAGATTATTTCCCAGATCCTGCGCAACGCGGGCTTCGACGTACACGGCGTGTGCGATGGCGAGGAGGCCCTGCGAGCCCTCGAACTCGGCAGCTACGACATCATTTTCCTCGATATCAGCATGCCTCGCATGGACGGGCTCGAAACCTTGCGCCGGATCAGGACACCGGGGGCCTCGCATGCCGATGTTCCCGCCCTTGCCTTGACCGCGCATGCCCAGGAGCAAGACCGGCAGCGGTTCCTGCGGGCCGGGTTCAACGCGGTCCTGCCCAAACCTGCGTCGCGGGCGCAGTTGCTCGCGACGATCCGCGAGTTTTCCCGCCCCGGGAGCCGGTCGCAACCATCGCCTGCCGATTTCGACGGCAGTTACATCGCGGAGATGGTCGATACCTTCGGGAGCGACAAGACCGAAGTCATGGTCGACCGTTTCGAAAAGGATGTGACCGGCACGCTTGCCAGGCTTGCCGAGATCCTTCAGGAGAAGGGCGTTTGCGAGGAGTTTACCCGGCTATCCCACCAGATGTGCGGGCTGACCGCCCTGTTCGGCGCGAACCAGCTTGAGCATCAGTTTCGCCGTCTCGAACAGGTGGACCCGAACGCGCACGCCAGCGATGTGACGGCAATCATACAGTCGGCGCGGGACGAGGCAGGGCGCGTTCTGGCCAGCATGAGCGCGCAAAGGTCGAGCGCCAGCAGGTCGCTCTAGGCGCACAGCCTCTGGCGCCATTCGCGGTTGTTCATCGGGGCATCCTCGACAGCAACCTCGAGCGCACCGAGCGTCAGCGGCAACCGCAGGGAGGCGTCGGTCACATACAGCCGCTCGGTGCCGTAGTCGTTCACGGCAAAGCCGGAAGACAGGAGGATGACCGGCAGGGAGGGGGCAAGTTTGCGAAGCTGCATCAACTCGTCGATGACACCCTCGACACCACCGAAATCGTCGATATCGACGAGCAGGTAAGACCAGGCGCGCGGGGCATCGAGGACCACCGTGACCGCATCGGCAAAACTGTCGAGGTGATAGGATTTCACACCTTGCGCCCGGAACCAGTCGAGCGCGAGGCTCACGCTGTTGAGGTCGCGCGACGCAACAAGGGTCGGCTGGGTGATCTCCACCGGCCCGTTGAACATCTTCGGATAGGCCGGGAACTCCTTGTCATCGAGCGAAACCACCCGGCGACCCTTGTCCATGGAGGGCCGGTAGGTATTTCGCAGCGCGTCGGCGGGAGCAACCGGCTGCTTTGCACGAATACCCGGTTTCTTGGTTGTTTCCATGACCTCTCCAATCAGCTCAACTATTGCAGGAAATTGAGCGAATTTCGCCCGTTCTGATGGTCACGAGGTATTTCGGAGGGGGATTCTCGGATGTCATTTTATAGTCCGAGTATCTTCTGATCGTATCAGGCAGGCGGCAAAGGCCGCGCCGACACATGCGAAACAGGTTTGATCAGGAGCTTTGCGAGGAGAGTATACCAGAGCTTGCCGGTATTTGCCGCAACACTGGTCGCCCATGCCCCGTGGTATCGAGGCATGGGCAGTTGATGGACGACTGCGGCCGAATCCCTTGGGTGTCGCTCGACACCCGGCGGTCAATCGTCGTCGTCGTCGGCGGCGTCACGATCCCTGGCGTCACGGTCGGGCGTGAAAGGCTGCTGGACCGGCTCGAAAACCGGCGCGGGTGGCGGGACCGGCTGCTCGGGTTCCGGCGCTTCCGGGGCCGGCGGGTGTGAGACAGGGCTGCTTGACGCCGGCGCGATGGCGACCGGGGCGGGCGCTTTGGGCTTCACACAATCCTCGCGGACATTCCCATTCGTCAGCTTGTCGTAATCGCCTTCGGCCAAGACATATGGCGGTTCCGGCTCTACACAGACCGGTTTGTGTTGCACGTCACAACCCGATACGGCCATTGCAACTGGCCCCAGCATGAGCACGAATGTTATTCTGGTTCTGTTTAACAAGGTATACCCCTTCCTTTTGAAAACACCCTCACTGCGGGTCTAGAATCTGAAGCCGTTGATAGGCTTCGCCGAACCCCTTGAGTTCAACCGGGATTGAAATCCCGCGCAGCGTCGACTCCGCAAACACGTAGACAATGGCATCCAGTTTCTCCGCGGATTTCATTGCCTCCTCGAAACCGGGGGCGGCCGCGAAACGGGCATGGCAATTCACCGGGCCGCAAATGACATAATTCGCGGTCTGCTCGGTTTCGCCGATCTTCAGCGTAACGCCGCGAGACAGCGCGGTGCGGTTCGGCGTCACGATGGTGCCGAGCAGGCCTTCCGCGCCCTGGTTGATCCGGACCACCACGAGGTCTTGCGGGGTCTCGCCAGACTGCCAGATCACGGTTTCGATGAAGCAGCTTTCCCGGCCAGAACGCTCACTGCACTGAACGCTCCACTGTCCGAAGATCTGGGTCGAGCGCGAGAACGAATCGACAGCAATCGGCTCGCTCACGTCCTCGGTCGCGGGGGGCTGTTCGCTGTTGGCCTTGGGTTGGCCGCTGTTGAGCAGTTGCGCCGATCCGGGCACCGCGAAGCCGGCCGCCAAAAGGACGGAAAGAACCAGGCTGCGCCACTCGTTATTCGGTTTTGTCATGTTTGTTTTCCTGTTCACGCGATCACGCATGCCTCACAGATCGGCGCTCTTGGCGGGCTCGGCAGCCACCTCGGGCAAGCGCACCAGTTCGCTGATGCAGGCATCCTTGGTCCTGGTCAGCGATGCGGCGATGTCGAAACTTGCAACTTCCAGAAGCCAGCGCACCGCGGTCTGGACCGGTTCGTTGTTCTGCTTTCCAACGTTCACATCGAACAGCTCGACAGGGCCCAGCGGGCCAAGCTGGGTGATGTCGAAGAACCGCAACAGCCCCTGGCTCACTTCCCGGCCGACGATCTGCTTGCTGTAGGAGCGCGCGAGTTCGATCTCGGTGGTCTTGGTGTTGGTCACGATCAGGTCGACGGCCACGCTGATGTGGTAGGTGCGCGACGAATTGAAGGCGCCGACGATGTTCACGTCGGAGCCGCGCGAGCTGATGTTGTGGTTCACCTCCGTCAGCGCGCCCGTAATGAAATGGGTCGTCCCGAGCATCGCGCCGGCCTGGACCGGGCGGAAGCTGTATTCCTCGCCGTCCACGACGGTGGGATATCCCTCACCCAGCCGCTGCTCCATTGCCTGGGCGATTTCCCATTCGGCAACCTTGACCGCGTTGCGGTTCATGATCCGCAGGCCGGTTTTCTGCATTGCCACCGCCACCATGAGATCGGGGCGTTGCGTCAGCAGGGTCGACGAGCCATCGGTATAGGTGCGCGCGCCGGTGCCATCGGAGATATCCCCGATCCCGATCCGCAGGTCGCGTCCTTTCGGCCTTTTTTCCGATACGCACAACAGCGCGTCTTCGGCGGCTGTCTTGGTGATATAGGGTGCTGGCCCTTCGATCACCGGAACTTGTTTCGACAGGCTTTCGTCACCGGGATCGACGGCGCAGGCAGACAATGCCATTGCGGCGCTTGCCATCATCAATCTTTTAATCACATCAGTCTCCGCAGCTCTGGCCACCGGCCGTGTATTCTTCGGAACCGTTCAACACGGTCGTGTTGCTGCTGTTCAAACAGTTGTTTTCGCTCACCTGCTCGGAGGTGGCGTTGTCGGCAGACAGGGTGACGACGTTGTTGTCGCCATTAAGGATGATCGTGTTGCCCGACATGAAGGCATTGACCCAGTTCGCCGAGTCCTGGGTGGTCACGTAGTATTCCATGGATTGCTGGTTGATCAGGTTCTGCCGCGAGCGTTCCAGTTCCATCCGGGTGGCGCTCGCTACTGCGTCCGAGGTGCCATGGCCATAGGGAATCGGATTGGTGAAATCTCCCGCCGTTCCGACTTGCGGCGCGAAGACCGCAAGCATGGCCCCCAGAGCCACTGGCGTGGTCTTGCTGCACATCATTTTTGGTCTATCCTGTTTGGCGCTGGTCTGGTGCCCGCACGGGGGCGGGCACCAGTTTTTCATGCGTTGGCAGATCAGTTCGCCTGGGCGACCGAGATCGCGTTCACGCGGGCAATCGCCTGCTGGGCAATGCCATCCGCACGGGCCACACCGTAGTCGGCATCGGCAGTGGCGTAGTTGCCGATCTCGACGTACATGTTGTCGTCCAGCGACTGTGCGATATAGCCGCTGTCGAGCGAACCCGCGGTGAGCGAGTTGACCGTCGCGAGAACCACTTGGTCGAGACCGTCGATCGTCGCGTTGCCACCGGCGTAGCTGAGCCCGGCGATGTCGTCGTAGGCAGAGGCAATCGCTTCGTTCTGGTAGACAAGCGACGTCTCGCGTTCGTAGCCGAACAATTGAGAGACATCCTGAAGAACCTTCCCGTCGAGGCTGGCCACGTTCAGGTTGATGATGCCGGTCTGCGAGCTGTCACCGAGGAACGCGTTGCCGTAATCGTCGCTCTTGACGGAGATCGCGTTCAGAGCTTCGTCCTCGGACAATCCTTGGTCGAACCCCGCGAGGTCCTGATACAGATCGCTGTCGAGATCGGTTCCGCTGAGGGTGTTGATCGAGAACTGCGCGAACTGATCGACGCCGGTTGCCCGCGCATCGCCTGCGTCGTCCGCGAAGAGGCTCAGCCGGTTCACTTCGCCCTCGGCAAAAGCTGCCTCCTCGTAAACGCCTTCGAAATCCTGCGTCACGTAGTCCGACGTGATATTGCCACCGGCACTGATGGTGTTGATCGAAGCCAGCGCGGTTTGGGTCACGTCGCGTGCCGTGGCGTTGCCATCTTCCGTGTCGATATCGGCGTAGTTCCAGGTATTGTCATAGCCATACCCTTCGATCCGCATATCACCCACTTCCTGGCTGAGGTTGGCGACGATATCGCCCTCGGCACTGATCGAGTTGAGCGAAAGGCGCGCGAACTGGTCGAACTCGGAGACCTGAACGTCGCCTTCTTCGTCATTGTCGGCGCGCAGGTAGTTCCACTTGTCCGATTCGATCGAGAACGTATCGGCATCTTGCTCGATCCCGGCATACCAATCATCGTCGGAGTAGCTGACGAGATCACCGCCCGACGAAATCGCGTTGAAGTTGGCAATCGCCACCTGTTCGGTCGCGTCGGCATTGCCTGCAACAACGATGTCACCATAATCGGTCGAAGCGAAGACGGTGTTGAGGGAAGTGTAGTTTTCCGTTGCTTCCCTGCCGGCCACGCCGAAGATTTCCACGTAGGACAGGTCCTGTTCAAAGTCACTCGCCGTGACTGCGTCCTTCGAGTCGCGGGTCTGCGCTTTCAGCGTGAGCGTGCCCTCACCGAGCTGGCTGATGCTGTTGCCGGTAAGAGAAACCGCCTGCGAGATGTCCGTCACGTTGACGTCGCCGGTGCCGTAGTCAACGCTGAGGTCTTCGATGTTCTCAATGAAGCCGTCATATCCCAGGTCTGCGAACCCATTAAGGTCGCCGATGTCGGTGGTGGCGACGATGTCGTTGCCAACACGGATCGGTGCGAACTCCTGATTGACCTTCAGTTCGAGAATCTGGGCTTTGTCGTTCGACTGGCCGATTCCCGCAAGATCGTAGTCCTCGAACCAAACGTCGAAGTTGGCCGTGCTGGCGGCGATGTCTTCGTCTTCGTCGGCGGCGGTGCCCAGCGTCATCGTGTTGAGCGAAAGCGCGGCCACCTGGTCGAGGTTCGCGACCGAGGGATCGTTGCCGGTGGGCTGATGGCGCCAATCGACGTTATCAAGGGTCGCCGGCTCACCCGCGAAGGCGGCCGCCTGGTTCTCGAGAGCAAGGTTGAACGCGGAATCTTCGGCTTTGGGGTCGAGCGGCGTCAAGTCGACGTCGTATCCTTTGGAGAACCCGGTGGTGAACTCGTAGGCCGAGACCATCTGGCCCAGCGTCACGATGTTGTTCTCGTCAGCGTCGCTCGTCACGCGGGTGGTGTTGAGCGAAATGGCCGCCTGCTGCACACCGTTGACGAATTCTTCGATCTCGGGGTCATAGCCCTCTTCGCCCTCGGCGACGAAATCGGGGTTCACGGTGAGCGAATCGATCGAAGCCGTGCCGTAGCGGGTGGTAACGGCATCCAGTCGGTTCCTGGCGCCCATGTAGAAATCGTACTCATCAAGTGAGAGAGGGGACATGATGTCGTAGTCGTCCACTTCACTCGAGCCGAGCGACTGGAACACGACAAGCTCACCCACGCCGTCGACATCGAGGAATTCGGAGACCTCCGGATCGATGTTGTCCGGATCATAATCGGGGTTAGCGACCTGAACCGTGGCCGCTTCGATGTTGGCCTTCGCAACCTGCGCGCAAACCTCCGGCACCACGGGCAAGCCCAAGCTCCTGCCCTTTTCCGCCGCCGCGATGCACATGGCCATCTCATCAAGGGTAACGGTCTTTCCCGATATTCACACCGTGATGACGCTCACGCCTTCGGGCAGCCTCGCATCAAATGGATGGATGCTCGCGTCACTGGCCAACCAGGGCAAGTATTGCTTCCGGATGAGCTTCGCGGACGCGAAGAGAAACGATGTCGATTTCGTTCTCGGTTCGCCTCGGCAGTTCCAGAAGTTCCTTGCCGGCGCGAGCGAGACAAGCGGCCGGAAGATCAAGTTGGCCTACCTGTCAGGTGCGCCGGTGCCGCTGCCCCAGCGCAAGGAAATCCTGTCGCATTTCGAAACCATGCGCGTTGGCTACGGCGCGTCCGAAACCGGCAATGCGATCACGCACAATTACATAACCGAAGAAAACATCGAAGACATGAGCCTGGGCCAGCCACTGCCCTGGGCCAAGCTGGAAATACTCGACGATACCGGCCAGCCCGTTGCGCCCGGCGAGACCGGGTTCGTGCGGATGAAATCGGCCGCGATGAGCCCCGGCTACCTCGATGCCAACGGAAAAGACCCCGAAAACCTGCGCAATGGATGGTTTTATTCGGGCGATCTCGCGCGGCTGAATGAAAACGGCAACCTCGTTCTGCTCGGCCGCCGGGACGACCGATTGAATATCGGCGGCGTGAAGGTCGATGCCGTGACGATCGACAACGCGCTCGTCGAGTTCGATGGCGTCGATGAAGGCGGGGCGTTCATCTGGACCGCCCCCGCGACCGGGGCCGAGTGCCTCGCCGTCGCGATTGCCGTGAAAAACGGTCACGATTCTCAGAATATCGAAGAGCGGGTTCGCGCTCTCTGCGCGTCCCGGTTTGAAAAGACTTACGTGCCGGAAAAGGTTTTCATCGCATCGAGCCTGCCGCGAAATCGCAATGGCAAGCTCCAGCGCAACCGGATCGCAGAAAGCCTGAAGGCCACGGCACTGGCCTGACGCCGATCATTCGAATTGCAAACCCGATCCACCAAGGACCAATCCAATGCTTGAATACTGGACTCGGAAAGTCGCGAAAGCCCTGTTCATTCTCGCCGCCTCGACCGCACCGGCGTTTTCCGACTCGGTTCTCACCTTCAAGGTCGGATACGGCGCGGGCGGAATTACAGATATTGCCGCCAGGGTCATCTCCAGGCACCTGCCGAACCATATCGAAACATATGATCAAGCCGTGGTGGAAAATGTTCCCGGAGCCGGCGGGATCAAGTTGCTCCGTCTCTCCGCATCCCCGAAGGCCGAGGCACAGGACACCGCTTATTTCCTTGCCTTTCAGGCGATTTCGAGCGGCGCGCTCGACGACATCGAAAACGGCGTCACCCCTGCCCGGCCCCGGTTCATCTCCGCCTTGGTCAGTGATTTTCCGGGATGCTGGGTTGCGGCCGACTCGCCGATCAGCACGGCCGAGCAGATCCTGCAAGATGGCGTATCCTACGGCGCGACAGGGCGCGGCAGTTCCGGCTACCGGTTTCCCGCATCCTTTCGCTCGGCAAACAAGCTCGCGCTCGATGTTGTAACCGGGTATTCCGGGGCCGCAGAAACATTCGCCGCCCTCGAGCGCGGGGAAGTCGATGTCGTCTGTCTACCACCCCTCGATACCACCAACCTTCGCAGGATCGGATATTTTGGCCCGATCGGTCACACCGACGAGTCCGGCCTGCCGAACCTGACCGACCTTGTCGCCGACGACGAAGCAAGAGCCCTGACCGAGTTGTTCGTCTTTCAGGCGATGCCGGTTTTCGTGATGTTCATGTCGGAACACGCCTCCGAGCAGGCCGCCGAGGCCTTGAGGGCGGCAATCGCAAACATGATCGAGGATACCGCTTTCATTTCCGATTTCGAGCGCGCCGGATATGTTCTGAACCCGACCTCGGCACAGGAGCTTGATCGGCTCTACGAAAAATTCGCCGCCATGAGCCCCGAGACCATCGAAAGACTCATGCACCTGATCGAATAATCCGCGGGCCGGGTCTGGAAACATGGAAGCCATCGCCATTGCCGCCGTGGAGGTATTGGCACTCGAAAGACTTCTCTACCTGGTCATCGGCGTGCTGTCCGGGCTGGTGATCGGCATGATCCCCGGCATCGGCGGCATTTTCGGCCTTTCGCTCCTTTTGCCGCTCAGTTTCACGCTCGATCCCTACAGCGCCTTTGCCCTGCTGATGGGAATGCTTGCGGTGACCACGACCGCCGACACCATCCCGGCGGTGCTGATGGGAATACCCGGCACGGTCGGGGCGATAACCACCGTGGTCGATGGCCATCCGCTCGCCAAGAAGGGGCATGCGGCCCGGGCGCTTGGCGCGGCCTATGTTTCGTCGCTGGTGGGCGGATTGTTCGGTGCCGCGGTTCTGGCGGCGTCGCTGCCTTTGCTCAGGCCGATCGTGCTCGCGATGAAAAGCCTCGATTACCTTGTGGTTGCGCTGGCCGGTTTCCTGTTCGTCTCCGCGGTGTCCGGCCCGAGCCTCGCCAAGGGGTTCATGTCCCTTTCGCTGGGCATGCTGGTTGCGTTCATCGGCCTCGATCCGGTGATGGGCGAGGAGCGGCTGACCGGTGGTTTCCTCTATTTGTGGGACGGTTTGCCGATAAGCGTTGTCTTTCTCGCCGTCTTCGCAATCCCCGAACTCGTGTCGATCCAGCTCCGTGGACAGATCGCCGAAACCGCCGCAACCAGCCTTGGCGGGTCGCGCCTCGCCGGGGCGAGGGACGCGTTGCGCAACTGGCCGGTGATCCTTCGTTCGAGCACCATCGGTTCGGTCCTCGGCGCGATGCCGGGGGTTGGCGTGACAGTGATCGACTGGGTTGCCTACGGCGTCGAGCGCCGCAGGCACGCCGTCGAGGACTCCGAGCCGCCCTTCGGTGAGGGCAACATCCGGGGGATCATTGCCCCGGAAAGCGCGAACAACGCAAAGGAAGGCGGATCGCTGATCCCGACACTCGCCATAGGTTTGCCCGGGTCGGCATCCATGAGCCTGCTGTTGGGTGCGTTCATGATCCATGGGATGACCCCGGGCCCGAAAATGCTGACCGAAAACCTGCCGGTGACCATTTCGCTGATCTACTTCATCGCGATGGCAAACATCCTCGCGGCCGGGATTTGCCTCGGCATGAGCCGGCAACTCGCGCGGATCACCACGGCTTCACATGCCGTCATCCTGCCTCTCACGCTTGCCCTGATCCTGATCGGCTCCTTCCAGGCCAGCCGGGATATCGGAGATCACCTGACCCTGATCGCCTTCGCCCTGCTTGGCCTCGCAATGTGGCATTGGTCATACTCACGCCCGGCCTTTTCGCTTGGCTTCGTGCTCGGGCCTCTGGTTGAGAAGTATTTCCATCTCTCGATGCAAACCGCCGAGGTGGATGACCTTGCGCGCCCGTCCGTCGTGCTGTTCTTCGGTTTCCTGCTGGTCTTCGTCGCCAACGGGATCCGCAGGGGGCGTCGCACGGGTCGGTCGCGCCAAGCGTCCGACCGCTCGCAATTCATCCCGCTCGTGGTATTCATCGCTGCGGCCTTGTTCGTCCTGGGCTCCATGAACGCGCTTCCGGTTGAAGCGCGGCTTTTCCCGCAGATCGTCGCTCTGCTCGCCATTCTCTCAGGCTTGGTTCTGTCGGCGCGGCTTTTGCGGTCATTGGATCATCCGGCCCCGGAACGCCCTGCTCCGGAGGCCATCCGAAAGCCTTCCCTTCGCATGTTCCTGGTGCCGGGGGTCCTGACCTTCAGCGTGGTCCTGTTTCATGGTGTCGGCCCGGTCGCCGGCGTTGCGGGGATTGCGGCGATCTTTGCCATGCGGGCTATCAGGCAGCGCGTCATTTCACATCGGGAGCGTTGATCTTCGGCCCAACACGCCTGCGCATGCCGCACCGCCGGAGCGCCGCAGAACCTGCCACCGGCCTCGATCCCCACATCCGGAGATACGGCCCACGCCGCAAGCAAGACCCCACCCGCGCAGACAGCACAGGGGCCGACGCCACCGGGGCCGGGCATTCTCCAGCCGTCGCGCCGACCGGCTCATGGCACACCGGCGCGGCGCAACCCATCGAGCAGAACCTCCAGGTGCTCCGGGACGCGGACGAAGAACAGGCGCGAGCGCGCGAAATCGCAGGAGAAGCCCGGGCGTGCCCGCATCAGCGCCGGCACGCCGGCGCGCGCGCCGTCCAGATCGCCGGAATGGGCCAACCACGAGATCAGCTTGGCGCGCGCCCAGTAATGTGCGTTGGGAACCAGCGTCGCGCTGCGCGCCCAGTGCACCGCGCCCTCAGGGTCGTCCATGAACATGTGCGCAAGCGAGCGGTAGGACATGAAGGCCCAGCGGAACGGATCCTGCGGGCTGAGCGCCAGCGCGCGCGCGAAACAGGGAATGGCGGCCTCGGGCCGGCCGTCCGAGACGAGCGAATCGCCAAGGCCGCAGTGCGACAGCGCGTGGCAGGGATTGAGCGCGAGCGCGGTTTCCAGCGCCTCGATTGCCAGCCCGCAGTCGCCGCGCGCAAGGTGCACCCGCCCCAGCGCGAAGAAATTGTTGGCCTCCTGGTCGTCCAGTGCCACCGCGCGATCAGCCAGCCGCAATGCCTCGTCCAGATGCGCTTCGTCCGTCCGCCCGTCGAAATAGACGCTTTCGAGAACCATCGCATAGGCCAGCCGCGCCTGAGGTTCGGCGAACTCCGGGGCGCGCGCGATGGACTGGCGCATCAACTCCTGGCAGCGCCGGTTGCCGACGGCTGTGAAACGATAGAACTCTGCCGAGCCAAGCTGGTAGAGTTCCCAGGCACCGAGGTTGCCGGGCCTGAGCCGCCCCGCCCGCTTCTGTTCGCTGAGGCCGAGCTGGCTGGCGATGCGGGCGGCGACGAGGCCCGAAAGCTCATCCTGCAGATCGAGGATGTCGAGCAGCCGCCGGTCGAACCGCTCCGACCAGATGCAGCGCTGGCCCGACGTCTCGGTGAGCTGGATCGTGACGCGGACGCGGTCGCCGGCAAGGCGCACGCTGCCGGTCACCGCATAATCGGCGTTGAGACGCGTGAGGATTTCGTCAATCGGTTCGCCGGAACGGCCCAGCGCAAAGGCCGCATTGCGCGTGACCACCCGCATCCAGCGGTTTCGCGCGAGCGCGTTGATGAGATCCTCGGTCAGGCCCTCCGCGATCACCGTGCCCCGTCCGTCGCCGCCGGGCGCTGAACAGGGAAGCACCGCCACGCAAGGAAAGAGATCGCACCGGCCAGCGGCCGCCGCCTGCGGTGCCGCGAGGTCCGGGGTGCCGGTTCGACGCCGCAACCGAAAGCCCCGGCCATGCACCGTGGCGATGACGGCCTGCCTCTTGCCGTCGTCCCCCAGCGCCTTGCGGGCCGATCGGATCTGGCTGCTCAGCGCGGCATCCGAGACGAGCTGGCCCGGCCAGATCTCGCGGAAGATCTCGTCGCGGGTCACGGTCCGGCCACGATTGCGCAGGAGCAATGCGACCAGATCGAAGGTGCGCGGCTCGACGGCAACCGGCTGGCCATCGACGCGCAATTCGTAGCGGTCGAAATCGAGTTCGTACGGGCCGAAACTCTGGGCCCCCTTTGTCTCACTTGGGGGGCCTGCGATGATGGCCCGGTGTGCGGGTGCCTGCGAAGCCATCGCCATCCTTCTTTCGCGGGCGGAGCCGTTGCAGCCGCGCGCCACGTTTCCGGGGATGACAAAGTGTAACGGCTCGACCGCCACGACTCAACCTGGACACGCTGGTCCCTCAGTCGCCCGGATTGCGCGCACTGATCACCCAGGACGAGCTGTCGATCACGATGCCGTCCGCGTCGCGCGCCTGTGCATCGATCGCTTTTGCCAGCGCCGCCTCGATCTCGGGCCGCCGCACTTCCGCCAGATCACCGGCCTCGCGAAACACCTCGCCGGCCGGGCCGATGGCAAGCTGGAAGGCGATGGCATCCTCGACATCGTCGCCGACGCGCACCGGCGCATCGACGCGCTCGAAGGCGATATCGGTATAGCCGGCGACCTCCATCATCTTGCGCACCGTGGCTTCGTCAGACATCGAAAACGGCCCGGGGCCGCAGGTGCGGGCGTCCTCACCGGGGGCCGGCAGGTGGCGCAACACGATCTCCTTGGCCATGGACAGCCACGGATTGTCGGCCGGTGCCCGCCAGACGATATGCACCATCCGGCCGCCCGGTCTCAGGGCCCGGCGCATGTTGCGCAGCCCGGCCACCGGATTGGCGAAGAACATGGTTCCGAAGCGCGAGAATGCGAAGTCGAACGCCCCCTCGGGCAGCGCCACCTCGGCATCGCCGCGCAGGAAGGACAGGTTGGTCAGGCCGGATTTTTTCAGGTCGGCCTCGGCATCGGCCAGGAACGCGTCGCAGCAGTCGATACCGACGACCTCGCCCTGCGGTCCGACGATCCGGGCGAGTTTCATCGCCGTGTCGCCCCAGCCGCAGCCCACGTCGAGCACGCGGTCGCCCTCCCGGACCGGCAGCTTCGGGAACACAGCCTCGCTGTGATAGGTCAGCCCGCCAACCAGAACGTGACGGAAGCGGGTGAATTTCGGGGCCAGCACCTCGTTCCAGAACCGGACGAACTCGGTGTCTTCCCGCGGCGGGGCGGCGGCGGTGTCGGGCATGCTCATGGCGTGCTCCTTTTTCTGTGGTCCTTCGGGCCGCAGCCGGGAGCGGCGTGCGGCGCGCCTGTTGTTCTACCCGCTCGCTCGGCGGCGCGCTTGCGGGAGATGTGGGGATTTCCTGTGGGACGGCCGCGACCCGCCATGGCGATTCCGCCGTCCCGCCAGGAAGTTGCGCTGCCCTCAGCGGTTCCGCAGACAATCGTCAGGCAATCCCCAAGCCCGACCGGGCCCGATCCCCTAGCCTCTGTTCGAGGGCGCGTGGCCCTTGCCCGGACCAATCGGGCAGTAGATGCAGCAAGGAGGATCAATCCCATGAGACGTGCAATGATGCTGGGGCCCGCGACGGCGCTTGTCCTTTCGGCCGGAGCCGTCGGGGCTGACGAGATGTTCGTCACCCACGAGTTGAACATGGGTCGCGCCGAGGCCGTCGCCGCGCTTCGCACCCATGTCGAGGCCGAGGAAGACTGGCTCTTCCTGGCCGAATTCGGGTTGGCGGGCGACAAGGTCACCGCACTGAAGATCTGCTACCTTCCGCTCGGTCCCGACGTCGTCGAAGCCGGCCTGCACGTCATGGCGATGATGCCCTGCGGGAACTTCGCCTTCTACGAGGCCGAGGACGGACGCCCGGAGATGTCCATGCTCGATCCCGGTTTCATGACTGTGCTGTCCGACGCGCCGAGCCTGCAAACCGCCGTCGAAAAAGGCAGGCCCGCGTTCGAGACCCTGCTGTCCGACGCGCTCGGGATCGATTGAGCCTGCCGCACCGAAGGATCCGGCAAGGCCGGGGAAGGCACGGCGCTGAAGCCGCGCAGCCCGACCGACGACGCGCCCGGCTCAGGTTTACCATCCTCCATGACGACTTGCCGTCACTGGTTTATCTCGCGTATGAGACGACCCCAAGAACGCGGCAACCCATTGGAATTCCGTGGATGTTTTTCGCCAACCCGTGACCGCGGAGCGACGCTCGAAGACAGACGCAGGCCATTCGGAGACGCATTCTGCGTCAAGCGCCCAGTCTCCGAAGGGCGGATGGCCCTGCCAACACCCTTTGAAACAAAAAAAGAAAAAAGGCCCCAATCGGGGCCCTTGGACGGATTCAGTATCTGAATGTGGCGGAGGGGCAGGGCTTGACGTCCAACCTTCTCCAAATCTCGCACCGACTAAGTGCTTATTTTTATTGGCAAACCAGAATCTCCTGCATGATGGTTGGAAAGAGCTTGTCCCTCAGCCGTGCCACAAGATCCTTCCCGTTGGCCACGTCCACGCTGGCGGTCTCGACTAACGTCTCCTGACCCGTGATGCGGAACTGCGCCTGAGCGCCCTCATTGGTGCCGAGCCCATCGTGATGGGGATAGAGCAGCGTCAGCTTGGGTGCCTTGTAGAGATGGGCATACGCCATCATCTGGTAGACATCACCCTGAGAAACACCCAGTTTTGGATCATCAATCCGCGCGGATATCCGTTTCCATTTCGTGTCGATCACATGGACTACCTGTGCATCCCGCCAGATCAGAATGTCTGGCTTGGTTTGGAATACGGCGCGGTCGTCATCAAGAGAGCTGAGGCAGAAAAGTCGCCCACCCTGCAGCGTGACGCGGAACTCGGTTCCGGCGAGAGCGCGCGTGACCAGTCTACCGACATACTCCTCAAAAAGGGCGTTCATCTCGAATAGAAGCGCTGTGCCTTGCCCCGAGCCGCTGCTCGTCGTCTGATATCGATTACGCAAGAACAGTTGAGCCATGCCGAGTAGATCCTGCCACGCGCGGTTGGTCCGGTCGATGATGACCTCTCCCCATTTTAGAGCCGGCACCGGAACATCCGAGATCTCGGCATAGACGAAGGCTAGTTCGCGAAGGCGCTGCTGATTGGCCGCACTTCTGGACATCCTGAACAGATGCGCCACGGCTGCTTTCATGATGTGGTTGAGCGCAATGTCTTGCGACAACTCATCGAAACGACAAGCAAGGCGTCCCGGGTTCGCTGCATGGCGGGTAAATTGACGCGGCACATCGAGCGTGCCGCGCAGGGCCGAAAGATCGTCCTCATGACCGAGATAGCGACGAGGCATACCGCGGCGGACCGCTTCGGTCAGCTTGTCACAGAATACACGGATCAGGATCTCAAGAAGCGTGTCGCGCTGCCAGTCCAGGTCGGTGATCCGCCCCATGTCGATCTTCAGATTCAGCGCCACCGCGAGCATATGGACAAGACGTTTGCGGATCGCGGCGTTCTGCCGTTCCGCCCCTTCCTCTTGCATAATGTCGATTTTTGGAAGGATCTCGAGGCTGCAACCCTGCGCAGCAATCACACCAACCACACCACGGGCCCGTAGCTCGTGCCGTCGATCCTCCAGTACTCCGCCGCCACCTCGGCCGGCAAAGGATGAAGTTTTCGCGAGCGCAACCAACCGACTTGCCAGATGCGCGGGAATGGAGCCCTCACCGTCGCCATGTGGCAGCGTATCCCACTCCCGCACAGTATAGGACGGCATCAGACCTCGAACTCCGAGAAATCGAACTGGTCCTTGACGCGCCAGCGCAGCTTCTCACCGGAGAAGTCGTCCTCGGCAATACCCTCAGGAACGGTAAGTCTCCGTGCTTCCAGGAACCGCGCCTGGCCTTGCCCGGTTTCACCAAGGACGGCTGCAACTTTGGACCAGTCCTCGTAGAAATACTCCGCCAGCAGCGGGATTACTTTGTGACGCATCACCTCCTCGACATCGCCACGGGTTGCGCAGCCAGTAAAATAGGCGTGCCCGATCTGATGCTCGCGATCGAAGAGATACTCGATCCTGTCGTTCATCGTGGTCAGGAGCTTCTGCAGATCGATCCCGCCCACATCCGTTGGAAGTACCAGCGGGTTCGGCATCAGTTCGCGGAACGTGAAGCGGCGGCGCAATGCCGTGTCCAAGAGCGCAATAGACCGATCGGCCGTGTTCATCGTTCCGATGATGTGGAGGTTCGCCGGTACAGCGAAGGACTTCTTCGAGTAGGGTAGCACGAGGCGGATCTCGTTTGGCATACCCAACCGCTTGTCGGGTTCCAAAAGCGTGATCAGTTCACCAAAGACCTTTGAGATGTTTGCTCGGTTGACCTCGTCGATGATCAAGACATGGTCCCGTGCTGACTGGCTTGCGAGAGGTGTGTCCTCACCGAAAACAATTGCTTCCAGCGCGTCCCAGTCCACAAGCGATTGGTTTAGCTTATAAACCGAATGGCGCCTGAAGCCGTTTGCGTAGAAGCGGCTTCGTTCGGTTCCGGCGTCGTCGCGCCAAAGCCACTCCACATGACGGCGGTGTGGATGGAATGTGGCTTCGGGATCATAAAAGTAGTCGCCGGTTACTCTTCCAAATGCCTGGATCCGGTCGCGTCCATCTGACACAATCACATAATCCCCAACCTGCATGTCGGCTCTGAACGAGAAGGTGATTACGATGTTCCCATCGTGGCCAGTCGCCTCTGAGTCCTTTTTCGTTTTCCATTCCGAGAATATTTCGTTAAAATCGTCGAAACGCTCGTCTGACCAGTCAATGTCCCCGCCCCAGCCCACATGGATCAACCCATTATCGAGGCCGAAGCGAATTCGTTCGTCTTCGACTTGCCGTCTTCCTAGCGCAACCTTGAATACACGGGCTGAACGGTCAAGCCGTGCTGACGAGCCACCGTCCGGCTGATCAAGTCTCGCGCGCTCACTGACGCGCTTGAACACGCCGTCGTAGGGTTTGAGACGGAAACCAATGCTTACTTCCACTTCCTCTGGCCCCTCGCCAGCATCGTCACCGGTACTTGGCCGTAGGCCTTCGACGAATTCCTCGTAAGACATGGACTGGTGGAAGGTCACGAACTCGATCCGTCCCTCACTTACCAAGCGCCGATATTCGGCCATCAGCGCATCACGCCTCTCGCCGCCCTGAAGCGCCGCTGCGACCTGCTCGCCCAGACAAAGCCGTACCGCCTCCCATGCGGTGCGGTAGGTCTTGCCCGTCCCGGGTGGCCCGTAAAGGATTAGGTTGGTCGCCGAACGCGTAGGCGTTGTAGTTTCTTCAGTCACGGTGGCCGCCTCCGCTTGCGATGCGAGCTTGTAGGTGAAGATGGTCGAACTACTGGGGTTCGGCTCGGTATGAGTTGGCGGTGGCACTTGGGCCAACTGCTGAAACTTCTCGCCGCCGAGGGCTTGGCAGATGTTTGGAAATGCGTCTTGCAGCCCCATGGCAGCGGCAACTTGGCTGGCGCGAATAGCTACCTCGGAATCATCGCGCTCTCGTGCCGGTCCAATGAAGTAATTCAGCGCGCAAAGCCGTATGCGGTCTGCGTCGCGTATGAGGTGAGTGTAGCGTTCAGGCTGAGGGACAGGCTTGTCATCTTGGTCCACAATGATGAAGCCCGAATTGTGTAGCCGCGCGGCTGCATCAGCTTTTTGCCCCCAGCCTCCGTTCAGTTCTGTCTTGTTCAGGATGAAGCCAATAAGGGGCTTGGTCGGGTAGACACGATTTCGACGCTCACGCGTTGAGCGCACCCAATAGTCGCGCGGCGCGTCAAAGGCATCGAAGATTTCGCTATGCGCCCCGTTCGTGCGGTAGCTATCGTAGGCATCCATCGCCGCTTCAATTGTTTGACGCGACAACGAGGTTTTCTTCTCGCCTACACTCCCCTTCTCTGGAATCCCCAAGACTACAGCGATCTCGGATCCGATTTCATAACTGCTGAGTTCATCTTCCCTGAATTTCAGGTAGTGCTGCGCTCCACTAGACAAGTTCTTACAGCGAACAGCACACTCATCATGCAACGCCGCGCGTGCTAACTCAGACAAATCCTCGGTGCCAACAATGTTGTCGTCCGATAGGGGCGCTCCCCGCGGTAAGAACAAGTATCCCGGATGCTTTTGACCGCCATTTCGCGATACCGCATAGAGTTCTCCGTTGGCGTGGCGAAATACTATGCGACGCCTTTCGGTAAGGTTGCTCATTTCCAAGCCTCCAAGGCGCAAAGCGTATTGACCAGCTGCAATTGTTCCACCGTTTCGCATTTCGCCTCGCGAAGACGCGGCGCGCCGAAGACCAGCGCCAGCCCCTTGGCGCGCGAAACAGCCACGTTGATCCGGTTGAGGGAAAACAGGAAGTCCATGCCGCGCGGCGTTTCCTCGGCCGATGACGCTGTCATCGAGACCAGGCAGACGGGCGCTTCCTGTCCCTGGAACTTGTCCACGGTGCCGACGCGAATGCCCTCGGGCAGCGCCCCGCGCAGGGCGTTCACCTGTGCGTTGTAGGGCGCGACCACTATGATGTCGGACTGACGCATGGGACGCGTCGTGCCGTCCTTCTCCGTCCATGCGCCCGTCAGCAGTTCACGAGCGGCAGAATGGATGGCCGCGACTTCCTCTGGCGCGATCTGGGCATTGCCCTCATGCGGGACCGGCACCCAGAACGCACCCGCCGGGGGAAACGCGGTCACGGCCACGGCCTGGCGCGCGGTGTCGGGGTGGCTGGTCAGCCGACCCTCGTAGACTTGGTCGGAAATGAAACGGCAGACGTCTGGATGCATCCGGCGCGAGACAGGCAGGAAGATGCCACGGTCCGGCGGCACCGTCGCGTTATCGCCCAGCATCCAGTCGAGGCAGGAGAGGTTCGCGGGGTCCGGATGCGCCCCCTGGATCACCTGCGGCAACTGGCGCGGGTCGCCGACCAGCACGATGTTCCGCGCGGCGCGCCCCATGGCGACCATGTTGGCGAGGCCGACCTGTCCTGCCTCGTCGACGAAGAGCCAGTCTAGGGTCTGCTCGAACTCCGGGCGCGAGAAGAAGAATGCGGTGCCCCCAACGACATGGGCCTCCGTCAACGCAGGGTCGTCGTTGGACATGGCCCGCGTGATGCCGATGAAGCCTTCGGGATAGCCATCCTCGTCACCACTCACCTTGTGGGCCAGTTCGGCGTCTTCCAGAGTGATGTCCGGATCGTCGTCTTCCAGCGCGGCGAGACAGCCCATCAGCACATTCCGGATGGCCTCGTGGCTGTTCGATGCGACGCCGACGCGGTGCCCCTTGCGCACCAGAGACAGGATCGCGCGCGCGGTGACATAGGTCTTGCCGGTGCCTGGCGGCCCCTGGATTGGCAGCACGGTGCCGTCCATCGCGCCCACGGCCGCAATCGCGCCCGCGACCGGATCAGCGCCATCCAGCAGGTCAGGCTTCGCGCCGGTCGTCAGGCGCGGCGCCGCGCGGTACAACAGATCGTCGACGGCCGTGAATCGGCGCGGCCCGCATTGATCGGCAATCACATCGCGAAGCGCGGCGGCGATGACACCGGTGTTGAGCGGCCAGTCAGGGTGGAGCGTCAGGCGGTCTGAGAGAAGATGCGCCTTCGCTGCCCCGGCTTTGAGAGTGATCTCACGTGCGGTCCGGTCCAAAGCGGCGATGCTGATCGTGGCGGGCGGCCCGTCATGGACGGGCACCGTCGCCGACCTGCCACCCCGCAATTTCGTCTCCTGCGGCGGGAAGCGATAGGTGCGCGCCATCGAGCGTTTCACGGGCTCAGCCGCGCCCACGGCCTCGAGCCCGGCAAGCGCGTCGAGATCGTCGATCAGATCGTCCTCGTCCTTGCCAGCGCTGTCGAACACCGCCCATTGCGCGGGCTTCGCTTCGCGCTTGTGGAAGAGGCCGAGGTTGAACAGCACCTCCTGCCGGTCCTCGGGCAGGTCGGAGGCTGCCAAAGCCGAACGCAGTTCTTGCGTGTCGGCGTCCTCCTCCGCCTCCTTCATGCCCGCATCCTGACCGAGCGACGGCCAGGGGCCGCTGGGTCGAATGCCGACAAGCCAATCCCTCAGCTCCTCGGTCGAAACGCAATCGACGCGGTTGTAGTCCTCGATCTCGTCAAGGATCTGCTGCTCGCCAGTCTCGCGCCAACGCTCATAGGCGACGACCGAGCCGCCCGCCGTCTTCACCTCCCCATCACGCTTGAGGCCATAGAAGGCCTCCATCGACTTGATGGAGTAATTGGGCTCAGAGCCGATCAGCCCCCCGCGCACGACGGCGAACAGATCCACGAACCGCCGCTCGCGCAGAAGCCGATCGAGGAAAGCCTCGCCGATCCCGTACGTCGTGGTCAGTCGGCGCAGGGCGGTGATCTCGTAGGGCGCATAGTGATAGATACGCGCGTCCGGATAAGCCTTAAGACGCGCACGGAAGAACTCCAGCAGCTCAGCGAGCGCACGCGCTTCGGCGGCATGGTCATGCGCCCAGAACGCCCGGAACTGGCCACCGAACCAGACGCCGTGGAGGTACTCCAGGCCGCCCTCGAAATGCGGATCGCCTTCGATGTCATAGAACAGATCGCCTGCCTTCGGCTCAGGCAGCAGATCGAACCCTTTGCCGGGTTCCGGTGCGCGCAGTTCGAACGCAGGCATGCCGGTCTTGCGGGCGTGTTGCAGGCGGGCCTGAGTCACCAGCCGGAGGCGTGTGTTTTCCGCCATGCCGCGGATCGGATGATCGAGACCGGCGAGAGCTTCCATGGTCTGGATGCCAGCTGCTTCCAGCTTCTTCACCTGTCCACGGCTGACGTTGGCGACATTGAACAGGCTGTCCTCGGCCTGCCAGATATCGGCGCAATGGTCGCCCCAGCGGCAAAGACCACAGTCCGCGCAGGGGATCGGACGGGTTGGCGACGGATCGGCCACGAACCCCTCGAGCCGCGCCCGAGCCATTCGGGCGTAGGCGGCGTAGTCTGATAGCCGAAGGGTCGCGCGGGTGCCGTCCCCCAATTCGACATGGGCAAATTCGGGCGCCGCGCCCTGAACCTCGGTCAGCAGATCGGAATAGAGCACAAGTTGCAGGACGTGCTTCGGGTGTGACCGACGCTTGAGTTTGGTATCGGTCACCTCGTAACTGAACGGTCCAAGCTCGGAGGGTCGCTCGACGCGCTCGAGGAAATCCGACCAGCCGCCCCAGTTGCCCGACAGGAATGCGCCCTGAAACACCACGTCCGGGCCAGCGGCCAGAGCTTCGCGGGTGCTCTCGGCGTCGCTGGCAAGGTGGCCCCTTGCGATCTCCACCACATTGTGGCCCGCCGCGGTGAGCCCGGCCAGGTGGGCGGCCTCGTGGGCGTCACCCTGCTTCTGCAGAAGCGCCGCGTCCTCGCTGTCTTCGCGTGGCTCCGGTCCGGTGCCGCGCATCCGTGCTAGGTCAAGGGTGGTCGCGTGCGCGCATCCCATGAAGCGCATGAGATCCGAGGCGGACAGAAAGATACGGCCGTCGAGGTCCCTCATTAATGCTCCAATACTTGCGACACTTGACCCCCGAGGGAATCGCCTCGACAGACCGCAAGTTGATCAATAGCTTATGATGGTGTCAATTTCTGGCATAGAGGTCAAATGTCTTTCTCCAAGGCCCAGGATCTGCTCCGTCTCGCCCAGATGGCCGCTTCCCGGCGCGGCGGCGTCAGCCTTGAGGACATCTGCACCGAGTTCGGCGTGTCGCACCGGACGGCGCAACGGATGACCGAGGCGTTGGACGCCACCTTCGCCAATGTCACCACCATGGACGCCGAGGATCGCCGTCGGTACTGGCGGCTGGATGCGCCCCCGCCCGAGCGGCTGCAGCCGCGACAGGAAACAACCATCGAAGCCCTGGAAATCGCAGCCCGCACCGCCCGCGAACAAGCGCGACTGCGCCATGCCCGCGCACTTGAAGATCTGCGCGACGGGCTGCTAGCACGGCTGAAACCACGGGACGCAACGAGGTCCGAGACCGATGCCGAGGCGGTACTGGCTGGTCTCGGCCAGATCATGCGTCCCGGTCCGACCGTCGCCCTGCAACCCAACGTGACGGATGCAGTCATGGAGGCGCTGCGAGGCCCGTTTCGGCTGCGCGTCATCTACGGACCTGTGGATGCCGCGCCTCGGGTGATCGAACCGCACGGCCTGCTGCTGGGCCACCGCAGCTACCTTGTGGCGCGGCAACCATCGCGCAGCGAGACGATCCTGAACTTCCGCATGGACCGGATTCATGCCGCCGAGGTGCTGGACGAAAGCTTTGCCTTCGCGCCGGGATTCACTCTGGAGGATTATGCCGCCCAGGCCTTCGGCGTCTATCAGGACCCGGCACAATACGGCGAGGTGATCTGGCGCTTCGCGCCTGGGGCCGCTGAGCGTGCCGCCGAATTCCGTTTTCACCCAACGCAGGTGCTGGAGCCACAGGATGACGGAAGCCTGATCGTCCGGTTCAATGCGGCCGGATGGCTCGAGATGGCCTGGCATCTCTATCAGTGGGGAGACAAGGTCGAGGTTGTGGCACCGGAAGGGTTGCGCACACTGGTCGCGGGCTATCAGCGGTCGGATTTCGATGCGCTGCCGTGACCAGGTTTCAAGAAGGGAATTACGGATGAATGATGCTCTCGACTTCGCCAAGCTGAAAAACAAACAGCGCGCCATTCGAGATGGCTTCCCCGAGACGATGGGGCTTCGCGTTCACCGCTCCATCAGCTGGATCGGTCGAGCCGAGGCGTGCGGCGACGATCACGATGCACGCTTCATCTTCCTCTGGATCGCCTTCAATGCGGCCTATGCGGACGAATGCGAGATACAGGAGATGGCACTTGGTGAGCGTGCCGCGTTTCTCGACTATTTTGAAAAACTGGTCGCCTTGGACGAGGGGCAGAGGATCTACAACGCGCTATGGCAACGGTTCCAAGGCCCGGTGCGGATGCTCCTCCAGAACCGCTTTGTTTTCAGTCCCTTTTGGCAATACCACAATGGAGTTGATGGATACGAAGATTGGGACGACCGTTTCAAGGCTTCGGCCCGCAGTTTTGCGCTGGCCTTTCAGGGCCGCGACACTCCTCGCGTCCTGAGCTTCGTCTTTGACCGGCTCTATGTCTTGCGCAATCAATTGATCCACGGCGGCGCGACATGGAACAGCGGCATCAACCGGGCGCAAGTGCGTGATGGTGCGGGCATTCTTGCTTTTCTGCTGCCAGTATTTGTCGATCTGATGATGGACAACCCGGGCCAGGATTGGGGGAAGCCGTTCTATCCGGTTGTTGACTAGGCTCGCAGTCAGTCCGCGAGAAGCCCCCGGGCATTCAGATGCGCGCGCCCGACCAGGTCAACGAGTAGGCGGCATTGTCTTTCGCTAAGTTCAAATTGTTCGTCGCGCGGATCATCCGAAAAGATGAGCTCAGCCATGCCTGCCTTGACGAGGTCCCGCGCTACGCCATTTTCGATGATGCCCTCGACCCCGGTATAGACGAATGTCCGCGGGATCCGCACGCCCGGCTCAATTGTCAGCCCATGCGCCACCGCACTGGCGATCAACGCGAAGGCACAACGCTGCGTCGGCGAGCGCGGCTTGGGATGCGGTAGGGTCGGAAGAATCCTACTGATCTGCGCGACCGGCTTGATCGGCACGCTGGCTACCGGTCCGATGCTTTGGAGAAAGGAATTGAGCGTGGCGCGTTCGGGATTGTTTTCTGGTGCCCCACTCAAAGTCGCCGAGTGTTTCTCGAGGCTCGCGGGAGCAGCGCCTGACGTCGCCCCCATGCCGCCGGCGAGGTTGGTCAGCGGTCCACCTTCGTGCAACCGCCCAAAGGTCTCGATGAGCTCCGCTTCACGTTGAAGGCATTCGCGCTCCCGTTCGGAAGAATAGTGACTATCGATCCGATAGACCACCTGCTCCCCGCCCCCAACAATCTTGCGGATGACGTTGCACTTATAGGGATTGGCTTCACCGACCGGATGCTCACGCAGGGCCTCGAGTTCGTGTTCCAGGGCACGACGACCCAACCCTTTCCCGACGTAGAAGGGCACACCATTCGGTCGGAACAAGACGTAGACATAGAACCTGCCGGAAATCTCCTTCAGATACTCCGATGCGTCTTCGCGTGCGCCCTCAAACTGGAACGTGCTGTATTGGTTCAATGCTCTCTCCTTGGAAATGCTTGGAAGATTCAATTGAGGAAAGCCCTGCCCTACGCCTCGATCCGATGGATCTGCACACCTCCTCCGCAAACCTCACGGGCGATATCGACGACATGCTGGTGATGGGTGAGGTAGATCGCCTGCCCCCGCCGGCCGATCCGTTCCATGACCCGGCAGGCGGAGCGCGTCCGGTCTTCGTCGAAGGTTTCGAAAATATCGTCGCAGAAGAACGGCAGGGATGTTCCCTGATCGGTTAGCTGCTCGTAGGCGGCGGCGCGCAGGGCGAGATAGAGCTGGAACCGCGTGCCCTTCGACATGTCCTGCGCCTGCTTGGCCATACCGCTCGCATCCAGTGCCAACAGTGTTTCCGAAGCGCCGTCCAGCTGTGTCTGCAGGTGGGAATAGGCGCCGTTGGTCAGTTCTGCGAAGGCGGCTTCGGTGGCCTGCATCATCGCGCTGCGATGTTCATCGCGGTAGCGCCGGATCGCCTCCTCGGCAAGCCGATGTCCCAGGCTCAACTCGAGGTGCCGGAGCGCCGCCTCCTGCATTTCCAGCTCAAGCGTCGTTTTTCGCTCGACCAGGAGCGCAACCTCGGAATCCCCACAGATCGCGCGCAATTCCGCATCTGCCGCGGTCCGCGCCTCGATGGCGCTCTTGTACAGGGTCTCAACACTTTCCAGGTCGGCGCCGACCTCATCAAGTTGAGCGCGCAGGTCGGCCTGTGTCGCGCCCTCCAAAGCGGCGCGCGCGTCCTCAAGATCCGTGAGATCGAGCGCGACCAACAGTTCCCGTTCCCGCTGGGCGCGTCTCGTGCGATCGTCGATCACCTGCGAGGCCGTGCTGACGGCCTGCCGCAGGGCCTCGAGCGACCCGGTCTCGACCCCGTCGGGAAACAGCCGCGCCATCTCGGACACCGCCAGTCCGATTTCGCCAAGCGTTTTCCTGGTTTCGGCGAGAACCTCTTCCCGCTCCGCGATCCGGGCCGACAGCTCGCGCGATCTGTCCTCGTCCGCGCGCGCCGCGGCAGCCAACGCCACCAGTGCGTCATGGTCCGCGAGCGGCTTGTCTGAAACCGTGGCGCCCACCCGTTCGCCCAGTTCGCGCATCTTCTCGCAAAACTGGCTCTGGTCCGCCTCCATGCCCGATATCTGGCGCTCGAGCCCCGCGCATTCCTTCTCCTGCTCGCGCAGAGCGTGAAGCGGTTGCAGGGAGCCTTCCAACAGTTTTGCGTCCAGTTCTCCCGGCAGGGCCCGGGCGACCAGTTCCGACCAGTCGCGCCGGGCGTCAGCCGCCTTGTCTGCGAGGTCGTCAAGCCGGGCGGTCCGCGTGTCGCGGTCGCCCCTGAGATCTTCGAGGCGGGCCTGCGCTGCACGCCGTTTTTCCTCGTGGGCCCGTTGGGCAGCGAGGATGGATTTCCCTTTGGCGACAAGACCGTCGAAGTCCGACGCATCGCGGTGGACGTGCTTTGACAACAGGTCGCGCAGCCGCTCGGCCTGCTCGAATACGTCGCAATGTTCGTCCTGAAGGCGGCGCAGCCCGGCCTCGGCCTGTATCGCAGTTTCGAGCTTCCGCAACCAGACCACGAAAGCCTCCGGTGTGACCGGCGCGACGATGCCCGCCTGCCTTGCAGCGTTCGAGAGGCTGTCCAGTGCCTCCTGCCGGTTTCCGGCCAGCGCCTCGATCTTTGTTTCGCCCACCTCTGCGCGGGCCTCCAGAGCTGCGAGATCCTGCTCGTACTGGCGCAACGTGCCGAGGTTGGCCGCCTCCGAGAGCCGAAGATCCATAGCGCTGTCCAAGCGTGACATCGCATCTTCGAACCGGGCCGCGGTCTCGTCGCTCAGGCGCGCCTTGTGCGCCGACCAGAGCTCGTCGCGCCCGGTCCTGAGGCGGTGGGCCTCCGCGTCATCGATCAGCCCGTCCATCGCCCTGATCCGGGCGATCCGTGCGGTTCGCTCCGCAATTACCGCCTGACTTTCGTCACGCGCGTGGACCGCCGCATCATGCTGAATCGCGATCTCCTGAGCCTGGCTCAGCAAGGCTTCGGCTTCTTCGAGCGTCAGCGGACAGCGCGGCACGGCATCGAAGCGATCCCCCTTGATCGCAAGCGCATCCAGCGCGGCAAGCGCCTGCCTGCGCGCGGTCTTCACCGCCCCGGTTGCAGCCGCGTGGCGTTGCGAAAGCGCATCGACGTCGAAACGCTCGAAGACCTCTTCCAGCTCAACGACCGAAGGCGCGTCGGTTTCCAGCTTGCTGAGCGCCGCGTCGGCCGCCGCGATCCTGTCCTCCAGCTCGGTCACCTCGGCGCGCTCGCGTTCAACCTGGCGTTCCGCATCCCGCATCCCTTCCCGCGCCTGTCCGAGGGCCGACAGGGTAGCGGGCGACAGCACCAGCTGTCCGAGATCGACGTCACCGGAAGCACCAAGGTCGCGCGTGATCACCTGCCGCATGTCCTCGACGATCCGCGACAGCGCGCCGCGGCGCTTGTCGAGGTCGACCTCCGCCGTTGCATAGCGGCTGCGCAGGGAATCCAGGTCCTCGAGCTCGCGTTCCAGCGTGAGGTGTTCCGGATGGCGCTCGATGCCCGCCAGGGTCTCGCGCATCGCGTCGATCTCTTCGACAAGGGCTCTCTCACTGTTCTGCGCCTTGGCCTGGTCGATGAGCATTTTCACGAGCGCTTCCGGGTCGATATCGAGGTGCGCGGGCCAGTCCCGGAAGGGCGTAAGCTTGGCGTCCAGCTCATCGATCTCGGCGAGCAGAGGCAAGGCGTTGCCCCGGGCCTCGAGCTGCGCCCTCGCCTCGAACGACGCCTTTCGACTCTCCGACACTCGGTCTTCTTCTTCATGCGCGGTGTCCGACGCCTGTTTGAGCTTGCGATACTGTGTCGCCGATACGTCGAGCTCACGGATCTGGCGGTCGACCTCGCTATACTCTCTCTTCAATCGGGCGAACCGCGTCTTGCTCGACCGTTTGCGAAAGAGGTCGTCGGCCTCCTCGCGGACCCGATCGAGGACGTCCGAGAGCTCACTAATCCCGGCCGCGGCGGAGAACAGAAGCCGCCCGATGTCGCCCTTGGCCCTGGCGATCTCCTCGCCCCCTTTTTCGATCGTCAGATCATCGAGGCAGAGGAGGTTGCGGTAATCCTCTTCGGAGAGGCCGATGAGATGCGCCTGCATCGCGCTGTCGGGCAATTCCGTGCCGTGGGCATCACGCAGCGAAGGATCGCGGGTCGGGAGCCGTGTGAATTCCGTTTCCGTGCCGTCGATGTTCAGCAGCCCCGACACCCGCAGGTTTTTGCGCTGGTGCAGAAAATCGTAGGGTTCCCGATGGGGAAAGCCGTAGAGCAGCCGCAGGTAGCCCTCCATCGTCGTCGTCTTGCCCGCCTCGTTCGGGCCGACGATGATGTGGAA
Organism: Maritimibacter sp. HL-12; assembly: GCF_900177545.1. Classification (GTDB taxonomy): domain Bacteria; phylum Pseudomonadota; class Alphaproteobacteria; order Rhodobacterales; family Rhodobacteraceae; genus Sinisalibacter. Next base: position 2,400,257 of record NZ_FXBQ01000001.1, on the reverse strand, counting down.
GTCCGAAGCCCCGTCGCCCCGACCGGGCCCAAAATCGAAAGTTTGACCGGTGAAGCCCCCGAAAAGCTCGAGGTTGAGCTGTCGCAGGCGCATCATTCCGAGGCTCCCTTCATCAGGGCAAACAGGTGGTTCGCCCCTGTCTCGGCCAAGTTCCGTGCAAGGGCGGAGAGCGCCGCTTCGTCCGGCAACAGCTCCGCCCGCCGCGCCGGCGGCAGCTGCGACAGCACCTCCTCGACCTCCGTCAGCGCCTGCGCGGCAAACCCGTCTTCCGTCGCAATCTGCGCCATCAACCGGCCGAGCTCGTCGGTGGCGCTGGTCTCGGCCGCGGCGGCCGGCGCTTCGAGCGCGAAGCTCAGATTTTCGACCCAAAGCCGTCCCGTCTCCTCCGCGACCTGCGTGACGGTTTCGGTCCAGACCTCGGCATCGCGCAGCACCTGCCAGTGCCGGGCCGTGCGTCCGGCAAGCGTCAACCGCAGGATGGCTTCGTCACTCGGGCGCAGCCCCTCGATCGGGTTGATAAGGCCGTTCCGGACCCGCTGCCGGATTTCGTCGTCGGTTTCGGTTCCTGAAACATCTATACCATGTGCTAGGAACGTCACGGCGGAGGTGGCCACTTCCGCTATGGAGATCCGCCCGTCGTCGATCGTCAGAAGCGTGGCCGACTTTGGCCCTGCCTCTCCAATGTCGCGTCCCTGCGGCATGCCGGGCATGACGATCCAGGGCGCGTCGCTGTGCACCTGACGTTTGTGGACGTGCCCCAGTGCCCAATAGTCGAAACCGAGCGCCGCCAGTTCAGCGACGGAACAGGGTGCGTAATTGTCATGCCCCGCCCCGCCGGCCAGCGACGTGTGCAGCATGGCGATGTTGACGGCATCGGGCACCGGCGCGCCGAACTTGCCGAGCAGACTGTCGGGGGCCTGCCTGCCGTTAAAACTCACGCCGTGGATCCAGATATCTGTGCCGTCCAGCCGCGCCTTGCCGCCGCGCCCATCGAACACATGCACGTTGTCCGGCAGCGCCACTTCGCCGGTAATCGGGTTTTCTGCATCATGGTTGCCCTTGATATAGAAAACCGCGATGCCCGCCGCCTGCAGCCTCTCGAGCTGCCCGGCCAGGAAAGCCGCCGTCTTCGCGCTGCGCTGCGCCCCGTCGTAAAGGTCACCAGCGATCAGCAGGGCGGCAACTCCCTCGGCGAGGGCCGAGTCGATGATACGCGCGAAGGCCAGTCGCGTCGCGGACCGGATGCTGTCGCGCAAGCTCTCGTTGCGCAACGCCAGGGATTTCAGCGGCGAGTCAAGATGGATGTCCGCGGTGTGCAGAATTTTGACCAAGGAACCTCTCCCAATGTCCGGCGCGACGAAACGCCACTCAATACCCAACGCGTGAAGTCTCATCCACTCCCGAAGACGGCCAGCCAGATAAAGAGACTGATGAGCGACGTCACGAACAAAAACACCCAGATGATCATCGCGTTAAATAGAAACACCTGAACCGGCCTGAGCGACAGGATGAGAAGGGCCGCCGCGACGAGGAGAAATATGCCCACGAAGGTCCACATGATACCCGGTCTCTTACAAGCTCAAGCGTCTTGACCGATCTTGCGCCTTGCAAGCGCCGCTTCGACCAGATCGCGGGCAACGTCGACATTGCGAGGCCGGTCTCGGAGAACTTCGCCCAATACCTCGATGTGATATGCCCCCTTCGTCGCGCCATGTGTTTCTGACCGGATAACGACCGCAATCTTGACGCCGTCCCGCATGAAGAATCGCGGCTCCCCCTGCCGTCCGGATGACCAGCCATCCATGGGCAGGTCAGCGCGCCCCATGAGCTCGGCGTCGATCGCATCGCGCAGTGCCAGCAGGGCACCTTCATCGCCCCCACCGTCAAGTTTCGGCAGCACATTGGCCCGCGTCTTGATCAGCGATGCAACGCTGCGATCGGGAAGGCCTTTGATTAACGCTTCGATTTGCATATCAACTCCAAAAACTGGCCCATTCTCCAAGTGGATGAAACGCACTAAGGCCCCTCCGCCTAGATGTATACGATGTTGGTGTCAGATTCTGGCATGGGAAAGACGCCTCAAAGGCGATTCGTAGACACCAATTGAGACATCGGTCGATCCGGCGATCCTCATTGCCACGGCGGCCGGAGTTAAAACTCTGCCCCAAGCAACTGCTCTGCTGGGCTGGTTGATCAGCGGCTCTCGCCCACCGCATTACGATCGCGTTTGTGCTCGGGGCTGCGATTTGCCAAGAGGACAGTAAGCAGCTTACCAAGCTTCTTATGGGGTGTCTGCAGTCTGTCAACAGCGGGCATCCTAATAGTCGCCGGTGCGACTGACGGGGGTCTGCCCGGCATGCAGCGCCGCCAACTGCGTGTTGCGCGCGCACAGCTTCGCCGTGATCCTGGCCAGCTTCGCAGCGATGCGTTTTTCGCCATCCTCGTTCATTGCCCGGGAAAACCCTTATCTCCGCGGCCGCACCAAGATTCAGAACGGCAGTTTAAAAACTGCCGGCCTGCGCACGCCCGCGCCTGCTCTCGCAGGACCGCATAGTCGGCCAGCCATCCGACGATCACCGCCCCCTCCGGCAGCGCTGCGACCTCCTCGGCCACACGCGCCTGCTCAGCCCGGCTGTACTCCACAACCGGCGGGCAGGAGCTAGGCCGGATGTCAGAATCCACCCCCGCGCAGGCGGTCAAGAAGATCGTCACGATTGCGAGGGCGGCGAGCCGCCGCCTCCAGCATCCGGCGTTGGACATCATTGGCTTTCTCCGTGGTCTCAAGCCGTTCGGCGGCGCGGCCAGCGCGCTCAGCCGTCCGGCGAAGGTTGAACAGAAACAGGGTGATGGTGAGCGCGGCGAGGGCGATCATCGCCACCCGCCGCGCCCATGGCCGGGCCAGCAGACCGCCCCACATCAGCGCAGCCCCTTGCGCCAGTCATCCACGCGGGCCCAGACCGCAACGGCGATGCCGGCGAGCGCCAGTGTGATGAACAGCCAGCGCAGTGTGTCGAGGTGGGGCACCAGCGGCAGGACGGCATCCTGCGCCTCGGCCAGTACCTCTTGCACGACCTCGACTCCTGCGGCGCCGATAGTTGCCACTCCGGCGGCCCCAGTCCCGCGCAGCGTGCGGCTTTCGGCTAAGACCTCGCGCGCGGGCGGCGTCTCAGCGGCGAAAGGCACAGCGCGGGCGGGAAACCTCTCCCCCCAGGACCGCGCCGGACCCAGATCGATATGCATGAAGCCCGAGCGCGGATAGAAGCCGAAGCCGAGGAACCCGACCTCTCGCGCCGCCCGCTCGAACGCCACCGGATCATGGTTCGACATCGCGATATCGAAGGCCGTGCCGTCCATATGTTTCGAGCGCTTTGCCCCGCCGACGGCGCGGTTATGCTCCGGATTGCGATAGGCGGAACGGACAATCAGCGGCTTGCCCAGCCGGTCGCGCAGGGCCTGCAGCTTGTCGAGGGCTTCCGGGTGCAGCTTCAGTTGCCCCGTGCCGCGACAGGCGATCTCGGCGGGCGAGAAATTCGGCCAGCGCCACAGTTGCTGGGGAATTTTGCGAAAATGTCGGTAGGTGCGGATGGGGTCGGGCATGGAGGCCTCCTGGTGATGGGGATGACGAGGGCAGGCCCGCCGCCCGGGCGGAGCGGCAGGGACCGGAGGGGTCCGGGTGGTGTTCGGGGTGCCTGGCCTGGGTTGACCCTCGGTACGGACAGCGCGCGCTGCGCGTGGCTCAGTCGCCGTTCTCGCGCTGGAAGGCGGCGAAGATCAGGTTGCGCATGTCGTGGATGTCGCGCTCGATACGGGCGAGCCGGTCGTGATCGACCTTGCGATCCTCGTCGCGGCGCTTCTCGATGCGCGCGCGTTCTTCGGCCAGCTCCTGCTCGAGCTTGTGCAGCAGCGCCTCGTTGGTGAAAGCCTTGCGCGTCACGGCTGTTGCGAGCCCGGCGATGAAGGTAACCCAGACGCCGATGGCCGCGGTCAACCCATGATCGCGAAAGGCCTGCGCGACCTGCTCGAAGAGGGATTGCTGCTGGTTCATGCCGAGAGGATCCCGACTTCGGTGGGCAGGGTCGTCGCGTCCCAGGGGCTGGCATCGACCGGGTTCAGCGCCCAGCTGGAATAGACCGGCTGCGGCGCAAGGACTGGCACGGTGACCGGGCTCGCGTCATGGTTCACCCCGCCGATGCGCAGGAACCCCGCCGTGGCGTCTGGCCCGTCGGTGCCTCCTTGGGCGATCTGCTTGAGATGCACGCCGGCAATGGCCGAAACCGACGCCGGGCCAGTCGGGCCGGCGAGCGAGAAGGACATCCGCTGTCCGGGCGCGTTGCTCGCCACGCGCGTGGCGATGTCGCTGTCGCCGAGGGCATCGAGGCTGCCGACCATCTCGTTGAAGCTGGCGATGGCGTTGGGGCTGCGGCGCACGAAACGTCGCCCGATGGTCGAGACGCCGTCGAGCACGGCGATGTGGGCGTAGTACCAGGTGCGGCTCGAGCTGTTCCCATGCAGGCTGGTATTGGTGAAGATGACCCGGACCGGCTTGCCCTTGCCGCTGGTGTTGGCCGCCGTAGCCGCCGAGTGCAGCACGCCGTCGACGAAGAACTCGATGGTGACATCGGTCCCCACCGCCAGTCGCACATCGACCCATTGCGGCTGCCCGCCCGCAGCGGTGTAGCTTGATCCGCCTGCGACGCTGGCGTCGCCATGGGCAATGGCATGATAGCGGTTGGTGCTGGTGAGAGGTCGGATCTCGGCGACGAGGTCGTGGTTTGCGTCGAAAACCTCCAGAAACCCGGCACCGCTCTGGCTGATGCTCTCGGCATCAAAATTGGGGGGCACGTAGCGAAACCCCAGCCACATGTCGCCGGCGGGGGGCGCAAACCCGACGGCGAAGGGGGCGGCGAGGTTGCGCGAGCCGTAGAACCGGATGGCGTTGACGTCGAGGGTTGCGTCGAAGCCGTCCGCATTGGTGCTCAGGAGCCCCGCGACGGCGGAGATGTCGGTGGGCTGGTGGCCGAGGTGCAGGATATGGGTCATGGCAATTCCACTTCGATGTAGAGGGCGGATTGGGCGGCGGTGAGCGCCGTGCTCCCACCGTGGTCGAGAAACAGCGAGACATTGCCCGAGGTGAGATGCGCGCCGCCGCCGAGATCGAGCCAGGCGGCAAGCTCGGCCAGGCCGAGATCGCGGTTGCCTCCGATCTCGAAGAAGGCATGGGCCTCAAGGATCGACAGATCGGGTTCTTCGAAGCCCAGGGCCTTCACCCCGGGCGGGACCGGATAGCTGAACTGCGCGGGCAACGCACGCAGCGTGCCGCCGTCACCCGGATCGCGCCCCTGGATCTGGGGGTAGAAGGCCTCGCTGGGCGCGGCGCTCCATGTCGCATCGCCTGCCACGGGATCGTCGTGCCAGACGCCGTTCAGCCCGATCCAGAGGCTGGCGGTGCCTGGGTCCAGCACGAACATCACCACATCGCCCGCGCCAAAGGGCGCAAGCCCGGTCAGGCGCTGACTGGCGGTGGCGGTGTCCGAGGACCAGAGCGAGCCATTGCCGCGATAGCCGATCGAGCCCAGCGTGATCGGGTTGTCGCCTGCGTCAAAGTCCTCGCGCTGTTCGACGGAGACGACGCCCAGATAGCCGTCGAAACCGGCCGCGCCGCCCGGGGCACAGAGCACTTCCCAATAGCGCCGCCCGTCCGTGGGCCGGAGCGCCTTCGCTGTGGGCACCCAGCGGCGGTAGTCGCTGCCGCCTGAAGTGTTGATGGCGGTCTGGTTGTCATCCGAGAGCGTGTAGCCTGCGGCGGTGCGGGTGGCGTCGAGCTCCCAGACGCTGCCGATATCGACGGGCGGCGCGACTTCCCCACCCTGTGCCAGGATCGCGGCGCGCATCATCATGAGACTCATGCGACCGCCCCCGCGAGCGCACCCTGAACGGTCCAGGCATCCGCCCCACGCTTGGTGAGCGCCACGCCCGACCACTGGCCGTCGAGCGCGACCGAGCCGCCCGCAATACCGTTGAGCGACACGCCCGGCGCGGCCGCGACCGATGCCACCCCGGCGCCGATTTGCGTGACGTTGATCAGCGTGCCGATCTCGAAGGGAACGCTCGCCTCATCGGGGATCGTCACGGTCACGCTGGACGCGCCCGTGGTCTCAAGGATGCTGCCCAGATCGGTGAGCTCGAGGGTGTGTGCCGTGGCCGTGAGGGTGCGGATCGGCACGATGCCGGGGCGCGGGACCTCCACCCAGGCGGCGCCGGTAAAGCGCACATGGCGGGCCTCGTCGGCAATCCAGACCTGCCAGCCGGGCTGGGGTGAGAGGAACACCCAAGCTTCCGCGTCCGGCTCCCCGTCCCAGAGCGCCAGTGCGCCGGCGTCGCTGGGGGCTCCTTCCGGCACGATGTAGATATCGCCCGCGCTCCCGCTCGCAGGCAGCGCGATGCTGCGCGACAGCGCACGTGCCTGCACCAGCACCGAGAGGCGGCGCAGGTCTTCGCTGACGCTGGTGCCCCAGTTGCGCTGGCCGGGGTCATAGAAGGCGCGCAGCCCCAGCCCCGGCATGATCCGTTCCGGCATGCTCGTCCTCGTTTGTGGTGGTGAAGGTGGTCGTGATGCTGACGCATGTTGTCGGCGCCCGGGGTCAGCTGCCCCACAAAAATCCCCAGCCGCGATCCCATCCGGCAGCGAAGGGCGCGGTCAACCGATACCCGCGTGCTTCCCGGTCGGTGAGCCATGTGCTTGCGACCAGGCGGCGGGACCGGACGGCAATGTCGATCTCGGCGGTGCGATCCGGCGCGCCGGTCTCGGGGATGTCTTCAGGTGAGAGCGTCCAGCTCGTCGCCGTGCCGGCGTCGATGACGATGCCGGGCGGCGAGATGGCCGCGCCGGTGTCGGGATCGATCCAGCGCACCTCGACGATATATCCCACCCCCGGCTCGGGCCCGATCGAGGCGCCGGTGTGATCGACGATCACCGGGCTGGTCTGGGTCAGCCGGTCGCGATGCGCCCAGCTCAGCACCAGATCATCCGCGACCAGCGCGTCCACGTCCGGCGTGTAGCTGCCGCCCGCCTGCACCCGCCCGGGCGGCAGGGGCCGGATGGCACGCCGGTCGAGCGTCACGCTGTCCTCGGGCGCCAGCGCGAAGGCCAGCGTGCCGCGCCCGGTCTCGGGCAGCAGCCGGACGGCCAGCGTCTCACCCGCAGCCCATGCGCCTTCCGTGATCCGGGCGCCCTCGTCGAAGAAGATGACCGGCGTGCCCGCCACATGCGCGCGCGGTACGGTATCGAGACAGCCCCGGCCGACGGTGATCGTGTCCGGCGTGATCCCGTCGATACGGACCAGCTCGCCGCCGATCGAGGCCAGCGTGCCGATCCCCACCTCGCCGATGTCGCGCCAGCCGGTCACGGGGATTACGCGATCCTCCGGGTGGTCCGACAGCTCTGTCGCCAGCAGTGCCGTCGGCGCGAACCCCACCACGCCCTGCGGCGCGGGGCCGGTGCCGGGATCGATCCAGAGCTCGGCCGCCAGCGCATCGGCACTGGGCCGCTCGCCGGTGGCCACCAGCGCGCCCGCATGGGGATCCTCGCCCAGGAGCCGATCGGCCTCGCTGTGGCCGAGTTCCCGCACCAGCAGCCAATACGGCGCCTCTTGAACCATGCGGCGCGTGAGCGCCCTCGGCGGCGCGGCAACGCCGGTGCCCGTGGGCATGCGCCCGCCCGCGATGGCGGTGGCGCCAAGGGCAAAGACATCCTCGGCGATCTTCAGCCGGATGCCGTTGTCGCGCCCGTCGCCCTGACCGATCTCGGAAATGCGCATCACCACGTCATCGAGCCCGAGGCGCTTTGAGCGCAGCCGGATCACGTCGCCGGGGCCAAGGTCCGCCCCCTGGCGGTTGACGGTGATCTCGCCGGTGAGCAGCGGCACCGAGAGCGCGCGCAGATCGCGCTCGGCCACGCGCACCGCCAGCCCCTGGTAGCGGATGCCGGGATAGTCGAGCGTGGTCGCCATCACCTCGCCCATCGCCTGCACCCGGGCCGTATCGGTGACCGAAACCGCGGCGGTCTCGTCGGTCCCGGCATCGGTGAAGCGCACGATGACGGAGTTCACCAGATCCGAGGGCGCGCGCCGCCCGAGGCGACCCCAGTCGACGACATTGGTCTCATCAAAGAGTGGCAGGTTGGCCGCCACGTAATCCGCCCGGATGAGCCTGATCTCCCAAAGCCCGGTGCGCCGGTCGATGAACAGCGTGGCGTCGATGTGGTCGAGCACGCTGGCGATGAACGCCTCGATCGAGCTGTCCTGCTGCCAGATCAGCGAGAGGCCAAAGCCTTCCGCATAGAGCGTGTCCGCCGCGGTGGCAAAACTCGCCCCGACCTCTACCGATCCATAGCCCAGGCCCCAGTCGCGGTTGGTGAGGCATTCGCGGATGATATGGGCCGGGTTCATGTCCGGGCCGTTGCCGAAGGCCCCGCGCAGGGAAGCGATGAGGGCTTGGGTGTCGCCCGGCGGGATCACCGGCACGCCATCGACCGGCGTGTTGTCGATCTGGGCGGTGTAGCTCGTATCCGCCAGCGCGATGTTGAAGCCGAAGATGTCGGCGGGCGGCAGGGTAGCAATCTTGGCCAGCGCCGCATCGACCGAGGACACCGGCGAGGGTTCGCCATCGGTCACGAAGATGACGATCCGGCGCTTGTCACCGCTGCCCGCAAAGAACGCCCCCGCCTGCGAAAACGCCGCGTCGAAACTCGTCCCACCCGAGGTGCCGTTGGACAGCGCCAGCATCCAGGCCTCGAGTGCGGCATAGTCGTCCGGCCCCATGTCGCGGCGCTCGATCGATCCTGCAACGGAGGCATTCCACAGCACGATGCGGATGTCGTTCGGCCGGTCGGGATCGACGCCCGCGCCGATCTCGCGGATCAGCGCCGCGACGCCGGCCTTTTGCGCCGCCATCCGCGTGCCCGACATCGAGCCCGAGACGTCGAGCGCGATGTGGATCGCGGCATCCGAGATGTTCGCCTCGGGCACGATGGCGGCGGTCTCGGGGTACCATTGCGCCGCCCCCGCCTCGCCTGTGAGCACGCGCGTGACGCGCACCGCCCATGGCTTGAGGTAGGGGTTGATGCCGAGATACACCTGCCGCAGCACGAGGCTGCAAAGCCCTCGATAGCCGGGCACGTCGCCGTTCATGTTTGCTGCGAGGTAGTCGTTCTGGCCCTGGTCTGGCCCGCCCATCAGCACATCGATATCACCGACGATGCCGCCCTCGCGCTTCTCGCCGCCGAAGAGGTCGGGCTTGTCGATCCGGATGCGCCCACCGGCGGCGCCTGCATTGCTGGCGCTGGTTGCGGCCTCGAACACCTCGACCGATTGCGCCGGGAAACTCAGCACCTCGGGCAGGACGGACCACGACGTGGTGTCACTTGCGGCATCATGGGTCACGCCCTGCAGCGTGACGATCTGGCGCGCGCCGTTCTCCAGTCGCAGACGGTAGTCCCGGCCGAGGCGCACGCCCGCGCGCGTCCCCGGAAAGGTGATCAAAGCCCCGGGGTCGCCCGCGAGGGCCGCGGTGGCCGCCATGCCGTTGAGCGTGCCGATGCGCGTCTCCACGGCCGCGCCGCCGCCCGAGACCCCGCCACCGGTGGTCACCGCCCAGGCGGTGCGGCGGTCGACGAGGATCTCGCGGATGGCATCGACCGGCCCGTGGCAGAGCGCCAGGTGCATGCCCAGCCCGTAGCGGTAGCCGATGGTCGGCTTTTGCTTCTCAGCCACGCGGTGCCCCCGTTGTTGCCACTGCCCCGGCCGGTGCCTGCAACGCGGCCGCCTGCGCGCGCGCCTGTGCCGCACGGATCACGGGCAGGACGAGCGCATCCTCGGTTGCGCGCAGCCGGTCGGCCTCGATGCCGTGATCGAGAAAATCCTGCCACTCAAACCCATGGCGGCGGAACCACGGCCGCACCCCCGCGAGGCAATAGCGCGCATCGCGCAGGTCCTGAATGGTCACGCGGAGCGGCTCCTGTGCGGTTTGATCCCGATCCATCACTTCTTGCCGCCCTTCTTCCGGATCGGATCAACCTTCAGATCCCCCGCCCAGACCACGTTGGGTCCGGTGATGAGCACGGTGCCGAAGACGACCGGGATCGGGCGGCCTTCCTCGGCCGTCGGCAGGCTGAAATCGTCAAGCCCTGCGGCCTGGGGCGTCTCGACCTTGGGGCGCGGGCTCAGCGCATAGGAGATGCCCGCGAGCACCAGCCCGAGGACGAGCCGTGCGATGAAGGTCCATGCCATGAGGGTTTGCCGTTTGGGGGTGGGGCCTGCGCGGGCGCGTCAGACGATGGAGCCGCCGCCGAGCGGGTTGCGGCCGGGGATCTCGGGGAAGCCCCCGAAGTTGAGGAGATTGCCGAACTTGGCCCCGCAGGTGGCGGCGCGCAGGTCGCAGCCGGGGGCGATGTCGATCAGGACCGGCAACGGCTCGCCCGTCTCCGGGTCGAGCTCGGGGGCGGCGAGGGCCGCTGCCAGTTCCGGCATCGGGCATGAGAGTGTCAGCGTGGTGCCCACGTGCCCGGTGATGAAGCCGAGCTGCGCCCCAAACCGCAGCACCCCACCGCGAAACCAGCCATCGGGCTGTTCCGCCGCCTCGGGGATGGTTACGGCTGCGCCACTGCCCGCAACCGCCGTCACCGTGCCGGTCAGCCAGTGCAGCGCGATATCAAGCGCGCAGCCGCGCCCGTAGAGCGCATGGCGACACAGCCGCTGGTACTTCGCCCGCACACCCGCGCGGCGCAGCGTGCTGAAGATCGACTCTGCCTGCAGCAGGATGCGCTGGCCCTCGACCTCGGCCCCCACCACGCGGCCCTTCCAATGCGCCACCGTCTCGCCCGGCACCTGCTCATGGCCGCGGAAGATCGTCAGCGTCACGGGCCTGTTGCCCATGGGTGCCAGAAACCGCCGCGCGAAGGGATGCGACACGGGCCAGGTCAGCTCCAGCCGCCCGCGCTCGATCTCGCTCGTCTGCACCACATCGCCATGGGCCACGGCGGCGGGCTCCCAGAGGATCGTATCCCCGCCGCTGCCCGTGCTGGTCCAGGCCTCCGCCCGGCTGGTGAAGCGCCAGATCTGCGCCCCCTCGACGAACTGGTAGAGGTAATACGGGCGGCCCTCGGCAGAGGAGGAGTCGATGGTCTCATAGGTCATGGGAGTGGGCTTTACGGCTATGGTACAAAGTGCTCAGGCTGGGCGACATGAGAGCGCGTTCCCGATGGAAGCACTGCATCGTGCACTTGTGCAGCCCTTGAGCGAAATGGTCAGATGACGGCTTTTAGTCGAACCACGGCCCCCAAAGTCGAGTTCTCTACTGCCAGTTCACGCACTAACGACTCTCGTAACACCCATCCGTCTGGAGAACTTGACCGTCCATCCAATACTCCATTTTTAGATATGGACGGAGGTGAAGTCTCGCAGTGGGACCTCCATTTGGGGTTGAGGCGGTCACAACATGGGCTCCGTCCGCGTTATCGTCGACCAATATCGGATACTTGGTTGCGCTACTGTCAGGGTTCAGGATCAAGGCCGTAATGCCGGGCTCATAGACCACAAGGTACTCACGTCCTGGGTTTTCGCAAATCAGACGAGTTTCCGCGAACGTGGGAGATGAGATGATCATGGCGAACGTCAAAATTGGGATATGTTTGCTTTTAAACACCATCTTGAAGACCCCTTCAGTCAAGCTCAGCAGGCACCAGCCTGTTGGGCTCCGTAGGTTGCCTGAGCGCGCGTGTATTTATCACCAGCATCAGACGACAGCTGCTCAATTAAACCTTGGCAGGAAAAACCCATTATCTTGAGATAATTCCAAGCCGATCTTGTCGCCTGCTCATTCCAGTTTACCGAGAGGCTGTCTACCGCCGCGATCGCATCCACTTCCTCATATCCGTCCCCATATGCAGAGGATAGCTGTTCAATTAGACCGTCACGCGAGAAACCCGACATGCTCAGGTATGCGTTTGCCGAACGAACTGCGTTTTTCTGCGGGCCGGTCAAATCTTGAGCCCACACCGGAGACGCCAGGCAAATTGTCATGATAAAGAAAGCGACAAAAGGCTTCACGTTTGATCCTTATGAAGATTTTTGTTTCATCTGAGATCCTGACAGGAACTGGATTTTTTGGCAACCAGCTAGGATTTCGACTCTGAAATCGAGATGGATGTTCACTGGCGGGTCACGAATTGTGAACGGCAGCAAGGGGCCGGGCACGACGGTCTGGCAATCCACGAGTTCGCAACTTTGCACCGCCCGCTTCCTGCGCATCGCCGACGCTCAGGATTGCCTGTGCTGCACTTGCAGGGACCCTGGCGCACAGGATCGCAAACATGATCACGGCGCATCCTCCCGTATCCGTCTTCACTCTGGCACCTCCACCACCGGCATAGTCACTTCGCTCGCCACGGCCCCATGCTGGATCTCGACACGATCGGCATCCGAGCGCACCGCAGTTAGGAAATGCACCTTCGTCACCAGCGACACTGGCTCGCCGAGATTGGACGAGAGCGTCAGCCGGTGGTCCGCGCCATCCTCGACAGCATCGGTAATGGTCCGAAACCGCAGCGCGCCGGGCATCTCGAGCATGATCCGGCGGCCGACATAGGCCGAGCGCGATGCGACCGGCGACACGCGCATCAGCACCGAGCCTTGGGTCATCGCCGCGCGCAGCTGTAACTCATGGCCCCAGGTGGGCAACCAGAAGCTCGCCTGACGTCCCCGCAGGGACCAGAGCCAGCGCCGAAGATCATGTCGAGCCGCCGGGCCGCGTGCCTTCAGGTTGATGGTCTCACCGCGCTCGAAGAAATCGCGCACGGGCTCCACCGTGACCGGGCCGAAGCCGTTGTCGACATACTCGACCGCACGGCGCAGGCTGGCGGAGAGCGGACGGCGCACCACGCTAGGGTCGGTCTGGACCGGTCGGCCGAGGTAGCTCGGCAGCGTCGGAGCGGCTAGGTCCGGCGCGTCGCGCAGCAGGAAGCTGGCGGTGACGGTCCCGTCGCCCTGACGGCGGCGGGCGATCTCGACGGCGGAGATCAGCACGCCCGCGCGGACAGGGAGGATGGTGATACGGCGTGCCGCCACCGCCAGCGCCGGAAGCTGCTGGTCCAGCCGCTCGGACAGGACCAGCCGGTCCGTCTCGACTGTGTCGATTGCGACGTGCACCGTCGCGCCGCCGTCCACCGCGATGGCGGCAAGACCTCCGCCCCGGAAGTCCGATGCCGTCGTGTCGAGCGGGATCTCGGTTGCGCCCTGCGCCAGATCGGCGTCCGGCGGCAGCGCCAGATGCCAGAGCGGCACCAGCCACTCCCCCGCAAACCCGGCCCGCGCCAGTTCCGCCGCCTGGGCCAGCCCAAGCGCATCCAGCCGGTGCCGGACCGTGACGATCTCGCGCGGGCGGGGTCTCAGCGCGATGCGCTGCTCGCCCGCGCGCGATGGCAGCACATCGGTGCGCCATTCCAGTACCTCGGTGATCTCCTGCGCTGCCGGGAAGGGCCAGAGCGGCAGCGAGCCTTCCTGCTCAGGCATTGAGCGTGCCTCGGTTGCGGCGGATGACGTTCAGGATCGCCCGCTCGCCCGAGGGGGTGGCGAGATAATCCCCCACAACCGAAGGGTCGAGCACGTTGATGATGCGCGTCGACATGTCCTGCGCAGGCTGTGTGGCTCCGGCCCCACCGTTCATCTCCACCCCGAGCCGCCCGTCACGCCCACGCCGCAGCGGCAGGATCGCCTCGGGCCCGGCCTCGCCCATCAGCCCGATGCCCCGCGCGAAGGGAAACACCGTCGGCCGGTTGACCACGCCGCCACGCGCGAAGGCAGTGAGTTCCTGGCCACCGGCGAAGACGCCGCCCCGCGCGAAGCCGAAGAGGTCGGCGAACAACCCGCCACCCCCACCCATGCCGGAGAAGGCGTTGATCAGCGCGTTCTCGATCGGCTTGAACGCCAGGTCGATCAGCCGGTTGGCGAGGTTCTGGGCGATGCGCGAGATCGCACTGGCAAAGGTCTCCCAGGTGAACTCGCCGGACTTCAGCGCCTCCTTGATCGGGCCGACGATGTCCTGCGCCAGACCTTGCGCGATCTCGCGCGAGCGCTCCTGTGCGGAACGCACCGCATCGGCGGTCGCCTCCCAGGCACCCCGTGCCGTCTCGGCCCCCTCGCGCAACGCCTGACCCGCACCGCGACCAGCGCTGCCTGCGCGGCCCGCCGCCTCGCCGGTGGCGTCGAGCGTATCCTCCAGCCCCTCGGCGGCGAGCGCCGCGCCGGTGAGCGCAGCCTCGGCTTCTGCGCCGCTTGCTGCGATGGCCTCGCGCAGGGCGGCCACGGACTCGAGCGGCGCGGTTGCTGCCTCCACCACGCCGGACATTGTCGCGCGCAGGGCCTCGGCCTGGCCGCGGGCCTCCGTGGCATAATCGGTGAGCCCCAGATCCGGCATCGCAAAGGGCTCGGCTGTGAACGCCGCCTGGAACGCCGCCCTGGCCTCCGCTCCCGCTTCTGCCGCCGATCCCGCAAAGGGATTGTCGATCCGGCCCAGTTCCAGAGTGCCGATCAGCGAGACCCGGCGTTCGATGCCCAGCGCATCGAGCCCGGCGTTGATCCCCTCAAGGAAACCGTTGATCCGCTGGCCAACGCCATTGAGCATCGCCTCGACGCCCGCGATCAGCGCATTCGCCGCCTGGAAGGCAAAATCCCCGATCGCGGAGGGTAGCCCGCCCCAGAGCACCTTGATCGCGTCCAGCGCCCCCTGGAAGGTGTTGAGCGCGGCATTGCCGAAGCCAACCACCGCTTCCAGCGAGGTCTGCAACGCTTCTGCGATGGCCGCCTTGATGTCGGCCCACTTGGCCATGATCGCCAATCCCATGGCGGCGGTGCCCAGCTTCATCCTCTCCCAGACCTCGCGCGCGAGATCGCCCAGAAGCGAGAGCGCGTTGCCAAACCCGCCAGCCCCGCGCACCAGTCGCCCGAACCAGTGGATCAGTTCTCCGGCGGCCACGATCAGGCCGATGAACGGCAGACGCAGGAGTGCGCCGCGTAGGATGACCAGCGCCATGGCGAGGCCACGGACCGAGGCGGCGGCAGCGATCTTGGCCGCCACGAAGCGCCCCGCCATCAGCGTGGCGATCCCGGTGGCGTAAGCGGTCAGCCGCCCGAGATTGTCGAAGAGCCCGCGAATGGCGACGCCGAGCGGGCCGGTGGTGCGTGCGGCAGCGGCCATGGCATCTGCGACCGCCTCCAGCGCCGGTGCCGCAGCCACGGCGAGCTGGTTCGACAGGCCACGCCAGATCAGCCCCAGCCGCGAGATCGCATCGTTGGTGCGTTCGATCTGGGCGGCGTCCTGGTCGGAGACCACCACCCCGAAGTCGCGCACGTCCTGCGTCGCCTGGCGCAGCGTGGCCGTATCGATGCGGGTGAACACCAGCCCGGCACGGTCGCCAAAGAGCTGCGAGGCGACCGCCGCGCGTTCGGCCTCGGGCACGAACTCCGCCAGCCGGTCCTGAATGAGCGCGATGCGCTGGTCGAGGGGTAGCGCCTGCAGCTCGGCCGCCGACACGCCAAGCCGGTCGAGCGCGTCAGCAGCAGGGCCGGTGCCAGCAGCGGCCTGGCTCAGCCGCCGCGTCAACTGCATCGCGGCCTGTTCGACCTGACCCATCGACACGCCGGCCAGATCGCCCGCGCGCTCCAGCACCTGAATACTCTCGACTGTGGTGTCGAGCGAGGCGGCCAGCTTGGCCTGCGCATCGACCGTCTGCAGGCCCGACCGGATCATCGCCGTCGCCGCTGCCGCGATCGCCGCCGCTGCAGCGGCCATGGCCACACGGGCACGCCGCGCGAAGGCCGCAAGCCGGGCATTGGCGGCCTCCATCTCACGCGAGAGCCGCCCGAAGCCGCGCTTGCCCGCTTCCCCGATACCCTCGAGTTCGGCCTTCACCTGGCGACCGCCGGTGGAGGACAGGCGGACGCTGACGCGTTTTTCGGTCATGGAGTATTCCTTACGGGGCTACGCCATTGACACATGCGCCATTGACGCACATATGGAGGCATGAGCATTGTCACCGTCGTCGAGACACCGGAGTTCCAGCGCCGCGCGGGTCGCCTGATGTCGGAGGACGAGCGGCTGTCGTTGATCGATTTTGTGGCGCGCAACCCGATGACCGGGGTCTCGATCGGTGGTGGAGTGCGGAAGTTTCGTTTTGCGCGTGTCGGGGGCGGCAAGAGTGGCGGGTATCGGGTGATCCACTTCTTCAGTCCCGAGGGGGACGCACCGATCTTTCTGATCACGGTCTTTGCGAAGAACGAGAAGGCGAACCTGAGCGCGAGCGAGACCGACATGGTGAAACAACTGGGTGGGGCCCTCGCGGCCAGCTACAGGAGGACAAGATGAGCGACGCATTCACGAGCATCGAGAAAGGCCTGAAGGAAGCGCTTGCCCATGCCAGGGGCGAGGGGCAGGCTACGGTCCATGAGATCGAACTGCCCGAGCCAGATGTGCGGGCGATCCGGGCGCGCACCGGGCTCTCGCAGACCGAGTTCGCCCGCAGCATCGGGGTGAAGAAGGGCACGCTCCTGAACTGGGAGCAGCGCCGCCGCAGCCCCGAAGGGCCGGCGCGGGTTCTGCTCGCGCTGATCGACAAGGATCCGAAGATCGTCCTGCGCACGCTGGCCGGTTGATCAGCGCCTCATCCATTCTGCCTTTCTGCCTCCCCGTCCATCTGCGCGTTGAGATGCCGCGCCATCACCGCCTCGATCACCGGCAGGAACTCGGCAGCGGAGCGGGGATCGACCCCGAGCGCCTCCGCCATGGCCAGCGCCGCGCTCATATCCCAGCCCAGCACCACGCCGGGCACCGCGCGGATCTGGCCGCCCAATCGCCCGGCAAGGTCCCAGACCTGCCAGCCTTCATGGCTGCGCGGCGCGTTCAGGATTTGGGGGCAGTCCGGGCACGGCCCCGAGCAGGCCGTGCAGTAGCCTTCGCCCCCGCCGTAGACCCAGTCGGCGAGGGCGCGGAGGCGTTTTTTTCCGCTTCCAGCTCCAGACCCTTGGCGACATAGCCCATCTGGAAGCGCTCGAAGATCGGCCAGACATCGAGAAGCGCCGCGATCCCCTCGGGCGTCACGGGTGTCGGGTTGCCATCGGCATCGCCCACGCCCTCCCAATCGAGGATCGCGCGTTCGGCCAGTACCTTGCCGAAGACCACCGCGATCTCATCGTCGCTGGTGCCCTCGGGCAGGCCGCGCACAGCGGGGTCGCTGCGCGCGGCCACCATCAGCGCGGTGGTCAGGGGTTCGACCCGGACGCGCACGCCCAGGTCAAGGCCAAGCCAGTAGGGCTCGCGGGCGAGGTTCAGGCGCAGCATGGATCAATACTCCTCAATGCTGTTGATCAGCGTGACGGTGCACATCCGCCCCAGCGTGGCATCGCGCGCGGCCTGCCAGTCGAAGGTGGCCTGTACCCCCTGCGGCCCTGCGATCTCGATGCGCGGGCGGGGCAGATAGACGGCGTGTGCGGTCAGCGTCAGGCTTTCGCCCGAGGGCAGCGTGTAGGCGAAGGACAGCTCACACGGATCGCCATTGATCGCCTGGTCCACCAGCACCTGGTCGGCGAAGCGGACCTCGATCCGGCCGGTCAGTGCGGCGATGGACGGGTCGGCGCCATCGATGCGCCCGTCCGAACGGATGGTTTCCACGCGGTCGAGATTGTTGGACCAGGTGATTTCGGCCGAGACGATGTTGCCCAGCGCTGTGCCGTTGCGCGTGATCGCGCCGTTGAAATGACCGAAGCGCTGCAGGGTGAGTTCAGTGAGCGTGCCGGCGGCAGACGCCGTGGCGGTGTTTTCGCCCTGTGCCACCAGGCTCGCGGTCGCGGTCAGAAGGCCCGAGCGCTGCATCTGCCACGACAGAGTATCGAGCACGCAGCCCGAATACATCGCGAACCGTGGCACCTCAGGCATGCCGGTTTCGATGGACATCGACGGCAAAACCCACGCGCCCGACTGGAACTCATGGGTGTAAGGATCGGTGCCGGTGGTGACAGGCTGGCCGAATGCCGCCTTCAGCCAGACCCCGAAGGCCTGCGCGTCGATGGGCACGACCAGATTGCCGTCGGCCGTCACCGCATCCTTGATCGGCGGCAGGGGATCGCGGCCATAGCCCAGCAATTCGCTGTTCAGAAGCGGCTGTTCCGCACCCAGCGTCGCGCTGGCGAAGGGCATGCGGGTGAAGCCGCTGGCGGGCGGCGTGCCATAGGTCGTCTCGAACGCAAGCGCCATCTGCGCCCGCGCCCCTTGCGCACGTGCCATGTTGGACTCCTCAGTTTTTTTTAGGTGGGTCAGGCCAAGGGATCGGCCGTGGTGTAATGCAGGATGACCGGGATCACCGCCGCCTTCAGGCTGGCCGCGCCCTCGACCGGCAGATCGACCGGCCGTGGCGCTTCCGCCTCGACCCAGTCGCAGAGCCCACCCAGCGTTCGGTCCGCCGCGAGTGCTGTGCCGATGCTGGAGGCGAGCTTGTCGAATGCGGCGTCCCGGGCGGCCCCCTGAACGACAGCCTCGATCTCGGCCCGGTGCTGGTAGTGGTAGCGTAGCGGCGAGAGCGTGACATCCGGCTCGCCCGGCTCGCCCTCGCGCAGGATCAGCAGGCCTGCGGCGGGCACGCGCTCGGGCAGCACCTCCCCGCGCAGGGCGGTGGCGGGCAGCGCCGAGAGCCGCGCGTGCAGCGCGGTTAGGATGGTTTCGCGAGGGGTGGGCATGGTTCTCCGTTACACTTGCTCAAAAGTTGTTCCACACACTATCGTGAGTTTGATGCCGAAAACGGCCTTATTGAGCGCCATCAGCGTTGCCGAATGAAGAAGAGTAACCGATGAAGTCAGAAGAATACCCGAAATTGTCGCGGCTGATGGAGAACGAAGAGCTCTGGCAGCACGTCAAGGATTTTGATGGTCTTCTGGATCGGTCCAAGTCTCGGCTTCCAGTCGATGAGGGCGAAGACGAAACGGTCAAGATCGCCTACCTGTTGCACGAACTAGCCTTTGCTCATTTCTTTTCGACGCTGGTTTTTCGCTTCAAGACACGCGAGATTGCGCGAGGAATTTTCGACGCGGAAACTCAGTGCAACCTCGTTGTTTTGTTCAATCTAGCGCGCGCATTTATGGAGCACACAGCATCGCTGGCGTTCCAGAATCAAGCTCTCGAGAAGGCCGTTTCCGACATCGAGTCGAAGCAGCTTTTTGACCAGGTTGATCGCGCCATCCGGAAACATCGCAAGATCGTAGATCGAATGTACTATGGAGGCGAAAGCGGCCCGAAGGATGCCAAGCGGCTTCACACAAACGACTTGCTCGAAGCGCTGGCCAAGGTCGATGAACGCGCAGCCAGTGACTATGCAACCCTATGCGAATTTGTGCACCCCAACCACGGAAGCAACCTTCTCGTCTCAAGTGGCGAACTCTCATCCGGGTTCATCGGGATCCCATCAGAATCATTGACCGAGGAGTTGTCTTTGGTACGCGACGCTATCGAGCGTTGCGCCGCACTCGACTGGGATCTTGTGATCAGCGGCACTCGTCATCTCTCGAAGATCGAAAACTGGATAACGATAGCTAGCGCAAACGGAGCAAAGCTATCGCAGTTGTTTTCTGTTCGGGTCGGTCACTCGGGCGACGGAAAATCCAAGGGTACGGCGATTTTCTTCAAAAAGGCGCGCACACACAATGAGGCAAGACAAGCCTTTTACAAGTATCTTGAGCAGCAAGGCATCGAGCTTCATAGACGGCGCCTAGCTGGTGTCGAAGACGGGTACATTTTCGATATTGTGCTGACGGACAAAGGTACGTTGTGGGTAAAATACCAGATGGCAGAATAGGCCTCGAAAATGCACTTCAAGCCTACGTAGATAGCCGTCCCTCCACCCAGTTCGCCACGATCAGCCCCGGCACGCTGTCCAACGCCCGGTCGGCGTCGCGCGCGAGGTCCAGCCGCTTCGGCAGCTTGACCTGCGGCACCAGCAGGAAGATCGGCGCGGTGACCTTGCCGCGCCCGGTCTTCGAGCGCGACACCACCGCCTGACCCTTCGCGTTCAGCCGACCCTCCGCCACCAGCAAGCTCGGACCCGTCCGGCGATAGACGAAGCGCAGGCGCAGCCCGCGTCGCCGTTCCCATTCACCAGGGGTGATCCGGCCGCCGCGCAGGGACTTGCCCGCTGCGGGCAGCGGAATCGCCAGCCAAAACCCATTCTTCGAGCGGATCAGCGGGCCGGTGTCGTGCGCGCCCACGATGACCGGGGCCTTCGACCAGACCAGTGCCGCCGCGTCCAGGCTCTCGCCCGACCTCGGGAATGTCTGGCTCCGGATCGAGTTGGCGAGCCGGGTGCCAAGCCCCGCGCCGGTGATCTGAGCGCGCCAGGCGGCTTTTAGCCCGGTCCCTGCCTCCCGGATCGCAGCCGAGACGGCGCGTTCACCTGCCGCGACCTCGGCCGCCATCATCGCGACGATGTCGGGATCGATGTCGAGCTTCAGTTTCATGCTGGTCTCAAATCCACGGTCCAGACGAGCCGCTCGCGGTCGCGGACCGGCTCGCCCTGGATGAGAAAGCCCTCGCCGTCGATCTCGATGCGGTCGCCAGGACGTGGGGTAGGCACCTCGGCCACGCGCAGGTCGATGCGCGCGGTCTCGGACCAGAGCCGCGCCTCCCCAAACCCGGTGACCTCATCCGCGCGGCGGGTGACCACGCGGATGAGTTGGGACACGCCGCCCTCTGGCGTGTAGACCGCCTCCCGGCCGATGTTGTCATCGGCGAAGAGCGCGTCCAGAGCCGTGGCGACGGCTGACATCAGGTCCGCCGTGCGCCGCGCAGCACCTGCGGGCGGGTGCAGATCGGCAGCGGGTTGCTTTCGATCTCGAGGCGCACCCATTCGTCGCGGTCGCGGTCCGGGATCATCCGGGCATAGAGCGGCAGGCCGACGGTGTTGACCGTCTCGAACGTGTCGGCGGGCGCGTAGTAGATCTCGAACAGCCCCTCGACGCCCTCGGGGTAGAAATACGCCTTGTCGGTCGGCACGCCAAAGCCGAGTCCCCCACGGTAGCGGCGGAAGGTGATACCGCCGAAGCTGACCTCCTCCCCTACCCTGCCCCGCAGATCGGCAGCGGCAGCAGTGTTGAGATAGGTCTCGCGCACCTCCTTGTGGGCCACGAGATCGGCAAAGAAGGCCGAGCCGCATTCGGCGCGCAACTGCACCTGGCCAGCCGCCAGCCCGCCCAGCGTATCCTCGACGCTCTCGATCATCGCCTGGCAGCGCTTGCGCAGCGCACCAGAGCCCGGTGTCGCATTGTCGAGATCGAAATCCACCTCGGCCGCCGGAGTGATGTTGAACTCGGTGTAATAGTCGATGACCGTGGCCCCGTCCTTCGGATCTTTCACCACGCCCTGAATGCCGTTGAAGAGGTGGAACTCGAAGGTGGCCTCGGCGTCGTTGCGCAGGCGGCCCATCTTGCGAGCGACCTCGGTCTGCACCTGCTGCACGGCAGTTTCCGAGCCGAAGTCGCGGATCGCCTGGATCTCCGAGGCCCAGAGCACGTCCTGCTTCTTGAACTGGCGGCACACAAACGCCCGCATCTCGCGGCGCTCGGGGATCTGGCTCTCATAAGCCGAGCCGCGTTCCGAGAACGGGATCAGCGACAACGTGCCGTCCCGGCTCTCGATCATCACGGTGCGCGCACGCACACCGCGCGACCCGAAGATGTTCGCGCCCGACAGGATCGCGGGCTTGTAGGGGATGTTTTCGAGCGCGCGGGTCAGCTCGATGATGGTGAAGGCATCGCCTTCGAAGATGTCCATGGTGGCCATGGGGATGTCCTTTCAGTTTCAGGCTCAGCGCAGGATGATGCCGAGCGCGGCCAGAGCCGTGGTGGCGGTGGTGATCTGGGCCTCGGTGGCACCCTCGGGGAAGCTGATCTCGTGACGGTTCACGATGGCCGGCCCGCGCAGGAGCACGACGCCAGGCGCATCGGCATCGGTGGCGTCGACATCGGCCCAGAGGATGCCGGCAGCATTCTGGCTGCCGTTCGAGGCCCCGGGAGTGAGCACGGTGAACTTGCCGCCCGTGGTGATCTTGCCCAGCACGGTGCCGGGTGCGAGCTTGCCAGCGTCGGACGCGAGGGTGACGGTTTCGCGGGTGTAATCGCGCAGCACTTCCCAGACGAGGAAGCCGCCGGGATGGGGACCTTCAGTGAGCGTGGTCATGAATTCAGCCTTTCAGTTTGAAGGTGCGGGCGATGACATCGCCCCAGGGGCGCGTGGTCTCGCTGCGTCCGGGTTGCGGGTGATGGGGGTTGATCTGCGGTGATGCCTCGGCCTTTGCGGCAAGCAGGCTGGCGCGGACCCGATCCAGACTGGCGTCTTCCTCCAGGAACCGGCCTGCCATCTGCGGCTGACCCGCAAGGCGACAGAGATCGATCACGGCGCGCGCATGCGCGATGGCCTCGGCCCGGATGGCGCTGGCATCCGGCGCAGTGTTGGCAGCGGCAACAGTGCTGTCAGGCTCGTCCGCCTCGGGCGGCGGCGTGGGATCAACAGCCGGCGCGACATCGTTGGCGTCTCCAACGATGTCCGATCCTGTCGCGGCCTCCTCCGGTTCGGCGGCCTCGACCGCCTCCACCAGCCCGGGCGGTGCGTTACGGAACTGCGCAATTTCGAAGCGCGCGGCGATGCGCACTGGCTCCGCGATGCGCGTGGCGAGGCCTGCCGCCAGCGCATCGGCCGCGTCGAACCAGGTCTCGGTGGCCATCAGCGCGGCGATGTCTTCCTCGGGTTTGCCGGATTTGGCGGCATATCCGCGCAGCATGCTGGCGGCGATCTTGTCGAGCGTTCCGGCCATGTCGCGCATGTCCGCCGCCGTACCCATGACCAGCCCGGAGGGGTCATGGATAATCAGGAAAGCGTTTTCCGGCATGACGATCTCGTCGCCCGCCATGGCGATGTAGCTCGCGGCCGAGGCGGCGATGCCGTCGATCCAGACGGTGATGTTCCCCTCATGCCTCTGCAATGCGTTGAAGATCGCCACGGCATCGAAGACCGAGCCGCCGGGGCTGTTGAGCCGCAGGTCGATCGGCGCGTCATCCGGCAGCGCGCCCAGCTCGGCCAGAAACCCCTTGGCCGAGACGCCATAGGCGCCGATTTCATCATAGATCAGCACTTCCGCCCCGGAGGCCCGGGCGCGGATCGTGTACCAGCTGTTCATGGTGTTACTCCTGTTCGGATTGTTCGGCGGACCCTGTGCCCTCGGCATCCGTGTCCGGCGTCCGGGTGGGCGTAGCCCGCGCACCCTGCGTCTCGCCGGGGCCGGTTCTGTAGCGAAGCCTCAGCTGCTTTGTTCGCGCGGCATCGGCTGCATTCTCGCGGTCGACTTCCTCGATGTCGTAGCCAGTGGCCTCGACCACCTTGCGCCGTGAGGTGATGCCCGCCTCCATCGCCAGCACTTGCGCCTGGATATCCTTGAGCGGATCGACCCAATCCCAGCGTGGCGGGATCCACTGCACCATCCTTGCGCCAGCGGGATCGGAAAGGGTTAGACGCCCTGCCAGCTGCGCCGTCTCCAGCCAGCGCGCCCAGATGGGCCGGCAGAGCTGATGTGCAATCACCCCGTGCTGCAATTGCTGCACGCGGCGGCGGAACTCGACCAGTTCGGCGCGCAAGGATGAATAGTTGGCCTGCCGCACATCGCCGGTCACAAGGTGGTAAGGCAGTCCCAGCGAGGCCGAGACCGCAAGCAGCGTGCGGTATTGGAATGCCTCATAGCCGCCGCCCACATCCGCGGGGCTGGAGAACTTCACGTCCTCCCCAGGCAGCAGGACCTGCATCGTTCCGGGCTCAAGGCTCGCGATGGCGGCGCCGTCAAGGTCGGCGTCGCTCTCCCCCATCATCGGGTCTTCCGGCGCGGTCTTGGTGATGAAGCCTGCGAACATCGCTGCGGTCTTCTTCCGGTCCAGTTCCGCGTCATCGTATTGATCGAGCAGGAACAGCCGCACCATGGCCGGGGCCACGTGCGGGAGGCCCCGGATTTGCCCTGCGTCGATCGGCCGGTAGATATGCAGCACATCCTCGGCAGCCACGCGCACCGTTTCCGGCACCGCCACCCGCTGATCGGTGCTGTCGCCCGGATGGCTGCGGCGGAAATGATAGGCCACCCGGCGGCCGATCAGATCGAACTCGATCCCGCACCGGATCAGGTTACCGTTGGCGGCCGTGCCGGTCTTTTCAAAAGGCAGCATTTCCGATTGCAGCAGCTGCATCTGCAGCGGCACCAGCAGGCCATCTTCAGCCCGGCGCGGCCGCATCCGCACGAAGCACTCGCCCGCCACAAACATCTCCCGCGCGACCATGGCCTGCAGCCCGTAGAAATCGGTCAGCCCGTCGGCATCGGCCTCATCCGTCCAGGCGAGCCAGAGCCGCTGGACCTGATCGCGCAATTTCGCATCCTCGATCAGCGAGGATGGCTTGATGCCATCCCCCACCATGTTGGACGCGAAGGCCTCGCAGGCATTCGCCGCATAGCCGTTGGTGACCACCAGTTCCCGGGCGCGGGCCAGCAGCTTCGGGCCGCCCGACGCGACCAGCGAATTGATGTTTTCCAGTGGCGGGTTCCAGCCCCGCAGCCGGCGTTTGGACATGGCGCCTTCGAGACGCGCACGCACGGCAGCGGGTCCGCTTCCACTGGAGCGGCGAAACCGGTCGAACAGCCCCATGGATCACAGCCCCTTCGCCGTTGTCACGCGCACATGGCGCACGATGCGCCGCCCCTCGAGGCCCGCGATCTCGCGGTCCAGCGCCTCGATCGCCCGGTCGATCTCGGCCACGCTGCGGTAGTCAACGGTCTTGCCGTCATAGCTGACCCGCGCCACGCCCGAAGAGCGTTGCGCAGACAGCGCCTCGCGGCGGGCGCGGAGGTCGGTGATTGTCGGCATGACGCGCGCCTTCTATGCTTTGAGCAGTGCTGCCGCACGGAGGAACCATGTCCGAACCTGTCGCCCGTCTGCTGATCGAACTTGAGGACATCACCCCTCGTATCTGGCGGCGGGTCGATGTCCCTGCCGCGATCACGCTGGCGACATTGCATGAGGTCATTCAGGCCGTGATGCGCTGGGAATACGCGCATCTCTACGAATTTCGTGCGGGCGAACGGCTTTATGGCGATCCGCTTCCCGGGATGGAAAGCACGTCACGCCGGATGCACAAGGCAAAGGGCGTCCGTTTGAACCAGCTGATCGACCGCGGCGTGGACCGCCTCCTCTATGTCTACGACCTCGGCGACGACTGGCGGCACCGCGTTACCGTTGAAAATGTCCGCGACGGTCTTGCCGACACCGATTACCCGCTCTTCGTCGAAGGCGCGCGCCGGGCACCACCTGAGGATGTGGGCGGCGTGCCCGGCTTTGAGGGGTTCTTGGATGCAGTCCGCGACCGTCGGCACCCGCAACACGCGGAGCTTCTGGAATGGGCCGGTGGCGTTTTTGATCCCGAGGATATCGAGCGACGCGAAATCGATCTCGACCTCGCACTGCTGGCCGAGTTCCGGCGCAGGGTTCGGACCGGCCATCGGAGCCGTTCCAAGAAGCAGAACGATTGATCACCCCATGTAACTCGACCGCACGGACCGCCGCCGCGCGGACGGGCGTGGCGGGGATTTCGCGGCCACATCCCCGTCTGATCCCGCAGCTTCGACCGCCAACTGCCGCTCCAGCTCCTGCCACCGCGCCTCCGACCAGCGATCCGCCCCGGCGATCCATGCCGCCGCCCGGGCATAAACCCGGCAATCCAGCGCCTCGTTGCGCTCGCGCAGCTTCTGCCATTCGAGCTTCGTGAAGCCGCGCTTGTTCTTGATCGTGACCAGCTGCTCGGCCGTCAGCTGCTTGAGCCATTCGCTGTCAGCCCAACTGGGCAGATGCACCGCTCCCGCCGGAAACGATGCACCGGTTGTGATTTCCTCCGGCGTCGGCCGGTCCTGGCGCAGGAAGCGGTAAGTCTCGGCCTTGAACGTCGAGGTCGCCACGCTCCACAACCGCGCGCCGCGCCGCAGACGCTTGCCGCCGATGGTCGCGTCCACGAAGGTCGGACCCGTGACCGGACTTGCGCGGTTGAACCCCTCGAGCCCCTTGACCGGGGCAACCTGGCCAAAGCCAACCTGGCGCGCCCAGGCGTAGACCGCGCTGGTCTCATAGCCGGTGTCTATCGCCAGCTTCGCGATGGTCAGGTGCTGGCCGCTGGCGTGTGCCCATGTGCGCCCGAGCAGGTCAGCCAGCTCCTGCCAGCAATCCGGATCTCCGGGCCCGCCCTCGATCACGACATGATCGATCAGCCAGCTTTGCAGCCCCCTGCCCCAGGCCCAGACATCAACTTCGATCCTGTCCTTCTGCACATCCGCGCCTGCCGTCAGGAACAATCCACCCGCAGGCACCGTGCCGGGTTTCCATTCCTCCTTCTGCCCCTGCAGGCGCTGCCAGTCTGGTGCCTCGCCACTTTCTATCCAGGTCTCGCCCAGCGAGGTGTTGATGAAGGTCTTCATCATGTCGTCCCCACCAGCCCGCGCTGACAGGAAGGTCTTGACCATCGCCGCCAACCGGACCCAGGGCGAATAGATCTCGTTGAGATGGAACCCGGCTGTGCCTGCAAAGGGCTGCTCGGCCACCCAGTGCCCCTTTGATACCGCCGCCCAGCGGACCTCATCCCGCCAGGCTGCATCGCAGTCGATGCAATGATAGCGCGCGGTTTCAGGCTTGTGGCTGCCGTCCGCGTCCTTGTCCCACCGCACCTGCGGCCAAGTCAGGATCTGCTCGGCCCCGCAGTCCGGGCAAGGCACCCAGAACCGCCGCTGATCGCTTTCCTCGAACGCCGCCTCGATCCGGCTCGCCCCCTTGTTCGTGGGCGTCGAGACCAGCACGATCTTGCGGTTCCAGAAGGTTACAGTCCGCTTGCGCGCCAAATTCACCGGGTCACCCTCGGCCCCGGCGCTGAACGGGTAGCGGTCGACCTCGTCGCAGAGGAGCAACCGGATCGGGCGGCTTGCCAGGCCCGAGGGCGCGTTGGCGCCAACGATGGTCAGATGGCCGCCCGGAAAGCGCTTGTGCAGGATCTTGTTGTTGCCATCCCGCGATTTGGGGTTGGCGATCTTGTTCTGCAGACAAGGCGTATCGCGCGCCATTGGCGAGAACCGGTCCTTCGACCAGGTCTCCGCGTCCCGCTCGGTCGGCATCACCACCATGATCGGCGCCGGGTCGTGGTCGATGTGATACCCGACCATGTTCAAGAGCGACTCCGATTTGCCGATTTGGCTGCTGGACATGATGACCACGGTTTCAGCGGCCGGATCAGAGATCGCGTCCATGATGCCACGCTGGTATTCAGCCCGGCTTGTGCGCCACTGGCCGGGCTCGGCGCTGGCCTCCGAACTCAACCGTCGGTTCTGATCCGCCCAGTCACTGATCGTCAGGTCCGGCGGTGGCCGCAGCACCGCCAGCGCCTTTTCCACGGTGCGCTTCAGGATCGGCGAGCCCTTCAAGATCAACATCGGTCTCGAGTTCAATGTCTGGCTGCGCGAGATCATCGAGCACCTCGCGGATCGCGGCACGGATCAGGTTCCGGGTGTCTCCGACGGTTGATTGGTCAAAAGCCTGCGGAGCCAGTCGATCCGGCAGCGCCAGCAGGCGGGTTCTCAGAAGCGCCAGCACGGCGATCCATGCCGCCTCGATCTGATCGGCCGCGATAAGCGACAGCCGCTTTTCCTCCGCTTCCATCTCGGCGAGGTCGGCTCGCGCCCGGATGAACCGCGCTCGTTCGGCCGCATAGTCCGGGGCCCCGGCTTGGGCGCGCGCGGCCTGGTCGCGCAGATAGCGCACATAGCCACGCACCGATCCGATCAGGTCATATTGCCCGCGCTCTGCTTTCGGGATCACGCCCTCCCGGCTCAGCTGCTGGACCCGCCGCTCCGAGAGATCGAGCAGCTTGGCGATCACGCCGATAGGTTGGGTCGCCGATGACATGAAGTGATTCCGCTACCCCGACTAAAGCCATGTAATTGCTTCGATTATACTGGATAGAGCGCCCGAGTAGAGCGAACCTGACTGCATCAACCGACGCAGCCAGGAGTCACCCACATGACCATCGCAGAACGCTACAACGCCGAGGCCAAACGCCTCCTGCCGCACATGGCGGCAGACCTCACCGTCGACCCCACCATCAACACCGCAAACGAGATCGACGAAATCGTCTTCCGGCGCAGCGAGTACCTCGGCGGGATGGCCTGCGCGATCCTCGCCCTGATCAAACAGCAGAACTGAGGGCCACGACGATGACCACGCCCCGTCTGAACCCGATCACCACCCCGCGCCACGAACTCCGCGCCGAGAAGGCTCGGCGCAACAAGGAAGCCGCCCTCAGTGCCTTCATTGGAAAGAAGGCCGAGATCGACGAAATGCTCGCCCGCCTGCAGGCGCTCAGCGACGACCATTTCAACTGCCACCCCGACGAGGTGGGCTGGGCGATGGTCGGCACCCTCGAACACTACGCCAGCCTGCTCAAGCGCATCACCGACAGCGCCTTCGGCGAGGGCGAACACGCGGAGTGAACAAACGCTTCCCGGGTCCCGCCCGCCGACTGGCGGGCTCGACCTCGTAGAAGGGCCCGCATCCCGCGCGCCCCGATACGGGAGACGAATATGACCCAGCTTTCCGACACCCAAGCCCTGATCCTGAGCAAAGCTGCCCAGCGGCCCGAGCACATCGCCCTGCCGCTGCCTGACAGCCTGCGCGGCGGCGCCGCAGCCAAGGTGGTCGACGCGATGCTCGCGAAGGGCTTCCTCGAAGAGGTCGACGCCGACATGCGCAAGGGCGAGCCCATGTGGCGCGAGACCGGCGATGGCCACGGCGTCACGCTGGTGGCCACCGACGCGGGCCTCGCCGCCATCGGCATCGAGGCCGTGGACGCGAACACCGCGCCTGCGGGCGCGACGGACGCGCCGACCGAGGAGCCCGCGCCGGACACCCCCACCGAACCGGAGACTGCGCCCAAGACGCGCACGCCGCGCGAGGGCACCAAGCAGGCAACGCTGATCGCCATGCTGCGCGCGCCGGACGGCGCGACCATCGAAGAGATCATGGTCGCGACGGGCTGGCAGTCGCACACGGTGCGCGGCGCGATGGCCGGGGCGCTAAAGAAGAAACTCGGACTCGAAGTGACCTCGGAGAAGATCGAAGGACGCGGGCGGGTCTACCGGATCTTGTGAAAGATTGGGACCCCAGACGGTCGGGTTAGGTCAGCTTCACCCGGCCATCCTTGATCCTGTTGCGGGATGACTGTGCAAGGTTGATCGCACTCTTCACGATATCAAGCTTCGCAACTCGCGAGTGATAGCCGCGAAATGCTTCAGCCAAATCCCCATCGGTGACTTCTGGCGATACTTGCTCGTCTAGCCCTGATGTAATCGGCACCTGATCGAGATTCATTCCACGCCCTTCAAGGAAGGTTGTGACGATGACTTCGAAAGTCATTGGCGGCCTGTGATCCATGTGCGCTTCGTCCCGTACAATCCTTTCACGTGTCACGGCGCACGAGACTTTGCCGTCCTCACCACGATGATCGGAAAAAAACTTGTCACGAGCAGCATATAGATCGAACTGAATGACTCGACGAAAAGCCGCCGAAACCTCTTGCTTTCTGCTTGGCGGCCGTTGGGTGATGCAGTGCCTGTAGGAGAAGTCCGTTCCCGTGCCATCAATGCGGACGATCCTGAAGCAGTTCGTCCCGTGCTCTGTTGCCATAACTTCGAAATGATCGACGCCTTTGCCCACCTTCTGCGGGTACTCATCATGGCGCTCAAGCAATGCTGACAAGTCCAGAGCGTCATCATCGGAGACCCGGTCACCGGCCTTGTAGCGACCCAACATCTCGCGAAAAAATTCTGTCGCCTTCGACTGATTGTCGAAGCTGCGGGTCGCGATTTCAACAGGTTTCCCTCGGGCCATGTTCAACCTCTGTGCTTTATCGCAACGAAGATAAGCACTTCGGCAAGCTGGCGTTAGCCCGAGTTATCGAGTGACGGAGAGTTTTTTGTACGCATCGCCTCGAACAGTCGCCGCAGGACGTAAGACCGCGCTATGCTCACCACGGTGAACACCGCGCCCATCTTCAGGTTTTGCGTCAGCGTCGTGTGCAGCCCGAAGATCGGGAAAAGCAGGATCTGCGTCACGACGGCGACGCCGTAACCGACGATCACGTTGGCGACGGACTCGACCAGCGACATGGCGCGCGACTGCTTCATCCCACCACCTCATCCATCGGCCAGCAGTTGAGCAGCCAAAGTTCGCAGCGCATGCGCTGCAACCAAGGGAACCACGCCGTTGCCACAGAGGCGAAGCCGGTCCACCCGATGGGCCAACCCATCAGAGCCTCGACGAACAGCGGGTTCAAGGTACGGCGCGCATCGCAGGTATCGTTCCCACCCATCGGCGTCACCAGGACCTGGCGGCCAAGCAGCCCGTTGACCGGCGTGTTCGCCAGTGTCGTCGCCCCGTCCTTGTGATCCCGCGCTGTCGGCGTCATCCACATGCGGCTGGCATGGGTCAGATCGGCCGTCTTGCGGTTCCCAGCACTCGGCTTGCAGCCGTCGTTCGCCATCGGCGTCGGCCAGTCGCGCGCCATTCCGTCCAGACCCTTTTCGTGTTTCCGGTCGCCACCCCGGCTGCGGAAACTGTCCGTCTGCGGCGTCGGCCACAGCGCGGCGCTCGTCGCGAGGTTCATTCCGTGCCGGCCCGCTTCCTGCGAGGGCGTCGGCTTGGTTTGCCGGTTCTCGTTGGCGCTGGCCCTCGGCGTCGGCCACAGCCGCAGCAGTTCCGTTCGGTTTCCGCCACTCGACCGGGTCCCAGAGCAGGCGCGCGGGGTCGGCCAACTCATCGCCCTCGCGGACGGCGAGGATGAAGAGCCGCTCGCGCTTGTGGGGCGCACCGACTTCCGCCGCCGTAAAGAGGCCTGCCGCAAGCTTGTAGCCCATGCCGACCAGTCCGCTGGCGACTTCGGGGAAACCGAGGCGGAGATGATTGGCGACATTCTCAAGGAAGACGAAGGGCGGTTCGACTTCGGCGATGATGCGCGCGACATGCGGCCAGAGGTGGCGCGGGTCGTCCGCGCCCCGGCGCTTTCCCGCGACGGAGAACGGCTGGCACGGATAGCCCGCAGTGACGATATCCACCGCGCCACGCCAAGGGCGGCCGTCGAAGGTTCCAACATCGTCCCAGACAACAGCCTGATCCAGGGACGCGTCTTCCATCCGCGCCACGAGAGTGGCTGCGGCGTAGGTTTCCCGTTCGACATGGCCCACAGCACGATATCCGGGGATGGCGATGGTGAGCCCGAGGTCGAGACCACCTGCGCCGGAACAGAGCGAGAGGCCGAAGAGGCATGCGTCTCCGGCTCCGGAAGCGTCTCTGGAGGAAGGTAAAGCCAGGTCATGCATGCCTCAATCTTCTTTGGTCTTGATCGTGTTGAACGTCTCGTCCGAGTCCGAGAGAACGGCGTCCTTGCCAGTGAACTGCTGCCACCGCTCCACCGCCACATCGACGTAAGCCGGGTTCAACTCGATTCCGTAGCAGACCCGCCCGGTGGTCTCGGCCGCGATCAGCGTGGTCCCCGACCCCATGAAGGGCTCGTAGACGGCCTGACCCGGGCTGGAGTTGTTGAGTATCGGGCGGCGCATGCATTCGACGGGTTTCTGCGTCCCGTGTACCGTCTTGGCGTCCTGGTCCTTGCTCGGGATCTGCCACAGCGTCGTCTGCTTGCGATCGCCCGCCCAGTGACCCTTGCCGGTCTTCTTGACAGCGTACCAGGCCGGCTCGTGCTGCCAGTGATAATCGCCCCGGCTCAGCACCAGCCGTTCCTTGGCCCAGATGATCTGCGAGCGGATGTTGAAGCCAGCCGCCTCAAGGCTTTCCGCGACCTCTCCCGCGTGCAGCGCGCCGTGCCAGACATAGGCGACGTCGCCGGGAAACAGCGCCCAGGCCTCGCGCCAATCCGCACGGTCGTCGTTCAGCACCTTGCCGGTGCGTTTGGTCTTGGCCGCGCCCGCCTGGTTGCGCCAGCTCGGGTCGTAGTCCACACCGTAGGGTGGGTCTGTGCACATGATGAGCGGCGTCACGCCGTCCAGCACCCGTTCGACATCGGTGGCCACCGTGCTGTCGCCGCAGAGCAGCCGGTGGTTGCCGAGGATCCACATGTCGCCGGGGCGGCTGACCGGATCTTCCGGGATGTCCGGAATGTCATCCTCGCCCTCCTGCGGGCCGGTTCCCGCATCGAGGCTGTTCATCAGCGCGTTCAACTCGTCATCGGTGAAACCCGTCAGGCCAAGATCAAAATCCGCCTCAAGCAGGTCCGCCAGTTCGAGGTTCAGCAGGTCCTTGTCCCACTCGGCGTTCTCGCTCGAGCGGTTGTCCATGATCCGGAAAGCGCGGGCCTGGGCCTCGGTCAGCCCCTTGGCAACATGCACCGGCGCGGTCTTCAGGCCGAGCTTGCGGGCTGCTTCCAGCCGCGTGTGCCCGGCCAGAACCACCATCGCCTCATCGACCACGATGGGCTGGCGCCAGCCAAACTCCTGGATTGAAGCCGCAACCGTGGCGATGGCCTGCGCGTTGTTGCGCGGGTTGCGCGCATAGGGAATGATCTGCTCGAGCGGCAGGTCCAAGACGTCCATGGATGGCTTCCGGATTGGGATGAGGCGGTTCGGTGCCGATCGCCTGCGGTCGGGTTCAGATTTCAATGGTATGCGCAGACAAGGGCGGCTATTCTGTCCATGCAGTTGCAGACCGACGAGCTCTCGGGGTGCGTAGCCGGTTTGAATTGCAGCCTTCCTCCAAGATCATCGCCCTGACGATATCAAAGTCAGGCAACCCTGATTTTCCACTGCACCTCGTCGGCTGGCATGAGCTTGTCGATCATTTGGCTGAAGGAAACTCAATGTCCAAGGGCAACAACAAACGCGGGAACAAAGAGATCAAGAAACCCAAGCAGGAGAAGCCGAAGGTTTCGGCGACTGCTGCTGCGGCAGAGGGCAAGTCCTCGCTCGTTCTTGCCGGCAAGAAGATCAAGTAGCTCTCACCAAAGGTTGGCGCGATCCCCGCCAACCCGCATCCGCCGGAAGCGCTGTCGGCAGACCACCTGCAGCGCACCGACCCTCTCGCAGGGCGCGAACCGAAATGGGGTCAGCCCCCCGTTTCGGTTCGGGCGTGGTGCGTCAGGCCGTCCGGCCCTTGTTTCTTTGGGGATGCGCGCAAAGCGAAACGAAACGGCTGTTTTCGGTGGCGTCACTGGGAAAGCGCAGCACTTCGCCCCCCCGTATACGTTTGCGGCCGGGAAGGACCCGTACAATCCGTCTCTCACCCACGTCTCTCGCGAGTATGCCCGATTTGTAGCCCACAGCGCCGGATTTGTCTCGTCCGCCGGTGTCTCACGGAAAAATGTCTCACGATTCCGGAAGGGGTTGACAGGCTTGACGGCGATCAGGCGCGCAACGGCTCAGTTCCCCGATTCAGAAGCGCGAGATAGTCGGAATATGCGTAAATGCGGCCGCGCTGCTTGCCGGTCGTCTCGCGCACGATGCCAAGATCCGCCAGCTTCTCGAGCGCGCCACTCGCGGTCGGGAACGAGGTCTTGAGACCGTCCGCGACCGTCTGGATGGTGACGATCGGCCGGGCCTGCATGAACTCATGCACACGCAGCGCCGACGGTGCGGACCGTCCGAGCGTTCCGATCTGCTGGCGGTGCGCCTCGAACATGGCGATCAGGTCGCGTGCGGTCTCCGAGGCTTGCTCGGCCGTCTCTGCGACCCCGGTGAGGAAGAACTCCATCCAGGCTTCCCAGGCGCCGGCCTGGCGGACTTCCTGCAGGAGCCGGTAGTAGTCGTCACGCCGGGACTTCAGGAACAGGCTGAGGTAGAGGATCGGCTCGCGCAGAACGCCGGCCTCGACGAGGACGAGCGTGATGAGCAACCGTCCCAGCCGGCCATTACCGTCGAGGAACGGGTGGATGCTCTCGAACTGGACGTGGGCAAGCCCGGCCCGGATGAGCGGCGGGAGGCCCGCTTCGCGAGAGTGCAGGAAGTGTTCGAATGCATCGAGGCAGGCGTCGAGGTGGTTTGGCGGCGGCGGCACGAACAGGGCGTTGCCCGGACGTGTGCCCCCGATCCAGTTCTGCGAACGGCGGAACTCGCCGGGCTGCTTGGTGGCGCCGCGACCGGACCTCAGAATGATCTCGTGCATCTCACGGATCAGCCTGAGCGAAAGCGGGAAGCCGCCGCGGATACGGGCGACGCCATGCTCGATCGCCGCGACGTAGTTGGACACCTCGGTGACATCGTCCAGTTCGACCGTGGGCGCCTCGTCGTTTTCGAAGAGCAGCAGGTCGGACAGCGAGGACTGCGTCCCCTCGATCTGCGACGACAGCAGCGCCTCCTTGCGGACGTACATGTAGAGGAAAAGCGGCGTTGACGGCAGGATCGTCGTCACCCCGTCGAGGCGGCCGACCGCGGCGATGGCACGCTCGTAGACGCTCATCAGCTGCGGCAGGTCCAGCGGCGGGTCTGGCGGCAGCGGCGCAGGCACGAAGGCGCGCACGCATTCGCCGCCCGCGTTTGTTTCAACGAAGGTGCCCAGCCTTTGATTGCGGTCTTCCGTCATCGTGCGAACCTTTAACAACCGTTGCGCCTTATTAAGGCATATGGCCTCAAACTTGAATAGGCTTCGTTCCCTATTCAAGTTCCGTCCGCCTTCGAAACCACGAACTGCTTCGACCTGCCCTTGGGAATGCGACGGCCGTTCAGCCGCCAGACGATCACCGCGATGCCGTACTGCCAGCGCCGGTTCGCCGTGGCGCGGCTGATCCCCAGCTCCCAGCAGATCGGCTTCCACTGCCGGCCGTTGGCCCGGAGCCAGACGATCCGCGCATCGTCCTTCTCGAGCCAGCGCAGCCAGAGCAGCGCCTCCTCGGCCTGCGTGATCTCGCGCGGGCCCGGCCGGGGGCGACGCATCCGCGGCTCCTGGCCAACCTTGTCGCCGAAGCTGTGGAAGTACTCGGGCCAGGCGTTGAAATACCCCGTGGGTTTCACGCCGGGCAACTGGCGGAACACATCCGCCGCCAGTTCCAACCGGTCCTGCACAGGGCCTGTGGTCCAGTCATCGACCATTGCGCACCTCCCGGACTGCAGGCAGCTTACCGTAGAGCTTTTCGCCCAGCTGGCGGACCAGTTCGCGCTCGGGCCAGGTGAGCCGATGATCATCGAGCGAAACCGCCAGCATCTGCTGTTCATGCCAGCCGTCGCGCTTGACCTCGTCGGGATCGCGGCGGTGTC
Organism: Maritimibacter sp. HL-12; assembly: GCF_900177545.1. Classification (GTDB taxonomy): domain Bacteria; phylum Pseudomonadota; class Alphaproteobacteria; order Rhodobacterales; family Rhodobacteraceae; genus Sinisalibacter. The sequence goes on along the minus strand of NZ_FXBQ01000001.1, from coordinate 2,364,850 downwards.
CGCCGTATCCCTTCGGCGTGAACCGCATGCCGCTCATTGCACACCTCCCCGGGTCTCGATGGCCCAGAGCAGGATGGCGATGGCGTCGGCCTCGTTGTCGTCCGCCGGGCTGAAACCACGATTGCGGGCGGCGTCAATCATGGCTTGCTTCGGCGCGTTGCCGCGACCGGTGGCGTGGCGCTTGATGGTGCCAACCGGGACGCCCTCATACGGGATGCTCCGCAGTTCCGCCCACGCGGTCAGCGTGGCCATCAGACCCCCGTAGACGTGGCTCGCGTCGGTGCCGGCATGGCGCCGGACCTCTTCGAACCAGATCGCCGCAATCGGCCCCGACAACCGGTTCAGCTCCGTCAGCCAGTTGGTGAACCGCAGGTAGCGCATGCCACCGCCGTCGTAGCGGCGGGGCTTGAAGCTGGCGGTGCCGCTGGTGATCAGCCCGTCGAAGCCGCGCAGCGCCCAGCCGGTCGTGGTGCCGAGGTCGAGGGCGAGGATGGTCCGCGCGGGCTCTGGCGGCATGGGCGGTTTCGGGGTTGCGCCGAGATTGGCGCTGGCGAGAGTCGTATCAGCCATGGGTGGTCTCCTTTTCGGGTTGGCTGCTCGGGTGGAAGACGACGGCGGTTGATGCTTGGCGGTACCGGCCGCCGTCGTCGGATTGATCTCGGTCCAGAACTTCGGCCCGAGAAAATTGCCCAGGGGTGGGTGGTGGCCTCCCCCCTTGCGGGGGAGACCACCCACCCCTTTAGGGGTGCTTTTTCCGAAATCTGGAATCTGGCGGAAGTCTCTGAATTCATTGAGATAATCCAGATTGCGGATCAGATTGCGGAGATGGCCATCCGAAATCTGGAATGAGCCCCTCAAGCCATTGAAAACCAATGTGAAAATCCAGATTACGGCCAGATTGCAGATTCCAGATTTCGCGAAATCTGGCCAGATTCCGGATATGAGATGCCAGATTCCGGATGGGATCAGGGCACCGAAACTCATGAATTCGCCCCCTCCGGACGGACCCAGATCTCGGGGTTTTCGACCGGCAAGACGGCCCCTGTCTGCGCGCATTTGTAATGGCTGGGGCGGACGCGAATGTGGGCGGGAAAGACTTCACCCGTATCGGGATCGGCCAGGTCTTCGCCTGTCGCCAGTTCCATGAATTCGGTACACAGGTATCCGTATTTGCTTCGATCCGTCGGCAAGCCCAGATCGCTGGCTGCATCCGCCTTGACGAACTTGATCACGCCCTTGGTGGTCAGGACGTTCAGCCGGTCACGGATGCTCGTTTGTCCGCTCAGACCGCCCTCGTTCTCGAATGACTCTGCGAAAAGCGTCATGGTGTACATGCGCCCCGCACGCGCTTCGCGTTCGAGGATATCGATGATCACCTCGCCCTTCCGATCCCGCTCGGCATCGTATTTTGCGCCGACCTCCTGACGGACGAGGCGTTCGTTCATCGGGTTGATCTCGACCCATTGACCGCCGACCTTGTCGATCACCTTGGGCGGCAGCCCGGGACCATTGCGCAGCTCGATCTCCAGCTTGCGCTGCGAGCAATCCTCGTCGGGGCGATGCAGGATCAGGCCGGTGGTGTAGAAGCCGCGCAGCGCGCTGGCGCCGGAGAGTGCGAGGAAGGGGTCCTCCTTGACCTGGTGCTTCGAGAGCTTCTTCGTGTGATGGACAAGGATCACGCCGCAGTCGGGATCGATGTGGTCACGCAGGACTTCCACGCGGTCCTTGAGGAAGAACATCATGGCGGTGTTGTCGTTTTCGCCGCCGCCATCGGGCCCGCCGTCAAAGAGGTTGCGGATCGGGTCGACGCAGAGGATGTCGGGCGGTGCCTCCGGGAACGCTTTTTGCACGGCGCGTGCCACGCGCACACTGCCCTCGTTGTCGAGCAGCATCTTCAGCTTGGGTGTGGCCACGAAGGTGTCGCGCGCCGCGGCCAGCACCTCTGGCGGCAGGGCGATCTGCTTCAGACGCTCGCGCAGGTAGTGATACTGGATCTCGGCCTGCAGGTAGAAGATGCGCAGCGGTCGCGGCGGGGTGAAGCCGAGGAACGGCACGCCCGCCGCCATATGGACCAGCCAGGAGATCAGAAGGTCGCTCTTGCCCACCTTGGGTGCGCCACCGAGCACCAGCAGCCCGCCCGGCGTCAGAACGCGCGGCGCGATGATGTCCTCGGGCATCGGGCTCTGGTCATCCAGCAGCGCGCCCAAGGTGAAGGCGGGCATCTCGTCGGGCGCGGGGGCGGCGCTGTCGAGCCGCACCAGTGGCGGTCCATACTTTTCGACATGCCGGGCCCAGAGCCGCTCGGATTCGCGCTTGAGCCGCTCCACCGGCCATTGGGGCCGCAGCATCGCGGCGTTGTAGCCGCAGATGCCTTCCCAGCCCTCGTCCTTCGACATCCGGCCCTCGTGGACCATGCGGATGAAATGGCCGATCGCAGCGGATGCGCCCTCGAAGCGGGACCAGTCGTCCTGCGCGCCCTCGCGCACGGGGGTCACCAGCACATCGTCCATGGCGGGCTTGTCGGGATGGGTGAACTCGGGCTGCAGGGACACACCCGCCGCGGGCGGCATGTCAGTCACGGCCTCGGTGAACTCGGCCAGATCGCGTTCGCGGTCGGCGTTCAACTCGACGATCCGGACCTGCGTTTTCAGGCTGTTCTTGTAATAGACCGAGCCCGCGACCCGGATCGGCTGGTGAGCGGAGCGGAAATGCATATCCCCGCCGATCTTGGCAGCAATGTCGCCGCGTAGTCGGCAGACGCGACGAATATCATCGCCCTCGGCGGGCTCGGTGAGCGCCCACCAGACGTGGGCCTTGCGCTGGCCCTCAGGTGTCACACCGCCGCTTTCCACCACCATGGTCGGCGCACCAAGATGGCGCTCCAGATGGGCGCGCTTGGCGGCAATGTCGCCGGTGTCGAGATCGACCACCACGGTCTGCATCTGCAGGATCTCGGCGGCCTTGGCCTGACCGGGCGCGGCCACGGTGCCGGGGATGACATAGACCGCTGCGCCCTCCCGCGAGGCCCATGTCGCGAGGGTCGCCATCTTCTCAGGGGCGGCCTCATCCGCTTCGATCCAGATGTTATGCGGGCGGCCATCGATGCCCTGACCCTTGTCGATGAAACTGCGGACGGGGATCAGCCCGTCGCAGTAGCCAAAGACGACCTGCATGAACTTTGCGATCTGCGCGGGGTCGGGCTCGTCGCCGAAGACGTCGATCTGCGGGGCTGCGTCGTTGAAGTCGCGCCACGGATTGAAATGGACGATGTTTTCCGTCGGCATATCTGGAGTTGTGTCGTCGCGCATGGGTGTGTCCTGGTCGGGCTCTGATGGATCGGTGGGCTCGTCGGTCACGCAGCCTGCCCCCAACACCGCTCGGCGTGGGCGCAGAACCGGCATTCGTAGAAATCGCGGTTGGCGGCGATGCGGGGCAGCAGTTCACCTGCATCTGTGGCCTGCAGGATCCTCACGGCGCGGTCGGACATACGCTGCGCCAGGTCGGCATCGAAGGGCACCAGCTCATGGTGCAGCTCGGCGGTGTCCTTGTTGATCGCGGTGAACAGCGCCGGTGCGGCCGATATCCCCGGCACCGAAGGCTCCATGTAGGCCTGGTAGATCGCGATCTGGGCGGCATAGACGGGTTTGGAGACAGTCACCCCATCCTTGACGCAGGCGCGCCAGTTCTTCGCGTTCATCGTCTTGCATTCCCAGAGCGCCGGGGCGCGCAGACCAAGTGCTGCCGGAGCGTCAGCAATGATCCCATCGACATGGCCCCGGATGCGACCGCCCGCGACGGAAAAGCCGAACTGGCCGCCATCGCGTTTTTGCGTGACCAGATCGATCCCGACCGCGCGCAGCCAGCGGATCGCGAGGTCCTCTAACTGGTGGCCGATCGCGAATATCCGCAGCGTCTGGCCGCCGAAATCAGCCCCCTCATCCTTTGGCGCAGCGGCAAACTCGAATTGCAACGCGCGTTCGCAGGCATGACCCAAGCGGGATGCGCCGAGATAAGTCCGGGGCGGCGTGGCCTCGCGCTCGGCAATGAGAGCGGTGTCGATCAGTTCGTTGATCCGCTCGGCCATGGACGGGCGATGATTGAAGTCCAGCATCAGAACGGCACCTCCGGTGTCTGGGCCCGGGCGATGTCCGCCATGGCCTCGCGGAACCCCTCGACGGCCTCCTCGATCAGGGCGCGCACCTGTGCCTCGGTCAGATCGGCGAATGTGGTCTGCCAACCGATCTCGTCCATCACCAGTGCGACGCGTTTCATGGTGGCGGTGATGGCGGCGCGCTCTTCTTCGGTCAGGTCAACCATGGCCACACGCTCCCGCGCCAAACGCGTCCACAAGCCTTGGCAGGGCATCGAGCAGAACCAGACCGATGGCCGGGGCCGCCACGTGCGCGTACGCGCATATTTCGATGATCGTGGCGGCAAAGCCGCCGGGCGGTGCGGATCGCGCCAGCCAAAACCACGCGTGGGTTGCCGGCAGACAGCACAGAGCGTTCCACGCGGATGCCAGAGACGCCGCCGCTCCTCGGCCGTGATGGGGGTTGAAGATGTCATGGGTCATGCCGCCCTCCGTTCGGATCCGGCCACCGCGTTCACGGCCGCCTGGATGGCGCGCTTGTTGAAGCCGAAGGTCATCAGCGCCGAGGCGCGGTAGCGCGTCAGACCGAAGTCGTGGCGGCACTCGGGCGGCAGGTATTTCAGCTGCTTGTCCGTCGGTGGCTGGCGCAGCCACCCTCGCGTCTTGAAGGCGCTTTCATCGCTCTCGTGGGTGTTGAGCCAATCGTCGGCCTGCGCGAGGCAGACGGTGCGTTCGCCGACGCCCAGCAAGCGTGGCCGCTCGCCCTTCGCGCCGCCAATGGCGTACCAGACCCCGTCCATCCAGAAGATGCCGCCCCAGGCTGTGAAGCCCGTGGCCATAAGCGCGTCGTCCGTGCCGAAGAGATCGACCCATGCGAAGCTGGAGCGTTTCAGCAGGTCGATCTCGGTCATGACAAAGCCCGAGAGCGGCATTGCGTCCGCGCCGGCTTCGCCCTCATCCTGCAGCAATACCTCGCCGCAGAGCGGGCATTCGGTGGCGGCGAGCGGGATCTCCGCCGCGCAGGCCGGGCAAGTTTTCGTCGGAGCTTCACCGGTGCCGATCTTGCCATCCAGATCCACATCCTGTTCCAGCGTTCCGTGGATCAGGCTCGACGTCCCGAAATCCAGCACCACGCAGTCGGTCTTGACGATGCCGGGGTGCTCCTCCGGATCGACGGTGCGCAGCCCGCGCCCGACCATCTGGATCATGGTGGATTTGTAGGAGCTGGGGCGCAGCAGCACGACGCAAGACGTCGGTGGGTGATCCCAGCCTTCCGTCAGCACGGCGACATTGACGACCACGCGGATATTGCCCGAGGCATAATCAGTCAGGATGGCCTTGCGGGTCTCGGAAGCCAGGTCACCATGGATCAGTGCGGCTGGGATCCCGGCCACGCGGAACGCCTCGGCCACATGCTCGGCGTGTGCGACGGTTGAACAGAAGACGACGGTCTGACGGTCGCCTGCCTTTTCGACCCAGTGGCGGATCACCTCGTCGGTGACCGGGGCGCGGTCCATGATGCCCGCGACCTCCGTCATGTCGAAATCCGACATGGTCTTGCGGACCGAGCGCAGCTCGTCCTGCACGCCCACGTCGATGACGAAGGTGCGGGGCGGCACCAAATGACCCGAGGCGATCAGCTCGCCCAGCCGGACCTGGTCGGCGACATTGTCGAAGACCTCGCGCAGTCCCTTGCGGTCGCCACGCGTCGGCGTTGCCGTGACACCGAAGATCCGCGCATCCGGGTTAGCATCGCGCACGCGATCAATGATGCGACGGTAGCTGTCGGCGACGGCATGGTGCGCCTCGTCGATCACCAGAAGATCGAGACGCGGCATGTCGGCCAGGTTCGGCGCCCGCGCCAGTGTGGGCACCATGGCGAAGGTGACGTCGCCGCTCCAGGATTTCGTCGTGGCGTCGATCACCGAAGTGGACACCTTCGGCACCACGCGCTGGAACTTGGCGCGGTTCTGCGCGGTCAACTCATCGCGATGCGCCAGAACACAGGCATTGGCGCCATCGCCGATCATCTCACCGGTGACCGCCGAGAGCATGATGGTTTTGCCCGCGCCGGTGGGCGCCACGCCCAGCGTGTTGCCGTGTTGGCCAAGCGCAGCAACACTGCGCTCGACGAAGGTTTTCTGGCGGGGGCGAAGGCGCATGACCGATCCCCCCTTACTGTGCCCAGCTCGGCCGCCCGGGGGCACCGGGGTTGGCTGCTGGCGGATTGGACGAGGACGTTGGGGCGGCAGCATTCTGCTGCGGAGTGGCCCCCGGCCCGGCGTTACCGCTGAACGGCAGGGGCGCCGTGCCCATGATCTGCGCATAGTCGCGATGGTCAGGCGTGACCGCGCTGCGGATCTCGTTCTTGTCGTCGCCGCTGGCATCGGTGCCGATGTCGATGCGCGCGATGAACTCGATCCCGTCGAGATCGGCAAAGCCACTGATGCGCCGCGCGGCCTGCGCTTCCGCCGACATGTCCTTGTCGGAAATCCCGCGCGCCGAGTTCAGCATGCCGCGCACCAGGCTGCGGCCCATGTTGGTCCAATCCGGCCCCTTGGGGCTGTAGAGGCCAATCAGCGTGAAGATCTTGCGACGGGCATACGGACCCTCGGTCACGGTGAACTCACCGTTGAGATAAACAGCACCAGTGGAGCCGCGCGTGGCATAGCCGCCGGTCCAGCCTTGCGAGGCATCGTCGAACCCGCCGGGGCGGATGGTCAGGCGCACCTTGGCCAGCGTGCCCTTGGGGATGAGGTTGGAGTTGCTTTGCGCGTCGTTGAAGTCGTTCCAGGAACCCATGGGGAACCTCCTTTTTTTGATCAGGATTGCGGTTGGGAAAGGTCGGCACCGGCCGGATCGGCGGGTGGCGGGGCGTAGGTCAGCCGGTCGGATGGAGGCGCCGCTGCCGTCCGGATCTTCGCCATCAGGCGGCCGAGATGAGGCTCTTCGACTTGGGCCAGGCGGCCGGAGCGATCCTTGGCCGGAAAGCTCCAGGGGTTGATCGTCTGGCAGACAAAGGCGCGATACGGATCGCCGCCGTCGGCCTTCAGTTCCGCCATGGTGATCACCTCATCGACGATCCCCGGCAGCTCGAGCCCGGTCTTGGAGCCATCGATCTGCGGCCGGAACACCTTGCGATTGAAGTCGTCGAGCTTCTCGTCGAGGATCCCGACGAACCAGACGTTCTTGGCCCGCGTATGCTGCAAATGGGTGAGCCAGCCGATCATCTCGCGGCCGTGCAGGCCGTAAGCGCCACGCACATCCGGCTTGCCGGTCTTTTCCGACAGCGCTTCGGGCTGGCCTTTGCACCAGCCGAAGCACAGCCGCCCGGCAACAGTGATCGAGTCGACGAAGATGGTGTCGTAGCGATCGAGTGCTGTTGGATCTCCGAAGCGTTCGCAGACCGCATTGTAATGCGCCGGGCTATAGGGTTGCTCGTCGCGCAGCGCCGGGTTGGGTCCGCCGATGAACACCGCGAAATCCCGGCATTCCGTCCAGGTCCGCGGCCGGATGCTGTCACCGGACCAGCCCTCAATGGCGAGATCGCCCGCTTCGAGATCCATGAACAAGGTGCGGTCAGGATCGAGGGTCCAGAGGAGGGAAGTCTTCCCAATACCGGATTTCCCGAAGATGCAGCCCTTGATGCCGCGCGGCTCGGCCAATCGCTGGTCGGCGCTTATGATGGGGAGGCTCACTGGTCAGCCCCCTGCGCGAGGATCTCGACCTTCAGCGTGCCGGGCCGGACGGTGCGCGCGGGCTCGAAACCCTGCCGGATGGCCTCGGGCCATGCAGCGTATTTGCGCTCCGGCACCTTGAAGGAGAGATCGACATATTCGGCAGGGTCGTCACCTGCATCGCGGATCCGCGCGACCATGTCGGCCAGTCGGTCCTGATCCCAATCCACCCGCTTCGGCAGATCAGCGACCACGGTGAAATCACCATCGTCGAACCGGACGGTGCCGGTGTCCTTGGCTTGAGCCTGCCGTTCTTCGGCGGCGCGGGTGGCATAGCGGACAGCCAGTCCGGCATCGAAGCGGGCCTTGGCAGCCTTGTCGCGCTTCAGACGCTCGTCGATCTCGCGCTGCAGAATCGCCAGCAACTCGACCGGCAGGGCCGCGATCTCGGCCGCGCTGAGCGACGGCAGATCGTCAGGCGTGGGGGTGTTGTCGGGAAATGGCATGAAAGGGTCTCCGTGATCGGTGAAGAAAGATTGAAACGCGGGCATCAGGCGGCCTCCGCGTCTGCGAGCAGCAGCTCGGACAGCGAGACGGCAGCGGCTTTGGGCTTGGGCCGGGCGACGGCGATGTAGGCGAACTGATCCGGGCCCACGCGCTCCTGCACGAGATGCACGAGACCCTGCTCGGCGGCCCAGAAGGCCCGCGATCCAAGCCTGCTCAACTCGGCGCGTGCCGCATCCGACAGCCCCGAAAACACAGGGAAGATGTCGAGCACCAGAAAGCCACGGTGGTATTCCAGCCGGTCGCCGGGAACGGCCTGCGCCACCCAGGCGCAGAACTCGATCTCGGAAAGCGGTCGGCTGGCGCGGACCGTGATGAAGGGTGTGGTTTCCATGAACATGATCTCCTCCTTTCCCCTCTACTCAGGCCGCTGCCACATCGTCCCAGGAGGGACCGAGGCCGTGGGCGGTGAGGACGTGGCGGAGATCAGCGATGCGGCGGTAGAGCCCGGACCGGCTGCCAAAACCTTCGGAGACCAGTGCCGATACCGGGCGATGCGCCAGCGCCGCGCAGAGGTGACGATCCTCGACAGGCAGATGCGAAATCGCGGTTTGCACGGCCTGATGCTGCTCGGTGGAGGCATACGCGGTGGTCGCCTGGCCGTGCCAGGCCGACATGCCCTCGTCCTCACCGATGGTCTCGGATAGCGGACGCTGGTCGTCCGGACCCGAGGGGGCATCGAGCGACAGCAGCCCGCCACCCTGCGCGCGGCGCTGGCGGTGGTGACGCATCGCGATCCGCGAGGACTGGTTGCGCAGGACGATGTTGGCGAATGCGCCGATGTTGCCGCGCGAGGGATCGTAGGCGGGCAAGCGGCGCAGCAGATCGACCAGGAGGTCCTGACCCAGATCCTCGCGCTCGCAGACCGGCAGGGTCAGCTTGCGCCGAAGCCGTTGCGCCGCCTCATCGGCCTCGTGGATGATGGTTTCAATGTCGTCGGGGGAGAGTTCGATCTGCATCGCTGTGCGCCTCGGTCATCGTTTCTGATGAGCCCAAAGTGCCGGATGCGGTCGGCGTGCAGGTGGGAACTGGGTGGGAATAAGGTGGGGGTTTGGTGGGTCCGGCCGCGTTAGAGAGCCAGTCGGGCAGAAGACCAGCTACGCCTGTTCATGCCTTGGTCGGCTCCAAGGCTGTTGCCGTGGTTGCTGGTCACTCGGATACTGCGGGCGCAATCGACCCGTCTCATCCCTTTGTTACTGTTCGGTTTCGAGGCTATGCTGGCTATCGGCGACAGAATCGCGAACCACGAAAGAAACATCCGCAGTCCTCGAAAAAATGAACCACAATCAATACTTGAAATTCTATCGAGCGGTTAAAATGACATACTTGTTGGCGCGCGTAGAAAACTTTTCCCGCTTTGACGGGGAGAACCTATCTGCAGATCCAGTCATGGGGTATGGCCGAAGCGGCAAGGTTCCCCATGAAATCCATAACTTTTCGGTCGCATCAGATGGGTTCATTTATGGCTACCTTCCGAAAGAAGGTGGAGGTGACTTAAGCAGGCTGGGTGGCAATAGAGGCGACGCGGAAGTCTCCAACGTCACAGTAATATTCATCAGTAGCGGTGTGTTGTGCGGATATTACAGGAATGCGACGGTCTTTTCGCATCCGATTAGGCACCCTGATAATCTTGAAGCCGGCAGTTCACCGATCTATTGCAGAGTGAAGGTGCAGCCCGAAAATGCATTTCTGATCCCAGCGGGCAACAGACACGACGAGCTACAGCCTAGACCATCCGGCCAGTTTCCAGTTCTCTACGGGAACGAGGATTCTGCCTGGGTCCGTTGGTTTGAAGGTTTGGTCGCAGGAATCCAGCAAACATTCCGCAGTGAGAAAAAACGAAGGAAATGGACAAGTAGTGTTGAGCGCAGCTCCAAGGCTCGAGCAATGGCGCTTCATGAATACGGCCTTAGATGTGAATGCTGCAATATAACGCACACCGACAACGTTCGCGCGTCGATTTTTGAAGTTCATCACAAGGTACCATACGCGGAAAACTTCGAGACGCGACAATTGAAGATATCCGATCTGGCAGTCCTTTGCGCAAATTGCCATCGAATGATCCACAGAATGCCGGATGTTTCCGATGTCAATGCTCTCAAAGCCTACCTGAAGTAGGTGAACGGTACCGGTTCAGTCTTCAACAACGATGTCCGCAGCGACGACGCCTAGACGGTAGCCCCTTCCTCGGACGGTCATGATCAGGGCCTTGCTCTCGGCATCGGTGAACCCCGCAGCCTTGAACGCGTCGCGCAGCTCGCGGATTAGATCCTTGGCCTCGCGCGCCGTCGTGCCTTCGACATGGGCTCCGGAGGCGACCTGATCGCGCGACATCGCTTTCTCCAGCAGGCGTTCGAACACGGGGAAAATCTGACGCGACAGAATGACGGAGCGACTGTCCCATTGAACCTCGGCCGTTGCCCTTCGCACACGAAGCACGGGCGCCAGCGGAACCGGCGCCAGAGCCGCGACATCGATTGCGACGCCGAGGCCATCCGAGGCAGGAATCAGCACCGCGAGGGTTTCGACCAGATGAAAGCCCGCATCCTGGTGTCGCTGGGCAGTCTCCGGTGGCAACTTCGGTGCGAGGATCGTGATGTCCGCGCCCTGCGCCGCCTGGCGTAACGATGCGATGATGCCGTCGCCGGTCAGGGCCGCGGGCTCCATTGCAAGAAACACCGCCCGACCCGATGGCGTGTCGCCGAGGTGCCAGACATTCTCCGCCGCCAGCTCCGGGGCCGCGCCAAATCCCGCAGCCGCGCCGATCACGGATGCCAGTGCCGCAGCTCCGATGCGAAATACGCGCAAATCGTCCTTGGTGAGTTCGATGTCCTGTCGATGATCGAACGGGCACTCAGCCCGAAACGCATCGCCGACTTTCCGGATCGGCCGAAAGGGCAACCCACACTCGCAGGCATCGCAGACCTCCCAGTCGGAGAGCGGCGCCTGTTCGACGACGATCCGTTTCGCCAGCAGCCGATCGAAGACCGGACCGAAGAAGGGCGCGGCAAGCTCGCCGGGCAGGATCGCGTCGTCGCCAGCCTCACTCAGCCGCGTCAACAACCTCAAAATCGTCTCGGTCATTCATCAGCCCGTTCCGTTCGATCAGCTTCATCACCCGCGCCTCGTGCTGGGTCCGGCGGAACTGCACGACGCCAGGGGGCCGCAGCTTGACCGTAACCTGGGGTTGGCGCTTGCCATCGCCCTTGAACAGGATCCGGAACACAAGCTCGCCAAGCCGCCAGGCACCGCCGAATGACACCGGCGTACTCCCGAAATGCTGGAGCGCGTCACCGCCGAGATCCCGCGACCGCAGCGTGCGCACCACCCGAGGATACCCCTTCTTGCCGGGCGCCATCAGGTCGGCCGCCGCCTCGATGATCAGCACCTTGTCGATCAGCGGATCGTAGGCGGCATCGAAGGCGAAGCCCGGTCCGGCCAGTTCGACCGGGTGCAGGGTATAGAGATCCTGCGCATCGTCGCCGTCGAAGAAGCCGGGCCTGTCGAGGATGATCGAAGCGAAGAGTTCCGCGATCTCGGGCTGATGCGCCTTCCGGATACGGGCCAGCCGCAGCATGCCGGTATTCTCGGAATATCGCAGCACCGCGTGGGAAATCTGCCGGACGCTGATGACCCGTTCGACCTGGCCGTCGACGACCGGCATGGTCGAAACCATGGAGCCGTGGCTGACCACGAGGTTGATCTCGTCATCGTCGTCGTAGTCGCCGACCCGGCAGTAGTCCCCGAGAAACGCGTCGCAGAAGAGCGCGGCGACGGCCGTACGGAACGCCTCGACCTTTTCTTCCGTCAGATCGATCGCACCGCCCCGTTCCCGCCCGGCATATTCGTGCAGGCGATCGGCCGTGAACATCGCCATGTGGTCGGCGGCGGCGTCGAACAGATCGGGATGTTCCAGAAACACCCGGACGGCGATGTGCTTGGGATCATGCGCCTTGTTCGGCGCGTCCTCGTCGCCGGTCTTCATGTCGGGGAACAGATCGACGCCCTGACGGGCTGCCTGCGCTTGGATGATCTCGAGGCCGCGGGCATCGCCCAGTTCCGCGATCCGGTGCAGGTCACCGCGCAAGCCTTCGGGATAGCTGTCCTCGGGGCCGGTCAACAGCGTTTGCAGCGCCTCGCGGGCGGCATCCTCTTCCTGATCCAGCAGGTCCAGGGAAAAGCCCTGATAGTTGCCCGCATGCCGCGTCAACAGCGGCTTGATCAGGGCGAGATCGATGGTCTTGATGAACCGGGGGTTCACGAACTTCTTCAAATTGCCGGCCACGACGCATCCCCTTTCCTGAAAGTTAAGCGTTCCCGATACGTTCTTCGGAGTGATTCTGCAACCTGGACGTGTTCGGCTGGGACGGTTTTGGGATTTGACGAGTAGAGGCTGAAGGAGACAACCAATCCGAGTCCCGCATGAAACGCCCCAATCCACTCCCACCCGACCGGATGACCGCCATCGAACGCCGCACTGAGCTGTGCGGTCTGCTCGCGCTCGGTTTGCTCCGGTTGAAGTTGCGCGAGCGTGGCGAACAATCTGACAATACTGGAGAAATACGCCTACACTCTCCGGCATGCGCATGCCGTCATGCAACTCCAACTCATGAGGAGATAACATGACGACGCATGATCCCATCCCCGCGCGCCTGGCCGCGCTCAAGACCACCTCGACGCAAGACCTGAAGGCGCAGTGGCGCGATTTGTTCGACAGCGAGCCGCCGCCGTTCAATCGCCGCTACCTCGAGAGCCGTCTGGCGTATCGCATCCAGGAGCTGGCCTATGGCGGGTTGAAGCCGGAAACAGTGAAGCGGCTCGAAGCCCTCGGCGAGCAGCTTGACGGCGGTGATCGCAAGAAAAGCCGCATCCGTGCCGATCTGATGCCCATTGTAGGCACGCGGCTGATCCGCGAGTGGCAGGGCGTCGAGCACGTTGTCACCGTCACAGTGGACGGGTTCGAATGGGAGGGGCGGCCCTACAAGTCGCTGTCTGCCATCGCGCGCGCGATCACCGGTACGCGCTGGAACGGGTGGGTCTTCTTCGGCCTGAAAAACCACCGGAGGGGCGCATGACCAAACCAATCGTCCGGAAACTGCGATGCGCGATTTACACCCGAAAGTCCTCCGAGGAAGGGCTCGAGCAGGAGTTCAACTCGCTGCATGCCCAGCGGGAGGCCTGCGAGGCCTACATCGCCAGCCAGCGGTCGGAAGGCTGGGTGCTGGTCCGCGATCAGTATGACGACGGCGGCATTTCCGGCGGCACGCTGGAACGCCCCGGATTGAAGCGGCTGCTGGAAGACATCGAGGACGGGCTGGTTGACGTGGTCGTCGTCTACAAGATCGACCGCCTCAGCCGCTCGCTGGCGGACTTCGCCAAGCTGGTCGAGGTGTTCGACCGCAACGGGGTCACCTTCGTCTCGGTGACGCAGAGCTTCAACACCACCACGTCCATGGGGCGGCTGACGCTCAACATCCTGCTTTCGTTCGCCCAATTCGAGCGAGAGGTCACCGCCGAGCGCATCCGCGACAAGGTCGCCGCGAGCCGCAGGAAGGGCATGTGGATGGGCGGGGTGCCGCCCTATGGTTATCGTGTCGAGAACCGGAAGCTGCTGGTGGACGAAGAACGCGCCGAGCATGTGCGCTGGATCTTCTCCCGTTTCCTCGAGATCGGGTCCTGCACGGTGCTCGCGCGCGAAGTGGCCAAGCGCGGTATCCGCACCCCGCGCGGCAACCCGATCGACAAGAAGTACCTCTACCGGATGCTGAACAACCGCGCCTATATCGGCGAAGCGGTCCACAAGGGCGATGGCTATCCCGGCGAGCATGACGCGCTCATCAACCGCGAAATGTGGGACCGTGTCCACGCCATATTGCAGGAGAGCCCACGCAAGCGCGCCGCGCGCACCCGCGCCAACACGCCGGCGCTGCTGAAGGGGCTGCTGTTCGGCCCCGATGGCGCCGCGTTCTCGCCGACCCACACCCGCAAGGGCGGGCGACTGTACCGCTACTATGTCAGCCAGACAGTGCTGAAGCATGGCGCTGGATCCTGCCCCATCGGCCGCGTGCCAGCAGGGGAGATTGAGACCGCGGTCATTGACCAGCTGCGCACCGTGTTCCGCCAGCCTGAGATCGTGGCAGGCACATGGAAGGCAGCGCGCGCCCACAATGACGGCATCGCTGAAACCGACGCCCAAGCCGCCCTGCAGCAGCTCGACCCGCTGTGGGACGAACTCTTCCCGGCCGAGCAGGCGCGCATCGTGGCGCTGTTAGTCGAACGGGTCGATGTCGATACTGACGGGCTGAACCTCCGGCTGCGCGTGGACGGTTTGACCGCACTGGCGCAGGAAATGATGGCTGATCTCGGAACGGTAGCATGAACCGCGCGAAGCTAGTGCCGGAAACGGTGACTGTTCATATCCCGTTCCGCGTCGTGAAGCGCGGCGGCCGAAAGGAGATGCAGCTGCCGGAGGGAGCGGCGCAGCCGCGGCGGACGGACAGCACCCTCGTCAAGGCGCTGGCCCGCGCCTTCCGCTGGAAGCGGATGCTGGAGTCGGGGGATTTCGTGTCGATTTCCGATCTGGCTGATCAAGAGGGCATCGCTTTCACTTACATGGCGCGCATCCTGCGCCTGACTCTGCTCGCGCCCGACATCGTCGAGGTGATCTTGGACGGCAAGCAGGTACCAGAGATGACCTTGGCGCGCCTGCTTGAGCCGTTCCCAATGGAATGGGGCGGTCAAGGCGCGGCCTTCGAGCTTGACAGTGCAGGCTCTTAGCAGCTGCCGCGCTCTCGTAACGCAAGGCACCGCCGCTCCATGGCAGTTGGCTCTGGAAGGCGTCCCTCTTAATCGCTACTCTGGTCCGGAAAATCACATTCATGCCGAAGTGCCCTCAGGGCTTTCTTCGACGGAAATGGGCTGAAAAGAAACAATGGCAGTCAAGAAATCAGATCTCTATTCCTCCCTCTGGGCATCATGCGACGAGTTGCGCGGCGGAATGGACGCAAGCCAATACAAAGATTACGTCCTATTTATGCTTTTCATCAAATATGTCTCCGATAAATATGGGGACAGCGATGATCTCGAACCGCCAATCATCATTCCGAAAGGCGCGAGCTTCAATGACATGGCGGCCCTCACAGGCAACCCGAATATTGGAGATCTGATTAATACGCAGGTCATTCAGCCGCTCGTTGACGCGAATGAGATGTTGGCACGCACGGACTTTCCGGATTTCAACGATCCGAACAAGCTTGGCGAAGGCAATGACCGCGTCGACCGGCTTGGTCGTCTGATTTCCATTTTCTCCAGCCCGGATCTGAATTTCGCGAAGAACCGCGCGGACCACGACGATATTCTGGGCGACGCCTATGAATACCTCATGCGCCACTTCGCAACCGAAAGCGGCAAGAGCAAGGGGCAGTTCTACACCCCGTCGGAGGTCAGCCGGATCATCGCAAAGGTGATCGGTATCTCGCCAAAGAACACGGTTGCCGGAACTACCGCATACGACCCGACATGCGGTTCGGGCTCGCTGCTCCTCAAGGTGGCGGCCGAGGCCGGCAAACGGATCACGCTGGAAGGCCAGGAGAAGGACGTGACCACCGCCGGTCTCGCCCGCATGAACATGATCCTGCACGATTTCCCGACGGCAAAGATCGTGGCGGGCAACACCCTCACAACCCCCAAGTTCCTCGAGGGGGAGCGCCTGCGGACATACGACTACGTCGTCGCCAATCCGCCGTTCTCTGACAAGGCTTGGAGCACCGGCTTCAGCTATGACGACAAGGGCGCGATTTCGGACAAGCACAAGCGGTTCGAATGGGGCGCGCCGCCAAAGAAACAGGGCGATTATGCCTATCTTCTGCACATCATCCGCACCATGAAAAGCGCGGGCAAGGCCGCCTGCATCCTTCCCCATGGCGTGCTGTTCCGTGGCAATGCCGAGGCCGACCTGCGCGAGGCGCTGATCAAGTCCGGTTATCTCAAGGCGATCATCGGTCTGCCGCCGAACCTTTTCTTTGGGACTGGGATCCCCGCCTGCATCCTCGTCCTAGACAAGGAAAACGCCACCGCCCGGCGCGGGATCTTCATGATCGACGCGTCCAAGGGGTTCCGCAAGGACGGCGCCAAGAACCGCCTGCGCGAGCAGGACATCCACCGCATCGTCGACACCTACCGCAAGGGCGCGGACGCGCCAGGCTATGCCCGCATGGTGCCCTTCGACGAGATCGCGGACCCACGCAATGCCTTCAACCTCAACCTGGCGCGCTATATCGACACCTCGGAGCCCGAGGATATCCACGACATCGACGCGCATCTGCAGGGCGGCATCCCGAAACGGGACATCGACGCACTGGAAGGCTGGTGGAAGGTCATGCCGTCGCTGCGCGGCGAGCTTTTCGAAGACCTCCGGCCCGGATATCTGTCGCTGACCCGCCCGATCGCCGAGGTGAAGACGGGCATCGAGGAGCATGCGGAATTCCGTACCTTCACCGCGGCGGCCGCGGGAACCTTTGCCGCTTGGCGGGGCAGGACGGATGCGGCCTGCCGGGCCTTCGCGCCCGGTGACCAGCCGAAGGAGCTGATCGAGACCACATCGGAGGACCTGCTCGAAGCCTTCCGCAAGGTGCCGCTGGTCGACCCCTATGACGTGTACCAGCACCTGATGGACTACTGGGCCGAGGCGCTGCAGGACGATTCCTATGTCATCGCGGCCACCGGATGGGTCGCCGGTGCCAAACCGCGCGAGATCCTCAAGCGCAAGAACAAGGACGGCAAGCTCGCTTGGCCCGAGCCGGGCGATTACGTCCTCGGGCGGCGGCGGTTCACCTCGGACCTGATCCCGGCCCGCCTGATGGTGGCGCGGTTCTTCGCAGCCGAGCAGGCCGAGATAGAAGCCTTCGACGTCCGCATCGCGGAACTGGAGCAGGACCTTGCCGAAAAGCTCGAAGAGGGCGCGGGCGAGGACGGGCTGCTGGCCGAGGTAATCGAGGGCGAAGGCGACAAGCAGAAGATCACTGCGAAGGCGCTGAAGGCCCGGCTGAAGGAAATCGGCCGCGACCCGGACATGGCCGACGAACGGAAGGCACTCGAAGCCTACCAAAAGGGGATGACCGCGCTCGACGCCACGAAGAAGAAGCGCAAGGCGGCGGACGATGCCCTGTGGAAAATGGTGCACGACCGCTATGGCACGCTGACCGAGGAGGAGGCCAAGACGCTGGTGGTCGCGGACAAGTGGCTCGACACCATCGAGGCGCGCGTGACCGACGAGGTGGCGCATGTGGCGCAAGCCCTGTCCACCCGGGTCAAGGGGCTGGCCGAGCGCTATGCCATGCCGCTGCCCAAGCTGGAGGAAGAGGTCGATCTGCTTGCCGCCCGTGTCGCAACCCATCTGAAGGCGATGGGGGCCGCATGGACCTGAGGCCCGGCTACAAGCAGACCGAGATTGGCCCGATCCCCGAGGACTGGGACGCGGTGCCCCTGGGCGATCTGTTCACCTTCAAGAACGGGCTGAACAAGGCGAAGAAGTATTTCGGCTATGGCACGCCCATCGTGAACTACATGGATGTGTTCCGTCAGCCTGGCTTGCGTCTTGACCGGATCGAAGGGCGAGTCGACGTTTCCAAGTCGGAGCTAGAAGCCTTCGAGGTGCGGAAGGGCGACGTGTTCTTTACCCGCACTTCCGAAACCGTTGAGGAAATCGGCGTCGCAGCGGCGATGCTGGACCAGGCGCATAACACAGTGTTCAGCGGCTTTGTCCTGCGCGCTCGCCCCACGAACGACATGCTTGACGACCTGTTCAAAGCCTACTGCTTTGCGCCACGCTACTTTCGCCGACAGGTCGTTGCGCGGGCGACCTACACGACGCGGGCATTGACCAATGGGCGCTCGCTATCAGCGGCTTTCCTCGTCGTTCCGCCGATTTGGGAACAACGCGCAATTGCGGAGGCACTTGCGGACCTAGATGAAACGATAGCAGCTCTGAGCAGCTTGCTAGCGAAGAAGCGAGTTCTTCGATCGGCCGCTGGGCGACGTATGTTGACTGGCGAGTTCCGTTTGCCTGGCTTCGATGAAGAGTGGTCAACCCTAGAAGCGCGTGAAATCGGAGCCTTTAAGGGAGGGAGTGGCTTTCCATTGTCCGCTCAGGGCGAAGTCTCAGGTGATTACCCATTCCTAAAAGTCTCGGACATGAACCTTGAGGGAAATGAAACCTTCATCAGCACCGCAAACCACTACATCTCAGAAGAAACGCGCAAGCGCGTCGGTGCCACGCCGTTTCCGGCCGGGAGCATCATTTTTGCCAAAGTTGGTGCTGCAGTGTTTTTGGAAAGAAAAAAGATTCTTAGCCAAGCAAGCTGCATCGATAACAACATGGGGGCGTTCTCACTCAATACGAAAATAGTGGATGTAGCCTACGTCCATTCTCTTTTGCTTACCATAAAGCTAGGAGCCATTGTCTCGACAACGGCACTGCCCGCATTGAATTCAAAGCACTTAGGCGATTTGCTGTTGGCAATTCCGCCGATTGAAGAACAACGCGCGATCGCGGCTGTTCTGGCGGATATGGATTCTGAAATCACTTCACTGGACGCCCGTCTCGAGAAGACCAAGGCGCTCAAGCAGGGGGTGATGCAGGCCTTGCTGACCGGCCGCGTGCGCCTGCCGGTCAAGGGTGAGAAGCTGGGGGCGTTGGAAGTGGCCCATGCCTGAACGTCCCCGCAGCGAACGCGTCACGCAGGACCGCCTGGCGGCCCACATCACCATGCCCGAGGACAAGGGCGGTCTCGGCTACCGGAACCTCGGCGACTGGTCGGGCCGCCTTAGCAACCGCTGTGTCGAGCCTGACCTGCTGCGCGACAACCTCTCCGCTCGCGGCTATTCCGACGACGAGATCAACGCCGCCCTGACGCGCCTGATGCAGGCGATCGAGGTGACCGGCACCACGCTCTATCAGGCCAACCTGCGCACCTACACGCTGCTTCGCTACGGCGTCGATGTGCAGACCTCGGTCGCCGCCCCGCACAAGACGGTGCATCTGATCGATTGGGACAACCCCGCCGCCAACGACTTCGCCCTCGCCGAGGAGGTGACGCTGAAGGGCGGCCACGAACGGCGCCCCGATCTGGTTGTCTACCTCAACGGCCTCGCCGTCGCGGTGATCGAGCTGAAACGCTCCTCGGTCGAGATCGGCGACGGTATCCGGCAGCTGATTTCGAACCAGGACGAGATTTTCAACGCGCCGTTCTTCGCCACCGCGCAGCTTCTGCTGGCAGGCAGCGATGCGCAGGGCCTGCGCTACGGCACGGTCGGCACGCCCGAAACGCTGTTCGTCGAATGGCGCGACGAAGACCCGCCGATTGGTGATCTGGCGGCCGGTGCGCTCCTCGACAGACCAGTGGGCCAGATGCTGCGCAAGGACCGGCTGCTCGACCTGATCCGGAATTTCGTGATTTTCGACGCGGGCATCAAGAAGGTCCCCCGGCAACACCAGTTCGTCGGCGTGAAGCTGGCGCAGGAACGGCTGGCCAAGCGCGAGGGCGGTGTTATCTGGCACACCCAGGGGTCCGGCAAGAGCATCCTGATGGTGCTGCTGGCCAAATGGATCCTCGAACGCGAACCGGATGCCCGCGTGCTGGTCATCACCGACCGCGACGAGCTAGACAAACAGATCGAGGGCGTGATGCGCAACGCGGGCGTAGTCGCTGCCGATGCGCCATCGCCTCGAGTGACGCGCCGCGATGAGTTCGTAAGCTGGTTGGGCGCGCCGTCGCCTCGCCTGATCTGCGCGCTGATCCACAAGTTCGACACGACGGAGCTGACAGGGCCGCCGCCGCGCGTCACCGGCCGCTTCTACGTGTTCGTCGACGAGTGCCACCGCACCCAGGGCGGCGACATGAACAAGCAGATGAAGCGCTGGCTCGAGGGCGCCATCTTCGTCGGCTTCACCGGAACCCCGTTGCTGCGGAAGGACCGGCAGACCACGCGCGAGGTCTTCGGCACGTACATCCACACCTACAAGTTCCAGGAAGCGGTCCGGGACAAGGTCGTGCTCGACCTGAAATACGAAGCGCGCGACGTGCCGCAGCGCATGACCAGCCCGGCCGCGATCGATGCCTGGTTCGAGAAGAAGACCAAGAACCTCAACAACTTCCAGAAGGCCGTGCTGCGGAAGCGTTGGGCCAATATGGAGGAGCTGCTTAGCGCCACCGAACGGAAGCGCCGGATCGTCGCCGAGGTCGTGCAGGATTTCGATCTGAAGCCTCGGCTGAGCGACGACAGGGGCACAGCAATCCTGGTGGCCTCCTCGATCCGCGACGCCTGCGAGTTCTACCGCGAGTTCCAGAGCACCCGGCTCGGGCCGCATGTGGGGATCGTCACGTCCTTCGAGCCGAACCACAATGCGATCTCGAGGGAGCCCGCCAACAGCGACGAGCGATACAAGTACGACACGTACACAAATTTCGTGCTGAAAGGCGGCCAGAGCACGACAGCCTATGAGACCGAGGTCAAGCGGCGCTTCATCGAAGAGCCGGCGAACATGAAGCTGCTGATCGTGGTGTCCAAGCTTCTCACCGGCTTCGACGCGCCGAGCTGCAGCTACATCTATCTCGACGACAAGCTGCGGGACCACACGCTGTTCCAGGCGATCTGTCGGACCAACCGGATCGATGGGGACGACAAGGATTACGGTCACATCGTCGACTTCAAGGAGCTGTTCGGCGACGTCCAGCACGCGATTGCCGTCTACAGTTCGGATGAACTCGATCTGGATGCGGGCAGCGGCGGCGACAACAACGTCGAGATCAAGAACTGGATCGAAGAGGGGAAGGCCCGCCTCGACGCAACACGCGAAGGGCTTCACTATCTTTGCGCTCCGGTGCCCCCTCCGAGAGAAGTAGAGCAGTTCCTGCGGTACTTCTGCGGTGATGCCGCCGATCCGAACGCCCTGACCGAGACCGAGGCGCTGAGGATATCGTTCTACAAATCCGTGGCGTCGTTCGTTCGGGCCTATGCAGCCATCGCGCAGAACTTGGACGACGCAGGGTATTCCCCCTCCGAACAGAACGACATCCAGCGTGATGTCGATTTCTACAGTGATCTCAGGGCCGCCATCAAAAAGCATTCGGGCGAAGAGCTCGACATCAAGCCCTATGAAGCCGACATGCGACATCTCCTGAACACCTACATTCAGGCCGATCCTGCCCAAGCGCTCGGAGCCCTGTCGAACGTCTCGCTCACCCAAGCCATCATAGAAACTGGGATCCATGACGCTATCGCCAAGCAATTGAACCAGAAAGGCAAGCTGTCGAAGAATGCTGTGGCTGAGGGAATTATCAACAATATTCGGAAAACCATTATTCGCGATCAGCTCACAGACCCCCGGTTTTATGACGAGATGTCCAAACTCCTAGAGGACTTAATCAAGCAGAGCCGAGACAGTGCAAAGGCCTACGAGGACTTCTTGAAAAAGGCCGAAGACTTGGTTCGAAAGATGGCGACGCGCGAAGTCGGACCTGATCTGCCGACCGGGCTACACGGAAATCGGGAGGCTACCGTGGTGTTCAATAACCTTCAAAGTTTGCCTGCTGACAAGTTTACCTGCCCTGGCAATGAGGAAGAAAGGGCTGAGCTTGCGCTTGAGGTGGACCGGGCCATCCGTGAACACGCCCCCGCAGGCTGGAAGGGTGATCCGGTCCGAGAGCGCGAAGTGAAGAACGTGCTCTTCCCGCTATTCAATCGTGATAGAGATGCAACGCTCGCGATGTTCGAGATCATCAAGAACCAACAGGGGTATTAATGGGCGAGTTGATCGAAATCGGCGATATTTCCATCAGTGTGACCCGAAAAGATGTCAAGAACGTCCACCTTTCGGTCCACCCACCTGACGGGCGCGTCACTCTTGTAGCGCCGGCTTCGACTAGAATAGATGTTGCGCGCGCATACGCGATCACACGGATTGGATGGATCCGGCAACAGCAAAAAAAGCTGCTTTCGCAGGTGCGAGAATCTCCACGTGAATTCGTGGGTCGCGAAACCCACTACCTCTGGGGACGCCGCCATCTCCTCCGTGTGACGGAGCTGGATGCGAAGCCTGAGGTAAGATTAGATCATCGCACGATCCATCTCCAAGTGCGCCCCGGGACTCCCCGCGACGGACGCGCCAAGGTGATTCACGCTTGGCATCTGAAGCTTCTTCATGGCGTAGTCCCCCCCATCATCGACAAATGGGAAGGCCGCATCGGCGTTAAGGTCCGCCACTACTTCTTGCAGCGGATGACCACCAAGTGGGGAAGCTGCAATTCCAAGGCTGGCACCATTCGGCTGAACACCGAACTTGTAAAGAAGCCTCGCGACTTGCTGGAATATGTAATCGTTCATGAGTTGGTCCATATTTCAGAGCCGACGCACAGCCCTCGGTTCTTTGCCCTACTTTCTGAACACTATCCGAGTTGGTCTGAAGCGCGACATGAGCTCAACGAACTACCTGTTCCCCAGCTTGCTGGGAGCTGAAGTGATGACGGGTTTCGCCACTACATTTGACGGACGCAAAGAGAACAAACTTCGGGGGGAAGATGACCGAGCCGGGCCAGAGGGATGATGTTGCGCGAATATCCAAGGATACACTCGCTGCGTTGACGGACTTGGCATCCGCCGCGCGCGCGCGGCTCGCCGAAAACCGTGCCTCCGGTGCGGACTCGTTCGCGAGCATCAATACGTTTACGTCCGGCGGGGCGCTGAAGTCTCTCGGCGATATCGATGACGCGCGCACGCGCAGTCTCGCCTCGCTTGCGCAGGAACCAGCCATCGCCCGTATCGTGGTCGAACTCGAAGACGGGGAGACGGTAACTTACTATATTTGCCGAAACACCGCGGAGAGCTTCGGCAAAGCGACATTTAGACTCGCCGGTCGCAACACTCCCGCTGGCCGCTTGGCGTCGCTGGACGTCGGCGACGATTTTGAACTGCGGCTGCCCAAAGGTGAAGTCACCGTCACGGTGCTTGAGAAAGGACTCCTGCATCCACGGTTTACGGACGCGCTTTGGGATTCACACAACTCGGTTCTGTCCACAGAAGCGTACGGCCCGATCACCGTGCCGTCGATGCGAAAGCTGCTGATCGAGCCAGGCCAAGCACCGCTGACTGAGGAAGATCTTCTCGCTCATATTCTGGCTGAAGCGCAGCAAGCCGATGACACCATCGAAGGGATCAGGCGCACGGTCATCACCAAAATGGGCCTGCGCGATCAACCCATTCTAGACCGCTACCAGGACGAAATTTTCCGGCTGCCGCTCCAACAGCAGCTCCTGATTATTGGGCCGCCGGGGACAGGCAAGACCACCACGCTGATCCGCAGGCTCGGCCAAAAACTGGATCAGGCCTATCTCGAAGACGACGAGAAGCGTGTTGCCGCCGCGGCTGAGGCCGAGAGCGGGCTGCCACATAAAGACAGCTGGCTCATGTTCACCCCGACCGACCTGCTGAAACAGTACCTTAAAGAGGCTTTCGCGCGAGAGGGCATCGCGGCACCTGACCAGAAGATATCGACCTGGGACCGGTATCGTCTGGAGCTTGCCCGCAATCATTTCCGCATCCTGAAATCCAGCACCGGCGGCGGTGCTTACGTGCAGCAACGTGACGCAAAGATTCTCCTTCCGGAGACGATAACCGGGCAGACCGACTGGTTTCTTGACTTCAACGAATGGCAGCTTGCGGAGTTCTGGTCCGACCTCGTCGCCGCCGCCGAGACACTGAAAAAATCCAAGCGCGCGGATGTCGCTCGTCTCGGCAATGCAGCTGAAGCCCTTCTCGGCCGTCTACGGAGGCTTACCACTGCCGGCGCCCTGCTGGAACTTGTCCGCTTCATTGGATCGGTCCAAGGGCCTCTGTCTAGCCTGCGAGTCGAGTCAGACGAACGCATCCGCCGTCACATCAATTTTCGGCTCAACCATGACCGCGGGCTGCTGACGGACTTCGCGCGCTTTCTCGATACGCTCACGCCAGAAGAGGACCTTGAGGAAGGCGACGGCGAAGACGATGAAGACGTTACACCGGCGCAGACGCCGGTCGCAAAGGCCTTGGCTGCATTCACCTCCAACATAAGGAGTCAGGCCGTTGCTGCCGCCTCCGGCCGGACAGCCCTGCGAGGCGGCCGGGCAGCCCGCATCGCTACTTGGATCGGCGACAGAACCATGGAGCGCACCGAACTAAGACAGCTTGGCGACAGCCTTCAACTCCAAACAGCACTGCGGCGTTTCACAAATCCCATCAGCCGGTATGTCAACGGCCTCCCAGCTCGATACCGACGTTTCCGTCGGGCGCGCATCATGGAGGCGCGGTGGTACGATGCTGCTGTCAAGTCGGCTGCAGATGCCCATCCGCTTGAGGTCGATCTGATGCTGGCAGGTACACTCGGCGTCCTGGCAGAAATCGTGACGGAACCGGCACTCGGCCGATTGCCGGACAGCGGGGCGCTCGAACCTGTGCGCCAATATCGCACACTCGTCCGCAACCAGATCATGGTCGACGAAGCAACAGATTTCTCACCGCTCCAGCTTCGCAGCATGGCGGCTCTATCCAATCCGACCATTCGTTCGTTCTTTGCCTGTGGTGACTTCAACCAGCGCATTACCCAATGGGGCAGCCGGTCGAACGACGACATGATCTGGGCGGTTCCCGGTATCGACGTGCGGCCTATCGAAGTGACTTACCGCCACAGCAGGCAGCTCAGCCACCTCGCTTCGGAAATCGTTCGCATCTGCTCCGGCCAAACGGTTCATGTGACTCTGCCCAAAGACCTCAAGAGCGACGGCATCGATCCCGTGCTTGCCACGAACCTCGTAGGCCACAATGCCATCGCCGACTGGCTGGCAGCGCGACTGGTCGAAGTCGAAGGTCTCACATCGCCTCTGCCCTCGGTCGCCGTCCTGGTAAACAACGAGCAGGATGTTGGGCCGCTTGCCGAGGCACTACGTAAGCGCGTGGAAGCCCACAACATGAATGTTGTTCCGTGCTACGAGGGCCAGTTTGCAGGGCAGAACAACGATATCCGCGTGTTCGATGTCCAGCATATCAAAGGCTTGGAGTTTGAGGCTGTGTTCTTTGTCGGCGTGGACGAACTGGCCGAACAGCATCCCGATCTCTTTGACAAGTATCTCTATGTCGGCACGACGCGCGCTGCCACATATCTCGGGCTTACCTGTCACGGTGCTGCCTTGCCGGAGAAGCTCGAACCGGTTGAACCTCTTCTCAAACAAATGTTCATCGTCTGACGCCTGCTTAGTCTGGTGCCGTCCGACCTGGTCTCGGTGGGTAATGCCGATTAGAGCTGGCACTGGTTCGATTTCTGTTCCTTCTTGCGAAAGGTTCTGGGATCGAAGTGCTGAGCTGCAGCCGCTAAATATCGATTGCGATTCATGTGCTTACAGGCTCTCCACCAAAGTTACGCGGTCGAGAGGCCCAGAGAATATCGGCCCTGAGAGACCGCTTCCGGACCTCCTGGCGCCGGAGGCGGTGCTCAGCCCTTCCCGATAACCCACTAAAACAACGAGAAAATCCGGCCGCAGCCGGACCGGGAGAATGCTTTCGCGGGGGCAGGTGGCGGAGACGATGGGATTCGAACCCACGAGACGGTTTCCCGTCTACTCCCTTAGCAGGGGAGCGCCTTCGACCACTCGGCCACGTCTCCGCTGGCGTGTCTATTTGCATGCCCCGCGGAAAACAAGGGGGAAATCGGGGGGCCTGCGCGATCTTCGGGGCGGACTGCCGAGCGTGGCCCCGCGTCTTCCCGCGGCAATCCGAACTCGAACGATACTTGCAGAAAACCCGGTTGGCACAAGGGGTCGCCGGGGCGCGGCCTGCCCGGTTCGACGCCGCCGCGCGGGCGCGGTCGGCAGCCGCCTGATGCGGGTGTCCGCATCCCTCGGTTGGCCCTGGCGTCGCATCGAGAGCCTGCTTCGGGCGGCGCGGCGGTCACCCGGGCGCAGGCCGGCAGGACCGGCGGCGATCACTCGTTCCGCCCCTTCAGCCCCATCCAGATCACGAAGCCACCGATGACGACGAGGGTGACCGGCACGAGAAATCCCTGCGCAAGGTCTTCGGCCCCCGCGCCGTCGCGCAGAAGCTCCACCGCCCCAAGGAAGGCGATCCCGCCCAGGGCGACCAACGCCCCGCCAATTGCGTATGCCAATAGCCGCACTGCCGATCCTCCGCTGACTTGCCTCGCCCGATCACACCACGCCGCCGCCCGCAACGCGTCCTGGCGTCACAGCTCGTTTTTCAGTCGCGCCCGTTCTGCCGCCCACCGTGCAATGAAATCCGTCTCGTCGCCATAGTCCATGAAACCGCCGTAGCGCGCATGGGCACCGGGCCAGCGGCGCGCATGCTTGATCGGGCACCAGTGGGCCTCGGTCCGCGACGCCACTTCGCGGGCATAGGCGATCACCCCGCCCGCATATCCGCAATAGACACAGTTGATCTTTTCCAGCGTGTTCAGGTAGCCCAGCCTGTGCCTGTCGATCACGATGAACTCGCGCCGCTTCACCCGCGCGATCCCGTAGACCGGAAAGCAGATCCGCTGGTAGAGCGTCACCCAGAGATCGACCAGCGCGAGCGGCAGGATCAGCGAATAGATCACCGGCGCCGAAAGCACCACCGCGGGCCGGATGCCCCTGACATAATCGCCCAGCTTCTGGCGCGCCGCGCGATGCCGGGCACGCACATCCGCCTCGAACACCACCCGCCCGCGCTCGAGCCGCGCGCCCAGTGCCTCGCGGCGACGGTCAACCTCCTCCTCCACCGCAGCCTCGATCTCGCGCGCCCGCGCGCGCAGGTTCTCAAGGCTCGTTTTCATGGCAACCTCCCGATTGTTGTGCGCAGTCTGCCAAACGGCGCGGCGGATGACCAGCGCGGTCGCTGCCGGCGCGGCCCTCGTCCCGTAAACGGAAACAGACCTTTTCCGCCATGGTGCTTGCCTCGCCGCCACCTTCTCGGCACATTCCCGGCAACGGGCGGCGCGGTGATCCTTCCCTCGTTCATCTCTCCGCGCCGCCCCCTGTGAATCCCGGTGTGAATCCCGGTCTGGCGACCTTTGCTCAACCCGAGGTCCGGTGGCCTTTCTTCTGCTTTCCGTCGGCCCGGTCGTGACCAATTTCTCGTGGTCCGGCCTGCCGTGGTCCAGGGCGTGCCCGTCGCGCTGCATGGGATCGACGGCAAGGCGGTGCTCATCGCCTTTGTGCGCGTGATTGGCGGCGCCATGCTGGTTCGCCTCGGGCGCGCCGCCGCCTTCGTCGTGGCCCTGATGGTGAAAGACCTCGTCCACGTCCTCGGCCACCTGCTTGCCGGCGACACTCGGCCCGGCTCCGCATCCTGCCGCTTCCCGGCGGTCGCGCCATTTCCGCCCGCGCCTGACCCGGCGCGAGGCCCGGCTTGTCTTCGCGGCCTGTTTCGCGACCCTCGGTGCCTTCTTTCTCGGCGGCTGGTGGGTTGTCCGGCTGATGCCGCTCGGGGTCTGCCCCCTTCCCTCCCCGCGCCCGCCGTGGCATCGTCGCCCGCGCCAATACCCGAGGGAAAGACCATGCCCATCGCCGCCTGCATCTTCGACGCCTACGGCACCCTGTTCGACGTCGCCGCCGCCGCGCGCGAGGCCGCCGCCCAGCCCGAAAACGCGGCCATTGCCGAAAGCTGGCCAAGGCTCGCCACCGACTGGCGCCAGAAACAGCTCGAATACAGCTGGTTGCGCGCGATCACCGGCGAGCACCGCGATTTCTGGGCCGTCACCCGCGACGGGCTCGACTGGGCGCTCGACGCACAGGGCCTCCGGGGCGACGCAGACCTGCGCGAACGCCTGCTGGCGCTCTATTGGCAACTCCCGGCCTACCCCGAGGTGCCCGAGGTGCTGGCCCGCCTTCAAGCCGCCGGGATCGCCACCGCGATCCTGTCGAACGGGTCTCCGGCGATGCTCGACGCCGCGGTGCGCTCGGCCGGGGTCGAGACGCTGCTCGACGATGTGATCTCGGTCGAGCGCGTCGGCATTTTCAAGCCCGCGCCGCAGGTCTATGAACTGGTCACGACCCGGTTTTCCTGCGCCCGCGACGCCGTGCTTTTCGTTTCCGCCAATGGTTGGGACGCCGCCGCCGCCGCCGGTTTCGGCTTCCTCACCGCCTGGATCAACCGCGCAGGCGCGCCACAGGATCGCCTCGGCCACCCCCCGCACGAGGAACTGCCCGATCTCGCCACCATCCCCGAGATCGCGTCGGCCCTATGAGCGCACCGCAGTATTTCACCTCCGAAGACGGGCTCCGGCTTGCCTTTCGCGACGAAGGTGCGGGCCTGCCGCTGATCGCGCTCGCCGGGCTCACCCGCAACGGCGACGATTTCAATTTCGTCGCCCCACACCTTCCGGGCGTCAGGCTGATCCGCCCCGATTATCGCGGGCGCGGGCGCTCGCAATGGGGCGATCCGGCCCGCTACACCATCGAGCAGGAGGCGCGCGACGTGCTCGGGCTGATGGATCACCTCGGCCTCGCCCGTGCCGCGATCCTCGGCACCTCGCGCGGCGGGTTGATCGCGATGCTCATGGCGGCCACGGCAAAAGAGCGCCTCCTCGGCGTCTGCCTCAACGATATCGGCCCCGAGATCGCCCCCGAGGGCCTCGCCGCCATCGCCGCCTACATCGGCCGCAACCCGGGCGCGGACAGCTTCGAGGCCGCCGCCGAAGCCCGGGCGCGCACCGCCGTGGGTTTCACCGATGTCCCGCCGGAGCGCTGGCTTGCGGATGTGAAGAACCTCTTCACCGAAACCGGCGCCGGGCTCGCGATCACCTACGACCCGGCGCTTGCCCGCGGCTTCGCCGAAGGCGCCGAGATCCCGCCGCTCTGGCCGCTGTTCGACGCGCTCGATGGCCTGCCCATCGCGCTCATCCACGGCGCAGGGTCCGACATTCTCGCGCAGGCCACCGCCGACGAGATGCGCCGCCGCCGCCCCGACATGGCCTATGCCCGGCTCGACGATCGCGGCCACGTGCCCTGGCTCGACGAGCCGGAGGCGCTGGCCGCGATCCACGCCTGGCTCGCCGACATTGCCGCCGCCACCCAGCCAGGAAACCCCGCATGAACATCGACATGATCCGCGCGGCCGCCGCCCGCCTCGAAGGCCGCGCCCGCCGCACCCCGCTGCTCGCCTCCCCCTTCCTCGACGAGATCGCCGGCCGGAGGGTGCTGGTGAAGCCCGAATGCCTCCAGCACACCGGCAGCTTCAAGTATCGCGGCGCGCGCAACGCGCTGGCGGCGATGGACACGGCCACCCGCGCGCGCGGCGTAATCGCCTTTTCCTCCGGCAACCACGCGCAGGGCGTGGCGCTGGCCGCGCGTGAATTTGCCGTGCCCGCGGTGATCATCATGCCCGCCGATGCGCCGGCGCTGAAAATCGCCAATACAAGCGCGCTCGGGGCCGAGGTGGTGCTCTATGATCGCGGATCTGAGGATCGCGACGAGATCGGCGCGCGCCTCGCCGCCGAACGGCGGCTGACGCTGGTCAAGCCCTTCGACGAACCCGAGGTGATCGCGGGGCAAGGCACCACCGGGCTGGAGATCGCCGCGCAGGCCGCCGGGCTGGGGATCGCCCAGGCCGAGGTTCTGGTGCCTTGCGGCGGCGGCGGGCTCACCTCCGGCATCGCACTCGCCTGCGAAGCCGAGGCGCCGGGCCTCACCGTGCGGCCGGTCGAGCCCGAAGGCTTCGACGATACCGCCCGCTCGCTGGCCGCCGGCGATATCGTGGCGAATGCCCGCCTCACCGGCTCGCTCTGCGATGCCATTGTCACGCCGTCGCCGGGTCAGCTCACCTTCCCGCACATGGCGCGGCTCTGCGGCCCAGGCCTCGCGGTGCCCGACGACGACGCCCTGCGCGCCATGGCGGCGGCTTTCACCCGGTTGAAAATCGTGATCGAGCCGGGCGGCGCGGTGGCACTGGCGGCGGCGCTCTACCACGGCACCGCGATTGAGGCCGATACGCTGATCGTCGTGGCCTCCGGCGGCAACGTCGATGCGCCGCTCTTCGCCGAGGCGCTCAGGCGCTTTGGCTGACGGCCGGGGCAAAGCGCGCCACCGGGTCGGCGTCCCGCCCGCCCACGGCCTCCCATTCCGCCGCCAGCGCCGCCCGCTCGGCCTCCATCAGCGCGCCCACATCCGCGATCCGCGCCCCCTGCCCGCGCATGTGATCCATCAGCCGGTGCGAATGCAGCACCGTGGGCACCGCGTCGCCTGGCTCCCATGCGTCGAGCACGGTCACCCGGCGCAGGTTGAACTCGGGCGGCAGCACGAAGAAGCGGATGTCCGAGCGCCACAGCATGTCCTTCAGGATCGGCTGATCGCGTCCGCCTCCCGCCTCGCCGTAACGCCGCGCCCATTCGGCGAGGAAATCGAGCATCACCGCCGAGCGCCGGTAAAGCACCACGCCCGAGTTGAGCTGCGGGAAGGCATAAGGTGTCACCTCTTCGCGGCCCGCTTGGATCAGCGCCGTGGCCCGGCGCACGTCATGCGCCAGCGCCATCTCGAAGCGGTCGAGAATGTCGAAAAGATCGCCCAGCGGGTTCACCACCAGCGTGTCGGCATCCAGAAACAGCGTGCGCGCGAACCGCGTTTCAGCCATGCAGTCGAGCTTGGAGCGCGGATGCGGGGTCTCGATCCGGTGCACCACGTCGAACAGCCCCGGCACCGCCGCGTCGGGGTCGTCGGTAAACAGGTCCACCGCCAGCCCCGGCTCCACCACCCTGAGCGAGCGCGCCGAGGCTTCCGCCAGGGCACGGTAATCCGGCCCCGTGGCCACGTAGATCACACCCTTTTCCATTCGCGCAGAAAGCCGCAAAGCCGCGCCGGGCACAAGCTGTCTTCTTGGGTCCTCAAATACCTCGGGGGGTGCGGGGGGCAGAGCCCCCCGCCCCGCTCGCCGCAGGCGTGCCTCCGGCACGACGGGCTGGCCCCCCGCCCCCCTCGCCGCAGGCGCTTGCCTGCCGTGCTTGACTCGCCCCCCGCCCGCGCGTAAACCGCGCGCAACCCCGGAAGCCCTGTCTTCCGGTCCCATGGGCACCAGGCCCGGGATCGCCCCCCGTCAGCGCGGATGCGCCCACGGGGGCGCTCGCCGTTTGGCCCGCCCCGCGCGCGCTCCTATCTAGGGGCAAAGTCAACGGCAAAGGAGCCGAAGGATGTTCGAAAGCCTCTCCGACCGCCTCTCCGGCGTCTTCGACCGGCTGACCAGGCAGGGCGCGCTCTCGGAAGACGATGTTAAAACGGCGCTGCGCGAGGTCCGCGTGGCTCTGCTGGAAGCGGATGTCTCGCTGCCCGTGGCGCGCGATTTCGTCAAGCGGGTGCAGGAAAAGGCCACCGGCCAGGCGGTCACCAAGTCGGTCACTCCCGGCCAGCAGGTGGTCAAGATCGTGCATGACGAGCTTGTCGCCGTGCTCACCGGCGAGGGCGATCCGGGCGCCCTCAAGATCGACAACCCGCCCGCGCCGGTCCTGATGGTCGGCCTGCAGGGCGGCGGCAAGACCACCACCACCGCCAAGCTCGCCAAGCGGCTCAAGGACCGCGAGGGCAAGCGCGTGCTGATGGCCTCGCTCGACGTCTACCGCCCCGCCGCGATGGATCAGCTCGCCATCCTCGGCCAGCAGATCGGCGTCGACACGCTGCCGATCGTGCCGGGCGAAAAGCCGGTCGACATTGCCCGCCGGGCGAAAACCCAGGCCTCCCTCGGCGGCTACGATGTCTACATGCTCGACACCGCCGGGCGGCTGCACATCGACGAAGTGCTGATGAGCGAGGTCGAGCAGGTTTCGGCGGTGGTCTCGCCGCGCGAGACCCTGCTCGTGGTCGACGGGCTCACCGGCCAGGTCGCGGTCGAGGTGGCGCAGGAGTTCGACGCCAAGATCGGCATCACCGGCGTGGTGCTGACGCGGATGGACGGCGACGGGCGCGGCGGGGCCGCGCTCTCGATGCGCGCGGTCACCGGCAAGCCGATCCGCTTCGTCGGGCTTGGCGAGAAGATGGACGCGCTCGAAACCTTCGAGCCCGAGCGCATCGCCGGGCGGATCCTCGGCATGGGCGATATCGTCGCGCTCGTCGAGAAGGCGCAGGAAACCATCGAGGCCGAACAGGCCGAACGGATGATGCGGCGCTTCCAGAAGGGTCAGTTCAACATGAACGACCTCAAGATGCAGCTCGAGCAGATGGTCAAGATGGGCGGCATGGAAAGCGTGATGGGCATGATGCCCGGCATGGGCAAGATGGCCAAGCAAATGGAAGGTGCCGGCATCGACGACAAGATGCTCAAGCGCCAGATCGCGCTGATCCAGTCGATGACGAAGAAGGAACGCGCCAACCCCGCCCTGCTGCAGGCCAGCCGCAAGAAACGGATCGCGCGCGGTGCCGGGCAGGAAGTGTCGGAGCTGAACAAGCTTTTGAAGATGCACCGGCAGATGTCGGACATGATGAAAAAGCTCGGGCGCATGGGCAAGGGCGGCGCCCTCAAGCAGGCGATGAAGGGCATGTTTGGCGGCAAGGCTGGCGCGCCGGGCGGCATGCCCGACATGACCGATCCCAAGGCGATGGAAGAGGCCGCGAAGATGCTCGGCCAGCAGCGCGGCGGGTTGCCCGGCCTCGGCGGCGGCGGCATGCAACTGCCCTCCGGCCTCTCGGGGCTCGGAAAGAAGAAGTGACCGCGCAGGCCACATATCCCCACGAGGCAGCGCCGACCGGCGCGGCCGCCGCCTTCGCGGCGCGGCTGCAAGGGCTGTTGCCGCGGATCGAAACGCCGCGGCTCGTGCTGCGCGCGATCACGCTGGCCGATTTTCCCACCTTCCACGAGATCTTCAACGACCCCGCCCGCGCGCAGGGCCTCGGCGGCCCGTTCGACCGCGCCGGAGTCTGGGACGAGTTCACCGAGTGCGTCTCGGGCTGGCTCCTGCGCGGCCACGGGGCCTGGGCGATCGAGGAAAAATCCGGCGGCGAAACCCTCGGTTTCACCCTTGTCCACATGGAATACGGTGACCGCGAGCCCGAGCTGGGCTGGTTCCTCACGGCCTCCGCCGAAGGGCGGGGCTTTGCCTTCGAGGCGGCGACGGCGGCCCGCAGCCATGCCCTCAAGACCCTGAAGCTCGACAGTCTCGTGAGCTACGTCGATCCTTCCAACACCCGCTCCGCCGCCCTTGCCGCGCGTCTCGGTGCCAGCCGCGACCCGGGCGAGGAAGCCGCGCTCGAAGCGGCCTTCGGCGCGCCGGTGCAGGTCTGGCGGCACTGGCCGCCGATGGACGAAGACGGCGGCATGGAGGCCTATACATGAGCCGCCGCACCCTTGCCCCCACCTCGATCCACATTCCCACGCTGCAAACCGCGCGGCTTACGCTCCGTGCGGCCCGGCGCGGGGATTTCGACGGGTTCGCGGCGGAGCTCGCCAAGCCCCGCACGGGGTACATGGATGGCCCGTTCAGCCGCGATGCGGCGTGGTCCTTCTTCGTCAACGACCTGGCAAGCTGGGCGCTGCTCGGCCTCGGCGGGCTGATGCTGGACCGCGCAGGCGAGGTCGTCGGCCAGGTCGCGATCGCACAGCCGCCGCACTTCCCCGAGATCGAACTGGGGTGGTTCATCTACGAAGGCCACGAAGGTCAGGGCTATGCCACCGAAGCGGCGGCGGCGCTGCGCGACTGGGCCTTTGCGAACGCCGGTCTCACGACCCTTGTGAGCTATATCGACCCCGGCAACGCCGCCTCGATCCGGCTTGCCGAAAGGCTCGGCGCGGTTGCCGACCCGGCCGCCGCCCTGCCCGACGGCGAAACCGCGGCCGAGACGATTGTCTTCCGCCACCCCGCCCCCGCGGCGTTGGCCGCCGATGGCATGGAGGCTTGCGCATGATCTCCGCCACCGTTCCCGTGCTCACCACCGCGCGCCTGACCCTGCGTGCGCCCTGTCGCGAGGATTTCGGGCGCTATGCCACCCTGCTCGCCTCCGAGCGCAGCCGCGGCATCGGCGGCCCCGCCGAACGTCCGGCGGCCTGGAGCCGGTTTGCCGCCGAACTCGGCCATTGGGTGCTGCGCGGCTATGGCCTCTGGGCGGTGGATGTCACCGAAACCGGCGAGACGGTGGGGCAGGTCGGTTTCTGGCACCCCGAGGGCTGGAGCGAGGTCGAGATCGGCTGGATGATGTTCGACGGGGGCGAGGGCAAGGGCTATGCCCACGAGGCGGCGCTTGCCGCCCGCGCCCATGCCTACGAAGACTGGGGCTGGGGGCCGCTCACCAGCGTGATCGCACCCGGAAACCGTCGCTCCGAGGCGCTGGCCCGCCGCCTCGGCGCGTGGCCGGAACGGGAATGGAGCACGCCGGGCGGTGCCCGAACGGTGATCTGGCGTCACCCGGGCCGGGAGGCGCTGGCATGACCGCGCATATCCTCGCCCCCACCAGCTTCCATATCCCGACTCTCGAAACCGAGCGTTTGTTCCTGCGCGCGCTGCGCGAGGACGATGTTGCCGAGGAGACCGCATTCTTCGCCTCCGAGCGCTCGGCTCTCGTCGGCGGACCGCTCACCCGCGACCAGGTCTGGCGCGTGGTGGCGGCGATGATCGGCCACTGGGCCCTGCGCGGTTTCGGCTTCTGGGCGCTGGAGGAAAAGGCGAGCGGGCGCTACCTCGGCCGGGTCGGTCTCTGGGCACCCGATGGCTGGCCCGAGCCGGAACTGGGCTGGACGCTGATGGCCCATGCCGAGGGGCGTGGCTTCGCGCGCGAGGCAGCGCTCACCGCCCGGGCCTTCGCCTACGACCACCTCGGCTGGACCACGGCAATCTCGCTGATCGCCGCCGGCAACACCCGTTCGGAGACGCTCGCCTCCCGGCTCGACGCAACGCTCGAACGCGCCTGGTTGCACCCGGTCCACGGCGCGATGAACATCTGGCGCCACCCCGGCGCGGGGGGTGTGCTGTGATGACCGGTCTCGAAGCATGCCCGTGGCAGATGAGCAGACCCCTGCCATACGTTTTGCCGACGATTTGCAGACCGGGTTTTTCCCTATCCGGAGACCTCGAATGACCGATGACGCAACCCGCGCCGCGGCGCTCCTGCGCGAGCACCGCGCCTCGATCGACAGGCTCGACGCGATCCTCGTCTACACCCTCGGCGAACGCTTCAAGCACACCCAGGCGGTGGGCAAGCTCAAGGCCGAGCACGACCTTCCCCCGTCCGATCCAAGCCGCGAGGCTGAACAGATCGCACGGCTCGAAGACCTGGCAAAACGGGCCGATCTCGACCCGGAATTCGCCAAGAAGTTTCTCAACTTCATCATCGCTGAAGTCATTCAGCACCACGAAAAACACAAGGAACAGCAGGACTGAACCCCCTGCGACAGCTCGCAAAAACAGGAGAAATACCATGGCTATGAAAATCCGTCTCGCCCGTGGCGGCTCGAAAAAGCGCCCGCATTACTCGATCGTCGCCGCCGACAGCCGCATGCCGCGCGATGGCCGCTTCATCGAGAAACTCGGCACCTACAACCCGCTGCTCCCGAAAGACAGCGAAGAGCGGGTGAAGATGGACCTCGACCGCGTGAAAACCTGGATCGAGAAAGGCGCCAAGCCCACCGACCGCGTTGCCCGCCTGCTCGAGGCCGCCGGGATTCTCGAGAAGAAAGAGCGCTCGAACCCGAAGAAGGGCACCCCGGGCAAGGCCGCCCAGGAGCGCGCCGCCGCCCGCGCCGAGAAGGAAGCCGCCGCCAACGCCCCGGCCGAGGAAGAAGCCCCCGTCGAGGCGGCTGCGACCGAGGAAAACGCTGAGTAATCAGACGTTTGCGGACAAGCTACAGGCGCGGGGCCAGCCGGTCCCGCGCCGTTCCGGCAATGCGAGGTCTGCCATGAGTGACGATCGGATCTGCGTCGGCGTGATCGCGGGCGCTTTCGGGGTCAGGGGCGAGGTGCGGCTGAAGAGCTTCTGCGCCGAGCCCGAAGATATCGGAACCTATGGCCCGCTCTGGACCGAAGACGGCGCACGCAGCTTCACTGTCGAGATCACCCGCCCGGTCAAGAACGGCTTCGCCGCGCTGATCGACGGCGTATCCGGCAAGGAAGCCGCCGATGCGCTGCGCGGCACCCGGCTGTTTGTCGATCGCACCGCCCTGCCCTCGTTGCCCGACGACGAGTTCTACCACGCCGACCTGATCGGGCTGGACGTGGTCGATACCGGCGGCATGGCCCTCGGCCGGGTCAGCGCGGTGCACAACCACGGCGCCGGCGACCTTCTCGAAATCACCGGGGAGGGGTTGAAAACGCCTGCGCTCCTGCCCTTTACCCGCGCCGCCGTGCCCACCGTCGATCTCGCCGCGCGCCGGATCGTCATCGACCCGCCGGAGGGCGTCTTTCCCGAGTGAACGGGTCACGCCCGGGCAGCCCGGAACACATTCGTTGTGGCATTGCGCGGGGTTTTGCCGTTTCCTGAGCCATAACCGCGGCGGGCATCAAGACCAGCCGCCAGAGGGGGGGCGGACTTTCGTGATTCACCGCTACGGACATATCGGGCTGGTGCTGTTCGGTGCCGCGCTCTACGGCGGGCCGGTGCTTGCCGGGATGGCGGGGCACGGCGGGCAGACGCTTCCGGTTTTCGTGGCGCTGTTCCTGCTCTACATGGCCGTTGCCCGCAAACCCGATCTGTCGACCGGCGTCGGCTGGGCGGCGCTGTCGATCATGGTTGTCGCCCAAACCGCAATCGTCGGCCTTGCTTGGGGCGGCGGACTGGCCGCGGCGTATTTGCTTGGCCCGGTCACCCTGCCGCTCTGGGCACCGCTCGCGATCACCGGGTTGGCTGCGGGGATCGGGGCCTGGGCCTGGCGCGACGCGGCGGAGATGAACGTGATGCTCGACCACGCGATCCGCGAGATCGAAGCGATGCAGGCCCCCGCCTCCACATCCGCGCCCGCGTGGCCCGAGGTCTCCCCCGCGGCAAGCGCGGCCTACGACCGCTTTCGCACCGCGCTTTCGCTGGTTGACCGGGGCTCTGTGTCCTCGATCGACGCGCTGGTGCACCAGCTCCACACCGAGGCCGGGATCGAGGCCTTCGATCTGCTCTGCGACGATGTCGGCGGTGCGGATGAGGGCGGCGATGCGCGGCTCGATTTCGCCGCGCTGCGCTTCATCGCCGCGCCGGCCGTGATGCATGCGCTGATCGCGCGGGGAGAGGGCGGTATCCTGCCCGCGATCCTGCTGAACGCCCCCGACGCCCGCACGCGCCACGAGGCCCGCGGCCGTGTGCTCGACCTCGTCGAAGCCGGTGCGCCGCCGGAACAGCTTCCCGATCAGACATCGCTCGCGGAACTCGACGTCGAGTTCCCCGGTGAGGGCTATGCCACCTTGCTTTCTGGCTGTCCTGCCCTGGCCAATACATGAAGAAAGCCGTTCTCAGTGGCCCGGCTTCGCGCTAGGAACGCGCCATGAGCGACAAACCCAAGAGCCACGGGCGGCTGAAGATCGCCCCCACCCTCACCCCGCGCGCGCTGATGGATGAGCGGCCCCGGCTCGCCAGCGCATGGGAGGCGCGGGTGATCACGTTGTTTCCCAACGCCTTCCCGGGCGTGCTCGGCGAAAGCCTCACCGGTCGCGCGCTCGACGAAGGTCTCTGGCGGCTCGAAACGGTAGAGCTGCGCCAGTTCGGCGAAGGCAAACATCGCAACGTCGATGACACGCCCGCGGGCGGCGGTGCGGGCATGGTGCTGCGCGCCGACGTGCTGGCCTCCGCAATCGACGCCGCGAGCGCGGGCGAGCCCACCGACCGGGCGCGCTGGCCGCTGGTCTACCTCAGCCCGCGCGGGGCGCGCTTCGATCAGGCGATGGCCCGTCGTTTTGCCGCCGGTGACGGGATCACGCTGATCTGCGGGCGCTTCGAGGGTGTCGACGAGCGGGTGCTGGAGGAATACGACATCGAAGAGGTCAGCCTTGGCGATTTCGTGCTGACCGGCGGTGAGATCGCCGCACAGGCGCTGCTCGACGCCACCGTGCGGCTGCTGCCCGGCGTTCTCGGCAACGCCGCCTCGACCGAGGACGAGAGCTTTTCGCACGGGCTGCTGGAGCACCCGCAATATACCCGTCCCGCCGAGTGGCGCGGCCGGGCGATCCCGCCGGTTCTGATGTCGGGCCACCACGGCGAGATCGAGCGTTGGCGCCGCGACCAGTCCGAGCGCATCACCCGCGCGCGCCGGCCCGATCTCTGGGCCGCCCATCTCGCCCGGCTGGCCAAGCAAGATAAGGCTTGATCGCCTCGCCCCCCGGCCCTATACCCCGCCCGTCCGGGGCCGGAATCGGCCAGCGGACCGCTGTTGTTTTCGCCCGCCTTCTTCGGCGGAGCTTCGCGAGGCAAGGCGTGCAAAGCAAAGACGACCTGAACCTCCCGCGGGCGCGGCCTGTTTCCAAGGCGCGGCGGACCCGATCGAAGACGCGGAGCTCTGGGGCGGCACATCTTCGCGGGACGAACCGCGAGCAGACATAGGAGTGACGGGCATGGACCTGATCGCACAACTCGAGGCCGAACAGATCGCCTCGCTGGGGAAACAGATCCCCGACTTCAAGGCCGGCGACACCATCCGCGTCGGCTACAAGGTGACCGAGGGCACCCGGAGCCGCGTGCAGAACTACGAAGGCGTCTGCATCGCCCGCAACAACGGCAAGGGCATCGCCGGCTCGTTCACCGTCCGCAAGATTTCCTTCGGCGAGGGCGTCGAGCGCGTCTTCCCGCTGTATTCGACCAACATCGATTCGATCGAGGTGGTCCGTCGCGGCCGTGTGCGCCGTGCCAAGCTCTACTACCTGCGGTCGCGTCGCGGCAAATCGGCCCGGATCGCGGAAGACAGCACCTATAAACCGTTGGCCGACAAGTAAGGAGAGGCGTGATGAAAAAGGAAATCCATCCCGAATACCACCTCATCGACGTCAAGCTGACCGATGGCACGGTGTTGAAGATGAAATCGACCTGGGGCGCCGAAGGCGATACCCTGAGCCTCGAAATCGACCCCTCGGTGCACCCGGCCTGGACCGGCGGCTCCTCGCGCCTGATGGACACCGGCGGGCGCGTGTCGAAGTTCAAGAACAAATACTCGGGTCTCGGCTTCTGAGCCAAGACATCTCGCAGAGTTTGAACGCCGCCCCCCGGGGCGGCGTTTTTCTTTGCGCTCCCGTGGCTTCCATCGGGCGCGGTGGCGCGGTATGGTCTGCCGAAGCGCCGGAAAGGCGCAGCACAAGCCGGGGGACGGAGCGTGGCGCATATCATCGTGGTCGGAAACGAGAAGGGCGGCGCGGGCAAATCGACCGTTTCGATGCACATCGCGACCGCGCTTGCCCGGATGGGGCACCGGGTCGGCATGCTCGATCTCGACCTGCGCCAGAAGACCATCGCGCGGTTCATCGCGAACCGCGCCGCCACCATGCAGCGCCATGGCCTGGACTTGCCTTCCCCGGCTTTCCGCGATCTGGCCGAGATCGACCAGAGCACGCTCGGGCCGGGCGAAAACGCCTATGACCGCCGCCTTAGCCAGGCCGTTGCCGCGCTCGAAGCGGAAAGCGATTTCATCGTGATCGACTGCCCCGGTTCGCACACCCGGTTGAGCCAGGTTGCCCATACGCTGGCCGACACGCTGGTGACCCCGCTCAACGACAGCTTCGTCGATTTCGACCTGCTCGCCCATATCGACGGCGAAACCGGCGCGATCAAGAGCCCCTCGGTCTATTCCGAGATGGTCTGGCACGCCCGCAAGCTGCGCGCCCAGGCCGGTTTGAAGCCGATCGACTGGATCGTGCTGCGCAACCGGCTCGGGGCGCAGGCGATGATCAACAAGGAGAAGATGGGCAAGGCGCTCGACGAGCTTTCCCGCCGGATCGGTTTCCGCACCGTGCCCGGGTTCAACGAGCGGGTGATCTTCCGCGAGCTTTTTCCGCGCGGGCTGACCCTGCTCGACCTGCGCGATGTCGGCGTGGTCGGGCAGATGAACATCTCCAACGTCGCCGCCCGGCAGGAGTTGCGCGACCTTGTGAAGGCGCTGCGCCTGCCCGGGGTCGAGGTGGATTTCTGAACCTGCCGGGGCTGCTCCCGGCCCTGCGCTTCCGACCACCGGCCCCGGGCCGCGCTCAGGCAGGCTGCGTGGCGATGCCTTGCAGGAACGCCGCCATCGCATCAACCGCCTTGCCCATGTCGGCGGCCGAGGCATGCTCTTCGGGGCGGTGGCTGACACCGCCCGCGCAGCGCAGGAACAGCATCGCGATCGGGCACAAGTCGGCCATCGCCGAGGCGTCGTGGGTCGCGCCCGAAGGCAGCGCCAAGCCCTTTCCGCCCGTGCTGCGCACGGCCTGAACGAGGGCGTCGGTCAGCCCCCGATCGCAGGGCGCGGCGGGCTGGTGATAGCTGCGCTGCATGCTGAGGGTGAGGCCGCGCTCGGCTGCCATGGATTCCGCAAAAGCCCTCAGCGCCTGCCCGGCCCGCTCACGCACCGCATCGTCCGGGGCGCGCAGTTCCACCGTCAGGCGCGCTTCGCGCGGCACCGCGTTGACCGCGCCGGGCAGCACCGAGAGCGTGCCGACGGTGCCAAGCAACCCCGGCTCGGCCCGCGCCATGCGGTCGACCTCGCCCACCAGCGCCGCCGCCCCCACCAGCGCGTCGCGCCGCATGTGCATCGGCAGGGTACCTGCATGCCCGGTCTCGCCGGAGATCACCACCGGATGCCGTTCGATGCCGCAGATCGCGGTGACCACGCCCAGCGCCTCGGCTTCCGCCTCCAGCACCGGGCCCTGTTCGATATGCGCTTCAAGATAGCCAATGATTCTGGCCGGATCGCGTTTCAGCGCCGTGATGGCGTCGGGGTCGAGGCCGAATTCCCGCATCGCCGCGCGCAGGGTCTTCCCCTCGGCGTCCTGCATGTCGAGCACCGCGGGATCGAAGGTGCCCGCAAGCGCGCGCGGGCCGATCAGCGCGGTGGGAAAGCGCACGCCCTCCTCGTCGGCAAAGGCCAGCACCTCGACCGCGAAGGGCAGATCCACGCCATCGGCGCGCAGCTTTTCCAGCACAAGGATCGGCAGCACGACGCCCATGATGCCATCAAATGCGCCGCCTTCGCGCACGCTGTCCTGGTGCGAGCCGATGAGGAAGGTGGCCGCGCCGGGCGGGCCTTCGCGACGGCCGATCAGGGTGCCCGCCGCGTCGATGTGCACATCCAGCCCGGCCTCGGTCATCCAGCTGCCGATGAGATCGAGCGCGGCCCGGTGCTCGGGCGTGAACGGCAGGCGGGTGACGCCGGGGCCGGGGGCGGAAAGCTCTGCCAGCGCGGCAAGGCGATCGGCGGCGCGTGCGCCCCAGTCTCGTTCAGTTTTCATAGGTGCGCTCCGGGTCGTCGAGGCAGGGCACCTGGCGGGCCCAATCGGCATAATCGCCCGTCGTGGCGCGACGGTGCAGGGCTTCGAGCGCGGCGAGCGGATCGTCGGCATGGTCGATCCGCAGGGTGAGCGGCGCGTGGGACGGCGAGAGCACCAGCAGCGCCGCCGACATCAGACCGCGCGAATCGCTGCCCGCCGAATCGGCGGCGCGCAGGCCCGCGAGCAGGCGCTCGGGAAAGCTGCCCGACGCTTTGAGGAAGCCATCCACCAATGCCTCGACAACCTCGGGTCCGGCCAGCATGTTGCCCGCCGCCACGCCGCCCTCGAACAGCCGTTCGGCCCGTTCCGGGGTGTTCTCGGCACCGGTGAAAACCGCGCCCGCGCCGACCAGCGGCAACGCCGCCAACTGGCGTTGCGCGCGGCCCGCATCCGGGCCGGTGACAACCTCGATCGCCTTTTGCGCGCTGGCTCCGGCCGCCATCAGATCAAGCACGACCTCGCCCCAGAAGCTGGACGGGGCCATGCCCTGGCTCGCGCTCATTCCGCCGGCAAGATTGCCGCGCAAGACCCATCCGCCAACGCAGAGGCTGCCGGTTGCCGCGGCACCCCCGATGGCACCGGTCTCGGGATCGCGGGCAAGAAGTGAAAAGGTCATGTCTGCTCCGTGTTTCGCATGTTTCCATCTATCATGAAAAATTGACGGAAACAATTAATCATGATAATTATCGCCCATCCAAACCAACTGGGAGAGCCTGACATGAAACCGATTGAATGGACGCGGCGCAGCCTGTTCGCCGCCGCCGCAGGCATGGCGATGGCGGCCAGCCTCGGCGCGCCCGCGCTGGCGCAGACCCCGCCCGGCGTGCTCGTCGTCGGCCAGATCGCCGAGCCGAAATCGCTCGATCCGGCCGCGGTGACCGCGGTGAACGATTTCCGCATCCTCGTGAATCTCTACGAGGGCCTGCTGCAATACGCCCCCGGCACGCTGGAAGTGGCGCCCGGCCTCGCCGAGAGCTGGGAGGTTTCGGAAGACGGCACCGTCTACACCTTCAAGCTGCGCGAAGGCGTGACCTTCCACGACGGCACCCCGTTCAACGCCGAGGCCGTGAAGTTCAATTTCGACCGGATGCTGAACGAGGATCACCCCTACCACGATACCGGCCCCTTCCCGCTCGCCTTCTTCTTCTCGGCGGTTGAGGAAACCACCGTGGTCGATGACCTGACCGTGCAGTTCACGCTCAACGAACCCTACGCACCGTTCCTGTCGAACCTCGCCTACCCGACCGGGCTTATGGTCTCGCCCGCCGCGGTGGAGGCCCATGGCGACGATTTCGGCCGCAACCCGTCGGGCACCGGCCCGTTCAGGTTCGGCGAGTGGCGTTCGAACGAGGCGGTGGTGGTCGAGAAGAACCCCGATTACTGGGGCGAGCCCGCCGGCACCGACGCGGTGGTGTTCCGCCCGATCACCGATGCCAACACCCGCGTGGCCGAGATGCTTTCGGGCGGGATCGACATGATGGTGGAAGTCCCGCCGACCGCGCTCAGCGAGTTCCGCGACGAGAGTTTCAACGTTGTCGAACAGGCCGGGCCGCACGTGTGGTTCCTGATCCTGAACGCCAAGGAAGGGCCCTTCGCGGACAAGCGCGTGCGCCAGGCCGCGAACTACGCGATCAACAAGGAAGCGATCGTCACCGACGTGCTCGAAGGCACCGCAGAGGTGGCGGCCGGGCCGATTCCGCCCGCTTTCGCCTGGGCCTATAACGAGGATCTCGACCCCTACCCCTACGACCCCGACCGCGCGCGCGAATTGCTCGCAGAGGCCGATGCGGAGGGCGCGGAGCTGACCTTCTATGTCACCGAAGGCGGTTCGGGGATGCTCGATCCGATCCCGATGGGCACCGCGATCCAGGCCGATCTCAAGGCGGTGGGGCTCGATGTGAATATCGAGACCTACGAGT
Organism: Maritimibacter sp. HL-12; assembly: GCF_900177545.1. Classification (GTDB taxonomy): domain Bacteria; phylum Pseudomonadota; class Alphaproteobacteria; order Rhodobacterales; family Rhodobacteraceae; genus Sinisalibacter. Next base: position 2,321,185 of record NZ_FXBQ01000001.1, on the reverse strand, counting down.
GGAACACCTTCCTTGGCGAGGTGAACCCCGGTCTTGAAGGCAAGGCCGACATGGCCGAGATGGCATGGATGACCAATGATCCCGACACCCTGCCCTTCCTTGCCCTGCGCACCGATGCATGGCCCGATGCGGGCGGCTTCAACTCGGGCTACTACTCCAACCCCGAGGTTGATAAGCTGCTCGAAGAGGCCCGCGTTGCCACCGATCAGGACCGCCGCGCGGAGCTCTACAAGGAGATGCAGGCCATCGTGCAGGACGACGCGCCCTGGGTTTTCGTGGCAAACTGGAAACAGAACGCGGTGACCAGCGACAAGGTGGAGAACTTCGACCTCGAGCCTTCGTTCCTGCTCCTGCTGCAAGACGTGGTGAAGAACTGAGAAGTTTCGGGCCGCTTTGCGGCGGCCCGATCCATGCGGGGGGCTCTGCCCCCCGCGCCCCCCGAGGTATTTTTTGACCCGAGAAGGGCAAAAGGGGGCTGACGCCTTTTCGACACCGGGGGGAGTGCCATGGGCGCCTATATCCTGAAACGACTTCTATCCGCGATCCCGGTGCTGCTCGGCATCACCGTCATCGTGTTCCTGATCATGGCGATGATCCCGGGCGACCCGGCCACGGCGATCCTCGGCAGCTATGCCACGCCGGAAAACGTGGCCAAGATCAACCGCGATCTCGGCCTCGATAAACCGATCGTGCAGCGGTATTTCATCTGGCTGGGCAACATGCTCACCGGCGATTTCGGCCGCTCCTTCAGCCTCAACCGCCCGGTCTTCGACGAGATCCTCGACCGGTTCAGCGCCACGCTTGTGCTCGCCGGGGTGAGCTTCGTGCTGGCCTCGCTGCTTGGTATCCTCGCCGGTGTCGTATCGGCGGCGCGGCAATACGGGCTGGCCGACAAGCTGATCACCTTCACCGTGATCATCGGCATCTCGGTGCCATCGTTCTTCCTCGGGATGATGATGATCCTGCTGTTCGCGGTAAACCTGCGCTGGCTGCCGGTTTCGGGGATGTACGCGATCTATGGCGGCGGCGATATGCTCGACCTCATCCGCCACCTGATCATGCCCGCCTCGGCGCTGGCTGTGGTGGCCACCGGGGTGATCGCGCGGCTGTCACGCTCGGCCATGCTCGAAGTTCTGCGGCAGGACTACATCCGGACGGCGCGCGCCAAGGGGGTCGACGAACGCCGGGTGATCATGGGCCATGCCATGCGCTCGGCGATGGTGTCGATCATCCCGGTGCTCGGCATCCAGGCCGGCTTCGTGCTGTCGGGATCGGTCTATATCGAGCTGGTGTTCCAGTGGCCCGGTGTTGGCCGGATGCTGGTTGACGCGATCCTCAAGCGCGATCTTCTGCTGGTGCAGGGCGGCGTCGTCTTTGTCGCGGCCTGCTACGTGTTCTTCAACATCGTCGTGGACGTGGCGCAGTCGCTGCTCGATCCGAGGATCAAGACATGATCGCCTTTCTCAAGCTCCTGTTTCGCAACCGGCTGGCGGCGATGGGCGCGGTGGTGCTCTCGGCGATCCTGATCCTTGCGCTGATCACCCCGCTCCTGCCGCTCGCCGACCCCGACGCCATCGCCACCGGCGACCGGTTCAAGCGGCCGTTCACCGAAGGCCACCTGCTCGGCACCGACCACCTCGGGCGCGATCTGTTGTCGCGGCTGCTCTGGGGCACGCGGCTCTCGCTCGCCGTGGGCATCTTCGCCGCCCTGATCGCCGCCAGCGTCGGCTCCGCGATTGGCATCATCGCCGGGTATTTTGGCGGTCGCACCGACAACGTGATCATGCGCGGCGTCGACATGCTGATGGCCTTTCCCTACATCCTGCTCGCGCTCGCGATCGTCGCCGCCCTCGGGCCGGGGCTGACCAACGCGCTGATCGCGGTGGCCGCCGTCAACATCCCGTTCTTTGCGCGCAACATCCGTGGCGTGACCGTCGGGCTCGCGGGCCGCGAATTCATCGACGCGGCGCGGCTGGCGGGCATGGGGCACGGGCGGATCATCCTCACCGAGCTTCTGCCCAACGTCGCCTCCACCATCGTGATCGCGATGTCGACCACCGTGGGCTGGATGATCCTCGAAACCGCGGGCCTGTCGTTTCTCGGCCTCGGCAGCCAGCCGCCACAGGCCGACCTCGGCTCGATTCTGGGCGAGGCCCGCTCGGCGCTGATCACAGCGCCGCATACCTCGATCGTGCCGGGGGTGATGATCTTCCTGATCGTGATGAGCATCAACCTGCTCGGCGACGGCGTGCGCGATGCGCTCGACCCGCGGCTGCGCTCGGGCGCGCTGACCCGGCCACGCGCCGTCACGCTCGTCGAGCGTCGCGGCAACGTGCCGCGCGCCGACCAGAAGGGGCTGCTCAACATCCAGGAGCTGGAGACGCAGTTTCATGTCGGCCCGCGCATCTACCGGGCTGTGAACCAGGTTTCCCTGCATGTGAACCCGGGCGAAGCTGTCGGGGTGATCGGCGAATCCGGTTCCGGCAAATCGGTCACCGCGCTCAGCGTGATGGGGCTCGTCGCCTCGCCCCCCGGGGTCATCACCGGCGGCGCGGTGCGCTACGACAGCGAAGACCTGCTTGCGGCAAGTTATGACAGCCTGCGCGCCAAGCGGGGCCGGAACGTGGCTTACATCTTCCAGGACCCGCTCAGCACGCTGCACCCGCTCTACCGTGTCGGCGACCAGTTGATCGAGGCGATCCAGGCCCACAACCGGGTGCCCGAGGCCGAGGCCCGCGCAAAGGCGATCGAGTTGTTCCGGGCCGTGCGCATCCCCAACCCGGAAAGCCGCATTCGCAACTTCCCACACGAAATGTCGGGCGGCATGCGCCAGCGGGTGGGCATCGCCATGGCCATGGCGAACGATCCCGACGTGATCATCGCCGACGAGCCCACCACCGCGCTCGACGTGACGGTGCAGGCCCAGATCCTGAGCCTGCTTGACGATTTGCGCCGCGAACGGGGGCTCGCGATCATCTTCATCACCCATGATTTCGGCGTGGTGGCACAATTGTGCGACCGGGTCGCGGTGATGTATGCCGGCCGGATCGTGGAGGAAGGGCCGACCGAGACGATCCTCGAACACCCGGCCCATCCCTACACCAAGAAGCTCATGGCCTGCGTGCCCGAACTGGGGGGCGGCAAGCGCCGTCTTGCGGCGATCCCCGGTTTGCCGCCGCAGGTGCATGATCTGCCGCCCGGCTGCGCCTTCGCGCCGCGCTGCCACAAGGCGACCGACGCGTGCCGCGAGGGCGAGATCTTGCTCGAAGGCACCGAAACCCACACCGCGCGCTGTATCCACCCCGAGGAGGAGCTGGCATGACCGCCCTGAAGGTAGACGATCTTTCCAAAACCTTCCCGGTCGGCGGCGGGCTGTTTCGTGCGCCGAAGGCGGCGGTGCGGGCGGTGCGTCCGATGTCGTTCGAGGTGGCCAAGGGGGAAACGCTGGGAATCGTCGGCGAGAGCGGTTGCGGCAAGTCGACCCTCGCGCGGATGCTGGTGGGGTTGCTCGAACCCACCACCGGGCGGATCGAGATCGAGGGCAAGCCGCTCGACAACGCCGATCCGGCGGCTTTCGGCAAGCTGATCCAGTACGTGTTCCAGGACCCGGTATCGTCGCTCAACCCGCGCAAGACGATCCGCCAGATCATGGAGGCACCACTCAAGCGCCTCTATGGCATGGGCCGCGCGGAGCGTGCCGCGCGCATCCGCGAGATCTTCGCCAGCGTGAACCTGCGAGAGGAGTTTCTCGACCGCTACCCGCACGAGTTTTCCGGCGGTCAGGCACAGCGCATCGGCGTTGCCCGCGCGCTCGCCGCGGCACCGCGGATCATCATCCTCGACGAGCCGGTGAGCGCGCTTGACGTGTCGGTGCAGGCGCAGGTGCTCAACCTGCTGGCCGATCTGAAGGGCGAATTCAACCTTACCTACCTGTTCATCTCCCACGATCTCGCCGTGGTCGAGGCGGTTTCGGACCGCATCCTCGTGCTCTACTTCGGCACGGTGGTGGAAGTCGGCCCCGCCGAAGAGGTTTTCAAGACGCCCCGGCACCCCTATACGAAACTCCTGGCAGACAGCGCGCCGGTTGTCGGCAGGCCCCTCAAGGCCCCCGAGCAGAAGGACAGCGAATTGCCCGATCCGCTGAACCCGCCGCCCGGCTGCGCCTTTGCCGGGCGCTGCCCGCGCGCGACTCCGGAATGCGTGGCCGAAGTACCGGACCTGAGACCACTGGGAGAGCATCAACTTGCCGCCTGCATTCACCCGCATGAATACTGACCCCGACCGTCCGCGCATGAGCCGTCCCGCACAAGTGGCCGAGGCGATCAAGACCTGGATCGTGCAGGAACATTTCAGCGCCGGTGACCGGCTGCCATCCGAACCGGAACTGATCGAACGGTTCGGCATGGCCAAGGGCACGATCCGCGAAGCGATGCGTATTCTCGAGGCGCAGGGACTGGTAAAAAGCCGCACCGGACCGGGCGGCGGCACCTTCGTGCACGAGGTCTCGAAGGAGCGCGCCCGTGCCCTGCTCGGCAACTACTTCTATTTCAAGAACCTCACGATCCGCGACATCTACGACCTACGCCGGGTGCTGGAGCCCGAGCTGGCCGCCGCGCTTGCGGGCAAGCTCTCCGAAGACATACTCGGTCAACTCGAAGCGATCATCGGGGAGTATTCCGAGCCTGCGCGCTCGCTCGACGAGGAACGCGAACAGCACGTTGCCTCGCTGCGCTTCCATGCCCTGCTGGCCGACCAATCCGAGAACCCGCTTCTTGGCTTCCTGATCGATTTCATGGTCAACATGCTGTCCGATCTCACCGTCTATCGGAAGCTCTATTCCCCCCCCAACCTGGAGCTCTGGGAGCGCGGCAAGGCGTTCCAGATCGAACTGATCGACGCCCTCAGGATCGGCGACGCCGACACCGCCCGGCTGGTGATGCGCGATCACATGGCGACGGCCCAGAAGCTGATGGAAGGTCAGGAGGCCGAGATGCTGCGGCGGTTCATCTCGGAGTAGCGCCCTACTTCAGGGCTTCGGCAAGGAAATCAAACACGAAGCGGAGCCGCCGGCTCTTGTGGATCTCGCGGTGCGCCACCAGCCAGACCGGGAACTCGAAGGGTGCAAAACCCGGCACCGCGCGGCGCACGGCGGGATCGGCGTCGCCGAGGCGGTCGTCGATGAGGCCAAGGCCAAGGCCCTGCTTCACCATTGCCCACATTGCCGGGTAGCTGGCACAGCGTAGCGGAAAACTGGCCTCGGTCACCGCGATGCCGTGACCGTTGAACCACCGCAACAGCGCGCCGTTCGGATCGATGTCGATGAACGTGGCGCGGGCGAGATCCTGCGGCGTCTCGAACGGGCCGTGGCGCTCCAGGTAGGCAGGCGCACCGTAGAAGCGCCCGATCGCGTCGCGGACCTTGCGGGCGACGAGATCGGGCTCTTTCGGGCGGAAATTGCGGATCGCGATATCGGCCTCCCGGCGCAGGAGGTCGGAGGCGTCGTTGACCGCGATCAGCTCGATCCGGATGCGCGGCTCTGCCGCGTGCAACCGGGCGAGGATCGGCGGCAGCAGCATCGCGGCGTAGGCGTCGCTCGCGGTGATCGAGACCTCGCCCTCCATCGCCTCGTTCTGCCCATAGGCCGACATCGACAGCCGCGTGGCCGCCTCACCCATCGCGCGGACGTGTTCGATCAGGTCATGCCCCGCCGGGGTCAGCCTGAGGCCGCGCCCGACCCGTTCGAAAAGCACCACGCCCAGCTCTTCCTCCAGCGCATCAACCTGGCGGCCCAGCGTGGGCTGGGCAAGGCCAAGCGCGCGCGCGGCGGCCGACAGCGAGCCTTCCTCTGCGGTGACGAGAAAGGCCCGGGCGCGATTCCAGTCGAAGTTCACAGAACGCCAATCCATGCATTAATGCATATCACGCCAGCCATATTGGTCAATTTTCTTTGGATGGCTGCGGCGGTATACATTTCCTGCGCCTCCGAGGTGCCGCGACAGACTTCGAACAGTTCAGGTTCATCCCCCGCTCCCGCACCCCGCCGCGAGAGCGCCAGATACCGGCTTGCCTATTGAAAGGAAACGAAAATGCAGACGTTCAACGATCCCCAGTCCCGCAGCTACGCCCGCCTCACGGGCGCATTCTATTTCACCATCGCCATCGCCGGCGGTTTCTCCATCCTCTGGGTGCCCTCGCAATTGCAGGTGGCGGGCGATGCCGCGGCGACATTCGCCAATATCCTCGCCAATCGCGGGCTTTATGCCGCCGGGATCGGCGGCGAGGTGGTGATCCTGATTGCCGAGATCATGGCGACCGCGATGCTCTACTTCATGTTCAAGCCGGTGAATGCCACGCTCTCCTTCGCCGCTGCCTTGGCGCGGCTCTCGATGGTCGGCGTGATGGCCGCGATGCTGCTCTTCCATGCCGCTGCCTATGCGCTGGCCGATCCGGGCATCACCCTCGCCAGCTTTTCCGAGGCGCAGCGGTTTGACCTCGCCGGCCTTATGCTCGGCGTGCACGACGCCGGCGTTTGGGTCTGGCAGATCTTCTTCACGATCCACCTTGCCATTCTTGGCCAACTCGTCGCCCGCTCGGGCCGCTATCCGCGCCTGCTCGGCCACGCGATGACGCTCGGCTCGGTCGGCTACCTGCTCGACACGCTCTCGGCCACCGTGGTGACCGGCTCGGCGGTGTTCGACGGGGTCACCGGCGCCTTCCTCGCCATCGTCACCCTTGCCGAGGTCGGCTTCGCGCTCTGGCTGCTGATCCGTGGCCCGCGCCCGGCCACCCCGGCCCCGGCCTTCGCTTGAGCCCACACCGCGCGGGCGGCCCCTCCGCCCGCGCCCGCATACGAAAGGAACAAGACAATGAAACGCATCTGCATCATCGGCATCTCCGGCAAACTTGGCCAATACATGACCGAACATGCCCTTGCCCGCGGCTACGAGGTGGTGGGTGTCTGCCGCCCCGAAAGCGTGGGAAAGCTCGACCGCTTCAAGGACCAGATCACCCTCTTCCCCGGCCGCACCAACGACCGCGACGTGATCGCGGCGGCGGTGCGGGGCTGTGACGGCGTGCTCACCGTGCTCGCCCCCTGGGGCACCGACAACTACGCCTCCGGCACGGCGCAAGCGGTGCTCGACTTCGCCGACCCCGGTGCGCGGCTCATCTTCTCCTGCGGCTGGCATATCAGCCGCGACGGCAAGGACCGCTATTCCTTGAAACTCAGGGCCTTCGTCGCCGTCTTTGGCAAGATCGCCCGCGCTTTGCGGCTCGTCGACCTGAACGATCAGGTCGAGGCCACCAACCGGATCTTCGCCTCCGAGCGGCTCTGGACGGTGGTGCGCGGCTCCGACCTGGAGGAGGGCGAGAGCGAGGGCCTGCCGGTCTGGGCGCGTCATGTCGGCGACCCGGTGCTGGTCTCCAACCTGACCCGCCGCACCGACTTCGCGCTGTTCATGGTGCACGCCCTGACCGATGACCGGCTGATCCACGAGGCCCCCGCCATCGTCGGGCGCAACACCGCTTCGGCCCGCGCCCACCCGCAGGCCGCGCAGTCGGTGCCCGCCTGACAGGCGCGCCTAGGTCACGCCGCCGTTTGCGGGATCTCTGCCCGCGAACGGCGGCGTATGCGCCAGTTCTGCCGCCGCGCGGCGCAACGTCGAGACAATGGCCAGAACCGCGCCCTCGCCCTCGAACCTTGCGTGGAGGTCGGACACACCCAGCACCGCGCGCGCCTCTCCCGGCGGCCCGACCGGGACGGCGATCCCGGTCACGCCCGCCTCGAAGCCACGCGCGACGGCGTAACCCTGCGCCGCCGCCGTTTCGATCTCTGCCGCGATCCGTGTGCCGTCGGTCTCGCTTTCGGCGGTCAGGGCGTCGAGCGGGGCCTCGGCGAGCAGGCGGTGTCGTTCCGCTTCCGGGGCACCGGCGAGCAGCATCCGTCCCATCGCGGTGTGGACGAGCGGCAACCGGCTGCCGATGGTGAACCCGAAACTCACCGTGCTGTCGGCCAGCGTCGATTGCGCCACGAGCAGTGCCCGGTCCTCGTCTCGGATCGCGAGCGACACCCCGAGGCCCAGCGCGGCGGCGGCGCGGTTGAGCACCGGCTGCACCCGGGTGCCGAAGCCCTGCCCGCGCAGGAACCCCGCCGCGAGCACCAGAACGCGCGGTGCGAGCGAGAACGCCCTGCCCTCCTTGCGCACGTAGCCCAGCCGCACCAGCGTGAGCACGAGGCGGCGGGCGGTGGCCGGGTCGAGCCCGGTCTGGCGGGCGATCTCGGCAAGGGTTAGCGCCGCGCGGTCTTCATCGAAGACGCGCAGCACCGTGAGGCCCTTGAGGAAGGTCAGCGAAATATCGCGGTCATTTTCCATGCCGGTGCGGCCCTTTTCGTCTGCCTCTGTCTTTTTGCGCCAAGACGTGCCGGAGTGCGACCCAAAACCGCAGGTGGTTCTTGCCTATGCGACAATTTGTGCGATAATCGACGAAACCGGACTCGAACGCGCGGAGACCCAGCCATGATCAGCCAGGACCTGAACGATACCATCACCAAGACCGGACCGGGCACGCCCGCCGGGGAGGTGCTGCGGCGCTACTGGCAGCCCGCGGCACTTGCCGACGAGCTTGAAGGCAAGCGCCCGGTGGTGCCGGTGCGCCTGCTGGGCGAAGATCTCGTGCTGTTTCGCGACGAGGAGGGCAAGCTCGGCCTGATCGGGCGGCGCTGCCCGCACCGGGGGGTTGATCTGTGCTATGGTCGGCTCGAAGACAACGGCCTGCGCTGCCCGTTCCACGGCTGGCATTTCAACCGCGAGGGCCAGTGCGTCGAGCAGCCGGGCGAGCCGGAGGGCTCGCGGATGCATGAAAACATCCGCACCGCCGCCTACCCGGTGGTGGAGAAAAACGGCATCATCTTCGCCTGGATGGGGCCGGGCGAGCCTCCTGCCTTCCCCGATTTCGATTGTTTCCGCGCGCCGGAAAGCCACGTCTTCGCCTTCAAAGGCTTGTGGGAGTGCAACTGGCTGCAGGCGCTCGAAGTGGGGATCGACCCCGCGCATGCCTCCTTCCTGCACCGCTTCCTGCAGGACGAAGACCCGGCCGAGAGCTACGGCAAGCAGTTCCGCGACAAGGCGGCGAATACCGAGATCCCGATGACGCAGCTCCTGCGCGAATATCCCCGCCCCGAGATCAGCGTGGAAGACACTGATTTCGGCATGCGGATCATCGCCCTGCGCCATCTTGACGACGGCCGCACCCATGTGCGTGTCACCAACCAGATCTTCCCCGAGGCGATCACCATCCCGATGAGCCGCGAGATGATCATCACCCAGTGGCACGTGCCGATCGACGATGAGAACTGCTACTGGTACTCGATGTTCACGAGCTACGGCGCGCCGGTGAACAAGGAGCTGATGCGCGAGCAACGGCTCAAGGAGCACCGCCTGCCCGATTACGCCCCGCTCAAGAACGCGCGCAACAACTGGGGTTACAACCCCGACGAACAGACGCGCGAAACCTATACCGGCATGGGGCTCGACATCAACGTGCACGATCAATGGGCGGTGGAGAGCATGGGCCGGATCCAGGATCGCACCGAGGAACACCTCGGCAAGACCGACACCGCCATCATCCGCTACCGGCGCAAGCTGCGCGCGGCGATCGCGTCGCTCGGCGAGGGCAAGGAGGAGGATTTGCCGATGCGAAACGGCGTCGATCCGGCCACGATCCACGGCCCTGCGGCGAACGATACGCTGTGCAGCGATGGCGACTGGGAGCGGGCCTACACCGAGGGCGATGCTGCCCGCCGCGCCGCCTGCACCGGCTGGGACGCTGCCATCTCCTGAGCCTTTCGGCAGATTGACCTTGCCTTGGCGCGGCGGCTCGCCCACCCTGTGAGCCGCCCGCGCCGCGCGACAGCCTTGGGATGAAGCACGTGACACAAGCCGACCACAACCGGATCGCCTCCGGACAACTCGCCCGCATGGGATTGATCGACGCCGCATGGATAGAGGCCGCCGTCGAAACCATCGCCCGGGTGCGGGCGGAGGGGATCGAAACCGTCCGCGTCGTCTTCGCCGATCAGCACGGAATCTTGCGCGGCAAGGCGGTGGTGGCCGAGGCGCTGGCTTCGGTCTTCGCCAATGGCCTCGCCGCGCCCTCGACTCTGCTGCTCAAGGATACTTCGCACCGCACCGCCTTTCCGGTCTGGTCTGCCGCCAGCGGCATCGGCTCGGGGCCGATGGATGGTGCGGGCGATATCCTGCTCGTGCCCGATCCGGCGAGCTTCCGCCCGCTGCCATGGTCGCCGCATTCGGCGTGGCTGATGTCTGATGCGCATTTCCGCACCGGCGCGCCGATCGGCTTTGCCCCGCGCGAGGTGTTGCGCCGGGCTGAGGCCCGGCTTGCCGAGCGCGGCATGGCGCTCGTGGTCGGGCTGGAAGTGGAGTTCCACGTTTTTCACCTCGACGATCCCCGCCTCGCGCACGGCGACACCACCATGCCCGCGCGCGCGCCCGATACCCGCGCGCTGGCCCATGGCTACCAGTTTCTCACCGAAACGCTTTACGACCGGCTGGAGCCGGTGATGGACCGCTTGCGCCGCGCCTCCGCCGAGTTGGGCCTGCCGCTGCGCTCGATGGAAGTGGAAATGGGGCCGAGCCAGTTCGAGTTCACCTTCGACCCCGGCGACCCTATGAGCCAGGCCGACAACATGGTGATGTTCCGCACGCTGGTGAAGGAAGTTTGTGCCCGCGAGGGGTTGCACGCCACCTTCATGTGCCGCCCCAAGGTCGATAACGCCGCCGCGAGCGGCTGGCACGTCCACCAGTCGCTGGTGAATACCGAGGGGCGCAACCTGTTCATGCCCGAAAAAGATGGCGCGCTCACCCCGGTGGCCGGGCAATGGATCGCGGGGCTGCTGGCGCACGCCCGCGAAAGCTGCCTGATCACCACCCCCACGGTGAACGGCTACAAGCGCTACCAGCCGTTCCAGCTTGCCCCCGACCGGATCCAGTGGGGCGAAGACAATCGCGGCGCGATGATCCGCGCCTTGATGAAGCCGGGCGATGCGGCCAGCCGGATCGAGAACCGCGTGCCGGAGCCTGCCGCCAACCCCTATTACCTCTTTGCCACCCAGATCGCGGGCGGGCTGTCGGGCATCGCGCAGGGGCTGACCCCTCCCGCGAAGGTCGAAACCCCCTATGACGCCGACGCCGAGCGCCTGCCCGCTTCGCTGCTCGACGCGATCACCGCCTTCGAGGGCTCGCAGATGTTGCGCGCCACCTTCGGCAACGAGTTCGTGGAGTATCTCGCCCGGATCAAGCACGCCGAGTGGGATCGTTACGTCTCCGCGCTCTCGGACTGGGAGCAGGCGGAATACTTCTCGTTGTTCTGAGCATGACATGGGTTTTCGGCTAAACGCATATCTTGACCGAATCCGGCTTTCAAATGTGCCGGACGGGCTGGCGGGGCTGCGTGCCTTGCAGGAATCGCACATGCGCGCGATCCCTTTCGAGAACATTGATCCGCTGCTCGGGCGGGTGCCGAGCCTCGATCCAAAATCGCTTTCCGACAAGCTTCTCGCCCGCGAACGTGGCGGCTACTGCTTCGAGCACAACCGGTTGTTCGGCCACGCGCTTGAGGCGCTCGGCTATGCGCCCCGCACGCTGCTTGCCCGGGTGCGCAATGGCGCGCCCGAGGGTGGCGCGCGCACCCACCAGGCTTTCGAGGTCACGGTGGAGGCCGCGCGCTGGCTGGCTGATACCGGCTTCGGCGGCCACGGCGCGCTGCATCCGGTTGGCCTTGACGAGCCCGGCCCGCAGGTGTTGCCGAACGGTGCATATCGCGTGGTGCGCGACGCAGTGGCGGGGGAGACGGTGGTCGAGCGCCAGGCGGGCGACGTCTGGATCTCGCTCTACGGCTTTGACGGGCACACGGCGCGCCGGATTGATCTGGAAGCGGCGAATTTTCTTTGCGCGAGTTGGGACGGTGCCCCGTTCAAAGCGAACCTCATGTTGGCCCTGCACGGCCCTGACGGGCGGCGGGCGATGTTCAACCGCGCGCTCACGCTGGGGATGCCGCCGGAGACCGAAACCCGGGTGATCGACCGGTTCGAAGACTTTGCCCGGGTGCTGCGGGAGGAATTCCGCCTCGACGTGGACCACGCCGATCTGGCCGCGGTCTGGGCGAAGATCGAAACCGCGCCCACCCGCCGCTGAACGGGATCAAACGTCGCCCATAAGCTCCTGCGCGCCGCTCCAGCCCGCGGCCTTCGCCCGCTCCATCGCCTCGGTCTGGATGCGCAGGTAGCGTTCCTGCATCTCGGGCGGCATGCCGCCAACGCGGAAGCCGTATTTTTCCCACTCGGCGTTGACCTTGACCCAAAGCCCTTCGATCCCCTGCGCCAGCCAACCCTCGCAGGTTTCCGTCTCGGGGATCAGCCCGAACGCCCAGGCGTCGCGGATGATCTTGCCGGTATCGGTCATCCCGCCGTGCAGGTCGTTGTCGATGCCGACGTAACGTTTGAGTTCTTTCATGGCCATCCCCTAACGCGTTTCGCGAAAAGCAGTGATTCAGGTATTTCGCGAAGCGCACACAACATCAATGGGTTCCGCGCGTTTCGCCTCGTCGTTGCATCTCGACAAAATCGCAAAACGCTTTAGCTGGTGAGGCTCGCGAACAGAGTGGGCAGCTTTTCAGGCAGGCGGTTCACGTGATCCACGATGGTATAATTGTTCTCCCCGAAGATCCGTTTGACGTAAGCATCCGCGTTCGGGTCCAGCGTCAGGCAGTAGGTGAAAACCCCCTTGGCGTAAAGCTCTTCCACCGCCTTGCGGGTATCGTGGCGCAGGTGCTGGGGATCGCGCTCGTCGATATCGGCCGGCGCACCGTCGGTGACCAGCAGGATCAGCTTGCGCCGCTCGGGTTGCTTCAGAAGCCCCGCCCCGGCATGGCGCAGCGCGGTGCCCATCCGCGTCGACAGCCCCCCCTTCATGCCGGCAAGCCGCGCGCGGGCCTCTTCGTCGAACCGCTGGGCGAAATCCTTGAACTTGTAGTAATGCACGTCGTGCCGCCCGTCGGAGGCAAAGCCGTGAAGCGCGAAGGGATCACCGATTCCGTTGATCGCGGTGGCCACCAGCGTGGCGGCCTCGCGGGTGAGATCGAGCACCGTCTTGGTTTCTTCGTCGCCCGCGAGATCGTTGGTGCTTTCCGACAGGTCCAGCAGCACGGTGACCGCGAGATCGCGGTTCTTGATCACGTTGCGCATGGTGATGCGCGGGTTGGGCTGTTCGCCCATCCGGATCGAGATCATCGCGTCGACCGCCGCGTTGAGGTCGATCTCGTCACCGTCCTCCATGCCGCGCACCCGCTGCACCCCGGCGGGGCTCAGCATGTCGATGATCTGGCGGATCCGGTGAGCAACCGGCTTGTGCTCGGCGAGGATCTCGTCGATCTGTTCCGGGTCGCCCCGGTTCACCCGGCGCTCGTAGACCGTGGCCCAGTCGGGCCGGAAGAGCTGCACCTGGTAATCCCATTCGTGGTAGTGGAACGGGGCCGAGATCGGCTCCTTGCCCCACATGTCGTTGAAGCTGACCGTGGCCTCGCCGGCATCTTCGTAGGGCATGAAATTGTCGTTGCAGACCCAGATTTCCTGCGCGTCATCCCCGGCAAGCTCGGTATCGACCTCGTGCGCCATCTCCATGACCGAAACATACTTGCGCACCTGCCGCTGGCTGGCTGGCACATATTCGCCGCCGTGGGCGTCCCAGTCGAACTCCTCGAACTCCCAGACGAAGCGGTTGTCGTCGCGGTAGGGGATGCGGATCGTGTTGAGGATGCGCAAGGAGGGCACGTCACGCCGGGCAGCGAAGACGTGGAAAAGCTCCATGCCAAGGTGCCACGACAGCGTGTTGTCGCCCGCCCGCGCGGCGATCTCGGCGTGGAACTTCGCCCCCAGCGCGTCGAGTTCGGGATTGCCGGTGAGCGCCTCGGGGTCGAGCAGCAAGTGGGCGAAGCGCTCCAGCGCCTCGACCGTGGGATGCTCCAGGGGACTTTGATGTTCTAGCGCGTGGAGCCGTCCCCAGAGCTTGGCGAGGCCGGGAAAATCGCGCGCCGCGCGCCATTCCACGCGGGCATCTTCCACCAGCCCGATGAAGAACATCTGTGCCGGGCTGAGCTGCTCGGCAGAGATCGGCGCGGTGGTGTATTGCATATGCGCGGCCTGGTGCGCGGTCATCGCGCGGTAAAGCTCAAGGCCCGGAATGCCCGCAATATCGTCGAGCGCGTCGGGCAGGTGCATGACGTGGTGCTCGATATAGGGACGGAAGCCCTCGTAATCGGCCGCCGTCGGGCGCAGGAAGAAATCGCGCCCCCAGAGCGCGCGCAGGTAGAAGTTGAGCTTGCGCTGGGTGTCGATGAACAGCGTGCCGCGTCGCTCCTGCTGGAGCATCTTGCGCGCATCGGCGCTTTCGAGGGAGAAATACCGGGTGAGCCCAGCGAGGTCGCGCTTGTAGGCGTCGGCACCGAAATTGGCCCAGCGGCGCAGCCCCGAAAGCGTGAGCTTCGACAGGAGCTCGTCGATATGGGCGAGCATCGGGCGAAGGCCCCGGCTCGCCTTGGCCGAAAGCTGGTGGATGAGGCCGAGATAGCCGCGCAGAAGCTCCGGATCACCCAGCCGGCGCGCGGCAGTGGGCAGGCTGGAGAACAGGAGCGCGATCACCTCGCCGCTGGTCATCGACGAAAGCTTCATCGCCGCGCCGAGGCAATCGCGGATCACGTCCTCGCCGCATTCCTTGACCACGGCGGGCATGTTCTCGAGCCAGGCCAGCACGAGATCGTAGCCGCGCCCGAGGCTGCACAAGCCCTTCGCCCCTTCCATGTAGTCCGAAAGTGCGGCGGGCGACATCACCCGGGCGGCTTCGTGGAAGGTTGCCTCGAGCGTGTCGAACATCTCGGGCGGGGCCTTGGCGAAGCAGGCGCGGTAGTCTTCGAGGTCGATCGTCATGCTCTGGTCCTCGCGGGTTGCGGACGGGGGACGGCACCGCGCGGCACCGTTGCGCGCCCGGGCGGGCGCGCCTGCCCTCTCACACGAAGAAGGTCTCCACCGCCGCCTGAAGGGTCTGGCGCATGTCGGGGTCGTCGGTCAGCGGGGTGACCAGCGTCATCTTGCAGGCCGCCAGCGGATCGACGCCCTCGGCGATCATCTGGCCTGCGTAGACCAGAAGGCGGGTCGAGATCCCCTCGTCCAGCCCGTGGCCCTTGAGGTTGCGGGTGCGGTGGGCGATCTGCACGAGTTTCTTCGCCGTTTCGGCATCCACCCCGGTTTCGCGGGCGACGATATCGGCTTCGATCCCGGCCTCGGGATAGTCGAAATCAAGCGCGGCGAAACGCTGCTTGGTGGATTGCTTGAGATCCTTCATCAGGCTCTGGTAGCCGGGGTTGTAGGAGATCACGAGCTGGAAATCGGGATGGGCATCGACCAACTCGCCCTTCTTGTCGAGCGGCAACTGGCGGCGGTGGTCGGTGATCGGGTGGATCACCACGGTGGTATCCTGCCGGGCCTCGACGATCTCGTCGAGGTAGCAGATCGCGCCGATCCGGGCGGCCATGGTGAGCGGGCCGTCCTGCCACTTGGTGCCATCCTTGTCGAGCAGGAAGCGGCCGACGAGATCGGAGGCGGTCATGTCTTCGTTGCAGGCCACTGTGATCAGCGGCCGGCCCAGCTTGAAGGCCATGTATTCGACGAAGCGCGACTTGCCGCAGCCCGTGGGGCCTTTCAGCATCACCGGCATGCGCCGGGCATAGGCCGCTTCGTAAAGCTCATCCTCGCCGGCGACGACCCTGTAGAACGGCTCGGCCTTGACCTTGAACTGATCGGATTCGTGCTGGTTCATGACTTCCTCCCCCGTACTTCCTCCCCTGTGATCCCCGGCCCGTCGTTGTGGCGGGCCGGGAAATCCGGATCAGACCGGTTTGCCTCGGTAGATGACCATCTCGGCGCCCTTCGACTGGGCGTAGTTGTCGTAACCGACGAGGCGCACGTGGTTGTTCGGGTGCGCCTTGTGGCAGGCCTCGGCCTCGCCGAGGATGACATCGACATCGGTCTCGCCGAACATCGGCAGCTTCCACATGTACCAGTAGCTGCTGGTCGCGTTCTCGGGTTCGGTATGTTCGATGGCCGGGTTCCAGCCCTTCGAGACGATGTATTCCACCTGCTTGCGCTTGCGCTCGTCGTCCATCTCCGGAAGATAGGAGAAGGTTTCAAACTTGCGGCTGGTGACGTCGGAAAGCGACGACTTGTAGTCCTGCATGTCAGCCATGGTGTGGCTCCCTTGATATGTCTGGATGGGTGGCCCCGGGGCACTTTGCCCGGGGCCAGTCGGTATCGCGGAGATCAGCGGTGCTGCACGTCGAGCTTGTCGACGGTGTCGAACTCGAACTTGATCTCTTTCCAGGTTTCCATCGCGGTCGCGAGTTCCGGCGAAGACTTGGCGGCATTGGTGAGAATGTCCTTGCCTTCCTTCTCGAGCTCGCGGCCATGGTTGCGGGCCTCGACGCAGGCCTCAAGCGCCACCCGGTTGGCCGCGGCACCCGCCGCGTTGCCCCAGGGGTGGCCGAGCGTGCCGCCACCGAACTGAAGCACCGAGTCGTCACCGAAGATCGAGACCAGCGCCGGCATGTGCCAGACGTGGATCCCGCCCGAGGCCACCGGGAACACACCCGGCATCGAGCCCCAGTCCTGGTCGAACATGATGCCGCGCGAACGGTCTTCCTTGATGAAGCTGTCGCGCATGATGTCGATCCAGCCGAGGGTGGCTTCGCGGTCGCCTTCGAGCTTGCCGACGACGGTGCCCGAGTGCAGGTGGTCGCCGCCCGAAAGGCGCAGCATCTTGGTCAGCACCCGGAAGTGGATGCCGTGGTTCGGGTTGCGGTCGATCACCGCGTGCATCGCGCGGTGGATGTGCAGAAGCATTCCGTTGTCGCGGCACCAGTTGGCCAGACCGGTGTTGGCGGTAAAGCCGGCGGTCAGGTAGTCGTGCATGATGATCGGCGCGCCAAGTTCCTTGGCGTATTCGGCCCGCTTGTACATCTCTTCCGGCGTGGGCGCGGTGACGTTGAGGTAGGAGCCCTTCTTTTCACCGGTTTCGGCTTCCGCCTTCTGGATCGCTTCCATCACGTAGTCGTAGCGGTCGCGCCAGCGCATGAAGGGCTGCGAGTTGACGTTCTCGTCGTCCTTGGCGAAGTCGAGGCCGCCGCGCAGCACTTCGTAAACGGCGCGGCCGTAGTTCTTGGCCGAGAGGCCGAGCTTGGGCTTGATCGTGCAGCCGAGCATCGGGCGGCCGTACTTGTTCATCTTGTCGCGCTCGACCTGGATGCCGTTCGGGGGGCCGCCACAGGTCTTGACGTAGGCGATCGGCACCCGCACGTCTTCGAGGCGCAGGGCGCGCACGGCCTTGAAGCCGAAGACGTTGCCGACCAGCGAGGTGAGGATGTTGACCACAGACCCCTCTTCGAAGAGGTCGATCGGGTAGGCGATGAAGGCGTAAAAGGCTTCGTCGTTGCCCGGCACGTCCTCGATCGCGTAGGCCCGGCCCTTGTAGTAGTCGAGGTCGGTCAGAAGGTCGGTCCAGACCGTCGTCCAGGTGCCGGTGGAGCTTTCCGCGGCCACGGCGGCGGCGGCTTCCTCGCGCGGCACGCCCTCTTGCGGGATCACCTTGAAGCAGGCCAGAAAATCGGTGTCGAGTGGGGTGTAATCGGGCATCCAGTAGGTTTCCCGATAGTCCTTCACCCCTGCGTTGTATGTCTTCGCCATGGCGGTCGTATTCCTCCCTATCGCATCACATGGCCCAAACGATGGGGCCTGAGCGACTCGTAGTTGACCGCATCAATAGAGAACACTAAATTTTTTTTATGCTAAGCATAGAGTTTATACCATATGAGCAAGCCCATCATCACGCCCACGATCCAGCAGCTACGGCTTCTTGAAGCCGTGGCAAGGCACCATTCGATCACGCGAGCGGCCGAGGAAGTGCACCTGACCCAACCTTCGGTTTCCATGCAAGTGCGCACCCTGGAAGAGAAAATCGGGATGCCGCTCACCGAGCAGGTCGGCAGGACATTGCATCTCACGCGGGCCGGCGAGATCGTCACCGCCGCGGCACGCGAGATCCTCGCCCGACTCGCCGAGATGGAAGCCGGGCTCGAGGATCTCGACCGGGAGGTTGGAGGGCGACTGTCTGTCGCAGTCGTCTCGACCGCCAAGTATTTCATGCCGCAGCTTCTCGGCAGCTTCAAACGCCGCTTCCCGAAGGTCGAGCCCCGGCTGCAGATCACCAACCGTGAAACGCTGCTTGCGCGGATGGGCGCGAATGCCGACGATCTCTACATCATCGGGCGGCTGCCCGAGGAGGAGGCGCAATCGGTGATCGCCGAGCCCTTCCTTGAAAACGTCATCGCCTTCGTGGCCCGGCCCGATCATCCGCTGGTCGGGCAGAAGGCGATTCCGCTCGCCCGGATCGCCCGGCAGGATCTGCTCAATCGCGAGCCGGGGTCTGGCACCCGGCTGGCGGTGGAACGGCTCTGCGCGGCGGCGGGCGTGACGCTGCGCACGCACATGGAATTCGACGACAGCGAGGCGATCAAGCAAGGCGTCGTCTCCGGCCTCGGCATTGCCTCGCTCTCGCTGCACACGGTGCGCCACGAGCTGGCCAGCGGCGAACTTGCCGTGCTTGATGTGCAGGGCTTTCCGCTGCGGCGGCGCTGGTTCGCCGTGCACCGCAAGGGCAAGCGTCTGTCCAATGCTGCGGAACGGTTTCTCGATTTCCTGCTCACCGAGGGCGAACAGGAGGTCTCGAAGGCGCTGCACCCGCCGGGGTAATCGCTGCACCGGGGCGGGCTGTCAGACTTGGGCCACGCCCCGGTCACGCACGCTTTCCATCGAGACGAAGGTGGAGGTCGAGGCCACCTTCGGCAGCCGAGAGATGCTTTCGCTCAATACCCGGCGATACTCGGTGATATCGCGGGTGCGCACCTTCACGAGGTAGTCGAACCCGCCCGCGATCAGGTGGCACTCCTCCACTTCCGCGATCTCGCGCACCGCCTTGTTGAAGGCGGCGAGCGAATCCTCGCGGGTGTCCGACAGCCGCACCTCGAGGAAGGCGACGTGCTCCATCCCCAGCTTGCCGGCCGAAAGCTCTGCGCGGTAGCCGGTGATCACGCCCTCTGATTCAAGCCGCTTCACCCGCGCTGCCACCGGGGTTTTTGACAGGCCGACCTTTTGGCCAAGCTCGGTCATCGGGATGCGGGCATTGCGGGCAAGCTCGTTGAGGATCGCCCGGTCGATCCTGTCGAGTTTGGAAGTGGGCGCGTCGGCCATGCGTTTGTCTCGTTTTCCTGAGTTAATTTGGTCTGATCGCCTGATAATTTCCAAATTTTGGGCGAATGTCACGCACCGTCTCAAATATCATGACGCAAACACGTGGAGCATGACGATGATCGACCTCGATTCCCGTTGGGATGTGAACAAGCGCCGCGACGAGGCGGAGCTTCTGGCCGACCTGATCGGCATCGCGGCGCTCGATCCGCCCGCCCGCGCGCGGATCGTCACCCGCGCCGCCGCGCTGGTGGAGCGCATCCGCAGCGACGCGCGCCCGGGGCTGATGGATGTTTTCCTCGGCGAATACGGGCTCTCGACCGACGAGGGCGTGGCGCTGATGTGCCTAGCCGAGGCGCTGCTGCGGGTGCCCGACGCCGATACCATCGACGCGCTGATCGAGGACAAGATCGCGCCGTCGGACTGGTCGAAGCACATCGGCCGATCCGCCTCGCCGCTGGTCAATGCCTCGACATGGGGGCTCCTGCTCACCGGCAAGGTGCTCGACGAGGCCGATCCGGGCATCGCGGGCACCCTGCGCGGCATGATCCGTCGCCTCGGTGAGCCGGTGATCCGCACCGCCGTGGGCCGGGCGATGCGCGAGATGGGCCGCCAGTTCGTGCTTGGCGAGACCATCGAAGCGGCGATGAAACGGGCGCGCACGAAAGAAGCCGAGGGCTTCACCTATTCCTACGACATGCTCGGCGAGGCGGCGATGACGGCGACCGATGCCACCCGCTACGCCCGTGCATATAGCCAGGCGATTTCGGCCATCGCGTCGGCCTGCACGCCGGGTGAAATCGCTGCAAACCCCGGCATCTCGGTCAAGCTTTCGGCGCTGCACCCGCGTTACGAAGTGGCCAAGACCGAGCGTGTGATGGCCGAGCTCGTGCCGGTGCTGCGCGGTCTTGCAAGGCTGGCTGCGCGCGCGGGCATGGGCCTCAACATCGACGCCGAGGAGGCCGACCGGCTCGGGCTTTCGCTCAAGGTGATCGAGGCGGTGCTGGCCGACACCGAGCTTGCCGGGTGGGACGGCTTCGGCGTGGTGGTGCAAGCTTACGGACGGCGCGCCGGCGACGTGATCGACGGGCTGCACGAGATCGCCACCCGGCTCGACCGGCGGATCATGGTGCGCCTCGTGAAAGGGGCCTACTGGGATACCGAGATCAAGCACGCGCAGGTGGAAGGGCTGGCCGATTTCCCGGTGTTCACCCGCAAGGCCGCAACGGATGTGAGCTATCTCGCGGGCGCGCGCAAGCTGCTCGGGATGACCGACCGGATCTATCCGCAATTCGCCACCCATAATGCCCACACCGTCGCCGCCGTGCTCGACATGGCCGAGGGGATCGACCCCGGCGCTTACGAGTTCCAGCGCCTGCACGGCATGGGCGAAGCGCTCTACGACATCGTCCGCGCCGAGACCGATGCCCGCTGCCGGATCTACGCCCCGGTTGGCGCGCACCGCGACCTGCTCGCCTATCTCGTGCGGCGTCTGCTGGAGAACGGTGCCAATTCCTCCTTCGTCAACCAGATCGTCGATGCGGACGTGCCCGCGCGCGAGGTTGCGGCCTGCCCCTTCGCCGCGCTGAACACCGCGCCGGGGCCGTTCGAGCCGGAGATCCGCAAGGGACCGGAGCTCTACGACCCCGAACGGACCAATTCGCGCGGGTTCGATTTGAACGACGCGACGGTGCTGGCAAAGATCGACGCCGAGCGACGGACGCCGACGCGTTGGCGCGTGGAGCCGATCATCGCCGGGACGGTAGAGGGCAGCGCGCCCGCGCCCGCGCGCAATCCCGCCACCGGCGAGATCATCGGCGAGGTGGTGAACGCCAGCGCGGCCGACGTGCAAACCGCGCTCGCGGCGGCGCGGCCCTGGGCCGCACCAGTGGCCGAACGCGCGGCGGTGCTGCGCCGGGCCGCCGATCTCTACGAGGAGAACTTCGGCGAATTGTTCGCCCTGCTCGCCACCGAGGCCGGCAAGTCGCTCGCTGATTCCGTGGCCGAATTGCGCGAAGCCGTGGATTTTCTGCGCTACTACGCCGGTGAGGCCGAGCGGCAGCAAGCCCCGGCGCGCGGGGTATTCACCTGCATCAGCCCGTGGAACTTCCCGCTCGCGATCTTCTCGGGCCAGATCGCCGCCGCGCTCGCCACCGGCAACGCAGTGCTCGCAAAACCGGCCGAAACCACCCCGGCGATCGCGGCTTGGGGGGTGCGCCAGATGCACGACGCCGGGGTGCCGCGAGAGGCGCTTCAGCTTCTGCCGGGCGAAGGCGGCGTGGTCGGCGCGGCGCTGACCTCCGACGCGCGGGTGAGTGGCGTGGCCTTCACCGGCTCCACCGCCACCGCCCGCCATATCCAGCGCGCCATGGCCGACACCCTCGAACCGGGCACGCCGCTCATCGCCGAAACCGGCGGGATCAACGCCATGGTGGTCGACAGCACCGCCCTGCCCGAACAGGCGGTGCGCGATATCGTCGCCTCCGCGTTCCAGTCGGCGGGCCAACGCTGCTCGGCGCTGCGCTGCCTATACGTGCAGGAAGACATCGCCGCCACCATCCGGGAGATGCTGATCGGCGCGATGGACGAGCTTGAACTGGGCGATCCCTGGGCGCTGTCCACGGATGTCGGCCCGGTGATCACCGCGGAGGCGCGCGACGAGATCGCCGCCTATGTCGACAAGGCCGAGGCCGAGGGGCGGCTGCTTCACCGGCTTGCGACCCCCGATGCCGGCACCTTCGTGGCACCCGCCCTGATCGCGGTGAACGGGGTCGGCGATCTCGAACGCGAGGTCTTCGGCCCGGTGCTGCACTTCGCCAGTTTCAAATCGCGCGACCTCGACCGGGTGATCGCCGATGTGAATGCCACCGGCTATGGCCTCACCTTCGGGCTGCACACCCGCATCGACGACCGGGTGCAAACCATCGCCGACGCGGTGCATGCGGGCAATATCTACGCCAACCGCAACCAGATCGGTGCCATCGTCGGATCGCAACCGTTCGGGGGCGAAGGGTTGTCGGGCACCGGGCCGAAGGCGGGCGGGCCGCATTACCTCGCTCGCTTCACCCGGACCGAGGCCCCGCGCCACAACGACACGCCCGGGGCGTTGGCCGACACGGCCGCGATCACCGCCGGGCTGGCGGCTGCAAGCGCCGCGCAGGTGGTGACATCGCGGCTGATGCCGGGGCCGACGGGCGAACTCAACCGGCTGAACACCGTACCCCGCCCGCCCGCACTGTGCCTCGGCCCCGGCGAGGCCGCCTGCGCCGCGCAGGTGGCGGCCGTCGAGGCGCTTGGCGGACAGGCAATCGCCGTAACCGGATCGTTGGCCCCCGAGTCGCTCGCAGGGCTTGCACCCTACGGTGCCGTATTGTGGTGGGGTGACGCCGACACCGCCCGCGCCTATGCCCGGGCGCTAGCCACCCGCGCCGGGCCGATCGTGCCGCTTGTCACCGGCCAACCCGACAGCGCGCATGTGCTCTACGAGCGCCACCTCTGCGTCGACACCACGGCGGCGGGCGGCAACGCCAGCCTGCTCGCCGGGCAAGGCAGGGCATGACCGCGGGGCCGGGCTTGCCGGCGGGCCCGCCGCGTTGATTGGAGAGGCTCTGCCAAACAGGGGTCTCGCACAAGGAACCGATGGCGTTTCCGACCGGCTGGAGGACAGGTGGAGCGAGGCGGGAACCTGCGACCACCGCAGCGCCGATCACGCACCAGCGGCATAACCCTGAACGGCCTGCTCCCAATGCTGGAGAAGTGCTTCCGTGCTTTGCTGGTGCAATCCTTCAAGCTCGGCGTAAATCGCGCGGATCTTGCGGGTGTCCCGCGCCGCGCAGGACCGGTGCAGGTCGCGGGCAGAGAGCGCGACCGGCGTAAGCCCCACGAAGCTCGCCGCGCTGATCATCTGGTGCGCGGCTTCGGAAACCGCCGCAAGATCGTTATCGGCAATACCACGGGCGAGCGAGCGGCCGAGGCGCGGGGCATTGGCCAGGTAGCTGTCGACAATGCGTTGGCATCGCTCCAGTCCGAGATCGGTGAGCAAGCGGTTGACCACCGCGGTGTCGAGGACCGGCGCCTGCGCAACGGCGTCCTGCGGCGCGGGCTCCAATGCAGCGGCCTTGGACATGCCGTGTTCCGGCTTCGGATCGGCGTCGCTCAGGGCGGTCTGGATCGCGCGGTTCAGATCACCCCGGTCGAAGGGTTTCTCGATGAATTGTTGCACCGTGCCCGGCGTGACATCCGCGGGGTTGGGGATTGCCGCCGTGACCACCACAACCGGCAAGTTGCGCAGCCTGTGATCGGACGAATTGCGCAGGTAGCGGGCCAGATCCAGCCCGCTCGCTTCATCGAGCAGGTTGTCGGTGACCACGAGGTCGAAGGCTCTCTCGCGCAGGGCTTCGAGCGCGCCGGCATAGCTGTTGACGACGAAGGGCGCGTGCCCGAGATCGGCGAGATAGCCCTCGGTTATCAACGCGTTGACCGGATTATCCTCGACCACCAGCAGGTCAAGCCCCGATGCGACGGGGTGCCGGCTTTGCTGCACCCGGGCAGGCGCAAACGGCAGCGTGAAGGCAAACACGCTGCCGCCCTCCGGCGCGTTGCGGGCGGCGATCTCGCCGCCGAGGAATGTCACCAGCCGCTTGCAGATCGCAAGGCCCAACCCGGTGCCGCGCGATCCCTGATCCAAACCGGGGTGAAGGTATTGCGTGAACGGCTCGAAGAGCCAGTCGTTCGCGCCCGCCGGCAGGCCGACGCCGGTATCGGCCACCTCGAAAGCGAGGACAGGACGTGCGGCGCTCGAACCGGGCGCATCGGCGACGTGCAGGATCACGCCGCCCCGGGTGGTGAATTTCAGAGCGTTCGAGAGCAGGTTGATGAGCACGTGGCGCAGCTTCTGGGCATCGCCGCACATTCGGCAGGGCATCCCGGGCGCAAACCGGGCCTCGGTGCTCAGGCCACGCGCCCTGGCGTCGGGTTCGGTAACCCGCAGGATGCTTTCGATCAGCTCGCAGACATCGAAGTCCTGATCCACCCGTTGCAACGCGTTGGCTTCGGCCCGCGACATGCCGAGAATGTTCTCGACCAGTTCCGACAGCAGTTTTCCGGAGGTTCTGATGGCATCGACATGGCGCCGGGTGCCGGGCGCGAGCGCACCGTCGTCGATCAGCTCGGTCGAGCCGATGATGCTGTTGATCGGGGTTTTTATCTCGTGGCTGACGGTTGCGAGGAAGGCCGATTTTGCCCGGTTGGCATCCTCCGCCGCGGCAATCGCGGCAAGGTAGTCGGTGACATCCTTGAGGATCAGGACCCGGCCCGCAAACTTGCTCGAAATATCAAGCATTTCCTGCACCGAGATCGAGAAGATGCGCGGGCCCAGCGCGGTGTCGAGCGTCACCCGGTCGGGGGTCGCGCCGCGCCCCAGCTCGGTCAGGATCACGACCACCACGCGGCGCAGCCGGTCGAGATCGACATGACCGTAATAATCAAACCCCGGGCTGGTTTCGCCCAGAAGGATCCGCCCGCCGGCGGCGTTCATGTGCACCGGCTCGTCGTCGGGTCCGAGCAGGATCGCGGGCTCGGCGATGCTTTCGAAGACGGTGAGATACTTGTTTTTCTCGTTGGCCAATGCGCGGTTCTGTGCGCGCAGACCTTCGATCTCGGTATCGGGCAAGGTGTCGGTCCATTCCCGCACCAGCCCGATCTCGATCGCGTCGAACATTTCGAGCAGGATCTGGCGCAGGCGCCGGCGGTCGCCGATATCGGCGGTCTTTTCCTCGACGAGGTCGAAGTAGGTCTGGCGATAATACTTCATCAGGCCGAGAAACAGCCCGATGTCGATGCCACGCGACCGGTGCTTGCGGGCCTCGGCAACGCCGAACGCCACCGCCGCGTCGAGCGGCGCGCTTGTCGCGGAGTGCGGTGCCATCCGGGCGTCCAGAGCGGCGGCGAGCGGCTCGCTCAGCCCCACGATCGAGGCGCGCCAGGCCTCGCGCAGGGTCGAGGTGTAGCGCGTATAATCCTGTTCATGGGCATAGCGCACGACCCGGTCGATCAACCAGTCCTCGTGATCGAGAATGAGCCGCTTCAGTCTATCCATTGGGGCCTTTCCCGGTTCTGATGGCCGCGAGCACCGCGTCGGCCCAGGCCAGCACCCCGCCCCGGTCCGCCGCGATCTCCTGCGCGAAATCTCCAATGAACGCCTGCCATTCGGGCCGGTAGGTGTCGTTGACCGAAATCAACACCGGCAGCCCGGCGCTGACCGCGTGTTCGATCAGCGGCCGCAGGCCCTGACCGCGCGATTCCGAATAGCCGAAGCGGTTGAGGATGAGCGCCACGGCACCGTCGCGCAGGCTGGACTCCACGGCGGCATGGACTGCGGCGAGGACGCCGTAGTTGAGCCGACAGCCACGCGCTTCGCGCCCGAGCCGTTGCGAAATCTCGTATTGTGTGCCGGTGGCGAGGTCTTCGAGGTAGAAATCGCTGCAACACGCGGCTTGCCCGGCGCGGGCATGCTGGACAACACCGGCAACCTTGTGACCGGCTCCGCGCAGGGCATCCGCCGCCTCGGCCAGCAGGAGATCAACCTTGTCGCCCTTGGCATGCGGCAGAGCGGTGATCGGCGCGAGGCTTGTGCGCGGGTCGAGATCGAACATGGTCAGTCCTCCGTGAGTGCCGCGGCAAGCGCCGCCGCATCGGCCGAGTGATATTGCAGAAAAACGCGGATCAGCGCCTGGTCGGCGCGCGGCAGCCCGGTGCGCGGCCCCATCACCTTGAGATGGCTGGTCCACTGGTTGGCGGTGTAATGGGCGGGCACGCGGCGGACGTGGCAGGTGGTGCAGCGGGTGGCGAAGAGCGCCTCGGCGCGGCGCCAGAGCGTGTCGAGATCGGGACTGAGCGCGACGGTATCCACTGCGATCCAGCCGGTGAGACGTGCGCGCGTCCAGGTCTGCCCGGTCTCGGGATCGTCGCGGGACGCACCGAAGGACAGCGCCCCCACCCCATCGGGGCCGAGCGCGGCGCGGGTGACACGGATACCGGGCGCAGCCTGAAGCGCGCGTTCGGCCCCGACCAGGGTCCAGCCCGCAACGGCGACCGGCCGCCAACCGTCTTCGACCGGGCCGAGCGCGGTGACGGGCGAGGCGGTGAGCAATTTGCCGATCGGACCGCTTTGCGCCCCGGACGTGGCGTGGATATCCACGGTATCGGCGGCAAAACCGAGGCGACCGGGCGCATCGGCGAAACCGGGAAAGGCCAGCAGAAGAAGGGGGCCAAGGATCGCGCGCATGGGCAAAAGGGGGCACCGGAGTGCCCCCTCTCTTTTTGGCATCAGCCGTTGGTCGGCGCGGTGAACACCTTCACCTCGGGCAGATCGCCGGTGAACTTCTCGACATCGGCGAGGCAGGTGTGCCCGGAGTTGCCGTTGGCGAGCTTCGATGTGGCGATATCGGGCGTGAGCACGTTCACGTCGCCGTAGGCGTCGAGCGCGCCGACCACGCCGCCCTCGGCCGGGTCATACCAGCCGCCTTCCCAGATCTGGATCACGTTCGGGCGCACCGCGTCGGTGACAACGGCCCCGGCCAGCACCTGGCCCCGGTCGTTGAACACGCGCACCACGTCGCCGTCGGCGATGCCGCGGGCCTCGGCGTCGGCCGGGTTGATCAGGCAGGGCTCGCGACCCGCCACGGCGTAGCCTTCCCGCAGCACCGTGCCGTTGAGCTGCGAGTGCAACCGGCTCTGCGAGTGCGCGGTGTTGACGTGCAGCGGGTAGCTGCCCGCGCCACCGAGGCGCTCGATCGGCTCGATCCACATCGGGTGCGGCGGGCAATCGTCGTAACCCATCCGCTCGATGTTGCGCGAGTAGATCTCGATCAGGCCGGTGGGCGTGCCGAGCGGCTCAAGCAGCGGATCGTCGCGGAAGTCGGCGTAGCGCACGAACTGCTTGTTTTCTTCCGGCAGGTCGAACTCGAGGATACCGGCTTCCCAGAACCCGTCGAAGTCGGGCGCGTCGATGCCGAAGGTGGCGGCCTGCGGCAAGGCGTCTTCGTAGAAACCGCGCAGCCAGTCCATCTCGCTCTTGCCTTCGGTGAAAGCATCGCCCGCGCCGAGGCGTTCGGCGACATCAGCGAAGATGTCGTAGTCATTGCGGGCCTCGAAGACCGGGTCGACCACCTTCTTCATCGCGACCAGCGCCTTGGACGAGTAGTCACCGACGTTCTCGATGTCGTTGCGCTCGTAGGCGGTGGTGGCCGGCAGCACGATATCGGCGAACCGCGCGGTGGCGGTCCACTGGAAGTCGTGCACGACGACGGTCTCCAAGGTCTGCCAGGCCTTGATCATGCGGTTGCGGTCCTGGTGGTGGGCAAAGGGGTTGCCACCGACCCAATAGGCCATCTTCACTTCCGGGAAGGTGGTCTGGGTGCCGTTGAAATCGAGCGTGCCGCCCGGGTTCTCCAGCATCTCGACGACCCGGCTCACCGGGATCGAGAAGGCACCGCCCTCGGCCATCCACGCAGCACCCTCGACCGCCGCGCCACCGTCGGGCATGCCGCCCAGGGTAAGCGCGTTGTGCGACGGCGCGCCGCCGTTGGCATAGTGGTAGGAAAGGCCGAAGCCGCCACCGGGCAGGCCGATCTGACCCAGCATCGAGGCCAGCGTGACAAGCATCCAGTGGGTTTGCTCGCCGTGGTGCTGGCGCTGGACCGACCAGCCCGAGCCCAGCATGGTGCGGTTGGACGCGAAGAGCTTGGCGAGTTCGACCATGGTTTCAGCCGGCACACCGCAGATCTCGGCGGCCCATTCGGGCGTTTTCGCAACGCCGTCGCTCTCGCCGGTGAGATAGGGCAGGAACCGGTCGAAGCCGGAGGTGTAGTTGTCGAGGAAATCCTGATCATGCAGCCCTTCGCTGTAGAGCGCGTGGGCGATGCCGAGCATCATCGCGACATCGGTATGCGGCCGGATCTGGATATGATCGGCACCGAAGAATTCAACCGTCTCGGTGCGCACCGGGTCGATCACGATCACCTTCTTGCCGGTGGCCTTGAACGCCTCGAAATACGGGTAGTTGTCGTGGTCGGCCACGGTCCAGCCGATCTGGTTGGTCTTGATCGGGTCGGCACCCCAGAACACGAGCACGTCGGTGCTTTCAACGACCACAGGCAAAACGGTCTGCTGTTCGTAGACCTCCAGCGTGCCCATCACGTGCGGCATGATCACCTGGCTCGCGCCGGTGGAGTAGTCGCCCGAGGAGTTCACGAACATGCCTTCGAGGCCGAGGTTCAGCATCCGGCGCAACAAGCTCTGGCAGTTGTGCAGCTTGCCCGAGCTTTTCCAGCCGTAGGAGCCACCGAACACGCCGCCCGGACCATAGGTTTCGGAGACGCGCTTGAGTTCGCCCGCCACGAGGTCAAGCGCCTCGTCCCAGCTTACGCGCACGAAGTCGTCCGCGCCGCGGGTTTCCGGCGAAGCGCCCGGGCCGCCTTCGAGCCAGGCCTTGCGCACCATCGGATACTTGATGCGCGAGGGCGAATAGACGCTGTCCATCACGCCTTCAAGCTGGTGCGAGGGATGCGGGTCGCCGGCCCAGGGGCTGACGCTGGTCCAGGTGCCGTCCTCGACATTGGCCGTGAAGACGCCCCAATGCGAACCCGACATCACCGAGCCGCTGCCCTGCGCATGGGCCGCGCCCGGGCGCAGCAGGCTCGGGGCAAGTGCGGCGAGCGCGCCGAATGCGGTTGCCCCCCTCAGCACGCCGCGGCGGGTCATGGTCATTTTCTTGTGGTCAGACATGGTGTCACTCCCTTGGGATCACGTTTCACTTCTGGTCCTGTGTCAGGCCGGATTGCCCTTGGCCCAACCGATGCCACAGGCATGTGAATGCGGTTGGCGGGATTGTTAAACGGCCTGTAATTTTTTGAAAACATCATGTAAATGGCCCTTAAGCCTTTATGTTTTCGTTATTTTTCTGGTTCAGATATTCATTCAGTGCCGCCGCGAGACCGGCATAGAAGAACGGTTCGCGCAGCCTCCGGCAGGCGGCCGCGAAGTCAGGCAGCCAGGTCAGCAGATGGTCGCGCAGGAAGCCTTGCGCAGTCAGCGGGACGGCAAGCCCGCCGTTCTCCCGATCTACGAGTTCGGCCAGCAGGTTGAGCTGGAAACTCAGGTGGTCGGGCGGCTCGCTAGCCTCCTCGGGCAAGCCGAGGTCGACGGCAGCGAGCAGCCGGTTCATCGCGCGCGCGGGTTCCTGGTTGAGCAGCCCGCGCGGGCTCAGCCAGACCGAGGCATAGGGCGGCGCAGACCGACGCCCGCCGATCAGAAAGGCACCGGAATGGGCCACCGCGAGGCGGTCGGCGGCGGCGGCCAGATCGGCACCGGGAGCAGTCATCGCGCGCAGGTCCTGTATCGGGGCGGCCAACGCGGGTTCGGTTTCAAGCGCCGCGAGCAGGGCCGCGCCAGCCGGTTCCTGGTAGAGCGCGAGGGCTGCGTGATCGGGGGGCGCGAGGAAGAACCCCGCCGCCCAGCGGCAGACCACGGCGAGCGGGGATATTTCAGCGGGGGTCATGTCAATGCGCCCCGCCGGTGTCTTTTGCGCGCAGTTGCAGGTATTTCTGCAACACGCGGGATTGCTCCTTGTCGAGCGAGACGAAGCGCTCCATCGCCTTCATGATGCCGATCCACTGGTTGGCAAGGTGATGGGCCGGGTCGCCCGCCGAGTGGCAGGTGCCGCAGGCGGCGGAATACATCTCGCGGGTATAGCCCCAGATCGCGTCGATATCGTTGACCACGTCTTCAGGGCGAACCCAGGCTTCGAGGCTTACCTGATGCCAGACAAGATCGGTGTTCGGGTCGGTCTCGGTGCCCTGCCGCACGAGGGAGTCCACCGTCGTCGGGCGCAGGGTCATTTCAAAGATGCGCTGTCCGCGCAGGGCATAGATCACCCGGTCGACGCCGTCCTGCTGCCAGCCGGAGATCTGGACCTTGATCACGTCGCCGTCGCGGTCGAGCACACGCATCTCGGTGGCAGCGAGCACCTGCCCGCCATCGTTGGCCTGGGCCTTGGCATCTTCGGCACTGAGGTAATACGAGATCGTGCGGATCGGATAGAGCGCATCGCCCGCGCCCTGCTGGCTCTGAGCCATCGACACCAGCCCGCCATAGAGCTTCTTGTAGCCGCCCGAGAGGTCCGGCATCTTGTGCGCGATACCCTTGTGGCAATCGATGCAGGTTTCGCCGGCGGCAAGCCCGTCCTGCATCTGCTTGGCATCGGCCGGGGCCATGTCGGTATAGTCGAACCGCTCTTCGATGTGGCAGTTGCGGCATTCGAGCGAGTCGTTGGCCTTCATCTCGTCCCAGACCCGTTGGGCCATCACGGCGCGGTGCTCCTCGAATTTTTCCGGCGTGCCGATGGTGCCGCGGAAGTGGTGGTAGAGTTCCTTCGAGGCCTTTACCTTGCGAATCATCTTGGGAAGCCAGGCCTTCGGAACGTGGCAATCCGCGCAGACCGCGCCAACGCCCGAAGCGCTCGAATAGTGAACGGTCTCGGTGTATTCCTGGTAAACGTTGTCGTGCATCTCGTGACAAGAAATGCAGAATTTCTCGGAATTGGTCGCTTCGACGGCCCAGTGGAACCCGCCCCAGAACAGGATGCCAGCAATGAAGCCCGCGATCAGCAGGAGACCGAGAGAAAAGACCCCGCTCGGGGACCAGAGAATTTTCCACAGTTTGCGGATCATGACGAAACTCCTTTTCTGCCCTCTCGGTAGCGTCCGGGTGTAAATGCGGTTCCCGAAGCGCTTGAACGGGGCGTAAAGTTTTGTAAACGGAATGAAAACAAGACCAGGGAAGGTATCGGGATGCTGTCACCCAAGACGATCCTCATCGTCGAGGACGAGCCAACCAGCCTGGAGGCGATGGGCGGCTACTTCGAAGTCGAGGGCTACCGCGTCATCCGCGCCGAGAACAGCGACGAGATGGAACGCGCGCTCGCGCGCCACAAGATCGACCTCATGGTGCTCGATCTGCGGCTGCCAGGAAAAGACGGGCTGACCCTGCTGCGCGAATTGCGCAGCCATTCCGATCTTCCGGTCATCGTGGTAAGCGCGCGCACCGACGATATAGATCACATCGTGGCGCTCGAAATCGGGGCCGACGATTACCTCGACAAGCCGGTCAACCTGCGCGAACTCCTCGTCCGCGTGCGCAACGTGCTGTGGCGCTGCGAGCGGCGCGCACCCGAGGAAGCCACGGCCCAGCCCACGCGGATCGGCTTTGAAGGCTGGGTGCTCGACACCGGCGCGCGCCGCCTCTTTGCCGCCGATGGCGGCGATGTGCGCCTGACCCGCGGCGAGTTTGAACTGCTTGTCTACCTCATCCGACGCGCCGGCCAGGTGCTCGAACGCGACCAATTGCTCGATTGCCTGAGTTCACGCGAATGGCAGCCCTACGATCGCTCTGTCGACGTGCTGATCGGGCGTCTGCGCAGCAAGATCGAGAAAACGCCGAAAGACCCGCGCCTGATCGTGACGGTGCACGGGGTGGGCTATGTCTTTCTGGGCAGTCTTCATCGCGCAGAGGCCCCGTAGCGCCGCGGTGGATCTGGGTGTTCGCGGCAATCCCCAGGCCCACGCCAATCGGTCATCAGCCGCCGAAATCGTCGAGCATGATGTCGTCACGGTCAACGCCCAGATCGAGCAGCATCTCGATCACCGACCGGTTCATCAGCGGCGGGCCGCAGAGGTAGTACTCACAATCCTCCGGTGCCGGATGATCCTTGAGATAGGTCTCGAAAAGCACGCTGTGAATGAAGCCGGTGTCGCCGGTCCATGCGTCTTCGGGGAGCGGGTCGGACAGGGCGACGTGCCATTCGAAATTGTCGAATTCCGCCGCCAGCGCGTCGAAATCCTCGACATAGAACATCTCGCGCTTCGAGCGGGCCCCGTACCAGAAGCTGATCTTGCGGTCGCGGGTCTTGAGCCGCTTGAGTTGATCGAAGATGTGGCTGCGCATCGGCGCCATGCCCGCGCCGCCGCCAATGAACACCATTTCCTTGTCGGTGTCGCGGGCGAAGAATTCGCCGAAGGGCCCCGAGATGGTGACCTTGTCGCCCGGCTTGAGGCTGAAGATGTAGGACGACATCTGCCCCGGCGGTATGCCCTCGCTGCCCGGCGGCGGCGTGGCAATGCGCACGTTGAGCATGACCATGCCCTTTTCCTCCGGGTAGTTCGCCATCGAATAGGCGCGCTCCACCGGCTCCTCGACCCGGCTTTCGAGCGACCAGAGATCGAACCTGTCCCAGTCCTCGCGGTATTCCTCGGCCACGTCGAAATCGCTGAAGCGGACATGATGGGGCGGGGCCTCGATCTGGATGTAGCCGCCGGCGCGGAAATCGACGTTCTCGCCTTCGGGCAGATCGAGCACCAGCGCCTTGATGAAGGTGGCCACGTTCTCGTTCGAGCGCACTGTGCATTCCCACTTGCGCACCCCGAAGACCTCTTCGGGCACCTCGATTTCCATATCCTGCTTGACCGGGACCTGACACGACAGCCGGTCGCCCATGGCGGCCTCGCGCTTGGTGATGTGCGATTCTTCCGTGGGCAGGATCGCGCCGCCGCCTTCGAGCACACGCACCCGACATTGCGCGCAGGTGCCGCCGCCGCCGCAGGCGGAGGGCACGTAGAGCTTTGCCGCCGCCAGCGACTGCAAGAGTTTGCCCCCGGCGGGCACCGAGATGGTGCGCTCGCCGTTGATCGTGATGTCGATATTCCCCGACGACACGAGGTGCGCGCGGGCGATCATGATCAGCGTGACCAGCACGAGCACGATCAGCGTGAAGAGGATGACACCAAGGGCGAATGTCTGCATCGGTCCTGCCTCAGAGTTTCACGCCCGAGAAGGACATGAAGGCCAGGGACATCAGCCCGGCACTGATGAAGGTGATCCCGAGGCCCTGCAGGCCGTCGGGTACGTCGGAATACTTGAGCTTCTCGCGCACTCCCGCCATGGCGACGATCGCCAGTGCCCAGCCGAAGCCCGAGGACAGGCCGTAGACCGTGGACTGGACGAAATCGTAATCGCGCTCGACCATGAACAGCGAGCCACCGAGAATGGCGCAGTTCACCGTGATCAGCGGCAGGAAAATCCCGAGCGCGTTGTAGAGCGGCGGGAAGTACTTATCGAGCGTCATCTCGAGGATCTGCACCATCGCCGCGATCACGCCGATATAGGCGATCAAGCCGAGGAAGCTGAGATCGACCTCGGGAAACCCCGCCCAGGCCAGCGCGCCGGGGGCGAGCAGGTAGGTCAGGATCAGGTTGTTGGCGGGCACGGTGATCGTCTGCACCACCATCACCGAGATGCCGAGGCCGAGGGCGATCGAGATCTTCTTCGAGACCGCGAGAAAGGTGCACATGCCGAGGAAGAACGACAGCGCGAGGTTTTCGACGAAGATCGCCTTGAGCGCGAGGGAGAGCAGGTCTTCCATCAATGCGCCTCCACCCGCTGGATACGGAACTCGCGCGCTTCGACCTGCTTGGGTTTCCAGGTGCGGAAGGCCCAGATCAGCAGGCCGATCACGAAGAACGCCGAGGGCGGCAGCAGCATCATGCCGTTGGGCACATACCAGCCGCCGTTGCTGACCGTGGGCAGCACTGGGATGCCGAAGAGCGAGCCCGCGCCGAACAATTCGCGCACGAAGCCCACCAGCATGAGGATCAGGCCGTAGCCCAGCCCGTTGCCCATGCCATCGAGGAAGGAGGCAACCGGCGGGTTCTTCATCGCGAAGGCTTCGGCCCGGCCCATCACGATGCAGTTGGTGATGATCAGCCCGACGAAGACCGAGAGCGTCTGCGAGATCTCAAAGGCATAGGCCCTCAGCACCTGGTCGACGAGGATCACGAGGCTCGCGATGATCACCATCTGAACGATGATGCGGATCGACGACGGGATCTGGTGGCGCAGCATCGAGATGAACATCGAAGAGAACGAGATCACGAAGATCACCGCCAGCGCCATCACGAAGGACACCTTGAGCGAGGTGGTCACCGCCAGCGCCGAGCAGATGCCGAGCACCTGCAGCGTGATCGGGTTGTTGTCGACAAGCGGATCGACGAGCAAGCTTCTGCGGGTCTGCGCCATCAGATCTCTCCTGCACGAAGGTTGGCGAGGAAGGGTTCGAAGCCGTTTTCGCCGAGCCAGAAGCGCACGAGGTTTTCCACCCCGCGGGCGGTAAGCGTGGCCCCCGAAAGGGTGTCGACGCGGTACTCCTCGCCGGCGGGCGGCGGCGTGCGCGCCAGCGTGATCGCCACATCGCCCGCCTCGTTGTAGATCGACAGGCCGTTCCATTGCGCCCGCCAGCGCGGGTTGTCGACCTCGCCGCCGAGGCCCGGGGTTTCGGCATGCTGGTAGAACTGCAACCCGTAGATCTCGTTGCCGCTCGCCTCGACGGCAACATAGCCATAGAGCGTCGACCACAGCCCGTAGCCGTGCACCGGCAGCACCACCCGCTCCACCGCGCCCGCCGCATCGCGCAGCAGGTAGACGGTGGCGAAGCGCGCCTTGCGGCCGATCGAGGCGGGATCGTTTTCGAGCGCGACCGAAAGCTCGGGGTCGTCGGCAGCGGCGCGGTCGTCGAAGGTGAAGGGATCGAGGGCCTCGCTGATCTGGCCGGTCTCCAATTCCACCACCGCCGGCTCGAAGGCGGCGAAGGCCTCGGCCACGTCGCGGGCCGGGTCGTATTGCCCGGCGACCTGCAGGATGTTGACCTGCCGGTTGCGCAGGGCGTTTTCCTGTTGCAGCGGGCGCAGGCTCACCGCCGCCGCCGAAACCACCATCGAGGCGACGAGGCAGAGCGCGACGGCGACGAATACGGTTTTCGCCGGGGTGTCGGGCGGCATGTCGAGGAAGCGGCGGATCGGGCCTTTTCGTTCGGCGCCGGCATCGGTGGCGGAGTGGTCGGTCATGCGCGCCGTGCCCTCCGCCGGATATTGGCCTGCACCACGAAATAGTCGATCAGCGGCGCGAAGACGTTGCCGAACAGGATCGCCAGCATCATCCCCTCGGGGAAGGCCGGGTTGATCACCCGGATCATCACCACCATCACCCCGATCAGCGCGCCGTAGATGTAGCGCCCCACGTTTGTATGGGCTGCCGAAACCGGCTCGGTCACCATGAAGGCCAGCCCGAAGGCGAAGCCGCCCGTCACGAGGTGCCAGTGCCACGGCATCGAGAAGGCGGGGTTGGTATCGGAGCCGATGAAGTTGAGCAGCGCCGAGAAGGCGATCATCCCCGCCATCGTGCCCACGACCAGCCGGTAATTGGCGATCTTGGTGAGCAGCAGGAACGCCAGACCGATCAGGCAGGCCAGCGCCGAGGTTTCGCCGAGGCTGCCTTGCATGGTGCCAAGGAAGGCATCCCACCAGGTGATGCCGTGAGCGGCGAGCTGTTCGTAGCCCTGCGAGGCGGCGACCGAGAGCGCGGTGGCGCCGGAGAAGCCGTCGACCGGGGTCCAGACCGTGTCGCCCGACATGTCGGCGGGATAGGCGAAGTAGAGGAAGGCCCGGCCCACCAGCGCGGGGTTGAGGAAGTTCTTGCCGGTGCCGCCGAAGACCTCCTTGCCGATCACCACGCCGAAGCTGATGCCGAGCGCCACCTGCCACAGCGGCGTGGAGGCGGGCAGGATCAGGGTGTAGAGCATCGAGGTGACGAGGAAGCCCTCGTTGACCTCGTGCCGCCGGATGGTGGCGAAGAGCACCTCCCAGGTGCCGCCGACAACCAGCGTGGTGAGGTAGATCGGCAGGAAGTAAAGCAGCCCGTGCACCATGTTGGCGAGCGGGTTGGCCGGGTTGAAGCCGATCCCCAGCGCCTCGATGATCCAGACCCGCCAGCCGCTCGCGCCGTGCTGCGCGATCGCGAGGTTGGTTTGCAGCCCGGTGTTATAGAGCGCAAAGAGAATGGCGGGGATCGTGGCGACGACCACGTAGGACATGATCCGCTTCATATCGACATAGGAGCGCGCGTGCGGCGCGGCCGTCGTCACCGTGCGGGGGGTATAGACGAGGCTTTCCACCATCTCGAAGATCGGGAAATAGCGCTCGAACCTGCCGCCCTTGGTGAAATGTGGCTCCAGCCGGTCGAAGAAACGGTGCAAACCCACCCGCTCAGCCCTCTTTCTCGATCTTGGTCAGGCAGTCGCGCAGGGCGATGCCGTATTCATACTTGGCCGGGCAGGCAAAACCCACGAGCCCGAGATCCTCCTCGTCAAGCTCCAGCGCGCCGAGCGCCTGTGCCTCGTCGGTGTCCATCACCAGCAGTGCGCGCAGGAGCTGGGTCGGCAGGTAGTCCTGCGGCATCAGCTCCTCGAAGGTGCCGAGCGGCACCATCGCCCGACGCCCGCCATTGAGGTTGGTGGTGAGCTTGTAGAGTTTCCTCGACCACGCCGAGCCGAGCACCGGCTGAACCGCGTATTTCGAGGCCATCGGGCGGATCCAGCCCAGCGGGATCTGTTTGCGATCTTCCTCGATCAGGGTGATCTGGCGGGCATAGCGGCCGAGGTAGCCGTCGGTGCCTTCGCCGGCGCGGCCGCTCAGGACCGAGCCCGAGATCATCCGCATCGGCAGGGCTTCGGGGTTCTCGCCCGCCGCCAGGTCCGCCAGCGACGCACCGGGAACCGTGCGCACCAGCCGGGGCCGCGCTGCCAGCGGGCCGGTGATCGCGATCACGCGGCTGGTGTCGAGCTGCCCGGACATCAGCAGGTGGCCGATGGCGATCACGTCATGATAGCCGATGGTCCAGACCGTTCTGGTGGCCGAGGGCGGCTCGAGGAAATGCATGTGCGTGCCCGCAAGCCCCGCCGGGTGCGGACCGGAGAACGCGGCGACGGTGACACCGGGGAGCGCAGCGCCGGGAATATCCGCGCCCTCGGCGTGGCACAGGTAGGTGCTGCCTTCGCTCAGCAGCGCCACCGCCGCCAGTCCGCGCTCAAAGGATTCCGCCGCCCCGGCGATAATCGGCGCGGGATCGGCGGCCAGCGGCTCGGTGTCCATCGCGGTGACATAGATCGCGGCTGGGCGGGATTCGGGGGCGGGCACCTTCGAGAAGGGCCGGGTACGGAACGCCGTCCAGAGCCCGGCGGCGCAGAGCCGTTCGGCCAGCCCCTCGGCCGTATCGGTATTGCCAACGCCGGAGAAATCGACCGCCGGCGCGGCGGCTTCGTCGATCTCGATCTCGACGCTCACCAGCTTACGCCGCTCCCCCCGGTTGATCGCGCGCACCCGGCCCGAGACCGGGGCGGTGACCATCACACCCGGGGTATCCTTGTGATACAGGATCGGCGCGCCCGCCCCGACGGCCTCGCCTTCCTCGACCACGAGCCGGGGCCTCAGACCGAGGTAATCCGCGCCGAGAATCGCAACGCTGGTGACAACCGGTCCATCTTCGACATCCGTGCCTGGAGCACCGATGATCGGAAGATCGAGGCCTTTCCGAAACGAGAAGTTGTACACGTCGAACTCTGCTTGCGTCGTCTCACCTTATGCAGCGCCACCGCCTCCGACGAAACTGTTTCCGGCAAGGGGCGTCATTTTCTCGCACCCGACCGGTTACCGTTGCGAGCGGGGGTGAGAGACCATATGCAAGGTTCGAACCCGGCATCGTCGCGTCGGCGGTGTCATAACGCGGAGACGTGTCCAGTGCGCGGCCAGATGACGATTACCCGGCGGTCCTTCATTGTCATGACCGCCGCCCTCGCGGCCTGCAAACCCGGCGTGGAGATCCTGAGGTTTTCCGGTGCGACGATGGGCACGACCTACAACGTGACGGCCATCGACCACGACCGCAGCGTCAATGGTGCGGATCTCGGGCAGGGTATCGAGGCGGCGCTGGCGCAGGTGACCCGCGAGATGTCGAACTGGGATGCGGGCTCGGAGCTTTCACGCCTGAACGCCGCCGCGCCGGGCGAGGCTTTGCCGGTGTCGCCCGCGCTATACCAGGTCCTCGCCGGGGCGCAGCACGTGCACCGCGCGAGCGAAGGGCGATTCGACGTCTCGATCGGCCCGCTGATCGAGTTGTGGGGCTTCGGCGCGGGGGGCGCACAAGCGCGCGTGCCGGAGGCGGCCGAGATCGCGCAGGCGCTGGACCGGGTTGGGCAGGACCGTGTTCTCACCCTCGAAGATGGCGCGGTGCGCAAAACCGAAGGCGGGGCCGCGGTCTACCTCTCGGGGATCGGCAAGGGCCATGGCGTGGACCGCGTGGCGCAGGTGCTGCGCGATGCCGGGCTTCGGGATTTCATGGTCGAGATCGGCGGCGATCTCTATGCCTCGGGGCGCAACGGCGACGGCACCGACTGGCAGATCGGCGTGGAAAGCCCGCTGCCCGGCCTGCGCGACGTGACGCGCGTCCTCGGCGTATCGCGCCTCGGCATGGCCACCTCGGGCGACTACCGCAACTTCTTCGAGGCCGGCGGCCGGCGCTATTGCCATATCATCGACCCGACCACCGGCGCCCCGATCAGTCATGCGACGGTTTCGGCCACGGTGTTGACCGAAGACGCGATGCTGGCCGACGCATGGTCCACGGCGATGCTGACACTGGGCCGCGATCGGGGGCTGAAGATCGCCGAAGCGCAGAACCTCGCGGTGCTGTTCATCGAAACCACCGGCTCCGGCTTTGTCACCCATGAAAGCAGCCGCCTGACCGCCCTGACCGCTTGAGCGGGCAGGCTTTGACCTGAAAGGGAGCCGCGATGGCCACCATGATGCTCGCCTTTGTCATCTTCCTTCTCGTCATGTTCGGCATGGCGATCGGCGTGATCTTCTCGGGACGCAGGATCAAGGGCAGTTGCGGCGGGCTGAACGCGATCGAGGGAGCCGATCGCTGCGTTGTCTGCAAGCGCGAGATCGACCCCGACAGCCCGCTGCGCGAACGCATGGCCTGCCCGCGCGCGCGCCGGGCAGGCGAAGCGGCCGACGTGGCGCGCTGAGCCTCCGCGCGCCACGCGCCTGCCTCAGGCCGCCGTCGACATCGGCACGAACGCCAGGATCAAAAGCGCCGCTGCGGCCGCCGTGCCATAGGCCCACAACTGCCAGCGCGGGCCCTCTGCCTTCCAGACCCGGCGATAGCTGTAGCCAGCAAGGCAAGCGAGGACAAAGAGAACAGTCGCGGCGAGGGGAGGCAGAACGAGGTCATCCACGGCTTCGGCGGCTCCTGCGGTCAAACGCTTGGGCCCAGTCATACGCCGAGGCATGGCCAACGTCGAACGATTTGCGGTCGAGACCCCGACGAACACCTGCAAATCCAGTTACAACCGGCCAGAACGAAAGACCGGCGCTGCCGCGCCTCTGGCTGACTGCGGGGTAACCGGCACGGTTTTGAAGAGAGTCATCTTGACGGGAAAACCGCGATCAAATAGGCACTGATCTCCAGTGCGGGCGTTGTGTAGTGGTAAGACCTCAGCCTTCCAAGCTGATGACGCGGGTTCGATTCCCGCCGCCCGCTCCATAGCTCAGCAGTCACATCCGAGGCGGCCTGTCGATTGGTGACGGTTCAGGCCGGATGCCCCGGCCCGTACCGAACCGGCTCACAAGTAGACGCTATCGGAAAACACGTGCAGGACAACGCCATCGCGGGTCAGGCCGCGCCGGGCCAGTTCGTCGTCGTCGAGCCGAAGGAGCGCCTCGATCCGGTCGTGACGCGACCGCATCTCCATGTAGTTGACGAAGAAGGCACCAACAGCGGCAAGGCGGCGTGCGACCCAGGACGGCCGAATGTCTCCGTGGGTGTTGGTAGCGGTGATAAAGGCCATCAGAAAACTCCAGAAATGCGTCTGTCAGTTTCCTCCCCGCGATGAAGGTAAGCGTTACTGACGCTTCCGAGAAGCGCTGATTGTGCAACCCGGATATGCGCCGGGGGTGCGCCTCGGGGTCCGCATGTCGCGCCTCACACCCGACATCATCCTCGCCTGCGACGGTCCGCCTGCCTTCCGAACCTGTCGTCCGCGACGGCAGAGGCGCGGGTGCCGTTTCTAGCCGGTGCTCCAGGCCCGCGGCTGGCGCATCCCCGCCATCTTGCAGGCCTGCTTCACGTAGCCCTCGGGAAACAGCTCGAACAGCGCGTGCTTGGCGTCGTGCTTGTCGAGACCGAGTTCGTCGGCAAGAAACCGGATCGCGAAGCGCGCATCCGCGGCGATGCCATGCTGATCAAGGTAGCTGCGCATGAAGGCGATGACCTGCCAGTGCAACTCGTTCGGCGTCAGACCCTCGTCGCCGGCCACCTTCATCGCGAAATCGCGCGACCATTGCGCCGGATCGACCAGGTACCCGGCTTCGTCCACCTCGACCGCCCCACTCGGCAGTTGGATCAATTGCGTAACGTCTGGACGGGTTCTCATGATGGGTTTCCTCCCTGATGTTGAACTCCCAAAGCCAATCCCGGTGCCGCCGCGTCAGCCCCTCACATCGCGGCCGCAACCGAACCTGACCGTGCAAACAGCCACTCGGACAAAACCGCCACGTCGGCGGGCAGATGGTCGCCACAGCCCTCGGTGAACGCCTCGAAGGCGTCTCGGTTCAGCCCGTTCAGCCCGACGAGCACCGGAACGTCGCGCGCAAGCGCCTCGGCGATTACCGAACGGAACCCCCGCCCTTCAGCTTCGTGCTTGCCGAACTTGTTGATGATGAGCACATCCGCGCCCGCTTCCAGCGCCGCAGAGACATGCCCCACCGCCGCCTCCAGCGCGCCGACATCCAGCCTGCAGCCCTGTGCGCCGCCGCCCAGATCTTGTGAAATGCGGATATCCGGGCCGCCGGGGAGCACCCGCAGGTCCATGTCGCAGGGGTCGGTCTTTTCCCGTTCGGTGTTGATCTGAACGGTTCCGCAAACCTTCAGGCCGCGGCCCATCAGGTCCTGCGCGAGCGAGAACAACACCTGGTCGGTGTCGCCGGTGGCGGTGGTGCTGGCAATCTGCATCGTGGTGCTCCCTGGCTTGGTCAAGACGTCGGCAACCGGGACGGTGGGGCCACGTGCCGCGCGGTGGCAGGAACGCCGGATCGGCACCGTGGTTCGGTCCATCCGCGCGGGTCACGCGCAGTCGAATGCGTCATTTCTTGCCCTCCATGAGTTGATCGAGGCCGCGCCGCGCGAGCATGTCGCGCCGAAGCGCGTCGAGGTCGGCGGCGGTGAGCCTGAGCCGGGCGAAAGGCAGGATGATCGCGTATTCGAGAATAAGCTGACGCCGGGCACGCGCCGCATAGCGCCGCAGGCGTGCCCGGTTGTCGTCGCCAAACGCAAATCCATCCGCACCCGCGCCGTTCAGAAGCGCGAGCAGGCCGGCCATCTCTTCGCGCGCCTCGCGGCGATCGGCATCCAGCCGCGCGATCAGCGGCCCGATCTCGTCCTCCGGTCGGCATCGGCGGGCAAGAAGGTGGATGAGGCCCTGCTCCTCGTCCGCGAGATGCGGCGGCAGTTCGTGGGAAAAGAAGCTCGCGACAACCGAAATATCATCGGGGTCGGGCTGTTCTGCCTCCGCGATCCGAACGATCAGGTTGCAGATTTCCCGCTCGCGAAGGTGATCCTCCTGGATGAAATCGAGCGGGTTGCCAAGCGGTGCCGGCTCGGATGGCGAACCGTGATCGCCCCGCCGCGACGTGTGATCCTTCCGGCCCATGTCCGATCCTCCCCGCCTAGCCGTCCGCGCCGATCTCGGTGCCGATGATCTCGGCCGTGCTGACAAGCTGGCTGACGAAATCGCGCGCCGCCTGGGCCCAGGCTGCCTTCTCCATCGCCTCGGCGATCTTGCCACGCACCGCCGCGTAGGGCAGGACCGCGCCTTCCCCGACCGCATCCATGCGGATGATGTGCCAGCCGTGGCGGCTGAGAACCGGGGATGCCGTGACCTGGCCTGCCGCCAACCCGTGCAGCGCGGCCTCGAATTCCGGCACGGTATCGCCGGGGCCGATCTGGCCGAGCGCGCCGCCCGAGGCCTTGGAGCCGCAATCGCTGTGGTCGGCCGCGAGCCGGCCAAAGCCCTTCGGATCTGCCTGCACCTGCCGGGCAATATCTTCAGCGCGGAGCTTCGCCTCGGCGGTGAGCGATTCGTCGCGCGGATCACAGGCGACGAGGATATGGGAGACTTCCCACAGCGGCGGGGCGCGAAACCTTTCCGGATCGCGTGCCCATTCCGCATGGATCGCTTCTTCCGTCGGGGCCTCGGCATCGACGGCGGTTTCGAGAAGGCCCCGGATCAGGGCCTCCTCCTCGGTTTCAAAGCGGCCGGGCCCGACTTCCGCCGGGTCGGGCGAAAGTCCGCGCCGCCGCGCCTCCTGCAAGAGCAGGGTGCGCACCGCCACGGCGTTCGCCGCCTTGCGCCAGGCAACGCCGGGCTTGCCCTTGGGGCCGCTGTGGTTTTGTGTCTCTGCGGCGATCGCCGTGTGGGGCACGGTTTCGCCGTTTACGATGACTTCTGGGAACAGGGCCGCGTTCATCCTGATCACTCCGCCGCGGTTGCCTTGGACCCGGCCACCTTCCGGGCGGCGGGCACCGGGCCATCATGGTGCGGCAGCGGCGCCTTGCGGCGCGAGCGCACGATCTGGTAGCCCCGCCGCAGGAACAGGAAGCGCAGCGGCACGAAGATGCCGGAGATCACGTGCGCAAGCCGGGTGAAAGGCGTGAGCAGCAGGATCGCCATGCCGAGAATGAGGTGCAGCTTGAACACGATCGAGACATCCGCGATGTAGCTTGCCGCGTTCGGATCGAAGGTGAAGATGCCCTGCGCCCAGGACATGAATTTCACCATCTCGTGGCCGTCGAGGTGCTGCAGCGAGAAGAAGATCGTGCCGAGCCCGAGCACCAGCTGGGCCAGCAGCAGCCCGAGGATCGCGATATCCCAGAAGTTCGAGGTCTGGCGGATGCGCGGATCGGTCCAGCGGCGATGGAACAGCATGACGCCGCCGATCAGGGCCAGAACCCCGGCGATGCCACCGGCGACGACCGCGAGGATCTGCTTGGCGCCATGGCCGATGCCCATCGCGTCGAACACCCAGATCGGGGTGAGCAGCCCGACCACGTGGCCGACGAAGATCACCAGCATGCCGACGTGAAACAGGATCGAGCCGACCACCAACTGCTTGCGCCGCAGGAGCTGCGACGACGAGGTTTTCCAGGTGAAGGGATCGCGTTCGTAGCGCGCGATCGAACCCACCACAAGCGTGGCGAGGGCGATGTAGGGGAAGATTGCGAAAAAGAAGTTGTGCATCATGGCCTCCGTCATTCCGCCGCGTGGCGGGGATCGGGGTTGGGGGTGAGGGTGCTGTCCATACGCGAGAGAATGTCGCGGCTGACCGGACAACCGGCATAGGGGTCGGGGCCGAAGCGGACTTCGCTTTCCTCCCAGACCTCGTCGAGCGCCTCCAGATCGTTCGGATCGACATCCGCCTGTTCGAGAAGCTCGGCCACAGCACCTTCGTCGGCGGTGATCCCGGCG
The DNA here is from genome assembly GCF_900177545.1 of Maritimibacter sp. HL-12. Classification (GTDB taxonomy): domain Bacteria; phylum Pseudomonadota; class Alphaproteobacteria; order Rhodobacterales; family Rhodobacteraceae; genus Sinisalibacter. The sequence goes on along the minus strand of NZ_FXBQ01000001.1, from coordinate 2,277,353 downwards.
AGCTGGATCAGGGCGGCGAACGCGGCGGCATATCCGCTGTCACGCCGCTGCAGACGTTCCTGCAAGGCGGCGAAGATATGCGCCGCGTCCGCCAGGGTTTCCTGCACTTCAGCGAAGGGACGCGTCGACAGGAATTCCAGAAGCACCGGCAAGTGGTCGGGCAATTCGGTGGTAACAGGGTCAAAGCCCCCTGCCCGGTAGGTCTCGACCAGCGATACCATCGCCCCGCCCCGGTCGCGGCTTTCGCCGTGGACATGTTCGAACAGGTTGAGCGAGAGGGTGCGCGAGCGGTCGAAGAGCATCACGTATTGCTCTTCGAGATCGTAGATATCGCGCGCGGCGAGGTCTTCGACAAGCGGCCGCAACGCGCGGCGCGCGGCCGCGGTGAGCCGGGTTTCGGCGGCGAGAACGCCGCCGATCTCCGGCATCGCCGCCTGCAGCTCCCGGGTCGGGTAGCTGAGGATCAACGAAAGCGCCTTGAGCGTGCGGTCCATCACATCACCTCCGTGGGCATCTTGAGGGGTTTCTTCGAGCCGCCGAAGAGCGAGCCTTTCGACGTGCCCGTCGAGCAGGCGTTGCCATCGGTGAAGCCGCAGCCGCCACGCAGATCGTAGGCTTCCTCGACCTGTTCGCGGTGCGTCGTCGGGATCACGAACCGATCCTCGTAATCGGCCAGCGCCATGATCTTGTACATGTCTTCGATCACCCGGCCCGAGAGGCCCACGCGCGCGGCGATCGCCTCGTCCTGCACGCCTTCGATAGTCTTGGCGCGCATGTAGGCGCGCATCGCCAGCATCCGTTCCAGCGCGGACGCCACCGGCTTCTCGTCGCCCGCCGTGAGCATGTTGGCGAGATAGCGCAGCGGGATGCGCAGCGAGCGCACATCGGGCATCGCGCCATCGCTGCCGATCGCCCCGGCTTCGGCGGCGTTCTGGATCGGGCTGAGCGGCGGGATATACCACACCATCGGCAGGGTCCGGTACTCCGGGTGCAGCGGGAAGGCGACCTTCCATTCCATCGCCATCTTCCAGATCGGGCTTTCCTGGGCGGCCTTGATCCAGTCCTCGGGGATACCGTCGGCACGCGCGGTCTCGATGATCACCGGGTCGTTGGGATCGAGGAAGACGCCGAGCTGGGCGTCGTAGAGGTCCGTCTTGTCGGCCGCGTTCGCCGCCTCCTCGATCTTGTCGGCGTCGTAGAGCATCACGCCAAGGTAGCGGATGCGCCCGACGCAGGTTTCCGAACACACGGTCGGATTGCCCGATTCAATCCGCGGATAGCAGAGCGTGCATTTCTCGGATTTGCCGGTCGACCAGTTGTAGTAGACCTTCTTGTAGGGGCAGCCCGAGACGCACATCCGCCAGCCCCGGCATTTCTCCTGGTCGATCAGCACGATGCCGTCTTCCTCGCGCTTGTAGATCGCACCCGAGGGGCAGGAGGCGGCGCAGGTCGGGTTGAGGCAGTGCTCGCAGAGCCGGGGGAGATACATCATGAACGTATTCTCGTATTCGCCGTAGATCTGCTTCTGGATGCCCTCGAAGTTGTAGTCTTCGCCGCGCTTGGAGAACTCGCCGCCGAGGATTTCCTCCCAGTTCGGGCCTTTCTCGATCTTCTCGATCCGCTCGCCGGTGATCTTCGATCGCGGCCGCGCGGTCGGGAACGCCTTCATCTCGGGCGCCGACTTCAGGTGGTCATAGTCAAAATCGAAGGGCTCGTAATAGTCGTCGATCTCCGGCAGGTCGGGGTTGGCGAAGATGTTCGCCAGCATCCGCCACTTGCCGCCCTGCTTGGGCTGGAGCTTGCCGGATTTCGTCCGCTCCCAGCCGCCGTTCCAACGCTCCTGGTTTTCCCAGTCGGTCGGATAGCCGGTGCCGGGCTTGGTTTCGACGTTGTTGAACCAGGCGTATTCGACGCCGTCGCGGCTGGTCCAGACGTTCTTGCAGGTCACGGAGCAGGTGTGGCACCCGATGCATTTGTCGAGGTTCAACACCATGCCGATTTGTGCGCGGATTCTCATTGGGCGGCCTCCTTCTCGGTCGCTTCTTGGTCGAGCCAGTCGACCTTGGTCATTTTCCTGACGATCACGAACTCGTCGCGGTTCGAGCCTACGGTGCCGTAGTAGTTGAAGCCGTAGGACTGCTGCGCGTAGCCGCCGATCATGTGGGTCGGTTTCAGAACCGCACGGGTGACCGAGTTGTGGATCCCCCCGCGCAAGCCGGTCTTTTGCGACCCCGGCGTGTTCACGATCTTTTCCTGGGCGTGGTACATGAAGGTGGTTCCATCCTTCATGCGCTGGCTCACCACCGCCCGCGCGGTCAGCGCGCCGTTGGCGTTGTAGAGCTCGACCCAGTCGTTATCGACGATTCCCGCGATCTTCGCGTCGTTCTCCGAAATCCAGATCACCGGCCCGCCCCGGTTGAGCGTAAGCATCAACAGGTTGTCGGAATAGGTGGAGTGGATGCCCCATTTCTGGTGCGGCGTGATGAAGTTCAGCACCACGTGGGGCGCCTTGTCACGCGCATCGGTGTTGATCTCGGCAGTGATCGTCTTGAGATCGACCGGCGGGCGATACGACATGAAACCCTCGCCGAAGGCCCGCATCCAGAGGTGATCCTGGTAGAGCTGCTGGCGTCCGGTCAGGGTGCGCCACGGGATCAGTTCGTGCACGTTGGTCCAGCCGGCATTGTAGCTCACCTCGTCGCTTTCGATCCCCGACCAGGTCGGGCTGGAGATGATCTTGCGCGGCTGGGCGGCGATGTCGTGGAAGCGGATCTTGGTGTGATGCGCCCCTTCTGCGAGGTGGGCGTGCTCACGTCCCGTCGCTTTTGAGAGCGCTTGCCACGATTTCACCGCGACCTCGCCATTGGTCTCGGGCGCGAGCATCAGCACCACCTCGGTGGCGTCGATATCGCTCACGATCCGGGCGCTGCCCTTGGTCGGTCCGTCTTCCCACACGCCGTTTAGGTCGCGCAGGTTCTTCACCTCTTCCTCGGTGTTCCACGAGATCCCCTTGCCGCCGTTGCCGATCTTTTCCATCAGCGGGCCAAGCGACATGAAACGGTCACCGATGGCGGTGTAGTCGCGCTCCACGGCGATATAATTGGGCGCCGTCTTGCCGGGGATGAGATCGCATTCGCCCTTCTTCCAGTCCTTCACCTGGTCCTGGGCAATCTCGGCCGGGGTATCGTGCAGGATCGGAAGGGCAACCACGTCGGTTTCCTGGCCGAGGAACTCGGGCGTAATCTCCTGAACCTTGTTGGCGATGGCCTTGAAGATCTCCCAGTCCGACTTCGACTCGTAGGCCGGATCCACCGCCGCCTGAAGCGGGTGGATGAACGGGTGCATGTCGGAGGTGTTGAGGTCGTTCTTCTCATACCAGCTCGCGGTGGGCAGCACGATGTCGGAATAGACCGCCGTGGTGCTCATCCGGAAGTCGATGGTCACGAGCAGGTCGAGCTTGCCGCGCGGGGCCTCTTCGTGCCACTTCGCCTCCTTGGGCTTGTCGCCGCCTTCCTCGCCCAGATCCTTGCCGATGACACCGTTGTCGGTGCCGAGCAGGTGACGGAGGAAATACTCGTGCCCCTTGCCCGACGAGCCGAGCAGGTTCGAGCGCCAGACGAACAGGTTTCGCGGCCAGTTCTCCGGTGCGTCCGGGTCTTCGCACGACATTTCCAGCTCGCCCGACTTGAGCTTTTCGGCGACATAGACGGCCACGTCCTGCCCCGCCGCCTTGGCGGCCTTGGCCACGTCGAGCGGGTTTTGCTTGAGTTGCGGCGCGGACGGCAGCCAGCCCATCCGCTCGGCCCGAATGTTGTAGTCGATCATGCTCGCGTCCCAATCGCCTTCCGGCGCAGTGGGCGACAGGATCTCGCCAGCGGTGAGTGTCTCGTAACGCCATTGATCGGTGTGGGCATACCACGCCGAGGTGGAGTTCATCTGCCGCGGCGGGCGGCCCCAGTCGAGCGCGAAAGCAAGCGGCAGCCAACCGGTTTGCGGACGGAGTTTTTCCTGGCCGACGTAATGCGCCCAGCCGCCGCCGGATTGGCCCACGGCACCGCACATCACCAGCATGTTGATGATGCCGCGGTAGTTCATGTCCATGTGATACCAGTGGTTCAGACCGGCCCCGAGGATTACCATCGAGCGGCCTTGCGTCTGCTCGGCATTCTGGGCGAATTCACGCGCAACATGGGCAATCTTGTCGGCCGGAACGCCGGTGATCTTCTCGGCCCAGGCCGGGGTGCCCGGCACGTCGTCGGCGTAATCGTGTGCAACCCAGTCACCACCAAGGCCGCGATCGAGCCCGTAGTTGGCGCAGAACAGGTCGAACACCGTGGCCACGGCCACCTCGCCTTCGGCGGTTGCGATCCGCTTCACCGGCACCTGCTTGGTGAGCACGTTCGGACGGACGTCTCCGGTCGAGAAGGCTTCGGTGGCATCGGCACCGAAATAGGGGAAATCGACCCCGACCACGTCGTCATGGTCGCTGTCGAGGATCTGGGACAGCCGCAGCCGGGTGTCGTCGCCCTGGGCTTTCTCTTCGAGGTTCCACTTGCCGTCCTCGCCCCAGCGGTAGCCCACCGAACCGTTCGGCGCGACGAGCTTGCCGGTGGCGTCATCAAGGGCCACGACCTTCCATTCGGGGTTGTTTTCCTCGCCGAGGTGCCCGTCGAGGTCATCGGCCCGCAGGAAACGACCGGGGATGAAGTGGCCGTCCTTCTCGTCGAGCTTCACCAGCATCGGGAAGTCGGAATACTTGCGGGTGTAGTCCTCGAAATACTCCGCCTGCCGATCGAGGTGGAACTCGCGCAGGATGACGTGGCCAAAGGCCATGGCGAGCGCGGCGTCGGTGCCCTGCTTGGGGTTGAGCCAGACATCGCCGAACTTGGCGGCCTCGGAATAGTCGGGGCTGATCACCGCCGACTTGGTGCCCTTGTAGCGCGCCTCGGTGTAGAAATGCGCATCCGGCGTGCGGGTTTGCGGCACGTTCGAGCCCCACAAGAGCAGGTAGCCCGCGTTGTACCAGTCGGCCGATTCCGGCACGTCGGTCTGTTCGCCCCAGGTCATCGGCGAGGCGGGCGGCAAGTCGCAGTACCAGTCGTAGAACGACATGCAGGTGCCGCCGAGCAGGCTGAGATAACGCGAACCGGCGGCGTAGGACACCATCGACATCGCCGGGATCGGCGAGAAACCGAACACCCTGTCAGGGCCCCACTTCTTGGCGGTGTAGAGGTTGGCAGCGGCCACGATCTCGACCGCCTCGTCCCAGCTTGCACGCACGAAGCCACCCTTGCCGCGGGTTTCCGAATAGGCGGCGCGCAACACCGGATCATTCTGAATATCGGTCCACGCCTCGATCGGGCTCTTCGTCTTGCGCAGCTCGCGCCAGACCTTCATCAACCGACCGCGCACCAGCGGGTTCTTCACCCGGTTGGCGCTGTAGAGATACCAGCTGTAGGAAGCGCCCCGGGCACAGCCGCGCGGCTCGTGGTTGGGCAGATCGGCCCGCGTGCGCGGATAGTCGGTCTGCTGGGTTTCCCAGGTGACGATCCCCGACTTCACGTAGATCTTCCACGAGCACGAGCCGGTGCAGTTCACCCCGTGGGTCGAGCGCACGATCTTGTCGTGGCGCCAGCGGTTCCTGTAGGTGTCTTCCCAGGCACGGCTTTCGCGGGTCACCTGACCGTGGCCGTTGGAGAATTGCTCCAATTCCTTGGATTGGAAGAAGTTCAGTCTGTCGAGCAGGTGGCTCATCGATATCTCCTATCGGTTGGCTTGCGGTGCCCGGCATCTGGGCGGGCGCCGCGGGTCAGGGGTCAGCAGGGGTTCGAGGCGTTCGAGCGGGTGTAGTAGAACCAGGTCACCACAACGCAGAGCGCGTAGAAGGCGGCGAAGCCCCAAAGCGCGGCGGCCGGTCCGCCGGTCATCTCGATCGAGGTGCCGTAGGACTTGGGGATGAAGAAGGCACCGTAGGCGGCCACCGCCGAGGTGAAGGCGATGATCGCACCGCTCTCGCGCTCGGCCACCCGCAGCGTCTCGCGCTCATCGAGATCGGGGCGCAGGCGCGGGATTTCCTGCCGCATGATGATCGGGATCATCTGGAAGGTCGAGGCATTGCCCACGCCGGTCAGGAAGAACAGCGCCATGAAGGCCACGAAGAAGCCCGCGAAGTTGCCCTCGGTGCCGCCGAGCGGCAGGAAGTAGATCACGCTCACCACCGCGACGATCATGCCGATGAACACGAAGAGCGTGACGCGCCCGCCGCCGAACTTGTCGGAGATCCAGCCGGTGGCCGAGCGCGAGAGTGCGCCCACCAGCGGCCCGAGGAAGGCGAGGTGCAGGGTTTCCATCATCGGGAACTGGGTTTTCATCAACAGCGGAAAGCCCGCCGAGTAGCCGATGAAGCTGCCGAAGGTGCCGACGTAGAGCACCGACATGATCCAGTTGTGCTTGCGCTTGAGGATGCTGAGCTGGTCACCGAGCGAGGCCTTGGCGTCGGCGATGTCATTCATCCCGAACCAGGCCAGCAGGGTGAAGATCACGAGGAAGGGCACCCAGATGAACCCGGCGTTCTGCAGCCAGAGCTGGCCGCCGTCGGAAATCTCCTGCGCCTGACCGCCCATCGCGCCGAACAGGCCCATGGTGATGACGACGGGCACGACGAATTGCACCACCGACACGCCGAGGTTGCCGAGGCCGGCATTCAGCGCCAGCGCGTTACCCTTCTGCGCCTTCGGGTAGAAGTAGTTGATGTTGGACATCGACGAGGCAAAGTTGCCGCCGCCGAAGCCGCACAGAAGCGCAAGGATTACAAAGATGGAGTAGGGCGTTTCGGGGTCCTGCACCGCGAAGCCGATGCCGAGAGCGGGCAGCAGCAGCGAGGCGGTAGCAATCGCCGTCCAGCGCCGCCCGCCGAAGATCGGCACCACGAAACTGTAGAAGATGCGCAATGTCGCCCCCGAAAGCCCGGGCAGAGCGGCCAGCCAGAAAAGCTGGCCGGTGGAGAAGTCGAAGCCGATCGCGGGCAACCGGGCCACAACGACAGACCAGACCATCCACACCGCGAAGGCGAGAAGCAGGCTGGGGATCGAGATCCAGAGGTTGCGACGGGCGATGGCCTTGCCCTTCTGTTCCCAGAACTCGGACTCTTCAGGCCGCCAGTCGGTCAGAACGTGGCCGGTCTGGCCAGTGGAAGTTGAGGAGATCGCCATGTGTCTATTCCTTGAAATGTGGCGTTTTGGAACCCGGCCGGGCGCCCCCCGGCCGGCCATTGGATCATTCTGCGGTGGCTTTGGTCCGCCCGCTGCCAAGCCGGGCAAGCGCCGCGCGCAGGTCTTCGAGATCATTGAACTGGGCGGTGATGGTCAGGCCGTCGCCGTGATCGGAAAGCCCGATCTTCCTGGAGCCTTCGAACAATTCCGCCAGTTCGCGCTTGGCTTCGACCTTCTGCGCGGCTTCCACGGCGATGGCCTGGTCAACCGAGCTCAGGACGTATTCCTCGTCGAAACCGCCCTCGGGCTCCTTGAGCCACAGGTAGCAGACCACCCACGAGACCAGCGCCCCGGCGGAGATGATGAAGAAGAAGGTCGAAGGCTCGACGAACATGAAGACGAAGAGGTAGAACACCGCGCCGACGTTGCCGTAGGCCCCCGCCATGCCCGCGATCTGCCCGGTCACCCGACGCTTGATCGAGGGGATGATGCCGAAGGTCGCGCCTTCCGCGCCCTGCACGAAGAACGAGGTGGCGATGGTGATCGCGATGGCGATGACCAGCGGCCAGGTGCTGTTGAGCAGGCCCATCAACGCAAAGCCGATGGCGATCCCGAGCATGTAGGCCAGCATGACGAATCGGCGGTTGCCCATCCGGTCGGAAACCAGCCCACCCATCGGCCGCGCTACGAGATTGATGAAGGCGAAGGACGAGGCGATCAGGCCCGCCGCCACCGCCGTCAGCCCCCAGGTTTCCTGGAAGAAGAACGGCAGCATCGACACCACGGCCAGTTCCGCGCCGAAGTTGGCGAAATAGGTGGTGTTGAGGGCGGCGACCGATTTGAACGGGTAGCGGTCGTCCTCGGGCACACCTTTGCGCAGGATCGGGAGGTTCACCCGAAGCACCTGCCAGATCTGGTAGACCACGATCACGGCGATCGACGCATAGGCGATCGCGGCCACGAAGCCGTCGATATAGCCCATCGCCTGCACCCGGTAGACGAGGATCGAGAGCACGCCGATCAGCGGCACGGTGAAGATCACCAGCAGCACGAGATCCTTGTAGGTCGATACCTCCAGCGCCATCGCCTTGCGCGGCTTCTTGTGGGTATCGGCGGTCGGCCCGTCGGTGATCGCGAACCAGTAGAACACGCCGTAAAGCGCCATGATCACGCCCGAGGTGGCCACGGCATAGCGCCAGCCGTCATCGCCGCCGAAGATCACCAGCGCGACGGTGGGAATGGTCATCGCCGCCGCCGCTGAGCCGAAGTTGCCCCAGCCGGCATAGAAGCCTTCGGCAAAGCCGATGTGGCGCGGCTTGAACCACAGCGCCGTCATGTGAATGCCGACCACGAACGAGGCGCCGACCGACGAGAGCACGAGGCGGGCGACGAAAAGCTGCATCGCGCTGTCGCCAAAGGCGAAGAACATCGTCGGCACCGCCATGGTGACCATCAGCACCGAGAACACCCGGCGCGGCCCGAACCGGTCAAGCGCCATGCCGACAATGATCCGGGCGGGAATGGTCAGCGCGACGTTGGCGATCGCGAAGAGGCGGATGTCGTCCTTGGTCAGCCAGTCCACCGACGCCAGCATCGAGGAGGCCAGCGGCGCCATGTTGAACCAGACGTAGAAGGTGATGAAGAAGGCGATCCAGGTCAGGTGAAGCGCCCGGATTTCGGGGTTTCTTACCCGGAACAGGTCCGAAACTTGCATGGTTTGCGTCCTTGTTCTTATTTTTGCGCCGCCGACATCTCGGTGTCGGTCAGATGCGTGGGAATGATCATGATCGGGCACTTGACCCGGCGCGCGAGGAAGGCCGAGACCGACCCGAAGGTCATGTGATCGAACTCCTCGACCAGCGCGTCGATGCGCCGGGTTATGAAGCGCAACGGCCCGCTGTCGGGCTGGTGACTGTGGCGGGCCATGACCAGGAGATCCGGCTTGCGCTCTTCGGCGGCGCGCAGAATCATCTTGCGGGCATCGCCCTCGGCAAGGATCACGCGGGCCTCGAAGCCGGCCGCGGCCAACTCCGCCGCCGCCCGCTCCACGCCGGTTTTCTGAAGCGCGTATTGCTCGCTGAACAATTCGTCGACGTCGGCGGTGGCACTGCCCACATCCTCGATCACTGTCACGAGCGTGACGGTCGGCTTCAAGGGGCCGAACATTTCAATGACCGCGTCCAGCGCGATCCGCGCGTTGCGCGAATGATCGTAAGCCAGCATCAAGTCCATTATGTCCTCCGGATATTGCCCGAACCGGGCACCACGCGCGTTTGGACTCCTTGAAGACCACCGCCGCCGGGAAAAAGTTGATCCAGATCAGAAACGCCAAGAAAACTGTTTGAAATAAATGGCTTACCGAAATATTTCGGGTTCGCTTTGGATATTGATCAATTCCTGCATCAACATCATTCGGGAGAGTCCTTGACAAATATCAATTGAAGACCGAGGCTCCGACGGAGCCAACGATTGGACGCTGTGATGCCCGATACCTTTTTCGAGGATGTGCGCAGTCTGCACCTGTTCTCGAAGATGTCGGCAGACAACTTCGCCGACCTGATGCGTGCGGCCTATGTGCAGAACTTCCCGCCGCAGATCGAATTGATTTCGGAGGGAGATCCGAGCGATTTTCTCCACGTGGTCCTCTCCGGCGAGGTCGATCTTTTTGCGCGCTGGAACAATCGCGAAACCTCGCTGGCAACCCTGCGGCCAGTTTCCACCTTCATTCTCGCCGCCACGATTCGCGATGCGCCCTACCTGATGTCGGCGCGCACCCTTGAGAAAAGCCGTATTGCGCTCATCCCGAGCCAGGATGTGCGCGCGGTCTTTGATACCGATGGCGATTTCGCCCGCGCGATCGTGGCCGAACTCGCCCTCGCCTACCGATCAGTGGTGAAAACCCAGAAAGATCTCAAACTTCGCAGCTCGCTGGAACGTTTGGCCAATTGCCTGTTGCGGCAACAGACGCGCGTCGATGGTGCCGAGGAGTTCACCTTGCCTTACGAAAAGCGCCGGCTTGCCTCGCTCCTTGGCATGACGCCCGAGAATCTCAGCCGGGCGTTCAAGGGACTGCAGCCCTACGGCGTGCGGGTGGCCGGCAGCCAAATCACCATAGCCGACCGCAAGGACCTGGAAAGCCTGGCCAAGCCCTCACCCTTGATCGACGACTTCCTGGTTTAAGGCGCGGCACCACGTTCCGGGCACAACGGCTTACCGTTTGCGCCGGGGCGGGGCGTCGCCGCCTGACCTGTTGGGTTTCTGGTTTCCGGTGCGCGGCTTCTTGTTGCCGGGTCGGTCCATGCGCTGTGACGTGTCGGTGGCACCCGACCTTGTCTTGCTACTGCCGGTTTCGCGCGCCTTGTCGCGACCCGCACCGGATTGCGACGGATTCGCAGGCTTGGTCCAGTCGGTCTTGCGCGGCCCGGTCTGGCGCGGCTTGCGCGGCGCATCCTTGGCCGGCTTGGACGGGGCCTTTGCAGACACCGGCTCCGGGGCCGCGGTTTTCGGGGCCGGCGCAACCTTTTCGGGGCTCTTGCCGGCATACGGCTTGCCGCGCGGCGCGGGGGCCTTCTCGCGGGGCGGCTTGCCGCGTGGCGCATCGCCGCGTGGCGCGGCCTTCCGGTCCGGTCGGGGGCCTGTGCGATCCTTCGAGGCGGGGCGCGCAGGCTGCGCGGCAGGCGAAGGCCGGGCCGCGCTATCTGGCGGGCCATCGAGTTTGCGCGCCCGAATGTCGTCTTCCAGCACGGCATCGGGGCCGAGACTGTCGAGCAGGCCCGCCGCGGCGACCTCGGCGATTTCAACCAGGGTTGTTTCGGGCTGCACCCGGATCTTGCCGATATGGGCCTTGTCGAGATTTCCGGCGCGGCACAGGAGCGGCAGCAACCAGCGCGCTTCGGCCCGGCGATCCAGCCCGACCGAAAGCTCAAACCAGACCGAAGGCCCGAAAGCGGCACGTTCGGTGCGTTGTTTCTGGCCGGTCGGCGCATTCAGCTCTTCAGGGGCCGACAGGCCCGCCCGGTAGAGCCGCAGGCAAGCGGCCGCGATCTGCTCGGGGGTCTTTTCAGCCACCATCCTGGCGGCGAACGCGGCCTCCGCATCCGTGAGGTCGGCGCTCCAGACCGGATCGGCCAGAAGCCGGGTCTCGTCGAGCGCGAAGATTTCCTCGGGCGTTGGCGCGTGGGTCCACTCGGCCTCGATCTTCGCCCATTTCAGAAGCCGCGCAGCCTTGTTCGCCATCTTGTCGGGCGCGATCAACGCCGAGATGCCCTTTCGCCCGGCGCGCCCGGTGCGTCCCGACCGGTGCAACAACCCCTCGGTATTGCTCGGCAGATCGGCATGGATCACCAGGTCGAGGTTCGGCAGGTCGATGCCGCGCGCGGCCACGTCGGTGGCGACACAAACCCGGGCCCGCCCGTCGCGCATCGCTTGCAGCGCGTGGCTGCGTTCGTCCTGGCTCAACTCACCCGACAGGCTGACCACGGCGAGGCCCCGGTTGGCGAAGCGGGCCGCCAACCGGCTGACCGCGGCACGGGTATTGGCAAACACGATCGCTGTCGGCGCATCGTGGAAGCGCAGCATGTTGATGATCGCGTGTTCGGCATCGGCGGCGGCAACCTGCACCACCTGGTAGGCAATATCCGCGTGCTGGGTTCCGCGCCCGAGCGTGGTGACCCGCACCGCATCGCGCTGGAACTGCTTGGCCAGTTCGGCAATGGCGGGCGGAACCGTGGCCGAGAACAGCAGCGTGCGGCGATCCGCCGGGGCCGCCCCGAGCATGAATTCAAGGTCTTCGCGAAAGCCGAGATCGAGCATCTCGTCGGCCTCGTCGAGCACGATCGCCCGGATATCGCCCAGGTCGAGCGCGCCGCGGGTGATATGATCGCGCAACCGGCCCGGCGTGCCGACGACGATATGCGCACCGCGATCCAGCGCGCGGCGTTCCTCGCGCGCATCCATCCCGCCGATGCAGGAGACCACGCGCGCGCCCGCTCGGGAATAAAGCCAGACCAGTTCACGTTGCACCTGCAACGCCAGTTCACGGGTCGGGGCAACAACCAGCGCCAGCGGCGCGGCGGGTGGGCCAAAGCGCTCCTCCGCGCCCATCAGGGTTTGCGCGATCGCAAGGCCAAAGCCCACGGTCTTGCCCGATCCGGTCTGGGCCGAGACCAGCAGGTCGGCCTCTGCCAGTTCAGGGGCCGTCACCGCCTGTTGAACATCGGTAAGCGTGTCGAAGCCGCGTTCGGCAAGGGCGTCGGAAAGGGTCGAGATCATGTGAGAAGCATCCGTGTGGCCATGCGCCGACGTGGCGCGCCAAAGAAAGGCATCGCTAGGCTACTCGGCCGCGCATGTCTAGGCTCAGCCGAGCCTGTAGCGCCGACAAGGCCCATTTTTGCCGGTTTATCCGCGCCGATGGCACAGTGGTCGGGCAACCTGCCCCGCGCTCAGCCGCATTTGGAATGGCCGCAGGCACCGCAGGTCATGCAGCCTTCGACCATGCGCATCTCGTACTGGCCGCAGCGCGGGCAGGCCGGGCCACGCTGAATCCCGAGGTTGACGACCTGCGATTGCGGGTCGGACTTCAGCCCCAGCCCCTCGCCCGCGAGAAACCCGGTCTCGACCATGTGGCGCTCGATCACGCCGCCGATCGCGGCGAGGATCGAGGGCACGTATTTGCCGCCGATCCAGGCCCCGCCGCGCGGATCGAACACCGCCTTGAGTTCCTCCACCACGAACGACACGTCGCCGCCGCGCCGGAACACCGCCGAGATCATCCGGGTGAGCGCCACGGTCCAGGCGAAATGCTCCATGTTCTTGGAGTTGATGAACACCTCGAAAGGCCGCCGGTGGCCGTTCACGATGAGGTCGTTGATGGTGATGTAGATCGCGTGCTCGCTCTCGGGCCAACGCAGCTTGTAGGTGGCACCTTCGAGCGCCGACGGCCTGTCGAGCGGCTCGGACATGTAGATCACGTCGGCACCTTGATCGGCTTCGGGGGCTTCCTCGCTCGCCTCGCTCACGCTGAGCACGCTGCCGGTCACGTCGTTCGGCCGGTAGGTGGTGCAGCCCTTGCAGCCGGTTTCGTAGGCTTGCATGTAGACATCCTTGAATGCCTCGAACCCGATATCCTCGGGCACGTTGATGGTCTTGGAAATCGAGGAATCCACCCATTTCTGGGCTGCCGCCTGCATCCTGACATGATCGGCCGGCGCCAGCGTCTGGGCGTTGACGAAATGCTCGGGAAGGGGGGCATCGCCGAACTTGTCGCGCCACATCTGAACGGCGTAGTCGACCACCTCCTCCTCGCTGCGCGACCCGTCTTTTTGCAGAACCTTGCGCCTGTAGGCGTAGGCAAACACCGGCTCGATGCCTGAACTCACATTCCCGGCATAGAGGCTGATCGTTCCGGTCGGCGCGATCGAGGTCACCAGCGCGTTGCGGATGCCATGTTGGGCGATGGCCTCGCGCACGCTTTCGTCCATCTCCTGCATGTTGCCGGACGCGAGAAACCGTTCGGCGTCGAACAGCGGGAAGGGGCCCTTTTCGCGGGCCAGATCGACCGAAGCAAGATAGGCGGCGCAGGCGATCTTGTGCATCCATATCTCGGTCTGCCGCACCGCCTTGTCGGAGCCATACCGCAGCCCCAGCATCAACAGCGCATCGGCAAGGCCCGTTACCCCCAGCCCGATCCGGCGCTTGGCCTGCGCTTCCTGGCGCTGCGCCTCGAGCGGAAAACGCGAAATATCCACCACGTTGTCCATCATCCGCACGGCAACCCGCACCAGGTCCTTGAGCGCCGCCGCATCGAGCCGCGCACGCGCCCCGAACGGGTCGATCACCAGCTTGGCCAGGTTGATCGAGCCGAGCAGGCAGGCCCCATAGGGCGGCAGCGGTTGCTCGCCGCAGGGGTTGGTGGCCGAAATCGTCTCGCAATAGTTCAGGTTGTTGGCCTGGTTGATCCGGTCGATGAAGATCACCCCCGGCTCGGCGTAATCATAGGTCGCCTGCATGATCCGGTTCCACAGATCGCGCGCCTCGACGGTGTGATAAACCTTGCCGTCGAAGACCAGATCCCAACTCGTTCCTGCCTTGACCGCCTCCATGAACGGGTCGGTCACCAGCACCGACATGTTGAACATGCGCAGCCGGGCCGGGTCTGATTTCGCGGCGATGAAATCCTCGATGTCGGGGTGATCGCAGCGCATCGTCGCCATCATCGCGCCGCGACGACTGCCCGCGCTCATGATCGTGCGGCACATCGCGTCCCAGACATCCATGAAGGACAGCGGGCCGGAGGCATCGGCCGCCACCCCCTTCACGTCGGCCCCCTTGGGCCGGATGGTGGAAAAATCATAGCCGATGCCGCCGCCTTGCTGCATCGTCAGCGCCGCCTCGCGCAGGTTCTCGAAGATGCCCGACATCGAATCGGGTATCGTGCCCATCACGAAGCAGTTGAACAGGGTCACGCTGCGCCCGGTTCCCGCGCCAGCGAGGATGCGCCCGGCGGGCAGAAACTTGAAATCTTCGAGCGCGGCATAGAACTCCGCCTCGCGCTCCGGCTCGTGTTCGCTCAGCGCGCGCGCCACGCGCCGCCAGCTGTCTTCCACGCTCTGGTCGATCGGCGTGCCGTCCGCCGCCTTCAGGCGGTATTTCATGTCCCAGATGGACTCGGCGATCGGGGCGGTGAAACGGCTCATCGGAGGGTTTCCTGTTGCGGCAGGGGAAGGCCCATCACGATACGCGGAGGACCGCGAATGGTCAACTTGCGCCCGGCGGTTCACCCGGTATCTTGTGGCAAGGGGGTGCCCATGCCGCAATACGTCAACCTGGTGAAACTTTGCGTCGGCTGCGAAAGCGTCGAGGATCTCGCCCGCTATCAGCGCGAGCGCGGGATGGGCGACCCCGACTGGCTGCCGCGTCACGTCACCCGGATGTGGCCCAAGCGCGAGGCCGAATTGCTCGCGGGCGGCTCGCTCTACTGGGTGATCAAGGGCGCGATTCTTGCCCGCCAGCGCATCCTGCGGCTTGACGAGGTGATCGGGCAGGACGGTATCCGGCGCTGCGGCCTCGTGCTTGCGCGCGATATTCACCGCACCAACACCGCGCCGCGCCGCGCCTTTCAGGGCTGGCGCTACCTCGCCGCGAGCGACGCGCCGGCCGATCTTCGCGCCGACCGCGAGGGCGACGATGCCCTGCCCGCGGAACTCTCCGCGCAACTGGCCGAAATCGGGATCTTCTGACCGCGCGCCCGAGCCTTCGGGCAAGGCGGTTTGCGTTGGAAACCCGCGTGATCAGTAGCCCGCCGCGCGGTCGACGAGATGCAGCAACCGCTCCCCCGCCTCGCCTCGCCGGATATTCTCGGCGATCACCCGCGACGCCGTCCCGGCCCGGGTTTCGGAGGCGATATGGGGCGTCACCGTCACCCGCGGGTGGTGCCAGAAAGGATGATCCTCGGGCAATGGCTCAACCCGGAAGGTGTCGAGCGTGGCATGGCCGACTTGCCCGGCATCGAGCGCGGCGAGCAAGGCGGCGTCATCGACCAAGGCACCGCGTCCGGGATTGACGATCACCGCGCCCTCGGGCAACCGCGCCAGTGCCGAGCTATCAAGGATGTTCTCGGTCGCCGGGGTCAGTGGCAGCAGGAGCACGAGGATTTCGGACTGCGCCAGCACCGCGTCGAGGCCCCCGCTCCCGGCATGGCAGCTCACGCCCTCGATCTCCTTGGTCCGGCGCGACCACCCGGCCACGTCGAAGTTCAGCCCGGCCAGCGCCCGGGCCACGGCCGCACCAAGCTCGCCCAGCCCGAGCACGCCCACGCGCCGGTCGCGGGCCAGCGGGGGGACGTGTTTCTCCCATTTCGGCGCGCTGCGGCAAATATCGGCATCCATCTCGAGGTGATGGCGCAGCACATGGCCGGTGACCCACTCCACCATCCCCTCGGTCAGCCCCGGATCGACCATCCTTGCATAGGGCATGGTGAGCGTCGGGTTGGAGATGATTGTCTCGACCCCGGCCCATAGCCCGAGCGCAGCCTTGGCGCGGCTATAGGGCGAAAGGTCCACCGCACCCTCATGCGGGGCGTAGACGATGTAATCCACCGCCTCGGGCGGGTGATCCATTGCCAGATCGGCCTCCACGCCGGTCTCGGCCAGTGCCGCTGAAAGCGCAACGCGATACTCCTCGAACACCTCCCGCGAGGTGATGAACTGCACCGCCACGCTCATTTTGAACGCGCCCTGTGCACATGCGCCGATTGCACGAGGCCGAAGCCGATCATCAGCACCAGCATCGCCGAGCCGCCATAGCTGACCAGCGGCAGCGGCACGCCCACGACCGGTGCCAGCCCCATCACCATCGACATGTTGACCGCGAAGTAGAAAAAGAAGGTTGCGGCAATACCAAAGGTGACCAGCGAGCCAAAACGGTCGGCATTGCGCATCGCCGAGAACACGGCAACAACGATGATGCCGACGTAGAGCGCAAGGAGCGACCCGGCGCCGACAAAGCCGAATTCCTCCGCCAGCGTGGTGAAGATGAAATCGGTGTGCTTCTCGGGCAAAAAATTCAGCCGGCTTTGGGTGCCTTCCATGAAACCCCGCCCGGTCCAGCCACCCGAGCCGAGCGCGATCTTGGACTGGGTGATGTGATAGCCTGCGCCAAGCGGATCACTGGCGGGGTCGAGGAAGGTGTCGATCCGGCGATACTGGTAGTCTTTCAGCAATTGCCAAGGGGTGCCGCGCGAGAGAAACACCGCTGCGACCGTGCCCACACCGAGCGCACCGACGGCGAGGAAGTAGAAGATATGCACGCCCGCAAGCCACATCAGCACCACGCCGCCCAGCATCAGCAGGAGCGCGGTGCCAAGGTCGGGTTGGGAGAGCGTGAGCGCGGTGGGCATCAGGATGATCACCACCGGTACCAGAACCCACAACGGGCGCGATACCTTGTTGACGTCGAGCCAGTCGTAATAGGCGGCGAGCACCATGACCAAGGTAATCTTGGCCAGTTCCGAGGGTTGCAGGCGCAGGACGCCAAGGTCGATCCAGCGTTGCGCGCCCATGCCCGTCTCGCCGAAGAACTCCACCGCCAGCAGCAGGCCAAGCGAGACCACGAAGGCCAGCGCCGCCATGTTGCGCCAGAACCAGATCGGCACCATCGCCACGAACAGCATCAGCGCCATGCCGAGGCCGAAACGCTTCATCTGCGGTTCCGCCCAGCGCCCGATGTCGCCGCCCGCCACCGAGGTGAGCATCAAAAAGCCGATCCCCGCCGCCGCCGCCAACAGGAGCAGCAGCGCCCAGTTGAGGTAGAGCACCTTGGCCAACCCGCTGGGAGTCCACTTGATGTTGTATTCAAGATAGCTCACGCTTGGCTCCTGCCTTGCGAGGGCGCTTGCGGCGGGCGCAGGTCGAGGTTTTCGAACCGGGTGCGGATCGTGTTGCGCTGCGCCGACGGGTAGGCCGTCAGCGGAGGCACGTCATCGTAGAGCGCGGCGAGCAGCACGTCGCGGGCAATCGGTGCGGCCGCCGTCGAGCCGCCGCCGCCATGTTCGACCACCACCGAAACCACAAGTTCCGGCGCATCGTGCGGCGCGTAGCCGACGAAGAGCGCATGGTCGCGCCGCTCCCACGGCAGGTCTTCGTTCGAGGTCACGCCGCTGGCGCGTTCGGCGGCGGTGATGTTGCGCACCTGGCTGGTGCCGGTCTTGCCCGCCATCCGCAGGCCCTCGGCCACCACGCGCGAGCTGCCGGCGGTGCCGCGGTTTCCGTTCACCACGTCATACATGCCCTGGCGCACCAGCGCGAGGTTGTCGGGGTCGAGCCCGAGCGGCTCCTGCCCGACCACGGGCTGCTCCACCCCTTCGATCGAGCGCACGAGCCGCGGCGCGATCTGGGTACCGGCGGCAATTCGCGCCGTCATCACCGCCAGTTGCAACGGCGAGGCGAGCACGAAGCCCTGGCCGATGGCGGCATTGAGCGTGTCGCCGATCACCCAGTCGCCACGGTCGTTTTCACGTTTCCAGCTTCGCGAGGGGATCAACCCCGACGACACCGAGGCGAGCGGCAGATCATGGTGAACGCCAAGCCCGAGCCTGCGCGCCATCGCGGCGATGCGCTCGATCCCGACGAGTTGCGCCAGTTCGAAATAATAGACATCGCAGCTTTCACTCAGCGACCGCATCAGATCGACACGACCATGGCCGCCCCGGCTCCAGCAATGGAACCGCCGCGAGCCGACCTCGACGAAGCCGCGGCAGGTGAAGGTTTCTTCCGGATCTATCAACCCGTCTTCCAGGGCCGCAAGCGCGGTGACCATCTTGAAGGTCGAGCCGGGCGGGTAAATACCCTGCGTCGCCTTGTTTGGGAGCGGCCGATAGGGATCTTCCAGCAGGGCGCTGTAGTCTTTTGATGAAATCCCGCGCACGAAAAGATTGGGATCGAAAGTGGGCGCGGAGGCAAGGGTGAGGATATCGCCGTTTCGCGCGTCCATCACCACGACGGCAGCACTCTCGCCCGCAACTCGGGCTTCACAGAAGTTCTGCAGCGCGTGGTTCACGGTGAGTTGCACACTCGCGCCCGGCATGCCCTCTTCCCGGCCGAGTTCGCGCATCACGCGCCCCACGGCGTTGACCTCAACCCGGCTGGTCCCCGCGCTGCCGCGCAGCACCGGCTCCAGTTCCGCCTCCACCCCGGTCTTGCCGATCTGGAACCGCGGGATCTGGAGCAGCGGGTCGGGGTCTTCGAGCCGGTCCAGATCGCGCTCCGACACCGGTCCGACGTAACCAACGACATGGGCAAAATCGGCGTCCAGCGGGTAGATTCGGCTCAGCCCCATCTCGGGGAACACGCCGGGCAGCGCGGGGGCGTTGACGGCGACCTTCGCGACATCTTCCCAACTCACCCGGTCAGCGATGGTGACCGGCACGAAGGGCGAACGGCGACGCATCTCGTCGAGCGCCCGATCTTTCGCCGCCGCATCGAGCCAGATCAGCTTGCCAAGGCGGTCGAGCACCGCCTCGGGGTCGCCGGCATCCTCGCGCACCATGACAATGCGATAGTTCTGCTCGTTGCCGGCGAGCAGCACCCCCTTGCGGTCGAAGATCAGCCCACGGGACGGGGGAAGCAAACGGATGTTGATCCGGTTGCGCTCGGCAAGCAGGCGGTATTCGTCCGCCTGTTCGAGTTGCATGTAGCGCATCCGCCCTGCCAGAACCCCGACGAAGCCGAGCTGTGCCGCGCCAAGGATCAGCCCGCGCCGGGTGATCACGCGGGCGCTCTTCTCGCTGTCTGCGGGAGACCGTCTCATATCAGCCGCGCCTCCGCCGCGTGTTTGCCGGGGGCCAGGCGGCGCACCCGGAAACCCCAGACCGAAAGCGCGGCGATCAACGGGTAGAACAGGATGTCGACCGCAAGCGAGACAACGGCCAGCCCAAGGTTGTCTTGCGGCACGACGAGCAGGACAAGCAAGATGCGCTCGCCCAGCAGCATCAGCGCAAGCACGCTCGCCACCGTCGCCCACTCGATGATGAACCCACGTTCGCGCATCAGGTCGGAGCGGGCGCGCAACCATTCAAGCCCGATCACCGCCATCGCGGTTGCCAGCCCCGGCGGGCGCAGAAACAGGAGATCGCTCACCAGCAGGATCGCGGCGAACAGGGCGACGGGCACGAAATCGGGCCGCCGCAGCACCCATGCGAATCCCAGCAGAACGATGGTGTCGGGCGGCGGCATGCCGCTGGTATCCGCCCCCAGTGGCAGGACTCGCGCGAAGATGATGAACATCGAAAGCAGCAAAAAGAGGCCGGTGAAGATCCAGCGTTGAAGCGAGAGCGGCGAAATCATTGCTCTGCCTCCCCGTTCTCGCCCGCTGCCCGGGCGGTGAGGTCGTCGGGGCCCTCGTTCTCGCCAACCGGGGCGAGCGCCGGGTTCAGCACGATCAGCGCGCCCGCGTCCTCGATGCGCTCGCCCTCGTGCGACCGCAGCACCCGCAGGAATTCGAGCCGTTCGTAATCGGCGGCAAGCCAGACCCGGAGCCGCCGGTCGGGGCCACGCACCACCTCGCCCACGAGCAGACCGGCGGGGAACAACCCGCCATCTCCCGACGAAACCACCCGGTCTCCGGGCCGGACTTCGTCGGGGTTTTCGAGAAAGTCGAGCGGCGGCTGGCCGGTGTTGTCACCGCGCAGGAGCGCGGTCTGGCCGGAAGGCTGGACGGTGACGGGAATGCGGCTGCTCGAATCGGTGAGCAGGATCACCCGCGCTGTCTGCCCGCCGACCCCCGAGATCCGTCCCACGAGGCCGAGCCCATCCATCGCGGCCCATCCATCGACCACGCCATCGCGCGCGCCGACGTTGAGCAACACCGACTGGCGAAACGGCGAGCCTGAATCGGCGAGCACCACGCCGGAAACGAACGACAGCCGCGCATCGAGACGAACGTTGTTGAGATCGAGAAGGCGCGCGTTTTCCTGCTCAAGCTGGAGCGCCGCCTCGCGCCATGCCTTCATCTGCTGAAGTTCGCGGCGCAACTCCTGGTTCTGTTCCGCGAGCCGGGCGTAGGACTGAAAGCCCTCGATCAACCCCGCGGCCTTGGTGACAGGCACCAGCGCCCATTCCATGTTGGGCACCAGCGCGTCGACGATCTGGGCCCGGAAACGCTCGACCCGGGGGCTGTCGATCCGCCAGATCAGGAACACGGCCAGCAACACGAACACCAGAAGCCCCACCAGGATGCGCCTGACGGGGGTTACATAGTCTTCTCCGTGCCGTTTGTTCTTCGCCAAACCGGCCTCCCACGCAACGGGGGCCTCCCCCGGCGTCAGCTATCGTAGTCGATAACGTGTCGCAGTTGCTTTTCGTATTCCAGTGCCCGGCCCGTGCCCAGCGCCACACAATTGAGTGACTCGTCGGCCACCGAGATCGAAAGCCCGGTCTGTTCCCTCAATGCAAGGTCAAGCTCGCCAAGCAGCGCGCCGCCGCCGGTGAGCATCACGCCCCGGTCGACGATATCGGCGGCAAGATCGGGCGGAGTGGTTTCCAGCGCGGTCATCACCGCCTCGCAGATCTGCTGCACCGGCTCGGCCAGCGCCTCGGCGACTTGCGCCTGGTTGATCTCGATCTCCTTGGGCACGCCGTTGAGAAGGTCACGCCCGCGGATCATCATGCTCACCCCGCGTCCGTCATCGGGCATCCGCGCGGACCCGATCGAGGTCTTGATCCGCTCGGCAGTGGCTTCGCCCACGAGCAGGTTGTGCTGGCGGCGCAGGAAGTTGACGACGGCCTCATCCATCCGGTCACCCCCTATGCGCACCGAGCGGGCATAGACGATATCACCGAGGCTGAGCACCGCCACCTCGGTCGTGCCGCCACCGATATCGACAACCATCGAGCCGGTGGGATCGGTGATCGGCATCCCCGCGCCGATCGCCGCAGCGATCGGTTCGGCGATCAGCCCGGCGCGTCGCGCCCCGGCGCTCAGCACCGATTGGCGAATGGCGCGCTTCTCGACCGGCGTGGCACCATGTGGCACACAGACGATGATCTTGGGCTTTGAGAAGGTCGTGCGCTTGTGCACCTTCCGGATGAAATACTTGATCATCTCCTCGGCGCTGTCGAAATCGGCAATCACGCCATCGCGCATAGGCCGGATCGCCTCGATCGAACCGGGGGTGCGCCCGAGCATGAGCTTGGCGTCCTCGCCGACCGCAAGCACCTTCTTCACCCCATCCTTGACGTGGTAGGCAACCACCGAGGGTTCGTTCAGGATGATCCCGCGGCCCTTGACGTAGACGAGCGTGTTTGCCGTGCCGAGATCAATCGCCATATCGGACGAGAAGAGGCCGGAAAATAATGCCATCGCTGCGAAAACCCTGTGTTTAAACCCCGGTGAACGGACTTCACCCGTCCGGGCCTTATAGGCGTGGGCGCAGCGCGTGGGAAGGCCCGGCGCTGCGCCTCACGGCAGTTTTTCGCCACCGCCTGTTTCGGGGTCAAACGCCCTCGGGCTTGGTTTTCTCGCGCCGCACGATGAGGTTGTTGAGCGCGTTGACGTAAGCCTTGGCAGAGGCCACCACGGTGTCGGTATCCGAGGAAAGCCCGGTGACGATCTTGCCGTCCTCTTCCATCCGCACCGTCACCGTCGCCTGCGCATCGGTGCCCTCGGTCACCGCGTGCACCTGGTAGAGGTTGAGGCGGGCGGTATGCGGAAAGAGGTTCTTGATCGCGTTGAAGGTGGCATCCACCGGGCCGTCGCCGGTCGCCGTCACCTGGTTGTCGACCCCATCGACGGTGAGGGTGAGGTCGGCCGACTGCGGTGCCTCGGTGCCGCAGATCACGCGCAGGAACTTCACCTTGATCCGGTCATTCGCGGTATCGGTGCCGTCGCCCATCAGCGCGATCAGGTCTTCGTCGAACACTTCCTTCTTGCGGTCGGCCAGTTCCTTGAAGCGCACGAAAACATCGGCGAGCTGGTTGTCGGCCAGTTCGTAGCCCAATCCCTTCATCTTCGCCTTCAGCGCGGCGCGGCCCGAGTGCTTGCCGAGCGGCAAGGAGGATTCGGCCAGACCGATATCCTCGGGCCGCATGATCTCAAAGTTCTGCGGGTTTTTCAGCATCCCGTCCTGGTGGATGCCGCTCTCGTGGGCGAAGGCGTTCTTGCCGACGATTGCCTTGTTGAACTGCACGGGGAAGCCCGAGACCTGCGCCACCCGGCGGCTGATCGACATGATCTTGGTTGTGTCCACCCCGGTGCTGAAAGGCATGATGTCGTTGCGCACCTTGAGCGCCATCACCACTTCTTCCAACGCGGTGTTGCCGGCGCGCTCACCCAGCCCGTTGATCGTGCTCTCGATCTGGCGGGCACCGGCCTCGACGGCGGCCAGCGCGTTCGCCGTGGCCATCCCGAGATCGTTGTGGCAATGGGTGGCAAAGACGACCTCGTCGGCCCCCGGCACCCGCTCGATCAGCATCCGGATCAGATCGGCGCTCTCGCGCGGGGCGGTATAGCCCACGGTATCGGGGATGTTGATCGTCGTCGCCCCGGCCTTGATCGCGATCTCGATCACCCGGCAAAGATAATCGTGCTCGGTGCGGGTGGCGTCCATCGGGCTCCACTGCACGTTGTCGCACAGGTTGCGGGCGTGGCTCACGGTCTCGTGGATCAGGTCGGCCATCGCGTCCTGGCTCAGACCGGGGATCTCGCGGTGCAGCGGCGAGGTGCCGATGAAGGTGTGAATGCGCGGTTTACCCGCGTGCTTCACCGCGTCCCAGCACCGGTCAATATCCTTGAAATTGGCCCGCGACAGCCCGCAGATCACCGCGTCCTTGGAGCGCTGCGCGATTTCCTTCACGGCGTTGAAATCGCCCTCCGAGGCGATTGGAAAGCCCGCCTCGATGATGTCCACCCCCATCTCGTCGAGCATCTCGGCGATCTCGAGTTTTTCCTCGTGGGTCATGGTTGCGCCGGGGCTTTGCTCGCCGTCGCGCAGCGTCGTGTCGAAAATCAGGACGCGGTCCTGTTCGGTGGGAATGCTCATGGTGGTATCTCTCTCTTGGTCTTAGCCGGTCTGCGTCAAGTGGCGCGCAAATGAAAACCTCTGAGCGGTCGCGCCAAGGGGCACGCTCAGAGGCGGCTAAGAAGCAGAAGCAGCGCGGCGGCCGGGCGCAGAGGTGCCCCGGACAAGAAAGCGATATGTGCCGCGTTGATCATGGCGCGCACTATAGCCGCCACGATCACGATGAAAAGAGCTTTTTGGTCTGCTGCGCCGCATCTGCCGTAGTGAGGGCATGACACACAATGCACTCGTGATCGGCGCTTCTGGCGGCATCGGGTCCGCCCTTGCATCGGTGCTGGAGTCGCGCGGCGCTCGCGTCACCCGGCTGTCGCGGCGCGACGACGGGCTCGAGCTGACCGATCCCGCCAGCGTCGAGCGTTTGCTCGGCGCGCTCGACGGTCCGTTCGAGACCGTTCTCGTCGCCACAGGCGCGCTGGAACCCGGCGGCCACAGGCCGGAAAAGGCGCTGCGCCAGATCAATGCCGAGGCGCTGGCGGCGCAGTTCGCGCTCAATGCCACCGGCCCCGCCCTGGTGCTGCGCCACTTGCCCCGGCTCCTGCCGCGCGACCGCCCGAGCCGCTTCGCCGCGCTTTCGGCCCGTGTCGGTTCGATCGGCGATAACCGTCTCGGCGGCTGGCACGGCTACCGCGCCGCCAAGGCCGCGCTCAACCAACTCGTGCACGGCGCGGCGATCGAGCTTGCGCGCAGCCACCACGAGGCTGTCTGTGTCGTGCTGCACCCGGGCACGGTCGCCACCCGGCTGACCGAAACCCACGGTGCCGGGCACGCCCGCGTGCCGGCGAAAGCCGCGGCCGCCCATCTTCTCGATGTGCTCGATGGCCTGTCTCCCGCCGATACCGGCGGGTTTTTCGACTGGGCCGGCAAACCCGTCCCCTGGTAAGCCGCCGCCCGCGCGTCTTGCGAGCCATTCGCGCGGGCGCTCGCGGTTTGTTTCGGCCGGTATGCACGCGCGGCAGCGCGGCGATCACCCGGGCGGGCCGGAGGATAGCGTATTTAACGTGTACCCGCTCATTGCGGCCCCGCCACTGGACGCGGCCGGAAAATTGGCGCAAAACATGTCCGAACCGCCGTATCCTTCTGGTGCAGCGAGCGTTTACGAGTGAACAGGCGAGTGCTGAAAAGGAAGTTGGGTCATGTCGCAACCGCGAACACGAAAAAGTTCTGTCGATCGCAAGGCGGAGATTGTCGACTCCGCGATCCGTCTTTCGGCGACGATCGGCCCTGACCGGGTGACCACCCAACACCTGGCCGACGCCGTGGGCGTCACCCAGCCCGCGATCTTTCGCCACTTTGCGACCAAGACGGATATCTGGGCGGCGGTTGGTGTCCGGATCGTGGACGAGATGCAGGCTTTGCACAGCCACCCCGTCGTGATCGCGCAAGACGATCCACATGATCGCCTCAAGCAACTGGTCGGGCGACATTTCGTGCATATCGAGGGCCAACCGGCGATCCCGGCGATCCTGTTCTCGCGCGAGCTTCATGCCGAAAACGAACCGCTGCGCAGCAGGTTTTCCGAGTATTTTGCCGTCAAGGGCGCTGAGTTCACGCGGTTGATCACGGCGGCACAGGCCGCCGGCATCCATCATGCCGAGATCGCCGCTGAGGATGCCGCCCACCTCGTCACGTCGGCGATGCAGGGTATCTCGCTGCGCTGGTTGCTCGACAACCAGAGTTTCAGCCTTGTCGATGAAGGCGGCCGCGTGATCGGCGGCCTGATCGACAGCTTCCGCGCCTGACGGCCGCAGAGCAGATCAACCCCACTACCCCGCGTCGTTTTGCCCCAGTCCTTCCCGAGGTCGGGGTTTGTGTAAAATTGCGCCTTTGCTTATGATCCAATCACAAAATTTGGAATAGTTGGATTTGTATGCAAGAATTGTTCTGCCCCGGCATGGGCAGGACAAGACCAACGGGGCTGGCGACACAGGTTCAGCCAAGAAAAAGGGACATATCAATGGCACATGTAGTCATCCTGGGCGCGGGCCTCGGGGGAACGATCCAGGCCTACGAGCTCAAGGATACCCTCACCCGCAGCGACAAGATCACGGTGATTTCCAACAAGCCCTATTTCCAGTTCACCCCCTCGAACCCATGGGCGGGCGTGGGCTGGCGCAAACAGGATGAGCTCACCGTCGATCTTGCCCCGGTGATGCAGCGCCGCGGGATCGACTTCATCTGCGACGGTGCGGCCAAGCTGGTGCCGGACGAAAACAAGGTCATCCTCGAATCCGGCCGCGAGGTCGGCTACGACTACCTCGTGATCGCCACCGGGCCCGATCTGGCCTTCGACGAGATCGAGGGTTTCGGCCCCGACAAGCACACCAACTCGGTCTGCCATGTCGAGGATGCGGTCAAGTCGGGCGGCCCCGGCGGTGCCTGGGACCAGTTCTGCGCCGATCCCGGCCCGATCGTCATCGGCGCGGTTCAAGGTGCCTCATGCTTCGGCCCGGCCTATGAATACTTGCTGACGCTCGACACCGACCTGCGCAAACGCAAGATCAAGCACAAGGTGCCGATGACCTTCGTCACCTCCGAACCCTATATCGGCCATCTCGGCCTCGGCGGCGTGGGCGATACCAAGGGCATGCTCGAATCGATCATGCGCGACCGCGACATCAAGTGGATCACCAACGCCAAGACCGAGAAGTTCACCGAGGACGCGATCCACATCACCGAGTTCGACGAGGACGGCAACGAGAAGAAAAAGCACGAGATCCCGGCAAAATATAAGATGATGCTGCCGGCGTTCCGGGGCATCCCGGCGCTGATGGGGATCGAAGGGCTGGTGAACCCGCGTGGGTTCGTGATCGTCGATGAGTACCAGCGCAACCCGAAATACCGCAACATCTTCGGTATCGGCGTGGCCATCGCCATCGCGCCGCCGGTTGTCACCCCGGTGCCCACCGGCGTGCCGAAAACCGGCTTCATGATCGAGAGCATGGTGACCGCGACCGCGCACAACCTGCCCCGCATCCTGCGCGGCGAGGAACCGAACGAACTGCCTTCGTGGAACGCGCTCTGCCTTGCCGATTTCGGCGACCGTGGCGCTGCCTTCCTCGCGATGCCGCAAAACCCGCCGCGCAACGTCAACTGGGCCAGCGAAGGCAAATGGGTGCACTGGGCCAAGCTCGCTTTCGAATGGTATTTCATGCGCAAGATCAAGAAGGGCGTGTCAGAGCCGTTCTATGAGAAGCTCGCCATGAAGGTGATGAAGATCAACAAAATCCAGTGACCTGATCGCCGGTTGAAAAAAGGGCCGCCTCCAGGGGCGGCCCTTTTCCTGTTCATGCCATCCGGAGGTTGCGCTATTGTTCGGCGGGTTCGGCATTGTCCGCTTCGTCATCGAGCGCCGAGGTCATCACCCCCTGCTCCCATTGCGCCGTCACGCTCTCACCGTCGGGGTAGGTCACCGTGCCGCGCCCCTCGCGCATGCCGTCGGTAAAACCGCCCTCGTAGATCGTGCCGTCCTCGTAACGCTCCCGGCCCTCGCCATCGCGCGTGCCGTTCTTCCAGCTACCCTCGTAGAAGGTGTCGTCGGGCCGGGTGAGCCTGCCGCTGCCATCGGCAAACCCGGCCTTCCAGCTTCCCTCGTAGATCACCCCCGAAGGCAGCGTGAGCGTGCCCTCGCCCTCGTAGAGATTCGAGACGAAAGCACCCTCGTAAATGGTGCCATCGGCGCGGGTGAGCGTGCCTTGCCCTTCGAAGACACCGTCGCGGAAATCGCCCTCGTAGATTGACCCGTCCGGGTATTCGATACGCCCTGCGCCATCGGGCAGTCCGGCACGGAACTGGCCGGTGTAGACCGATCCATCGGGATAGGTCTCGACGCCTTCACCCTCGATCCGGTCGTCGATCCAGGCGCCTTCGTAGCGGTAGCCATCGGCCCCAATGAACTCCCCCTGCCCCGACCGCCGGTTGGAGACGAAATCGCCCTCGTAGACATCGCCGTTGGCATAGGTAACCTTCGCCACGCCCGAGCGCACGCCCATCACGAAGGGTCCTTCGTAGACGTCGCCATTCGCCTCGGTGAGCTTGCCCTCGCCGTCCATCTGGCCATCGGTCCAGGTGCCTTCGTAGCGCATCCCGTCGGCGGCCACGAACACCCCCTCGCCATTGGGCTGGCCATCCTCGAAAGTGCCTTCGTACACCGAGCCATCGGCTTCGGTGAGCTCGCCCTGCCCCTGCTTTTCGCCCATCACCCAGGCGCCCTCGTAGACGGTGCCCGAAGGGCTTTCGAGCCGCCCCTGGCCGTGGTGCTGGCCAGTGCGGAAGCCACCTTCGTACTTGAAACCGTTGGCATAGATCGCAAGCCCGCTGCCGTTGATCTTGCCGTCGACCCAATCGCCCTCATAGGAGGTGCCATCGGCATAGGTGACCTTGCCAAACCCGTGCGGGCGGCCCTTGGCGAAGCCGCCCTCGTAGACCGAACCGTTCGGAAAGCGGGCCACACCCTCGCCGCGGATCTCGCCATCGACAAAGCTGCCGGCGTATTCATAGCCCGTGGGGGTACGCAAAGTGCCGCGACCGTGCCGCACCCCGTCCTTCAACTGGCCCTCGTAGATCGAGCCGTCGTCGTATTGAACCACTTCCAGCGCGCCACCGTCCTGCGCCAGCACGCCCGCCGGGGCCGCCAGCGCAACCGCCAGGGCCAGAACCGTCGGCTTCCATCCCCAAACCTGCTCCGACATCGCTTCCCTCTTTCCCCGATTGTCCAGCCGTCCGGCTGGTTGCCCAAAACCTATGCGAGCCCCCCCTTCGAGACAACGCTTTTCGCCCCCGGCGCTGCGGCGCTGGCTTTTCCTCGCCCACAAACCTGTTAAACCGAAGCCGAACTCACCAATCCCGAAGGCGCATCATGAGCGACACCTTCCGCCTCACGCTGGCCCAGCTTAACCCCACGCTGGGCGACATTGCCGGAAACGCCGCCAAGGCGCGCGCGGCCTGGGATGAGGCGAAGGCGTCGGGGGCGGATTTCGTGGTCTTTCCCGAGGCCTTCCTGATCGGCTACCAGCCGCAGGATCTGGTGACCCGCCCGGCATTCTGGCGCGACGCGATGGACGCCACCGCCGCGCTCGCCGCCGACACCGCCGACGGCCCCGCGATCGGTATCGGAGCGCCGTTCCACGACGGGCGCGACCTCTACAACGCCTATTGCATCCTCGAAGGCGGCGCGGTGCGGTTGCACGTCCTCAAGCAGGTGCTGCCGAACGTCGAGGTGTTCGACGAAAAGCGGCTCTACGCCCGCGGCCCCGATCAAGGCCCCTTCCGGATCGGCCCGCTGCTGATCGGAACGCCGATCTGCGAAGATGCCTGGTGGGAAAACCACGTTTGCACCACAATGGCTGAGGCCGGGGCGGAGGTGCTGGTGGTGCCGAACGGCTCGCCCTATTCTCGCGGCAAGGTGCCGGTTCGGCAGGGGCTCATGCGGTCGCGGGTTGCCGAAACCGGTGTGCCGCTGGTCTATCTCAACATGGTGGGCGGGCAAGACGACCAGGTGTTCGACGGTGCCAGCTTCGCGGTGAACCCGGGCGGCGAGATCGCCTTCCAACTGCCGCAGTTCGAGGAAATGCTGGCCCATGTCGACCTCGTTCGCCGCGCCGACGGCTGGCGCGTTGCCACCCGCGAGATCGTGCCCGCGCCCGACGAGTGGGAGGCCGATTACCGCGCCATGGTGATGGGGCTGGGCGACTACGTGGCAAAAACCGGCTTTCAGAAGGTTCTGCTCGGCCTCTCGGGCGGGATCGATTCCGCGCTGGTGGCCGCCATCGCGGTGGATGCGCTCGGGGCCGAAAACGTCCGCTGCGTGATGCTGCCCTCGCAATACACGTCCAAGGCATCGCGCGACGATGCCGAGGCGGTCGCGGCGGCGCTCGGCGTGCGCTGCGATGTCGTGCCGATCTCGGAGCCACAGGCAGCGGTCACCGAGGCGCTGGCACCGCTCTTCGCGGGCACCGAGCCCGATCTCACGGAAGAAAACATCCAGTCGCGCCTGCGCGGGCTGCTGCTCATGGCACTGTCGAACAAGTTCGGCGAAATGCTGCTCACCACCGGCAACAAGTCAGAGGTGGCGGTGGGCTATGCCACGATCTACGGCGACATGGCGGGCGGCTACAACCCGATCAAGGATCTCTACAAGACCCGCGTTTTCGAGACCTGTCGATGGCGCAATGTCCATCACCGGGCGTGGATGAATGGCCCGGCAGGCGAGGTCATCCCGCCCCGTGTGATCGAAAAACCGCCCTCGGCGGAACTGCGCGAAGACCAGAAGGACGAGGATTCACTTCCCCCCTACGAGGTGCTCGATGCGATCCTCGAGGGGTTGATCGACCGCGAGGCCAGCGTGGGCGAGCTGGTGGCGGAAGGCTTCGACCGCACGACTGTCAAGCGGGTGGAACACCTGATCTTCATCTCGGAATACAAGCGCTTCCAGTCCGCCCCCGGCACGCGCCTCACCAAGCGCGCCTTCTGGCTCGACCGGCGCTACCCGATGGTCAACCGCTGGCGCGACCGGAGCTGACCGCAAAAGCGCGATTCAGACAAGCAGGGCACGGCTGTACCCCGATATTTCTGCCGATAATATTGAAGGGCTGAAAGCCGGGGCCGCCCGCCTTCAGCGCCGCACCTTCTGCAACAGCGGCATCAGTGACGCCATGTCGGGCCCGTGGTCCATCCCGGTCAGCGCCTTCCTGAGCGGCATGAACAGCCCCTTGCCCTTGCGCCCGGTGGCTTCCTTGACTGCCGCCGTCCACGCGCCCCAGCTTTCCGCCGTGTAGGGCGGCTCCGGCAACAGCGCCATCGCGGCGGCAACCATCTCGCGGTCATCGTCCGCCACCACCGGCTCGGCGCCGTCACGGCAAAGCGCCCACCAGCCTTCGAGATCGGTCAGCGTGGTGATGTTCTCGCGCGCCACCGTCCAGAAGGCTTCCGCGATGTCATCGGGCACGCCCAGCGCGCGCACCTGCTCGGCCACCGCCTCGAAAGGCTGCTGGGCGAGGTAATGCGCGGTGAGCGGGAACAGATCGTTCACGTCGAACTTGGTGGGGGCCGCGCCGAAAGCCGACAGATCGAAGCCTTCGATGATTTCGTCGAGCGAGCTGCGCAATTCCACCGGCTGCGAGGAGCCGAGCCGCGCCATCAGGCTCAGAAGCGCCAGCGGCTCGATCCCCTGCGCGCGCAGATCGCGCAACGCCAGCGTGCCCAGCCGTTTCGAAAGCGCCTCACCCTGCGGCCCGGTCAGCAGCGAATGGTGGGCAAACCCGGGTACCGTGCCGCCCAGCGCCTCGATGATCTGGATCTGCGTCGCGGTGTTGGTAACGTGGTCCGAGCCGCGCACCACGTTGGTGATGCCGAAGTCAATATCGTCGCAAACGCTGGCGAGCGTGTAGAGAAACTGCCCGTCGGCGCGGATCAGCACCGGGTCCGAGACGCTGGCGGCGTCGATCGAAAGCGCGCCAAGGATGCCATCTTCCCATTCGATGCGTTCCTGATCGAGCTTGAAGCGCCAGTGCCCCTGCCCGCGCTCGGCGCGCAACCGGTCCTTCTCGGCCTCGGAAAGGTTCAGCGCCGCGCGGTCATAGACCGGCGGGCGCCCCATGTTGAGCTGCTTCTTGCGCTTGAGATCGAGTTCGGTCGGGGTCTCGAAACACTCGTAGAACCGGCCCTTTGCGCGCAACTCCTCCGCCGCCGCCTCGTAGCGCTCCAGCCTGGACGACTGGCGCTCCACCCGATCCCAGGTCAGCCCGAGCCATTCGAGGTCTTCCATGATCGCGTCGACGTATTCCTGCTTCGAGCGTTCCGGGTCGGTATCGTCGAGACGCAGGATGAACTGCCCGCCCGCCTTGCGGGCGATGAGGAAATTGAAAAGCGCGGTGCGCAGGTTGCCGACGTGCAGATAGCCGGTGGGGGAGGGCGCGAAACGGGTAACGGTCATGGGTGTCTCCTGTCGCGGTTGCTCTTTCATACCGGGCGGGTTTTGTCCATATCGGGCAGGAGGCGAAACAAGGAGCGCGCGATGTTCTATACCATTCTGGCCCTGCACCTGCTCGGCGCGGCGATCTGGACAGGCGGCCATCTCGTGCTTGCCTTCACCGTGCTGCCGCGCGCGCTCCGGGCAGGCGATCCGCGTGTGCTGACCGATTTCGAGGCCGGCTATGAGCGGATCGGCATTCCTGCTCTGCTGGTGCAGGTGGCCACCGGGCTCTGGCTGGCCTTATACCTGGTGCCCGACTGGCGCGACTGGTTCTCCGCCGCCGATCCTGTCGGTGCGGCGGTCGGGGTGAAGCTCGCGCTTCTCGCCGCCACCGCCGCGCTCGCCCTGAACGCCCGGTTCCGTGTGATCCCGCGGCTTTCGGCCGAGACCCTGCCGCTGATGGGTTGGCACATCCGGGGCGTGACGCTGTTTTCGGTGCTCTTCGTGCTGGCAGGTGCCTTCATCCGCACCGGGGGCTTGTGATGAGCGGCCCGAGAATCGCCCCTGGCCTCGACGAGATCGAGGAAATGGCCCGCGCCGCGATCGAGGCCCTGCCCAAGCCCTACCGCGACGCGGCGGGCAAGGTGACGCTGCGCGTCGAGGATCTTGCCCCCGACTACATCCTCGACGAGATGGGAATCGAGGACGCCTTCGAGCTTACCGGGCTCTATGACGGCATTCCGCTCACCGAGAAATCGGTGATGGACGTGCCGCACGGTCCCGATGCGATCTGGCTGTTCCGCCGCGCCATCCTCGACGAATGGATCGACCGGGGCGACGTCGACCTCGCCGCGCTGGTGTCGCATGTGCTGGTGCACGAACTCGCCCACCATTTCGGCTGGTCCGACGGCGATATCGCCGCGATCGACCGCTGGTGGGAGTGAGCGACCGTCAACTCGGTGCGACCGGCCAGCGTGCCGCGAGATCGTCCAGCCCGGCCCGGATCAGCCGCTTGAGCACCGCGCGGTCGATATCGGCGAGCTTGTTGACGTAAAGGCAGGCTTTCCCGAGACGGTGCTTGCCGAGGTCGGCGAGGATATCGCCGAAGTCGGCATAGCCGGGCATGATGTAGATCGACAGGTTCGCCTTGCGCGGGCTGAAGCCGGTGGCGCACATCTCGCCGCTGCGGCCGCTGTCATAGGTGTAACGATAGCTGCCGTAGCCGACGATCGAAGGCCCCCACATCCGAGGCCGCCACCCGGTGACCTCGCGAAACAACGTATCAAGTGAAAGGGCATCGGCGCGGCGGGTCGGGTGCTCGACCGTGGCGAGAAAGGCGGCGACCTCTTCGTCGGTGGGTTGGGTCTTGTTTTCGCTCACTTCCCCCCCTTCACGGCCTCGTGTTGCGGCAATCGCGGCATGCCTGGCTATCCTAGCGCCGATCACCACGGAAAACCACAACAGGAGGACCAAATGGCTGAACACGATCTGACACTAAACCGCCGCGCGATGATATTGGGTGCCGCGGCACTGCCGCTCGCGGCCTCGACAACCGGGGCCTTCGCCGCCGCCGATATGATGGGCCTGGCGACCACCCGCTTCAACCGCTTCAAACACGGCGCCTTCGAGGTGACCGCGCTGCTCGCGGGCACCCGCACGGTGGAAGACCCCAACGGGATCTTCGGGCTGAACGCCTCCGAGGAGGAGTTCGCCGAGGCCAGTGCAGCGGCGATGATCCCCACCGACAAGGCGCAATTCTTCTTCACGCCCACGGTGGTGAACACCGGCAGCGAGCTGGTGCTGTTCGACACCGGGACGGACCATGGCGGGATCGTCGCCGCGCTGGAGGCGGCAGGCTACACCGCCGACCAGGTGGACCTGGTGGTGCTCACCCACATGCACGGCGACCACATCGGCGGCATGACCGACGACAGCGGCGCGCCGACCTTCGCCAATGCCCGCTACGTCACCGGGGCGGTCGAGTTCGACGCCTGGGACATGTCGGGCAACGAGGCCTTCGAAGCCAAGGTGCGCCCCTTCGCCGAACGCATGGCCTTCCTCGACGACGGCGGCAGCCCGGCCTCGGGCATCACCGCGATGCAAGCCTTCGGGCATACCCCCGGGCACATGGCCTTCATGATCGAGAGCGAGGGCCAGGGGCTGCTGCTCGGAGCCGATTTCGCCAACCATTACGTCTGGTCGCTGGCGCATCCCGATTGGGAGGTGAGGTTCGATCAGGACAAGGCCATGGCGGCCGAAACCCGTCGCCGTCTGCTCGGCATGCTGGCATCCGACAAGCTGCCGTTCATCGGCTATCACATGCCATGGCCCGCGATGGGCTTCGTCGAGGCGCGCGGAGAGGGCTTCCACTACGTCCCCGCCAGCTACCAGCACATGCTGGGATAAACCGCGACGGCAGGCCTGCGTTAACCATTCCTAAACCAACACCGCGTTAACCTTTCCCGGTTGGATGCGAGGAGATCGGGGATGGTGGCGCGGGCCTATACCGTGGCGTTCGTCGGCATCGAGGCGCGGCCCGTCGAGGTGCAATGCGCGCTCTCGGCGGGGCTGCCGGGCTTTGCCATCGTCGGCCTGCCCGACAAGGCGGTGAGCGAGGCGCGCGAGCGGGTGCGCGCGGCGCTCACGGCGATGGCCATCGCGCTGCCGTCGAAGAAGATCACCGTCAACCTCTCGCCCGCCGATCTGCCCAAGGAGGGCTCGCATTACGACCTTCCGATCGCGCTGGCGCTGCTCGCCGCGATCGGGGCGATCCCGGCGGAGGAGGTGGAACACACGGTCTCATTGGGTGAATTGTCGCTCGACGGCTCGCTGGTGGCGGTCACCGGCGCGCTCCCTGCCGCCATGGCGGCCGCCGAAGCCGGGCGGTCGCTGGTGGTGCCCAGGGCCTGCGGCGCGGAGGCGGCCTGGGTTGGTGCGGCGCGGGTGCTGGCCGCGCCGACGCTCGTGGCGGTGATCCGCCATTTCACCGGCCAGGC
This sequence comes from Maritimibacter sp. HL-12, assembly GCF_900177545.1. Classification (GTDB taxonomy): domain Bacteria; phylum Pseudomonadota; class Alphaproteobacteria; order Rhodobacterales; family Rhodobacteraceae; genus Sinisalibacter. Next base: position 2,242,667 of record NZ_FXBQ01000001.1, on the reverse strand, counting down.
GCCGCTGGAACCGGCCGAACCGGGCGAGGTGCGCGAAGACACGGGCGGGCGCGACCTTGCCGACGTCAAGGGCCAGGAACGCGCCAAGCGCGCGATGGAGATCGCCGCCGCCGGTCGCCATCACCTGCTGATGGTCGGCAGCCCCGGCTCCGGCAAGTCGATGCTGGCCGCGCGGCTGCCCTCGATCCTGCCGCCGCTCACCCCGCAGGAGGCGCTGGAAACCTCGATGATCCATTCCCTCGCGGGGCTGATCTCCGAGGGCGGCATCTCGCGCACCCGGCCCTTCCGCGAACCGCATCACACCGCCTCGATGGCGGCCATTGTCGGCGGCGGGCGCGGGGCCAAGCCCGGCGAGATCAGCCTTGCGCACAACGGCGTGCTGTTTCTCGACGAGTTCCCCGAGTTTCCCCGCCCGGTGCTCGAAACCCTCCGCCAACCAGTGGAAACCGGTGAAGTGGTGGTCGCCCGCGCCAACGCCCATGTTCATTATCCCTGTCGCTTCATGCTGGTGGCCGCCGCCAACCCCTGCAAATGCGGCCACCTTGCCGATGCCGCCCGCGCCTGCTCGCGCGCGCCCGGCTGCGGCGAGGATTACCTCGGGCGCATTTCCGGGCCACTGATGGACCGCTTCGATCTGCGCCTCGACGTGCCCCCGGTGGCCTTCACCGACCTCGATCTGCCCGATGGCGGCGAACCCTCGGCTGTCGTGGCCGAACGCGTCGCCCGCGCCCGCGCGGTGCAGACGGCGCGGTACGAAGGCAGCCATGCCCGGGTCAACGCCGACGCCGAAGGCGCGGCGCTCGAAGCAGTGGCAACGCCCGATGCCGAGGGTCGCGAGATGCTGCTGAAGGCGGCGGAACGGTTCGGGCTGTCGGCGCGGGGCTATCACCGCGTGCTGCGGGTGGCCCGCACGATCGCCGATCTCGAAGGCGCGCAGTCGGTGCGCAAGCCACACGTGGCCGAGGCGCTGGCCTACCGGATCGCGGGCGCGATGGCGCTGGCCTGATCGGGCTCGAGAACCGCCGATACGAAGCGCGCGGCGCGGTGCAAACCCTCGCGCGCCTCCGGCACGTAGCCGTCGAAGATCACCCAGACATGCGGTGCGTCGGGCCATTCATCGCAGATGACCTCGCCGCCATTGTCGCGCAGCCGGTCGGCGATCCGGCGGCAATCGTCGGCGAGGATCTCGGTCGCGGCGTATTGCAGGAACACCGGCGGCGGGTCGGGAAACCGCGCGAACAGCGGTGAGGCGCGCGGATCGTCGGCGGGGGAATTGGGGAGATAATAGCCCAACAGATCCGCCGTGCGCGAGCTCGGCAGCATCGAATCGCGGCGCACGTTGGAGGTGATCGTGGGGCCGGAAAAGGTCAGGTCGGTGACCGGCGAAAAGGCGAAAAGCCCGGCCGGGCGCTGGCCCTCGGCCAGCAAACCCGCGAGCAGGCCCAGCGCGAGGTTGCCCCCGGCGCTGTCGCCGCCCAGCGCGATGTCACCGGCGCGGTAGCCGCGCGCGATGAGCGCATCCCAGGCCGCGCGGGCATCGTCCGGCGCGGCCGGGAAGGGGTGTTCCGGCGCAAGCCTGTAACTCGGCGCGATGATCTCGACGCGGGCGAGCCGCGCGAGCCGTGCCAGCAGCGCCGCATGGGTGCGCGGGCTGCCGGCGACGAAGGCGCCACCGTGGAAATACAGCACCAGCTTGCGGGCGCGCGGCGGGTGCGAGCCGGGACGGTTCGAGATCGCGAGCGCGGGGATGTCCGGCGCGAGCGTGATCTCGCGCACGAGACTGGCGGGCGGGAGACGAAACACCCGCCGCGCAATCCGCTCGAAGCGCGCGCGCAATGCCACCGGATCGTCCGCGTGGGCGACCATCGGCTTGAAGATTCCGCGCGCGATGGCGGTGAGGAGGCGAAGCTGCAAGCTCACGATCGTCGCGACTCGATCGCCTCCCAGATCTTCGCCGCGACGTTGACCCCGTCGAACCGTTCAAGCTCCTGGATCCCGGTCGGCGAGGTGAGGTTGATCTCGGTGAGCCAGTCGCCGATCACGTCGATTCCGACGAAGATCTGCCCCTTCTCGCGCAGGAGCGGGCCGATCGCGTCGCAGATCTCGCGGTCGCGCGCGGTGAGGCCGATCTTTTCCGGCCGCCCGCCGACGTGCATGTTCGAGCGCGTCTCCCCCGCCGCGGGCACCCGGTTGATCGCGCCGACCGGCGCACCATCGACGAGGATGATCCGCTTATCGCCCGCCGCGACCGCGGGCAGGAATTTCTGCGCGATCAGCGGCTCGCGGTTCATCCCGGTGAAGAGCTCGTGGAGCGACGCGAGGTTGCGGTCGTTCGGATCGAGCCGGAACACCCCCGCACCGCCGTTGCCGTAGAGCGGCTTGAGGATGATATCGCCATGCTCGTGCTTGAAGGCGCGCAAGCTGGCCAGATCGCGCGCGATCATCGTCGGCGGCGTGAGATCGGGGAAACGCAGGACCAGGAGCTTCTCGGGGTAGTTGCGCACCCAGAACGGATCGTTCACCACGAGTGTCTCGGGGTGGATCATGTCGAGCAGGTGGGTGGTGGTGATATACCCCATGTCGAACGGCGGGTCCTGGCGCAGCCAGACCACGTCCCAATCGGCGAGATCGACCTCCGTTTCCGCCCCGAGGCTGAAATGGTTGCCGCGCTCGCGCCGCAGGGTCACCGGCCATCCACCGGCCAGAATGCGCCCTTCTCGGTAGGACAGCCGGTCGGGCGTGTAATAGAACAGCGTATGGCCCCGGGCCTGCGCTTCTTCCATGATTCGAAATGTGGAATCGGCGTCGATATCGACCGCGCCGATCGGGTCCATCTGGACGGCAACTTTCAGGCTCATGCGTCTCTCCCGGCTTTTTGTCTTACATGGCCCGAGCCGGGGCCGAGAGCAATGGGCGCTACGCCCAGAGGTTTTCCATGATCCGCATCCGCCCGGTGCCGTCGACCAGCGCAAGATCGAGCCGTACATCGGTGAGCTGGCCGCGCGGCTCGCCTGCGACGTATTCCGATACCGTGCCGTAGATGCGCTGAAGCTGCGCGCGCGACAGGCGGGCAACGGCGCGGGCGAAATCGCGCGCCTGCTTTACCTCGACCACGATCACCCCGGCGCCATCGCGAAACACCAGGTCAAGTTCGCCGCCCGAGCCGCGCCAGCGCCGGGCGGCCAGTGCATGGCCCCGGCGCACATAATTGTCGGCCACCGCCTCTTCGGCCGCGATCCCGGCCAGATAGGACACCATTCCGCTCATCGCGCCTTCTCCATCTCCAGCGCCGCCTGGTAGACCTTGCGGCGCGGTATTCCGTAAGCCTCGGCCACCGTTGCCGCGGCATCCTTGAGGCTCATCTCCGCCATCGCGCGCACCAGCGCCGCCTCCATCGTCTCGTCCGCCACCGCGCCCGTGCCGCGATCCACCAGCACCACCATCTCGCCCTTCAGGTCGCGCTCGGCGATTCGTTCCGCGAGATCGCCGAGCGTGCCGCGCAGCACCTCTTCGAACTTCTTGGTGAGTTCCCGGCAGATCGCCGCCGGCCTCTCCGCACCCAGAGTTTCGCGCAGATCATCTAACAATTCATGAACGCGCCTCGGGCTTTCATAAAACACAAGCGTCGCGGGCACGTCCCGGAATTCCTCGATCCAGCGCATCCGCGCCGCGTGCTGCGCCGGCGGAAAACCGGCAAACAGGAACCGGTCCGATGGCAGGCCCGACAGGCTGAGCGCGGCGAGCAGCGCCGAGGCACCCGGCGCTGCGGTGACGAGATACCCCGCTTCGGCCGCCTCGCGCGCCAGCGCATAGCCCGGATCGGAGACCAGCGGCGTGCCCGCCTCACTGACATAGGCCACCGATTTCCCGCCCGCGAGCAGCTTGGCGATGCCCGCCCGCCCGCGCGCGCCGGAATGATCATGATAGGCGATAAGCGGACGCCCGCCGAGCGCAATGCCGTGGATTTCCATCAACTTGCGCGCGGTCCGGGTATCTTCCGCCGCGATCACATCGGCCATGCCGAGAATGTCGAGGGCCCGCAGCGTGATGTCGCGGGCGTTCCCGATCGGGGTGGCGACGAGATAGAGCCCTGGGGCGAGGGGCTTGGGGTCTGGCATCGAGGGTGGACCTGTGTAGCGTTGCGTCTATTATACCTCTTGTTCGGGGCGCTGTGAGTCTCGCCATATTCGAAGCCGACACCCGACCGAAAAAAAGAGGATTGTAGCATGTTTGCGTTTTTGCGCGCCGCCCGCAAGCTCCGGGTCACCATCATCGCGGTTCTGTCGCTCGGCCTACTGGCCGCTTGTGGCGATATGCCGAATACCGCGGGACAGCGAATCGATACTTCGCGACCGGTGCCGGTGGCGCTGCTGGTGCCCGCCGGTGGCGACAACGAGGCCGACGACGCGATGGCGCAATCGCTCGAAAACGCGGCCCGGCTGGCGATGGGCGAACTCCAGGGCGTGACCATCGACCTGCGGGTCTACAACACCGCCGGCAGCGCGACCCAGGCCGGAACGGTGGCACGAGAAGCGGTCAACGACGGTGCCAAGATCATCCTCGGGCCGGTCTATGCCGCCAACGCCGCATCCGCCGGGGCGGCCGCCGGCGGGGTCAACGTGCTTGCGTTCTCCAACAACCCCGAGGTCGCCGGCGGCAACGTCTTCGTGCTCGGCAACACCTTCCAGAACACCGCCAACCGGCTGGTGCGCTACGCCGCCGCCTCCGACAAGGGGAATATCCTGATCGTGAACGGCGAGAATTCGGCCGAAAGATCTGGCGCGCAGGCCATTGCCCGGGCGATCTCGGCAACGCCGGGTGCCGAACAGGCCGGGGCGCTCAGCTTCGAGGTTTCGCAGACCGGCGTGATCGACGCGGTGCGCGACATTTCAGACACCGCGAAATCCTCCGGTGCCGACGCGATCTTCCTTACCTCCGGCACCGACGGGGCGATCCCCTTCCTTGCCCAGCTCCTCCCCGAAAACGGCTTGCCGCCGAGCGAGATCCAGTACGTCGGCCTGCAAAGATGGGACATCCCGACCTCGGCGCGCACCCTGCCCGGGCTTCAGGACGGCTGGTTCGCCATGCCCGACCCGAACCTCCAGGAGCAGTTCCAGAGCCGTTACATGGCCGCCTACGGCAACCAGCCGCATGCCATTGCGGGGCTGGCCTATGACGGCATCGCCGCCATCGGCGCGCTGGTGCGGGCGGGACAGGCCGATGCGCTCACCGGTGCTGCGCTGACCCAGGCGCAGGGCTTCGTCGGGGTAAACGGGGTGTTCCGGCTGCGCGGCGACGGCACCGCCGAGCGTGGCCTCGCCATCGCGCAGGTTCAGGACAAGGAAATCGTGGTGATCGATCCGGCCCCGAGAAGCTTCGCCGGTGCCGGTTCCTGAGCCCCGTCCAGACCTGGCCGAACCCACGCCCGACCACCTGATTTGCCCCGCGGACGAAATATTCGACCGCGGGGCAATCATGGCGGCGGTCGATGCCGGTGCCGCCGACCGCAACGCCGCCGGCTTGCGCGCGTTGACCGTCAGGCTCCTGCGGGCGGCGCTCGACACCGGCAGCGCGGCAATCGCGGCGGCGATCGCGGAACGTCCGTTCGATGCCCACCCTGCGGTGCGTGCCCAGGCCTGGCTCACCGATTGCATCGTGCGCACGGTGTTCGAGGTGGCCACCCGGCACCTGCACCCGCTCAATTCCCCCACTTCCGGCGAGCGTCTGGCTCTGCTCGCGGTGGGCGGTTACGGTCGCTTCGAGATGGCGCCGCATTCCGATGTCGACCTGCTGTTTCTGACCCCCTACAAGATCACCCCCTGGGCCGAGAGCGTGATCGAGAGCATGCTCTACATGCTGTGGGATCTGCGCCTGAAAGTCGGCCATTCCTCGCGCACGGTGAAAGACTGCCTGCGCCTCGGCAGGGACGACATCACGATCCGCACGGCGCTTCTCGAACACCGGCACATCTGCGGCGATGAGAGCATCTCGACCGAGCTCGGCGAACGGCTCTGGTCAGAGCTGTTCCGCGGCACCGAGGCGGAGTTTATCGAGGCCAAGCTGGCCGAGCGCGAGAGCCGGCACAAGAAGCAGGGAGGCCAGCGCTACGTCGTCGAACCGAACGTCAAGGAAGGCAAAGGCGGCCTGCGCGATCTGCAAACCCTGTTCTGGGTGGCGAAATACGTCCACCAGGTCAGCCGGATCGCCGACCTCAAGCCGCTCGGCGTATTCACCGCCGAGGAATACGCCACCTTCGAGGACGCCGACGAATTTCTCTGGGCGGTGCGCTGTCACCTACACCTGATCACCGGCCGCGCGATGGATCAGCTCACCTTCGATCTCCAGGTCGAGGTTGCCGCGCGGATGGGCTACGAAGACAAGAGCGGGCGGCGCGCGGTCGAGCATTTCATGCAGGATTACTTTCGCCACGCCACCGCGGTGGGGGAACTCACCCGCATTCTGCTCACCTCGCTCGAAGCCAGCCATGTCAAGCGCGAGCCGCTGCTGCAGGGCTTCATCAGGCGCCGCAAGAAGGTGCGCCCGCCGTTCACCATGCGGCAGGGCCGGCTCACCGTGACAACCCCGGAAGAGTTTCTCGCCGACAAGGTCAACCTGTTGCGCATCTTCCAGGAAGGGCTGCGCACCGGGCTCCTGATCCACCCCGACGCGATGCGGCTGATCACCGCCAATCTCGACCAGATCGACGACGAGATGCGCGCCGACAAGACCGCGGTGCGGATCTTCCTCGACCTGCTGCTCAAGCACGGCAACCCCGAACGCGCACTCAGGCGGATGAACGAGCTTGGCGTACTCGCCGCCTTCATCCCCGAGTTCCAGCCGATCGTGGCGATGATGCAGTTCAACATGTATCACAGCTACACCGTCGATGAGCACACCATCCAGGTGATCTCGGCGCTGGCCGAGATCGAGCGCGGCGAGCGGGTCGAGGAACTGCCGGTTGCCAGCCGGATTCTCAACGAAGGGGTGAACCGCAAGGTGCTCTACGTCGCTCTGTTCTGCCATGACCTCGGCAAGGGCCGCGAGGAAGACCACTCGATCCTCGGTGCCCGGCTGGCCCGGCAGATCGCGCCCCGGCTCGGGCTGACCAAGGCGGAAACGAAAACCGTGGAATGGCTGGTGCGCTATCACCTGTTGATGTCAGACATGGCGCAGAAGCGCGACCTGTCTGATCCGCGCACAGTGCGCGGGTTCGCCAAGGCGGTGGGGTCGAGGGAGCGGCTCGATCTCCTCCTCGTGCTCACCGTCTGCGACATTCGCGGCGTCGGCCCCGGGGTCTGGAACAACTGGAAAGCGATGCTGCTGCGCGAGCTCTACAAGCAGACCGCTCTGGCGCTCGAAGAAGGGATCGAGGCGCTCTCGACCGGCGCGCGCGCGAAGGAAGCCCGCAAGGCCCTGCGTGATGCCCTGCCCGACTGGGACGGCAAGGCAATCCGCATCGAGACCGCCCGCCACTACGACCCCTATTGGCAGGGGCTTTCGACCGCCGAGCACATCGTTTTCGCGCGCCTCCTGCGCGATATCACCCCCGAGGAAATCCGCATCGAGCTGACCCAGGACCACGACCGCGACGCCACCCGCGCGGCCTTCGCGCTGGCCGACCATCCGGGGATCTTCTCGCGCCTCGCCGGGGCGCTGGCGCTGGTCGGGGCGAACGTGGTCGATGCCCGCACCTACACCTCGAAAGACGGCTGGGCCACGCCGGTGTTCTGGGTGCAGGATCACGATGGCAAACCCTTCGAGGAAGCCCGGCTCGGACGGCTCGAGGCCATGATCCACAAGACCCTGCGCGGCGAAGTCGTGGCGCGCGAGGCGATGCGCGACCGCGACAAGCTGAAAAAGCGCGAACGCGCCTTCCGGGTGCCCACCAACATCACCTTCGACAACGAGGGGTCGGAGATCTACACCATCATCGAGGTCGATACCCGCGACCGTCCCGGCCTGCTCTACGACCTCACCCGCACGATGGCCGACGCCAACGTCTATATTGCCTCCGCCGTGATCGCGACCTATGGCGAACAGGTGGTCGATACATTTTACGTGAAAGACATGTTCGGGCTGAAGTTTCACAACGAGGCCAAGCGCAAGGTTCTGGACAGGAAACTCCGCGAGGCGATCGAAAAGGGCGCCGAAAGGGCGAACGCCTGATGGCGGGCATCCGCCTCGCGCGCGGCTTCTTCACGGTCGGGGCCTGGACCATGGCCAGCCGGGTGCTGGGCTTCGTGCGCGACGTGGTGATCGCCGCGGCCCTCGGGGCCGGGCCGGTGGCGGAGGCATTCGTGGTGGCGTTCTCGCTGCCCAACATGTTTCGCCGGTTCTTCGCCGAGGGCGCGTTCAACATGGCCTTCGTGCCGATGTTCGCCAAGCGCGTCGAGGCCGGGCACGGCGCGCAGGAATTCGCCCGCGACGCGCTGACCGGGCTGGCCTCGATCGTTCTCGTCGTCACGCTGCTGGGGCAGGTGTTCATGCCGGCGCTGGTGCTGGCGATGGCCTCGGGCTTTCTCGGCGACGAGCGCTTCGACCTCGCGGTGCTCTATGGCCGCATCGCCTTTCCCTACATCCTGTTCATCTCGCTCGCGGCGCTGCTCTCGGGCGTGCTCAACGCCACCGGGCGGTTCACCGCCGCCGCTGCCGCGCCGGTGCTGCTCAATCTCATCTTCATCGCCGCCCTCAGTCTCGGCGCGTGGCTGGGATGGGACATGGGGCTCACGCTGGTCTGGGCGGTGCCGGTCGCGGGGATCGCCCAGCTTGCGCTGGTCTGGACCGCCGCCTCCCGCGCCGGGTTCCGCCTCATCCCCCGCCGCCCCCGAATGACGCCGGAACTCAAGCGCCTCGCAATCATCGCTGCCCCCGCGGCGCTGGCGGGCGGCGTGGTGCAGATCAACCTGCTGATCGGACGGCAGGTGGCCAGTATCTTCGATGGTGCAATCGCCTGGCTGAACTACGCCGACCGGCTCTACCAGTTGCCGCTTGGCGTCGTCGGCATCGCCATCGGCGTGGTGCTCCTGCCCGACCTCGCCCGCAGGCTCTCGGCCGACGACAGCGCGGGCGGGCGGGAGTCGCTGAGCCGGGCGGGCGAGATGGCACTCGCGCTCACCGTGCCGGCCGCCGTCGCGCTCCTGGTGATCCCGCTGCCGCTGGTGCAGGTGCTGTTCCAGCGCGGTGCCTTCACCGTCGACGACACCGCCGCCACCGCCGTGGCGGTGCAAATCTACGGCCTCGGCCTGCCCGCCTTCGTACTCCAGAAGGTGCTCCAGCCGGTCTATTTCGCCCGCGAAAACACCCGCACGCCGTTCTACTTCGCGCTCGTCTCGCTGGTGGTGAACGCCGCCATCGCCATCGGTCTCGCCCCGGTGATCGGCTACACCGCGGCCGCCTTCGGCACCACGCTGGCGGCCTGGGCAATGGTCGCGCTGCTCTGGATCGGCACCTGGCGGATGGGCGAGGTCGCGCGGTTCGACCGACGCTTCTGGCGGCGTATCTGGCGGATCGGGGTGGCGTCATGGGCGATGGGGGCGGTGCTCTGGGTGCTGACCTTGCCGCTGCATCCGCTGCTTGGCGCACCCGGTCTCGACGTGATCGCCCTGATCATCCTGATCCTTGCCGGCATCGTGAGCTATTTCGGCATCGGCCACCTGATCCACGCCTTCCGGATGTCGGATTTCCGCGCGGCGCTCAAGCGAAGCTGATCCCGGCCCGCAAAGGTCAGGGCCACCCCTGAATCATCGCGCATCCCCGCCAAGCCGCGCCCGTTCTTCGCGCAGGATCTCCGCCAGAACCGCGAAATCTTCCGCCCGCGCCGAAGACTTGCGCCAGGCCAGGATCACCTCGCGCGGCCAGGCTCCCTCCAGCGGCGTCAGGGCAATCTCGGCATGCCGCGCCGCGCCCGCGTCGATCACCAGTTGCGGCAACAACGTGATCCCCACGCCTTCCTCCACCATCGCGATCAGCGTGGCGAGCGAGGTGGCGGCAAAGCTTTCGTCCTGCCGGGCGTGGCTCTCGGGAAAGGCGGCGAGCGCGTGGCGCTGGAGGCAGTGGCCGCGTTCAAGCAACAGAAGGGTTTCATCGTCAAGGTCGGCACCGTGCACCGGATCAGGCCCGGCGAGCGGGTGTTCGGGCGCGCTGGCAAGCTGGTAGCCGTCCATGAACAGCGATTCCGACGCCAGATCACCGATGTCGAACGGAAGCGCGATCAGGATCACGTCGAGCCGCCCGGCGCGCAGGCCGTCGATCAGGCTCTCTGTGAGTTCCTCGCGCAGGTAGAGCCGCAGCTCGGGAAAGTCGCGCCGGAGCCGCGGCATCAGGCGCGGAAACAGAAACGGGCCGATGGTCGGGATCGAGCCCAGACGCAGCGGCCCGCGCAGGGTGCCCGCCTCGCGCTGCGCCAGTTCCACCATCTCGCCCACGTCGGCCAGCACCCCGCGCGCGCGATCGGCCAGGTCGCGGCCGAGCGGTGTCATCATCACGCTGCGTTTGGTGCGCTCGGCCACCGGCGCGCCGAGCAGATCCTCCAGTTCCTTCAACCCCGACGACAGCGTGGATTGGGTGACGAAACAGCGTTCGGCGGCCCGGCTGAAATGAAGCTCGTCATCAAGGGCCACGAGAAAGCGGAGCTGACGCAGGCTGGGTAGATTCATGATCGTTTTTCTCGATTACATATATCTTTTTTATTCGTTTCAACAATCAGACGCAATCCCCTATCTCAGTCTCATCGAAGGCAACAGGGCCTTCACCGAAACCCGAGAGGAGACTGAAAATGACCGACGAAATCCAAGCCATGGGCCCCGGCCTGAACCGTGCCGCCCCCGACTTCGACGCCCCCACCACCCACGGCCGCAAGAGCCTCGCGGACTACAAGGGCAAGTGGCTCGTGCTGTTCTCGCACCCGGCCGACTTCACCCCGGTCTGCACCACCGAGTTCATCGGCTTCGCCAACAAGCAGGACGAATTCGCCGCGATGGGCGTGGAACTGCTCGGGTTGTCGATCGACAGCCACTACAGCCACATCGCCTGGGTGCGCAACATCAAGGAGAAGTGGGGCGTCGACATCAAGTTCCCGATCATCGCCGACCTCGACATGAAGGTGGCCAAGGCCTACGGCATGATCCAGCCCGGCGCCTCCGATACCGCCGCCGTCCGCGCGACCTTCATCGTCGACCCCGAAGGCGTGCTGCGCGCCATGGTCTACTACCCGATGAACGCCGGCCGCTCGGTTGACGAGATCCACCGCCTGCTGGTGGCGCTGCAGACGGCCGACGAGAACGCCTGCGCGATGCCGGAAAACTGGAAGCCGGGCGACCGCGTGATCGTGCCGCCGCCGGCCACCGATGCCGCCGCCGAGAAGCGCGTGGCCGAGGCGGGCGACGATATCGAGGTGATCGACTGGTATTTCGCCACCCGCGCGCTCTGAGACGCGCAGACATGAAAAAAAATGGGGCACCCTCGGGTGCCCCGTTTTGCATGTGCGCCGCGCCTCGGCTCAGCGCTGGTTCATCTGTTCGATATAGGCGCGCAATTCCTCGGCCTCGTGGCGCGCGTCGCGCAAACCCTCCATCGCGGCCCGCAACTCGGCTTCGGCCTGGTGCAACTGGCTCGACATTTCGGCCTCGCGCTGTTGCAGGTAGGTGATCGCCTGATCTCGGGTTTCCTCCGCCTCGTGCAGCGATTGCGCCAGCCGGTCGATCTCCGACACGTCACCCGACGCCACCCGCGAAAAGCGGTGCAGCAGCCAATGTGCGAACCACCCAAGCGCGAAAGCGACGAAGAGAATGATGGCGGTAACGATGATGAACTCGGTTCTGTTCATATGTTTCTCCGTTCTGGCGCGGGCCTAGCCGTCGTCGCGCGCGGGGCGGGGTTGCGGGCGGATGCCCTCAAGCTCGGGGTGGACGACAACGGGGGCGTCGGTTTCTGCCTCGCCGGCATCGCCGGGATCTTCCGCCGCGTCCTGCGCCGGGGTGTCGGAGGCCTCGCCATCCGTTTCCGGGTCAGCCTCCTGTCCGGTCGCATCGGCGGGGTCCTCACTGGCCTCATCGGGTGTGGGGTCCTCATCGCCATCTCCGGGCGCGGCGTCCTCATCGCCTTCATCGGGCGTGCTATCCGCGTCGCCTTCATCGGGCGTGGGTTCGGAGTCGGGAACCTCGGTGCCCTGCGGCGTCGCATCCGTCTCGGTCGCATCTGCGGGGTCTGACCCCTCCCCGTCGGCGGTGTCGGCCACCTCCGCGTCACCCGCTTCCCGGTCTGCTTCCTCGACCAGATCGACGGGCCGGGCAAGCGGGCGAATCGGTGCGATCTCTTCGTCGTCCGCCTCGCCCGTATCTTCGGTTTCCGCGTCGTCCTGCGTCTCTGTTTCCGCTGCCTCCCCCTCGGCAGGCTCGTCTCCGATCAGACGAAACTCGATCCGCCGGTTCGCCTCGCGGCCCTCCTCGGTATCGTTGTCGGCAATCGGGTTGTCCTCGCCATAACCGAAGGCGGTGAGGTTGGTGGTCAGTACCCGGCGGGCGAGCAGCGCCGAGAGCACCGAGTCGGCCCGGCGCTGCGACAGCGCCTTGTTCATTTCCTCGCGGCCCTGGCTGTCGGTGTAACCGCCGATCTCCATCGCCACGTCGGGACAGGTTTTCAGGATCTCGGCGATCTTGTCGACGGTGCGGGCCGACGACGACTCGATCTCGGCCGAACCGGGCGAAAAGGTGATCTTGCTCTCGGTCAGCGCAGCATTGATCTCGGCGGCGCATTCCTGCGGGGTCGGCAACCCCGCCACCGGATCGAGCGCCTCCTCGTAGCGCACGTTGACGCGAAAATCCTCCGCCTCGCCCAGCTTGTTCGACAGAACGCGCGAAATCTCGGCCGAGGCACCGGTATCGCCGGTGGCACCGCGCACATCCACAACGCGCGGCTGCACCACGACCGAACCGTTGGCAAGGTGCGAGAGCGCCTCGAGCGCGGCCAGCGTGCGCACCGACCAGCCGCGCGGCAACTCGGGATCGAGCCGCATCGCGGCATAGACCTTTTGCGACCCGAAATGGGCACGCGCGAAGCTTTCCGTGATCGTGCGCTCCTGTTCATCGGCCACCCGCCCGCGCAGTTGCACCATGCCCTCGGGGCTGAGCGTCGCCACGAATTCCGGCGGGCCATCAGACTCGCCGGTGCCCGAGATCGTCACCGGATCGGGCAGCACGGAGTGCAGCGAAAACACGTCGGGCAACTCGGTTTCCAACTCGCCCACGACGCGGTCGAAGCTGTTCTGCGGCGTGCCTTCGGCGGCGACGAGGGTCACGTCGGCATCGGAAAAGGTCAGCGACCCGCCGCCCAGGTCGTGCAGCGCCGCAATGCCGAGCGCGGCGGCTTCCGGCCAGTCGGGCGAAGGTTCGCCAAGGCCAATCGGGCATTCCGGCTGGCCGGTCACACCGGCAGCGATCCCCGCCGCCACGATCTTGTTGCGCCCGGCTTCGTTGGAGGCGGTGCAGGCATCGAAGCGTGCGCCCTCGTCGTCGAGCGTGAAGCGCAAGGTGAAGGGCGTGATCACCGGGCGCGGCGCGGATATATCGAGCGCAACCCGAACGCCCGGCGGCGGATTTGCACGCAACAGGCGCTCCCAGCCGGCCTTCTGCTCGCCTGACTCCGCGATTGCCTCGATCGCTACCCGGTCGGCACGGATCGAGATTTTCGAACGCGGCAGCATTTCGAGCGCGTCGAGGGCAAAGGCGGTCGCAGTGTCCCAGCCCTCGGGCATCGGGTAATCGGCTGTTTCCAGAAGATCGGTCACCGTCCGCGCCAGGTCGATCTGCTGGATCCGTTCGCCCAGTGCCTCGCGGTCAGCGGCGGCGGGGATCAGCCCGATCATCGAGATCCCCGCTTCGCTGCGCAGGATCTCGACCGCGAAACGCGGTGGGGTAACGTCCTTGGGCGGCGGCAATTGCATCAGGTCGATCACCCGGCTCGCATCCACGCTCTTTCCGGCAATCGACAGCGCATGGAAGCGCCCGGACTCGGTCGGCGCCGCGCCTTCGAGGATCACCTGCAAGCCGTTCGTCTCGACCCGGGCCCAATCTTCTCCCTCAAGCAGAAGTGCCCGTTCGACAGCGCTTTTCGAGACGGTTTCGATGCCCTTGAGCGCGCCCCAGGCCACCAGCATGGCGGCAAGCGCGGCAACAACGAAGACCGCCCCGGTCAGCAGCCCGGGGTGGTTGCGCAGGGTAGACAGACGCGGAAGACGCATGGGCGGTCAGGTTCCCGGTTCTGGTTCCAGTTGCGCTTCCTTAAGCCGCCGGGCAAGCGGGTGCAATCACAGCAGGGTCGCAGTGGCAAGAAACAGCACGGGGATCAGCCCGGCGTCGCGATTGGCCCGGAACAGCCGCAGGCAGGTGTCGGGGTCTTCGGTGTCGAGCACCCGCAATTGCCACGCCATGTGCCAGCCCATGAACCACGCCCCGCCGAGCGCCGCGGTCAGCGCCAGCACCGACCGCCCGGGCGCGAATGCCATCACGATGGCCAGTGTCATCAACACCACGGTGGCGATCAGGAAGCCGCGCAGCCACGGCAGGGTGGCATCGCCGAACAGCAGCGCGGTGGATTTCACCCCGATCAGCGCGTCGTCTTCCTTGTCCTGGTGGGCATAGATCGTGTCGTAGAACAGCGTCCAGGAAATCCCGGCGAGATAGAGCACCACCGCGGGCCAGCCGAGCGCGCCGGTATGGGCGGTATAGGCGAGCAGCGCCCCCCAGTTGAAGGCAAGGCCCAGAAACACCTGCGGCCACCAGGTGAACCGCTTGGCGAAGGGGTAGATCGCCACCGGCAGGAGCGAAATGAAGCCGAGCAGGATCGCCGACGGGTGGAAGGTGAGCAGAATGAGCAGCGCGACAAGCGATTGCCCGACAAGCCAGCCCAGCGCCTGCTTCACGCTCACCTGCCCCGAGGGAATCGGCCGCGACCTTGTGCGCGCCACGGCGGCGTCGATGTCGCGGTCGGTGATGTCGTTCCAGGTGCAGCCCGCCCCGCGCATGAGCCACGCGCCGAGGGCCACGCCCAGAGCGATCCAGGCATCCTGCCAGCCGGTCTGGCCGGTCTCGCCGATCCCGAGCAAGAGCCCCCACCAGCAGGGCAGCAACAAGAGCCAGGTGCCGATCGGCCGGTCGGCGCGCGACAGCCGCAGATAGGGACGGCTCCAGCCCGGTGCATGACGGTCCACCCAGTTGCCACGAACCGCGTCGGCAACCTGGTCCGCCGCCTCTGGCTTCTTGCTCTCGCCCGCCATATCGTGCTCCCATGATGACCCGTGAGAAAACTCGTCTCTTTGTAGACACAGCCCTCGGGGTGGGGCAATCCGTCGATCTGACGCGCGAGCAGGCGCATTACCTGTTCGGCGTGATGCGGCTTGGCCCCGGCGCGCGGCTGGCACTGTTCAACGGCCATGCCGGCGAGTGGACAGCGGAGGTGACCGAAGCAGGCAAGCGCGGCGGGCGGCTTTCGGTACTCGGCCAGAGCGCCGCGCAACTCGATCCGCCCGACCTCTGGCTGGTTTTCGCGCCGCTGCGCAAGGCGCGCACCGATTTCATCGTCGAGAAGGCTGCCGAGATGGGGGCCGCGCGAATCCTGCCGGTGCAGACCGAGTTCACCAATGCCGAGCGGATCCGGCAGGACCGCTTGCAGGCCCACGCGGTCGAGGCGGCCGAGCAATGCGGCGGCACCTTCGTGCCCCCGGTGGAGAACCTTCAGAAGATCGAGAAGCTGCTCGACACCTGGCCCGCCGAGCGTCGGATCATGTTCGCCGACGAGGCGCTGGTTGGCCGTTCTCGTGCCCTTGCGGATGACACCGCCCGCGGCGCGCCATGGGCGATCTTCATCGGCCCCGAAGGCGGGTTTTCCGAGCCCGAACGCAAGCGGTTGCGGGCAATGGCGCAGGCCCACCCGGTCAGCCTCGGCCCGCGCATCCTGCGCGCCGATACCGCCGCCGTCGCGGCGCTGACGCTTTGGCAATCGACGCTGGGGGACTGGTGATGCTGCGCGCGGCGATGCCCGGTGACGAGGCCGCGATCGAGGCGTTTCTCGCGGACCATGCCGACACCAGCATGTTCCTGCGCGGCAACCTGCGCGAATTCGGCCTCGAAGATCGCAGCCATCCGCACGGCACCGCCTACTGGCTGGCGCAAGGCGATGGCGGCACCATCGCCGTCTTCGGCCTGACCAACGCGGGCTTTGCCATGTGCCAGTCACCGGACGCGCCGCCCGAGATCTGGTCGGCCTTTGCCGAGGCCGTCGCCGGGCGGATGCTCGCCGGGATCACCGGCACCGCCGCACAGGTGGCGCAAGCCAAGCGCGCCTTCGGGCTGCACAGCGCCGCTTTCGCCCTCGACAGGCCCGAGCCGCTTTACCGCCTTGATCTCGACGCACTCATCATCCCCGGGTTGCCGGGAGACATCCGCCCACCCACAGAAGCCGACCGCGCGCTGCTTCACCTCTGGTTCGATGCCTACGAACAGGAAGCCCTGGGCACCCCGCCCGACCGCGCCGCCGCCCTTGCCCGCGAGCGGGCCGGGCGGGCAATCGCGACCGGACAAACCCGGCTTCTCGTCGTCGATGACATACCCGTGGCGATGACCGCGCTCAACGCCCGCCTGCCCGACATGGTGCAGGTCGGCGGCGTGTTCACCCCGCTTGACCAGCGCGGCCAAGGCCACGCCCGTCGCGCTGTCGCGCTGCATCTGGCGCAAGAGCGCGAAAACGGCGTGCGCGCGGCGATCCTTTTTGCTTCCGGCACGGCGGCATCCCGGGCTTATGAATCCATCGGCTTTGCCCGCGTCGGCACCTACGCCCTCGCGATCCTGAAATCACCCGTGACCATCGGAGCCAACCCATGAGCTTCATTCGCCCCGAAGTGCGCGAGGGCTTGCAGCGCTGGCGCGAGGTGATCGCCGCCGGCGCGGTCATCGCGCTCGCCCTGTGGTGGGCCTTCACCGGCTTCGGGGTGATCCGCTGGATCGGCTGGGCGCTTGTGATCGGCGGCACGGCGCTGCTCTGGGCCGGCCTCCAGCGCGCCCGCTTTCACGGCGGTCATGGCGGGCTTGGCGTGGTCGAGGTGGACGAACGCCAGATCGCCTACCTCGCGCCGGTCGGTGGCGGCATCGCCTCGCTCGATCTGCTCACCGAGGTCAGCCTCGGGCCAGACCGTTCCGGCCTTCCGGTCTGGCACTTTCGCACCGGATACGAAACGCTCGCCATCCCCGCTTCCGCCGAGGGCACCGAACAGCTCTTCGATGCGCTCACCGCGCTGCCCGGTGTCGATATCGAGGCGGCGATCCGTGCCAGTCGCAGCCGCCCGGAGCACAGCATCGTGATATGGACGAGGCCGGTCGCGCACCTGCATTGACACCACCCGCACCTTGCCCCACCAAGCAGATCACGCAAAAACGAAAAGCCCGGAGGCCCCCATGTCCATCCCCCAATCCGGCGGCGGCCCGATCGAACACATCGACCAGCTTGCCGATTATCTCGCCTCGGGCTGCAAGCCGATCGAGGAATGGCGGATCGGCACCGAGCACGAGAAGTTCGGCTACGACAAAGCTACGCTGAAGCCGCTGCCCTACGAGGGGCCGACCTCGATCAAGGCGATGCTGGAGGGCCTGCGCGACGCCTACGGCTGGAACCCGATCCACGAGGGCGAGCATATCATCGGGCTGGAAATGAAAGGGGCCAACATCTCGCTGGAGCCGGGCGGTCAGCTTGAGCTTTCCGGCGCGCCGCTGGCGACGATCCACCAGACCTGCGACGAGGTGAACGAACACCTGCGCGAGGTGCAGCACGTCGCCAACCAGATCGGCGCCGGTTTCATCGGCCTCGGGGCCGCCCCGATCTGGTCGCAGGACGACATGCCGATGATGCCCAAGGGCCGCTACCGGCTGATGACCGACTACATGGACAAGGTCGGCACGCTCGGAAAGCAGATGATGTATCGCACCTGCACGGTGCAGGTGAACCTCGATTTCGCCTCCGAAGCCGACATGGTGAAGAAGTTCCGCGTCGGCCTCGCGCTCCAACCTGTGGCCACAGCGCTGTTCGCCAATTCGCCGTTCCTCGACGGCAAGCCCAATGGCCACAAGTCGTGGCGCAGCCGGATCTGGCGCGATCTCGACCCGGCCCGCACCGGCATGCTGCCCTTCGTCTTCGAAGAGGGCATGGGATTTGAGCGCTACGTCGATTACGCCCTCGATGTGCCGATGTATTTCGTCTACCGGAACGGCGAATACGTCGATGCGCGCGGCCAGTCGTTCCGTGATTTCCTCAAGGGCAAGCTCCCCGCGCTGCCGGGAGAGATCCCCACGCTGTCGGACTGGGCCGATCACCTCACCACGATCTTTCCCGAAGTCCGGATCAAGAAGTTCATGGAAATGCGCGGTGCCGACGGGGGGCCGTGGCGGCGGATCTGCGCGCTGCCCGCGTTCTGGGTCGGCCTGCTCTACGACGATCTCGCGCTCGACGCGGCATGGGATCTCGTCAAGGGGTGGGACGCCGAAACCCGCGAGGCGCTGCGCGTGGCGGCTTCCGTCGACGGGCTGCAAGGCCAGGTCGGCAAGCTGCACATCCATCAACTCGCCGAAAACGTGCTCGACATCTCGCGCGGAGGCCTGCGCCGCCGCGCCCGCCCCGGCTTCAGCGGCATGGTCCCCGACGAGCGCCACTTCCTGACCGCGCTCGAAGACACGGTGGAAGACGGCAAGACCCCCGCCGACGAACTGCTGGAACGCTACTGGGGCGACTGGGGTCAGGACCTCAGCCGGATCTACGCCGACTACAGCTATTGACCGGGTTCGCCGTCGCCGCGCCGGTGCCAAACCATGCCCCGGCGAGCCGTTCCCTCAAAAAAGGCGCGCGGTTCTCCGCGCGCCTCGTCTGTCAATCGAGTTGAACCTCAGCCTTCGATGGCCTTGGCCTCGTAGCCGTTGCCATTGGCAATCTCGATCCGGCGCGGCTTCAGTGCCTCGGGCACTTCGCGCAGGAGATCGATGTGCAACAGCCCGTTCTCGTGCACCGCTCCGGTCACCCGCACATGCTCGGCAAGCTGGAAACGGCGCTCGAAGGCGCGGGTGGCGATGCCGCGGTGCAGGTAGGTGCGCGGCGTGTCGTCATCTTCCGCCTTGCGGGCGGAGATCAGGAGCGCGTTCTCCTTCACCTCGACGTTCAGTTCCGCATCGGTGAAACCGGCCACCGCCACGGTGATGCGCCAGGCGTTCTCGCCGGTCTTCTCGATGTTGTAGGGCGGGTAGCTCTCGCGGCTCACGTCATTGGTGAACACGCGGTCCATGATATCGGCAAGCTGGTCGAAACCGACGGTGGCACGATAGAGCGGCGAAAGGTCGAAATTGCGCATGGGTCATCCTCCTTTGAGCGACAACTTGGGTTGGCCCTCCCAACGGGACGGGCGGAAAACGGACCCGCTCGGCGGCGTCCGCAAGCATGAATTAGGAGAGAATTTCCGCGGTTCAAGACCTCTCAGGGCCGCACGAAACGCGCCCCCGTCGCGCCGCGCTCGCCGACCGTCACCCGGCGTGCGCCGAAGGTGGTTTCGGGGAAGACGCCCGCCCCGGTGCGCAGCGCATGTTTCAGGTCCGCAAACCGGGCGGGCAGTTCCATGCCGAAGGCGATGGCGTCGGCCCCAGACACCCCGCCCGACGAGATCAGCGAAACGATCCGTGCACGGCGGCCCGCAAGATCGAACACCGGCGCACCCGAAGCACCGAAGGTTACGTCGCAGTCAAACGCCATCAGCTCCGATTGTCGCCCTAGAACCGTGCAAACCGCCTGCCGCGCGGGGGCCTCGGCCCGGCCGCTGGCATAGGACACCACGCTCACCGCAGCGCCTGCCCGAGGCAGGTTCTCCACCTGGAAGGGCGCGGCAACACCGGCCGGGATCGGCGTGGCCAGTTGCACGAGGCCGACGTCATGGCGAATGTTCTCGGCGCTCACCCCGACCCCTGGCAGGTAGTCCGGATGCATCACCGCCCGCGCAACACCTGCCTCCGCCACCGCTTCGCCGTCGCGCAAGCCAGCGCGAAACCTCAGCCGGTCTACCCGTCCCTCGGCCTGCGCCGTGGTCAGGCAATGCGCAGCGGTAAGCACGAGATCGGGGGCCACCAGCACCCCGGTGCAGAACCCGTCGCCAAGATCGAGCCGCCCGACCGCCTCCCAGCCGAGCAGATCGCTGCGCAGGGTGAGCCGGTCGAGCCCGGTGTTGTCGGCCAGCGCCGGGGCCGCGAGCGCCACGCCGACCGAAACGAGAAGCCTCGAAGCCCAGACGCGCATCGCTCAGGGCCGCACGAACTTGGCACCGGTCCGGTTCGCCGCCGCGTTGCTTTCCAGCGTGGTCACGGTGGGGCGCACCCGGCTGAACACGCCGTCGCCCTCCGCCGCCAGCATCGCACGCAACTCTTCCAGCGGCGCGACAAGGTCGGTGCCGAGCGAAACCTCGATCTCGCCGGAGAAGGCCTTGGCCGAGACCACCGAGACGATCCGGGGCGTTCCGGTCGAGAAGTCGAACACCGGCGCGCCGGATGAGCCGAAATCGACATCGCAATCGAGCACCAGCGACGCCTTCGAGCGCCCGAGCACGTGGCAGACGTTCTGCATCGAGGGCATCTCGGCGCGATCATGGGCGTAGGACACCACGCCCACCTCGCGGGTCAGGAACGGCAGCTTGCCGGTGGCGAAGGGTGCTACGCGGGCATTTCGGATCGGCTGGTCCAGCTCGATCAGGGCGAGATCGCTGGCACGGTCGTCGCCGTCAGGCAGGAAATCCGGGTGCGCCACTGCGCGCCGTGCGCCGCGGTAGGCCTCCGCGCGCCCCGCCCGCCAGCCGGCAAGAAACTCGATTTCCTCGGGTGCATAGCGACGGCCCGTGGTCTTGTCGTAGAGGCAATGGGCGGCGGTGAGCACGAGGTTGTCGGCAATCAGTGCCCCGGTGCAGAAACTCGCACCGGCGATGTCGAGCCGGCCCACACCCTCCCAGCCACGGCTGTCGTCGCCGGTCATCAGGCTGCGCAACCCGCTGTCTTCGCCGGCGTGGAGCGCGAGTGGTGCCGCGAGGAACGCGAGGAGGGCGATCAGTGACTTCATGCGGGAAACCCGGTGTTTTCTGTTCACCGCCGGATAGCAGGCGGATCGGGCGAGAATATGGCACCCGGATGAAAGCCCGGCTCAGCCGCCGAGCTTGGACGGTTTCGGGCCTCCGAGTGCCCAATCGAGCAATTCGACCGTATGGACCACCGGCACCTCCGTGCCCGATCCGATCTGCACCATGCAACCGATATTGCCCGCCGCGATCACCTCCGGTGCGCGCGCCTCCAGCGTCGTCACCTTGCGCGCCTTCAACTCGGCCGAGATTTCCGGCTGCATCAGGTTGTAGGTGCCCGCCGAGCCGCAGCACAAATGGCTGTCGACCGGCTCCACCACCTCGAAGCCTGCGCGCCGCAACAAGTCCTTCGGCGCCGCCGTCACCTTCTGGCCATGCTGGAGCGAACAGGCGGCGTGATAGGCCACGCGCATGCCGATATCCCCCTCCGGAATGCCCAGATCGGTCAGGAACTCGGTGATGTCTTTGGCCAGCGCCGAAACCGCCGCTGCGTCCTCCGCCAGCGGACCGTCCCGGAACATGTGGCCGTAGTCCTTCACCGTGGTGCCGCAGCCGGAAGCGTTGATCACGATGGCATCAAGCCCCTGCCCGCGCGCCTCCGCCATGAAGGCGCGGATATTGGCCGCCGCCGATGCATGAGCATCAGCCTCGCGCCCCATGTGATGGGTGAGCGCGCCACAGCAGCCCATGCCCTCGGGCACCACCACCTCCACCCCCAGCCGGGTGAGCAGCCGCACCGTGGCGGCGTTGATATCGGTATCGAGCACCTGCTGGGCGCAACCCGTCATCAGCGCCACACGCTTCTTGCGGTCGGGCACGGCAAACACCTGCGGCCTGTCGCCCGGGCTGGGCTTTGGCAGCCGGTCGGGTGCCATGTCGAGCATCGCGCGCAAGCGGCGGTCGGGCATCAGCGCCTTGAACGGCCGCCCGAGCTTCGCCGCCCGCAGGACCAGCCGGAACCGCGCGGGGTGCGGGATCACCCATGCCAGAACCCGGCGCAGCCAACGGTCCATGAAGGGGCGGCGATAGGTCTTTTCGATATGCACCCGGGCATGATCGACGAGATGCATGTAATGCACGCCGGAGGGGCAGGTCGTCATGCAGGCAAGGCAGGACAGGCAGCGATCAATATGAGTCACCGTGCGTTCATCGGCCGGGCGACCCGCTTCGAGCATGTCCTTGATCAGGTAGATCCGTCCGCGCGGGCTGTCGAGCTCGTCGCCCAGAACCTGGTAGCTCGGGCAGGTCGCCGTGCACATGCCGCAATGCACGCAAGCCCGCAGGATCTCGTTGGCGCGGGCGATGCCGGGGTCTTCCATCTGCTCATCGGTGAAAAACGTCTGCATCAGCCCATCAGCCCCGGATTGAGAATGCCGCGTGGGTCGAATTGCTGCTTCAGGCCCCGGCTGAGCGCCGCCACCGCGCCGGTTTGAGGTTGGAAAACATCAATCCGCGCGCGCAAGTCTGCCGGGGCCTTAACCAGCGTCGCGTGCCCGCCATGGGCCGCGATCTGCGCGCGGATTGCTTGCGCGCCCGCATCGTCATGCCCCGGCCCGGGCGCAATCCAGATCAGCCCGCCGCCCCAGTCATACAAGGCCGCGTGGCCCAGCCCGACCACCCCGAGCGCCTCCGAAATCTCCGGGGCCGCCGAGGGCTTCACCGACAGCCGCCACACGACAGGCTCATCCGCGAAGGGTGCCACGTCGCGCACCTGCCGCCAAAGCGCCACGCTGTCGTCATCCCGAAACACCTCCCAGCCGACGCAGATTTCGCGCTGGAGCGCCCCGATCCGGTAATCCACGCTGGCCGCCAGCCCCTCGATCCGCACGCGGGTCTCGCTCTCGGGTCCGGCAACCCCCGGATCGAGATGCGCGGCGCCGGTGATATCCCATGGCGAGCCAAGCGCCGCCGACAGGGCGGCGATCCCCTCCGCCGCATCCTTGCCGCGCGCGACCAGCGTCGCCTCGGTTTCCGGCATCGCCAGAACCTTCAGGCTCACCTCGGTGAGAACGCCGAGTGTGCCCCAGCTTCCGGCCATGAGCTTCACGAGGTCATAGCCGGTGACATTCTTCATCACCCGCCCGCCGTTCTTGATCACCCGGCCCGACCCATCGACGAAACGCGCCCCAAGCGCGAAATCGCGCGCCGCCCCGGCCAGGATGCGGCGCGGGCCTGACACGTTCGCCGCGATCACGCCGCCAATGGTCGGCTCGCCTTTCGTTCCCAACAGAACCCGGTGATCCATCGGCTCGAAGGCCAGCCGCTGCCCCTCGCCCGCCAGAACCGCCTCGATCTCGGCCAGCGGCGTGCCCGCGCGCGCCACCAGCGTGAGCGCCTCGGGCTCGTAAAGCTCGACGCCGCAAATCCCCACCTCCAGTACTTCGCCCGAAACCGGCCCGCCGATGTCGCGCGTGCCGCCGCCCTGTATCCTGACCGGCGCATTCGCTCCTGCCAGCACCTCGGCCAGTTCCTGCTCCGATCTAACTTTCATCTGTCCTCATGTATCCCGTGTGGTCGAGGGGGTCAGCGCCCCCGCGCCCGCGTTACATCCGCCGCCCCGCACTGGCCTCGAGAGGGAAAACCTTGGCCGGGTTCAACAGCCATTGCGGATCGAACACGTCCTTCACCTGCATCTGGATTTCGAGATCGTCCGCGCCGTATTGCGCCGTCATGATCTCGCGTTTCTCCACGCCCACTCCATGTTCGCCGGTCAGGCAGCCGCCGACCTCGACACAGAGCTTGAGGATGTCCGCCCCCAGCGCCTCGGTCTTTTCCAGGTCGCCGGGCTTGTTGGCATCATAGAGAATGAGCGGGTGCATGTTGCCGTCGCCGGCGTGGAACACGTTGCCCACCTGCAGCCCGTAGTCCTCCCCCATTTCTCCGATCCGGCGCAGCACGTAAGGCAGTTGGCTCACCGGGATGGTGCCATCGAGACACATGTAATCGTTGATCTGGCCCATCGCGCCGAAGGCGGTCTTGCGGCCCTTCCAGATCTTCTCGCTCTCGGCGGCCGAGCCGCTCTCGCGGATTTCCACCGGGTCATGCTGGCGGGCAATCGCGATGATCCGGACAAGCTGATCGTCGATCTCGGCCTCGCTACCCTCGACCTCGATGATCAACAGAGCTTCGCAATCCGGGTAGCCCGCCGCCACATGCGCCTCCGCCGCGCGGATCGTCAGCCGGTCCATGAACTCGATCGCCACCGGCACGATCCCGGCCTTGATGATGTCGCTCACGCATTGCCCCGCCACCTCGGCACTGTCGAATCCGACGAGCACCGGGCGCGCGCCCTCGGGCTTGGCGAGGATGCGCAAGGTGGCCTCGGTCACCACGCCGAGCTGGCCTTCCGAGCCGCAGACCAGCCCGAGCAGGTCGAGCCCGCCAGCGTCGAGGTGCGCGCCGCCGATCTCGACGATCTCGCCATCGGCCATCACCATGGTCACACCAAGGAGGTTGTTGGTGGTCACCCCGTATTTGAGACAATGCGCCCCGCCCGAGTTCATCGCGATATTGCCCGCGATCGCGCAGGCAAGCTGGCTCGATGGGTCGGGGGCGTAGAAAAACCCGTCCTGTTCCACCGCGCCGGTAACGCTGAGATTGGTCCGGCCCGCCTCGACGCGGATGAAGCGGTTGGCATAGTCCACATCGAGCACCCGGCTCAACCGCGCCACGCCAAGCAAAACGCTGTCGGCGGTTGGCAGCGCGCCGCCCGAGAGCGAGGTGCCCGAGCCGCGCGGCACCACCGGCACACCCTCTTCGTGGCAGATCCGCATCACCGCAGAGACCTCTTCCGTCGAGCTCGGCAGAACCGCGCACATCGGCGGGCAGCGATAGGCCGAGAGCCCGTCGCATTCGTAGGCCTTGAGCTCGATCGGGTCGTCGATCACCGCGCCCGCGGGCAAACCCACGCGCAGCCGGTCAACGATACGCGCCTTGCGGGACAGGACATCCACACTCGGTTCGGGCATCTGCATGGGCACTCCTCCCTATTGGTCAAAAAGAATAACCAATTTTGGCAAGGTGGCAAGCGGAGAAACTGCGCCGAGCCCTACCCGGCGTCGTGGCGCAGGCGTTGGCGGGCCACGGCCTCGTTGGCCTCTGCCTGTCGGATGTCGCGGATCGCTTCCATCGCGTAGTCGAGATGGGCCTGCACCGCCGCCCGCGCGGCCGAGGGATCGCGCGCCTGGATCGCCGCGTTGATCGCGCGATGCTGGTGCATCAAGGCGCCGCGCGTGCTGTCGCGGGCAAACACCGCTTCGCGATTGTAAAACACCCCCGCCGCCAGCAGGTCGAACATCGAGCGCATCATGTGCAGCAGCATCACGTTGTGGCTCGCTTCGAGGATCGCCATGTGGAAATCGGCGTCGCGGTCCGCCGCCGTTTTCGGCCCTGCTGCCTCGAGCTTGTCGAGCGCGGTCTGGATCACCGCAAGATCGGTATCGGAGCCGTAGCGCGCAGCGCGCTCGGCGGCCAACGCCTCCATGTCGCGACGAAACGAGATAGAATCGAACAGCGCCTCTTCGTGGGTCGAGAACAACCGCACCAGCGCCGGCGAAAAAGCCGACCCGAGCACCTCGGCAACGAATACGCCCGCGCCCGGGCGCGAAACCAGAAGCCCGTCCGCCTGCAATTCACCCAGCGCCTCGCGCAAGCTGGGGCGCGAAACGCCCATCATCTCGGCAAGCTCGCGCTCGGCGGGCAGACGTTCACCCGGCCGCAGAATACCGCGCAGAATCAACAACTCGATCTGGCGCACCACCGCCGAGGCGAGCTTTTCCGACTGGACTTTTTCGAACGGCATCGCCACCTCCCTTCGTGCGCGGCTCCAGTGACCGGAACCGGCCGAGATGACTCTACATGGCAGAAGGCCGGGCACAAGGCCCGGCCCTCAAAGGTTTTTTCCGGACCGCGCTCAAGTAACAGGCACGATCACCACTTCGACGCGCCGGTTCTGGGCCCGGCCCTCGGCGGTGAGGTTCGAGGCCACCGGCTGGTCTTCGCCGCGTCCGGTCGCGGTGATCCGCGACGACGAAACGCCATTGCCGATCAGCGTGTTGGCAACGGCAGCGGCCCGCTGGCGCGAAAGGTTCAGGTTGTAGTTCGCCGAGCCGGTGTTGTCGGTATGGCCAACGACCTGCACGTTCGAGTCTTCGTATTTGTTCAGATGCTGTGCCAGCACCCCGAGATCGGAGCGCAAGCTGCCGGTGAGTTCTGCACTGTCGGTGGCAAAAAGAATGTCCTGCGGCATCGTCACGACAAGCGACGAACCGGTGTTGACCACGCCGATTCGGTCATCGTCGAATGCACCGCGCAATTCGCCGGCCTGCTCGTCGAGTTGCGAGCCGATCATGCCGCCGACAATCGCGCCGCCTACCGCACCTGCGGCCGCGGTACCCGCGCTGCCGCCAAGTGCGCCGCCGAGAATGCCTCCGGCCACGGCACCGGTACCGGCACCGATACGCTCTCTCTGGCCCGCGTTTTCACAGGCCGACAGAAACATCACCGCCGCCAGCGGCACGACAAGAACAGGTTTTGAAATCATCATATGCCCTCCCAGGTAATCGAGTCGCGGCAATCCTATCGGTTTTCGCCGAAACTGACAGGCCCCGGGCACCGCAAGTTTCTGTTTTCAGCGACAAACCGCCGGTTGCGTCAGCCCGCGGCCTCGGCCCGCGCCGCTTCCCATGCCAGCAGCGCACGCTTCACCGGCAGGCCCCAGTGATAGCCGCCCAGCCCACCCGACTTGCGCAGCGCGCGGTGGCAGGGGATCAGCCACGACACCGGATTGCGACCCACCGCCGTGCCCACCGCGCGCACCGCCCCGGGGTGGCCGATCGCGCGGGCGATCTCGCCATAGGTGGTCACCTGTCCCGAGGGAATCGCCAGCAGCGCCTCCCAGACCTTGATCTGGAACGGCGCGCCGATCAGGTGAAGCCGTGCCTCGCCCGCCTGCCCCAGCGCCGCCGCCACCCACGGCTCCAGCGCGTCCGGGTCCTCGACGAACTCCGCCTCGGGCCAGCGCCCGCGCATGTCGGTCATCGCCGCCGCCGGGCCGGTCTCCTCGGCGAAGGCAAGGCCGCAAAGCCCGCGCGCCGTCGCCATCGCGAGCATGTGACCGAAGGGGCTTTCGAACCAACCCCAGCGGATCGTCAGCCCGGCACCACGCCGGGCGTAGTCGCCCGGGCTCATCGCTTCCCAGCGGATGAACAGATCATGCAGCCGCCCCGGCCCCGAAAGCCCCACTTCGCCGGCGGCATCGAGGGTGGTGAAATGCTCGGCAAGCAGCCGGCGGGCATGATCAATCGCGAGGTACTGCTGGTAGCGTTTCGGGCTCACGCCCACCCAGGCCGAAAAGACGCGCTGGAAATGCGCCGGGCTCATGCCCACCTCGGCCGCCAGCGCATCGAGCCGCATCTGTGGTCCGCCCGCGTCGATCGCCTCGATCGCCCGGCGGATCACCTGGTAGTGATAGCGGTCTTCGGGGTCTGCCCCCGTCACTTTTTCGTTCTGCTGTGCCATGACCCGTCTCCTGATCCGGCCAGACTAGAACCGCTGCGCCTGTCGCGCGACCCGAATCCTGCGGATTCTTCATCGACGGCGGGGCAGTCTTCCCGGCCAGGATGTCTCGATCTTTTTCACCTCCCTGCGCTTGCCTTGCCTCGCCAAAGACCCGATACCAACGGCCATGGTCAAGCAACTGCCCTTCATGACGATGCGGGAGATCTTCCGCCGCTTCCACCAAGCCGAGCCCGAACCCAAGGGTGAGCTGGAACACGTCAACGCCTATACGCTCGTCGTGGCCGTCGCGCTTTCGGCGCAGGCCACCGATGCGGGGGTCAACAAGGCCACCCGCGCGCTGTTCCAGATCGCCGACACGCCCGACAAGATGCTCGCCCTCGGCGAAGCGGGGCTGGTCGAACACATCAAGACGATCGGGCTGTTCCGCCAGAAGGCCAAGAACGTCATCAAGCTCAGCCGCATCCTCGTGGAAGACTACGGCGGCGAGGTGCCCAACTCGCGCGCCGCGCTGCAATCGCTGCCCGGCGTCGGGCGCAAGACCGCCAACGTGGTGCTCAACATGTGGTGGCACTATCCCGCGCAGGCGGTCGATACCCATATATTCCGCGTCGGCAACCGCAGCGGCATCGCGCCGGGCAAGGATGTCGTCGCTGTCGAGCGCGCGATCGAAGACAACGTGCCTGCCGACTACGCCCTGCATGCCCACCACTGGCTGATCCTGCACGGCCGCTACATCTGCGTGGCCCGCAAGCCGAAATGCGGTGCCTGCATCATCCGCGACCTGTGCCTATTCGAGGAGAAAACCCTGTGACCAAACGCTTTCAACTCGTCGGCATCGGCAACGCCATGGTCGATGTGCTGTCGCATTGCGACGATGCCTTTCTCGCCGAGAACGGCGTTGAGAAAGGCATCATGCAGTTGATCGACCAGGCCCGGGGTGTCGAGCTTTACGACAAGGTCGGACTCGCCACCGAGATGTCGGGCGGCTCGGCCGCCAACACTATCGCGGGCTTCGCCCATCTCGGCGGGGCTGCTGCCTATGTCGGCAAGGTCAAGGACGACCAGCTCGGCCGCATCTTCGCCCATGATCTGCGCGCGCAGGGCGTCACCTACGAGGTGCCGCTGGCAAGCAAGGACCACGCGCAGGAAACCGGGCGCTGCATCGTGCTCGTGACACCCGACGGCGAGCGCAGCATGAACACCTATCTCGGCGTCACCGAACACCTCTCGCCCGACGACATCGACGAGGCGATGATGGCCGAGGCCGAGTGGATCTTTCTGGAGGGCTACCGCTTCGACGGGCCGGAAAGCCACGAGGCCTTCGCCAAGGCGATCAAGGCCGCCAAGGGCGCGGGCGGCAAGGTCGCCCTGACCCTGTCCGACCCGTTCTGCATCGACCGCCACCACGCAGCCTTCGCCCGGATGATCCGCGACGATGTCGATCTCCTGTTCGCCAATCGCGCCGAGATCGAGGCAATGTATGACAGCGATTTCGACAGCGCACTGGAGAAGGCTGCCGCCGAAGTCGAAACCCTTGTCTGCACCGAGAGCGCGCATGGCGCCCATATCCTCGCAGGTGGCGCGCGCCTTCACTGCCCTGTCGTGCCCACCCGGGTGGTCGACGCCACCGGCGCGGGCGATCTCTTCGCCGGGGCCTTCCTCTGGGGGCTGGTCGAGGGGTATGACCTCGAAACCTGCGGCACGATGGCCAATATCGCCGGAAGCGAGGTGATCAGCCACCTCGGCGCGCGGGTGGAGGCCGACCTGAAGGCGAAGTTCCGCGCCTTCGGGCTGGCGGTCTGAACCGCACCTGACACGGGCACGGCGCACGTCCCCCGGTCACGCCAGCGCGCGCGCCCCGGCCACCAGCGCCTGCCCGAAGGCCAGCCCGCCGTCGTTGGCGGGCACCTTCGCATGGCGCAGCACCGGCACCCCGTCGAGATGGCGCAGGAGCGCCGCTTCCAGCACCGCGTTCTGAAGCACGCCGCCACTGAGCGCCACGGCCTCGGCCCGGCCTTGCGAAACCGCGTCCCGCGCGACCCGGGCGAAAGCCGCCGCGAGGCCCTCGTGAAACATCGCCGCCGCCTCTGGCGCGGGCGTGTCGCGCGCAGCCGCCCAGGCCCGCCACATCGGCGCGGGGTCGATCACCCCGCCCGCCACGTCGAAGGGCCAGCCATCCACAGGCCCGGCCCCGGCCGCCACCGCTTCGAGCAACATCCCCGCCTCGCCCTCGTAGCTCATCCGCTCCGGCGCGACCCCGAGCGCACAGGCGAAGGCATCGAACAACCGCCCCGCCGAGGAGGAAAGCGGCGCGTTCACCCCCGCCGCCACCGCCCGGCGCAGCGGCTCGCGCGGCCTGTCGGGCAGGATCTCGTCGGCAAGCCCCGCCAGCCCCGCCGCATCGAGCCGCACCATGAGGTTGCGCCAGGGCTCGCGGTTGGCCGCGTCGCCCCCCGCGAGCGGCGCGGGCGTGAGCCAGCCAATCCGCTCGAACCCGGCATAATCCCCGAGCAACACTTCGCCGCCCCAGATCGTGCCATCATCGCCCAGCCCCAACCCGTCGAGCACGATCGCCGCCACCTTGCCGCCGTCACGTGGCCAGAGGTTTTCTCCCAGCACGGCCGCAAGATGGGCATGGTGGTGCTGCACCCGTTCCACCGGCAACCCCATCGCCTCGCCCGCCCTGGTGGCGCGGTAACCATGGTGCAAATCGACGGCCACCATCTCGGGTCGGTGATCGAACAACGCGCGGTAGTCCTCCAACGCCTGCTCGAAGGCTTGCAGTGTGAGGGCATCGTCGAGATCGCCGAGGTGATGGCCGAGCAGCGCCTGGCCGTTCTTCGTCAGGCAGATTGCCGCCTTCATCTGACCGCCGAGTGCCAACACCTGGGGCGCATCCGCGAACCCCTCCGGCAGGGGCAGCGTGCCCGGCACCTGCCCGCGCGCCCGGCGCAGCACCATCGGCCCGGCAAGCGTGATCCGCTCCACCGAATCGTCGAGCCGCCGTGCGATCTCGCGGTCATGCATCACGAAGAGGTCGGCGAAGCCCGCGAGCTTCTCGCGCGCCTCGGCGTTGCCGATCACCTGCGGTTCGCCCGAAAGGTTTCCGCTGGTCATCACCAGCGGGCGGCCAACCGCGTCGAGCAGAAGGTGGTGCAGCGGCGTATAGGGCAGCATCCAGCCAAGCGCGCCCTGGCCCGGTGCCAGCGCCTCGGGCAGCGTTGCGCCCGCCTTCCCGATCAGCACGATCGGGGCCGCAGGAGATCGCAACCGCGCCCATTCTTGCGGGCTGGGCGCAGCGTACCGCTCCAGCACCGGCTCCCCGGCCATCAGCGCAAACGGCTTGGCCGGACGTCTCTTGCGGCGGCGCAACTCGGCCACCGCCGCCGGGTTGGTCGCATCGCAGGCAAGGTGAAAGCCGCCCAGCCCCTTCAGCGCCACGATCCGCCCCGCCAGCAGCGCCTCGCCCGCCAGCCCCAGCGCGTCGCCGTCCAGGGCCGCCCCGTCCGCCGTTTCAGCCCACAGCTTCGGCCCGCAGTCGGGACAGGCGATTGGCTGGGCGTGAAAGCGCCGGTCGGCGGGATCTTCGTAGTCCGCCCGGCAGGCCGGGCACATTTCGAAGGGTGCCATCGTGGTGCGCGCCCGGTCGTATGGCAGGCCGCGCAGGATGGTGAAGCGCGGCCCGCAATGAGTGCAGTTGGTGAAGGCATAGCCATAACGCCGCGCGCCCGGATCGCGGATCTCGGCAAGGCACTCGGGGCAGGTGGCGGCATCCGGCGTCACCCGGGTTTCGGCTCCCGCCGCTCCGCTCGCCGCAATCGTGAAACTCTCGGGGCGTGGATCGGGCACCGCCCAATCCGCCACCTCCACCGCGTCCACCCGCGCCAGCGGCGGCGCTTCCGCCGCCAAGCCGTCGCGCAGCCGCACCAGCGCGCCCGCCGCACCGGCTGCCAGAACCAGCACCCCCTCCGCATCGTTCGAGACCGCGCCGACAAGCCCCTCGCGCCGCGCCAGCCGCCAGACGAAGGGGCGAAATCCAACTCCCTGCACCTGCCCCCGCACCCGGATTTGCCAGCCCTGCATCAAACGCGCCCCCTTGCCCCGTCACCATGGACCAGATACCTCCGCCGGTGGCAAGAATCTCCATCCTTGACCGGGGTCCAAAACCGCCCCGACTCACTTGACGCCCCCGCGATTTGCGCCTAAACGCGCACAACGGAATTCAGGGCGCTGCCATGCGCGGCGCCCGTTTGTATTGACAGGCAAGGCCGGGGAACGCCCCGGAACCCGCCCGCAAGATGAGGAAAAGCCAATGTCGCGCGTCTGCGAACTGACCGGCAAGGGCCCGATGTCGGGCAACAACGTCAGCCATGCCCACAACAAAACCCGTCGCCGGTTCCTGCCGAACCTCAACGACGTGACGCTCATGTCGGAAACCCTCGGCCGCGGCGTCAAGCTGCGCATCTCGGCCGCGGCGCTGCGGTCGGTCGATCATCGCGGCGGGCTCGACGCCTTCCTCGCCAAGGCGAAAGACACCGAGCTTTCCACCGGCGCGCTGAAGATCAAGAAAGAGATCGCCAAGGCCCAGACCGCCCAGGCCTGATCGCCTTCGAGAGCATGTTCAACGGCCCCGCCTGCCCGGCGGGGCCGTTCGCGTTTGAGCCGGGCAGCTTGACTTTTTCCCTTTACGGACCGGCCCGCCCTGCCTACTTCTCTTGCCATGATGCGCAGCTTCACTGCATATGTCGCCGCAGTCGCGCTGACCGTCGCGAGCCTCGTGCTCGCCGACGCGCGCGGCGCGAGCCATGATATCGGTGCCGAAGCGGTGATCTGCACCGGCGCGGGGATGATCACGATCACCCTCGGCCCCGATGGCCAGCCGATCGAAACCGCCGAGGCCTGCCCAGATGGCACCTCGATCTTCGCAGCCGGTTTCGCCCTGCCTGACCTGCCACGCCCCGAAGCCCGGGTGATCGCCCGGCTTTCGGCCCCTGTCGGCACGGCCCTAACCAGTGTCGAAACCCTCTCTCCTTCCGCGCGCGGCCCCCCGTCGCTGGCCTGATCCCACCCACATCAAACCAGACCAACGACGCACCGAGGAGAGAACCGATGTCGTTCAAAGCCACGATCCTTGCGGCCGCCGCCGCCACCGCCCTTGCTCTGCCCGCCTTCGCCGGGCCCGAGATCAGCATCCAGGATCCTTTCGCCCGCGCCGCCGGGGCCACCGCCATGGCCGGCGCCGCCTTCTTCATGATCCACAACAGCGGCGACGAAGACGACCGCCTGATCGCCGCCGAGAGCGACATCTCAAAGCGCGTCGAGTTGCACACCCACATCGAAGACGGCGACGTGATGCGCATGGTCGAGGTGGAAGAAGGTTTCGCCGTTCCCGCAGGCGGGATGCACCCGCTCAAGCGCGGGGCCGACCACGTGATGTTCATGGGGCTCAACCGCCCGATGGAGCAGGGCGATACCATCGCGGTCACGCTGATTTTCGAAAAATCCGGTCGCATCGAGGTGGACATCCCCGTCGATCTCGAACGCGGCGAAGAGGCCCCGGCGATGAGCGACACGCACTGAGGCACGGGCGCGCCGGGCGGGGCGGTTCACGTCCCTTTCCGCGCCCGTCCGGCCCCGTCATGGGGGCGATCCCCGTTACGGCCGCAGCCTCCCCGCTGCGGTCGTTTCCGTCAACACGGTTTCCCGTTCTGCCGATCCGTGCCAGACTTGCACAAATCGCAAGGAGGGCGACCCCATGAGGACCCCATGGCATCTTTGGCTGACCGGCGTGGCCGCGCTCCTGTGGAACGCGGGCGGTGCCTTTGACTACTACATGATGAAAACGTCCAACGCCGCCTACCAGGCCCAGCTTTCGCCCGCACAACGCGCCTTTTACGATGATTATCCCTTCTGGGTGAACGTCGCCTGGGCGCTCGGCGTATGGGGTGCGGTGGCCGGGGCGATCCTCCTGCTCCTGCGTTCGCGGTTCGCCATCCATGCCTTTGCGATCTCGCTTGCGGGGATGGCGGGCAACCTCGTCTGGGGCTATTTCGTCAGCCCCACCCCGATGTCGGAGGTGATGGGCGAGGCCGGGCTCTTTCCCGTCCTGTTCACCTTCGCTATCGCCCTCGTCGGCATCGCTCTCCTCGTCTATGCGATGCGGATGGCGCAAAGGGGCGTCCTGCGGTGACCTAGCCGGCTCGGAATCCGGTTTTCCGCCGCCTGATCCCCCGCTATCCTCGCAGCATGACCCGCGCGATCCTCTTCGTCTGCCTTGGCAATATCTGCCGCTCGCCCTCCGCCGAAGCGGTGGTGCGCGCCCGCGCGGATGGCCTCAGCCTCAGCCTCGACAGCGCCGGCACCGGCGATTGGCATGTCGGTGAGCCACCCTGCCCCGGGATGGTGCGCGCCGCCGCCGCCCGCGGCATTGATCTCTCCGGTCTGCGGGCTCGCCAGATCGAACCGGAGGATTTTGCCCGCTTCGACCTGATCATCGGGATGGATCCGTCCAATATGGAAGACATCGAGGCGCTCCGCCCGCCCGGCACCAGCACGCCCGCGCGGCTGTTCACCGACTACGCCCCCGAAACCGGGGCGAGCCACATTCCCGATGCCTATTTCACCCGCGACTACGAGGGCGCGCTCGACCTGATCGAAGCCTGCGCCGAAGGCCTCTTGCGCGAGATCGCCCCGCGCTGAGGCGCTGCTGAGGCGCTACTGGCAGTATTTCACTGCCGTCGCCGAGAAAACTTCCCACTTCTCCCAGAAGGTCTTGTCGGTCACGCTTTGCGAGACCTTCGCCAACTGGCTCAATTCCGCATCCGCGAAGAACCGCGCACCCTTGCGCTGCTCGCCCGGCGAAAGCACCGCGTCCGCAACCTGCTGGAGGCAGGCGCAGAGCACCCGGTTGGCGGCTGGCCGGTCTGACCGCAAGCAGGCGCTCTCGATCGTGCCGCGCGCCTCGGCCGCGCCGGCGAAGCTGCTCGCAAAGCCGAGGCCAAACACCAGCACCAAACCCAGGTTTTTCATGTTTTCCGCCTCGCGAGCGCCGGATCTCCGGCAATAACGCTCCCGGCTAGCACTTTTTCGCGATTCCCGCAATTCACAGCCGCGCTCAGATCCGCCGGAGTGTCGCCGTCCGGGAAAGCTCTTCCACCTGCTCGCGCCGGCACAGCTCGGTGCCGTCCGAGGTCACCGCCGAGGAGGCCGCGGCCACCCCCTGCACCAACGCCTCTTCCCAAGCCGCCCCCTGGCTCAGCGCCCAGGTGAACACGCCCACGAAACTGTCGCCCGCGCCGACCTTCGAGCGCACCTTCACCGGCTCGGTGCAGGCGTGCCAACGGTCGTCGCCTTCCACCAGGATCGAACCTTCCGCGCCAAGCGCCAGCACCACCACCTCGGCCACGCCGCGCGCGATCAGTTCCTGTGCGAAATCGGCGACGGCATGAACGTCGCGCAGCCTGCGCCCGGCGAGGTCTTCGCTTTCGGCCCCGTCCAGCCGCAGCACGTGCTGGCGCGCCGAGCCGACGTTGAGCAGCGCCTTTAGCGGCGCGCCCGAGGTGTCGAGGATCAGCCGCGCGCTGTGGTCGGCCATGATCGCGGCCAACTGGGTGGGAAAATGCAGGGGCACCCCCGGCGGCTGGCTGCCCGAAAGCACCACGAAGCCGCGCTGCGGCGTCACCATCGCGATCGCTTCCAGCGCATCCTGCGCCTGATCCGGGGTCCAGCGCGGCCCCGGCATCACGAAGCGGAACTGTTCGCCGGTGCTGCGGTCGATCACCGCGAGGCTCTGGCGGGTTTCGCCATGGGTGTGAAACACTTCCGGGATCAGCGGCTCCTGGCGCAGGATGTCGAGAAACTGCTGGCCGTGATAGCCCGAGATCGCAACGAAGGCATGCGCCCGCCCGCCCATCGCGCCGATCGCGCGCGCCACGTTGATCCCGCCGCCGCCGGCCTCCAGCACAGGCGCGTCGCAGCGCAGCTTGTCTTCCGGCACCACGCTGGCCACGGTCGTCGAAAGGTCCAGCGCGGGGTTGAGGGTGACGGTGAGGATATTGCTCATGGGGTTCGTCCACCGGGTCCGTTAGCGCGAACACTACAGCCGTGCGCAAACCGCCACAACCGCGATCTGACCGGATGGTTGGAAAGGATGCCGCACCCTCGGGGCCGATTGTCTTGCCCGCGCGCTCCGGGTCTGCAAGGATTGCCTTAACCAATGAGCGGTAGTGCAGGCAGCATGGCAAACCACCTCTATTACGGCGACAATCTTTCCGTCCTGCGCGAGTCCATCGGGGATGAGAGCGTAACCGACAGATTCAGTGCGCTGTGACGACGAGTTCGGCCGCCATCAGGTCCGACACGATGCGTGCAAGAACCTCGTCGGCTTCGTTCGGATCGTAGTCCGCATGCAAGGTTTTGCGCACACCGAATTCACCAAGCATGTAGGAAAGACGCGGCTCGATCCCGTGCCGGGCGAGGGTGGCGCGCACGCAATGTAGTTTATAGCCATCGAGCGTAATGATCGGACGCCCGCTCCTGGCCGTGCGTACGAGCGGTTTCACGTCCCCGCCAACCTCCGCAATGCATGACATCTCGGCATGGCCGGCACGGTCGAGCCGAAGGGCAAGATCGTTTGCCATCTGCGCCGCGCTTGAACACCCCGAGCATGCGTAGACGAGTGTGTTAACCTGCTGGGGTTCGGTCGTCATGTTCAGCCTTTCCGCGACTCCGTCGTGATGCCCTGGGTTCATGGCGGCGTTTTCCTACACGTCGATGACATGCCAGGCATTTCACACGCGACGCCCACCACACGGCAGCCGGAAATGCCCCCGTCCGTCTTTTTGGCATCGCCGGACTGCGCCCGACCTGCCGGGCCGGGCACCGCCCTCACCGGGCTGTTCAACCCCATTGACGGGCCGCGAAAACCCCCGCATATCCGGGCGCATGACCGATCTCGCCCATATCCGGAATTTCTCCATCGTCGCCCATATCGACCACGGCAAGTCCACCCTGGCCGACCGGCTGATCCAGGAGACAAAAACCGTCGCCGACCGCGACATGAAAGCGCAGATGCTCGACTCGATGGACATCGAGCGCGAGCGCGGCATCACCATCAAGGCCCAGACCGTGCGGCTCGAATACGAGGCCGACGACGGCGAGACCTACACGCTGAACCTGATCGACACGCCCGGCCACGTCGATTTCGCCTACGAGGTCAGCCGCTCGATGCGTGCCGTCGAGGGCTCGCTGCTGGTGGTCGACTCGACGCAAGGGGTGGAAGCCCAGACGCTGGCCAACGTCTACCAGGCGATTGACGCCGACCACGAGATCGTGCCGGTGCTCAACAAGATCGACCTGCCGGCGGCCGACTGCGACCGCGTGGCCGAGCAGATCGAGGACGTGATCGGCATCGACGCCTCGGGCGCGATCCGGGTCTCGGCGAAAACCGGCATCGGCATCCACGAGGTTCTCGAAGCCATCGTCGCCCACCTGCCCGCCCCCAAGGGTACGCTCGACGCGCCGCTGAAAGCGATGCTGGTGGATTCGTGGTACGATCCCTACCTCGGCGTCGTCGTGCTCGTGCGGATCATGGACGGCCGTTTGCGCAAGGGCGACCGCATCCGCATGATGCAGACCGGCGCGGTCTACCCCGTCGACCGGATCGGCGTGTTTCGCCCCGGCATGATGCCGGTCGACGAACTCACGACCGGCGAGATCGGCTTCATCACCGCTTCGATCAAGCAGGTCCGCGACACCCGGGTGGGCGACACCATCACCACCGAGAAGAAGGGCTGCGAAGCGCCCCTGCCCGGCTTCAAGCCGAGCGTTCCCGTGGTGTTCTGCGGCCTCTTCCCGGTCGACAGCAACGAGTTCGAAGACCTGCGCGACGCGATCGAGAAGCTGGCGCTCAACGACGCCTCGTTTTCCTACGAGATGGAAACTTCCGCCGCCCTCGGCTTCGGCTTCCGCTGCGGCTTCCTCGGGCTGTTGCACCTCGAGGTGATCCGCGACCGGCTCGAACGCGAGTACGACATCGAACTGATCACCACCGCGCCAAGCGTCGTCTACCACATCCACATGAAGGACGGCGAAAGCCGCGAGCTGCACAACCCCGCCGACATGCCCGACCCGAGCCACGTCGACAGCATCGACGAGCCCCGTATCAAGGCCACCATCCTGGTGCCCGACGAGTTCCTCGGCGACGTGCTCAAGCTCTGCCAGGACCGCCGCGGCATCCAGCTCGATCTCACCTACGCGGGCAGCCGCGCCATGGTCGTCTAC
This sequence comes from Maritimibacter sp. HL-12, assembly GCF_900177545.1. Lineage (GTDB taxonomy): Bacteria > Pseudomonadota > Alphaproteobacteria > Rhodobacterales > Rhodobacteraceae > Sinisalibacter. The sequence goes on along the minus strand of NZ_FXBQ01000001.1, from coordinate 2,204,728 downwards.
GATCTCCCCCTGAATGAAGTCGTGTTCGATTTCTACGACAGGCTGAAATCGGTAACAAAGGGTTACGCCAGCTTCGACTACCAGATCATCGGCCACCGCCCCGACAACCTCGTGAAGATGCAGATCCTCGTGAACGACGAACCCGTCGACGCGCTTTCCACCATGGTCCACCGCGACCGGGCCGAAATGCGCGGCCGCGCGATGGTGGAAAAACTGAAAGACCTCATCCCCCGCCACATGTTCAAGATCCCGATCCAGGCGGCGATCGGCGGCAAGGTCATCGCGCGGGAGACCTTGAGCGCGCTGCGCAAGGACGTGACCGCCAAGTGCTACGGCGGCGACGCGACGCGGAAGAAGAAGCTTCTGGAAAAGCAGAAAGCCGGCAAGAAGAAGATGCGCCAGTTCGGGAAGGTGGATATCCCGCAGGAGGCGTTCATTTCGGCGTTGAAGATGGATAGCTAGAAGTCGAACGTTTCTTGTGTGCTTTCCTTCGCCGGGAATATTCCCAGAAGCTGCCACGTTTGTGGACGTTTCTGCATATTTCCCAACGCAAATGTTATGCCTCGCCTCGGGTATTCTTCTGAGTACATCCGGTGGAGGTGGGCTATGACCTCTCGCTCCTCGTAACTTCGCCGGAGTTTGAAGAAAGCCGCCTCAGTCTCCCAATCGCCGCACAGCTTTTTTCGCTCTTTTCCATCCCCGTCTTTGAAACGGATCTTGAATTCAATTGGGCAAGGCTGATAGGCCGCAAGCTCCTCGTCAAAAAGGGAGAGTTGCTTAGCCTGAGCCTGATATGCCTCCTGAATCTCTTTAATCTCAGAAGATTTCCGAGGTCGCGCTATCAATTCAACATCTGTAGGGCGAATTAGGGCAAGAGAATTGCCTTTGTCCGTAGCTTCAAGTTCAGATGCTACTAAGGCTCTTTCGACAATCTCGCTACGTTCTTCCAACTTTCGCACGTAGCCCTGGACAGTTAGCGTTTCTTCATGCACACGGCAACTTTCCCAGCGCAGGTCAGTTTTCGATCGATGGTAGTCGAAATCAACAACGTTCCAACGCTTGAACGTTTTGTCTTCACTTAGATGACGGAATCGTATCGGATACATACGACGCCATTTTCCACCGTCATCAATACCCGCACAGCATACCGTTTCTTGGTATTTCTTACTCGGCTGCGGCGAGGCTTTCACGAGGACGATGACGCGGGATTTGAATTCCATCCTTTAGGTACTTCTCGGGACAGTCAGCGACCAAGTTATATACCACAAACCCTTCGGCGACGGCTTCATCAGCTATGATTGACCGATGGCAATGAATCGAGCATCGCTCAAAACAAAGCATGCACGTCCTTTTCCGGATTGCAACCGAAAGTAGTTCCTCAAGCGATTTCTGCGACTCATGCGTTTGGAGGTGCTTTGTGAAAATTGATTCAAACTTGGCGTAGTCCCCCGACTTTGCCGCATCGCGGCCTGCCTTGGGATCACCAAGCTGCTTGAAATGCCGGTATGCGATTCCGGCATCTTCCAAACGTTCAGCTAGCGATGTTTTGGATAACCCTTTCTTCCGAGACAATGGAAGTTCCCGAACGTCAGCCAAGACCTCTATATCGAGGTTCACCAGTGTTTGAATCAACTGATCAACACTCGCGCCCTCGTATCCAATTGTGAAGAGTTCTGGCATGTGGCACCCAATTTTCTGACACAGAACAACAAATCTTCACCCGAATTCAACCTATCAAGCGCCTCTCCGTCAATTCCAAGCAATACACCCCATTGGTGTTGCGATTAGGACTCACCGAAAAGCACCTTAGAGTCGGGTTCGACCTCACCCATCTCGACGCGGCCTCGTCTCTCACATGGTGGTCCCAGAACCGCCGTTGCCAGATCGCGCGCTCACCATTGTTCGCCCGTAGGCCGGGGTTCACCCCGGCATACCGTCCCGATGTCACCACCGGAAAACGGGGTGGCGGGGTGAACTCCCCCCTACCTCGGCACCGCATACCCGAACGCCGCGATCTCCTCGGCGCAGAGCTCGGCCACCAGCGCCGCCGCCTCGGGGGCCTCGGCGTAGACCGCTTCCACCGTCGCTTCCGGGGGCCGCACACCGCCCTTGGCGCGCAGCCCTCGCATCGCCTGCCAGACCTCGTCCAGACCGGCCTCGGCCATGTCCTCGGCGAGCCTCTCATAGCGCAGGTAGGTGTCGAGCCGGGCCGGGCCGGAGAGCGGGGCGATGGTGGGGTTGACCGCGATGAGGGCGCGGTTGCGTAGCACGAAATCGTTGAAAGTCAGGCCCTTGCGGCCTGCCCTGCGCCAATGGTAGCGCGAGATCAGGGCGTCGAACGGGTCGCGCCAGATCGTCACCTTGCGGTAGCTCGCCCAGACCTCGGCAGGCAACGCCGCCTTGACCTCGGCGGCCGTGGAATGCGCCGTGAAACCATGCGCTTCCCAGTTCTGCGCGCCGCGCCCGCCGAGCTTTGCCCGCAGCGCTTCGTCTGCCGCCATGAGCGGGGTGATCACGCAATCCGGGCCACAGAACCCTGACAGCGCGATCTCGAAGGACGTGCCACCCACCTTCTTGGTTTTAATGAAGATTATTCGCAGCGGGTGGCAAATGATCATGGGCTCTCCCCTCGGTTGCGCCAAGATTGCCACTCCCCGCCGTCCGCGGCAACCGCGCGCTTGACAGCCGGGGCGCAACGCAGGACCGTCCGCGACGGAACCGGTGTGCACCACCGTATAACAAGGGCCATTCCCTTCAGGAGACCATTATGCCCACAGGCTATACCCGCATCCAGATCGCCCTGCATTGGCTCGTTTTCATCCTCGTCGTGCTGCAGTTCGTCCTCCATGACTCGATCGCCGACGCTTGGGAGCGGATCGAGGATGGCCTCGAGGTCGGCTTCGATCCGCTCGTTGCCCAGCATGTGTTCACCGGGCTGTTGATCCTCCTGCTGGTGATGATCCGCATGGCGATCAAGGCAAAACGCGGCGCGCCCGCGCTGCCCGAAAATGAGCCCGCAATCCTCAAGCTTGCCGCGCATGGCACCCATCTTGCGCTCTATGCCCTGCTGATCCTGATGCCGGTTTCAGGCGCGGTGGCGTGGTTTGGCGGCGTCGAGAAGGCCGCGGACGGTCACGAGGCGATGAAGGTGCTTGTCCTCGTGCTGGTCGCGGTGCACGTCGCCGGCGCCTTGTTCCAGCATTTCGTGCTCAAATCCAACGTGCTCACCCGGATGCGCAAACCTCTATGAAACGGCTCGTCCTGTTTCTCGGATCGATCATCGGCGCGACTCTGGCCTTCGTTTTCGTCGTCGTCGCGCTTGTTGCCGGGATCCAGGGCCTGTGGCCGCTCCTTGGCGCGGCTTTCGCCGGTTACCTTGCCGGCTGGCCGACGGCCTTCGTCGTCGCCCGCCGCATGCGTTAGGCCGCGGGGCCGAGCGCCCGGCGGCCGAAAGACATGATCTGGATCAAGGACAAAGCCACATCTGCCACGCAGCTTTGGCCCCGAGATCGCGCCAATCATGAGGGACACAATCCATGGGTCTATTCCTGCTCGTCTACATTTTCCTCGGGGCCACGATCGCGGGCTCGTTCATGGTGGCCGCATTGACGGCTGGCTACACGACCATGATGCCCGTCATTTACTCTTCGATCGCCGGTTTCGTCGTTGCCATCCCCGCGGCCTGGATCGTCGCCAAGAAGATCCGCGAAAACGCCTGACCCGGGTTCAGGATTGACCTTGCAAGGGGCCGACCCGTGGGGCTATCTCACGGGCAGCGGCCCCTTAGCTCAACTGGATAGAGCAGCGGACTTCTAATCCGCAGGTTGAGGGTTCGAGTCCTTCAGGGGTCGCCAGCAGGAGCGGGGAGAACGGTGCCATGAAGCTGGCAGACCTTGGCGATATCCGGATTCACTACGATCTGAGCGGGCCGGATGACGGGCCCGCGCTGGTGTTTGCCAATGCGCTCGGCACCGATTTCCGGATCTGGGATGGTGTCTGCGCGCACCTGCCCGAGGGCGTGCACGTTCTGCGCTACGACATGCGCGGTCACGGCCTCACCACCTGCCCGGCGGCCCCCTACTACATGGGCGACATGGTGCAGGATGCAGCCCGGCTGATGGATCACCTCGGGTTGAAGGATGCCGTGTTCGTCGGCCTTTCGATCGGCGGCATGGTGGCGCAGGGGCTGGCGGCGGAGCGGCTCGACCTGCTGCGCGGCGTGGTGCTGTCAAACACCGCAGCACGGATCGGCACCCACCAGATCTGGCACGAGCGGGTGCACACGGTGCGCGACGGCGGCATCGATGCGCTGGCCGAGGCCACCATTGAGCGCTGGTTCTCGCGCGACACCCGATCCGAGCGGCCGGACCTCGTGGAAGCGATCCGCAACATGCTGACCCGCACGCCGACCGAAGGCTATATCGGCTGCATGGAGGCCATCGGCGAAACCGATCTTGTCGAGAGCACCGCCCGCCTGCGCCTGCCCACGCTTGGCATCGCCGCGAGCGAAGACGGTTCCACCCCGGCCGATCTCGTGCGCGAAACCACCGATGCGATCCCCGGTTCGCGCTTCCATTTGATCCGTCGCGCGGGCCACCTGGCCTGCGTCGAAAAACCCGCTGAATATGCCGCCGCGCTCACGGATTTTCTTGCCGAGATCGGCCATATCTGATGGCGCGCTTCCTGCTCGTGCATGGCTCCGGCCACGGGGCGTGGTGCTGGCGCGACGTGCGGCCCGCGCTCGTGGCGCTCGGACACGAGGCGGATGCCCTCGATCTGCCCGGTTCGGGCGACGACAGCACCCCTGCCGGGGAGGTGACGCTGGAAGGTTACGGCGAAGCCATCCTTGCCCGGCTCGACGCGCCGAGCATCGTTGTTGGCCACTCCGCCGGCGGTTATGCCATTGCCCGGGCAGCCGAAATCGCACCTGCGCTGATCTCGCGGCTCGTCTATCTTTGCGCCTATGTGCCCCGCCCCGGCGTGTCGTTGATCGAGATGCGGCGCGAGGCCCCGGAGCAGCCCCTTGCGGGCGCTCTGGAAACCTCCGCCGATCGCCTTTCCTACCGGTTCACCGATGCGGCGGTAGCGGCCAACCTCTGTGCCGATTGCCCGCCCGAGGCGCTGGCATTTGCCCGGCGGAACCTCGGCTGGCAACCGATCGCACCGCAGGCCGAACCCTTCGTCGCCACGGGCAAAGGCGCAGGCATTCCGCGCAGCTACATCGTATGCGAGCAGGATCGCACCATACCCCCGGCCCACCAGCGCAGCATGGCGGCGGGTTTTGCCGCCAACGACATATTCAGCCTGCCGACCGGACACGCCCCCTTTCTCGCCGCACCGGGCACCCTTGCCGACCTGCTCGACCGGATCGCGCGAGGCTAAAGCGCGCCGGGGCCTTCGTCTTCCGGCCGTTCCAGAAGCCAGGGGTTTTCCACCAGGTCCTGCAACAGATCGAGCGAGCGGGCGGCGTAGTAGCCATCGACGATACGCTCATCCAGCGTGTAGCGCACCGTCACCACGGGGCGGATCTCGATCTGGCGCTGTTCGGTCACCACCGCCTCGTCGCGCGCCTTGCCGATCACCACGAAGATCGGAAGCGTGCCGTGCTCGTAGAGGTGGTGATAGGCGCTGTCGAGCCCGATCGACCCGAGGTGCGAGATCATCGCCGAGGCATAGAGCGGATCGTTGCGCGGCAATGACGCCGGGGTGATGTTGAGCCAGTCACCCAGTTTCTGCAGCTTCGGCAGCAGCGGGATCAGCCAGTGCGGCAACCGGAACAGGAGCGAAACCTCGCGCTCCGACGAGGTCTTTGCCGGGGCCCGACCGTTGGACAGGATCTCCTCGATGCGCGCGCGCACCTGCACGATGCCATCGTCGGGCGCGAAGGTTTGCTTGACGACGGTCAGCTTGGCATCGTCGTCGCGCGCCTTGAGCACCGAGATCGAGATCGCGATGTCGTCGCGCTGGTAGAGCCTGCGCCCGGCGATGAAGCGGTTCAGACGGGGGCGCTCGGCCAGTACCCGCACCCCGGCAGCGACATAGATGTGAAACAGCCGCAACGGAGGCCGCACGCCGTCGTTCCAGCGTTCGAGGTAGTCGAGGGTTTTCGAGATGTCGATCTTCTGTTCGAAGAAGACCAACGCATCGCCCCTGCGTGGCAGCAGGTAAGGCATGAAGAGCCGCACCTTGGGTGCATTGTGCACCCGGCGACCATCGGGCCGCTCGCCTGAAAACATGCCCCAATTCCCCCCGCCAACCGTCGTGCCGATACGCGCATCCCGATACTTCATTATACCGGCAAACCGGATCGGTCGAGATCGGCGCATTGGCCCGGGAGAGGAAAACGCCTCAGTGGGCCTCGGCCCAGTTCGCGCCTTGCCCGGCATCAACCACCAGCGGGATCGAGAGTTTCACGGCCGGACCCGCAGCTTCCTCCATCACGCTCCGGATCGCCGAGACCGCGTTCTCGACGGCATCCTCCTGAACCTCGAAGATCAGTTCGTCATGGACCTGAAGCAGCATTTTCACCGGTAGATCGGTGATCGCGGCGGGCATGCGGATCATCGCCCGGCGGATGATGTCGGCCGCGGCGCCCTGGATCGGGGCGTTGATCGCCGCGCGGCGGGCAAACCCTGCCTGCGGCCCTTTCGCCCCGATCTCGGGGGTGTGAATCCTGCGCCCGAACAAGGTCTCGACGTAGCCATGTTCCTTTGCATACGCTACCGTATCGTCCATGTAGGCGCGGATACCGGGGTAGCGTTCGAAATAACGATCGATGAAGGCCTGCGCCTCGCTGCGCGGAATCCGCAGGTTGCGCGCGAGCCCGAACCCCGAAATGCCGTAGATCACCCCGAAATTGATCGCCTTGGCCTTGCGGCGCACCTCCGGCGTCATCTCGTCGAGCGGCACGTCGAACATTTCCGAGGCGGTCGCGGCGTGGATGTCCTCACCGTCGCGAAAGGCCTGCTTCATGCTCTCGATCCCGGCGACATGGGCCAGAATACGCAGCTCGATCTGCGAATAGTCGAGGGAAACCAGCTTGCTGCCCTCCGGTGCCACGAAGGCTTCGCGGATGCGCCGGCCCTCTTCCGTACGCACAGGTATGTTTTGCAGGTTGGGATCGGTCGAGGCGAGGCGGCCGGTGTTGGCCCCGGTCTGGACGTATGACGTGTGCACCCGCCCGGTCTCGGGGTTGATATGGGTTTGCAGGGCATCTGTGTAGGTCGATTTCAGCTTCGAAAGCTGGCGCCAGTCGAGCACCCGCGCGGGCAGATCATGCTCGGTAGCAAGGTCTTCGAGCACGTCGGCGGGGGTGGAATACTTGCCCACCTTGCCCTTCTTGCCGCCCTCGAGCCCCATCTTCTCGAACAGGATCTCGCCAAGCTGGGCCGGGGAACCGACATTGAACCGCTCGCCCGCAAGCTCGTGAATCTCCGCCTCCAGCGCCGCCATTTTCTGGGCGAAGGCGTTGGACATCCGGCTGAGCGTATCGCGGTCGACCTTGACGCCGTGCATCTCCATTTCGGCAAGCACCGGCACCAGCGGGCGCTCCAGCGTCTCGTAAACCGTGGTGACATGCGCGCGGTGCAGTTGCGGTTTGAACAACTGCCAGAGCCGCAGGGTGATATCGGCATCTTCCGCCGCGTAGCGCACCGCCTTTTCGATCTCGACCCGGTCGAAGGTAGTGGCCGATTTCCCGCTGCCCAACAGCTCCTTTATCGGGATCGGGGTATGGCCGAGGTAGCGCTCGGACAGCGCATCCATGCCGTGGTTGTGCAGGCCCGAATAGAGCGCGTAACTCATCAGCAAGGTGTCGTCGACCGGGGCCACGGCCACGCCCTGACGGGCAAGGATCTTGGCATCATACTTGATGTTCTGGCCGATCTTGAGCACGGCCGGGTCTTCCAGCACATCGCGCAGCGCATCGATCACCTGCGAAAGCGGCAACTGCCCTTCGGCGAGGTCGTCGGAGCCGAAGAGATCGTCGGCTCCGCCTTTCTTGTGGCCAAAGGGGATGTAGCAGGCCTCGCCCGGCTCGACGCAAAGCGATATCCCGACAAGCTCGGCCCGCATCTCGTCGAGCGAGGTGGTTTCGGTATCGACCGCGACATGGCCGCGTTCCTTGATCGCCTCGACCCATCGCGCAAGCGCCTCCATGCTGTCGACCCGCTCGTAGCGGTCCGGGTCGATCGGCGGCAGGCCGGGGGCATCGGGCGTATCGTCCGCAGGCGCAGGCTCGGGAATGTCGGCGCTGTCGACACCCAGAGCATCGGCGATTCGCTTCGACAGCGAGCGAAATTCCATCGCGGCGAGAAACGGCAGCAGCACGTCTGCTTCGGGGTCGCGCAGTTCAAGATCGTCGAGGCTGAAATCCAGTTCGACATTCTCATCGAGCCGCACGAGGTCGCGGCTCATGCGGATCTGGTCGGCCATCCCCGTGAGCACTTCGCGCCGCTTGGGCTGCTTGATCTCGCCGGCCCGCTCAAGCAGGGTTTCGAGATCGCCGTATTCGTTGATCAACAGCGCCGCCGTCTTGATCCCGATCCCGGGCGCGCCCGGCACGTTGTCGACGCTGTCGCCCGCGAGGGCCTGCACATCGACCACCCGATCGGGACCGACGCCGAACTTCTCTTCCACGCCCTCGCTGTCGATCCGGCGATTCTTGATCGGTTCGAGCATCTCGACACCGCCGCCGACGAGCTGCATCAGATCCTTGTCGGAGGAGATGATCGTGACGCGCCCGCCCGCTTCGCGAGCCTGTCGGGAGAGCGTGGCGATGATGTCGTCGGCCTCGAAGCCCTCTTTCTCGATGCAGGCGATGTTGAAGGCGCGCGTCGCGTCACGGGTGAGCGGAAACTGCGGCACGAGATCCTCGGGCGCGGGCGGGCGATTGGCCTTATAGTCGGGGTAGATCTCGTTGCGGAAGGACTTGCCGGAATAGTCGAAGATCACCGCAACATGGGTCGGCGCATCATCGCCCTTTGATTCCTCGACCTGCTTGAAAAGCATGTTGCAGAAACCGGCGACCGCCCCGATCGGTAACCCGTCGGATTTGCGGGTGAGCGGCGGCAACGCGTGGTAGGCGCGGAAGATGAAAGCCGAGCCGTCGACCAGGTGAAGATGGCAACCCTTGCCGAATGTCATGGGCGTCTCCCGCTATGCCCCCCCGACTTGGGGGCCTTGTCCGATAGGTGGCAGGCCGGGCCGGAAACGCGATCAACCGGCCTCCCGGATCTCCTCGCCATAGACGTATCTGGTATCGCAATAGGGGCATTCGACCCAACCCTGATCGTCGGGGATGGTGAGCCAGACGCGCGGATGGCCCGCGGCCGGGCCGCCACCGTCGCAAGCGAATTTCTTCTTGCCGATGATCTTCGTCTCGGGAACGGGCGTGGTCATGTCGGGCCTCTCATGTTTGCGCCGCGGCATGATAACGCACACAAGCCTGCGGGCAAGGTCGAACCGGCATCAGCCTTCGGCAACCAGCTTTCCGAGCGGTCGGCCTGACAGGATATGCGCGTGCAGATGCGGCACCTCCTGCAGCCCCGCCTCGCCTGCGTTCATGATCAGCCGGTAGCCCTGACCGCCGCTGCCGGGCTCCAATCCCAGTTTCTCGACCACCGCGTGGATCGCGCGGGCAAAGTCGGCGATTTCCTCGGCGCTGGCCTCGATGACGAAATGATCCCAGTTCACGTATGCCCCTTTCGGGATCACCAGCACATGCACCGGTGCCTGCGGGCCGATATCGTTGAAGGCCAGGCTGTGGCCGGTTTCCAGAACCGTGTCGTTCGGGATCTCACCGCGCAGGATCTTCGCGAAGATGTTCCCGCTATCGTAATCGTAGGCCATGGGTCCTCCTAGTCGGCAAACAGGTGCTCGGTTCTTGCAATCTCCAGCGCCCGCTCTTCGGGGATGGAGAGAAACTTGGCAAGAGCGACCGCGTTTTCCTCCGGCGTGGCGGTCTCCCGCAGCGTCGTGGCGTTCTCAAACCCTGCGTCGCGGATCCGGTCGCTTTCGAAGTAGAAATCGGCGCGGATCGTCGGCAGGAGCCGCGCCATCGCGTCCGGCGGGGTATGTGCGCTGGCCAGTCCGACCCGCTGGGCGTGGCCGGTGATCCACGCGTCGGAAAACTCGCTCTCCACCTCCAGAAGCCGGGTTGTCGAACGGTCGGAATAGAAATCGCGCAGCAGGTCCATGTTGTTTGGGTCCATCGCGATGGCGAGGCGGTCGGTGTCGAAATAGTCGAACAGCATCCGCATCAGCGCGCGGCGGTGACGGGTTCGCTTGCCGAGCGTCGACTGGATTCCTCCCAGATCGGGCAGCGCCGTGCCTTCCTCGTCAAACAGGTATTCGATGATCGGCACGTTGGTCACCTGGCGAATCCGGGCCAGCAGCCGCTTGCCGACATGCCACTTCTTGGCCACCACGATCAGCAGTTCACGCTCGCGCCCCAGCGTCGATTCCGATTCCCAGAACCGCGGCGAGAAGCGCTGACCGATCCGCCCCCGCCCGGTGAGAAACCTGTACAGCGAGCGCCCTTCATTGGAAATCTTGAAATCCACCTGCCTGGCGGCATACAGCGCCCCGAGCCGCCGCTTGAGTTCGTGGGCCTCGGGGCTGATCTTGCGCGCGAACAGGAAATCCTGGCTGAGCAGCATGTCGTAGTGGTCGTTGTAGAAGGTTACCGGCATGCCGTAGTCGGTGAACATCAGGAAGGTGAGCGTGCGGGTGCGGATCTCGTCGCCCGGCACCATGTGGCGCACGAGGGTCTGGAAAAAGGTTTCATCCGGAATCCACGTGGTGCGGAAAAACCGCATCACGTCGCGCCGCCGCCGGGCAAATTCGAGGATCCACTCGATCGTGCGCCGCCGCAGACACCACCATTGCGAGCCGATCATGATCTGGAGGTCGTCGGGGATCGGGCGGGTGAGCCCGAGTTTTTTCTGGATATCGAAGGACGCATAGAAAAGTCGTTTCCGGGTCCGCTCGTTGAACCAGTGGCGATAGATCAGCCGTTCCTCCTTGAAGCCGGTCTTGATCCAGTCGCTTTCGAAGAAATCGAAGCTCTCGATGTAATCCACGTCTTCGGCGTCGAGAAAGGCGTGGGCAAACTCGGCCGACTTGATCGACATGCAATCGCCCGAGACCATGTAGAAATGCGTGGCGCGCGGAAAGGCATCCACCGCGGCTTTCACCGCCTCCAGCGTGCCCTCGACGAGCGACCACTCGCCCCAGCCGCATTTCACCCGCCGCCGCGCGAAGGTGACCGAAGGATTGTCGGCCAGCGCGCCGCGGATCATCTCGTAGTCCGCCTTCGAAGAGCGGGCGTCGAAGTGAATCGAAATATAATCGCCAGCCGCGGTCAGGCGCTGGGCCTGATCGATGATCGCCTTTGGATCCTTGTGAACCAGGAGGATGAAGGCAATCTTTGCCATTTTGGAAACCGTTACCGCCGCATAGTTGGATTGTTGACACGAATACCTTAAACGCTCATTGAATCTACAGGCTTGGTTTGCATTTTTTCAACAGATTGGGCATTTTCTCGGTTCGGGCCCGTAGAAGGCCAGCGTTCAGGAGGCATTGAGCGGATCATGGGATTTCCCGGAACTTGGATGACGGAAAGCGAAAGCGTGGTCTACCGCGTTGTGCCCAAGTGCGCCTGCTCAAGCATCGGGCAGATCATGTTCTACTCCGACCACGGCAGGTTCTACGACGGCGACGTGCACGATGCCACCGAGGACATGCACAAGTGGGCGATGGAAGCGAGCCAGCCGATCATCGAGGCCAACGTGCTGGCGCACAAGTCCTTCGCCTTCACCGCGGTGCGCAACCCCTATACCCGGGTGCTGTCGTCGTTCTTCGACAAGATCTGCGGCATCCAGCGCAACGGCAAGCGCTACCGCGGCAACCTGGTGCCGCTGCTGATCCAGAAATACGGCATCGAAGTCGGCTCGCCGGAGGATGATTTCGCGTTCGACCAGATCAAGAGCTTCCGCCGCTTCCTGTTGTTCGCGCGCGACACCATCCGGTTTCGCCGCCCGATGGACCCCGACATTCACTGGACCTCGATGTCGGGTCACATCTCCACCTTCATCCACAACGGCGGCACCTACGACCACATCTTTCACATCGAGAATTTCAACCAGGGCATGCAGGTGGTTCTCGACAACATCAAGACGAAAAAAAAGGTCAACCTGGGGAAGATCCCCCGGTTCAACGAGAGCGAAGGCCACGGGCCGAAACGGGCGCACCCGGTCGAGGATTATTTCGACGATCTGTCGATGCACCTCGTTCGCGAGATCTACAAACGCGATTTCGACCTGTTCAAATACGATTTCGACAACCCCGGCAACAAGCTGCCCATTGCCGAGATCGACCTCGACGAGGTGCACAAGAAGCTCGGCCCCTGACCGGCGCGTTTGACCGGCATCAATGACTCGCAATCTCCGAACCGCCATAGTGCACAGGGGAGGTTTGCATGGTTGAGATCATCACCGTTACGGCTGAGAACGTCGAGAAACACGGTTTTTTCTGCAAGATGAGCGCGCGCAAGAGCAGCGCGTGGAAGGCCAAGCGCGACTGGTTGATGGCGCGCTTCGCGGAAGGCTTGCAACTGCGCCTTCTGGGCGGTGGCGAGCGCGGCTTCATCGAGTTCATGCCCGGGGCGAAAAGCTGGCGCGCGATCGACGGGGCCGAGGATTTCGCGGTGATCCACTGCCTCTGGGTGGTGGGCCAATCCAAGGGTCGCGGCTTCGCCGCCCGCCTGCTCGACGAGGCCGAAGGCTGGGCGCGCGACAACGGCCTGCGCGGTGTCGCGGCGCTCACCGGAACGGGCAACTGGCTGATCTCGCCCGGCGTGCTCGATCATCGTGGCTACAAGGACGTCGACCGCGCCGAACACGGCTTCGAGCTGACCGTGAAGTGCTTCACGCCGGGTCCGCACCCGCGCCTGACCGGCGGCTGGCATGCCAAGGCCGAGGCCTGCGGGCCCGGGCTGACGGTTCTGCGCACAGCGCAATGCCCCTACCTCGAAGACGCCGCCAACCACGCCCGGCGCGCCGCCGAAAAGCTCGGGCTGGCGTTCACCGACCGGGTGATCGAAACCGCCGACGAGCTCCGTGCGCTTTCACCCTCGCCCTATGGCACCTATGCGTTGGTGCATGACGGCAAGCTGCTGTCGTATCACTACCTGCTCGAAAAGCAGATCCTCGAGCGGCTCGGCGGCTGACCGCCCCGCACCTTCTTGGGTCTACAAATACCTCGGGGGGCGAGGGGGGCAGCGCCCCCCTCCTGACAAACCTGCGCGCCGAAGGCGCACCGCTTCGCGGCGCTCACGCCCCGAGGCACCAGCGCATCACCGCCTTCTGCGCGTGCAGCCGGTTTTCCGCCTCGTCGAAGATCACCGAGTTCGGCCCGTCCATCACCGCGTCGGTGACTTCCTCGCCGCGATGCGCCGGCAGGCAATGCATGAACAGCGCGTCCGGCTTCGCCTTCGCCATCAAGGCCTCGTTGACCTGATAGGGCCTGAGCTGGTTGTGCCGCCGCTCGCGGGTCGAGAGCGCATCGTGCATGCTCACCCATGTGTCGGTAACCACCAGATCGGCCCCCGCCACAGCCTCGGCGGGGTCGCGGATGATGTTGACCTGCACCCCCTTGGCGCGGGCCTGCTCGACATAGACCATCTCCGGTTCGAGCGTCGCAGGCCCGGTGAAAGTGAAATCGAAACCAAACTGTCCCGCCGCCTGGATCAGCGAAGCGCAGACGTTGTTGCCGTCGCCGATCCAGACCACTTTCTTGCCGGCGATCGGTCCGCGATGTTCCTCGAAGGTCAGCACGTCGGCCATGATCTGGCAGGGGTGGGTGCGGTTGGTGAGGCCGTTGATCACCGGAACGCTGGAATGCTCGGCGAGTTCGTGCAGCGAGGTCTCGTCATAGGTGCGGATCATGATCATGTCGACGTAGCGGCTGAGCACGCGGGCGGTATCGGCAATGCTCTCGCCGTGGCCAAGCTGCATCTCCGAGCCGGTGAGCACGATGGTCTCGCCGCCCATCTGGCGCACGCCCACGTCGAAGCTGACGCGGGTTCGCGTCGAGGGCTTCTCGAAGATCAACGCGACGATGTGGTTGGTGAGCGGCTTTTCGAGATCGGGCGTGCCCTTGGGCAGCCCATCCCGCGTCGCCTTCATGGCGTGTGCCTGGTCGATCATCGCGCGCAAGTCGGCGGCGTCGGTCTTGTCGAGATCGAGAAAGTGTCTCATTTGCCGGTTCCTTTCACGGCAGAAGCGGCGGCGTCGAGCCGCTCGATGGCCTCGGTGATGTCATCATCGGTGATGGTAAGCGCCGGCAGCAGCCGCACCACGTTGTCGGCGGCAGGCACGGTGAGCACATGCGCGTCATATCCCGCCTTCACCACGTCGGTGTTCGGCGCGCGGCACTTCAGGCCGAGCATTAGGCCGAGCCCGCGGACCTCTTCGAACACCTCCGGGTGCACCGCCACCAGGCCTTCGAGGCGCTGGTGCAGGCTGGCCGCCTTGCGGCGGACCTCGGCGAGGAAGTCGGGATCGTCGATGATCTCCATCACCTTCGCCCCGACCGCGCACCCCAGCGGGTTGCCGCCGTAGGTGGAGCCATGGCTGCCCAAGGTCATACCCGCCGCCGCCGCCTCGGTGGCCAGAACCGCGCCAAGTGGGAAGCCACCGCCGATCCCCTTGGCGACCATCATGATATCGGGCGCGATGCCGGCCCATTCATGGGCAAACAGCTTGCCGGTGCGCCCCATGCCGCATTGCACCTCGTCGTAGACAAGGAGCGCGCCGGTCTCGTCGCAGAGATCGCGCATGCCCTTGAGGCACTGGTCGGGCACCGGACGAATACCGCCCTCGCCCTGCACCGGCTCGATCAACACGGCAGCGGTGTTTTCGCTGATCGCCGCCCGCAGCGCCTCGTGGTCGCCGAATTCGACATGGGTGAAGCCGGGCATCAGCGGCCCGAAGCCCTTGACCATCTTCTCCGACCCCGCAGCCGCGATCGCCGCGGTGGAACGACCGTGGAAACTGCCGCTGAAGGTCACGATCTCGATCCGCTCGGGCTGGCCTTTCTCAAACCAGTACTTGCGCACCATCTTCACCGCCAGTTCCAGCGCCTCGGTGCCGGAATTGGTGAAAAACACCGTATCGGCGAAGGTCGCCGCCACCAGCCTGTCGGCCAGCGCCTGCTGTGCCGGGATCTGGTAGAGGTTGGAGACGTGCCAGAGCTTGGCGGCCTGCTCGGTAAGTGCGGCGACCAGCGCGGGGTGGGCATGGCCGAGCGCGTTCACCGCGATACCGGAACTCAGATCGAGAAAACGTCGCCCGTCTGCCGTCTCCAGCCAGGAGCCATCGCCCCGCTCGAAAGCGAGGGGCGCGCGCGCATAGGTGGGCAGGAGCGACGGGATCATGGGACTATCTCCACAAGGAAGCCTTTGGGTGCCGCAAGGGCAGGCTCATGTCAACGATTTGGGGTGGTTACGCGCCGCTTTGGCGCAAGATGAGCAGACGAGGCGTCAGGCGCGGGTGCGTCGGCGTCGGGTCTCGGCATATCGGGTGCAGGTGCTCATGGCCGCTCTTTGCCCGGTTTCACGCGCGCTGGCAAGGGCCTCGCGGACGCCACTGCATTTCGGGCTTCCCTTTGTCCGCGCCGGGCGCTAACGCGCAAACATGTTGCGCCCGCCTCATCCCCTCGCCGCCGTCGGCTTCATGTTGGCCGCCACCGCGCTGATCGCCGGCACGACGCTGTTCGCCAAGATGGCAGGCGCGGGCGAAGACGGGCTGCACCCGCTGCAGATCTCGCAGGGCCGGTTTCTCTTCGGCTTCCTCGCCATCGCCACCGCCACGGCGGTACTGCGACCCTCGATCACCGAGCCCGACATCAAGCTTCACCTCGCGCGCACCCTCACCGGATGGGGCGGGGTCACGCTGATGTTTGCCGCGGTGCAGCTCATCCCGCTGTCGGACGCCACCGCGATCACCTTTCTCAACCCGGTTTTCGCGATGTTCCTGGCGATCCTGTTTCTCGGCGAGAAGGTTGGCCCGTGGCGCTGGATCGCCGCGGCGATCGCGCTCATCGGCGCGCTGGTCCTGATCCGTCCGGGGCCGGGCACCTTTCAGCCCGGCGCACTGGTGGCGCTGGCTGCGGCGGCGGTGATGGGCACCGAGATCACGATTCTGAAATTCCTCTCGGGGCGCGAGCGGCCGATGCAGATCCTGCTCATCAACAACGGGCTGGGGGTGCTCATCGCCACCGCCGTGGCACTCTTCGTCTGGCAATGGCCGACCCCGGCGCAATGGGCCACCCTCGCGGCCCTCGGCGTGACCATGGCGGCGGCGCAGAGCCTGTATATCCAGGCCATGCGCCGCGCGGACGCCTCTTTCGTGATGCCATTTTCCTACGCCACGCTGATCTTCGCCGCGCTCTACGACCTCGCCGTATTCGATGTGCTGCCCGATGCGCTCTCGGCGTTCGGGGCGGGCGTGATCCTCGCCGGCGGGCTCTTGCTCGCGTGGCGCGAGGGACGGCAGCGGCAGCCTGCTTGTGTCGGCCCGGAGGGGTGACTAGAATAGGGTTTTGCGGAACGAGGGCGCGTGTCGGTGGCCTCGCAAGGATTGGAAGAACATGTCCTGGACAGAAGAACGTGTGGAAACCCTCAAACGGATGTGGGGGGAAGGCCAGTCGGCCAGCCAGATTGCCAAGGAGCTGGGTGGCGTCACCCGCAACGCGGTGATCGGCAAAGTGCATCGTCTGGGATTGTCGAACCGGGCCGGTGGCGGCGCGGCTCCGGCAGCACCCGCCGCGAAACCGGCCGCGAAGGAAAAGCCCGCCAAGGCCGCGCAGAAGCCGAAGGCCGCGCCGGCCAAGCGCAGCGACACCGCTGATGCCGAGCCCGCACCGGAACCGGTAGCGGCCGAGAAGCCCGCGCAAACCCCGATGCGAAAGCAGATCATCCCGGCGGGCCAGCCGCTGCCGCCACAGCCCAGCGCGAACGAGATCAGCCCCGAGGCGCTGGAAACCGTGCGCGAGGTGGAAAAGACCGCGAAGAAGCTGACCCTGATGGAGCTGACCGAACGCACCTGCAAATGGCCGATCGGCGACCCGGCAACGCCGGATTTCTGGTTCTGCGGTCTGCCGGTGCAGCAGGGCAAGCCCTATTGCGAGGCGCATGTCGGGGTGGCATTCCAGCCGATGAGCTCGCGGCGCGACCGCAAGAGGTAGTTTCGCCCCGGGCTGCGCCCGAGACGACCCGCGGGGGGGCCAGCCCCCCCGGCCCCCCGGAGTATTTCAGCCAAGAAAAAGGGGCATGATGAGCAACCCGCCCGACCTTCGCCCCGACCTCGCCCGCCCGGTGTTGCGCGACGACGCCCGGCCCGGCCAGCCGAAAATCGGCATGGTGAGTCTCGGCTGCCCGAAAGCGCTGGTGGACAGCGAGCGTATTCTGACCCGGCTGCGCGCCGAGGGATATGCGATCTCGGCAGACTATGCCGGGGCCGAGGCGGTGATCGTGAACACCTGCGGCTTTCTCGATTCGGCCAAGGCCGAGAGCCTGGAGGCAATCGGTGAGGCGCTGCGCGAGAACGGCAAGGTGATCGTGACCGGCTGCCTCGGGGCAGAGCCGGACTATATCACCGGGGCGCATCCGACGGTGATGGCGGTCACCGGACCGCAGCAATACGAGCAGGTGCTCGACGCGGTCCACGCCGCCGCCCCGCCCGCGCCGGACCCGTTCGTCGATCTGCTGCCGGCAAGCGGCGTGAGCCTGACGCCGCGGCACTACAGCTACCTCAAGATCTCCGAGGGCTGCAATCACCACTGCAAGTTCTGCATCATCCCGGCGATGCGCGGACGGTTGCAGAGCCGACCGGCCCATGCGGTGCTGCGCGAAGCGGAGCGCCTGGTGGAGGCGGGCGTGCGCGAGTTGCTCGTCATCAGCCAGGATACTTCGGCCTACGGGGTCGATCTGCGCCACGAAACCGCGAACGGCCACCGCGCCCATATCACCGATCTTGCCCGCGATCTCGGCGGGCTCGGGGCCTGGGTGCGGCTGCACTACGTCTATCCCTACCCGCATGTGCGCGATCTGATCCCGCTGATGGCGGAGGGGCTGATCCTGCCCTACCTCGACATCCCGTTCCAGCACGCCCATCCCGACACGCTCAAGCGGATGGCCCGCCCGGCGGCGGCGGCGAAGACGCTCGACGAGATCGCGGCGTGGCGGCGCGACTGCCCGGAGATCACCCTGCGCTCCACCTTCATCGTCGGCTATCCGGGCGAGACCGAAGCCGAGTTCCAGACCCTGCTCGACTGGCTCGACGCGGCGCAGCTCGACCGGGTGGGATGTTTCCAATACGAGAACGTGCAAGGCGCGGCGGCGAACGACCTGGCCGACCATGTGCCGGAAGAGGTCAAGCAGGACCGCTGGGCGCGTTTCATGGAGAAAGCACAGGCGATTTCCGAGGCGAAGCTGGCGGCGAAAGTCGGCAGGCGGGTCGAGGTGATCGTCGATAGCGTCGATGCCGACGGCGCGGTGTGCCGCACCAAGGCAGACGCGCCGGAGATCGACGGCAACCTGTTTGTCGATGCCGGTTTCGAGGCGTTGTCGCCGGGCGACATCGTCACCGTCGAGGTGGACGAGGCCAGCGAATACGATCTTTGGGGTCGGCTGGTCTGACAAGGGGTTGCGTGGGCGGCCGTTCAGGCCATGAACATCCCGGTCAGGATCACGACCCATCCCACGCCCCCGGCGAGGGCGGCGAGCGCGACGGAGGCCGAGCCTGCATCCTTGGCGCGGCGCGCGAGATCGTGGTGATCACGCGAGATGAGATCGACAACGCGCTCAACTGCCGTGTTGATCAGTTCCATGGCCAGAACCAGAACCCCGAGCGGCAGGATCACCAGGCGTTCGGTTGCGGAGAGCGGCAGGAGAAAGGCGGCGAGGCTGGAAAGCGCGACGATCACCGTCCAGAACACCAGCGAAGGCTCATGCGCCCAGGCATCGCGCCATCCCGCCCATGACCAGACGCAGCGGTTAACGAAACGCCGCCACTCGCGCGCGATCACGGTGCGGGCCTTCGGTGGGCGAGGTAGTGGTCGACGGCATCTGCCACCCGGCGGAACCGGTCGCCGCCGAGCTTCGTGCCGCCGAACCAGCGTGTGACCACCACCACGTGACCTTCGAGCCCGGCACCTTCGAGCTTGCGCAAGATCACCGCTCCGGCCCCTGCTTCGCCGTCATCGCCCTTGGCCGGGCCCTCCGGCAGGAGCGCGGCCCATGAATTGTGGGTGGCGCGGGCGAAATCCTTGCGGCGGGCCAGATCCTTGAGGAAGTCGCGCACGGCGTTTCGGTCGGCCACCGGGCCGCCGGAGACGGCATAGCGCGAGCCGCGATCGGTGAAGATCTTTTCGAAAACCTGCATCGTCCCTCCCTCCGCCATAATGGCGGCGGTGGGTGACTTCGGCAATCAGTAGCTGTCGCGGAGATGTTCGAGCAAGGCCTTGTTCATGCACAACTGAGGGGCCTCGTCGGTCCCGGCACCGTGCTCTTCGAGCCAGATTTCGCACCCCGACGGATCGGGACATTGCATGCACCGCTTCACCGCGCGTTCCACCTGGGCGCGGCTCAGGCGTGTCAGATCGACCTCGAGATCGAGATCGAGCCCAAGCACGTCAGCCATCCGGCCGAGCAGGTGTTCGTGATAGGCGCGGTGCGCGTCTTCGCTCATGTTTGCCTCCGGATGCGGAGAAAAACCGCCAAACGCCCTCGATTCCTTGATCGAGATCAAATCGACCGGGCGAATTCATGGTTTGCGGCGGAAGCTCGCCGGCGTAGACTCGCCGCATGTTCACCATCGAGCACGAATTTGATTCCACCGTCATCACCCTCGTCGACGAGGAAGGGCCGCATCTTGGCGAGGATGTGATCATCAATGCCTTCGATGACTGCGTAACGCTTGAGCAGCACGAGCCGACCACCGATCGGGTGATGCGGGTGACGCTTTCCATCAGCCAGTTGCGCGATCTCGCCGCCGCGCTTGATCTGCCCGAGGGGGTTTACAAGCTGGTGCGCGAGGGCGGCGAGCATTGAGCGCGCGCCCCTGGCGAACAACTTCAACACCGAAGTCCGCACAGACCGTCGATACCACCTGAGCTTTCGAGGCGTTCCGGTCGCGGTGGCGATCAGTCGAGCCGGAAGGTCTTGTCGCGCGACGTGGCACCGCGCGTGAGGGTGAGGGCCGATTTCGGTACCCCGAGGGCATGGGCGACAAGTTTGATCACCGCGGCGTTGGCCTTGCCATCCTCGGGCACCGTGGTGACAGACACTTTCAGCCCGGTTTCAGTTACCGTCACCATGTTGCGGGCCGCCCTCGGCGTGACCCGCACGGCGATTTCGGCACCGGATTGGGCGAGGTGAGCGAGAGCGGCCTTTTTCATTGCACGAGTTTCTCCGAGGGGGCTTGCGAAGGCAAGCGGCGGCGGTCAATCTGCGCGCCATGCGCAAGACCGGATTTTTCTTCGATGAGCGGTGCTTCTGGCACGGAGGCGGACATTTCGCAGGCATGTTGCCGGTGGGCGGGCTGGTACAGCCGCAGGTTGGCGGCGGCCTGCCGGAAAACCCCGAAACCAAGCGGCGGCTGAAGAACCTCATGGAAGTCACCGGGTTGATGCGCGACCTCGTTGTGCGCGGTGCAGACCTGGCCAGCCGGGACGATCTCGAACGGGTGCACCCTGTCGCCTACCTCGATGCCTTCAAGGCGGCGTCGGATGCCGGCGGCGGCGAGATTGGCCAACGTGCGCCCTTTGGTCCCGGCGGCTACGAGGTGGCCGCGCTGTCGGCGGGGCTGGCGAAGGCGGCGCTGTTCGCCGTGCTGGAGGGTGCGCTCGACAATGCCTATGCGCTCTCGCGCCCACCGGGACACCATGCACTTCCCGAGGTGCCGAACGGCTTCTGCCTGATCAACAACATCGGCGTGGCGGTGCGCGCGGCGCAGGCGGCGGGGCTGGCGCGGCGTTTCGTGGTGCTCGACTGGGACGTGCACCACGGCAACGGCACCGAGGCGGTGTTCTACGACGACCCCGACGTGCTCACGATCTCGATCCACCAGGAGCGCAATTACCCGCTCGACACCGGCGAGATCGAGGCGCGCGGCGCAGGTGCCGGGCTTGGTGCGAACCTCAACATCCCGCTGCCTCCCGGCGCGGGACACGCGACCTATATCGAGGCGATGGCGCGTCTGGTTCTGCCCGCGATCGAGGCGCACCGCCCCGAAGCGATCGTGATCGCCAGCGGCTATGATGCCGCCGCCGCCGATCCGCTTGGCCACATGCTCGCCCATGCCGCCACTTTCCGCGAGATGACGCGGATGGTGATGGGTCTGGCCGACCGGCTCTGCGGCGGCCGCGTGGTGGCGGTGCATGAGGGCGGTTATGCCGAGTGGTATGTGCCGTTCTGCGGCCATGCGGTGATCGAGGAGCTTTCCGGCAGCGCCACAACTGCCCCCGACCCAATGGCGGCGACCTATGCGGCCCGCCAGCCCAACGCCCGGATGCAGGCGGTATTCTCCGACCTGATCGACGATTTCGAAGCCCGTTTCGCCCGGCCCGCTTGACCTTACCGCCACCTGCCCCGACATGGGAAACGTCGCTCAGGAGGGACGAATGCCCGAAAAGAACCAGGCCGCGCTCGATTTTCTGCTCAACCGCCGCTCGCGCCCGGCCAAGACGCTGACCACGCCGGTGCCCGACCGCGCGGAGCTGAGGCCGATCCTCACCGCCGCCGCACGCAGCCCCGACCATGGCAAACTGGAGCCGTGGCGTTTCGTGGTGCTCACGCGCCCGGCGCTGGAACGGCTGGCCGGTCTCGCCGTGGAACGTGGCGAAGCCCTCGGCGTGGCACCGGACAAGATCGAGAAGGCGCGCTGCCAGTTCGCCGATTCGCATCTCACCGTGGCGGTGGTGTTCTCGCCGGTGGAGTCCGAGAAGGTGCCGCATGTCGAACAGCAATATTCCGCCGGCGCGGTTTGCCTTGCGCTGCTCAACGCGGCGCTGGCCTCGGGCTGGGGCGCGAACTGGCTGACCGGGTGGACCAGCCACGACACCGATTTCGTGTGCAAGGGACTCGGGCTCGCCGCCCATGAAAGCGTCGCAGGCTTCATCCACATCGGCACCGAGCGCGTCGTGCCGCCAGAACGCCCGCGCCCCGATCTCGACGCCAAGACGACATGGCTGGAAACATGATGTTCTCGGATTTCTTCAAGGCTCTCGGCCAATTGCCCGACCCGCCCTTTCGCCGCGTGCTGCTGCTCGGCCTTGGCCTGACGATTGCGCTGCTCGTCGGGGCAACGGTGCTTTTTGCCTGGCTCGTCGGGCTGTTCGTGCCCGACACCGTCGCCCTGCCGTGGATCGGCGACATCGGCTGGCTCGACAGCGTGGCAAGCTGGGCCACGGTGCTCTTGATGCTGGTGCTCTCGGTGGTGCTGATGGTGCCGGTGGCGGCAGCTTTCACCGGGATCTTTCTCGATGACGTGGCCGAGGCGGTGGAGGCGCGGCACTACCCGGGGCTCGCGCCGGTCGGTCATATCCCAGTGCTGGAAACCTTGCGCGATTCGATTTCGTTGATCGGGGTGACGGTGGCGGTGAACCTCGTCGCCCTGGTCTTGCTGCTGTTCGTCGGCCCGCTGGCACCGGTGCTGTTCTGGGCGGTGAACGGCTACCTTCTGGGGCGTGAATTCTTCCAGATGGCAGCGATGCGCCGCGAGGGGCGTGAAGGCGCGAACCGGCTGCGGCGCAGGCACGCGGGCCAGATATGGTTTGCCGGAACGCTGATGGCGGTACCGCTGTCGGTACCCTTGCTCAACCTGGTGATCCCGGTGCTCGGGGCGGCCACCTTCACGCATATGTATCACCGCCTCGCCGGGCGGTAAGCGCAGGAGCGGGGGGCCAGCCCCCCGCACCCCCCGAGGTATTTTTTGACCCAAGAAGCAGGGGTCGGATGGCTAGTTCGGCACCCGCTCGCCCAGCAAGTCCATCCAGTCGAGGCTTTCGACGCTGATCAGGCCAGTCACGATAACAGCCATGACGATGCCCCAGAGCGGGATCGTCCAGAGGGTGACGATCAACGCGGTTCTGCCGAGCCGGAAGTCGGCGGGCGCGCCTTCGGGGGTGCCGGGCACGACCTCACCGGCGTCGGCTTGACTGCGGGCGCGGATCGGCAGCACGACGAACATCGTCAGAAACCAGATGACCACGAAAAGAACGATCGCCCCGGTGATCGACATCAGACCTGCTCCAGTTCGATCAGGGTGCCGTTGAAATCCTTCGGATGCAGGAAGAGCACGGGCTTGCCATGGGCACCGATCTTCGGCTCGCCGGTGCCGAGCACGCGCGCGCCCTGCGCCTTCAGACGGTCGCGCGCGGCGAGGATATCGTCGACCTCGTAGCAGACGTGATGGATGCCGCCGGAGGGGTTTTTCTCGAGGAATCCCGCAATCGGGGAGTTTTCGCCGAGCGGGTAGAGCAGTTCGATCTTGGTGTTGGGCAGGGTGATGAATACCACGGTGACGCCGTGATCGGGCTCGTCCTGCGGCGCGCCGACATCCGCGCCGAGCGTGTCGCGGTATTGCGCGGCGGCGGCGTCGAGGTCCGGCACCGCGATGGCAACATGGTTCAGGCGTCCGATCATCTGGGTCTCCTCCCGGCTTTCCTGCGCTTATGCATTGGGGTTTTCACGCACGCAAGCCCGGCCGGGCGCGCGTTAACCGGCTGTTAGCCAATTCTGTGCTTGGCTCGACCGGTGGAAAGGAGAGACGGCATGACCGACGACAGCAGAGTATATCGAAGCCAGCCGCAGCCCGCGCCCGAACGCCCGCTTCAGGGCATGACCGTTCTCGTGGTGGAAGACAGCCGCTTTGCCTCCGAGGCGATTCGGCTTCTGTGCCTGCACTCCGGTGCACGGGTGCGCCGGGCCGATAGCCTGGCGGCGGCGTATCGCCATCTCGCGGTCTATCGTCCGGGCCTGGCGATCGTCGACATGGGGCTGCCCGACGGATCGGGGGCCGATCTCATCGCCGCCCTCGCCGGGGCACAGCCGCGCCTGCCGGTGCTGATCGGAATGAGCGGCGATGCGGGGGCCGAGGCGGCGGCCATGCGGGCGGGTGCCGACGGGTTTCTTGCCAAGCCGATCGATAGCGTGGCGCGGTTCCAGCAGGCGGTCTTGCGGCACTTGCCCGCGGGGCGCGGTCCGCGGGCCGTGAGCACCGAGCAGGTTGCGCCCGATCCAGTGGCGCTGGCCGACGACCTGGAACACATCGCGAAGCTGATGCGGCGCGATGTCGGCAGCGATCTCGATTACGCCGCGCAATTTCTCGGTGGGGTGGCGCGCAGTGCCCATGACACGGCGCTCGAAGCGGTGGCCGAAAGCCTTCGCGACACTGTGCGTGGAGGCGCGGCGCTGCACACCGATGTCGCGCGGCTGGCCGGGATCGTGGAGGCGCGACTGGCAGCGGTGCGGGCCGTCTAGGCGCGCAGCGCCGGATCGTCGGCCGCACGCACCAGCCGGGTGAGGTCGCCGAGCCGTTCGCGCTGGCACCCGGCACCGTCGAAGTTGCCCGGCGAAAGCCAGGCAAGGAAGGCTTCCTTGAGCGCCGGCCATTCGCTGTCGATCGCGGCGAACCAGGCGGTGTCGCGGTTGCGCCCCTTGATCACGGCGGCCTGCCGGAAGGTGCCTTCGTAGCTCAGCCCCAAGCGTTCGGCGGCGCGGCGCGAGGCGAGGTTGCGGGCGTCGCATTTCCACTCGTAGCGCCGGTATCCGGCCTCGAAGGCCCATTGCATCATCAGGAACATCGCCTCCGTGGCCGCCCGGGTGCGGGCCAGCGCGGGCGAAAAGTTGATATGACCGACCTCGATCGACCCGGTCTCGGGCTTGATGCGCAGATAGCTTGCGACCCCCTCCCAGTGTCCGCTGTCGCGGTTGAAGATGGCCAGGAAGTTCGGGTCATCGCTCGCGGTGACGTCCCGCATCCAGCGGTGATAGGCGGACGCCGAGGCGAAGGGGCCGTAGGGCAGGAACTCCCAGATCGAATCGGAAGCGCTGTTTGCCTTGAACACCTGCGCCGCGTGCCTGTCGGGCGAGAGCGGTTCGAGCCGGGCAAAACGGCCTTCGAGCGCGAGTTTTCCCGGCCGCGGTGGCGGCACCCAGCCCTCGACAATCGCCCCGATGTCGCGCGCCTCGCGCATGCCCATGTCACCCCTCGCCCAGCCGCTCGGGTTTGTTTTTTCGGGTTTCACTGCCTTTGTAAATCCCTGCGAGCGATCCGATTGCGGCCCGGGCGTTCCGCATTCCCGCCCGAATTGAAGCCAAGAATGACCGAAGGTGAAGGTTCAAGGTAACGAGTTCAAAGCGCCCGGAGCGGCGCAGGGAGAGTATGGATGAAGAGAATGTCTCACCGGTTCGCGCGGCGTGAAGATGGGAGCGTGACAATCGATTGGGTGGTGCTGCTGGCCGGGCTTGTGCTTCTGGCAATCTCGGTCGTCGGCATCCTGGCAAGCGATGTCATCGACCTCGGCACCACCGTTTCGGACCAGGTGGAGAGCATGGCGGATCATTCACCAGGTTGACCCGGTTCCCCAGAGAACCGTTCCGACGGCGGCGCGCTTGGCAGAGCGCGCCGCCGTTACCTCTTCACGCCTCGGGTTCGATCACCCTCAGGTGAAGCTCGCGCAGTTGCGCGTTGTCGGGCAAGCTCGGCGCGCCCATCATCAGGTCTTCGGCGCGCTGGGTCATCGGGAAGAGCATGACCTCGCGGATGTTCTCCTCCTCGGCCAGCAGCATCACGATGCGGTCGATCCCCGCCGCACAACCGCCGTGGGGCGGCGCGCCGTAGTGGAAGGCCCCCGCCATGCCGCCGAAGCGCCGGCGCACCTCGGCCTCGTCGTAACCGGCGATCTCGAAGGCCTTGAACATGATCTCGAGCTTGTGGTTGCGGATCGCGCCCGAGAGGATCTCGGCCCCGTTGCAGGCAAGGTCATACTGGTAGCCGAGCACGTTCAGCGGATCGCCTTCCAGCGCCTCCAGCCCGCCCTGCGGCATCGAGAACGGGTTGTGCTCGAAGTCGATCTCGCCGGTTTCCTCGTCCTGCTCGTAGATCGGGAAATCGACGATCCAGGCGAAGGCAAAGCGGGCGCGCCAGTTCTCGTCTTCCGGGTCTTTCGGGGTCTCGGCCCAGATCACGTCGCGCGCAAGCCCCGCGACCCGCTGGAAGCTCTTGGGCTTTCCGCCGAGGAAGAAGGCGGCATCGCCAACGCCAAGGCCAAGCTGCTGGCGGATCGCCTCGGTGCGCTCGGGGCCGATGTTCTTGGCGAGGGGGCCGGCGGCTTCGATCCCGTTGTCGCCTTCCCGCCAGAAAATATACCCCATCCCCGGCAGACCCTCTTTCTGGGCAAAGGCGTTCATCCGGTCGCAGAACTTGCGGCTGCCGCCCTTCGGCGCGGGGATGGCGCGCACCTCGGTGCCTTCCTGTTCCAGCAGTTTGGCGAAGATCGCGAAGCCCGAGCCGCGGAAATGCTCGCTCACGTCTTGCATCCTGATCGGGTTGCGCAGGTCGGGCTTGTCGGTGCCATACCAGAGCGCCGAGTCGCGGTAGCTGATCTGCGGCCAGTCGGCGTAGGCATCCACCTTGCGGCCCTCGGCGAACTCGGCAAACACGCCTTCAAGCACCGGGCCGATGGTGTCGAACACCTCCTGCTGCTCGACAAAGCTCATCTCCATGTCGAGCTGGTAGAAGTCGGTGGGCGAACGGTCGGAGCGCGGGTCTTCGTCGCGGAAACAGGGCGCGATCTGGAAATACTTGTCGAAGCCCGACACCATCAGGAGCTGCTTGAACTGCTGCGGTGCCTGCGGCAGGGCGTAGAACTTGCCGGGGTGCAGCCGCGAGGGCACGAGGAAGTCGCGCGCGCCTTCGGGGGAGGACGCGGTGATGATCGGGGTCTGGTATTCGCGAAAGCCCTTGTCCCACATCCGCTTGCGCATCGAGGCCACCACGTCGGAGCGCAGCTTCATGTTTTCCTGCATCTTCTCGCGGCGCAGATCGAGGTAGCGATAGCGCAGGCGGGTTTCCTCCGGGTATTCCTGTTCGCCGAACACCATCAGCGGCAGTTCGTCTGCCGCGCCGAGCACTTCCATGTCCTGGATGAACACCTCGATCTCGCCGGTCGGCAGCTTGGGGTTCACCAGGCTGTCTTCGCGCGCCAGCACCTTGCCGTCGATCCGGATCACCCATTCCGAGCGCACCTTCTCGACATCGGCAAACACCGGGCTGTCGGGGTCGGCGAGCACCTGGGTGACGCCGTAATGATCGCGCAGGTCGATGAACAGGATGCCGCCGTGATCGCGCACGCGGTGCACCCAGCCGGAAAGGCGGACGATGTCGCCCACGTTTGTCTTGCGAAGGTCGGCGCAGGTGTGGCTGCGATACTTGTGCATTGTCGTCCCCTGGGGCTCGAGTGTCATCCGCGCCGATACAGCGCGCGCCGCCCGGGAAGTCAAGCCTAGCGCCCTTGCGTGAGGGCGCGGGGTCGGGTTTTTGGGAAAAATCTTTACTTTTTCGGGCGTGTGGCAAAAGAATTGCCCCCGTGAACAGGCAGGATGCCACCTTGCGCGAAAAGCGCAGGCAAAGAGCAAGGAGACTGAAAGCGCACCGGCCCGCTCGGGCCGGGGAAAGGGGCCGTGATGTGGACCACGCTGCTTGACCGGATGCTGACCCATATCGTGCGCAGGGGCACGCTGCGGCTGACCCTGCCTGACGGGACCAGTCGGAGCTACGGCCGGGGCGAGCCGGAAATCGCGCTCAGGCTGACCGACTCGGCACTTCCTTTCCGCATCCTGCGCAACCCGTCGCTGGCCATCGGCGAGGCCTACATGGCGGGCACACTCGAGGTTGAGGGCGACGATCTGAGGGGGTTCTTCCGGCTGATCATCCCGAACGTCAACGCCACCGGCCAGCCATGGTTTCTTGAACCTTTGCAACTCGCGCGGCGCGCCCGGCGGCGGCTGAGGCAGTTCGCGCCGGTCGGCAAGGCGCAGCGCAACGTCTCGCACCACTACGATCTTTCGCGCGCGCTTTACGATCTCTTCCTCGACGAAGACCGGCAATATTCCTGCGCCTACTTCGCGCATCCCGAGATGACGCTCGAAGAGGCGCAGGCCGCCAAGAAACATCACATCGCCAAGAAGCTGTGCATCGAGCCGGGCATGCGGGTGCTTGATATCGGCTGCGGCTGGGGTGGCATGGGGCTGACGCTGGCGCGGGATTACGGTGCCGAGGTTGTCGGGGTGACACTCTCGAAGGAACAGCACGCGCTGGCCACCGAGCGTGTGCGCGCGGCCGGGCTGGAGGGCAAGGTCGATTTCCGGCTGTGCGACTACCGCGAGGTCAGCGAAACCTTCGACCGGATCGTTTCGGTCGGCATGTTCGAGCATGTCGGCGTGCCGCATTACAACGAGTATTTCGGCTTCGTGCGAAACGCGCTGGCCGACGACGGGCTCGCGCTCATCCACAGCATCGGCCATGTCGGCCCGCCCAACGAATCCGAGCCATGGATCGTGAAGTACATCTTTCCGGGCGGCTACACCCCTGCGCTCTCCGAGATGCAGCGTGCGATCGACCGGCAGTTCCTCGTCACCAGCGATATCGAGGCGCTTCGGCTCCACTATGCCAAGACGCTGGGACACTGGCTCGACCGTTTCATGGCCCGCGCCGATGAAGCGCGCGCCCTCTACGATCATCGCTTCGTGCGGATGTGGCGCTGGTATCTTGCGTCGATGGAAGCCTCGTTCGAGGTCGGCACGCTCCTGGTCTACCAGGCCCAGCTTGCCAAGCGGCTCGATGCGGCACCGATCACCCGCGATTACCTATACCATGCCACCAACCTGCCCGGTGCCTCGCGATAAGCCGCCGCCACTCCCTTCGCGGCCGGTGAACCCGCCAGATCAAGCCTTGCGCCCGGTGGCACCATGTCTATAACCCACGACAATTTGCGTGCGCGGGGGAATCCCGCCCGTCAACCGCTGCTGCCAAGGGGTCCGATATGCCGAAGAGAACCGATATCAACTCGATCATGATCATCGGCGCGGGGCCTATCATCATCGGGCAGGCCTGCGAGTTCGACTATTCCGGCGCACAGGCCTGCAAGGCGCTGCGCGAGGAAGGGTACCGGGTGATCCTCGTCAACTCCAACCCGGCCACGATCATGACCGATCCGGAGATGGCCGACGCCACCTACATCGAGCCGATCACCCCCGAGGTGGTGGCCAGGATCATCGCCAGGGAAAAGCCCGACGCCCTCCTGCCGACGATGGGCGGGCAGACCGGGCTCAACACCGCGCTGGCGCTCGATGACATGGGGGTTCTCGCCGAACACGGCGTCGAATTGATCGGAGCCAAACGCGAGGCCATCGAGATGGCCGAGGATCGCAAGCTGTTCCGCGAGGCGATGGACCGGCTCGGCATCGAGAACCCGCGCGCGACCATCGTCACCGCGCCCAAGCTTGAGAACGGCAGGCGCGACCTGCGTGCGGGCCTGGACCTTGCGATGGAGGTGCTCGACGATATCGGCCTGCCCGCGATCATTCGGCCGGCCTATACGCTCGGCGGCACCGGCGGCGGCGTGGCCTACAACCGCGAAGACTACGAGCGGCTCTGCCACTCGGGCATGGATGCCAGCCCGGTCGGCCAGATCCTCGTCGACGAAAGCCTGCTCGGCTGGAAAGAATTCGAGATGGAGGTCGTGCGCGACAAGGCCGACAACGCAATCATCGTTTGCGCGATCGAGAACATCGACCCGATGGGCGTGCACACCGGCGACTCGATCACCGTCGCGCCCGCGCTGACCCTGACCGACAAGGAATACCAGATCATGCGCACGCACAGCATCAACGTGCTGCGCGAAATCGGGGTGGAAACCGGCGGCTCCAACGTGCAATGGGCGGTCAACCCGGTCGACGGGCGCATGGTCGTGATCGAGATGAACCCGCGGGTGAGCCGGTCCTCGGCGCTGGCCTCGAAGGCCACCGGCTTTCCGATCGCCAAGATCGCGGCCAAGCTCGCCGTGGGCTACACGCTCGACGAGCTGGACAACGATATCACCAAGGTCACGCCCGCGAGCTTCGAGCCGACGATCGACTACGTGGTCACCAAGATTCCACGCTTTGCATTCGAGAAGTTTCCCGGCTCGAAGCCCGAGCTGACCACGGCGATGAAATCGGTCGGCGAAGCGATGGCGATCGGGCGCACGATCCACGAGTCGCTGCAAAAGGCGCTCGCCTCGATGGAAACCGGGCTGACCGGGTTCGACGAGATCGAGATCGAGGGCGCGCCGGAGAAGGCGGCGGTGATGAAGGCGCTGTCCGACAAGTCGCCCGACCGGATCCGGGTGATCGCGCAAGCCATGCGCGAGGGGCTGACCGACGACGAGATCAACGGCGTGACCGACTTCGACCCGTGGTTCCTCGCCCGGATCCGCGAGATCGTCGAGGTCGAGGACGAGGTGCGGCGCAACGGCCTGCCGGTGTCCGAAGAGGGCCTGCGCGCGCTCAAGATGATGGGCTTCACCGATGCCCGCCTCGCCACCCTCACCGGGCGCGACGAAGACAACATCCGCCGCGCCCGGATCAACCTTGGCGTCACCGCGGTGTTCAAGCGGATCGACACCTGCGCCGCCGAGTTCGAGGCGCAGACGCCCTACATGTATTCCACCTATGAAGCCCCGATGATGGGCGAGGTGGAATGCGAGGCGCGGCCCTCGGATCGCAA
This sequence comes from Maritimibacter sp. HL-12, assembly GCF_900177545.1. GTDB lineage: Bacteria > Pseudomonadota > Alphaproteobacteria > Rhodobacterales > Rhodobacteraceae > Sinisalibacter. The sequence goes on along the minus strand of NZ_FXBQ01000001.1, from coordinate 2,173,895 downwards.
GAAGGTGGTCATTCTCGGCGGCGGCCCGAACCGGATCGGACAGGGCATCGAGTTCGACTACTGCTGCTGCCACGCCTGTTTCTCGCTGACCGATGCCGGATACGAGACGATCATGGTCAACTGCAACCCAGAGACCGTCTCGACTGACTACGACACCTCCGACCGGCTCTATTTCGAGCCGCTCACCTTCGAGCACGTGATGGAAATCCTGCGCGTCGAGCAGGAAGCGGGCACGCTGCATGGCGTGATCGTCCAGTTCGGCGGCCAGACCCCGCTCAAGATCGCCGGCGCGCTGCACGAAGCGGGCATCCCGATTCTCGGCACCACGCCCGACGCCATCGACCTCGCCGAAGACCGCGAGCGGTTCCAGGATCTGGTCAACCGTCTCGGGCTCAGGCAGCCGGTCAACGGCATCGCCTCGACCGACGAGCAGGCCTTTGCCATAGCCGAACGCATCGGCTTCCCGCTGGTGATCCGCCCGTCCTACGTTCTGGGCGGCCGGGCGATGGAAATCGTGCGCGACATGGACCACCTGCGCCGCTACATTCGCGAGGCGGTGGTGGTCTCCGGGAAAAGCCCGGTTCTGCTCGACAGCTACCTCTCGGGTGCGGTCGAGGTCGACGTGGATGCGCTCTGCGACGGCAAGGAAGTCCACGTCGCCGGGATCATGCAGCACATCGAGGAGGCCGGCGTGCATTCTGGCGACAGCGCTTGCTGCCTGCCGCCGCACTCGCTGCCCAAGGACGTGATCGCCGAGATCGAACGCGAGACCGAGGCGCTGGCGCTGGCGCTCGGCGTGGTCGGGCTGATGAACGTGCAATTCGCGGTCAAGGATGGCGAGGTCTACCTCATCGAGGTCAACCCGCGCGCCAGCCGCACCGTGCCCTTCGTCGCCAAGGCCACCGACAGCGCGATCGCCTCGATCGCCGCCCGCCTCATGGCTGGCGAGCCGATGAGCAATTTCCCGATGCGCGCAGCAGGCACCAAGGGGGCAAGCCCGCTCACCAGGGTGAACCCGAACATGCCGTGGTTCTCGGTCAAGGAGGCGGTGCTGCCCTTCGCCCGTTTCCCCGGCGTCGATACCATTCTCGGCCCCGAGATGCGCTCGACCGGCGAGGTGATGGGCTGGGACAAGTCCTTCCCCCGCGCCTTCCTGAAAGCGCAGATGGGAGCCGGCACGCACCTGCCCGAAAGCGGTTGCGTCTTCATCTCGATCCGCGATGACGACAAGACCGCCCAGATGCTGGAAACCGCTCGCACCATCAGTGCGCTCGGTTTCTCGATCTTCGCGACGCGCGGCACCGCCGCCTGGCTCACCGAGAACGGCATCGAGGCCGAGACGGTGAACAAGGTCTACGAGGGCGGGCGCACCATCGTCGACCGCTTGAAAGACGGTGAAGTGCAACTGGTGTTCAACACCACCGAAGGTGTGCAGGCGGTGGAAGACAGCCGCGAGATCCGCGCCGTCGCGCTCTACGACAAGATCCCCTACTTCACCACCGCCGCCGGTGCCCATGCTGCAACGCTGGCGATGAAGGCCCGCGAGGAAGGCGAGATCGAGGTAAGATCACTGCAGGAGTGACGCGCGGGCCCATCGTTGCCCGATGCACGCAGGCCTATCGAGACGGCAAGAGCGGGTAGAGCACGATGGCCAGAACCACGAGGCCGGCCAGGATGGCCAGCCGACCCAGTGCGGTGATCAGAACAGACGTCGCGTAGCTCTTACGCTTGAGGGGCCGAAAATGGCCCTTTGGCGACGACGAGCGCGGGTTCGGGATGATCCGCTCAAGTTTGCGGGCTTGTCTGCGGTGCCTGATGCGTCTGAATGAAGCAATCATCGGAAATGCTCGATCCGCCTTCGGGAACGAAACCGTGCACCGGGTTCCGGATCAAGGCAAGCCGGCCCGCGTTTTCTTTTGCTCGCTTTTCTAAGCGGCGCTCGCTGAAACGGCGCGGATAAAGGCCGTAGGTCCGCGCATGGTTCGTGGCGGTCAGCGCGACGAAGCGCGGCAGGTCGATCCGGCCTTTCATCACGCCTTCAGAAAACAGGATCGGCAAGTGCGTCTCTACGCCGGGGATACCGTTCGGGATGTGCCGGAAGCTCCGTAGTCCGGCGGGCGAACGCTTGCCGGTGTCGCCAGCGTACCGGAACGGACAGTGATCCGAGGAATACAGGTCGAAAAGGCCGTTCTGAAGCCCGCGCCAGCAGTTTTCCTGTTCGGTGCGGGCCCGGCCCTGCATGGCGCGGTCTCGGAAAAACCGAGGCAACGCCCGTTCCGCGCCCCGTCATGAAACCGTTACCGGGTCTTGTTAACGAGGGCGCATGATTACGGATGCGCCTGTTCATCGGCCCTTCGCTCTTCAGGCAATGAAGATCGCCAAATCCTTCGGTGATACCAAGGTTCTGCGCAACATCGACCTTGACCTCGCCCCGTCCGAGGTGGTGGCCCTTCTGGGTCCGTCCGGCTGCGGCAAGACCACGCTGTTGCGCATCGCTGCCGGGCTGCTCACGGCAACCTCGGGGCAGATGGAGATTGCCGGCCGGCGCGTCGTCGATGGCTCCGGCTTCAATGCCCCGCCCGAGCGGCGCGGGATCGGCATGGTGTTTCAGGACTACGCCATCTGGCCCCACCTGAGCGTTTTAGACAACGTCGCCTTTCCCTTGCGCATGCGTCGGCAAGGCCGCACCGAGCGGGGGGGCAACGCGATGCGCGCGCTGGACCGCGTGGGGCTGTCGCATCTCGCGGATCGCTTTCCCGGCACGCTGTCGGGCGGGCAGCAGCAGCGCGTGGCGCTGGCGCGGGCGATCGTGGCCGAGCCGCCGCTGGTGCTGTTCGATGAACCGCTCTCGAACCTCGACCGCGAATTGCGCGAGGGCCTGGCCCTTGAGATGGGCGCATTGCTGCGCGAGTTGGGGCTTTCCGCCATCTACGTCACCCATGACCAGTCCGAAGCCTTCACCATTGCCGATCGCGTGGCGGTGATGCTCGACGGCGAGATCGCGCAGATCGACACGCCAGAGCGGCTGTTTTCCTCGCCGGCCTCGGTCGAGGTGGCGCAATTTCTCAACATCGGCGCGCTGATTGACGGCAATGTCTGCCAGACGCGGGGCTTCACCTGCAACCGCGACAGGTTGAACCTGCCCGACCTGCGGCAGTCGGCACCAACCGGGCCAGCGCGGGTTCTGATCCCGCGCACCGCCGTTCGCCCCGATCCGGCCGGTGCGCTGATGGCACAGGTGTTGCGCTGCCAGTTTCAGGGCGACCGATACCTTCTGCATCTTGGTCTCGGCGGCGATGCTGCAAGCCTGGTCTGCCCGGCAGATCAGCCCGCTCCCCTCCACAGCCAGATCTCGTTGGCGATCGATCCCGATCGCTTGCGTGTCTTTCCTCACTGACCATCCAAAACAGGAAGTTCCAATGCTCAGAACAACACTCCTCGCCGCCTCGCTCGGTCTCATGACGGGCGCCGCCAATGCCGAAACTCTCACCGTCTACACCGCTGGCCCGGGCGGCCTGGCCGATGCGCTGGCCGAAGCTTTTCAGGCCGAAACCGGAATCGCCGTCGAATTGTTCCAGGCCACGACCGGCAAGGTCATGGCGCGGCTCGAGGCCGAGGAATCCAACCCGCAGGCGGATGTTGTCGTCTCGGCAAGCTGGGGGTCGGCAGAAGACATGCACGCGCGTGGCCTGCTGATGGAATACACCTCGCCCAATGCCGACACGGTCCCCGATTTCCTGAAACACAGCCACTACACGGCGCAGGGCATTTCCGCTTTGGCGATGGTCTGGAACTCCCAAAGCGGCGTTGCGCGCCCGAACGAATGGGCCGACCTGACCGATGAAGCCTATCGCGACCTGATCACGATGCCGGACCCGGCACAATCGGGCGCGGCGTTCGACCTTGTTGCCGGACTTGAGGCCGCGATGGGCGACGAGGCCTGGACCCTGCTCGCCGGACTGGCCGACAACCAGATGATCGTGCCCGGCCCCAATGCCGCGGCGCTGAACCCGGTTCTGCAAGGGGCCAAGGCCGTCGTGTTCGGTGCGGTGGATTACATCAGCTATGGCCGCGCGGCGGCCGGGGAATCGATCGAGGTCATCACCCCGGCGAGCGGCACCGTGATCGCACCACGTCCGATCATGATCCTGAACTCCACCGACAACGCGGACGCGGCCAAGGCGTTCGTCGATTTCGTGCTGTCCGAGGCCGGACAGGCGCTCGTGTCGCAAACCTACCTGATGCCGTCGCGCACCGATATCGAGGGCCTGCGTCCGGGAATCAATGATCTGAGCGTGATCGATGTGGATGCCGATGCGGTGTCCGCCCGCCGCGACGAGATCATCGCCCGGTTCAACGAGACCGTCATCAATCGCTGATCCCACCCGACGCTTGCGTATGGCCCCGACCGGTTTCGGGGCCATACCTGTTTTTCCTGCCCTGAAAGGTCGGCCCGGATGGTGCGCACGCAATCAATCCTGACGGTTCTCGCTGCTTCAACGCTGTTGATCCTCGTCGGCCTGCCGGTCCTGTTCATCATCCTGCAGGCGATCTTCCCCGACTTCGCGCGCGGATCGCTCGAAGGTGCCTTTTCCAAGCTTGTCATCATCACCGAGAACGACCGCCTCTTGCTGCAGGCCCGCAACACCTTGATGCTCGCATTCTCGGTGATGCTGGGAAGCCTGCTCTTTGGCCTGCCGATCGGGGTGCTGCGCGGGTTGTTTCACATCCCGGGTGCGCGCGGCTGGGACGTCGTGTTCCTGATCCCGTTCCTGATCCCCCCCTTCATCGCCGCGATTGCCTGGATGATGACGCTGCAACCGCGCGGTTATCTGTTCCAACTTCTCGGGTTCGACATGGGCGACTTCCTGTTCAGTTTCACCGGGGTCGCCTTCGTGATGACGCTGAACCTGTTTCCGCTGGTCTATTTCGCGGTGTCGCGCGCGCTGGAGATGGTCGGCGGGCGCTTTGCCGCCGCGGCGCGCGTGCACGGCGCGCGCAAGTTGCAGGCGTTCTTCCTGATCACCTTGCCGCTCTCGATCCCGGCCATCGCGGCCAGCCTCTTGATCGTCTTTGCGATGTCGATCGAGGAATTCGGCACGCCCGCCGCCCTGGCCGCGCGCACCGGCTTCGAGGTGCTGGTCACAGGCATCTACAACCGCCTGTCGGACTGGCCGATCGACCTCTCCGGCGCGGCGCTCGGCTCGGTAATGCTGATGGCAATGGTGCTCGCCGCCTTCACGCTTCAGAACTGGATCGCCACGCGGCGGTCCTACATCAGCCAGACCGGGAAACCCGCCGATCTGGACCAGGCCGATCTCGGGGCGTGGCGCTGGCCCGTGCTGGGGCTGTTCGCGCTGGTCGCCGCGATTGGCGTGGTGATCCCGCTTGCGGCAATTGCCGTCACCTCGTTCACGGCGACGATCTCGGGCGGGCTCAGTTGGTCGAATTTCGATACCTGTCACTATGCGGAGATCTTTCAGCAAGGCAGCCGCGCGGTTCAGGCCCTGATAACCAGCGGATGGCTGGCGGTTCTCACGGCCCTGGCCACCGCCGCGATTGGCGGGCTGGTTGCCTATATCGTCGTGCGCGGCACCGGCAGGGGGCGCGCGCTGATGGACGGGTTGTCGGTCCTGCCCAATGCCATCCCGGCCATCGTTCTGGCGGTGGGGATCATCCTGGCCTGGAACTCGCCCTATCTGCCGATCTCGCTCTACGGGACCGCGGCAATCCTGCTGATCGCCTATATCGGCATCCTGCTGCCCTACCCGATCCGCTATGCCATTGCCCGGCTTCGGCAGATTTCCGGTTCACTGGACGATGCCGCACGGGTGGCGGGCGCGAGCCAGATGCAGGCGCTGCGCCATGTCACCCTGCCGCTGATCGCGCCGTCGCTGATTGCCGCAATGATGCTGGTATTCGCCATCGCCTCGCGCGAACTGGTTGCGTCGATCATGTTGGCCCCGGCGGGCATGCGCACGGTGGGCACCTTCGTTTTCGCGCAGTTCGAACAGGGCTCGGTTCAGACCGGCATGGCAATGAGCATGATCGCGATCACCATCACCTCGGGCATCTTGCTCGCGGTCAACCTGTGGCTGGCACGGCAGGGCAGCAGCGCGTTTTCCGGCTGATGCCGGAAGGGCACGCCGAAAACCTGCATCGGCCCGCTTGACCGTCGAGCCAAGGTGCTGGCCGGTCGCAGAGCACGGCCCGGATCGCGCTTGGCGAGGCCGCTCAGATGATCCGTTTGCGGATCGTGGACGAGAGTTGCTCGAAGGCAACTACCACCACGAGGATGACGAGGATGATCGCAGCGGCCTGATCATAGCGGAACAGACGCATCGCGGTGGACAGTTCAACGCCGATCCCGCCCGCTCCGACAAGGCCAAGCGTGACCGCCGAGCGGATCGCCTTTTCGACACTGAACAGAGATGTCGCTGTCATCGAGGCGAAGCTTTCCGGCAGGATCGCACCCAGGATCACCGACAGACGGCCCGCCCCGGTCGAGGTCAGAGCCTCGGACGGGCCCTTCTGAACCTCCTCGAAGCGTTCGGAATAGAACCGTGCGGCAAAGCCGATGGTGTCCATGATGATGGCAAGGATACCGGCAAGCGGCCCAAGCCCCACGGTCACCACGAAGATCAGCGCCCAGATCAGATCGGGGATGGTGCGCGAAACGGAGATGACGAAACGGGCAAAGGTGCGCACCAGCGCATTCGGTGCGGTGTTGCGCGCCGCCAGAAGTGCCAGGGGCACCGAGAGGATGCAGCCGAAGGTCACTCCGACCACCGCGATGTTCAACGTCTCCAGCATGGCATCGGCGATGTTGGGCGCGCGCGAGAAATCGGGCGGCACCGCCTGCCCGAGAAACCGCACGAGATTGCTCGCCCCCCGCACCAGCCGGTCGAGCGAGATGTCGGAGGCGACGATGCCCTGGATAAAAAAGGCCGCAAACCCCACCACCAGCACCCAGGTAAGCGCCGAAGGTGCACGGAAACGGGGCGGAATGTTCGTGTGCTCGCTCATGCCGCGACCCCCGCAGGCTCGTCGTCCTGATCGGTCATCCCGGAATAGAGCGCGTTGAGCTGCTCGGTGTCGGTGTCTCCGATCGCCGCATCGACCGCGACCCGGCCGGCCTTCAGGCCGATGACCCGATCGGCATATTCGCGCGCGAGATCAAGCTGGTGCAGGGTGCACAACATGCTCAACCCTTCCTCGCGCACAACCCGCCACAACAGGTCAAGCACCTCGCGCCCGGCTTTCGGATCAAGGCTGGCAATCGGTTCGTCGGCGACGACGACGCGGGGGGCCTGCATCAGCATCCGGGCGATCGCCACCCGCTGCTGCTGGCCGCCCGACAGTTCCGCCGGGCGGTGGAGGGCGCGGTCGACCATCCCCACCCGTTCGAGACTGTGCATCGCGCGCGCGCGTTCCTCCGCACTTGCCGTCAGGCTCAGGCAGCCCAGCAGGCCCAGGCGGTGCCGCCCCATCGCCCCGAGGAGCACGTTCTGGAAGGCGCTCAACTGTGGAACGAGGTTGAATTGCTGAAAGACATATCCCATGCCACGCCGGATCTCGCGCAGCCGGGTGCCGGAGGCGGTGGACAGGGTTTCGCCGTGGATCCGGATCGTGCCCGACTGCGGCTTTTCCAGCGCGTTCAGGCTGCGCATGAGGGTTGACTTGCCGCAGCCATTCGCACCCAGCAGAACCACGCCCTGTTGCGCCGGGATACCCAAGGTCACGCCGCGCAAGACCTCCAGTTTGCCGTAGCTGACACGCAGGTCTTCGGTCTCGATGGCAGGGGTCATGGGGCAATCCTTTCAGGTATCCGCGCAGAAACGGCAAAGGGCGACCGATCCAACTGGATGGTCGCCCCGCCGGTTTAAGGGAGTGCGTCAGTCGTCGAGCGGAATGCCGGCGACTTCGTAGGCCATGCGCACGACGTCGTAGATCGCCGGGTCGGTTTCGAACGACATGTAGGCGTCGCGCTCGATGAACTTGTCGGCGTTGCGCTCGGTGGCGGTGAGGCTTTCCCACAGCACGTCGGCATGCTCGGCGAGGGTGGCGCGCAGCGCGTCACGGCAGTCCTGGGGCAGCGAGGCGCGCATGACGACCGGGTCGCCGGGAAGCGTATCGGTTTGCGCCAGCAGGCGATACTCGGTGTCGGGATCCTGCTTGCGCACCGCGTCCCAATCCTTGTTGCCGCCGCCCATCGCGTCGACATCGTCGTTGATCAGAACCTGGATCCGCGCATCGCCCGCCATGATGATCTCGGCGTCGCTTTCGGGGTCGAGCCCGGCTTCGGCCATCAGCATCATCGGGAAGATGTGGCCGGAAGTGGAGCCCACGTCCTTCAGCGCCACGCGCTTGCCCTTCAGGTCGGCAAGCGTCTGGATGTCGCTGTCGGCCTTGACGACGAAGCTTGACCCGTAATGCGGGCGCACGATGGAGAACAGGATGTCCATCTTGGCCAGTTGCTGGAACAGCACGAACTCCGACGGCCCGGCAAAGACGAACTCGACCTCGTCAAACTGCAGCGCGGTGCCCGCGGCGGTCCGGTTCGACAGCGAATAGAGCGCCAGTTCCACCCCGGTCAGCTCTTCGAAGGTTTCGGCGAAGGGGCCGAAGGCTTCCGACAGGTCGCCCATGCCTTCGATGCCGGTATCCGCCATCCGCAGCGGCGACGGGCAAACCTCAGCCACGGATTGAGCGGAAGCAGCGCCGGCAAGAAGCACGGTGGCAATGGCGGCGGGCATAGTGAGGCGGTGCAAACTGAACATGTCTTGAATCTCCAATGAAAGCTGATCTCCGCCCCTCCTAGTGGCCCGAGATCACAGGCGTATGACAGCCGGCCAATCGCTTGGGGGAATGCGGGAAAAGGACGGCTGGCCTCTGCGTGCAGGTCGATCCGCTTTGCGCACCGGTGCGCGTGGTGCGACAAGGCAAGGCCGACCGCCGCCCTTGGTGCGCGATCCTCGGTCAACGCGGCCGGGGAAAATCAGCCGTTTCGCCTTGGCCCCCTTGCCTTCGCGCATGCCCATCGTCTCGTCGGCGCCTGCGGGGGAAAAACATCCGCGCATGATGCACCGGAACCGTTGCGGGCCTTGGTCAGTTCATACCTTCGGGAAAGTGGCGCGCTGGGGAGGATTCGAACCCCCGACCCCTTGATTCGTAGTCAAGTACTCTATCCAACTGAGCTACCAGCGCGCGGACAGGCGGGATTTAACGGCCCTGTCCGGGCATTGCAAGGGGCAATCCGCAGCTATTCCGCTTCACCCGTGCCAAACCCGCGCGGCAGGCAAATGGCGAAAACCGTGCCATCCTCGCCGGTGCGCACAAGCTCGAGCCGCCCGCCGTGGCCGCGCGCAAGCTCGGCGGCGATGGCGAGGCCGAGCCCGGTGCCGCCCTTGCGCCCGCCTGCGGCAAACGGCTGGAACAGAAGCTCGCGCGCCTTCTTCGGCAGGCCCGGTCCGGTATCGGTCACGGTAATGACCCATTCCTTCGGGTCCTCGCGCGCCGCAACCATGATCTCGCCCGCCTTGCCGGTCGCCTCGATCGCCTGGCGCGCATTGCGCACGAGGTTGCGCAGTATCCGGTAGAGCTGCTCGGGATCGGCCCGCAGGGTGAGGCCCATCGGCACGTCCTCGGCGTAGGAAATATCGTGATCGCCGGTCGCCATGCGCTCGCTCTCGACCACGTCGTTCACCACCTCGGAAAGCGCGGTCAGCGTCAGACGCGGCGCGGGTTCCTCGGCGCTGCCGAAGGCAAGCGTCGACTCGGTCAGGTTGACGGCGCGGTTGATCGACCCGATCAGCTTGGGCAGCGCACGTTGCACCATCGGGTCTTTGCTCATCTCCACACGATCGGCAAAGAGCTGCGTGGTGGTGAGGATGTTGCGCAGATCGTGACTGATCCGCGCCACCGCGCCGCCAAGCTGGGCGAGACGGTCCTTCTGCTTGAGCGCGGAAGAAAGCTGGGTTTCGAGGTTGTGCAGCGCCTCCTCGGCCTCGCGCAACTCGCGCAGCCGGGACGAGGGTGTAAGCACGCGGCGCGCGTCTTCCGGTGCCTGGGCAAAGGAGGCCATCGCGCCCACCACCTTGCGCACCGGCCGCACGAAGAGCATCCGCACCGCGAGAAACAGCAGCCCCCCGGTGATCACCGAGATCACCAGCGAAAGCTGGAAGATGCGCCAGCCGTAATCGAGCATCGCCGCGCGCAGCGGGCCCGAGGCCATCGTCACCTCGATGACCAGGCCGCCTGCGCGCACCGGGTCGCCGATCACCCGGATCACCTCGTCGTCCGGGGTCACCAGCCGGTGCATGGCATCGCGGATCAGCACGATGGCGCCGGGATCTCGCAGGTCGAAACTTGCCATCGCCGGGCTGGGCACGGGCGACGACAGCATCAACTCGCGCGCCTCGTCGCGCAGCAGCACCACGTTGAACACCTCGGCATTCTGCAACAGTTCCTGCTCCAGTTCCTGGTCGATCATCTCGTCGGCCAGCAGCACGAGCGAGGCGATCTGTGCCCGCTCGAGCCGGGTGCGCAGGTAGTCTTCGCGAAACCGGGCGACCGACGGCACGAAGATCAACACCTCCGCGAGCATCACGAAGGCGATGGTCAGGATCAGGAACCGGCCCGAAAGCGAATTGATCATCGGCCTCTCCGCGCGCCTTGCCTCAGGGCACGAACCTTTGCACGGCCCGCACGAGGCGCTTCACATTCGGATTATCAAATAGACGCGGCGAGAAATAGGTGCCAGCGGCGCGTTTGGAAATTTCTCCCATCGTCGGATAGGGCGCAACCATCCCGGCAATGGCACTCATCTTCAACCTTGCAGAGAGCGCCAGCGCCCAGAGCGCAATGTGCTCACCCGCCTCCGGCCCCACCAACGTGGCCCCCACCGGGCGGCCTTTGCAGACCATCACCTTCAAAAAACCTTCGGTGCGCCGGGTGGCCACCGCGCGATCATTGCCGGCAAAATCGGCACGCACCACTTCCAGCGCCGCGCCATGCGCCGCGCGCGCCTCGGCTTCGGTCAAACCAACCTGGGCCAGTTCGGGCGCGGTGTAGGTCACCCGCGGAATATGTTCCGTGCGCGCCTTCGCCGGCAGACCGAACAGCATCGACCGCACGATCACCCCGGCGTGGTATCCCGCAACATGCGTGAACTGCATCCCCCCCGCCACGTCGCCAATGGCATAGACGCGCCGGTTTGTTGAACGCAGTCGGTCGTCGACCTTCACGCCCGCTTGCGTCGTCTCCACCCCGGCCTTGTCCAGATCGAGCCCGTCGATGGTCGCGACCCGCCCGGTGGCGACGAGAAGATGCGAGCCAGCCAGCGTTCTGCCATCATCCAGAACGATCTCGATGCCATGATCGGAGCGGCCAACCCGAACCGGGACCGCACCTTCTTCAATCGCTACACCTTCTGCCTTGAGCGAAGCGGTGACGTGTGCGACCGCCTCGGGATCGTCACGCCCCAGCGCGCGGAACGGTTCGATCACGGTCACGTCACAACCGAGGCGGCGGTGGGCCTGCGCCATCTCCATGCCGATCGGGCCGCCGCCGAGGATCAGCAGGTGGTCCGGCCGTTCGACCAGATCGAAGATCGTCTCGTTGGTGAGATGCGGGGTCTCGGTCAGACCCGGCACATCGGGCAGGCGCGGCCGCGAGCCGGTGGCGATCACGATCCGCCGGGCGCGCACCGTCGTGCCCTCCACCGTCACCGCGCGCGGCCCGGTGAAGCGCGCGAATCCCTTGAGCACCGTCACCCCGAGCGCCTCGAAGCGTTCGACCGAATCATGCGGGGCAATCGCGGCGATGGTGGCGCGCACATGGTCGTGCGCTGCCTCCCAGCCCATGCCCGAAGCGGCCGCGTGCAACAGCGCCTTCGACGGCACGCAGCCCGCGTTCAGGCAATCGCCGCCCATCGCACCGGCTTCGATCAGCACCACGCGGGCCCCCATCTGCACCGCACCCGCCGCCACCGAGAGGCCGCCCGACCCGGCACCGATGATACAGATATCCGTGTCGATCCGGGTCATAGCCGCGCCTCCCTGCGAAACATCTTGATCACCATCGGCAGCGCCGCCAGCGCGGCGAGGCCGAGCAGAGGCCCGAGGATATGCGGCTCGAAGATCACCCCGAGGTCCGGCTGCTCGCCCGCCGCCAGAACCTCGCCAAGACCGGCCCCCACCGAGGTATAGACCAGCCCGCCCGGCACGATGCCGAGCGCGGTGGTGATCGCGAACCGGCGCAAGGGCACGTTGAGCAACGCGGGCAGAACGTTGGCAACGAAGAACGGCACCACCGGCACCAGACGCATCAGGAACAGCACCGACCACTGGTTTTCGTCGATCCCCCGTTTCAGCCGCTGCACCGCGCCGGGCGTCGCGTCGATCCGCGCGGCGAGGCGTTCGCCAAGGCCCATGCGGGCGGCCAGAAAGATCAGGATGGCACCGAGTGTCGCCCCGGTAAGGTTGAACAGCACCCCAGGGAACAGGCCGAACAGAAAGCCGCCGGTGAGCGTCGCCACCGTCGCACCGGGCAGTGACAGCGCCACGATGACGATATAGGCGGCGACGAAGCCCAGCGCGGCAAACAGGTAATGCGTCGTCACCAGCCCGACCAGCGCCTCGCGATGTTGCGCCAGCGCCTCGAAGCCGAGATATGGCCTGAGAAACGCGGCACCGACAAGCGCCACGGCGAGAATGGCGAGAAAGGGCAATTGCCTGAGCAGGCTGGACTTCACATTGTTCATCGGACCTCCCCGGGGGTTCGGGCGAAGATGCGCGCTGGCCACGCGCTTGCCCACCCCCCGTAACCCCGTGTCACGCCCGATTGATCCCGCGCGTGCGAATGTTACAAGATTGTCGAAAATCCCCGCCGCGGTGTTTGACTTGCCGCCAAACCCCGCCTATAGACCGGGCTTCGAATGTATCGGCTCCCGAATCCACCGGGGTTCTGGGGCTGCGTGAAACGGAGACGGGCGATGAAACGCACCTACCAACCCTCGAACCTCGTTCGCAAGCGCCGCCACGGCTTCCGTGCGCGCATGGCGACGAAAGCCGGCCGCAAGATCCTGAACGCGCGCCGCGCCCGGGGCCGCAAGTCGCTCAGCGCCTGAGCCGCGACGCCCCAAGGCTGCAAATGATGAAACCGCCGGAGGCCCCCGTGACGACGGACCCGCCCCCGGCGGTTTCCGTTTGCCTGGAAACCCTCAAGAACCGCACCGATTTTCTCGCCTGCGCCAAGGCGCGCAAGGCCCCGATGCCGGCGTTTCTCCTGCAGGCCCGCAAGCGCGATGAGACCGCCGCGATCCGCGTCGGCTTCACCGCTTCGAAAAAGGTCGGCAACGCGGTCACCCGCAACCGCGCCAAGCGACGGCTCCGGGCGCTGGCCCGCGAGGTGCTGCCCGTCTTTGCCGAGCCGGGCTGGGATTACGTGCTGGTCGCCCGCCGCGACGCCACCACCCTTCTGCCCTTCCACGAGATGCGCGCCGACCTCCTGCGCGCCCTCGCCAAGTTGCACGGCAAGCGCCCTGCCTCTTGACCCGCGCCCCTGCTTGGTGAAAATCGCTTATCTTAATGTTTGAATGTTCGCGCCCGCGAACACCTGGGAGGATATGGAGGATATCATGGCATTCGAATTCAACGGCCAATCGGTCGAGACCACCGCAACCGGCTATCTCGTCAACCTCGAAGACTGGAGCGAAGACCTCGCCCGCGCCATGGCCGACGCCGAAGAAGTCGGCGAGTTGACCGAGCGGCACTGGGACGTGATCAACTACCTGCGCGAAGAATACTTCGACAACCGCGAAAACCAGCCCAACACCCGCGCGATCATCAAGGCGATGAGCGACAAGTGGGGCGAGAAGATCAAGCAAGACGCGCTCTACACGCTGTTTCCGCTCGATCCCTCCAAGCAAGGCGGCCGCATCGCGGGCCTGCCGGAAAGCCGGCGCAAGGGCGGCTACTGAGCCGACAGACTCTCAGCTTTCCTTTGGGGCATTTCAGATCGCTTCTTGGGTCCGAAAATACCTCGGGGGGTAAGCCCGGAACGGGCAAGGGGGGCAGCGCCCCCCTTCCAACCGATCATGCGCGGCGCAGCCGCTCCGCCAGGCAACACCCCAATGCGCCGCATCCCGCGCCTCTGGCCAGCGCGTCCCTGCCCACCTATATCGGCTCCATGAGTCCTTTTGCCTTCCTTCTCTCGCTGCCCGTGCGCGCCTATCGCGCGGTGTTGAGCCCCTGGGTTGGCCATTCCTGCCGCTACCAGCCGACCTGCTCGGCCTATGCGCTGGAGGCACTGGAAAAGCACGGTGGCCTGCGCGGCGGATATCTCGCGGCGAAGCGCATCCTGTCGTGCCACCCGCTTGGCGGGTCGGGCTATGACCCGGTGCCGGAACCCCGCGAAAAAGACACACCGAACGAGAACTGACCTTCGGTCTTCGCGGAAAACGTGTCGCAAGCGCCACAGATTGCGACATTGAGTCACGCTGTATCTGGCGCTTTTCTTCATTGGTGCTATTGAAACGCCGTCCGTCACAGTCAGCAGGGAGGGCGTTTCATGAAGTACATCGCATTCGCCGCCCGCCGAGTCGGACCATTCGCCCGCGGATCGCTCACCAGCACCTGCTAGGCTCCGGCCCGATTCGGGCCATCCCGATATTCCAGACATCCGGAAACCGCCCGCGCGGCGCGTGACCCGTTCTTGCTCATATTTCTTTAGGAGGCCGGTGCCCGCCGGTTGATCCCGATGACCCATACGACCCCAACCGCCGGGGACCTGCCCCCCGGCCTGGCCCTGGACCACCTGCTGGACCGGCACGGCATCGGTGCGGTGCTGCGCGCACTTGCCGCCGCCATCCTGCGCCGCCGTCGAAAACGGCGCGACGCCGGCACCTTGCCCGACCACCTTCGGCGCGATATCGGCTTGCCGGAACAAGGCGGGTCGGCACCGCGGATGCGGGGCCCGTGGATGTAATTGCGCGAGCCGGAACCGGTATCGGCAAGCGCGACGCCGCTTGCCCGGTGCCGCCCGCAAGCGTATGACGCGGCCATGTTTGACAACACCGACGATATTCCCCCGCTGCTCGCCGGCGCGCCCTCGACCACCGAGTTCAAGAAGCTGCGCAAACGCATCGTGCGCGGCGTGCGCGAGGCGATCGAGCAATATGGCATGGTCGAGCGCGGTGCGAGGTGGCTCGTCGCGCTGTCCGGCGGGAAAGACAGTTACACCCTGCTCGCAGCACTCACCGAGCTGAAATGGCGCGGCCTGCTGCCGGTCGAGCTGCTGGCGGTCAACCTCGACCAGGGCCAGCCCGGCTTCCCGGCCACGGTGCTGCCCGCCTTTCTCGAAAAGATGGGCGTGCCGCACCGGATCGAATACCAGGACACCTATTCGATCGTCACCGACAAGGTGCCCCAGGGCCGCACCTATTGCGCGTTGTGTTCACGGCTCAGGCGTGGGCACCTTTACCGGATCGCGCGCGAGGAAGGATGTTCGGCGCTGGTGCTCGGTCACCACCGCGACGATATCCTCGAAACCTTCTTTCTCAACCTGTTCCACGGCTCGCGGCTGGCGACGATGCCGCCCAAGCTGGTGAACGAGGAGGGTGATCTCTTCGTCTACCGCCCGCTCGCCCACGTGGCCGAGGACGATTGCGCGCGTTTCGCCTCGGCGATGTCCTATCCGATCATTCCCTGCGATCTCTGCGGTTCACAGGATGGGCTCCAGCGTCAGCAGATCAAGGCGATGCTCGACGAATGGGAACGTCGCAGTCCGGGACGGCGGCAAAAGATGTTCAAGGCGCTGTCCAACACCCGACCTTCTCACCTGCTCGACCCGGCGCTGTTCGATTTCGCGGGGCTGACGCGCGGCGACGCTGGATCGGGCGACGTGTAAAACCTCGGCACGTGTTAACCCCCGGTTGACTCGCGCGCCCTAGAGTGTCTCCCGAAGGGCGGTTCCGCCCGGTCGAGGAGGCACGGCGCATGGCGTTTTCCACCGGCAGTCAGAAGCGCCCGTTGCGGCAGGCAATCCGCAACGCATTCGTCGGGCCGCAACTCACGGCCTTTCTTCCGGCGATCATGCTTGGCGCTTACTGGTTTGGCGGCGAAGGCGTGCTGCTCGTCGCCGCGGTCATCCTCCCCGCGCTGATTGCGTTCACGGGCCTTCTCGGCACCGGCACCGGTACCGGCGCGCGCACCGGCCGCGATGCCGTCACCGGATTGCCGGGGCGCGACCAGCTCGTGCGCCATCTGGATGCAACCGCGCGCAGCGGAGATGACGACGGGGCGGCGCGCGTCGGTATCGTGCTCGAAATCGACAATTTCACCGGCCTCGAATCACAATATGGCGAAAGCGGTACGGAAGACATCTTGCGCCGGGCCAGCGAGCGGATTGCCGGCATCCTTCGGCGCGACGATTTCGTGGCAAGCCTCGGTCAGGGGCGATTCGGCATGGCGCTCGAAAAGACACCCCGTGTCGATCTTGAAACCATGATCCAGCTTTCAGGCCGCTTGCAGGACGCGCTCGCGGCGCCGATTTCGCTCGGTGGCGCGCGGTTGCTTGTCACCGCGAGTGTCGGTTTCGCGCTGCCGAGCCGGGTGCCCGAACACACCGGCGAGGCCCAGCTTGCCGCCGCCGAAAGTGCATTGGCGGAGGCGCAAAAATCCGGGCCGGGCTCGGTGCGGGCCTTTGCCCGGGGCATGCGGCCCCGCGTGGCACTGCCCGACAGCCTCGGCAAGGACATTGTCCGCGCCCTTGAAGAGGGCCAGATCCGGCCGTGGTTCCAGCCGCAGGTTTCCACCGACACCGGCGCGATCACCGGCTTCGAGGCGCTTGCGCGCTGGGAGCACCCGCAAAAGGGAATGATCGCCCCCGGTGCCTTCCTGCCCGCAATCGCCCGCGCCGGCCTCTTCGACCGGCTTGGCGAGGTGATCCTTTTCCACGCGCTGACCGCCTTGCGCGAATGGGATCGGGCAGGGCTCGCAGTGCCGACCGTCGCCGTCAACTATTCGCCCGACGAGTTGCGCAACCCCAGCCTTTTCGACAAGATCCGCTGGGAGCTCGACCGCTTCGATCTTGCCCCGGACCGCCTCACCATCGAGGTTCTTGAAGACGTCGTGGCACGGTCCGACGATGACATGGCGACGCGCAACATCGCCGCGCTGTCGAAGCTGGGTTGCCCGATCGACCTCGACGATTTCGGCACCGGTCACGCGTCGATTTCCAACATTCGTCGGCTTGACGTGAACCGGATCAAGATCGACCGCTCCTTCATCACCCGTGTCGACACCGATCGCGACCAGCAGAACATGGTCGCCGCGATTCTGACGATGGCCGAGCGGCTCGGGCTGCAAACGCTGGGCGAAGGCGTCGAGAGCCATGGCGAACACGCGATGCTGGCCCAACTCGGCTGCGGTCACGTGCAAGGCTATTCCATCGCCAAGCCGATGCCCTTTGCCGAGACGGGCGCGTGGATCACGGAACACCAGCGCAAGATCGGCAATCCCCCGCGCATCCCGCGGCAGGCGAGCTAGGCACGCGCCCCCCGGGCGCGACCGGCCCGGCCAACCTCGCCGCGCAAAAGGCGCACGGGTGAACCGGTGCGCCCGCAACAGCAAATTCCGCACGGCGGCCCGGCAATGCCCGGCACCGGCTCCGGGGTGGCGGCACGGCGGACCACCCGGCCGTCACGCGCGGGGACCAGATGCTGCCGCGCACCGCCGGATCCCCGGAAATCCGGGAAAACCGCTTGACCTTTGGCCCCCTCCCCTGTTGAACCACCGTGACCGAAAACCGACGTGGTGGACCGATGAAAACCCAGACTCAGAACACGATCCTGGCTCTTGTGCTGAGCTTCCTGGTGATCACGGCCTGGACGCTTCTGTTCCCGCCGGCGCAGCCCGAACTCGACACCTCGGCGCCGCTCGCGGGTGAGACCACCGAAGGCAGCGACGTGGTAACCCCCCCGGCCGAAGGGGTCGACGCCACCACCTCGGCAGGCACGGCGACCTCGCCCGGCGAAGACCGCACCTCGGCGCTCGAGGACAGCCCGCGTATCGAGATCGATACCCCCGATCTGGAAGGCTCGATCACCTTGCTCGGCGGCCGGATCGACGATCTGCGCCTCAAGGGCTACCGCGAAACGATCGACGAAGACGCCGCGATCGTCAGCCTGTTCACACCCGCCGGACAGGATCACGCCTATTACGCGCTCTATGGCTGGGCCCCCGGCGGCGAACTGGAACTTGGCGACGTGCCCGGCGCGATGACGGAGTGGCAGATCGAAAGCGGCGAGCGGCTGACGCCCTCGACGCCGATCACCCTGGCCTGGACCAACGCGCAGAACATGACCTTCCGCCGCACCATCGCGGTTGACGAGCACTACATGTTCACCATCACCCAATCGGTCGAGAACGGTTCCGGCGAGAACCAGCGCCTCGCCCCCTACGGCGTGATCGCGCGCCACGGCACGCCGGACGATCTCCGGGGCTTCTTCATCCTGCACGAGGGTGTCGTGCGCCAGACCGACCAGGAGCTTTCCGAGATCAGCTACAAGGACGTGACCAATCTTGATTTCGACCCGCGCGAAAGCGCCGCGGCCGAAACCAAACAGGTCACCGAGAACGGCTGGATCGGGTTCACCGACCACTACTGGATGACCGTGCTCGCCCCCGAGCCGGGTCAGCCCTTCACCTCGGTCGCCAAACACGCCGCCAGCGCCGACATCTACCAGACCGAGATTCGCCTGCCGACCGTCGAGGTCGCCGCGGGAGAGCGTGCAAGCACCACCACGCGGTTGTTCGCCGGCGCCAAGGAATGGGACACGATCCGCGACTACGAGAAATCGGAAGGGATCTACCGCTTCCTCGATTCGATCGACTGGGGCATGTTCTTCTTCATCACCAAGCCGATGTTCGCAGTGCTGCACTGGCTCAACGTGCTGATCGGAAACATGGGCTGGGCGATCATCGGGCTCACCTTCGTGATCAAGCTGGTGCTGTTCCCGCTGTCCTACAAATCCTACGTCTCGATGGCCCGGATGCGCGAGCTCCAGCCGGAAATGGAGAAGATCAAGGAGCGCGTCGGCGACGACAAGCAGGCGATGCAGAAGGAGATGATGGAGCTCTACAAGCGCGAGAAGGTCAACCCGGCCTCCGGCTGTCTGCCGATCCTGTTGCAGATCCCGATCTGGTTCTCGCTCTACAAGGTGATCTTCGTCACCCTCGAGTTGCGCCACGCGCCCTGGATCGGCTGGATCCGCGATCTCTCGGCACCGGACCCGAGCTCGATCTTCAACCTCTTCGGCCTGCTGCCCTATGCAGCACCCGGCCCCGACAGCCTGGTCGCCTTCTTCTCGCTCGGCATCCTGCCGATCCTGCTGGGTGTCTCGATGTGGCTCCAGCAGAAGCTCAACCCGGCCCCGACCGACCCGACCCAGGCGATGATCATGGGGTGGCTGCCTTGGGTGTTCATGTTCATGCTGGGCACCTTCGCCTCCGGTCTCGTGCTCTACTGGATCGCCAACAACGTGCTGACCTTCACCCAGCAATACACGATCATGCTGAGCCACGGCCACAAGCCCGACCTGTTCGGCAACATCCGATCGAGTTTCAAGAGAAAGCCGAAGGACGAGAAGAAATGATCGCGCATGTCGCTGAGGTCTGGCGGCATCCGATCAAGTCTCACGGTCGCGAGCGTCTCACGCATGTGCTGCTGACCGAGGGCAAGGCGATCCCGTGGGACCGCCGCTGGGCGGTGGCGCATGAGCGCTCCTGCTTCGATCACGAGCGCCCGTCCTGGCAGCCTTGTTCCGAGTTCAAACGGGTCGCCCATTCCCCGAGCCTGCAGGCGATCACCGTGCACTGCGACATGCCGTTCCAGCGCCTCACGCTGAGCCACCCCAAGCTGCGCGATCTCACCATTAATCCCGACGACGAGAACGACGCGCTGGATTTCATCCAGTGGGTAATGCCGATCAGCCACGGCGGCCGCCTGTTGCCCGCACGCCTGGTGCGCGCACCGGGCAAGTCCATGACCGACACGAGCTATCCCTCGATCTCGCTGATCAACATGAACTCGCACCGCGAGGTTGCCGCCCATCTCGGCCAGAAGCTGTCGCCCAATCGCTGGCGTGGCAACCTGATCCTTGAGAACGTCGATGCTTTCGCCGAGCGCGACTGGATCGGCAAACGCATCCGGGTGGGTCTCGCCGAGCTGGAAATCCGTGAAAGCATCACCCGATGCGCCGCGACCCAAGCCAGCACCCGCACCGGCGAACGCGATGCCGACACGCTGGGCGCGCTCAAGGCGATCCTTGGAACGCCGGAAATGGGCGTCTACGCCGTGGTCACGAAAACCGGCGATCTGCGCGCCGGTGATGCCATCGAGGTTCTGGAATGACCACGCCCCTGCCCTTTCCCGAGGCCGATACGCCCGATACGACCGCGCGCGAGGCGGGGCGGCTGCTGTTCGCCGCGCCCACCGAGTTCGTCAAGGGTGTGGTGGCGATGGACGGATTGCCGCCAGACGACCGGCTCGAAGTCTGCTTTGCCGGGCGCTCGAATGTTGGCAAATCGTCTCTGATCAACGCGCTCACCGGCCGCAAGGGCCTTGCCCGCGCCTCCAACACGCCGGGGCGCACGCAGGAAATCAACTTCTTCACCACCACCGGCGGCCCCTATCTCGTCGACCTTCCGGGCTACGGTTTCGCCAACGCGCCGGTGAAGGTGGTGGAGAAATGGCAGCGCCTGCTCAAGGCCTATCTTGCCGGTCGCGCCAGCCTGCGCCGCGCCTTCGTGCTGATCGACGCGCGCCACGGGGTGAAGGCCGTCGACGAAGAGATCATGGCGCTGCTCGACCGCGCCGCCGTCACCTTCCAGGTGGTGTTGACCAAGGCCGACAAGATCAAGACCGACGAGCGCGCGCGCGTGCTCGACCAGGTCCGAGCCGCCTTGGCGAAACACCCGGCAGCCTATCCCGAACTGGTGGTGACCTCCTCGGAAAAGGGCGACGGCATCGAAACCCTGCGCGCGCTCATCGCGACGCTGGAATAGGTTTTCGCGCCCGGTTCAGAGCCCTTTCAGCCGTTCCAGCATCGGCCCCAGATGCCGCTCGTATCTCCGCCACGCCTCAGAACTCCCGGTATAGATCGGCTGGCGCACCTGCTCGGCCGAAGCGGTTCGCACCACCCGCCGGGTCTCGTGGAACGCGAGACAGGCCGGATCCCAGTTCAGTCCCGCCGCCGCGACGAGTGCGCGGCTTTCGGCTTCCGGGTTCTCGGTGAGCCGTTCGTAGGGCACGGTGGAAATCCGGTCGGGATAGTGCCGCTGCCAATGCCCGACAAGATCGAGATGAAGGCGATACATCTCGGCGGTGTCGACCATATCGGCGCCAAAATCATTGGCCCGGCCGGAGAGATCATGGGTCAGGTTGGAAAAACAGGTCGCCCGCGCGTCGCGCTGCATGACGAGCACCCGCGCCTCCGGGAGAGCCGCAAGGGCGAAGCCCAGCCAGCGGAAATTCATCGGCGTCTTGTCGGTGATCACCGGTCGGGTGCTGTCCAGAGCGGCGAGGGCATCGAGATATGTCCGGCGAAGGCGCCCGAGCATCGCGGCACTCGGCGCCGCGCCGATCCGACCGGCCCCCCAGCCCGCTTCCGCCATCGCCCGGCCCAGCACCGGCAATTCGCCGCCACCGAGAACCGACGGATGGCTCGCCAGGATCTGTTCGACGAGCGACGTGCCCGACCGCGGCATGCCGACGATGAAAACGGGCCGCACCGGCGCAGGCTCGATACCTTCGAGCGGCGCGATGGGCGCACCGAACATGCCCTGGATCGCCTCGAACATCCGTGCCTGTGCGGTTATGTCGTAGGGTCGCGCCGCCCGTTTCGCCCGGCCCGCGCGCATCAGGTGTTCAAAAGCCAACTCGATATCCCCGGCCTTGTCGTCGGCCTCGAACAGGACGAGTTCGAGCGCGCAGCGCAAGTCCGGCGTGGTCGCCGGATCGGCAAGCCGCGCCGCGATGCGCTCACGCGCCGGGTGGCCGGGCGGCAGGGGCGACATCCGCCAACGCGCAACCAGAGCGGTGGGATCATCGGGGGCGAGCTCGAGCGCCGCGTCATAGGCGGCGATCGCACCGGTCGTGTCACCAAGCGCACGACGGCAGGATCCGAGCAGGCCATGCGCCTCCGCCGAACGCGGCTCGGCCCGGATCGCCGCTTCCGCCGCCTTCAAGGCGGCCTCGACCCGACCGGCGCCGCGCAAGGCCCGCACGCAGGTGGTCTGGAGCGGCGCATCTTCGGGATTGCGCACCCCGGCCGGCTCCAGCACGTCCACCGCCGCCTCGAATCTGCCAAGCTCGATCAAGACGGTGCCGAGGTTTCGGGCAATGGAAGTGTCGTCCGGCCAACGTCGTGCCGCGGCTTCGAGCACCGCCACCGCCTCGTCGAAGCGCCCGAGAGTTGCCAATAGCCCACCCAGCCCACCATGGGCGGCGACCATGTCGGGGTGTGCCGCGATCGCGGCCCGAAACGCGCCCTCAGCCGCCACGGGCGCACCCGTATTGGCATGAGCCACGGCGAGCAGGTGATGGGCTTTCGCCGCCTCCTCACCCCCCGCCACCACGGCGAGCACGGCTTCACAGATCGGCACGGCGGCAGAAAATCGCCCAAGGGCGACCAGCAGATTGGCCCGGTTGATGTAAGCCCCGGCGAAACCGGGATCGGCGGTAGTGGCGCGCGCGAAGGCTGCAAGCGCGGGTTCGACCTGGCCGGATTGCATCTGCGCGAGTCCCAGCATGTTTTCGACCCGCGCGTGCCCCGGGTATTGCTCGGCCAGCCGCTCCGCCAACTCGAGCGCTCGCGCGACGGCCCCGCTCATCAACAAGTCTTGCAGGTTGGCCAGCGCCTCCGGGGGTGGCGAAAGGCGTCTCCCGGCTTCGCTTGCCCTGTCACCCGGCTCAGACATGCTGCCCGCCGTTCACCTCGATCTCCGTGCCCGAGATGTAGGACGAGGCGTCCGAGCAGAGGAAATAGATCACGTCGGCCACCTCTTCCGGCTGGCCAAGGCGGCGCAGCGGCAGTTGATCCACGATCTTTTCGGTGCCCGGGCTCAGGATGGCGGTTTTCACCTCACCCGGCGCGATGGCGTTGACGCGCACGCCGAGCGGGCCGAAATCATGCGCCATTTCCCGGGTGAGGGCGGCCAGCGCCGCTTTCGAAGTGGCATAGGCCGCGCCGGCGAAGGGGTGGACCCGGCTGCCCGCGATCGAGGTGACATTGACGACCGAGCCCTTCGCTGCGGCCAATTCGTCCATCAGCCCGCGGGCGAGCACCACCGAGGCAAAGAAATTGACGTGAAAGACGTGGCCCCAATCGCGCAGATCGGTGTTGAGGGTCGAGAGCCGCTCGCCGTTGGGGCCTTTCGGTGAAATCCCGGCATTGTTCACCAGCGCATCGAGATAGCCGCCGGCCTTTTCCTGGATCAGGCCGACCGCGTTGATCGTGTCGGCTGGGTCGGAAAGGTCGATCTCGACGTGGTTTTCCGCGCCGCCGCCCCAAGGGCATTGCTCGGGAAAGGGATGGCGCGAACAGGTGATCACGCGCCAGCCTTCGCGGTTGAACTTGCGCACGGTGGCATGGCCGATGCCGCGGCTCGCACCTGTCAGCAGCAGGGTTTTCTGTCTGTCGCTCATTGCCTGGCCCCTTTTTCGCCCAACCTAGCGCAAGCCCGGGAGGAGGCAATGCCCCTTGGCAGCCGGGCACGGCGAAGGTAGACGAATGGCGCAGCCCGCCCGAGGACACCCGATGAGAAAGCAGACCATGAACCGAGACTGGATTGCCACCGCCCGCACCCTGAACGAGGCCCTGCCCTACCTGCAGCGCTACGAGGGCGCGACGGTCGTCATCAAGTTCGGCGGCAATGCGATGGGCGACGACGAGGCGATGAACTCCTTCGCCCGCGATATCGTGCTGATGCGCCAGGTCGGGGTGAACCCGGTCGTGGTGCACGGCGGTGGCCCGATGATCAACGACATGCTGAAGCGGCTCGACGTGACAAGCCATTTCGTGCACGGCAAGCGCGTCACCGACGCGGCCACGATGGAAGTGGTCGAAATGGTGCTCGCCGGCCGGGTCAACAAGCGCATCGTGCAGGCGATCAGCGATGCCGGCGGGCGCGCCGTGGGCCTCACAGGCAAGGACGCCCGGCTCATGGTCTGCGACCAGACCGATCCCGATCTCGGCTTCGTCGGCACCCCCGCCGAGATGGACACGACGGTGCTCACCAAGCTGTTCGAGGCCGAGATCATCCCGGTGATCGCGCCCATCGGCATGGGCCGCGCCGGCGAAACCTTCAACGTCAACGGCGACACCGCCGCGGGCGCGGTGGCCGCCGCGCTGCGGGCCGACCGGCTTCTGCTGCTCACCGACGTGGAAGGCGTGAAGGACAGCGAAGGCAAGGTCATCACCGAGCTCAAGGCCCACGATATCCGCGATCTCACCGACGCGGGCGTAATCGCGGGCGGGATGATTCCGAAGACCGAAACCGCGCTGATGGCACTCGATGGCGGCGCGCGGGCGGTGGTCATCCTCGATGGCCGCACCCCCAACGCCTGCCTGCTGGAGCTGTTCACCGAGCACGGCGCGGGCTCGCTGATCCGCAAGGATTGATGGCCGCGCCCGACACCTCCCGCTACGCCGAGGAGGCGGCGGCGCAGCATCTCGAATTGATCGGGGCCGCGCCGGAGGGCGGGGCGAGCGTGCTGCTCCTTGCCCCGCGCGAACCCGGTTTCTGGCCCGCCTTTGTCGCTGCCCCGGAATATGCCGACGGCGCACCCGACCCCCTCGACCGTTGGTCGAAACGGGTGATCGGCGCGCTGGCACGCGATTGGGGTGGTGAGGCGGTGTTTCCCTCTGACGGGCCGCCCTTTGCACCGTTCATCGCCTGGGCCTTGGCCACGGGTCGGGTCTGGCCTTCCCCGGTCGGGCTTCTCGTGCATGACCAGCTCGGGCTCTGGCTGTCGTTTCGCGGCGCGGTGCGCCTGCCGGGCGCGGTCGCTCTGCCGCAGGGCGAGAATCCGTGCGAAAGCTGCGCAGGCCAACCCTGTCGCACCGCCTGCCCGGTCGGCGCGCTCCTGCCCGAAAGCTACGACGTGGCGGCCTGCCGGGGCTTTCTCGACACCGAGGCGGGCGAAGATTGCCACGCCCGGGGCTGTGCGGCCCGGCGTGCTTGCCCTGTCGGGCAGGCATACGGTAGGAACGAGGAGCAATCCCGTTTCCACATGAAAGCATTTCACCCGCGATGACCTTGCGTCTGATCCTCACCCGGCATGCCAAGTCGTCATGGTCCGATCCGATCATCGACGACCATGATCGTCCGCTCAACAACCGGGGCCGGGCCGCGGCCAGGGCGATTGGCGGCTGGCTCGCGGCGCGTGGCCATGTGCCGGACGCGGCGCTGGTGTCCTCCGCGGCGCGCACCCGCGAAACCTGGGAACATGTTGCCGAGGCCTTCGACGCGGCACCCAGCCCGTCGATCCGCCCCGACCTCTACCAGGCCGAACCCGCGGCGATGCTCGCAACCTTGCGCGAAGCCACCGGCAAGTTGGTGATGTTGGTGGCGCATAATCCCGGCACTGCATATTTCGCGCAAGGCATCGTCGAGACGCCACCGCCCGATGCCCGCTTTGCGCGCTATCCTACCGGTGCCACCACGGTGATCGATTTCGATGCCGACGACTGGGGCCGGGTCGATTGGCGTTCCGGCCGGATCGTCGATCTGGTTTTTCCCCGCGACCTGACCTGAAACGCAAAAAAGGGCGCACCCGTTCGCGCGCCCTTTTGGGTGGTCCTGTCCCGGTTCAGAGGATCTGGCTGAGGAACAGCTTGGTGCGTTCCGACTGCGGGTTGTTGAAGAACGCGCTGGGCGCATTCTGCTCGACGATCTGGCCTGCGTCCATGAAGATCACCCGGTTGGCGACCTTCTCGGCAAAGCCCATCTCGTGAGTCACCACCAGCATGGTCATGCCTTCCTCGGCCAGCTCGATCATCGTGTCGAGCACCTCCTTGATCATCTCCGGATCGAGCGCCGATGTCGGCTCGTCGAACAGCATGATCCGCGGCTTCATGCAGAGCGAGCGCGCGATGGCGACGCGCTGCTGTTGCCCGCCCGAAAGCTGGCCGGGAAACTTCAGGGCCTGCTCGGGGATCTTGACCTTTTCGAGGTAGTGCATCGCGATTTCCTCGGCCTCCTTGCGCGGAGTCTTGCGCACCCAGATCGGAGCGAGCGTGAGGTTTTCCAGCACGGTAAGATGCGGGAACAGGTTGAAATGCTGAAACACCATGCCGACTTCCGAGCGCACCTTGTCGACATTCTTGAGATCCGACGAAAGCTCGGTGCCGTCCACGACGATGCTGCCGGCCTGGTGCTCCTCCAGCCGGTTGATGCAACGGATGAGCGTCGATTTTCCCGAGCCGGAAGGGCCGCAGATCACGATCCGCTCCCCTTCGTAGACCGTGAGATCAATGTCGCGCAGCACGTGGAACGCGCCGAACCACTTGTTCATGTTGCGGATCTCGATCGCCACCTTGTCGGAGACCTGCATGTGCGAAGTATCAACGTCGCGTTCGATTTCGATGCTGGACATCTGGGGTTCTCCCTTAACGATGATCCGTGCGCAGACGGCGCTCGAGATACATGGAATAGCGTGACATTGAGAAGGTGAGGATGAAGAACAGGAAGGCAATGAAGCCGTAAAGCTCCCAGACCACCCCGTTCCAGGCCGTGTCGGCGCGGATCGAGTTCGACAGCCCGATCGGGTCGAGCAGGCCGATGATCGACACCAGCGTGGTATCCTTGAACAACCCGATGAAGGTCGACACGATGCCGGGGATCGAGATTTTGAGCGCCTGCGGCATGATGATCAGCCGCTGCGCCTTCCAGTAATCGAGCCCCAGCGCATCCGCGGCCTCGTACTGCCCTTTCGGCAGCGCCGCGAGCCCGCCCCGCACGACCTCGGCGATATAGGCCGCCGAGAACAGCGTGGCCATGATGATGACCCGCAGGATGATGTCGAAATTGGTGCCCGGCGGCATGAAGACGTTGAGCAGGAACGAGGCCACGAACAGCAGCGTGATCAACGGCACGCCGCGGATGAACTCGATGAACCCCACCGACATCCACTTCACCAGCATCAGGTCGGATTGGCGGCCAAGCGCCAGCACGATCCCGAGCGGCAGAGAGACCGAGATCGCAACCACGCCGATGGTGACCGAGAGCAGGAGGCCGCCAAAATTGCGGCTTTGCACCGGTTCGAGCCCGACAGGGAGAACCCCGTTTAACCCCGAGGCAACCGGACCGGTGAGCACCAGCCACCAGACGAAGGTTGTAACCACGCCGAGGATCAGCCCGGCAAGATCCCCGAACTTCGGGGAGACCAGTCGAAAGGCCCCCCAGCCAACACCAAAGCCGAAGGCGGCGGCAAGCGGGGTCCAGATGGTTCCGCCCCAAAGCAGCCACGGCATGATGAAAACGAATGCCGCTGAAAACAACAGCGGATTGGGCAGACGTTTCGCGCCCGCCTTGATCTGATCGGCACGGTCGGCACCCTTGGTCGTCACGATCTGCCAGCCGACATAGGCCATCGTCACGGCGAGAACGATCTGCACCAGTACGGCGATGACGCCAGACCCCACGAAGGAAACCGCCGCGAACAGCACCAGCGCAAGGAGGAACCAGTTCCACCGCCGCGAGATCATGTTGAACAGGATCGGGATCAACGCCACGAACATCAGCACGAAGGCAAGGATCGGCCGCCAGCGCAATTCCTCGGGGTAGAAACCGAACAGGATCTGCGGCCAGCGTTCGTTGATCACCCCCCAGCAGGCACCGCCTTCCTTGCCGGCGGCCCCGATCATCTCTCGGCAATTGCCGAGCGAACTGCCGTTCCACGTCGGCGACCAGAACCACGGTATGAAATGGCTGAGCACCCAGTAGATGAACGCGAGAGAGGCGATCGTGAGCACGGAGTTGGAAATCCCGTCAAACAGGTTGGCGCGGATCCAGCCGATCACCCCGCTCGTCGAGATCGGCGGATCGCGCTCGGGAAGCATCTCGGTGCGGACATAGGACAGATCGGTCATATCAGCGCTCCTGCAGCTTCACGGAATTGTTGTAGATGTTCATCGCCCCCGAGATCACCAGCGAGATGGTGAGGTAGATGAGCATGGTCATCAGCACCGTCTCAAGTTCCCGGCCGGTCTGGTTGAGGGTGATCCCCATCAGCGTGCCGGTGATGTCCATGTAGCCCACCGCGATGGCCAGCGAGGAGTTCTTGGTGAGGTTGAGGTATTGCGAGATCAGCGGCGGCACGATCACGCGCAACGCCTGCGGCAGCACCACGAGGCTCATGATCCGGCGCGACCGCAGCCCGAGCGCGGCGGCGGCCTCGGTCTGGCCCTTCGAGATCGCGAGAATGCCCGCGCGCACGATCTCCGCGATGAAGGCGGCGGTGTAGAGCGACAGCGCGAGCCAGAGCGCAATCAGCGAATTGCGCATGTAGGTGCCGCCCTGGAAGTTGAAGCCGCGGAGTTCGGGATGGCCCCAGTGCAGGCCGAGATAGGCAAGCAGCGCCGCCGTCGGCAGCACGATCACGCCGAGCCGCCAATGCCAGGTTTTTGGCCGAACCCCTGTCGCCGCCTGGATCCGGTTGGCGCGCTTGGCAAAAAGCCCTGCCAGAAGCACGCCCGCAAGCAGGGTCGCGACGATGGCAACCAGATCGAGACTGATCCCGAAACGCAAGGAGGCATCCCCAAGCACGTCGAGATCGCCGAGGCTGCGGGAAAACAAGGGTTCGGGAACATAGAAGCCCCGGTTGGTGAGCGCCACGCTGTCGCCGAGCAGCATGCTCGCCTCGGGCGTGTCGCCGCGAAACTTGTTCGGCGCCGGCAGGGATTCAATCAGGATCGCCATGGTGAAAACGATCCAGAGAAGCACCGGCACGTTGCGGAAGATCTCGACATAGAAGGTCATCAGCCGCGCGACGATCCAGTTGTTGGAAAGCCTCAGAACACCCACGATCACTCCGACAACCGTTGCCGCGATGCAGCCCATGATCGCCACGATCAGGGTGTTGAGCAGGCCCAGGAAGGCCGCGCGCAGGTTGGTGTCCTGGCTGGTGTATTCGAGCAGCCGCTGGTTGATATCATAGCCCGAGGGCTGGGTCAGAAACCGGAAACTCGGCTCTTTTCCAAGGTCGGCAAGGTTCTGGGCGGTGTTGTTCAGCAGCCAGCCGATCAGGGTCAGAAACGCGATGAGCGTGACGATCTGGATGGTGATCGACCGATACCGGCTGTCGTTCAGCAACATCGACAGACGAAACGACTCCTTTTGGGGGTCAGTCAGTGCCGTCATGTGATTTCCCCGTCGTCCCGGCTTCGCACGATGCGCGGTTGCGTCCCTGCGGCCAGGTGTTTGATTTTGTATTTTTTTTGACTTGATCGGAAAAGGGCGCGGCCTGAACCGCGCCCTTCGCCTTGTGCCTTAACGGAACGGCGGCGCGTAGAGGATGCCACCGTCGCGGTATTGGGCGTTCAGACCACGGGCAAGCCCGATCGGGGTGTCTTCACCGATGTGGCGGGCGAAGATCTCGCCGTAGTTGCCGCCAACCTTGATCGCGTGCACGGCCCAGTCCGACT
Source organism: Maritimibacter sp. HL-12 (assembly GCF_900177545.1). GTDB lineage: Bacteria > Pseudomonadota > Alphaproteobacteria > Rhodobacterales > Rhodobacteraceae > Sinisalibacter. The sequence continues at coordinate 2,144,185 of NZ_FXBQ01000001.1, read as the reverse complement.
CGAGGCCGAACATTTCGCCGAGATTGCCCTCGGTGCCGAGCAGGCGGTTGATCTCGGGGTTGTCGGTGCCGCCCAGCATCTCGTCGATGTTGGCCGAGGTCACGCCGTATTCCTCGGCGGCGATCAGCGCATTGAGGGTCCAGCGCACGATGTCGCCCCACTCGTTGTCGCCGTGGCGCACGAGCGGCCCGAGCGGCTCTTTCGAGATGATCTCTGGAAGGATCGCGTGATCCGTCGGGACTTCGAAGGTGGCGCGTGTCGCGGCAAGGCCGGAAGCGTCGGTGGTGTAGACGTCGCAGGCGCCGGCGAGATACTGCTGCTGGGCCTCGGCGTTGGTTTCGATCGGCACGGGCTCGTAGCTCATGCCGTTCACACGGAAGTAGTCGGCGAGGTTGAGCTCGGTGGTGGTGCCGGTCTGGATGCAGACAGTCGCGCCATCGAGTTCCTTGGCCGAGCTCACGCCCAGTTCCTTGGGCACCATGAAGCCCTGACCGTCGTAGTAGTTCACGCCGACGAACTCGAACTTCAGATCGACGTCACGCGAGAAGGTCCAGGTGGTGTTTCGGGCGAGCATGTCCACTTCGCCCGACGCGAGCGCGGTGAAGCGCGTCTTGCCGGTGGTCGGCACGAATTCTACAGCCGAGGGATCGCCCAGCGTGGCGGCGGCAACGGCGCGGCACACGGCCACATCGAAGCCAGCCCATTCGCCGCTGGAATCCGGCGCAGCGAAGCCCGGCACGCCGGTTGCCACGCCACAGTTCAGCGTGCCACGCGCCTTGACGTCATCCAGCGTCGCGGCCGAGGCCGCGCCAGCGGCAAAGCCGGCTGCGGTCAGGGCGCCAAGAATAACGGTTCTTTTCATGATTACCTCTTCCTGAATTTTCGCCCTGTCAGGGGCGTCTCGTTGACCGGCTTTGCGCCGGGGCCGATACGAAGCGGGAATTCCCCCCTCCACCGGATCAGTTTGGGCGGATTCCGTCCGATCGGTCAAGACTTTGGTCCAGATAGGCATTTCCCTAAACCAAGGCGATCTCACGGGAATTCGCCGCAGCGGGTCTGTGCGCGCTCAATCGTCGCGCTCAAGAAGCGAAAAAAACCGCGCCGCATCGAGAAATGCCTGTTTTTTCAGCGCTGTGTGCGCAGCCGCTTCCTCGTCCTCGCCCCATTGCGCCTGCTGCCACGATTCGTCGATTCGAGAGATCTGCCAGATCGTTTCGGGGCTTTCGACGCGATGAACCGTTGCAAACCCGAGGATCAGCGAGCCGCTGAGCGCAACCAGATCGTGAAAACCCGCGAGCGCGAAGGGATCGAAGGCGCGGGTTTGCGCGGCCAGTTGCGCGAGTGCATCGGGGTCTTGCGGCATCGGAACGATGCCGGATGTCGGCCGCAACCGGGCCTCCAGACGGTCGGCCGCCCAGTCCAGCAGCGGGTCCCAGGCCGCAGCCTGCCGGGCCACGAGGTCCACCGGTTGTTCGGCGCGGTAGCAGAGCAGATCGGTTTCGCCATAGGCCGCGAGCAGGGCCGCAACCTCGTCATGCTGCTTGGCCACCTTGTCGATTGCCGAATTGGCGCTGCGGGTGAGCGGCATGGTCTGCGGCTTGATCAGGTCGTCCTGCGCGTCCCATTCCCGCGCCACGGCTTCGGCCAGGGCACGCGTCGGCATCACCAGCGCGGCCTTGGCGGGCGTGCGCACCGGACGACCGTCAAGCGCCACGGTGTATCCACCCTCCGCCGGCACAACTTCGGACTTCTCCCAAAACCGTTTCGGCTGCCACGCGCCACTCATGCCGAGACCTTCCAGATCTGGTCGAGCGCGTCGGGAAGCTGCGCGAAGCTCTGCAGAACCATCGCCGCCCCGGCCGCCTGCAGCGCCTCGGGCGGATGATAGCCCCAGGCCACGCCAATCGGCAGAACGCCTGCAGCGCGCGCCATCTCGATATCGAAGGTGGTATCGCCCACCATCACCGCCCGCCCGGGGACGACACCGGTTTCTGCCAGCGCCGCTTCCAGCATGGCCGGGTGCGGCTTCGACGGGTGGTGGTCGGCGGTCTGCCGGGTGACGAAGAAGCGGTCGAGATCATGGCCGGCGAAGGCGTGGTCAAGTCCGCGTCGGGCCTTGCCGGTGGCCACGCCGAGCAGCACTTCAGGGCGCGCATGCAGCGCCTCGATCGCCGCGCGCGCACCGGGGTAGAGCGGCGCGGTGGCCTCGCCGCCGGTCTCCGCCCGCAGCCCGATGAAGGCGGCACGGTAGCGGTCCACTGCATCCGCGACCTCGTGCGCGTCAAGATCCGGCGCAAGCCGGGCCACCGCGTCGGCGAGCGAAAGCCCGACCACCGAAAGCACCTCGGCGCGGTCCGGCATCGGGCGACCGGCGCCCGCGAAGGCCCGGTGCATCGCCGTGACGATGGAATCCTGGCTGTCGATCAGCGTGCCATCGACATCGAAGACCACGAGGCTCAGGTCCACCCGCCATCCTCCGCGAAAGGATCGTCCGGCACCTCGACCTCGTCGAAGCCGAGGCTTGCCCAGGACCGCGCCATGTGTTCGGGCAACGGGGCGGTGAAGGTGAGCGGCTTTCGCGTCACCGGGTGGGTGAGGCTGAGCGTGCGGGCATGCAGATGCAGCTTTCGCGAAATGTCGCCGCCCAGCATCGCGCCCCAGCCGTCGCCGAGGTTTTCCTGCCCCGAACCGCCGTATTTTCCATCGCCGACGATCGGGTGCCCCATCTCGGCCATGTGCGCGCGCAACTGGTGGGTGCGGCCGGTGACAGGCTCCAGCGCCACCCAGGCCGCGCGGCTGCCGAGGTTCTGCACCACGGCATAATCGGTTACCGCGCGCTTGGCACCGGGCGTCGAGTCGATCTCGGACGGGTGAACGCAGAGCATCTTCTCGCCCTCGCCCTGCCCGCCGTGGCCGGGCGCCTTCACCAGCCCCCATTTCACCGTGCCCCGGCGCGGGCTGGGCACGCCCGCCACCACCGCCCAGTAGATCTTGCGCGCATCGCGGGCGCGGAAGGCATCGGTGAGCGCCTTCGCCACCGCGCGGGTGCGCGCCATGATCAGAACGCCCGAGGTGTCCTTGTCGAGCCGGTGCACGAGCCGCGGCTTTTCCTCCAGCCCGAAGCGCAGCGCCTCGGCCAGCCCGTCGACATGGCGGGTCTGTTTCGAGCCGCCCTGGCTCGGCAGCCCCGGCGGCTTGTTGAGCGCGATGATGTGATCGTCGCGGTAAAGCACGGCGGCCTGGATCATCTTCGTGTCGGCATCGGAAACGCGCGGGGCCTGCGGCTTCGGTGCAGGCGCGGCCTCGTCCGGCAAGGGCGGAATACGAACCTCCTGCCCTTCCTCGATCCGGGTGGCCGGTTTCACCCGCCCGCCATCGACCCGGACTTCACCTTTGCGGCACATCTTCTCGATCCGCCCCTGCGACACATGCGGGAAGCGCCGGCGAAACCAGCGGTCGAGCCTCTGGTCGCCTTCGCCCGCGGCCACGGTGAGCACCTGCACCCCGCTCATGGCAGCAGCACCGCGCGGGTGGCGAGAATGCCAAGGCCGATCGCGCCGAGCGACAGCGCCACCGAAAGCCCGACGTAGAGCCCGGCCAACCCGGTCTCGCCACGTTCAAACAGGGTGAGCGTGTCGAGCGAGAACGCCGAGAAGGTGGTAAAACCGCCGAGCACCCCGGTCATCAGGAAGGGGGCATAGGCCTGCCCGCCCTTGCGCGCCAGCACCACCACGAGCACCCCCATCAGGAACGAGCCCACCACGTTCACAAGGATCGTGGCATAGGGAAAGCCAAAGCCAACCGTGCGGGCGACCGCGACGTTGGTGAGATAGCGCGCCGAGGCACCGAGGGCACCGCCGAGCGCCACGAAGAGAAGGGTCAGGTTCATGGGCGCTTCCTTGACGCTCCGGGGCGGCTTGTCAAGTTTGCCGCTTGGCGCGCAGCTTGGCGAACCACTCGACACGCTTCTTGAGGTCGCGCTCGAAGCCGCGTTCGGGCGGCAGGTAATAGACGCCGCGCTTCATGCCGTCAGGGAAGTAGTTCTGCCCCGAAAAGGCATCCGGCGCATCGTGGTCATAGGCATAGCCCGCGCCGTATCCCTGCTCGTCCATCAGCTTGGTCGGCGCATTCAGGATATGCTTGGGTGGCGGTTCCGATCCGGTCTTCTTCGCTGCCGCCGCTGCCTGTTTCTGCGCGACGTAGGCCGCGTTCGATTTCGGCGCGAGCGCGAGGTAAATCACCGCCTGCGCCAGCGCCAGCTCCCCTTCAGGGCTGCCGAGCCGCTCGTAGGTTTCCCAGGCATGGAGGCAGACCGCGTTGGCCTGCGGATCGGCCAGCCCGATATCCTCCACCGCCATCCTTGTGAGCCTGCGGGCAAGGAAACGCGGATCTTCGCCGCCGAGCAGCATCCGGTTGAACCAGTAGAGGGCGGCGTCGGGGTCCGAGCCGCGCACCGATTTGTGCAAGGCCGAGATCAGGTTGTAGTGCTCGTCGCCCGACTTGTCGTAGCGCGCGGCCCGGCGCATCAGGCGGGTGGCGAGCGCGTCGCGGTCGAGCTTGCCGCCGACCTTCCACGCCATCACCTGTTCGATCAGGTTCAGAAGCGCCCGGCCGTCGCCATCCGCCATCTCGATCAGCGCCTCGCGCGCCGGGCCGTCGAGCGGCAGGGCGCGGCCGAGGTCTTTCTCCGCGCGCTGCGCCAGCCGTTCCAGATCGGCCGGGCCGAGGCGCTTGAGCACCAGCACCTGCGCCCGGCTCAGCAGCGCCGCATTCAGCTCGAACGACGGGTTCTCGGTCGTCGCCCCCACCAGCAGGATCGTGCCGTCCTCCATGTGCGGCAGGAAACCGTCCTGCTGGGCCTTGTTGAAACGGTGAACCTCATCGACGAACAGGAGCGTACCCTGCCCGTTGGCGCGGCGGTGCTTGGCCGCTTCGAACACCTTGCGCAGCTCCTGAACCCCGGTGAAAATCGCGCTGATCTGAACGAAATGCAGATCGGTCTCGCGCGCGAGCAGCCGCGCGATGGTGGTCTTGCCCACGCCCGGCGGCCCCCAGAGCACCAGCGAGCCGAGCGAGCCCGAAGCCAGCATCACCCCGAGCGGCCCCTCCGGCCCGAGCACCTCGTCCTGCCCGATCACCTCCGAAAGCGCGCGCGGGCGCAACCGGTCGGCCAGCGGGCGCGGGGCACTTTCGGGCGCGGGGCCTGGAACGGTGTCGAACAGATCGGCCATGATCTCAATCTAGGCAGACCGAGGCGTGGCCGCCAGCGCTATCCGGTTGGCGCGGTTCCGGGTGGCCGCTCAGAGCAGTTCCGCCAGCACCAGCGCCATCACGCCTGCGCTGTCGATCATGTCGTCGATCCCGATCCACTCGTCGGGCTGGTGGGCAAGATCGAGCACGCCCGGCCCGTAGGCGATGCAGTTGTGCAAGCGGCCGATCCGGTCGATGTGCTTCTGGTCATAGGTGCCGGGGCTCACCACGTAGTCGGGACGCCCGCCCAGCACCTTTTCGATCGCCGCCGCCGTCGAGCGCACCACCGGGGCCTCCCTGTCGGTCATCGTCGGGATCACCTCGTGCAATTCGCGGATCTCGTAGGCAAAACCCGGCCGTGCCGCCTTCACCCGCTCCATCAGCGCCCGCACCTCGTCCTTCACCTCGGCGATGTCTTCCTCGATCAGGAAGCGCCGGTCGATCACGATGCGGCACCGGTCGGCGACGCAAGGCGCGGGGAAACCGGTGAAGCCGGGTTCCGGCTCCGCCTCGCCGCCGTGGATCGAGTTGATGTTGAGCGTCGATTGCTTCGCGCCGTCCGGCACCACCGGCATCTCGGTGCTCTTGCCCGCGAGCAGGGGGAACAACGCGCGCTCCATCTCTTCAAGCACCGCACCCATGTGACGGATCGCGCTGTCGCCGAGGAAGGGCATGGAGCCATGCGCGATGCGCCCCTTGGTTTCGATCTCGGCCCACCACACGCCGCGATGGCCGAGGCAGATGCGATCCTTGCCCAGCGGCTCGGGGATGATGACATGCTGCACCCGCTCGGGGCTGAAATAGCCCCGTTCCGCGAGATAGGCGACGCCGCCGTAGCCACCCGATTCCTCGTCGGCCGTGGCGCTCACTTCGATCGTGCCGGCAAAATCCGGCCGCGCGGCAACGAAGGCCTCCGCGGCAATGATCGCGCTGGCCAGCCCGCCCTTCATGTCGCAGGTGCCGCGGCCATAGATCCGCCCGTCTTCCACTTCGGCGGCGAAGGGGTCGCGGGTCCAGCCCTCGCCAACTTCCACCACGTCGTGATGCCCGTTGAAATGCACGCATTCGCCCGGGGATGCGCCGGCGATCCGTGCCACGAGGTTCCAGCGCGGCCAGCGGTCGCTGTCGCCCGGCGCGCCCTCGGCGCGGATCAGCTCGACCTCCCAGCCGTGCGTCTCCAGCCGCGCGGCGAGCCAGTCCACGAGTTCGCGGTAATGCCGCCCCGGCGGGTTCAACGTCGGGATGCGGACAAGGCCCTGGGTCAGCGCCACGAGGGCATCGCGCCGGGCGGCGACTTCGGCCAGCAGTGTCTCGTTCAGGTCATTCATGGCCCTACGTTAGGCGGGTTCGGGGCGGGGCACAATCTCAGTAGACCAGCGCCATCACCCCTTGCGATACGACGATGAACAACACCGTCATGATCCCGCCCGCGCGCAGGAAGTCGGCAACACGATAGCCCGCGGGTGCCATCAGAAGCGCGTTGACCTGGTGGGTCGGGATCAGGAAGGAATTCGAGGTCGAGACCGCAACCGTGAGCGCGAAGAGCGCCGGATCGCCCTCGGCCTCGCGCGCGATCGAAACCGCCAGCGGCACCAGCAGCACGGTTGCCCCGACGTTCGACATCACCAGCGTGAACCCGGTGGCAAGCACCGCGACCCCGACCTGCAGCGCCCAGATCGGCCAGCCTTCGAGCAGGAGCAGCACCTGGTGCGCGATCCAGTCGGCGGTGCCGGTGTGTTGCACCGCCATGCCGAGGGGGATCAGCGAGGCGAGCAGGAAGACGGTGTTCCAGCTCACCGCGCGATAGGCCTCGTCCATCGAAAGCACGCGGGTGACGATCATCCCCGCCGCGCCCACCAGCAGCGCCAGCGAGAGCCGCAGATCGGTGAACAGGATCAGCGAAAGGGCGATGGCAAAAAACAGAAGCGCCCAACCCATCTTGCGCGGGCGCAGTTCCTCTTCCGGGAAGTCGGAGGTGATCACCACGAAATCGCGGTTCTGCTTCATCAGCGACAGCATGTCCCACGGCGTGTGCACCACCAGCGTATCACCGGCCTGCAAGGGCTGGGTGCCGAGCACGACGGCGGGGTGATCGGGGGTTTCCACGTGGCTCATGGTTTCTTCGCCGCGGTGGATCGCGAGCAGGCTCATTCCGTAGGATTGCCGGAACCGAAGCTCGGTCGGGGTTTTGCCGATCACCGACGATCCCGGCTTCACCACGATCTCCGCCACCCCGGCGCGGGTGGGCGAGAAACTGTCGGTGAACTCATCGAGCTCGGGCAGAACCTCGATGCCGTAGATGTCGCAGATTTCCGTGATCACCTTGCGACGACCAAGGATCGCAAGGCGGCAGGGCGCGAGGATGGTGGTGGAGACGCGCGGGTTCACCACCTTTTGCCCGGCGTAGGAGGTGCCGATGATGTAGAGGTGATGGGCATTCATGATGTCGTCGAGCTTGTGACCGACGAGGATGTTGCCCTCGGGCACGTAAACCTCCACGAGATCGGCCTTCAGCCCGTAGGTGCCCTTGAGGTATTCGGCCGTTGACTGGCCGGTGGTGGCATCGTCGCCCTTGGATCGGGCCGGCAGCAGCCAATTGCCGAAAACCACGAAGTAGAGGATGCCCGAAACGATCAGCGCGATCCCGATCGGCGCCGGCGCAAACAGGCTGAACATGCCGATCTGCTCATCGGCGGGCAGATCGGCGTTGGCCCCGGCAATGAGATCGTTGAGCAGGATCATCGGCGAGGAGCCGACCATCGTCATCGTGCCGCCAAGGATCGCGGTGAAGCCCATCGGCATCAGCAGGCGCGAAAGCGGCAGCCCGGTGCGTGCCGAGATCCGGCTGACCACCGGCAGGAACAGTGCCGCCGCGCCGACGTTCTGCATGAAGGACGAAATCACGCCCACGGTGGACGATACGATCGGGATGATCCGTTTCTCGCTGGTGCCGCCGAAATGCAGGATCCAGGCCGCCACCTTGTTCATGATCCCGGTCCGGTCGAGCCCGGCGCCGATGATCATCACCGCGATGATCGAGATCACGGCGTTCGATCCGAAGCCCGCGAACAACTGGCTGATGTCGGCGAGGTTGCCCAAGCCCGGCAGGTAGCTCAGAATGCCGATCAGCACCATGACGAGCACGGCCGCGAGATCGACCCGCACAACTTCGCTCACAAAAAGGAATATGGTGAAGCTGAGAACGCCCAGCACCACCATCATCTCGACTGTCAGGGTAACAGGCTCCACCCTCCCTCCCCCTCGCGTTCGGCGCAATGCCTGTTTTTCAGACGTTCATGGTTCGTAACACCACCCCGCCCGGTATGGCAAAGATAAACATCACGACAATCGAATATATGAACTGCAAAATGTCCACCCGAACCCCGGATTGCGCCTCCCCACGCCGTTGAAATCGCGCTAGTCTGAGCCCAACTTGATGTTACGATCATTTACTTTGAGGAAAATCCCATGGCCGCGACCCTCGACACCCAGATTCGGGAAAGCCAGGCCCAGGTGGCCGAAGCGCAAAGCAAGATCTCAGAACTGACCACCCGGATCGAAACCGCCCGGACGAAGCTGAAAACCGGCGACGATATCGCCATCGACATCGAGAACGCCACGCTCGATGACGTGCACACGCATACCGATATCATGAACGCCAACATCGCCGAACTGATCATGGGGCTCGACGATATCACTGCCGCGTTCTCGAAGGATTTCGACGAGATGCGCACGAAAACGGGCTGGGAAAGCCTCGTGGGCATCTTCTCCAAACACAAGTCGGAAAGCCTGCGGCAGGAGCGGATGCGCACCGCCTCGATCGACGACAAGCTGCAGGATCTGATCGCGAAATCCGACGTGATCGTGAAGCTCCTGCAGGGCCAGCTCGACATGCTGAACGAGCAGAAGGCGCGGGTCGAGACCAACCTGTCCGAAACCCTCGACGAGCGTGAAATGACCGTCGGCGAACTCGAGCAACTGCGCGCCGAGATTGCGGGGATGGACCCCGAGATCATCAAGCTGGAAAACAAGATCGCGGTCGAGCAGGATGCCGCCGCCCGCACCAAGCTGGAAACCGAACTCGCCGAGATGAACGCCCGCTACAACGCGCTGGTGCAGGAAGAGCAGGTCAAGCTCGCCCGCAGCCAGACGCTGGAGCGCTACATCGAAAAGGGCAAGACCTGGGTCGATTCGCTGCAGAACCAGGCCGCCACCCAGATGGTGTTGATCAACAAGCTGCAAACCGACACCAAGCAGCGCGTGGTGCTCTACGACGCGCTGTCGAAGTCGCTGAAAACCGCCCAGCAGCAGGACGTCGCCCACCGGATCAACGAGATCGGGGTGGAAACCGACAAGGAAGCCCAGGCCGCGATGGCGTCGATCGGCACCGCGACGAACCAGAAGATGGCCGACATGATGGAAGCGCACGAGGAACACATGGTCTTTGCCCGCGATGTGCTGGAAGCCAAGGCCAGGGCCGACGAACGCTTCGCGCGGCGCTTTGCCGAGATCGTCGAGAAACACGACAAGAACCTCTACGGGGCATGAAAACACTCGCCACGATCGCGATTCTCCTTGCCCTCTTCGCCCTCGCGGCGATGAGCCTCTTGCCGCGCGACCTTGTCGGCGCACGCTCGGGCCTCTCCAGCCCCGCCGGTTGGATCACCGCCGCGGCGCTGGCGGTGGTGGCTGTCGCAGGCGGCTGGCTGTGGTGGCGCGAAAGACAGGCGCGGAAATGACCCGGCCCGGCCCACTCCCTTCCGATCATATCGCGCTGGAAGACACCCGCGTCACCCGGCGCTACTTCGCCAAGTTTCGCGCGATCACCGGGCATCTGGCGCGGGTGGCGGCACAGTTCGAGGCCGAAGGCGCGCTCGACCGGCGCGAGGTCGAGGTGCTGGCGCGCTACATCGTGGCGTTGGGCTTCACCTTCCGGGCGCTGGCCAACAAGTATCACATGGCCGGGCGGATCGAGGGGCCGCTACCCGGGCAACTCACCTTCGACCGCGAGGATTCCGGCTTTCCGGTTCATTCCGAACTGATGCAGATGGCCACCGACGCGGCACAGGCCCATCGCCACATCCGCAACATGCCAGGGCCTGACGAGCTGAAGGCGCAGATGGTGCGCGAGATCGTCGGCAACCTCACGGTCCCCACCAAGCTGCAATACGCGATGAGCCAGCGGCTCTACTACGAGGAGCTTGCGCGCGGCGATCTGTTCTGGCCGCAGATGGATGCCGATGCGGTCTGGCTCGGCAACCTCGAGGAAGGCCGCGCGCTCCGGCGGCGCTACCTCGTGCACTGGGCGGTCTACGACGCCGGCCTCAATATCCCCACGATCTACCTGATGGACGTGGACGATACCGGCCGAACCGCGCTCCCGAAAGACGAGCGCCGCTGGCCCGAGGTGCAGGCGCACCTGATGGCGCAATCGGTGGCGGGGCTGAAGCTGGTCACCATCGCCAGTGGATTCGACCGCGATTTCGACGACCTGCACCCCAAGCGGCTGAGGCGCATTCACGTCGGCCCGATGTATTCGCACGCCTTCACCCGCCAGACCGGGCCGCTGCGCGAGGTGCTCGAAGAGGCGAAAAGCCCGCCCGGCGAAGACTGGGCGCTGGCCTGGACGGTGGAAGACCTTGAGAGCGAGCGGGTGGAGACGGAAAAATCCGGCTGGTTCGGCAACGTCGAGCGCGAGATCTTCGCGCTCGATCCCTTCGCCGTAGCGGGCGCTGACGGCGGCGTCACGCGGATGAGCCGCGCGATCATCCTGCCGCAGCGCCCGTTCCAGGTTCTGGCCGAAAAAAACCCGGCCGGGTTTCGCGAGGTGCGCAAGTTCGTGGTGAGCCCGGGCGGGCGGGTGTTGAGTTACATGTGAGGGCCCGGGCGCGCCCGGGGCCCCAGCAAAAGGAGCAGGCCATGTCATTGCCGGCAGACCGGATGGAGCTTCGCGAGGAAGAAATCCGCGCGCATTACGCGGCGGCGGCGGCGATGCTCGAAGGCATCGACCATACCCCGAGGATCGCCAAGGCCAAGGTCGCGGCCGAGGCAGTGGAGCGTTCTCCCGGGGTGAGCACCGGGCGGCGGTTTCGCTCGACCACGCCGGGGCTGGTGACGCGCTCGACGGCCCGGCCCGAGGGGGTGCACCTGATCGCCCGGATCGAGGCGAGCGACGGCGACGATCCGATCGTCTCGCCACTTCAGGCCACGGTTCTGCACACGCTGCGCCGGGCGCTGGCGATCTCGCTCGCGGTGGCCGAGGCCTACGGCGGGCAGACCGGACTCACCGCGATGAAGAAGCAGAACCTCGAAGCCGCGCTCGGGGCCGACCGGGCCGAAGCCTTCGCGGAACTGCTCGCGGCGGAGGCGCTGGTGGCGCTTTCGGTCTTCGCCAATGCCACCTCCTTCCTGCTCGCGCCGCATGCGGGGGAGGTGAGCGTGGAGGTGGGCCGCGTCGAGGAGGTGTTGACCGACAACGCCATGCTGGCGCTGCACGGGGCCCTGTGGGAGCTTGACCAGAACATCGCGCTGATGGCCGATGACGAGGCACGGCTGGTGGCCACGGTGATGGCCTTTGCCGAGCAGTTGATGGAGCAGGTCGCCCTGCGCGCCCAGACCGCGCCGCGGCTTTCCCCGTTCACCGGGGTGAACTACCACGTTGCCGCCGACGATCTCGCCATCTCGGGCTTCACCCCGAGCCGAAAGGCGCGCGGCACCCGGCTCACCATGAGTTTCAAGAAACCGCACGAGGTGGTGGGCAACCACATCGCCAAGTACCAGGCGATGAAGCTGGCCAAGATGCTGATGGCCTATGATTTCGACCGCAAGCTCAACCCCTTTGCCGAGCTTGGCGGTTTCATCTTCACCTTCATGGGCGACGGCAAGCCGGGCACCGGCAAGACCACGCTGATCCGGATGATGGCCGGGTTGATCAACGGCTATTGCGAGGTCGCGGGCTACCCGTTCCGCTACCAGAACCTTTCGACCGAGAGCATCGACAGCTACCAGGGCAAATCGGCCCAGAACGCCAAGGCCTTCATCAACACCGTGCTCGACCCGAACGTGATCGGCTTCGGCACGATCGACGATATCGACCAGCTTGCCGGCAAGCGCGGCGACCGGCAATCATCGGCGGGGCAACTGGAGATCACCGCGGTTCTGATGGAGAGCTTTTCCGGCGCCAATACCGTGGTGCGCGGCAACTGCACCTTCGGGATGTTCTCGAACTACCCCGAGAACGTCGATGATGCGCTGCGCCAGCGGGCAGGCGCGCGCTTTCTCGTCGATGGGCCGCAGACGCGGGAGGATTACATCGACATCCTGCACCTGCTGATGGGCAAGAACCACGCGATCCCGCTCGGCGACCACGAGCTTTACGCCGCGCAGGAGATCAAGCGGGCGGTAGCCGCGAGCTTCGCGCGCCACGCCCGCCCGCGGGAGGAGGGTCTGGAACGGGTGTTCGAGCGGGTCGCGAAGGATATCGGCAAGCTCAACACCATCGCCAAGCTCGGCACTTATCTCAAGGCCATCCAGGAGGCGGACGAGAGGTTCACCGGCCGCGCGATCAAGAACATCACCGACGCGATCAAGGTGCGGGCGATGGATTTCGAACTGCCGGATGAGTGGATGGAAGAGCCCGAGGTGTTCCTGTTCCAGCCTTATGACGTGAAAAAAGCGATGATCGAGGAATTGCGCCAGCCGATCACGGTGGACATGGTGATCCAGGAGATCAACCGCTACGCCGACAGCGAGTTCCGCTATGCCGATACCTCCGACGAAGCGGCGATCGAGCGGATGGCGCGCGACTTCCGGCTCACCGCGGAAGCCAAGCGGCGCTACCTCGCAGGCAAGGTTGGCTGATGGAGAGCTTCGGCCTTCTCAATACCGGCTTGCCACTGGCCGCGTTGACGGCACTCGCCCTCGTGCTGCCGCTGGTGACGGTGCCGCGCGCGACGCGCTCGCAAAGGCGGCTCGCGCTCGGGATCGGGCTTGCCGCGGCGCTGACGCTCGTGGCGGGGGCGGGGCTGTTCGCGCTGCTTTACGGGGCTGGCGATGGCACCCCCCGGCTCGCCGCGGTGCTGCGCGGCTCGGGGCTGGCCGCATTGGTCTGGGCACCGCTGCTCGTGCTTTCGTGGTTCGTGCGCGCGCAGGCGGTGGAGCGACGGCGTGGCGAAGATATCGCGCGCAGGGTGGACGGTGACGGCCCGCGTGGCGAGAATGAAAGATAGGGAAACGGGCATGGACTGGACCATTCTGATCGCAACAACGCTTGTCGCCGCCGCCGTGGTGGCGCTCGTCGCAAGCGCAGTCGCGCGCCGGATCGCCGCCGCGGGGGGCGCGTTGAACGCCATCGTCCTGCTCATCGCCATCGTGATCTCGCTGGCGGTGCTGCAGGGCGCGGCCAAGCTCGCGGTGCTGGTGGAATGGCTGTTCATCCGACAGGGGATCGCGGTGGAAACGGCACTCGGCGGTCAGTTCTTCGTCATGGTCTACGCCGCGAGCTTCGTGCCGATCGTGGCCTATGTGGTGACGTTTCTGGTAGTGTATCGCCGGGGAAAGGGGGCGCAGGGATGACGAACGACATGGCGCGCACCACAAGCCGGGCAGGGCCCGACCGCGGGTGGGCGAGAAGCGCCCGCCCGTGGGGGGGGCGGTCGGGCGCTGCCCGGCGTGCCGCCGGGCGGGGCTCTGCACAGGCGGAGCACAAACAATGAAGCGCCTCATCTCCCGTGGCCTGATGTTCGGCAACCTGATCCGGGTCGACAGCCCGGCGCTGGTCGAGCGCTATAACCGCGCGCTGGAGCGGCTGTCGGGCAAGCGCACGGCGCTGCCAGAGTTTCACGTCGATATCTCGGGCTATTCCTACGAGATCGGCGAGGAGTTGGGCGATCATTTCTATCTCAATCCGGGCGGGGTGAACCGGCAGTTCATCATCCTCGACACAAGGCAGAAAACCGCGCCGCTGCTCAATGCGCAGTTTTCGACCTCGCGCGAGATCCTGCGCCAGTTCATCGAGGAGAACGAGGCCAAGCTTTTCGCCCTCACCGCGCATGATGCGGTGGCGGGTGAGCTTGATAATTCGGTGTTCGAGGTCTCCTCCCCCGCGCGGCTCTTCGACATCCGCAAGATCACCGTGGTGGCCGACACCACCCAGGCGCATGTCGCCAATGCCCGCAAGCTGGCCGAGAAGATCGAGCGGTTCCAGGGCGAGGAAGATGCCTGGTTCGACGACGTGCTGATCGCCGAGATGATCGAGCTTGCGAAGAAAACCGGCGACGTGACCCGCAACCCGATCGATCTCGGCCGCCCGACCTATGAGCAGGGCAATTTCTGGACGGCGCTGTTCGGCGGGATCTACGTGTTTCGCGATGAAGGCCGCCCCGCCGCGATCTCGGTGAAGCCGCGTGGCGAACTGGGGGAATTGCCGGTGGAGACCTACGACCTCACCATGCGCAACGCCATCGCCACCTTTCTGGAGGTGAACGAACTCGTGGAGCCGGTGATCAAGGCGCGCGGCGTCGACGGTGCGGCGATCCTGCGCCAGAAGATGGATTTCATCCTCGTCGATGCCGCCACCTCGGAAGGCTTGAAGATCGACGGCTTCGATCCGCGCAGCCTGCACCGGCTGGCGCAGCGCATGGCGGGGCACCTGCCGGAGGAGTTTCGCAAGCTGGGCGAACTCGTGCGCTGGGCGCTCAACGGCGGCAAGTGGCCGCGCATCGCCTCGGACAACCCGGCCTATTTCTACACCCTGCGCGCCCGCGCCGATCACCCCGACCGCGACCTGATCAACCAGCTTCTCTCCGAGCTTGCGCCGCTCGATATCCGGCAGTTGTTCATCACCCACAAACCGGCCTTCTACGCCGCGTATCGCGACTGGCCGGACGCCAAGAAAGACTTCGTGGTGGAATTCCTCGCCCGCGATTATGCGGCCAACAAGGCCGGGGCGCGCGAGGCGCTGTTCGGAGGGCCGCCGCCGTCGCCGTGGCGCACTGGCCCCCGCCCCCCGAAAGATGATATCGTCGATCTCGTAGGCCCCTGGGGCGCGGTAAGGAGGTAGCCATGGCATTCGCACGACTGCTCGTTTTCGGCTTTCTCCTGCTTTCGGTGATCTATCTCGCCGTGTCGCTCTATGCCCGGTCGCTCCGGCGCGAGAACCTCGAAAACGAATGGGCCGAGCGCAATCCGGGCGACACCAGCAGCCCCCAGCGTGCCGCCTTCATCGAGAAGGGCATGGAACAATACAACGCCTCGATCCGCCCCAAGCTGATCGCGCTCATCTACGTCGTCCCGCTGGTCGCGATGTTCGCGATCATGATCATCGTCAACGTCACCTGAGGCTCCCATGCGCACTGCCCGTAACATCGTTTTCGCCATCGTCGCGCTGATCCTCGGCGCCTTCCTGCACTACACGTTGCCGCAGCATGACGTGGTGCGGGTGGTCAACACCTACCAGGAACGCCAGGACCTCAACGACTGGACACGGATCTTCTGGGCCAGCCCTGACGATCAGGCCACCTCGCTTTCCAACCGCGACGTGCAGTTCATCCAGACCGTGCGCAAGAAATCCTGGCTTTTCGGTTTCATCCAGCGCGAGTCCGACGAGGTCATGGTCTATCGCAACGAAGATACCGGCTGGTCATGGCCGCCCTACTTCAAGTTCGATACCGCCAGCCTGCAGACCGAGGCCGACGATCTGCGCTCGACGCCGGAGAACCCGAAATGGGCGGTGATGACGCATTATGGCTGGCGGATGGAGTTGCTTTCAACCTTCCCCAACGCGGTGGCGATCCGGCCGGTGGAAAGCCCGGACGCGACGATCATCCCCTGGTTCAACATCTTCTTCTTCATCACGATGATCGTGCTGGTGCTTGTCGTCCGGGCGATGTGGCTGCAATTTCGGGAACGCACGATTGATCCCGCGCTGGAAGACACCCGTGACGCCTGGGAGAAGGTCGATACCTATGCCGATGACAAGCGCGGCCGGATCAAGCGCTGGCTCGATAGCTGGCGCGGCAAGTAGGACCGGGCCGCACCGGTTTCGGCGCGGATACCGTCACGCCCCTGCGTTCCAGGCACCGGGAAAACCCTGTCTCGGCAGCGCCTGGTCTTTGCGCGCCACCGCCTCGCGCACCACCGAGACCGGCCCGAGGTGACGCCCGGCCACCTCGTGGGCCTCGCTGTCGTAGTTGAACCAGAAGCGTTCCGTGCCGGTCTCCCGCAGCCGCACCCCATCGGGCAGATCCAGCGTCTCCAGCCCGGCCGCGTCGCACAGCCCGGCCATGACCCGGCGCAGGCCCGGCTGGTCGAGCCAGGCCCCGAGGTAATGCAGCTTGTCGGTCCCGACGAGCACCGCCTCGCCCGCCTCCGTGCGCGCCAGCACCGCCGCACCGCCTTCAAGCACCTCTCGGTAGCCGATCGCCGCGCCGCCCTTCTCCAGCCCGAGCGGCATGTCGGGGCGGATGGTTTCCACCCGCGCCACGGTCACGTCGAGCCCGGGCAGGGCCGGCGGCAGCGGCACCGGAATGCGCATCGTCGCGTCGCGCGCCGCGCTGCGCGGGCCGATCACCACCACGGCCTCGCTCGCCGCCAACGCCGATTTCAGATCGTCGGGCATGTGCATCATGCCGGGCACCGCGACGAGGCGATAGCCGCTGAAATCGCGCGTGCCGGGCGGCAGGATGTCGATCGACTGGCCCAGCGCGCGCAGGGCGCGGTAGGTGTCGAACACCAGCCAGAAATAGTCGAGCCCGCGCCCGTGCGGCTGCACGGTCCATGCAAAATCGGCGTCGTAGTCGAAGACGATGGCCACCGGTGCCTGCGCCTGCATCACCTCCGGTGCCTCGGCGATCTCGGCCGCCACGGCCCGCGCCTCCGCCAGCCCAGGTGCCTCGGCGCTGTCGGGCCGCAGCAGCCCCGCGTGCATCTGTTCCTGCGCCATCGGTGCCTGCCGCCAGCGAAAATAGCTCACCACCTCGGCCCCGTGGGCGAAGGCCTCCCAAGTCCAGAGCCGTACCATGCCCGGCAGCGGCAGCGGATTGTAGGGTGCCCAGTTCACCGGGCCGGGCTGCTGCTCCATGATCCACATCCGCCCGCGCCCCACGGCGCGATAGAGATCGTGGTGGAAGGCCTGGAAATCGGCGTCGCCCTGCCGCGCGAAGCGACGCTTGTAACCCGCCTCGCGCTCGATCCGGTCTTCGAGAAAGCCGAGCGGGTAGCTGTCCCAACTGGCGATATCGAGATCGGCCCCGACCGCGAAGTGATCGAAGCGGGTTTCCTTGCCCATGTAGTTATGCGCGATCGGTGCGTCGGAATAGGCGCGGATGATCTCGGCCTGAAGCAGGTTGAACGCCACCACCTGGTCGGAGCTGAAGCGGCGAAAATCGAGGCTGTGCGACGGGTTCGGCTCGGTCACCGTGAGGTTGGGCAAGGCGATCTCGTCGAAATCGCGGTATTCCATCGACCAGAACACGTTGCCCCAGGCGGTGTTGAGCGCCTCGATATCGCCATCGTTGCCCGCGCCGGGATAGCGGTTGCGCAGCCACTGCCGAAAGGCTTGCCGCGCCGCGTCGGACCAGGAAATCACGGTATCGTGGCAGCCATACTCGTTATCGGTCTGCCACGCGGCCACATGGCGGTTGCGGCCATAGCGCCGGGCAAGCTCGGTGACGATCCGCGCGCATTCGGCCTTGTAGCCCTCGTGGCTGAAATCGTAGTGCCGCCGCGAACCAAAGCCGCGCGGACGGCCCTCGGCATCGACCGCGAGCATGTCGGGGTGCCGCTCAATCATCCAGCGCGGCGGCGTCGCCGTGGGGGTGCCGAGCACCACTTTGAGGCCGGCCGCGCCCAGCGTTTCGATCGCCTCGTCGAGCCACTCGAAGCGGTAATCGCCGGGAGAGGGCTCCAGCCGCGACCAGGCAAATTCACCGATCCGCACCCATGTGAGGCCCGCTTCGGCCATCCGGGCGGCATCCTCGGCCCAGATCTCGCGGGGCCAGTGTTCGGGGTAGTAGCAGCATCCAAGCGCGCGTTTCATGGTGTCAAACCTTCACTCTGTGCTCGGCCTGACCGGTGATCCCGGTGTCTGCCGAGAAGGTCAGCCCGTCGCCGTCGGCGGGGGCGTCAATCCCCTCCGCGGCACTGGTGGCAAAAAGGGTTTTCAGCTCAGCGCCGCCGAAAGCGGGGCAGCTTGTCTGTCTCGCCGGAATGGAAATGGCCGACAGGAAGACGCCATCGGGCGCATAGCGTGCGATCCGCGACGCCCCCCATTGCGCATTCCACAAACACCCCTCGGCGTCGACCACGGCCCCGTCCGGGTTCAGCCCATCCCGCGAGAGATCGACAAACACCTTTGGCGCGCCTTCGGGCCAGCCCGCATCGTCGAGCTTCTGGCGCTGGATCCGGCGCTCGACGGTATCGGCGAAATAGGCGGTGCGCCCGTCGGGCGCAAAACAGATCGCGTTGGAGATGGTGATACCGGCGAAAAGCCGTTCTACCTTGCCCTCGAAGAAGCGGTAGATCGCTCCGGCACCCGGTTCCGCCGCCTTGCCCATCGTGCCGATCCAGAAGCCGCCGAACGGATCGGCGCGGCCATCGTTGGAGCGGGTCACCGGATTGTTGGCCTCCAGCGGCACAATATCCGAGCGCGCGCCGGTTTCGATTTCGAAGGCGAACAGCGCGGTTTGCGAGGCGATGAGCAGGCTGTCGCGGTCGATCCAGCCCGCCGCCGACACGTGTTCGTCGAACTGCCACTGCCGCGCGCCGGTTTCGTCGCGGCTGAGCAAGCGTTTGCCGAGGATGTCGAACCAGAAGAGCTGCCCCCGCTCCGGATGCCACAGCGGGCCTTCTCCAAGCTCGCATCGGCGTTTGTCGAAAACCTGCGGCACCGTCATCGCCATGCCTCGTCATAAGCGGTCACGATGGCCTCCGCCCGCTGGCGCACATCGGCCGGTGTCCGCCCCGGTGCATACAGAGCGGTGCCGATCCCGAAACCGGTGGCCCCCGCTGCACGCCATGCGGCAAAGTTGTCCGGCCCCGCGCCACCGACAGCGAAGGTCTCGGTGCCGCCGGGCAGCACCGCGCGGATCGCTTTCAGCCCCTCCGGCCCGATCAGGCTGGCGGGGAACAGCTTGAGCCCGTCGGCCCCGGCGCGCAGCGCAGCGAAGCACTCGCTTGGCGTCATCGCGCCGGGATAGGACGCCATTCCCACCGCCTTGGTCGCCGCGATCACCTCCGGATTGGTGTCGGGCGAGACGATCAACGTTCCGCCCGCCGCGTGCACCTGCCCCACCTCGCGTGGCGCGAGCACCGTGCCCGCGCCGATCCGGGCCTGCCCGCTGAAGGCGCGGGCAAGCGCCGCGATGCTATCGAGCGGGTCGGGCGAATTGAGCGGCACTTCGATGATGTCGATCCCGGCCCCGATCAGTTCCGCGCCGATGGCAACCACCTCTCCGGGCGTGACCCCGCGCAGAATGGCGATGATCTTGCGCTCCATCCTACTCTCCTGCCTGCGCCCATGCGGCCTGCAACCCCGCCAGCACCATGGCATCGCCGTCGGCAATCTCGGGCACGGCCCCCTGCGCCGCCAGCGCGGCGGCATAGCGCGCGGTGAGCGCCGGGGCACCGACCAGCGCAAGCCGGGTGCCCAGCCAGTAGCCGCGCGCGCCCGCCAGTTCGAGCCCGATCAGCAGCCCCGAGGCCCGCGCGGCGGCGGTATCGGCGGCCAGCCCGTGCAACAGCGCCTCCGCCCTGAGCCCGAACAGGCGCGCGGTCAGTGCCTCGGGCCGGGCCATGGCCTCGGCAACGCTCTCGAGGAAGGCGCTCTCATCGTTCGGCTCGCCAAGGCTGTGGCGCAGAACCGTGTGCCCGGCAATAGCGGCGAAAAGCTCACCCGTCATCACGCTGCGAAAGCTCACCACCTCGCCGGCGCTGACCTGCACCCACTTGCTATGCGTTCCGGGCAGGCAGATCGTGCCGTCGAAACCGGGCGTGGCGGCGAGGAATCCGGCGATCTGGGTTTCCTCGCCCCGCATCACGTCGGCGGGGCTTTCCTGGCGCAGCCCGGGCAGGATCGCCACGTCAAGGCGCGGATCGGTCGCGGGCGCGCGGGTGGCACGCGCCAACCCCGGCGGCGCGCAGGGCACCGCCTCGTAGCCTGCCTCGGCCCAGCCCTGCCGCGCGCCGACCATGCCGCAGGCAATCACCGGGGTGGCGCGCACCGGGTCGAGGTGGGGCGCAACGAGATCGAGCAGGGCCGGCTCGAACGCCTGTGGTGCCAGTCCGCCCATGCCCTTGTCGGAGGAAAGGTGGGCAATCACGTGCCCCGCGCCGTCGATCGGCCAGGCTCTGAGCCGGGAGGTGCCCCAGTCCACCGCGATCCAGTCGGCCAGCCCGCTCATCCCGTCACCACCACGCCGCCATCGACCACCAGCGCCTGCCCGGTCATCATGCGGCTTGCCTTCGAGGCCAGGAACAGCGCCGCATCGACCATGTCCTCCGGCGCGAGATGGGTCTTGAGGCATTGCCGGTCGAGATGGGCGGCAAGCGCCTGCGGGGTGGCCCATTTCTCCAGTTGCTTCGCGGTGAGCACCCAGCCCGGGGCGAGCGCATTCACGCGGATGCCATCGGGGCCGAACTCGCGCGCGAGGCTGCGGGTAAGCCCGTTCAGGGCCGAGTTCGCGCTGGTATAGGCCGGGTAGGCCCCCTGCCCCATCATGTAGCTGATCGAGGTGACGTTGATGATCGCCCCGCCCCCGGCCGCGCGCATCCCCGCCACAACCGCCTGCGCGGCGAAGAAATGCGCCTTGAGATTGATCGCCTGGGCGCGATCCCAGAACGCCTCCGTCACGTCTTCCGTCCGGTGCCGCTCGTCGTTCGCGGCATTGTTGACGAGCACCGTCACCGGCCCGTGCGTTTCGGCGGCCTCGGCCACCGCCGCCTTCAGCGCGGCAATATCGGTGATGTCGCAGCGGATGAACATGGGCCGCGCGCCTTGCCGGGCCTCGACCTCGTCGCAGAAGGCGGTGCCATCCGACCGCTGCACGAAGGCCACGCGCGCGCCCTGGGCGATGAACCCCTCGGTCAGCGCCGCGCCAATGCCCGCGCCACCGCCGGTGATGAACACGCTTGCGCCCGCAAGGTCGTGAAAGCTGGCATAGGCGCTCATCAATGGCTCTCCCGTGTCACCGGACGGGTATCCTTGCCGACGAGAAAATCGAGATCGGCCCCCCGGTCGGCCTGCATGACGTGATCGAAATAGAGCTTG
The DNA here is from genome assembly GCF_900177545.1 of Maritimibacter sp. HL-12. Classification (GTDB taxonomy): domain Bacteria; phylum Pseudomonadota; class Alphaproteobacteria; order Rhodobacterales; family Rhodobacteraceae; genus Sinisalibacter. The sequence goes on along the minus strand of NZ_FXBQ01000001.1, from coordinate 2,122,671 downwards.
GCGTAGCCACGGGTATAGCGCGGCGGATCGGGCCGCCACGCGACGCGGCGGCGCTCCAGTTCGGCGGCATCGACGAGCAATTCCAGTTTTCCGTCCTTCGCGGAAAGCCGCACCCGGTCGCCGGTGTGCACCAGCGCCAGCGGGCCACCGGCCTGGGCCTCGGGCGCGACGTGCAGCACCACGGTTCCGAAAGCGGTGCCCGACATCCGCGCATCCGAAATCCGTACCATGTCGCGCACACCTTGCTTCACCAGCCGCGCCGGGATCGGCATGTTGCCGACCTCGGGCATCCCGGGGTAGCCCTTCGGCCCGCAGCCTTTCAGCACCAGAACGGTATCGGGAGTCACGGCCAGATCCTCGCGGTCGATATTGGCCTTGAAGTCTTCGATGCTCTCGAACACCAGCGCCTCGCCCTCGTGTTCCAGCAGATGCGGCGAGGCGGCGGAAGGTTTGATGATCGCCCCGTCCGGCGCGAGATTGCCGCGCAGAACCCGCACCCCGGATGCGGGCTTGAGCGGGTTCGCGAGCGGGCGGATCACGTCGTCGTTGTAGCATTCGGCCCCTTCGGCATAGGCCGAGATCTCGCCCCCCATGATCGTGCGCGCCGGGCGCAGCAGCGGCGCAAGCTCCTTCAGAACCACCGGCATCCCCCCGGCATAGGCGAAGTCTTCCATCAGGTATTGCCCCGAGGGCATGCAGTTGACGAGCAAGGGCACCTCGGAACCGATCTCGAAATCGTCGAGCGAAAGCTCGATGTCGAGCCGCCCGGCAATGGCGAGCAGGTGCACCACCGCGTTGGTCGAGCCGCCCACCGCCGCGTTGGCAAGGATGGCGTTTTCGAAACTTGCGCGGGTGGCGACGTCGGAAAACTTCAGGTCTTCTTCCACCATTTCGACAATACGCCTGCCGGTCATGTGTGCCAACGCCATGCGCCGCGAATCGACGGCGGGCAGTGCCGCGTTCAGCGGCAGGCTCATCCCCATCGCCTCCACCAGCGATGCCATGGTGCTGGCCGTGCCCATCGTCATGCAGACGCCCTTCGAGCGGCTCATGCCGCTTTCAGCGGCCATGAAGTCCTGCAAGGTCATCTCGCCCGCACGCACCGCTTCGGAGAATTTCCACACGTCGGTGCCCGAGCCGATGTCGCGGCCCTTCCACTTGCCATTGAGCATCGGGCCGGCGCTGACCACGATGGTCGGCAGATCGACCGAGGCCGCGCCCATCAATTGGCCCGGCGTGGTCTTGTCGCAGCCGCCGAGCAGCACCACCCCATCCATGCCGTAGGCGCGGACCGATTCCTCCACGTCCATCGCCAGCAGGTTGCGAAACAGCATCGCGGTGGGCTTCATCTGGGTTTCGCCAAGGCTCATCACCGGGAACTCCACCGGAAAACCTCCCGCCTCCCAGACCCCGCGCTTGACCCCTTCGGCGAGCTCGCGCAGCCCCGAATTGCAGGGCGTGAACTCCGACCAGGTGTTGCAGATGCCGATCACCGGGCGGCCGTCAAACACATGGTCGGGAAAGCCCTGGTTCTTCATCCACGAGCGGTGGATGAAACCGTCCCTGTCGGTCTTGCCATACCATGCGCGGTTGCGGCGGGTCTTGGTCATGTCCCTGCTCCCAAATATCGACGCCCCGGCGGCCGGGGCTGCACTCCTATGCCGACGTCACGGCCAGCAACCTGGTGCCCGGGAAGGCCCGGGCGAACCGGTCGGTGAACCCATCGACCTCCGCGTCGGCCACCAGCACCACGATGGCGCCGCCAAACCCCCCGCCGGTCTGTCGCGCGCCGAGCGCGCCATCGGCAACCGCAGCTTCGACCATCGCGTCGGTCTCGGGCACGGTGATTTCATAGTTGTCCCGCTCGGTGGCATGGCTTTCGACCATCAGTTGGCCGAACATGTTGGCGTCGCCAGCCTTGAGCGCCGCGAAGCCCTCCCGGGTAAGCCGGTTGTCGGTCACGATATGGCGCGCGCGGCGGTTCAAGGGCTCCGCGAGCGCGTCGATCCGGGCGAGGTCATCCGGTCCCAGATCGCTCAGCATCTCGACGCCCAGTGCTTCGCAGGCGGCCTTGCACTCGGCCACGCGGGTTGCGTAGCCGCTCTCGGTGAGCCGGTGGCTGACGCCCGAGTGGATCACCAGGAAGCTGTGGCCGTCGGGCAGCGGCGCGGGGTGGTACTCGAGCGTGCGTGTGTCGAGGAACAGCCCGTTGCCGGGGACGCCGACGGACACCGTGAACTGGTCCATGATCCCGCAGGGCATCCCGACGAATTCGTTCTCGACCTTGCGGGCTCTCAAGGCGAAGTCCACCGGGTCGACGGGCTTGCCGAACAGCGCCGCCGCGGCGCGCAGCGTGCCGATCTCGACCGCCGCCGAGCTCGATAGCCCGGCTCCGACCGGAAGGTTGGAGGCAACGAAAACACAGAGCCCGGCGGCGGCAATCTCGGGCTCGGCCAGCGCCTTCAGCGCACCCAGCACGTAATCCGACCAGGCCCCGGTGGACGCCTCCTCAACCCTGCGGGTTTCCTCGGCCTCGAACGCGGCGCTGGCAAACCGGATCTCGCCCGGGATGTCGCCGGTGCCAAGCGCGACCGAAACGCCGAGCCCCAGCGGCATCGGCAGCACGACCCCGCCGTTGTAGTCGGTGTGTTCGCCCATCAGGTTGACCCGGCCGGGCGCGAAGGCGACGGCGGCGGGTGGCCGCCCGTAACGCGCCGCGAAGCCCTCTGCCGCCGCCCGGTTCAGCTCGGTTTCGGTGGATGTATGCACGTCACCCTCCTGCCTTGTAATGCACCGTCGGCAGATCGCGCAGCCGCGCCGCCGCCGTTTCGGCCGTCAGATCACGCTGCGCTTCCGCCAGCATCTCGTAACCAACCATGAACTTGCGCACCGTCGCCGAGCGCAGGAGCGGCGGATAGAAATGCGCGTGCAACTGCCAATGGCGGTGATCCCTATCCGTCATCGGCGCGCCGTGCCAGCCCATCGTGTAGGGAAATTCGGTCTCGAAGAGGTTATCGTAGCGGGTACAGAGCCGCTTGAGAAGGTCGGCCAGCGCGTCGCGCTCATCGTCCTCCAGATCGGTCAGCCGCAGCACGTGGCGGCGCGGCAGAACAAGGGTCTCGAACGGCCACACTGCCCAGAACGGCACCACCGCCAGCCAGTGATCGTTGCGCTCCACCACGCGGGTGCCCAGCGCGGCCTCGCGTTCGGCATAGGCCACCAGAAGGTTCTCGCCGGTCTCGGCCAGATGACGCGCCTGCTCGGCGTCTTCGCGCGCGACCTCGTTGGGAAGGAAATCGGAAGCCCAGATCTGGCCGTGCGGGTGGGGATTGGAACACCCCATCACCGCGCCCTTGTTCTCGAAGATTGCCACCCAGTCATAGCGTTGGCCAAGCTCGGCCAGTTGCCCGGCCCAGACATCCACCACCGCCCGGATCGCCGGCACGCTCATTTCCGGCAGGGTCAGATCGTGGCGCTCGGAAAAGCAGATCACCCGCGCGGTGCCGCGCGCGGCCTCGGCACGAAACAGCGGATCGCTTGCCGGGCCGCCTTCGGGAGCATCGGGCAGGAGCGCCGGAAAATCGTTGTCGAACACCCATGGCCCCCGGTAGTCGGGGTTGGTCTGGCCATTGGCGCGGGTATTGCCCGCGCAGAGGTAGCAGCCCGGATCGTAGGGCGGTTTGACCGCCGCGGCGGTCTTTTCGCTCTGGCCCTGCCACGGGCGCTTGTTGCGATGCGGCGAGACCAGCACCCACTCGCCCTTGAGCGGGTTGTAGCGCCGGTGCGGGTGTTCGTCGAAATCGAAGTGGTCCATGGTGTTGCGTTCCGTCTTGTCTCAGGCGAATGGCCCGTATTTCGGCGCGCGATGCCAGGCCCAGGCGCTCTCGATGATCTCCTCTATCCCGCTGTGCTGCGGCCGCCAGCCCAGGTGCGATTGCGCCTTCGCGCTATCGGCCACGAGCGTGCCCGCGTCGCCCTCGCGCCGGGGCCGGATGCGATGGGGAATGTCGATGCCAGTCACCTTCCGTGCCGCTTCCAGAACTTCGAGGTTGCTGAAGCCGCTTCCATTGCCGAGGTTGAAGACGTGCGCCCCCTCATGCGCATCCATCCAGTCGAGCGCGGCCAGGTGCGCCGAGGCGATGTCGTTCACGTGGATGTAGTCGCGCACGCAGGTGCCGTCGCTTGTGTCGTAATCGTCGCCGAAGATCTCCAGCATGGGGCGCAATCCGAGGGCCGCGCACAGGATGTTGGGCACAAGGTGGGTCTCGGGATCATGCGCCTCGCCGATCGCGCCGCCGGGATCGGCCCCGGCGGCGTTGAAATAGCGAAAGCTCACCGCGCGGATGCCGTGGGCGCGGGCATGGTCGGCGAGGATCTGTTCCATCATCAGCTTCGACCATCCGTAGGGATTGATCGGGGCCTGCGGGTGGGTTTCCGCGATCTTGTCGGTCCGGGGGTTGCCGTAAACCGCGGCGGTGGAGGAAAACACGATCCGACCCACGCCCGCCGTACGCATCGCGTCGAGCAGGTTGAGCGCGCCGACCACGTTGTTGCGGTAATAGAGTTCGGGCGCGATGACGGAATCACCCACCGAGATCAATGCGGCGAAGTGATAGACCGCATCGAACTCATGCCCGGCGAAAACCGCCGCAAGCGCCGCCGGATCGAGCAGATCACCACGCACCAGCGGCACGCCCTCGACGGCGGCGGCATGGCCCTGCGAGAGATTGTCGAACACCACCGGCTCGAACCCCGCCGCAACCAGTTGGCGCACCATGTGCGAGCCGATGTAGCCCGCCCCGCCGCAAACCAGAACCTTCCCGCTCATGACGTGCCCTCCTCTTGCAGCCGTGTGCCTTCCAGAACCCACATGCTGCCGGGAAAGCTCCACGGCAGCGTGAGCCCGTGACGCATCAGGTACTGGCCGGAAAGCGTGACCGGTCCGGATTTCAGCGCCGGGTTGCCGCGCGAAAGCCCGGTCAGATCGGCACGGTTGACCAGGTCGACGCGATACATCGCCTCCGCCGACAGCCGGGTGAGCCGCAGCGGGCGCGGCGATATCTGCGCCGAGGTGGCCGCCTGCCCGGCGAAGACGACAAAGCGCGCGCCATCTTCGGCAAGCTGCTGTTCGGCGATCACCGCCGGGTCGGCGCTGTCGAGCCGCAGGATATCGGCGCGTGCCATCCAGCCGCGATTTGCTTTCCACCAGGTCGTTGCCGAGGTCAGCACCCCGGCCTCTTCCTCGCTCAACTCGCGCGGATCCATCTCGAAGCCCATGTGGCGTTGCGCCGCCACCCAGGCCCTGAAGCGGATATCGAGCACCCGGCCCGAAGTGTGGCTGCGGCGTGGGCCGACATGGCTGCCGGTCACCACCGCGGGCAGGAACAGCGCCGCCTCGTGCTGGATTCTCAGCCGCTCCAGTGCATCGTTGCTGTCCGACAGCCACACCCGCTGGGTGCGGCCGAGGATGCCGAAGTCGATCCGCCCGCCACCGGAAGCACAGCTTTCGATCTCGACCATCGGAAAGGCACCGTGCAGCCGGTCGAGCAGCGCATAGGCACCGCGGGTCTGCTCCGCATCAGGCGTCGGCAACAGGCGGTTGTGATCCCACTTGATGTAGTCGATCGCGTTGTCCGAAAGCAGGGCGGCGATCCTGTCGTAGAGATAATCGCGCACCTCCCTCCGGGACATGTCGAGCACCATCTGGTTACGCCCGGGGATCTGGTCGGCAGGGCCAAGAACCCAGTCGGGCCGGGCGCGGTAGAGGTCGCTGTCGGGGTTCACCATCTCGGGCTCGAACCAGAGGCCAAAGCCCATGCCAAGGCCGTGCACATGCTCGATCAGCGGTGTGAGCCCGTCGGGGTACTTGCGCGCGTCGATCACCCAATCGCCGAGCGAGGTGGTGTCATCGTCGCGCCGCCCGAACCAACCGTCATCAAGCACGAAGCGCTCGGCGCCTAGGGCTGCAGCGCGGCTGGCGATGTCTTTCAACTCGGCGAGGTCGTGGTCGAAATAGACCGCCTCCCAGCAATTGTAATGCACCGGGCGCGGTGCATCGGGCTTCGGCCATGTCACGATCCGGTCGCGCAGGTGGCGCTGGAAGGCGACCGCGCAGCCGTTGATCCCGTCGGGTGAAAACGTGGCGTAGAGCGGCGCGGTCTCAAACCGCGTGCCCGCCTCCGGTTCGGTCCCGCTGGCGTGGCCAAACTGGATCTGCCGCCGCCCATCGGGCAGTTCTTCGGCCACCATCCGGTGCCCGCCCGACCAGCCGTAGTGCCAGGCGTGGGCCTCGCCTTGGGTGTTGGTCGCCCCCTGCCCCGGCACGATCAGGCCGGGGAAATGCTCGTGCCCCGAGCGGCCCGTGCGGCTTTCACGCATGCGAATCCCGGGGGCCCAGGGGGTGCGCACGGGTTGGAACTCACCGCACCAGCGCCCGGCGAAGTCAATCATATCGGCCGCGTGCTGCGACGCGGGCAGCACCGGCGCGGCGAGCCAATGAAGCCGCATGGGCCGTGCGGATTCAAGGCTGGCCTGCGCGGTGATCACGTGGGTTTCCCGGTCAATCCCGAAGCGCGCGCGATAGCTGAGCGCGCCATTGTCGTCGGCATAGCTCAGAACAAGGCTGCCTTCGCCCTCCTCCGCACCGACAAGGTGGAACTCCGGTACCCACGGCCGGCCCGCGTCATCGCTGAGCACGAGCCCGGGCTGGCCCTGAAAGCTGCGGCCCGCTTCGGGGCAGATCGACAACGCAGGAATGTCGTCAAGCATCCCGCCGGTCAGGTCGATCAGCCCGGCCGCGTGCAGCCCGGCGATATCCTCGCTATCCGGCAGGCGCGGACCCCAGTAAACCACCGCCGCCAGCCGCGCACCCTGTGCCGCGAGAACCAGCGTTTGATGTGCATCGTCAAGCCGCCAACTGTGGATCATTTCACCGCCCCGAGCGTCAACCCGGCGATGAAGTGGCGCTGCATGAGGAAGAACATCAGAACCGGCGGCATCGCCGCCACGATTGCCCCGGCCGACACCAGTTGCCACTGGGCGATCCAGAGACCGTTGAGCGCATAGAGGCCTGCCGTCACCGGCTGGGTGGAGGCCGAGGTGGTCAGCACCGTGGCCCAGAAGTAATCGTTCCAGATGAAGGTGAAGATCAGCACGCTGAGCGCCGCGATCGCCGGCCGCATCAGCGGCAACACGATATACCAGAAGATCCGGACCTCGCTCACGCCCTCGACCCGCGCCGCCTCGATCAGCGCACGTGGCAGGGCGCGGATGAAGTTGCGCATGAACAGGGTGCAGAACCCGGTCTGGAACGCGATGTGGAACAGCACGAGCCCGGTGGTGGTGTTGTAGAGCCCCATGTTCACCGTCATGTCGCGTACCGGCACCATGAGAATCTGGAACGGCACGAAATTGCCCGCGACGAACATGAAGAAGATCACGATGTTGCCGCGGAACCGGTAGATGCCCAGCGCGAAGCCGGTGAGCGACGACAGCACCAGCGTGCCGATCACCGTGGGAATCGTCACCTTGAACGAGTTCCAGATGTATTGCCCGATCGGCGAGTTGTTGAACACGTCGGCGTAGTTGGAGAAGGCCAGGTGGCTGGGCAGGCCGAAGTAATTGCCCGACGCGAGATCGGAGGCGGGCTTCAGCGAGGTGACCGCCACCCCGAGCAACGGCAGCAGCCAGAGCAGGAGCGCGACCGGCAGCGCAAGCTGGTAGCCGACCCGGGCCGCCCGCGATCTTTGTTCGATTGGACGTGGAAACATGTCAATTCCCCTGGCGTTCGTCTTCGACCATCTTCCAGATGAACCCGGAGATGAAGACCATCATGATCAGGAACAGGATCACCGCGATGGATGCGCCGTAGCCCATCCGGTAGCCGTATTCCGAGAGCGCCTGCTCATACATGTAGAACGAGAGCACGCGGGAGGAGCCGAACGGGCCACCGTCGGTCATGATCGAGACCAGGTCGAAGGAGCGCAGCGCGCCGATCACGGTGACGACGACGGCGATGAAGGTGGCGGGCCGAAGCTGCGGCAGGATCACGTACCAGAGCATCTTCCAGCCCTTCGCCGCGTCGAGCCGTGCGGCTTCCACCTGCTCGGGATCGACGGCGTTGAGGCCGGTCAGGTAGAGGATCATGCAATAGGCGATCTGCGGCCAGAGCCCGGCGGCGATGATGCCGTAGGTCACCAGATCGGGGTCGGCCAGCACGGCGATGCCGGTGCCGGTGAGTTTTTCGACCAGGAGGTAGAACAGCCCGAAATTCGGCGCGTAGAACCACGCGAAGATCAGGCCGACGACGACCTGCGAAATCACGAAGGGAAAAAAGAAGAACGACTTGTAGACGCGGATACCGCGCACACGCTGGTTGAGAAAGATCGCGATGAACAACCCGGCGGGCACCGCGAGAAGGTAGAGCACGAGCCAGATGATGTTGTTCTTGAGCGATGTGTAGAAGGCTTCGTCGTCAAACAATTCGCGGTAGTTGGCCATACCGATCCAGGTTTTCTCGCCCAGACCGTCCCATTTGAAGCCCGAGAGCCAGAAGCTCTCGAAGATCGGGATGATCACGTAGACGAGAAAGAAGATCAGGCCGGGGATCAGAAAGACATAAGGTGTCAGTCTTTGCTGGTGTTCACGCCACCACGACCGGGAACGGCGTTCGGTGCTTGCAAGGCTCATCGGGGCGCCCCTTGTGCAGGTCTCGGCTGGAAGTGATGGCCCGGCCGCGGCGCGAGAGCGGGCGAGCGGGCCAAAGGCGCGGCCGGGCGATGCCGGCCGCACCTCCGCTCTGGCTTACTGATAGATCCGCTGACGGGCTTTTTCGAGCCTGTCGAGGATGTTGTCGAGCTGATCAGGCTGCACCATGAACTGCTGGAAGCCCTCCATGCCGACCTTGGCCATCTCGGCCGGGGCGTCCCGGTCGAAGAACTGCGCGATCCCGCCCGGCGTGGTCGACAGAAGCTCGAACCCGGCCATGATGAACGGATCGTCCTGCGCCACCTCGGCGTCCTTGTTGATCGGAAGCTGGCCCATCGCCGCGTTGATCTTGGTCTGCGCATCGGCACCGGCAAGATAGGCGAGGAAGGCCTTGGCGTCTTCGACGTTGGTCGCACCCGACGGAATGTGCACGGTATCGGTCGGCGCTTCCTCGGCGCGCGGCACGTCCGGGTTGATCGTCGGGAACGGAAGGAAGCCAAGCGTGTCGTTGGTCATCCCGCCTTCCTTGAACACGGCGACGGCGAAGTTGCCCATCACGTAGTTCGCGGCCTTGCCCTGCACGAGCAACGAGGCGGCGTCCTGCCATTCGAGCGCGGCGTGGTTTTCGGTGACATAGCCGGGCTCCACGAGCTTGGCCCATTCCGCGAAGGTTGCCCGCACGCGGTCATCGGTCCATTCGACCTCGCCGTTGGCGAGGTCCATGTGGAACTCGTAGCCATTGGTGCGCAGGTTCATGTAATCGAAGATCCCGGCTCCGGGCCACAGCGCCTTGGTGCCGGTGGTCACGCAGTCGATCCCGGCTTCCTTGAACAGCGCGCAGTTGGCGAGGAACTCGTCCCAGGTTTCGGGCACCGAAGCCCCAACCTGCTCATAGGCGGTCTTGTTGTAGTAGATGCCCCACTGGTAATAGGTATAGGGCACGCCCCACTGCTTGTCGTCGATGGTCATCGACGGCAAGGCCGAGGCCAGGCTGTCTTTCAGGCCGTGCTCCTCCCACACGTCCGACACATCCATGAACTGGCCGGAATTCACGAAGGGCGCCATCCGGTTGCCTGCGTACCAGTTCGCCAGATCGGGGGCGTCGGCAGACAGGAAGTTGCGGATCGCGGTCTTGTAGCCTTCGTGATCGAAGTTCTGGAGCTGGATGTCGATATCGGGGTTCGCAGCCTCGAAATCGGCGATGATCTCTTCCATCGCGGCCAGCGGTGCCGGGTCGTAGTCGGCGTAGTAACGCACGACGCGCTGATCGGCAAAACTCGCGCTGGCTGCAACCACGGCCGCGGCCGAGATCGACAGGGTGAGCATTGAACGCATGGTGTCCTCCCTATTGCGGTTCAATTTTCGGGTTGACGAAAGGTTTCATTATGTGGAACCTGTTCTCAACTATTGAAAACTATGCGCGCATTGGTTATCCCGAGTCAACTGTCTCGTATCGGGTGCGACGCCGCGGGAGGAGAAAACCGGATGAACACGCAGGCACGCGGCGACGGAACCGTCGGCAAGGCTCTCGAAGTGCTCGACTGTGTTGCCGAGTTCGGCAGGCCGGTGCGGTTCTCCGAACTGCTGGAACTGTCGCCCTATCCAAAGGCCACGCTCTACCGGTTCCTGCAAACGCTCACGAGCCAGAAGATGTTGTCGTACAACGACGACGGAACCTACTGGCTCGGGGCCCGCCTGATGCGGCTGGCCCATGCCGCGTGGAAAAACGCCTCGCTTGCCCCGATCGCGCGCACCCATGTCGAGGCGCTCGCAAGCCGGGCGGGCGAATCGGTGCATCTCGCCCAGCTCGACAATGGCCAGGTGCTGTTCGTCGACAAGCTCAAGGCAACCGACCGCTTTGAAACCCTCGCCCAGGTGGGCCAGGTTGCGCCGGCCTATTGCACCGGCGTCGGCAAGGCGATGCTGGCCTTCCTTGCCCCGAAACGGCTGGAACTGGCGCTGAAACAGCAAAGTTTCTTCAAATACACCGAGGCCACCCATGGCTCGGCGCGCAGCCTTCTGCGCGATCTTGATGACGTCCGCAAGACCGGCATCGCCTTCGACCGGCAGGAGCACGAGCACGGGATCATTTCGATCGCGGCGCCGATCCTGAATGACAACGGACGCGTGACCGGGGCGATTTCGGTCGCCACGTCGACAACACGGTATCAACTGGAAGAGCTGGAAGCGTTTCGGGCCGACCTGCTCGAAACTGCCGAGAAGATCGGGAAAGACGCCACGCATTGGCAGTTTCCCGCCTGACCAAAAGGGAGAGAGACATGTCGGGAGTTTCGTTGGAGCGCGCGATCAAGCGCTACGGAGAGGTGCAGGTGATCCACGGGGTCGATCTCGAAATCGACGATGGTGAATTCTGCGTTTTCGTCGGCCCCTCGGGCTGTGGCAAGTCCACCCTGCTGCGGATGATCGCCGGGCTCGAGGAAACTACCGAAGGCACGATCCACATCGGCGGACGCGACGTGACCCGCACCGATCCGGCGGAACGCGGTGTCGCGATGGTGTTTCAAACCTACGCGCTCTACCCGCACATGACGGTTGAGGAAAACATGGGCTTCGGTCTGAAGATGACCGGCGTGCCGAAGGAGGAAACCCGCCGCAAGGTGGCCCGCGCCGCCGAGATCCTGCAACTCGAACCCTACCTCAAGCGCAAGCCGAAGGCGCTTTCGGGCGGCCAGCGCCAACGCGTGGCGATCGGCCGGGCAATCACCCGAGGGCCCGACGTCTTCCTCTTCGACGAGCCGCTGTCCAACCTCGACGCCGAACTGCGGGTGGAGATGCGGGTTGAAATCTCGCGGCTCCACAAGGAACTCGGAACCACGATGATCTACGTCACCCACGACCAGGTCGAGGCGATGACGCTGGCCGACAAGATCGTGGTGCTGCGCGACGGGCGGATCGAGCAGGTCGGTGCCCCGATGGATCTCTACCAGGACCCCGACAACATCTTCGTGGCCGGGTTCATCGGCTCGCCAAGCATGAACTTCCTGCGCGGACAGGTCATCGACGGCGGCAAGGTTCGGATCCCCGGGCTTGGCGACCGCGACATCGCACCGAAGGTGGCGCTTCCGGCGGTCGGCAGCGAGGTAACCATCGGGCTTCGGCCCCAGTCCCTCGGGGTCCACGAAGCTCCCTCGCCGATCACCGTCGATATTCGCGAGCGCCTCGGCGGCGTGGCCTACGACTATCTGAAAACCCCGACAAAAGAGCGCATCGTGGTCGAGATCAAGGGCGACGACCCGATCCAGCAGGGCACCTCCGTCGATGTCGATTTCGATATCGACGACGTGTTCCTGTTCGATACCAAGACAACGCTGCGGTTGCGGTGAACCGGGGCTGCGGCGCGCAAGGTCAGCGCGCCGCCCGGCGCCCCCCGGCCCCGGTGAGCCTCCCGATCAGCGCGATCTCGTCGTGATCGTAGGGCGTGCCGTCGGGGTGCAGAAGATCGTGAAACCAGACCCCCTCGCGCGGATGGCGACCGTGACGTTCCACCAGCGTCCTCGGCCAAGGCAGGTGAGTCTGGGTGCGGCCGCGCACGAAGCCCCAGTTGAAGCAGCCCACGCCACGCGCGTGAAACAGCGGAAGCTGGTCGTCGATCCGGCTGTCCACCGCTCGGGCGAGCCATTCGGTGATCAACATCGGACGACCCAGCCCGGCGAGTTGGTCAATCAGGCGGTCGGCACAGGCACGGTCGCAATAGGCGTGGAAGGTCACGATATCCGACAGATCGAGCGCAAGACGGTCGATCTCGTCGGCGAAAGGCCGTGCCTTGGAGCCAACCGGCGGCGTCTGCCATGCACCCACGGTGAGCGGCTGCGTCGGGGCCTCGGCCCGGGCCCAGCCGAAGGCGGCGCGCATCAGCGCGCGGCTGTGTTCGGCTAACCCGGCATCGTATTCCTCGAATCCCGCGGGGGTGAAGATCATCCGGTTTCCCGGCTCGTTGTAGAGATCCCAGAACAACACTCGTTGATCCTTGCCGAAGCTGGCGACGAGATCGCGCAGGTAGGCTTCAAAACCGGGCCACAGCGCGTGGTCCATCACCGCCGCCCGCCCCGGACTGGCCACCGCGCGGGAATTGTGCAGGCCGGGCACCGGCGCGGGTTGGTCTCCCCAGACCGGCTCGGCCCCGCCGAACCCGCAATCATCGAAGGGCACGAGCACCACGTCGAGTCCGCGCGTCGAAGCGGTTTCGAGAAACCAGCGCATGCGGGCAATCAAGCCGTCGCGGTCGTGCTGCCAGACAAGAAAATGGGTGTTCACCCGCACCGCGTTGAAGCCGATGTCGGCGGCCCATCCGAGTTCACGGGCGATGGTTTCCCGGTCGAAGGTTTCCGCCCGCCACATTTCCAGGAAGTTGGTGGCGCTAGACGGCAGGAAGTTCACCCCGCACACCCAGTCGCGAGCTTCCCACCAGGCCCATGCGCGCGCGGCGCTCCATCTCGTGTCGCGAGCGTGTTCAGGCATCGAATATCTCTTGGAGGAACGTGCCCCGGCCCGGCGCCGTGCCGGTCCGGGGCGTGAGGGTCTCAGCGGTCGAGCAGGTCCTGCACTTCCGCTTCGGCATCGGCGAGCGCGGTCTCGACCGGCTTGTCGGTGAGCCAGATCGCCTGCAACTCGCGGTTCAGCACGTCCTGGATCGCGCCGTAGCGCTCCGAGGGCGGCGTATCGCGGGCAATCGACGCGGTCGTGGCATATTCGTCTCGGTGCGGCAGCGCGGCGTAGTCGGCGCTTTCGAGAACCGAGGTGCGCACCGCCATGTGCCCGGTGCGGGCCCAGTCGATGTTGTGATCGTTGATGAAGGCCAGAACCTTGAGCGCCGCGCCGAAGGTTTCGGGATCGTTCGCCTTCAGCGAGGCCGGGATCGCCCACATGTGGCTGTCGGCCCAGGTTGCCCCCTGGTCGAACAGGGTCGGGAAGTCGGCGGCGTAGTAGTCGTTCAACCCGGTCTCGGCCTTCGCGGCTTCGGCGTCATAGAGATCGACCACCCATGTGCCGTTCACCAGCACCGCCGCTTCGCCGTTGAGAAACGCCTGTTGGCTGTCGGCGTAGTTCAACTGCGGATCGGCCAGATCGGCGTCGAACAACTGGGTGATCGCGGTGACCGCGTTCAGCGCGGCGGCGTCGTTGATCGTGGCGGTATCGCCGTCGAAGATATTGGCACCCTGCTGCCACATCAGCGCCAGCACGAGGCGTACCCCGATCGGGAACTGCGCGAAATCGGCGGCGAGGTAATCCTGCCCGGTCGCCTCCTTCACCATCTGCGCGTGTTTAAGCAATTCCTCGGGCGACGAGGGCAGCACCGGCTTGCCGTCCTCGACCAGCCCGGCCTCGGCCATCAGATCCATGTTGACGTGCCAGAGGTTGGCGTGAAAATCCATTGGCACACCATAGATGCCTCCGTCGAAGCTGACCGCATCGCGCGCGGCCGGGGCCCAGTCGTCGGGGTCGATCCCGGCGGCTGCGAGATCATCGGAAAGCTCCGCGAGCGCGCCGAGGCCGGCGAACTCGGGCACCCGGTGGCGGTGCATCACATGCACGTCGGGCGGTGTGCCGCCCGCGTAGGCCGCCTTGATCTGGTCGTAGTAGTTGCCCCAGTCGGTGGGCAGGGTTTCAACCGTCACGCCGTCAATCCCGGCGCTCGCGGCGTTGATGATCGACTGGATGATGCAGGCCTCGCCAACGCTGGCCTTGGTGTCGGTGCCCGCGTCTTCACATGCGCCGAAGAACCGCCCGAGGGTGACCTCCTGCGCCACCCCGGGCACGGCGAACCCCGCCGCGAATGCCGCTCCGATCAGTATCTGTTTCATGGTTTTCCTCCCGTCAGGTTTCCGATTGGGGCACCGCCCCGGTTCATCCCTTGCTTCCACCCACGGTCATGGCTTGCACCACGTAACGCTGGAAGATCAGGAACAGGAGCACGACCGGAAGCGAGGCGATCACGCCCGAGGCCATGACGCGGCCCAGCCCTTCCGATTGCGCAAAGTTGGATTGGATCGAGGCGAGCCCGAGGGTGATGGTGAAAAACTCGCGTTTCTGGGCCGAGACCAGCGGCCAGAGGTAGTCGTTCCAGGCGTAGAGGAAGGTCAGGATCGCCAGCGTCATCATCGCCGGCCGCGCGAGCGGCAGCATCACGTACCAGAAGATCTGCAACCAGCCCACGCCCTCCAGCCTGGCCGCTTCCTCGATGTCGTCGGGGATCGCCTTGAAGAACTGCATCATCAGGAAAACACCGATCGGCACCGCCATACGCGGCAGGATCAGCGCGTGGTAGGAATTGTGCCATCCGAAGTCGGCAAACATCGTGTAGAGCGGGATGAAAACGGCCTGTTCGGGCACCATAAGCCCGGCGAGCGCGGCCAGGATCAGCGCGCGCTTGAAGGGGAAGTCGAGCCGGGCGAGCGCGTATCCCGCCGTGGTCGACACCAGCAGCACCCCCAGCGTCATGCCCAGCGCGACGATCACCGAGTTGAGAAACCACCACGGCGTCTGGCCGAAAGTGAACAGCGCACCGTAGTTCTCGGCGGTAAAGGGGATCGGCAGGAGCCCGAGCGCCGTTGTCGAGGTGGTGCGCGCCAGCACCTCGTTGGGCTGGAACGAGAGCGACACCATCCAGAGCGTCGGCACCAGCCAGAGGAAGGCCGGAACCGAAAGCGCGACGACAAGCCAGTAGTATCCGCGTGTGTTCATCTGTCGTCCTCCCGCCCGACCACGAACTGCAGCACCGAGAACCCGCTCATGATCACGAACAGGAACACCGCCATCGCCGAGGCCCGGCCCAGTTCGCTGTCGCGAAAGCCGGTCTGGTAGATGTAGCGCACGAGCACCTGCGTGGTGTCGTTCGGGCCGCCTTGCGTCATCAGGTGCGACTGACCGAAAACCTGGAAATGCAGGATGATCTGCAGCACGATCACCAACGTGATGGTCCGCTTGAGGTTGGGCAGCGTGATATGCCGGAAGGCGCGCACGCCGGTGGCGTTGTCGAGCGCGCCGGCCTCGTAGAGATCGGCCGAAATGTCCTGAAGCCCGGCGAGGAACAGGATCATCGCGATGCCGAGCGACCACCAGATCGTGGTGATCACGATCGCCGCCATGGCAAATTGCTGATCGGTGAGCCAGACGATGGGCGTGCCCCCGAACACCTCGGTGATATTGGCGATCAAGCCCTGGCGCGGCGAGAACATGATCTGCCAGATCAGCGTCACCACCGTGACCGACAGCACCTGGCTGAGGAAGAACAACGTGCGCAGCACCGCCATGGCACGGGTTTCGCGGTTGATCGCGGCGGCGATCACCAGTGCGGTGAGCGTCACCCCCGGCACCGTCAGCCCGACGAACACCAGCGTGTTGCCAACCGTGGGCCAGAACCGGCGGTCATACCACCGCCCGCCTTCGCCGGGATGGAAACCGGGGAGGACAAAGAGCAGAACCGAGGCCAGCCCGAGGGCGATGGCCGTGGCCCGGCTCATCCGGTCCGTCCGGCGAAGGAAGGCGGCGAGGCCCGCACCGGCGAGCCCGACAACCTGAAGGGCCGGGCTGGCCCATGCGCTCCATTCGATGTTCTGCCCCCACATCACGCGCTGGTAGTTCTCGAAACCGATGAATTCCTTTGCGTCGGGGTTGAAGGCGACGGCGAGCAGGTTCCAGTCGTGCAGGCTGATCCAGATACCGCGCAGGAACGGGTAGACAAGAAACATCGCGTAAACCGCGAAAAACGGCAGAAGAAGCAGCGCCGCCGCCTGTTTCTGGGTGAGCCGACGCCTGCCGGCTATCCTGTCACGAGCCATGTCTCCTCCCCACGGGCCCTGCCCGCCCTCGCGGAATCGCCATCGCGAATCCGCTTGTGCTAAAATTATTAGCAATATTTATTAGCGGCATGCAACAAGAGTTTTTCACGGCATGAGAGAAAGCACCCCGAAACAGGGACGCGTCACCATGAAAGACGTGGCGCTGCGCGCAGGCGTGTCGCAGTCCACCGTTTCCTTCGTGCTCAACGGGCTCGACGACATGCGCATCGGGGCCGAAACCCGCCGCCGGGTGATCGCCGCGGCGGAAGAGCTCGGCTATCGCCGCCGCGCCGCCGGACGCCCGCCGAAGCATGCGGGCCACGAGGTGATCGGGCTGATGCTCGACGAGGTTGCCACCAGCCCCTTCGCCGCGATCTCGATCGAAGGTGTGCAGGAAGCGGCCTGGAAAAACGACGTTCTGGTAGAGGTGGTGATGACGGGCGGCGACCGTACCTACGAGGCGGCGATCCTGCGCAAATGGGCCACCGACCGGGTGCGCGGGGTGATCTACGGGTCGATCCTGACGCACATGGTTTCACCGCCCGACGCGCTCGCCGGCCACAAGGCCGTGCTGCTCAACTGCCACGAGGAGAAAGCGCGGTTGCCTTCGGTGGTGCCGGCCGAACGGCGCGGCGGCGAAGTTGCCACCCAGGCCCTGATCGCGGCCGGGCACCGGCGTATCGCCTTCATCTCCGGCGAGCCCTGGATGGAAGCCTCCGACCAGCGCATGGAAGGTTACGAACGCGCCCTGCGCGCGGCGGGCATTCCGGTCGACCCGTCGCTGGTGGTCGAGGGCAATTTCCTGCCTTCGGGCGGGCGCAATGCCACCTTGCGGCTCCTCGACGAGGGGGCCCGGCCCGACGCGATCTTCTGCGCCAACGATCTCATGGCCGTGGGCTGCTACGAGGCCCTGAAGGAAAGGGGTGTCGGCGTTGGCACCGAGATCGCGGTGATGGGCTATGACGATCAGGAAATCGCCCAGCACCTCGCCCCGGCGCTCTCGACGGTGCTCCTGCCGCACCGCGAAATGGGCCATTGGGCCGCGAGGATGATCCTTGGCAGCGAGGATCCGGCCGCCGAACAGGTGCGCCTCGAATGCCCCCTGGTGCTGCGCGACTCGCACCGGACGACGACGGTTTCCTGACGTCGCGCCCGGCGCGATCAAGGCCCGAGCCTGCCCGGAGCATGGTGAAATCTCTTGCACAGATGGCCGCCCCCGCGCTTGAATGCGGCACAGGCCCACGAAGGACCGACAGGAAGGACGCCCATGAAACAGCTCACCCTCGCCGCCGTGCTCGCGCTCACCGCGGGCATCGCCCATGCCCAGCAGGATACGATCACGCTCGGCATGGTGCTCGAACCGCCAAACCTCGATCCGACCGGCGGCGCTGCCGCCGCGATCGACGAGGTGGTCTATGCCAACGTCTTCGAGGGCCTCACCCGCTTCGGCCCCGATGGCGCGGTGCAGCCCGCGCTCGCCCATAGCTGGGACGTGAGCGAAGATGGCACCGTCTATACCTTCAACCTCAACGAAGGGGTCACCTTCCACGATGGCACGGCGATGGAGGCCGACGACGTGGTGTTCTCGCTCGACCGCGCCCGGGCGGAAGACTCGACCAATGCCCAGAAGGCGCTGTTTGCCGGGATCGAGAGTGTCGAGGCCGTCGATCCGCTCACCGTGCGTGTGACCCTCGCCGAGCCCAACGGCAATTTTCCGTTCAACATGGCCTGGGGCGACGCCGTGATCGTCGCGCCCGAGAGCATCGAGACCGCCGCCACCGAGCCGGTGGGCACCGGGCCTTTCAGCTTCTCCGAATGGGTGCAGGGCGATCGCGTCACCCTCACCCGTTTCCCCGATTACTGGGGCGAAGCCCCGGCGCTGGCCGAGGCCACGTTCAAGTTCATCTCCGATCCCAACGCCGCCTTCGCCGCGATGATGGCGGGCGATGTCGACGCCTTCCCGAACTTCCCGGCACCCGAGACGCTGGCGCAGTTCCAGGCCGATTCCCGCTTCAAGGTGATCGTCGGCTCGACCGAGGGCGAAACCATTCTCGCGATGAACAACGTCGAGCCACCGCTCGACGATATCCGCCTGCGCAAGGCGATTTCCCACGCGATCAACCGGCAGGACATCATCGACGGCGCGATGTTCGGCTTCGGCACCCCGATCGGCAGCCATTTCGCCCCGCACAACCCCGACTACGTCGACCTCACCGGGCTTTCCGGCCATGACCCGGAGGTGGCCAAGGCGCTCGTTGCCGAAGTCGGCGAGGTGCGGCCCTTGCGGCTGATGTTGCCGCCGCCGACCTACGCCCGGCGCGGCGGCGAGATCATCGCGGCGCAACTGCGCGAGGTGGGGATCGAGACGGAGATCACCAACCTCGAATGGGCGCAATGGCTCGAACAGGTGTTCACCGGCAAGGATTTCGATCTCACCATCGTGAGCCACACCGAGCCCGCCGACATCAACATCTACGCCCGGCCGGATTACTACTTCCAGTACGACAACCCGGAATTCCAGGAGGTGATCGCCGAGCTTGGGGTGACTGCCGACCCGGACCGGCGTTCGGAGCTCAACAAGGCCGCGCAGAAGATGATCGCCGAGGATTACGTGAACGCCTATTTGTTCCAACTTGCCAAGACCGGCGTGGCGGATGCCAGGATCGAGGGGCTGTGGGAGAACGCGCCGACCCAGGCCAACGACCTCACCGCCGTGCGCTGGACCGAGTGATCCGCGTGCATTTGGGGGGGCGCCCGGGAAACCCGGCGCCCCTCATTCTTGCGCGGCAAGGCCGCGACGCCGGAGCTGTCTGAAAGCGACCGCGTTTTGCGTCTTTCCCACCCCTGCCCGCGCGCCTAGTCTGGCGCCATGTTGCGTTACGCCCTCTCCCGCGCAGTGTCGCTCGGCCTGAGCCTTCTGGTCGCCTCGGTGGTGATCTTCGCGGTGATCGAGGTGATCCCGGGTGATCCGGCGGCCTACATGCTGGGCATGAACGCAACCCCCGACGCGGTGGCCGCCCTGCGCGAGCAACTGGGGCTGAACGGCACACTGGTGTCGCGCTACCTGTCATGGGCGGGCGGCATGCTCACCGGCGATTTCGGCGTATCCTATACCTACAAGGTGCCGGTGGCCGATCTGGTTGCGCAGCGGCTCTGGATTTCCCTGCCGCTGGCACTCTACGCACTGGCGCTGTCGACGTTGATCGCCTTCCCGGTCGGGCTTCTGGCGGCGGCACGGCGGGGGGGTGTGACGGATTACGGCATCATGGGCACCACCCAGCTTGGCATCGCGGTGCCGAACTTCTGGTTCGCCATGCTGCTGGTACTGGTTTTCGCGGTGAACCTGCGCTGGTTTTCGGCCGGCGGCTTTCCCGGCTGGCAAGGCGGGCTTCTGCCCGGGCTGAAGGCGCTCACGCTGCCCGCCGTTGCGCTGGCGCTGCCACAGGCCTCGATCCTCGCCCGGGTGATGCGCTCGGCCCTGATCGAAACGCTGGGGCAGGATTACATCCGAACTGCCCGCGCCAAAGGGTTGAGCCGACGGCAAGCGGTTCTGCGCCACGCGCTCAGGAACGCGCTGATCCCGGTGCTCACCATCATCGGGCTGCAGTTTTCCTTTCTGCTGGCGGGGGCCATCATCATCGAGAACGTGTTCTTCCTGCCCGGCCTCGGGCGGCTGGTGTTTCAGGCCATCACCCAGCGCGACCTGATCGTGGTCGAAAGCCTCGTGATGCTGCTGGTCTTCGCGGTGATCGTCGTCACCTTCCTCGTCGATCTCGCTTATGCCGCGGTCGATCCCCGTTTGAGGCGGCGCACATGAGGCCGGGTGCACAACTCTGGATCGGGGCCGGTCTGAGCGCGGTGTTCCTGCTCGCGGCGCTCCTGAGCTTCGCCTGGACCCCGCATGACGTGACCGCGCTCAACATCGCCGACAAGCTGAAACCGATGAGCGCAACCTACCCGCTCGGCACCGACCATTTCGGCCGCGATATCCTGTCGATGCTGATGGTCGGCGCGCGCACCTCGATCGCGGTGGCGCTGGTGGCGGTGGGCATCGGCGTTGGCCTCGGCGTGCCGCTCGGCCTGCTTGCCGCCGCCAACCGCGGCTCGCTGCTCGACGAGGTGGTGATGCGCGGCAACGACCTGATCTTCGCCTTCCCCTCGCTGGTGATCGCGATCCTGATCACCGCGGTGTTCGGGCCCAGCGCGCTGAACGCGATCCTCGCCATTGGCATCTTCAACGTCCCCGTTTTCGCCCGTGTCACCCGTGGCAGCGCGCTCAGCCTCTGGACGCTCGATTACGTCCTTGCCGCGCGGGTGGCGGGCAAGGGACGCCTGCGCATATCGGTCGAACATATCCTGCCCAACATCACCAACCTCCTGATCGTGCAGGGCACGATCCAGTTTTCCCTGGGCATTCTTGCCGAGGCGGCGTTGTCCTACGTCGGCCTTGGTGCGCAGCCGCCCACGCCAAGCTGGGGCCGGATGCTCGCCGAGGCCCAGACGATGATCTACACCAACCCGGCGCTCGCCATCCTGCCGGGGCTTGCCATCGTCGCCATGGTGCTCGGGCTGAACCTGATGGGCGACGGCCTGCGCGACCTGCTCGACCCGCGGGTGCGGAGGGCGCGCGGATGATCCGGCTCGAAAACCTCTCGGTCACGATCCACGGCGCGGAGATCCTGAGCGCGGTCTCGCTCGATATCGCGCCCGGCAAGGTCACCGGGCTGGTGGGCGAGTCGGGCTCGGGCAAGTCGATCACCGCGCTCGCCATGATGGGGCTCCTGCCGCATGGCAGCACCGCCTCCGGCCACGCATGGCTCGACGAGGGCGACGTGCTGGCAAAGCCGGAACGCGAGATGTGCGCCCTGCGCGGCAACCGCGTCGGCATGATCTTCCAGGAACCGATGACCGCGCTCAATCCGCTGAAAACCATCGGTGACCAGGTTGCCGAAACGCTGATGATCCATCGTCGGACCACCAGGCGCGAGGCGATGGAGATCGCCCGCCAGCGCCTTGCCCGCGTCGGGCTCCCGGCCGACCGCTTCCCGCTCAACCGCTATCCACACGAGCTTTCCGGCGGCCAGCGCCAGAGGGTTTGCATCGCCATGGCGGTCGCGCTGAACCCCGAGTTGCTGATCGCCGACGAACCCACGACCGCGCTCGACGTCACCACCCAGGCCCAGATCCTCGATCTCCTGCAAGGGCTGGTGGCGGAGGAAGGCATGAGCCTTCTGCTGATCACCCATGATCTCGCCGTGGTGTCGGGCATGGCCGACCATGTCGCGGTGATGCAGGCCGGGCGGATCGTCGAACAGGGGCCGACGGAAACCCTGTTCCGCACCATGGCGCATCCATACACCCGCAAGCTCTTTGCAGCCTCGTCACACCAACCCGCCCGGATGCCGCAGGCCGAGGATACCGCCCTGCTTTGTGTTGACCGCGCGGTGCGCGACTATGCCACCGCACGCATCGGCCTGTTCGGCAAGCCCGGGCGTTTCAGGGCGGTGAACGGGGTCAGCTTCACCCTGCATCGCGGCGAGAGCCTCGGGCTGGTGGGCGAATCGGGCTGCGGCAAATCCACCCTCACCCGCGCGATCCTCGGACTCGATCCCCTGCAAGGCGGCGCGATCCGTCTTGGCGGGCAGGAGATCCATGCCGGGCCGCATCTCGATGCTTCCATACGCCGTCGCATGCAGGTGGTTTTCCAGGATCCCTACGGCTCGTTCAACCCGCGCTGGCGCGTCGAGCGGCTGGTGGCCGAACCCTTCCACCTCAGCGACGGGCGGCCCGCCGACATGCGCGACCGGGTGGCGCGTGCGCTTGACGATGTCGGCATCGAGCCGGGCGCGATGGATCGCTATATCCACGAGTTTTCCGGCGGCCAGCGCCAGCGTATCGCCATTGCCCGGGCGCTGATCACCAACCCAGAGCTGATCGTGCTTGACGAGGCGGTTTCGGCGCTCGACGTGCGGGTGCGCGCCCAGATCCTCGATCTGCTCGCCCGGCTGCAGGAGGCGCACGGGCTGGCCTATCTTTTCATCAGCCACGATCTTTCGGTGGTGCGCAGCGTGACCGACCGGGTCATGGTGATGAAGAGCGGCGAGATCGTGGAGGAAGGCCCGACCGAGACGGTGTTTGCAGCGCCTTCGCATGACTACACCAAGGCCCTGATCGCGGCCACGCCCACCATTCCCGCCGATTGGCAAGGAGAGCAGCATGCTTGAAACGCTCTGGTTCGACCCGACACAGGTTTTCATCGCAGGCCGCTGGCGTGCGCCCGAGGGCGGCGGCCAACTGACGCTCGAAAACCCCTCGACCGGCGCGGCCATCGGCACCATCGCGCGCGGCACGGCAGCCGATATCGACGCGGCGGTAACCGCCGCCCGGAACGCGCTCGACGGCGACTGGGGGCGGATGACGGCGCTGGAGCGCGGCCGCATCCTCGCCCGCATCGGCCAGTTCGTTCAGGCCCGGGTGGACGATCTCGCGTTGATCGAGGCCACCGACGTGGGCAAGCCGCTGACGCAGGCGAGAAACGACGCCATCGCGCTCGCGCGCTACATGGAATTCTACGCCGGTGCCGCCGACAAGGTGATGGGCGAGACCATCCCTTATCTCGCGGGCTACACCGTCTATACCTTGCGCGAACCCCATGGCGTCACCGGCCATATCATCCCGTGGAACTACCCGATGCAGATCATCGGCCGCTCGGTGGGCGCAGCGCTGGCGATGGGCAACGCCTGCGTGCTGAAACCGGCCGAGGAAGCCTGCCTTACCGCGCTCGCCTTCGCCGCGCTGGCCGAGGAGGCGGGGTTGCCGCCCGGCGTGCTGAACGTGGTGCCGGGGCTCGGCGAGGAAGCGGGGGCCGCGCTCACCGCGCACCCCGGTGTGAACCACATCTCCTTCACCGGCTCGGTGGCCGTGGGCAAGCTGGTGCAGAAGTCCGCCGCCGACAACCTCGTGCCGGTCACGCTGGAACTGGGCGGCAAGAGCCCGCAGATCGTGTTTGACGACGCCGATCTCGACGCGGCGTTACCCTTCCTCGTCGGCGCCTGCATTCAGAACGCCGGGCAAACCTGCTCGGCGGCCTCCCGTGTGCTGATCCAGCGCGGCGTTTACGACACGCTCGTGGCGCGCATGGCCGACAGCTACAACGGCATGATCTCGGCCCCGGCCACGATGGACGCGAACCTCGGCCCGCTGATCTCGGCGGGCCAGAAGAAGATCGTCGAGGGCTACATCGCCCACGGTGCCGATCTGCGCATCGCGGGGCAAGGCAGCGTGATCGACGACGCCCCCGAAGGCGGGCACTACCTGCCTGCCATACTTTTTGCCGACGTTTCGCCGACACATGTTCTGGCCCGGGAAGAGATCTTCGGCCCGGTTCAGGTCGCCATCCCGTTCGACACCGAGGAAGAGGCCGTCGCGATCGCCAACGGCACCGGCTACGGGCTCGTCGCCAGCGTCTGGAGCGAGAACGGCGCGCGCCAGATGCGGCTGGCGAAACAGATCCGCGCGGGCCAGGTGTTCATCAACAATTACGGTGCCGGCGGCGGCGTCGAACTGCCTTTCGGCGGCACTGGCCTCTCTGGCCATGGACGGGAGAAAGGGTTCGAGGCGCTCTACGGCTTTTCCAGCCTCAAGACGGTGGCCGCCAAACACGACTGACCGCTGTCCTGCACCGTCGGCCTCCTCCCGAGGATGCGGTGGCAGCGCGCTCCCGCATCGGCGAAGCAGGCGCAACCTGCTGACATATCAGGACAATATCACCCGACCC
This sequence comes from Maritimibacter sp. HL-12, assembly GCF_900177545.1. Taxonomy (GTDB): domain Bacteria; phylum Pseudomonadota; class Alphaproteobacteria; order Rhodobacterales; family Rhodobacteraceae; genus Sinisalibacter. Next base: position 2,098,389 of record NZ_FXBQ01000001.1, on the reverse strand, counting down.
TCGCGCGCCCACGAGATCGCGTCGTCGAGCCGGTCGTCGCCCCAGAACAGCTCACCCTCGACCACGAAGGCCGGCACCCCGAACAGCCCGAGGCGCACCGCCTCGGCGGTCTCGGCAGCCAGCGCGGCAATCCCCTCGTCGCTCTCGGCCTGCGCGATCACCCGGTCCGGATCCTGCCCGACGGCGGCGAGACTCTGGGAAAGGTTCGGCTCGCTTCCAGCCGGCTCGCCCTGTTCGAACCAGCTTCGGTAGGTTTCGATGACGTAGGCCTTGCCCCAGCCCTCCCGCATTCCCACCAGGGCCACCTGGTTGGCGAGCGCGAGGTTGTCCAGCGGATAGGGCGCAGGCAGCATCGGGGTGAGCCCGTACGCCTCCGCCCGGCGCGCGATGTCGCGCCACATGTAGGCCGCCTTCGCAGGCTTCTTGGCGAACGGAATGTTGTTCTACGCGACCATCATTTCACGCACGTTGAATGGCCGCCAGTTGAACCGCGCGCCGGTTGCCTCGGCCACCGAATCGAGCCGCATCACGGTGAGATAGGTGTAAGTGCTGCCGATCGAGAACCAGAAATCAATGTGTCGCATGTCGATCCCCCCCGAACCATATTCACGGGTTCGGGGCCGGTCTGTCAAACCGGCGGCCTCTTGCCGGCAGCGCCCCCCGGTGGCACCGTCGCGCGATGACGCCCTTGAGGATATCCAACCAAGACGCCCGCAGGCTCTGGCTCGCCCAGAACCTGATTGGCACATCTCTGCGCGATCCGCTTGAGGTGATACGGGCGCTCGGCTTTCTCCAGATCGACACGATCCGCAACGTCGCGCGCGCGCAGGACCATATCTTGTGGACCCGGGTGCCGACCTACCGCGAAGAAGGCGTCTGGCGCCTGCTTCGCTCCCGCGCGCTCTACGAGCATTTCACCCATGACGCCGCGCTGATCCCGGTCGAGGTGCTGCCTTACTGGACGCGCCGGTTTGAAGTCCTCGGTGCCCGCACCGCAAGGTCAGCCTGGTTCCAGTCCGGGCTGGGCCAGGCCGAGATCCGCGCGATCCACGACCGCATCGCCGCCGAGGGGCCGCTCTCGACCCACGCTTTCGACACGAAGCACGACGGGCCGAAGGAGATGTGGGCCCGCCCGCCGCACAAGAAGGCGCTCGACCAGATGTGGTATGCCGGTGCCCTCGGCACCGCGCACCGCGAGCGCTTCATCAAGTTCTACGATCTTGGCGAACGGGTCTTTCCCGGCGGGATCGACCACGGCAAGGCGGAGGCGGTGCAGATCGACCGGCTCCACGCCCGCGCGATCGACGCGCTCGGGGTGGCCACAGCTTCGGAGATTTACAAGTTCTGGGCCGCCACGACGCCCGCGGAGGTGAAGGCCTGGGTCGGCGCGGCCGACCTTGTCCCGGTCGAGATCGAAACCGTTTCCGGCACATGCTACAAGGCCCTCGCCCACCCCGACATCGAGACCCGCCTCGCCGCCGCCGCCGATCCCGGCCAACGCGTGCGTCTGATCAACCCGTTCGACCCGATGGTGCGCGACCGCGACCGGATCGCGCGATTGTTCGGGTTCTCCTATCGGAACGAGATGTTCGTGCCCAAGGCGGACCGGATTTTCGGCTACTACGTCTACCCGCTGCTCGAAGGGGTGCAATTCATTGGCCGGATCGAGCTGCGGGCCGACCGCGCTGCCGGCACGCTCACCGTCACCGGCTATTGGCCGGAACCGCGGCTGCGCCGGTCGAAGGCGCGGACAGCGCGGATCGAGGCGGAACTCGACCGCTTCCGCCGGTTCGCGGCGCTCGAACGGGTCTGCTGGGCTTGCGCCCGGCCCGAGGGCGGCTGAACTCGGCCGATCCGGCACCCTCCGGTTCCAGATCAAGGCATGCCGGACGCGGGACGGTATGCTGCGCGCGCGGAACGGGAATCCGCAAACAATGGAGTTTTCTATGGAAGACGTTGAACGCCTGTTGAAAAGCACGGTGGAAGAACTCGACAAGCTCCTGAACGCAAAGAACGTGCTGGCGGAGCCGATCGAAAAGGATGGGGCCGTGGTCTACCCGATCGTGAGCTACGGCTTCGGCTTCGGTGCCGGTGGCAACACCGGCGGCAAGTCGGGCACCTCGGGCGGCACCGGCGCCGGTGGTGGCATCAAGCCGCTGGGCGCGATCATCATCGACGCCGAGGGGGCCCGGGTCGAGGGCGTCCACGGTGCCGCGTCGGAGATGATCGGCATGCTGGGCGAGGCGGCCTCGAAAGCCATCGACAAGGCCGCGAATGCCGCGACGCGGTCGGAGGGCAGCAAGTCGTAAACCGATGGGCGCGCTCGGCTGGATCCTGCTGGCGCTTCTGGCGCTTGTCCTGCTGGCGGTTGGACTCCTCGCCGCGACGCCGCTCCACCTGCGCCTCGCCGCCGAGAGCGGCAGGGCGCAGGGTCGGGTGACGCTTGAGGCCCGCACGCTCTGGGGGCGCACGCCGCCGGTTCGCCTTCTCGACACCGATCACCCCGGCGCGAAGGCACGTCGCGAAGCCCGCCGTCCGGCCCGGCGCAGAGACCGGGAGACCAAGGACAAGGGATGGTCGCCCCCGATCTCTTGGGAACAGACCCGACGGATCGCCCAAGGTGTGCCGGTATTGGTCGCCGGCGAGGCCGCGTGCATCCATATCGACCGGCTCGACCTCGACGCGCGGATCGGCACCGGCGACCCGGCCGAAACCGGCCGGTTATTCGGCTATGCCGCGCCGCTGCTCTACGGTGTTGTCCGCGAAACGGTGGCCTTGCGCCTTACCCCGGATTTCGAGCGTGCCACCTTCGAGGGCCGGGCCGATCTCGCCCTGCACCTGACCCCCATCGCCCTGCTCGGCCCGATCATCCGGCTGGCCTGGTCGGTATTCGTGAGGCCGACATGACCTTGCAGCTCGACCCTCCCCGCACCTGCGGCCGCTTCCGGTTGGCCGCGCTTTGCGAGCGACGCCGCGCGGCGCAAGCCTGGCCGGGCGGCGTGGCCGGGCAGTGCAACAAGAGCCCGGCCGCGGTGCTGATCGCCGAGGGCGACCGGTTGCGCGCGGTCGATCTCGCGGGCCGTCCGCTCGACATTGCCACGCTGGAGGCGGCCTGCCCCGGGCTCGTTGCCGCGATGACCGACCCCGAGGCCGCATGACACCGTCCGCGCCCCGAGTTCGGGCTTGAATTCGGCCCCCGATTCGGCAGGGTGACGGCAAGCGGGAGGGTGAGACATGAGACTAGCGAACAAGGCCGCCATCGTTACCGGCGCGGGCTCGGGCTTCGGGGCCGGGATCGCGCGCAAGTTCGCCGCCGAGGGCGCGCGGGTGATGGTCGCCGATATCGACGCCGCCGCGGCGGAAGCGATCGCGCGCGAGATCGGCGGGGTGGCACAGGCGGTCGACGTGGCAAACGCCGCGTCGGTCGAGGCCATGGCCGATGCCGCGCGCGCTGCTTTCGGGCAGGTCGATATCCTCGTCAACAACGCCGGGATCACCCACCTGCCAAAGCCGATGGAAGAGGTGAGCGAGGACGAGTTCGACCGGGTTTTCGCGGTGAACGCCAAATCCGTCTACCTCACCGCGCGGGCCTTCGTGCCCGGAATGAAGGCGGCGGGGACCGGTGCGATCCTCAACGTCGCCTCCACCGCCGGGCTCAGCCCCCGTCCCAATCTCAACTGGTACAATGCCTCGAAAGGCTGGATGATCACGGCAACGAAGACGATGGCGGTGGAACTGGCCCCGCACGGGGTTCGGGTGAACGCGATCGCGCCGGTGGCGGGGGAAACGCCGCTGCTGAGGAGCTTCATGGGCGAGGACACCCCGGAGATCCGCGCGAAGTTTCTCTCCACCATACCGCTCGGCCGGTTCTCGACACCCGAGGACATGGGCAACGCCGCCGCCTTCCTGTGCTCCGATGAGGCCGGCATGATCACCGGGGTGGCGCTGGAGGTCGACGGCGGGCGCTGTATCTGAGGTTTCGCCCCGGGCTGCGCCCGGCGCGACCCGGGCGGGGGGCTCCGCCCCCCGCACCCCCCGAGGTATTTTTTGACCCAAGAAGGACAGATGCGATGAAACCGGGTGCGCGCAACCTGATCACCGATGTGGCCGGGCTGATGGTGGGCAATGCCGCCGACGAGGCGGTGAAAACCGGCGTGACCGTGCTTGCGGGCGAGGTGCCCTTCGTGGCCGCCGTGCACGTGATGGGCGGTGCGCCGGGCACCCGTGAGACCGACCTGCTGGCCCCCGACAAGCTGGTGCAGGAGGTCGATGCGCTGGTGCTCGCGGGGGGCTCGGCCTTTGGACTCGATGCCGCTTCGGGCGTGGCCGACGGGCTGCGCGCGCAGGGGCGCGGATTCGACGTGGGCGGGCAGAAGGTGCCGATCGTGCCCGCTGCGATCATGTTCGATCTGCTGAACGGCGGCGACAAGGAGTGGCGCGAAAACCCCTACAAGCGGCTCGGACACAGCGCACTTGGCGCTTTGGCGGAGGATTTCCCCCTCGGCTCCGTGGGTGCGGGCACCGGGGCGATGCTGGCCGACCTCAAGGGCGGGCTCGGCTCGGCCTCGCTGGTGCTCGATGGCGGGCTCACCGTGGGGGCGCTGGTCGTGGTCAACGCGGTGGGCAGCGCGACCGGACCCGATGGCCGGTTCTGGGCCGCGCCCTGGGAGTTTGGGCGCGAGTTCGGCGGGCTCGGGTCGATCACGGGGTTCGACCCCGGCGCGGAACCGGTCACCAAGCTGACACCGCGCACCGCGACCACCATCGCCATCGTCGCAACCGATGCCGCGCTCACCCAGGCGCAGGCCACGCGCCTTGCCGTGGCCGCGCATGATGGCATGGCGCGCGCGCTGCACCCGAGCCACACACCCTATGACGGCGATCTCGTCTTCGCCGCTTCCACCGGGATGAAACCGCTCGCGCGCCCCGAGGCCGACCCGCTTCGCCTTGGCCACGCCGCGGCGGTCTGCCTTGCGCGCGCCATTGCGCGCGGGGTTCATGCCGCGGCTCCGGCACCGGGCGATCCCCTGCCCACGTGGCGCGCGGCCTTTGGCCCCGATTGACGCTGATCAAGGATGAATGCGAGCATCGGGGATATCGTGAATTCATAAGCCAATGGGAGGCCCCAATGTTTCGAGCTACGTCTTTTGCCCTGTTGATGCTGTCCGTCGCCAACCCGGCCCTTGCCGACGAGGTTACCGATACGCTCTCGTCCGCGTTGCAGGCCTACGAGGATGGCGACATCAAGTATGCCATCGAGGAACTGGATTACGCCAAGCAACTGCTGCAGGCGATGTCGGCGCAGGAACTCACCAGCTTCCTGCCCGAGCCGCCCGAGGGCTGGACCCGGGAGATTGGCGAGAGCGACATGAACGCGGGCCTCGCTTTTCTCGGCGGCGGTTCCGCCGCGGAGGCGAGCTATACCGACGGCACCGAGCGGGTGACCCTCTCGATCATGGCCGATAACCCGATGGTCGCCATGTTCGGTGGCATGATTTCCAACGCCGCGATCATGGGATTGAAGACCCACCGGGTTGGTCGTGAGAAGTTTCTCTACGACGATGGCGAACTCACCGGGCTGATCGACGGGCGCATCATCGTGCAGGCCAGCGGGGCCGAACCCGAGGTGATGATCCCGATCCTCGAAGCGATCGACTTCAACGCCCTGAACGATTTCGGGCGCTGACCCGGTTCACGGGCTGGCGGTGGCGAGAACGGGATGTTCCGCTGCCGTCATCGCGTCTTGCGAAAAACAGAACCGCAGGCCGCCGGGCGCGTCGTTGAAACAGCCCTTGTCGTCGATGTCGACCGTCGCGCCATCGAGCGTTCGCCAGTCGTCGGCGCGCGCCATCTCGGTCAGACGGCCAGAGGTCCAGTTGAAATCGGTCAGGCAGGTGAGGCCGCCCGTGTCGCTGGCAAGGCAGTTCTCGCGCCGGGTGCAGGCCCCGTATTCCACCAGCGTCTCGACGCCGTCTTTGCGCGCGGCAAGCAGGCAGAACCCGCGTTGGCCACCGCCGAACCCGGTGTCGGAGGCGGCGGGCGCGGGAGATGGCTCAGGCGGCGCCGTCGTGCTTGCGACCGAACCCTGCGGATGAATGCACACGAGTTCCCCCTCGGTCTCGGTGAGGTAGCAACGGGCGTCTTCTCGGGCAAGCCGGGTGGCGGCGAGACCGTTCACGCTGACCGCTGCCAACCCATCGGCCCCGGACGGGTCTTCGATCGTGAAACGCGATCCGTTCGCAACATTGGCCTCGAGCGTCGCCACGCCGTTCCGGCTGGTTTCCTCGATCTCGCAGGCCGCGAAAAAATCCCATGAGGGGCGGTCGGGGTGGCGGTATTCGCACATCGCCTCATCGGCCAGGGCAAAACCCGGCACAAGCGCAGCCAGGGCCAAGGATAGCAGCATTCGCATCGGATTCGGTCTCCATTGCTCGGGCGCATTCTGGCCGTCGCGCCCAGCCTGTCAATCGCGCCCGACGAGATCGCCGACAAGCACGCTGGTCGGGTCTTTCAGCGCGTCGATCACGTCGAAATGGTGCCGCCCGGGGGCAATGTGAAGCCGCGCCTCGGGCCATGCCTCGACCAGCCAGTTGGCCTGATCGAGGAACGCCGGGCGCTCCTCCGCACCCACCCAGACGCGGGTGTCGATCCCGCGACGCTCGGTACAGAGCGTGGGGCTCTCCGCCGCGGCCTCGGCGGCATCGAGCCGCAGGTCGGCGTTCATCCTCGTGCGCATCAGCGGGCGCAGGTCGCCCAGCGGCGAGATCGGCACGATCCGGGCGATCCGGGCATCGACCTCTTCGGGCAGAGCGACATCGGAGCAATTCATCCGCGCGACCAGATGCCCGCCCGCCGAATGGCCGGTGAGCACGATCGGTCCCGCCACTTCTGCCGCCGCACGGCTCACCGCCGCGGCGATCTCGCGGGTGATATCGCGGATGCGCGCGGCGGGTGCCCGCGTGTAGGACGGCATCGCCACCGCCCACCCCTGTGCCACCGGACCGGCCGCGAAGGCCGACCAGTCTTCCCGGCCAAATTTCAGCCAGTAGCCGCCATGGACGAAGATCACCAGACCGGCCGCGGCCCCGTCGGGCAGGAAGAGATCGAGCGCGTGGGACTCGCCGGCTCCACAGGACACCCCCAGCCTTGCATGATCCTTGCGCGCCGCGCGCCATTCCTCCGCCTCCCGTGCCCAACGTGGCGGATAGGCCATGGCATTCGGGATGAAATCGGCGTTAGCATATGCGAGATCGTAATCCATCGGGCGCCCTCCACCGGAGCCAGTTTGCGCGCCCCGGACCAACAATGGAGACCAAAATGCCGCGCGACGCAACCGATCTCGGCTCGCTTCTGAAAGACCCGTCCCTCATCGCCACCAAGGCCTACGTGGCCGGCGAATGGATCGACGCCGACGATGGCGCAACCTTCCCCGTCACCAACCCCGCCCGGGGCGATGTTATCTGCGAGGTGGCCGATCTTGGTCGCGATGAAACCGCGCGCGCCATTGCCGCGGCCGAGGCGGCGATGAAGGACTGGCAGGCGCTCACCGCGAAGCAGCGCGCCAACACCCTGCGCGCCTGGTTCAACCTGATGATGGAGAACCAGCAGGATCTCGCGTTGATCCTCACCGCCGAGATGGGCAAGCCGCTCAAGGAGGCGATGGGCGAGATCGCCTATGGTGCCAGCTTCATCGAGTGGTTTGCCGAGGAGGGCAAGCGGATCTACGGCGAGACGATCCCGCCGCACCTGCCCAACATGCGGCTCCAGGTGATCAAGCAGCCGGTGGGCGTGGTCGCCTCGATCACGCCGTGGAACTTCCCGAACGCGATGATCACCCGCAAGGTTGGCCCGGCGCTCGCGGCGGGCTGCGGCGTGGTGGCCAAACCGGCAGGTGAAACCCCGCTGTCGGCGCTGGCGCTGGCGGTTCTGGCCGAGCGCGCCGGGTTGCCCAAGGGGCTGTTCAACGTGGTCACCTCGTCGCGTTCCTCCGACATCGGCAAGGAGTTCTCCGAGAACCATGCCGTGCGCAAGATCACCTTCACCGGCTCCACTTTCGTGGGCCGCATCCTGCTGCGGCAGGCCGCCGACCAGGTCAAGAAATGCTCGATGGAACTGGGTGGCAACGCGCCCTTCATCGTGTTCGACGATGCCGACCTCGATGCCGCCGTGCAGGGCGCGATCGCCTCGAAGTTCCGCAACAACGGGCAAACCTGCGTCTGCGCCAACCGGATCTACGTGCAGGAAGGGGTTTATGACGCCTTCGCAGAAAAGCTCGCCAAGGCGGTGGGCGAAATGCAGGTGGGCGACGGCTTCGACGAGGGCACCGAGCTTGGGCCGCTGGTGAGCGAGGACGCCGTGAAGAAGGTGGAGGAACATATCGCCGATGCCCGCGCCAAGGGCGCCAACGTGATCCTGGGCGGTCAGCCGCACGAAAAGGGCGGGCTGTTCTTCCAGCCCACCATTGTCACAGGTGCCACCTCGGAGATGGAATTCGCACAGGACGAAACCTTCGGACCCCTCGCGCCGCTGTTCAGCTTCACCGACGAAGACGACGTGATCGCGAAGGCCAACGACACGATCTTCGGGCTGGCGAGCTATTTCTATGCCCGCGATCTCAGCCGCGTCTACAAGGTCGCCGAGGCGCTGGAATACGGCATCGTCGGGGTCAATACCGGGATCATCTCCACCGAGGTGGCCCCGTTCGGCGGGGTCAAGCAATCGGGCCTTGGCCGCGAAGGCTCGCGCCACGGGATCGAGGATTTCCTCGAGATGAAATACATCTGCATGGCGATCTGAAACCAAGCCCCGAACCCGAATGCGGGTTCGGGGCAATCCGTTACCGGGCCTAAGCGCCGCGCACCGTGTCGATCATCAACTGCACGTTTTCCGGGTCGGCATCCGGGGTGATGCCGTGGCCGAGATTGAAGATGTGCGGACCGTTCCGGAACGCCTCGACAACCTCGCGGGTGGCCGTCACCAGTGCCTCGCCGCCGGTGACCATGTGTTTGGGATCAAGGTTGCCCTGCACGCAACCGTCCACCTGAACATGCTCGGCGGCCCAGCTTGGCGAAACCGAATTGTCGATCGCCACGCAATCGGCGCCGGTGGCGCGCGCAAAGCCGATGTAGCCCTCGCCCGCCTCGCGCGGGAAGGCGATGACCGGCAAGCCCGGGTGGCGTGCCTTGAGTTCGGCGATGATCCGTTTCGCCGGCTCCAGCGCGTAGGCGTTGAAATCCTCGCCCTTGAGCGAGCCGGCCCAACTGTCGAACAGCTTCACCACCTCGGCGCCCGCCTCCACCTGCATCGAAAGGTAGTCGATCGTGGCCTCGGTGATCCGCTCCAACAGCGCCTCGAACAGCGCACGGTTTTCGGCCTTGAGCGCATGGGCCGGGCCTTGGTCCGGGGTGCCGCGCCCGGCGATCATGTAGGTCGCCACCGTCCATGGCGCACCGGCAAAGCCGATCAGGGCTGTCTCGGCGGGCAGCTCACGCGAGAGAATGCGCACGGTTTCATAGACCGGAGCGAGCGTGTCATGGATCGCGGCCGCCGGTTTCAGCGCGTCGAACTCCGCCTGGCGGGTGATCGTCGAGAGCCTTGGCCCCTCGCCGGTGACGAACCAGAGATCCGCGCCCAGCGCCTGCGGCACGAGCAGGATATCGGCAAACAGGATCGCCGCGTCGAAGCCGTAACGGCGGATCGGTTGCAGGGTGACTTCCGCCGCGAGCTCGGGGTTGTAGCACAGCGAAAGGAAATCGCCCGCCTCTGCCCGGGTCGCGCGATACTCCGGCAAGTAGCGCCCGGCCTGGCGCATCATCCAGATCGGCGGAACGGGCAGGGTTTCGCCGGCCAGGGCGCGCATCAGAAGCTTGGTCATGCGGGATCCTTTCGCTTGTTGCGGCTGGTTCCCAACTGCGCGGCGTCTTGTCAAGCACGCGGGGCGTGGACAGGCCGATTTGCCGCGTTTAAACGGTTTGCATGACACTGATGCTCCCCTCCCCCGCCCAACCGCTCAGGATCGGCACCCGTGGCTCGCCGCTGGCGCTGGCGCAGGCGCACGAGACCCGCGCCCGCCTGATGTCTGCTTTCGGTCTGCCCGAGGCTGCCTTGGAGATCGTGGTGATCAAGACCACCGGCGACGATGCCTCGCTGATCGCCGCTGATCGGCCCTTGAAGGAAATCGGCAACAAGGGCCTGTTCACCAAGGAGATCGAGGAGCAGCTCCTGTCGGGCGGGATCGACATCGCGGTGCATTCGATGAAGGACATGCCGACGGAGCAGCCCGCTGGCCTCCTGCTCGATTGCTACCTGCCGCGCGAAGACACCGCCGATGCTTTCGTTTCGCTCGCGCATGCGGGTATCGCCGATCTCCCCGAGGGCGCGGTTGTCGGCACCTCGTCGCTCAGGCGCAAGGCGCAGCTTCTCAACCGGCGGCCCGATCTGAAGGTGGTGGAATTTCGCGGCAACGTGCAGACCCGGCTGAAGAAGCTGGGCGACGGCGTGGCCGAGGCCACCTTCCTTGCCATCGCCGGGCTCAACCGGCTGGGGATGACGGAGGTGCCGCGCCGGGCGATCACGCCGGAGGAAATGTTGCCCGCGGTGGCGCAGGGCGCCATCGGCATCGAGCGACGCAGCGACGACAACCGCACCGCAGAAATGCTCGCCGCGCTTCACCACGCCGAGACCGGGCAACGCCTCGCCGCCGAACGCGCTTTTCTGGCGGCGCTCGACGGCTCTTGCGAGACCCCGATTGCCGGGCTGGCCACGCTCGACGGTGGGCGGCTGCGCCTGCGCGGCGAGATCCTGCGCAGCGATGGTTCGGAGGCGCTGGCCGACGATGTCACCGGCGCTGTCGAAGACGGGCCCGAGATCGGCCGCGCCATGGCCGCGCGCCTGCTGGCACGGGCAGGCGACGGGTTTTTCGACTGGAAAAAAGCCTGATTACAGCGCTTTGCGGGCCTTCAGCGCGGCGGTGATCGTGCCGTCGTCCAGGTAATCCAGCTCGCCCCCGATGGGCACGCCTTGGGCCAGAGAGGTGACGACGCAACGCCCCTCAAGCTCCTCGGCGATGTAATGCGCCGTGGTCTGGCCGTCGATCGTGGCATTGAGCGCGAGGATCACTTCCGTAATGCCCTCGTCGCCCACGCGCTGCACCAGTTTGGGGATTCGCAAATCCTCCGGCCCCACCGCGTCGAGCGCCGAAAGGGTTCCACCGAGCACGTGGTAGCGGCCCTTGAACACGCCCGCGCGCTCCATCGCCCAGAGATCGGCCACATCCTCCACCACGCAAAGCTCGCCGGTGGCGCGCTTTTCGGACGTGCAGATTTCGCAAACCTCGGACGTGGTGACGTTCCCGCAAACCACGCATTCGCGCGCGGTGACAGCGACCTGGTGCATCGCGTCGGCCAGCGGCGCGAGCAGGAGGCCGCGCTTGCGGATGAGGTAGAGCACCGCGCGGCGGGCCGATCGGGGGCCAAGCCCCGGCAGCCTCGCCATCAGGTCGATCAGGTTTTCGATCTCGCGCGGCGCGTTGGTCATGGTCTATTCCCAGGCAAGGGGAAACACCTCTCGGTGCGTCCACCAGAACTTCTTCGGATCGGTCTCGCGGGCGATTTCCGCAGTGGCATTCCGTCGAAGCGGAATGCTCGCGATGAAGTGGTTCAGTGTTGCGAACAAGGCCCCCCAGAGACCCCAGGCAGCAAACGTCGCCAAACCCGCGGACAGCCAGACCATAACTCCGGATGACTGGAGCGCGACCCACACCAGCCCGCCGACGAGGGCGGCGGACACCGCAAGCTGCGTCAGGCAGACCCGGCGCGATGTCACGATCACGGCCTCGACCGTCGCCTCGCTGAGCGGCAAGGCCGCCGCTTCATCGCGGCCGTAGCTGAGGATGCCCGCCATCAGCCGAAGGGGTTGCCCATCCCCGGCGGAAGCCCGAGCCCCTCGGTGACCTTGGCCATTTCCTGTTCCATCCGCTCGGCAGCCTTGGCCTGCGCGTCCTTGATCGCGGCAAGGATGAGGTCTTCGACCACTTCCTTCTCGTTCGGATCGAAGATCGACGGGTCGATCTCAAGCCCGGTCAACTCGCCCTTCGCCGTGGCAGTCGCCTTGACCAGGCCGGCACCGGCCTCGCCCTCGACGGTGATGCGCGCCAGCGCCTCCTGCGTTTCGGCCATCTTCGATTGCATCTCCTGCGCGGCCTTCATCATCTTGGCCATGTCGCCGAGATTTCCCAAACCTTTCAGCATGTCGTGGTCCTTGTCTGTTGCATTTCGCAGATACGCACCGTGGCGCGGTTGCACAAGCGCCCGGAACGCGGCATCGGTTCAGCCATCCTCGAACGGATCCCAGTCTTCGCCCGCCTCCTCCGCCTCGGGCAAGGCCTCGGCCTCGGCTTCGGCGGCAAGCTCCTGCGGGGTGCGAATCTCGGTGATCCGCGCTTTCGGGAAGGCGGCGATCACCGCCTGCACCAGCGGGTGCGCCCGGGCTTCCTCCTCAAGGGTGAGCCGCGCCGCATCCCGGGTTTGCGCGATCGTCGGCGTCGTGGCACCGGAAACCAGCGTCACGCCCCAGCGCACGCCGGTCCAGCCCTGAAGCCGTTGGGCCAGACGCTGGGCCAGATCGTCGGGCGCGTCGTCGGTCGGGGTGAACTCGATGCGGCCCGGCTCGTAGCGGGCCAGCCGAAGCGTGGTTTCGACCTCGATGAGCAGTTGCACGTCGCGGTTGGCACGGATCAGGGCCACCACGTCGTCGAATCGGGCATATCGGGAAAGCGCGGTTTCCTCTGCCCGTGCAAGCGCCGTTGCCCCACCGCCATTGCCTCCGGACTGCGGCACCAGGCCGCCCCGGGCCTCCGGCCGGCCACCGCCATTCGCAGGCGCGGGCGATCCAGCCGGGGGCGAGGGCGGCGGTTGCGTTTCGGTGAGCTGTTTCACCAGATCGACCGGCGCAGGCAGATCGGCCACGTGGGTGAGCCGGATCACCGCCATCTCTGCCGCCATCATCGCGTTCGGGGCCTGGCCCACCTCTTCTATCGCCTTGAGCAGCATCTGCCACATCCGGCTCAGCACCCGGATCGGCAGCACCGCCGCCATCGCCTGCCCGCGCGCCCGCTCATCGGGGCCAACGGTGGGGTCTTCCACCGCTTCGGGGGTGATCTTGATCACGCTGATCCAGTGCGTCACCTCGGCCAGATCGCGCAGAACCGCCATCGGATCGGCGCCATCGGCATATTGCCGGGCCAGTTCCGAAAGCGCGCCGGCCGCATCGCCCTTCACGACCATGTCGAACAGATCGAGCACCCGGCCACGGTCGGCCAGCCCGAGCATGGCGCGGACCTGGTCGGCGGTGGTTTCGCCCGCGCCGTGGGAGATCGCCTGGTCGAGCAGCGAGGTGGCATCGCGCGCCGAGCCTTCCGCCGCCCGTGTGATCAGGGCCAGTGCATCTGCGGCGATCTCGGCACCCTCGGCGGTTGCGATCCGGCGCAGAAGGGCAATCATTTCCTCCGGCTCGATCCGGCGCAGGTCGAAGCGCTGGCACCGGCTCAGCACCGTCACCGGCACCTGCCGGATCTCGGTGGTGGCGAAGATGAACTTCACGTGTTCGGGCGGTTCTTCCAGCGTTTTCAAAAGCGCGTTGAAGGCGCTTTTCGACAGCATGTGCACTTCGTCGATGATGTAGATCTTGTAGCGCGCGCTGGCGGCGCGGTAGTGCACGCTCTCGATGATCTCGCGGATATCGCCCACCCCGGTGCGGCTGGCGGCGTCCATCTCCATCACGTCGACGTGCCGACCCTCGGCAATCGCCACGCAATGCTCGCACTGGCCGCAGGGCGAAACCGTGGGCCCGCCGCTGCCGTCGGGACCGATGCAGTTCATCCCCTTGGCGATGATCCGGGCGGTGGTGGTCTTCCCGATGCCGCGAATCCCGGTCATGATGAAGGCCTGCGCGATCCGGTCGGCCTCGAAGGCGTTCTTGAGCGTGCGTACCATCGCCTCCTGCCCGACGAGGTCGGCGAAGGTTTCGGGGCGATACTTGCGCGCAAGCACCTGGTAGGCTTTTTCGCCGCTGTCGGACATGGTGCTCCCCGCAGGTTGGTTGCGGCCAAATCTAGAGGCTGGGGCATCCGGCGTCCACCACCGCAGGACAGGATGAGCGGATTTCAAGTTTCGCCGCGTACTGGCACCGCGGGAAACCGCGCGCCAGCACGTTTCCGGGCTGTTCGGCAATGCGCGAACGAAACTGTCGCGCAAACGGCTCGGGCGATCGGCGCGCGAGGCCGACGTGGTCTTGCTTGAAAGCAGGCGCTCAGCGTGTGCGCAACTTGCGCAAGATCGCCTGCCAGCCGCCGGGGCTCACCAAGAAGGCAAGCCCGAAGCCGCCGACGAAGCCCGCGAGATCGGCCACCCAATCGAGCCGTGCGCCATAGAACAGCCCGAAGATCAGTTGAATGCCCATGAGGAACCCGATCAGGGTGAACGCCTGAAGCCCGGTTGCGCGCCCCGCGAGACCGGCCCAGAGGATGAAGGTGAAAGCCCCGATCAGGCCATAGGCACCGGGGTAGCCGCCGAACAGCATCACCCGGGTTTCCCAGGCCAGGCCATAGGCCAGCGCGCCGAGGATGGATGCCCCGAAGAAGATCACCAGCACCGCCCAGTCGGCCAGCACTTCGCCGACGAGCTTGCCCATGGCAAGCAGGAAGACGAGCACGAAAAGCGCATGTGTGAAGGTGCCATGGATGAACGGAAACGTGAGGAACCGCAGCATGTAATCCCAGCGCACCAGCCGGTTATCGACCATCCACGACCACAACGGCTCGTAGAAGCCGAACCGTTCGATCGCCTGAAGCCGCCAGCCGGTTGCCGACGGGCCGCCCACCAGCCCGGCCCCTCCGGCGGTGAGCGCCAACTCGACTCCGAAGATCACCAGGGCGAGCACGATCACGCTTACCGGCAGCGGGTTCAGCGGCGGGGCGTTGTGATCCTGTTCGTCGGGGGTGGGGAAAATCAGTTTCATGGGCGCTTCCTTGACGCTGGGCCAAGGCATGGGTAAGCGAGCCGGGCAGATAAATCCAGACGGAGTTCGCCAGATGTCGGACAGCGCCTTCACTCCCCGCGTCTTTTCCGGGATCAAGCCCTCCGGCGGGCTGACCCTTGGCAATTACCTCGGCGCGATCAAGCGTTGGGTCGACATGCAGGGCCCCGACTTCGAGACGATCTATTGCGTGGTCGATCTGCACGCGATCACGGTCTGGCAGGATCCTGCCGATCTCAAGCGTTCCACCCACGAGGTGGCCGCCGCGATGCTGGCAAGCGGGATCGACCCCGACAAATCGGTGCTGTTCAACCAGAGTCAGGTGCCAGGCCATGCCGAACTGGGCTGGCTGTTCAACTGCGTTGCCCGGGTGGGCTGGATGAACCGGATGACCCAGTTCAAGGACAAGGCGGGCAAGAACACCGAGAAGGTTTCGCTCGGGCTCTATGCCTATCCTTCGCTGATGGCCGCCGACATCCTGCTCTACCATGCCACCCACGTTCCGGTGGGCGAGGACCAGAAACAGCACGTCGAACTCACCCGCGACATCGCGGCGAAGTTCAACCACGACTACGGCGTCGAGTTCTTCCCGATCACCACGCCGGTGATCGAAGGCCCGGCGATGCGGGTGATGAACCTGCGCGACGGCGCGAAGAAGATGTCGAAATCGGGCGAGTCCGACATGGAGCGGATCAACATGCTCGACGACGCCGATACGATCGCGAAGAAGTTCAAGAAGGCGCGCACCGATCCCGAGGGCCTGCCCTCGGAGGTGGACGGTCTGAAGGACCGGCCCGAGGCGCGCAACCTTGTCGACATCTACGCCGGGCTTGCCGACACCACCACGGAGGCGGTGCTGGGCGAGTTCGGCGGTGCCGGCTGGGGCACGTTCAAGCCGGCGCTGGCCGACCTCGCGGTGGAGAAGCTCGCACCGATCTCGACCGAGATGAAACGCCTCCTCGACGCGCCGGACGAGATCGACGCGCTTCTGGCGAAAGGCGCAGAGAAGGCCGAGACCATCGCCGAGCCGATTCTCGAACGCACCTTCGAGATCATGGGATTCGTCCGCTCGCGACGCTGAGGCAGGCGCACCCGCGCGGGCAAAGGCGTGCCCTGCGCAGGCCAGGCCATTGAACAGACAGGTCTTTCCCGGCGCACCGCCTGTCGCGACGGTGCATGTCTGAAACTGTCACATGGCGGAATCATTGCCGGGTTATCTGTCGCACAGCCGCTACGCCCACTTCCCCGGCCCGGCGGCCCCGCGCAGCTGTCCCTACCCGCTTTGCGCGCTCGCGCCCCCGGCTCATACCACCGGGGGCGCATTTTATTGGGGGGACAAACGCCAAAGGTTGTTGGTGCGGGTGCTCGCAAACCATTGCGAGGCGTTGGGAGATTGGCGGGCGTCTGGCAGCGCAAGACCTCTTGCTGTCTTTCGAGCCGGGGAAAACTGCTGCAATATGGTGGGGCCCGTTTGCGGATAGCGGAACCGAACACCCATGAGATCCAACAAGAGCTGGATAGCCCTTCTACGGGGCGTGAATGTGGGCGGCGGCAACAAGGTGCCGATGGCCGAACTGCGCAAACTCTGTGAGGGCCTGGGCTGGTGCGATGTGCGGAGCTACATCGCCAGCGGCAACCTGATCTTCAACGCCAAGGACGCGGCCGGTGATCTGTCGAACCGCTTGCGCACGGCGATGGCCGAGCAAATGGGGGTTGATGTCCCCATTCTCATACTGCCTGCTGCAACCGTTGCGAAGGCGCTCGAGGATTGTCCGTTCAATCCAGAGCAGGGAAGCGCATGCCACATCTTCTTTCTTTGGCATACACCCATTCTGGATTGGGATGCCTACAGGGCCCTACGTGTGCCCGGCGAAGACCTCCAGTTAGACGGGCGGCGCGCATGGCTGCACACCCCCGGCGGGTTCGGGCGATCGAGACTGGCGGAAAGGCTGCCCAAGGTGATCACGGGAACAGAGATGACAGGACGCAACCTCAACACCCTTCGCAAGTTGGTTGAATTGAGCGCTTGAGCGAAATCGGATTGCGCACCGAACCACCGCTCCGTCCCCCGATACCCTTCCCATCCCCCGATTATCCCGATCTGGATACTTGCCGCCCTGCGCGCCCGGCCCTAGTGTCGCCGCGCAGAATACAGGAGACCAGGATGGCGACGGGCACGAATTTGCGCACATGGTTCGAGGGGCGCTGGCACGAGGGCGACGTGATGGTGATGCGGGCGGCCGATCACGGCAGTTGGCTCGGCACCACGGTGTTTGACGGGGCGCGCTATTTCGAAGGGATCGCCCCCGATCTCGCCGCCCATCTCGACCGGGTCAACCGCTCGGCGGAGGCGCTGATGATCACCCCGTCGGTGAGCACCGAGGAGATGCTTGAGATCGTCTGGGAAGGGCTCGGGCTCTACCCTGCGGGCACCCCGGTTTATATCCGGCCAATGTACTGGGCGATCGAGGGCGGCGATCTGGGAATCGTGCCGAAGCCCGGTGCCACCGGCTTTACCGTGAGCCTGGAGGAAATCCCGATGGCCGCACCCGAGGCCGCGACAACCCTCACCACCACCCGGTTCCGCCGCCCGGTGATGGAGGATGCGGTGGTCAACGCCAAGGCCGGCTGCCTCTACCCCAACAACGCGCGGATGCTGGCCGAAGCCCGATCGAAGGGTTACGGCAACGCGCTGGTGGCCGACGCGCTCGGCAACGTGGCCGAAACCGCTTCGGCCAACGTGTTCATGGTGCGTGACGGCGAGGTGTTCACCCCCATCGCCAACGGCACCTTCCTCGCCGGCATCACCCGCGCGCGCCACATCGCCAACCTGCGCGCCGATGGCGTCACCGTGCATGAAGCCGTGCTGAGCTTCGACGACTTCCACAAGGCCGACGAGGTGTTCCTTTCCGGCAACCTCAACAAGGTCACGCCGGTAACGGAATTCGACGGCAGCCACTACCAGATCGGCCCGATAACCAAACGCGCCCGGTCGCTCTACTGGGATTGGGCGCATTCTGACGCAGCCAAGAGCGCTTGAACCGCGCCAAACCCTCCGCCATGTTGAGGTCAACGCTTAGGAGATACACGAATGCGCAAGTTTCTCGTCGTCCTTGACGACAGCAAGGAATGCCTTAATGCCATGCGGTTTGCCGCCATGCGTGCACAGCACACCGGTGGCGAGGTCGAGATTCTCTCGGTGATCCCGCCGGATGAGTTCAATCACTGGATCGGCGTCGGCACGCTGATGCGCGAGGAGGCGAAGGAACGAATCCACGCCCATTTCGAGGTTTTCGCCAAGTGGATGCGCGACAAGCACGATATCGACCCGCGCTTGGTGATCCGCGAAGGCAACGTTGTGGACGAGATCCTAAATCGGGTCCAGGCGTCGGGTGAGATCGGTGTGCTGGTGCTTGGCGCGGCCTCCGGGCGCGGCGGGCCCGGCCCGATCATCAGCCAGTTGATGCGCGAATCTGGCACCTTGCCGGTGCCGATGACCATCGTGCCCGGCGAGATGTCGAAGGAACGGCTCGAAGCGATCACCTGACGACGATGGCGGGGCTTCAGCCCGGCCCGGCACCGTTGTCGCCCGGCGGAAGCGGTTGCGGCACCGAGGTGCCGGGTGCAACCCGCACCCGGCGGCGCTGACGCAGAGCGACGACATTCGACACCGCCAGTGCTCCGAGCACCAGAGCGCCGCCGACCAGCGCCCAACGCCCCGGGTTTTCCGCCAGCACGACCCAGGCGAGGAGCGGCGCGAGCACGCTTTCAACAAGGATCAGCAGGGCGACCTCCGCCGAGGGCAGGTAGCGTGGTCCGAGCGAGATGAAAGCGGTGGCCCCGGCGATGAAGACGCCGCCATGCAGCACGACCCAGATCCAGTCGTCGTCGGGCACCGACATCGGCTCGGCGAAGGGAAACAGCGCAAGCGCGGCCCCGAAATAGGCGATCGGGATTGCGGGCACCATCGAGCTTGCCTTGAGCTTGCGCGCGGTGGTGAGGGCAATGGCGAAAACCACCGCCACCGACAGCGCCACGAGGTCTCCCGCCAGCGAGGCGTGTTCGGTCTCGCCCGAACCGAAAGCGATGATGGCGATTCCAAACATCACGGTGATGATGGTAAGCGAGGTGCGCCGCGTCAGCCTCTCGCCGAGGAAGATCCAGCTCAGCAGCGCGGCGAAGGCCGGCATCGCGGCCAGAATGAAGACCACGTTGGCCACCGAGGTGAGCGACACCGCGAGCACGAAGAGAAAGCCGGTAAAGCCGATCGAGACGATGTAGAGCCAGATCCCCGGGCCGAGGCGGAGAATTGCGCGGAACGCCCCCGGCCCCTGAAACACCAGAACGCCAAGCGCGATCACGCTGGCGGTGAGCAGCACGCGCCAGAACGCGATGGTGAGCGCAGTGGCGTCGATCAGCCGGACGAAGAGCGAGTCCGGCACGATCAGGATCACGCCGAGCCCGGTGATAAGGAGGCCTTTGAGATGATCTGGCATGGCGGCGAGGAAAGCCCGGGCGCCGCGCGGAATGCAACCCCTTTTCGCCTATGGCGGCGGCACTCCGGGGTCTGTCGCTTGACATCGGGGGCTGTCGTCCGCATATGTAAATCCGACAAAAAAGGTGCGCGAAATGTTCATTCAGACCGAATCCACGCCGAACCCGGCAACGCTCAAATTCCTTCCAGGACAGTCTGTGCTCGACGCGGGCACGGCCGATTTCCCGAATGCCGAGGCCGCTGCGAAATCGCCGCTGGCGCAACGGGTGTTCGAGGTTGATGGCGTTACCGGGGTTTTCTTCGGAACGGATTTCGTCACCGTGACCAAGACCGACGCGGTGGCGTGGGACCATATCAAGGCGGCCGTGCTCGGCGCGATCATGGAGCATTACCAGTCTGGCGACCCGGTGATCGAGGGCGCGGGCGGCGGTGGCCATGCCGCGCACGAGGGTGCGGATTCCGATCTCGTGGCACAGATCAAGGAATTGCTCGATACCCGCGTGCGCCCGGCCGTGGCACAGGACGGCGGCGACATCACCTTCCACGGCTTTGACCGTGGCGTGGTCTACCTGCACATGCAGGGTGCCTGCGCCGGCTGCCCCTCGTCGACGCTGACGCTGAAGATGGGCATCGAGAACCTGCTCAAGCATTACCTGCCGGAAGTGACAGAGGTTCGCGCCGTCACAATCTGACATGAACGCCAAGCTTATCGCCTTCGACACCTCGGCCGCGCATTGCGCGGCCGCTGTGCTTGTGGATGGGACGATCAGCGTCGAGCGCAGGGAACCGATGGCGCGGGGGCAGGCCGAGCGGCTGATGCCTTTCCTGGAGGAGGTTCTGGCCGAGGCCGGGTTGGGCTGGCGCGATCTCGACGCCTTGGCGGTGGGAATTGGCCCCGGCAATTTCACCGGCATCCGCATCGCGGTGTCGGCCGCGCGCGGGCTGGCGCTGGGGCTGGGCGTGCCGGCATTTGGCGTGTCGACACTCGAAGCGCAGGCCGAGGGCGTGGCCCGGCCCTGCCTCAGTCTGGCCGACGCGCGGCGGGGGTTGGTCTATGCCCAGGTTCTGGGTGCGCAGGACGCAGACGAGGCCCCGGTGATCACCGAAAATGCCGCCAGCCTGAGCCCCGCCCTGCCGCGCGCCCCGATGGCCGACCCGGCCACGCTGGCCCCCGCGATGGCCCGGATCGCGGCGGCCCGGCTGGCAGCAGGTTTGCACCCGGCGCGCCCCGCGCCGCTCTACGTCCGCGCCGCCGACGCAGCACCACCGCGCGACCCTGCCCCCGAGATCCTGCCGTGAACCCCGACGCGTTGGCCGCGATTCATGCCCGCGCCTTTTCCGGTGCGCGTGGCTGGAGTGCCGCCGAGATTGCGGGCCTGCTTGATGCGCCCGGCGGTTTCGTCGTGACCGCGGCGGAGGGGTTTGCTCTCGGGCGGGCCGTGGCGGGGGAGGCGGAACTTCTCACCATCGCGGTGGCACCCGAACATCGCCGCAAGGGCCAGGGCCGCGCCCTGCTCGCCGGTTTCGAGGCCGAAGCAGCGGCGCGCGGCGCGGACGCGGCCTTTCTGGAGGTCGCCGCCGACAATGCCGCGGCACGCGCGCTCTACACCGTCTCGGGCTGGCGCGAGACCGGGCGGCGCAAGAGCTACTACCCCCGACCCGGCGGCGCGGTGGATGCGATCACCTTGACGAAAGCCCTCGGCACCTGAGGGGCGCGATCCGTGGAAGACAGCGGCGCGCCTGATCGGTGCTGCCGCGGGCCACCCCGGCACCCGCAACCCTGATCGACCGACCGCCTGAAACAGCGTGGCTCCCCAGGAACAGCCAGCGGATGTCGTCACGCTCGCGTGATCCAAAGGCAACTGCTCCGGTTTGTCGCACCCTGCCCCCTTTCGGGATTGCCATAAACGCAGTAGCGGTGCGACACCAAGGCGAAGTGAGTCGCCACATCTGGCACAGGACCGATCCCGAAATCGGCCCCGCAACATGCGACTGTGGGGCTCAAGACGCTGTTTCGTCCCATTGCCTGTCCTTGGCGGGCGCGGGAACGACCGAAGGAAGGGTTTGAAATTGCACGAGGAATACCGCGCTCGACGATGAGGCTCGCGTAAACTCGCCACCGGGGATCACGCGCCCTCTAGACATATTCAAATCTTTGAAGCAATACCCAGCCATGCAAATCTACCTTCCCATTGCCGAAGTCTCGGTCAACGCGTTCCTGCTCCTCGGACTCGGGGGGCTCGTCGGCGTCCTTTCGGGGATGTTCGGCGTTGGCGGCGGCTTCCTGATGACCCCGCTCCTGTTCTTCATCGGCATCCCGCCCGCCGTCGCCGTGGCGACCGAGGCGAACCAGATCGTCGCCTCCTCGTTCTCGGGCGTGCTCGCACATCTCAAGCGCAAGACCGTCGATATCAAGATGGGGCTGGTGCTTCAGGTCGGTGGCCTGATCGGCGCGGTGATCGGGATACAGATCTTCAACTATCTCAAGGCAATCGGGCAGGTCGATCTCCTGGTCATGCTGTCTTACGTGATCTTCCTCGGCATCATCGGCACGCTGATGTTCTTCGAGAGCCTGCGCGCGATCCTGAGGTCGCGCGGCGGGCAGGCGGTGCCCACGCGGCGGCGCCACAACTGGGTGCACAACCTGCCGTTCAAGATGAAGTTCCGCGCCTCGGGGCTCTATATTTCCGCGATCCCGCCGATCATGGTGGGCGTGCTCGTGGGTGTGCTCGCCGCGATCATGGGCGTCGGCGGCGGCTTCATCATGGTGCCTGCGATGATCTACGTTCTCGGGATGCCCACCAAGGTCGTCGTCGGCACCTCGCTGTTCCAGATCATCATCACCACCGCCTTCACCACGATGATGCACGCCACCACGAACTACACCGTCGACATCGCGCTCGCGGTGCTGCTGCTCGTCGGCGGCGTGATCGGTGCGCAGATCGGCACCCGGATCGGGCTCAAGCTCAAGGCCGAGCAACTGCGGATCCTGCTCGCGCTCATGGTCATCGCCGTCTGCGTGAAGCTCGGGCTCGACCTGTTGTTGATGCCTTCGGAGCTCTACAGCCTTGGCGAGGGAGGACACTGACATGAAACGCTTTTTCTCCCTTGTCGCCGCCCTCGTCGCTTTCGCCCTGCCGGCCTCCGCGCAGCAGGAAGGGATCGTCGCGGGCCTGAGCCAGAACGCGGTTCAGATCACCGCCACCTTTGTCGGCTCGGAGATCCTGATTTTCGGCGCGGTCAAGCGTGACGCCCCTGCGCCCGCAGGCGATCTCGGCGTTGTCGTGGTGGTCGAGGGCCCGTCAGACCCGATCACCGTGCGGCGCAAGGAAAAACGCATGGGGATCTGGGTCAATACCGACGCGGTCGAAGTCGAGGCCGCCCCCTCGTTCTACGCCATCGCCACCTCGGCGCCCTTCGACGAGATCATCTCGCCAGAGTTGAACCGCGAGCGCGACATCTCGATCCCGGAATCGGTGCGCATTCTCGAAGACGAGACCGCGACCGATACCGAGAGCTTTGCCGAAGCGGTGATCCGCATCCGCTCGAAGGCCGGGCTCTACATGATCAACGAAGGCGCGGTGACGATGAGCGAGGACACGCTTTTCAACACCCGTATCGAGCTGCCATCGAACCTCACCGAAGGCGACTACCAGGCGCGGATCTACCTCACCCGGGGCGGCGAACTGGTGGCTGAGCACAGTGCCAGCATCGACGTGCGCAAGGTCGGGCTTGAACGCTGGCTCTACAACCTCGCCCATGAGCAGGCCTTCCTCTACGGCCTGATGTCGCTCGCCATCGCGATCGCGGCGGGCTGGGGCGCATCGGCCTTCTTCCGGGTGTTCCTGCGCAGTTGACCGGGGCAAGATCGGTGCGGGTATCAACCCGGTTTCCGCACCGGCTCCGCAGCCGGCTCAACCCCGGCCAATAAATGGCATCTTCGTTGCCATCACCGTCATGAACTGCACGTTGGCCTCGGGCGGCGGGCTGGCCATGTAGGCCACCGCCTCGACCACCTGGGCCACGTCCATCGTCGGCGGCGGGGCATCGCCCCGCGCCTCGGCAGCGTCGATGATGCCCTGCAACAGGTCGGTTCGGGCATTGCCGATGTCGATCTGGCCGCAGGCGATATCGAACGGCCTCCCATCGAGCGAGAGGGTTTTCGTCAGCCCGGTGATCGCGTGTTTGGTGGTGGTGTAGCTCATCGAGCCGGGACGCGGGCTTTGCGCCGAGATCGAGCCGTTGTTGATGATCCGCCCGCCTTGCGGGCTCTGGCGGCGCATCTGGCCGAAGGCTTCGCGGGCACAATAGACCATCGCATCGAGATTGACCGCGCGGGCGCGGTGCCAGTCCTCCAGCGGAATCTCGTCGATCGGCGCGGCGGGGGTGAAAATGCCTGCGTTGTTGAACAGCACGTCGAGCCGCCCTGCCCGCGCGGCGAACGTGCCAAAGACGCGCGCCACCGCCTCGGGATCGGTCACGTCGGCGGCCAGCACCACCGCGCGGTCCTGCCCCGCCGCGATCTCCTCCAGCAGCGTCTGCCTGCGGGCAACCAGCCCGGTGATCCAGCCATCTGCAAGGAACCGCGCGGCCACCGCGCGGCCGATGCCCGCGCTCGCCCCGGTGATCAGGATGCTACGCGCCATCTTCCTCCGCCTCCAATTCGAGCGGCGCAGGCGGGGATGCGAGGTCGGCAATGCCGAGCGCCTCGGTCGGCCGCGCCAGCGCATAACGGGTGACCCAGTGCAACCGGGTTTCGGCCCGGGTGATCGCGACATAGGCCAGCCGCTTCCACAGCGGGATTCCCGCCTCGACCCGTCCCGCGCGCGACGCCGCCCAGAGATCCGGTGCAAACACCTGAACCTCGGGCCATTGCGAGCCTTGGGCCTTGTGGATCGTCACCGCCGCGCCGTGCAGAAAGGCGGCACCCATGGTGGCGGCGAAGGGAATGAAGGGTTCTTCCTCCTCGGGTTTTTCGATCTTGATGATCGAGGCCACCGAGATCCGCGGGTCTTCCGCACCGACAACGTGCAGCCGCGAAAACCCCTGCTTGCGGCCCGCGCCGAGAAAGACCGCCTGTGCGCCCTTGATCAGCCCCTTGGCCTCAAGTTCGATCCGGCGCTTGCGGTGCTTGAGCGGCAACTCGATTCCGTCGCAGATCAGCGGCTCACCGGGGATGAGTTCGTGATCCGGCGCACCGTGGGCGGCGCGGAAGGCGGTGATCAGGCGCACCCGGGTCTTGTTGCGCCAGACCAGCACCGGCGAGCGCGCCATCAGGTCGGCGTTCACCCGCGGGGCGAGCCTCACGCGGTCGTCGCGCCGGGCGGCGTCTTCCACCATCCGCTCGAAGGCCTCGAAGCTCAGACCCTCATCGCCGAGGGCATGGGCAAGATCGAGGATCGGGTTGTCCTGCGCCTGCCGGTGAACCCGGTGCAGCGTGCATTTGCGAGGGGCCGGAAAGCTGTCGAAGATCATCGCGCCGGACTGGCCCACCGGGGCAAGCTGGGCCGGATCGCCAAACAGCACCAACGCGGGGAAGATCTCCTGAAGGTCTTCGTATTGCTTTTCATCCAGCATCGAGCTTTCGTCGACGAAGCCGATGTCGAGCGGATCGTCGCGGCGCTTCCAGCCGGCAATGAAATCGGAGCCGCGCAAGCCGGCGGCGGCAAGCGCCCCGGGGATGGATTTTTGCGCCTGGTAGAAGGCATAGGCCCGATCCAGCGCCGCCGGCGGCAGATCGGCCACCTCCGGGCGCTCGCCCTGCCCCGCGAGCCACTCGGCGATAGCCTCGTATTCGGGCGCATAGACCGGGGTATAGAGGATGCGGTGAATCGTGGTGGCGGGCACGCCGCGCGCGCGCAGCACGCTGGCGGCCTTGTTGGTGGGGGCAAGAATCGCGAGGGTGCGGCGGTCCTTGCGGCGTTTGCCCTCCCAGTCGCCCGACACGATCTCGACGCCCGCCTCGGTCACCACGCGGGTCAGTTCGGCAAGGAGCATGGTCTTGCCGGACCCGGCCTTGCCGACCACCGCCATCGCCCGCGCCTTGCCCTCGCTCATCGGCGTGGTGACACCTTCGTCGATATCCACGCCGACGCCGCGCAGCAACTCCGCCACGCGGTCATGGGCCTCGGCCTGGTCTTCGGAGAACGCGATCGTGGGCAGCTCGGTCATGGCGCGACCCTACCTGCCGCCGCCACGGGGCACCAGCGCGATCAGCCCGCGCGTGCGGCCTCGACGGCCGGTGCTGCGCCAGGCGGATGCAGCCCCTCGGAAAGCCAGCGCCGCGAGGTTTCGCGCCCGATCCCGACGCGTATAAGGATCGGTCCGAATGCGGCGAGATCCATCGACCAGAGCCCGACCGCCACCGCCGCGCGCCCCGCGCCCGCCCGTCCGAGCACCTCCGGGCGCAGCCCCATCCGGGCATAGACACGCTCCATCCTCGGGTCGAAGACACCGACATAATGCCGGAGCCGAAAGGCCGACATCAACTCGCCCGCACCCAACGCGAGCGCCGCCGCAACCCGGCCCTCGGCCCCGGGGGCCAGGCAGAAGCGTGTGCATTCCCAGATCAGCGGGCTCACGATGGGTTCGCCGCCGTTCAGATGTGCGAAATGCTCGTTGACCATGGTGCGCCCGGTGGTCGGCAAGAATCGCATCGAACCGCCGTGCAACCCGTCATCGCGCTCCCAGACCAGGTAGAGCGGGTTCAACACGTCGTATTGGTCGCGTTCCTCACCCGCGGCATTAACGCGCACCGGCCATCCGAGCCGTTCGGCGAATTGCGCCGTGCGGTCGGTAAACATGCTGTGGCCGAGGCGGGAAAAGCGGCGCAAATCATTGCCGTAGATGTAACGTAGCATGGGGCCTCCCTGTCCAAACCGGTGCGGTCAGGGTGGTCGGCATGGGTTAAGGTTTTCGGCGGGTGCGCTCGGTCGGTTTACGGTCTTGCCGTTCGTCGCTCGAGGTATGGTTTCACATACTATTCAAGCGCCGGATCGTGAGTAGTGTGCACGCATCTGTTGCGTAACGAGTGCCTTGTTTCCAACCGCCGGAGCCTGTTCCAGATCGCGGCCATCGCCCGGCGAAATCCCGCCGAGGCGGCAGGTCAGGGGTCTGCGCGGCCCGGTGTTTCGGCCGAGACTTGGCGGATGACGGGTCATCGGGGCAATTCGTCGCTCGGAATGATCGGAAAGAACCTGCCAGCCGACCAAAGGCCAAACCAGCGCGTGCCTTCATGCTGCTCGTGCCGTCCAAGCTCGACGAGGCGGTAGAAGCTCTTTCGGTCGATCAGCGCCTCGAGGTTGGCGCGCACGGTCACGTATGGCGCAGGCTCGCCGGTTTCGGGATCGCGCGCCACGCGGATCGGGTGATCCGGCCCGGCGGTGCAGGACTCGCCGACGTTGGTGGTGAAGGTCAGGCGCTGGTCGTGGCCCTCTCCCTCCGCCGTGAAATCGACCGCCACGAAGGGCGCATCATCCACTCGGATGCCGACTTTCTCGACCGGGGTGACGAGGAAATAATCGTCACCGTCCTTGCGGATGATCGAGGAGAACAGGCGCACAAGCTCGTGCCGCCCGATCGGGGTGCCGAGATAGAACCAGGTGCCGTCGCGGGCGATGCGGATATCGAGATCGCCACAGAAAGGCGGATCCCAGAGGTGCACCGGTGCCGGGCCCTTTTTGTTGGCGGTGCGCGCGGCGCTGGCCAGGCTTTCGGCGGAAGGTGGGCGATTTGCGCCCTCTGTCGGTTTTGTCATTTGAGAAACATCCCCGGTGCCGTTTAACTGGGCTTAAGTATTGCAAGGAGACGCTTGATGGACAAGGCGGAGGACCTGGTGGCCGACATCGAGGCCCTGGGTGAGAAGCTCGGACAGGCGCGGGCAATGATCGCGCGCCGGATCATAGGCCAGGAGGAGGTGCTGGAACTCACGCTTTCGGCGATGCTGGCGGGCGGGCACGCGCTGTTGATCGGCCTGCCCGGCCTCGGCAAGACCCGGCTCGTCGATACCCTCTCGACGGTGATGGGCCTGCACGGGGGCCGGGTGCAATTCACCCCCGACCTGATGCCCGCCGACATCATCGGCTCGGAAGTGCTGGAAGAAGCCGCGGGCGGCAGCCGCGCCTTCCGGTTTCTGCCCGGCCCGGTGTTCTGCCAGTTGTTGCTTGCCGACGAGATCAACCGCGCCAGCCCGCGCACCCAGTCGGCGCTCTTGCAGGCGATGCAGGAACGCGAAGTGACCGTGGCGGGCCAGGCCCACCCGCTGGAGGCGCCGTTCCACGTGCTGGCGACGCAGAACCCGCTGGAGCAGGAGGGCACCTATCCTCTGCCCGAAGCGCAGCTAGACCGCTTCCTGCTGCAGATCGACGTGGCTTACCCGGATCGCGACGCCGAGCGCGACATCCTGCTCGCCACCACCGGCGCAGAGGAGGCCGAGGTTTCGCCCGTGTTCAGCGCCGCCGAGTTGATCGAAGCGCAACACCTTTTGCGGCGGATGCCGGTGGGCGAGGCGGTGGTGGAGATGATCCTCGATCTGGTGCGCGCTTGCCGTCCCGACGACGAGACCGCGGCCGATTTCGTCCGCGATGCCGTGGCCTGGGGGCCCGGGCCGCGCGCGGCGCAGGCGCTGATGCTTCTGGTGCGCGCACGCGCCCTGCTCTCGGGCCGACTTGCCCCCGGCCCCGACGACGTGATCGCGCTGGCCGCCCCGGTTCTGATCCACCGCATGGCGCTGGGATACGCGGCACGCGCAAGGGGTGAGAGCCTTGCGGGGCTGATCGAACGGGTGGTGGCCGGTCTTCAGGCCACCGAGGCCGCCGCCTGATCCAATGACCCGGCACCCATCTACAATCTGGCCCAAGGTCATCAGGGGGTCCGGGGAGCAACACTCCAGGGCGGTGCCGTCATGACCGCGCTGCGCCCCCGCGCCGAGGCGCTGGCCCAGCCGCTGCCGCCGCTTCTCGCCCGTGCCCGCCACCTCGCGGCGGGCATCGTGCTTGGCGAGCATGGCCGCCGCCGTCCGGGATTGGGCGATGCGTTTTGGCAGTTCCGTCCGGCCCAGCCCGGTGATCCGGCCCGCGCCATCGACTGGCGCCGCTCGGCCCGTTCCGACCAGCATTTCGTGCAGGAAAAGGAATGGCAGGCGGCGCAGGCGGTGGTGTTCTGGGTCGACCGCGCGGCGGCGATGCGCTTTGCCTCCGACAAGGGCGGCGAGACCAAGGCCGAGCGTGCCGCGCTCATTGCGATGGCCACCGCGATCCTGCTCGTGAACGCCGGCGAGAGGGTCGGGCTGACCGAGGCCGAGGCACCGCCGATGCGCGGGCCGTTACAGCTTGAGCGGATCGCGACGGCTCTGGCCGAACCTGCCACGCCCGACTACGGCGCCCCCGAGGTGGCCACCCTGCCGCGCCATTCCCGCGCGGTGTTCCTGTCCGATTTTCTCGGCCCGCTGGCCCCGGTCGAAGCCGCGCTCACCACCGCCGCCGACCGCGGCGTATCCGGCGCGCTTCTGCAGGTGCTCGATCCGGCGGAGGAGGGGTTTCCGTTCGGCGGGCGGACGGTGTTTCACTCGGTGGGCGGGAGTGTCGAATATGAAACCCGGCAGGCGGGCGATCTGAAGGCGCGTTATCTGGAGCGGCTGGCCGAGCGCAAGGCCCGACTCGGCGAATTGGCCCGGCGCACCGGCTGGCAGTATCACCTCCATCATACCGGACATCCGCCCGCCTCGGCGCTGCTCTGGCTCTACCGGGCCCTGGAGGGGCGGATCTGATGTTCAGCCTCGGCCCGATCGGCTTCACCGCACCATGGCTGCTCCTCGGCCTCGCCGCCCTGCCGGTGCTCTGGTGGCTCTTGCGCGCGGTGCCGCCCGCGCCGATCCGGCGTGCCTTTCCCGGGGTGATCCTGCTGCTCGGGCTCGACGACAAGGATCACGAGACCGACCGCACGCCGTGGTGGCTGCTGCTGTTGCGGCTGCTTGCCGTTGCGGCAATGATCATCGGCTTCGCCGGGCCGGTGCTGAACCCCGAGCCGCGCGCGCCGGGGCGTGGACCGCTGGTGGTTCTGATTGACGACGGCTGGGCCGCCGCGCCCGATTGGCGGGCGCGGATCGAGGCGGCGGAGCGGGCGCTCAAGGCGGCGGAAACGGCGGGCCGGCGGGCGGCCGTGCTGCGCATCTCCGAACCACCGCGCGCGCCCGGCGAACTGCCGTTGCGCGCGGCGGGCGATGCGCTGGCCGAGTTGCCTGGCCTCGCACCGCGCCCCTTCGCGCCCGATCTGGGCCCGGCGCGCGATTGGGCAAGCGGCCTGGAGGCTTCGGCGGGGATCGAAACGCTCTGGATTTCCGACGGTCTCGCCAGCCCCGCGCGCGCCGACCTCGCCCGCGCGCTGTCGGGTCTCGGACCGCTGAGGGTGATCGAACCGCCTGCCCCGCGCCTTGGACTGCGCCCGGCGCGGATCGAGGGCGGGTTGGTGCACCTCTCCGCCCTGCGGACACCGGCAGCGGCGGCGCAGGAGATTATCGTGACCGGCATCGGTCCCGATCCGGCCGGGGTCGAGCGCGAACTGGTGCGCGCCACGCTGGATTTCGAAGCCGACGCGAACGAAGCGCAGGCCGAGCTGTCGCTGCCGCCGGAGTTGCGCAACCGGGTGACGCGGTTCGAGATCGAAGGCCTGCGTTCTGCCGGTGCGGTATCCTTGGCCGACGATTCGCTCCGGCGGCGCAAGGTGGCGCTGATCGAAGGCGGTGCCGGGCGCGAAGGTCTCGAACTGCTTTCGCCGTTGCATTACCTGCGCGAGGCGCTGACGCCCACGGCGGAAGTTCTCGAAGGGTCGATCACCGACCTGATCGCTGCCGGGCCGGACGTGGTGATCCTTGCCGATGTCGCGGCGCTCGCCCCGGCCGGGGCGGAAGCGCTGCAAACCTGGGTCGCCGAGGGCGGTCTGCTTCTGCGCTTCGCGGGGCCGCGGCTCGCCGCCGCCGATGCCGGGCGTGGCGAAGACGATCCGCTCCTGCCGGTGCGGCTGCGGACCGGCGGGCGCAGCCTTGGCGGGGCGATGAGCTGGGGCGCGCCGCGCGCACTCGCACCGTTCGAGGAAGACTCGCCGTTCTACGGCCTTTCGATCCCGGAAGACGTGACCGTAAGCGCGCAGGTTCTGGCCGAGCCGGGGCCGGATCTGTCCGATCGCACCATCGCGGCGCTCGCCGACGGCACCCCGCTCGTCACCCGCAAGGCGCTTGGCGATGGGCAGGTGGTTCTCGTGCACAGCACCGCCAATGCCGAATGGTCGAGCCTGCCGCTCTCGGGGCTGTTCGTCCAGATGCTCGAACGTCTGGCCGTCTCGACCCGCGCAGGCAGCCCCGACCGCGGCGAGTTGGCGGGCACGACCTGGCTGCCTGAGCGTTTGCTCGACGGTTTCGGGGCGCTCACCGAGGCGGGTGACCGCCCCGGCCTGCCGGGGGAAATGCTGACCAACCCACCGGGGCCTGAGCTGCTGCCGGGCCTGTACCGCGCCGAGTCGCGGCTCGTGGCGGTGAACGTGCTCGGTGCCGAGGCGGTGCTCGCCCCGGCCGATTGGCCCGCCGGCATCACGCCCGAATGGCAAGAGGCCGGCCGCGAGCGCGATCTTGCGGGCTGGCTCCTGATGGCGGCGCTGACCCTGCTTGCGGCCGATCTGCTCGCCTCGCTGGCGCTCACCGGACGCCTTGCACGCGGCACCGGAAACGCGGTGGCGGCGCTCGGACTGGCGATTCTCGTCGTGTTCCCGGCGGAAACCCTCGCGCAAGAGGCGATCGACGAGGCCACGCTTGCCGGGGCCAACAACGTCACCCTCGCCTATGTGCGCACCGGCGATTCTGGCGTGGACAGGGTTTCCGAGGCCGGGCTCCAAGGCTTGTCGGACCAGATCTACATGCGCTCCTCGGTCGAACCCTCGCCGCCCGTCGGCGTTGATCTGGAGGGCGATGAACTCGCCGTCTACCCGTTGCTCTACTGGCCGGTGACCGCCGACCAGCCCACGCCCTCGGACGCGGCCTATGCACGGCTCAACGCCTTTTTGCGCAGCGGCGGGATGATCCTGTTCGACACCCGCGATGGCGACGTGGCGGGCTTCGGCTCGGGCGCGACCGCGGAAAGCGCGCGGCTGCGCACCCTCGCCCGCCCGCTCGACATTCCGCCGCTCGAACCGGTGCCGGGCGACCATGTGCTCACCCGCACGTTCTACCTGCTGGGCGATTTCCCGGGCCGACACGCGGGGCGCGAAGTCTGGGTCGAGGCGGCCCCGCCGGATGCCGAGCGCGCGGAGGGGATGCCGTTTCGCAACCTCAACGATGGTGTCACGCCGGTGGTGATTGGCGGCAACGACTGGGCCGGGGCCTGGGCAGTGGACGAAAGCGGCCAGCCGCTGTTGCCGGTGGGCCGGGGATATGCCGGGGAACGCCAGCGCGAGATGGCCTATCGCTTCGGCGTCAACCTCGTGATGCACGTGCTGACCGGGAACTATAAATCCGATCAGGTGCATGTGCCGGCGCTGCTCGAAAGGCTGGGACAATGAGCGGCTCGTCGGTGATCTTCGATCCGGCCTTCCCCTGGCCCGTGCTCTGGGCCGCGGCGGGTCTGGTGCTGGCCCTTACCGCGCTGGCGCTCTGGCGCGGGCTCAAGGGCTGGGCGCTGCGCGCGCTCGGGGCGGCCGCGCTGCTCACCGCCCTCGCCGGGCCTTCGCTGCAGACCGAGGAGCGCGCAGGGTTGGGCGATATCCTGCTCGCGGTGGTGGACGAAAGCGCCTCGCAAGCCCTCTCCGACCGCGCCGACCAGACCGAGGCGGCGCTTGCCGCGCTCGAACGCGACGCCGCCTCGAAGGGGCTTGAACTGCGCGTCGCGCGGCTCGGTGATGGCGATGACAACCGCGGCACGCTGGCAATGGGGGCGCTGGCGCAGGCGCTGGCGGAGGTGCCGCGCGACCGGGTGGCAGCGATGGTTCTGATCTCGGACGGTCAGGTGCACGACATCGAGGCTGCCCCCGCCCTGCCCGCGCCGCTGCATCTGCTCGCCACTGGCCGCGCCGACGACTGGGACCGCCGCCTTCGCATCACGTCCGCCCCGGCCTTCGCCATCCTCGGCGAGGAGCAGGCGATCGGGCTGAGGATCGAGGATAGCGGGGCGCATCCGGGCGCGACAACGGCGCAACTGGAAATCTCGGTCGACGGCGGCGAGCCCACCCTGCACGAGGTTCCGATCGGGCGCGATCTGGAAATGCCGGTGACCCTGAGCCACGGCGGGCAGAACGTGATCCAATTCAGCACGCCCGAGGCGGAGGGTGAATTGACCGACCGCAACAATGCCGCCGTTGTCGCGATCAACGGCGTGCGCGACCGGCTGCGCGTGCTGCTGGTTTCGGGCGAGCCGCATCCCGGCTCGCGAACATGGCGCAACCTGCTCAAATCCGACAGCGCCGTGGACCTGGTGCATTTCACCATCCTGCGCCCGCCGGAAAAGCAGGACGGTGTGCCGGTCACAGAATTGAGCCTGATCGCCTTCCCGACGCAGGAGCTGTTTCTCGACAAGATCGACGAGTTCGACCTGATTGTCTTCGACCGCTACATGCTGCGCGGCATCCTGCCCGCCGCCTACCTCGCGTCGGTCCGCGATTACATCCGCACCGGCGGCGCGGTGCTGATCTCGGCCGGGCCGGATTTCGCATCGGCCAGAAGCATTGCGCGCTCGCCGCTGGGCGAGGTGCTGCCGGGACGGCCCACGTCGCGGCTGATCGAGGAACCTTACCTGCCGGAAGTGACCGATCTTGGCGCGCGCCACCCTGTCACGCGCGGCCTTGAGGGGTTCGGCCCGGAAGACGGCTGGGGGCGCTGGCTGAGGCAGGTGGAACTCGACGTGCCCGAAGGCACCGGCATGACGGTCATGAACGGGGCCGACGGCGCGCCGCTCTTGGTGCTCGACCGGGTCGAGGAGGGCCGGGTGGCGCTGATGGCCTCGGACCACGCGTGGCTCTGGTCGCGCGGCTACGAAGGCGGCGGACCGCAACTAGAACTGCTGCGCCGGCTTGCCCACTGGATGATGAAAGAGCCGGAACTCGAAGAGGAAGCGCTCACCGCCACGGCCGAGGGGGAGCAGGTCACGGTCACCCGGCGCTCGCTGGACACCGGCGCGCGGGAGGTGACGGTCACCGGACCCGACGGGGAGGCCATCGTGCTGCCCCTCACCGAGACCCAGCCGGGCCTTTTCAGCACCACCTTCGACGCGCCCGCCATGGGTCTCTACCGGCTCGCGGAAGGTGACATGGAAGCGGTGATCGCGGTTGGCCCCTCGGCGCCGAAGGAGTTCGAGGCGACGCTGGCCAGCCTCGATCTGCTCGATCCGGTGATTTCGCCCTCGAACGGTGGCGCCCTGGCGCTGGAAGACGGCACCCCCAGCTTGCGCCCGGTGCGCCCGGGACGCACCGCCGCCGGGCGCGGCTGGATCGGCTATACACCACGCGAGGCCTTCGTGGTTGAGGCGCTCAGCGTGACGCCGCTTGCCCCGGCCTGGCTGATGCTGCTGATCGCGGCGGCGCTGGCCGTGGCGGCCTGGCTCGTGGAAGGGCGACGGTTGCGAAACTGAACGCCGGCGGCGCGCCGGGTTGCTCGGCGGGGGCGCTGCCACGCCCGATCCGCTGGCGGATCGGGCCAAGTCAAACGCGGGGGCGCTGCCCCCGCACCCCCGAGGTATTTGACGACCCAAGAAGAGATCAGGCCCGCAATTCGGTTTCGAGGAAGCGTTCGAAAGCGTCGAGGTCGAGCGCGTCGAACTGGCCGAATGCCTGCATCCATGTGCTGGCGTCACGCAGCGCCTCGGGTTCGAGCTTGCACCACTTCACCCGGCCGCGTTTTTCCTGGCTGATGAGGCCCGCGCGGGTGAGGATGGCAAGGTGCTTGGAGACGCCCGCGAGCGAGATCGCGAAGGGCTCGGCGACGTCCGTCACCGCCATGTCGTCCTCGAGCAGCATGGTCAGGATCGCGCGCCTTGTCGGATCGGCGAGAGCGGCAAAGACGAGATCGAGGCGCGGGTCCATGTCGCTTGCGATAGGCGACGGGGCGGATTTCGTCAACCGATCGGTTGAATATGGTTTTCAGGGGTGCCGGCGGCAGCGGCATTTTTTCCAGATTGCAGCGCGCCTTGGTGCTTTCAATCTTTTCAAGGCCTTAGGGGGCTGATTGTTGGCGCTAAACCACGTTGACTCATGGCCCCGCGCCGCTTAGCAACCATGCAGGATCATGAGGGGGCATCTGCACCGTGGCAAACCCGATCGACGACCTTCCCCGCGACCGTCTAAAGGCGCTGGAAGAACGGATCGAGAGGGCCAAGGCGGCGGAAGAGGGCGCCACCCACATGAAAAAGGATTATGCCCAGGCGAACCTTGCCTGGCGGATGGTCATCGAGCTTGTGGCCGGTCTCGGGATCGGCTTCGGCATGGGATACGGGCTGGATTACGTCTTCGGGACGATGCCCCTGTTCCTGGTGATCTTCATCTTCCTTGGCCTGGCGGCGGGCGTGAAGACGATGCTCGCCTCGGCACGGGAGATAGAGCTGCAACAGGCCGCGAAAGCGGCTTTGGACGAGGAAGAAAGACGTGGCGACTGAAAACGACGGCGGCCTTGAGTTCCACCCGCTCGACCAATTCATCGTGAAGCCCCTGTTCAGCGATGGCCCGGTGCACTGGTACACCGTCACCAACGTGACGCTCTGGCTGGCCATCGCCCTTGTCGCGATCACCGCGCTGTTCGTGTTCGGCTCCCGCGGCCGGGCCATCGTGCCCTCGCGCACCCAGTCGATCGGCGAAGTGCTCTACGGCTTCACCTACAAGATGGTCGAGGACGTGGCCGGCAAGGACGCGGTGAAGTTCTTCCCCTACATCTTCACCCTGTTCATGTTCATCCTGTTCTCGAACTACCTCGGCCTCTTGCCGATGAGCTTCGCCACCACCTCGCACATCGCGGTGACCGCGGTTCTGGCGCTGGCGGTGTTCTTCACCGTCACCATTCTGGGCTTCGTCAAGAATGGCACGGGCTTCCTCAAGCTGTTCTGGGTATCGTCGGCACCGCTGGCGCTCCGGCCGATCCTCGCGATCATCGAGCTGATTTCCTATTTCGTGCGCCCGGTGAGCCACAGCATCCGTCTTGGCGGCAACATCATGGCGGGCCATGCAGTGATGAAGGTTTTCGCGGGCTTTGCGGCGATCGCCGCCATCAGCCCGGTCGCGGTTCTGTCGATCACGGCCATCTACGGGCTCGAAATGCTCGTGGCCGGCGTCCAGGCCTACGTTTTCACCATCCTCACCGTCGTCTACCTGAGAGACGCGCTACATCCGGCGCACTGAGACGGGCGGGAGCCTACAAGATCAACGCAATTCCATCGTAAGGAGAGACATCATGGAAGGCGATATCGCACAACTCGGTCAATTCATCGGCGCAGGCCTCGCGGGCATCGGCTCGGGTGCCGCTGCCATCGGCGTCGGCCACGTGGCCGGCAACTTCCTCGCCGGTGCCCTGCGCAACCCCTCGGCGGCCGGTGGCCAGACCGCGACCCTTTTCATCGGCATCGCGTTTGCGGAAGCGCTCGGGATCTTCTCGTTCCTCATCGCGCTCCTGCTGATGTTTGCCGTCTGATCCTTTCGGCCCTACCTTACGAACGGGCGAGGATGCGCCACGCGTAGCCTCGCCCGATCCGATCCGGGTTCCAGGAGGACAACATGGCAAGCGGAACAGAAACCACCGCTGACGGCGCGGGCATGCCGCAACTCGATTTCGCGACTTTCCCGAACCAGATCTTCTGGCTCGCGGTTACGCTCGTTGCCATCTACTTCGTGCTGTCGCGCATCGCATTGCCCCGTATCGCCGGTGTCATGTCGGAGCGTCAGGGCACCATCACCAACGATATCGCTGCCGCCGAAGAACTGAAGCTCAAGGCCAGGGAAGCGGAAGAAGCCTATAACCAGGCGCTTGCCGAAGCCCGTGCCGAAGCGCAGAAGATCGCCGCGGAGACCAAGGCCGAGATCCAGGGCGAACTGGCGAAGGCCCAGGAAAAGGCGGACGCCGAGATTGCCGCGAAGGCGGCTGAATCGGAGAAGGCGATCGCCGAGATCCGGGCCGGTGCCGTTGAAAGCGTGAAGGCCGTGGCCAAGGATACCACCAAGGAGATTCTCTCTGCGATGGGGTCCAAGGCCGATGCCAAGGCCGTTACCGCGGCCGTCAACGCGCGGATGAAGGGGTAAGAGCATGAAACACCTACTCAGCCTTGCCCTGATCGCCGCCGCAAGCCCCGCGTTCGCGGCGTCCGGTCCGTTCTTCTCGCTGAAGAACACCGATTTCATCGTGCTGATCGCCTTCATCGTCTTCATCGGCGTGCTGGTCTACTTCAAGGTGCCGGGCATGATCGGCGGGTTGCTCGACAAACGCGCCGAGGGCATCAAGGCCGATCTGGCCGAAGCGCGCGCACTGCGCGAGGAGGCGCAGACCATTCTCGCCAGCTACGAGCGCAAGCAGAAGGAAGTGGCGGAACAGGCCGCGCAGATCGTCGACCACGCCAAGCGCGATGCGCAGGCGGCGGCGGATGTGGCGAAAGAAGACCTCAAGGCTTCGATCACCCGTCGGATCGCCGCGGCGGAAGACCAGATCAAGTCGGCCCAGGATGCCGCCGTGAAAGAGGTACGCGATACCGCGGTCGCCGTTTCGATCGGTGCCGCGAAAGACCTGATCGCCAAGAACATGACCGCGGCCGACGGCAACAAGCTGATCGAGGACGCCATTTCGGACGTCGAAGCGAAGCTGCACTGATCGCACGCGAGTCAGCGAACCAGAAAGGGCCCGGGCCATGCGCCCGGGCTTTTTGCTTTCAGGCCTTGGCCCGGGGCAGTACCGGCGCACTGCGCTCGAGCGCAAGGTCGGCATCGGAAAACCGCCATGGCCCGCGAACGCCCGGCACGCCCTCGGGCGCAATCTGCATATCGCGCGCCTGGATCTGCGGGTCATCGAATGTATCGCTGATGTCGTTGATCGGGCCGGCGGGCACACCTGCCGCCTCCAGCGCCGCGAGGAAGGGCGCGCGCTGCCAGACCTCGGTTGCCTCGGCGAGAATGGCCATAAGCAGGTCGCGGTTGCCGATCCGGGCGGCGTTGGTGGCGAAGCGCGCGTCATCGGCCAGCGCGCCGAGACCGAGGAGCTCGCAAAGCGCGCGAAACTGCCGGTCGTTGCCGACCGCGACAATCACGTGCCCATCCTCCACCGGCAGGGCATCGTAGGGCACGAGGTTGGGGTGAGCATTGCCGAGCCGGCCCGGGTTGGTGCCGGTGGCAAGGTAATTCATCGCCTGGTTGGCAAGGAGCGCCGTGGCGCTGTCGAGCAAGGACATATCGACCATCTGCCCGCGCCCGGTGCGGTGGCGTTGCTCGACGGCGGCAAGTATGCCGATAGTGGCATATAGGCCCGTCACCACGTCGGTCACGGCGACGCCCACCTTCATCGGTTCGCCCCCCTTCTCGCCGGTGATCGACATCAGGCCCGAGAGCCCCTGGATCATGAAATCATAGCCCGGCTGGCGGGCGCGCGGACCATCCTGGCCGAAACCGGTGATCGAGCAATAGATCAGGCGCGGATTAAGGGCCGCAAGGCTTGGATAGTCGAGGCCATACTTGGCGAGCCCGCCGACCTTGAAGTTCTCGATCAGGATATCGGCTTCGGCCACCAGCTTGCGCACGGTTTCCTGCCCCTCCGGGCTGGTGAAATCGGCGATCACCGAGGTTTTCCCCCGGTTGGCGGCGTAGAAGTAGGCCGCGGTTCTGTCGCCGTCGCGCTCTATGAAGGGCGGACCCCAGCGGCGGGTATCGTCGCCCTCGGGGCTTTCGACCTTGATCACCTCCGCGCCCAGATCGGCCAGCGCCTGCCCGGCCCATGGCCCGGCAAGGATACGCGCGAGTTCGACGACCTTCAGGCCCTCAAGCGGTTTCATGGGCAATCCTCACAGGTAGGGCGGCGTGCAGGCCGAGATGATCCGGGCCACACCCGGGCCGGGGTTGCGAAAGCGGTGCGGTGCGCGGCTGTCGAAGAGATAGGCGTCACCGGGACCGAGCACCATGCGCTGATCGCCCACGATCACCTCGATTTCGCCCTCGACCACGATCCCGCCCTCGTTGGCCTCATGCGCGAGCATCGCCTCGCCGGTATCAGCGCCGGGGGCGTAGGTTTCATAAAGGATCTGAAGGCCGTGCGCGGTGGCGTCACCGACCTGCGCGATGGCAACACCGTCGCCAAGATGGCCAGTGAGATCGGTCAGGTCGCAGGCGCGAAAAAACACCTGCGCAAGTGATGTCTCGTCGGGTTCAAAGAAAGCCGACATCGTGATACCGAGGCCGCCGAGAATGCGCCGCAGAGAGGCCACCGAGGGCGAGGAGCGCCCGGTTTCGATCATCGAGATCTGGCCGTGTGGCACC
The DNA here is from genome assembly GCF_900177545.1 of Maritimibacter sp. HL-12. Taxonomy (GTDB): domain Bacteria; phylum Pseudomonadota; class Alphaproteobacteria; order Rhodobacterales; family Rhodobacteraceae; genus Sinisalibacter. The sequence continues at coordinate 2,059,391 of NZ_FXBQ01000001.1, read as the reverse complement.
TCGGCCCGCTCGGCCAGTTGGCGCTGGCTCAGCCCGGCCTTTTGGCGCAGGATCTTGAGCCGCGCGCCCACGTCGAATTCATCACCCATCCGGCGCCCCCTTCCCGGTTTGCGCAATTTTCTCCTAGCATTGCTCAGGATATTGCGCAATACGGGACCAAACCGATACCTGCGACGGAGACCGAGATGCCCCACGTTTTGCCCGCCAAGAGCCGCCCGGACCTTTCCGGCTTCACTTGGGAAGACCCGTTCCGCCTCGACGACCAGCTCGAGGAAGACGAGCGCATGATCCGTGACTCCGCCCGGGCTTATGCGTCCGAGAAACTCGCGCCGCGGGTGATCGAGGCCTTCGAGACCGAGGCGACCGATCCGGGCATCTTCCGCGAGATGGGCGAGATGGGGCTTCTCGGCGTCACCGTGCCGGAAGAATACGGCGGGCTCGGCGGCTCCTATGTCAGCTATGGCCTCGTCGCGCGCGAGGTGGAGCGGGTTGATTCCGGCTATCGCTCGATGATGTCGGTTCAGTCGAGCCTCGTGATGTATCCGATCTATGCCTATGGATCGGAAGAGCAGCGGCGGAAATACCTTCCCGGGCTGGCCTCGGGCGAATTGATCGGTTGTTTCGGCCTGACCGAACCCGACGCAGGCAGCGACCCGGGCGCGATGAAGACCCGCGCCGAGAAAACCGCCACCGGCTACCGCCTCACCGGCACCAAGATGTGGATTTCCAACAGCCCGATCGCGGATGTCTTCGTGGTCTGGGCCAAGTCGGACGCCCATGGCGGCAAGATCCGGGGTTTCGTGCTGGAAAAAGGCATGGAAGGGCTGTCGGCACCCAAGATCGCGAACAAGCTCTCCTTGCGCGCCTCGATCACCGGTGAAGTCGTGATGCAGGGCGTCGAGGTGGGCGAGGAGGCACTCCTGCCCAACGTCGAAGGGCTGAAAGGCCCGTTTGGCTGCCTGAACCGGGCGCGCTACGGCATCTCCTGGGGCGTGCTGGGGGCGGCGGAGTTCTGCTGGCACGCAGCACGGGCCTACGGGCTCGACCGACAGCAGTTCGGCAAGCCGCTCGCAGGCACGCAGCTCTACCAGAAGAAACTTGCCGACATGCAGACCGAGATCGCGCTCGGGCTTCAGGCGTCGCTCAGGGTGGGCCGGCTGATGGACGAGGGAAAGGCCGCGCCGGAGATGATCAGCCTGATCAAGCGCAACAATTGTGGCAAGGCGCTCGACGTCGCCCGCCACGCCCGCGACATGCACGGCGGCAACGGCATTTCCGGCGAGTTCCAGGTGATCCGCCACATGATCAACCTCGAAACCGTCAACACCTACGAGGGCACCCACGACGTGCACGCCCTGATCCTCGGGCGGGCGCAAACCGGGTTGCAGGCGTTCTTCTAACGCATCGAGCGGGGTGCGCTCGGGGTGCCGGGGATGCCCCAGTAGGCGGCGATATCGACCATCAGGGCATAGCTGCTGCGATAGGCGAAGCCGGGGCCACGGTTGCCCAGCACATAGGCGACGACATCGAGCCGTTCGCCCCGGATCGCTTGCGCGGCGACATCGTCAGGCAGGATCGTGTCGGCGCCGTAAACCTCGCGCCGATTGAGCGCGATCCCGGGCATGGCATATTCCACGAGCCCGGTGCAAACCCAGCGTTCGCGCGTTGGATCGAGGCCCAGCGCGTAGTTGAACGGCTTGCCGATCTCGGAAAAGAGCCGCGCGGCGGCGAGGCGACGCTCGCCCTGTGCGAGCCTCGGGCGCATCACGAGCACACGGTCGGTTTCAAACACCTTTCCGGGGGCAGACAGCATGACTTCGGGCCAGACGCTTTCGATCATCGTCTTGCCGGCGCGAATGTCGGCGCGATGGGGCGCGATCTCGGGCAGGTGCCACAGCCCGGCCGCGCGCAGTTGCGCCTCGGTGCCGAGATAGACGAGGGTATGGCTGAACCTTCCGGGCATCAGGCGGCCGACCTTGTACGAGGTATTGCCCACGTTCACGATGTCGAGCGGCCGCAGGTGTGACAGGATCGCGTCAAGAGCCTCGGGTTTGCCGGTGAGCCGCCCGGGGTAGGCTTCTTCTTCGTAATCCGAGTAGGCAAGCGCCGAGACCGTGGGGCCAAGATCGTTGCCCAGCGTCATGGCCAGCCGGGCGACGGGAGCAGGATAGAATTTCTCGGGTTCGAAGCAGCATTCGAATGTTGCCGCGTCGAGCGCCTTGGCGTCTTCGGGAAAGCTCGGGCCGAAATCCGGCTGCGAACACGCCCCCAGCACCGCGGCACCGGCAAGCGCGGCAAGGGTCCGGATCGACGGGATCAATTTGCGAAAGTGCGCCATGGGCGGTCCTGTGGCCGGTTCGTAACCAGACTACCGCAGCGCCGCGCACCTGCCAACTCACGCTTCAGGCACAGGCCCCCAGAACGCGGCGATGTCTTCCATCACCGGGCGCTTGCCCTCGACCACGAAGCCAGCGCCTTTCACACCGCGGACATGCTCGACGAAGGTGAGCCCTTCACCCCTGATCCCCTGCGCCACCATCGCATCGGGCATCACCGCCGGCCGGCCATAGGCGATCGTCTCGTCGAAGGTGATCCAGGGCATGGCGTATTCGATCAACTCGGTGCAGGCGAGATCCTCGGTGGTGCGGTTGTCGAACCAGTAGTCGAACGGCACACCAAGGCGCGACACACCCCGGCGCGCGGCCTCGCGGCGCTTTGCGATGGAGAGCTTGGGGCGCAGGATCGCCACCGCGTCGGTTTGCAGGATCTTCGCCGGTTCGATCATCCGCACCACCGGGCGAAAGGCTTCGAGAATGATCCGTCCTGCTCGGATATCGTCGTGCAGCGGGCGGATCGCGGGATCGTTCCACAGACCAATCTTGCGCAGTTCCGCCTCGGTGCCAAGGTAGATCGCCGAATGCGTGAAACGACCGGGCACGAAACGCCCGCCAATATAGGTCTTGTTGGCGAAGAGCAGAAGATCGAGCGGGCGCGCGGTGTTGACGATATGGGCATGGGCCTCGTCCTTGCCGGTGAGCGTTCCGGGCGTTTCCGCGGTATCGAGCGGGTTCAACTCCAGCGCAACGGGCGCGATCGCGAGCGAAAGGTTCGCGATGGGTTCGGGCCAACGCTCGGGATCGTGGCAGCAGGTGAAGGTCTGCGGATCGGCATCGGGTGGCAGGCCGGCATAGTCGCGATGCACCTGCGGCAGCCCACAGCCGGCAAGCCAAAGGGCGAGAGTGAACAACGCGATCTGGCGCATCAGCCTGTCTTTCATTTGCTTTGCACGCGTGCGCCGTGCAAGCGTCTTTTTCAATGCGCTCATTTCACCAGAGGCCCCGCCCCGGTGCAATCGCGAAAGCGCTGGACCCGGGCGGCGGGCGGCGCAAAACTCCACCGGCAACAACAAGGGGATGCCGATGAAACCCGACCGCCCAGACCACCCGGCCCCCAGCGATGCCGATGCACGGCGGGCCGTGCCGCCGGTATTGGTCTACCGCCCGGAAACCTTGCCCGCGCCCGGCCTCGACCAGATCCGCAAGGCACGCGGAATGGCGGAGAAGGTGGCCGATCTGCTGGTGCCGCCGCGCGAGGCACGCGCCTTCGAGGTGCCAGCGGGGAGTTTTTTCCGGATCAGCTCGGTGGAGGGGCCACAGGTGGGCGATCTCAATCTCTGGAACGCCCATGACATCTCGGAGCGCTTCTTTTCGGGCAAGACCCGGGCGTTGCACGGCACCCATGTTTCCACCGGCGACAGGCTGTGGTCGTGCCTGCCCTTCCTGCGCCCGTTGGCAACGATCACCGACGACACGCTCGACTGGTATGGTATCGACGCCGATGGCGGCGCGGTGCATGACGTGATCGGCACCCGCTGCGATCCCTACACCCATTGCCTGCTCACCGGCGGCACCTACCACCATTGCTGCCACTCCAACCTCACCCGCGCGCTGGCCGATCACCTGCGCCTGCCGCTCCGGGAGGCCGAATGGCACGTTCACGACGTGCTCAACGTGTTCATGTGCACCGGCTTCACCCGCGATACCGGGCAATATTTCATGAAAGCGAGCCCGGTCAGGCCGGGGGATTACATCGAGTTCTTCGCCGAGATCGACCTTGTGGGCGCGCTGTCGGCCTGCCCCGGCGGCGATTGCTCCACCGGGCATTCATCGGACGAGGCCGCCTGCTATCCGCTGCTCGTGGAGGTATTCACCCCGCCTGAAGGCGCGCTCAAGGACTGGGCCTCGCCGCCCGCGAACGGCTACGACCGCAGCCACGGGCGTTGAGTGCCGGGGGGCCTCAGCAATAGCGTTCGATGCCCATGAGTTGCTGGTAGGAATAGCGGTCTCCCATCGCCCAGCCCGGCGGCATGATCCGGGCCAGCTCGGCCCGGTCATCGTCGCTGAAGGCAATCTCGGCGGCACCGATCCAGTCGCGCAGATGCTCGGGGCTGCGGGTGCCGGGGATCGGGATGAGGTGGTCGCCCTGATCGAGCGTCCAGGCCACCGCTGTGGCCGCCGTTGTCCAGCCACGGTCGTGGGCGAAGGCCCTGAGCGCACGCACATGATCCATGTTGTGGGCGAAGTTGCGGCCGATGAACCTCGGGTTGGGTTTGCGAAAATCGGTGTCCTTGAAGCTGTGCGGATCGAGATCGGTATCGCCGAGAATACCGCGCCCGAGCGGCGAGAACGGCACGAAGGCGGTGCCCAGTTCGGCGCAGGCCCGGATCATTCCGAGCTCCGGCTGGCGCGTCCACAGCGAATACTCGCTCTGGACCGCCGCCACATGCGCCACCGTCGCCGCGAGCCGCAGCGAGGCGGGCGATATCTCGGAATAGCCGAAAGCCCCGATCAGCCCTTCCTCGCGCAGGGTTTCCAACGTTTCCGTGACCGTCTCGATCGGGATCGACCAGTCGCGCCGGTGAATATAATAGAGCTCCACGCTCTCGACACCGAGCCGTTTCAGCGAGCCCTCGACAGAGGCGCGGATGTGTTCCTCGGAATTGTCGTTGGTGCCGCGCGGCGCCCCCAGCACAATACCGCCCTTGGTGGCGATCTTGAAGCGTTGCCCGCGCGCCTTCTGCCAGTCGCCGATGATGGTTTCGCTCAGGCCGGCACCGTAAAGTTCGGCGGTGTCGAGAAAATCGATCCCCGCCTCCCAGGCGGCATCGAGCGTGGCAAAGCTCTCCTCACGGCTGGTTGCGCCGTAGAACCCGGCAAAACTCATGCAGCCCAGCCCAATTGCCGACACCTCGGGGCCGTTCCGGCCCAGCAGACGTTTCTTCATGCCATGTCCCTCAGATCACGAATTCACCGTCGCGCATGATCGCATGCCGCGTGCCATCGGGCGCGATGCCGGTGACATTGAGCGCCGGCGAGCCGATCATGCAATCCATGTGGATGTTGCTCTTGTTCATCCCCGCGTCCTCCGGGCTTGCCCCTTCGGCAAGGTTCATCGCATAGGCGTTGCCAAAGGCGATGTGGCAGGCGGCGTTCTCGTCGAACAGGGTGTTGAAATAGAGCACGCCGGAGCGCGCGATGGGTGAGCTTTCGGGCACCAGCGCAACTTCCCCGAGGTGCGACGCGCCCTCGTCGGTGGTGAAATAGGCACGTGCCACGTCTGCGCCCTTGTCGGCCTCGATCGACACCGCGCGCCCGGCTTCAAAGGTCACCACCAACCCCTCGACGATGCTGCCGCCGATCACCGCGGGCTTGGTGAACACCGCGCGCCCCTCGGTGCGGGCACGGTCGGGCATGGTAAAGATCTCCTCGGTGGGCAGGTTGGGCGCATAGGTCGTGCCGTCCTCGAGCTTCTGCGCACCGCCCACCCATTTGTGCCCGCGCGCCAGCCCAACGGTGAGATCGGTGCCGCCGCCCTCGAAATGCAGCGCGTCGAGCGCGAGGCCCTGAAGATGCGCGCGGCGGCGCTCAAGCTCGGCGAAGTTTTCTCGCCACGCGGCCACGGGATCGTCACGGTCGAGCCGAAGGGCGGCAAAGACATGCCCCCAGAGCGCTTCGACCGCCGCTTCGGGCGCAAGATCGGGGAACACCTGCCGCGCCCAGCCCTCGGTGACGAAGGGCACGATGTTCCAGTTTGTCGCCCCGGACGTGACCGCCTCCAGCATCGGCCGCGCGGCCGAACTCAGGGCCTTGTTGGCGCGCGCCACCTTCTCCGGATCCTGCCCCGCCAGCAGCCCCGGCGTACCGCCCGCGATGGCGAGCCGCGCCGCGCCGCGGCGGTAGGCCCCCGCCATCGCATCGTAGAGCCAGCCCGGCGCGGTTTCGAGCGCCACATCGGTGCCGTGGGTGTAGCGCGCGAGCGTGCTTTCATCATCGGCGTAGAGCGCGAGCACGTTGGTTGCCCCGGCGGCGTAGGCCTCGCGGGTGATCCGCCGCACCAGACCGATCGCGCCGATATCGGCTGTAAGCACCAGTTCCTGGCCGGGCCGAAGCCCGAGGCCAAATTGCACGCAAAGCCGCGCGAGGCGGTCGAGATTTTCTTCGGTATTCATATCTTCCTCACACAAACGCCGCTTCGAGGGCAATCTCGATCATGTCGCCGAAACTCTGCTCGCGCTCCTGCGCGGAAAGCGGCGGCACCTCGGTGACGAGATGATCCGACACGGTGAGCACCGCCAGCGCACGGGCACCATGACGGGCGGCAAGAATATAAAGTTCAGCCGCTTCCATCTCGACCGCGAGCACGCCGTGGCGCGTCATCTGCTCGTTCAGGTCGGGGCGTTCGTCATAAAACACATCGGCCGAATAGATCCCACCCACATGGGTGGTCACATCGCGTTTCAACGCGGCCTCATAGGCGGCGGAAAGCAATCCGTAATCGGCGCAGGGGGCGAAATCGAGATCACGGAGTATTCCGATCGAAGGGGTAGAAATCGTCGTCGCCGTCATCGCCAGCACAACGTCGCGCAAGCCGATCCTTTCTTGCATCGCGCCACAGGAGCCGACGCGGATCAGGGTTTTCGCGCCGTATTCCCGGATCAGCTCGTTGGCATAGATCGACAGACTCGGCATACCCATGCCCGAGCCCTGAATCGTCACCCGGTTGCCGCGCCATGTGCCGGTGAAACCCAGCATGCCGCGCACCTCGTTCACCAACTTCGGGGAGTCGAGAAAGGTCTCCGCAGCCCATTTCGCCCGCAGGGGATCGCCCGGCATGAGAACGGTTTCGGCAATATCTCCGGGCTGCGCCCCGATGTGGATGGTCATTGTTCGCTCCTTGGCTGATGGCGCCGACTATACCCGCGTCATCAGCCAAGGAAAGTCGAAGTGTCAGATCAACAGATCGTCTTTCGAACCACCGGCGGCAAGATGGGCCTCGACCCATTTCGGGGCGCGGCCCCGGCCTGTCCAGGTTTGCTCGGGATCGTTCGGGTTGCGGTATTTCGGTGCCACCTTGGCCCGACCATCGCCCTTGGGTTTTTTCGCTGCCGCCGGTTTTGCGGGCGTCGGTTTCTTCGCAGTGGAGCCGTCAGTCAACTCTTCGAGAGAAAACCCGTGTGCCTTGGCCGCCTTTTTTGCGGCTTCCAGCGCCGCGCGTCGTTCAACGTCAGCAACTTTCGCAAGTGCTTTTTCAACTTCGCCGCGAAGCTTTTCGAGTTCCCGGCGGGACATCTCTTTAAGATTGAATTTCATGTTATTCGGATCCTTTCTTCAGCCCTTGAGTCTGATATACATCAACACAAAACAAGGCAAAGGAATTCTTATTTCCAGCCACGCATTGAATTTGGCAGGCCGACGAGGCTGGTAATGCGAGTATAAAGAACAGACGCGGACCGGGGTATCAGGAGCGGATGAAAAAACCCGCTTGCGCGTCGTCCGGAACGGCGGGCGTGGTTTCGACCCGATCGACGCGCGCCATCGCGGGCCCCTTGTGCAGGGATGCCAAAATTTCGGCAATGCGCGCATCGTCGCCCTCGATCAGCGCCGTTACCGCGCCGTCGGCCTCATTGCGCACCCAGCCCTTGAGGCCAAGCCCTTCGGCCCGGCGACGTGTCCAGTCCCGGAACCCCACACCTTGCACCCGACCGGTGACACGAACGTGAAACGCCGCACGCATCACTCGGCCGCCTGCGCTCTCGGATCTGCGAGGGTGACGATATCATTCATGATTGTATTCAACTGGAAATCCTTGGGCGTGTAAACCTTGGCCACCCCCATGGCGAGGAGCCGTCTTGCGTCGTCGTCGGGGATAATCCCGCCAGCAACCACTGGCACATGGCCCAGCCCTTCGGCGCGCATCCGCGCGATCAATTCCTCGATCAGCGGTATATGCGAGCCCGACAGGATCGAAAGCCCCACCACATGCGCGCCATCCGCCTTGGCGGAGGCGACGATTTCCTCCGGCGTGAGGCGAATGCCGTCATAGGTGATATCCATGCCGCAATCGCGCGCCCGCGCGGCGATCTGCTCGGCACCGTTGGAATGACCATCGAGCCCGGGCTTGCCGACGACAAACTTGAGCCGCCGCCCGAGCAGGTCTGACACGGCATCGACCCGGGCGCGGATTTCGTCCAGCCCTTCGGTGCGGTTCGACGGGTTCCGGCTGACGCCGGTGGGCCCACGATACTGCCCGAAAGTTTCGCGCACCGCATCGCCCCATTCGCCGGTCGTCGCCCCGGCCTTCGCGGCGGCGATGCTCGCGGGCATGATGTTTTCGCCCGACGCCGCAGCCCGCCGCAACGCGGCCAGCGCAGCCTGCACCGCCGCCTCGTCGCGCGCCGCGCGCCAGGCTTCGAGCCGGGCGATCTGGTCGGCCTCGGCCTCCGGGTCGGCAAGCATGATCGCCTCGGGGCCGGAGGTGAGCGGCGAGGGCGCGGCTTCCGTCCACTTGTTCACGCCGACGACGGTGGTTTCCCCGGCCTCGATCCGGGCGATGCGCTCGGCATTGCTCTCCACCAGCCGCGATTTCATGTAGTCGATCGCTTCCATCGCGCCGCCCATCGCGTCGATCTGGGCAAGCTCCGCCCGCGCGCCCGCCTTCAGCTCCTCGACCTTTCGCTCGATCGCGGGGTTGCCGTCGAAAATATCCTCGTATTCCAGAAGGTCGGTCTCGTAGGCGAGGATCTGCTGCATGCGGAGCGACCATTGCTGATCCCACGGCCGGGGCAGGCCCAGCGCCTCGTTCCAGGCCGGGAGCTGCACCGCCCTTGCACGGGCGTTTTTCGAGAGCGTCACCGCGAGCATTTCAAGCAGGATCCGGTAGACGTTGTTTTCCGGCTGCTGCTCGGTCAGCCCCAACGAATTAACCTGCACGCCGTAGCGGAAACGGCGGAACTTTTCTTCTTCCACCCCGTAGCGCTCACGGGTGATCTCATCCCACAATTCAACGAAGGCGCGCATCTTGCTCATCTCGGTGATGAAGCGGATGCCCGCGTTCACGAAGAACGAGATCCGGCCCACCATCTGCGGAAAATGCGCCGCGGGCACCTTGGTGCGCAGATCGTCGAGCACGGTGGTCGCCGTGGCCAGCGCGAAGGCCAGTTCCTCCTCCGGCGTCGCCCCCGCCTCCTGCAGATGGTAGGAACAGATATTCATCGGGTTCCACTTCGGCAGGTGCTCGCGGGTATAGGCCGCGACATCGGTGATCATCCGCAGGCTTGGTTTCGGCGGGCAAACGTAGGTGCCGCGCGAAAGGTATTCCTTGATCAGGTCGTTCTGCACCGTGCCTTGCAGCTTCGATATGTCGGCCCCCTGCTCCTCGGCGGCGGCGATATAGAGCGCGAGCAGCCAGGGCGCGGTGGCGTTGATCGTCATCGAGGTGTTCATCTGTTCGAGCGGGATGTCCGCGAACAGCATCCGCATGTCGCCCAGATGCGCGACCGGCACACCCACCTTGCCGACCTCGCCGCGCGCCAGCTTGTGATCGCTGTCGTAGCCGGTTTGCGTGGGCAGATCGAAGGCCACGGAAAGCCCCGTTTGCCCCTTGGCGAGGTTGGTGCGGTAGAGCGCGTTCGAGGCACGCGCGGTGGAGTGGCCGGCGTAGGTGCGGAACAGCCACGGCCGATCGGCTGGGCGATCGGCCCCGGGCGTTTTGCGATCACGGGTCGGGGTCTCGGTCGGCATGGTGTGACTCGGGCTCCATGTTGCAGTGCAGCATTTCTGCCGCAAGCAACAAAATTACTCAAGCCCGTTTATCGCGAGAACATCATTGCGCGCGGTATTTCGCACCGACTTTGCCTGCCGCGTCCAATCTGGCTGGACCGGGCAGGCTTTTGGTGAAAGTCTCGCGCAATGACCCGCACGGTGGAACTTCCTCTCTGGGCGCTCGTGCTGATCCTGGCCTTCGCCACGGTCACTTTCGCCTCGCATTTCCTGTTTCCCTCGGTGCGCTGGTTCTTTCGCAAGCGGCTGGAGCGCGCGGTGGCTGAGCTCAACACCCGGCTGACCCGCCCGATCGAGCCGTTCAAACTCGCCCGCCGGCACGACATGATCCAGCGGTTGATCTACGATCCGAAGGTGGCCGAGGCGATCTCCGATCACGCCCGCCAGACCGGCGTGCCGGAACAGGTCGCCTTCGAGACCGCCCGCCGCTATGCCCGCGAAATCGTGCCGCGGTTCTCCGCCTCGGCCTATTTCGGCTTCGCGATCCGGGTGGCCAAGCTGCTCAGCCGCGCCTTCTACCGGGTGCGGCTCGGCGCTTTCGACGAGGCCGGGCTGGACAAGGTCGATCCAGACGCCACGGTGATCTTCGTGATGAACCACCGCTCCAACATGGATTACGTGCTCGTCACCTGGCTTGCCGCCGAACGCTCGCACCTGAGTTACGCGGTGGGCGAATGGGCGCGGCGCTGGCCGCTCAGGGCGCTGATCCGGGCGATGGGCGCCTATTTCATCCGCCGCCGCTCGAAGAACGGGCTCTACCGACGGGTGCTGTCGCGCTACGTCCAGATCGCCACCACGAGCGGCGTGACACAGGCGATGTTTCCCGAGGGCGGGCTGAGCCTCAACGGCGCGGTGGGCACACCGCGCATGGGGCTCTTGAACTACATCGTCGAGGGGTTCGAGCCTGATCACGGCCGCGACGTGGTGTTCATCCCGGTGGCCCTCAACTATGACCGCGTGCTGGAAGACCGGGTACTGGTCGCTGCCGACATATCCGGTGAGCGCAAGTTCCGCCTGCGCCTGCGTGACGTGGCCCGCCATGTTGGCAAGCATTTCTGGCAGCGGATGACGGGACGGTTTCACCGCTTCGGGTATGCCAGCGTGAGCTTCGGGCAACCGTTGTCGCTCTCCGGTTTTCTTGCCGCCAACCCGAACCTGACCGGCGCCCCCACCGGATTACTTGCCCGCACCCTGATGGCACGGATCCGCGCCGTGGTGCCGGTGCTGCCGGTGCCGGTGGTCTCGGCGGTGATGCTGGAACAGGATGGCCGCACGCGGGCCGAGGTTGCCGCGCGCTTTGCCGAACTGGTCGATGACATGCGCGCGCACGGGGCGCATATCCACATGCCGCGCGGCGATCTGGACTATGCCGTCGAGGTCGGGCTGCGGCTGCTGGCCCTGCGCCAGATTGTCACCGAACGCGACGGGCGCTTCTGCATCAACCCGCCCGACCGCGACCTGCTGACCTATTACGCCAATTCCATCGCGCACCTGTCGCAGGCGATCCCGACGCCGGTCGGTCACGTCGCCCCGGAGCCGGATTCGGTGACGACATAAAATTACAATATGTACTCAAAGATGGTTGCAATCTTACTGTGGCGTTCGTAATGCTGCAGGAGCATCCGCAATTCTGCATTGCGGCAAGAGATTCGATGTCAACCAATGGAGGCCCCCATGGCACTCGACAAGATCCCGGCCATCGCGGACTACGACGCACCGAAGAAAGACCTCTACGAGATCGGCGAAATGCCCCCGCTCGGCCATGTGCCGAAGCAGATGTATGCCTGGGCGATCCGTCGTGAACGGCACGGCGAACCCGACAAGGCGATGCAGGTCGAGGTGGTGGACGTGCCGGTGCTCGACAGCCACGAGGTGCTCGTTCTGGTGATGGCGGCGGGGGTGAACTACAACGGCATCTGGGCCGGCTTGGGTGAGCCGATCTCGCCCTTCGACGTGCATGGCGCAGCGTACCACATCGCCGGGTCGGACGCTTCGGGTATCGTCTGGGCCGTCGGTTCCAAGGTCAAGAGCTGGAAGGTTGGCGACGAGGTCGTGGTCCATTGCAACCAGGACGACGGCGACGACGAGGAATGCAACGGCGGCGACCCGATGTATTCGCCGAGCCAGCGGATCTGGGGATATGAGACCCCCGATGGCTCCTTCGCACAGTTCACCAACGTGCAGGCGCAGCAGCTTCTGCCGCGCCCCAGGCACCTGACCTGGGAGGAAAGCGCCTGCTACACGCTGACGCTTGCCACCGCTTACCGGATGCTCTTCGGCCACCACCCGCACGAGCTCAAGCCCGGCCAGAACGTGCTGGTCTGGGGCGCTTCGGGGGGACTGGGCTCCTACGCGATCCAGCTCATCAATACCGCGGGGGCCAATGCGATCGGCGTGATCTCGGAGGAAGACAAGCGCGACTTCGTGATGAGCATGGGCGCCAAGGGCGTGATCAATCGGAAAGACTTCAACTGCTGGGGCCAGTTGCCCAAGGTCAACACCCCCGAATACAAGGACTGGTTCGGCGAGGTCCGCAAGTTCGGCAAGGCGATCTGGGAGATCACCGGCAAGGGCGTGAACGTCGACCTGGTGTTCGAGCACCCCGGCGAGGCGACCTTCCCGGTCTCCACCTTCGTGGTCAAACGCGGCGGCATGGTGGTGATCTGCGCCGGCACCACCGGCTTCAACCTGACGATGGACGCGCGCTATGTCTGGATGCACCAGAAGCGCATCCAGGGCAGCCATTTCGCCCATCTCAAGCAGGCCGCGGCGGCGAACCGGCTGATGGTCGAACGGCGGCTCGACCCGGCAATGTCGGAGGTGTTTTCCTGGGAAGACATCCCGGCCGCGCACATGAAGATGCGTCGCAACGAGCACAAGCCGGGCAACATGGCGGTGCTTGTGCAAGCCCCGCGCACGGGCCTGCGCACCTTCGAGGATGCCCTCGACGCGCGCGGCTGATCGCAGCCCGCGCGCAGGGAGGAGAGGGGCCTCCGGCGAAAGCCGGGGGCCTTTGCCGTTCCGGATTTCACTATTCCTTAACCAGCACACCCTGAAGTTGTTCCCGAGATGTTCGCAAAACGAATCACCAGCTTGCCCAGCCGCGGCAGAGCGGCGGAATCACGGTCTTTCAAGCCGTTCTCGCGCTTGAACCCGCCGGATATGGGGAGGTCAAACCAGTGAATTGGGGAAAATCGGCGCACATGTTAAAGTTGTGGGCCACTTCGGACGATGGGAGCTTTACATGCCGAACGAATGGATCATTGATATTCTGGCCGACCTCAAGGCCTTCGCCGAGTTGAACGGAATGGCGGCCACCGCGGCCGGGCTCGACGATGCGATGCTCGTGACGCTGGCCGAGCTTTCCAGCCTCGAAGCCCGTGGCAGGTCCGGCGAGGGTGCGTTGGTTCGGGCGGGGCATGAACAGAAGGCTGGAAACGTTACTCACCTTTTTGCAGGCCGCGGCCTCGCTTGAGGCGTTCCAGACCGCCACAGAACGTGCCCGCGACCACTACAATGTGCGCCATGTCGTCTATCACTGGGTCAATGCCGAGGGCGAACGCTTCGGCGCGGGCACCTACCCCGGCACCTGGGTCGATCGTTACGTCGAACGCGGCTACCTGCGGATGGACCCTGTCATCTTCGGCTGTCTGCAGCGTTTCACCCCGGTGGACTGGAAACAGCTCGACTGGTCATCGAAGGCGGCACGCGCGATGTGGCGCGACGCACGCGCGCATGGCCTAGGCAACCAGGGCTACACCATCCCGGTGCGCGGCCCGGCGGGCCAGTTTGCCCTGTTCACCCTGAACACCGACGAAAACGACGACGCATGGGAAACGTTCATCGACACCAACGCCCGTGACCTGATGATCCTTTCGCACGAGTTCAACAAAAAGGCGCTAGAGTTCGGCCCCAGCGGCGAGAACGCCACCCCGCCCTCGCTCAGCCCGCGCGAACTGGCGGCGATGCGCTGCCTCGCACGCGGCTTGAGCCGGGCGCAAGCGGCGATGGAACTGGAAATCTCGGAGCACACCCTCAGGGTGTATATCGAAAGCGCCCGCCACAAGCTCGGCGCGCTCAATACCACCCACGCCGTCGCCCGCGCGCTCTCGACCGGGGTCATCATCGTCTGAGCATCAAGCCGTGCGCCATGCCTCGATCGCGCGCACCACCACCGCGGCCTCGTTCCAGTCCACCGGGGTTTCGGACAGCGGCACGATGCCGCCGTCGCCCTGCACCAGCACCGCCCGGAACAGGCCCGGCCCTGGTGCTTCATCGAGCGGCACCGCCGCACCCTCGCGCCCTGCACGCCGCACCTCGGCCCGCGCGCCCTCGTCGAGCGGGTGAACCGCCTCCGCCCGACCGCGCAACCCGCGCCGGGCAATCACCACGCGCCCCGCGTGACGGTCGAGCGTGATCGCGCGCGTCTCGACAAAGAAAAAGGCGTAGACCGGCCCGGATGCGGCAAAGACCAGGAACAGCACGCCCGCGTCGTTGTCGCGGAGGAAGAAGACCAGGGCGAGCACACCGAAAACGCCAGTGGCGAGGGCCGATAGCAGGATCTCGCGGCGCGGCTTCGCTTCGAGCACAAGGAGCTCGGCGGTGTTCGTGGTCGGGATCATCTGAACCTCGGCGGTGGATACAGGGTCATCCTAGTGGCGCGGCAACCCGGCGACCAGCCGCACGCGTGCGGTCACGCGCCGCGCCTCACCTGCCCGCGTGCAGCATCAAGCCAATGGTTGATCGCCTCCGCCGCGCGCTGGTGCCCACTGCCATTGGAATAGGCAAAAGTAACCGGGTGGCGTCCGACGCTCGGGCCTTCCTCGATCACCAGCGCAACCCGCCACAGGGGCCCGCCATCGTCGGACCGGCTTTCCTCCAGTTCGGCGCGGGCGATTTCCTCCAGCCCGTGGCGCACACGGTTGCCACCGAAGAGGTTGCGGCGGCGGACCTCGACATAGCCCTCGGGCCGGTGAAACACCACCTGCACCCTGCGGACAAAGACAGCGAAGGCGGCAAGCCCCAAGCCGCCGCCGAACAATCCGAACAGAATGCCCAATGGCTCGCCCGACATCACGATCATCACGCCCGCGCCCGCGAAAACGAGAATGAAGAAGATCAGCATGATGCCGAGAAACAGCGGTTTGTCGTCGACGATGAGAAGGTCGGGGGTGTTCGTGGTGACTTTCAAGGGGCGGGCCCTCCCGGTGTCCGGGCCCAGTATAGCGCGCCGCGGTGGCGCGCGGAAGGGCGACGGCGCGCCGCCCTTCGCTTGCCGTGTCAGGCGGCGATCGCAGGCGCCAGCAACCGGGCGGCAGCGGCGACTTTGCCCGCATCCAGTTCGGCAGGGACATCGAGGAAGGTAACGTCGGTGATCCCGATGAAGCCGAGCACGAACCGCAGGTAGGGTGTGGCAAAATCGTTGTCCGCGCCCGTTGGCGTGCCCGCAGATGCGCGCAGCACCAGCGCGCGCTTGCCGGTCAGAAGCCCTTCCGGGCCGGTCTCGGTATAACGGAATGCAAGCCCCGCCCGCGTCACCTGGTCGATCCAGGCCTTGAGGCTTGAGGGGATGTTGAAGTTGTAGGTCGCGGTGGCAATCACGAGGGTATCGGCGGCCTTGAGCTCGGCGAACAACGCGTCGGACAAGGCAAGCGCCTCGGCCTCCTCGGGGCTGCGATCGTCGGCGGCCTTGAAGGTGCCGGAGGTGTAGGCGCCGGTGATCTGCGGCACGCCATCGGCAAGATCGCGGCGCGCGATCGAGGCCCCCGGCACCTCGGCAAGGACTGCGTCGGCGAAAGCGCGCGAGGCAGAGTCGGCGTGACGGGCCGAGGCGTCGAGGCGAAGGATATTCTGGGTCATGACATGGCTCCTGTTTGGGTCTGTCATCAGATCGCCCCTTGCCCGAACGAACGCAATCTGGGATATTTCACAAGAACTGTTCACCAGCGCACAGGATAGGTCATGGACAACTGGGACGAATTGCGCACCGCCTACGCTGTGGCGCGCCGCGGCACGGTTTCGGGTGCAGCGGCCGCTCTCGGGGTGCACCATGCCACCGTGATCCGCCATGTCGATGCGCTCGAAGCTCGGCTCGGGGTAAAACTGTTCCAGCGCCATGCGCGGGGCTACACCCCCACCGAAGCGGGCGAGGAACTGGCGCGGGTGGCCGGGGCAACCGACGACCAGTTTGCGCAACTCGCCGCCAAGCTCTCGGGACCGGGCGCGGAGTTGTCGGGCGATCTGGTGGTGACCGCGCTGTCGAGTTTCACCTCCCGGCTCGTCCCCCTGCTCGCCGCCTTCCGCGAGACCCACCCCGGTGTGCGGCTGCGCTACCGCACCGGGCGGCGGCTGTTCCGGCTCGAATACGGCGAAGCGCACGTTGCGGTACGGGCGGGCAATCCGCCCGCGGAACCCGACAACGTGGTGCAGCCGCTCACCCGGATAGATTTCGCGCTATTCGCCGCACCGCAATACGTTGCCCGAAACGGCAAACCCGGTGCCGACTTCGCCGGGCACCCCTTTGTCGGGCCCGACGACGACAACCCCGGCTCGCCACTGCTGCGCTGGACACTCGAAAACATCGAGCCCGAGGCGATCGTGTTTCGTGCTTCGGACGATGTGAGCCTTGCCGCCGCCGTCCGGGCCGGGCTCGGGCTTGGCTTTCTGGCGACGGACGAGGCCGAGGGGATGGTGGAGATCCTGCCACCCCGGCCCGAGTGGCAAGTTACGCTCTGGCTCGTCACCCATGTCGACCTGCACCGTTCGGCCAAGGTTCAGGCACTTACCCGGCATCTCAAAGCGGCGTTCCCATGAGCCGATTCGGCGGCCGGGAAGCAATCAAGGGACACCTTGCAATGCTGGCGTTCTCGGCGCTGGTTGCGGGCTCGTTCAGCTTCGGCGGGTTGATGGCAAACGAGATCGAGCCGGTGGTTCTTCAGGCGATGCGCTTTGCGCTTGGGGCCGTGATCGTCGGCGCTTTCGCCGTCGTCTCCGGCAAGCTCAGGATCGTCGATTTCCACGCACCGTGGCGCTACCTGCTGCTTGGCGGCACCTTCGCGATCTACTTCGTGATGATGTTCGAGGGGCTGAAAACCGCCGCCCCGGTTTCCACCTCGGCGGTGATGACGCTGGTGCCGATCATGACAGCGATCCTCTCGCTCTTCATCCTCGGCCAGCGCACCACGCCCCGCATCCTGCTCGGGCTCGGCATCGGTGCCGTCGGGGCGCTGTGGGTTATCTTTCGCGGCGAGCTTGCGGCCCTTCTCGCTTTCGACGTGGGCCGGGGTGAATGGCTCTATTTCATCGGCTGCATCGCCCATGCCTTCTATGTGCCGATGGCGCGCAAGCTGAACCGGGGCGAGGCGGCGGCGGCCTCCTCCTTCCTCGTGCTCACGGCGGGGGCGCTGATCCTGCTGGTCTACGGCTGGGGCGAGATCAGCGAGACCGATTACGCCGCCCTGCCCGCGATCGTCTGGATCGCGCTTGGCTACCTCTCGCTCGGGGCCATGGCGATCACCTTCGTGCTGCTGAACTTCGCCTCGATGCGGCTCGCGGGGGCGAAGGTCATGGCCTACACCTACCTCACGCCGGGCTGGGTGATCCTGTGGGAACTGGCCTTCGGAAACGGCCTGCCCGGCCCCGGCATCCTGCTCGGCGTCGGGCTGACGATGGGGGCCGTGGTGCTGCTTCTCAAACACGAGACCTGAGAGCGCACGGGAGGTGCAGTGCCGGACCCGGCGTTGCTAATAACTGACCGGTCAGTTATTAGTGGTGCATGACGACTGACGACTCACCCACCCCGAAGTTTCGCCGCCGTGCCGAACACCGGCCCGACGAACTGCTCGATGCCGCACTCGCGCTGTTCGTCGAGAAGGGCTATGCGCACACCTCGGTTGCGCAGATCGCCCGCACCGCAGGGGTCTCGAAGGGCGCGGTCTACCTGTATTTCCCCTCGAAACAGGCGATTCTCGAAGGCCTCGTGAAACGCGCCGTTCGCCCGGTGAGCACGGCGGCGCTGACACTGCTGCGCGGCCACCCGGGCAACACCCGCGCCGCGCTTTCCGGTTTTTTACACCAACTCGCCGAGCGCCTCGCCGATCCGAAAACCACCTCGGTGCCGCGCCTCGTGCTGCGAGAAGCCGCTGCCGCGCCGGAGATCGCCGAGATGTATCGGCGTGAAATCCTCGCGCCAACGCTGCCGGTTCTCGCCGACATGATCCGCCAGGGCATTGCGTCCGGTGAGGTGCGCCCGGTTGATCCCGAACTCACCATCCGCTCGCTCATGGGCCCGATCATAGCCCACCTGCTGCTTGCCGAAGTGTTTGGTGTCCAGCCCGCCGCCGGGCTTTCGCTGCCCGCCCTGATCGACAACCACCTCGATATCCTGTTTCACGGCCTGTTGGTCCCCCCGGAGCTTCCGCGCGATGCTTGACGACATCACCACATGGTTCAGCGCGATGCTCGCCGCCCTGCTGCCCGGCTTCGGCGACGATCCCACGCCGGTCTACAACGGTTACGTCGAGGCCGAATACGTCTATGCCGCGCCATCAATCACCGGGCGCATTCACAGCCTGGCCGTGGCCGAGGGGCAAGAGATCGTTGCCGGCACATTCCTGTTCAACATCGAGGCCAGCCAGCAACGCGCCGCCCTGCGCGCCGCCAATGCCCGGGTCGCCCAGTCCGAGGCCAACCTGCGCAACCTGGAGACCGGCTCGCGCGAGCAGGAGATCGCGGTGATCCGTGCCTCTCTGGCCGAAGCCCGCGCCGAGCAGAGCCTTGCCCGCTCCACCCTTGCACGCACCGAGAGCCTGCTTGCCCGAGAACTCGTCAGCAAGGCGAAGGCGGAGGTCGACCGCGCCGCCGTCGCGCGGGCCGACGCGAACGTGACCCAGCTCGAAGCGCAACTCGCGGTGGCCGAACTGCCCGCGCGCGACGCCCAGGTGGTCGCCGCCGAGGCCACGCTGCAGGCCGCGCGCGCCGAGGCCGACCTGGCCGCGGCCCGGCTCGACGACATGCGCGTGACCGCGCCGGTGCAGGGCCGAATCGAGAAGGTGTTCTACGAGGCCGGCGAAGTGGCGGCGGCAGGTGCGCCGGTGGTCTCGATCCTGCCACCCGACGCGCTCACCGTGCTGTTCTACCTGCCGCAGGCCGAGCGTATGCGTTTTGCCATTGGCGAGACACTTGCCCTTGGCTGCGATGGCTGCATGTCGGGGCTCACCGCCACGATCATCCGGATGGCCGCCGAGCCGCAATTCACCCCGCCGATCATCTATTCGCGCGAGGAACGTGCCCGGCTGGTCTTTCGCGCCGAGGCCCGCCTGCCGCGCGGCACCGGGCTTCTGCCTGGCCAGCCAGTCACCCTTGAGCGCTTGCCATGACCGGCGCGGCAGTTTCCGTCAAAGGGCTGACCAAGGCCTTTGGCGGCACGGTCGTGGTCGACGCCATCGACATGGAGGTGCCCGAGGGTGCGATCTATGGCTTTCTCGGCCCGAACGGCTCGGGCAAGACCACCACGATCCGGCTGATGTGCGGGTTGCTGACGCCCGACGCCGGCGAGGGCCGCACGCTGGGGTTCGACATCCGCACCGACGCCCGCAAGATCAAGGAGAACGTGGGCTACATGACGCAGAAGTTCTCTCTCTACGGCGATCTCACGATCCGCGAGAACCTCGATTTCATGGCCCGGATGTACCGTTTGCCGAACCGCCGTGAGGTGGTCGACAGCACCTTGCGCGAACTTGGCCTGGAAGGCCGGGGCAACCAGCTTGCGGGCACGCTTTCGGGAGGTTGGAAACAGCGTCTCGCGCTTGCCGCCGCAATGCAGCACAAGCCCCGCCTTCTGCTCCTCGACGAGCCGACCGCCGGCGTCGATCCCAAGGCCCGGCGCGATTTCTGGGACGAGATCCGCCGACTCTCCAAGCAGGGCGTCACCGTGCTGGTCTCAACCCATTACATGGATGAGGCGGTGCAATGCGACTACATCGCCTATATCGCCTACGGCAAGAAGCTGATCGACGGGCCGGCGCGCGAGATCCCCGCGCGCATCGGGCTAACCACCTGGCGGGTCGACGGTCCCGACCTGATCGAGCTGGAAGATGCCCTGCTCGCCGATCCACGGGTCGAGCAGGTGGCCCGGTTCGGGGCGCAGCTGCACGTGTCGTCAACCGACGCGGCCGGTCTCGACGCCATGATCGCGGAATGGAAAACCCGGAACGGAAGCCACCATTGGGAGAAGAAGGAGGCCGAACTTGAGGAGGCCTTCATCTACCTCATGGCCACCGCGGCCGACAATTACGGCCTGGGCGGGGGCCGGGCATGACCCTGTTTTCGCTCTCCCGCTTCGGCGCGGTTCTGTTCAAGGAATTCGTCCAGATGCGGCGCGATCACCTCACTTTCGCGATGATGATCGGTATTCCCATCGTGCAATTGCTGATCTTCGGCTTTGCGATCAACACCGATCCACGCAACCTTCCCACGCTGGTGGAGTTGAACGACCCCAGCCCGGTGGCGCGCGCGGTGATCTCGGGCATGGACACCTCGGAATATTTCGCCTTCCACGGCTTCGTTTTCGGCCCCGAGGACGGCGACCGGGCCCTGCGCGATGGCAGCGCCAATTTCGTCGTGGTGATCCCGCCCGATTTCGAGCGCGACATCCTGCGCGGCCTCGCGCCCGAGATCCTCGTTGCCGCCGATGCCTCCGATCCCACCGCCGTGGGCTCGGCCGTGGCCGCGCTTGGCGGCATCGTCGACCGTGCCATCGCGCAGAACCTCGGCGGCCCGCTCGCGAAGATCGCCCCCGGCGCACCCCCGTTCTCAGTGGTGGTGCACAAGCAGTTCAACCCGGAAGGCAAGACCGCAACCAACATCGTGCCCGGCCTGCTCGCCATCATCCTCGCCATGACCATGGTGATGATCACCGCCGTGGCCATCGTGCGCGAGATCGAGCGCGGCACGATGGAGGCGCTGATTGCAACGCCGGTGCGCCCGACCGAAGTGATGCTGGGAAAGATCCTGCCCTACGTGGCCGTCGGCTATATCCAGACGCTGGTGTTTCTCGTCGCCGCGAAACTGCTGTTCGACGTGCCGTTCAACGGGTCGCGCCTCGCCTTTTTCGTCGGCTTCAACCTCTATATCGTGGTCAACCTCGCGCTCGGCTTCCTGATCTCCACCCTCGTGCGCACCCAGATGCAGGCGATGCAGGCGAGCTTCTTCCTGATCCTGCCAACCATCCTGCTCTCGGGCTTCATGTTCCCCTTCGCCGGGATGCCGGGCTGGGCGCAGACCATCGGCACCGCCATTCCCGCCACGCATTTTCTGCGACTGGTGCGCAAGGTCATGCTCAAGGGGGCCGAAATCGTCGATATCGTGGACGATCTGAGCGCCATCGCGCTGATCGGCGGGGTGATCTTCCTTATTGCGCTGATGCGCTACCGGCAGACGCTGGACTGACCCGGCCGCCCGGTTTCAGCGCAGGTGGCAGGCGGCAAAATGCGTGGCCCCCCTGTCGCGCAACGCGGGCTTGATCTCGGCGCACTGCGGCTCGGCGATCGGGCAACGGGTGCGGAACACGCAGCCTGACGGCGGATCGAGCGGCGAGGGCAGATCAAGATCGAGCAGCATCACCTGCTTTTGCCGTTCCAGTTCCGGATCGGGGATCGGCACCGCCGAGATCAGCGCCTCGGTATAGGGATGCGTCGGGTTGGCGTAGAGGTCCGCGGCGGGCGCGATCTCCATCACGTTGCCGAGATAGAGCACCATCACCCGGTCGGAGATATGCTTCACCACGCTGAGATCGTGGGCGATGAAGATGAGCGCGACGCCGGTCTCTTTCTGCAGATCCATCAGCAGGTTGATCACCTGGGCCTGGATCGAGACGTCGAGCGCCGAAACCGGCTCGTCGCAGATGATCAACTGCGGATTGACGATCAGCGCCCGGGCAATGCCGATGCGCTGGCACTGGCCACCGGAAAACTCGTGCGGATAGCGGTTCACAAGGTTGGGCAGGATGCCGACCGTGTCGAGCACCTCCTGCACCCGGGCCTTGACCTGGGCCCGCGACAGGCCGGGAAAATGCGTCTTCAACGGTTCGGCGACGATCTGGCCAATGGTCATGCGCGGGTTGAGCGAGGCCAACGGATCCTGGAAGATCATCTGCATTTCCTTGCGGTGCGCGCGCATCCCACGGGTATCCAGCCCGGTAAGATCGTTGCCGAGCCAGACGACCGATCCGGCTTCGATCGGCACCATCTGCATCACCGCGCGCGCCAGCGTCGACTTGCCGCAACCGCTTTCGCCGACGATGCCGAGCGTTTCGCCCGACTTGAGCTCGAAGCTCACGCCGTCGACGGCTTTCAGTTTGCGTGGACTCACCCAAGGCATCGCGCCGGGCTTCTTCACGTCGAACCAGACCTTGAGGTCATCAACCTTGAGGATCGTTTCGCTCATGCCAGTTCCTCCAGGCTGCGGCGGCAGGCGCGGGTGCGGGTGGTGAACCCCTCGGCCCGTTCGAGCGGCGGGCGAACGGTCCAGCAGAGATCGGTGGCAAAGTCGCAGCGCGGCACGAAGGGGCAGCCGTCGGGCATGTTCATCATGTTGGGCGGGTTGCCGGGAATGGTTTCGAGCTTCTCGGTTTCGCGGTCGAGCCGGGGCACCGCCTTCAGGAGCCCCATCGTGTAGGGATGGGTCGGCCGCTCGAAGACCGCCGTGGTGGTGCCATGCTCCATCGCCTGGCCGCCATACATCACCAGCGTCTCGGCGCAACTCCCGGCGACGACACCGAGATCGTGGGTGATCAGCACGATCGCCATGCCGAAATCGCGCTGGAGATCGGCGAGCAGCTTCATGATCTGCGCCTGCACGGTCACGTCGAGCGCGGTGGTCGGTTCATCCGCGATCAGGATGTCGGGCTGGCACAGGAGGCTCATCGCGATCATCACCCGCTGTCGCATGCCGCCGGAAAACTCGTGCGGATACATCGTCACCCGCGCCTTCGCTTCGGGAATGCGCACCGCGTCGAGCATCCGAACGCTTTCGGCCACTGCGGCCCGCTTCGAGATACCACGGTGATGCACCAGAACCTCGGCCATCTGGTCGGAGACTCGCAGGTAGGGATTGAGCGAGGTCATCGGGTCCTGGAAGATCATCGCGATCTTCTCCATCCGGATCCGGTTCATCTTCGCGTTGGGCAGGTTGAGAATCTCCTGCCCCTCCAGCTTTGCCGAGCCGGTCGCGCGGCCGTTCTGGGCCAGAAGCCCGGTGATCGCGAAAACCATCTGGCTCTTGCCCGATCCGCTTTCACCGACCACGCCGAGGGTTTCGCCGCGGGCAAGATCGAACGAGATCCTGTCCACCGCCGTCACGGTGCCGTCGGGGGTGTCGAATGTCACGCTGAGATCGCGGACTTGCAGAAGCGTCATGACGCAGGGCTCCTAGCGGTCTTTCGGGTCGAGCGCGTCGCGCAGCCCGTCACCGATGAAGAAGAAGGCGAAAATCGACACGACGAAGAAGGCCAGCGGAAAGAACAGCTGCCAGAGCGTGCCGTAGTTCATCGTGCTGGTGCCTTCCGAGATCAGCGCACCCCACGAGGTGAGCGGTTCTTGCACGCCCAGCCCGAGGAAGGAGATGAAGCTCTCGGTCAGGATCATCTGCGGCACCAGCAGGGTGGCATAGACCACCACGACGCCGAGCAGGTTGGGCACAACGTGACGGCGGATGATGGTGAAGGAAGGCACGCCCGTCGCAACCGCCGCCTCGATGAATTCCTTGTTCTTGATCGAAAGCGTCTGGCCGCGCACGATCCGGCTCAT
Organism: Maritimibacter sp. HL-12; assembly: GCF_900177545.1. Lineage (GTDB taxonomy): Bacteria > Pseudomonadota > Alphaproteobacteria > Rhodobacterales > Rhodobacteraceae > Sinisalibacter. The sequence continues at coordinate 2,035,468 of NZ_FXBQ01000001.1, read as the reverse complement.
GTCGAGCCAGGCAGTGAGCCCGATACCGACGAAGATCATTTCAATCGACCTGCCGAAGACCACCAGCAGAAGGATCAGCACGAACATGTAGGGCACCGACATCGCGATATCGACGAAGCGCATCATCACGCTGTCAATCCGACCGCCGAGATAGCCCGCGACCGCGCCGTAGATCGTGCCGACGATCACCGCGATGCCAGCACCGATCACACCGACCATCAGGCTCACTTGCGTGCCCTGCACAACGCGCGCAAAGAGATCGCGCCCGGAGTCGTCGTAGCCAAAGAAATGCCCGTTCTCGAAGGACGGCTTGCCAAGCTCCTTGACCTTGCCGAGCACGTTCCAGTCGATGGTTTCGTTGTCGTATTGGGTAAGAAGGTGGCCGAAGAAGGCAAACAGGAAGACCGCGACCAACACGACGAGCGAGATCATCGCCGCCTTGTTGCGCACGAAACGCGCGCGGGCATCGGCCCAGAGCGAGCGGCCCTTGACCTCGGCCATGCGCTCGGCCATCGCCGCCGTTCTCGGCTGCTGTGGGTTCAGTGTTGTCAGACCGTTCGACATGCGCTGCCCCCTAAAGCCGGATCTTGGGGTCGATCCACGCGTAGAGGATATCGACCACCATGTTGAACAGGATCGTCATCGACCCGAGCAGGAAGGTGAGCCCCATCATCACCGCGTAATCGCGGTTGAAGGCGGCGTTGACGTAGAAATACCCCACCCCGCCGGTGGAGAAAATCGAGTCGATGATGAACGAGCCGGTGACCATGCCGACGAAGGCCGGACCGAGGTAGGACACCACCGGCAGGATCGTGGGCTTGAGCGCGTGACGCCAGATGATCACCCGGTCGGGCAGGCCCTTGGCACGGGCAGTACGGATGAAGTTGGAGCGCAGCACTTCGAGCATCGAGGAACGGGTAAGGCGCGCGATCGAGGCCATGTAGGACGTGGACAGCGCAATCACCGGCATGATGACGTGATCCCACTGCCCGCCATTCCACCCCCCGCCGGGCAGCCAGCCGAGCCAGAGCGTGAACACGAGGATGAGGATCGGGGCCATCACGAAGTTGGGCAGCACCTGCGCGCCGATGGTGATGCCAACGGCGAAATAATCGAGCCATGAATTCTGCCGGATCGCCGCCGCGATGCCGAGCGCGCCGCCGACAACGATGGCGAGCACGAAGGAGATCACGCCGTATTTCAGCGTCACCGGGAAACCCTGCGCAATGATGTCGTTCACCGTGCGGTCTTTGTATTTGTACGACGGGCCGAAATCGAATTGCGTGATGATCCCCTTGAGGTAGTCGACGAGCTGTTTCCACATCGGCTGGTCGAGGCCGTATTTCGCCTCGATATTGGCCAGCACCTGCGCCGGCAGGGGGCGCTCGGAATTGAACGGGCCACCGGGCGCTGTCTGCATCAGCCAGAAACTGATGATCAGCAGAACGAGAAGCGTCGGAATCGCCACGGCAACCCGTCGAACGATGAAACTGAGCATGACTTGGCCCCCGGGCAGAAAGACGGGGCGCCGCGAGTATCGCCGCGACGCCCCCTTGCTTCAGAACAGTTTACTGCGCGACCTTGTAGAGGTCTTTCGAATACCAGTTCTGTTCCACGTTCTGCACCGGCCACGAGCCGGAGATCTCCGGGCTCATCATGTAGACCCCGGCATAGTGGTAGATCGGGATGATCGGCATTTCTTCCGCGATGATCTCTTCAACCCGGGTGTAGTTGGCCTGCGGGTCTTCCATCGACTTCGCCTCGGCAAGCAGCTCGTCGACCTCGGCGTTGGAATAGTCCGCGTCGTTGTAGCCCGAGTTGGTCTGAACCAGATCGAGGAAGGTCGAGGCTTCGTTGTAGTCACCGCACCAGGCGCCGCGCGCGATCTCGAAATCGTGGTTGCCACGGGTTTCGAGGAAGGTCTGCCACTCCTGGTTTTCCAGCGTCACGTCAACGCCCAGCGTCTGTTTCCACATCTGGCTCACGGCGATGGCGACCTTCCGGTGCGCCTCGTCGGTGTTGTAGAGGTAGCTGAACGAAAGCGGGTTGTCGGGGCCATAGCCCGCTTCGGCCAGAAGTTCCTTGGCCTTGGCATTGCGCTCTTCCTGGGTCCAGGTCGAGTACTCGGTCTCCGGTTGTTCAAAGCCGGCGGTTGCCGCCGGGGTGAAGGTATAGGCCGGGAACTGCCCGCCCTGCAGCACGTTTTCAACGATGATGTCGCGGTCGATGGCATAGGACAGCGCCTGGCGCACCCGCACGTCCTTGGTGGATTCGGGGCCGTCCTCGGACAGGTTGAAGTTGAAGTAGTAGTTGCACAGGCGCGGGAAGCTCAGCGCGGTGTCCGGGTATTCTTCCTTCAGCGCCGGATACTGGCCCGCAGGCACTTCCGTGCGGTCAAGCTCGCCAGCGAGGAAACGGGTCAGCGCCACGTTCTCGTCGTTGATCACCAGCGCCTCGACCCTGTCGATCACGGTATTCTCGTTGTCCCAGTACATCTCGTTGCGCTCGCGCACCGACCGCTCCTGCGGCACGTGCTCGGTCAGAACGTAGGCACCGTTGGAAACGATGTTCTCGGGCTTGATCCAGTCGGCACCATGCTCGTCGATCACCCATTTCGGGCTCGGGAAGGTGGAGGCATGGGTGGTGGTGAGCGGGAAGTAGGCCATCGGGCTCGCGAGCGTCACCTCAAGCGTGTGATCGTCGATCGCCTTGACGCCGAGATCTTCCAGCGGCGCTTCGCCGGCCATCACCGGCCCGGCGTTGGCAAGGCCCATGACCTCGACATACCACTGGTAGGGCGAGGCGTTTTCCGGGTCGGCGAGGCGCTGCCAGCCATAGACGAAATCATGCGCCGTCACCGGGTTGCCATCCGACCACTTGGCCTCGGGGCGCAGGGTGAAGGTGTAGGTCAGACGGTCATCCGACACGCTGTGCGAAAGGGCAACACCGGGCACGAGGTTGCCATCTGCGTCCTGGTTGTAGAGGCCTTCAAACAGGTCGCGCACGATCTCCGAGCCAGAAACGTCTTCAACGATCTGCGGGTCAACCGAGCTGTGCTCGTCGAGCACGCGGTAGGTGAAGGTCTGGTCGTCGGCAAGCGCAACGCCCTCGGGGGCAGCGGCGAGCGCCGGCGAGGCGAAGGCCAGCGCCGAGGCCATCAGGATCGATTTTGTGGATACATTCATAATTCGTGACTCCTCTCTGTTAGTCGGGTCACACGCGCGCGGGGCGTGTTAAATGAGGCAAAAGGACTCAGCCGTATCGCGCACGCGGATGGTGCATCGTAGCCCCAGCGAAGCGGTTGACTCAACTCTTTCAGCGACGGAATCAGATTCCCCCGATTTTTGCCCCAATACATTGGCAAACTTGCATTTTTTCGGCGTTTTGCGGAATGTTCGGGCAATGCCATGACGCAGCGTCACGGCCCCGGGTTTGACCTTTCGGTAAATCTTGCCATTCGCCCGCCCCCATGCGACCCTCGCGCAAGGCAACCGCGCTTGGGAGGACAAGGTGCAACGCGAAAGCGACGCGAGCGTGACGGACAGGTCGGCGGGCACGCAACTGCCGCAGACCATCGAGGCGCGCAATCCCGGCATGGCGCTCGACATGGACTGGGTGATGTCGGCCCAGGCCAACCGCTCGGCGATTGAACGGCGGGCAGGCTCGATCGCCGCGCGCCGATCGCTGAAAAAAGATCACCAGGCGGCCTGGCTCCTGAAGGCAATCACCATGATCGACCTCACCACGCTGGCGGGCGACGACACCCCCGGCCGGGTGCGCCGCCTCTGCGCCAAGGCCCGCCAACCGGTGCGGCAAGATCTGCTCGACGCGCTCGGCGTCGGCCCGATCAACACCGGCGCGGTCTGCGTCTATCACGAGATGGTGCCCACCGCCGTCGAGGCGCTGGCAGGCTCCGGCATCCCCGTCGCCGCCGTCTCCACCGGCTTCCCGGCCGGGCTCAGCCCCTACCGGCTGCGCATCTTGGAGATCGGTGAAAGCGTCAAGGCCGGAGCACGCGAGATCGACATCGTGATCAGCCGCCGCCACGTGCTCACCGGCGACTGGCAGGCGCTCTACGACGAGGTGCGCGAGATGCGCCGCGAATGCGGCGACGCTCACATCAAGACGATCCTCGCCACCGGCGAGCTTGGCAGCTTGCGCAACGTCGCCCGCGCCTCGCTGGTCTGCATGATGGCGGGGGCCGATTTCATCAAGACCTCCACCGGCAAGGAAAGCGTGAACGCCACCCTGCCGGTCTCCCTCGTGATGATGCGCGCGATCCGCGACTATTTCGAGCGCACCGGCATCCGCATCGGTTACAAACCTGCGGGCGGCATCTCGAAGGCGAAGGATGCGCTGGTGTATCTGTCGCTGCTCAAGGAAGAACTGGGCGACGACTGGCTCACCCCCCACCTCTTCCGCTTCGGCGCCTCCTCGCTGCTCGGCGACATCGAACGCCAGCTCGAACACCACGTCACCGGCCAGTATTCCGCCCTCTGGCGGCACGCGATGGGATAACGCCATGACCGTCAAGGACATCTTGGAAACCATGGACTGGGGGCCGGCCCCCGAAAGCGATACCGAGGCGCAAGGCTGGCTGGAGAAGCATGGCCGCCGCTTCGGCCTGTTCATCGACGGGCACTGGACGGAGCCGGGCGAGACCTTCGAAAGCCGTAACCCGGGCAATGGCGAAGTGCTCGCCCATGTCACCCAGGCCGGGGCCGACGAGGTTGACGCCGCCGTGCGCGCCGCCCGCCGGGCGCAGCCGAAATGGGCGAAGCTCAGTGGCCACCAGCGTGCGCGCCACCTCTACGCGCTGGCCCGCCTCGTGCAGAAACACGCCCGGCTTTTTTCCGTGCTCGAAACCCTCGACAACGGCAAGCCGATCCGCGAGAGCCGCGATATCGACGTGCCGCTGGTGGCGCGGCATTTCTACTATCACGCCGGGATGGCCCAGCTACAGGACGCAGAACTGCCCGACCGTGAGGCGCTTGGCGTCGCCGGGCAGATCATCCCGTGGAACTTCCCGCTGCTGATGCTGGCCTGGAAGGTGGCCCCCGCCATCGCCATGGGCAACACGGTGGTGTTGAAACCGGCCGAATACACCTCGCTCACCGCGCTGCTCTTTGCCGAGATCTGCACCGAGGCCGGGCTGCCGCGCGGCGTGGTCAACATCGTCACCGGCGACGGGCGGGTGGGCGAAGCGATCACCGCGCATGAAAACATCGACAAGATCGCCTTCACCGGGTCCACCGAGGTGGGGCGGATTATCCGCAAGGCCACCGCCGGCACCGGCAAGAGCCTCACGCTCGAACTGGGCGGGAAAAGCCCCTACATCGTCTTTGATGATGCCGACATCGACAGCGCCATCGAGGGGCTGGTCGATGCGATCTGGTTTAACCAGGGCCAGGTGTGTTGCGCCGGATCGCGGCTCGTGGTGCAGGAAGGCATCGCCGAGCGGTTCCACGCCAAGCTCAAGGCCCGGATGGCGAAGCTGCGCATCGGCGACCCGCTCGACAAGTCGATCGACGTGGGCGCGCTCGTTGACCGGGTGCAACTCGACCGCGTGCAGCACCTCGTCGACGAAGGCAAGGGCGCGGGCGAGATCTACCAGACGCCTTGCACCTTGCCCAACCGCGGCTTTTACTACCCGCCCACGCTGATCACCGGCCTGTCGCCCTCCGACACGCTGATGCAGGAGGAAATCTTCGGGCCGGTGCTCGTGTCTACCACCTTCCGCACCCCCGCCGAAGCGGTGGAGATCGCCAACAACACCCGCTACGGCCTCGCCGCCACGCTCTGGAGCGAAAACATCAACCTCGCGCTCGACGTGGCCCCGAAGCTGGCGGCGGGCGTGGTCTGGATCAACACCACCAACGCCTTCGACGCGGCGGCGGGCTTCGGCGGCGTGCGTGAATCCGGCTTCGGACGCGAAGGGGGCTGGGAAGGGTTGCTGGCCTATACCAGGCCAAAGGGCAAAACCAGGCCGCTCACGCCGATCACCGCCTTCCCCGCCCCGGCGCAGGCGAAGGTCGACGAGCTTGACCGCACAGCCAAGCTCTACATCGGCGGCAAGCAGGCCCGGCCCGACGGCGGCTATACGCGGGCAATCTGGTCGCCGAAGGGCGCGCTCCTTGGGCACGCGGGGCTGGCCAACCGCAAGGATGCGCGCAACGCCGTAGAGGCCGCCCGCGCGGCCACCGGCTGGGCCAAGGCCAGCGCGCACCTGCGCGCGCAGGTGCTGTATTACATCGGCGAGAACCTTGCCGCCCGCGCGGACGAATTCGCCAAGCGGATCGACCTGATGACCGGCAAACGCGGCGGCGCTGCGGAAGTTGAAAAGAGCGTCGAGCGGTTGTTCAGCTATGCCGCGTGGGCCGACAAGTTCGACGGCGCGGCCAAACCTGTGCCCCTGCGCGGCACCGCGCTGGCCACGCATGAGCCAGTCGGCGTGATCGCCGCTTTCTGCCCCGACGAGGCCCCGCTGCTCGGGCTGGTCTCGCTGATGGCCCCCGCCATCGCGATGGGAAACCGGGTGGTGCTTGCCGCCTCCCAGCCCTTCCCGCTTGCAGCCACCGACTTCTACCAAGTGCTCGACACCTCGGATGTGCCGCCAGGCGTGGTCAACATTCTCACCGGTTTCCACAACGACCTTGCGGGAACGCTTGCCGGGCACCTCGATGTCGATGCGGTTTGGGCGCAATCGGGTGCGGATATTTCGGCGCTGGTCGAACACGAGAGCGCGGGCAACCTCAAGCGCACATGGGTGAACAACGCGGCGGCGCGCGACTGGTTCAATGCCGAAAGCGAGGGTCGGGAATTCCTGCGCCACGCCACCGAGGTGAAGACCACATGGATCCCTTGGGGCGAGTAGGCCCCGGGCGGGCATCGGTCTTGCTTTCGGCGGCTCCCGGGGAGCTGGTCAGAGCAGCTTGTATTCCTGCGCGCGCTGGATCGCCTCGGCCGTGGTGCGCACGAACAACCGATCACGCGCGGAGCGCAGCCGGGCCTTGAGCGCCGACTCGGAGATCCCGAGCAACGCCGCCGCCTCGGCGTGGCGGTTGCCCTGCGCGATCAGGCGCAGGGCCATGCGCTGTGCGGGGGTCAGCTGTTCGGGGGGCTCGGAGGCCGCGTGGAGTTGTCTGACGATCTCGCTGATCCGCGCAATCTCGTCATCGCGGAATTCCCGGTCAGCGCGTGCGAACCCGCCGATGGTGCGCGACGATGTTGGCCCATGGGCCACCGCCACGCCATAGGTGAGCCCGTGTTCCCGTGCCTGGCCGATGATGTCATGCGGATCGGGCAACTGGATCTCCGACCAGCGGATCGCGCCGTCATTGCCGAACCCCCAGAACACCATCGGGTCGGCCAGCATGTAGCCACGCTCGGTATAAATCTCGGTCCAGCGCGGATCGTAGGTTTGAATCATCAGGTGGGCGGAGGCAAACCGGATGTGAAGCCCGAGGGCGTAGCCCTTGGGTGCAAGGTCGGAGAGCTGAGCCAGCCCCCGATCCATTCCGAGCGTATCGGTCATGCGCGTCCTTCACTTCCTGCCCTGATACCCGGGGCACCGGTTCGGCCCTCGACGCCATTGACAACTCTAGATTGTTTCGTCGCCGCGCTTCAACCCACATTGCCACGAAGCCTTGCCTCTACGCAAAGAATTGCTGACGAGACCAGGTTTCGGTGCGCAACACAGGAAAGGCTCCGCGCCAGTCAGCGCGGAGCCCCTAAAGCCGTCAATTTCTGAAGATCAATCTTCGTCGTAGCCAGCAGCATCCTCGGCCGCGACGCGCGCCTTGTCGCCCGCGCCCTTGGCGCTCTCGTCACGATCGACAAGTTCGATGATCGCCATCGGTGCCATGTCCCCGTAGCGGAAACCGGCTTTGAGCACCCGGGTATATCCGCCGTTGCGTTCGGCATAGCGGGGCCCGAGAACCTCGAAAAGCTTGGCGACGTAGGCATCCTGCTTGAGCTGAGCCCCGGCCTGGCGACGGGCGTGCAGGTCGCCGCGCTTGCCGAGCGTGATCAGCTTGTCGACGATGCGCTTGAGCTCTTTCGCTTTCGGCAGGGTGGTCTTGATCTGTTCGTGTTCGATGAGCGAACCGGCCATGTTGGCGAACAGGGCCTTGCGGTGCTCATGGGTGCGGTTGAGGCGACGATAGCCTTTCGCGTGACGCATTTTCTTCTCCTTCGCGTTTATGCTTTGTCTGGCCGGCGATGCGTGTCACCGACTCTCCTTGGGGCTGTAGTGCCCGGTTTTTTGCCGGTCTGCCAGATGTCGGCAAAACGTATGGCAAACGTCGGTCGGCTTGGGCCGCCCGACGCGTTTCTCAGAACTGGTCTTCGAACTTCTTGGCCAGATCCTCGATGTTTTCCGGCGGCCATTCCTCGACGTCCATGCCGAGGTGCAGGCCCATGCCCGAGAGCACTTCCTTGATCTCGTTGAGCGACTTGCGGCCGAAGTTCGGGGTGCGGAGCATCTCGGCTTCGGTCTTCTGGATCAGGTCGCCGATGTAGACGATGTTGTCGTTCTTGAGGCAGTTGGCCGACCGCACCGAAAGTTCCAGTTCGTCGACCTTCTTGAGCAGCAGCGGGTTGAATTCCAGCCCGTCGTCCTCGGCCTCGCGGCCCGCCGATTCCGGCTCGTCGAAGTTCACGAAGATCGAAAGCTGGTCCTGGATGATCCGCGCGGCATAGGCCACGGCATCGTCGGGGCTGATCGAACCGTCGGTTTCGATTTTCATTGTCAGCTTGTCATAGTCCAGCACCTGGCCCTCTCGAGTGGGCTGCACTTCATACGAAACCTTTTTGACCGGCGAATAAATCGCGTCGATCGGGATCAATCCGATCGGGGCGTCTTCCGGCCGGTTCTTGTCGGCGGCGACATAGCCCTTGCCGGTGTTGACGGAAAATTCCATGAACAGGTCGGCACCTTCGTCGAGGTGGCAGATCACGTGATCCTTGTTGAGGATCTCGATACCCGCGCTCTCGGAAATGTCGCCCGCGGTCACAACCATCGGCCCCTTGGCCGAGACGGAAAGCCGCTTTGGGCCTTCCACTTCCATGCGGATCGCCACGCCCTTGAGGTTGAGCACGATATCGGTGACGTCTTCACGCACACCGGCGACCGAGGAAAACTCGTGCAGCACGTTGTCGATCTGCACGGAGGTGATGGCAGCGCCCTGAAGGCTCGACATCAGCACGCGGCGCAGCGCGTTGCCGAGAGTGAGGCCGAAGCCACGCTCCAGCGGTTCGGCGACGACGGTGGCCTGACGCGCGGGATCGTTGCCCGGCTTCACGTCGAGTTGCGTCGGCTTGATCAGTTCAGCCCAGTTCTTGTGGATCATGCGTCCCTCCATACCTGCTCTGCCCCATGTCCAAAAGGCAGAACGCCCGAGGTTCAAAATGACGGACTCGGGCCGCGGGAATCCCCGGGCCCGAGCGATAGAATTGCTTACACCCGGCGACGTTTCGGCGGGCGGCAGCCGTTGTGGGCGATCGGGGTCACGTCGCGGATCGAGGTGATGTTGAACCCCACCGCGGCGAGCGCGCGCAGCGCCGATTCCCGGCCCGAACCCGGGCCCTGAACCTCGACCTCGAGGGTCTTCACACCGTGTTCCTGCGCCTTCTTGCCAGCGTCTTCGGCGGCCATCTGGGCGGCGTAAGGAGTCGATTTGCGCGACCCTTTGAAGCCCATCGTGCCCGCCGACGACCAGGCAATCGCGTTGCCCTGCACGTCGGAGATCAGGATCTTGGTGTTGTTGAACGAGGAGTTCACATGCGCCACACCGGCGGCGATGTTCTTGCGTTCCTTGCGCTTGGGTGCGCGTTTATCACGAGCCATCTGTCTTGCCTCCCCTTATTTCTTCTTGCCGGCGATTGCTTTCGCCGGACCTTTGCGCGTGCGCGCATTGGTGTGGGTGCGCTGACCGCGCACGGGGAGATTGCGGCGATGGCGCAGGCCACGGTAGCAACCAAGGTCCATCAGACGCTTGATGTTCATCTGCACTTCGCGGCGCAGGTCGCCTTCCACGAGGCAATTCGCGTCGATGTGTTCACGAATGGCGAGGACTTCCGCATCGCTCAACTCGTTGACGCGGCGGGCGGTGTCGATGTTCACGGCTTCGCAGATCTGTTTCGCGGTGCTGTGACCGATTCCGGTGATGTAGGTGAGGGCGATCGGGACGCGCTTGTGCGTCGGGATGTTCACGCCGGCAATACGTGCCAAGTCTGTCTTCCTTTCGTTGCGGACCCGTAGCCCCAGGTCCTTTTTTCACAACGTAAGCCCGCCGGGGTCATCCCTGCGGGCCGCAGCTGAATTATGGTCTGGCGTGGTTCGGAGTGCGCAACCCCTTGCAGCGCCGATTCCCTTGCGGGATGGGGTGCTTTAGTAGGGATTGGCGTTGGCGTCAAGGGCCAGCGGGGCACCGGTGCCAAGGCTGGCACCGCGCCCCCTTTTCAGCCCAGCACGGCGGCGATTCCGGCCGCCACTTCGTCGATCTCGCCGAGCCCGTTGACCGGCCTGAGATCGCCCTTGGCGTAGTAGTAGCCGATCAGCGGCGAGGTTTTCTTGTAGTATTCCATGAGCCGGGTGCGAAGGCTCTCCTCGTTGTCGTCGGCCCGACGCTTGAACTCGGTGCCACCGCAATTGGCGCACTTGCCGTCGGCCGGGATCGGCTTGGTGATATCGTTGTAGACCTCGCCACAGGAGGCGCAGGTTGACCGCGCGGTGATCCGCTGCACCAGGGCTTCGTCGTCAACCTGCATCTCGATCACCGCGTCGAGCCGGGTGTTGTGGCGCTCGAGCAGCGCGCCGAGCGCGTCGGCCTGGGCGAGCGTGCGCGGGAAGCCGTCGAAGATGAAGCCGCCGCCGTGATCGCCTTCGAGCTTTTCCTCGATCAGCCCGATCACGATCTCGTCGGTCACGAGTTGGCCCGCGTCCATGATCGCGGCAACCTTGTTGCCCATCTCGGTGCCCGAGGAACGCGCTTCGCGCAGCATGTCGCCAGTGGAGAGCTGGATCATGCCGCGCTCGTTTTCAAGTTTGCGGGCTTGCGTGCCCTTGCCCGCGCCGGGCGGTCCCAGGAGAATGATGTTCATCGGCGGGCGGGCCCCTTCTTTGTGGTCTTGGTCTTGCCGCGCTTGCCGCGCAGCTGCGATTTCTCGATCAGGCCTTCATACTGGTAGGCCAGCAGGTGCGATTGAACCTGGTTCATCGTGTCCATCGCCACCGAAACGACGATCAGCACCGAGGTGCCGCCGAAGTAGAACGGGATCGACCATTGCGACCGCACCACTTCCGGCATCAGGCAGACCGCGGCGAGGTAGATCGAGCCGAGCGTAAGGACCCGCACGAGCACGTAATCGAGGTATTCCGCGGTTTTCTTGCCGGGGCGGATGCCGGGCACGAAACCGTTCTGGTTTTTCAGGTTGTCGGCGACCTCATCGACCTTGAAGCTCACTTCGCGGGCGTAGAAGAAGGTGAAGAAGATGATCATGCCGGCGTAGAACAGAAGGTAGAGCGGCTGGCCGGGGCCGAAATAGGCCATCACCGTCGACATCACCGGGCCCTGCTGGCCGGTGTTGAAGGTGGAGATCGTGGTCGGCAGCAGCAGGAGGGCAGAGGCGAAGATCGCCGGGATCACGCCCGCGGGGTTGACCTTGATCGGCAGGTGCGAGGAGCCGCCGTCGTAAACCTTCATCCCGACCTGGCGGCGCGGATACTGGATGTGGATCTTGCGCAGCGCGCGCTCCATGAACACCACGAAACCGATCACCGCCACCAGCATCACCAGCACCGCGACGATCACCACCGGGCTGATCGCGCCGGAGCGGCCCTGGCTGAGGAACTGGGCGGCGGCCGACGGGATTTCCGCAACGATGCCCACGAAGATGATCAGCGAGATGCCGTTGCCGATGCCGCGCGCGGTGATCTGCTCGCCGAGCCACATCAGGAACATCGTGCCGCCGACCAGCGTGATCACGGCGGAGGCGACGAAAAACATGCCGGGGTTGGTGGCCAGATCGCCCGCCTGCAGCGAATTGGCGAGCGCGAAGGCCTGCCCGGTGGCAAGCACCACGGTGCCGTAGCGGGTATACTGGTTGATCTTGCGGCGGCCCTGCTCGCCTTCCTTGCGCATCTGCTTCCACGGCTCATACATCGTGGCGACGAGCTGGACGATGATCGAGGCCGAGATATAGGGCATGATGCCGAGCGCGAAGACGCCCATCCGCCCGAGCGCGCCGCCGGTGAACATCGACAGGATGCCGCCGATGCCCGCTTGCGCCTGCTCCATGAAATCGCGCAGTGCCGAGGCGTCGATCCCCGGCACCGGGATATAGGTGCCGATCCGGTAGATGATGAGCAGGCCGATGGTGAAGAAGATGCGCTGGCGCAACTCGGTGGCTTTGCCAAGGGCGCCCCAGGAGATGTTCGACGCCATTTGTTCCGCTGCAGATGCCATGAGGCCCCCTGTTCGTGCAAGCGCCGCCGAGGTCGATCCCCGACCCGGCGGCGCTGGAAATCATCTGCTCATGTAAGGGGCAAAACCGCCCCCCACAAGCGCTTACTCGGCCGCCGGGGTCGCCACGGTGAGCGAACCGCCCGCCTTTTCCACGGCCTCGATGGCCGATTTGGAGGCACCGGTGACGCTGAGCTTGAGCTTGGCGGTGACGTCGCCCTTGGCAAGCACGCGCACACCGTCGAGCTTGCGGCGGATGATGCCGGTTTCCAGCAGGACGTCTTCGGTGATCTCGCCCTTGGCGTCGAGCTTGCCGGCGTCGATGAATTTCTGGATCAGCCCGAGGTTCACCACGGCGAACTTCTTGCGGTTGGGCTTGTTGAAGCCACGCTTGGGCAGGCGCATGTAGAGCGGCATCTGGCCGCCCTCGTAGCCGGCGATGGCCACACCCGAACGGGATTTCTGGCCCTTGATGCCGCGCCCGGCGGTCTTGCCCTTGCCAGAGCCGGGGCCACGGCCGATGCGCTTGGCTTTTTTGGTTGCGCCGGGATTGTCGCGCAGTTCGTTGAGTTTCATGTCGCTTCTCCTTTGCCGGAAATGCCCCCGAAGCGAATGGGCAAACGCGGCGTTTCTTGGTTGGTCGAGTCGGACCCTTTGCGGTCCACCGGGGGCGTATAGACGCTCGCGCAGGTGGGATCAAGAGGGGCGCAAGGTTGACAGCCGGGGGTCTCGGCCCCACGATTTTGGTCCATCTGCCAAGGGGAGTGTGCCGATGGACCTGCTGAACCTGCAAAACCCGGTTTTCGTCACCTACGCGATCGCCGCCGCGCTCGGGGTGCTCAAGGTGATGGGGCAAGGCTGGATGACGGTTTATCGCATGATGAAAGTGAACGCAGGTTACGCCAGCCCCGAAGACCTGCGAGCCGGCCCGATCAACCGATCCCCCTCCCCCGAACAACTCGAAGTGAACGACTATGTTGATCGCTCGCGGCGGATGCACCGCAACGATCTGGAGAACATCCCGGCGTTCTGGGTGGCGGGGCTGCTGTTCGTGCTGACCGCCCCGCCGCTCTGGCTGGCGCAGGTGCTGATGTTCGGCTTCGTTGGGGCCCGCGCGCTGCACGCACTGGCCTATGCCACGAAGCGGAGCCACGAGGTGCGGGCGACGTTCTACACGGTGGGGTCGGTGATCGTGGTGGTGATGGCGGTGTGGGTGTTGTGGGCGGTGGTGGGGTAGGGTGCGGATGAAGGCGCAGCGTCGGCTTGCTTGGGGTCTTACCCAATCGGGGCGGGTCACAAGAGGCGCATGGATTTTCGGTTTCGATCTGTGCACGCTCGGTCCGGCCCGCCGGCTTCACAGCGGGTGCTTGACACCGATCAACGCGACGTGACGCGCCCGGCCTCATACTCGCAAGTATGGAGGCATTGATGTCGATCAGGCACCTTTACACCGCGGGCATTCTTGCCCCTTTCGTCTACCTGTTCACCGTGCTGATCGGCGGAAGACTGCAACCCGACCATGCGCATCTGTCCGATCCCGTCAGCCTGCTCGGCGCGCCGGGCAGCGCAGGGCTGGCCTGGGTCGTCGGCGGCTGGACCGCGACCGGGCTGCTCTATGCGCTCATGGGGGTCGGTCTCTGGCGCGACCCTGCCGGTCTCGGGCGCCGTGTGGCGGCCCTGATCGTCGCGACCGGCCTGATCATGGCGGTGATTGCCTTGGCCTTTCCAATGGACCCGCCCGGCGCCCCGTTATCAGGCATCGGACTTGGGCACATCGTTCTGGTTGGCGCGTCGGCAGTGTTGCTGATCGCCGCGATCATCTTGTCTGCGCGGCGCGCGCCCAGCCGGTTCGAGCGCCGCGCCGGCATCGGCGGCCTTGGACTGATGCTGGCAGGCGGGATCGGGGCGGGAGCCGCCGCGGCGGCAAGCGTTCCTCTCGTCGGGCTGTTCGAGATCGTGACCCAGACAGGCTATCACCTCTGGCTGTTCGCACTGGCCGTTGCCGGCTGGAAGAGAACATCTGCCAGGTCAGCCCCCCTTGAAGTGCAGAAACGCCCCGGCCAGTCCTGACCGGGGCGCTCCAATTCTCTCGCGGGGTGGCGGGGTTCACCCCGCCCTACGCAGGCCGGGGTTCAGCCCGGCATCCGTTCAGCCGCGCTCTTCGATGATTTCCACGAGGTGCGAGATCTTGGCCACCATGCCGCGGATGGCGGGGGTGTCTTCGAGCTCGCGGGTGCGGTGCATCTTGTTCAGCCCAAGGCCCTTCAGCGTGGCACGCTGGATGGCGGGGCGGCGGATCGGGGAGCCGATCTGTTTGACAACGATGGTTTTCGCCATGGTCTTTCTCCTCAGGCCTCGGCCGTTTCGGCCTCGGGGGCCGCGTCCTTGTGGCCAAGAATGTCGGCCACCTTCTTGCCGCGGCGCTGGGCCACGGAGCGGGGGCTGGCTTCCTTCTTGAGGCCGTCGAGCGTGGCGCGGATCATGTTGTAGGGGTTCTGCGAACCGATCGACTTCGACACCACGTCCTTGATGCCGAGCATCTCGAACACCGCGCGCATCGGGCCACCGGCGATAATGCCGGTGCCTTCCGGGGCGGTGCGCAGCACGACGCGGCCGGCACCGTGGCGGCCCTCGATATCGTGGTGCAGGGTGCGGCCTTCCTTGAGCGGAATGCGGATCATCGCGCGCTTGGCGCTCTCGGTGGCCTTGCGGATCGCCTCGGGCACCTCTTTCGCCTTGCCCTTGCCGAAGCCGACACGACCCTTCTGATCGCCCACGACGACGAGCGCTGCAAAGCCGAAGCGCTTGCCGCCCTTCACGGTTTTCGAGACCCGGTTGATCGCGACGAGGCGATCGGCGAACTCGGGGGTTTCGTCACGGTCGCGGCGCGGGCCGCGGCGGTTTTCACGTTCTGCCATCAGGCATTCCTTTCGTCGTGGTGCGCATCGCACCGATTGTTGCCAACCCAGGTGAGGCTTTGCTCCCGGGTCATCGGGAGGGCGGCAGGCGCCCCCCTCGGTTCGTGTGCGCCGCGCCCCGCCGGGGCGCGGGCCTTGCTCAGAACTTCAGCCCACCCTCGCGGGCGGCGTCGGCGAGCGCCTTGACCTTGCCGTGGAACAGAAAGCCGCCACGGTCGAAGTAGCATTCCTCCACCTTGGCCTTCTTCGCCCGCTCGGCCAGCGCGGCACCGACCTTGGCGGCGGCTTCCACGTTGTTCTTGCCGGTCATGCCGAGGTCTTTCTCGAGCGACGAAGCGGCGGCGACGGTGACGCCGTTCACATCGTCGATGAGCTGGGCGGAGATGTTCTTGTTCGAGCGGTGCACGGTGAGGCGCAGTTTGCCCGAGTTGGTTTTCCGCAACCGGTTGCGAACGCGCAGGCGGCGCTTCACGAACAGGTCTCGTTTGCTGTTTGCCATTTTTCGCGTCCTTACTTCTTCTTGCCTTCCTTGCGGAAGATATACTCGCCCTTGTAGCGGATGCCCTTGCCCTTGTAGGGTTCCGGCGCGCGCCATTCGCGGATGTTGGCCGCGACCTGGCCGACGAGCTGCTGGTCGATCCCCTCGACGACGATCTCGGTGTTCTTCGGCGAGGTGATCGTCACGCCTTCGGGGGTTTCAAAATTGACTTCGTGACTGTAGCCGAGGTTCAGCTTGAGCACGTTGCCCTGGATCTGGGCACGATAGCCGACGCCGGTGATTTCCAGCTCTTTCTTGAAGCCTTCTGACACGCCGGTGACGAGGTTCTGCACCATCGTGCGGCTCATGCCCCACTGCTGGCGCGCGCGCTTCGAACTGCCGCGCGGGGTCACGTTGACCGCGCTCTCCTCCACCGCGATGGTGACATCGTCGGTCGCGGTGAAGCTGCGGGTGCCTTTCGGGCCCTTGACCTCGATGGTCTGGCCCGAAACGGTCGCGCTCACGCCCGAGGGCAGATCGACCGGTTTTTTCCCAATACGAGACATCTGGCCCTCCTTAGAATACGGTGCAGAGCACTTCGCCGCCAACATTGGCCGCGCGTGCGTTGGCATCCGACATCACGCCTTTCGGCGTGGAGACGATCGAGACGCCGAGGCCCTGACGGACCTGCGGGATCTCCTTGGAGCCCATGTAGACACGACGGCCCGGCTTGGAGACGCGCTTGACTTCGCGGATCACCGGGGTGCCGTCGTAATACTTGAGCGCGATTTCCAGCGTCGGGTGGCCGTTGGCATCGGTGCCGCTTTCGTAACCGCGGATGTAGCCTTCGTCCGCCAGCACGTCGAGCACCCAGGCGCGCAGCTTGGAGGCCGGCGTGGAGACGTTGGACTTGCCGCGCATCTGGGCGTTGCGGATGCGGGTGAGCATATCGCCGATAGGATCGTTCATCTTTCTCTCCTTACCAGCTCGACTTCACGAGGCCCGGGATCTGACCGTGCGAGCCAAGCTCGCGCAGCGCGATCCGGCTGACCTTGAGTTTGCGGTAGTAGGCGTGCGGACGGCCGGTGAGCTGGCACCGGTTGTGCAGCCGCGTGGCCGACGAGTTGCGCGGCAGTTTCGCCAGTTTCAGAGAGGCGCGGAAGCGCTCCTCCATCGGGCGATCCTGGTCGTTGATGATTTCCTTGAGGGCAGCGCGCCGGGTGGCATACTGATCCACCAGTTTCTGACGCTTGGCCTCGCGAGCGATCATGGATTTCTTAGCCATCTATCAAATTCCTCCGGCCAATCAGCTGTTGAAGGGCATGTTGAAGAGCTTCAACAGCGCCTTGGCTTCCGCGTCGGTCTTCGCGTTGGTGGCGATCACGATGTCCAGGCCCCAGACCTCGTCGACCTTGTCGAAGTCGATTTCGGGGAAGACGATGTGTTCCTTCATGCCCATGGCGTAGTTGCCACGGCCATCGAAGGAATTGCCCGGAATGCCGCGGAAGTCGCGAATACGCGGCATCGCGATGGTGATCAGGCGATCGAGGAATTCATACATCCGGTCACCGCGGAGCGTGACCTTGGCACCGAGCGGCATGCCCTCACGAACGCGAAAGCCGGCGATCGACTTCTTGGCCTTGGTCACAACGGCCAACTGGCCGGCGATCTTGGTCAGATCTTCCTGCGCCGACTTGGCTTTCTTGGTGTCCTTCACAGCCTCGGTGCCGCAGCCGATGTTCAGCACGATCTTTTCGAGGCGCGGGATCTGCATGTCGTTCTTGTAGCCGAACTCTTCCTTGAGCGCGGGGCGGATCTGCTCCTTGAAGAGCGTCTTCAGGCGCGGGGTATAGGTCGCAGCGTCGAGCATCAGATCGCATCTCCCGTGGTCTTGGCGAAACGCACCTTCTGGTCGCCGTCCATGCGGAAGCCGACGCGGGTTGCCTTGCCGTTCTTGTCCAGAAGCGCCAGGTTCGACAATTCGATCGGCATCGCCTTCGGGATCCGGCCGCCCTGGCTTGTCTGGGTTTGCTTGGTGTGACGGATGGCCATGTTGACGCCATCCACGATCGCCTTGCCGTCCTTGGGCATCACGCGGGAGATTTCACCCTGCTTGCCCTTGTCCTTGCCGGCGAGCACGACAACCTTGTCGCCCTTTTTCAGTTTCGCAGCCATCAGAGCACCTCCGGAGCCAGCGAGATGATCTTCATGAAGTTCTTCGCGCGCAACTCGCGAACCACCGGCCCGAAGATACGGGTGCCGATCGGCTCGTTGTTGTTGTTGAGGATCACGGCGGCGTTGCGATCGAAGCGGATCGCGGTGCCATCTTCGCGGCGCACTTCCTTGGCGGTGCGAACGACGACGGCCTTGCGCACGTCGCCTTTTTTCACGCGGCCGCGCGGGATGGCTTCCTTCACCGAGACGACGATGATGTCGCCGACGGAGGCGTATCTACGCTTGGAACCACCCAGGACCTTGATGCACTGAACCCGGCGTGCGCCGGAGTTGTCAGCTACATCCAGATTGGTCTGCATCTGGATCATGTGGTTTCTCCTGACCTTTGGGGTAACGACCCCATGGTTTCGATCAAACCGGGTTGTGAACCCCGCCTCAGGCGGTGATCACCTCCCAGCGCTTGGTTTTCGACTTCGGCGCGCATTCCTGGATGCGCACGGCGTCACCGGCCTTGAACGTGTTGTTCTCGTCATGGGCGCGGTATTTCTTGGTCGAGCGGACCGTTTTCTTCAGCAGCGGGTGCTTGAAGCGGCGCTCGACGAGCACGGTCACGGTCTGGGCGTTGGCGTCCGAGGTCACGGTGCCGTTCAGGATACGTTTGGGCATCTGTCAGGCCTCCTCTTACGCTTCGCCGGCCGCGGCGGCGGCCTTTTCGTTCAGGATCGTCTTCACGCGGGCCGCGTCACGGCGCACCTGGCGCACACGGGCGGTGTTTTCCTGCGCGCCGGTGGCTTGCTGGAACCGCAGGTTGAAGCTTTCCTTTTTCAGCTCGGCCAACTGCTCCTTGAGCTGGTCGGGCGTCTTGTCACGCAATTCCTTGGCGTTCATTCGCCTTATCCTTTCTCAACATCACCGGGGCGCCCATGCCATCCGCCTTTGCAAGCGGTCAGGTCACGCCGAATCCGGTGGAGTTCGTGTGAAGGCTGCGCAATACGCGGGTTCAGACTGGAAAGCAAGCCCCTTGGGCGGGTTTTCGCGGCTGCGCCCGAGAGTCGGTTTTGAAACCGCGTCAGGAGCGGTTTGAAACCGCCCCGGCGCGACAACTGCGCTCTCGCCCTGCCCCGCGCCATGCGCTATCACGCGACCATGGCCGATATCAAATCCCTCTTCGTGACCCGCCTTTACCGCGCCCGGCTTGACGAGCACGGGCCCTCGATCGACCCCGCGTCGCTGGAGGCCGAGTGCCTTGCCATCGCCGAGGACGACGAGGCCGGGCAGCGCTGGTCGGCCGAGAACGGCTATCCGGGCTACACCTCCTACGCCTCGCTCGCCGATCTGCCGTGGCGCTCGCCGGTGTTTGCCGATGTGAAAGCGGCGCTGGATGCACATGTGGCGGCCTTCGCGGAAGATCTCGCGTTCGATCTCGACGGACGGGCGCTGGTGCTGGAGGATCTCTGGATCAACATCCTGCCGGAAGGTGGCACCCATGGCAGCCATATTCATCCGCATTCGGTGATTTCGGGGACCACCTACGTGGCGGTGCCAGAGGGGGCCTCGGCGTTGAAGCTGGAAGACCCGCGCTCGGCGCGGATGATGGCGGCCCCGCCGCGTCGCAAAGACGCGCGCGAGGAATTGCAGACCTTCATCTATATCGTGCCTCAGGTCGGCGACGTGATGCTGTGGGAAAGCTGGCTGCGGCACGAGGTGCCGCTGAACATGGCCGACGACGAAGACCGGATTTCGGTGAGTTTCAACTATCGGTGGGAGTGAGGGGGCCGTCGGCGCGGTCGACCAAGCCCGGGCAGAACACCCGGTCGAGCACCTCCAGAACCTCGCGGGCCTTGTCATCGCTGAGCGCGTAATAGCTCGATTTTCCAACCCGGCGGAATGACACGATCCCCTCGAAACGCAGCCGTGCGAGGTGGCTCGACACCACCGGCTGGGTCGCCGCCATCAACGCCTGCAACTGGCGGACGGTCTTTTCACCGTCGCGAAGATGGGTCAGCACCGTCAGCCGCCCTTCATGACCAAGCACCTTGAGCAGCGACGATGCCTCGAAGGCATGGGGAGCGAGGGCTTCGGCGGCGCGCAGGGTGCGTTTGTTGTCGGGCCTCGTTGCTGTCGTTGTCATCGCGCGCCTCGTGTCTGCATCGTGGTCCGGTCATCGTCGCCCGCCGGGGTTATGTCTCGGGGGCCAATGAATCATATATCTGATCAATTTAGTCAGCTTATGATCGGGTGCAAGGCGGAAAGGACCGAGAAAGACGCAGGAAAGCAGCCGTGCAACTTCGGACATACAAAAAGGCGGGGAGGAAACCCCGCCTTTTCGTGGTTGTCGTTCTGGGAGCGGCCCACGCGACTTCTTTCGAAACCACGTTCCACCACGCCGCCGGCAATTCGCTGATGCGAAGTGCGGCTTACCAGTCTTCCCGCATCACCGTCCGGGTCTTGATCGGCAGCTTCATCGCAGCGAGGCGGAGCGCCTCGCGGGCGATCTCCTCGTTGACGCCGTCGATCTCGAACATGATCCGGCCGGGCTTGACTTTCGCGGCCCAGAAATCGACCGAGCCCTTGCCTTTACCCATCCGGACTTCCGTCGGCTTCGACGACACCGGGGTGTCGGGGAAGATACGGATCCAGACCCGGCCCTGACGCTTCATGTGGCGCGTCATGGCCCGGCGGGCGGCTTCGATCTGGCGCGCGGTCACGCGCTCGGGTTCCACCGCCTTGAGGCCGAAAGTGCCGAAGTTCAGATCAGAGCCACCCTTGGCCTGACCCTTGATGCGGCCCTTGTGCATCTTGCGGAATTTGGTGCGCTTCGGTTGCAGCATTTTATGCTCTCCTTACCGGCGGCCGCCCATGGCGCCACGTGGCGCCGGGCCTTCCTGGAGTTCCTGGAGCTTGCGATCATGCGCGGAGGGGTCATGCTCAAGGATCTCGCCCTTGTAGATCCAGACCTTGATCCCGATGATGCCGTAAGCGGTTTTCGCCTCGGCCAGCGCATAGTCGATATCGGCGCGCAGGGTGTGCAGCGGCACACGGCCCTCGCGGGTCCACTCGGTGCGGGCGATCTCGGCACCGCCAAGACGACCTGCCACGTTCACCCGGATGCCGAGGGCACCCATGCGCATGGCGTTCTGCGCCGACCGCTTGATCGCGCGGCGGAATGCCACCCGGCGCTCAAGCTGCTGGGCGATGCTTTCGGCCACAAGCTGGGCATCGAGCTCGGGCTTGCGGACCTCGACGATGTTGAGGTGCAGTTCCGAGTCCGTCATCGCGGCGAGCTTCTTGCGCAGCACCTCGATGTCGGCGCCCTTCTTGCCGATGATGACACCGGGGCGCGCGGTGTGGATCGTGACGCGGCACTTCTTGTGCGGACGTTCGATGATCACCTTGCTCACGCCGGCCTGCTTGACCTCTTCGCGGATGAAATCGCGCATCTTGAGGTCTTCGAGCAGGAGGTTGCCGTAGTCCTTGGTGTCGGCATACCAGCGGCTGTCCCAGGTGCGGTTGACCTGAAGGCGCATGCCGATCGGATTGACTTTATGACCCATTAGGCTTGCTCCTCAACTTGACGCACCTTGATGGTGAGTTCCGAGAACGGCTTGTTGATCCGGCCATAGCGGCCCCGCGCCCGCGGACGGCCGCGCTTCATGATCAGGTTCTTGCCCACGAAAGCCTCGGCAACGACGAGTTCGTCGACGTCGAGGTTGTGGTTGTTCTCGGCGTTGGCCACCGCGGACTGAAGGCATTTCTTCACGTCCTGGGCGATGCGCTTTTTCGAGAAGGTCAGCGCGGTGAGCGCCTTGTCGACCTTCTTGCCGCGGATCATCGCGGCGACGAGGTTGAGCTTCTGCGGGCTGGTGCGCAGCATGCGCAGCTTCGCCATCGCCTCGTTGTCCGCCACGCGGCGGGGATTTTTATCCTTGCCCATGGCTTACTTCCTCTTCGCTTTCTTGTCGGCCGCGTGGCCGTAATAGGTGCGGGTCGGCGCGTATTCACCGAACTTCTGGCCGATCATGTCCTCGGAGACGTTCACCGGGATATGCTTCTTGCCATTGTAGACACCGAAGGTGAGGCCGACGAACTGCGGCAGGATGGTCGAGCGGCGCGACCAGATCTTGATGACCTCGTTGCGGCCCGACTCGCGGGATTTTTCGGCTTTCTTGAGGACGTAAGCGTCGACAAAAGGGCCTTTCCATACAGAGCGCGACATGATTACCGACCCTTCTTCCTGGCGTGACGCGAGCGGACGATCAGCTTCGACGACGCCTTGTTCTTGTTGCGGGTGCGGGCACCCTTGGTCGGCTTGCCCCAGGGCGTGACCGGGTTACGGCCACCGCTGGTGCGGCCTTCGCCACCGCCGTGCGGGTGGTCGATCGGGTTCATCACGACACCGCGGACCGAGGGGCGCTTGCCGTAGTGGCGGTTGCGCCCGGCCTTGCCGAGGTTCTGGTTCGAGTTGTCGGGGTTCGACACCGCGCCAACCGTCGCCATGCATTCCTGGCGCACGAGGCGAAGCTCACCCGACGACAGCCGGATCTGGGCATAGCCGCCGTCACGACCGACGAACTGGGCATAGGTGCCCGCGGCACGCGCGATCTGGCCGCCCTTGCCGGGCTTCATCTCGACGTTGTGCACGATGGTGCCGATCGGCATGCCCGAGAACGGCATCGCGTTGCCGGGCTTGATGTCGGCCTTCGCGGAAGCGACCACCTGGTCACCCACGGCGAGGCGCTGGGGGGCGAGGATGTAGGCCTGTTCGCCATCGTCATAGGCGATGAGGGCGATAAAGGCGGTCCGGTTCGGATCGTATTCGATCCGTGCCACGCGGGCGGGAACGTCGACCTTGTTACGTTTGAAATCGACGATACGATAGAGACGCTTCGCGCCACCACCGCGGCGACGCATCGTGATCCGTCCGGTGTTGTTCCGGCCGCCCTTCTTCGTCAAACCCTCGGTGAGGGCCTTGACGGGACGTCCTTTCCAAAGCTCCGAACGGTCGATCAGCACCAGCCCACGCTGGCCCGGCGTCGTCGGCTTATACGACTTGAGTGCCATGCTTTCTGTCTTCCGTTGCTTTGCGGCGGGTTGCCCCGCCTGTCTGTTAGAGCCCCCCGAAGGGAGCGGGGTATAGGGCCCCGGAGGTCCCCGAATTCAATAAACCACAGGCCCCGGAACGAATCCGGGGCCACGTGACTGGCGCGGTATAGCGGGGTTGGGGTGTGGTGGCAAGTGGCGGGTGAGGCTGGCGGCGGCTGAGTTTTCATTCCCGCCACAGGGCGCAGCCGGGTCGGGACGCCTGCGGACACACTTGCGGGTAAAGGGATCAAAACCACTGGTTTTCCGGACGCCCATGCGCCATTGTTTGGGCAAAACCAGGAGAAACGAGTGATGCGAAAACCTGTCTGGTTGTTCGGGGGCGTGGCCCTTTTTCTGGCGGCCTGCGAAGGCACGGGCGGCTCCGGCGGGCCTTCCGGCGCGTTCATACAGGAATTGCCCGAGGGCGTGCTGGCCATCGCCGCCCCCTACCAGGACCTCGCTGCGGTGAAGATCGACCCGGCGGATGGCTGCTACGTCTATCGCCATGAAGGCCCGGTGGAGACCACCTTCCTGCCGCTGCGCGCGAAAAACGGGCGGCCGATCTGCTCTGCCGGGCCGGCCGAAGCCACCGGCTGATCCCGCGCTTTCAGCTTTTTGATGCGACCAGGTCTTCCGGCGGATAGAGCACCGCCTGCGCCCCCTTTTCGACATGGGGGTAGAGATCATTGATATGGGCCATCACCATGCGCACGCAGCCCGAGCTTGCACGCCCGCCGACCGACTTGGGATAGGGCGAGCCGTGAATCCGCAGCAGGGTGTCGCGGTTGCCCTCGTAAAGGTAGAAGGCGCGCGAGCCGAGCGGGTTGCGGGGGCCCGCGTCCATGCCGTGCTCATACTTCTCATATTGCGGATCTCGCTTGATCATCGCTTTCGTCGGCGTCCAGGTCGGCCACTTCGCCTTGCGCCCGATGGTATAGGTGCCCGGCTCGTAGAGATTGCCCCTGGCGATGGCAACGCCGTAGCGCATTGCCGTGCCGTCGTCGCCGATGTGATAGAGATAGCGCGCCACGGCATCGACATGGATGCTGCCCGGCGTCAGGCCAGGGTTCGCCTCGACCCGTTGCGGCAGGAAACGCGGGTGAAATCCCCAGGGGTTCGTGGTTTCGGGCACGTAATTTGCGGGGGTAACCTGCGCATCCCACCGATCCCAGTAGGCCGGGTTTGTCCGGGGCGCGCGCGGCGCCGGCTCGGGCAGAGTTTCGGCCGGGGCTTCGGCCTCGGTTCCGGTGGTAGCATCGGCACCGTCTTCAGCCTCGGTCTGGGCCTGGGCGATCGGGGCCGAAAACATGGCCGCGGAGGTGATCACGAAATGGCGTCTGGTCAACATGGGATACGATTCTCGTTTACAAAGGATAGTCAGAGTGTTGGCCGCGTTGGCCAACAGATCAAGCAGCGAGCCTGTCACATGGCCGTGTTTGCGCGGTTGGGTGCCGTTCGGGAGCGCCGTGACCGACGCTTGGGAATAGGCAACCCGGCAGGATCGGGGAAACCGAAAAGGCCCCCCGCTTGCGCGAGGGGCCTGTTGTTTGCCGTGGCCGGGGTTCGTCCCGGCACCGCGCTCAAAGCCCGGTGGTCACGTCGATCGTGTTGCCTTCTTCAAGCGTCACGTAGGCCTTCTTGACGTCTTTCCGCTTGCCCATCTGGCCGCGGAAGCGCTTGACCTTGCCCTTGGTGATGGTGGTGTTCACCGCCTTCACCTTGACGCCGAAGAGGCTTTCGACGGCCTCCTTGATCAGCGGTTTGTTGGCGTCGATCGCCACTTCGAACACCACCGCGCCGGATTCCGACGCCATGGTGGCCTTCTCGGTGATGATCGGCTTGCGGATCACGTCGTAGAGTTTCGCCTTGTCGGTCATTTCAGCCGAGCCTCCAGAGCTTCGACACCCGCCTTCGTGAGCACCAGGGTGTCACGCTTGAGGATGTCATAGACGTTGGCGCCCATCGAGGGCAGCACGTCGAGCCCGTCAATGTTGCGCGCGGCCTGGGCGAAGGTTTCGTTCACCTCCGCACCGTCGATGATCAGCGCACGCTTCCAGCCGAGGCTTTTCAGCTGCTTGGCGAGCGCCGAGGTCTTGCCGTTGGATTCGGCGGCCTCGATGATCACCAGCTCGCCGGCTTTCGCCTTGGCGCTGAGCGCGTGCCGCAACCCGAGGGCGCGGAACTTCTTCGGCAGGTCGTGGGCGTGGCTGCGCGGGGTCGGGCCCTTGTAAACGCCACCCTTGCGGAAGATCGGCGCGTTGCGGTCGCCGTGGCGTGCGCCACCGGTGCCCTTCTGGCGATAGATCTTCTTCGTCGAGTAGCTGGTCTCGGACCGGGTCTTGACCTTGTGGGTACCGGCTTGCGCCTTGTTGCGCTGCCAGCGGACCACGCGGTGCAGGATGTCGGCGCGCGGTTCGAGGCCGAACAGGGCCTCGTCCAGCTCAACAGACCCGGCCTTGCCGCCGTCCAGTTTGATCACGTCGAGTTTCATGCTTCAGCGCCTCCTTCGGGGGCTTCTGCCGGTGCTTCCACAGCCGGTTGAGCGTCCGATTTCAGGGCCGCCGGGTGCGGCACACCATCGGGCAACTTCTTCTTCACCGCGTCTTTCACGGTGACCCAGCCGCCACGCGAGCCCGGCACGGCACCCTTGATGAAGACGAGCCCGCGCTCGGCATCGGTGCGCACCACTTCCAGGTTCTGGGTGGTGACACGGGCAGCGCCCATGTGGCCGGCCATCTTCTTGCCCTTGAACACGCGGCCCGGGTCTTGGCACTGACCGGTGGAACCGTGCGAGCGGTGGCTGATCGACACGCCGTGGGTGGCGCGCAGACCGCCGAAGTTGTGCCGCTTCATGGCACCGGCAAAGCCCTTGCCGATCGAGGTGCCGGACACGTCGACCTTCTGGCCTTCGACGAAGTGCTCGGCCGAAAGCTCGGCACCCACGTCGATCAGGTTGTCGGGGCTCACGCGAAACTCGACGAGTTTGCGCTTGGGCTCCACCTTGGCAGCGGCGAAGTGGCCGCGCATGGCCTGCGACGTCCGCTTGGCCTTGGCCGCGCCTGCACCGAGTTGAACGGCGGTGTAGCCGTCTTTCTCGGCGGTGCGCTGGGCCACCACCTGAAGGTTGTCGAGTTGAAGGACGGTCACGGGAATCTGCTTCCCGTCCTCCATGAACAGGCGGGTCATGCCCACCTTCTTTGCGAGAATGCCAGAGCGCATTGCTGGTGCCCTCCTCAGACCGAAATCTGCACGTCGACGCCGGCGGCGAGGTCGAGCTTCATCAGCGCGTCCACGGTCTGCGGCGTCGGGTCGACGATGTCGAGGAGCCGCTTGTGGGTGCGGATCTCGAACTGGTCACGGGATTTCTTGTCAACGTGGGGTCCACGCAGAACCGTGAACTTCTCGATCTTGTTCGGCAGCGGAATCGGTCCGCGCACCGTGGCACCCGTCCGCTTGGCGGTGTTGACGATTTCCAGCGTGCTCGCGTCGAGCACCCGGTAATCGAACGCCTTGAGGCGGATGCGAATATTTTGGCTGTGAAGCGCCATGTTATCTTGCCTTTCGTTGAGAGGTGGTATCGGGGGACTGCCCCCCGACCCACGTCGAACCAGTCTTTACACGAGGATTTTCGACACGACGCCGGATCCGACGGTGCGGCCGCCTTCGCGGATGGCGAAGCGCAGGCCTTCTTCCATCGCGATCGGGGCGATCAGCTCGACGGTGAACTTCAGGTTGTCGCCCGGCATCACCATCTCGGTGCCCGAGGGAAGCTCGACCGTGCCGGTCACGTCCGTCGTGCGGAAGTAGAACTGCGGGCGGTAGTTGGCGAAGAACGGCGTGTGGCGGCCGCCTTCCTCCTTGGTCAGGATGTAGACCTCGCACTCGAACTTCGTGTGCGGCGTCACCGAACCCGGCTTGCACAGAACCTGGCCACGCTCGACCGCGTCACGGTCGATGCCGCGCAGAAGAACGCCCACGTTGTCGCCCGCCTCGCCGCGATCCAGCAGCTTGCGGAACATCTCGACACCCGTGCAGGTCGTCTTCTTGGTGTCGCGGATGCCGATGATCTCGAGCTCGTCGCCCACGTTCACAACACCACGCTCAACCCGGCCGGTCACAACCGTGCCACGGCCCGAGATCGAGAACACGTCCTCGATCGGCAGCAGGAACGGCTGGTCGACAGCCCGCTGCGGCGTCGGGATCGACGCGTCAACCGCCGCCATCAGCTCGCGGATCGAGTTCTCGCCGATCTCCGGATCGCGGCCCTCGAGCGCCGCCAGCGCCGAGCCCTTGATCACCGGAATGTCGTCGCCGGGGAAATCGTACTCGGTCAGAAGCTCGCGGATCTCCATCTCGACAAGCTCAAGAAGCTCCTCGTCATCCACCTGGTCGACCTTGTTCATGTAGACAACCAGCGCAGGCACGCCAACCTGGCGCGCAAGCAGGATGTGCTCGCGGGTCTGCGGCATCGGGCCATCGGCCGCCGAAACCACGATGATCCCGCCGTCCATCTGCGCGGCGCCCGTGATCATGTTCTTCACGTAGTCCGCGTGGCCGGGGCAATCGACGTGCGCGTAGTGACGGTTCTCGGTCTGGTACTCGACATGCGCCGTCGAGATCGTGATCCCCCGCGCCTTCTCCTCCGGTGCACCGTCAATCTGGTCGTAATCGCGAAACTCGCCGAAATACTTCGTGATCGCCGCCGTCAGCGTCGTCTTGCCGTGGTCAACGTGTCCAATCGTCCCGACGTTCACGTGCGGTTTGGAGCGTTCAAACTTTTCCTTAGCCATCTTGTCTTCCTTTTCGTTTCGGGTGGCGGGGCAGCCCCGCCCTACGGGTGGTGGGTAGGGCGGGGTTCACCCCGCCATCCCGGTTAAGCGTATTTCGCCTGGATCTCGTCGGAGATGTTCTGCGGAACCGGCTCGTAATGGTCGAACTGCATGGTGAACTGGGCGCGGCCCGACGACATCGACCGCAGCGTGTTGATGTAGCCGAACATGTTGGCCAGCGGCACGAAGGCCGCGATCGCCACGGCATTGCCGCGCGGCTCCTGGCCGGAAACCTGGCCACGACGCGAGGTCAGATCGCCGATGATGTTGCCGGTGTATTCTTCCGGCGTCACCACCTCGACCTTCATCATCGGTTCCAGCAGCTTGGCACCGGCCTTCTTGAGACCTTCGCGCATGCACATGCGGCTGGCGATCTCGAAAGCGAGGACCGAGGAGTCGACGTCGTGGAACTTGCCGTCGACCAGCGCCACCTTGAAGTCGATCACCGGGAAGCCGGCAATCGGGCCCGAATCCATCACCGACTTGATGCCCTTCTCGACGCCGGGGATGTATTCCTTCGGCACCGCGCCACCGACGATGCGGCTCTCGAAGGAATAGCCTTCGCCGGCTTCGGTCGGCGCGATCTCGAGCTTGACCTCGGCGTACTGGCCCGACCCACCCGACTGTTTCTTGTGGGTGTAGGTGTGCTCGATCGCGTGACCGATGGTCTCGCGGTAAGCCACCTGCGGCGCGCCGATGTTGGCCTCGACCTTGAACTCGCGCTTCATCCGGTCGACGAGGATGTCGAGGTGAAGTTCGCCCATGCCCTTCATGATCGTCTGGCCCGATTCGAGATCGGTTTCGACGCGGAACGAGGGATCTTCCGCCGACAGGCGTTGAAGCGCCTGGGCCATCTTTTCCTGGTCGGCCTTGGTTTTCGGCTCGACCGCGATTTCGATGACCGGATCGGGGAAGCTCATGGTCTCGAGCACCACCTGTTTCTGCGCGTCACACAGGGTGTCGCCGGTGGTGGTTTCCTTCAGGCCGGCCAGCGCGATGATGTCGCCCGCGAAGGCCTCTTCGATTTCCTCGCGGTTGTTGGAGTGCATCATCATCATCCGGCCGATGCGCTCGCGCTTGCCCTTGGTCGAGTTCACGATGCCGTCGCCTTTCTTCAGCACACCCGAATAGATGCGCGTGAAGGTGAGCGAACCCACGAAGGGGTCGTTCATGACCTTGAAGGCGAGGCCCGCGAAAGGCTGGCTATCGTCGGCGGAACGGGCGAGATCGCGCGTTTCCGTTTCGTCGCCGGGGGCAAAGCCCATGTAGGCGGGCACGTCGAGCGGACCGGGCAGGAAGTCGATCACCGCGTTGAGCAGCGGCTGGACGCCCTTGTTCTTGAACGCCGAACCACCCAGAACCGGCACGAAGGACATGCTCAGCGTGCCCTTGCGGACCAGCTTGCGCAGGGTCGCCTCGTCGGGCTCGTTGCCCTCGAGGTAGGCTTCCATCGCGTCATCGTCCATCTCGACGGCGTGCTCGACCAGGTGCGAGCGCCATTCTTCGGCGGTGGCGGCAAGATCGTCGCGGATCGGCTGGCGCACCCAGGAGGCCCCCAGGTCTTCGCCCTTCCAGACCCATTCTTCCATCTTGATGAGATCGACGATGCCTTCGAGGTTGTCCTCGGCACCGATCGGGAAGTTTACCGGAACCGGGGTGGCCCCGGTGCGGTCCTTGATCATGCGCACGCAGTTGAAGAAGTCGGCCCCGATCTTGTCCATCTTGTTGACGAACACCATGCGCGGCACCTTGTAGCGGTCGGCCTGACGCCACACGGTTTCGGTTTGCGGCTCGACACCGGCGTTGGCATCGAGCAGCGCAACCGCGCCGTCGAGCACGGCCAGAGACCGCTCGACTTCGATGGTGAAGTCGACGTGGCCGGGGGTGTCGATGATGTTGAACCGGTACTTGGTGTCGGAGATACCCTCGGCGGTCGGATCTTCCTGGCGCTGCCAGAAGGTCGTCGTTGCGGCCGAGGTGATGGTGATGCCGCGTTCCTGCTCCTGCTCCATCCAGTCCATCGTGGCGGCGCCGTCATGGACTTCGCCGATCTTGTGGGACTTGCCGGTGTAGAAAAGGATGCGCTCGGTCGTCGTCGTCTTGCCCGCGTCGATGTGGGCCATGATACCGAAGTTGCGGTAGCGCTCGAGGGGATAATCGCGTGCCATGGAAAGGGCCTCTTACCAGCGGTAGTGGCTGAACGCTTTGTTCGCGTCTGCCATCTTGTGGGTGTCTTCACGCTTTTTCACGGCGGTGCCACGGCCGTTCACTGCATCGAGCAGTTCACCGGCGAGGCGTTCTTCCATCGTGTTTTCGTTGCGGTTGCGCGAAGCGATGATGAGCCAGCGGATCGCAAGCGCTTCACGGCGCTCGGGGCGCACTTCAACCGGCACCTGGTAGGTCGCGCCACCGACCCGGCGCGAGCGCACTTCGACCGAAGGCTTGATGTTGTCGAGCGCCTCGTGGAACACTTCCACCGGCGCACGCTTGATCTTGTCTTCAACCCGGTTGAGGGCGTTGTAGACGATCGTTTCCGCGACCGACTTCTTGCCGTCGATCATCAGGTTGTTCATGAACTTCGTCAAAATCCGATCACCGTACTTGGCATCGGGCAGAACTTCGCGCTTTTCGGCGGCGTGGCGACGGGACATCCTGGTCTCTCCTTACTTCGGACGCTTCGCGCCGTATTTCGAACGACGCTGGCGACGGTCTTTGACGCCCTGGGTATCGAGCACACCGCGCAGGATGTGGTAGCGCACACCGGGAAGGTCTTTCACACGGCCGCCACGGATGAGCACGACCGAGTGCTCCTGCAGGTTGTGGCTCTCGCCGGGGATGTAGCTGATCACCTCGAAGCCGTTCGACAGGCGCACCTTGGCAACCTTCCGCATGGCCGAGTTCGGCTTCTTCGGCGTCGTGGTATAGACGCGGGTGCAGACGCCGCGCTTCTGCGGGCAGGATTCCAGGTGCACCGACTTGGAACGTTTGATTTTGGGCTGCCGCGGCTTGCGGATCAGCTGCTGGATCGTTGGCATTGGGTCTCGTCCCCGTGTTGCAACACTCTGTTCATGGGGCGCGCGCCCCGGTTAATCTGTTCTGCGCCTCACGCGTCCGCAAAACGCAATCCGCCGCACCCGCCCCTTTACTTGAGGCGACGCGGTGGGTTTCCAGAGGATCGGGGCGATTGCCCGGATCTTGTCCACTTCAACTCTGATGCAGGCGCGCGGGTTTGACCGGTTGCCCGAATGAGGCGGCGTATATGGGGAGTCGGAGGGGTTGTCAACAAGGGTTCGGTGCCGGAACCCGGCAATCAGCGGGCCTGACGGGCGAGCGCACGTTCGCGCAGGAGCGTGAACAGCCCGGTTGCAACGACGATGGCGGCACCGAAAAGGGTCAGCGGCGTCGGCCAGTCGCCGAACACCAGCCAGCCCAGGACAAGTGCCCAGATCAAGCCGGTGTAGCGAAACGGCGCGACAAGGCCGATTTCACCCACCCGCATCGTCATCACCGAGGCAAGGTAACCGGCGAAGATGAACACCGCCGCAAGCGCGAGGAGGCCGAGGTCGGTGCGACCCACGGGCTGCCAGCCCTGCATCGCCGCGAGCAATCCTGACGCCAGCATGATCACTGCCGCGCCGACGAGCGCCACGGTCATGGAAGGCGCTGCGGGCGAAAGCCTGCGCGCGGCGAGATCGCGGATGGTGACGAACCCGACCGCCCCGAGCGCGTAGAGGGCGTGGATATCGAAGCCCCCCGGCCCCGGACGAACGATCAGCATCACGCCGACGAAGCCGATCGCGATCGCGGCGAGCCTTCGCCAGCCCAGCGGCTCGCCAAACACCAGCGCCGCGGCCAGCGCCACGGTGAGCGGCAAGGCTTGCAGGATCGCCGTCAGGTTGGCCAGCGGCATTCGCATGAGGGCGGCGAGGAAGAGGAAGGTCGCGCCGAGATCGGCAAGGCTGCGCAGGACGATGAGCGCCCAGTCGCGGCGCGGCAGGTTCAGACGGATGGCACCGATGTGCCTTGCCGCGAGGTAGATCAGCGCGGTGCTCATCACCCCGCGCAGGAAGATTGCCTGGGCCAGCGGAACGCTGTCGCCCAGGGCCTTGATCGCGGTGTCGTTTAACGTGAAGGCGGCCATCGAGAGCATCATCAGCCCCGCGCCGCGCAGGTTGTCGGAGCGCCGCAAACTTGCGTCTGGAGTCACTCGGCGGCCTCGCCGTGCTCGTCGCGCCAGCCTTGCAGGGCCTGTTTGAAGCCGGGCAGATCAACACGGAAACGTTGCCGCAAGACCCGGCGCAGCTCGGCCGGATCGGCCTCGAAATGCGCCACCGGCTTCGGGCCGCCGCTGTCGTTGGTGCCATGCACGCCGCGCAACCACATGTAGGCGTCGCTCTGGGTGACCACCGGCATGGATTGCCAGATCACGTGATGCATGAAATCGAGCACGTGGTTGCCGTCGCTCGGCCGGGTGCAGACCGCGAAGGCAATGCCGAGAAAGGCCTCGAAGCGCGGATAGGGCGTGAGGCTCCCGCCAGTATCGAACAGGTTGATGCCGCGCGCATAGTCGATCGCCATCAGGCCGGTGGCATCGAACAACTTGCGCGTCTTGCGGAAATCGCGCCGCAGCCGCCGGACGAAATCGACCGAAACCGCGTCGTCGTCGTCGTGGCGGAATTGCAGCACCGCCTCCGCCTCCGGGTCGATATGGCGGGCGATGGCATCGGCGCAAACCTTGCGGTGATCCTCGGGCGGCACGAATTCGGCCACGAGCTGCGGGATCGCCGAGACATGGGCGAGCATCCGCGACCGCCATGGCTCGGGCATGTCTTCTCCGAGCACGACCACGAGCTTGAAGTTCGGGTCTTTCTGCGCGGCAATGCCAGGCAGCACGACATGCTCGAACCAGGTGAAGCGCAAGGCGAGGCGCTTGGGCTCGTAGAGAAAGGCACGGCGGTTGGCGACGTGGTGGTGATGGACCTTGAAGGCACCCTTCGAAGGCACCGAAAAACGACACAGGCCCAGAACCTGAACCCCGTTTACCGTGCTGTTTTCCACCTCGGACATGGGCAAACTATGTCAGAACCCGATTGGGGCGAAAAGTCCAATCAGGCGTTTCGCCAATGGGGTCGGACTGTTCCGGCCCGGGCACTGGCCAGGAGGTTTCGGCCGGCCACGAAAAAGCCCCGCCGGCGATGCGGCGGGGCTTTGATCCCGGATCGGGCGTGCGGCGATCAGGGCTTTTCGTCGCCGTCCGCCTCGGGGGTGTCGACAACGTCGGCATCCTTGCTGCGGAAGAAACTGTCTGCCGAGATGTCCGACCCTTCCACCGGTGCCGCGAGGGCTGCTGCCGCCTCGGCTTCGGCCCGCGCCTGTTCGATCACCTTGCGGTCGCGTTCCTGGGCGATGTGGCGCACCTTCTGGGTTGCGCCACCGGTGCCCGCCGGGATCAGCCGGCCGACGATGACGTTCTCCTTCAGACCCACGAGCTTGTCGCGCTTGCCCTGCACCGAGGCTTCGGTAAGCACCCGCGTCGTCTCCTGGAAGGAGGCGGCGGAGATGAACGACCGGGTTTGCAGCGAGGCCTTGGTGATCCCGAGCAGGATCGGCTGACCCTGTGCCGGACGGCCGCCCTTGGAAATCGCCTTCTCGTTGGCGGCGTCAAACTCGGCCTTGTCGACATGCTCGCCCTTGAGCAACGTGGTCTCGCCCGAGTCCGTGATCTCCCACTTCTGCAGCATCTGGCGAACGATCACCTCGATGTGCTTGTCGTTGATCTTCACGCCTTGCAGACGGTAGACATCCTGCACCTCGTCGATCATGTAATCGGCCAGCGCCTCGACGCCCATGATGGCAAGGATATCATGCGGCGCGGGATTGCCATCCATGATGTAGTCGCCCTTCTGGACGAAATCGCCTTCGAGCACCGGGATGTGCTTGCCCTTGGGCACCATGTATTCCACCGGCTCGAGGCTCTCGTCGGCAGGTTCGATGGTGATGCGGCGCTTGTTCTTGTAGTCCTTGCCGAAGCGCACGTAGCCGTCGATCTCGGCGATGATGGCGTGATCCTTCGGACGGCGGGCCTCGAACAATTCGGCCACCCGCGGCAGACCGCCGGTGATGTCCTTGGTCTTGGCGCCCTCGCGCGGGATCCGCGCCACGACGTCGCCGGCCTGCACCTGGGCACCGTCCTCGACCGACAAGATCGCGTCGACCGACATCGGGTAGGTGATCGGGTTGCCGGCATCGTTGCGCACAGGCTCGCCATCTTCCCCCACGAGGATGACCTCGGGCTTGAGATCGGAACCCTTCGGCGCGGACCGCCAGTCGGACACGATCTTCTGGGTCATGCCGGTGGCGTCATCGGTGTCGTCGCGCACCGAGAGACCGGAAATCAGGTCTACGAACTTGGCGGTGCCCGCGGCCTCGGCGATGATCGGCAGGGTGTAGGGATCCCATTCGAAGAGCTTGTCGCCCCGCGCGACCGCCGCGCCTTCCTTGACGAAGACCTTGGAGCCGTAGCCCGGCTTGAACAGGGCGCGTTCGATGCCGTTCTCGTCGATGATCGCAATCTGCGTATTGCGGCCCATGATGATCTGTTCGCCGGCGGCGTTGAGCAGCATGTTGGCGTTACGGAACTCGATCTTGCCGTCCTGGTTGGCTTCCTGGAACGATTGCTGACCGCCCTGGGCGATGCCGCCGATGTGGAAGGTCCGCATCGTGAGCTGGGTGCCCGGCTCGCCGATCGACTGGGCTGCGATGATGCCCACCGCTTCGCCGATGTTGACCATGGTGCCGCGGGCAAGGTCGCGCCCGTAGCACATGGCGCAGACGCCTTCCTCGGCCTCGCAGGTCAGCGGGCTGCGGATCCGCATCGAGATGATCCCGGCGTCCTCGACCGCATCGGCCTTGCGCTCGTCGATCAACTCGTTCTTGGCCACCAGCACTTCGCCCGTGACCGGGTGCACGACGTCATCCGCCGCAACACGGCCAAGGATCCGTTCGCTGATGCTCGACACCACCTCGCCATCGTTGATCGCGGGCTCGGCGGTGATCGCCAGCTCGGTGCCGCAATCGTGGACCCGGACAATGGAATCCTGCGCCACATCGACAAGACGGCGGGTCAGGTAGCCTGAGTTCGCGGTTTTCAGCGCGGTATCGGCAAGGCCCTTGCGGGCACCGTGGGTCGAGTTGAAGTACTCGAGCACGGTCAGGCCTTCCTTGAAGTTCGAGATGATCGGGGTTTCGATGATCTCGCCCGAAGGCTTGGCCATCAGGCCACGCATGCCGCCGAGCTGCTTCATCTGCGCCGGCGAACCCCGCGCACCGGAGTGGCTCATCATGTAGACCGAGTTCGGCTCCTTCTCGGCGCCGTTCTCGTCGAACCGCACGGCCGAGATTTCGCCCATCATCGCGTCGGCGACGCTGTCGGAGCATTTCGACCAGGCATCGACCACCTTGTTGTATTTTTCGCCAAGGGTGATCAGGCCGTCCATGTATTGCTGTTCGTATTCCTTCACCTGGTCGCGCACGGTGCCGACGATCGACCACTTGGTGTCGGGGATCACCATGTCGTCCTTGCCGAAGGAAATCCCGGCCTTGAAGGCTTCCTTGAAGCCCAGCGTCATGATCTGGTCGCAGAAGATCACGCTCTCCTTCTGGCCGCAGTAGCGGTAGACGGTGTCGATGACCTGCTGGACTTCCTTCTTGCGCAGGAGCCGGTTGACGAGGCTGAACGGGGCCTTGGCGTTGAGCGGAAGCAGCGCACCGAGGCGCACCCGGCCCGGCGTGGTTTCGACCCGGTTCCAGACCTCCTGCCCGGTTTCGTCGATCTGCTTCATCCGGGCCTGGATCTTGGCGTGCAGATGCACCTCGCCGGATTCGAGCGCGTGCTCGATCTCTTCGATCGACGAGAACACCATGCCCTCGCCCTTCATGCCCTGGCGCTCCATCGTGATGTAGTAGAGGCCGAGGATCATGTCCTGCGACGGCACGATGATCGGCGCGCCGTTGGCGGGCGACAGCACGTTGTTGGTCGACATCATCAGCACGCGCGCTTCAAGCTGGGCTTCCAGCGAGAGCGGCACGTGAACGGCCATCTGGTCACCGTCGAAGTCGGCGTTGAACGCGGCGCAGACCAGCGGGTGAAGCTGGATCGCCTTGCCCTCGATCAGCACCGGCTCGAAAGCCTGGATGCCGAGGCGGTGCAGCGTCGGCGCGCGGTTGAGCATCACCGGATGTTCGCGGATCACCTCGTCGAGAATGTCCCAGACCTCGGGGCGCTCTTTTTCCACCAGCTTCTTGGCCTGTTTCACCGTCGAGCTGAGGCCCTTGGCCTCGAGCCTCGAGTAAATGAACGGCTTGAACAGTTCGAGCGCCATCTTCTTGGGCAACCCGCACTGGTGCAGCTTGAGTTCCGGCCCGGTCACGATCACCGAGCGGCCCGAGAAATCGACCCGCTTGCCGAGCAGGTTCTGGCGGAACCGGCCCTGCTTGCCCTTGAGCATGTCGGAGAGCGATTTCAGCGGGCGCTTGTTGGCCCCGGTGATGACCCGGCCGCGACGGCCGTTGTCGAACAGCGCGTCGACGGATTCCTGCAGCATCCGCTTTTCGTTGCGCACGATGATGTCGGGCGCGCGCAACTCGATGAGCCGCTTGAGGCGGTTGTTGCGGTTGATCACCCGGCGGTAGAGATCGTTGAGGTCGGAGGTGGCAAACCGGCCACCGTCGAGCGGCACCAGTGGGCGCAACTCGGGCGGGATCACCGGGATCACGGTGAGGATCATCCACTCGGGACGGTTGCCCGACTCGAGGAAGCTCTCGACGATCTTCAGACGCTTGATGATTTTCTTCGGCTTCAACTCGCCGGTTGCCACGGCGAGGTCGGCCCGCAGTTGTTCGGCTTCGGCCTCAAGGTCGATCTGGGCGAGCATCTCGCGGATCGCCTCGGCACCGATGTTGGCGGTGAAGGCGTCCATGCCGTAGAGGTCCTGGGCATCCATGAACTCTTCTTCGGTCATCAACTGGCCGTAGCTCAGGTCGGTCAGACCGGGCTCGATCACCACGTAGTTTTCGAAGTAGAGGATGCGCTCAAGATCCCGCAGGGTCATGTCGAGCATCAGGCCGATCCGGCTGGGCAGCGACTTGAGGAACCAGATATGGGCGACCGGGGCGGCAAGCTCGATATGGCCCATCCGCTCGCGGCGCACCTTCTGGAGCGTTACCTCGACACCGCATTTCTCGCAGACAACGCCGCGATACTTCATCCGCTTGTACTTGCCGCAAAGGCACTCGTAATCCTTGATCGGCCCGAAGATGCGGGCGCAGAACAAGCCGTCGCGCTCGGGCTTGAAGGTTCGGTAGTTGATGGTTTCGGGCTTCTTGATCTCGCCGTAGGACCACGAGAGAATCCGTTCCGGCGAGGCAAGGGATACCTTGATCTCGTCGAAAATCTTCGGCGATGCGAGCGGGTTGAACGGGTTGGTGGTCAGTTCCTGGTTCATTTTCAAATCCTTGAAGTCGTGCGGTAGGGGGGAGCGGCGGGAAGACTCTTCACAAAGCCTTCCCAAGGGCCCTTGAAGGCCCCTGCGCCGTTATTCCTCGTCCTCCGCATCCAGGAGTTCCATGTTGAGGCCGAGGCCGCGGACTTCCTTCACGAGCACGTTGAAGCTCTCCGGAACGCCGGCTTCGAAGTTGTCTTCGCCTTTGACGATCGACTCGTAGACCTTGGTCCGGCCCGCCACGTCATCCGACTTGACGGTGAGCATTTCCTGCAGCGTGTAGGCAGCGCCGTAGGCTTCCAGGGCCCAGACCTCCATCTCGCCGAAGCGCTGACCGCCGAACTGCGCCTTGCCGCCCAGCGGCTGCTGGGTCACGAGGCTGTAGGGGCCGGTGGACCGCGCGTGGATCTTGTCGTCAACAAGGTGGTGCAGCTTGAGGAGATACTTGATCCCCACCGTCACCGGGCGGGCGAACTGTTCACCGCTGCGCCCGTCGAACAGCACCGACTGGCCGGAGGTATCGAAGCCGGCGCGCACCAGCGCGTCGTTCACATCGGCCTCCTTGGCACCGTCGAACACCGGGGTTGCGATCGGCACGCCGCGGGTGACGTTTTCGGCGATCTGAACCAGCCCGCCCTCGTCCAGTCCGGCGATACCTTCGTCATAGACCTCGTCGCCGTAGCCTTGGCGCATGGCCTCGCGCACCGGCGTGAGATCGCCCGAGCGCCGGTATTCCTGCAGCGCTTCGTCGATCTTCAGGCCAAGTGCCCGCGACGCCCAGCCCATGTGGGTTTCGAGGATCTGGCCCACGTTCATCCGGCTCGGCACGCCGAGCGGGTTGAGGCAGAAATCGACCGGGGTGCCATCGGCGAGGAAGGGCATGTCTTCCATCGGCACGACCTTCGAGATCACACCCTTGTTGCCGTGACGGCCTGCCATCTTGTCGCCCGGCTGGAGCTTGCGCTTCACCGCGATGAAGACCTTGACCATCTTCATCACGCCCGGCGGCAGATCGTCGCCCCGGCGCACCTTCTCGACCTTGTCCTCGAAACGGTGATCGAGCGCGCGTTTCTGCGCCTCGTACTGGGCGTGCAGCGCCTCGATCCCGGCCGCGTCGGCCTCGTCTTCGAGGGCGAGTTGCCACCACTGGCCGCGCGAAAGCTGATCGTCGAGCAGGGCGGCGTCGATCTTCGAGCCGGCCTTGACGCCCTTGGGCCCCTTCACCGCGGTCTTGCCCTCGATCATCGCGCGCAGGCGAGCGTAGATGTTGCGTTCGAGGATGGCGAGCTCGTCGTCACGGTCACGCGCGAGGCTTTCGACCTCTTCGCGTTCGATCTGAAGCGCGCGCTCGTCCTTCTCGACGCCGTGACGGTTGAACACCCGCACTTCCACGACGGTGCCGAAATCGCCCGGCTTTACGCGCAGCGAGGTGTCGCGCACGTCGGAGGCCTTTTCACCGAAGATCGCGCGCAGGAGTTTTTCCTCCGGCGTCATCGGGCTTTCGCCCTTCGGTGTGATCTTGCCGACGAGAATATCGCCCGGCTGGACCTCGGCCCCGATGTAGACGATGCCCGCCTCGTCGAGGTTGCGCAGGGCTTCCTCGCCGACGTTGGGGATGTCGCGGGTGATCTCTTCCGGCCCGAGTTTGGTGTCGCGGGCGGCGACTTCGAATTCCTCGATGTGGATCGAGGTAAAGACGTCGTCGCGCGCAATGCGCTCGGAGATCAGGATCGAGTCTTCGTAGTTGTAGCCGTTCCACGGCATGAAGGCGACGACGACGTTCTTGCCGAGCGCGAGTTCGCCCAGATCGGTCGACGGGCCATCGGCGATGATCTCGCCCCGGGTCACGTCCTGGCCCACCTTCACCAGCGGGCGCTGGTTGATGCAGGTGTTCTGGTTCGAGCGCTGGAACTTGCGCAAACGGTAGATATCGACGCCGGGATCGCCCGGTTCGAGATCCTCGGTGGCGCGCACCACGATGCGGGTGGCATCGACCTGGTCGATCACGCCGCCGCGCCGAGCCTGGATCGCCGCGCCGGAATCGATCGCGACCTTGCCTTCCATGCCGGTGCCGACAAGCGGGGCTTCCTGCTCCAGCAGCGGCACCGCCTGGCGCATCATGTTCGAGCCCATCAGCGCGCGGTTGGCGTCGTCGTTCTCGAGGAACGGGATCAGCGCCGCCGCGACCGAAACCAGCTGTTTCGGGCTCACGTCGATGAGATCGACGCTTTCACGCGGCGCCATCGTGTATTCACCCGACTGGCGGGTGTTCACCAGATCGTTCTCAAGCCGGCCATCGGCATCGAGGTGGGCGTTGGCCTGTGCCACGGTGTGACGCATCTCTTCGGTGGCCGACATGTACTGGACTTCGTCGGTCACCTGGCCGTTCTCGACCTTGCGATAGGGCGTTTCGATGAAGCCGTACTTGTTGACCCGCGCGAAGGTGGCGAGCGAGTTGATCAGGCCGATGTTCGGGCCTTCCGGCGTCTCGATCGGGCACATCCGGCCGTAGTGGGTCGGGTGCACGTCGCGCACCTCGAAGCCGGCGCGCTCGCGGGTGAGGCCGCCCGGGCCAAGCGCCGAGAGGCGGCGCTTGTGGGTGACTTCCGAGAGCGGGTTGGTCTGGTCCATGAACTGCGAAAGCTGCGAGGAGCCGAAGAACTCGCGCACGGCGGCCGCGGCGGGCTTGGCGTTGATCAGGTCCTGCGGCATCACCGTGTCGATCTCGACCGACGACATCCGCTCCTTGATCGCGCGCTCCATGCGCAAAAGGCCGACGCGATACTGGTTTTCCATCAATTCGCCGACCGAGCGCACCCGGCGGTTGCCAAGGTGGTCGATGTCGTCGATGTCGCCCTTGCCGTCACGCAGTTCGACCAGACCCTTGACGCAGGCCACGATATCGGCGTTGCGCAGCGTGCGCTGGGTGTCTTCGGCATCGAGATTGAGCCGCATGTTCATCTTGACCCGGCCCACGGCGGAGAGATCGTAGCGCTCGCTGTCGAAGAACAGGGTGTCGAACAGGTTGCTGGCGGCCTCGACGGTGGGCGGCTCGCCCGGGCGCATGACCCGGTAGATATCCATCAGCGCGGTGTCGCGGCCCATGTTCTTGTCGACCGCCATGGTGTTGCGGATGTAGGGGCCGACGTTGACGTTGTCGATGTCGAGTACCGGGATGTTGGTGATCCCGGCGTCGAGCAGCTCTTTCAGGCTGCCGCCGGTAACGTCACCTTCCTTGTCGGTTTCCCAGGTCAGCTCGTCGCCGGCCTCGACATAGATCGCGCCGGTTTCCTCGTTGATGATGTCCTTGGCGACGTAGCGGCCGACGATGTTGTCGAACGGCACGAGCAACTCGTTCACATTGCCTTCGTCGATCAGCTTCTTGACCGCGCGCGGGGTGATCTTCTTGCCCGCCTCGAACAGCACTTCGCCGGTCTTGGCATCCACGATGTCGATCGTCGGACGGGTGCCGCGCACGCGCTCGGGGAAGAACTTCGTCACCCAGCCCTTGTTTTTCTTCAGCTTGAAATCGACGGTATCGTAATAGGCATCCATGATGCCTTCCTGATCCATCC
This sequence comes from Maritimibacter sp. HL-12, assembly GCF_900177545.1. GTDB lineage: Bacteria > Pseudomonadota > Alphaproteobacteria > Rhodobacterales > Rhodobacteraceae > Sinisalibacter. Next base: position 1,994,447 of record NZ_FXBQ01000001.1, on the reverse strand, counting down.
CGAGGGCATAGAGCAGCGTCGTCACCGGCAGCTTGCGGCGGCGGTCGATCCGCGCAAAGACGATATCCTTCGCGTCGAACTCGAAATCGAGCCAGGAGCCGCGGTAGGGAATGATGCGGCACGCAAACAGCAGCTTGCCGGAGCTGTGGGTCTTGCCCTTGTCGTGGTCGAAGAACACGCCGGGGGAGCGGTGCATCTGGCTCACGATCACCCGTTCGGTGCCGTTGACGACAAAGGTGCCGTTGGGGGTCATGAGCGGCATGTCGCCCATGAACACGTCCTGCTCCTTGATGTCCTTCACGCTCTTGGCGCCGGTATCTTCATCGATATCGAACACGATCAGCCGGAGCGTGACCTTCAGCGGTGCCGAATAGGTCATGTCGCGCTCCATGCACTCCTCGACGTCGTATTTCGGCGTTTCCAGCTCGTATTTCACGAATTCGAGCACCGCGGTCTCGTTGAAATCCTTGATCGGGAAAACCGACTGGAAAACGCCCTGGATACCATCGCCATCGGTGGGCTGCTCGCCCTCGCCGGACTTCAGGAACAGGTCGTAAGACGATTTCTGAACCTCGATGAGGTTCGGCATTTCAAGCACTTCGCGGATCTTGCCGAAGTATTTGCGGAGACGTTTCTGGCCGAGGTAGGTCTGCGCCATCAGGTGTAAGCCTTTCTTTTCTCACTGATGCGCGTAGCCGCCGGGCTTCGGCTCGCGCACCGTTCGAAATGGGGGTTCAGATCCATACCTGGCAGCCCTCCCACAGGCCGCCTCCCGATCCTCGAACCGCGCCTTGGGAAGGGCTCAGAGCGCCCAAGCCCTTTCCAAGACAGGTTCGGCTGGACCCGGATTTCTCCGGGCCCAGCCAACATTTTCGCGGGGCTTCGCCCCTGTGACCCTCAGGCCAGCTCGACTTCGGCGCCGGCTTCCTGGAGTTTTTTCTGCACCTCTTCGGCTTCCGCCTTGGAGACACCTTCCTTGATCTTGCCGCCAGCTTCCACGAGGTCCTTGGCTTCTTTCAGGCCAAGGCCGGTGAGGCCACGGACTTCCTTGATGACCGCGATCTTGTTGGCGCCGGCGCTCTTCAGCACGACGTCGAACTCGGTCTTTTCTTCTTCGGCAGCGCCGGCATCGCCAGCCGGGCCAGCCATCATGACAGCGCCGCCGGCGGCGGGCTCGATGCCATATTCATCCTTGAGGATGGTTTTCAGTTCCTGGGCTTCGAGAAGGGTCAGACCCACGATCTCTTCGGCAAGTTTTTTCAGATCAGCCATTTTGATTTCCGTTCTTTCAGATGTGTTCCAACGTCTTTGCGCTTGCGCATACGTCGGTCCTTCGATTGCTTACGCAGCCTTTTCCTCGATGGTGGAAAGGATGGATGCGATGTTGGAAGCAGGTGCGCCAATCGCCCCGGCGATGTTCGCAGCAGGTGCACCGATCTGCGACACGATCTGAGCGATGAGCTCTTCACGCGACGGCATAGCGGCAACCGCCTTGACACCGGCCAGATCCAGCGCCGTCTCACCCATGGCACCGCCGAGGATCACGAGCTTGTCGTTGTCCTTGGCGTACTTATCCATGACCTTGGCCGCAGCCACGGGGTCTTCGGAATAGGCGAGAACGGTCATCCCCTCGAGGTATTCGGCGATCGAAGCGACCGGCTTTCCATCAAGGGCGATCTTGGCGAGCTTGTTCTTGGCAACACGCACCGACCCGCCCGCTTCGCGCATGCGTCCGCGCAGGTCCTGCATCTCAGCAACCGTGAGACCTTCGTAATGGGCAACCACCACGACGCCAGAGCTTTCGAAGATCTGGCCGAGTTCCTCGACCACTTTCTCTTTCTGGGCTCTATCCACAGTTTCACTCCAAGTATGGGAGGTGTGACCCTCCCGGCTCATGTTTCACCGGGCTTGTCGGCCCGATGTCGGGTCCGCACGGGTCCGTCCAAGTCGCCCCGGGAGCATGGCTGCCCGAAGAAATCTGGTTTACCCGTCTCGGGCAGGATTTATGGGGCTTTGCGGCCGCCACCCACCGTCTCGGACGAATCGACAGGCCGCCACGATGGAATCGGGCGACCGGTCGCGAGCGGTTTAGTGGTTCGCGCCGGAAATTGGAAGCCCCGATTTCGGGTTGGGGCTTCGTTCCTTTCGGACAGGGCCCTATACTGCGCGAAAATCTTCCGCCTGGCAAGATCGAGACGACGGGAGGCGGCGCGGCCATGATATCGCGAATCGGCGGCAATGGCGAAAAACTCACCGGCCTGCGGGCACGGCTGTGCAAGGCGCGGGCCAAGGGCGCAGGCACCTCCGCGACCGAACGCGCCCGGCGGCTGCTCGATGCCTATCTGGCCACCGCGGAGCGGCACGGGCGCGCATCCGGCGAGGTGATCACCGATCTGGCAAGCGGCGGGGCCGCCTTCACCATCGGCATGGCGGTGCGCGAGACGCTGATTGCCGATCCGCCCGAGGCGGTGCGGCACGCGGCCTGCGCCGAGGGGTGTGCTTTCTGCTGTATTCTGAGGGGCGGTGACGGTGGCACCATCACCGCGGCCGAGGCCGAGCGGCTGCACGGGGCCCTCGCCCCGCTCGCGGGCCAGGCCGACGGGCGCGACTGGCACCCCGACGCCTGCCCCGCGCTCGACCCGGCCACACGGGGCTGCCGGGCCTACGAGGCGCGGCCGATGATCTGCCGGTCGTTCCTCTCAACCGATGCCGGGGCTTGCGAGGTCAACGCGAACGGCGGCAGCGCGCCGGGTGCCGGGTTGATCGGAACCCATCTGGACTATCTCGCCGTGAATGCCCTCGCCCGCGATGCCCTTCGGGGCACGGCGCGGGTCGCCACCTTCAGCCTCGCCCGGATTGCCGCGGGGGCGGTTGCGGGTGAGAGCCTGGCACAGAGCCTCGACGCCGCCCGGCACCAGTCGCGCGCACTGGAGGATGCCTGCCGCGACGCGGTTCGGGCCAGCAAGGGCACGTCGTGATCCCCGCGCCTGCCAATCATCGGCGTTGACCTTTGCATTCCGGGTTGTCAAAAGATCGTGAGGATGACGATCGAACCTGCGGCATCCTATCTTCCGGACAGAAGGCAGCCAGATGATCCAGCTCGATGACGCGATCCGGATGATGGAAACAGACAGGATCGGCTCTCTCGATACCACCGCATTCTCCCGAAACGATGTGCTGAACCTGATCCTGCAGAGATCCGAAATCATCGGCGATCAGCCCAATCCGGGCCGCTACATCAAGGCATGGACGACGGGGCAGGACCAGCCACTGCTCGATCTCATCGACACGATCGGCGCGGATAATCTTGTCCGCCGTGCGGCGGCGCTGATCTTCCTCGAATATGAAGAATTGCGCCCGGTGTTCGAGAAAGCGCCACCCGAGAAGGTGACCGATATCGGCTGCGGCTATGCGTTGTTTGATCTCTTTCTGGCGCAGGACTTCAAGTCAAAACTCACCCTGATCGACCTCGAAACCAACGACGAACGCCATTTCGGATTTGAGGAAAGTGGCTCGGCCTATTCGAACCTCGATGTGGCCGCGCGGTTTCTGAATGCCAACGGCATCGCCAAATCGCGGATCAAGACCCTCAACCCGGCAGTGAAATCGCCCGACCGGCTGCGCGGGCAGGATCTGGTGGTGAGCTTCATATCCTGCGGCTTCCACTATCCGTGGAGCACCTATGCGGTGTTCTTTCGTGATGCCGTCACCCCGGGCGGCAGGATCATACTCGATGTGCGCCGCCGGGCCGCCGAGCGCACGATGGCCGAATTGGCGGCTTTTGGCGATGTCGAGAACCTCGACGCCGGCTTCGCGGCGAAGGCGGTCCGGGTCATGGTGACCCGGAAGGGCTGATCTGGAAACGCAAAAGGACGCCCCGAGGGGCGCCCTTCTGACGATTGCTTGTCGGACCTGCTCAGTTGCCGGTCGCGTTGTCGATATCGACCGAGACACCCGGCCCCATGGTCGAGGACAGCGACACTTTCTTGAGATAAGCGCCCTTGGCACCGGTCGGCTTGGCTTTCTGCACCGCATCGACGAAGGCGCGCACGTTCTCGACCAGCTTGGCGTCGTCGAACGACACCTTGCCGACACCGGCATGAACCACGCCCGCCTTTTCGACCTTGAACTGGACCTCGCCGCCCTTGGCGGCTTCGACGGCCTCTTTCACGTCCATCGTCACCGTGCCGATCTTCGGGTTCGGCATCAGGTTGCGCGGTCCGAGGATCTTGCCCAGACGGCCGACGATCGGCATCATGTCGGGCGTGGCGATGCAGCGATCGAATTCGATCTTGCCGCCCTGCACGGTTTCCATCAGGTCTTCGGCGCCAACGATATCGGCACCGGCGGCCTTGGCTTCATCGGCCTTGTCGCCCCGGGCGAAGACCGCGACGCGCATGGTCTTGCCAGTGCCGTTCGGCAGCGAAACCTTGCCGCGCACCATCTGGTCGGCGTGGCGGGGATCGACCCCGAGGTTGACCGCGATCTCGACGGTCTCGTCGAACTTGGTCTTGGCGTTCGCCTTGATCAGCGTGACGGCTTCCTCGACGGTGATGTTTTCCTTGCCGACGAAGGCCTCGCGGGCGGAGCGGGTGCGTTTTCCAACTTTTGCCATCAGATCAACCTTTCACCTCGATACCCATCGACTGCGCGGAGCCGACGATGATCTTCATCGCACCCTCGATATCGACGGCGTTGAGATCCTTCATCTTGGCTTCCGCGATCTCGCGCACCTGCTTGACGGTAACGCTGGCGATCACCTCGCGGCCGGGCTTGTCGCCGCCGCGCGGACGGTTACGCTTGCCCACGGGCTTGAGGCCGGCGGCCTTCTTGAGGAAATACGACGCCGGCGGGGTCTTGATGTTCATCGTGAACGACTTGTCGGCGTAGTAGGTGATCTCGGTCGGGCAGGGCGCGCCCTGCTCCATCTCCTGCGTCTTGGCGTTGAACGCCTTGCAGAATTCCATGATGTTGATGCCGCGCTGACCGAGGGCGGGGCCCACGGGCGGCGACGGGTTGGCCTGACCTGCAGGGATCTGCAGCTTCATCTTGCCGGCGACCTTCTTGGCCATCTGGCTTCTCCTTTTTCAACAGCCCCGCAAACGCGTTCGGGGGCCTGTGGTTGACGTGGTCTGGTCCGGACGACGCGTCGCCCTCGCCTCCCACACGGGGCCGGGCCAAAGCCCGGATTCGCCTCAGGTCTGCTTGGTGACCTGGGTGAATTCAAGTTCGACCGGCGTGGCCCGGCCAAAGATCGAAACCGACACCTTCAGGCGCTGGTTGTCGTCGTCGACGCCTTCGACCTGACCATCGAAGCCCTCGAACGGACCATCGGTGACCGAGACGGTTTCGCCGATCTCGAAGCTGATCAGGGTGCGCGGCTGTTCCACGCCTTCCTCGACGCGGCCAAGGATGGCCTGCACTTCGGAATCACGCATCGGCATCGGCCGGCCCTGCGGACCCAGAAAGCCGGTGACGCGGTTGATCGAGTTGATCAGGTGATAGCCCTGATCCGACATTTCCATGTGAACGAGCACGTAGCCCGGCATGAAGCGGCGTTCGGTGGACACCTTCTTGCCGCGGCGCACCTCGATGACTTCCTCGGTCGGAACGAGCACCTCGTCGATCTCGTCCTCGAGGCCGGCGTCGGCCGCGGCCGTTCTGATCTGCTCGGCAATCTTCTTCTCGAAATTCGAGAGAACGCTCACCGAATACCACCGTTTCGCCATCTCGTCTCAGCCTCGTTTCCTGGCGGGCAAGCCTCGCCTAAAGGGTCTCAATTCCAACACGGTTGCCCGCACAGCCCCGAAACAAAAAACCGGCGTGCAACTCGAATCATTGCACGCCTCGCCGGGGGATTGGCGCCGGGGATACCCCCGAAGCCGCGCCGATTCAAGGGGTTTGGCCCGGGATCAGCCGAAGGCGCCGAGGATTCCGTTCAGCCCCGAGCGGATCGCCAGATCGACCAGCGAGAAGAACAGCGCAGTGAGCGCGGCCATGGCAACGACCATGCCGGTGGTGAGCAACACCTCGCGGCGCGTTGGCCACACCACCTTGGAGACCTCCGAGCGCACCTGCTGGATGAACTGGAACGGGTTCGTCTTCGCCATGTCGTTTGCCTTTCACGGGTTGGGGCGCACATACGGGAAGCGACGGGGCTTTTCAAGAGCCCGGACGGGCGCGCGGCGAAGCTGGCCCGCCGGCCGAACCTGCCGCCCGGCAAATGCCCGGCCACGGCGCGTCATGTCGGCCTGGCGATGCGCCACCTGCCCGCCCGACGGGGTGGGCCGGGCAGGGTCGCAAGGGTGCGGCGTTTGCAGCCATGGAACGCCTGCGGCCGGGCCGCTAGCCTCCCTGGGGAACTGCCAGGAAGGGACCCCCATGGAGATTGGCTTGATCGTGGCAATCGTCGGATGGGGCCTGCTCGTCGGCGTCGTGTTCTCCGCCATCGGCGCGGCGGGGGGTATTCTTTCCTCCTTCGGACTGATCACCCTGTTCGGCGTTCTCGATCCCAACAGCGTCAAGCCGATGACGCAGATCGTGGTGCTGGCCACCGCGCTCGTTTTCGTGCCCGGCTACGTGCGGCGCGGCGCGGTGGTGCCCTCGCTCGGGGTGTTGCTCGGGCTTGGCGGCATCGCGGGTGCCTGGGCGGGCAGCACCGTTTCGGCACTCTATCTCTCCGACATGGCCACCTTCCGCCCGTTGTTCGGGGTGCTCACGCTGGCGATCGCGGCGCAGATCGGATGGAAACTCTACCGCCACGTTCACGGCCTGCGCACCGGCAAGACCAGCCCGGCGCGGCCCTTCATCGGTGCGGTCACCGAAAAGGTGCTGCAACTGGGCTGCATGTGTTTTCAATATGGCGAGACGCGCTACCGGGTGCCGGTGATCTCGCCGCTGATCGCGGGGGCGGTGATCGCCTTCACAGCCGCGATCTTCGGCGTCGGCGGCGGCTTCCTGATGGTGCCCTACATGGCTTCGATCCTCGGGATGCCGATGCACATCATCCCCGCCACCTCGGCGATCCCGATCTTCATGTCGCTCATGGTATCGGTCGGGAATTATCTCAACCTCGGAGCACCGCTTGACTGGCCGATCCTCGTCCCGCTGGTGGCGGGCGCTGTGCTCGGCGCGGTGCTTGGCCCGCATGTCAACCGCCGCCTCGCCAACCACTGGCTGCAGGCCGCGATGGCGGTGATCGTCACCGGCATCGGCATCAAATACGTGTTCTTCTGAAGGAATGGCAGGGGCAGCAGGGCTCGAACCCGCGACCTACGGTTTTGGAGACCGTCGCTCTACCAGCTGAGCTATACCCCTATGGCCGAGGCTGGACGTAACCGAAGGCGGCGCGGGTTTCAAGACCTCAATCGCCGCATCGCCCGTTCCAGACCAGCCCGGTCGCCAGAGGCCAGAACCGGCACCAGCGCACGGATCTCTTCGAGGGGCAGATCCCACCAGGCGAGCCGGTCGAGCAGGGCCTGCACCGGCGCGTCGAAGCGGCGGCGCAGCTCCTGCCCCGGGTTGCCAGCGACTATGCTCCAGGGCGCGACATCACGCGCCACGACAGCCCCCGCGCCGATCACCGCGCCGTTGCCGATGCTGACGCCGGGCAATACCATCGCCCCCTGCCCGAGCCAGACGTCATGGCCGATCAAGGTGTCGGGCCGGGGCGCAACGAGCGCCGGATAATGCTCCATGAGGTCGTGGTCGAACATCGAGAACGGGTAGGTCGAGAAGCCATCCATCGGGTGATTCCCGGCGGCGAGGAAACGCACGCCGTGGGCAATCTGGCAGAACTTGCCGATGTGCAGGTGCTCGGGCGCGCCCGGGTAGAGGTAAGGCGCGATGCGGGCGGCATAATCCGCCACCGGCTCGAAATCGTTGTAATAGGTGAAATCGCCCACCGTGATGTTCGGATGGTCGATGGCGCGGGCAAGCTGAACGGTCTGGGTGTGCGGCTCGCCGTGGATATTGATCAGCGGATGACGCAGCGAAGCGTCGAGAAAGGGCGCAGGCATGGCTGAACTCCGGTGAAACGTTTGCGGTCTCGGTTCGGTCAGTTCAGCGCTTTGTCCATGTCACCCTCCATTGGATGGGCAGAGTGTATCACCATTGCCTTTTGCGATCCAGTCGCCGGGCACCGGCCTTCAACGGCCACCTCGCCCGCGAAACGAAAAGGGCCGCCTCGGGAGGCGGCCCTTGCAAACCTGTTCGCGCCTCGGGTTTACACGAGGATTTTCGACACGACGCCGGATCCGACGGTGCGGCCGCCTTCGCGGATGGCGAAGCGCAGGCCTTCTTCCATCGCGATCGGGGCGATCAGCTCGACGGTGAACTTCAGGTTGTCGCCCGGCATCACCATCTCGGTGCCCGAGGGAAGCTCGACCGTGCCGGTCACGTCCGTCGTGCGGAAGTAGAACTGCGGGCGGTAGTTGGCGAAGAACGGCGTGTGGCGGCCGCCTTCCTCCTTGGTCAGGATGTAGACCTCGCACTCGAACTTCGTGTGCGGCGTCACCGAACCCGGCTTGCACAGAACCTGGCCACGCTCGACCGCGTCACGGTCGATGCCGCGCAGAAGAACGCCCACGTTGTCGCCCGCCTCGCCGCGATCCAGCAGCTTGCGGAACATCTCGACACCCGTGCAGGTCGTCTTCTTGGTGTCGCGGATGCCGATGATCTCGAGCTCGTCGCCCACGTTCACAACACCACGCTCAACCCGGCCGGTCACAACCGTGCCACGGCCCGAGATCGAGAACACGTCCTCGATCGGCAGCAGGAACGGCTGGTCGACCGCCCGCTGCGGCGTCGGGATCGACGCGTCAACCGCCGCCATCAGCTCGCGGATCGAGTTCTCGCCGATCTCCGGATCGCGGCCCTCGAGCGCCGCCAGCGCCGAGCCCTTGATCACCGGAATGTCGTCGCCGGGGAAATCGTACTCGGTCAGAAGCTCGCGGATCTCCATCTCGACAAGCTCGAGAAGCTCCTCGTCATCCACCTGGTCGACCTTGTTCATGTAGACAACCAGCGCAGGCACGCCAACCTGGCGCGCAAGCAGGATGTGCTCGCGGGTCTGCGGCATCGGGCCATCGGCCGCCGAAACCACGATGATCCCGCCGTCCATCTGCGCGGCGCCCGTGATCATGTTCTTCACGTAGTCCGCGTGGCCGGGGCAGTCGACGTGCGCGTAGTGACGGTTCTCGGTCTGGTACTCGACATGCGCCGTCGAGATCGTGATCCCGCGCGCCTTCTCCTCCGGTGCACCGTCAATCTGGTCGTAATCGCGAAACTCGCCGAAATACTTCGTGATCGCCGCCGTCAGCGTCGTCTTGCCGTGGTCAACGTGTCCAATCGTCCCGACGTTCACGTGCGGTTTGGAGCGTTCAAACTTTTCCTTAGCCATTGGCCATGCGCCTCGTCATTGGGGGGTTCCGCGCGAACCCGGTTCGTATTCGCGCGCTCGTTACTTTGTCGGGCAGGGAAAATCAAGCGGATGTTGGCCGCCCGGGCATCAGCCCTGAGCCTCTTGCCCGGCCACCGGTTTGAGCGGCTGCACCGGACGCCCGGGCGAGGTGGTTTCGGGGTCCATCAGGGAGGGATCGCCGAACCATTCCTCGTTCTCGAGCATCCACAGGTGAACCTGCTTGGCGAGGTTGCGCGCAAGGCTGCGGGCCTGTTCCTCGGCGGTGCGGGTGAGGCCGGAGCCGATCAGCGCATCGCCGCCTTCCTCGAACACGGTGAAGCGCTTGGGTTCATCGGTGATCGGCTCGCCGCCGTCACTGTCGCGGAACAGGTAGACATCGGCCATCAGGATCGACTTCGGCGCGGCGACCACCGGGATACCCGGGGGCGCGAGGATGTAGCCGAGGATTGCCGTGGAGATGTGGTAGTATTCGTCACCGTCATAGCGGCTGAACCGGGTGTTCATCTCGTCGCGCACGACATCGACCCAGACGTCGTTCTCGATTTTGCGCGAGATCTGGAGGATCTCGACGTCCTCGGACACGACCGCCACGTTGTGGCCGAGCAGGAACCGCCCCATCGGTTCGGGGGTGTCCTCAAGGTCGTTGACGGCGCAGGCCGAGAGCAGGCCCGCGGCAAGCACGAGGGCGGTGCCCCTGGCCACGAGTGTTTTGAGAGGGGTCATGTTCATGGCTCCTTGCCGCGAATCCGGTGCGTGTCTCTGGATACCGTGTGCAGCCACGTCTTGCAAACGCCACTCGCCTTGGCCGCGACGGTTTGACGGTTGCCCGCCGGGGCGCCAGCGCATAGCCTGCGCGCCATGAGTGACACACCCCAAGCCGAGGGCAAGTGCCCTGTCACCGGTGCCCGCGCGGCACCAGCGGGCACCGTCGCATCGCGGGGCGCAGATCCGGCAGACGGCAACCCGGAAATGCTGCCGCCTTCCGTCAAACTGCTTGCGAAGCGGGAAGGCCTTCTCAGCCTTGCCCGCAGGTCGCGGCGCAACATCCTTGAGGTGATCCCCGAGGTTTCGCTGACGCGCCGGATCATCTCGGGCCGCCTGCTGCGGCGGTTTCACATCGTCACCGACCCGGAGGCGAACCGCGCGATCTTCAAGACCAGGATCGAGAACTATCCAAAATCACCCGAAGCCAAGGGCATTCTCCAGAAGGCTTTGCGCCACGGGCTTTTCGTGCTCGATGGCGACGAATGGCGCTGGCAGCGCCGGGCGCTCAATCCCGCCTTCGCACCGCGCAATATCAAGCGACTTGGCGCGCTGATGTCGCGCGTAGCCGAAGAAGGCGCGCTGCGACTGCAGTCGAAAGACCGCGCGGTCAACATTTCGGACGAGATGATGCGCACCGCCTTCGATGTGATCGTGCGCGTGACCTTCGCCGGCGGCAACGGGCAATCGGCGGTGCCGGTTGACGTGGTGAACGACGCCATCGAGCACTACCTCGACAACACCGGGCGGGTTTCCATCCTCGATTATCTCGGCTTGCCGACCTGGATTCCGCGCCCCGGCAGGGTGCGCACCCACCCCACGCTCAAGGCGCTGAAGGCGGGGGCCGACGCCGCGATCGCGGACCGCCGCAAGCACCCCAACCTCGAAGATCCCGCACTGATGGACCTTCTCCTCGACGCGGAAGACCCGGAAACCGGGCGCAAGATGACCGACGAGGAATTGCGCGACAACCTGATCACCTTCCTGATCGCCGGTCACGAAACCACCGCGTTGACGCTCACCTGGGCGCTCTACCTGCTCGCCCAGGCACCCGAAAAGCAAGAAAGGGCGTCGCAAGAAGCCCGACTGGTTCTGGGCGCGCGCACGGCGACGGTCGATGATCTTTCGCAGCTTGGCTATATTCGGCAGGTTCTCCAGGAGGCCATGCGGCTCTACCCGCCGATTCCAATGCACCTGCGCACGGCGCAGGGCACCGATACGCTCTGCGAGCACGCGGTGAAAAAGGGCGACACGGTGATCGTTCCCTATTACACGCTGCATCGCCACCGCAGCCACTGGCAAGACCCGGACCGCTTCATGCCCGAGCGGTTTGACGACATGTCGAAGATCGACCGGTTCGCCTATGTGCCGTTTTCGGTCGGGCCGCGGGTATGTATCGGGGCGGAATTCGCGATGCAGGAATCGATCATCATTCTTGCCACTTTGCTTGCGCGCTTCCGGTTCTCCCCCATTGCGGGCAAACAGCCGATCCCCAAGCTGATCCTGACCTTGCGTCCCAACGAGGATATCTGGCTGAACGTCGAAGCGATCGCCACCGAGGCCGCCGAAGCCTGAGGCGCGTCTATTGGCGCCCCACGCGGCCGGCAGCGCCTTGTTCGCTGGCGCTGTTCGGCCCGCAAATGCTGCGAAGGTCGCGCCACTCGCTGGCGGAGAGGGCCGGCACGGCGGCACCACCGGCAGCCTCGGCACGCGCCTGTGCCTCCAGCGCCGCGTCAACGCGCTCGACCATGCGTGGATGGGTCGAAAAATGCGCGGCCCAGCCCGCCTCGTCGCCATGTTCGGCCCTGAGGCGCTCGAAAAACGTGCCAAGCGCGGCGGGCGGCAAACCGGCTTCGGTCAGCACCGCATGGGCGTAGTCGTCAGCACCGATCTCGGCGGCCTGGCTGTATTTGGCGTTGATGAGCTGGTTGGCGAGCAGGAGCATCACGGTTCCACCCGCGAAATCGCCGAAGATCAGCCCGAGCACACCGATAGACCCGGCGAGACGCAGGGCATCGCGGGTCGGGTCGCGGTTGACGACGTGGCCGATTTCATGGGCGAGGATCGCCGCCACCTCCTCGGGGTTCTCCGCCGCCTCGATCAGCCCCCGAAACAGGATCACCCGCCCGCCGGGCAGCGCGAAAGCGTTGACCAGATCGTGGTCGAGCACCGCCACCGTGACCGGGTAGGGCAGGTCTGGGCCAACGTCGAGCCGGGCCTCCATTTTCGTCAACGCCGCCAGCCCTTCCGGGGTTTCGCAGAGCTCGACGGGCAGGAAATCGGCATCGCCGAGTGCGGTGCGGACCTGCTCGAAGGTAGCATCGCCCAGCGCCCTTTCCCCGGCAGGCGGCAACAGCAGGGCGAGCTGGTTGGCCATGACCGGGACCAGGACGAAGATGATCAGCGAGACCGAAGCGATCGCACCGGCCGCCCAGGCCGCGATCTTTCCCTTGTTTTCCACCGGCGGGCGGCGGCGCAGCGCCGGGGCGTTCAACCGGATCAGCCGGGCGATCTCGCCGGTGCCGACGTGCAGGCGGTGAAGCATATCCCCTGCCGGGGCCAGCACGAGCCCGGCGCTGTCGGCCTGATCCGGCACCTCGCGCAATTCGTCGGCCATCCAGTCGAACGCGGTCCCATCGGGCAGGGCGATGGTGAGCCGGTCGGGGGAGAGACGCAGGGCAACGCGGTGCACCACGGCGCTTTCGCCATCGACGTAGTCGGCAAAGGCTTCGAGCACCGCCCCTGCCCCGGTCATATCCCGTCACCCAGCGGCAGGGCATCGGCAAAGCCCTCTGCCTCGGCGAACTCGTCGCGCGGGCGCTGGCGGATCGCGTTCAGCGCATCGGGATTCACAATCTCGGTGGACTCGGCCAGGTGGCGGGCGACCGGCATGGTGATGAACACCTCGCGCAGCACGCCCCAGAACAGGAAGGCCGCGAAATAGGCCGTGAGACCGGCCATCGTGGCAACCCAGGCGGGCAAGGCGGCAAGGCTGGCCAGATCGTCAAAACCCTGGGCGATGAGTTCGGGATCGAACACCGAAAGCAGGATGCCGATGCCCATGCCAAGGGCGAAAAGCAGGGCGATCAGCAGCCCCGCGATCGCCAGCCCGCCGAGCAGGTAGATCGCCACGATCCGGCCGCCGCGCGGGCGGCAGCGAAAACCCGCCTCGCCCAGCCGTTTACCCTCGGTCAACCGCTTGAAACTCTCCGCCTTCCAATGCGCCAGCCCGAGCGGTGCCCAAGCCGCGCCCATCGCGGTGGCGACGAACCAGATCGGTTGCTCCAGCAGGGCGGCGGCGGCACTGCCCGCGCCGATCAGGGCGGCAGCGATGTAGACGTGTTTCATCGCCCCCATCAGGCTCCAGCGCCCGCCGGTCTGCTCGAACCGCTGATCGCCATACCACGTCCGGTCGGTGCGGTATTTCTCCAGCTCGAAGGTTTTCACCGGCCAGAGGATCCCCGCCGAGAGAATGGTGACGATCCACCAGAGCGAGGCGCGCCAGACATAGCCCTTCACCCCCGGTTCCAGCCCGAAACGGATGCCGCGCCAGCGGGTGCGGGCGAGAATGTAGCGCCGGGCGCGATACTGGGCGAAGAAGATCATCGGCACGAGACCGAGAAAGCTCAGCAGATAGGCCGGCGCATCGCCCCCGAACAACGAGAACGACAGGAACATCAGGATGAGGTTGACGAGGCCGATGTAGAAGGCAAGCACCACCACGGCGGTGAGAAACCCGGTCAGCATCTCGGTCGGGCGGCCGGTGAATTCCAGCGGCTGGCCGCCGGGGCGGATTGCCGACCAGTAATAGCGGCGCATCCGGGTTTTCATCCAGAACCGGTAGAAGCCCAGCGTAAGAACCGTGAGCACGCCGGTTTTCAGCGCAAGGCGGAACATCGGGGTGCCGCGACCGGCGTAATCGGTGGTGAGATCACGCAGCGCCACCGCCCCGCCCTAGCCGGTGAACCGGTTGTCGCGCGGGAAGCCGTGCGGTGGCAGTTTGCCCACCGAGGCCCGCTTGCCCAGCCACGGGCTCATGTCGACCTCGGTGCGGGTGCGGTCACCCCCCGCCGCCCAGGACAGGCCCTTGCCGATCTCGAAGGTAGTGAGATCGGAAAGCCCGCCGTCAAGCTCCAGCACGCCCTGCTTGCCGCGCGCGGCGTTGTACTTTTGCAGCCGCACGCCCTTGCCCCGGCCCATCTCGGGCAGCTCCTCCAGCGGGAAGACGAGGAGCTTGCGGTTTTCGCTCACCACCGCGACGTGATCGCCCGCCACCGGCCTGCACACCTTCGCCACGCTCTCGCCGACGTTCAGCACCTGCTTGCCCGCCCGGGTTTGCGCCATCACGTCATCGGCGTTGACCACGAAACCGTTGCCCTCGGCGGAGGCCACGATCAGCCGCGCACCGGGCCGGTGCACGAACATCTCGACGATCTCGGCCTCGTTGGGCAGATCAACCATCAGTCTGAGCGGCTCGCCCATGCCGCGCCCGCCGGGCAGGTTGGCGGCCGAAAGGGTGTAGAACCGGCCGTTGCCGGCGAAGATGAGGATCTTGTCGGTGGTTTCGGCATGGAAGGCAAAGCGCGGGCCGTCACCGTCCTTGAACTTGAAGTCACGCGCAAGATCGACGTGGCCCGACATCGCCCTGATCCAGCCCATGCGGGAGCAGACCACGGTGACCGGCTCGCGCTCGATCATCGCTTCCAGCGGCACGTCTTCCACCATGCCCGCCTCGGCAAAGGTGGTGCGCCGTGTGCCGCCTTCGTAATCCTTGCCGAAGAGTTTTTTCGCGTCCTTGAGTTGCTCCGCGATCCGCGCCCATTGCAGCGCCTCGCTGTCGAGCAGGTCTTCCAGCCCGGCGCGCTCTTCCATCAGCGCATCTCGTTCGCGGACAAGCTCGATCTCTTCCAGCCGCCGCAGGCTGCGCAGCCGCATGTTGAGGATCGCGTCGACCTGAAGTTCGCTCAGCTCGCCGTCGCCCGGTGGCGGGCTGACGTAATCGGCCTCGTTCGTCGCTCGCACATGGTCTTTCGACCAGTCCTCGCGCATCAGCGCGGGTTTCGGCTCGTCATCGTAGCGGATGATGTCGATCACCCGGTCGAGGTTGAGGAAGGCAACGATGAAACCTTCGAGCACTTCCAGCCGGTGGTCGATCTTCTCCATCCGGTGCTCGGAACGGCGGATCAGAACCTCGCGGCGGAAATCGAGGAAGGCGCGCAGCACCTCCTTCATCGAGCAGACCTTCGGCGTGACCCCGTCGATCAGCACGTTCATGTTGAGGCTGAAACGCACCTCCAGATCGGAATTGCGGAACATCAGGCCCATCAGGACCTCGGCATCCACGTTCTTGCTGCGCGGCTCCAGAACAAGGCGCACATCGTCGGCGCTCTCGTCGCGCACGTCGGCGAGGATCGGCACCTTGCGGGTCTGGATCAACTCGGCAATCCGCTCGATGAGCTTGGATTTCTGAACCTGGTAGGGGATTTCGGTGACGACGATCTGCCACTGGCCACGGCCCAGATCCTCGACTTCCCAGCGCGCCCGCAGCCGGAAACCGCCGCGCCCGGTGCGATAGGCCTCGGCGATGGTTTCGCGTGGCTCGACAATCACGCCGCCGGTGGGAAAATCCGGTCCGGGAACGTAGTTGAGCAGGGTCTCGTCGCGGGCGTCGGGTGTCTTGATCAGGTGCAGGCAGGCATCGACCAGTTCGGCGATGTTGTGCGGCGGGATGTTGGTGGCCATGCCCACCGCGATCCCCGACGAACCGTTGGCGAGCAGGTTGGGGAAGGTGGCGGGCAGCACCACGGGTTCGCTCAGGGTGCCGTCGTAGTTCGGCCGGAAATCCACCGCGTTTTCGGCCAGCCCGTCGAGCATGGCTTCGGCCACGGCGGTCAGCCGGGCCTCGGTGTAACGGCTGGCGGCGGGGTTGTCGCCGTCGATATTGCCGAAATTGCCCTGGCCATCGACGAGCGGGTAGCGCACGGCGAAATCCTGCGCCAGCCGCGCCATAGCGTCGTAGATCGCCGCGTCGCCGTGCGGGTGGTAATTGCCCATCACGTCGCCGGAAATCTTCGCCGACTTGCGGAAACCGCCGGTGGAGCTGAGCTTCAGTTCGCGCATCGCGTAGAGGATGCGGCGATGCACCGGCTTCAGCCCGTCGCGCGCATCGGGCAGCGCGCGGTGCATGATGGTGGAGAGCGCATAGGTGAGGTAGCGGTCGCCGATCGCGCGGCGCAGCGGTTCGGCCACTTCGAGCGGCGGCTTGTTCGGATCGTCGATCAGATCGCTCATGGGGCCTGAATAGCGCCGCGATTCGCCCCCCGCAAGCACCGCGGCAGGGTTGCGGAAAATCCACGCCGGCTTTCCCGCCACGCGGCTTGGCGGTAGCATGCGAGACCGTGCCGGGGTATTGGGATAGTCATGGGTATCATTCGGCTGACATTGCTGACCTCGGTGCTGATCTGGCTGGCGCTGATGTATTTCGGGCGCGACGAGGGCTTGCCCGAGCGCGTGATCGGGCGCGAACCGACGGCCCCCGTTGCAACGCCGGACCCCACGACAGAACCGGCCCCGACCGCCGACACCGCGCCCGAATCGGAACCGGAGCCGGACGCCGCCGTTGTTGACGAGTCTCCCGATCCCTTCACGCCTGAGCCGGGCAGCGCGTTGGCAGACGCCATTGGTGCTGCGATCGAAGAGGCGACCCCGGAGCCCGACCCTGCGCCGGAGCCGGAACCCACGCCGGAGCCTGTGCCCGACCCCGCGCCGGAACCCGAACCGGAGCGCGACCAGGTGCTCTACGTCACCGGCACCACCGTCAACGTCCGCTCGGGGCCTTCCACCGTCTATGACGCGATCACCTCGCTCCAAGGCGGCGCGGCGGTGGTCGATCTCGGCAACGCGGGCGAAGGCTGGCGGATGATCCGGCTTGAGACCGGCGAAACCGGCTACATGTCGGGCGATTTCCTTTCGCCGGACGCGCCCTGAGCATTGCCGCCGGGGGCGCATCGCCCTAGCCTGCCGGCGAACCGCGAGGCAGGCATGACCCAGAAATCCCTCCTCATCACCGGGTGTTCTTCCGGTATTGGCTACGATGCCGCCAAAGGCATGGCGGCGCGTGGCTGGCGGGTGTTCGCGACCTGCCGCAAACTGGAGGATTGCGTGCGTCTCGAAGCCGAGGGGCTGGAGAGCTTCGTGCTCGATCACACCGACCCCGCAACGATCCGCGCCGCCCTTGCCGAGGCCAAAGGCCGCACCGGCGGCACGCTCGACGCGATCTTCGCCAACGGGGCCTTCGGCCTGCCCGGCGCTCTGGAAGACCTGTCGACCGATGCGCTCAGGGAGATTTTCGAGACGAATTTCTTCGGCGTGCACGAGCTGGTGCGCCAGACCGTGCCGATCATGCGGGCGCAGGGGCACGGTCGCATCGCGCTCAATTCGTCGGTGCTCGGCTTCACGACGATACGATGGCGCGGTGCCTATGTGTCGACCAAGTTCGCCCTCGAAGGCTACGGCGATACCCTGCGCCTCGAGATGGCCGACGCGAACATCCAGACCATCCTTATCGAACCCGGGCCGATCACCTCGAAGATCCGCGCCAAGTCGCGCCCGCATTTCGAGGCCTGGGTGGATTGGCGCGGCTCGCCGCGGCGCGCGCAATACGAGGCCAGCCTGCTCAAACGGCTCTACTCCGACAGCGACAAACCCGACCGGTTCGAGCTGCCCCCCTCGGCGGTGACACGCAAGCTCGCCCATGCGCTTGAAAGCCGCCGTCCACGCCCGCGCTACTGGGTGACCACGCCAACCTACGCGGCGGGCATCCTCAAGCGCCTGCTGCCCACCCGGCTGGCCGACCGTATCCTCGCGCGGAGTTGACCCGCGGCCCTCGCCAAGCCAGTTCAAAACCGCTATCGAGGGCCGAACGCGATCAGGGAGCCACCCGCCATGCTCAAAGACCCGCTTTTTCTCGTCGTCGCCGTAGCCGTCGCCACGGTGGCGATCATCCTGCTCACCGGCATTGGCGGTTTTGCGCGCGGTGGCGATTTCAACAAGAAACACGCCAACCGGGTGATGCGCTGGCGGATCTATGCCCAGGCGGTGGCGATCGTGCTCATCTTGCTGTTTGTCTGGATACGTCGGGGAGGCTGACCCATGGTCGTGCTCAACAAGATCTACACGCGCACCGGAGATGCCGGTGAAACCGCGCTCTCCAACGGCACGCGGGTACCGAAACACGCTTTGCGGGTCGCGGCCTATGGCACGGTGGACGAAACCAACGCCACCATCGGGCTGGCCCGGCTTCATGCAACAGGCGAGATCGATGCGCGGCTGGCGCTGATCCAGAACGACCTGTTCGATCTCGGGGCCGATCTTTCGCGGCCCGATCCCGAGCGCGACGACGAAGCCGAATACACTCCGCTGCGGATCGTGCAATCGCAGGTCGACCGGCTCGAGGCGGAGATCGACGAGATGAACGCCGGGCTGGAGCCGCTGCGCAGTTTCATCCTCCCGGGCGGCTCTGCGCTTTCGGCCTACCTGCACCTCACCCGAACGATCTCGCGCCGGGCCGAACGGCTGGCGGTGGAGCTTGCCGGGCAGGAGAGCGTGAACCCCGCCGCGATCCGCTATCTCAACCGGCTGTCGGACTGGTGTTTCGTCGCCGCGCGGGTGGCCAACGCGGGTGGCGCGGACGACGTTCTCTGGGTGCCGGGCGCAAACCGGTAGCGTCACGCGGGGGGCAAGGCCCCTACCGGCAACTTGGCCTGCGGTTTGGAAATCCGGTCGCCGATCTGGCCGAGTTGCTACCGCTAACGTCGCCGCCGCGCCAAAAAAACGCGGCGTTCCGGCGCAATTTTCTGTCGCTTTGGCATTGTTCCCGGGCGGAATGTGCCGCTAAACATCGGCCAGACTCACCGCCCGCCACCAATCGGGCAGGCAAACCCAAGGGAGAAACGCAGCCATGAAGGTGCTTGTGCCTGTGAAGCGCGTGATCGACTACAACGTGAAGGTCCGCGTGAAGGCGGACGGTTCCGGGGTCGATCTTGCCAACGTGAAGATGTCGATGAACCCCTTCGACGAGATCGCCGTCGAGGAGGCCATCCGTCTCAAGGAGGCCGGAAAGGTCGAGGAAATCGTGCTGGTGTCGATCGGTGTGAAGCAGGCGCAGGAAACGATCCGCACCGGGCTCGCGATGGGGGCCGACCGGGGTGTTCTGGTGGTTGCCGCCGAGGACGTGCAGCAGGATATCGAGCCGCTGGCCGTCGCAAAGATCCTTGCGAAAGTGGTCGAGGAAGAGCAGCCCGGCCTGGTGATCATGGGCAAGCAGGCGATCGACAACGACATGAACGCCACCGGCCAGATGCTCGCCGCGCTGATGGGCTGGAGCCAGGCCACCTTTGCCTCGGACCTCGACGTGGACGGCGACAGCGCCGTTGTGACGCGCGAAGTCGATGGCGGTTTGCAGACGATCAAGGTGAACCTTCCGGCTGTCGTGACTGCCGATCTGCGCCTCAACGAGCCGCGGTATGCCTCGCTGCCCAACATCATGAAGGCCAAGAAGAAGCCGATCGACGAGAAAACGCCGGGCGATTACGGCGTTGATGTCGCCCCGCGCCTCGAAGTGGTGAAGACCGCCGAACCGCCGGTGCGCAAGGCTGGCGAGATCGTGGGCTCGGTGGATGAGCTTGTGACCAAACTCAAAGATGCGGGGGTGATCTGATGGGTGTTCTTCTACTTGCCGAAGTTGCCGGAGGGGCGCTGCACATCGACGCCACCGCCAAGGCCGTGACCGCCGCGAAGGCGATGGGCGAGGTGACCGTGCTGGTCACCGGCCCGGCCGCCGCCGCCGAAGCCGCCGCCAAGCTAGACGGTGTTGCGAAAGTGCTGGTGGCGGAAGATGCCGCCTATGCCAACATGCTGGCCGAGCCGGTGGCCGACCTGATCGTGTCGCTCGCGGGCGATTACAGCCACATCGTCGCCGCCGCCACAGCGGATGCAAAGAACATCCTGCCGCGCGTCGCCGCCCTGCTCGACGTGATGGTGATCTCCGACATCTCCGCCGTCGTCGATGCCGAGACCTTCGAGCGCCCGATCTATGCCGGCAACGCGATCCAGACGGTGAAATCGCACGATGCCACCAAGGTGATCACCGTGCGCACCTCGACCTTCGAGGCCGCCGGCGAGGGTGGCAGCGCGCCCATCGAGGCGATCGCGGGCACCGGCGACAAGGGGCTCAGCGCCTGGGTCGAAGACAAGGTGGCCGAGAGCGACAGGCCGGAGCTGACCTCCGCAGGTATCGTCGTCTCCGGCGGGCGCGGCGTGGGCTCGGAAGCCGATTTCGCCCTGATCGAGAAACTGGCCGACAAGCTCGGTGCCGCCGTTGGCGCGTCGCGCGCGGCGGTCGATTCCGGCTTCGCACCGAACGACTGGCAGGTTGGCCAGACCGGCAAGGTCGTTGCCCCGGCGCTCTACGTGGCGGTCGGGATTTCCGGTGCGATCCAGCACCTCGCGGGGATGAAGGATTCCAAGGTCATCGTCGCGATCAACAAGGACGAGGAAGCGCCGATCTTCCAGGTTGCCGATTACGGTCTGGTCGCCGACCTCTTCGAGGCGGTGCCGGAACTGGTCGAAAAACTCTGATCCAGCGCGGATCACGGCGAAAGGCCCGCCCCTAGGGCGGGCCTTTTTCGGTTGTCGCCGTGCTCACATCAGCCTGGCGAGGACCGGCTGCAAGGCGGCGGCGGCTTTTTCGTGCGCCACGGTGCCCAGCATTTCGCGCGCGGCGGGCGCATCGAGATCGCTGAACAGTAGCCCCTCCCCCCCGGCCGCGATCTCGTCGGGCGATACCACCACCTCGACCACACCGGACGCATAGGCCGCGACCTGTTGCAGCATCGGCCGATCGACGAACAAGGGATCGCCCCCGTCGGCGGTGCTGGTGACGCAATCATCCGGTGCATGGTCCGAGATCCACAGCAGCACCACGTCCGATTCAATCCGCGAGACCAGTGTTTTCATGCGCGCCGTCCAGGCCTCCTTCAACTCCTGCTCCACCATCACGAAACGCTCGGCGCTTTCCTTCTTGAGCGCAGTGAGCAGATGCCGCGTGAAGTTGAACTCGGTGAAGTCAATGTCGCGATACACCGTCTTGAGCAGGGTCGAGGCGCGCAGGAAACGGTCGTTCCGGCGCGGATGCACGGCATAGAACCGGTTCGACATGTTCTGCGCCCCGCCGATCTGGATCACGGTAACCTTGGCGCGGGAACAGGCATCGCGGATCGTTGGATCATGCGAAAACACGTCGATCCCGGCATTGGTTATGCCGAAGTTGACCACCTTGCGGCCAAGCAGTTCCTCGGCCAGCGCCGGAAACGGCCTTTCAACGAATTTGCCGTAAGTCTCGCTGCCACCGAGCACGGCGACGTAATCGCCTTCGAGCTTGCGTTTCGGCCCCCGGAACAGCAGCTTTGACTTGCCGTAGCGACACGGAAAATAGTCGAGGGCATTGCTGCCCAGCTCTTCATAGGTCATTCCACCCACTCCATTTTTCACCCGGAAGCGAGATTCGCAGGAAACCCTTGCGAAATGGCTAAAGCGCGAATTGGCATGGGTTCGGTCACCCTCCCGCAACCAAACAGCCCCCACCCCGGGGCGCCTTTCGCTTGCACGTGGCGGCGCCGCGCGCCTATGGTCGCCGCGAAACCTCTGGGAGCGAAAGATGGCGATTGAAACGGTCGGTGTGGTCGGAGCGGGGCAAATGGGCAACGGGATTGCCCACGTGATGGCGCTGGCGGGCTATGACGTTCTGCTCAACGATGTCGACCAGGATGCGATCGACCGCGCGCTCGAAACCGTCGAGAAGAATCTTGACCGGCAGGTGACGCGCGAGAAGATCACCGCGGCCGAGCGCGACGCGGCCCTTTCCCGCATCAAGCCGACGTTGCGACTCGCCGACCTCGGCCAGACCGACCTGGTGATCGAGGCCGCGACCGAGCGCGAGAGCGTCAAGCAGGCGATCTTCGACGAGTTGCTGCCGCATCTCAAGCCGGAGACGATCCTGACCTCCAACACCTCGTCGATCTCGATCACCCGGCTCGCCTCGCGCACCGACCGGCCGGAGAAGTTCATGGGGTTCCACTTCATGAACCCGGTGCCGGTGATGCAGCTTGTCGAGCTCATCCGCGGAATCGCCACCGATCAGGCCACCTACAAGGCCTGCCTCGAAGTGGTGAACAAGCTGGGCAAGACCGCCGCGCCGGCCGAGGATTTCCCCGCCTTCATCGTCAACCGCATCCTGATGCCGATGATCAACGAGGCGGTTTACACGCTTTACGAGGGTGTCGGCTCGGTCAAATCCATCGACGAGTCGATGAAGCTCGGTGCCAATCACCCGATGGGTCCGCTCGAACTGGCCGACTTCATCGGCCTCGACACCTGCCTTGCGATCATGAACGTGCTGCACGACGGGCTTGCCGATACCAAGTATCGCCCCTGCCCGCTGCTCACGAAATACGTCGAAGCCGGCTGGCTCGGCCGCAAGACCGGCCGTGGCTTCTACGATTATCGCGGCGACGAGCCGGTGCCGACGCGCTAGGCTCAGGCATCGGTGCCGATCACCAGGTCGGCACCGACCGAATGGCTCACCACATAGCGAGCATTCGGGATGTCATTGCCCAGGGCCTTCGCCCGCGCCTTGTCGGAACTGAAGCCGTGATCGCGCCAGCGCTGAACGAGCCGCGTTTCGAGAACCGTTTCGGGCACCGAGAGAAACACCCTGTAGTCAAACAGATCCGCCAGCCTGTTCCACGGTGCCTCGTCAATGAGCAGGTAGTTGCCCTCGACGATCACGACACGGCAGGCCGGAGCGATCTCGCGCGCCGATCCGCGCGACAGGTCGAGCCCACGGTCGAATACCGGCGCGAACATCGGTTCATCCGCCGCTCTTGCCCGCGCCAGATCGCGCGCGAACGCGGCAACATCGAAGGTGTGCGGCGCGCCTTTTCGACTGCGCCAACCGCGGGCGTCGAGGATCGCGTTGTCGAGATGGTAGCCATCCATCGGCAAGATTTCCGCGACCCCCTTCTCGCGCGCATTGAGCGCGTCGCGGGTGGCCTCGGACAGGGTGGATTTGCCGCTGCCGGGCGCACCGGCGATCGCAACGATCAGCCGTCGATCCGGATCGCGGATGCTATCAAGCGCCGCGACGATCGTGGAAACAGGCGCGGGGTTCACGGCTGTGGTCTCCCTTTCATGTCTTGACCCTTACGGACGCTATGGAAATCACGTGCAAGGGGATGCGTCGATGCCAGCGGCGCAAGGCGGCGCTCATCAATCCTCGAGCGACAGCGTGTGCTGCCGCAGCCAGCCGATGAACCCGCGCGGGTCGTTGGCGAGCGGAGCCATCTCCTCCGGCGTCAACGGCGCGCCGATCACCGGGCCGTGCGGCTGGTTGCAGACATGCACGACCTCGTGCAGCAGGAGCGATTGGCGCAGCGTCGGCGAGAGCCTGTTGGCGACCTGATACCAGCGCGAGTTGCGCCCCTGGAAATGGATCGGCACCACGGTCGCACCGGAGCGGCGTATCATCTGGGCCGTGAAGACATTCCATTCGGCTTCAACCACCGGCCCGAACGCGGTCTTGGAACTGGCGACGACACCGGACGGGAAAATACAGATCAAGCCACCGGCCTTGAGCCGTGCCATCGCCGCCGCACGCATCTCGACGCTCTTGCTCTGCGCGTCCTTGTCGTGCGGGAACGGCACCGGGATCAGGAAGGACGAGGCCACCGCATCAAGCCCGGTCAGGACCTCACGTGTCAGGATCTGGAAGTCGTCGCGCACGCGGGCAATCAGCTCTGCCATGATCATGCCATCGACCAGCCCGTGAGGGTGGTTGGCCACGACCACCACCGGGCCGGTCTTCGGGATCCGCTCGAACTGCTCCGGCGGCGTGGTGATCTCGATCCCCATCACGTCGAGCGCGACGCGCCAGAAGTCGCGGCCCTCGGCCCCGCCCCGGCGCTCGAACTCGCGCACCATCCGGATGATCGGAATCTTGCCGGTCAGCCACTCGATCGCCCGGATCGTCGTGGCCTGAAAACCGTTCTCGAAGCTGTTGGCATAGGTCAGGTTGCGCTTGCTGTACTTTTTCAGCGTCGGTCCCGTCATGCCCCTGAGCATCACCCCAGGCCTCAGGATTCTTCGCCGAACTTGTCGGCCACCAATGCTTCAAGCGCATCCATGAGTCTCGCGGCATCATGCCCCGACGTTTCCACGTCGATCGTGCTGCCGGAGGCCGCAGCAAGCATCAGCAAGCCCATGATCGAATCGCCATCGCTATCCATTCCGTCCCTCGAAACCCGGGCTGTTGCGTCATGCGCTTCCACCAACTCGACGAACTTGGCAGAGGCGCGCGCATGCAACCCCTTGTCGTTGACGATGTGCAACCGGCGGCTCACCGTTTCGGTCATAGGTTTCTCCTAGATCGTTGGTCCGTCGATGCTGTCGATATACTTGCGGCCGGCGGCCAGCGCCGCCTTCGTCGCCTCGTCGACCCCGATGTGGCGCATCTTCGCCAGTTTCACCAGCATCGGAAGGTTGGCACCGTAAAGAATGCGTCGGTCGGATTTGGCGCAGGCAGGCAGGGAAAGGTTGGAGGGCGACGAGCCGAACATGTCGACCACCACGATCACCCCGTCGCCGGTATCGACGTTTTCGGCCGCCTCGGCGATCTCCGCAGCCTTGCGCGGCCGGTCGTAGTCGGCAGCTATGGCGATCGCGCGCACCTGGTCTTGCGGGCCGACCACGTGTTCGAGAGCGGCGAGATATTCTGCCGCTAGCCCGCCATGGGCGACGATCACGATCCCGATCACGCGCTGCTCCCCCCGATCTTGTCGTTCCCCGCCGTTTCCGCGGGGGCCCCGAGTTCTCGGTGCCTAATTGACACCCGCCAGCCCTCCGCCGCAAGGGCCTTGGCGACGGTTTCGGTGAGTGCGACCGAGCGGTGCCGCCCGCCGGTGCAGCCAAAGCCGACGGCGAGATGAGCCTTGCCCTCGGCGGCATAAGCCGGGAGCAGAAAACGCAACAGATCGGTGACCCGGGCAAGGAATTCTTCGTAGCGCGGATCTTCGGCCACATGGGCGGCAACCCTGTCGTCAAGCCCGGTCAGCGGCCTGAGATCGGGCTGCCAATGCGGGTTTTGCAGGAACCGCACGTCGAGCACCAGATCGAGCCCGCGCGGCACGCCGCGCTTGTAGGAAAAGCTCTGCACCGACACCGACAGCGCCTCGCCTTCTTCCATCCCGAGCCAATGCTGGATCTCGGATTTCAACTCGTGCACCGAGAGATCGGACGTGTCGATCAGCACGTCGGCGCGGGCCCGGATCGGCGCGAGCAACTCGATTTCGCGCTCGATCCCCTGGATCGTGCTGTCGTCGCCGGCCATCGGGTGGCGCCGCCGGGTTTCCGAGTAGCGCCGGGCCAGCACCCCGGCGCGGCAATCGAGAAACAGCAATTCGACATCGAGGCGCGGATCGGCAACCAGCGCATCGACCGCCTCGGCGAGGGTGTCGGCGGAGAAATCGCGGGTCCGCACGTCAATGCCCAGCGCCAGCGGATGGTCGAGCGGCCCGCCGGCGATCAAACGCGGGATCAGGCCGAGCGGCAGATTGTCGATCGCTTCGTAGCCAAAATCCTCAAGCGCCCGGATCGCGGTGGTGCGCCCGGCACCGGATGCGCCGGTCACCAGCACCACGTGATGCGCATCGCGGCGCATCGCCGGATCGCGTTTCGCTCGTGTTGCCATTTCACCCGTCACGCCAGAACCCGCCTTTCGCAAGGGCAAGTATGGCACCCGGGAAATGCGGGGCGTCAAGCCTGCGGATGCGCGTGATCACGGCCCCGAGAACGATTTCGGTCGCAGGGTCGGGCAGGCGCGCGGCGTTCGTCTCACCCATGTCGACGACGAGCCGCAGCGGAACGGCCGGGCGGAACGGCGCACAGATCAGGCCCACACCCCGCGCCTCGATCACCCCCGCAAGGCGTTCGGGTGCCAGCGCCCAGGGCCATCCCTCGCGCAACTCGATGGTGGTGCGGTCGTCGGCCACAAGGTCGGCACCGTGGGCCATCAGAACGAGCGCGAGTCCAGACTTGCCGCTGCCGGAGGGACCGGTGAGCATCACGCCCGCGCCGTCGATGGCGACGGTGGTGGCATGGCGAGTTTCGCGCGAGGGGCTGTCTGCGCCGGAGATCACACCGGCAAGCCCACGACGAAACGCGCGCCGAGGGGTTCGGAGGTGATGTCGGCGTCGGTCGGGCGGATGTTCTCGGCCCAGATCACGCCGCCATGGGCCTCGACGATCTGTTTCGAGATCGCGAGACCAAGCCCGGAGTTGTTGCCGAACTGGTTTTCCGGCCGCTGGCTGTAGAAACGGTTGAAGATCTTGGTCAGCGCTTCTTCCGGGATGCCGGGGCCGGTATCTTCCACCACCACCAGCACGCGATTCTCGCGCTGGCGGGCCCAGACCCGGATCGCGTCGCCCTCATCGCAGAACGAGATCGCGTTGGTGATCAGGTTGACGAAGACCTGCGCAAGCCGCGCCTCCAGCCCATTGATCCGGATCGCTTCGGCGGGCAGGTCGGTGATGAAATCGACGCCTTTTTGATGCGCCTCGTTGCCGAGGTATTCGGCGAGGTTGCGCAGCATGTGCAAGAGGTCGAATGGTTCTTCCTCTTCCTTGACCAACTCGCTGTCGAGCCGGGAGGCGTTGGAAATGTCGCTCACCAGCCGGTCGAGTCGGCGCACGTCGTGTTCGATCACGTCGAGCAGCTTGTCGTGCTGTTCTTCCTTCTTGACGAAGCGCAGCGACCCGATCGCCGAGCGCAGGGAGGCGAGCGGGTTCTTGATCTCGTGCGCCACGTCGGCGGCGAATTGTTCGTTGGCGTCGATCCGGTCGTAGAGTGCGGCCACCATGCCGCGCAGCGCCTTGGAAAGCCGCCCGATCTCGTCGGGCCGGGCGGAGAGATCGGGGATACGCACCCGGCCCGGGTTGACCTTGCGCGAATTGCGGTCGCGCCCGATTTCGGCGGCGGCGGCGAGATCGGCGAGCGGGTTGGCGATGGTGGAGGCCAGCAGCAGGCTCAAGCCGATGGAGACGAGAATCGCAAGCACGAAGACCTGCAGGATCTGTTCCCGCTCGGACCGGACCAACGCGTCGATGATGCTGCCCTCGCTCACGACCGCGAGCGCCCCGACCACCTCGCCACCAACCAGAACCGGCGTGGTCACGAAGAAGGTATCGGTGCCCTGCCGGTCATGGCTGGAGGCAATGCGGGTGCGCCCGGCGAGCGCATCACCGATCAGCGCGCGGGCCTCACGCTCGGCATCGAGCGGTTCCTTCGCACCGTCGCCGGTACTGGCGAGGAAGCCGGCGAGAGCGCCCCAAGCGCGGCTCAGCCCGTCGCTGATGATGGTGGTCCCCAATTCCCGCTCGATCCCGACAACCGGGAGGGCTGGAGCTTGCGGACCGCCAATGGTGCTGCCGATCGACGCCCCGTCGCGGTCGAAGACGATGACCTCGCCGGCATTGCGCAGGTTGAGCAGCGGCAGGACCTCGTTCACCCGCGCAGCCGTCAGCCCTTCGCCGGGCGCGGCCCCGAGCTGGCTCGCTTCGAACACGTCGGCGACGAGTTCCGCCGAGGTCACGAGATTGCGCTCGCGCTGGAACATGAGGCTTTCGCGAAACGGGTTGAGGTAGAGCACCCCCGCCACCAGAACCACGAGCCCGAGGATATTGAAGATGATGATCTTGCGCGCCAGTGGCGACCGGTTGGTGGTGATCCAGCCGCGCCGCTTGCGACCTTCGCGCAATTCGGCATCGACCGAAGTCTGGGGCGAAACCCAGTCTTCGCCCAACAGCACTTCGGTATTGCCTGCCGTTGCCTTCGTGTCGCGCACCACTGTTACCCCTCGGCGCGGCTTTCGCCGCCGTGCCTATTCCTCGTTGTAGCGGTAGCCGATGCCATAGAGCGTCTCGATCGCGGAAAACTCGTCATCCGCCGTCCGCATCTTCTTGCGCAGCCGCTTGATGTGGCTGTCGATGGTGCGGTCGTCGACATAAACCTGATCGTCATAGGCCACGTCCATCAGCTGGTCGCGGCTTTTCACGAAGCCCGGACGCTGTGCAAGGGCCTGCAGCAGCAGGAACTCGGTGACCGTGAGCGAAACGTCCTTGCCCTTCCAGCTCACCGCGTGGCGCAGCGGGTCCATCGTGAGGTTGCCGCGCACCATCACCTTGTTTTCCTCGGTGTCGGGCATGGCGACGCCCTCGATCGCATCCTGCCGGCGCAGGAGCGCGCGGATGCGCTCGACCAGAAGGCGCTGGCTGAACGGCTTCTTGACGTAGTCGTCTGCCCCCATCCGCAGGCCCAGCACCTCGTCGATCTCGTCGTCCTTCGAGGTCAGGAAGATGACCGGCATGTTGGTTTTCTGCCGCACGCGCTGGAGCAGGTCCATCCCGTCCATCCGCGGCATCTTGATATCGAACACGGCCATATCGGGCAGGCGCTTGTTGAATGCATCAAGCGCAGCCTGCCCGTCATTGTAGGTTTCGACCTCGAAGCCCTCGGCCTCGAGCGTCATGGAGACCGACGTCAGGATGTTCCTGTCGTCATCGACCAATGCAATCCTCGACATGGGAGGTATCCTCTACTGCTCGTTTTTTACCCGTTTTGAGCCATTAGAATCCGGTTTTGGCCACGGAATCAATATGCAACGGCGAATCGAACCTGCGTGTGAGTCAATTACGCACCACAAGTGGCAAAAAAATGGCTAAGATGTTCGCGGATGCGAAACATGATTGCGCAAACAAGGGAGGGCTAGCGCTAACGACCATGACTTCGCCTGTTCCTTTGCAAAAACCGCGTGTTATAGCGGCCATGCGGCGGCCGCTGCAGCGCGGCCCGGCATAGCGCGGGATGGCCCCTTGCGCACCTCAGGCAACATCGACCCCCGGCCCTGGCCGGAAACAGGAGCACAAGATGAGCACAGGACGGGTGAACCCGGCACAACGACTGGAAGACCAAGGTATCAGCGGCCTCGGCAATGTTTTCTACAACCTGATCGAGCCGCAGTTGATGGAACAAGCCATTCAACGCGGCGAGGGGCACATCGGCAAGGGCGGCGCGATCATGGTTTCGACCGGCTCGCACACCGGCCGTTCACCGAAGGACAAGTTCGTGGTGCGCACGCCGGATGTGGAAGACACGATCTGGTGGGACAACAACAAACCGATGGATCCGGCCGCCTTCGACCTGCTCTATGCCGACATGCTCGACCACATGAAGGGCCGCGACTATTTCGTCGAGGATCTCTACGGCGGTGCCGATCCGGCGCACCGGCTCGACGTTCGGATGGTAACCGAGCTGGCCTGGCACGCGCTGTTCATCCGCCACATGCTGCGCCGCCCCGAGCGCGACGAGCTTGACGGTTTCACACCCGAATTCACCGTCATCAACAGCCCCAGCTTCAGGGCCGATCCGGCCCGTCACGGTTGCCGCTCCGAAACCGTGATCGCGCTCAACTTCTCGAAAAAGCTGATCCTGATCGGCGGCTCGGAATATGCCGGTGAAAACAAGAAATCCGTGTTCACGCTTCTGAACTACATTCTCCCCGGCAAGGGCGTGATGGCGATGCATTGCTCGGCCAACCACGCGCCGAACAACCCGGTCGATACCGCCGTGTTCTTCGGTCTTTCCGGCACCGGCAAGACGACGCTCTCGGCCGATCCGAGCCGGGTGCTGATCGGAGACGACGAGCACGGCTGGTCGGAGAAGGGCACCTTCAACTTCGAGGGCGGTTGCTACGCCAAGACGATCAACCTTTCGCCGGTGGCCGAACCCGAGATCTACGCCACCACCTCGATGTTCTCGACCGTTGTCGAAAACATGGTCTGGGACGAAGACACGCTTGATCTCGATTTCGCCGATGACAGCCTGACCCCCAACATGCGCTGCGCCTACCCGCTGTCGTATATTTCCAATGCGTCCGAAACGGCACTGGGGGGGCATCCCAAGAACATCATCATGCTGACTTCGGATGCCTTCGGGGTCATGCCGCCGATCGCGCGGCTGACACCGGCGCAGGCGATGTATCACTTCCTGTCAGGCTTCACCTCGAAGGTGGCGGGCACCGAGCGCGGCGTGGTTCATCCGGAACCCACGTTCTCGACCTGTTTCGGCGCACCGTTCATGCCGCGCCGCCCGGAGGTTTACGGAAACCTGTTGCGCGACAAGATCGCCAAGCACGGCGCGACCTGCTGGCTGGTCAATACCGGCTGGACCGGCGGGCCCTACGGCGAAGGCGAGCGGATGCCGATCAAGGAAACCCGCCGCCTTCTCGCCGCCGCGCTCGACGGCTCGCTCTCGGATGCCGAGTTCCGCAAGGATTCCAACTTCGGCTTCGATGTGCCGCTGCATGTGCCCGACGTGCCCGAGGTGCTGCTCGATCCGCGCCGCACCTGGAACGACCATGCCGCCTACGATGCGCAGGCCGCCAAGCTGGTCGAGATGTTCGCCGAGAATTTCAAGCAATACGTCGATTTCGTGGATGACGACGTGAAGGCGGTCATGCTGGGCTGAGCCGCCCGGACTGAAAAAACGGCGCCCCGGCCCGCCAGCCGGGGCGTTTTCTTTTCTGTTGTCACCGGGTTTTCACGGGATCCTGCCATCCTCGGCGGCATGAGAACTGCCCTTGCCGCCTGCCTTTGCGCCCTGATCCCGACTGTTTGCGCAGCCGACGATGCCATGATTGCCGCCGGCGCTGCGCTGTTCGACGAGCTTTGCGTCGAGTGCCACGGTGCCGAAGCAACCGAGGGCGAGTCGGGCGATATTCGCGGATTGCCGGCTTCGACGGTTTCCAACGCCACGCAAGGTTTCGAGATGATGCCAGCCTTCGATCTCAATCCCGAGGAGATCAGGGCGATCACCGCCTGGCTCGCACAGATCTGACAGGCGAAACGGGAACCCGGCCGTCGCTGATAGAGCCGCTGCGACACTTTCGTGCCCAATTTTCTGCACATGCGAATTAATGTTGCGCTGCACATGCAAAATACCTATCACGTTCGGGACCGATTCAAGGGAGCGCCCGATGCCGAAGGACACGCCGATGAAATCCCCGATCCTCGACGATCTGCTCACCCTCACCGGCGCGGCCATTGCCCCGGCCGAGGCCCTGCTCGCAACTGCCACCGACCGGGTGCGTGCGGCGGTGAGCGATGGCGACAAGGTGTCCGGCCCGAAGCTGGAGGCGGAGCAATCCGCCGCCCATGCGCTGGCCTGGCTGGCCACTTATGTCGAGGCGTTGCGCCAGATGCAG
The DNA here is from genome assembly GCF_900177545.1 of Maritimibacter sp. HL-12. GTDB lineage: Bacteria > Pseudomonadota > Alphaproteobacteria > Rhodobacterales > Rhodobacteraceae > Sinisalibacter. Next base: position 1,962,894 of record NZ_FXBQ01000001.1, on the reverse strand, counting down.
GCCTGGGCCGAGCGGCTGACCGACGCCGGGCGGTTCGGCGAGATGGAGGCGCTGATCCACCAGATCGCCTTCGGCGAATACCTCTGGCAGATCTACGGCGGCATCCCGATGAGCCAAGGCGAGATCGCCCGACCGCAGGACATGGGTCTCACCCAGGATGACCAGCGTGTTCTGATGACGGAAGCCGTTCAGAGGCTTACACAAGCGGGCAACACGCCCGCCGCCCGCACCCGGCTCGTGGCCCTGATGCAGGACAACGCGGGCCATGCCACCTTTGGCGCTTCCGGGCTCGACGACGAACTCGAGATGATCCGCGAGCAGTTTCGCCGCTATGCCGACGACAAGGTGGCGCCCTTCGCCCACGCGTGGCACCTCAAGGACGAGTTGATCCCGATGGAGATCATCGAGGAGCTTGCCGAAATGGGCGTGTTCGGCCTCACAATACCCGAAGATTTCGGCGGGCTTGGCATGTCGAAGGCCTCGATGGTGGTGGTCTCGGAAGAGCTTTCGCGCGGCTATATCGGCGTCGGCTCCCTCGGCACCCGGTCGGAGATCGCCGCCGAACTGATCCTCGCGGGCGGCACCGACGACCAGAAAGCGCATTGGCTGCCGAAGATTGCGGCAGCGGAAGTGCTGCCCACCGCCGTGTTCACCGAGCCCAACACCGGCTCCGATCTTGGTGCCCTGCGCACCCGCGCGGTGCGGGAGGGCGAGGATTACACCGTCACCGGCAACAAGACATGGATCACCCACGCTGCCCGCGCCAGCGTGATGACCCTGCTCGCCCGCACCGATGCCGACACCACCGATCACCGGGGGTTGTCGATGTTCATCGCCGAAAAGACACCGGGCACCGACGACGATCCCTTCCCAACCCCGGGAATGACCGGCGGCGAGATCGAGGTGCTCGGCTATCGCGGCATGAAGGAATACGAGCTTGGCTTCGACGGCTTCAAGGTGCCGGCCGAGAACCTCCTCGGCGGGGTCGAGGGCCAAGGCTTCAAGCAGTTGATGAAAACCTTCGAGGCCGCCCGTATCCAGACCGCCGCCCGCGCCATCGGCGTGGCCCAGAACGCGCTCGAGGTCGGGCTGCAATACGCGCAAGACCGCAAACAGTTCGGCAACGCGCTCATCGCCTTCCCCCGCGTCGCGGGCAAGCTGGCGATGATGGCGGTGGAGATCATGGTGGCACGCCAGCTCACCTATTTCTCGGCATGGGAAAAAGACCACGACCGGCGCTGCGATCTCGAAGCCGGTATGGCCAAGCTTCTGGGTGCCCGCGTGGCCTGGGCGGCGGCCGACAACGCGCTGCAGATCCACGGCGGCAACGGCTTCGCGCTCGAATACCAGATCAGCCGCATCCTCTGCGACGCGCGCATCCTCAACATCTTCGAGGGCGCGGCGGAGATCCAGGCACAGGTGATCGCGCGGCGGCTGCTGGGCTGATACCGGGGTTTTCCGTCACCCCTGCCCGTGGTATCCTGAAACCCTGCAAGGGAGGCTGGATGCTTGTCCGCTGAGCCATGGGGCGATCTGCGCCCTTTCCGTTGCGCCCAAGGGCGTGTCTGACGTGGTTCACACGAGGATCAGGCCTTGACCGAAACCCATGATCTGAAGTCCCTCGGCTGGTCGGCCGACTTCCTGCGCCAGCTCGAGATCGACGAGATCGGCGTTCAGCATCCCGCCCGGATCACCGCCGTGCACCGCGACCGTGTCGATGCGCTGGCCGAAACCGGCGCCCTGAGCCTCCGGCTTCCCCAGGGCCTCACCACCGGCGAAGTGGCGGTGGGCGATTGGGTCTTGATCGACCATGCCGGCAGCCACATTGCCCGTATTCTCGACCGCAAGAGCCTGCTGCACCGCCGCGCCGCCGGGGTGGAGGCGCGCGACCAGTTGATCGCGGCGAACGTCGACACCCTGTTCATCACCACGTCGCTCAATGCCGATTTCAACCCGGCCCGGCTGGAACGCTATCTTGCGATGGCTTACGAGGGTGGTGTTGCGCCGGTGTTCGTGCTGACCAAGGCGGATCTTTGCGACGATCCGGCACCCTATCTCGAATCCCTCAAGACCATCGCGCCCGAGGTTCCCGTGGTGGCCCTCGATACCCGCGACCCCGACGCCGCCGAGCGGCTTGCCGATTGGTGCGGTCCGGGCCAGACGGTAGCCTTGCTTGGCTCCTCGGGGGTAGGAAAATCCACCCTTGCCAATACCTTGACGGGCGCGGCTATCGCCACCCAAGGCATTCGCGACGACGATGCGAAGGGCCGTCACACCACCACCGCGCGCGAGTTTCATGACCTGAAGGATGGCGGCTGGCTGGTCGACACGCCCGGCATGCGCGAATTGCAACTGGCCGGCACCAATCGGGGCATCGACACGGTGTTTGACGACATAACCGACCTTGCCGCAGGCTGCCGGTTTTCCGATTGCGCGCATGACAGCGAACCGGGCTGTGCCGTGAAATCAGCGATCGAGCGGGGCGACCTCGCACCGGAACGGCTGGACCGCTGGCGCAAGCTCAAACGCGAGGATGCCCGCAATGCCCAGAGCCTCGCCGATGCCCATGCCCGCAGCCGCAGCTTCGGCCGCATCGTGCGGCAGGTGAAAGACCTCAAGCGGCGCTAGGCTCAGGCGATCGGCCCGCCATCCATGTCGTCGCCGGTTTCGTTGATGAGTTTTTCGAGCGACGGGACAACCACCTTGCGCTTGCCATCCAGCTCGATGATCCCCGATTTCTTCAAGGCCGAGATCTGGCGGCTCACGGTTTCCAGCGTGAGCCCGAGATAATCCGCCATCGCTTCGCGGGTCAGAGGCAGATCGAAGTGCATGCCGTCTTTCGGCGTGTGCTTCCTCAATGCCGCATCGCGCCGGGCGATGATCGCGAGCAGTGAGGCAATCTTCTCGCGCGCCGTCTTGCGCCCAAGCACGAGCATCCATTCGCGCGCCGAATCGAGTTCGTCCAGCGTCATTTCCAGCAGACGGGCACCGATGTGCGGCGTGGTCGTCATGAGATCTTCAAACGGCCGCTTGCGAAAACAACAAATCGTGAGGTCGGCGACCGCCACCACGTCGAACGGTGCCGAATCACGCCCCGGTCGGCCGATGAAATCCGACGGCAGCAAGAGCCCCACCATCTGGGTGCGACCGTCTTCCATCGTCTGGCTGAGAGAAGCGATTCCGGTCACCACCGAGGCGACGAATTCCATGTGATCGCCAGCCCATATGACCGGCTGCCCGGCTTCGTAATTCCTGTAATACTTGATCTGTTCAAGAGTTGCGAGTTCGTCGGGCTCACAGCGCGCGCAAACTGCCTGATGCTTGATCGGGCAGTTCCAGCACTCCTTGGTGTCGAGGGACATTTCCATCTTCAACTTCATGCCGGGTACCCGGTTTGATCCTGATCAAAGTCGCGCGCATCGTTTCGTATAGAGCCTAGTCGAATGCAGACACTCACGCAACTTCGCATACTCGGACTTTTTGACGCCCGAGTGCCCCGCTACACAAGCTATCCGACCGCGCCTCAGTTCACGGCACGCGTCGGCAAAGGCCACGTTTCCGACTGGCTTGAAGCGATCCCGTCCGGCGGTGCCGTTTCGGTCTATGTCCACGTTCCGTTCTGTCGGAGATTGTGCTGGTTTTGTGCCTGCCGCACCCAGGGCACGAAAACCGCCGAACCGGTGGGGGCCTATGTCGAGACGCTCAAGCAGGAGCTTGCGCTGGTGAAGGCCCGCCTGCCCGAAGGCGTCGAGATCGAGCACCTGCACTGGGGCGGCGGCACACCGACCCTGCTGGAACCCGAAATGATCTCCGATCTCGCGGGCGCGATCTTCGAGATGGCACCCCTCGCACCCGGCGCGCAGTTTTCCGTCGAGATCGACCCCACGGAAGTGGACGGCCCCCGGCTCGACGCCCTGGCGGCGGCGGGGCTGAACCGGGCTTCGATCGGGGTGCAGGATTTCGATCCGATGATCCAGGAGGTCATCGGGCGGCCTCAGAGCTACGAGATCACCCGCGAGGCTGTCGACATGCTGCGCGAACGCGGGATCGGCTCGCTCAACGTCGATCTGCTCTACGGCCTGCCGCACCAGACCGAGGCGCGGATCTCGGATTCCGTGAACAAGGTGATCTCGCTCGGCCCCGACAGGATCGCGTTGTTCGGCTATGCCCATGTGCCGTGGATGTCGAAGCGCCAGCAACTGATCCCGACCGAGGCCTTGCCGTCGCCCGAAGCCCGGTTCGAGCTTTACAGCACCGCGCGCGACCTGTTCGTGGACGGTGGCTTCGAGGAAATCGGCATCGACCATTTTGCCAAACCCGAAGACGGCCTTGCCATCGCCCACCGCAATGGCACGATGCACCGGAACTTCCAGGGGTATACCGAGGACAGATCCGGCGTTCTGATCCCGATCGGCGCGTCTGCCATCGGTCGTTTTCCGCAAGGTTATGCCCAGAACGAACCCGCGACGTCGAAGTACCAGGAGCGGGTGCGGGCGGGCGAGTTGCCGATTGCCAAGGGCCACGTCTTCACCGGCGACGACCTGTTGCGCGGGCGGATCATCGAAAAGCTGTTGTGCGATTTTCGCGCCGATCTGCGGGCCATCGCCGCCGAGCAGGCGGTTGCCCCCGAGGTGGCCATCGCCATGGTCGACGGGTTGGAGGCGGTATTGCCCGGCACCACCACGCTCGAAGACGGCGTGCTGACCATCCTTGAAGACTCGCGCCCCCTCGCGCGGATCATCGCGCGCTATTTCGATGCCTACGAGATGCCGGCCACCGGACACAGCCAGGCGGTTTAGGCCACGCCGCTCCCGGGAACAGGCCCCGGGGCCAGGGGCGGGAGCGTATGGGGTTCGCCTGCGCTTCTCAGGGCCATGGAAAAACCCGGCCTTCCGCCCCGCCACCTCGCAGCCATCGCACCGACCGCAGCGCGACCGGTCCCGAAGGCTGCCGGGTCGCGGCATGCCTCTTTGCGCTGTCTGCGCGCAGGCACTGGAACTTTGTCGACCCCGGGCATAGGTTGCCGACGCGAACAGGAGGGTTGCCAGTGTCATCCATCGTATCGGTCCAGGGTCTCACCAAGGTGTTTCCCGGTGGGCTCAAGGCGCTGAAAGGCGTCGATCTCGAAATCGAGGAAGGCGAGGTGTTGGCGCTCCTCGGCCCGAACGGCGCGGGCAAGACCACGCTGATCTCGATCATTTGCGGGCTGACCACGATGAGTGGCGGCAGAGTGACCGTTGGCGGCCATGAAATCACCCGGGATTTCCGCGCCGCGCGAGAGTTGATCGGCCTCGTCCCGCAGGAACTGCATGTCGAGGGTTTCGAGAAGGTCATCAACACCGTTCGCTTCACCCGCGGCCTGTTCGGCAAGAAACCCGACGACGCGCTGATCGAACAGATACTCATGGATCTCGCGCTGTGGGACAAGCGCAATGAGAAGATCATCGAGCTTTCCGGCGGCATGAAGCGCCGGGTGATGATCGCCAAGGCACTGGCGCACGAGCCGCGCGTGCTGTTTCTCGACGAGCCCACCGCCGGTGTCGATGTCGAGCTTCGCCAGTCGATGTGGCAGGTGATGCGCGGGTTGAAGGATCGCGGTGTGACGATCATCCTCACCACGCATTACATCGAGGAGGCCGAGGCGATGGCCGACCGGGTTGGCGTGATCAACCACGGCGAGCTTCTGCTGGTGGAAGAAACCGGGCCGCTGATGACGCGGATGGGACGAAAGACCCTTACCGTCGATCTCTCCGCCCCGATCGACGCCGTTCCCGGGCCGCTCGCTGCGCGTGGCGTCGAGCTTGGCAACGGCGGCACCAGCCTCGTCTATACCTATGACACCGCGGCCGAACAGACCGGGATCACCGATTTGCTGTCGGATATTCGCGAGGCGGGACTGCATCTTGCCGACCTGCACACAAGGCAATCGAGCCTCGAAGATATCTTCGTCGACCTCGTGAACGGGAGCACGCGATGAACCTGCAAGCGATCCGCGCGATCTATCTCTTCGAGATGGCCCGCACCTTCCGCACGATCTGGCAAAGCATCGTCTCGCCGGTGATTTCCACCTCGCTCTACTTCATCGTTTTCGGGGCCGCGATCGGCAGCCGGATCGAAACCGTCGAGGGGGTGAGCTACGGCGCATTCATCGTGCCGGGGCTGATCATGCTCACCGTGCTGCAACAATCGGTCACCAACGCCGCCTTCGGCATCTACTTCCCGAAGTTCGTCGGCACGATCTACGAAGTTCTCTCGGCCCCCGTCACGGTGATCGAGATCGTGATCGGATATGTCGGGGCGGCGGCGACAAAGGCGCTGATGATCGGCCTTATCATATTCGCCACCGCGCATCTGTTCGTCGATCTGCCCATCGTGCACCCGGTCTGGATGATCGCCTTCCTGGTGATGACAACTTTCTCCTTTGCCATGCTCGGTTTCATTCTCGGGATCTGGGCGAAAAACTTCGAACAGCTCAACCTCGTGCCGATGCTGGTGATCACCCCGCTCGTCTTCCTCGGCGGATCGTTCTACTCGATCACGATGCTGCCGCCGGTCTGGCAGACGATCACGTTGTTCAATCCGGTGGTCTACCTGATCTCCGGATTCCGCTGGTCGTTCTTTGGCACCGCCGACGTGCCGGTGGCCGCTTCGCTTGCGGCCATTGCCCTGTTTGCGGGGCTTTGCCTGCTGGCGATCTGGGCGATCTTCCGCACCGGCTGGCGGTTGCGGAGCTGAGGCCTAAAAACAACGCGCGCAGGAAAGGTCGGGGGGCACCTTGTCGCCACCCCGCCCCGCCTCTACATGGCGCCCATGATGCGCTTCATACCATTCACCCCCCGTTCCCCACGGGTCGCCGTGATCCGCCTGCATGGCGCGATCTCGACCGGGCCCCGCGGCCAGCTCAATGACGAGGCCGTGGCGCACCTGATCGAGAAGGCGTTTCGCCGCGGCAAACCCGCGGCGGTGGCGCTCAGTGTCAATTCGCCGGGCGGCTCGCCGGTGCAAAGCTCGCTCATCGCCGCGCGCATCCGCCGCCTCGCCGATGAAAAAGACGTGCCGGTCTATGCCTTCGTCGAGGATGCCGCCGCGTCCGGGGGTTACTGGCTCGCCTGCGCCGCCGACGAGATCTATGCCGACCGCTCCTCCATCGTCGGCTCGATCGGCGTGATCATGGCGTTCTTCGGGTTGCAGGACTTCATCGCCCGCCACGGTGTCGAGCGGCGGATCTACACTTCGGGCGAAAGCAAGTCGCAGCTTGATCCCTTCGCGCCGGAAAAGCCCGAAGACGTTGCCCGCATCAAGGCGATCTCCAACACCATCCACGATGCCTTCATCGACCACGTGAAAACCGCGCGCGGTGCCAAGCTCACCGAAGATCCCCGGCTGTTCTCGGGCGAGTTCTGGACCGGCGCACAGGCGCTGGAGCTTGGCCTGATCGACGGCATCGGGCATGTCGTGCCAAAGATGAAAGAGCTCTTCGGCGACAAGACGCGCTTCGCCGTCTACGGGCCGAAACGCTCGCTGTTCCGCCGCTTCGGAGCCTCGGTCGTCGGGCAGGCGCTCGACGCGGTGGAGGAGCGCGCGCTCTGGGGAAGGCTCGGTCTCTAGATGTATTTCAAGCTCATCACGCTGTTTCTCGTCGCGATGATGGTGCTCGCGTTCTTTGGCAAGCTCCGTTTTCCCGGTCAGAAGCGTATCGCTCAAATGAAATGCCCCAAATGCGGGCGATACCGTATCGGCAAGGGCCCCTGTGCCTGCGAGAAAAAAGGCTGAATCGTGGATTTCTTCTACGCTGTTCTCGGGCTCGTAATCCTTCTGTTCGCTGGTGACAGCCTTGTACGCGGGGCGGTGAACCTCAGCCTGCGCCTCGGTGTGCCGGCGATGATCGTCTCGCTCACCATCGTCGCTTTCGGCACCTCGGCACCGGAAATGCTGATCTCTGTCGAGGCGGTTCTGGGCGATGTACCGGGCCTCGCGCTCGGCAACGTGGTGGGGTCGAACACCGCCAATATCCTGCTCGTGCTCGGCGTGCCCGCGCTGATCACCGGGCTCGCCACTGCGGGGTGCGACACACGGCGCAACTACATCGCGATGATGGCGGCCACGGTACTGTTCATCCTGCTCGCCGCTGCCGGTGGCATGTTTGGCTGGGTGCAGGGCATCGTGCTGCTGGCCGGTCTGGGCCTGATGCTGGCATCGGCTTTCAGGGACGCGATGGCCCACCGTCGCGAGGTAGCGGCACAGCGCGCCGCCGAACTGGCCGCCAAGGGGGTGAACCCCGATCCCGTGGCACTGCTGGCCGAGGCCGACGAAGAGGAAGAACCGGAGGGAGCCGACCCCGACATGCCTTGGCCCAAGGTCATCCTGTTCCTTGCGCTTGGTCTCATCGGACTGCCCCTCGGGGCCAATATCCTCGTCGATGCCTCCACCAATATCGCCCGCGCCTATGACGTGTCGGAAACCGTGATCGGCCTTACGCTCGTCGCCATCGGCACATCGCTGCCGGAACTCGCCACCACGGTGATGGCCGCGATCCGGCGCCAGGCCGACGTCGCTCTGGGCAACGTCATCGGCTCGAACATGTTCAACCTGCTCGCGATCATCGGCGTTGCCTCGCTTGTCGGGCCGATCCCGGTCGAGCCGACGATGCTGCGGGTCGACATGTGGGTGATGTTCATGGCCTCGCTGCTGCTCGCCCCCTTCGTATTCCGGGGTTGGCACATGGGCCGTGTCTGGGGCATCGTTTTCGTTACACTCTACATTGGCTATATCGTCTGGCTGTTGGGAGCTTGAGATGGAACCGGGACGGGCACTGGTAACGGGCGCAGGCGCGCGACTGGGGCGGGCGATGGCCGTCTACCTTGGGGCGCGCGGCTGGGACGTGGCGGTGCACTATGCGGGCAGCGAAGACGGCGCACGCGAAACCGTGGCGCTTTGCGAGGCCGCAGGCGTGCGCGCCGTAGCCCTTCAGGCCGACCTGCTCGACGCCGAAGCCACCGAAGCACTGGTGCCGCAAGCGGCGCAGGTCCTGGGCGGGGAGATATCCCTGCTCATCAACAACGCCTCGATCTTCGATTACGACCGGCTCGAAACCGCCACGCCGGAAAACTGGGATCGCCACATCGGCTCGAACCTGCGCGCGCCGTTCTTCCTCGCGCAAGCCTTTGCCGCGCAGTCCCCCGATCATACCCATTGCGAGGCGGGCGAACCGCGTGCAACCGGCCTCATCATCAACATGCTCGACCAACGGGTCTGGAAGCCCACGCCGGAATTCATGACCTACACCATCGCCAAGATGGGGCTCTGGGCCTTCACCCGCACCGCCGCACAGGCTCTGGCACCACGGATCCGCGTCAACGCCATCGGCCCGGGGCCAACGCTGATCGGCGCGCGGCAGAGCGACGAGCATTTCGCCCGGCAACGCGCGAATACGGTTCTCAAGCGCGGCGCGGATGCGGACGATATCACCGCGGCACTCGGCTACCTGATCGACGCCAAGGCGGTGACCGGCCAGATGATCGCGGTCGACGGCGGCCAGCATCTGGGCTGGAAAACCCCCGACGTGCTCGGGCTGGAGTAGTTCCCCCCGGCCGACCACGCGGCAACTTGTGCACCTCGCGCCATACTTGCCTGAATCGCACAGGGTTTCGCGAATGATTTCAGAAGTTTACAATATTGTCATATTAGTCATATTTTTTTTCCTTTGATATCAGGTGCTTGAAATGTCGCCTAATAATTAGGCACTCCGACGAAGCCAACCTGATACAGGGCCAAATCCGCGATACCCGGCGGCAATCCACTGAGTTATCCACAGATTCTGTGGGCAGGTTTGGACTTGAACTCCTCGTCACCAGATTGCAGGCAGCACCGGGAATCAGTAGGCAGGGCAGATGAGCGAGGCACCCGACCATAGCGAGACCACCGTCACTCGGCGCGGCCATGCGGTGATCGCCGATTACGTCAAACGGCTCGACGGTTCGCCGGGTGTCTACCGCATGCTCGATGAGAAAGGCCGGGTGCTCTACGTCGGCAAGGCGAAGAACCTCAGGAAGCGGGTGGCCAATTACGCCAAGCTCACCGGCCATTCCGCCCGGATCGACCGGATGATCAGCCAGACGACCTCGATGATGTTTCTTACCACGAGGTCGGAAACCGAGGCGCTGCTGCTCGAACAGAACCTGATCAAGCAGCTCAAGCCGCATTTCAACGTGCTGCTGCGCGACGACAAGTCGTTCCCCAATATCCTCGTCACCGATCATCCCTTCCCGCAGATCCGCAAGCACCGCGGCGCGAAGAAGGACAAGGGGCGTTACTACGGCCCCTTCGCCAGCGCGGACGCGGTGAACCGCACGTTGAACCAGTTGCAGAAGGTCTTTCTCTTGCGCAACTGCTCGGACGCGATGTTTGACAGCCGGACCCGGCCCTGCCTGCTTTTCCAGATCAAGCGCTGTTCCGGCCCCTGCGTGGGCAAGGTGAGCGCGGCCGACTACGCCACCCTCGTGCGCGATGCCGAGCGCTTCCTCTCCGGCCGCACCACCAAGGTGCAGGAACAGCTCGCCGCCGACATGCAGGCCGCCTCCGAAGCGATGGAATTCGAGCGCGCGGCCAGCCTGCGCGACCGGATCAGGGCGCTGACGCAGGTGCAAAGCTCGCAAGGGATCAATCCGCGCGGGGTCGCCGAGGCCGACGTGATCGCGCTGCACATGGAGGGCGGGCAGGCCTGCGTTCAGGTGTTCTTCATCCGCGCGCACCAGAACTGGGGCAACCGCGACTTCTACCCCCGCACCGGTGCGGGCGCGGGCGAGGCGGAGGTGCTGCAAGCCTTCATCGGCCAGTTCTACGACCAGAAAGATCCGCCCCGCCTCTTGCTGCTCAGCCACCCGATCGAAGACCTCGATCTCATGGCGGAGGCGCTCACCGAACGCGCCGGTCGCAAGGTCGAGATCGCGGTGCCGCTGAGGGGCGAGAAGGCCGAGTTGGTCGCCAGTGCCGCGCGCAATGCCCGCGAAAGCCTTGGCCGCAAGATGGCCGAGACCGCGACGCAGGCCCGCCTGCTCGACGGGCTTGCCGAAGCCTTCGGGCTCGACCAGCCGCCCCGCCGCATCGAGGTTTACGACAACTCCCACATCCAGGGGACCCATGCCGTGGGCGCGATGATCGTGGCGGGGCCGGAAGGCTACATGAAGAGCCAGTATCGCAAGTTCAACATTCGGGGCGATGATCTCACGCCCGGCGACGATTTCGGCATGATGAAAGAAGTGCTCACCCGCCGTTTCAAACGGCTTCTGAAGGAAGACCCGGATCGGGAGAGCGAGACCTGGCCCGATCTTCTGCTGATCGACGGTGGCGCGGGGCAGGTTTCGGCGGTGAACGGCATCCTTGAAGACCTCGGCGTGGAAGACATCGCCATGATCGGCGTCGCCAAGGGCATCGACCGCGACGCGGGCAAGGAAGAATTCCATCGCACGGGCAGACGCCCCTTCGCGCTGAAACGCGACGATCCGGTGCTCTACTTCGTCCAGCGCCTGCGCGACGAGGCGCATCGCTTCGCCATCGGCACCCATCGGGCCAAGCGCGCCAAGGCGATCGGGGCCACGCCGCTCGACGAGATCCCCGGTGTCGGTGCAACCCGCAAGCGCGCCCTGCTCAGCCACTTCGGCTCGGCGAAGGCCGTGGCGCGCGCCAGCCTCGACGATCTGAAGGCGGTGCCCGGGATCTCGGTGGCCCTGGCCGAGGCGATCCATGGCCATTTGCAGGATCACGGCTGAAGCAATCGACGGCACTCAACCGATCGCGGACCGCGCCTTTACAAGCGCCGCGATTGCGCCGGACCATTTCCGACGGTTTCCGCCAATTCCGCGACGGGATTTCTTGACACCGCCAACCGGCGTGTTTTCCCTTGTCGGGCCGATGTTGTCACGCGATAGATAACCATGCCCGAGATCATCACGTCGTTCCCGCTCCTCGTTCTTGTCGCCCTGCTCGGCTACCTGCTCGGCTCGGTGCCCTTTGGCCTGGTCTGGGCGCGGCTCTTTGGCCTTGGCGATATCCGCGCGATCGGGTCGGGCAATATCGGGGCCACCAATGTGCTGCGCACCGGCCACAAGCTCGCGGCGCTGCTGACCCTGATCGGCGATGTCGGCAAGGGGGCCTTTGCGGTGCTGGCGGCGCGCGCGCTGCTGGGCGACGACGCGGCGCAGGTGGCGGGGCTTTCGGCCTATCTCGGCCATCTCTTTCCGGTCTACATCGGGTTTCGCGGCGGCAAGGGCGTGGCAACCTGGCTCGGGACGATGTTCGCGGTTGCCTGGCCGGTGGGGCTGGCCGCTGCCGCCACATGGGTCGCCTTTGCGGCGATTTTCCGCATTTCCTCGCTTGCCGGGCTCGCGGCGGCGGCACTCACGCCGGTCTGGGCGCTGGCGCTCGGGCGCGCCGACGTTTTCGTGCTCGCACTGCTTCTCGGTGCCCTGATCTTCGCCCGACACAGGCCTAACATCGGCCGGTTGATGCGTGGCGAGGAGCCCAGGATCGGCCGAAAATAGTTGCCTGTCGCGATATCGCTGCGGTTGATTTTGACGGTGAAGGGGCGCAGAATCCGGGTGTTTTCAGAAGGGGAGTGCGGCTCATGACATTCGCAGAGTCGATCAAGACTTGTTTTTCCAAATATGTGACCTTTTCGGGCCGTGCCGTGCGGTCGGAGTTCTGGTGGTTCGCGTTGTTCGTCTTTGCGGGGCAAATCGTTCTGTCGATGGTCGATTCATTCCTGTTCGGCACCACGACGACCACGGAATTCGGCTTCGAGGCGTCGACGGATACGCCGATCCTGTCGGGGATCTTCTCGCTGGCAACGCTCTTGCCGATGATCTCGGTGGCGGTGCGGCGTTTGCACGACACGGATCGCACCGGGTGGTGGTACTGGATCGCGCTCGTGCCGATCGTGGGGATCATTCTGTTGATCGTCTGGTGGGCCAGCGAAGGCACCCGGGGCGGCAACCGCTACGGTTCCGACCCCAAGGGTGGCGGTGGCGGCTACGGCGGCGGCGAAGGGCTCACGGCCTCGTCGATCCCGAACGTGGCGCGCGACTAGGCTTGCGCGCCCGCGATCAGGGCCACTTCGCCAGCGGCGGCAAGCTCATCAGCACCGCGTTGGCATCGTGGCCGGTTGCGAGGCCGAACTTGGTGCCGCGGTCATAGACGAGGTTGTATTCCGCGTAGAGGCCGCGGTGCACGAGTTGCTGATCCTTGTCGGCCTCGGTCCAGGGCATATCGCGGCGACGCTCGGTGACTGGCAGGAACGCCGGCAGGAACGCCCGGCCGACCGCTTGGGTGAAGGCGAAATCGGCCTCCCAGTCGCCGGTGTTGAGATCGTCGTAGAAGATTCCGCCGACACCCCGTGCCCGGCCCCGGTGCGGGACGAAGAAGTATTCGTCGGCCCATGCCTTGAACCGATCGTAGTAGTCCGGCGCGTGGGCGTCGCAGGCGGCCTTCATCGCGGCATGGAAATGTGCGGTGTCGTCTGGATACTCGATGCAGGGGTTGAGATCGGCACCGCCGCCGAACCACCAGGCATTCGGAGTCCAGAACATCCGGGTGTTCATGTGCACCGCCGGGGTATGCGGGTTCTGCATATGGGCGACGAGGCTGATCCCCGAGGCCCAGAACCGCGGATCGTCATCCATGCCCGGCACGCCGCGCGCCGCCATCGCCTTTTGCGCGGCCGCGCCAAGGGTGCCGAATACGGTCGAGACATTGACGCCAACCTTCTCGAATACCCGCCCGCCGCGCATCACGCTCATCAACCCGCCGCCTGCATCGCTGCCATCCTCGGAGGCGCGCCTGGTCTCGGTCACGTCGAAGCGACCGGCAGGATTGTCGATGAAGGGACCGGTGTCATGGCTCAGTTCCATCGCCTCGAACGCCTCCACGATATCGTCGCGCAGGCTGCGGAACCAGGCGGCGGCGCGGGCCTTTTCTTCGGTCATCGTCTCGGTCATCCGTGCCTCCTTGAGCGGTTGCCGATGGCTAGCAGGAAACGACCACCCACGAAAAGGGCGATTTCGCCCGGGCAGGTATCACGCTATCCTGCGCCGACAAGGAGACCTTCGATGCGCATTTCCGCCCTTGCGATCCTCGCCCTTCCGATCCTGCTCGCCGCCTGCGAGATCACGCCGCGTCAACAATGCGAGGCGCCCTATCGGGCGGAACTGCGCACGGTGGATGCGGAGATTCGCGATACCCGCGAGATCCTGCGCCGGGGTTTCCGGCTGGTGCCTGCCCGCTGGGAGCACGGGGTGCACTACTGCATCGAGCGCAGCGGGTTTGTCGGGCTTTGCACCGCCGATGACGGCCTGCCGATGTATGACAAGCGCCCCATCAGCCGCGCGGCCGAACAAGCCAAGCTCAGCACCCTGGAAGCCGAGCGCCAAAGGCTTTCGCGCAACATTGCGCAATGCGCGGTTCAGTTTCCCGAGTAGGCCGCAACGAGCCTTGGCACGGCTCAGTGCGCCGGGGCACCAACCGCATCGACCAGCGTGCGGCCGCCATCGACGGTGAGGATCTGTCCGGTCATGAACCCCGCGCCCTCGGACGCGAGGAAACGGGCGGTTTCGGCCACTTCGTTTGCGCCCGCGATGCGCCCGAGCGGGGTGCCGTCGATGATCATGCCGCGCATGTCATCGTGCTCGCGCAGGGCGTCGCGCAGACTTGCGCTCATCACCGAGCCAAAGCTGATCGCGTTGACGCGAATACGGTGCGGGGCGAGCGCCACCGCGAATGCGCGCGTCATCTGTTCGAGCGCGGCTGCGGAGATCGAGAAGGCCATCAACCCCGGCTGGGTGCGGGTCGCCGCGATCGACGAAAGGTTGACGATCGCACCGAGTGGTTCATCGCTGTCTTCCGGCTGAGCCTCGCCTTGCCGCATCATCCGTTTTGCCACCGCCTGTGAGAGCCGGAGCGCGGTCATAAGGTTCTGTTCGATGAGATTCTCGACGGTTGAGTCCGACATGTCGAGAGGATCGGAGGTGCAGACCTGGCGCGAGGCATTCACCAGGATATCGACCCGCTCGAAGGAATCGACCGTGGTGGAAATCAGGTTCTTGATCGTGAGCTTCTTGCGCAGGTCGCCCGCGAAAATGCGGATATTGTTCGCCTCGGCCGCTTCCTGCTCGACGCCGTTCTCGGGATTGTGGCCAAACTCGTCGATCAGCCTGGCCTCGTCGATATCGGCGCAGACCACGTTGGCACCCTGTTCCGAAAAGTGTCGGGCAATGGCCAGCCCCACGCCGTTGGCGGCGCCGGTAACGATGGCGGTTTTTCCGGAAATCGAAAAGGACATGAGTTGGCTCCTGATTCCTTTGACCGAGCCTAGCGCGGATCAGCCCCGCAGGCGATGCGGCCTCGTGGCGTGAATCACCTTGAAGCCCGGCGCGCCGCCGACCTCCTCGACGGTGCCGAAAGCGCGCCCGAGGGCGTCCTCATAGGGCAAGTGTCGATTGGCGACCATCCAGAAGCTGCCATGCGGGGCAAGCATCCTGCGGGCGGCGGCGATGAAGGCCAGCCCGAGCCCGGGGTCGCCCGCGCGCCCGACATGAAACGGAGGATTTGACACCACGGTGTCATAGGGCTGATCGGGCCGGAAGCCGGTGACATCGGCCCAGTGAAAACCGGCGCGCGGGTCGGTGATATTCCGGCGGGCGCAATCCAGCGCCACCGCGTCGGCCTCGATCAGGTCGAGCCGGGTTACGGCTTCGGAGGCAAGGATCTCGCGCGCGAGGAAGCCCCAGCCCGCGCCGAGATCGGCCACCCGACCCTTGAGCGGCGGCAGCGCGGCGGCGAGGGCCTGCGAGCCCTTGTCGGGCCCGTCGGCGGAAAACACACCGGGGCGAGTGACGAAACCTGCCACCATGCGATCGGGCGCCACCCAGTCGGAAAAATCGCCGCCCGAGACCCAGAACAGCTTGCCATGCGCCTTCGAGATCACGCCGCCGGGCGCAACCCGCGCCTTCACCGCCTTCAGCACCGAATCGACCCCGTCATGTTTCTGACCGTCGACGAGCACCAGCGGCGCGTGGGCTGTTGCCTCTGCGATCAGGGCGCGCGCTGCATCCTTGGACCGCGGCAGCACGACGAGTGCGGCGGCGGCGTCGGGCGTGTCGCGGGTCGTCTCGAACCCGGCCGCTTTCCAGCGGGCGACATCGGGGGCGAAGTGGCTCACGATGGTGACGCGGTCACGCGGCAGCGCGGAGAGATCGAAGCCCGCGGGCGGCCCCAACACGGCAACCGGCCCTTCGGGCAGGGTGAGCGCGCCGCTGTCGAGCGCGAGGGTGAGGCGGGAGGCGGTCATGGCAAGGGCGCGCAGCAGGCGCGCGCTATTCCTTTTCCATCGTGCATTGCAACGGGTGCTGGTGCTGGCGCGCCGCTTCCATCACCTGCGTGACCTTGGTTTCGGCGATCTCGTGGGTGAATACGCCAACCACGGCAAGGCCCTTCTTGTGCACCGTCAGCATCAGTTCGAAGGCCTGAGCGTGGTTCATCCCGAAGAACCGTTCGAGCACCATCACGACAAATTCCATCGGCGTGAAATCGTCATTCAGCAGCAGCACCTTGTACATCGGAGGACGCTGGGTGCGCGTCCTGGTCTGGACGACGACTCCCGTGTCGTCGTCACCTTCTCCAGCCATCAGATAGGGGTTGATCCGGTCTTGCGACACGACGATCCTTTCGCTGCTCAGTTCCGTCATATTCAGGCAGGACTATATAGCGTCAAATCCCGGGATGAAAAAGGCCCGGTTGACATCAGCGTGACCGGAAAGGCGGCAATGACGCAAAACCTCACCACCATCGGTTTCGATGCCGACGATACGCTCTGGCAGAACGAGGCGCTGTTTCAGATGACCCAGGATCGATTCGCGACCCTGCTGACCGATTACGCCGAGGCGGATCACCTCGCCGAACGGCTGGAAGCGGCCGAGCAACGCAATCTCGGGCGCTACGGTTTCGGGATCAAGGGCTTCGTTCTTTCGATGATCGAGACCGCGATCGAGGTGACCTCGGAGCGGGTTCCGGCGCGGGTCATCCGCGCGCTGATCGAGGCCGGGCAACAGATGCTCGACCACCCGATCGAACTCCTGCCGGGGGCGCGGGATGCCGTGGAAGGGCTCGCAGGCCGGTTCACGCTGGTTCTCATCACCAAGGGCGATCTGCTCGACCAGGAGCGCAAGCTGGCGCAATCGGGACTGGGCGAGATGTTTGACGCGGTCGAGATCGTTTCCGACAAGACACCGCAGATCTATGCCTCCGCCTTCGAGCGCCATGGCGGCGGCGCCGAGACCGCGATGATGGTGGGCAATTCGCTCAAATCCGACGTGATCCCGGCACTGGAGGCCGGGGCCTGGGCAGTTCACGTGCCGCATGATCTGACCTGGAGCCTCGAACACGCCGAGGCCCCCCACGAGGACGAACGGTTCTTCCAGATTGACAACCTCGCGGAGCTGGGCCGCGTGATCGACCAAATCGGCTAGGCGCCGCTATCTTCTGGACATGACCGCCGATTTAGTGGCCGCCCATTTCCAAACCCCAACATCTGCCTGCGGCAAATCAGCATCCTCGCGAAAGACATTGAATTTAAGATGTTTTCCGCCGTGACGCTTTCTGCTAAGCTCTTCGCAAATCAAAACGATGTCGGGCAAAGATCCGGCGCATTGAGGCAGATACAGGTGATGACGTGAAACTGCGTCCGGGGCAGATTGTCCGTATTCTACTCCTGTCGATCGTGTTTGCGCCGGTTGGCGTCCGGTCCATGGCCGCACCCTATGCGGCGATGGTGATGGATATGCGCAGCGGCGAGGTGATCCACGCGCGCAACGCCGACACCCAGCTTCACCCCGCCTCGCTCACCAAGATGATGACGCTCTATGTCGCGTTTCAGGCCATCGAGCATGGCGAGATCAGCCTCGACACGATGGTGACGATTTCGGCCAACGCCGCCTCCGAACCGCCCTCGAAACTCGGGTTGCGGACGGGGCAGAAAATCAAGCTGCGCTACCTGATCCGTGCCGCCGCCGTGCGTTCGGCCAACGATGCCGCCACCGCCATCGGCGAGGCCATCGCCGGATCCGAAGCGGCCTATGCCGAAAGAATGACCCGCACGGCCAAGGCGCTGGGCATGAACCGGACCCAGTTCAAGAACATGCACGGGTTGACCCAGGCGGGCCACATGTCGACCGCGCGCGACATGACGATCCTCGGACGTCACGTGTTTTTCGACTACTCCGAGTATTACAACCTGTTTTCGCGGCGCTCCGCCGACGCGGGCGTGGCGCAGGTGCCCAATACCAACCGGCGTTTCCTCGATGCCTACAAGGGTGCCGACGGGATCAAGACGGGATATACCCGCGCGGCCGGCTTCAACCTCGTGGCCTCCGCCGAGCGCGGTGGCAAACGGATCATCGCCACCGTGTTCGGTGGCCAGTCAACGGCATCGCGTAACCAGAAAGTCGCGGAACTTCTCGATCTCGGTTTTCGCAAGGTGCCGACGCGGGTGGCGCTGCGCCCGACATCAAAGCCCGCCTACACCGGCCCGGGTGGCGGCGCGGCGATCGTGGTTGCCGCCGACAGCACCGCGCCGGACGTCGCGGGCAAGGTGATCCGGGTCGTGCGGGCCCCGAACCGGTCGATCCGGCCGATGCCCCGCCCTGTTCCCGCCGTGCCCGACGAGGCGCTCGTCGCGGCCATCGGTGCGGAGATCGAAGGCGTGATTTCCACCGTGGTGAGCGCGAAATCGCCCGAACTTGAGGCAACAGAACCTGTCGTTGCCGCAGCCGCAACACAGAAGCCGGAACCGGAGATTGCCGCGGAAGTGGTGGCAGCCACCGCGTTGGCACCCCGGACAGCCCCGGTGCCCGCGCCGCGCCCGGCCGAGATCATCCTTGCCGCCGTCGAGCCCGATCCGCAGGCCGAACCGGAACGGCCCGAGGTGATCACCCGGCTGTCGAGCGCGGGCGGACGACACTGGGCGATCAACGTCGGCCGCTACACCTCGGAATACGAAGCCGAGCGGATCCTTCTGAAAACCGCGCTGGTGGAACTCAGCACGCTGGGCGAGGCGCTGCGCAAGGTCGCGCGCAGCGCGCGGGGATACGAAGCCAACTTCGTCGGTCTGACAGAGGAAGGGGCCGATCTGGCCTGCCGCCGCCTCTCGGCGCGCAACACCACCTGCGAAGTGATCGGGCCGAGTTGAGTTACCAGCGCGAAAGCGCGTCTTCGTCCTCGTCCCTGGCTTCGACCCACGCCGCCCCGTCGGCCCCGTATTCCTTCTTCCAGAACGGCGCGCGGCTCTTGAGATAGTCCATCAGGAACTCGGCAGCCTCGAAGGCGGCGGCGCGGTGGCGGCTGGCGGTGGCGACCATCATGATCTGGTCGCCCGGGGCGAGCGTGCCGTAGCGGTGAACAACCAGGCAATCGTCGAGCGCCCAGCGCGATACCGCCTCGGTGGCAATCTTCTCGATCGCGCGGGCGGTCATGCCGGGATAATGCTCGATCTCCATCCGGGTCAGCCCGCCGGTGGCCCGCACGATGCCGGTGAAGGTAACCTGAGCGCCGACGTCGCCCTCGGCCCCGAAACCTTCCAGCTCGGCCGCAAGATCGAACGGCTCGCATTGCACCCGAACGCGCATCACCCCCCCGTCATCGGCGGGAAGAAGGCCACTTCGCGCGCGCCTTCGATCGGGCTGTCCCAGTCCGCCAACTCCTGGTCGATGGCAACACGCAGCGCGGCAAGATCGGAGAAGGCGAGCGCATAGCGACCTTCCCGGCCGCGCAACTCGTCGACCAGGTCGGCAACCGTCGCGGCAGTCGTCTCGATCCGTTCGCGCGGCTCGCCGATGCGTTCGCGCACCCAGGCGAAATAGAGAACCTCAAGCATCGGGTTCCTCCCTCAGAAACGGCATCGCCTTGCGGAAATAGTCCCATCCGGTGACGATGGTGAGCAGGCCCGCAACCCAAAGCAGCACGATGCCGGCGTTTCCGGCCCAGTCGGCCCAGCCCATCAGCCAGATCCGCTCGCTCCCGCTTTCGATGCGCGCATGATGCTCGAACACACCCTTGGCGAAAATCAGCGTGATCGCAACCATCTGGCTGGTGGTTTTCCACTTGGCCAGTTTGGTGACCTTGAGCGCCCGCGCCTTGTCGCCAAGGCTCTCGCGAAGACCGGCAACAAAGACCTCGCGATAGATGATGATCGCCGAGGGCAGCATGATCCAGGGCGTGAGCCCGGCGTAACCGTTGATGACGAGCAGCGCGATCATCACCAGCGCCTTGTCGGCGATCGGGTCCATCGCCGCACCAAACAGGCTTTCAAGCCGCCATGCGCGGGCGAGGTAGCCGTCGAGAAAATCGGTGATCGCCGCGACGATGAACAACACCATCGCATACCAATCAGCCCAGGGCCGGTCGAAAAACAGGAACATCACCGGCAGCAGCGGCACCGCCACGAGGCGGGCGGTGGTGAGGATATTGGGCAGAGTCCATCTCATGGGCCGATCAATATCCTGTTCCGCGGGCCGGGGGAAGCGGTGGCACACGCAGACCTCCGCGCATGCGCGTGCCCGTCCTTCACGATTTGGGCAACCACAGCGTATCCGGCCCTGGTTCATGTCGGCGACAATTCACCACCCCTGCCCCGCGTCTGCCGCACCCGGCTTCCGGGCCCGGCGGCAAGCACGGGTGACGGGTGTCTGAAGTCCTCGGCGCCTGGATCTGCCCCGGCCGGATCAGTCGAAAACCCGCACACCGCCAACCCAAGTGCCGAGCACCCGGCCTTGCAGGCGCGCCCCGTCGAACGGCGTGTTCTTGGATTTCGAGCGCAGCGCGAAGCGGTCGAGCACGAAGGGCACCTCGGGGTCGAACAGCACCAGATCGGCAGGCGCGCCCTCGGCCAGCGTGCCGCCGGGCAAGCCAAAGCGGCGCGCCGGATTGAGCGAGAGCGGGCGCCAGAGTTCGGCAAGCGAGAGCGCCCCCGCGTGCACGAGCCGCAGCGCGGCCGGCAGGAGCGTTTCGAGGGCCACGGCCCCGGAGGCCGCTTCTTCGAACGGCAGGCGCTTCGATTCCTCGTCCTGCGGGGTGTGCATCGACGAGATCACGTCGATCAGCCCGGATGCGACCGCCTCGACCATCGCCACGCGATCCGCCTCTGACCGCAGCGGCGGCTTGAGCTTGAAGAAGGTGCGGTAGTCGCCGACGTCAAACTCGTTCAGCGTCAGGTGGTGGACATTGATCCCGGCACTGACATCCAGCCCCGCCGCCTTGGCGCGTTCCAGAACCGGCAAAGCCACCGCGGTGGATAGGTTGTCGGCGTGGTAGCGCGCGCCGGTCATCTCCACCAGCGCCAGATCGCGCTCCAGCCCCATGCGCTCGGCCAGCGGCGAAACCGCCGGAAGGCCGCGCAGGGACGCGAATTTGCCGGAGGTGACAGCGGACCCTTTCGTGAGCACCGGCTCCTGCGGATGAGCCATCACCAGCGCACCGAGGCTACGGGCATAGGTCAACGCGCGGGAGAAAACCTTGGCGTCGGTCACGACATGGTCGCAATCGGTGAAGGCCACCGCGCCGGCGTCCATCAGGAACCCGATCTCGACCATCTCGCGGCCCTCGCGCCCCTTGGTGAGCGCAGCCATGGTGTGGACCCGCACCGGCGAAACCTCGCGGGCGCGGCGCGTGACGAAGGAGAGCGTTTCGGGCGTATCAATTGCCGGCGTGGTGTCGGGACGGGTGACCATCGTTGTCACCCCCCCGGCCGCCGCCGCTTCGCCCGCGGTGCGGAAGCTTTCCTTGTGGCGCTCCCCCGGCTCGCCGATCTTGACGCCGATATCCACGATCCCCGGCGCGAGGCACTTTCCGGCGCAGTCCAACACCTCGCCGCGCGGTGCAAGATCGCGCCCGACGATCACGCCCTCCTCGATGACAAGGCTGCCGATGCCCTCTGTCCCGGTTTCCGGGTCGATCAGGCGGGCATTTGTGAAGGTGAGCGTGGTCATGAGCGGTCCTCGATCCGTGCAAGCAGGATGTCGCGCGCCTGTTCTGCGGCGTCAAGACGCTCGAAGGCAAGGCGCGCTTCGGGGCCTTCGACAAAAAGCGTTGCGCCCTGCCCCTGCACCGAAACCTCCGGACCAAGACCGACTTCGGCACGATAGGGTCCGGCCAGCACGAGGGCACGCCGGTCGGTGATGGCATAGACCGTGGCGGCATCCCGGGCCCGGGCGCGGCGACGGTCAAGCAAGGTGAGGCGCAGCCCGAGATAGGTGCAAAAGGCCGCCGTTGACACCAAAAGATAGACCACCAGCCGCCATTGCGGCGTGTGGCCAAGAAAGATCTCAAGCCAGAGCGCAAGGAACAGCAACAGAAGGGAGCCGAGAAAGAGGGCTGCGCCAAGACGTTTCGACCGGAGCGAGATCGGTCGGCCAGGCCTCGGGCGACCTTGCCAGAGGAGCGTTTCGCCCGGATCGAGCACGGCGCTCACGTCAGGGTGCCCTGTCATGGCCGCCCCTGTCGCAGTTGCCACGCGGGCGCCTTGCATCGTCATCGCGCATCTCGGGCATGAGGTATGTTCCACCGGCCGGACTGGTCGCCACCCGGTATAGGCGTGCGACCGTTTCAGAACAATGGCGACGGCTCTACCACTCAAAGTCGCGGCAACAGCCGGTGCATCCCTGAACTTTCACGACACACCCCGGTTCACCCTTCCTGCAAGGCAAGGAGCGCCGCTGTCAGGGTGGACCGGGCGCTCTCGTTCGCACCATCGCCGCCGGGCAGCGTCAGCATGCCGATATGTGCGCCATAGACGATGCGGGCAAATTCCGGGTTCGTCAGCCCAAGGGCATCGAGGACAGCGCGGATATGGACGATCCGAGCCGCGTCGATCCTGGAAAGGGCTTCTGCCGCGGAACCGAAAAACTGCGCCCAGGCCCGGAAAGCCGCTTCAGTCCGCGCCTCGTCCGCGGTGCTTCCGATTGACTGCGAGAGGTTTCGCAGACGTTCGGCCGCTGTTGCCTCCGTTTCGGATGCCTCTTTGAGCGCGGTCTCGGCGCGGCCGAGCCAAAACTCCGACAGCGCGGATTTGAAGGCGTCAATGTTCTCGAAATGCCAGTAAAAGCTGCCTTTCGTCGTCCCGAGCGCCCGAGCGAGAGATTCCGCTTTCAGCGCCTCGGGGCCCGAGGTTGCGAGCGCCACGAGACCAGCGCGCAGCCAGTCTTCGGGACCGAGGCGTGGTTGTGCTGCCATCGTGCTTCTCCATACACCTGAGCATGGCAAGACTAGGCCGCGACGCAACGGCGCACAACGCGCGATAAACAATGGGTGGGGGGAAAGGTGAGAGGCTGGACATCGACCCAAGCGGGGCTCGTTGCGGCTGCTTCCTTCCGGACCTGACCGGGTTGGCGAGGCGCTTGCCCGCGCCAACCTCTCAGGGGCGCATATAGGCAAACCGCCCGGGCGATGCAAGTCAGAGCTCGAGATGGAAGGCTTGAAACCCGTCATCCCGAAATGCACCCGGCGTGACGATTGTCCGCGCCGACTCCTGGAGCACCGTGCTGGCCGCTGGCGCTGAAAGCACCGTCGCGCGTGCAGCTTCCACCGGCTCGAAACGCCAGCATGCCAGTGGCGCGGCGTCATAAGGGCCGGTCGCGGCGAGGAATTCGGCAATCACCTCGCGCACACAGATCGGAACGTCGCGAATGAAGCAATCGCCCTTCGGCACCGGGTAGTTCCCGCCGCCGGTTACCCGGAAACTGTTGGTCAGCAACAGGATTTCCGCGTCGGACGTGATCGGGACATCTTTGATGCTCAACCCGCGTATCCGGTTGGCCGCCGGATCGCGCAGCCCGCCAAGGGGGTCATGCCGGGGCGGGGTGGCGAGGTCGATCCGGTAGTCGCACCCGGCGACGCTCTCGTAGGCGTAGGCGGGCGTTGTCGGGGAGATCAGCGGCTGGTCGCCACCGCCCGGCAGGATGGTGTTGTAGACGCTGGCGGCGCGTTCAAGCCAATCGCCAAGCTCGGCCCCGGTCAGGCGCAAGACGCAAAGATTGTTGGGAAAGGCATAGATTTCGTCCAATGCCGCGAGCGAAATCGGGCCGGGCGGGATGTCGGTGAAATAGCCGGGGCCCGCGATCCCGCCGGCGCGAAACGGCGATGTCGAGGCGACCATCGGCAACCTGTCGGGGCCAAGACCGTCGATCTGGGTCTGGCCATACCACAGCATCGCGCGGTGCACGAGATCGAGCGCCGGAGCGGGGGTTGCGGTGGCGAAATAGGTGTGCAGGCGGCAGCGGGTTTCACCAAGTGCACGGCCGTTGCGCCGGGAGATCGCAGCGCTTACCGGGGCAAACAGCGCGAGGAGTCCGGTGTCGGGTGCAACAACGCTCACCACCATGCCGTTTTTCCCGTCGCGCCGGGCAACCGGTCGGGCACAGCTTTTCGCATCGGCTATGCGCCAGCCGCCTTCAGGCCGCGCGGCAAGCGCCAGGTCGATCACCCCGAGGTGCGAGCCCCAGAACCCCGGCGCGACGACCGGGACACCGTGGATGCGTCCCGAGACCGGGTCGACGGGCACCACCCACTTGCCGGTCTCGGCGGGGAATACCTGATGCGCATGGCCGGCCACGATCGCGTCGATCCCCGGCACGGCAGCCAGCGGGACGACGGCGTTTTCCATCCCGGGCGTCGCGGTATCGCAGCCGATGCCGGAATGCGCCATGACCACCACGATGTCGGCTCCAAGTCCGCGCAGTTGCGGCACCATCACCCGCGCCGTCTCGACGATATCGCGGGTTTCGGCACGGAACGGGCCGTTGTGCAGACCGCTGACCGAACCCGGGGGAAGCATCCCGAGCAGGCCGATCCTGAGCCGGTGCGGCTTCCCCATGCGATCGGTCACCTCTCGGTCGATCAAGGCGAACGGCAGGGTAAACGCGAGCGGGCGTGGGCCGCCTGCATTGGTGGCAGGCGCAAGCGTGAGATTGGAGGCGACGACAGCAAAAGGCGCATTGCGCAGAACCTCGCCGAGATAATCCACGCCATGATCGAAATCGTGGTTGCCGAGGGTTATCGCGTCGTAGTCGAGCGCGCGCATGGCAGCAACGACCGGGTGGGCGCCACGCGGCATGCGTCGCCCGTCGAGAACGTTTTTAGTGATCGCCTCGCCCATCGCGCTGCCGTGCAGAAAGTCTCCATTGTCGAGCAGGATCGAGTTTTGCACTTCGTCCCGGGCGGCGCGGATCAGGGTCGCGGTATGGGCGAGGCCCGTGGTAGCCCCGGCACGTCCGGCCGCGTGATCGAAGGCCAGGAGATGCATGTGCAAATCGCTCGTCGCCAGAATCCGGAGATCGAGATAACGGGCACGTGTGGCCGCGTCGCTCGCAGCGGGTCGGCTCATGTCCCGCACCCCTTCCCTTCGTCCCCGGATTGTTCCGGTGGTTTCGCACTATCCCTACTGAAGGTAACCTTTACGTGTCTGTGAACTCTATCGTGCAACTTTAAGACGAGCAAGGCGGAGATGCCCCCGGGGATCGGATCATCCGGTAAACTTTCCGTCAGGCAAAAGGCGCAGCAGTGCCCGCCAGAGCATCCCGGACCGACGGCACGACATCCCGCCGGCTTTCCGGGCCTGCAACAGGGCCCACGATCGCGAAACCGTCATGCGAAAGCGACTTGCGGACCGATTCAATTGCAGCGAGACTTGTTGCAACCCCAGAGCAGTGAAACGAACCAGACATGAAACTTGCAGCCCGCGAAGATATCGAAGCACCGATCGAGGTGGTTTTCGAGCACTTGTCCGATTTCGACGGGTTCGAGCGCGCGGTTCTCCGACGTGGCGCGGAAGTGATGCGGAGCGACACGCTGACAGTTCCGGGGATTGGCATGTCATGGCGCGCGGCGTTCAGATACCGCGGCAAGGAACGCAAGCTCGATATCGAACTGGCGGAATACCAGGTGCCGGAACGGATGCGGTTTGACACCACGTCTAAGGCCGTCGAAATGGTCTTGGTCATTGACCTCGTGGCGATGTCACGCAACCGCACCCGGATGAACCTGTCGCTCGATGCCCGCCCGCGCACGATCCCTGCCCGGCTGGTGATCCAGTCGCTCAAGCTGGCCCGCCAGAGCGTGCTCAAGCGGTTCCGCAAGCGGGTGGGTGAGTTCGCGTCCGAGATCGAGGCGCGGGCGAAGGCCGGCGCGCTCTAAGAAGCGCGGCCGACGCCGTGGCGGCGCGGATCGGCGGGGTAGACCCCGAGAATATCGAGATTGTTGGTGAAATAGGCCAGTTCTTCCAGCGCAAGCTGCACCGAGCGATCGTCGGGGTGGCCCTCGATATCGGCGTAGAAGCGCGTGGCGGTGAAGGAGCCGTCGATCATGTAGCTTTCCAGCTTGGTCATGTTCACGCCGTTGGTGGCAAAGCCGCCCATCGCCTTGTAGAGCGCGGCGGGAATGTTGCGTACCTCGAAGACGAAGGTGGTCATCATGCCGTCGTTGCCGCGCCGGGTGAGATCGAGGTCGCGCCCCATGATCACGAAGCGGGTGGTGTTGTGGCCATGGTCTTCGATATCGCGCGCCAGAACGTCGAGGCCGTAGATTTCCGCCGCCAGCGTCGAGGCGAGCACCCCTTCGCCGCGGGTGCGGAGACGGGCGAGATCGGCGGCGGCACCGGCGCTGTCGGCGGCCGCGACACCGGTGATGCCGTGCAGTTTCAGAAAACGCGACGACTGCGGCAGGAGAACGAGGTGGGCGCGCACCGTGTTGATCTGTTCGAGCGGGGTGCCGGGCAAAGCGAGCAGGCTGATGCGGACCCGCACGAAGGCCTCGGCGAGAATGTGCAGCCCGCTCTCCGGCAGCAGGCGGTGAATATCGGCGACGCGCCCGTAGGTCGAGTTCTCGACCGGCAGCATGGCGAGATCGGCAGCGCCATCGCGCACCGCCGCGATCACGTCTTCAAAGGTGTGGCAGGGCAGCGCCTCCATATCGGGGTGGGCCTCGCGACAGGCCTCGTGCGAATAAGCACCGGGCTCCCCCTGAAAGGCGATCTTGCCACTCATATCGTCCTGTCCTCCCCGGGTTTTTGCCCCTCCAGAACGTGCAAACGCGGGGCAAGGCATTTCGTCGCGCCTCATATCGCTTGAAACGTAGCAAGGGAAGCGGATAGAAGGCGTGGGACTCAGGGAACCACGGACCGCGACATGTTCAACACAAACAACTTGATCAAGCTCGGCGCCAGCGCCGCTGGCGCACTACTTATCATGCTCTTGGCCAACTGGGGCGCCTCGGCGCTCTACAAGGTGGCCGACGATCACCACGGTGACGAGGAACACGCCGTCGTGCGCGGGTTCAACATCGGCGGCGATGTCGATGGCGAGGCCGAGGAGGAGGAAGAGGAAGTCGAACTCGCCTTTGCCGATGTCTACGAAAATGCCGACCCGTCTCAGGGCGAGCGGGTGTTCGGCAAGTGCAGGGCGTGCCACAAACTCGAAGAAGGCGCCCATACCACCGGGCCTGCGCTCTACAATATCGTCGGGCACGAAAAGGCAGCGATGGATGGCTTCGAATACTCCGACGCGCTTCTGGCGATGTCGGACGAAACCTGGACGCCGGAAAATCTCGACGCCTGGCTCGAAGACCCGCGCGGCTATGCCCCCGGCAACAAGATGACCTTCGCAGGCCTCAAGGATATCGAGGAACGCGCCGACCTGATCGCCTATCTCGCCACCATCGGCAATTGATCGGCTTCACGGTTGAATGATCGGCGGCCGTCCCGGAAGGGGCGGCCGTCTTGTTTTCCGTGTCCTGCGGGAGATCACGGCGGTGTTCACGAATTCTCGCCTTGAGCCGCGCCATGGCGCGCTTTAGCGTAACCGGGAATACCAGCGGCGATGCCGCGCCGTCATGACGGAGGACACCCGATGAAGTATCACGCCGTATCCGAACGCCCGCGCGCCCGCACCGCTTCACGCCCCATCGCGTCGCTCGGCGCACTTGCCAGCCTGTTTGTCCTCGGTGCCCTTGCGTTGCTGGCCTCGACGCTGGCAGCACGGAGCCAGGAAACGGCAACGTCGCATGCCTTCTCCTATTTCGGCACACCCAAGTATGGGCCCGACTTCAGCCACCTCGATTACGTCAATCCCGATGCGCCGAAGGGCGGCGAGATCGCGTTGTGGACGATGGGCACCTTCGACAGTTTCAACCCCTACAGCCGCAAGGGGGTGTCGGGCTGGGGGGCGTCGATCAATATCGAACGGCTGATGACCTCCACCGCCGACGAAATCGGCGTGAGTTACTGCCTGATCTGCGAAACACTGGAATACCCCGAGGACCATGCCTGGGTGATCTTCAACATCCGTCCCGAAGCCGCTTTCGCAGATGGCACACCAGTGACGGCGCACGACGTCGCCTTCACCCACGAATTGTTCATGGAACAAGGCCTTCCGAGCTACCGAGAGGGCGTGGCGCGGATCGTCGAGGGCGTCGAGGCGCTGGATGAGCATCGGGTGAAGTTCACCTTCGTGGCCGACAGCTCGAAGCGCGACCGGATCGATCAGGCCGGGGCGACGCCGGTGATGTCGAAAGCCTGGTTCGAGGAAACCGGCGCTCAGCTCGATGAAAGCCGGCTCGAAATGGCGCTCGGCACCGGCGCCTATGTGCGCGACAGCTACGACATCAACCAGCGCATAGTCTATCGCCGCAATCCCGATTACTGGGCCGCCGATCTGCCGATCATGAAAGGCCGCAACAACTTCGACCGTATCCGGGTGGAATATTTCGCAGACAGCGATGCCGCCTTCGAGGGGTTCAAGGCCGGGGCCTATACCTTCCGTATCGAGAACAGCTCGAAGCAATGGGCGACGGGCTACGATTTTGACCTCGCGCAAAACGGCGAGGTCGTGACGGCGGAACTGGACGACGGCTCGCAGGCCTCGGGCCAGGCCTTCGTGTTCAACCTGAGGCGCGAGAAATTCCAGGACATTCGCGTGCGTGATGCGATCAGCCGGATGTTCAATTTCGAGTGGTCGAACGAAACGCTGTTTTACGAGCTCTATGCCCGGATCACCGGCTTTGCCAGCAACAGCTACAACGAGGCCACCGGTCTGCCCTCGCCCGAGGAGCTGGCCATTCTGGAACCGCTCGCCGACATCCTGCCCGAAGGCGTGCTGACCGACGAAGTGGTGATGCCGCCGGTTTCGGGCACCCGCCAGCTTGATCGGGCGCAACTGCGCGCCGCTTCGGCGCTGCTCGACGAAGCGGGCTGGGAAGTGGGCGACGACGGCATCCGCCGCAATGCCGAAGGCGAAAGGCTGACGGTGGAATTTCTTGAATATTCCCCGGCCTTCGACAGGGTGGTTCAGCCCTACGTCGCCAACCTCAAGGCGCTCGGGGTCGATGCCGTGCACAACCGTGTCGATACCGCGCAATATGTCGAGCGGTCGCGCAGTTTCGACTTCGACATGATGACCGATCACCTCTCGATCGGCTACGAGGCGGGATCGGGGCTGGAGCAGGCCTTTGGCTCGCGCGAAGCCGAGTTCAGCCTGTTCAACCCGGCGGGGATCTCGCATCCGGCCGTGGACGCGCTGATCAAGATCGCGTCGAACTCCGAAACCCGCGAAGACATGGTGGCTGCGATGCGGGCGCTCGACCGCACCCTGCGGGCGCTGAAATTCGTGGTGCCGCAATGGTTCAAGGACACGCACACCGTCGCCTATTACGACATGTTCGAACATCCCGAGAATATGCCGCCCTACGATCTGGGTTACCTCGATTTCTGGTGGTTCGACGAAGAAAAATACGAGGCGCTCAAAGCGTCCGGCGCACTGCGCTGATCCGGGGCAGGGAACAGGCAGGACAGGAGCAACATGGGAGCCTATATCCTTCGGCGGATCTTGCTGATCATCCCGACGTTGATCGGGATCATGATCATCAACTTCTCGCTGACACAGTTCGTCCCCGGCGGGCCGATCGAGCAGATCATCGCCCAGATGGAGGGCGAGGGTGACGTGTTCGAGGCGATCTCCGGCGGCGGCTCGGAAGCGGCCGACAGCTCCGGCGGCGGCGACGAGCGCTATCTCGGCGCGCGCGGCCTGCCGCAGGACTTCCTTGATAGCCTGGAAATCGAGATGGGCTTTGCCCGCGTTGTCTGCGCCCCCGAGTTTGACGGCGAGCCCGACATCGAGAACGACGCCTGTTTCAAGGAAGACATCCCCGCGCTCGAACGCTTCCTGAACATGATGTGGCGCTACATGCGGCTCGATTTCGGGCAGAGCTACTTCCGCTCCATCGGCGTGTTCGAACTGATCGCCGAGAAACTGCCGGTGTCGATCACGCTGGGGCTCTGGTCGACGCTGATCGCCTATCTCGTCTCGATCCCGCTCGGCATCAGGAAGGCAGTGCGGGACGGCACGCGGTTCGATACCTTCACCTCCGGCCTGATCATCGTGGCCTATGCCATTCCGGGCTTTCTTTTTGCCATCCTGCTGCTGGTGCTCTTCGCCGGGGGGAGTTACTGGCAGATCTTCCCGCTGAGGGGGCTCACCTCCGACAACTGGGAAGACTTGAGCCTGATCGGCAAGGTGCTCGACTACTTCTGGCACATCGCCCTGCCGGTCACGGCCTCGACGATCGCCAGCTTCGCCACCCTCACGCTGCTGACGAAGAATTCCTTCCTCGACGAGATCAAGAAGCAATACGTGATCACCGCGCGGGCCAAGGGCCTTTCGGAATCGCGGGTGCTTTACGGCCACGTCTTCCGCAACGCGATGCTGATCGTGATTTCCGGGTTTCCGGCCCTGTTCATCGGCGTGTTCTTCGGCGGCTCGCTGATCATCGAGACAATCTTCTCGCTCGACGGGCTCGGGCGGCTCGGGTTCGAGGCGGCGGTGGCGCGCGACTATCCGATCATCTTCGGCACGCTCTTCGTCTTCGGCCTTGTCGGCCTGCTCGTCGGCATCCTGTCGGACCTCATGTATGTCTTCATCGACCCGCGCATCGACTTCGAGCGGAGGGAGGGCTGATGAAGGAGGCGCGCGATCACGGCATCACAACCGCGTCGGATGGCCTTTCCAAGGCACCGCTCGCCCCTGTCGAACCCGTCAGGCGGATGACACTTTCGCCCCTGAACCAGCGCCGCTGGCGGAACTTCCGCCGCAACCGTCGGGCCTTCTGGTCACTCGTGGTCTTCTCGGTGCTGTTCACGATGACGCTGTTCGCCGAGCTCATCGCCAACGACAAGCCGCTCCTCGTGCGCTACGCGGGCAACTTCTACACCCCGGTCTTCCAGTTCTACCCCGAAACCGAGTTTGGCGGCGATTTCCGCACCGAGGCGGTGTACGGCGATATCGAGGTGCAGTGCCTGATCGTCGCGCAAGGCAACGAGCGCTGTTTTGAAGACCCCGAGGGCGTGATCGAGGACGCGCAGGATGACGTTGTCGATGGCGTGGCGATCGACAAGGGCTGGCTGCTCTGGCCGCCGATCCCCTACAGCTACGACACGATCAACGACATCGGCGGCCCCGCGCCTTCGCCGCCGGACAACCAGCACTGGCTCGGCACCGACGACACCGCGCGCGACGTGCTCGCCCGGGTCATCCACGGCTTCCGTCTCTCAGTGCTGTTTACCCTGATCGTGACGGTCCTCACCTCGCTGATCGGCATCGCCGCGGGCGCGATCCAGGGCTATTTCGGCGGCTGGATCGATCTCATATTCCAGCGCCTGCTCGAAATCTGGGGCTCCACCCCGTCGCTCTACGTCATCATCATCCTGTTCGCGATCCTCGGGCGAAGTTTCTGGCTTCTGGTCTTCGTCACCGTGTTGTTCGGCTGGCCCGCGCTGGTGGGCGTGGTGCGGGCCGAGTTCCTGCGCGCGCGCAACTTCGAATACGTGCGCGCGGCCAAGGCGCTCGGGGTTTCCAACCGGGTGATCATGTTCCGTCACATGCTGCCCAACGCGATGGTGGCCACGCTCACCATGTTGCCCTTCATCATCACCGGCACCATCGGCACGCTGGCCGCGCTCGACTTCCTCGGCTACGGGTTGCCCTCCTCGGCACCGTCGCTTGGCGAGCTTACCCGGCAGGCCAAGCAGAACCTGCAGGCGCCCTGGCTCGCTTTCACCGCTTTCTTCACCTTCACCGTGCTGCTCTCGCTCCTCGTCTTCATCTTCGAGGGCGTGCGCGATGCCTTCGACCCGCGGAAGACGTTCCAATGAGGGTGCTGGAAGTTACCGATCTGAACGTGTCGTTCCGGCAGGACGGACTCGAGAACCCTGCGGTAAAGAATGTGAGTTTTCACATCGAAAAGGGCGAGACGTTGGCGCTGGTGGGCGAATCCGGGTCCGGCAAGTCGGTCACCGCGCTGTCGACCGTTTCGCTCCTGCCCGACAGCGCCACCGTATCCGGCTCGATCCGCTATGAGGGACACGAGCTCCTTGGCGCATCGGCCACCCGGCTGCGCGCGGTGCGGGGCAACGATGTCAGCTTCATTTTCCAGGAGCCGATGACCTCTCTCAACCCGCTGCACACGATCGAGAAGCAGCTCAGCGAAACCATCATGCTCCACCAGGGGCTGAAGGGCCCGGCGCTGCGCGCCCGGATTCTCGAACTGCTCGACAAGGTCGGCATCCCAAACCCCGAGGAACGGCTCAACGCCTTTCCGCACCAGCTTTCCGGTGGCCAGCGCCAGCGCGTGATGATCGCCATGGCGCTCTCCAACGGCCCTGACCTGCTGATCGCCGACGAGCCGACAACAGCACTCGACGTGACCATCCAGGCGCAGATTCTCGATCTTCTGGTCGATCTGAAAAGAGCCGA
The DNA here is from genome assembly GCF_900177545.1 of Maritimibacter sp. HL-12. Taxonomy (GTDB): domain Bacteria; phylum Pseudomonadota; class Alphaproteobacteria; order Rhodobacterales; family Rhodobacteraceae; genus Sinisalibacter. Next base: position 1,930,060 of record NZ_FXBQ01000001.1, on the reverse strand, counting down.
GGGCATGAGCCTGTTGTTCATCACCCACGATCTCGCGATCGTGCGCAAGTTTGCCGATCGGGTCTGCGTGATGAAGGATGGCGAGATTGTCGAGACCGGGCCGACCGCGGAGGTCTTTGCCAACCCGCGCCATCCCTACACCCGGATGCTGATCTCCGCTGCTACGGCGGGGCGGCCCGATCCGGTGCCGGAAGGCGCGGAAGAAATCGCCCGGGCGGAAAACCTGCGGATCTGGTTTCCGATCACGCGGGGGCTGCTCAGGCGCACCGTGGGGCACATCAAGGCGGTGAACGCCGCGAACTTCTCGGTGCGCGCGGGCGAAACGGTGGGGATTGTCGGAGAATCGGGCTCGGGCAAGACCACGCTGGCGCTCGCAGTGATGCGGCTGATCGGATCGCAGGGCCCGGTGGTATTTCTCGGGCAGAACATCCAGGGCCTGAGCCCTCGCGAGTTGCGCGGTATCAGGCGCGATATGCAGATCGTGTTTCAAGATCCCTATGGTTCGCTCTCGCCCCGGATGACGGCGGAAGAGATCATTGCCGAAGGGCTTGGCGTGCACGGCGTTCAGCCGGGGCGCAACCGGCGCGAGATGGTCGCCGAGATCATGGCCGAGGTCGGGCTCGACCCCGAAACGATGCACCGCTATCCGCACGAGTTTTCCGGCGGCCAGCGCCAGCGCATCGCGATCGCCCGCGCAATGATCCTGCGCCCCCGCCTGCTGGTGCTCGACGAGCCGACATCAGCGCTCGACATGACGGTTCAGGTGCAGATCGTCGAGCTTCTGCGCACGCTGCAAAAGCGCCACGGACTGGCCTACCTGTTCATCAGCCACGACCTGAAGGTGGTGCGGGCGCTGGCGCACAAGGTGCTGGTGATGAAATCGGGTGATATCGTCGAGGCAGGTTCGGCGGACGAGATTTTCGATGCGCCCCAAACCGACTACACCCGCGCGCTCATGGCGGCGGCGTTTGATCTTGAGGCGGTCGAGGGTGCCGGAATGTGATCGTTCGCCGGCGGATCAGGTCTGACGGCACGGCTCCGGCGCGGCAATCCGCGACGAAGTCAGCCTAGGTCGAGGTCTCTTTCCCACGATCGGCTTCATTGACTTCGAGATCGGCGGCGAGGCGAAAACCGATCCGCCTCGGAGGCTCGTCGGATTTGACTTCACGCGCAAGCGCCCGCAACATCACGTTGAGTTGGCTGACGTGCTGGATAAGCTGGGTTTTCGCGCCGGTGGTATCGGTGCCGTAGAAGGTGACGATATCAGGGTCAAAAAACCCGATCCCCTCGATCCGCAGCACACCTGCGTCGCCGCCGGTGAATCCCATGGCAACCTCGTGAGCGTTGTCGAGCTGCTCCTCGAAGTTCTGGATATAGAGGATCAGCCGTTCATAGGCCCATTCCGCCGGGCTTTTTTCATCGAGTTCCGTTTCGGCGAGGGATTGCGGCAATGGTTTCTGCTCGGCGGTCGGCGGGGTGGCGTCATCGCAACGGGAGACACGGGCGGTCGGCCGCTTCTTTCTCATCTCAGCCATGGGACGTTTCCTTTCGTTTCCAGAGCCATGCCCCGTCGTCGCGCCGGGTGCGGGTGATCTCGCCGGTGCGCAACAGGTGGTTGAGGTGCCCCACCGCTTCGACCATGGCAAGCCCGTATTCACCTTCGCTGATCCGGCGCCGATAGAGCACCGGAAAACACTCCACCGCAGTCTGCGGTTCGGCAAGGTGATCGAGCAGCCGGGCCAGCGCGGTGTGGTGGTTGTCGACAAGCTGGCGCATCCGGGTTGGCAGCCCGCGATAGGGCAGCTTGTGGCCGGGCAGCACGAGGTGGCTGTCGCGCGCGAACGGGGCCAGCCGCTCGCAGCTTTCGAGCCAGTCGCCGACCGGGTCGGCTTCCGGCTCGGTGGCATAGACCCCGAGGTTGGGGCTGATCGTGGCGAGCAACTGGTCGCCGCCCAGCACCAGGTCGCAATCGCGGCTCCAGAAGGTGGCGTGCTCCGGCGCATGGCCGTTGCCGATCCGCACGTCCCAGTCGCGCCCGCCGAAGCGGATCACGTCGCCCTCCTTGACCCGGGAAAACCCCAGCGGCATATCGGCGACGATATCGACGTAGTTGAACGGCCGCTCAGCCTTGCGCGCCTCGAAAACATCTTCGTCCATCCCCGCCGAACGCCAATAGGCCAGGGTTTCGTCCACCGGCACCATCTGCTCGTCAAGCAACAGCATCCGGGCGAAGAGCCACGCGGTGCGGGTGGTGATGAGCTGCGCGCCATGATCGCGCTGGAACCAGCCGGCGAGGCCGACGTGATCGGGGTGGTGGTGGGTGACGACCACACGCGCGACCGGCTTGCCGCCCAAGGGGCCGGCGAGCAGGGTCTCCCAGATCTTGCGGGTACGGCGGGAATCGAAGCCGGTGTCGATAATCGTCCAGCCGTCGTCATCCTCGAAGGCAAAGACGTTCACATGATCGAGCTTCATCGGCAGTGGCAGACGCATCCAGAGCGCGCCCGTGCCCACTTCGATGGCCTCGCCCTCGCCGGGGGGCGTTTCCCAGGGAAAGTGGATCGTGGCGGTCAAGAGGCAAGATCCTCCGGCTCGAGGGCATAGAGCCCCGCCGCCCCGGCCCGCGTCTGCGCGATCAGGGCGGCATGTTCCGGCAACAGCCGTTCGATGTAGAACGCGGCAAGCGCGCGGCGCGGCCCCGCTCCACCCGCTGCCCGCGCCGCGCGCAGGTGGTAGAAGGCACCAAGCACCCGGGCGAAGGCCGACTGGAACGGCACGGCACCGGCGAAGCGCTCCTGCATGTCTTGCGCGGCCAGCCACTCGACACATTCGCGCAGGCTCTCGGCAGCACCCCAGACCGCCTCGGCAAGATCGGGCATTGCGCCTCGCGCCGCTTCGGCCTCGGCCTCGATCTCGTCGCAGAGCCGCATCGCGGCCTCGCCACCATCCATCATCTTGCGGCCGACAAGGTCGATCGCCTGGATGCCGTTGGTGCCCTCGTAGATCGTGAGCACCCGGGCATCGCGCGCGTATTGCGCCGCACCCGTCTCCTCGATGTAGCCCATGCCGCCATGCACCTGCACGCCGAGGTAGGTCACCTTCTGGGCGGTATCGGTGCCGTAGCTCTTGGCGATCGGGGTCAGCAGCGCCGCGCGGGCCGTCCATTCCGCCGCGCCGGTTGCCTTTTCCATGTCGATCGCCATGGCGCAGGCGAGCGCAATGGCGCGGGCGGCGAAGATCTCGGCCTTCGCCTCGATCAGCATCCGCCGCACGTCTGCAAAGTCGATGATCGACCCGGTGCCGTCGGGCAAGGGCGAACGGCCCTGCTTGCGCTCCAGCGCATAGGCCAGCGCGTGTTGATAGGCACCTTCCGCCACGCCGATGCCCTGAACGCCCACTTGCAGCCGGGCATTGTTCATCATCGTGAACATCGCTGCCATGCCGCCATGCTCCTGCCCGACAAGCCAGCCGGTTGCGCCCTCGTAGGCCATCACGCAGGTCGGCGAGCCATGCAGGCCGGTCTTGTGTTCGAGGCTGACCACGCGCAGGGCGTTGCGCTCCCCCGGTTCACCGGCCGCGTCGGGGATCAGCTTCGGCACCATGAACAGGCTGATCCCCCGCGTGCCCGGCGCGGCATCGGGCAGGCGCGCAAGCACGAGATGGCAGATGTTGCCGCCAAAATCGTGATCGCCCCAGGAGATGTAGATCTTCTGGCCGGTGATCGCATAGGTGCCATCGCCGTTCGGAACCGCCTTCGTGGAAAGCGCGCCCACGTCCGAGCCCGCCTGCGGCTCGGTCAGGTTCATCGTGCCGGTCCATTCCCCGGAATTGAGCCTGGGCAGGTAGAGCGCCTTCATCTCGTCGGAGGCGTGGGTTTCCAGCGCCTCGATCTGGCCTTGCGTGAGCAGCGGGTTGAGGCCCAGCGCCAGCGCCGCGCCGGAGATCATGTCGTTGAACACGGCGTTGAGGGTGAAGGGCAGGCCCATGCCGCCATGCTCGGGATCGCCCGCCATGCCGATCCAGCCGCCCTCGGCAATCGCGCGGTAGCCTTCGGCAAAGCCCGGACTGGTGCGAACCACACCGTTCTCCAGCCGCGCGCCCCGGGTATCGCCGGCCCGCTGCAACGGTGCGATCACGTCGTCGTTGAGCTTCGCCGCTTCCGCGATGATCGCGTTCACGGTTTCGGGCGTTGCCTCGCCGAAGCGCTCAGTTGCGGCGACGGCGTCGAAGCCGAGAACCTCGTCGAGCAGGAAGCGAAACTCGCGGGCGGGGGCGGCATAGGGCATCGGGCCTTCTCCTTCTCACGGCTTGGCAAGCCGACATGCGACTTGTAGGCAGGCAGGGGCAAAGGATAAACCGCCGCGATACCGAGGCAAGGAAAACGCCGCGTCATGGTCGAAACCGAAGTTCTGAAACCCGACGCGGGCGGGATCGCCCGGGCTTCCGCGCTTCTGCGCGGCGGTGGCCTCGTCAGCTTTCCGACCGAAACGGTCTATGGTCTGGGTGCCGACGCCACCGATGATCGCGCCGTGGCGCGGGTGTTCGAGGCCAAGGGGCGGCCCAGCTTCAACCCGCTGATCGTGCATCTGCCCGACGCGGGCGCGGTGGCAGGCTATGCCCGTCTGGAAGGCGACGCGGCGCGGCTGGCCGATGCTTTCTGGCCCGGCCCGATCACGCTGGTTCTGCCGCTGCGCGAAGGCGGCGGGCTTTCACCTCTGGTGTCGGCAGGATTGCCCACGGTGGCGGTGCGGGTGCCCGACCATGCACTGGCGCGCGCGCTTCTGGCCAGGGCCGGTCGCCCGGTTGCCGCGCCCTCTGCCAACCCCTCGGGGCGGATCAGCCCGACCACGGCCGAGCACGTTCTGGCCGGTCTTGCGGGCCGGATCGAGGCGGTGCTCGATGGCGGCCCCTGCGCGGTGGGGGTGGAAAGCACCATCATCGGCTTCGATCCCACCCCGGTGCTGCTGCGTCCCGGCGGCCTGCCGGTGGAGGCGATCGAGGCCTGTCTTGGCGGCCCGCTCCTGCACCGTGCTCCCGACAGCACGATCAACGCGCCGGGCCAACTTGGCTCGCATTACGCGCCTGTCGCCCCGCTGCGGTTGAACGCAGCCGCCGCCCGGCCCGGCGAACGCCTGCTTGGCTTCGGTCCGGTCGAGGCGGCGGCGCTCAACCTCTCGCCGTCGGGTGACATGGTCGAGGCGGCGGCGAACCTGTTTCACCACCTCCATGCGCTGGACTCCGGTGGTGCCATGCCGATCGCCGTCTCGCCAATCCCAGACACCGGACTTGGCCGCGCGATCAACGACCGGCTGCGCCGCGCGGCGGCCCCGCGGGGCTGAGAACCCTCTGCAAGTTTCGCGGATATGCAGTTTCCCCAAGGGACTCCTGAGCCTATAGTCTTGGCGAGCCGGCGAGAGGACATTCATGTTCAGGAAAACGATTGCCCGGATCACGGGCCACGGGCTCGTGCTGTTCGTCCGCATGGTGACCGCGCCCCGGGCGATCTGGGCCGGGAGCGAGCCGATTCCGCGACAGCGAGTCTATTATGCAAATCATACCTCGAATGCCGATTTCCCGCTGATCTGGTCGGTTCTGCCCACCTTCCTGCGCAACAAGACCCGGCCCGTCGCGGCCTCGGACTACTGGCTCAAGAACCACCTGCGCGCCTTCTTCGGGCGTGACGTGCTGAACGCGGTTCTGATCAACCGCGATGCCGACAACCGCGACCCGGAGGAAGACCCGGTGGCGCGGATGATCGCGGCGCTCGACGGCGGCGCGAGCCTGATCATCTTTCCCGAGGGCAAGCGCAACCTGACCGAAGACCCGCTGCTGGCGTTCAAGACCGGGCTCTACCATCTCGCCCGCGCCCGGCCACAGGTCGATCTCGTGCCGACCTGGATCGACAACCTCAATTCGGTGCTGCCCAAGGGCGAGATCGTGCCGGTGCCGCTGATCTGCACCGTCACCTTCGGCGCGCCGATCCACATCGCCCCCGGCGAGGACCGCGAGATTTTTCTCGACCGCGCCCACCGCGCGCTCGCGGCGCTGCACAAGGCGGGCGAAGCATGACCGCGCCCGCCGAATTTGCCCAGCTTTTCACCGGCTTGGTGCTTGCGCTGCTCGGTGCCACCCTCGTGGCTTCGGCGCTCAGGCGCTGGTGGCGGGCGGCGGGGCCGGAAAACATAATTGTCGAAACGGTGTTTGCCCGGATCAACGCCTGGTGGGCGATGGTGGTGCTGCTCTCGCTCGCAGCGCTGTTCGGGCGGATCGGCGTGGTGGTCCTGTTCGCCTTCATCTCCTTCGCGGCGCTGCGCGAGTTTCTCACCCTGACCGCCAAGCGCCGGGCCGATCACTGGGTGCTGATGTTTTCCTTCTTCGTGGCGCTGCCGTTGCAATACGCGCTCGTCGCCACCGGCGCGATCGGGCTGATGACGATCTTCATCCCGGTCTATGCCTTCCTGTTCCTCCCCGTGCTCGCCGCCGTGCGGGGTGACACATCCGGCTTTCTCACGCGAATCGCCGAAACTCAGTGGGGGCTGATGCTGTGCCTCTTTGCCGCCTCGCACGCACCGGCGTTGCTCTGGCTCGACATCCCAGGCTTCGGCGGCAAGCAGATCCTGCTGATTGCCTGGCTGGTGATCGTGGTGCAGGGAGCGGACATGGCGCATTTCATCACGCCGCGGCTGATGGGACGAACCCGGATCGCCCCCGGCGTGCCGCATTCGCGCACCTGGGAGGGCTTTCTCGGCGCGCTCGGCACCGCGACTGTGCTTGGCACCGCGCTGGCGTGGACAACCCCGTTTGCGCCTTGGCAAGCCGCGATCATGGCGATGGTGGTGGCCTTTCTCGGCTATGGCGGGGGCATGGTGATGGCCGCGATCAAGCGCGACCGGGGCGTGGCCGACTGGGGGCATCTGATCCCCGGTCAGGGCGGATTCATCGACAGGCTGGATTCGTTCGTGTTCTCGGCACCCCTGTTCTTCCACCTCGTACAGTTTTTCTGGGTGCCGGGTTGACCGTGACGCGAGGGCGGTGAGGCGCGCCTCGCGCGCCCCGCCCGCCTCGATTGCTCAGGCCGCGCGTTGGGCTGCAGGGCGCAGCATCGGCGTTTGGCGGGCCGAGCGGAAGGCGATCACGTTGGTGCCTTGTGTCGGTGCATTCGTGGGTGCTTCATCAAAAGCGCAGTCGAAGATCGACGGGACGTTCCGGCTGCGTTGTTCGCGGGTCGCCAGCGAAGCGACGGCATTGCGGCGGCCCTGACGAGCCTTTTCGAGCATGGTGACGGTGGCCATTTCGGATTCTCCTGGTTTCTTGCGCCGCGGCTTTGGCGGTGGCTTTGGCGGTGCGGTATCGGGTTCAGGCGACGTTGCCGCAGGTGACGAGCACGCCGGTGGTGAAAAACACGCCGGAGGCGGTGCGCCGGGCGCGAACCCGGGTTTTCCATTCCGCCATCGTGATGACGTTGTCACGAACGCTCTGGATGGTTGCGGTGGCGCGGTTGGCAGTTTTGCGGGCGCGGGCGAAGGCGATAACGTTGGTGTGCATGGCGGTTTCCCCAGAATTGTTTCGGCATCGTGCCGAGTTTGTTTCGGTTTCTTATATTGACGTCTCGCCCGTCAGTCTGGCATCAGGCCACTTGACGGAGGAGCCTTGCAGTTTTGGCCTGATCGAAGAAGCTTTCGATCTCGGCGCTCGTGAGCCGTGGCAGACGTTCATCGCGATCTGTCGCGGTCACGCTTTGGCAGGGTTTGCCGAATGGCAGGACCTTTGCCGGTTTACGGAGTGTCATGGTGGCAGCCATGGGGTTTCTCCTGTTGGTCAGATTTCCGTTCCGATGACGTCAAAGGTGCGTTCCGATTCGGGCCTCATTCGTGCCGAATTGGGGCGAAAAAGTGGAATTTCACTCTTTCGACACCGCATGGCCCCAGGATGCACCTTGAACCATCTCATATGCGGCGAGGATGCGGCCCCGGCAGGGCACGGAGACGACCACGCCAGAGACATCGCACCGTCATGCCGCAACCCTGTCACGCAGCACCAGAACCGGCAGTCTGCGCGGCTCACCGAGGCCGGGATTGCCGCGAACCGAGCGGAATTCCGGCACGGCCTGGCGCAGCGGAAAACTGCCTTCAAAGATCGAGATAACACTGTCGTCGGCGGCGATGCGGGCCCTCAGGGCCGAGAGGGCGGTCCGACGGCGGGCGCGGGCGCGGTCTGCAAGCGAACGAGGCATGATGATTTCCTTCAAAGTTGGTTAACTGGTTTTCCGAGAATTCAGGCGATATCCCCTTGGGTCGCGAGAACCTGGGTGGTGAAGAACACGCCGTTGGGTGTGCGACGGGGGAACGCCCGACCGATCCATGCGGCGAGTTCGATGACGTTGTTGCGGGCGGCTGCACCCTGGGTTTCGGCGCGAGGGGTCCCGACCGAGATTTGGGCGGTGAAGGCGATGACGTTGCTGGGCATGGTGGTCTCCCCGGAAGTTGGACGAAAGCTCCGCGCTCTGGTCTCGATGCAATGCTGGGCAAGTTGAACCGCCGGTTTCCGGCAAGGCCTCGTCGGGCCGGGCGGCTTTGCCGCGCTGGCAATCAGCGTTGCCGTTGGATGGATACTTGCGGCCGAATCCGGCGTGAAATGCGCCGAATTACGGCGAAATCGTGTCAAAATCCGCAGAATTTAACCTAGATTTTCCAAACGGTTAAAATACTGGCCCGTGAAAAATCCACGGGCCAGCGAGAATCGGCAGCGATTCTTGCCCGGTCACGGGTTCCAGATCAGCTCCATGCCTTCAGGCCAATCAATCGCGATCGTGATTTCAACTTCCGCGGTCTCGCCCGGGGCAACCGTCAGGTCCCACGCCGAAACACCCCGTTTCTTCTCGATGTCGGTCTCGGACGGGGCGGGATCGGCCGTCACCCGCACGCGCAGGTCGTCCTGTTCGGAAAACGTGAGCGGGAAGAAGGCGCGGACATCCTGCGCCTCGTCGGTCAGGTTTTCCACCGTGAAGGTGACAAGCTGGTCGCGCGTGTTCGACTTCGAGATGAAGCCGGCATCGCCTTCCTGGTTGCGCTCGAAAACGGTCGTGAGCCGAATGCCTTCGATCGGTCCGAAGCCCAGTTCGGCCTCGGCCCCGGCCGGGATCATGGCAAGCCTCTCACGGCCGACGAGATGGCCGTCGCGCAGGATATTGGCATTCCCGGGCAGCAAGGGCTCGCCGGTGGTGTTGACGAAACGCGCGACCGTGAAGGCGGTGTCGTCCCAGCGCGGGGCAGCATGCACCATCGCTTCGGCATCGAGCGTGAGCCGGTCGAGCGCAAGCTCGGCGGCTTCGGCAGAGGCGATCGTGACCGGATCGGGATAGACGTAAGACAGGGCCAGACCGTCAACTTCGAGGCGCGCCGATTTCATGTCGGCTTCCTCCACCATCATCGGCGCGGGCATCGCGCCTTCAAGCATCGGCTCCGAGCTGCGTTCCGACAAGCGCCCCAGATCCATCGGTTCGACAATCCGGGCGCGGTCGGGCTCGACCGGCGTGGGCGATACCTCCTCGCCGGGTCGCGCCGTCGAGAGCGTGAGGTCCACGTCATCCCAGACCCGCCCGGTCTCCTGCGTCACGATCACTTTGCGGGCGACCGCGATCTCGCCTGCCGCGCGGTTCAGATCAAGGTCGTAGTCCATCTCCCACCAGGCCCGGGAGGTGAGTTCCGTCAGCTCCAGCGTCACCGGGCCGGCCTCGGCGACACTGACTTCAACCGTCAGCATGTCGGCCACGGCCTCCGGCGGGGATAGCCGGGCGAAGGCGGCCTCTGCGGCGGCAAGCTCGGCCCGGAGGTCTTTCAGCGCGTCCTCCAGCGGCCTGATCCGGGCGGCAACCTCGACCAGGGCGGCTTCGCTCAAGCCGGTTTCTTGGCGGAGACGGTCGGCCATGGCAAAGAGATCTTCCGCCGCCATCTCCTCACCGGGCTCGATCCGGGACATGAAATCAAGCCGCGCCTCGAGCCCGCGCAATTCCGCGCGCGCGGTATCGGTTTCGTCCTTCTTCATCGCCACGTTTTCGCGGACGCGTTCAACCGCTTCCCAAGCCTCCGCCTGCGCATCGGTGAACAACGTCTCGCGGTCGAGGGCAACGTCGCGGCGGAACCCGATCGCACCGATCTCCACGCCCTGCGACGTGCGGATACGTGGCAAGGCGGCGAGGCTGTCGAGGCCGGAATAGGGCAGGAACACCCGGTGGTCGCCCGCGGGCAGATCAACACTGGCGCGCAGGGTCAGTTCCGCACCGGCCGGAAATACGGTGGCGGCAGCGACCGGAGCCTGGGTGACGACATCCTCGGCCAGCGCAGGCACCGCGGCGGCCAGGGCGATGAGGGAGGTTGCAAGAAGACGCATGGGGCAAACCTTTCTGCCTTGTGTGCAGGCTCACGCTAGCGCGCGTCAACCACGGCGGAAAGCGCAACATCGCCGCATCGGCGGAACCCGGCCCTCTGGCATTGCCAGCCTGCCCGACGTAGCCGGTTTCCTTTTGCTCTGTGGATCGGTAAGGAAGCGCGCAAAACAGCGAGGTACCGGGTACATGGACACGATCCTTTCCATCGCGGCAAGCAACCTGCTTTCCCCGCTCATCCTGTTTTTCGTGCTTGGCCTCGCCGCTTCGCTGGCGCGATCCGATCTGTCGGTGCCGGAAGCGGTGGCCAAGGGCATGTCGCTCTACCTGCTGTTCGCGATCGGCTTCAAGGGTGGGGTCGGCGTTGCCGAAAACGGGGCGAGTGCGGCCCTCGGGATGGCGCTGATCGCGGGCGTGGTGCTGTCGGCAGCCCTGCCGCTGGTGGCGTTCGTCCTGCTTCGGGGGATCACCGGGATGGGGCGCACCGATGCCGCCGCCGTGGCCGGACACTACGGCTCGATCTCCATCGTCACCTTCGTCGCCGCCTCTGCCGTGCTTGCCGAGCGCGGGATCGCGCACGAGGGCTACATGGTGGCGGTGGCGGCAGCGATGGAGGCCCCCGCGATCCTGTCGGCGCTCTGGCTCGCCAGCCGGGGCGGTCGCGACGCGGCAACAACGGCGGCCGAACCGGGGCTCTGGCGCGAGATCATGCTCAACGGCTCCATCGTGCTGCTGCTGGGGTCTTTCCTGATCGGCTGGGTCACCGGACCCGATGGCATGGCCGAGATCTCGGGTTTCATCGTCGATCCGTTCAAGGGCGTGCTGGCATTGTTCCTGCTCGACATGGGGCTGATCGCGGGCCGCGGCCTGCGGGAAAGCCGGGGTGTTCTGGGGCCCGGGGCGCTGCTGTTCGGCGTCGTGATGCCGCCCGTGGGCGCAGCCTTCGGGCTGGCGGCCGGGCTGCTGCTCGGACTCAGCACCGGGGGCCTCGCGCTCCTGATGGTGCTTTCCGCGTCTGCGTCCTATATTGCCGTGCCAGCAGCGATGCGCGTGGCCCTGCCCGAGGCCAATCCCTCGATCTACCTTACCCTGTCGCTCGGCGTGACCTTCCCGTTCAATCTCACGCTGGGCATTCCGCTCTATCTCGCCGTGGCAAGCGCGGCTACCGGAGGATGAAGGCGATGGACATGCATGAGGCCAAGCGGGTGGAGATTACCATCGAGGCGGTGATGCAGAAGCGGCTCACCGACGCACTGAAAGCTGCGGGCGTTTCCGGCTACACGATCCTGCCGGTGCGCGGGGGCTCGGGCCGGTCGGGCGAATGGAGTCGCGAAGGCCAGGTGAGCCGCGCCGGGGGCATGGTGCAGGTCGTCTGCATCATCAGGCCCGACCGCCTCGACCCGCTGCTCGAAGCGGCCTTTTCGGTGGTGGAACGCCATATCGGCGTGGTTTGCGTCACCGATTGCAATGTGCTCCGGGCGGAGCGGTTCTGATCGGCAAGCCGGCCAACGCGTGGTTCGACACCAGCGCAACACCCGCGTGGGAAAACGCCCTGTTCGAGGTGGACGGAACGCAGAAGCGCCGCCCCCGGGGGAGCGGCGCTCTGATCTTGCATCGTCTACCGCGTCAGCCCTTTTTCAGCACTTCCCGGCCCAGGAGCTCGGCGATCTGCACCGCGTTCAGCGCCGCGCCCTTGCGCAGGTTGTCGGAGACGCACCAGAGATTCAAGCCGTTGTCGATGGTCGAATCCTGCCGGATGCGGCTGACGAAGGTGGCATAGTCGCCCACGCATTCAACCGGGGTGACGTAACCGCCCGCCTCGCGCTTGTCGACGACAAGCACGCCCGGCGCTTGGCGCAGGATGTCACGCGCCTCGTCCTCATCGAGAAAATCCTCGAACTCGATGTTGATCGCCTCGGCATGACCGACAAACACCGGCACCCGCACGCAGGTGGCGGTGAGCTTGATCGACTTGTCGACGATCTTCTTGGTTTCGGCGACCATCTTCCATTCTTCCTTGGTCTGGCCGTCGTCAAGAAAGACGTCGATATGCGGGATCACGTTGAAGGCGATCTGCTTGGGATAGACCGTCGGTGCCACTTCCTGCCCGGGCACATACATGCCCTTGGTCTGGTTCCACAATTCGTCCATCGCCTCCTTGCCCGAGCCGGACACCGATTGGTAGGTGCTCACCACCACGCGCTTGACCTTCGCACGATCATGCAGCGGCTTGAGCGCCACCACCATCTGCGCGGTCGAGCAGTTGGGGTTGGCGATGATGTTCTTCTTGGCATACCCATGCACCGCTTCCGGGTTCACCTCCGGCACGATCAGCGGCACGTCGGCGTCGTAGCGGTAGAGCGAGGAGTTGTCGATCACCACGCAGCCGGCCTTGGCCGCGATCGGCGCATATTGCTTCGTTGCGTCCGAGCCGATGGCGAAAAGCGCCATGTCCCAACCGGTGAAATCGAACTGTTCGAGATCCTTGGTGGTCAGGGTCTTGTCGCCAAAGCTGACCTCGGTGCCGAGCGAGCGGCGGCTGGCGAGCGCCGCGATCTCGTCAACGGGAAACTGGCGTTCGGCCAGGATGTTCAGCATTTCGCGGCCCACGTTGCCCGTGGCACCCACGACGACGACCTTGTAGCCCATGAGGGTCTCCTTTGAATTCGCCTCCAAGTGAGGACGGGGGGTGAGATACCGCAATCCGGGCGGCTATGAAAGGGGGCGTTGATTTGCGTTGACTTGCACCCCACATGCTGTGATGAGAGCGCATCGTTCCGGTGGCCGCGTGAGCCACCCGCCGCCAGCCTGCAAGATCGCAGGATCCATGAGCGGCAAGGCACGATGCTCAAGAGGCGCGGCTCCGCGGAGCGCGCCGAGACAGGTTCCCAATTCACGCGGGGGGTCAACGGGCCGAACGGTGGCAGGGCAAGGGTCCTTCCGCGAGGCTTGGCCCGCACCTTGAAGTTGCCCCGGCGCATCCTGCGTTCGAGGCCCCCACGTTTGCGGCCCAGGCGCCGCCGAAAGAGACACATGACCACATTCGAATCCCTCGGGCTCGACCCGAAACTGCTCGCCGCCGTGAAGGCCGCGGGCTACACCACCCCCACGCCGATCCAGATCAAGGCGATCCCGCCGGTCCTGGAAGGCCGCGACGTGATGGGCCTTGCCCAGACCGGCACCGGCAAGACCGCCGCTTTCGGCCTGCCGCTGATCCACCAGCTTCTGGGCGACCATGACAAGCGCGCACCGAAAACCGCGCGCGCGCTCATTCTCGCCCCCACCCGTGAGCTCGTTGGCCAGATTGCCGACAACCTCGTGCTCTACATCAAGGGCACGCACCTCAAGGTCACCACGGTGGTCGGCGGGGTGTCGATCAACCGGCAGGTGACCGCGCTCGAAAAGGGCACCGATATCCTCGTCGCCACCCCGGGCCGGCTGATCGACCTGATGGACCGGCGCGCGGTCCGGCTCGATGCCGCGACCTTCCTCGTGCTCGATGAAGCCGACCACATGCTCGACATGGGTTTCATCCACGCGCTGCGCCGGATCGCGCCGAAGCTCGGCACACCGCGCCAGACCATGCTGTTTTCCGCCACCATGCCGAAAGACATGGAAGAGATCGCCGCGGCTTACCTGACCGATCCGATCCGGGTGCAGGCCTCGCCGCCGGGCAAGGCGGCCGACAAGGTTACTCAAGGGGTGCACTGGGCCAAGGGCAAGGAGCACAAGGTTTCGCTCCTCAAGGACTACCTCGATGCCGCGCCCGAGGGGCTTGCGCTGGTTTTCTCGCGCACCAAGCATGGCGCGGAACGGTTGATGAAACACCTCGTGGCCGAAGGCTATGGCGCGACGTCGATCCACGGCAACAAGAGCCAGGGCCAACGCGACCGCGCGCTGAAGGCGTTTCGTGACGGCACCACCCGCATCCTCGTGGCCACCGACGTGGCCGCCCGCGGGATCGACATTCCCGGCGTCAGCCATGTCTATAACTTCGACCTGCCGGAAGTGGCCGAGAACTACGTCCACCGGATCGGCCGCACCGCGCGCGCCGGGCTGGACGGGGACGCCATCGCCTTTGTCAGCGGCGAAGAGATCGCGCTGCTGCGCCAGATCGAGAAGGTGATGAAGATCGAGATCCCGGTGCTCGGCGGCGAGCGCCCGATCGAGGTCGCCCCGCCGAAAAAGGGGGGTGGTGGCAATCGTGGTCGCCGGAGCGGCCCGCCGCAGGGCCAGGCGCGGCCGAAAGGCCAGGGTCAAGGAGCGGGACAAGGCCAGAAGCGCCGCCGCCCGCGCCGCAAGGCCGCCTGAGACGAGCCAAAACGGGGGACGGGCCGAGCGGCCCGACCCTCAATCCAGCCGGTCGCGGCTGAACAGGTAGACCACCAGCCCGACCAGAACCGGCAGTCCGAAGAACAGGAACAAGGCACGGTAGGCGGCCACCGGATCGCCATCCGCGACCTTCGCCGCCTCGAACACCCAGCCCGACGAAAACTGGAACAACCCCACGCCGCCGATGCCGAACAGGTTCATCAGCGACACGCCGCGCCCGGTGAGGTGGGGCGGGAAGAACGCCCTTGCATGGGCCATGATCAGCGGGAATGACGCGCCGAACAACCCGGTCGCGGCCAGCAGCAGCGTCACCGCCCAGACCCCGCTCACGGGCCAGAACCAGAGCGTGAAGACGGCAGCGGCGGAGCCGAAGTTGCCCACGAGGATCACCCATTTGCGGGTACCGAAGATCCGGTCGAGCGGGCCGTAGGCGAAATTGCCCACGATCATCGCGATCCCCATCGCCAGCGTCACCTTGCCGATCCCGGCGGCGTCCATGCCGAAGACGTCCGACAGGTAGGGTCCGGCCCAGAGACCGCGCAGACCGGCCGAGGGGGCATAGTTCACGAACATCAAGGGAAAGATCGCCCAGAGGGCCGGCATTGCCAGCAGGGTGAGCATCGAGCCCTTCTGGGTGCCATGATCGGCTGCGCGGGGCGGGTCGCGCAGCAACACGAGGATCAGCACCGCGACGACGAGAGTGAGCACGGAGAGGCCCCACAAGGTTTCGCGCCAGCCAAAACTCTCTACCGACCATGCCATCGGCAGGCTGCCCGCGATATTGCCGATCGAGCCGATGCCGATCACTGCGCCCGCAAGGGTGCCGAAGACCTTGGGTGAATAGGTTTTGGCAATGATGAAGAAAGCCCCCATCAGCACCGGCGAACAGCCAATTCCCATCAGCACCATGGCCGCCTGGATGTGCCATGGTTCACTCGCCAGCGCGAACAACACCGCCCCGCCCCCCGCGCCGAGGCCGAGCAACCAGGCGGCGGTGCGGCGGGGTCCGAGCTGATCGAGCGCCCAGCCAACCGGAACCTGCATCGCCGCGAAGGCGAGAAACCACAGCCCCGACGCGCGGCCGAGCGCCTCGGGTGTGGCACCGAGATCGGCTTGCAGAACCGGCGTCATCACCGGCAGAAAGGCCCGGTAGAACTGGCTGAGCACATAGCCCGCCACGAGCATTGCTATTCCTGCACGCATGTTCGGCCCCTCCCCCATCCCGGTCAGCCGGGCCAGATGACACGGCTTTCCGGGCGGGTGCAACCTTCGTTGTCCTTGCACTGACCAACGCCCTGCGGTTCAATCGACCTGCATAAGACGGGGACACCACGTGACAGATTTCAATCTCGACGAATTCCTTCCCTACCAGCTTGCGGAATTGTCGCGCCGGGTAAGTGCGCGGTTTTCGCAGGCCTACCGTGAGCGCTACGGCATATCCGTTGCGGAGTGGCGGGTGGTCGCGCACCTGAGCCAGCAGACGGCGGTTTCGGTGCGCGAGATTCACAAGCGCGTTGGCATGGACAAGCCCAAGGTCAGCCGCGCGGCCACCCGGCTCGAAGCGGCCGGTTACCTGCGCAAGGTGGTCAACCCGGTCGACCGGCGCCTTGTCGAGCTATCGCTCACCGCCAAGGGCCGCGAGATGATCGACACGCTGGCCCCGATCGCGGCCGACTACCAAGCCGAGCTGTTTTCGGTGCTGGGGGATGATGCCGGCGATTTCGTCACCCGGGTGAAAGTGTTGAGCGCGGCGCTGGAATGACCCGGCGATCAGGCGCGACCACCACCGGACGACAGCATCGACGGCTCGATCCCCAGCTTGCGCAGCGCACGGGCCCATTTGCCGCCATCGTCGGGATCGAACACGATCGCCGCGTCGCCCTCGACGGTCAGCCAGGCGTTCTGCTTCAACTCGCTTTCGAGCTGTCCCGGCCCCCAGCCGGCATAGCCCAGCGCCGTGAGCGCCGTCGCAGGGCCTTCGCCACGGGCGATATCGACAAGAATGTCCTTGGTCGCGGTCATGCCGAAACGGGCATTGATCGCCATCGTGCCCTGCGCGCCGGGGTAATCGGTGGAATGCAGCACGAAGCCGCGCCCGCTCTCCACCGGTCCGCCAAAATAGACCGCCACGTCCATGCTGCCCATGCCGCGTTCGATCTCGAGTTGTTCGAGCAGATCGTCGAGGCTGAGGGTGGGCACGCGCTTGTTGACGATGAGGCCCATCGCCCCGTCGATCGAATGGGCGCAGAGCAGCACCACGGAATGATCGAAGCGCGGATCAGCCATGCCCGGCATGGCGATCAGCATCTGCCCCGTGAGGTCGTGGTCGGTGTCGACAGGTTCGCTCATGGCATCAACATGGGGGCTTCGGCGCGGGGTTTGCAAGAGGTGCGGCAAAGTGATCAATGTCTCGCGAATGTGACTTTCGCTCGCCCGATGGCGGACTATATCCAGTCGTCATGAACCGATTTACCCCCCTTGTCCTTGCCGTTTCGCTCGCGGCCGCACCGCTCCTCGCCGCAGGCGAGCATCCACCGTCGCAAGCCGATGTCGAGATCCTGCCGGGATGGCGCACCGAGGCCGGCACCCATATTGCCGCGCTGCGCGTAACGCTCGGTGAGAGCTGGAAAACCTATTGGCGGGCACCGGGCGAAGCCGGGTTGCCGCCGCGGCTTGATTGGTCGGGGTCGGAGAACGTGGCATCGGTCACGCCGCATTGGCCGGTGCCCGAAGCGTTCCTCTCCAGCGGGATGATGACGCTCGGCTATCACGACGAACTGATCCTGCCGCTCGAGATCGTCCCGGTCGATTCGAAGGCCGATATCGCGCTTGTCGGTGATCTGACGATGGGGATCTGCGAGAACATCTGTGTGCCGATCGAGGCCGATGTAACCGCGGCGCTGCCAAGCACCGGCGGCAGACACGATCCGCGCATTCAGCTTTCGCTCGACAGGCAACCCGAATCCGCCGCCACGGCGGGGCTGGTTGCGGCGCATTGCGATCTCGTGGAAATCGAAGACGGCCTGACCGTCACGGCGCGGTTGCTGATGCCCGCGATCGGCAGCGACGAAATCGCGGTGATCGAGGCGGCCGACCCGTCGATCTGGGTTTCGTCGGTCACCAGTACCCGCGACGGCGACGCGTTGATCGCCGTCGCCGACCTTGTGCCCGCCAACGCCAAGCCCTTCGCACTCGACCCGGCAACCTTGCGCTTCACCGTTCTGGCCGGGGAGCGCGCGGTGGATATCCGGGGCTGCGCGGCCCAGCCCTAGGCCCGGCCCCGGCGCAGATGCGCCCAATGGGCAAGGGCCGCAACCAGCCACGCCCCGGCAACAAGCGCAACAGTGCCGGCAAGGAACAGCCCGGCGGCCGCCATCGTCGGATCATCCAGCCCGGCCAGCATCCCGAACGGCAATGCGCCGGTGACCATGACCCAGCCAAGCGTTGCGGCAAACAGCGCCCCGAGCGCCAGCGCCACGCTGCTTGTGGCCAGCGCCGCGCCGCGTGCCCGGCGGTGCTTGAGCCCCATCATCCGCCGCAGCGCCCGCATCTGCTTGCCGATGTCTTCCTGCACCGCCACCAGCGCGGGCACCACCAGCAGCACGAGGACGAAGCCGAAACCGAGGCCATAGACCAGCGTGATCACCGTGGGTTTGAGAAACTGCGCCTGGCTCGAGGTTTCGTAGAGCAGCGGAGACAGGCCGAGCACGGTGGTTGCGGTGGTGAGAAACACCGGGCGCAGACGGTCGGCCACGGCGTCGACAATGGCGGGGACAAGGCCACGGTCGCGTCCGTATTCGTCGATCGTGCTTACCAGGACGATGGAGTCATTGATGATGATCCCGACCATGCCGATCAGCCCGACGATGGAGAACAGGTTCATCGGGACGCCCCAGATGTAGTGCCCCCAGAGCGCACCGATCAGGCCGAACGGAATGATCCCCATCACCACCAATGGCCGGGCCCAGCTTGCGAAGATCCAGGCTAGCGTCAGGTAAATCCCGACCAGCGTGAGCAAAAGCCCGAGGCGGGCATCTTCGAGGAAGCTGTTTTCCTGCTCCTTCAGGCCTGACACCTTGTAGGTGATGCCATGTTCTTCCGCGATCGCGGGCAGGATATCCTGCTCGATGGCGCGGGTGATTTCTTCCGCGCGGGCCGGGTCGGTCTCGTCGATGTCGCCGGTGACCGACACCACGCGCAGTCCGTTCTCGCGGTTGACGGTCGAGAAGCCGGACCGGCTGGCGACGGTGACGATATCGCCAAGCGGCACATAGGCCCCACCGGTGCCGCGCAGCATCGTGCGTTCAAGAAAATCGGCCGTCAGTTCTTCCGACGGCAGTTCCACCCGGATCGTGCCCGAGCGCATTCCGACCGGGAAACTCGCCGCCTCGATCCCGCCGAGCCGGCGTCTGAGTTCGCGGCCAAGCTCGTCGATGGTGAAGCCGAGTGCCTTGCCCTGTGCGGTCAGTTCCAGCACCAGTTCATCCTTGTCGTAGGCGAGGCTGTCTTCCACCGCGGACACTTCCCCGAATTGCGCCACCGCGGTTTTCAGCGCCTCGGCGGCGGCCTTCAGCACCACGGCCTCCGCGCCGGTCAGTTCGACGTCGAGCGCGTCGCCACCGGGGCCGAAACGGCCGCCCCGGAAGCTCAGTTCCTCCAGCATGGGGTGACGCGGGGCGCGTTCCTGCACGTCGCTGACGAAGGCAAAGGAGGAAAACGGGCGCTGGTCGGCGTCGATCAACTCGATCGAAACCGATCCGAGCTGGTCGGCGTCCTTGTCTTCGGCGGCCGCGAGTCCGCGTCCGGCGTTGCCGCCAACTTGGCCCAGAACATAGAGGATCGGGTTCACCCCGGTGTCGGCCTCGATTTCCGCACCGTAGTCCCGCACCGATTGCTGGAGCATCGTCAGCATTTCCACCGTGTCTTCACGAGTGGCCCCGGGGGCCATGGCGAAATTCGCCGTCACATCCGAGCGTTCGGGCGCGTTGAAGAAACGAAACTGCACCTTGCCCTCGATGAACAGCGCCGCCTGGGTGGCCAGCACCAGAACCGCACCCGCAAGCACCGGGTAGCGGGCGGCGATCACGAAGCGCATCAACGGGCGGAACAACCGTTCGCGGATGAAGCGGAAGCCCTTGTTGACCTGCCGTGACGGCCAGTCATACCAGTGGTGCTCCTTCGAATGCTTCAGCGCATGCGCCATGTGGTTGGGCAGGATCAGGAAGCATTCCACCAGCGAGGCGGCGAGAACCGCGATCACGGTGATCGGGATATCCTCGATCAGATCCCCGAACCGCCCGCCAATCGCGGTGAGCCCGACAAAGGCGATGATCGTGGTCAGCGTGGCGGAAAACACCGGCGGAAACATCCGGCGCGCGGCACTTTCGGCAGCGGTAACCGGGTCTTCACCGCGATGACGGGAGCGGAAATCGGCGTGTTCTCCCACCACGATGGCGTCGTCCACCACGATCCCCAGCGTGATGATCAGCGCGAAGATCGAGATCATGTTGAAGCTGAGCCCAAGCATGTACATGATCGCCACCGCGGTGAGCATCGCCACCGGGATCCCGAGCGCGACCCAGAAGGCGGTGCGGGCGTTCAGGAACAGAAACAGCAAGAGCACCACCAGCCCGAGGCCCATGAGCCCGTTTTCCAGCAGGATCTGGAGCCGTGCTGTAATGATCTCCGCGCGGGTGCGGATCAGGTCGATCTCGACGCCCTCGGGCAGCGTGAGCTTCATCTCCGCGGCCACGTCCTCGACGACGCCCTGGATCGCGATCGCATCGCCCTGCGCCGAGCGGGTGACGTTGATGGTGATCGCCGGTGTCTCGCCCACGAAATAGGCGGTTTCCCGGTCGATCCCCTCGGCGCTGATGCGCGCCACGTCGCCCACCGTCAGCTTGGAGCCATCGGGGTTGGAGCGCAGCACGATTTCGGCGATCTCGGCGGGGCTGCGCTTGGCAACGCCGGTGCGCACCCGGGCCGCGCCGGAGGCCATGTTTCCGGCCGGATCGGCGGAGGTTTCGGCCCCGATCGCCTCGGCAATCTGCGCCATGGACACATCGTGGCGCACCAGCGCGGCGGAGGTGACTTCAACGATGGTGCTCGGCGCGGCCACGCCGCGGATCGAGGTGCGGGTCACGCCTTCCACGAACAGGCGCGCCACCATCTCGTCGGCAAACCTTGCGAGCTGGTCGAGCCCGACCGGCCCGGTGATCACGACATCGGTGACCGGATCGCGCCAACTGCCCCGGCGCACTTCCGGGGTGTCGGCCTCGGCGGGCAGATTGCCGACGGTGGCCACGGCTTCCTCGATATCGGCGGCGGCGCGGGCCATGTCCCATCCGGGTTCGAATTCGAGCTGGATCCGCGCGCGGCCCTCCGAAGCCCGCGAAGAACTGGCGGCGACCCCTTCGACAGCAAGCAGCACCGGCTCCAGCGGCTGGACGATCCCGGTATCGACATCCTCGGCACCGGCACCACTCCAGCCGACGCTGACGGTGACGTCGTCGATCACCACGTCGGGGAAAAACTGCGCCCGCATCTGCGGCAGGATGGTGAGGCCGGACGCCAGCAACACCACGAGCAACAGGTTGGCCGCCGTGCCGTGACGGGTGAAGTAGCTCAGAAGACCCCGGGCAATGTCTGTCGGTCGCCGCGCCATATCAGCCTCCCATCCGGCCTTCGAGCCGCTCGACCACGCTCACCGGCACTTCGGGGGCGTTCAACTGGTTGAGAATGCGTTCCTTTGCATCGACGGGCATCATCTGGTTGGTCCGCACGAAGGCAATGAGCCGGGCGCGGCGCTCGTCGTCGAGCGCGATCATCTCGCCACCGCCGCCGCCACCGCCCTGCCCGGCACCGGCACCCTGCCCGCCACCGGCACCTGCCTCGGGCGCTTCGCCGCCTTCGCGGAGGGGCCGCACGAGGATGCCCGCGCCAAGCATCGGGGTGCGCTCGATCACCACCTCGCGCCCCTCCACCGCTTCGGCGCGCACCAGAACGCTATCGCCCTGGCGCCGGATTACCTCGACCGGCACTTCCTCCAGCCGGTCGTTCTCGCCCAGCACCAGCACCGTTCCCGCCGCGCCGACGGCGGTGGCGGGCAGCCGGGCGACGTTCGCCAGCACAGGTTCCTCGATCTCGACGGTGATGAAATCGCCCGGCCGGAAGCCCGGGGCACTTTCGAGACGGGCGAAGATGAGGCGTCCGGTCTGGCCCTCGCCCACCTCGGCACTCTCACGGTCAACCCGCCCCCTGGCAAGGAGATCGACACCCGAGACCGCAAGCCGCGCCGTTACCTCGGCATCGAGCAACTGCCCGCTCTCGTCAACGAGGCGGGCATATTGCGCGGTGGACAGGCGAAACGACACTTCCAGAGCGGTCGGGTCCACCAGCGTGGCGACCTTCTCGTTGGCGGTCACGATCCGCCCCTCGACGGCGCTGACACCCGAGAGCCGGCCGGAAAACTCGGCGGTGATCTCGGTTTCCGCCAGTCGTCGCTCGGCCTCTTCAAGCGCGATTTGGCTGCGGGCGAGCCGGTTGTCGGCCTGCGCCACGCGCGCCTCGGCATTGGCCAGCGCCGAGCGCCGCGACAGAACCGCCTGCTCGGCGGTCGCGGCGGCGAGCGCGGCGGTTTCCACCTGGGCCTCGGTCGCCACGCCCCGGGTGGCGAGGTCGCGCTGACGCGCAAGCGCCTGCGCGCGCAGGTCTGCCTGGCGGCGGGCACTGGCCAGATCGTCACCGGCGATATCGAGCGCGGCGGCCGCATCGCGGGTTTCCGCCTCGGCTTCGGCCAGATCGGTGCGCGCGAGCGCCAGGGCGTCCTGGCGGTCGGTGGGATCGACACGGAGCAGAAGCTGGCCCGCCTCGACGCGGCCACCCTCCTCGAAACCTGTCCCGAGTTCGACCACGGAGCCGCCCGCCTGCGCCCGCACTTCGAGCGACCGGCGCGCACGCACCTCGCCGAAGGCTTCGAGAACCGGGGCCACTGCCTCCGGCGTCACCGCGATCAGGTTGACCGCGAAGACCCGTTCACGCGCCGGGCGGCTCATGTTCTCGCGTGCCATCCGGGTTTCAACCGCGGTGCGCACGGTCTGAGCGGCCAGCGCGAGCAGCGCGAGGGTTACGGCCAGAAGCAGAAGCCCGGTCAGGCTGCGGCGCAGAAATCGCATGGGTGCGTTACTCCGTTTTGATCGCCTCGAACCATGCCGAGGGGCATCACCGTGCGCAATGCGACGGGTTTGACATAACCGTTACGTGATCATACGGGCAGCGCGATCATTTCCGTCGCTTGTGTTCGTCAAGACGCGGAAAAATCTCCACGAAGTTGCACGGCGGGTGGCGATAGTCGAGCTGCGGGGCCAGGATCTCGTCCCACGCGTCCTTGCAGGCGCCGGTGGAGCCGGGCAAGGCGAACAGGTAGGTGCCATTGGCCACCCCGCCGGTCGCCCGGCTCTGCACCGCGCTGGTGCCGATCTTCTGGAAGGAGATCATCGTGAACAGCGTGGCGAAGGCGTCGATCTCCTTCTCGTAGACATCCCGGTGCGCCTCCACGCTCACGTCGCGCCCGGTAAGCCCGGTGCCGCCGGTCGAGATCACCACGTCGATCTCGGGGTCGAGGCTCCAGGCCCTGAGCTTGTCGGCGATCGCGCCGCGATCGTCCTTCACGATGTCGCGGTCGGCAAGGATGTGCCCTGCTGCCTTGAGCCGCGCCACCAGGGTATCGCCCGAGCGGTCATCCGCAAGCGCGCGGGTGTCGGACACGGTCAGCACTGCGATGCGTACGGGAATGAATTCGCGGCTTTCGGCGTCGGTGATCTTGCTCATGGCGCTGTTCCTTCGAGATCGAACCAGTTGACGGTGGGGCCGAGGTTGACGATGCGGGTGGTGCCGCGCTGCACGTCTTCGCCCCAGCAATCGTGGATATGGCCACAAACGAGGAGCCGTGGTTGAACCCGGTCGATCGCGTCGCGCACGGCGGTGGACCCGACCGAATGCCCGGTCGAGGTGCGGTCGGCGATCCCCTTGGGCGGCGAATGGCTGATGAGAATATCGGCACCGTCCGCGCCAGCGAGCAATGCGGCGGCCTCGTCCTCGGTGAAGTCCCAGCTCCAGGACCCGAACGGCGTCACCGGCACGCCACCGCCAAGGCCGAAGATCTGCAGCCCGCCGATTTCGACGCCGGTGCCGTGCAGAACATGCGCGCCTTCGGGGGCGGCGGCGCGCAACTCGGCCTCGCTCTCGTTGTTGCCGGGCACCATCACCAGCGGTGCCGCGATCCCGTCGAGCATTGCCATCGCCTCGGCCACGCCTTGCCGCATATTGCCGAAATCCCCCGCCCCGATGACGAGATCGGCCTCGCGCGATGCCGCCAACAGATCGGCGGCCCGCGCCCGCGCCATGTGCAGATCGGAGAAGGCAAGCACCCTCATGCGTTCTCCTCCAGCTTCGCCGCGATCTCGAGCAGATCAGCCCATGCCTCGCGCTTGGCGGCGGGGTTGCGTAACAGGTAGGCGGGGTGGGTCATCGGCATGACCGGTTTTTCGAGCGCCTGCATCCATTTCCCGCGCAGCCTCAGGATGCCGGTGCGCCCAAGCAGCGCGGCGCAAGGCGTATTGCCCATCAGCACGAGCACCTCGGGGTCGGCGAGCGCGATGTGGCGTTCGAGGAAGGGCACCATCATTGCCATTTCCTCCGCCGTGGGGGTGCGGTTGCCGGGCGGACGCCATGGCAGGACATTGGTGATATAGACTGCGCGCGCCGTGTCCGGGGCCTCGCGCGCCAGACCGATGGCGGCAAGCATCCGGTCGAGCAACTGCCCGGCACGGCCGACGAAGGGGCGGCCGATCCGGTCCTCGTCGGCCCCCGGTGCCTCGCCCACGATCATCACCCGCGCGCGCGGATTGCCGTCGGCAAAGACGAAATTGCGCGCGCCTTTCTTCAGGTCCAGCCCGTCGAAGCCGCGCATCGCCTCCGCGAGGGCACCAAGATCGCTTGCGGCTGCGGCCAGTCTCCGGGCCTCGGCGGCCTGATCCACCCGCGGCATCTCGACCGGCGCGGACGACGGCACCGGGGCCGCCTCGGTCGCGCGCCGCGCGGGCTTTGGTGCGGCTTCGGGCAGAGCACACCGGTTCACGGGGACATCGCCCACCGCGTCCACCGCGCCAAGCTCGACATACCATTCGAGCAGCGCCCTTGCCTGATGCCAGTCCAGTGCCGATTCCATGGCCCCAAGCTAGGGCCGTGCCGGGTGGGCGGCAAGCCGTGGCGACCCAGCCGGCATGCTTTCGGCCCGGCCGAAGAACCTCGCACGGGCAAGCCCTCGTGAAACCCCGCTCCCGCCGCCTTGCCCGGACGCCCCGCGAAGGCTAAACCGGGCGCAAACAGGGAGCCACGCGCATGACCTTCCGCCACCGTCACCTGCTCGGGATCGAACCTCTTCATCCCGAGGAGATCACCACCATCCTCGATCTCGCGGAAAAATACGTCGATCTCAACCGGCAGCCGATGAAGCATGCCAGGGTGCTCGAAGGCCTCACCCAGATCAACATGTTCTTCGAGGCCTCGACCCGCACCCAGGCGAGCTTCGAGATCGCCGGCAAGCGCCTCGGTGCCGACGTGATGAACATGGCGATGCAGGCCTCCTCGATCAAAAAGGGTGAAACCCTGATCGACACCGCCCTCACCCTCAACGCGATGCACCCCGACCTCATCGTGATGCGCCACCCGAACTCGGGCGCGGTCAACCTGCTGGCCGAGAAGGTCAACGCCGCGGTGCTCAACGCCGGTGACGGCAAGCATGAGCACCCGACCCAGGCCCTGCTCGACGCGCTCACGATCCGGCGCGAGAAAGGCCGGCTGCACCGGCTCACTGTGGCGATCTGCGGCGATATCGCCCATTCACGCGTGGCGCGGTCGAACCTGATCCTGCTCGGAAAGATGGAAAACCGCGTGCGCCTTGTCGGGCCACCCACGCTGATGCCGTCGAAGATCGAGGATTTCGGCGTCGAGGTGTTCGACGACATGCGCGCCGGCCTCGAAGGGGCCGACGTGGTGATGATGCTCCGGCTTCAGAAGGAACGCATGGACGGCGGCTTCATCCCCTCCGAGCGGGAATACTACCACCGCTTCGGGCTCGACGCGGAGAAGCTGTCGTTCGCCAAGGACGACGCGATCGTGATGCATCCGGGGCCGATGAACCGGGGTGTCGAGATCGACGGGGTGATTGCCGACGACATCAACCGCTCGGTGATCCAGGAACAGGTGGAAATGGGCGTCGCGGTGCGCATGGCAGCGATGGACCTGCTCGCCCGCAACCTGCGGGACGTGGCCCGGCGCGACGGGGTGATGGTGTGAGCGATCCGCTCGAATTCGGCCCCGACACGGGCTTGCGCGAGTTGTGGCTGTTCACGCTCTTCGTGCCATCCGACGAGATCGCCGAGTGGGAGCCGCCGCGCATGGGCCAACCGCCACGCGACTGGCCGCTGGAGGCGGCGCTGGGGGCCGGGCCGCTCGATCCGGCCCATGTGCAGGTGTTCGAGGCGGCCGATCTTGGCCCTGGCGGGCTGAGCCGCTTCATCGCCGAAGCTCACGGCATGGACGAGGCCGAGGTGGCGGCCGACGCGGCGCGGATCGACAAGTTGCGCGGCACCGTTGCGATCGTGCTTTCGGGCGCGCTGCGCGAACGTCCCGGCCGTTTCTCCCCGGCCCGGCCGGTGAACTTCTTTGGCCGCTACCGCGCCGCGCAGACCCTCGCCCCGGCCACGCCCGCCACGCCGGGGCCGAGCACAAAGGGCCATATCGCGCCACGCGCCGCACCCGCGCCCGACACCCGCCGCGCGATCCTGCTCACTCTTGCGGGGCTGCTTGCCCTTGCGTTCATCATCCTTGCCCTCGTCTGACCCGAGAGGAAATTCATGCCCACCTCCGTCCCCGCCCTCGCCGATGGCGAAACCCTCGTTGCCAGCTTCACCGGCAGCCGCGCCACCTACGTCAAGGAGCACATCATGCTCGCCGCCATCGGCTCGGTGATCGCGGTGGCGGTGCTGATGGCGATGGGCAACCCGCACGCCTGGACCGGCGTCGTAGGGGCGGTTCTGGCGATCGGAATCCGGGGGGTCTACGTCGCCTCCGAGCAGATCGGCATGACATGGCAGCTTACCGAGGGCCGCCTGATCACCCCCTCCGGCATGGGCATCCCGCGCTCCGATATCGCCAAGGTGCGGACGATCTTCTCCGCCGCGCAGGTGATCACCCGCAAGGGCGACAAGTACATGATCAAGTATCAGGCCGACCCGAAAGCCGTGGCCGACACCATCCTGGGCCAGTCCTGAGCCGGGCAGAATCCGGGTTCAGACCCGGCGCGCCAGCCGGTCGACCAGCCGCGCCCGCGCTTCGGGCAAGGGTTTGTCGCCAAGCGAATGGGCAAGCCCGTGGCGGAGGAAATGCCCGGTGGTGCGCAAGGCGTCGGGAAGTCCGGCGAGGTCGGGCGTGACAACCCCCAGCAATTCCGGCGGCAGCGGCAGGAGCCGGTCGGCCCACTCCCCTGCCCCCTCGGCGCTGACCGCCCGGCCCGACCGGGGAGAGACGAAGGCGAGATCGTCGCGCCCGCCGGTGACCGCACAGGCGGAGAGATCGAGGCCGAAGCCGAGCTCCTCCAGCAGGGCAAGCTCCCATTGCAGGTAAGCGACGGGCCAGGCCGGGCTTTGGCCGAGCAGATCGAACATCGCGAGGCTGCGGGCATAGAGCCTCGGGTGGGCCTCGCGTTCGGGCAACGCGAAGGCCAGCAGCGCCGTCATCGCGTTCAGCCCGGCCAGCGCGGCGCGGTCGTCCATCACCGCTGCCGCGCGGCTCTTCACCGGCTCAACGGTGAAACTGCCGATATGGTCTTCAAGCCGCGCGCGCCAGGCCAGATCGAGCTGCGCGCCGGGCTGGAGGATCGGGGCGATCTTGCGCGAAGTGCCGCCACGCACAACGCCAGCATGCCGCCCGTGGGTGGCGGTGAACACCTCGATGATCGCCGAGGTCTCGCCATGTTTGCGGACGCTGAGAAGCGTGCCTTGGTCGCGCCAGTCCATGCCCGCATCTTTCACGCGTGGTCGGCCCATGCAAGGTATTGCGCTGCGCCCCGCCGTTCACGATATTCCCACTATGACCCGTGTCCTTACGCCTCCCGCTCGTTATTCTGCCGGTCTTGTCGCGCTTGCCGGGCTCGCCGCGCTCGCCACGCAGGCCGTCGTCAGTTTTGGACTGACAGGCAGTCTCGGCGGCGCGATCTGGGCACTCACAGGCTATTTCACAGTGCTGACCAACCTACTTGTCGCCGTCACATTCATCGCCATTGCGGTGCGGGGCGCTGCGCCATCGTCCGCATGGCTCGCGGGGTTGACCCTCTGGATCATCATCGTTGCAATCGTCTACCACCTTCTGCTTGCCCGCCTATGGGCCCCGGCTGGCCTGGCCTGGTGGGCCGACCAGGGATTGCACAGCGCCGTTCCGGTTCTGGTAACGCTGTGGTGGCTGCAGTTTGCGCCGAAGCCGGGGCTGCGCGTCGGCCATGCCGCGCTCTGGCTCGCCTGGCCCCTGCTCTATACCGCCTATGCCCTCGTTCGCGGGACCCTGACGGGCCGATATCCCTACCCGTTTCTCGACGTGACCACGATTGGCTACGACGGCGTCGCGCTCAACGGCATCGGTCTCACGGTTGCGTTCTTTCTCGGCGGGCTGGCGATGGTCGGAAGCGCCAAGGCACTCACTCGCTGAGCCCTGGCTCGTCGAGCATGTGCCGCCCGCGGGCATCTTCCACCTCGATCACCCAGAGATCGGGATCGAAACCGCGCTGGCGGGCAATGGCGGCATCCACCTCCGCCTCCGCCCCCTCGGCCAGCACGTCCCACTTGCGCGCGCCAGTCATCAGGTCGGCCACCCGTTGAAACGCAACCGCCTTGCCGTCCAGCGTGGCGAGCTTCACCAGCACCGCGCCCGCCGTCGCGTCGCCGCGGGCCACGACGTAGACCGGGATACCCTCGGCCTGCAGCCGAGCGAGGTAGGCCGAAACCCAGACGCCCGCGGCAAGTCGGGTCATTCCACATCCCTCAGGGGTTGGGTGACATCGCGCACACCATCCCAAGTCCAGACCTCATCGCGCAGATAGAAAAGGGCGCTGTTGGTGTGATCCGATCGGCGCGCGTGGGAACGGACCAGTTCGAAGGGTACAAGCGCAGCCTTGGCAACCGTGAAGTCTTCGGAAAAGATGACGCCCGCGAGCAGGTCAAATGGGCGAGCCTCGATATTTCGAATTCCAGAGAGTTGACGCGACGGGTTGCGCCGGTGGGGACGGCGGGCCTTGATCTGGATTCGGGTGCCCTGCGCATCAATCGCGTCATAGCCCGCCTTTGAATTGGCTTCCTGACTCCAGCCGAAAGCGCGGCAGAACAAGTATTCGCCGTAATCCCCAGTTGGGTTGTTGGCGCTCCTCACGATATCGCGCGCGCGCAATTCTTCAAGGATATCGACGGACAGCTTAAAAAGCGCACCCGTTGCATGGGTGGCTAGTTTAGGTGTGTCACTCACGTATTCCCGTCCCTGAAGTTCAGGCCCATCTCGGAGTAGCGCTCGGCCTCTTCGAGCCAGTTCGGGCGCACCTTGACCTGCAGGAACAGGTGTACCTTGCGGCCGAGAAACTCTTCGAGCTCGGCCCGCGACGCCTGGCTCACCGCCTTGATCGTCTCGCCCTTCTTGCCCAGCACGATCCCCTTGTGGCCATCGCGGGCCACGTAGACGATCTGGTCGATCCGGGCAGAGCCGTCATCGCGTTCTTCCCAGTTCTCGGTCTCAACCGTGAGCTGGTAGGGCAGTTCCTGGTGGAGACGGAGCGTGAGCTTTTCGCGCGTCATCTCGGCGGCGATCATCCGAAGCGGCAGATCGGCAATCTGGTCTTCGGGGTAGAGCCACGGGCTTTCGGGCATCTGGTCGGCAAGCCAGCCCTTCAACTCCGTCACGCCATAGCCCTTTTCGGCGGAGATCATGAAGGTTTTCACGAAAGCGAAGCGCTCGTTCATCTCTTTCGCAAGGCCCAGAAGCACCTCGGAGCGGACCTTGTCGATCTTGTTGAGCGCCAGCGCCACGACGCGGCCCTTGGGCAGGTTGGAAAGCCCTTCGAGAATGCTCTCGACGCCCGGCGTGATCCCGCGGTGGGCCTCGATCAGCAGCACCACCACGTCGGCATCGGCCACGCCGGCCCAGGCCGCGGCGACCATCGCCCGATCAAGCCGGCGGCGCGGGCGGAACAGGCCGGGGGTATCGACCAGCACGATCTGGGCATCGCCCGCCATCGCCACGCCGCGAATGCGCGCGCGGGTGGTCTGGACCTTGTGGGTCACGATCGAGACCTTCGCGCCGACGAGGTAATTCGTCAGCGTCGATTTTCCCGCGTTGGGTTCGCCTATGAGGGCGACAAATCCGGCTTTTGTGCTCATGCGGGCGGGCTTAGACCAAATCGGCGGATCGCGCCAGTGGCCACGTTTCAGCGCAGGACCGGCGGCGCGCCGCGCACGTCGTCGCGCATGGTCACGCCGTAGCGCAGGCTCTGGCCGATCTTCTCGGCGAGCGCGCCGATGCCCGCCGCCTTTTCGGGGCTCAGAACCTCGGATGCGGTGGCGTGGAACAGATCGAGCCACGGCGAGAACATGCCGGGATGAATATCGCGGTTGGCGCGGTGCACCTGCATCGGGTTGCCGTCATAGCTGCGGTCGATCCCGATCGCGTTGCGCCAGAACGCGGCGATGCGCGCCTCGTGGGCGCGCCATTCCGGCCCGTCTTCGGGAGCGATGGCGCGGGCGAAGATCGGGCCGAGCATCGGGTGGGCGCGGATGCGCTCGTAGAACAGCGCCACCAGCGCGTCGATCTCGTCGGCGGTGATCTCGAATTTCTGGATCGGTGTCGCGCTCGGCATGTCTTCCTCCGATACTTCGAAATAGCCAAGGGTCGGGCCGCAAGGGCTTGCCCGACGCAAGGCCTGTCTCAGTTCAGCGCCTTTGCCAGCGCCCGTTCGTTGCCTGTCCCGTAGGCCGCAAGCATGGCGGCCAGCTCGTCACGGGCGGGCACCGGTATCAGCGCCTCGCCCACCTCGATCGGTTTGCGGGTTTCGATCTTGAGCGGACGCCACTCGCCCCCGAACCGCGCTTCGAGCCAGGAATGAAAGATCACGGGCATGGCGCCGAGGTGAGTCGCCAGCGTGGTGCGGGCGCGCAAGAGCGCGGTGCCGTGGCGGCGTTCCTTGTGGCAGTCGATGCGGCCCTCAAGCGCGCGTGCATCGCCGGGGGCGACCACAACGTCGATCCGTTCGAGGTCGCCGACGTCGATCCCGTAGAGTGCCGCGGCGGCGGGGCCGATCACCCACCACGGGCTGCGAGAGGGGCGCATCGTCTCGAACAGGGCCTCGAAACCGCTGATCTCGCGTTCGCCGATCATTGGCGGCCCTCCAGCCGATCCAGCAGGGCCTTGGCCGCCGCCTGCTCGGCCGCGCGTTTCGAGGTGGCGCGCGCATTCGCCGCCTCGCCGCTTTCGAGCCGGGCCTCGATGGTGAACTCGGGCGCGTGGTCGGGCCCCTCGCGCGACAGCTCGGCGTAGCTTGGCGGCGGGAGCCCGCGCGCCTGCGCCCATTCCTGGAGGCTGGTCTTGGCATCGCGCGCATCGGCCTCGACGGTCTCGATCCGCTTGCCCCAGAGCCGCAGGATTACCGCGCGCGCGGCCTCGAACCCGGCGTCGAGATAGACCGCGGCGATCACCGCTTCCATCGCGTCGCCGAGCAGTGCCTGCTTGCGCCGCCCGCCCGACATCATCTCGGAGCGCCCCAGTTTCAGCACCGCGCCGAGATCGACCTCGCGGGCGACGTCGGCGCAGGCTTCCTTGCGTACCAGCGCGTTGAACCGGGGGGCAAGCTGGCCCTCGGTGGCGTCGCGGTCGGCGGCCAGCATCGCCTCGGCCATCACCAGGCCGAGCACCCGGTCGCCGAGGAACTCGAGGCGCTGGTTGTCGGGCCGCGTTTCGGACGAAAACGAGCCATGGGTGAGCGCGCGGATCAAGAGGCCGGGCCGGGCGAAGTCGTGCCCGATCCGGCCCGCGAAGGCCTTCAGTTCAGCCGAGAGCTTCATTCCACCTTCTTGAAGAAGCGGTCGCCGCGCCATGTCCAGAAATAGACGAGGCGTTTGCCGGCGGAGGAGAACATCACCCGATCGACCCGGCCCAGCAGGTATTCATAGGGCACCATGCCGACACCGCCCGCGCGCTGGTCCACCCGGCTGTCGGTCGAGTTGTCGCGGTTGTCGCCCATGAAGAAGAAATGGCCCTCGGGCACGGTGTAGGTATCGGTGTTGTCGGGGAAGCCCTGATAATCCTGCACGTTGAGCACTGCGTGGTTGCGCCCGCCCGGCAGGGTCTCGGTCGACCGCTCCTTGGTGCAGATGGCGCCTTCACCGACTGACCCGTTGGAACATTTCGGCACGGTCCCGAAGCTGCCCTGCCGCTCGAAGACTTCCTCGAAGGTGCCCGCGGCTTCCTGCGACGCAACCTCGCCGTTGATGTAGAGCAACCCGTCCCGCAGCTGGATCCGGTCGCCCGGCAGGCCGATCACGCGCTTGACGTAATCGGTGTTGAGCGTGGGATGGCGAAACACCACGATTTCGCCGCGCTCGGGTTCCGACCCCATGATCCGCCCCGGGATCGGGCACATCGCGAAGGGGCAGGAATAGCGCGAGTAGCCGTAGGCCATCTTGTTGACGAACACGAAATCGCCGATCAGCAGCGTGTCTTTCATCGACCCGGTGGGGATGAAGAACGGCTGGAAGAACAGGGTGCGGAACACACCCGCGATCAGGAGGGCCCAGAAGATCGTTTTCACCGTCTCCAGGATGCCGTCTTTCTTCTCGGCCATGATGTGCTGCCTTTTTGCTGGGGTTGAGGCGATATGAGGGGAGGCCCGGCGCGTGTCAAGCAATCGGGCGGGCTTCGATCAGCACGAAGGCTTGTGCCCAGGGGTGATCGTCGGTGAGGCTGACGTGAACTCTGGCCGCGTGTCCGGGCGGTGTCATCTCGGCGAGGCGCTCGGCGGCCCAGCCGGTGAGGTGCATCTCGGGCTGGCCGCTGCGCAGGTTGGAAACGCCCATGTCTTTCCAAGCGATACCCATGCGCAGGCCGGTGCCCAGCGCCTTGGAACAGGCCTCCTTGGCGGCCCAGCGCTTGGCATAGGTGCCCGCCACATCGGCGCGGCGCTCGGCCTTGGCCTGTTCCACCTCGGTGAACACCCGGTTGCGGAAACGGTCGCCGTGGCGCGCCAGCACGCCGGCGATACGCTCGATATTGGCCAGATCTGTGCCGATGCCGAGGATCATGGCCCAGCCCGCTCGATCCGCGCCACGATGGCACCGATGGCCCGCGTCAGGCGAAAGCCTGGCCGGTCTTTCGGCACAGACGAGAAGGCAGCCGCCGCCAGCGCCGTCATGCCCGCGCCTCTTCCATCAGGCGGCGCATCTCGGAGATCGCGCTTTCAAGGCCGCGAAAGATCGCTTCGCCGACGAGGAAATGGCCGATGTTCAGTTCCATCACCTCGGGAAAGGCCGCGACCTGTTTCACCGTGTCGTAGGTCAGGCCGTGGCCAGCGTGAACCTCGAGGCCGAGGCTGTGGGCCAGCGCGGCCGCTTCGGCGAGCCGGGCCAGCTCGGTGTCGCGCCGGCTTTCCTCGCCGGCGTAGTGGAAATCGCAATAGGCACCGGTGTGCAGTTCCACCACCGCCGCGCCGATCCGCGCGGCAGCCTCGATCTGCTCGGTTTCATGGCCGATGAACAGGCTCACGCGCATCCCCGCTTCGCGCAGCGGCGCGATGAAATCGCCAAGCCGGTTTTCCTGCCGGGCCACGTCGAGCCCGCCCTCGGTGGTCACTTCCTGGCGGTTCTCGGGCACGATGCAGACCGCGTGGGGCACATGGCGCAAGGCGATTGCCTGCATCTCGTCGGTCGCGGCCATTTCGAGGTTCAGGGGCAG
The DNA here is from genome assembly GCF_900177545.1 of Maritimibacter sp. HL-12. Classification (GTDB taxonomy): domain Bacteria; phylum Pseudomonadota; class Alphaproteobacteria; order Rhodobacterales; family Rhodobacteraceae; genus Sinisalibacter. The sequence continues at coordinate 1,896,303 of NZ_FXBQ01000001.1, read as the reverse complement.
GTTCAGGGCCGCCATCAGCGCCTCGATGTCGTGGTCGGAGATGTGCCGCCGATCTTCGCGCAGGTGCGCGGTGATGCCGTCGGCGCCCGCCTGCTCGGCGAGCCTTGCCGCGCGCACGGGGTCGGGATAGGCCGCGCCGCGCGCGTTGCGCACGGTGGCGACGTGGTCGATGTTGACGCCCAGTCTGAGCTTGCCAAGCGTTTGCATGATAGCGATTCCCTCGTGGATTCGGCGCGAGCCTAGCGCGCCTCGTCGTCGGCGTCAGCCCTTGCCGCACTCTCGGCCAGGCGCTTGGCGTAGCGTTTGCGCAGCCGCTTTATCCGGGCCTTCTGATAGGCGTTGATCAGCGGTGTCGTCAGGAAATAAGCCAGGGCGGCCATGCCGAGGCCGGGCAGGATGCCGCCGACGAGATAGGGCAGCATCACGCTGTCCCAAAACTGGGCAATCCGGGTCCAGTCGGCATCGCCGGAGGTGAAGACGATGGTCAGCAGATTGCGCCAGAGATCGCCCGCGGCCTGGCCGAAAGCTTCCACCATCCGCGGCAGGTGAATGCGCAGGGGCTGGTCGAGGATGCGCGAGCCGAGCCGCAGCGATACCTCGGCGATCAGCGGGAAGGTTAGCGGGTTGCCGAAGAAGGTGGCGAGGAGCGCGGCGAAGATATTGCCCCGGATCACCCAGGCGATCATTGCCGCGCTCAGAAAATGCAGGCCGAACAGGGGGGTGAAGCAGACGAATACGCCGGCCGAAACCCCGCGCGCGATCCGGTGCGCCGGGTCTGGCAGGCGGCGAATCCGATGAATCACGTAACGCGCCGCACGATACCAACCGCCGCGCGGATAGAAGAACTCCAGCACGGTCCTTGCGTAGGAGCGCGGGTTGCGTTTGAACACCGGACCCTCCGGGCTGTTGGGTTACGGGGCGCGCGACAAATCCCGGTGCCGCCGGATCTCGGCCACGTCGCTGTCGGCCTCAAGCACCAGCATCACCGCGTGCAGGTGTTCGATGTCGCGCAGATCGACGTCGATGACAATCCGGAAATAGTCGGGCTTGCGGTCAACGAACCTGAGGTCCGAGATATTGGCCTTCTGCTCGCCGATCAACGAGCAGATTCGCCCCAGAACCCCGGCGTCGTTGGCGATCGTCAACTCGAGGCTCACGGGATGCACCGCGGCGTGCTTGCCCGAGTGCCATTGCACATCGACCCAGCGCCCCGAATCCTCGGCCACCGCTTCGAGCGCCAGGCAGTCGATCGTATGCACCACGACCCCGCGCCCGCGGTAGGAAATGCCGACGATGCGCTCGCCCGGCACCGGCTGGCAGCATTGCGCAAGCTGGAAGCTCTGGCCCGGATCAAGACCCACCACGGCGCGCTTGCCGTCGATCTCGCCACCCTCGCGGGCCTCCGGGTAGAGCACCGCCACAACGTCGCGCGCCGCAAGCTCGGCGGAGCCAAGCTGGGCGAGCAACTCGCCGGTGGTGCCAAGGCCAAGCTGCTTGGCGGCGGTTCCCAGCGCCTTGTCGGTGGCGCGGCGGCCAACGTGTTCGAAGGCCACCCGCGCCAGTTCGCGCCCGAGCTTGATGAAACGCTCGCGGTCTTCCTCCCGCAAGCGCCGGCGGATCGCGCTCTTGGCGCGGCCGGTCACCACGATATCGAGCCACGTGGCCTGCGGGCTCTGGCCCTCGGCGGTGACGATCTCGACCGACTGGCCGTTCTTGATCCGCGTCCACAGCGGCACGCGGATGCCATCGACCTTGGCGCCCACGCATTTGTCGCCGATCCTGGTGTGGATCGCATAGGCAAAATCGAGCGGCGTGGCCCCGCGCGGGAGCTTGACCACCTCGCCCTTCGGGGTGAAGCAGAACACCTGATCGGTATACATTTCGAGCTTCACGTGTTCGAGGAAATCGTCGTGATCCTCGGCGTTCTCGAAACGCTCGGTCAGCGCGGCCAGCCACTTGGCGGGATCGACGGCGAAGGGGTTCTCCGCGCGCACACCGTCGCGGTAGGACCAGTGCGCCGCGACCCCGGCCTCGGCCACTTCGTGCATTTCGCGGGTTCGGATCTGCACCTCGACCCGCTTGCCATCGCGCCCGGAAACGGTGGTGTGGATCGAGCGGTAGCCGTTCGACTTGGGCTGGCTGATGTAATCCTTGAAGCGCCCCGGCACCGCGCGCCAGCGCTGGTGGATCACCCCGAGCACGCGGTAACAATCCATCTCGGTGTGGGTGATGACGCGAAAACCGTAGGTGTCGGACAGCCGCGAAAACGGCTGGTCCTTCTGCTGCATCTTGCGCCAGATCGAATAGGGCTTCTTGGCGCGCCCGAACACGTCGGCGTCGATGCTGGCGCGGTCGAGTTCAAGCCGGATGTCGGCGGTGATCTTGTTGATCACGTCGCCCGATTCTTTCTGCAGCCGGATGAAGCGGCGGATGATCGAGGCCCTGCCCTCGGGGTTGAGCACATGGAAAGCGAGGTCTTCGAGCTCCTCGCGCATCCATTGCATACCCATGCGGCCGGCGAGCGGCGCGTAGATATCCATCGTCTCGCGGCTTTTCTGCACCTGTTTGTCGGGCCGAATGTGCTTGATCGTGCGCATGTTGTGCAGACGGTCGGCAAGCTTGACGAGGATCACCCGCAGATCCTTCGACATCGCCATGAACAGCTTGCGGAAGTTCTCCGCCTGCTTGGTCTCGCTCGAATTGAGTTGCAGGTTGGTGAGCTTGGTGACGCCATCGACCAGTTCGGCCACGTCACGGCCGAATCGGCGCTCGATTTCGGGATAGGTCGACTTGGTGTCTTCGATCGTGTCGTGCAGCAGCGCGGTGATGATCGTGGCGTCGTCGAGCCGCTGCTCGGCGAGGATATGGGCGACCGCCACCGGATGCGTGAAGTAGGGCTCGCCGGAATGGCGGGTTTGGCCCTCGTGCATCTTCATGCCGTAGTAGAAGGCTTCGAGCACCTTCTCGGAATTGGACTTCGGATTATAGCTGCGGATCCGCGCGATCAGCTCTTCGGGATCGAATTCGGTGAGCGCGGTCGCGGCCTGTCCCGGCAAGGTGTGCGCCCTCAGCCCTGACCCTGGGCTTCCATCAGCGCACGCAGGAGGTTTTCCTCGCTCATGTCGTCCTCGGCGGGCTTGTCGGCCGCCTCGGCGCCCATGAGCAGCGCCATCTGGTCATCCTCGGGTTCATCCACCTCGATCTGGGTCTGGTGGCTTTCGATCATCCGTTCGGTCAGGGCCTCTGCCGTCTGGGTTTCCTCCGCGATCTCGCGCAGGGCGACGACGGGGTTCTTGTCGTTGTCGCGATCGACGGTCACCGGCGAGCCAGCGGTGATTTCGCGCGCCCGATGGGCGGCGAGCATCACCAGATCGAACCGGTTCGGAACCTTGTCAACGCAATCTTCAACCGTGACGCGGGCCATGTGAGACTCCAGTATAGCGGGTTTGGAGCGGCCTACCTAAGGCGCTTGGGTGGTTTTGACAAGGGAAATCGGGGGATTTGCGGCAATTGGCGACAGGCCGCGTGCGCCATCCGGTGCGCCATGCGGGAAGCAGGCCGCGGCAGACCATGGACGCGCCCGGCGAAGGGATGTAGCGTCGCCGCGCAACCAGCGAAAGGATACAAGATGAGCGGTTTCGAAGCGCGCCTCGCCGAGCTTGGCGTCACCCTCCCCGACGCCCCGGCCCCCGCCGCCAACTACGTGCCGTCAGTCAGATCCGGCAACCTCGTGTTCATCTCGGGCCAGATCCCGATGCGTGACGGCGCGTTCGTCACCGGCAAGCTGGGTGCCGACATGGACATCGACGAGGGCGCGGCAGCGGCGAAGCTGTGTGCGATCTCGCTCCTGGCGCAGGTCAAGGCGGCTTGCGGCGGCGATCTCGACAAGCTGCGCCGCGTCGTCAAGCTCACCGCCTTCGTCAATTCCACCACCGATTTCGGCGACCAGCCCAAGGTTGTGAACGGTGCCTCCGATTTCCTCGTCGAGGCCCTCGGCGAGGCCGGTCGCCACAGCCGCTCGGCGGTGTCAGCGGCGAGCCTGCCGTTCGGCGTCGCGGTGGAAATCGAAGGGATCTTCGAGGTCGCATGACACCGACGCTGCCTGGCGATTTTCTGCGCCTGCCGATTGCCCACCGGGCGCTGCACGACGTCCGCGCGGGACGCCCCGAGAACTCGCGCGCCGCGGTGCGGGCGGCAGTTGCGCGTCGTTACGCGATCGAGATCGACGTGCAGCCCTCCGCCGACGGCGTGGCGATGGTGTTTCACGACGACAGGCTCGACCGGCTGACGCAGGAAACCGGACCGATTCGCGCCCGCAGCGCCGAGGCGCTTGGCCGGATCGCGCTTACGGGGGCAAGCGAAGGCATCCCGACGCTTGCCGAGGTGCTGGCGCTGGTTGCCGGCAAGGTGCCGCTGCTCGTCGAGGTCAAGGACCAGGACGGCGAATTGGGCCCGAAGGTGGGCGCGCTGGAAGCGGCGGTTGCGCGGGATCTGGCGGGATATGGCGGCCCGGTGGCGGTGATGAGTTTCAATCCGCATTCCGTGGCCGCGATGGCCGAAGCCGCACCGGCGTTGCCGCGCGGTCTCACCACGATGAACTGGGAGATCGAAGAGGCCCGCGCGATCCCCGAAGACCGCCGCGCAGAGCTCGCCGCGATCGCCGATTTCGACCGGGTCGGCGCGTGTTTCATCAGCCACCACTGGCGCGATCTTGCCGCCGCGCCGGTCGTCGCGCTAAAGGCCCGCGGCGTGCCGGTGCTGTGCTGGACAATCCGCTCCCCGGCCGAGGAAACACAAGCGCGTGAACGGGCCGACAACATCACCTTCGAGGGCTATCTCGCCCGCCCGCCCGCTTGACGCTGCCCGGCCCGCCCGCTCCTATCGCGCCATGACCGACGCGACGATCGAGATCCGCATTCACGACAGCCTCGCCGGCATTTCCGCTGCCGAATGGGATGCCTGTGCCTGCCCCGAAGGCAGCACGCTCCCGCGCGACCCGTTCACCACCCACCGGTTCCTGAGCGCGCTGGAGGCGTCGGGCAGCGTCGGTCCCGGCACCGGCTGGGGCCCGCGCCACATCACCGCACATGAGGGCGAAGACCTGATTGCCTGCGCGCCGCTCTACGCCAAGAGCCACAGCCAGGGCGAATACGTCTTCGACCACTCCTGGGCCCATGCCTGGGAGCGCGCGGGCGGGCGCTATTACCCCAAGCTGCAGATCGCCGTGCCCTTCACCCCGGCCACCGGGCGGCGCTTCCTGGTGAAGCCGGGCCATGTGGCACGCGGCATGGCGGCGCTGGTGCAGGGCGCGGTAACGCTTGCCACCGAGAACGGCGTCTCGTCGTTGCATGCCACCTTCTGCACCGAAGACGAGGCGGAGGCGGGCGAAGCGATGGGGCTGATCCACCGTCTCGGCACGCAATACCACTGGGAAAACGCCGGTTATGCGGATTTCGACGCCTTCCTCGCCTCGCTCTCGTCGCGCAAGCGCAAGGCGATCCGGCGCGAGCGTCGCGAGGCGCAGGGCTTCGGCGGCGAGATCGTCAACCTCACCGGCGACGATCTGTGCCCCGAACACTGGGATGCCTTCTGGCGCTTCTACCAGGATACCGGCGCGCGCAAATGGGGCACGCCCTACCTCACCCGCGGCTTTTTCGACATTGTGCAGGACACCATGCGCGACGACGTGTTGCTCAGCCTTGCGCTGCGGGCGGGCCGCCCGGTGGCCGGGGCGCTCAACTTCATCGGCAGCGATGCACTTTTTGGCCGATACTGGGGGCAGTCCGAACACCACCCCTTCCTGCATTTCGAATTGTGCTATTATCAGGCCATCGACTTTGCCATCGCCCGCGGGCTCGCCAAGGTCGAGGCCGGGGCGCAGGGCGATCACAAGCTCGCGCGCGGCTACCTGCCGGTGCCTACCCATTCGCTGCACTGGATCGCCGATCCGGGCTTGCGCCGTGCGGTGGAGGAATTCGTTGCCCGCGAATCCGAAGCGGTGGACGAGGATATCGAGATCCTCACCTCGATGGGTCCGTTCCGGCGCGGTGGCGATTGACGCAGCCTCGCCCTGCACCCACATGCAAGGCAACCCACAGGAGGACGTCATGAGCTATACTTTCAACCGCACATTCGAGGACACCGATTTCGAGGAGATCGACAAGCGCACCCGCGAGGCGCTCGCCGCGCAGGGCTTCGGCGTGCTGACCGAGATCGACGTGAAAGCGACGATGAAGAAGAAGATCGACAAGGACATGAACGATTACCGCATCCTTGGTGCCTGCAACCCGAAGATGGCCTGGGAGGCGATCGGGCTCGAACCGCGGGTTGGCGCGATGCTGCCTTGCAACGTCATCCTGCGCGGGGTCGATGGCGGAGTCGAGGTTTCGGCGGTTGACCCGCTGGCCTCGATGGCCGGGATCGACAACGCCGAACTCAAGAGCGTGGCCGGCCGGGTGCGCGAGATGATGGAAAAGGTCGTCGCCGCGATCTGAGGTTTCGGCCCTTCAGGTTTCGACCGGGCTTGCGCCCGGCCGATCCGCGCCGCGTGGCAAGCCACGCGGCGCAACTTTCTTGCCTCCGGCGGAGGTATTTCCAGACCCGGGAAGGGCCTTGGGATGCGCCGCGTCAGAGCGCCGCGAGCATCGCCTCTCCGCCGGAAATCTCGCATGTGCCGGGGCCTTCCTCGATGTGAAGATGGGTGACCACGCCATCCTGTGCGGCCAGGGCGTAACGCCTGGAGCGGGCGATCAGACCTGCGGGCGGGGCATCGAAGCGCATGCCAAGCGCCTCGGTGAAGGTGCATTCGGCATCGGCCAGCATGGTGATGCCCGCGGCGGTGGCGCCGGTGGCCTCACCCCAGGCCCCGAGCACGAAGGGGTCGTTCACCGAAACGCAGATCACCTCGTCGACGCCCTTGGCGGCCACCTCGTCCTTCACCCGGATGAAACTCGGAACGTGGGCCGAATGACAGGTTGGCGTATAGGCCCCGGGAACCGCGAAGATCACAACCTTGCGCCCCTTCAAAAGCTCGGCCAATGCCACCGGTTCCGGCCCGGCCTCGCCGATCCGGGTCAGAGTCACCTCGGGCAGGCGGTTGCCCACTGCAATCGTCATATGGTTTGTCTCCTGTTCAGGTTTGCAAGTCCGTTACGGGGCACTATACGGCAGTTTACAGGGTGCCGGACCAAAGACGTTCAAAAGGAATCCCGCCATGAGCCAAATTGTTGTCATCGGGGCCGGGCAGGCTGCCGCCTCGCTTGTTGCCAAACTGCGCGGGCAGGGTTTTGACGGGCAGATCACGGTGATCGGTGAGGAAGCCGCGCCGCCCTATCAGCGCCCGCCGCTGTCGAAGGCCTATCTTCTCGGGGACATGGCGCTCGACCGGCTCTACCTGCGACCCGAGAGCTACTATGGCGACCATGACATCACCTTGCGCCTTGGCTGCCGGGCGGAGCGGATCGACCGCGCCGCCAAGCAGGTGCAATGTGGCGGCGATGCGGTGCCCTACGACATGCTTGCCCTGACCACCGGCGCGGTGCCCAACCGGCTGCCGAACGCGATCGGCGGCGACCTCGACGGGGTCTACACGATGCGCAGCCTTGCCGATGCCGATGCGGTGGCGCACGAGTTTCGGCCCGGCGCGCGGGTGTTGATCGTCGGCGGCGGCTATATCGGGCTGGAAGCGGCGGCGGTGGCCTCGAAGAAGGGTTTGACGGTGACATTGGTGGAAATGGCCCCGCGCATACTTCAGCGCGTCGCCGCGCCGGAAACCTCGGATTATTTCCGCGCGCTGCACGAGAGCCACGGGGTGGATATTCGCGAGGGCTGCGGGCTTGAGCGGCTCACCGGTGACCACCGCGTCACCGGCGCGAGCCTGACCGACGGGACCGAACTCGAAGTTGATTTCGTGATCGTGGGCGTCGGCGTGCGGCCCGATATCGCGCTGGCCGAACAGGCCGGGCTGGAGATCGACAACGGCATCGCCGTCGACCCGGAGGGGCGCAGCTCGGACCCGGCGATCTGGGCGGCGGGCGATTGTGCGTCCTTTGCCCATGGCGAAGGCCGCCTGCGGCTCGAAAGCGTGGGCAACGCGATCGACATGGGCGAGCTCCTGGCGGCCAACATGATGGGCGCGGGCAAGCCTTATGTGCCGAAGCCGTGGTTCTGGTCGGATCAGTACGATGTGAAACTGCAGATCGCCGGGCTCGGCACGGGCTATGACGAGATCGTCACGCGGCGGGACGGGGATGGCGTGAGCTTCTGGTATTTCGCGGGCGAGCGGCTGCTGGCGATCGACGCGATGAACGACCCGCGCGCCTACATGGTCGGCAAGCGGCTGGTCGAGGCGGGGCGCAGTCCGGCCAAGGCGGCGGTGGCAGACCCGGGCACCGACCTCAAGAGCCTGTTGCAGGCGTGAGGATCATCGCGGGGCGGTTTCGGGGCCGGGCGCTGGCCTCGGTCGGGAAGGGCGACAAGGCGGGGCACCTGCGCCCCACCACCGACCGGGTGCGCGAAAGCCTGTTCTCGATGCTCGCGGGCGGGCGCTTCGGCGATCCGCTGACCGACGCGCGGGTGCTCGACCTTTTCGCGGGCACCGGCGCGCTCGGGCTGGAAGCCCTTTCGCGCGGTTCGGAACATGCCTGTTTCGTCGACGAGGGGCGCGTGGCGGCGCGGTTGATCCGCGAGAACATCGCGAAATGCGGTGTCGAACGCGCCACCACCCTGATCCAGCGCGACGCGACCCGGCTCGGCACCAACCCCGATGCGGCCTTCACGCTGGTGTTCTGCGATCCGCCCTATGGCAAGGCGATGGGCGAGGCGGCGCTGGCGGAGGCGCTGGCAGGCGGCTGGATCGCGCCCGGTGCGCTGGTGATCTGGGAGGAAAGTGCCGCGGTGATCCCACCCGAGGGGCTCGCGCTGCTCGACGAGCGGCGGTATGGCGACACGACGATCCGCATCCTGGAGGCGACATGACACCCAAGGCCGTTCTGTTCGATTGCGACGGTGTGCTGGTCGACAGCGAGCCGCTCGGGCTTGCGCTCCTGCAAGACGATCTCGCGGATCATGGTCTTCTGATCACGATGGCCGAAATCGAGACCCGCCTTGTCGGGATGACGATGCCGCGCGTGGCCGAGAAGGCGCGCGGGCTCGGGGCCGACCTGCCGGCGGATTGGGTTGATCAGCATTACCTGCGGCTCTATCCGCGGCTGGCCGAAGGCACCCCGCTGATCCCCGGCGTCGAGGCCCTGCTCGACCGGCTCGACGCGGCGGGCATCGTCTATGCCGTTGGGTCGAACGGTGCCCGGCGCAAGATGGAGATCACCCTGTCGCAGCACCCGCGCGTCTGGTCTCGTCTCAAGGACCACCTGCACTCGGGGCAGGAACTGGAACGCCCGAAGCCGGACCCGGCGCTCTACCTGCATGCGGCGGCCGGGCTCGGCGTGGCACCGGCAGATTGCGTCGTCGTGGAAGACAGTGCCCCGGGGTGCCGCGCGGGCGTCGCGGCCGGCATGCGCACATTTGGTTTTGCACCGACCGGGGGCGGCGCAAAGCTTGCGGCCGAGGGCGCGGAGGTGTTCCACGATATGGCCGATCTGCCTGCCCTGCTGGGATTGTGACATGACAAGGCCGGCCACGACGGACCGGCCTTGTGCTGTGTTCCGGCGGCCTTATTGCGCGCTGTTTGCCTCGACGGCGGCGCGGGCATCGGCAACCAGAGCCGCCCCGTCATAGCCCTTGGCATCCATCTGCGCGATCCACTCCTCGATCACCTCGTCGCCCAGCGCGCGGATCTCGGCGGTGGCCTCTTGGCTCAATTCGGCCTCGATGTGGCCTGCGGCGCGCAGCGCCTCGCGGCCCTCGGCATCGCCGGTGTCATGCGCCCGCCCGGCCCAGGCCGAAGCCTCGGGACCGGAATTGGCGTCGATCACCGCCTTGAGATCATCGGGCAACCGAGCGTAGCTGTCCTTGTTCATCGCCCAGATGAAGTAGAGGTTGTAGAGCGACTTATCGCCCGCCACGTCTGTGTGGCTGTCGGTGAGTTCGTCGAGCTTGAGCGAGGGTGCCTGCTCGAAGGTGATCACACCGCCATCGACCACGCCCAGCGCAAGGCTCTCGGGAAACTGCGGCACCGGCATGCCGATCGGCGTTGCCCCGAGCTTTTCGAGCAGCAGGGTAGCCGGGCGCGACGGGCCGCGCAGCTTCAGGCCCTCGAAATCCTCCGGTGTCGAGATCGGGTCGCCCTTCTTGTAGACCAGCCCGCGCCCGTGCATGTGGATCGCGATCACCTTCACGTCGGCGAAATCGTCCATCAGGTGCTCTTGCGAGAAATCCCAGGCCGCGCGGCTGGCCTCCTCCGCGCTCTTGGTCACCATGAAGGGCAGTTCCATCGCCTCGGTCTCGGGGAAGCGCCCCGGCTCGTAACCCGGGATCACCCAGCCGCCATCGACGATGCCCTCGGCGATCTGGTCATACATCTCCGACGCGGCACCGCCCAGTTGCATGAACGGGTAGAGCTCGACCTTGATGCGCCCGTTGGAATCTTCCTCGATCTTGCGCGCCCAAGGCTCCATGAAATGGGTCGGGTTCGCCGAGGCCGGGGAAACGAAATGCTGGAAACGCAGCGTGACTTCCTGCGCGATGGCAACCGAGGCCGGGAGGCCCAGCAGTGCGGCCAGGGCCGCCGACTTCAACAGGGTCTTCATCAGGCACCCTCCTTTGCAACCGCCCTTCAAACATGGCAGGGCGAATTTCAGGTATGAGAGGGGTGCGATACCTTCAAGCGGCACAGGACACAAGAGCAAGCATCGTCGCAACGATCAACGACAAGATGTTGATCGAATGGACAAATTATCCGCCCGAAGGGGAAAGCGAAGCGATCATTCCCCCCAACTCGGGTAGAACTTGCCCGCCGGGCTCAGGGTGAAGATCTCGGCTCCGGTCGCCGTGACCCCGATGGAATGCTCGAATTGCGCCGAGAGCGATTTGTCGCGGGTGACCGCCGTCCAGTCGTCGGCGAGAACCTTGGTTTCCGGCCGCCCGATGTTCACCATCGGCTCGATGGTGAAGAACATGCCCTCCTCCAGCACCGGCCCGGTGCCGGGACGGCCATAATGCAGCACGTTGGGCGGGGCGTGAAACACCCGGCCGAGGCCGTGGCCGCAGAAATCACGCACCACGCTCATCCGGTTCGCCTCGACGTAACTCTGGATCGCGTGGCCGATGTCGCCGAAGGTGTTGCCCGGCCTCACCGCCTCGATCCCGCGCATCAGCGCCTCGTGGGTCACCTCGACAAGCCGCTCGGCCTTGCGCGGCAGCTTGCCGGCCACATACATCCGCGAGGTGTCGCCGAACCAGCCATCGACGATCACGGTCACGTCGATGTTGAGGATGTCGCCGTCCTTGAGCCGCTTGTCGGACGGAATCCCGTGACAGACGACGTGGTTGATCGAGATGCAGGTGGCGTGCTTGTAGCCCTTGTAACCGATCGTGGCCGACGTGGCCCCCGCCTCCGTCACCATGTCTTCCACCAGCTTGTCGAGATCGGCGGTGGCAACGCCCGGCTGCACATGCGGGGTGATCCGGTCGAGGATTTCGGCGGCCAGCCGCCCGGCCTTGCGCATACCTTCAAAATCCGCGTCTTCGTAGATGCGAATACCGTCCTTGGTGATGCGACCGCGCGTGTCCACTTGGCTCTCCTTCGTCGTTGCGGACCCTAGATAGGGCAGAACCCGGTCAAGGGCCAGAGCAGGACGCGCCTGCCGTTAAACCACAGGGAGATTGAACGGAAGTTGCGGCCCCAGCGTCACCCCGCGCGGCGAGATGTTGCAGGAATGCGCGATCACTTCGACACCCGCGGCATAGGCGGTGAGGAAAGCGCTGACATATCGCGGATCAATGTCTTCGGCGAGGCGCACCTCGCTCGCGTCGGTGCGCTGCACGAGGAAGAACACCGCCGCGCGGTAGCCCTGCTTGGCCATCAGGGCCAGCTCCAGCATGTGCCGCGCGCCGCGCTCGGTTTTCGCGTCGGGAAATTCCGCCACCCCGGGGCGACGGCAGAGCGTGACCGACTTCACCTCGACATAGGCGTCGGGTTTGCCCTCGGCCGACAGCAGGAAGTCGATCCGGCTTTTCTCGCCGTATTTCACCTCGGCGCGCACCCCGGTGTAATCGGCCAGCGCGGGCACCTCGCGGTTTTCCAGCGCGGCCTTGAGCATCCGGTTTGGCACCGCGGTATCGACGCCGGTGAAATGGCCGTCGAGGTGCTCGACCAGCCGCCAGCCGAAATCGAGCTTTTTCTTCGGGTTGTCATTCGGTTCGAGCCAGACCCGCGCGCCCGGCGTGGCGAGCCCGATCATCGAGCCGGGATTGGCGCAATGGGCGATGACCTCGCGGCCATCCTCAAGACGGCAATCGGCAAGGAAGCGCTTGTAACGGCGCAGCAGCGTGGCGGGGATCAGGGGGGCCGGAAATTCCATCCCGGCTACATGGGGCCAAGGCCCGCGATTGTCCACTCCCGCGGCACCGGCTAGAGCGCCAGAGGCTGCACGGCGGCCACATCTTCCTCGGGCAGCGCGTCGCGCATCTCCGCGATGCTGAGGCCGGTCAACGGATGGCGCCAGTCCGGCGCGATCTCGGCGGCGGGCACCAGCACGAAGGCGCGATCCTGCAACCGGGGGTGCGGCAAGACCAACCCGCCGGGTGCCTCGCGTTTCTGCGCCTCGGGGGGCAACGCGATCCAGCGGTCGAGGGTGGCGCGGTCTGGCAGCACCATCTCGCCCATTGCGATCAGGTCGAGATCGAGCGTCCGGTTTGCCCAACGCAAGGCACGGTCCCGGTCGAACGCGGCTTCGACCTTGTGCAGGTGTGCGAGCAGGGAAAAGGGATCGAGCGCGGTCTGCACCAGCACCGCGGCGTTGACCACGTCGTCCCCGCCGCCTGCGGGAACGAATGGCGTGAGGAAAAAGCCGCTCGCCCGCAGCACTTGGCACGGCCCTTCGTTCAACGCATCGAGGGCTTTTTGCAGCGTTTCGCGCGGGGTTCCAAAACGAGAGGTCTCGTTGCTTCCCATGGCGACAAGCGCTTTTTCGCTCGGGATTGACCTTTTGCCTGCTTGCGTCACTTTCACAGATGCCTATTTTCTGCCCACTTCAGCCGGATTGGCGATTTCCGCCATACCACTCACGAACATTCCCGGCGATCCAAATTCGGAAGGATCCATCATGTTTTACAGAGACGAACGTCTCGCGCTGTTCATCGATGGCTCGAATCTCTACGCCGCCGCGCGCGCGCTCGGGTTCGATATCGATTACAAGCTCTTGCGCCAGGAGTTCATGCGCCGGGGCAAGCTGTTGCGTGCTTTCTACTATACCGCGCTTCTTGAGAACGACGAGTATTCGCCGATCCGCCCGCTGGTGGACTGGCTGCATTACAACGGTTTCACCATGGTGACGAAGCCTGCCAAGGAGTTCACCGATTCGATGGGCCGGCGCAAGGTCAAGGGCAACATGGATATCGAGCTTGCGGTCGATGCCATGGAGATCGCCCCGCATGTCGATCACATCGTGCTGTTCTCGGGCGATGGCGATTTTCGCCCGCTGGTGGAGGCGCTTCAGCGCAAGGGCGTGCGGGTCTCGGTGGTCTCGACCATCCGCAGCCAGCCGCCGATGATTGCCGACGACCTGCGCCGCCAGGCCGACAACTTCATCGAGTTGGAAGAGCTGCGCGAGGTGATCGGCCGTCCGCCGCGCGAGCCGCGCGACGATAACGCGCAGGCCGCGGAAGACATCGACGCCTGATTGAAAGTCGGGCAAACAATGCCCCGGCCGCACGTTGGCCGGGGCATTGCGCCACGCGCGCTCGTGACTGGACCTTCCGCCGTCTTGCCACTACCCATGGGGCGAACAGGAGAGACGTCATGACAAAGCCGCCACTCACCCTCTATCTCGCCGCGCCGCGCGGCTTCTGCGCCGGGGTCGACCGGGCGATCAAGATCGTCGAGATGGCGATCGAGAAATGGGGCGCGCCGATTTACGTGCGCCACGAGATCGTGCACAACAAGTTCGTCGTCGACAGCCTGCGCGACAAGGGCGCGGTTTTTGTCGAGGAGCTTGACGAATGCCCCGTCGACCGGCCGGTGATCTTCTCCGCCCATGGCGTGCCGAAAGCGGTGCCCGCCGCGGCGGAGCAACGCGAGATGATCTATGTCGACGCCACCTGCCCGCTGGTGTCGAAGGTGCATATCGAGGCGGAGCGTCATCACAAGAACGGGCTCCAGATGGTGATGATCGGCCACGCTGGTCACCCCGAAACCATCGGCACCATGGGCCAGTTGCCGGACGGCGAGGTCTTGCTGGTTGAAACCGTCGAGGACGTGGCGCGGATCCAGCCACGCGATCCCGAGCGGCTTGCCTTCATCACCCAGACCACGCTCTCGGTCGATGACACGCGAGAAGTTGTAACCGCGTTGCAGGCGCGGTTTCCCGCCATCGCCGGACCCCACAAGGAAGATATCTGCTACGCCACCACCAACCGGCAGGAAGCCGTGAAGGCGATCGCGCCGAAAGTGGAGGCGCTCCTGGTGATCGGCGCGCCGAACTCGTCGAACTCGCGCCGTCTCGTCGAGGTCGCGCGTTCCGAAGGGTGCCGCTATGCCCAACTGGTCGGCCGCGCCGACGAGATCGACTGGCGCGCGCTGGAGGGCGTGGCGAGCGTGGGCGTTACCGCCGGCGCCTCGGCACCGGAACTGCTGGTCGACGAGGTGGTCGACGCATTCCGCGACCGCTACGACGTAACGATGCAAACCGTCGAAACCGCGCGCGAGAGCGTCGAGTTCAAGGTGCCCCGCCTGTTGCGCGAAGACGCATGACCGCCATTCCCCGTGCTCCACTGCTGCTCGGTCTTGCCGGGCTCTTGCCCTTCGTCTGGGGTGCGGCCACGGTGCTTTGGCCGGAACTTGGCGTGCCCGTCGGGCGGCGCATCGGTATCGACTTCGTCGCCGTGCCGGTGCTGGCGGGCTACGGCAAGGTCATCCTGGCGTTCATGTCGGGCGTGATCTGGGGTTTCGCGGCCCGCGCAAACGATCACCGCGGCACGCTTGGCTACGGGCTCGCGGTTATCCCGGCGCTTTGGGCGTTTTTCCTCGTTGTCGGAGCAACCCCGGCGGCGCTGATCTTCCTGATCGCAGGTTTCATCGGCCTTCTTGGGATCGACGCGCTGTTCTGGCGTCACGGTCTCGCACCGGGCTGGTGGATGCGGCTGCGGATCATGCTCACGATCATCGTTGTTGTCTGCCTTGCGGTGGGCTTGATCGCCTGAACCGCGCCAAAATCACCTCGTCCGAACTGGAATGCCTGCATGACCGACCTCATCGCCCATACCGACGGTGCCTGCTCCGGCAATCCCGGCCCCGGGGGCTGGGGTGTGTTGCTGGAGGCCAAGCGGGACGGGCAGGTTCTGAAGACCCGCGAGCTCAAGGGCGGCGAGGCCGAGACCACCAACAACCGGATGGAGCTTCTGGCCGCGATCATGGCGCTTGAAACGCTGGAGCGACCCTCGACGATCACCATCGTGACCGATTCCGCCTATGTAAAGAACGGCGTGACAAGCTGGATTCACGGCTGGAAACGCAACGGCTGGAAGACCGCCGGGAAGAAGCCGGTCAAGAATGTCGATCTGTGGAGCCGGCTCGACGAGGCACAAGCGCGTCACGAGGTGCACTGGAAATGGATCAAGGGCCACGCCGGACACGACGAGAACGAGCGCGCCGATGCCCTCGCGCGCGAAGGCATGGCACCGTTCAAATAGCAGCGCGCATCAGGCGGTGAGGCTCATCCGGAACATCACGTAGAGCACGATCGCGGCACCGATCGCCGCGCCGACGATCGCGGCGGCAAGCGAGGACACCGAGAGCAGCCAAGGGATCAGCGCGCCGCCAACCACGGCCCCGCCGATGCAAACCGCGATGTTGCGGGCCTGCCCGGTGTGAAAGGTGACGGCGTAATTGACGAAGCAGCCGATGGCGAAGCCTGTGACGATTGATACGATGATGATGACCATGTGATCCTCCCGCGCGGAACCTCCGCCGGGCAATGATGCGCCGATAACCGGGAATCGCAAAGCGGATTTCGCGCGCCGGGGATCATTTGAAGTAGGTTTGCCAGATCCAGATCAGCAACACCGCCCCGAGCACCGCGCCAACGAAGCCCGCCGCGATGCCGGTCAGCAGCAACAGGAAGCGCAGGACCAGGCTGCCGATGATCGCGCCCAGAATGCCCACCGCAAGCGTGGTCGGCAAATCGGCCTCGATCTTCATCAATCGCGTGGCGATGAAACCCGCAGCCGCGCCGATGATGATGAGAAGCACGAATTGCATACCCCGAATATGGGGTGTGCGCCGCAACTATGTAAGCGGTCAGTTGATCCGAGCGACCACGAAATCGGCGATGTCCGACAGCATGTCGCGGATCGGGCCCTCGGGCAGGCCCTCGAGCGCCGCCTTGGCCCGCGCCGACCATTCGAGCGCGGTGGTGCGGGTGTCTTCAAGCGTGCCGTGCCGCTCCATCAGGGCCAACGCCTCGTCGAGATCGCCCTCGTCCTGCTGGCCCATGCCGATGGTGCGATCCCAGAAGGCGCGCTCGCGCGCGTCGGCCTTGGCCACGGCGCGGATCAACGGCAGGGTGAGCTTGCGATCGCGGAAATCGTCGCCCTTGTTCTTGCCGGTGCCATCGCCCCAGAAATCGAGCAGGTCGTCGGCGATCTGGAAGGCGATGCCCATCGCGTCGCCGTAATCGCCCAGTGCGCGCAGGGCCGCATCGTCGGCCCCGGCCACCACGCCGCCCACCTCGCAGGCAGCGGCGAAGAGCGCCGCCGTCTTGCCACGCACCACCTTGATGTAGATCTCTTCGTCGGTCGCAAGATCGGTGGCCGCGGTCAGTTGCAGAACCTCGCCTTCCGAGATTGTCGCCGAGGCATTCGACAGGATGCGCAGCGCGCGCATCTCGCCGGTATCGGTCATCAACTGGAACGAGCGGGCGAACAGGTAGTCGCCCACCAGAACGGAGGACTTGTTGTCCCACAACAGGTTTGCCGTCGGTCGCCCGCGGCGCTTTTCCGAGCCGTCCACCACGTCGTCGTGCAGGAGCGTTGCGGTGTGGATGAACTCCACCGCCGCGGCGAGGTGCAGATGGTGGCCGCCGTCGTAGCCCATCAGCCGCGCGGCGGCGAGGGTGAGCATCGGGCGCAGCCTTTTGCCGCCAGCCTCGATCAGATGCGCGGTCACCTGCGGGATCCGGGGCGCATGCTCCGAGACCATGCGCTCGCGAATCAGGGCATCGACCCCCGCGAGGTCTTCAGAGAGGTGGTCTGCCAGCCGCTCGAGCGGCTGTCGCGCTATCTCGTCCCGCATCGTCACCGTTCCGTGTTCCCATCGTCATGACCGGCCTCTCGACATTGCCGGCACATTGCCGATAAGCCTCTGAGGATGAAAGAGCTTCTACGCACCACGGACCCGACGATCATCGCCTTCGCCACAGCGCTTCTGGACGGCGAAGGTATAACGACCTTTGCCATCGACGTCCATATGAGCACTCTGGAAGGATCAATAGGAATTTTACCGCGTCGGCTTATGGTTCACCCGGACGATGCGCCGCGTGCCGAGCGGGTGCTGCGTGACAACGGGATAGAGTGCACGGAGGAATGAGGATGGGGTTTGCCCGCGCGGATTTGACGGAAGACAAATATCTTGGCGGGCAGGTTGTGCTGATGCAGCCGCGCAAGGGCTACCGCGCCGGGGTCGATCCCGTGTTCCTTGCCGCCTCGATCGCTGCGCACGAGGGCGAAAGCGTGCTCGATCTGGGTTGTGGCGTTGGTGCAGCGGCGCTTTGCCTTGGCACGCGGGTTCAAGGGCTTAGGCTCGTCGGCGTGGAACGCCAGCCGGACTACGCCGATCTCGCCCGGATGAACGCCTTCGACAACAACATCGACATCGACGTGTTCACCGCCGATCTCGCCACGCTCCCGGCCGATGTGAGGGACGAAAGTTTCGATCACGTGATCATGAATCCGCCCTATCACCTGCGCGACCGTTCCACCACGTCGACCGATCCCGGCCGCGAGGCCGCGCTGTTTGAAGACACGCCGCTCGCGACCTGGATCGACGCTGCGACAAAACGCCTCAAACCGCGCGGCTATCTCACCATGATCCAGAAGGCCGAGCGTCTGCCGGAGATTCTGGACGGGATGGACGACAGGCTCGGCTCGATTCTCGTCAAGCCGCTCGCCCCCCGGGAAGGCCGCGCGGCGGTGCTGGTTCTGGTGCAGGCCCGCAAGGGCGGGCGCGGCGCTTTCCGGCTGGCAAGCCCGCTCATCCTGCACGATGGCGCCGAGCACGTCGGAGATACCGAAAGCTATCGCCGCGAGGTTTCGGCGATCCTGCGCGAAGGCGCACATCTGCCGCTCTGGTAGGCCCCCAGCCCCGGTCGGCAAGGTGCCGACCACGCGGGTGCCTCATGCAACGACTTGATGACACGACTCGGATTCTGTGGTGCACTGAATCTGCGGAAACAACAGGAAGAAAAAGGAGCACGCCATGAGCGTTGACGCGCATCTCAACGAACTTCGCAAGAAACACGAAGCCCTGTCCGTGAAGGTGGAGCAGATGCAACAAAGCCCGTCGACCAACGATCTCGATATCGTGGCGATGAAAAAGGAAAAATTGCGCCTCAAGGAAGAGATCGAGCGCCTGGCGCACGGCTGAAAATTCCGGTGCCCGCAGGGCGTAGAAACCCCTGCAGTCCATGGTGCCGGACGTGAAACAGCAAAATCCTAGCCTTGGGTGTGGTTGACGCCACCACGTGAATCAACCGCACCCATCGTCCGGGCGCGCCGCCCGGCCCGGGCGGCAACGACGGCACCGGTCGTGATCAATATCGCCGAAACGATGATCGCCGGCCCCGGTTCGGCAATTCCCGCGAGGATCAGCACGAAGGTGGAGAGCAGCGGGGCGGCGTAGGACGCCGTGCCAAGCAACTGGATGTCGCCGCGCTTCATGCCGATATCCCAAGTATAGAACGCCAGCCCCACCGGACCGAGGCCAAGTCCAAGAACTGCGGTCCAGCCCAGAGCACTCTCAGGCCAGACGGTTTCCTCAAGAACCAGGTGCGCTCCGATCGAAAGCCCAGCCGATGCAATGCAGAACACCGCGACCGAGGCGGTCGGGGTGGTGCCGAGGCGGCGCGAAAGAACGGAATACCCCGACCATGTGAGGGCGCAGAGCGCAGCGAAACCGAACCCCGCAAGCGTGCCTTCAATGCCGCCGGTCACCCCGCCGGCGAGGATCAGCGCCGCCCCGGCGAAGGCGACGAGCGCGCCGATCACGTGGCCCCGGCGCAGCGCCTCACCCGGCAAGAGCCCGGACAACAGCACGATCAGCAAGGGCCAGAGATAGGCAATCAGGCCCGCTTCGGCGGGGGGTGCAAGGCGCAGCGCGGTGAAATAGAAGGCGTGATAGCCGAAAAGCCCCGCCGTGCCGAAGGCATAGACCCGCCACGACACGCCGCGCAACTGCCCCAGCCCGCCACTCGCCGCGACCCAGACCAGCCCGATGGCGCCGCCAACCGCCAGGGTCATGGCGTTGAGCAGGAACGGCGGCACCGGCTCGGTGGCGACGGTGAACAGCGCAAGCAGCGCCCAGAGCAGCACGGCAGTGAAGCCGACGAGGGTGGCGGCAGAACGAGTCATGCCCCTGTCTGGCACGAAAAAACCGGCCCCGAAAGGCCGGTTCCGGGGCAGTTTTCGCGGGCCTCAGGTGAGGTATTGCCCGCCGTTCACCGTCATCGTTGATCCGGTCACGAAGCCGGCATCGTCGGCCGCGAGGAACACGACGGCGCGGGCAATCTCCTCGGGCTCACCAAGCCGCCCGACCGGAATCGTCGCGATGATGGAGTCGCGCACCTTTTCGGGCACGGCCATCACCATTTCGGTGGCGATGTAGCCCGGGCAGATCGCGTTCACGGTGATGCCGTAGCGCGCGCCTTCCTGCGCCAGCGCCTTGGTGAAGCCGATGTCGCCCGCCTTGGCGGCGGAATAGTTGGCCTGGGCGAACTGGCCTTTCTGGCCGTTGATCGACGAGATGTTGATGATCCGTCCGAACTTGCGTTCGCGCATCCCCGGCCAGAGCGGGTGGGTCATGTTGAACACGCCGGACAGGTTGGTATCCATCACCTCCTGCCACTGCTCGCGGGTCATCTTGTGGAAGGGGGCGTCGCGGGTGATCCCGGCATTGTTTACCAACACATCGACGGGGCCGAGATCGGCCGCGACCTTGGCGATCCCGTCGGCGCAGGCGTCGTAGTCGGCGACCGACCACTTGTAGGTGGGGATTCCGGTTTCCTCGGTGAATTTGGCCGCCGCTTCATCGTTGCCGCCATAGGTTGCGGCCACGCTGTAGCCGGCTTCCTTGAGCGCCATCGAGATCGACGCGCCGATGCCGCGGGTGCCGCCGGTAACCAGTGCAACTCTCGCCATGAAATCCTCCCTGTCGCGATTCTGCCTTGTAACTCTATTGCCGGAACTCGTAGATCATACGCAATTTTGTTGCGCAAGCATTTTTCTGCACCTGCAAAGAGAAGGGGCGCCGAAGCGCCCCGTCGGTATCTTGCCGCTGCCGCATCAGGGGCGTTCGAGGCACATCGCCACGCCCATGCCGCCGCCGATGCAAAGGGTGGCGAGACCCTTCTTTGCGTCACGCTTCTTCATCTCGTGCAGGAGCGTGGTCAGGATCCGCGCGCCGGATGCCCCGATCGGGTGGCCGATGGCGATGGCCCCGCCGTTCACGTTGACGATCTCCGGATCCCAGCCGAGCTCCTTGGTCACTGCCAGCGCCTGCGCCGCGAAGGCCTCGTTGCTCTCGACGAGATCGAGATCCTTGACCGTCCAGCCCGCCTTCTCCAGCGCCTTGCGGGTGGCGGGGATCGGGCCGGTGCCCATGATCGACGGATCGACCCCGGCGGTGGCGTAGCTCGCGATCCGGGCGAGCGGTTCCAGCCCGCGCCGCTCGGCCTCGTCCGCCGACATCAGGAGCAGCGCAGCCGCGCCGTCATTGATGCCGCTGGCGTTGCCTGCCGTCACCGTGCCGTCCTTGGCGAAGGCCGGGCGCAGCTTCTGCATCGATTCGATGGTGGCGCCGTGACGGACGTATTCGTCCTGGTCCACCACGATGTCGCCCTTGCGGGTATGGACGGTGAAAGGCACGATCTCGTCGGCGAAGCGACCCGACTTCTGCGCCGCCTCGGCCTTGTTCTGGCTGGCGACGGCGAAGGCATCCTGCTCGTCGCGGGTGATCTGGTACTTCTCGGCGACGTTCTCCGCGGTCTGGCCCATGTGGTAGCCGTGGAAAGCATCCCAGAGGCCGTCCTTGATCATCGTGTCGATGAACTTTGTGTCGCCCATCTTGTGGCCCGCGCGCAGGTGCGCGACGTGGGGGCTGAGGCTCATGTTTTCCTGCCCGCCCGCGAGCACGATCCCGGTATCGCCAAGCTGGATGTGCTGGGCACCGAGGGCAACGGCACGCAAGCCCGAGCCACAAACCTGGTTGATTCCCCAGGCCGCGCTTTCGATCGGCAGCCCGGCGTTCACATGCGCCTGGCGGGCCGGGTTCTGGCCCTGACCGCCGCTGAGGACCTGGCCGAGGATGGTCTCGCCGATCTCCGCCTTCTCGATCCCGGCACGCGCCACGGCGGCTTCGAGCACCGCCCGGCCAAGATCGTGCGCTGGGGTGCTCGCAAATGAGCCGTTGAAGCTGCCCACGGGCGTGCGCGCGGCAGAAACGATAACGACGTTGGTCATGTATTCCTCTCCATGTCTGACCGGCGCGGGCCTGCGCCCCGCTCCTGTCACGTTCGGCCCTCCGAACGGTCGGAACGGTAACGGCTGCGGTTCTTCCCCGCAAGCACGTGGAGCACATGACTATGCGGCGTTGCCGATCAAATCAACCCGGGCGGACGTCTGGTGCCCGGCACCCCTGCCGGTCAGGCGCGACGGCGATCGCCCGCCTGCTGCCACCAGGGCCGCACGGTGGGTGCCCCGAAGAAATAACCCTGGAGCAGATCGCAACCGGCGTCGATGAGGAATTCGGCGTCTTCCAGCGTTTCGACGCTCTCGGCCACGGTGAGCATATCGAAGTGGCGCGACAATGACAGCATCGCCTCGGCGATCACCTGGTTGTCGGGGTTGTCGGCGATGCCGCGGATGAATTCACCGTCGATCTTGAGGATATCGAAGTAGAAATCCTTGAGGTAGCGGAACGAGGTATAGCCGGCGCCGAAGTCATCGAGCGCAAAGGAGATGCCATGGGTCTGCATTTCCTTCATGAACACCTGCACGAGGTCCGGCATCACGATGGCGGTGCGCTCGGTGATCTCGAGGATCAGCCGCTCACCCGCGGTGGGATCGCGTTCGAGCCCCTGGCGCAGTGCCTGCATCCAGCGCGGATAGCCGATCGACCGCGCCGACATGTTGACCGACAGCCTGAGCGAAGGTTCTTCTTCCAGCGCGCGAAACCCGAGTTCAAGCGCGCGCGTGTCGATCTGGCGGCCAAGCTCCTGGGTTTCGACCACGCCGATGAAGTCGGCGGCGGGAATGATTCGTCCGGTATGATCGAGCACCCGGATCAACCCCTCGTGGAACGCGGGCGTTTCGGGATGCGACGCACGCACCACCGACTGAAAGGCCAGCATCACCTCGCCCCGGGTAACAGCGCGGCGCACCATCTGCATGGTTTCGTGATCGCGCCGGGCAACCGCCACCGACAGCGGGCTGCCGAGCGCGACATCGGGATCGGCGGGGTCGATGTGGGGATCGTCGCGCATGGGCACCTCTTGGCTCTCGCCCGGGTTCTACCCTGCCGCCCGCTAACAAGTCGTAAATCTCTGGATTTACGTCAAATTTTCGGCATTCTGGGTGTGCAGGAGGAGCTTGGCATGGACAAGAGATGCGACTGGTGCGGCGACGATCCGCTTTACATCGCCTATCACGACGAGGAATGGGGCGTGCCGGAGTACGACGGCCGCGCGCTTTGGGAAAAGCTCGTGCTCGACGGTTTCCAGGCCGGGCTCGCCTGGATCACGGTTCTGCGCAAGCGGGAGAACTTCCGCGCCGCCTTCGAGGGGTTCGACCCCGCGCGCATCGCGACCTGGGGCGCGCCGGAGGTGGCCCGGCTGCTCGCCGATCCCGGCATCATCCGGCACCGCGGCAAGATCGAGGCGACCATCGGCAATGCCCGCGCCTATATTGCCATGGGCGGGGCAGAGGCGTTTTCCGAACGGATGTGGTCCTATGTCGGCGGCGCGCCCGTGGTGAACCACTTCACCACGATGGCACAGGTGCCTGCCTCGACCCCGCTTTCGGAACAGGTCTCGCGCGATCTGCGCAAGGCCGGTTTCCGCTTCGTCGGCCCCACCATCGTCTACGCCTGGATGCAGGCCTGCGGGCTGGTCAACGATCACCTCGTCACCTGCCCGGCGCGGAGGGGGTAAGGCTCAGGAGGCGGGTGCGTTGATCACCGCAGCGATGATCGCCTTGGCGTCGTCGCTCGCCCAGTCGGCCCCGCCGATGAAGCGCGCGACCTCGCGGCCCTCGCGGTCGAGAATCATCGTCACCGGCGGCGCCATCACCCCCATCTCGGCTGAAAGCCCGCGGTCGGGGTCGAGCAGGACCGGCAGCGCGTCGATCTCGTACTGGGTGAGGAACCGCGCGAGGCCGCCGGGGTGGTTGTAGCCATAGGCCACCGGCACCACGGCGAAATCATCGCCGCCCAACTCTTTTTCCAGCGCGTTCAGGGCCGGCATCTCCTCACGACAGGGCGCACAGGACACCTGCCAGAAATTCAGCACCACGACCTTACCGTGCCAGTCGGCGAGGTTGTGCACCGCACCGTCGCGGTCGGTGAAATCCGAGCTGCCCGCAGGCTTCGGCTCGGCGTGCACGGCAAGCCGCTTCATCTCGCCCAGCTTCAGCGCCTCGAGCGTTGCAGGATCGGCGCTCGCGGCATTTGCACCGAGGATGAGGGCCGCGTATAGCAGGGCGGAACGGAACATTGAGACCTCCCGGGGGCCGGACGCCATGAGTGACACCAAATCCGCGAACACCATGTGGGGCGGGCGCTTCGCCTCCGGTCCCGACGCGATCATGGAAGCGATCAACGCCTCGATCGGGTTCGACAAGCGCCTTGCCCCGCAAGATATCGCGGGCTCGCGCGCCCATGCCGCGATGCTTGCGGCGCAGGGCATCATTACTGATAGCGATGCCGAGGCGATCCGGGAAGGGCTGCTCACGGTTCTGTCAGAAATCGAGTGCGGCAAATTCGCCTTCTCGACCGCGCTGGAAGACATTCACATGAACGTCGAGGCCCGGCTGAAGGAGATCATCGGCGAGCCCGCCGGTCGGCTGCACACCGCGCGGTCGCGCAATGACCAGGTTGCCACCGACTTCCGGCTCTGGGTCCGCGACCAGGCCGATGCCGCGATCACCGGGCTCGATGCCCTGATCCGCGCGCTGCTTGATCAGGCCGAGGCGGGGGCCGACTGGGTGATGCCCGGTTTCACCCATCTGCAAACCGCCCAGCCGGTGACATGGGGGCATCACATGATGGCCTATGTCGAGATGTTCGCGCGCGATCTCTCCCGCTTCCGCGATGCCCGTGTGCGGATGAACGAATGCCCCCTCGGCGCCGCCGCGCTGGCCGGCACCGGCTTTGCCATCGACCGGCAGATGACGGCCGAGGCGCTCGGTTTCGACCGGCCGATGGCCAATTCGCTCGATGCCGTATCCGACCGGGATTTCGCGCTCGAATTCCTCTCCTCCGCAACGATCTCGGCGGTGCACCTGTCGCGCCTCGCCGAGGAGCTGGTGATCTGGTCGTCGGCGCAGTTCCGCTTCGTCACCCTGTCGGACCGCTTTTCCACCGGTTCCTCGATCATGCCGCAAAAGAAGAACCCCGACGCCGCCGAGCTTATCCGCGCCAAGATCGGCCGCATCCTCGGTGCGACGGTGGGGCTGTTCACGGTGATGAAGGGGCTGCCGCTGGCCTACTCGAAGGACATGCAGGAAGACAAGGAACAGGTTTTCGACGCCGCCGACAACTACATGCTGGCGCTCGCGGCGATGGCCGGGATGGTGGCCGACATGACCGGCAACCGCGCCAACCTCGAAGCCGCCGCCGCCTCGGGCTTCTCCACCGCCACCGATCTCGCCGACTGGCTGGTGCGCGAGCTTGGCCTGCCGTTCCGCGAGGCCCATCACGTCACCGGCGCGCTGGTGGCGATGGCGGAAGGCAAGGGCTGCGAATTGTCCGACCTCACGCTTTCCGAGATGCAGGGGGTGCATGGCGGCATCACCGAAGGCGTGTTCTCGGTGCTCACGGTGCAGGCCTCGGTCGCCTCGCGCCTGTCCTACGGCGGCACCGCGCCGAAGCGGGTCCGCGAACAGATCGCGGCCTGGCGCGCGCGGCTCGGCTGATGTCGGGTCTGCGCCTCACCTACCTCGCGCTCGCCGTTCTCGGTGCAGCCTGGCCGATGCGCCATTTCCTCGCCTATCTCACCTCCGAGGGCGGCTCGCTCTCGGGGATGTTCGCGCTGTGGACGGCCAACCACGCCGTCACCGGCCTTGCCCTCGACCTGATGATCGCCGCCACCGCGCTGATCGTCTGGTGCCTCGCGGAAACCTTCGTGCGGCGCAACTGGATCGCGCTGATCACGATCCCCGCGACGCTCCTTGTCGGCGTCTCCTTCGGCCTGCCGCTCTACCTCTTCCTGCGCACCCGACCGATCCCCTGAGCGCGCGTCTGGTGCTGTCGCCGGGCAATCTCGTTTGCCGCTTCTTGGGTCGAAAAATACCTCGGGGGTGCGGGGGCAGAGCCCCCGCGTCGGTCGGAGCGCGCCAGCGCTTCGAAAACTCTCGCACAAACCCGCCCCGGTGCAGTCACGGCCCCGGCCGATCGACCGGCGCCGGGATGGGTGATCTGACGACCGCTCCGGCCTCTTGCCCCTGGCAGGTAGCGCTTTGCCCTGTCACCCCTTCGTCGGGGCGGCCCGCGCTTGTTGCCGGTCGCGCCTGACATCCCTCGTCGGAGTCAGGCAAAAGCCCCGTGGCAGAACCAGCCCGGCGACAGCGCCGCGCCATGGGCGAAGTAGATCCAGAGCCGCTCGCCCCGGTGGGTGGTCACCCGCCAGTAATCCCGGCTGCCGCTGCGCCAGCCGGGATCGTCGAACCACCATTCCGGCGCGATCCGCTCGGGGCCTTCGCCCGCCACCACCTCGTGATCGCGCCCGCGCCAGCGCAGCCGCGCGGGCAGGCCCGGCAGCGCGGGGATCAGCACCGGCTCGGGCGGCCAGAGCCGCAAGGGGCGTTCGGTCGGACCGGGCCGCCAGTCGGTGCTTGGGGGGGCAAAGGCGGCGGCCATGATGGTGGCAGACTTCTCGGGAATATGGCTCTCGGCGGGGTGCAGCCGGGTCAGGGCCTCCAGTCCGAGACGGGTGCCGATCCGACCCATCAAATCGTCGAGTGCGCGCCCGTCGCCCTGCGCCGCGGCCTCCCCTGCCGCGAGGTGACCGCGGTGTTGCTCGGCATGGACCGGCTCGTGCACCGGCACGCTGAGACGCAACTGGTCGATGCCGAAGCCGGCGTCGATGTCGCCGAGCTTCATCGCCAGCAGCGGGCGGATGCGTTCGGGCGCGGTGGCGGGGCGGGCCAGCCCGACCTCGATGGCCTGCATCGTGCGGTCGGTCCGGCTGAACTCCACCCGCACCTGCCGCGCCCCGCGCCCGGCGCGTTCAAGCCGGGGCGCAAGCTCGGCCAGCAGCCGGTCGATCCCGGCGGCAAGGTCGTCTTCCAGCCCGATCGGTTCGGGCAGGCGCAGGCGCAGGGCGAAGCGCAAGGCCGGGCGGGCGGGCGAGACCGGTTCGGGTTCCATCCCGAGCGCCTGGTCGAGCCGGCGCACGAGCTGGGTGCCGAAGCGCCGGGCGAGGCCCGCGCGGGGCGTGCCGAGAATGTCGCCCACGCGCCTGAGGCCAAGCCGGGCCAGTGCCGCGACGGTCTCGCCTTCGATACGAAGTGCGGCGACGGGCAGCGGGGCGATCGCCGCGCGGGCACTTCCCACGGCGGCGATCCGGGCGGGCGGGTGGCCTGTTGGTCCGGCGCGCCCCGGCGGCTGGCCACCGCGCGTCCAGTGCCGCCGCCGCGTTGCGCGCGAGCGGGTGGCGCGGGCCTCCTGGTCGATCGCGTCGCCCGCCGGGCCGGTGTCGGGGGTTGCCCCGGAAAAACGCGCCAGCGCCCAGGCCGCGCCCACGGTATCAGCCAGCCCGAGACGGACGCTCAGCCCCAGCCCGGCGCAATCGGCTTCGACCGTGGCCACCAGCTCCTCCTCGCCACCGAACAGATGCGCGCAGCCGGTGATATCGAGCACGAGGGCGTCGGGCGGCTCCTCCGCGACCCAGGGGGTGAACTTGCCCGCCCAGCGCCGCAGCGTGGCAAGAAAGGCGGCTTCGGCATGGGGATTTTCAGGCCGCGAGACCAGATCGGGGCAGATCGCGTGGGCATCGCGCAGCGGCAGGCCGGGGGCGAGCCCCGCCGCTTCCGCCTCGGCGTTGAGGCTGGCCAGCACCTGCGCGCCGCGGCGGTCGGCCACCACCGCCAGAGGGCCGCCGGCCAGCCCGCGATCGAGCCGCAGGAGACGCTCCGCGGCAAGGCGGGGAAACCACAGGCTGAGGATGCGCTTTTGCGGCATGATTGGGGTGCGGCAGCTTTTGTTCTTGATTTGTTCTGATAGCTGCGTGCGGATCGGGAGTCGAGTCCCGCCTCAGTGTGCTGGTACTTATCATTCTGCACTGGCACCAATGAAACTGCACTGAGGTGGCCGGGATTATCTTGGACGTGGTGGCATCTGGTGGGACTGGATGCCGTTTTCGAACGCCGGTTACAGGCCGTTTAACTGCCGGTTGAGGGTGCGTTTCAGACCGCCGATCCGGTGCGAGTAGCGGTGCAGACTACTGCGGCTTGGAGCCTTGTCACCGAAGCGCGCGCGGCATTCTTCGGCCAGCGCGCTGAAGGTCATCGTGCCGATGCGCGCATTGACGAACGCCAGAACCTCCGCATTCCGCATTGCCATGGGCATTGCTCCGCCCTTCCGGGGAAGGCTGACCAGCGTGGCGCGGATGCGATCTTCGCCCCAGGCATCGGAGCCGAAGCGGGCCGCACATTCCTTGGCGATTTCAGCATGGCAAAGGCCAGCGGGCTGAACGATCAGCCAACTGGCAATCTCCATGTCCTTCGCGCCCAAGGTGGGCATGTCAGCCGCCTTCGCGCTGAAGCGTCTTGCGGAACGCCTCTTGCGACACGCCGAGGCGCGACAGGATTTCCTGTTCATCACCCGTCCCGCCGCTGGTCATGAGGGCCAGCTCTTGCCGGTCACGGGGTAGACCGCGCCCCGCGATCTGACTGCCGGGGGTCAGAACCGGCACCATCTGGCGGGCGAACTCGTCAAACCGTTCCGGGTTTTCACGGCAAAGGGCGAGGCCCCATTCGCGCAGGTAGGGCGGCAACTTGCCCGAGGTGATTGCGCCATCCACGGCGGCAAGCGCCTTGCCTTCGGCTTCGCGCGCCCGCGCCCGGTTCAGTTCAAGCGCCAGTTCCATCGTGCCGCCATCCGTCTCCTGACGTTGCTGCGACGGCTCCGGCGCAGGCTCGCTTTCACGATTGACCAGGGCCGACACCGCTTGCAGCAACGCGTCATCCTCGATGTCGTCCGGCAAGGCCAGCATCTGGATGATCTGCCCGCGCAGATCAGCCGCCGCCAGTTCGGGCGGATCAGCCGGTGGGTTCTCCTGACTGGCGAGCGCCGTGAGGTGAAGGTTGGGGTTGTTCGTCAACGCGGCGCGGTGAAGGCGCATGATTTCTCCTGTGGTTTTGTGGAACGTGAAGACAGGGCTGAGGAACCGGTATTCCTTGCTGGCCAGATGCTGGCGCGCCTTGTCGGTCCATTCGACACGTCCCCAGATGCCCTGGGCATCGGCCTTCAGTTCCTTGATCCAGCCCGCCGCCGGAGCGGGCTGGCCGTTCTTGGTGGCGTGGTCGATCTGGTGTTCATAATCGACCGGCAAATCCATGCCGAGCTTGCGGGTCGCAGCGATGATGTCGGCGGCATCGCGCACCATGTAAGGGCCGCGCCCATCGCGCCCGTTGAAGGTGCCGAGAGGCAGAAGGTGAACCCAGTCTTGCGCCTGGCCGGATGTGGCCAGCTCGACAGACCAGGCGGACTGGTGAATGGAAGTCATCGGCGAAGCCCTTCTGTGATGTGGTCGTTGACGATGCGCCCGATTTCCTGCCGGTTTTCCTCGTTCAATCCGAGGAAGGGACGCGCGGGAATTGTGACCTGACGGCCCCGGCCCGCTTGTCCGCCCATCTGGTGAATGCGCGCATAGGCGCGGTTTGTCCCGACCGCGACTTGCGAATGCGAGGCGCTGTAGCTCAGCGAGCCGTAGAGGTGGCCACGGTCGCGCAACTTCTTTGCCCCGGCACCGCGCCGCAAAAGGGTGGCGGTGGAATGGCCCGCCCATCCGGTTCCATCCGGGGCGGTTTCGCTCTCGAAATTGCTTTCGACCTCAGACTGAAGATAGCTGCCGATTTCCTGGAACACCGACTGCATGTTGGAGCCGCGTTCCGCAAGGCGTTGCAGCGCAGCCATGAAGCCGTCTTCATCGACCACCTGGATATTCATCTGAAGGCCGCCCTGGGCGATGCGCCCCAGTTCGACCAGGCCGCCCGCAACATCGCCCATGCTCCGGGAAATGCGGGTCTGTCGTTCAACGGCGGCGCGACCGGCGCGGCTTGCACCGCCCCGCGCCGCGCCGCCCGCCATGGCCCGCAGAACGACACCCAATATCGGCCATGCCATGGCGTTTCCCCCTTATGCCGCCAGATGCGACGTGACGATCAGCTTGGCGCTGTCTGCCCATTCGTTGGTCACGGCAACATGCTGCCCGCCCACCTCGACGATGGTCGAGCCGTTCTTCAGAAGCCGAAGCGCCGCACCTTCCAGTTCCGGCGGAACAACCAGGGCCGTGGGGCGCACGTTCAGAAGCTGGCCATGATCCCCGCGCAGGGTCATCATCGCCGTGCGGGCCGCTTCGTAATTGTCCTTGGTCAGATCGGCCTTGCTGGCATAGGCCAGTTGCCACAGGCCGAACCCGGCATTGACGCGCGCCCGCACCCCGTAGATGTATTCGTCGCGCATGAACACATGCTCATCGTTGTCGCGGTCCAGGGCGGTGAACTTGTAGGGCACACGCTCCTGCCAGATGATCGGACGCACGGCGCGGCTCAGATCGAGAAGATACCAGGCAGGACCACTGCCCGCCTGCATGTTCGAAACACTGACCTCTTCGCCCTGGGCATTCGTGCCCAGGTGATCGGTATCGAAGAAATATTGGCCATCATAGCAAGCCGTGCTGAAGCCGCTGGCCAGAAGGCGGAATACCAGCTCGTTGGGATGGTCGCGCGCTTCGCGGCCCATTTCCGAGATCATCGGCCCGAAGACGCCATAGGTGTCATCTTCGAGCGCATCGCGCAGCACGGCGATGGTGCTTTCGAACTTGCGGTTCTTGATGCGCCAGTCATGCACCGACAGGTTGCGGATGACGCGATCACCAATCCACTCGCGCAGGCGCGGGAAGCTGCCCAGCCATCCGTAGATTTCTTCGGCATTCGAGCTAGGCACCCGCATGGTGATCTCTTCAAAGTGGCTTGGCGCATTGTCGAACGCCTCGTTGAAGACGGTCTGGAAGCCACGGAAGACGGTGGAAAGGTTTCCGGAATTGACGATCATTTCTCGAACTTCTCTTTCGATTTGGGGTTCTGGGGGCGATGCGGCAGGGCAACGCCCGCTTCACGCATGGTGCAGATGGTACGGCGCGCGGTTCTACGGCTGACGCGCGTCAGCTTTGCGATTTCGACCGTGCTGAGGGTGGTGTTGACGATCAGGCGGCGGATGCGGATAGCCTGCGCATTCTTGCTCGACATGGCCCCGTGCGGGACTTCGACTGCACCGCTTCCATATTTGGTGATCAGCCATTCCAGCACATCCCGACCAACCAACTTGCTCACGGGATGGTCATCGGTGGCCTTCAGCGGAACGAACAGTTCTCCGCCACCGAAGTTCTCAAGAAAGAGGCGGGCGGCATGCTCCCCGAACCGCTCAGCAAGCTCGACCTCCATGTGCGTGACATAGAGACCAAGTTTTCGCCTTTCGGCGATGGAAGGGTATTCGTTGGAAAGCACTGGTGCCGCCCGCCTCGCTTGCATGATCATCAATGCAGGCGACGCTATCCGGACGTATGTCCCTGATCACCCCGGACAGCGTTCCGGTTATCGTGCTGTGGGTGAATGAAGGTTGCCCCGGACTGGACTGGGCGGCGGCGGGTCAACTGCCGCCGCTTTCCTTTTCCCGGCGCTCCTGAAGTGCGACCAGCGCCGCGCGCAAGCCTTCCAGGGCGGGCAACAGGAAGAACTTGCAAAACAGCCCCACCAAGACCCATGCAAGCATCAGCGCCGCGAACGCAATCCCGAGAAGCGCGCCGATGCCGAAGAACAGTAAAAAGGGTCCGAAGGCTTCCATCTGTGATCTTTCTGTCAGCGGTCAGGATAGGCGGAACACGGCGCGCATTTCAATGCCCATCGAAGGCCGCACCCAAAACGCCCCACAGACCCCCCTTAAACGCGTTTAACAGGCGTTTAAGAAATTTCTGGCGGTGAGGGGTGCCGAGAGACAGGAAGCCGCTCAGCGGGCCGCTGAGGGGCTTGGAGCAAAAAAGGGGCGATGCCGCGCACCGCCCCCTTCAACGTTTGTCGCGCCGCGCAGGTCATGCGGCCTTGTCGCGGGCCTTCATCTTCTTCAGGGCGGTGATCACCTTGCGCGCGTCGTGGGCCGTCACGAAGCGCAGGCTGGACATGCCGAAGTACCGTTCCAGCCAGACCGACAGACCGTCTTCAACATCGGCACCTGACCACTCCTTCCAGATCGTCCTGATCAGTTCGAGCTGGGCGAAGCTGGCCATGCCTTCCCGCGCGCCATAGTCCGGCCCCTTGGCGGTCAACGGCTTGAAGCCCAGATATTCGAACAAGCCCATGAGCGCCGTGAACCCGTCCTGGTCGAGCTCCGTCACGGAAGTGACCCCGCAAAGATCGACCAGGCCAGACCGGAACTCCGCTTCGGTCAGCCCCAGCTTGCTCTTGGCCACATGGATAAGGGCGATCTGTTTGTTACTGATCGACATTGCCGGCCTCCTTTCCGTTGCGCGTGGTGGCGCTGATCAGATCCACGATCTGCTTGTGCATGCCTTCAAGATCGGCCTGGACGCGCACGCCCATCTCCGCGCCCGCCTTCGCGGCGGCGCTGATCATGTCGATCTTGTGCGAGTGGCGCGGGGAAACCTCCAGTTCGGTCACCAGGTCATCCAGCAGCTTCAGGAGCGCCGCCAGAGACCCCACGTCCGCGATTGCGTCATTGGATGCCATGTAAAGGCCGTCGCGGCACAGGGTCAGCGTTGCCTTGGGGTTTTCGTAAGAGGTGATCATTGGACAATTCCTTTCGCCATGGCGTGGATGAACTTCGAGCGGGCAAGAATGCCCCGCACAATGGTGAGCGCGCGAAGCGTGGCTGAGATGTCAGCAGACAAAAGCGCAGCGCCCGCTTCGGTTTCTTCGTCCGCGCCGCCCTGATCGGCGGCATCCCAATCTCGGATGAGCTCATGTAGCCGGAGAAGGGTGCCCTGCGCCCCAGCGAGAGCGGTCTGAAGCTGCGCAAGCTCATCGGCTGTCAATGGTGTGACGAGCAGGTCGCGTCCGGCAAATTCATCCGCCTCCTCTGGCGTGAACTCGATATGCAAAGTGAATTGGTGGGGCTGCATCAGATATCTCCCATCATGAAGGTTGCGTTCTGGATTTCGTTCAGCGTCACAGGGCGTCCCGCCGCGAGCATGCGTGCTTGCCGGTGGGCGTTGACCATCGACCGGAAATTGCCTTGGGTTTCGCCATGCAGCGCCAGTTCTGCCGCAGCCGCCGCGTCGGTGGGGCAAAGTGCAGCCGCCAGGGCCGCGAACTCATCCCTGTTGGGCGCCCGCAGTTCATGGGCATGCGTGATCCGTGACAGGAACTGCGCATAGTCCATTTCCTTCCTGCGACCCGTGCGGCCGAGGAAGTACTTGTTGCCGCAAAGGACCAAGCCGAAGGCCGGATGGAAGCGATTTCCATTGCGGGCATCGTCACCGGCGTCGTACAGGGCTCGGAGCATTTCCAGCACGTTGACCTTCAGGCCCTGAGCCTCATCAATTACAAGGACGGTGGGTCGGCGTCCTTCCTGGAAGGGGTAGCTTCCCAGCAACCCGCCAAGTGCCTGGACGGCTTCGCGCGTACGCCCCTCATAGACATTGAAATGCTCCAGGAGCGCCGATGAGAAGGCAAGGATCGAGCCATCAATTTCCGGGCGTGACCGAAGGTAGATCACTCGGATTTCACGCTCCCATTCGGTTACCAGCCCCTCAAGGGTCCGGCTCTTACCAATCCCGACAGGTCCCTTGATGACCCCGAGGCCAGCCGTTCGGGCAACTTGCTGAACGATGAACTTTATCGTTTCGCTCGCCTCCGTTTCGATGATAGGTATCTCTTCAGGTGTGTGATGCATGCGTCATCTCCGTTTTGCTGCACATCCTCGAAGGGTCAGCGGGTGCCTCCGCTGGCCTTTCTTTCGTTTACGCGCCCAGTGCCGTTGAATTGTTTCGCGATCTCATGGAACTTCTTTGCGCGCGCGTCTTGTTGCTGCGCTTCGCGGGCAATTCGAGCTTCAGGTTCCTCACCGGCCAGGCGCATGATGATGCCCGGCTGTTCCTGTCCAAGATTGAGGATCGTGGTGTTGCGCGTCAGCTCTGCGAAACCGTCAAAGCCCGGCGTGAGCTGCGCTTCGAGCTCCCGGATAGCGCCCTTGTGCTCCTTAATGCGCCGCCCTGCTTCTTCCGCGCCCCGCCTGTCCTGTGGATCGTAGGCCTGCTCGGGGTGTGCTTCGCCGCAGGGTATGCCATTGCGCCGGATGAACACATGGTCCACGCCAGAGCGAAGGGGTGCCCGCACCTCGACAGGAGCACGATAACCCAGTTTCCCGATCAGCTCAGAGGTGTATCGCGCGTTTCGAAACTCGATGTGCCCCTGTTTCACAAGGCGCGTATGCCGTTCGCCGAAAATTTCATCGAAGCTGCGCGCATCAGTACGCTGTGGCTCCCAGCCATTTGCTATCGCCGCCTCGAAGGCTTCTCGCGGCGAGCGGCCTTCCAGCTTTCCGTTTTCTTGCGGAGTATCGTTATAGGTTGCGATTGCCTTCTGGATCTGCATCGCAAGCTCTTCCAAGGTGCCTGGGAATGGTTGGACCGGCTTACCGACTTGCTGCGTTTTCTTGTTGCTACGATCCCCGCCTATCCAGCCTGGAAGGAACCTGAAGTAGTTCTGTTCGAGTATCCTGAAGATGCCCTCAATGGGCTTTGCAGCACCATTGTACGGCTGGGCACGGATATGGCCGCGACCAGCTATCAAGCCTGACAGTTCTGGAAAATCCGCGATAGCCTTGGCTACATCGTTATACTCACCGCCGTTGTCGAGGTAGAAGGTCACGGGCAATCCGCCACCCTGCTCGCTGACCACCAAATCGTAGAGGCTATCGGCGATGTCGGTTTTGCGAACACCGGTTCCCGGGCCGAATGCGGCGAGCTTGCCCCAGATGAACCGGGTGGCGTCATCCATCCAGGCGATCAAGCGCAGGCGCATCTGACGATTTGGGTTGTCAGGTAGCCGCTTGTCGATGTCGATCGGGTGAACATCGCCGAAAACAACATCCATGGGCTTATCAGACAGCTTCCGGAGTATCCGGGGCTTGTCGCGGTCATCCCATGCCTTGTTGTCGTGGCGGAAGCGATCAACACGCCGGAACTCATCGAACCGGGACGCCCACTTCTTGGTCAGGGCGCAAATCGCGGTCAGCTTCTGCCGGGAAAGCTGCGATCCGTGCTGCTTCGACAGTTCGGCCAGCTTCTGGCCGCACTGACGCGCGACGGTCCGCGTTGACCACCCTGCCGCCGTCCCGTCTCGGGCGTATTGCTCCAGCTCTGAAGCGACCGTCGCCCGTACCGTGTTGTCCAGGTCGATTTCGGCATCCCATCGCCGAGAAATCTGCACCCGGCGCACGCCCCGAACGGGCGAGGCCTTCGGGACAAGGCCGGAAAGGCCCTTTTCCTCATAGGCATCAAGCCAAATCCGCGCCGTGCGCTCTGAAACCGTCTTTGCCGCGCCGTTGCGGTCGCGATGGGTGCATTTGGCGATCTGGTTGAGCGCCTGAGCGCGTTCTTTGCTTCTTGGTGTGGTGTTTATCGCCGGGGTGATGACATGCAGCCGGAACTTCGCCTCCTCGCGCTGCCATTCGGCGATCTCACCATGGGAAAGCCGGTCAAACGGCTCTCGCAAGGGGAGATCGAGGGTTTTCGCCCGCTCTTGCATCTCTGCGGGAAGGCTGGACAGCGCGACAAGGTATTGCCTGCCGCCAGCGCCACCTTGGCACTCCGTCTGGATGATGCGAAGATCATTTCCCCGCCACGCACCCTTCGAAGCGCAGATGCTGCGCGCTTGACGTTCAGAAACATCAAGGACTTTCGCGAAGCTGCTGGTATCAATATACATCTTGCCGAAGCCCGCATTCATCGATCAGGCGATCAACCAAAGCCTGAGCTTTTGGGCCTGCCCATCTTCCCCTCAAGGCTTCAGAGGCGTTTTGCCGGACAATGCCATTTTCACGGCAGTGTTGAGCCAAAGATGTCCCGCGCATCGTGAAGTGAGCACGTACGACTTTCAGAAGCTCGTCAGAGGGTGTATACATCATCTTAGCAGTCCGGTTGTCGACATAGCTTGTCGACGTCGACACTACGTGATGATGCAAACGCGAGCAAGAAAAAAATGTTCTTCATGCACAATGGCGCTCAGGATGTAGAAGAGGTCATCCGGAAGCTTATCGAGAAGTTCGGAGCTTCTAACGAGAGCCATCTCGCGGAAATGATCGGAGTGCATCGCAGCACGATCTCAGCTTGGCGTAGCCGTGGTCGAGTTCCTGACCGCTATGTTTCGCTTTTGACCCAGGGTGGCCCCGTTGGAGGTATGGGACGCGGTCCGATTGAGGTGGATCAGGCCGAGGTGCGGAGACTGCTTGCTATAAAAGGCATGTCAGGCGCGGGTCAGGCGGCCGTGAAGCTTGCCCTGTTCAGGTTCCTTCAAGACAGCGAGGGCGTCCTTGACAGCTTTCCTGACACATTGAAGGCTCTGTCCTTGGGGATGACCGCTCTTTCACTCGGGGCAGCTCAGGCCCTGGAGGAAATCGAGGGTAGGCGTCGACAAAGTGACTGCTCCCCACAAGAGGCGCTGGCCATGATTGTCCATGAGGAAATGATTGGGCGATCATGAACTTCCGCAAGTGAGCGGCTCGCACCTGACAGTCCATATTTTTCAATGACTTGCGAAGCGTGGTGTATTCTCGTGCTGCGGAAGTTCGTTCATTCAATTACTTCTTAAATATCAGCACATTGCGCATATCGCGTTGCAGTTTCATTGGTGCCGCTCGTTGCAGTTTCATAAGTTCCGCTTCATCAGCGGCGCATGTTCAGCGGGCAGCGGTCGGTTCGATCGCTGTTGTCGTCGGTGATGCCGTATTGCCACCACTCGATCTCGCCCTTCTGGAAACTGCCCAGTTCCGGCGCGTGGGGGATACCGTCGTAGGCATGGGCGCGGTCGCGGATCACCTTGCGCACCCGGTTGCCCTCAGGCGTATCGCCCGCGACGATATCGAACCGCTCGCGCGGGTTGACGATGAACAGGAGGTGACGCCCGAGGTTGCGGCTCCTGCGCTGGCGATGGGCGGGCGAGGAGAAGTTGATGAATAGCTGCATACCGGCAAAACACATCGACCAATAGGGTGCCATCGGGTCGGTGCCGACTCCCTCTGGCCATGGCGCGGGGTCGTGATCGTGCCAGTCCTGCAACACCTCCCAGCCAATGGCATGGAACCCCTCGACGCTGTCGGCATGAGCCGCCTCGGTCGAGAACGCCACCACGAGTGGGTGCGCGGTGTTGACCTGACCGTCCCAGTCCCGCGCCTCGGCGATGTAGTCGGCCAGATCGGCCCGCAGCCGGGCAAGTCCGACCGGATCGCGGGCTTCGACGAAGATGAAGCGCACGAGGCCGCGCCGAAAGGCGTTTTGCGAGAAGGTGCAGGGAAATTCCGAGGGCGGCGTGAGCCGTGCCGCAAGATCGCGCGCCACGTCACGGTGCCAGCCGGGACCGGCGTAGGTGGATGCGGTGAGTTCATTCTGGGCGACAACGGACATAAAACAGAAATTGCATGTTTCCACATCGTCCCGCCAGCGCCCTGTTGCCGCATCTCGCGGTTTTGTGACATCACGCCGAAGGAATATGTTCGCGCGGTTGTGATTGGACCTGTTCCGCCTTGCGGCTACGGTCGCTTTCGATAGCGTGACGGTCACGCCCCAGAAAAGGATGATTGCCCCATGTTGAAACTTAAATCCGTCTTCGCCGCGGCGCTTGTGCTCGGCACCGCAACCTTCGCCCTTGCCGAGTCGCAGGATCCCGACGTTCAGAACCGTCAGGCGGCGATGAAGACCGTCGGTGCCAACACCAAGACACTTGGCGAGATGGTGCAGGGCAAAACCGCCTTTGACGCCGCCGCGGCGCAGTTGGCCTTTGCCACGATCGCGGGCAAGGCGGGGGAAGTGCCGGTGCTTTTCGAAGCCGAGGTGACCGATCCCGAGAGCGATGCCGCCGACGAGATCTGGATGATGTGGGACGAATTCGTCGCGAAGGCCGGGGCCCTCAAGACAGCGGCCGAGGCCGGTTCCGGCGTCGACAGCCCCGAGGCGCTCGGGGCGGCCTTTGGCAATCTGAACGAAGCCTGCAAGGCCTGCCACACCCAGTTCAAGCTCTGACCTCAATCGCAGGTCAGCGTGATGGATCGCGTCTCGCCCACGGTTGTTCCGTCGGGCGAGACGTAATCGAACACCAGCCGAACCGGACCGGGCGCGCGGCAGACCGCCGCGAAGAGTTTTTCGGCCGGCGCACCGATCAGGCCCGAGACCGGCGGGCCGTGTCCGCGATCCTCCAGCCGCACCAGGTCAAGCCCGGTGGACGCGGCCTCGTCCAGGACCCAGTGATAACCGGTCGAGGGATTGGCGGGCAGTGACAATGTGATATCGCCACCGAGGAGCGGTGTTCCGGTGATGGCGACGAAAACCGCGGCGACCCGCGCCAAAACAGCAAACATCGTGATCTCCCTTGTATCGGCTCATGATACCACGTCTGCGCGTGCCGATCCTTGATCCCTCTCAGCCACAACAATCCGGCCGACCTCTGGACCCTCGCCATTGCCTGTCGCCGGGCGGTGTACCGCCGGTTCCGATGATCCCGGCCGGCAGCGGTTCGTCGCGCCCGACCCGGCCTGCAAGCGGGGTCTTGGCCTCGCCCGGATAATGGCGCAAGGTCGCGCCAAAGGAGGGCCATATGACCCGCAGAGAAACCCCGCTCCTCGCCGTTCTGATCGACGCCGACAATATTCCTGCCCGTTTCGCCGAGGCGATTCTGAAGGAGATCACAGCTTACGGCGAACCGGCCCTGCGCCGGGTCTATGGTGACTGGTCATCAACGCGGCTTCAGCCCTGGGCCAAGAAAGTGCACGCCCTGGGCCTTGTCGCCCATCAGGAAACCGCCAATACCAAGGGCAAGAACGCCTCGGATATCGGCCTCGTGATCGACGCGATGGACCTGCTTCACACCGGGCGCTTCGACGGCTTCGTGCTGGTCTCATCAGACAGCGATTTCACCTCGCTCGCCAACCGTATCCGCGAACACGGGCTTGACGTGATCGGCATCGGCGAGGGCAAGACCCCCGAGAGCCTGCGGAATGTGTGCTCGCGCTTCGTGATGATCGAGAATATCGTCGAGGAACCGGCCACGACCCCGACCGCCATGACCGAAGGCGGCAAAGGCGGCAAGCGCCCCCCGATCGAGGCCCAGCCGCTGATCCTGCGGGCGATGGAAAAAATCGACCAGGACGGCGAGTGGTATCAGCTCGGCCTGCTCGGCCAGTCGATTCAGGCGGATGTGCGCGATTTCGATACCCGCACCTACGGCAAGGCCAAGCTGTCGGACCTCGTGCGCGACCTCAAGCTGTTCGAAACCAAGCGCGAGGGCAACCATATCTACGTCCGCCGGCTGGATTGAAACGTTCAGGGGACTTGCGCCTCTGGCGCGAAAGCGTATTTTAGAATTGTTCTAAAAGGAGACAGCGAATGATCCCCGGACTCACCACAGGGCGGCGTCGATTCTCGGATCTCTCCGAACAGGAGGTGCTGGCGCTGGCGATCTCCAACGAGGAGGATGACGCCCGGATCTACCGGCAATACGCCGAAGCCCTGCGCGAGGCCTATCCCGCCTCGGCCAAGGTGTTCGAGGAAATGGCGGTCGAGGAAAACGAGCACCGCCGCCGGTTGATCGAGGTGCACAAGCGCCGCTTCGGCGATGTGATCCCGCTCATTCGCCGCGAGCATGTGTCGGGCTTCTATGCCCGCAACCCGGTCTGGCTGATCGAGAACCTCGGGCTGGAGCGGATGCGGGCCGAGGCGCACGAAATGGAGCGCCAGGCCGAGCAGTTCTACCGCAAGGCCGCCGATCGTTCGTCGGATGCCGAAACCCGCAAGCTGCTGGGCGACCTCGCCGCGGCGGAAGCCGGGCACAACGTGCTCGCGGGCGATCTCGAAGCGAAGTATCTCGGTGGCGAGGCGCGCGACGAGGAAGACCGCAGCGCACGCCGCCAGTTCGTCCTGACATGGGTGCAGCCCGGTCTTGCCGGGCTGATGGACGGCTCGGTTTCGACGCTGGCACCGATCTTCGCCACCGCCTTTGCCACCCAGGACACCCGCACCACCCTGCTGGTCGGCCTCGCCGCCTCGATCGGTGCGGGGATCTCGATGGGGTTCACCGAGGCAGCGTCGGACGATGGCGAGCTTTCCGGGCGCGGCAGCCCGGTCAAGCGCGGCTTCGCCTCCGGGGTCATGACCACGCTCGGCGGCCTCGGCCATGCCCTGCCCTACCTGATCACCGATTTCTGGACCGCCACCACGCTCGCGATCATCGTGGTGTTCGTCGAGCTCTGGGCCATTGTCTGGATCCAGAACAAGTTCATGGACACGCCCTTCGGCCGCGCCACCTTCCAGGTGGTTCTGGGCGGAGCGCTGGTGTTTGCGGCGGGGGCCCTGATCGGGGCCGGTTAGCGGGGTTGGCGCGAAGAATCGCGGCGGCACACCCGCCATTCGCCTACAACGACTTGATTCCGTTCAGAACCATGTCGGTGGCGAGACGGGCGTATTCGGGCCGGGTCAGCCCCTTGCCCGGGCGGTGCCACATGTAGAACCAGTTCAGGATGCCGAAGACCGACATCGTGACCGGCCTCAGCCTGTCGGTGCCCGCCAAGGCCGGGGCCTCGCGCAGCAGCGCGGCGCTCATGATCTCGACCAGTTCGCGTTGCAGCGCGATCAGCGGCACCTGTTGTTCGGGCGGCAACACGCCCAGCGCGTCGAGCTGGAGTTTGTGCTCGGCATCGGCGTCGGCGTAATCCTCCAGGATCGCGCAGACCAGCGCGCCGAGACCGGCCTCGGGCGGAACCGCCCGCGCGGTTTCGGCCAGGCTGGTGAGATGCGTGCTCAGGATATCGTCGAGCAGCGCCTCTTTCGAATCGTAGTAGTGGTAGATCAGCGCCTTCGACACGCCGCAATGCCGCGCCGCGCCGGTCATCGAGGCACGGTCGAAGCCGTGGGCGGCGAAGTATTCTGCCGCCCCCTTGCGGATCGATTCCCGCTTCTGGTCGTGGTCGCGCGCGATCCCTCTCGGCATCGTTCAGCCCTTGGGCCGGTTGTCGACGATGCGCACCGCCTTGCCCTCGCTGCGCGGGACGCCGCCGGGCCCGGCCACCTTGACCTTCACGGTCACCCCGACATGGCTTTTCACCAGACCCTTGAGGACGTGGCTGACCTTGACGGGGTCGGCCTCGACCCCCTCGATCAGTTCGACGTGCACGATCATCTCGTCCATCCGGTCGGGCCGTGCGAGCTCGATCTGGAAATGCGGCGCCAGTTCCTCGACGGTGACGAGTTGTTCCTCGATCTGGGTCGGGAAAACGTTCACCCCGCGCAGGATGATCATGTCATCGGTGCGACCGGTGATCTTTTCCATCCGCCGCAGCGAGCGGGCGGTGCCGGGCAGCAGCCGGGTGAGATCGCGGGTGCGGTAGCGGATGATCGGGAAGGCTTCCTTGGTGAGCGAGGTGAACACGAGTTCGCCCGGGCTGCCATCGGGCAATACCTCGCCGGTGGCCGGGTCGATGATCTCGGGGTAGAAATGATCTTCCCAGACGTGCAGCCCGTCTTTGGTCTCGACGCATTCGCTGGCGACGCCCGGCCCCATCACCTCGGACAGCCCGTAGATATCGACCGCGTGCATGTCGAAGGCCTGTTCGATCTCGCCGCGCATCGCGTTGGTCCAGGGCTCGGCACCGAAGATGCCCACTTCCAGCGGCGATTTGCGCGGATCGAGCCCGAGGGCGATGTATTCATCGAGGATCGAGAGCATGTAGGAGGGCGTCACCGTGATCCCCTTGGCGCGGAAATCCTCGATCAGCCGCACCTGCCGCTGGGTCATCCCGCCGGAAACCGGCACCACGGTCAGCCCCATTTTCTCGGCCCCGCCGTGCACCCCGAGCCCGCCGGTGAACAGCCCGTAGCCATAGGCATTGTGCAGCACGTCACCGGGGCGCAGGCCGCCCGCGCGCAGGCTGCGGGCCACAACCTTGCCCCATGTATCGAGGTCCTTCCTTGTGTAGCCCACCACGGTCGGCTGACCGGTGGTGCCGGAGGAGGCATGGATTCGGGAAATCTGTTCGCGCGGCACGGCGAACAGCCCGAAGGGATAATTGTCGCGCAGGTCCTGCTTCACGGTGAAGGGGAATCGCGCGAGATCCTCGAGGCTGTGCAGATCGTCGGGGTGAACGCCGGCCGCTTCGAATTTCTGCTTGTAGAAGGGCACGTTGTCATAGGCGTGACGCAGCGACCATTTCATGCGTTCGAGCTGCACCGCCGAAATCTCGTCGCGCGAGGCGGTCTCAATGTGTTCCAGCTCATCCTTGCGGGGGGTCAGATCTTTCATGTCGCTCTCCCTGGCCGGCGTTCAGGTGCCGGACTCCTCGAAATGTGCGCCGTTGATCTGGCGCGAATGGCCGCGAAAAATCGCCACCTGCCGGCCGTCGGCGCCGGCCACGATCACATCGTAGATGCCAGAACGCCCGGCGCGATGGGCCTCGATCGCGGTGGCGGTGAGTTGCTCGCCCACCTTGCCGGGGGTGAGGTAGGTGATCGAATTGTGCTGGGCGACAACGAGCGTGTTGTAACTGTTGCAGGCGAAGGCGAAGGCCGAATCGGCCAGCGCGAAGATATATCCGCCGTGGGCAATGCCGTGACCGTTGGCCATGTCGGCGCGCAGGGTCATGGTCATCACGGCACGGCCGGGGCCGACCTCGACGAGCACCATGCCCGCCGCCTGGCTGGCGCGGTCGTCGGCCCACATTGCATCGGCCGACCGGCGGGCGCGTTCCTCCGGGGTCATGGCTCCTCCGTTTTCCTCCGGAGGAAGACTGCATAAAACCGACCGATCGGTCAATAGTGTTGAGCGTGCGGCAAGAAAAAAACCCCCGCACGTGGCGGGGGTTTGTAGCCCCCGGCGCCGCGAACTGGGTGGGGGCTGTTGCATGCGGCACCGGGGTGAGCTTCTCGCTCGCTACAAGACCGGGTATGAGCCCGGATAAGGGCAGGTTTTGGCTGAGATCGCGGTTTGTGGGCGGTGTTTTCGTGGCGATACCGCGGCAGAGACAGCGCAAGTCACTCCCGGGGAGTTGATTTGCGCGCCGCTTGCGCCCATCCTGCGGTCATGAACGTGCAATCTCCGACGCCCTTTCCCGGCCCCGAAGTTCAAGAAAAGGTCGCTTTCGACCGCGCCGAGCTTGGCATCATCCTCGGGCTCTATGGCCGAATGGTCGCTGCCGGCGAATGGCGCGACTACGCGATGAGTTTCCTCAAGGACGTGGCCATCTTCTCGGTGTTTCGCCACACCGCCGAACACCCGCTCTACCGGATCGAGAAACGCCCGAAGCTGCGTGGCCGGCAAGGGCAATACGCCGTGGTCGCGATGGACGGGCGGATTCTGAAGCGCGGGGCAGACCTGAAGGCCGTGCTGCGCGTGCTGGATCGCAAGCTCATCCG
Organism: Maritimibacter sp. HL-12; assembly: GCF_900177545.1. GTDB lineage: Bacteria > Pseudomonadota > Alphaproteobacteria > Rhodobacterales > Rhodobacteraceae > Sinisalibacter. The sequence goes on along the minus strand of NZ_FXBQ01000001.1, from coordinate 1,852,852 downwards.
CGCGGTGGAGTGAGCGCAACCGGCTGATCCAGCCGCCTGACGGCCGTGACCGGGCCTTCACCCCGCGCGATCCGGCGTTTGGCCGCTTCGATCCCCTCATAGGCAACCGCCATGTGATGCGCGTTGGCATGGATCAGCCGCTCGGCGTCCACCGCCATCGCGACATGGCCTTTCCAGAACAACAGGTCGCCCCGCTCCGGTGCGCGCTCCGCTTCTTGGCCGAGCGCCTGCTGCAAATCGCTGTCACCGGGGCAGTCGATGCCGCAGGCCATGAGCGCCGCCTGTATCAGCCCCGAACAGTCGATCCCGAAGCCGGAATTGCCACCCCAGAGATAGGGGGTGCCGAGAAACCGCTCGGCCACCGCGACGGGATCACGCTCCGGTGCGTCCGCAGGGCGCAGATGTGCCATTGGCACGAACATCGTGTCGGCGCGCTTGTGCCCGTCCATGGCATCGGGCGGACGAAGCAGCGCAACCTCGCCCCAACGCCCATCCTCGTGGGTGGCAAGCACCGATAGCCGCGTGCCGAAGGAGATCGCCGTGATCTCGTCGCCGGTTTTCAGCACCGGTTCGCCAACGAGGTAGCTTTGCCGGGCAGAAACCACATGCGTGCTGCGCCAGAGGTCCGGCCCGAGGTCGTCGATGCGCACGTGGCCCACATAACCGTCGCGCGCGGCGAAACCGAAAGCCCAGCCCTCGCGCTCTTCCAGCACCACGAACACCTCGTGGAGCACAAGCTCGCGCTGGCGGGCGCGGGGCCGCGCATCGTCGCGCAGCGCCGTCACCGGGCGGCACACCCGCCGCCGCTCGCCCTCGGTGTAGCGCGCCGCCGCCACCCTGCCGCGCAGGCTGACATGGGCCACCCGCGCGTTGGCGGCCAGAAGGCGCGCATCGTCGGTCATAACCCGAGCACACCGGGGAGCGCGGCGAGCAGGGCGCGGGCCCCCTGCCCGACGCCGCCCTTGGGCCGCGCCGGGGCATCCGCCTGCTGCCAGCCGTAGATATCGAAATGCACGTAAGCTGGCGTTTGCGTCACGAAACGGCGCAGGAACAGCGCCGCGGTGATCGAACCTGCCATGCCGCCCGAGGGCGCGTTGTCGAGATCGGCGATCCCGGGTTCGATCATCGCCTCGTAGGGCTCCCAGAACGGCATTTCCCACAGCGGGTCTGCCGCTGGGCCGGAAGCGGCGCGCAGGGCGTCTGCCACAGCGCCATCCGTGGCGTAGAATGGCGCGAGATCGGGGCCGACCGCGACCCGCGCGGCACCTGTGAGCGTGGCCATCGAAACCAGCAGATCGGGGCGTTCCTCGTCGGCAAAGGCCAGAGCATCGGCCAGCACCAGCCGCCCCTCGGCATCGGTGTTGTTGATCTCGACCGTGAGGTTCTTGCGGCTGGTGAGAATGTCGCCGGGGCGGAACGCGTTGCCCGCAACCGCGTTTTCCACCGCCGGGATCAGCACCCGCAGTTGCAGCCTGAGGCCAAGCGCCATGATCATCCGGGCGAGGCCAAGCACGGTGGCCGCACCGCCCATGTCCTTCTTCATCAGCCCCATGGAGGATCCCGGCTTGAGGTTGAGCCCGCCGGTATCGAAGCACACGCCCTTGCCGACAAGGGTCAGGCGCGGGCCGCTATCGCCCCATGAAAGGTCGATCAGCAGCGGCGCGCGGGGCGAGGCGCGACCAACGGCGTGGATCATCGGGAAATTGGCGGTGAGCAACTCCTCGCCGGCGGTCACCGCCAGATGCGCCCCGAAGTCGTCGGCCAGCGCCCGTGCCGCCGCCTCCAGCTCGTCGGGCCCCATGTCGGAGGCCGGGGTGTTGATCAGGTCGCGGGTCAGGGCCTCGCCTGCCGCGATCGCTTCGAGCCGCGCGGCATCGACGCCGGCGGGGGCGACCATCCGGGCCTTGGGCGCGGAGGCCACCTTGTAACGCCCGAAACGGTAGCCTGCGAGCAGCCAGCCCAACGCCGCTTCCTCGAGGTCGGGGCCTTGAAGCCCGCTGACAAGATGATAGGTGCCCTCCGGAAGCACCGCACGCGCCTTGGCGAAACCGAATCGCTGCCGCGCCCGCGCCGCCGCGTCGCCATGGCCAACCAGGGCCAGCGCATGGCCGCCATCGTGGCCCGGCACCATCAGCGCAATCCCCAACTCGGCATCGAAGCCACTGGACTCAACCCATTTGCGCTGGGCCGGGTCGAGACGCTCGACCAGCGCCGCAAGCCCGGCCTTATCGACGAGGTGAAGCGGCAGGCTGTCGTCCTGCGGGGCGGCGAAGGTCAGGGTCATGTCGGTCTCCGGCTGTTGGCTCGGCCAGACTACCGCCCCGGCGCGCACCCGCAAGAGGCGGCAGGCACCCGCTCCGGCCGCTGCCTCAGACCGACAGATCCTGCAGATCCCACACCGCGACCAGCGAACTTTCCCCGATCCGCTCAAGCCGTGCCATCGTCGCGCCGAATGCGGCGGCATCGTAGCTGCGCGACAGCAACAGGACATCGCGCCCGACACGGGCGAGCAGGGTCATCCCGATCTGTTGCGCGAGCGCGACCAGCGACTTGACCGACCCGCGCAGAGCCTCGACCTCGCCCGACCGATACTGCGCCGAGGCGCGTGCCAGCGTGCCCGCAAGCTCCTCCAGCGCGTGACTCACCACCTTGTCGGCCCCGGCGGGCCCGAGACTGTGATAAAGCACTTCAAGCTGGCTCCGATCCAGCCGCACCATTTCGTCATGTTGCAATCGCAATAAAGCGTTCACGGTCACACCCCTTTTTTCCCCAAACCCGAGTCATGCTTGCACCGGCCTCTCAAGAAAAGGTTTCCAGCCGGATCAGAAATGCCTCGAATTTCTGCAAAATACGGCCTAGAAACCGGCAGGAGTGAACCCTGGAACGAGGCCTTGAATGACCGCCGCAAAGCCGCTGCCGCATTACCTCGTGAGTCGCTACCAGGGCTGGAAGGCGACCGGCTACGCCGAGAACAAGTCGTGGTATCGCCGCCTTGCCTCCGAGGGCCAGCACCCGCGGGCGATGGTCATTTCCTGCTGCGACAGCCGGGTGCATGTGACCTCGATCTTCGGTGCCGACCAGGGCGAGTTCTTCATCCATCGCAACATCGCCAACCTGGTGCCTCCCTATGAACCCGACGGCCAGAAGCACGGCACCTCGGCAACGATCGAATACGCGGTGACCGCGCTCAAGGTCGCCCATGTGATCGTGATGGGCCATTCCTCCTGCGGCGGTGTGCGGGGGTTCTATGACATGACGATGGGCCATGCGCCCGAGCTGCGCGAGCAAAGCAGCTTTGTCGGCCGCTGGATGGACCTGCTGCAGCCCGGCTATGACCGGATCAAGGGGGAAACCTCCGGTCCGGAATGCATTGATGCGCTGGAAAAGGAAGCGGTGATCGTTTCGCTCGACAACCTGATGACCTTCCCGTTCGTGCGCGCCGCCGTCGAAGCCGATGAACTGACCCTGCACGGGCTGTGGCACGATATCGGCGAAGGTGACCTGATGTGGTTCGACGCCGAGGAGCGGGGGTTCAAACCGGTCTGACCGGGGGCATCGGCACGGACGCGGTCTTGCTCTGATCGCCCGTCCGGCAGATCTGCCCTGACGCCGCGCAGGCCAAAACGCGGTTCTGGAGTCCGTTGCTTCGACAACCGGACGTTTGCGCATCGCGTCGGGGTGATTGATACGTTATTCTCATTGCCCTGCACTGTGTTGATACGGATCTTCAATCATGCTCACGAAACTCGAGATGTTCATCGCCCTCGCCCGCGAACAGCACTTCGGACGGGCCGCGCAAAGCCTCGGGATCACCCAGCCCACGCTTTCGACCGGGATCAAGCAACTCGAAGACCAACTCGGCGTGCAACTCGTGCGGCGCGGCTCGCGCTACGGCGGGCTGACACCGGAGGGCCAACGCGCGCTGCACTGGGCACGCCAGATCGTCGGCGATGCCCGCCGTCTGCGCGAAGAGATGCGGTTCTCGCGCGAGGGCCTTGCCGGGCACCTTCGCCTCGCGGTGATCCCGACCGCGCTGACATGGGCCTCGCGCCTTGCCGCCGCCTTTTCCGCCCGCCACCCCAACGTCAATTTCACGATCCTGTCGCGCACCTCGATCGAGATTCTGACCATGCTGGAGAACCTCGAGATCGAGGCGGGGCTTTCCTACCTCGACAACGAACCTCTCGGCCGGGTGACGACCGCGCCGCTCTACCGCGAGGTCTACACCCTTGTCTGCGCGCGCGATCATCCACTTGCCGCGTGCGACGTGATCGACTGGGGCGATCTCGACGGTGCCAATCTTTGCCTGCTCACCCCCGACATGCAGAACCGGCGCATCATCAACCGCGCCTTCATGGAGTCGGGGATCGAGCCGGCTGCACGGATGGAATCGAATTCCACGGTGGTCCTGGTCAGCCACGTCGCCAGCGGTGGCTGGGTCACCATTCTGCCTGAAGACATGGCGAACTTCCTGTCCGCCGGTCACGATATTGCGATAGTCCCGATCCGCCAGACCGGTGAAAGCCCTGCCGTCGGGCTCGTGGCACCCTACCAGGAGCCTTATACACCAGTGCTCAAGGCGTTGCTCGACGAAGCGCGGGCGATGGCCGTCAATAGATGAACTCAATCGTTCAACGGAATATTCATATTGAAAACCCATGCGACTTGCGACATCCCCTGCGCAGGAATCCAAGGATATGCCATGGCCGATTCAATACCCAGCAAAGACGCGATCGCGGATCTGATCGCTGCCGAGATGCACCGCGAGGGCCCGCTGCTGCCGATCCTGCACAGCTTGCAGCACGCTTTCGGCCATGTGCCCGAAGCCGCGATTCCGCTCATCGCCGAGGCGCTGAACATCGGCCGCGCAGAAGTTCATGGCGTGATGAGCTTCTACCACGATTTCCGCAGCGTGCCCGCGGGCCGTCACGTGGTGAAGATCTGCCGCGCCGAAGCCTGCCAGGCCGTCGGCGGGGCGAGCTTTGCCGATGACGTGCTCGCAAAGCTCGGCACCGCTTGGCATGGCACCTCGGCCAACGGTGCCGTCACCGTCGAGCCGGTCTATTGCCTCGGGCTCTGCGCCAACGGCCCTGCCGCGATGATCGACGGCCGCCCGGTGGCGGGTTTGAGCGCGGACGACCTCGTTGCGGAGGTCTCGGCATGAAGGTGTTTCTCTCGCTCGACGCCGCCGCCCGCGCCCTCGGGGCCGACGCCGTTGCCGCACGGTTGACCGAGGAGGCCGCCGCGCGTGGCGTCGACCTCACGCTCAAGCGCGTGGGTTCGCGCGGGATGGCATGGCTGGAGCCGCTGGTGGAAGTGGAACGCGATGGCGTGCGCCTCGCCTATGGCCCGGTGCGCCCCGGTGATGTGCCCGCGCTGCTCGACGGCACGCTGCAATCCCACGGCCCCACAGAGGACATCCCCTTCTTCGCACGGCAAACCCGCCTCACCTTTGCCCGCGTCGGCGTGATCGAACCGCTCTCGCTGGACGACTACGAAGCCCATGGCGGGCTTTCGGGCCTGCGCGCGGCGCTGGCCGACCCCGACGCCATCGTCCAGACCGTGATCGACAGCGGGCTGCGCGGCAGGGGCGGCGCGGGCTTTCCCACCGGGATCAAGTGGCAAACCGTGGCGGGCGCACAGGCCGACCGGAAATATATCGTCTGCAACGCCGACGAGGGCGATAGCGGCACCTTTGCCGACCGCATGGTGATGGAGGGCGACCCGTTCTCGCTGATCGAGGGCATGGCGATCGCCGGGCTCGGCGTGGGCGCGACGATGGGCTATGTCTACCTCCGCTCGGAATACCCCGACGCCATCGCAACGATGACCAGCGCGGTGGAGATCGCCCGCGCGTCCGGGCTGCTCGGCAAAAGCGTGCTCGGCTCGGGCAAGGCGTTCGACATGGAAATCCGCGCGGGCGCGGGGGCTTACGTTTGCGGCGAGGAAACCTCGCTGCTGAACTCGATGGAAGGCAAGCGCGGCGTGGTGCGCGCCAAGCCGCCGCTGCCCGCGCTGGAGGGGTTCTTCGGCAAGCCCACGGTGGTGAACAACGTGCTCTCGCTCGCCACGATCCCGGTGATCTTCGAGAAAGGCGCGAAGCACTACGCCAGCTTTGGCCTCGGCCGGTCGCGCGGCACCATGCCGATCCAGATCGCCGGCAACGTGGCGCGCGGCGGCTTGTTTGAAACCGCCTTCGGCCTGCCGCTGGGCGAATTGGTCAACGATGTCGCCGGGGGCACCCGCTCGGGCCGCCCGGTGAAGGCGGTGCAGGTGGGCGGGCCGCTCGGGGCCTACATGCCGGTGAGCGCCTTCGACACGCCTTTCGGCTACGAGGAATTCGACGGCGCGGGCGGGCTGATCGGGCACGCGGGCGTGGTGGTATTCGACGAGACCGCCGACATGGCGGCGCAGGCGCGCTTTGCCTTCGAGTTCTGCGCGGTGGAAAGCTGCGGCAAGTGCACTCCCTGCCGGATCGGCTCGGTGCGCGGGGTCGAAACCATCGACCGGCTGGTGGCTGGCGAAGACGTGCGCGACCTCGTTGAAGACCTGTGCGAAACCATGCGCGACGGCTCGCTCTGCGCGCTCGGCGGCTTCACCCCCTACCCCGTGATGTCGGCGCTCACCCATTTCCCTGATGACTTCGCGACTCGCAAGGAGGCGGCGGAATGAAAGATTTCATCATCCCCTGGGACGATACCGACAAGGGCACGCCCGCGAAAACCGGCGCGCCGGTGACGCTGACGATCGACGGTTTTGAAGTGACCGTGCCCGAGGGCACCTCCGTGATGCGCGCGGCGAGCGAGGCAGGTATCCAGGTGCCCAAGCTCTGCGCCACCGACAGCGTTGAGGCCTTCGGCTCCTGCCGGCTCTGCGTGGTCGAGATCGAGGGGCGGCGCGGCACGCCTTCTTCCTGCACCACGCCCGTGGCCGCGGGCATGGTCGTGCGCACCCAGTCGAAGAAGGTGCAGAAGATCCGGCGCGGGGTGATGGAGCTCTACATCTCCGACCACCCGCTCGATTGCCTCACCTGTGCCGCCAACGGCGACTGCGAATTGCAGGACATGGCCGGTGCAGTAGGCCTGCGCGACGTGCGCTATGCGGCGGGCGAGAACCATTTCGAGGTGCGTCAGAACGGCGAAGCCAATCCGCGCTACATCGAGAAGGACAATTCCAACCCCTATTTCGCCTACGATCCCTCCAAGTGCATCGTCTGCTCGCGCTGCGTGCGCGCCTGCGAGGAGGTTCAAGGTACCTTCGCGCTCACCATCGAGGGCCGGGGTTTCGACAGCCGGGTTTCGCCCGGTGCGGCGAATGACGATTTTCTCACCTCCGATTGCGTGAGTTGCGGTGCCTGCGTGCAGGCCTGCCCGACCGGCACGCTTCAGGAGAAATCGGTGATCGAGCTCGGCACGCCCTCCCGCTCGGTGGTGACCACCTGCGCCTATTGCGGCGTCGGCTGTTCCTTCAAGGCCGAACTGAACGGCGACGAACTGGTGCGCATGGTGCCGTGGAAACACGGCAAGGCCAACCGGGGGCATTCCTGCGTGAAGGGCCGCTTCGCCTGGGGCTATGCCCACCACCAGGATCGCATCCTGAACCCGATGATCCGCGACAGCATCGACGAGCCGTGGCGGGAGGTGAGCTGGGACGAGGCGCTGGGTTTCGCCGCCGCCCGCCTCAAGGGGATCCAGCAAAAACACGGCCGCCGCTCGCTTGGCGTGATCACCTCGAGCCGTTGCACCAACGAGGAAACCTATCTCGTCCAGAAGCTCGCCCGCGCGGTGTTCATGAACAACAACACCGATACCTGCGCCCGGGTCTGCCATTCGCCCACCGGCTACGGGCTGGGGCAAACCTTCGGCACCTCCGCCGGCACGCAGGATTTCGATAGCGTCGAGCACACCGACGTGGCGATCGTGATGGGGGCAAACCCGACCGACGCCCACCCGGTGTTTGGCTCGCGGCTGAAAAAGCGGCTGCGTCAGGGCGCGAAGCTCATCGTGATCGACCCGCGCCGGATCGACCTTGTGAGATCGGCCCATGTTGGCGCCGCGCATCACCTCGCGCTGAAGCCCGGCACCAACGTGGCGGTGGTCACCGCGATGGCGCACGTGATCGTCACCGAAGAGCTTTTTGACGAAGCCTTCATCAAGGCGCGCTGCGACTGGGAGGAATTCGCCGAATACGCCGAGTTCGTCTCCGATCCGCGCCACAGCCCCGAGACCACCGAAGCGCTCACCGGCGTGCCCGCCGAGGAGCTGCGCGCCGCGGCCCGCACTTTTGCACAAGGCGGCAACGGCGCGATCTACTACGGCCTTGGCGTGACCGAGCACAGCCAGGGCTCGACAACGGTGATGGGGATCGCCAACCTCGCCATGCTCACAGGCAACATCGGCCGCCCCGGCGTGGGGGTGAACCCGCTCAGGGGCCAGAACAACGTGCAGGGCTCCTGCGACATGGGCAGCTTCCCGCACGAACTGCCGGGTTACCGCCATGTGAAGAACGCCGATGTGCGCGCAATCTTCGAGCAGCAATGGGGCGTCGAGATCGACCCGGAACCGGGCCTGCGCATCCCCAACATGCTCGATGCCGCCGTCGATGGCACCTTCAAGGGGCTCTACGTGCAGGGCGAAGACATCCTGCAATCGGACCCCGACACAAGGCACGTCGCCGCTGGCCTCGCTGCGATGGACTGCGTGATCGTGCACGACCTGTTCCTCAACGAAACCGCGAACTACGCCCACGTTTTCCTGCCCGGCTCCACCTTCCTCGAAAAGGACGGCACCTTCACCAATGCCGAGCGCCGGATCAACATGGTGCGCGAGGTGATGAAGCCGCTCAACGGCTATGCCGACTGGGAAGTGACCCAGGCCCTCGCCAATGCCATGGGCGCGAACTGGACCTATACCCACCCGAGCGAGATCATGGCCGAGATCGCGGCGACCACGCCGAGTTTCGCCGGCGTCACCTATGACCTGATCACCGAGAAGGGTTCGGTGCAATGGCCCTGCAACGAGGCGCACCCGGAAGGCACGCCGCTCATGCACGTCGATGGCTTCATGCGCGGCAAGGGGCGTTTCATCGTTACCGAATACGTGGCGACCGACGAGAAGACCGGCCCGCGCTTCCCGCTCCTGCTCACCACCGGGCGCATCCTCAGCCAGTATAACGTCGGGGCACAAACAAGGCGCACCGACAACAACATCTGGCACGAGGAAGATGTGCTGGAGATCCACCCGCACGACGCCGAGCAACGCGGGGTCAAGGAAGGCGACTGGGTGAAGCTGGCAAGCCGCTCGGGCGAAACCACGCTGCGCGCGAAGATCACCGAGCGGGTCAGCCCCGGCGTGGTCTACACCACCTTCCACCACCCCGACACGCAGGCCAACGTGGTCACCACCGATTTTTCCGACTGGGCCACCAACTGCCCCGAATACAAGGTGACCGCGGTGCAGGTGATGCCGTCGAACGGACCTTCGGATTGGCAGGAGCATTACACCGCGCTTGCCACCCGGTCGCGCCGGATCGAGGCGGCGGAATGAAACCGACGCGCAGCCTTCCGGGCCTCGCTGTGGGCCGCGATGGCGCGCGCCGGGTCACCCGCACGCTGCCCGAGGAAGTGCCCGTCGCGGTCAGCTTCAACGGCACGACGCTTGCGGTGATGATGTGCACCCCCGCAGATATCGGCGATTTCGCCCATGGTTTCGCGCTGACGGAAGGCACAATCGAACGCCTCGACGAGATCGAGAGCTTCGAGGTGCTGAGCCAGCCCAAGGGGATCGAGGCGCGGTTCTGGCTTGCCGAGGCCCGCGCCGAGGCGCTGGAGGCCCGCCGCCGCCACATGATCGGCCCGGTCGGCTGCGGGCTTTGCGGAATCGACTCGCTCGAACAGGCTCTGCGCGATCTGCCCCGGGTGCCCGACACGGCCCTGGCCCCCCTGACCTACAGCGAGATCGCCGCCGCCACCGAGGCGCTGAAAGGGCTCCAGCCACTGCATGACCAGACCCGCGCGGTTCACGCCGCAGGCTTCCTGCGTCCCGGCAAGGGCGTGGTGCTGGCCCGCGAAGACGTGGGCCGCCACAACGCGCTCGACAAGCTGATCGGCGCGCTGGCGCTGGCCGGGGAAGACGCCGCTTCCGGCGCCTTCGTGCTTACCAGCCGGGTTTCGGTGGAGATGGTACAGAAGGCCGCCATGGCCGGTTGCCCGGTGATCGTTGCCGCCTCTGCGCCCACCGCCCATGCGCTCAGGCTCGCGGAGGGGGCCGGGATCACGCTCGCCGCATTCGCGCGGGCGGGGGCCTTCGAGCTTTATTCCCACCCCGAACGGATCGAAACCGGAGGTGCGCATGTCGCCTGACAAGATGATTCACATGGCCAACCAGATCGCCACCTTCTTCAAATCGCAGCCCGGCGACGAGGCCGCGGCGCGCATTGCCGCACATCTGGGTGATTTCTGGGAGCCGCGCATGCGTCGGCAGTTGCTCGACCATGTCGCGACCGGGGGCGAAGGCCTCGATCCGCTGGTCATCGAGGCCACGAAACAGTTGAGCGCGCCGGCCGACTGAGGCGTCAACCCGCCTCAAAGGGCGACGATGTGGTTATCCCATGCGCAATCGTGCCGCGCCATCGGACGTGCGCCATCCGGGCCAATCGTGATCATCCCGCCCAACCCGTCCGACGCGATGAAGCCCTCCGGGTGCGGCGCGATTCCGCAGATATCGGCGCGGGTCTCCGCGGCGATGAAACGGCCGTCGGTGGCGAACCGATGGAGCCGCCCGCCGCGCGGCGAGGTGATCGCGATCTCGCTTTCATCCACTGAAAACGCCGCCGATCCGGCATAGCCCCTCATCGCCAGTTCATCCGCCAGCGGCGCTTCGGCCAGCAGGGGTGGCTGCCCCATGCGGTGCAGGCCGAGCAGAGGCCAGCCCATGTCCGGCTCGCCCTCCCATTGCATCGCGAAACCGACCAGTCCATCGGACCGAACCGCGAGATGGCGGATGGAGTTCTGCCGCAAATCCGCATCCAGCTCGACCATGTCGAGCAAATCACCACCCGGCCCGAGATAGGCGAGGTTCGGGCGCATGGTGGCGAGATTGAGCTTGGTGCGGTCCTGCGCGTCGGTCTCGATCCCGCCATTGGCCACCACCAGTGTGCGGCCATCGGGCATCAGCCGCGCATCGTGCGGGCCGATCCCGTGGCTGGCGAAACCGTCGATCCGGGTGTAGCCCGAGGCGACATCCCACAGCCCGATCCGGCCCGCCGATCCCTCGGCCATCTGCTCGACGGTGACGAGCGTGGCACCACCGTCGATGTAGATGCCGTGGCCGTTGAACTGGTGACCTTCGGGCGGCACCAGCTCGTGGATCACTCGCCCGGTCGCCACATCGATCACCAGCGCGAAATAGCCGGGCCGCCGCGCGAAAACCACCGCTTCCGCGCGCGACGGATGCCCGGCCCCGGCGTGACCACGGGCCGGCAAGGCCACCTGGAAGGTCTCGCCACCGGCCTGATCAAGCCCGCAAAGAACATATGCACCGCCCGGCAGTTGCGCAGCGGCAAGGTAGGTCGGGCTGCCCACCGCCGCCCACCCCAGACGAGGTGCCGCCGACGCCGCCAGAAGGCTGGCAAGAAAACCGCGTCGCGAGGTCATTTCAATCTCCGTCTTGCGCGTTGAACCCGGCTGAGAGCCCGAGCGGTGCGCCGATTTCGGCTTCGATGGCGGTCGTCACCGCCGCCACCTTCTGCTGGAGCACTTCGAGCCGGAAGCGTGCGGCGGGGTTGTCGACATCGCCGAAAGCCGGGTCTTCGATCGCCTCGGCGGCCTCTTGAACCCGCCCGAGAGCCGCGCGGGTTTCGGGCAGCGGCCAGTCGGCAAGCGCCTCGGCGAGATCTACCGCGGCTTGGGTTGACGCGAGCACGTTGGTGAGCGAGCGACCCGAGCGGCGCGCCTCGGCGCGGATCGGCCGGGGGCGCTCGAAACTGCCCATCGGCCGCGCGATGCGGGAGTCGGTAGTGAATTGGAGAGCGGAAAGGATCTGGGTGTAGATCGCGCGCACCGCCTCTTCTTCGCTGAGAAACCGCGCATTGCCGTCCGCCCCGGCGCTGAGCAGAACCGACGCGAAGGATTCCGACCAGCCCTGCGAGAGCGCCGCCGCCTGCCGTGCGAGATCGCTGGCCAGCGCCTGTGCCAGCGCACAGCGGTAATCCTCGGTGCCGTAGTCGGAATAATCCGGATCGAACAGCAGCATCTCCAACGCGAACAGTCCGCGCCCGGCGATCGAAAGCTCGGCGAAAGCCTCGGGATCATCCACGATAGGGTTTTGCGCACCGATCAGGCTCGCAAGGGTTTTTTCGGTGAATCCGCGCGTGTCGGGCCAGAACGCGATCGACAGCGCCCCGGTTTCCGACGGGCCGAGGCGCAGATCGCCAACCACGAGCCACGCGTCGAACGCGTCGTGGAAAGAAGCAGCCAGCGCGGGCGCGGTGCAATCGGAGCGCGCCGCCGCTTCGAGATCGGCGCTGGCCGCGGCGAAACTGGCAAAGCCCGGCAGGATGTGATCGTCGAGTGCCTCCGCCACGCCCGCTTGCGACGGGGTGGCGAGGGTCGCGGCAAGGACGAAGGCAAGGGCGAAGCGCATCAGAGACTCTCCAGAAACCGGATCAGGGCGTTACGGTCAGCCTTCTCCATCGCGGCCACGGCATCGCGCGCGGCTTCCGCCTCGCCGCCATGCCACAGGATCGCTTCGAGGAGACTGCGTGCGCGCCCATCGTGCAGGAAACTTGTCTCGCCGGTCACCGCCGCTGTCAACCCGATCCCCCAGAGCGGCGGCGTGCGCCATTCCCGCCCTGTGGCCCGGCCTTCGACGAAACCATCGGCAAGGCCCGGGCCCATGTCGTGGAGCAAGAGATCGGTATAGGGCCAGATCAACTGGAAACTCTTGTGCGGCGCGCCTTCGACGCGGTGGGTGACATGCTTGGGGGTGTGACAATAGGCGCAGCCCGCGCCATGAAACAGCGCCTTGCCGCGGAGCACCTCCCGGTCGTCCACCGCGCGTCGGGTCGGCACGGCGAGGTTGGCGGCATAGAGCACCGTGATCGCCAGCGCCTCGGCGTCGATCTCGTCGCCCCGGGTGTCGCCGTCGCCGTGCGGGGCGGCCCGGCAATCGGCCTGGGCATCGGTGCAATCGCCCCAGGGCGCGGGAAAAGCGGGCGACGAGATGCCGATATCGTTGGCGAAGGCCTTGGCCGACTGGTGTGCTACCGTCGCGCTGCCCGCCTTCAGCCCGAACCGGCCCAGCATCGGGCGGCCGTGTTCAGGCGACCAGACAATATTGGCCCGTCCCGAAATACCGTCGCCATCGGCGTCGTCGGGGTCTTCTTTCGCAAGGATATCCGCGGCCGGGATCGCTTCGAGCAGGCCCAGCCCGATCATCGGCGGGGCGATCCGGGGCGAGGTCATGGTATCGGCGGCGAGCGGGCCGTGCGCGAGGTCTTCGACCGCGACGGCAGGCTTGCGCAGAGACACGATCTCGCCGTCAGCCAGCGTGACCTCGTGCACTTGCCAACTCACCCGAAGCCGCGCCTCGGCCGTGAGCCCGCCGGTTGCGAAGGTTTGAAGTTGCGCGCCATAGTGCCTATCGGGCGCGGTCGCCTGCCAGCCCTCGATCCCGGCCATGGCGGTCATCGGCGCGGTGGGCACGGCGAGATGCAGGGTGAGGGCGAGCGGCTTGTCGTCTGGCCCGGAGGGTGGGCGGCCCCGGCCATCGTTGACGTGACAGGCCGAACAGGCGCGGGCGTTGTAGAGCGGCCCGAGACCGTCGGAGGCCTTGGTCGAGGCCGGGGCAGACACCCAGAGCTTCTCGAACAGCGCCCGGCCAAGCTCGAAATCGAGCCCGCGTGCGTTGGGCAAGGCGGCATTGGCGTGCGAAAAGGCCCCGGCCCCGGTGGCGGCCACGCTCCCCGCGCCTCCGCTGTTGGTCTCGAAAGGTTCCGCCTTGGCGAAATCCTCGGGCTGCGCCGTCACCAGGGCAACCCGCGCCGCCTCTTCGGGTGTGCGCGGGGCCGCGATCACCACGTCGCCCGCCTCCAAAGCAAGTGCGGGGCCAGCGCAAAGCGCCAGCCCCGCGATCAGGAATGCGACCTTGCGCATCGGACCGGGCCTCACTCGAAGACGGCACCGGGGTTGTCGAGGCTGTCGGAGCCTTCAAGCGCGATCCCGCCCAGATCAAGCGCCGCGACGATCCGCTCGATCGAACGGGTCTGGTCGATCAGCGCGTTGACCCCGCCCATGATCAGCGCCTCGCCCTCGGCATTGCCCATGGCGAGCATCTGGTCATAGGCGAAACCGCCTTCCGCGGCTTGCGAGATCGCACCGAGTGCCGCCACCGTTGCATCGAGCTTTGCCGCCATCTCGGTATCGAGCGCGGGATCGGCCTCGGCCGCGATATCGGCCAGCGACGGACCCTCGACCACGCTGCCGTCAATGCGGGTGTAGCGCCCATGGTAGACGTTCTGGATGCCAAGCCCGTCGTAGTAGTGCGACCAGTGGGTGTTGTCGGAGAAGCAATCGTGCTCTTCCTCGGGATCGCCCAGCATCAGGCCAAGCCGCATCCGCTCGCCGGCAAGTTCGCCGTAGGACAGGCTGCCCATGCCGGTGAGCATGGCGCTGAGCCCGGCCGCCTCGTCTTGCATCACCGCTTCGCGTGCCGCGCCGCCTTCGGCCCAGTTCGCTTCCATCTCTTCGAGATCGGAGATCAGGAGATCGGTGGCGGCGCGCAGGTAGGCCGCGCGCCGGTCGCAATTGCCGCCGGTGCAGGCGTCGCCCGCCGCGTAGTCGGTGTGGGGCCGGTCGCCCGCACCGGGACCGGTGCCGTTGAGATCCTGCCCCCAGAGCAGGAACTCGATGGCATGGTAGCCGGTCGCCACGTTCGCCTCGATGCCGTCAAGCTCGTGCAGACCTTCGATCAGCTCGGGCGTGATCTCGCTGGCGTCCACCTCCTCACCGGCAATGGTGAAGGAGGGGTTGGCGATGATGTTGAGCGCGGCGAACTCGTTCTCGTCGGAGAGCACGTAGTCGCTGGCGACGTAGTCGATCAGCCCCTCGTCGAGCGGCCAGGCGTTCACCTTGCCTTCCCAGTCGTCCACGATCGGGTTGCCGAAGCGGTAAACCTCGGTCTGCTGATAGGGCACCCGGGCCGCGACCCAGGCAGCGCGCGCGGCGGCGAGGGTTTCCGCCGAGGGGTCGGCGATCAGCGCGTCAACGGCATCCGACAGCGCGCGGGCCGTGGTCAGGCTGTCGGCATAGCCCGCCTGCGCGATGTTGGCGTAGGTTTCGAGCACGGCCCCGGTGTCGGCCTTCGCCGCGCCGGTTACGAGGGTGAGCGCAAGCGCGCTTGTTGCGAGGGTGCGAAATTTCATGTCCTGTCCCTTTTTCTGGTGTTCGATCTGTTTCATTTCGTGAGGATCAGCTTGCCCGCGCGGGTGATGCGCAGGGTATAGACCTGGTCGCCAAGAGCGATCTGCGCCTCACGGTGCCCGCCCAGCAGGTCTTCGGCGCGGTAGCGCGGCACGGTCTCGGGGGTTTGCGGCGTCATCGCGCCCGGGCCTCGTCCGAAAACCGGTCGAGCATGGCTTCAACGCCCTGCCCCGGCACAAGGCCGCTTTCGGCAAGAATGGCAAGGACTTCGCGCGTCGCATCGAGGGCAGACCGATTGCCTGCCGAACGGTCGTTTTGTGTTTCGATCTGCATCAGGGCACTCCATCGGATGGCTCTGGCTTCCCCTCTCACAGATCGGGGTGGCTGGTGTCTCCCTTTTCTCTTACTAAAACACTCGGACTTGTCAACCTGAGTTTTTCGCTCGGACTTTCCGTGCTTGACCGCCGACCGATTGGCCGCGCAACTTCGCAGAAGGAGGAAATGCCAAATGCGCGATACCAACGCCCCGCTGCCCGATACCGCATTCTGGCGCGCCTATGGCGGCAAGTTCTCAGGCACCTTGAACTGGCAGCAATTCGACACCCTCTTCGACCGTCTCGCGGCGGCCGGGGGCGAATGGTTCGTGTTTGATCCGACAGGCGATGCGCCCGATTCTCCGGTCCCGGATCTTGCCGAATCGCTCGCAGAAGCGCGCGCTTGCGTCGAGCAGGTGCGCAGCCGCTCCTATTGCGGAGCGGTCTTCGCCGACAGCTTCGAAGCCCCGGGCTTCGTGAAGGTGTTCGATCCCTACAAGATGGGCGGCGTCTGCGGCGGCTCGGGTGAACGGGTGTTGCCGCGCTGGATCTTTTCGCGCCTCGCGCCCGACCCGCTGCCGCTGATGCCCGAAGCGCCGGTCGCGAAAGGTGTTCTCGCGAGGCTCGTCGCTCAGGCTGGTGCAGGCCGGAGTTAACGTCTAGGCAGCGTCCATGACATTCGAGATCTTCCTGGTCGCCCCCCCGGGGTTGGAGCCCGTGCTTGCCGAGGAGGCGCAGGCGGCGGGCTTCGAAGGCGTGGCCACACTGCCCGGCGGGGTAACGATCACCGGCGGCTGGCCCGAGGTCTGGCGCGCGAACATCGCGCTCAGGGGGGCCACACGGGTGCTCGCGCGCTTCACCGAGTTTCGCGCTTTCCACCTCGCCCAGCTCGACAAGCGGGCCCGCAAGGTCGATTGGGCCGGGGTGCTGCGGCCGGACGTGCCGGTGCGGGTGGAGGCCACCACGAAGGGCTCGAAGATCTACCACGCGGGCGCCGCTACCCAGCGCATCGAGCGGGCGATCCGCGAGGAGCTTGGCACCTCGATCGCGAAAGATGCCCCGGTCCAGATCAAGGCGCGGATCGACGACAACCTGGTGACGCTCAGCGTCGATACATCCGGTGAAAGCCTGCACAAGCGCGGCCACAAGCTGTTCACCGGCAAGGCCCCGATCCGCGAGACCATGGCGGCGCTGCTGCTGCGGCAGATGGGGTTCACCGGGGCCGAACCGCTGGTCGATCCGATGTGCGGTTCGGGCACATTCGTGATCGAGGCCGCCGAGATCGCGCTGGGGCTCTTGCCGGGACGTGACCGCGCCTTCGCCTTCGAGCAGCTTGCCAGCCACGACCCCACCGCCGTGGCCGCGCTGCGGACAAGCCCGCCACGCGACACCGATCTGCGATTCTACGGTTTCGACCGCGACCAGGGCGCGATCAAGGGGGCTGGCGAAAACGCGGCGCGGGCGGGGGTGCAGGACGTGACCGTTTTCGCACGGGCCGCGGTGAGCGACCTTGCTCGCCCCTCAGGCCCGCCCGGTCTGGTGATGGTCAACCCGCCCTATGGCGGTCGGATCGGCGACCGCAAGCCGCTGTTCGCGCTCTACGGTGCCTTGGGCGAGGCCCTGCGGGCACGGTTCTCGGGCTGGCGGGTGGGGATCGTCACCAATGATGGCGGGCTGGCGAAGGCCACCGGCCTGCCCTTTCTGCCGCCCGGACCGCCGGTTGCCCATGGCGGTCTCACGGTGAAGCTCTACCGCACCGATCCGCTCTGACGCGCGATCCATGCGCCGTCCGCGGCGGAACTCTGCTGGCAGGCGTCGATGAACCACATGCCGTCCAGACCCGCGGCGATGCCGGGCAGGAGCGCACCGTCGCCGCCGCCGAGGATGAGATCGGCGGCGTCGCTGTAGAGATTGGCGAACCCTTCGAGGTAGCCTTCCGGGTGGCCGGGGGGCACCCGCGTCCATCGCCCCGCGCCGCCGCCGAGACCCGGCCCGCCCCGGGTGAGAATCTGGCGCGGCGCGCCGAACCGGGTGAAGGCCATCGCGTTGGGGTTTTCCTGCCCCCATTCCAGCCCGCCCTCGCTGCCGTAGATCCGCAGCCGCAACCCGTTTTCGTTGCCCACGGCAACCTGGCTGGCCCAGAGCATCCCGCGCGCACCACCTTCAAAGCGCAGGCGGATATGGGCGTTGTCGTCCACCTTTCGGCCCGGCACGAAGCTGTGCAACTCGGCCGAAAGCGCCTCGGGCTCCAGCGCGGTGACGAACTGCGCGAGGTTGAAGGCATGGGTGCCGATATCGCCGATCGCGCCTGCTCCGGCCTGGGCCGGATCGGTGCGCCAGTCGGCCTGCTTGTTGTGAACTTCACTTGCCAGCCAATCCTGCGCGTATTCCACCTGCACCACGCGGACCTCGCCAAGATCGCCGCGCGCCACCATCTCGCGCGCCTGCCGGATCAGCGGGTAGCCGGTGTAATTGTGGGTAAGGATGAAATGGGCAGGCGAAGCGGCAACCGCGTGGGCGATCGCCTCGGCCTGCTCGGGTGTGGCGGCGAGCGGCTTGTCGCAGATCACGTGGATGCCCGCATCCAGAAAGGCGATGGCGGGGGCGGCGTGCATGTGGTTGGGGGTGACGATGGCCACCGCCTCGATGCCGTCTTCGCGCGCGGCCTCGGCGCGCGCCATTTCGGCAAAATCGCCGTAGCTGCGCTCCGGGGCGATCCCAAGCTCCGCCGCGCTCGCCGCCGCGCGGGCCGGATTTGACGACAGCGCGCCCGCGACCAGCTCGAACCGGTCATCCATCCGCGCCGCGATGCGGTGCACGGCCCCGATAAAGGCACCCTGCCCGCCACCGACCATGCCCAGCCTGACCCGTCTCATGCCTTGCCCTCCCCTGTGCCCCCCGAGCTAACCACGCAGCGCCCCCGCGCGAAAGCCCCGGTTGACCTTGCGCATGGCCGCGCGCGGATCGAGCCGCTAGTCTTGGGCATATAAAGGGAGGACCGGATGAAACTGTCGTTCCATGGGGCCGCGCGCGGGGTGACGGGTTCGTGCCACCTCGTCGAATGCGCGGGCAAGAAGATCCTGGTCGATTGCGGCATGTTCCAGGGGCCGCGCGAGATCGAGGAGGAAAACGCGGCGCCCTTCGGCTTCTCGCCCGGGCAGATCGACGTGCTCCTGCTTACCCACGCCCACCTCGACCATTGCGGCCGCCTTCCGCTCCTGGTGCAGCGCGGCTTTCGCGGCGAGATCGTCGCCACGCCGGCCACGCACGACCTTGCCCGGCTGGTGATGCTCGATTCGGCTTACCTGCACGAGGAGGCCGGAAAGCGCGCCCAGCGCCACGGCAAACCGGGCGATGCGCTCTATGACACGATGGACGCGCTCGATGCGGTCGATCGTTTCGGGCGCACCGCCCGATACGGCGTCCCGATCGCGATTGCCCCCGGTATTACCGCCACGTTCTTCGAGGCCGGCCATATCCTCGGTTCGGCCTCGATCCTGCTCGAACTCAGCGAGGAAGGTCGCCACAAGTCGCTGCTGTTTTCCGGCGATATCGGCCCGCAGGACCGGCTCCTTCTCAACGATCCCGCGCCGCCGGAAGGGGTGGACATCGTGGTGATGGAATCGACCTACGGCGACCGCGACCACCGCCCGCTCGGCAACTCGCTGACCGAATTCTACGCCGCGATCCGCGCAACGCTGACGCGGGGCGGCAACGTGATCGTCCCCACCTTCGCGCTGGAGCGCACGCAGGAAATCCTGTTCGCGCTGCATCAGGGGGCCGCGCAGAACGCGATTCCGCGCACCCTGCCGGTCTATCTCGATTCTCCCATGGCGATCTCGGCCACCCGGATCTTCGGCCGCCACCCCGACGCGCTGCGCCCGGAAATCGCCGCGATGATCACTTCGGGCCGCGACCCGTTCGGCCTGCCCGGGCTCAAGGTAACCCGGGAGGCGGCGGACTCGATGAAGCTCAACGAGGTGCACGGCGGGGCGGTGATCATGGCAGGGTCGGGCATGTGCACCGGCGGCCGTGTGCGCCATCACCTGCGCCACAACCTGCCCAACCCCGACAGCAGCGTGATTTTTATCGGCTTCGCCGCCGAGGGCACCCCGGCGCGGGCGATCGTCGATGGTGCGAACGAGATCAAACTCCTTGGCAAGACCATCCCGGTGCGCGCCTCGGTGCATACGATCAACGGTTTTTCCGCTCATGCCGGGCGCAAGGACCTGATCGCCTGGCACAACCGCACCAAGACGCGGGAACGCACCTTCCTCGTGCACGGCGAAGAGAAACCGATGAAGGCGCTCGCCGAGGCCCTTGCCCCCGCGCGCGTCGATCGGCCGCGCCCGCACCAGAGCTTCGAGATCTAGGTTCGGGTTCGTGCCGTCAGGTACCGCTTGAGGCTGGTGGCGGCTTCGTGCCATGAGGAGGGCCAATGTCATCCTTCGCCCGTATCGGCACCACGGGGGAAGCCGGACCCAGGTGACTGCCATGCCAAGAGACCACATTGAAGTCGCGCGCGCGTCGCTTCTTCTTGCAAATGTGCCCAACGATGCGGTGGAGACAATCCTCTCGCACGCAAGCCTCATCGCCTTCAAACGCGGCGAACTCATTTTCGCGCAAGATGATCCGGCCGACGCGATCTTTATCGTGATCGACGGCTGGGTAAAACTTTACCGGATCGCGGCGTCGGGCAGCGAAGCGGTCGTCGGGGTTTTCACCCGGGGCCATAGCTTCGGGGAAGCCGTGGCACTGCGCGGGGCGACCTATCCGGTTTTTGCCGACACGGTGACCGACGGCACGCTGATCCGGATCGAGGCAAAGGAAATCCTCGCGCTCCTCAAGAAGAACCCGGAGGTGGCAATCTCGATGCTCACCGCGACTTTCGCACATTTGCACGGCCTCGTCGCGCAGATCGAACAGTTGAAAGGCCAGACCGGGCCACAGCGCCTTGCCGAATTCCTGCTCGATCTCACGAATGCGCCGATCGGCCCCTGCACGGTGGAACTGCCCTATGACAAGGTTCTGATCGCGGGCCGGCTCGGGATGAAGCCCGAAAGCCTCAGCCGCGCCTTTTCCAAGCTGCGCGAACAGGGCGTGACCGTGCGGCAGAACCGCGCCGAGATCAACGATATCGGGAGACTGCGCGTCTATGCCGAGCGCGACCGGGCCGAGGCATGGCACAAGCAGTGAGGCAAGATGAAGGGGGCGGTGACCGCCGCCCCCTTCTGGCCACAGCTTCCGTCCTCTCGGACCTCATTCGGCCGGCCGCTGCGACGGTACGGGACGCGGCAGATGAGCGCCGCGCCGTCTGTTGGTCGGCCTGAGCGGGCACCGCCGGCTCGGCACCCTGCCGACACAATCAATGATTGGCCTTTGTCGCCTGCGCGCGGCCGCGCGTCCTTGAGAAAAGTCAACGCGGCCCTGCAGAGGGTGGCGTCATCGGCGCGCGGTCGGCGCGCGGGCCCCAGAAGGCGGGCCAGAGGGCCGCGACGAACAGCGTGAAAGCGAATATCCAGACCGCGCCCGCACCAATCGTGGCCGGGAAGTAGGCCGCGCCCTGAACCTCGGACGCGATGAAACGGAGCAGGGCCGCGATCGGCACCAACGCATAGGCCATCACCAGCGGCACAGAGGCCACCAACGGGCGGCCCGAGTGGCCGAGCGTCGCGCGCGACATCACCGCGAGCGTCATCCCGCCGACACCGCCGATCGCCAGCACGTGAACCGCGGCGATTTCCGAGCGGCCGGTGAAGGCGGCCAGGCCCCACAGGATCAACCCCACCCCGACCAGACCGGCCGAGACGTGAAGCGCGGCGAGGATCGGGCGCAGCAGCGCATAGCGAAAACCCCATCGCCATTGCCGGATGATCTGCCCCAGCCCCGCAACCAGCGCGACACCGGCGGCCAGCCACGAGGCGGGCCAGATCAGGGCGGTTATCGGCAAGAGCGCCGCAGCGCCGATCATCACCGGGGCGAAGCCTGCGATGTCACGCGGCAGCGCCGTTTCGGGCATATTGTCGCGGTGCATGGCGTTTCGGGTAAACGCCGGTGTCACACGCCCGCCGAGCACAAGGATCATGCCCGCCAGCGCTAAGAGCCCCGCACGAGGTCCGGTCTCGCCGCCATAGTCCCACAGCCCGGCCCAGCCAAGATGGGTGACGAGGTTGGCGAACCAGAACAGCGCGAGGAACAGGAGAAACACCATGTTCTGGGGCTTGGGCCTTTTCACCAGCAACAGCGCGATCTTGCCCGCGAGCAGAACGACGAAGGAAAGATCGGCCAATGCGACAACGACCGGCGGGAGCACACCGGAGAACCACATCGCCAGACGGCCCGCCAACCAGAGACCTGCCGCAAACCCGATGTAGGCATGGCGCGCGCCCTGTGCACCGGTCCAGTTTGGCACGGCAGTGAGCAGGAACCCCGCGAGCGCCGCACTGCCGAAGCCGAACACCAGTTCATGCGCGTGCCACTCGTGCGGTGCCATCGCGAAGCTGAGATCGAAGATCAGGCCACCCAATGCATGGATGCCGAGATAGAGCACCCACCAGAGCATGGCGAGCACGGCGAACAGCCCTGCGGCGAGGAAGAACACGCGGTATCCTTCGCTGAAAAGCCGGATGAATGCCGCTCTCATTGGTCTGCCTCCATTTCGACTGGTCGGAGTATTCACGGATTTCCCGTGTCCGACTTAACAATTGTCAATTCAGCGCACCGGGTTTCGTGGCAAACAGGCTTTGCACGGGGTGTGGCCAGTCGCCGGTCAACCGCGCAGCGGGTCTTGTCGACTAAGTACCGCCGCGCACATGCTCTCCCCCCCGATGATCGTTCGCGGGATGCGCCATCTCCCTTCGCAGGCGCCCTGCCGCAAGGTCACACCCCGTGTCATCCACCCCGAAACAATGCCGCGCGACGCGCTCAGGTCACCGAATTCGCGCCGCGCCGGGTTTCGACCATGCGGGCCGCGCCGATGATGACCAGCGCCGCGATGTTCATCTCGACCGCGTAGATCAGCCCGGGAATCGCGAGCGCCGGCGCATCGAGCAGGGTACTGGCCACGAAGATCGTGATCGCGACGTTCTGCATCGTGGCTTCCACCATTATCGTCCGGCTGCGCGCCGCGTTCAACCTCGCGGCTGCCGCCGCCAGGATCGCAAGCACCGGCGCGGCAATCGCAAACAGCGTTACCGCCCAGCCGACGCGCGCGAAGGCCTCGCCCATCGCACCCCAGTTCTGCGCAAAGGTGGCCAGCACCATCAGTATGAACATCGCCCGCGCCACCGGGGTCAGCAGCTTTTCCACCCGGGCGGCGAAGGCCGGGACAAAACCGGCCAGCGCCATGCCGATGACGAGAGGCGCAAGCGCCACCGCCGTCATTCCGAGGCTGATGCGCCAAAGTCCGCCCGCCGCCGGCCCTTCCACACCCGCAAGACCGAGCACCAGCGGCAGGGTGAGCGGTGCGGCAAGACTGGTGACCAGGGTCATCGCCACCGACAGGCCGACGACACCGCCTGCCAGCAGGGTGACATAGTTCGAGGTAACGCCGCCGGGCGACGCGGCGACGAGCACGAGCCCCGCAGTCAGCAGCGGGTCGAGCCCGGCCGCGTGGCCGATCACCACCGCCGCAAGCGGCAAGCCGATCATCTGCACCGCGAGCCCGGTGGCCAGCGCCCGGGGGGCCCTCACCGCACCGGCGATATCGCGCGGTCGCATCCCGAGGCCGAGCGACAGCATCAGGATCATCATCGCGGCGGGCAGAAAGGCGGATAGCAGTCCGGTCATCTTGTGGGCTCTCCTCCCCCGAGCAATCGCCGCCAATGGCCGCCGATGCCGTGACAAAAGTCAAGGCGGCAACGTTTTGCCGGGCCTAGATTTCCAATCGGACAAAACACAGGACCTCACCCATGCTCACCCGACGCTCGCTGATCGCCGGCGCGGCGGCTCTGGCCCTCGCACCTATTCCCCTCCTCGCCCAGCATCAGGATCTCGGCGTGACCGAATCCGACTCCGAAGCGCCCTTGGCGCGGCGCTGGATGATGGAAGACACCCTCGGAAACGTGGTTACCAACCTCGACTATTCGGGCAAGTTCGTTCTGATCTACTTCGGATATACCGGCTGCCCCGATGTCTGCCCGACGACGCTCGCCACCTTGGCCGAAGCGATCGAGATGCTCGGCGAAGATGTCGAGCACCTCGCCCCGCTGTTCGTGACCGTCGATCCCGACCGCGACACGGCCCAGCTCTTGCGCGATTACACCGGGTTCATGCATCCCGCGATCATCGGCCTGCGCGGGCCGCTGGCCTATACCGACCACATGGTGAAGACGTTCAACGCGCGCTACGAGAAATACGTGCCTGATCCGGCAACGCCCGAGCGTTACTCGATCGATCACACCGCCTCGGTTGCGGTAGTGGGGCCGGATGGGCAACTGGTGAAACGCTTCCCCCACGGCACGCCGCCGGACCAGATCGCAGACGAAATGCGCGCGCTCATCGCAAGCCTGACGCAATGACCGCCTCTCTTGCCCGACGAGGCTTTCTCGCGGGCGCGCTCGGCGCGTTCGGGCAGGCGGCGCTTTTTCGTGCCGCATCGGCCGACGCGGCGCAGCTCCCCTCGGCCGCAGACCTCGCCCGGCCTGTCGATACCCTGCGCGCGGCCAGCGGGCTCTTGATGACAGACGAAACCGGGGCGCGGGTCGATATCGCACGCTACACAGGCGAAACCCTGCTCGTCGCGCTCTGGGCGCCGTGGTGTCTGCCCTGCCGGCGCGAAATGCCGGCTATGGCCCGCCTGGCAGCCCGGCTGGGGGACGCGCCCGTGCGCGTTCTCCCGCTCGCTTTCGACTGGCGCGGGGCTGCGAGCATCCGGCGCTTCTACCGTGAAACCGGCGTCGAGGGTCTGCCCATCCTGCTTGGCGATGGCGAGAACCTCGTCGCGACGCTGGGGGTCGAACAATTGCCCACCACGGTGGTGATCGACGCGAAAGGCCGCCATGTCGCCACGGTGACGGGAGAGGCAGTCTGGGACGACGACGCGACGCTGGCCTGGATGCTGGGCTTCACCGCCTGACACGCCGCCGGCCGCCGGGTCTCAAACCAGATCGCCGCGCGAGAACCGCCAGTATCCCAAACCGGCCAGCACCAGCCCGAGCGCAACCGGGTAACCCATCGCCCAGGCGACGTAGCCAATCACCCCGAAATGATCGAGGATCACGTAGGACGAGGGGCCGAGCAGGATCAGTTGCGGATCGAACAGGATCATCGAGGCGGTGCGGAAGCTCTGCAACGGGTTGGCGAGCGCGATGCCGATCACGAAATCCGGCACGAAGGTCTGGCGGATCAACACGGACAGCAGCAAGAGATCGAGCAGCGCCACCAGAACGAGCCAGATCAGCAGGCTCGCCCCCAGCGCCACTTCCGTTGAGCGCGACAGCGACGAGACGAGGAAGCCGAGGCCGAGAAAGGCCGCGGCGAGTGCCCCCACGAGCCCGGCATAAAGCCCGACGTGGCCCCACGGCACCGCGTGGCCGCGCGCCAGTCCGTAGATCGCCGCGAGCGCCAGCGCCACCGCAATCGGGGCCAGCACCAGAACCAGGCGGGACAGGAAACGCCCCCAGTACCAGACCGGCAGGCTGACCGGGAAGGCGAGCATGTATTCGAGGTTGCCCGCCTCGCGGTCGCCCACCATCGAGCGCGCGGTGGTGACGAGGATGAACAGCGGCAGCACCGCCATGGTGATCTGGATATAGGTGACGAGCAGGCGCGAAAGCCCGGTGAAGCCGAGCACCCGGCTTTCGGAAATCCCGGTAGTGATCAGCAGCACCATCAGCCCCACCACGACGGCGGAGTAGAAATGGAACCAGCGCGAGCGCAGGCTCTCGGCCAGTTCGAGCCGCATCGACAGGCCAAGCCCGGTGCGGGGTGCCGATCCGGGGCGGGCGACGGCGACTTCGAGGCTTTCGGGGGTCATTGCGTTCATGTCTCCTGCTCCTCGGGTGTGATGCAGCGCCAGGTCAGGCCGATTTCCATCACCTCGGCGTGCATCTCGTCGAACCCGACGGTATCGGGCCCGTTCGCCTCGACCGCGCCGAAGCCGTAATCCATCGGGCTCACGACGCCGGCAAGATAGCGCGCCGCGCGGGCATCGAGCCAGCGCGTGCCGGTTTCGTAGTCGCGCACCCAGAATTCAACGTCCGGGCTGTCGGCCCATGGCTGAATAGCGAGCCAGTGCACCGCGTCGCCGATATCGTCGAACTTGAGAAGGGCACGGTCGGGCCCGCCGCGCACCTCGGCGGCAAAATTGGCCTCGGAGATGATCATGCCGCAGATCGCGCAGACCTCGCGGCCCCAACGGATGTCTTCCGGCCCGGCGGTTTGCGGTTTGCAGGCGGCCAGAAAAGGCGCGACAGCGGCGAGCGCGATGATCTGGCGGCGGTTGATGACATGGCGGCACATCTGTTCAGCTCCGTCTCAAGATGTCGTTGTCGAGGGCCATGCGCTCGATCAGGCTGCCGTAGCGGGCGAGCAGGCCGAGAAAACGGAAGGTTTCGGCGGCGGGCACTGGCCCGGTGAACCGCAACCCCTCCGCATCGCCGTCGAATCCCCATTCGGCAAGCGCGCGGGCGAAGGGCGGGTGCGCCTCGGCCAGCACGATCTCGGCGCGGCGAAACTCGCCTTCGCGCAACCGGTCGATCACCGCATCGTCGAGCACCACGCGGCCGCGGTCGAGTTCGATCACCCGGTTGACCAGCGGCGCGACCTCCTCAAGCCGGTGCGAGGCGATCAGCATCGAGGCATCGTGACGCCCGGCGAGCTGGTCGATGAACACCGCGCGCGCCGCCGGATCGAGGTTGGCCGCGGGCTCGTCGAAGATCAGCAGATCGGCCGGGCGGGCGAGGGCGATGGTGACGAGCACCTTCTGCTTCTGCCCGCCCGAGAGCCGGTAGAACGGACGCCGGGCCACCTCGGCAAGGTCGATCCCGAGCGCCTCGGCGATGTCGGTCATCCGCGCCCGGTCGGCCCCGGCACCGCGCTCCGCGAAGGCCAGAAGCTCGCCGACCGGCATCCGCAGCGGCGGCGGAAGTTGCGGCACGAAGGCGATCCGGCCCAGCACGCTGGCGTCGCGGCGCTGCGCCCCGGTGCCACCGAAACGGATTTCGCCGTCATGGCGATAGAGCCCGAGGAGGCTGCGAAACAGCGTGGTCTTGCCCGCGCCATTCGAGCCGATCAGGGCGATCCGGTCGCCCGCGGCGAGCGAGAGCGACAACTCGTCGAGCACGGCGCGTTTGTCGAACCGCTTGGTGAGCCTGTCGATGGTGATCATGGCGCGCTCCTTTCAGATGATCTTGTCGAGCCCGCGCACGGTGAAGCTCAGCGCGTCCTGCGGGCAGACGTCGATGCACAACCCGCAGCGGGTGCAATCGGGGCCGATGAATTCGGTGGTATCGGAGGCGTAGCCCATCTTGGTGATCTCGAGCACATGCGGCACCAGGCAGACCTTGCGGCATTCGCCCTCGTGCAGGCACTTGGAGAGATCGTATTTCACCTGCACCGGTGCCACCGCCCCGGTGATGCCGTAGGTCAACCCGATCGGGCAGACGTAGCGGCACCAGAACCGGCGCGAGAAAAAGATCTCGATCCCGAGCAGGAAGATCACCCAGATCACCGCCACGGTTGGCCCGTAGATCAGCGCGCGCGACACGATGCCGACCGGGTTGATGTATTCAAACACGGTGTAGCCGGTCAGGAAGGCCAGCAGCATGAATATCACCCAGAGCACCAGCCGCAGGCCGCGGTGGAACGGATGATCCTTGACCCAGCCCTTCGCGTGCAGCCAGAGGTGGATCGCCTCGGCCCATTCCGCCAGCAGGTGATAGGGGCAGGCCCAGGAGCAGAACGCGCGCCCGCCGACAATCCACCACAGCGCCACCACCGTGACGGTGCCGATCACGAGGTTCAGCACCACTTCGCGGAAGGCAAGAAACACCTGAAGCGCGGCGTTCGGGTCGGCCATGTGAAAGCCGAGGAAGCGCGAGGCCGAGAGCGAGCCTTCGACAAGTTGCACATCCCAGGCAAAGGACACGATGAACAGCCCGTTGATGATGATGATCGAGGCCCAGCGCCGGTTGCGCCACTTGCGACGGACCACCGGGTGGGTGTGCTCGTCGGCGATCAGCGCCTTGCGCTTCTCGACTTCCGGCTTGGTCTTCTTGAAAACCTTCATCTCGCGGGCGGCGTCGGTTTCTTCTTCGGGGCCCGCCTTGCGCGGTTCGGCCCCGAACATCATTGCCAGCTTGTGCAGGAACCAGCGCATGTCAGCTCTCCAGAACGATGGCGGGGTCGATGACGATGGCGGCGGGCTCGGCC
The DNA here is from genome assembly GCF_900177545.1 of Maritimibacter sp. HL-12. Classification (GTDB taxonomy): domain Bacteria; phylum Pseudomonadota; class Alphaproteobacteria; order Rhodobacterales; family Rhodobacteraceae; genus Sinisalibacter. The sequence continues at coordinate 1,824,748 of NZ_FXBQ01000001.1, read as the reverse complement.
GGGCACATCATCTCGCAGGTGCCGCAGCCGACGCAGGCGTCGTGCACCACCGGCATGCGGCGCTTGTCGGCGGGATCGTCCGACATCGGCGCGAGCAAGATCGCGTTCTCGATCGGGCATTCGCGCACGCAGAGGTCGCAGATTTCGAGGTCATAGGGGTGCGAGGCCACCGGCTGCGGCACCCAGCGGTCGATCTCGGCGTAGCGCAGGAGGCCTTCAAAATCGGGGCCCCGGGCAAGACCCTTGAACCCCTGCCCCTTCATCGCGAGGCAGGCCTCGGGCCGCGCCAGCCGGGCGAAACCCATCTTCACATCTTCCTTGTGGGAAATGTCATGGCTCAGCGCCCCGGTCGGGCAGGCCAGCACGCATTGCACGGCATCGCAGGAAAAATCGCAAGCCTGGGCGCGGGCGTTGATGTAGGGCACGCCAAGGCCGAAACCCTCGTCGCCATCGGCAAGCTCGATCGCCTTGACCGGGCAGACCTGCACGCATTGGCCGCACTTGATGCAGGCCGCGAGAAAATCATCCTCGGGGATCGCGCCGGGCGGGCGCAGCCGGTCGAAGATGCGGGTGAGCACCGGGTAGAACCCGACCAGCCCCGCGGCAAGCGCGGCAAAGCCGGCGCCGACCGATCGCAGGAGCATGCGACGGCGCTCAAGCTCGCGCCGGTTGAGTTTCTTTTTCGGCTTCCCCGGCCGGGCCGGGGGGGTTTCGGCTGCGTCTGTCATTGGGTCAGAAGCTCCAGGGCGGATTTGGGCTGCGCCACAAGCGGTTCGCGTGGCGCGGTTTCGGCGCGCGCGGCGGCGTGATCGACCGGGTCGAGCAAGGGATCGACCTCGCGCAAGAGCAGTTTGGGTTCGGAAAACGGCGCGAGGCGTTCGACGAAATCGAGCGCGGCCAGCGCCAGGCCGCCGCGGAAGAACGCGGCGGGCGGCAGGTCCATCCAGAGCCGGTCGGCGTAGGAGTAGATCTCGTACGGGGCATCGCCGATGCCGTCGCCGTCAGCATCGAAGCCGGCGAAATCGTCCCAGTGGTTACCGGCCCAGGTTTCCTTCAGCGCGGTGCCGCGTCCGCGCACCGAGATCTGGGTGAAGTTCGAACGGAAGTTGTTGTCGGAGAAGTGGTTGCCCTTCCACTCGGTGTGAAACTCGATGCCGATGCCGTTGTAGGAGATCTCGTTGCGATGAAACTCGTTGGTCTTGTCGGGATCCCACGGCGAGGGATCGAGGTAGATGCCCACGGCATTGCCGAGGATCAGGTTGTCTTCTACCACCGCGCCGGAGGTTTCCTTGAATCCCACCCCCATGCCCGCCGCGCCCCAGGCGCGCAGGATCTGGTTGTGGCGCACCTTCAGATCGTTGGAATACATCAGGAACACGCCAACCACGCAGTCGGAAATCTCGTTATGCTCCGCGAAATTCTCGTGGGCATACATGAAGTGGATGCCGTAGCGCCCGTGCTGGATGCGGTTGTGCTGGATCCTGTTTCCGCGCGAATACCAGACCACCACGTCGCGCGAATGTTCGATGTGGTTGTGCTCGAAGATGTTGTCGTTGGAATACCAGATCCGCACGCTGTCGCCGCGCAGTTCCAGCGGCATGTCCTTCGAGCTGATGTAGTTGCGGCGGAACACGTTGTTGGAGGCCTCGGTGAGATCGAGGCCGAACAGGCTGTTCTCGATCCGCACGTCGCGCACCACGTTGAAATTGCCTTTCACCCGCAACCCGGCGTCGGTGTTGTTGTGCAACCGGCCCGAATTGCGGATGGTAAGGCTCTTGAGCGTCACGCCATCGGCGCGGATCGTCACCACCGTGCCCGCGCCGCCGCCGTCGATCACCGCCGCGCCCTGCCCGTCGATCACCACCGCGCGCTCGATCACCACCGGGCCGTCATAGACCCGGGGTTCCAGCACGATCTCGGCCCCGTCCGGCGCGGCGTCGATCATCTCCTGCAACGATTGCGCAGAAGCGAGGGTGCCCGAGGCGAGCAGGATCAGCAGGGAAAGCAGCCAGCGCATGATCGCCTCACATCGCCCGTGCCGCGTCACCGGCGTTGGCAAGTTGCTTGCGCCGGATCAGTGCGGCGAGCAGCAGCAGCACCGAGGCCGCGACCATCAGCCCGAAGCCGATATCGGGGTAGCTGTGAGTCGAGAACTGCGCCACCTTGCCGTCACCGAAGACGGTGGGCATGAAGGGCTTCAGCGTGAAGGCGCCCATCGCGTTCAGGCTGTGGCCATACCACCAGAGCCAGCCCGCATATTCCGCGAGGAAGCCCACCGGCACCGCCGCCGGAACCAGCACGAGGAGCCAGTAGAAGATCCGTCCCGTCGAGAGCGCCGCGAAGACCATGAACGCCATCGCCGCGAGCACGACCCAGTAGAGCACCTTTGCCACCGTGGTCATCGTCGCCACCAACGGATCGTTGCGTTCGGGTTCGTTGAACCAAAGCCCGAGCGATCTGGCGTAGTGCCACCGGAACACCTGCATGAGCGAGCCGGTCCATTCGTCGCGCTCGGCTTCGGGCAGCTTGCGCTGGTCGGTCTCGTAGGCCGACTTGAGGGTCGCCATCAGCGCCGTGCGATCGCCGCTGGCGACATCGGCCTTCGCCGTCTCGTCTGCGCCCTCGCCCTCGCTCTCGGCAAGCGATTGGCGCAACATCTGCACGACCGGAGAAAGGTCCTGATCCTTGATCTCGTCGCTCGCGTCCTGGCCAAGCGAGACCACCAGCCCTTCGAGATAGCCCGGCGTATGTTTTGCCGCGCCGTTCTCTCCCCAGACGGCCATCGTCATCCAGACCGCGATAGCCCCATAGCCGGCGACGGAAACCACGACCCGCGAGCGCCGCCCGGGCGCTGCGAAGGCCAGCGCCATCACCCCGATCATGGCGAACAGGAAGGGCGAGAAGGCCTTCTCGACCGGCCCGCCGGAGGCGATGGGGTACATCCCGACGTAGTGGTTGATGGTGTCCATCTCGTGGACGCAGTTGAGCGCTTCGGTCTCATCGACCTCGGCACTGTCGCGGATCTCGCAGCCGTTGCGCACCGAGTCCATGTGGAAGAGAATCTTGATCCCCTGCGGGAAGGTCGCCTCGGGGTAGTTGGGCGCCTTGAGCGAAACCCACCAGCCGGGCTGGAAATATGCGGTGGCGAGCAGCACCACGGCGATCACGGTGAGCGCGCGGTAGATGATCCCGCGTTTTTGGGATGCGGCCTTGTCCATGGAGCGAGGTCCTTTTGGGTTCGGGGGCCGGGCGGGCGGTCGGTCACCCGCCCGGTCCGGTTGGCGTGGAAGCGGTTACCAGTCGAAATCCGGGTTCGACCAACCGGGCTCGGCCACCATCTCCGGCGCGGGCTTGAGCCGGCTGACGTAGTCGAGCACCGCCTTGGTGTCGCGCTCGGTGAACCACTGGATCTGTTCGACCATCTCGGGGTTGGCGTTGCGCCGCTTGCCTTCCTTGATCCACTGATACTGGCGCATCAGGTATTCGTAGTGCTGGCCCTGGATGCGGGGGTAGAACTCCTCGTTCGATCCCTCGCCGTTCTCCTTGTGGCACTCGACGCAGTTCTCGGCATAGAGCTTGGCGCCGTGTTCGAGATCATCGCCCTCGCCCAGACCGGGCTCGGGGTTCATCGGCAGTTGCGCCATGTAGGCCGCGACATCGGCGATCGACTGCGAGCCGCCGATTTCCGAGGGCAGCGCGAAGGGATACATCGTCGGGTTGTCGCGGTTAAGCGCGCGGATGTCGGCAAGCTGCTTGATCGTCACGTTCGGGTGCTGCCCCGCGATCTGCGGGAAGGTGCCGTCGACGAGGCCCCAGCCGTTCACACCGTGACAGGCCGAGCAGATCTCGTAGACGTAAAGGCCGTTTTCCAGATCAGGCTCAAGGCCCAGCGCCTCATCCTGCTCGCCGCCGCCTTCGTTCCAGCCGTCGGCGGGGGTGTGGGTTTCGTCGGCCATGGCGGGCAAGGCCATCGCCATGAGCGCCGCAGTTAAGATGGTCCGTTTCATTTCGTGTCCTTTCTTCATTTTTCGGAGCGGTCGATGGTCGCGAGCCAGGTGGCCATCGCGAGGATCTCTTCGTCGTCGGCTTTTCGGATCGTGCCGAACATCAGCTTCGACTGGCCCGAGGTGCGCACCTTGTCGCGGATCTCGGTCATCGCGCGGGCCGCGTATTCGGGGTTCATGCCCGAGATAAAGGGATAGCGCTTGTTGCTCGGTCTCGACCCGTCGGGCCCGTGGCAGGAGCGGCACCCAAGCTGGCGGTAGGCCTTCTCACCGGCTTCGAGCAATTCGGCGCTTGGGGCCGGGTCGAGCGGCTTCGGCGGGGCAGCGGGCAGGCTTGCCAGCCACGCCGAGACGTTGTTGATATCGTCTTCGGAGAGCAGGTGCATGATATCGACCATGCCCGTCACGTAAGGATGCCCGGTGGCCGGGTCGGTCGTGCCGACGCGCTCGCCATCGCGGATCACTTCCATCTGTTCGATGAGATATGCCTCGTTCTGCCCGGCGAGCATCGGGTAGCTCAGCACCGGCTTTGCGCCTTCGCGGCCGTGGCAGGCGAGGCAAGTCTTGGTCATGTAGACGCCCTTGCCCGCGCGCAGTTCCTCGTCGGAAGCGGCAGTGGCGGCCGAGGCGGCAAGCGCCATCAACGCGGCAAGTGCGGTTGTCTTGATTGGTTGCATGGTGTCGGTCCCCGGAAATAGGCTGTTCGCGCCTTGCGAGTGGAGCCCGGGCGGCAGCAACAGCCACCGCCCGGACCTTTGACTTACTCGGCGGTTTTCACCGCGCCGTTTTCGTCAAGGTAGTTCTTGGCGCGCAGGCCGATATCGGCGGCCTTCACCTGGTATTGCCACCATTGGCCAGCCCAGAGCGTTGCGTTCTGCCAATCCTCTTCGGCGGCCGCGGCCTCCGATTTTGCCTTGGCATCCTCGGCAAAGGTGAGCTGGTCCGTTGCGTCTTCCACCAGCGCCGCGACATCGGGGAAGTCGGTGTAGTTGCGCTCGGTGATGTAGACCACGACCGAGTCGATCACTTCCTGCGTGGCGAGGTTGTTCTCGACCTGCTTGGTATAATCGGCCTCCGAGTAGCTCACGCCTTCCTCGCCTGCCTTGGCCTCATCGACATAGCCTTCGGGCCGCACCAGCAGGTACCCGGTCATCTCCAGGTGCAGCGCCGAGCAGAACTCGGTGCAGTAGTAGGAGTAGACGCCGGGCCGGTCGGCCACGATCTTCGCCGTCGCCGTCTTGCCCGGCTCGAGCGAGAGGTTGACGTTGAAGTTCGAGATCGAGAAGCCGTGGGTCTGGTCCTGGGCACGTTCGGAGTTGGTGATGATGAACTCGACCGTATCACCCTCGTTCACCTCGACAATCTCCGGCGTGAAGTGCGAGCGGATCGCCGTCATGTAGACCTTCACGTTGGTGCCATCACGCTCGATGCGTTCCTGCCCCGGACGCACCGCGCCCTCGTGGCGTTCGCCGGTCCGGCTGTTGGTGCCATACTTGTAGCGCACCAGAGGCTTGAGCTTGTCGGCGGCGATGGCGGCGGCGTAGTGCGGCTCGCCGAGCGGCACCGGCATGTCGTAGAGCAGTTCCATGGTGTCGCCGGAAATGTCGATAAGCTGGTGGTTCTGCGGGTGCAGCGGACCCACCGGGTTGAACCGGTCAATCGCCAGCTTGTTAAGCGAAATCAGGTATTTGCCAGCCGGGTTGACGCTTTCGCCCTCCATCGCCACGAGGTGGCCGATGTTGTAGTGGATCGAGAGCTTGTCGAGCACCTTGCCTTCGCAGTAGTCCCATTTGACAACCTGGCTGTCGACGTAGAGCGAGGTGTAGACCACGCATTCCTTCGAATCGAACTGGTTGTGCAGCGGGCCGAGGCCAAGCGGTACCTGCGTGTGCAGGGCATCTTCCATCGAGATGATCGGCAGGCCGTAGGGATCGGTGCCGGAAAAATCACCGGCTTCGATCGCGTCCATGATCTTCGAGAAGGAATAGACGCTCGCCTGGGTGTCAAGCTTGCCGCCGACAACGATGAACTCGCCGTCCGGCGACACGTCGACGCCATGCGGCGATTTGGGTTCGGCGATCAGGTAGACAAGGCCTTCCTCGATCGCGGTGTCCATCATGATCACCGGGTGGTCGTTGATCATCTCGACCTTGCCAGCTTCGTAGACCTCGGCGGCCTTCTTCCAGTTGATCACGTGGAGAAAGTCGGTGTCGGCCTGCGAACAGCCCGCTTCGAAAGGCGGACGGCCCGACTCGATGCCGCCGACATAGCGCTCGGCGCAGAACGAGTTGGTGAAAGACCAGCCGTCAGACACCAGCTTGCCGGCATCGGAAAGGTCCTGGCTGTAGGGCGGCAGTTCGAGCGAGAAGCTCTTGCTCTCGTCGATCCGGCCGGCCTCGCGGTCGAATTTCCAGTAGGTCACCGCGCCGCGATACTTCTCGTTGAACTCGGAGAGCGGCGCGAAGCCACGGCCGAGCACGCCGGGGTATTGCGCGGCGTCGATGATGTAGTCGGTGTTCGGCGTCACGAAGGCGCCGCCGTGGGTCGATTGCAGGATCGGGTTGACCACGATTTGCTGGGTTTCGAAGTCATGAAGGTTGACGAGGCCGATGCGCGGGCTCGACTTGTCGTTGATGAACAGGAATTCCCCGTCGAGGTTGCCCTCGGTTTCCGAGATCGCCGGGTGGTGGGTATCGCCCCAGTGGATCTCGCGCCCGTCGATGTAGCCCGATTCGAGGATCTTCTTGGATTCCTCGTCAAAGCCGAAGCCTTGCCACGGTTCGGGCGTGAACACCGAAACGTATTTCAGGATCCGCATCGAGGGCACGCCGTAGACCATGATCTGGCCCGACTGCCCGCCCGATGCGAACACGATGAATTCGTCCCGTCCGCCGGTCGGCGTAAAGGTTTTTGCCGCGGCAAGCAGATCCTGCTGTGTCAACCCGCGGCGCTCCATCACCTCGTCCAGCGATTGCGCGGTGGCAACCGTTGGCAAGGTGAGGCCCACCGCCGCGGCTGTTGCCAGCAGGCTATGGAAAATGGTCCTGGCCATTTCAACGTCCCTTTCGTGCGGACCGGTTTGCTTGAAAATTCCCCGTGGCACGGCCGGTCCGAGACCCGTGCCGCCTTGCTCCTCACACGGGCGTGAGGGGCTCTCCTTGACTATTGTTAAGGCTGCGACCGCTTGTCCCGGTCATGACTGGGGCAGAATTCGGACCTCATGAATCGGAGACCCAAATGACCTCTCGCCGCGCCTTCACGCTTGCGCTGGGTGCCGCCCTTTGCCTTGCCGCTCCCTTGGGTGCGCAGGGCACCGCCACCGAAACGCTGGAGATCGCGGGCGGCTTCGCGCGCGCCTCGCCGAAGGTGGCAAGTGCGGGCGCAGGCTTCATGACGATCCGTTCGCTGGGGCCGGCCGACCGGCTCATCGGCTTTCGCTCGCCGATCTGCGAGGGACCGGAATTGCACACCCACGTGAACGAAAACGGCATGATGCGGATGCGCGAGGTCGAGGCGATCGAGATTCCCGCCAATGGTGAGGCGGTGCTCGAACCGGGCGGGCTTCACCTGATGTTCATTGATCTGGCGTCCCAGCTCGTCGAGGGGGAAACGGTCGAGGTCACCTTGCAGTTCGAACAGGCGGGCGAAGTGACGCTTGCCATCCCGGTGAAAGGCCCCGGCGCGATGCAGTGAAACGGTTGCCGCCTACGCGGCAGCCATTCTCATCCCAGCGCCACCACGAGCAGGAGGGCAAGCTGGAACAGCGCGGTCTGCGCGATCAGCCGGTTCAGCCGCGCCGAGATCGGCCAGTGCCACATCGCGTGACCGAGCCAGAGCGCAAGTGCCCCGACCGGAAACAGCCACGGCCCCGCGCCAAGCCCCGCGCCGAGCGCCACCGCGCCCAGCAGTGTTGCGAAATAAGTGAGCTTCGACGCGGCGGGGCCGATCACGATGGCGAGCGTGCGCCGCCCGGCACGGGCATCCTGCAGCCGGTCGCGGTGATTGTTGAGCATCAGCACCGCAGCACCGGGCAGGCCCACCATCAGGCCAACAAGAAGTGTGCGGGTGGCGAAGGGATCGACCCCCTGCAGCCACGCGGTACCGGAAACCGCAACCAGCCCAAAGAACGCGATCACGAGGAGCTCCCCGAAGGGCAGGCCGGAGAGCGGCCGAGGCCCCATCGAATAGAGATAGCCCAGCGCCAGCGAGACCAGACCGATGGCGATGATCGGCCAGCCGCCCACGGCGACGAGCCAGAGACCGGCCAGCACTGCCACACCGAAGGCGGCGAGCGCGGCGCGGCGCACCTCGGCACCGTCGAGCAGCCCCAGCGCCGTCATCCGTGGCGGCCCGAGCCGGTCGGCCCGGTCCACACCGCGTGCGGCGTCGGCGGCATCGTTCCAGAGGTTGGTGCCGATCTGGATCGCCCCGGCGGCAAGCATCGCGGCGATCATCACGCCGGGCCGCCACTGCCCCGCCTCGGCGGCGAGCCAGCTACCGGCCCAAACCGGGGTCTGGCTGAGCGATACGGTCTTGAACCGCGCCGCGAGCACCCAGAGCGCCGGTTTCGGCAGCGCCGAGAGACGGTCCGCCCCGTTCATGGTTTCACCGCGATCTGCATGCGGGCCACGCCGAAGACGAATGCGCGCTCCTCGACAATATCGAGCCCTGCCCTGGCAATCTCGCGGGCCACATCATCGCGGCCGGGAAACCGCTCGATTGATTCGACAAGGTAGCGATAAGCGCCCCTGTCACCTGCCACCAGCGCGCCGAGGCGCGGGATGACGTAACGCGCGTGCAGGCCGTAAAGCGGCGCGAACCACGGCTGGGGTTTCGAAAACTCAAGCAGCACGAGCTTGCCGCCGGGTCGCAGCACGCGCACCACCTCGGTGAGCGCGGCGGCCGGATCGGTCATGTTGCGCAGGCCGAAGGAGAGCGTCACCATCGCCGCAGACCCATCGGGGAAGGGCAAGGCCTCGGCCGGGGCATGAACGTAGCCAAGGGATGCGCCGGACCGCGTGCGGGCCACGTCGAGCATGCCGCTTGAGGCGTCCACCACGACGATCTCCCGCTCCGGCAGGCGCTTGCGCAGGCCGAAAGCGATATCGCCGGTGCCGCCCGCCAGATCGAGCACCGGCCCGGGATTGCTGTCGAGATGTGCAACCGCGCGCGCGATCATCGCATGCTTCCAGAGCCGGTGGGTTCCGAAGCTCATCAGGTCGTTCATCAGGTCGTAGCGGGGGGCGATACGGTCAAACAATCCCGTCACCGCAATGCGGCGTTCCCCGGGCGATACCGCCTGCGCTCCAAATGTGGTGCGCAGGGCTTCCAGCTTAGTCGCGCGTTTCATGGTGGTCCGATCCCATTGCCCGCAGTTTCCGCGACTTTACACGACACGACCATCGGAAAATTGACTTTTCTCAAACCCGGAATGTGTTCTCGGCGAGATCCGCTTGCAAAGGAAACCGGGCCCGAAAACCCGGTGGCCGTCAGGGTTGCCGCGGGACAGATGAATGCGCACTTGCGGCGTCAGACCCCGACGCGGCCCAACCGGCCGCCGCTTCTCCCGCCGCGCGTCCGGTGGCGAAGCAGCCGGTCAGCAGGTAGCCGCCCGTGGGTGCCTCCCAATCCAGCATCTCACCGGCGGCAAAAACGCCGGGCAGAGCCTTGATATGGTAGCCGTCGAGGGCATCGGCCGCGACGCCGCCCGCCGTCGAGATCGCTTCCCCGATCGGGCGCAGTCCGGCATGGCGCACCGGCAGGGCCTTGACGAGGGAGCCCAGCGCCGCCGCTTCCGGCAACGGGCGGCCAAACTCCATCAGCAGCGCGAGCCGCACCGGGTCGAGCCGCAGGGTCTTGCGCAGATGCGCGGCCACGGTGGCCTTGCCGCGCGGGCGGGAAAGACGTTGCGTCACCTCCGCAAGTGACCAGTCAGGGCAAAGGTCGAGCGTGAGCGGAACGCCATCGCGCACCGGCGGGCTCACGGCGTAGATCGCGCTGCCCTCGAGGCCGCGCGCGGAAACGACGAATTCGCCGCGCAACGAGACCGTGCCCGCCGTGAGCCGCACTGCCTTCACCGGGGTGCCGAAATGCGGTTCCATATGCGGCGACCAATCGACCGTGATGCCCGCGTTCGCCGGTCGCAGCGGTGCAAGGGGCACGCCCTTTTCCGCCAGCCACGGCACCCAGGCCCCATCCGACCCGAGCCGTGGCCAGCTTGCTCCGCCGAGCGCGAGCACGGTGACCGGGGGACGCAGAATCTGCCGCCCCTGCGGTGTTTCGAAGGCAAAGCCCTCGCCCGCGAAGCCGGCCCAGTGCCAGCGGGTGCGAATCTCGATGCCGAGGCGTGCAATCTCGCTCAGCCATGCCCGCAACAGCGGTGACGCCTTCATTGCGCGCGGGAATACCCGGCCCGATGAGCCGGTGAATACGTCCTGCCCCAAGGTGCGCGCCCAGTCGGAGACCGCCTCCGGCCCGAATCCTTGCACCGCCTCGCGCACAAGAGCCGCCGCACTACCGGAATAGGCTTCGAGAAATCGCGCCTGAGGTTCGTCCTTGGTGAGGTTGAGGCCGGATTTTCCCGCCATCAGGAACTTGCGTCCGACCGAGGGCTTTGCCTCGGCCACGATCACCGACAGCCCGGCGCGGGCGAGCGCGCCCGCCGCCATCAGCCCCGCCGGGCCAGCGCCTATGACCAGTGCCTGTTTCATGGCGCAGTCGGCATCACGCCGCCGCCGCCGCCCGGCAAGCCGCGGTGGTGCACGACGCGCTGCGGATAGGGGATTTCGATATCGTGCGCCTTGAGCGCATTCCAGATCGCGAAGAGCACATGCGGTGTGACCTTGTTTTCGCCCGCGTCGATGCCGTTGATCCAGAACTCCACGGCGAACTCCACACCGCTGTCGCCAAAGGCGCGCAATTCGCAATCCGGCGGTTCGGGATGGCTCAGCACCTTGGGCACGGCGGCAACGGCCTTTTCGACGATCGCGGGCACGATATTGATATCGGTGTCATAGGACACCGAAAAATCCGCTTCGTAGCGGTTGGCCGAGCCTGCGTCGGAATAATTGATCACCCGGGTGGTGATGAAATGCTCGTTCGGCACCACGATCCAGCGCCCGTCCACGGTTTCGAGAATGATCGCGCGGGCGGTCATCCTGACGATGGTGCCTGCCTCGCCACCGTCAAGTTCGACGTAATCGCCGACCGTGGCCTGACCTTCGAGCAGGAGGATCACGCCGGAAATGAAATTCGACGCAATCTGTTGCAGCCCGAAGCCGATGCCGACACCGATCGCGCCGCCGATCACCGCGAGCGAGGTGAGCGAAACCCCCATGATGTTCATCAAAAGCAGGAAAGCGGCACCGAAAATGGCGATTTCGGCGGTTTTCGCCGCCAGCGTCCGGGTTGCCGGGCGCAACGCGTCCTGTTTGCCGATATAGGCCGCCGATTGGTCATTCGACCAGCGCCCGAGCCAGAACAGCACAGCCCCCGCGATGACGCCGCGCAGCAGGGCCAGGGCCGAGAACGAGATGTTGCCCATCGTCACCGTGAGCCCAGCCAACCACGCCGTCGCGAGGTCGAGCAACCCGAGCGCGTAGAGTGCTGCCACCGGCAGGAGCACGTAGCGCCCGAGCAGCCGCAGGAACGGCTCGGTCACGATGTCGCGCACGAGGATACGCGCCACGACGAGCAGGAACACGCGCTTGCCAAAGGCGATCACCGCCCCGGAGCCGAAGAGCGAACGGGTGACCTGCTCGCCAATCGCGGTGAAGCCATAGGCCAGCAGCGGCAGCAGGAGCGGCAGGAAGATCAGCGCAAACCGCCGCGCCTTCGCGAGGGCATGGGCCTGCCCGGCAGGTGGCGCGATGACCCTTTCCAGCAGCGGCGCGAGGCGTTTGGCGGCAACAACGGCGGCAAGCCATGCAACGACCAGCAGCGCGAACTGCGACCATGCCGCGGGCGAGGTGAGCCAGCCTTGTGCGATCTCCCATCCCTGCAAGGCCCAGCCCTGCGCACTATCCACAAGGTTTTCCATGTTACCCCTCACCACCGCTTGAACCCGCGCCTGACGCGCCTACCCTCTGGCACCGAAGTGCGATTCAGGCAAGGGGAAGGGGGATGAACGCCAGCGATCCGATCTGCCCGCTCTGTGGCCGCCCGATCCCGCCCGGCGTGCCGCAAAGCCGGCATCACCTCGTTCCGAGGCTGAGGGGCGGCAAAGGCGGCGCAACGGTGCTTCTGCACCACATCTGCCACAAGGAAATCCACGCCAGTCTGACCGAGACCGAACTGGCACAGAGCTACAACACCATCGCGGCACTGCGCGATCATCCTCGCCTTGCGCGCTTCATCCGCTGGGTGGCGAAGCGCCCGCCGGATTTCACATCGCGCGCGAAGGGCAACCGGCGCGGGCGTTAGCCGATCATCGCCTTGATCCCGGCGACATGGGCGGGGCTAGCAGCCAGCGCATCCGCGCAAAGCGCCGCAACCGTCTCGTCCAGCGTTTCGCGTGGCACCACGCGATCAACCAGCCCCCAGGCCAGAGCCTCGTCAGCACCGATCTTCTGCCCTGCCATCAGGATCATCTTGGCCCGGGCCGGGCCAACCAGCGCGTCGAGGCGGCCCGGGTCGGAAGGCTGCGGCAGGAAACCGAGCTTCATCACCGGGTAGAAGAACTTCGCTTCGGGCACGGCGATGCGCAGATCGCAGGCAAGCGCCATGCCGAAAGCGCCGCCCGCCAGCGTGCCGTTCAGCGCGGCAATGGTCAGGCAGGGGGCGGCGGCAATCGCGCCCGAAAGCCGCTCCCACAGCGGGCTGGTGGCAAGCCCGGCGCGCGCCTCGTCAAGATCGGCCCCGGCGGAAAACACCTTGCCCTCGCCGGTGATCACCAGCGCCTGAGCCGCGCCCGCCGCCTCCTCGGCAAAATCCGCGAGCGCTTCCAGCATTGCAGAGGTCAGCGAATTGGCCTTGTCGGGCCGGGCGATGGTCGCGGTCCAGAGGCCCGCACCCCGGTCGAGCCGGATCATGCACCCAGCCCCAACCGCTTGCGGATTTCGGGCTCGCGGAGCGAAACCTCGCCGCCAAGGAATTCATCGGCATCGGGCGTGCACATCCACATCAGCGCCTGGGCGGGCCATTCCGGCGGGATGTGATCCGACCAGTCGAGCGCCGCCACCGGGCCGACCCCGGAGGCCTTTATCTCCCGCTGCATCTCGGTGGCCACCGTGCCGGGCGAAAGCCCGATGGCCCGGATACCTGCGCGCGCCTCTTCCTTGTGCAGCGCCATCGTCATCATGTGCGCCGCCGCCTTCGAGGCGCAGTAGTGGCTCCAGCCTTCAAGCGCGGTATGGGCCGCGCCGGAACTGACCGTGAGCACCGTGCCGCCACCTGCCTTCCGCATGATCGGCACCACCGCACGCATGCCGTGGTAGACGCCCTTGAGGTTGATGTCGAAGGCCTTCGACCAGGCCGCCGGATCAGAGGCGCGCAGCATTGCGACGGGCTCGATCACGCCGGCATTGTTGATCAGAACGTCAATCTTGCCGAAACGCCAGGCGGCCTGGTCGATGGCAGACTTGACCTGGCTCCAGGACGCCACGTCGCAGGTGACGGCAAGCGCCCGGTCGCCGATCTCGCGGGCGATCCGCCCGATCGCGTCGCCGCTCCGTGCGAGCAGGACCACGTTGGCCCCTGCATCGGCAAACGCCCGTGTTGCCGCTTCCCCGATCCCCCGGCTTGCGCCCGTGATCACCACTGTCTTGCCTGTCATGTCCATCGCGAACCCTCCGCTTCAGCCCATGGCTACCGCAAGGCGCGGTGCCATTCCAGTGCCGGTGACTTGCGGGATGGGTCCGGGGCGTTTACCTCAGCTTCAACACGCAAAGGATTCCGCATGACGAACTCGCTCGACAGTCTGACCCAGCACCTGCTTGATGCCGCGAAAAAGGCCGGGGCCGATGCCGCCGATGCCATCGCGGTTTCCGGCACCTCGCTCTCGATCGACGTGCTCAAGGGCAAGCTCGAACATGCCGAGCGCTCCGAAGGGGTCGATATTGGGCTGCGCGTGTTGATCGGGCAGCGGCAGGCCAGCGTTTCGGCGTCCGATACCTCCGCCGCCACCATCGCCACGATGGCCGAGCGCGCCGTGGCCATGGCCCGCGAGGCACCGGAAGACCCGACCGCGGGGCTTGCAGATCCGTCGCAGCTTGCCCGCGACTGGGACGTGGCGTCGCTGGAGCTTGAAGACCCGGCATCCGAACCCGAGCCGGCCGAACTGGAAGACCACGCCCGCCGCGCCGAGGCAGCGGCGCTGGCCGTCGCGGGCGTGAGCCAGGTGCAATCCACCTCTGCCGGATACGGGCGGCGGCAAATTCACCTTGCCGCCAGCAACGGCTTTTCGGGCGGCTACGGCCGCACCGACCGCGCCCTCTCGCTTGCGGCGATCTCCGGCACCGGTCCAGACATGGAGCGCGACTACAACGGCGAGAGCCGGTTGTTCCAGGTCGATCTGCCCAGCCCGGAGGACATCGGCCGTATCGCGGGCGAACGGGCGGCCGCGCGGTCAGGGGCGAAAAAACCCCCTTCGGGCAGCTTCCCGGTGCTGTTCCACGAGCGCGTTTCCGCATCCATCGTCGGCCATTTGCTGGTGGCGATCAACGGTTCCTCGATCGTGCGCGGCTCCTCCTTCCTGCGCGGCCACCTCGGCAAACAGGTGTTGCCCGAGTCGCTTTCGCTGATCGAAGACCCGCACCGGGCGCGGATCTCGGGGTCGCGCCCGTTCGACGGTGAGGGGCTACCCACCGCGCGCCGCGCCCTCGTGGAAGACGGCATTCTCACTGGCTGGACACTCGATCTTGCCACCGCCCGCAAGCTCGGCATGGAAAGCACCGCCAACGCCGCGCGCGGCACCTCGGCACCGCCATCACCCAGCGTGTCGAACGTGGCGCTGACGCAAGGCACCGCGAGCCGCGCCGATCTGTTGCGCGATATGGGCACCGGCCTTCTCGTCACCTCGCTGATCGGCTCGACGGTCAACCCCAACACCGGCGACTACTCGCGCGGTGCCTCGGGCTTCTGGGTCGAGAACGGCGTGATCACCTACCCGGTGAACGAATGCACCATCGCGGGCAACCTGATCGACATGTTCCAGCGCATGATCCCGGCGAACGATGCCGAACCGCACAAGTCGCGGATGGTGCCCTCGTTGCTGGTCGAGGGGCTGACCCTTGCCGGAGCCTGACGATCTCGCGCTGCTCGTCGATGCCGCGCAGGCGGCGGGCGAGATCGCGCGAAGATTCTTCCGGCAAAGCCCTCGCACCTGGGAAAAGCCGGGTGCCGGGCCAGTTACCGAGGCCGATATCGCGGTGAACGACATGCTGGCCGCGGACCTGCTCGGGGCGCGGCCGGGTTATGGTTGGCTTTCGGAAGAAACCCCCGACAGCCCCGACCGGCTCGACGCCGCCCGCGCCTTCGTGATCGACCCGCTCGATGGCACCCGTGCCTTCATCGAGGGCGACCACAACTGGGCGCATTCGCTCGCCGTGGTCGACAATGGCGAGGCGGTTGCCGCGGTCGTCTACCTGCCGATGGCAGACAAGCTCTATGCCGCGGCCAAGGGTCGTGGTGCCACGCTGAACGGCACGCACATCACGGTTTCGTCCAACAGCGAGTTCGAGGGGGCCAGCGTACTGGCGACCCGGCCGAACTTCGAGCCGTGGTTCTGGGCCGGGGCGGACGTGCCGAGAGTGAACCGCCAGTTCCGCTCCTCGTTGGCCTACCGGATGAGCCTCGTCGCGGAAGGCCGCTTCGATGCCATGCTCACCCTGCGCCCGACCTGGGAATGGGATGTGGCCGCAGGTGCGCTGATCGTTGGCGAGGCGGGAGGCCGGGTGAGCGATCGCAAGGGGGCGCAACTGCGCTTCAATGCCACTTTGCCGCAAGTCGATGGCGTTGTTGCGGCGGGCCCCGGGCTGCTCGAAAGCATCGTCTCTAGGCTTGCCTGACCGGTGTTGCTTTCGATGGCATCGTTAGCGATACCGCTCCTTGTTTCAATGCTTGGACTCGCCGGGGTATTGCCGCTAACATCGGCCAAATTCCCCGCGTGAAGAGATGGATGACCGCCGTGACCGACGAAAAACCCACCGCGCCGAAACGCCCGCTCACCTTGCGCGACGTCGCTGAAGCCTCGGGCGTATCGGAGATGACCGTGAGCCGCGTCTTGCGTGGCCGGGGCGATGTGAGTGAAGCCACGAGAACGGTCGTGCTCGCGGCCGCCAAGGAGCTCGGCTACGTGCCCAACAAGATCGCCGGCGCGCTCGCATCGCAGCGGGTCAACCTCGTGGCGGTGATCATCCCCTCGCTGTCGAACATGGTTTTTCCCCGGGTTCTGACGGCGATCTCGGATGTGCTCGACAACACCCCGCTTCAGCCGGTGGTGGGGGTGACGAACTATCTCCCGGAGCGCGAGGAAAAGGTGCTCTACGAGATGCTTTCGTGGCGGCCCTCGGGGGTGATCATCGCCGGCCTCGAACATTCCGAGGCGTCCAAGGCGATGTTGCGTGGTGCCGGCATTCCCGTCGTCGAGATCATGGATACCGACGGAACGCCGATTGACAGCGTGGTCGGCATTTCGCATCGCCGGGCCGGGCGGATGATGGCCGAGTCGATCATCAAGGCCGGCTACCGCAAGATCGGCTTCCTCGGCACCAAGATGCCGCTCGATCACCGCGCCCGCAAACGGTTCGAAGGTTTCACCGAGGCGCTGGCGAAAGCCGGGCTGGAGGTTGTCGACCAGGAGTTCTACGCGGGCGGTTCGGCGCTGGCGAAAGGCCGCGAGATGACGGCGGCGATCCTTGACCGCAGCCCCGAGATCGACTTTCTCTATTACTCCAACGACATGATCGGCGCGGGTGGGCTGCTGCATTGCCTCGAAGCGAAGATTGACGTGCCCGGGCACCTCGGACTGGCCGGATTCAACGGCATCGAACTGCTCGATGGCTTTTCCATGCAGCTCGCAACGATGGATTCGTGCCGCGCCGAAATCGGCCGCAAGGCTGCCGAGATCATTGCGCAGGGGGCCGCGGCGAGCGAAGCCGGGGAAAGCCCGGCGCGCGGCGAACGGGTGGAACTCAACCCGAAGATCCGGCACGGAGATACGCTGAGACTGCGCCCTTCCGAGGGCCGCTACCCGGAATAACATGGACAAAACCAGCGCGAATCGCCATTAAGGCCGCGCGCGGCCCCGTGGCTCAACTGGATAGAGCAGCCCCCTCCTAAGGGGCAGGTTGCAGGTTCGAATCCTGCCGGGGTCGCCAGCTCGAGACAATTTTGCCGATTTTCCTTTTGGTCTTCCATTTCTCGCCTGTATCAGGGCGAGCCGATGTAGTGTGTGGTGCGAGTGACGCCGATCGACAACATAATCGAGTTCGCGCTCGAGGAGTTGCTCTCGGGGAGTGACGGTCGGCGGGCTCAGACCATGCGGATCACGTCCTTGTCGATCGACAGCATGTAGCCGCGCCGGGCGATGGTGCGCACGAGCAGTTCCGACATGAGCTGGTTGCCCAGCGCATCACGCAAGCGCTTGATCCGCGTCGCCCCGGCGGCTTCGTCGCAATCGGCGGCGAGGCGCCCCGAGATCACCGCCTCGATCTCGGCACCGGTGAGCACATCGTCATCCATCCGCGCCTCCGCCAGCACCGCGAGCGTTTCGATCGCGGCTTCGGTGAGGGTGAACTCCATGTTGTTGAGATACACAGCCCGGTCGGCCCGGCTGATGATCAGGGAGTTTACCTGGATGCCGGCGCGCTCGATCTCGCCCATCCGGCGGTTGAGCGCGATGATCGTGAGCACGAAGACAAGGGCCGCCACCAGCAGCCCGGCGGCGAAAAGCATCAGGACGAAGATCACCACCCGGTAGCTCGTGAGCGTATCGGAGAAGGCGGTGCCGGATTGCGCGAGGATTTCGAGCAGCTTGATCTCGGCCTCGGAGGTGAGATCGTTCTCGACGAAGATCCGCTCAACACGGGCGTTGAAGGCGTTTGCGTCGGGCAGGTTTAGAAACAGGAGTACCGCCGCCACGCCCAGGATGGCGACCACCGCGAGAATCCCGATCGTCGCAACCCGGTTGCCCGCAAGCCGCGCCTCAGTAGCGGAGGTAGTAGTCTCCCGCACTCTCTTTCCTCTTGTCATCGTCCAGATCAGCCGCCCCGAAGATCGAGACGACATCGAGCAGAGTCCAGCCATCGCCGCCGATCCGTTCCGCGATCTCCGACGCGGCGGCTTCGTGCGAACCGCAGGCGGCATCGGGCAGCTCGATCACACCGTAATGCAGCCGCAGCGGGTTGTCGCGCTTGGCCTTGTAATCGGCATAGCACTCCGCAGCAGCGGGCATGGCGGCCAAGGTGAACACAGCGCCGAGCGCGAGGGAAAAAAGCTTGCGTTTCATGCAGCGAACCCTGCGCGCAAGGCGTTGGTTATTCAATATCAAACCGCCCCTGCGGGCCTGCTATCCGATATCAACCGCGTGATATTGCCTGTCTGTGCCGACACCGCACAGGCTTGTCCCACCTCGATCTCCAAAGGCTCCACCCGGGCCACACACCACGGAAAGGACAAGACATGAAACGCTTTTTTCCCAAGACCTTTGCCCGCACCGCGATCGTGACGGCGCTTTCCGCCTCGCTTGCGTTTTCGCCGATCACGGCAACGCCTGCCCACGCCGGTGAAAAGGAAATCGGTGCCATTGCCGCCGCTTCCTTCTTTGCGCTGATGACCGCGGGGATCATCGCCTCCGCCGCGAAGGAGTCCAACGGCAAGGTTGTGATCAACCGGCATGGGCCGAAGCCGGGCAAGCCCGGACACCGGCGCGGCCCCAACCGTGCCGATCCGCGCAAGGCCTTGCCGAGCCAGTGCGAATTCACCGTCCATCGCGGGCCCGACCGGGGCACCTATCATGGCCGCCACTGCCTCGTGAAGAATTTCGATCACTGGGCGTTCCTGCCCGACCGTTGCGAAGAAAAGGTCTGGGTGCCGCGCCGTGGCCGCAACGTCAACGCCTACAACGCACAGTGCCTCTCGCGCTTTGGCTACCGCGAGGTCGGCCAGCGCGGACCGCGCACGTCGCGCAACTGACAACCACAAGACCGGGGCGCGGATCGTCGCAGGTTTCCGCGCTTCCGGGGCGGGCGGGCTACGGCCCCCCGCCCTTTTTTCTTGCGCCTCGGGCGATGATGCGCGAGGCAAGCCGCATGAACGCTCCTGGCCCCGATTTCTCGCTTGAAGCCGCCGCCATCGCGGCGGGCGCAACCCGGGTGGCCGGGGTGGATGAAGTTGGCCGCGGCCCGTTGGCGGGCCCGGTCACCGCCGCCGCCGTGGTGCTGAACCCCGACGACATTCCCGCCGGGCTGAACGACTCGAAGAAGCTCACCGCTCGTCGCCGCGAGGCGCTGTTTGACGAGATCATGGCGCGGGCCGCGGTCTCGGTCGCCCATGCAAGCGTTGCCGAGATCGACAGCTTGAATATCCTGCGGGCCGCGCATCTGGCGATGGAGCGCGCCATCGCGGCACTCGCGCCGACACCCGATCATCTGCTGATTGACGGCAATCTTGTCCCGAAGGGGCTGACCCTGCCGGCCGTAGCCGTGGTGAAGGGCGACGGACGGGCGCTCTCGATCGCCGCTGCCTCGATCGTGGCAAAAGTGACGCGCGACAGGATCATGGTGGATCTTGCGCAACAGCATCCCGGCTATGGATGGGAGCGCAATGCCGGATATCCGTCAAAAAGCCACATTTCGGCGCTCCAAGATCTCGGGGTGACCCCACACCATAGGCGTTCGTTCCGTCCGGTGCACAATATCTTGTATCAAGAAAAACTGTAAGTCCCTGATTCAAAAAAGAAATTGACGGCGAATCAGCTTTGACTCATCTTTGTCTCAACGAACGAGCGCACAAGCGCCGGGACAGAGGCAGTGTAATGACGAAAAATTCCACCAAGGCGGCCGTGCTGCCGCTCAACCAGATATTGGCCGGTGACTCCATCGAGGTGATGAACAGTCTGCCGGAAGCATCTGTCGATCTGATCTTTGCGGATCCGCCCTACAACCTTCAGCTCAAAGGCGATCTGCACCGGCCCGACAATTCCAAGGTCGATGCCGTCGATGATCACTGGGACCAGTTCGCGAGTTTTCGTATCTACGACGAGTTCACCCGGGCCTGGCTCGCCGCCGCCCGCCGCCTGCTCAAACCCAACGGCGCGATCTGGGTGATCGGCTCCTATCACAACGTGTTCCGCATGGGCGCGGAGATTCAGAACCAGGGATACTGGATCCTCAACGACGTGGTCTGGCGCAAATCGAACCCGATGCCGAACTTCCGCGGCAAGCGGCTCACCAACGCGCACGAAACCCTGATCTGGGCCTCGAAATCGGAAGACAGCAAATACACCTTCAACTACGAGGCGCTGAAGGCGCTGAACGAGGGCGTGCAGATGCGCTCGGACTGGGTGCTGCCGATCTGCACCGGCCACGAGCGGCTGAAGGACGAGAACGGCGACAAGGCCCACCCGACGCAAAAGCCCGAGGCCCTGCTCCACCGGGTGATCCTCGGCACCACCAATCCGGGCGACGTGGTGCTCGATCCGTTCTTCGGGACCGGCACCACCGGCGCGGTCGCGAAGATGCTGGGCCGCGACTACATCGGCATCGAACGCGAGACGAGCTATCGCACCGCCGCTGAGAAACGGCTGGCGAAGATCCGCAAGTTCGACAAGGAAACGCTCTCGGTTTCCACTTCGAAGCGCGCCGAGCCGCGCGTGCCCTTCGGGCAGCTTGTCGAGCGTGGCATGCTGCGCCCCGGCGAGGTTCTGGTTGGCCCGCGCGGCCATGTCGCCAAGGTGCGCGCCGATGGCACGCTGATTTCCGGCGAGGCGAAAGGCTCGATCCACCAGGTTGGTGCCGCGCTCGAACACGCGCCAAGCTGTAACGGCTGGACCTACTGGCATTTCAAGCGTGAGGGCAAGACCGTCTCGATCGACGTGCTCCGCCAGCAGATCCGCGCCGAAATGACCTGAGATTTCACGCGGCCAGAAGCGCCGCTGCACACGAGGTACCGCCTGTGCCGTGGCTTTTTGCCATGGCACCCCGACTGAGCCCCGCCTTCATGGCGGGGCCCTTTTTTTTGAGGGCGCTTGTGAGGGGTTGCCGGCTAGGCCGAAGCTGCGGCCAGGGCCGCATCGAGCAGCGCCTTGATATCATCGCGCGAGGTGCCTGCCACGATCCGGCCGATCTCGCGCCGGTCGGGGCCGATGGCGATCAGCGTGGACCGGCGCGGCACGTTGAGCGCGGAGGTCAGTTCCGACCGCTTCCAGGTGTCCCAGTCCACCTCGATGAAGGTGATCTTGTTCTCATAGGCCGGGTTTTCGGCCTTGAGCTTGTCCATCACCCGGTGCTGGACAATGCAAGTGCCGCACCACGGGGCAAAGAAATCGACCAGCAGGGTTTCGCCCGCATCGAGGCGCTCGTTGATCAGTCCCGGCGCATAGGCCAGCGGCGCGGCGAGGCCGAGCCGGGGCAGCAGCATCGCGGCGGGCAAGGTGGCAAGAAGGGCGCGGCGGTTCATGGAAATCTCCTTCAGATCGAGACGGACAATTCAAGCAGCCAGGGTGGCATCAGGCCGATGAGCCAGGCCTCGGCGAGGTGGTGGAGGCGGAACAGGATGGCGAGGCCAACCAGAACGAAAGCGCCGCCGAGCACCGGCTTGGCCGCCGCCGAGAGCGGGCGCAGTGAGGTGGCGCGCAGGCCATGGGCAAGCGCGAGGATCAGCGTCGATACACCGAGGGCAAACCCGGTCATGATCGCGCCGGCGTGGGCGAGGCTCTGCCCCTGTGCGGCAAGTGCAATAGCGCCACCGAGCGTGGGGCCGATGCAGGGGCTCCAGACCGCACCGAGCAGCAATCCGCCGGCAAATTGTCCGGCGAGCCCGGTGCGCGGCAGATCCCCGATCCCGGTGTCGGCCCGTGCCGAAAACCCGGCGGTGGCGCTGGCAAAGGCGGCGTTGGCGCGCGGCACCAGCAGCACCAACCCGAACCCGATCATCAGCACTGCCCCCGCTTGCGCGAGCGTGTCTTCGGTGATCCCGATGGCATGGCCAAAGCTGGTGACGAGCAGCCCCAACGCGACGAAAGACAGGCTCATGCCCGCCGCGAGCGCGACCGGGCCGAGCCGCGAGGCTTGCAGCGCACTGGCCAGCACGATCGGCAACACCGGCAGAACGCAGGGATTGATGAGCGTCAGAAGTCCTGCGCCGTAGGCGAGCATGTATTCCATGCCAGCGAAGCTACCCGCGCGCCCGGCAAAGTCATCTCAACAGATTTCACGAAGCCGTTGGCTTTTGTTTCGCAAGCTGTACCGCGAGGATGCCGAGCGTGACGATCGCGACGCCGAGAACGTCGAGCGGTCCAAGCTCTTCCCCGAGCAGGAACGCGGCGATGGTGACGCCGAAGAAGGGGTTGAGAAAGTGGAACGTCGAGGCGCGCACCGCGCCGATCCGCCCGACCAGGGCAAACCAGACCCAGGTGGCGGCAAGTCCGGGGATCAGCGTGGTGTAGATGAAGGCAACCACGAGTTGCCAGCTCCAGGTCACCTCGAAGGTTTCGAAGGCGATCCCGAAAGGGGCAAGCACCAGCGCGCCCACCAGCATCTGCAACCCCACCACCATCAGGAGGTTACCGCCGCCGGAGGCCGTGCGCACGGTCAGGGTGGCGACCGCGAGCGCGAGCGCCGCGATCACGCATAGCACGACGCCGACGATATCCACGCCGCCGGAAATCCGCGTGCCCATGATCAGCGCCACCCCGGTGAACCCCATCACCAGACCCGCAAGCGCCAGCGGCGTGAGCTTGTCTCGGAAGACGGCCCAGCCCAGCGCCGCCACGATCAACGGCATTGACGAGGCGATGATCGAGGCAAACCCCGCCTCGACCCACTGCATGGCCACGAAATTGAGGCCCAGGTAGAGCGCGTTCTGGCTGATCCCGAACACCACGACCGAGAGCCATTGCCCGCGGGTAAGACTGATCTTCTGGCCCAGCGCAGCGGCGATGACGATCCCGAGCAGGCCCGAAATCACGAAGCGGATGGCAAGCGTGGTGATCGGCGGCGCATCGGCCACGATGATCCGCGCCGAGGTGAAGGCCGACGACCACATGAAGGCAAAGGCCAACCCCATCGCGAGAGCGCGAAGATCCATCTTCAATGCTGTTCCTCCAAATGAAAAGGGCCGCCGTGGGGCGACCCTTAACGAAATCCGGTGCAGGTTCAAGGATCAGCCGTTGGCGGCGTCCTTGAGGGCTTTCGCGACGGTGACCTTGACCACCTTGTCGGCCTCTTTCTTAATCTGTTCGCCGGTGGCGGGGTTGCGCACCATGCGCTCGGGGCGCTCGCGCAGGTAGAACTTGCCAACGCCCGGAAGGGTTACGGCACCGCCGCCCGATACTTCCTTGGTGATCACCGCAATGATCGCATCCAGAGCCGACCCGGCCGTTTTCTTGTCGCCACCCATTTCGTCGGCCAGAGCGGCCACCAGCTGGGTTTTGGTCATCGGTTTTGCCATGTAACTTCTCCTCGGATATCCCAATTCTTGGGGTTTCATTGCGCGCATTTAACTTAATGTGCAGGGGGCGCACAACAATTTGTGCGCGATTCAGGCAGAAAAATAACGGGTTTCACGCCAATTCGGCCGAATTTTGCCCCGTCTTTTTCAAAGGAAGGCGGTTTCGTCGAACGAGCGCAACTTTCGACTGTGAATGCGCGCGATCGGCATATCGCGCAGGCGTTCCATCGCCCGGATGCCGATCAGCAGGTGTCGGCTGACCTGCGTGGTGTAAAACTCCGTCGCCATGCCGGGCAGTTTCAGCTCGCCGTGGAGCGGCTTGTCGGAGACGCAGAGCAAGGTGCCGTAGGGCACCCGGAAGCGGAACCCATTGGCCGCGATGGTGGCACTTTCCATGTCGAGCGCGATGGCGCGCGACTGGCTGAGGCGCAGCACCGGGCCGCTGTGTTCGCGCAACTCCCAGTTGCGGTTGTCGAAGCTGGCCACGGTGCCGGTCCGCATGATCCGTTTCAGCTCGAAGCCTTCAAGCTCGGTCACATCCGCCACCGCCGCCTCCAGCGCGATCTGGATTTCGGCGAGCGGCGGCACCGGAACCCAGATCGGCAGATCGTCGTCGAGCACCTTGTCTTCGCGCAGGTAGGCATGGGCGAGCACGAAATCGCCCAGCCGCTGCGAATTGCGCAGCCCCGCGCAATGGCCCACCATCAGCCAGGCATGCGGGCGCAGAACGGCTATATGGTCGGTGGCGGTCTTCGCGTTCGAGGGGCCCACGCCGATATTGACGAGGGTGACCCCCGATCCATTCTTGCGCTTGAGATGGTAGGTCGGCATCTGCGGCAACTTGGCCGGCCGGTCTATCTCGCTTTCGCTATCAAAAATCTCGGTGTTTCCGGGGCCTACGAAGCTGGTGTAGCCGCTTTCCGGGTCATCGAGCATGCGCCGGGCATAGGCTTCGAATTCCTCGACATAGAACTGGTAGTTGGTGAACAACACGTGGTTCTGAAAATGCGCCGGATCGGTCGCGGTGTAATGCGTCAACCGGGCGAGCGAATAGTCGATCCGCTGGGCCGTGAAGGCGGCCAGCGGCAGCGTACCGTCTTCGTGGATATAGCCGAGCCCGTTGACGATGGCGTCGTTGGTCGTGGTGAGATCGGGCACGTCGAACACGTCGCGCAGCGGATAGGCCATCGCGCCCTCCTGCGGCACGGTGATGTCGCGCCCGGAAACGGCGAAATGCACCGGGATCGGTGTTTGCGAAAAGCCAATCTCAACGGGCACGGCGTGGTTCTGCACGAGAAGCCCGATCTGCTGGGTGAGATAATGGCGGAAAAGATCGGGCCGGGTGATGGTGGTGGAATAACTGCCCGGACCGGCGACGTGGCCGAAGCTCAGCCGCGTATCGGTCTGGGCGTGGCTCGTGGTATGCAGCCGCACCTCGGGGTAGAAGGCGCGAAACCGGGTATCGGGTGCCAGCGCAGACGTGGCTTGCTCGGAGAAGCTTCGCACGAGAAAATCGCAGGCCGCGTTATAGAGTTCCTCCAGCCGCGCCACCGCGGCGAAGGCATCGGTGAAACTCTCGGGGGCCGGAACGTCGTGGGTGACGATCCGCTGGCTCTGGGAAGGGGATGGCATCACGCCTCCTCGAACAGATCGGTGATTTCAAACTTCGTCACGTCGACCAGCCCGAGATCGGAAATCCGAAGCTCCGGGATCACGACGAGCGCAAGAAGCGAGTGTTGCATATAGGCATTGTTGAGGGTGCAGCCGCATTCGGCCATCGCCGCGACCATCCGATCGGCCTTGAGCGCCACCGTCTCGGCGTGGTCCTCACTCATCAATCCGGCGATGGGCAGTTCCACCAGCGCGATCTCGCGGCCGTTGCGGAATACGGTGATGCCGCCGCCGACCTCGCCCAGCCGGTTCGCGGCCAGCGCCATGTTGTCGCGGTCGGTGCCGACCACGATCATGTGGTGGCTGTCATGCGCCACGGTCGAGGCCATTGCCATCTTGCCGGTGTAGCCGAAGCCGGAGACAAACCCGTTGGTCACGCCGCCGGTGCCGCGGTGCCGTTCGACAAGGGCGATCTGCGCCACGTCTGCGGCTTCATCCGGCAGCACGATGCCATCTTCCACGGTGAGATCGGCGGTGAGCGCCTTCGTCGGGGCCTGGTTCTCGACCACCCCGATCACCTTCGCGGTGACCGAATTGGCCCCTTGCGGTGCTTCCACCTCGAAATCCGTGGCCGCGAGCACCTTGCCGAGGTGCACGGTGTTGCGGGCATGGTCGGGCCAGTCGAGGTGCGGGCAATCCACCGTGATCCGCCCGTCGATCGCCACCGTCCGTCCCCGCGCGATCACCTGCTCGATTGGCAGGGTGACAAGATCGGAGGTCAGGATCACATCCGCCCGCCGGCCCGGCGCGATGCTGCCAAGCTCGCGCTCCAGCCCGAAATGCGTCGCGGTGTTGATCGTGGCCATCTGGAGCGCCACCAGCGGATCGGCCCCGCAAGCAATGGCGTGGCGCACCACGCGGTTCATGTGGCCATCGTTCACCAGCGTGCCGGAATGGCTGTCGTCGGTGCAGAGGATGAAGTTGCGCGGATCGAGGCCCTTTTCGGTGACAGCCGTGATCTGGCTTTCGACGTCAAACCAGGCCGAGCCGAGCCGCATCATCGAGCGCATCCCCTGCCGCACCCGGGCGATGGCGTCGGCCTCGCAGGTGCCCTCGTGATCGTCTGCCGGTCCGCCCGCCGCATAGGCATGGAAGGCCGGGCCGAGATCGGGCGAGGCGTAATGCCCGCCCACCGTCTTGCCCGCAGCCTGGGTGGCGGCGATCTCGGCCAGCATCTGCGGATCGCCCGCGACGACGCCGGGAAAGTTCATCATCTCGCCCAACCCGATGATGCCGGGCCAAGCCATCGCCTCGGCCACGTCTTCGGCGCTGATCGCGTAGCCGGTGGTTTCCAGCCCCGGCGCGGAGGGCGCGCAGGAGGGCATCTGGGTGAAGATGTTGACCGGCTGCATCAGCGCCTCGTCATGCATCAGCCGCACGCCTTCCAGCCCCAGCACGTTGGCGATCTCGTGCGGATCGGTGAACATGCTCGTGGTGCCATGCGGGATCACCGCACGGGCGAATTCTGCCGGCGTGAGCATGCCGCTTTCAATGTGCATATGCGCGTCGCAGAGGCCGGGGATCAGGTAACGCCCCGCGGCCTCGACGATCTCGGTGTATTCGCCAACGCAATGCGCGGCATCCGGCCCGACATAGGCAAAGCGCCCGTCCGCAATCGCCACCTGCCAGCCGTCGAGCACCTCGCGGGTATGGACGTTCACGAGCTTTCCGCCCCGGATCACGCTATCGGCGGGCGCGCGCCCGGCGGCGACGGCAATCAGGCGGGGGGCAGCTTCGGCCCAGGATTTGATCGTTTGGTTCGACATGGATCAATAGTGGAGAATCGAGCGCCGAGCGCAAGCCCTCTTGCATCACGCGCGGGTAACACCAAGATGCGCGCCATGACCAAGACACTCCTTTCCTTCGGCCACGGCTTTTCCGCCCGCGCCCTATCGCGACACCCGATCTTGCAAGGCTGGCGGGTGATCGGCACCACGCGCAGTCCCAAGAAGGCCGAGGTGCTGCGCGGCGAGGGCACTGAGCCGGTGGTCTGGCCGGGCACCGAGATGACCGATCACCTCGCTGCCGCCACGCACCTGCTGCTTTCCGCCGCCCCCGACGATGCGGGCGATCCGGTGCTCGCAACGCTGCGCGACAAGATCGCTGCCAATGCCGGGCATCTCGAATGGGTGGGCTATCTCTCGACCACCGGCGTCTATGGCGATCATGCGGGCGGCTGGGTGGACGAAACCACCCCGCTCACCCCGGCGACGCGGCGTGGCCACCAACGGGTGAAGGCCGAGGCGCAATGGCGTGCACTTGCAGAAGAGACAGGCCTGCCGCTGCACATTTTCCGGCTGGCCGGTATCTACGGTCCGGGACGCGGCCCTTTCGCCAAGGTGCGGCGCGGCACGGCACGCCAGATCATCAAGAAAGATCAGGTGTTCAGCCGGATTCACGTGGACGACATCGCGCAGGTGCTGGCCGCGAGCATCGCCCGGCCCGATCCCGGCGCGGTCTACAATGTCTGCGACAACGAGGCGGCCCCGCCGCAGGATGTGCTGGCCCACGCCGCCCGGCTGCTTGGCGTCGATCTGCCACCGCCCGAGGACTACGCCACGGCTGAGATGACCCCGATGGCGCGCAGCTTCTATGCCGAATCGAAACGGGTGCGGAATGACCGGATCAGGGACGAGCTTGGCGTCGAACTGATCTACCCGAGCTACCGCCAAGGGCTCGCCGCCCTGCTCGCCCTGGAAAATGGCGAACGGGGCACCCTGCAGGCACCCCGCTCGTGAACCGTTACCCTCGGTTCTGTATTAGAGCAGCGCCATTCCGAGGCCGACCGAAAGCACGAAGATCAGCGGCGGCAGGATGTGGTGGTTCACCGACGATCCCTGCGCCTGCTCGATGATGACTTCAGGCTCCATGACCGGCTCGGCGATGGACCCGGCAATGGCACCCGTGGCCAAGAGCGCGAAAGCGGTGCCAAGAAGGAGTTTTTTCATCTTGAGTTCCCCCAAATTCTGATTGCTGAAGGCATTATCCGGCGCGCGCCGGGATGAGTCCAGCGCTCGGCGAAAATGCACCGCAGGTTGGGGCGCAAGTGTTGCATGAGGGATCCAATCGGGCCGATCTCAGGCCCTTTTCACCCCGATTTCCGCGATTCCGAGCGCTTCGAGAACCTTGGTTTCGATGTCGGCGGCTGTCAGCCCGGCTTCTTCATACATCTGGGCAGGGCTCGCGTGGTCGATGAAGGTGTCGGGCAGGAACATCGAGCGGAACTTTAGCCCGCCGTCAAAAACGCCGTTCTCCGCGAGAAGCTGCGCAACATGGCTGCCAAAGCCCCCGACTGCGCCCTCCTCGACGGTAATCAGCACTTCGTGGCCCCGTGCGAGGGCAAGGATCATGTCCTGGTCGAGCGGCTTCATGAAACGGGCATCCGCAATCGTGGGCGTGATGCCACGCTGCGAAAGCCGTTCGGCGGCCTTGCGCGCCTCCTCTAGCCGGGTGCCGAGGGTCAGGATCGCCACCCGGCTCCCCTCCTCCACGATCCGGCCCTTGCCGATTTCGAGCACGTGCGGCACCTCGGGCATGTCGACACCCACGCCCTCGCCGCGCGGATAACGCACCGCCGAGGGGCCATCGTCAATGGCATGGGCGGTGGCGACCATGTGCATGAGTTCCGCTTCGTCCGAAGGTGCCATGATCACGAAG
Organism: Maritimibacter sp. HL-12; assembly: GCF_900177545.1. GTDB lineage: Bacteria > Pseudomonadota > Alphaproteobacteria > Rhodobacterales > Rhodobacteraceae > Sinisalibacter. Next base: position 1,795,808 of record NZ_FXBQ01000001.1, on the reverse strand, counting down.
CCCGGCAGGTTGCCGAGATAGGAAAGATCGTAGCTACCGGCATGGGTAGCGCCGTCCTGCCCGACAAGCCCGGCGCGGTCGATCATGAAACGCACGGGCAGGCGCTGGATCGCCACGTCATGCACAACCTGGTCGTAGCCGCGTTGCAGGAAGGTGGAATAGAGCGCGCAAAACGGTTTCATCCCGCCGGCGGCAAGCCCGGCGGAAAAGGTGACCGCATGCTGCTCGGCGATGCCCACGTCGAAGGTACGGGTCGGATAGCGATCGGCCATCATGCCAACGCCGGTGCCGTCGGGCATCGCGGCGGTGACCGCGCAAACCTTGTCGTCGCGCACCGCGAGATCGGTGAGCACCTGACCGAACACCTTGGTATAGGCGGGTGCGTTCGAGGGCGACTTGTGCTGCTTGCCGGTGATCACGTCGAATTTCGAGGTGGCGTGGCCCCGGTCATTCGCGTTTTCGGCGGGGGCGTAGCCCTTGCCCTTCCGGGTGATGATGTGAATCAGCACCGGCCCGGTGGCATGATCATGCGCCGCGCGCAGAACGCCGGTGAGGTGCTCGATATCGTGGCCGTCGAGCGGGCCGATATAGGAAAAGCCAAGCTCCTCGAACATCGTGCCGCCCACGGTCATCGTCTTGAGGATTTCCTTCGCCCGGCGCGCGCCTTCCTGGAAGGGCTGCGGCAGAAGGCTCACCGCGCCCTTGGCCGCGGCCTTGAATTCCTGGAACGGCTCGGCCTCGTAGAGACGGCTAAGATAGGTCGACAGCGCGCCCACCGGCGGCGCGATCGACATGTCGTTGTCGTTGAGGATGACGAACATCCGCTTTTTCAGGTGGCCTGCGTTGTTCATCGCCTCGAAGGCCATGCCGGCGCTCATCGCGCCATCGCCGATCACCGCCACCGCGTCGCCCAGCGCCGGGTCAGGGGTGCCGCCGAGTTCGCGCGCCATGGTATAACCGACGGCGGCCGAGATCGAGGTCGAGCTGTGGCCCGCGCCGAACGGGTCGTAGGGGCTTTCCGAACGCTTGGTGAAGCCCGAAAGACCGCCCTTCTGGCGCAGGGTGCGGATCCGGTCGCGCCGCCCGGTCAGGATCTTGTGGGGGTAGACCTGGTGGCCCACGTCCCAGATGATCCGGTCGCGCGGGGTATCGAAGATATGGTGCAGCGCCACGGTGAGTTCGACCACGCCAAGCCCGGCGCCAAGGTGGCCGCCGGTTTCGGAGACCGCGCTGATCGTTTCCGCCCTCAGCTCGTCGGCCAGTTGCCTCAACTGCGCCACCGAGAGTTGCTTCATGTCAGCAGGCGAGGCGATACGGTCGAGGAGCGGGGTAACAGGGCGATCGGACATGACGATTACGGACTTTCAAATGCTCAAGCGTCTCGGGCAATAACGAAGCGGGCAGCCTCCCGCAAGGTATCTGCATCACTACCATAAGGGACAAGTGCCTCACAGGCCTCATCCACCAGTTCTGCTGCGCGGGTTTTCGCCGCCGCGAGGCCGAGCAGCGAGACGAATGTGGCCTTGCCCGCCTCGGCATCCTTGCCCACCGCCTTGCCCACCTTGCCGGCGTCGCCTTCGACATCGAGCACATCGTCGGCGATTTGGAAGGCCAGCCCGAGCGCCTCGCCATAGCGCCGCAACGGGTCGGGGTTTTCGCCTGCAAGAAAGGCACCCGCCGTCGCGGACCAGCGGATCAGAGCGCCGGTCTTGCCGGCCTGCAGAGCGATGATCTCGTCGAGCGTCAGCGGCTCGGCGGCGCTCTCAGCGGCAATGTCGAGCGCCTGTCCCAGCACCATCCCGCGCGCACCGGCGGCCTCGGCCAGGGTGCGCGCCAGCGTGACCCGAACCTCGGCGGGGCCCACCTCGGCGCGGGTTACCAGCTCGAAGGCAAGCGATTGCAGTGCGTCGCCGACGAGGATCGCGGTGGCTTCGTCCCACTTGCGGTGCAGGGTTGGCTGGCCCCGGCGCAGATCATCGTCATCCATCGCCGGAAGATCGTCATGGACCAGCGAATAGGCGTGAATCGCCTCGACGGCAGCGGCAGGGTAACAGGCGCCGTCCGGCTCGATCCCCAGCATCCGCGCCCCTTCGATCACCAGAAAACCGCGCAATCCCTTGCCGCCCGTCACCGCGTAGGCCATCGGGTCGGCCATCGGGCCCGATCTCGGCAAGGCGTCGAGCAGGCAGGCGCGCACCAGGGCGGCATCTTCGGCCAAACGCGCGCGGAACATCTAGAGACCTTCGACGGGCTTTGCGCCGGTGGGGTTGCCGTTGGCATCCAGCGTGATCGCGGCCACCTTTTCTTCGGCTTCCTTGAGCTTGACCTCGCAGCGCGCTTTCAGCGCCGCGCCACGCTCGTAGAGCCTGATCGAATCCTCAAGCGCCACGTCGCCCCGTTCAAGCTGGCCGACCACGGCTTCAAGCTCCTGCATGGCTTCCTCGAAGCTCATTTCCTCAACAGGTTTTTCGCTCATGCTCCCCGCTCCATCAGAACTTCCACGTGCAGGCCGACACTGTCGGCGAGCGCTTCCAGATCATATCCGCCCTCGAGTGTCGAGACCACCTTGCCGCCACAACAATCGTCGGCCAGATCGCAGATCCGGTGGGTGATCCAGCCGAAATCCTCCGTTGTCCAGTGCAGCCCCGCGAGCGGATCGGCACGATGGGCATCGAACCCGGCGGAGATGAGCACGAGTTCCGGTGTCCACTCCTTCACCCAGGGCAGGATCTCGCCCTCCCACGCCGCCTGCATTGCCTCGCGCCCGGTGCCTGCCCGGAGCGGCACGTTCCTGATCTGGAGGTAGGCCCCCTTCTCATGGGCCGCGCCGGTGCCGGGAAAGAGCGGCATCTGGTGCGAGGAGGCGAAGTGCACCCGACTTTCATTCCACAGCACATCCTGCGTGCCGTTGCCGTGGTGGACGTCGAAATCGAGCACCGCGACCCGGTTCAGCCCGTGGGTTTCCAACGCGTGCAGCGCGGCGATGGCGATGTTGGAAAACAGGCAGAAGCCCATCGCGTTGGCGCGCTCGGCATGGTGCCCGGGCGGGCGAGTGGCAACGAAGGCGTTGGCCACCTCGCCTGCCAGCACCGCGTCGACGGCGGCGCAAACGCCGCCCACCGCGCGCAGCGCCGCGTTCCATGAGCCCGGCGAGGCGGTGGTGTCCGGGTCGATCCGGGCCCAGCCCGTATCCGGAATAACCTCACGGATCGCGTCGATCTGGGCTTTCGGATGCGCGCGCCGGATCGCGTCTTCCGCGCCAAGCGGTGCCGCGCGCCGGTCGAGCCCGTCGAAGATCGGGTTGGCAAGCGCGGCCTCGATCGCCTTGATACGGGCAACCTGTTCAGGGTGCCCCGGCGGGTTTACGTGTTGGAGGCAGTCGGGGTGGGAAAACAAAGCTGTTGTCATGGCCCGACCATGAAACTTTCGCGCCCCGGTGCCAAGCGCAAAGCGGCGCGGTCAGGCTCAGTCGCCAACCAGCATGTAGCCCGCGCCGCGCACGGTCTGGAGATGGCGCGGAGATTTCGGGTCGGCCTCCAGTTTGCGCCGGAGACGGGTGATCTGCACATCCACCGCGCGGGCCTTGGCCTGCAGCCCCTCGCGCCCGAGCCGAGCAACCAGTTCGCCCCGCCCCAAAGGCTTGCCGAGGTCGGCGGCGAGCGCCCGCAGAAGCTGGACCTCGGTGGCGGTCAGGCGCAGAGGGGCACCGGCGCGGGTGAGCCGGCCGGCCTCGATATCGAAGCGCAACTCGCCCATCCGCACTTCCCGCGCGGTCACCTTCGCGGGTGGCGGGCGACGGTCGAGGATCGCGTTGATCTTTTCGCAAAGCGCCTTGGGTTCAAACGGCTTGGCGAGCGATTCCTTCACGCCGGGAGATTTGCCACCTCCCGGCACGAGGTGCAGCACCAGCCCGTCGGGAGAAAGCCGCTCGGCACCGGGCATGGCGTCGTCGAGCAGGATCAGATCGAATTCAAGCCCTGCGAGGAGCCTGCTGGCGTGATCCGCATCGCGCGCGACACTGACGAGAAAACCTTGTGACTTGAGGTATTGCCGCAACAGATCACTCAAGCGCGCATCGCCTTCGGCAACGAGCAGGTGGGCGGGGGTCGGTTCACTCATCACTCGCCGTCCTTGAGCCGGTTGAAATGACGGCGTTGGACCGGGTCCATCATCGCCTCCAGAACCATGCGGAACCCCCTCACCGCTTCGGGCCCGGCCTCGCGGTAGGCCGCGCGCATCCGCTCGCGCTGCACCTCGGAAAGCTCGCGCTCCAGGTCGGCACCGGCCTCGGTGAGATACAGGTGTCGTTCGCGCTTGTCGCGCGCGCCCACGCGGGCCTCCACCAGCCCCTCCTCGATCAGCGAGCGCAGCACGCGGTTGAGCGATTGCTTGGTGACCCCCAGGATGGACAGGAGGTTGTTCACCGTGGTGCCGGGGCTGCGGTGAATGAAATGCAGCGCGCGGTGATGGGCGCGGCCATAGCCGTGGGCATCAAGGATGCGGTCCGGGTCGGCGGTGAACCCGCGGTAGGCAAAGAACATCGCCTCGATCCCCTGCCTGAGCTGCTCGTCGGTCAGAAACAGCAGCGATGGCCCTCCTGACCCGATCCGATCCGCCATGCCGTTCGCCTCCCGTCCTGTTCTGCCTTCGCTTTTAAGTCAGCCTTGTTGACATTCCAAGACGCAACTGGTAGCGAATCGCGGATTTCGCGCAAGATCATGTCCGCTTCGGACCTAAATTGCGCAATATATGGCAAGCCGCAAGGCGCTTGGAGGAGTGTGACGCATGATTGGGGCCTATGACGATCGTGATGGCAAGATCTGGCTGGACGGCGAACTCGTGGACTGGCGCGATGCCAAGGTGCACATCCTGAGCCATGCCCTGCACTATGCTTCGTCGGTATTCGAGGGCGAGCGCGCTTATGGCGGCAAGATCTTCCTGTCCGAAAAGCACAGCAACCGCCTGCTGACGTCGGGCGCGCTGATCGACATGGAGATCCCCTGGACCGTCGAGCAGATCGAAGCGGCGAAATACGAGGTGCTCAAGGCGAACGGGCTCACCGACGCCTATGTGCGTGCCGTCGCCTTCCGCGGTGCCGGGCCCGACATGGGCGTGTCGTCTGCGCGCAACCCGGTGCGGCTCGCCGTCGCATCCTGGGAATGGGGCAGCTACTACGGCGACGCCAAGTTCAAGGGTGCCAAGCTCGACATCTCGAAATGGAAGCGCCCCAGCCCCGAAACGATCCCCACGGCAGCAAAGGCCGCGGGGCTCTACATGATCTGCACGATGTCGAAGCACGCCGCCGAAGCGAAGGGCTGTTCCGACGCCCTGTTCTTCGATTATCGCGGCTATGTGGCCGAGGCGACCGGGGCCAACGTCTTCTTCGTCAAGGACGGCGAGGTTCATACCCCGCTTCCCGATGCCATTCTCAACGGCCTGACCCGGCAAACCGTGATCGGCATGCTGAAGGAGCGCCGCATCCCGGTGCACGAGCGCCATATCATGCCCGAGGAGATGGCAGGGTTCGAGCAATGCTGGCTGACCGGGTCGGCCGCCGAGGTAACCCCGGTCGGCCAGATCGGTGACTACACGTTCGAGGTCGGCGCGCTCACGCGTGAGATCTCCGAAGCCTACGAGGCGCTCGTACGGGCCTGATCCGGGCACCCGTATTCACCGAATTTGAAGACCTTTGCCCCAGGCTGGCGCGATCCAGCCCGGGGGATTGCATGCCTGAGTCGATACCACAGCATCGCCGAAGCTTCAGCTACCTGCTGGTGATCATCACCGTGGTGGTTCTGCCCTCGGCGGTTTCGCTCGGCTGGTATCAGGTCTCGAAAGACCCCAACCTGCGGCCGCTCGGGATTACCGAGCAGGCCTTGCGCGCCCATCGCGGTGATGGCGAGGGGCTCGAAATCGTCGCGGTGGTGGATTGGGTGCCGCCGCGCACCGGCAATCAGACCCAGACGCAGCTTACCCTCGCGCTCTCGCGCGCCTTTCGGGCCAAGGGGGTGGATGTCCGCGTGGTCTTCCGCAAAGGAGAAGATGCCACCCGGATCAGCTACATCGTGGGAAAAAGCACGCTTGGCCCATTCCCGATCTCCCAGGCCTCCGGCGGGGTTGCGGCCGCGGTCCATGCCTTCAACATGCATTGACATGTTTTCTTATTGACGTGCCCGAAAAGAAATGGGCCGACACGAGGCCGGCCCAATCCATTATTGTGCCGCTGTGGGATTATTGCGGCAGAACCTCCGCAGTCGGACGCGGCGTGGTCGCCGTTTCGGCAGGCAGGATCGGAACCGTCACGTCCGGCATCTTGCCGGTGAGGCTGCCGAGGAAGGCCACGATCTGGTTGGCTTCTTCGTCGCTCAATGCGTCGCCAAGCTGGCTTTCAGCCATGATCTGCACCGCGACCTTGAGATCCCAGACCTTGCCGGAGTGGAAGTAGGGTGCGGTCAGCGCGATGTTGCGCAGCGGCGAGGCGCGGAACACGTATTCGTCGTCAACCGTATCGGTCACGGCGAAGCGGCCCTTGTCGCCCTCGGGCAGGATTTCCGCGCCCGGCTTCTCGATCAGGCCGAAGGGGAAGTAGCCCTCGCCACCGACGTTGATACCGGCGTGGCAGGCGGTGCAGCCCTTGTCCATGAACAGTCCCAGACCGGCTTTCTCTTCGTCGGTCAGTGCGCTCGCGTCGCCGTTGAGGTAGGCGTCGAACGGTGCGGGGGTGATCAGCGTGGCCTCGAAGGCTTCGATCGCCTTTGCCATGTTGTCGAAGCTCACCGCGTCGTCGCCGTCGAAGGCGGCTTGGAACATCGACACGTATTGCGGCATCGAGTTCAGCGTATCCACCACCTGCTCGGGGGTGTTGGCCATTTCGACGCCGGCCTGGATCGGGCCTTTCGCCTGAGCCGCAAGGTCGACCGCGCGGCCATCCCAGAACTGGGCTTCGTTGAACACCGCGTTGAGAACGGTCGGCGAGTTGCGCGGGCCTTTCTGCCAGCCGTGGCCGATCGAGGTTTCCAGGTTGTCGTCACCGCCGGTCGTGAGGTTGTGGCAGGAGTAGCACGAGAACACGCCCGACGCCGAGAGGCGCGGGTCGAAGAACAGGGCCTTGCCCAGTTCGATCTTCTCGGGCGTCACGATGTTTTCGGCCAGTGCCGGCACCGTCGAGGGCAGGGGGCTGAACATATCCTGCGCCGCTTCCATCAGTTCATCGGCCATCACCGGGGTGGCGAGGGCCGTGGTGGCAAGCAGCGCAACAGCGAATTTCTTCATTGGGGAACCTCCATTTAGATGCCTCGCACCTGACCAGAGTGGGGTTAAGAACGCGTTGATCTGGATCAATTCTAAGTTAGTTCTCGCCCCTATGATCCGGTCCGGCAAAGTGATTCGCCCTTGCTTCGCGAACCCCTTGAAACACTGGCTACAAGGGCTCAGCCAAGCCGGGCGAGCGCCCAGCGTGCGGCCTCGGCGAGCACCGGGTCCGGGTCTGCGGCCAACGGTCGCACAGCTTCCTTCAGCCTCGAATCCCCTGAGTTGCCGATCGCGTAGGCGACGTTGCGCAGGAAGCGGGCACGACCGATGCGTTTGATCGGGGACCCGGAGAATTTCTCGCGGAACCCGGCATCGTCGAGTGCGGCGAGCGCGGCAAGATCCGGCGCGGCAAGATCGTCGCGCGCGCGGTAGCGCACCTCGGAGGCAACGGCGGCGAACTTGTTCCACGGGCAGGCGGCAAGGCAGTCGTCGCAGCCATAGATCCGGTTGCCCAGCGCCGGGCGCAGGGCCTCGTCGATCGGCCCCTTGTGCTCGATCGTGAGGTAGGAAATGCAGCGCCGGGCGTCGAGTTGGTAGGGGGCCGGAAAGGCCCGGGTCGGGCAGGCATCGAGGCAGGCGGTGCAGGCCCCACAATGGTCGGCGGCGGGCGCATCGGGCTCCAGTTCCAGCGTGGTGAAGATCGCGCCGAGGAAAAACCAGTTGCCGAGATCGCGCGCGAGCAGGTTGGTGTGCTTGCCCTGCCAGCCAAGACCCGCCGCCGCCGCCAGCGGTTTTTCCATCACCGGCGCGGTATCGACGAACACCTTGATTTCAGTATCTCTGCCCGCTTCGTCGATCAACCAGCGCCCGACCCGCTTGAGCCGTTTCTTGACGATGTCGTGGTAGTCGCGGTTTTGCGCATAGACGCTGATCGCCGCCTTGTCGGGGTGGCGCAACACCTCGCGGGGGTCATGCTCGGGCGAATAGACTTCCGCCAGCATGATCACTGACCGCGCCTCAGGCCAGAGCGCCGCCGGATTGCCGCGCCAGTGCATGCGCTCCGCCATCCATCCCATATCGCCGTGCCGGCCCTTGTCCACGAAGTCTGCAAGACGTCGGCCAAGTGTCGGCAAAACGTCGGGCCGGGTGATGCCGACCTTGGCGAAGCCCTCCGCCTGGGCGTGGTCGATGAGCTTCTGCCGCAGTCCGGAGGTCAAAAATCCAGATCCGCATAATGCGGCGGTTGCGGGAAGCCTGAGATCTGGTCGGCAAGGATCGAGCGAAACGCCGGGCGGGATTTGATCTTGGAATACCACTCGCGCACGTTGGCGTTGCGGTCCCAGTCGACATCCGAGATGTAATCGAGGCTCGACAGATGCGCGGCGGCGGCGAAATCGGCGAGCGTCATCGCGTCGCCCGCAAGCCAGCGGCGCATGTCGAGCAGCCAGCCGAGGTAGTCGAGGTGATACTTGATCGCCCGCGCCCCGGCCTTGACGTTGTTCGAATCCGGGTAGCCCTGCCCGGTGATCTTCTTGTTCACCCGCTCGTAGAGCAGCTTCGAGGTCACTTCGCTGTGGAACTTGTCGTCGAACCAGCACACCAGCCGGCGCACTTCGTAGCGGCCATCGGGATCGACCGGCATCAGCGACGGCCCGGGATAGCGTTCCTCGATATATTCGCAGATCGCCGCGCTCTCGGTCAGGGTCTTGCCGTCGATCTTCAGGATCGGCACCTTCCCGGCCGGATTTCGCCGCAGGAACTCGGAGGATTTCTCCCAGTAGCGTTCCTCCACGAGTTCCACGTCGATCTTCTTTTCGGCCAGGGAAAGGCGCACTTTCCGGCAGAACGGGGAGAGGGGGAAGTGAAACAGGCGGGTCATGTCGGACGGTTCTCTTGGGGGTTCAGCAGGTAATGGCGCGAATTCGGGCGGCGTTCAATCCTCGAAGCAGGCGGCGCGGCCATCCCGGAGGATTGTTGCCGCCCCATCGCGGATCGAGGCGGCGCGACGGCTCACGAATTGCGAAGGTGCCGAGGCGGAGCGATCTTTCGGCGCGGGCAGCACCGCGGCGAGGCGCGCGGCCTGCTCGGCGTTGAGCGCCTTGGCCGTGACCCCGAAGTAATGCTGCGCCGCCGCCTCGACGCCAAACACACCCTCGTCGTACTCGATCATGTTGAGGTAGACTTCAAGGATCCGGCGTTTCGACCAGACCAACTCGACCGCCGGCGTGATCATCGCCTCAAGCGCCTTGCGCGGCCACGACCGGGCGGGCCAGAGATAGACGTTCTTGACCACCTGCTGGCTGATCGTCGAGGCACCCCGGCTTTCGCCCCTGTCGATCACTTGGCGGATCGCCACCATGTCGAAGCCCCAGTGGATGCAGAAGTTCGCATCTTCTGCCGCCACCGCCGAGCGCGCCATCACCGGGGCGATCTCGTCGAAGTCGACCCATTCGTGGCTCATCCGGTCAAGCCGGCTTTGCTCGGCGGCGATGTAGAGCGTGGTGCGCGGATCGAAGACCGCATAACCAAGCACGGAAATGGCCACGACGGCGAAGAACACGGTCAGCACGCGGCGAACCCAGCGCAGGATGTAGCCGCCGAAACGCCCGACAATGCGCATCAGGAGCCGCCAGAGCCCGCGCAGCAAGCCCAGCGTCAGCGATGCGTTTTTCGTGTCGTCCCGTCGTGCCATGATTCCTTGTCACCGCGCGACGCGGCCCGGTCAAGCGGCGCGATCGGCCAAGCTCCGCCGCGCCGCAGCCAGATCAAGGCGGTGTCGGCCGTTCGGTGCTATGGGGCGGGAGAAAGGAGAGAGCGATGCCATACGATATCCTGCCCATTACCGATATGTCCGACACCGAAACCGGGTGTTGTCCGCGGTTTGACCCGGCGGCGTGGGATGGGCTTGACCTGCATTTCGACAACAAGCTTTTCGTGCGCGCCGTGACCCATGCGATCTTCCACGTGCCGGTCGACATGGGGCGCGTGTTCCCGCGGGTGCACAGCCACCTCGAAGCGGCGGGGGCCTACGATCCGAACGAGTTTCTCGTGTTGTCGCGCGATCTCGGGGCGTGGACCTCGGAACATCTTTTTGCGGCGGGCAAGGACGTGCCCGGCGAAGACATGGTTCGGCTGAGCGGCACGTTTGTGACCCGCGTTTTCGACGGCCCCTATTCGCGGATGCGCGACTGGTGCGCGGAAATGGAGGCCCTTGCCCGCGAACGGGGCAATCCTGACGGGAGGCTCTATTTCTACTACACGACCTGCCCGAAATGCGCCAAGCACTATGGCCACAACTACGTGGTGGGCTTCGCCGAGGTTTGAGGCGAAAAGGGCGGCCCGATGAGCCGCCCTTCGCACCTGTTTTCCGCCGGTGTCACTCCGCCGGGATGGCGTCTTCTTCGAGCGAGAGCGGCACCGGGATGTGCGGCAGCATCTCCTTGGGGCAGATCTGCACGAACTTCTGTTTTTCGATGTCCCAGTCCTGCAGGATCTGGTGCGCCCTGACCGAGCCTGTCTCGTCTGCGTGGCGCAGGATCAGCGATTTCAGCTCGGTTTCCCAATGGTCCACGGTCACCGGCACGGTCACGAGCGTTTCCATGTTCATGAAGGTCGGTGCGAGGCCATCGGGATCGTAGACATAGGCCATGCCCCCGGTCATGCCGGCACCGAAGTTGGCACCGATGTCGCCGAGGATCACCGCGACACCGCCGGTCATGTACTCGCAGCCGTTGGTGCCACAGCCTTCGACCACGACATGCGCGCCGGAGTTGCGCACCGCGAAGCGTTCGCCCGCACGGCCCGCCGCGAACAGATAGCCGTCGGTGGCCCCGTAGAGCACGGTGTTGCCGATGATGGTGTTTTCCTGCGCCACCAGCGGGCTGCACATTGGCGGACGCACCACGATGATCCCGCCCGAAAGCCCCTTGCCGACGTAGTCATTGGCGTCGCCGGAGACCTCCAGTTTCAGGCCGGGGGCGGCGAAAGCGCCGAGCGACTGGCCGCAGGAGCCGGTGAGCTTCACGGTCAGGTGGTCGGGCTGGAGCTTGTTGCGCATCCCGAAATTGCGCACGATGTGGCTGGAGACGCGGGTGCCGATGGTGCGGTCGGTGTTGCGCACCGCGTATTGCAACTGCATCTTCTCGCCGTCCTTGAGGAAGCGCGCGGCATCCTTCACGATTTCCGCGTCCAGCGTATCGGGCACCGGATTGCGCGGCCGGTCGAGATCGTAGGACACGCGGTCATTGGTATCGACCTTCACCAGCAGCGGGTTGAGGTCGAGATCGTCGAGATGCGAGGCACCCCGGCTGACCTGACTCAGCAGATCGGCCCGGCCGATCACCTCGTCGAGCGAGCGCGCGCCGATCCGGGCGAGGATCTCCCGCACTTCCTGGGCGTAGAAGGTGATCAGGTTGACCACCTTGTCGGCACTGCCGGTGAACTTGGCGCGCAGGTCTTCGCGCTGGGTGCACACCCCCACCGGGCAGGTGTTGGACTGGCACTGGCGCACCATGATGCAGCCCATGGAAATCAGCGCGGCGGTGCCGATGCCGTATTCCTCGGCCCCCATCATCGCCGCCATCACGATATCGCGGCCCGTACGCAGGCCGCCATCGGTGCGCAGGGTGACGCGGCTGCGCAGGTTGTTCATCGAGAGCACCTGGTGCGCCTCGGTGAGGCCCATTTCCCACGGCAGGCCGGCGAACTTGATCGAGGTGCCCGGCGAAGCACCGGTGCCACCGTTGTGGCCCGAAATCAGGATCACGTCGGCCTTGGCCTTGGCCACGCCGGCCGCGATCGTGCCAACGCCGGACGAGGCGACGAGCTTCACCGTGACCTTGGCGCGCGGGTTGATCTGCTTGAGATCGTAGATCAGCTGCGCGAGGTCTTCGATCGAGTAGATGTCATGATGCGGCGGCGGCGAAATCAGCGTGACACCCTTGGTCGAGTGCCTGAGCCGCGCGATCAGGTCGGTGACCTTGATGCCGGGCAATTGCCCGCCCTCGCCGGGCTTGGCGCCCTGGGCCACCTTGATCTCAAGCTCTTCGCACTGGTTGAGATACTCCGCCGTCACCCCGAAGCGGCCCGAGGCCACCTGCTTGATCTTGGCTGACGGGTTGTCGCCGTTCGCCTCGGGCACGAAGTGGGCCGGGTCTTCCCCGCCCTCGCCACTGTCGGATTTCGCGCCGATCCGGTTCATCGCCACGTTCAGCGTCTTGTGCGCCTCTGGGCTAAGGGCACCGAGCGACATGCCGGGCGTGACGAAACGCTTGCGGATCGCGGTGATGCTTTCGACCTGGTCGATCGGCACCGGCGCGCCGAGCGGCTTGATGTCGAGCATGTCGCGCAGGTGGATCGGCGGGCTGGCCTGCATCAGCGCCGAATACTTCTTCCAAAGTTCGTAGGACGCCCGGTCGCAGGCCGATTGCATCAGGTGCATTGCCTGCGCGCCCCAGGCATGGGTTTCGCCGCCTTTGCGCGCCTTGTAGAAGCCGCCGATGGGCAGAACGTTGGTGCCCTGGCTGAGCCAGCCCCGGGCGTGGACTTCTTCGAGCTTCTTCTGGATACCGCCGACGCCGATCCCCGAGATCCGGCTGGTCATGCCGGGGAAATACTCGTTGACCATCGCCCGGCTGAGGCCCACGGCCTCGAAGTTGAGCCCGCCACGATAGGACGAGATCACCGAGATGCCCATTTTCGACATGATCTTGAGCAGGCCCTGGTTGATCGCTTCGCGGTAGGTGCGCACGGCGTCGCTCAACGTCGCGTCGAGAAGCCCGCGCGAAATCCGGTCGGCAAGGCTGTCCTCGGCCAGATAGGCGTTGACCACCGTCGCACCGCATCCGATCAGCACGGCGAAGTAATGCGGATCGACGGCTTCCGCCGAGCGCACGTTGAGCGAGGTGAAGGTACGCAGGCCCTGCCGGGTCAGCCAGGAATGCACCGCGCTGGTGGCAAGAATCATCGGCATCGGCACACGGGTTTCGCCCTGGCCCATGTCTGAGAGCACGATATGCCCGGCACCGGAACGCACCGCATCTTCCGCTTCCGCGCGAACCCGCTCAAGCGCGTCGCGCAGCGCGTTCGGCCCGCCATCGGCGGCGAAGGTGCAATCGATCTCCACCATAGGCGCGTTGAACTGCGCCTTCAGTTCCTCGAATTGCGCATTGCCGACGAAGGGGCTTTCGAGCACGAGTATCTCGGTCTGGCTTCCGGTTTCGTCGAGCACGTTCTTGAGGTTGCCGAACCGGGTTTTCAGACTCATCACGCGGAATTCGCGCAAGGAGTCGATCGGCGGGTTCGTCACCTGGCTGAAGTTCTGCCGGAAGAAATGGCTGAGGTTGCGGTATTGCTTGGAGAGCACGGCGGCGGGGGTGTCGTCGCCCATCGAGGCGAGGATTTCCTTGCCGTCCTCCGCCATCGGCGCGAGCACCTGTTCAAGCTCTTCGAGCGAATAGCCCGCCGCAATCTGCCGCTTGCGCAGCTCTTCGCCGGCGAAGATCGCCTTTTCTTCGACCTTCGCGAGGTCTTCTTCGATATCCTTGATGTGCTTCACGGCTTCGCCGAAGGGACGCGAGGCCGCCAGCTTGTCCTTGATTTCGGAATCGTGGAACAGGAGCCCTTCCTTCATGTCGACGGCGAGCATCTGGCCCGGGCCAAGTGCGCCCTTCTCCACCACGGTCGCCTCGTCGATCGGCACCATCCCGGCTTCCGACCCCGCGATCACGAGCCCGTCGCCGGTGACGACGTAGCGCATCGGGCGAAGTCCGTTGCGGTCGAGGCCGGCACAGACCCAGCGGCCGTCGGTCATTGCCAACGCCGCCGGGCCATCCCAGGGCTCCATCGTCGAGTTGGCGTAGGAATACATGTCGGCCCAGGCTTGCGGCAGTTCCCCGGCTTGCTTCGACCACGCCTCCGGCACCATCATCACCTTTGCCATCGGCGCAGACCGACCGGCACGTACCAGAACCTCGAACACGGAATCGAGCGCCGCGGAATCGGACGAACCGCTGGCGATGATCGGCTTGATGTCTTCCGCAAGGTCGCCGAAGGCCGAAGATGCCATGCGGATCTCGTGGCTCCGCATCCAGTTCATGTTGCCCTTGAGCGTGTTGATCTCGCCGTTATGGGCGAGCATCCGGAAGGGCTGGGCCAGCCACCACTGCGGGAAGGTGTTGGTGGAATAGCGCTGGTGATAGATCGCGAATACACTCTCGAAACGCTCATCCATCAGGTCGGGGTAGAACACCGCCACCTGCTCGGCGAGCATCATGCCCTTGTAGATGATCGAGCGGCAGGACAGCGAGGCGAGGTAAAGCTCGCGCACGCCGCGCGCCACCGCCGATTTTTCGATCCGGCGGCGGATCACGTAAAGCTCGCGCTCGAAGGTTTCCTCGTCGACGCCCTTGGAGTTCGAGATGATGATCTGCTCGATCTCGGGCCGGGTGGCATTGGCCTTTTCTCCGAGGCAGGAGATATCCACCGGAACCCCGCGCCAGCCGTAGATGTAATAGCCCATGCGGAGAACTTCCGTTTCCACGATGGTGCGGCAGGTTTCCTGCGCGCCGAAATCGGTGCGCGGGAGAAACACCTGCCCCACGGCGATCTGTTCGTTGTCACGCGGCTCGTGGCCGGTGCGACGGATCTGGTCGTGAAAGAAGGCCTGCGGGATCTGAACGTGAATGCCCGCGCCGTCGCCGGTCTTGCCGTCGGCGTCTACCGCGCCCCGGTGCCAGACCGCCTTCAGCGCGTCGATGCCGTGCTCGACGACCTTGCGCGACGGCGTGCCGTCGATCGACACCACGAGACCGACGCCACAGGAGGCGTGCTCGAACTCGTCACGATACATGCCGTTCTCGGCAAGCCAGGCGCGGCGGGCCTGTTCTTCGGCCATCCAGTTGTCGTCAAGTTTCGTCATCGGTGATCTCCTTCTGCGCCGTCGTCGGAGCGGCGGGCGTCATGGCTGCATCCTGGATATTGCATTCGTAAAGCGGTTCGGTCGCGCCGAAACCCGGCTCGCCGGGTTCGATGATGTCGACCGGGGCATCGTCGAACTCGGCAACCGACCCATCGGTGCCAAACACCCGTTCGGTGCCGAGGAAGAACTGCCCGAGCGGGCGCGAAAGATATTGCGCGCCTTCGGACTTGTATTCCACCGTGCCGTCCTCGGCGGTGATCTCCACCCGGGTGCGCACCACATCGAGGCTGTACCCGTCGATCTCGACGGTCTCGCCAGTCAGAGTATCGGCCCCGACCACGCGAACGTCATAGCTGCGGTCGGGCTGCGAGCGGTGCATGGTGAAATCGAAAGTGTCTCGCCCGGTGTCGAGCAGCCGGGTGAGCGAGATCGGATCGGCGGCGGGCGGCGCGAATTCCTCGCGCGAGCTGTCCCACATGTAGACCGCATCAAGCCATTGGTAGTCGTCCGTATAGCGGACGATCGATTCGAGCCCTTCGGACGAGAATGTGGCCGACCAGAAATCGCTGTTTTCTTCGGGGCTGCACCGCCATTGCAGGGTAACCGAACAACTGCGGTTCTGCACAGTCAGAAATGACGTGCAGCCCTCCGGCGGCGTGAAGGCGCCGGCGATGGCCGGCAGCACAAGGACACCAAGCGCGGCGAATGTCGCGGTCAATCGCATCTCCTTGCCTCCCTTGTTCCGGTTGCCTTCCGGGCCGGCGAGGCCAGCCCGCTTGTCTGACTGCCGAGTATCCGGCGCATCGGGCGAAGCCTATTCCGCCGCCACCTGCGCGCCTTGTTCGTCGAATGCCTTGAGAATCGCGCTGGCCGCATCGCGCCCGTCCCTGATCGCCCAGACCACGAGCGACGCACCGCGCACGATATCGCCCACGGCGTAGACGTCGGCCAGGCTGGTGGCGCCGGTGTTGAACTCGGCCATCACCGTGCCCCAGCGGGTCACCGGCAGCGCGTCTTCTCCCCAGAGGGTGGGCAGGTCTTCCGGCTCGAAGCCGAGCGCCTTGATCACCAGATCGGCATCTTCGGTGTATTCCGACCCCTCGATCGGCTCGGGGCTCTGGCGGCCGGTGACGTCGGGCTCGCCGAGGCGCATCTTCTGCACCACCACGCCGGTGACCGGATCGCCGGAGAAACCCTTGGGGTTGGAAAGCCAGACGAACTTCACCCCCTCTTCCTCGGCATTGGCAACTTCGCGCTGCGAACCGGGCATGTTGGCGCGGTCGCGCCGATAGAGGCATTTCACCGAAGTGGCACCCTGGCGGATGGCGGTCCGCACGCAGTCCATCGCGGTATCGCCCCCGCCGATCACGACAACCTTCTTGCCCTTGGCGTTGAGCGTGCCGTCGTCGAATTCCTTCACCTCGTCGCCGAAGCCGATCCGGTTCGAGGCTGTGAGGTAGTCGATCGCGCGCACGATGCCGGACGCGCCCGCGCCGGGGCCGCCCAGTTCACGCGACTTGTAGACGCCGGTGGCGACGAGCACCGCGTCGTGCTGGCCGCGGATCGCCTGGAACGAGATGTCTTCGCCGACGTTGCAGTTGAGCACGAATTTCACGCCCGCGCGTTCAAGCTGACCGACACGGCGCAGCACCACGTCTTTCTCGAGCTTGAAGCTGGGAATACCGTAGGTGAGCAGCCCGCCCGCCCGGTCGTGCCGGTCGTAGACCGTCACCTGAACGCCGGCGCGGCGCAGCACGTCGGCGGCAGCAAGCCCGCCCGGCCCGGCGCCGATGATGCCCACGCTCTCGCCACGCTCCGCGCGCGGCACGATCTCCTCGACCCAGCCACGTTCCCAGGCGGTGTCGGTGATGTATTTCTCGACCGCGCCAATCGTGACGGTGCCGTGGCCCGACTGCTCGATCACGCAATTGCCCTCGCAAAGCCGGTCTTGCGGACAGATGCGACCGCAGATCTCGGGGAAGGTATTGGTCGACTGGCTGAGCTCGTAGGCTTCCTTCAGCCGACCCGTTGCCGTCATCAGCAACCAGTCGGGGATGTTGTTGTGCAGCGGACAATGCGTCTGGCAATAGGGCACGCCGCACTGGCTGCACCGGGACGCCTGCTCGGCGGCCTTGGCGTCGGCATATTCCGCATAGATCTCATCGAAATCGTGGCTGCGATCCTGCGCGGCCCGCTTGGTGGGCATGTCGCGCGCCATATCCACGAATCTCAGCATCGGCTGCTTTGCCATGTTTGCCTCCGTCTTCCTCGGAGCGACTGTTTAGCAGGGAATCCGAAAAAGAAAAGGCAGAATTAATGACCTAATTTCACAAAATTTGGACAGCGGCAGGCTGTCGCAGGCCAATCCACACCATTTATATGGAATAACTACTGACCTATATTTCCCCTTTCCTTTCATTTTCAGCCAGTTAACTTGGGGCATCTGAATTCACGGGAACGCACCGATGTCGCTCTGGCACCTTCTTCTTGTCGCGGTCATCCAGGGCCTGACCGAGTTCCTGCCGGTTTCGTCATCCGGGCACCTGATTCTCTTGCCGAATCTGACCGGGCTTGCCGATCAGGGTCAGGTGATCGACGTGGCGGTGCACGTTGGCACGCTCGGCGCCGTCATCCTCTATTTCCGGTCCGACGTGGCCGAGGCCGTCGGCGGGCTGCCGCGGCTCTTCGCCGGCCGGATCGACACGCCCGGGGCGCGGCTCGCCTTCCTGCTCGGGGTGGCGACGGTGCCGGTGATCCTGTTCGGCCTGGCACTCAAGCTCAGCGGCCTCGACGACTCGATGCGCTCCACCGCGGTGATCGGCTGGACGATGCTCCTGTTCGGTCTCGTGCTCTACTGGACCGACCAGCGCGGCGCGCAGGTGAAACGGACTGCCGACTGGTCGTTGCGCGATGCCGTGGTGATGGGGCTGTGGCAGGCCGTCGCGCTCATCCCCGGCACCTCGCGCTCGGGCATCACGATCTCCGGCGCGCGGGCGCTGGGCTACACCCGGGAAGACGGTGCCCGGATTGCGATGCTGATGTCGATCCCCACGATCATCGCGTCGGGGGCGCTGCTCGGTGCCGAAGTTGTGGCAACAGCCGACATCGCGGCCGCGCGCGACGGGGCCATCGCCGCCGGCTTTGCCTTCGTCTCCGCGCTGATCGCACTCAGCCTGATGATGCGGCTGCTGAAAACGGTGAGCTTCACACCTTACGTGATCTACCGGGTGATCCTCGGCGTGGTGTTGCTGGTAATCGCCTACAGCTGATCTCAGGCCTTCAGGTTCTTCACCGAGTCCTTGATCGCGGCGTATTGGCCGGAGGTGCGGAAGCGCCAGAGGTAGCCGGGCAGAACCGTGGCCATCGCGCGCGGCTCGATCCCGAGATCGGCGAAGCCCCGGGCCCCCTCCGAAACCACGTTGTCATGCCGCAGGTTTTTGACCTGATCCACCGTCAAAGGTGCCTTGATCAACCCGCCGGAAAGCGATTGCCAGAGGTCGAACCACCAGGCCATGAAGCGGGCAAGGCCGAACGGCAGGTTCAAGATCAGGCGGCGGCGCTGGATCACCGTCAGCATCATCTGCATCAACTCGCGGAAGCTCTTCACCTCCGGCCCGCCAAGTTCGTAGATCCCCGGTTTGGCCTTGCCGGTCGCCCCGCGCTCGGCGGCGGCCGCGACATCATCGACAAACACGGGCTGAAATTTCGTTTCCGCACCGACAACGGAGAGAACCGGGCTCAGCCGGGTCATCCCGGCGAAACGGTTGAAGAACTGGTCCTCGGCGCCGAAGACCACCGAAGGACGCAGGATCACGGCGTTGGGGAAATGGCGCAGAATCGCCTCTTCGCCACGGCCCTTGGATTGCGCATAAAGTGAATCGCCGTTCGTGTCGGCACCGATGGCCGAGATGTGAACCAGCGTCTCAACGCCTTGGGCCGCCGCCAGCCGCGCGATCCGTTCCGCGCCTTCGTGCTGCACCGCGCCGAAATTGTTCTTGCCTCCCTTGTCGAAAGTGCCGACGCAGTTCACCACCGCATCCGCACCCTGCATCGCCTGCGCGACCGAAGCCTCGTTGCGGATGTTGGCCAGCACCGGATCGACCTGCCCGACAACCCCGTAGGTCCGCACGAAAAGCGCCTCGTTGGGGCGGCGCACAGCCACCCGCACCCGCCACCCGGCCCGCGCCATGCGCTGGGCGATATAGCGTCCGACAAAGCCCGAGCCGCCGTAGATGGTGACCAGTTTCGACATAGCAATCTCCTCGGATCATCCGCAGCCCTCAATAGCTGCGCGAGCTGGTCGCGACAAGGCGCAATGACCGACCGATTTTGCCCGCGAAACCCGTTGACACCGCCCGCCGCTGGCCTTACATCGCGGCTCCACGACACCTGCCCAGGTGGCGGAATTGGTAGACGCGCTGGTTTCAGGTACCAGTGATCGAAAGGTCGTGGAGGTTCGAGTCCTCTCCTGGGCACCATTTCCCCCGAACATAGCTGCTCATAACTGCAAGAAAACATGGACTTTCCGTCTGCTTTCCAGTAGGTTCAGCATCCAAAGCTGAAAATGACATCTCTCCCAACAACCCATGAAAATGCGGTGCCGATCCAGGAACGACCGGCCAGACTTGGGGGATGATACGCCAACAGCGCCTAAAGACATTGAAATCAACAAAGCCTAGGCCAAAGAGAAGTCCTACAAGCTCTACGATTCCATTGGGGTGTTCGTTCTGGTGAAGCCGAACGGCGCGAGACTGTGGCGGCAGAAATATACCTAGTTCAGACATTCACACATGTATTCACTCAGGAGAATGACCATTGGCAAAGCTAACAAAAGAAACCGTATTCAAGGCGCAGGCTCTCAAACCGGAGACGGCGATGGACAAGACAACTCGTATCGTCAGAGAAATAATCAACGACGAAGCAGCGCAAAGGCAGGTCAAGAGCGCCCAGCTTCGCAATGCTCGGCTTGAAAGGGAGGCGAAAACAGCTCCATTCAAGATCGCCAAGAAGCGATGATACCATCTTGTCCCGATTTTCCCGCGACCACCAAATGAACCCGGACACGATGGGCAAGCAAGCGTGGCAATCGACACGCAGTTCAAGAGTTCGATAGCACCGATTACCTGCTCCCCCGAGAGGCAGCGTTTATCGGTTGGCCCTGTTCATGGGCGGTCCTCTCCGGACCGTTGGCGATACTCCCACGGTGTGAGCGCGTGGAGGCTGGAATAGCGGCGGTGATGGTTGTAGCCGTGGGGGCCCCACGTTTCGGTAAGCCCGCGGCGGCTCCGGCCAATAACCTTCGACGGGCACTCACTTGTTCAGGACTTGCCTAACGCAGATCAGCACCATTGTTCGGCCATTGTGCCATTCTCGAACGCGTTCGGAGAAAACGCCTGGCAGATGCCTTGCGGGTTACTCCTGTGAAAGGACAAAGCAGATGGGCAAGCACCGAAATACTATTACAGTTGTAGCTGCCACGATCGCCCTCGGGCTTGCAGGCTGCACATACAACGACGGGACTGCGAACCAGCCCGCGACCGGCGCAATAGTCGGTGGTGTGACCGGGGCGGTAGCCGGACGAGCAATCGGCGGAAGCACCGGGGCAACCGTCGTCGGTGGCGCCATCGGCGCAGCGGTTGGTGGGGCGATCGGCGCGAATCTGGCTTCGCAAGAGCGCGAATTGCGCCAGTCGCTGGCCGGGACAGGTGCATATATCACCAACACCGGGTCGCAACTCCTGGTTACGCTGCCAGAAGCGGTGACGTTCCGCACTGCATCGGCAACCGTCGATCCCGAGTTTCACCCGGCGCTGAGAGCGGTATCAGACAGCCTGCGACGGCACCCCAGATCCACGGTTCGTGTCATCGGTCATACCGACAACGTCGGTTCGGCCGCGTACAACACCCAACTGAGCCAGGATCGCGCGATGGCGGTCGCCCGGGTGCTTGTGGCCGCCGGAACCCCATCGACGCGGATTACCGTAACGGGGCGCGGCTATTACGAGCCGATCGCGCCCAACACGAGTGCTGCGGGGCGCGCCGAAAACCGAAGGGTCGAGATCGTGATCACGCCAACGGGTTGATTGCAGGCGTGAGGCAAAAAAATGGGACGGGACGGGTACAACCCAGCGCCCGTCCCATTCGTGTTTCGACGACGGGAACCGCACTCAATCTATTGCCTCCGACACCAACCTGCATCAGTCCCGGCCCCAACCTGTGCCGATATAGTCTGCGAGACAGCGGGTTTTTTGAGCTGTCAGTACCGTTTTCGAGGTGCCGGCGAGGCTTCCCTGCTCGGCAACCGGGAGTAGTTCCGGCCCGGCAGGGAGGCTTCGTCAATTCGATCGCTCCCACGTCGCATGACGACGCCGCTCTGGCAGGCATACCCGAAGACGAGGTTCAGCGCAGAAGTGGCCCCGTCTGGTCCAGATAGGCCGTATCGAACCCCGCGAGGTCTCGGAGACGGGCGGGCGCGTCGACAATCACGCGCCCCTTCTGAAATGTGACGAGCCCGTCTTCGCGCAGGCGGCGCAAGACGCGGTTCACATGCACCGCGCTCAGGCCCAGCGCATCGGCAAGGTGGTATTGCGTCAGCGGGCAGTCGAATCCGGCCTCGTCGCCCAGCCCCACCAGGTGCAGCCGTGCCCCGAGCTCGAGCAGCAAATGCGCCATGCGCTCTTCCGCTGAGCGTCGGCCCAGGTTGACCAGATGTTCCACCACCATCGCCTCGTCCCGCGACGCCGCCCAGAGAACGGCCGTCGCAAGCCGCGGCGCGTTCGCGAAGGCATCGAGCAGGTCAGGTTCAAGCACTTCGGACGCCTCGATACGGGTTATGGCTTCGACGGTGTGATCGGCGGTGCGGAACAGGATGCTCCGCAATCCCAGAAAATCGCCCGGGATCTGAAAGTCCACGATCTGCCGATCGCCATCGGGCAGTATCTTGTAGGAGCAGGCCCAGCCCGTGGAAAGGATGTAGGCGGAGGCATTCACCTCGCCCTCATGGATCATTTCGTGCCCGGAATGAAAGGTCTTCCGGCGTCGGTCAAAACGCGCCAGCGTTGCAAGATCGGCGTCCGACAAGGCGACGAAGGCTGTGAGCTTTCGTGACAAAGGGCTTTGCAGGTTCAGCATTTGCGCTTCCATTCAGGGTCGGCAGCTACATTGAAACGGATTGCGAAAAAGAAGTGCCTCAGGCTGCTTTGCGTCAGTCCTGCATAGCACATAGCGCCTATACTCGACCAACATTCCGGCCAATCGATGCCGGACCCAATGCCCCGAACCTGAAAGCGACGCCGACCATGACCTTGCCCAACGACATTGCAGGAACAGCCGCTCTTGCCATATGTGAGTCGCTGCTGCTTGCGCTAAACGATCACAAGATTCTTCCGGAGAAAGAGATCGTCGGCGTTCTCAAGGATGCGGCGGCGGCGCATGAATTTGCTCCGGCGAGCGGTCAGGATGCGTTGAACGTGGCTGTGGCCGCACTGATCAATGGCATCCTTGCTGGCGGCAACTCGGTGCGTCGGCGCTGACCGCGCCGGGCGGGTCGGCACTCAGAAACGCCCCATAAGCACCAGCACGATCACGATCAGCACAATGAACCCGAGCCCACCGCTTGGGCCATAGCCCCAGGATCGGCTGTGGCCCCATGTCGGAAGCGCACCGACAAGCATCAGAAGGAGCATGACGACAAGAATGGTTCCCAGCATGGCGCTTTCCTTATCCGGAACTCTCAGAACGATCGGCCCCGCAACGCGAGGGACATCGCGGCGGGGCCGTTCGGCATCGGGATCAGCCCTTGTGGGGAACAGCCTTTCCTTTGCCGAATGCTTTTTGAAACGCCAGGTCGGTCTGGTTTGACTTGCCATCAACCTCACGGGACTTGTATTCGCTCATCCGTTTGGAAGCCTTCGGCTTTGCGGTCGCGACCTTCTTCTTGTTCTTTTCCATTGCGAAATCCTTTCAACGGGTTTCGAGAATCCGCGGCATCAGCTCTTGCGCAGAGAGTCCTTTGCCTTGCCGAATGCCTTCTGGATCGAGCCTTCGGCCTTTTCGATCTTGCCTTCGACCTCGAGCGACTCGTCGCCCGACGCCTTTCCCAGTGCTTCCTTTATTGCGCCTTCGGCCTTTTTGACGGTTCCCTTGATGCGGTCTTTGTCCATGGTTCGAGATCCCTTGTTGGAGCCGTGCCGCCGCTCGCAGGCCATCGAATCGGGCAACCTGGCGGAGATTGTGAATCCCATCTTCGCCGGTCGCGACCCGCGCGGCGCTAACCTGCATCAGCAGGACCGTCGGCCCTTCAGATAGAGCAGTCGCGGGTCGGTGAACCTGTCGTATCCGTTATCAGTCACAGCCGCCGCGCCAGCACGAACGCCGCGACGAAAGCAGCCAGCGGAGCTAGCGGTCGGGCTGACCGGGCGAGAGCGGTCGTCAGGGCGATGTCGGCCGCGGCACGATTTCGCGCCGCCAGGATCTTCGCCGCCCGACGCGCTGAAAGCACCCGTCCAACAAAGTACACAGCAATCGCGAGCACCGCGAAAACTGCGGCGAACACAAGCGCCGCTACGGTGAATCCGGTCTTGGCTGTGAGCGCAACAAGCCCCGCCGCAACAAGAAAGGCCACGGCCACCACCACGAGAAATACCGTGGCGGCTGTTGCCGCAGCCCGCCCCGCCGCAGCGCCGGTATGTGCAGCGAGCAGATCGCGAAGCGGCGCGAACAGCGGCAGCGCCATGATCGTTCAGCCTTTCCGCGCGAGAAGGCCGAGCAGGAGGCCAATGCCAGCGGCAATCCCGACTGCAGTCAGGGGATGGCCGATCACCGCGTTGGTGGCCGTTGTCTGTGCTTCCCGTCCGGTTTTGCTGATCTGCCGCCCGGCCTCTTCGATACCATCGGACATCTCGTTTCTAACCGTTGCGGCAAGCTTCAGCAGATCTTCACGCAGATCCTCGATCTGCTGGCTGAGATCGTCGTCTGAGGATTTCGCATTCGTTTTCAAAGTGGCGTTCATTATATCACTCCAGGAATGGGTTGATCGCAACGGATCGTGCCGGGGCTCACTTCAGCGCAAGCCAGTCCGTCCAGATCGGCTCAAGTCGTCGTCACTGTTGCCGGGTGCGGGAACCGCTCAAAGTGCACGCGGCACTCAGCGCAACCCGAGAAATCCCAGAATAAACAGGACGATCACGACAAGTCCGACGATGTATATTATGCGGTTCATTGGTTCCCCTGTTCGGTGATCGGCAAGTGGCCGTCTCGCTGTTCGAGACTAACCATTTGCCGAATGGTCGCCACAACATGGATCAGTCTACAGGTGCACCGCGACGGGGTGAGGCGCGCGATGTGGCGACGGCCCCGAACCGGTCGGGCTCAGTTTTGCTGCAACAGAGGCGTGATGCGGCGCACGGCAACGCGCCGGTTCAGACGTTCGGCGCTTTGGCTGGGGACCCTGAGGAAGCGTTCCCCGTACCCCTGAACGACCATGTTCTCCGTCGGGACCTGGAAATACTCGCTCAAGGCAAGCGCCACGGACTCAGACCGCCGATCCGACAGGAGAAGATTGTATCCTGCGTCTCCAATCGCGTCGGTATGGCCCTCGATGAGGAATAGCTCGGTCGGATCGTCGGCGATCAGATCGCGCATCAAAAGACCCATCTCCCGCAGCTGTTCCGCCTGCGATGGTTGAAGTGCGGCGGAATTCGTAGCGAAGGTGACCGCACCGAAGTTGATCTCGGGCGCCAGTTCGCGCACCTCAACATAGTCCCGCACCTGTCGCAGGCTGAAACTGCGGCCAATGCCACGCTGGTCGGCGGCCAGAAGTGCCTGGCGCAGCGCTTCACGATCAGTCGCTGCGCGGTAATCGAAGTCATCATAGATCGGCCTCGGAAGGTCACGCACGATTACCGGATCGAAGGTGCGGGTGTCGTCGATAAGCAGGTATTCGCGCCCGTCCGGTTCGATCCGCACGCGGCGGAGCGCGCGCCCGGTGGAATCCCGTATCGTGATGATCTGGGTGCCATCGTCTCGGGTGACTGTGGTTCGGGTCGAGCCATCGTTGAAGCGTTCGGTGCGCACTTCCGAGCCGGGCTGGCGCAGAAGCGCATCATCATCCTTCAGAACCCGGTGGGAGCCGTCGTCATTGAGCACGATCACCCTGTCGCCGGTATTGGCTTCCACCCGCTGGCCATTGGACAGGATCGCGCCGACAACCACCGCGCCGAGCACGAACAAGCCGGCCTTTTCGAGGTCGCTCATCCCAGTGTCGCGTTGCTCCATTGCCGATCCGCCGGCAGCTGCCGTTGATGTTCCGCCCTCGGCGTCAGATGTCGTTTCACTGAATTCCTCGCTGCTCGAGCGGTGGGTGCTTTCGGTTACGGTCTCGGTCGTCACCTCGACCTCCGTGTCGGCCTCGGTACCATCCTCGTCTGCGATTGCTGCGATACCTTCGCCGGTCAACTCATCAACACAGAGTATAGAGCCGTCGGCATCTATGTCCTCTGCTAGACAATCTTCGGCAACAGGTTCATTCGCTTCCAGTGCTTCGGTGATGGCTTCCGGGACAGGCTCGTCATCCTGGTCTGTGCCAGCCTCAGCTTGCGCGGCGGATTCTGTTTCGGCCAGGGCATCGGCTTCAGCATCCGCCTCGGCCTGCGCAGCCGCATCAGCTTCTGCCTGAACTTGTGCGTCAGCCTCGGCTTGTGCATCTGCGGCGGGTTCAGCCTCAGCGTCGGCCTCAGTTTCGGCTTTTTCAAATTCAATACCCTCGGCCTCTTCAGTGGCCTCGCCCGCAGCTTGCGCTTCCGCGTCAGCTGCAGCTTGTGCAGCAGCTTCGGCCTCGGCAGCAAGCCGTCCGGCGGCGCTGGCGGCTTCGGCGGCCTGCGCTTCTGCTTCGGCAGCAACGCGATCCAGCTCGTCCGCCTCGGCGGCGGCATCGGCTTGCGTGTCCGGCTCGGCCTCGGTCGCAGCTTGCGCGGCGGCTTCGGCTTCGGCAGCAGCCTGTTCAGCAGCGTCAACCGCCGCCTGTGCTTCGGCCTCGGCCGCAATCTGGAGTTCCTTGATATGGAGTTCGCAGGCAAGTGCGTCCGCAATCATGGCCTCAGCGCAGATCTCTTCGAAAGAGCGGACGTCTGCGCTGGATTGCGTCTGCGCCGGAAGGGGCTGCAAGAGAGACAACGCAGCAAAAATTGCGGTGGTTGTTCTGAGTGATCTGGAGGTCATTTCGTTACCTATTCTCGATTATGCCATGTCGCCCTGGACCCTGTGCCGCCAACCGGATGGAATTTGCCCGGCCTCTGGTCGAGATCGGCCGGTTCGCTGATTACGGAGACAGAGCGAATGCGCCCAACGGATTGCCGCGTCTCCCGATCCGAATGCCCGGAAACGACGCCCTTAGGTCTCATATAGCCGAAGTCGGACGTCAGTCGCACTGACGCAAGTTAGCCAGGCAAATGGCGCAGTTCGACCTGTCCGTGCCGGGAGTCAGAGGTTGGAGCCGATCACGGAAAGCCGGCTCGCGCGCGAGGAACGATTTGACCGGCGCTCAGCACCGGCTTCTCTCAGGTCGCCGGAATTTGCCAGGACTGGGACTCAATTAACCCACCACACGACAGTGGTCTCGAGGAAACTGTCATTCGCCGGATCCCACCCCGCCAACCAGCAGCATTTGAAACAGCACAAAAATGATCGCGAGTATTGTCCAGAGTGCCCCGCTTGCGCCTAAAGGTCCGCCGGAGGCCGGGGAGGCATCCCGCTGCAGGGTGCCTTTCGGCGGGTCTTCCGGGAGGAGTTTGCTCAGGCCCCGAGCAACACGTCCGTGATTGCTCTCGAGTGAGGGAACGTCCCTGAACCTCGAAAGCAGAAGTCCAAGCTTAGCGCCCGCGGCCTCGCGCCCCAGAGTTACAAGTTCGGCAGTTTCGGTCCAGGGGTCGAGGCCGAGCCGCGCGAGCGTGGAGAGAACCGTCACGACATATCCGTTCCGATCCTCGCCGACGGGTGCGTAGAGAAATCGCTCGAACTCGGGTGGGTGCGGGTTGAGAACATTTGGTTCGGTCATTGTCATTCCGTCCCTTGATTACGAGAGCGCATATCGCCCTGTTTGACACAGGTTACGCGCAGGTCGGTTCCGGCGCCCTTACACAGGTCAGTGTTGGCGATTGTTATCCACGTGTCAGCAATCGGCCTGGTGGCTCAGGCCGCCGTCCGATGGCCCGGACTAACATGCGTCAGCGCCGGTCGAATGATCCTGCTGTAAAAGGTTGATGAGCGTTCGACTGTGCCGGCCCAGTTTCAGAGGAGCCGCGAACAGTGATGACGGACGGATCTGCCAGAATCGCGGAGAGCAGGGATGAACATGCGGTCGTCGACCAAGACGGTGAAGTTTTCGAACCCGTTCACGCTTTCCGGATATCCGGGTGAGCTGCCGGCCGGCGACTACGAGATCGTTGTCGAGGAAGAGATCCTTCAAGGACTCAGCTTCGAGGCATGGAGACGCACCGCGACATACCTGACCGTGCACGTCCGGGGTGGCCAAACGGGTCGTACCGAGAGGTGGGAGTTAACCGAGAGCGACCTGAACGGGGCGCTGAGCCGGGATACGGTCATGATCCAAAACAACAATAGCAGTGAGGCGGCGCTCTCTCCGCCGGAGGACATGAAATGACCACTCCCGAATGGCTCAAACCCGGCATCTATGGCGCGCTGATCGGCGCGGTCTTGGTTGGGGTGGTCGGTTTCACATGGGGCGGCTGGGTAACTGGCGGAACCGCGAGTGACAGGGCGAAGGCGTTGTCCCGTAGTAACGTCGTCGCGTCCATGGTGCCGGTCTGCGTCGGCATGGCACGGTCCGACCCGGCACGTGTAGACAAGCTGGCAACGATTCGAGACGCCTCGACCTACCAGAGGCGCGATGCCCTGATGAAGGCCGGCTGGGCGACGGTGCCCGGAACGGATTCCCCTGACCGGGACATAGCGGAAGCGTGCCTCGCGGAACTCAAATTCTGAGCAAACAGGAATGCCGCACTCCAATTCACTCAGGGCGGACTGGCCATGGCATACCCTCGTGTCCAAAGGGCGTTTGCGGGAAATGATCGGTGCAATCGCCGGGTCCGGATTGGCGTCGGCAACCAGACCTTGCCGGACCAGAATATGATCGGCCCAGGTCCATTTGACTGGAGATTCACCGAGCCATCGACAGACCAAGACCGAGCAGCTCGCGGCACTACCTCAACGGGTCTCAGGCGACATCCAAGCAAAAAGGCAACCGGAATTGGGGGCGACAGGCGTGTTTGCTCTGCGTCACACCAATTCCCCGCATCCGTCCGCAGGACGGTCAAAAGGAGCACTAATCGTGGCCAAAGGACAAAAGCGCAGCAACAAAGAAACAAAGAAACCCAAACAGAAGAAGGTGGCCCCGGTCGCGCCGACAACCTTCGAAAAGGGCCTGACACCGACAAAGGAAGCGCCTCGAAAAAAGATCTGAGAACGCGGGTGGAACCAACCGCACACGACGTCGATCCGGCGATACAGGGGCGAGACAGTGCCGCACGTCTTGGTTCGTCGCAATGAACGAATTGCCCCGATTGGGCAAACGCGGGACTGCGCGCGCCTCGCCTTGGAATGACGTGGCGCCGGCCCGGGCCGAGCTTTTCGGCATCGAGCGGCTGGAGAGGCACGCCGAGAGTCTCGCGCGCGCCCAGAACATTGCGGACGGGCCGATACGCGTCGTTCCACTCAACGCGAGGCTCGCCTCCAATGCGGCGGTGCTGCTGGCCGCCTATCGAGCGAGCGCGCGCGAGGGTGAAGGAGGCCGGGCAGTGGTGCCGGCCGCCGAATGGCTTCTCGACAACTACCACCTTGTAGAGGCACAGATCCGCGAGATCCGCGACGACCTGCCGGCGGGCTATTACCGCCAGCTGCCGAAGCTGGCCGATGGACCATTTCGCGGCTATCCCCGGGTGCTAGGGCTGGCCTGGGCCTTCGTCGCACATACCGACAGCCATTTTGACCCCGAAACCCTGCGCCGCTTTGTCGTTGCCTATCAGCGCGTGCAACCGCTGACGATCGGCGAGATCTGGGCCGTCGCGATCACCCTTCGAATCGTGCTGGTGGAAAATTTGCGCAGGCTGGCAGACCAGATAACCGCCGGGCTTGCGACACGTGCTGAGGCAGACGCGGTGGCCGATGCTCTGCTGGCGCCACGTGGCGCACAGGCCGCTCTGGCGGCAGACATCGCCAGCCGGCACAGGGGGCCGCTCGACGAGGGGTTCGCCGGCCAGCTCGCCAAGCGTCTGCGCGGTGAAGATCCGCGGACGATGCCGGCGCTCGACTGGCTGGAGGAGCGGTTGCGCGGCCAAAGCAGCAGTGTCGATGAAGCGATCCGACACGTGCAGGAACGCCAAGGCGCGTCGAACGTCAGCGTGCGCAATGTCATCACCAGCATGCGGCGGATCTCGGACACTGACTGGGCGGAATTCTTCGAGAGCGTGAGCCTGGTGGACGCGCGCCTCGGAGAGCATGACGGTTTTGCCGCTATGGATTTTCCCAGCCGCAATCTCTATCGCAGCGCGATCGAGGATTTGGCGCGCGGCTCGGAGTGGACCGAGCTTGATATCGCCGACCACGCGCTGGCGGCCTGTCGCGCCGACCGGGAGGTGGCCGACGATTGCGCCGCGCAAGCCGCCGGGGCGACTACCGACCCGGGCTGGCACCTTGTCGCGGGCGGACGGCCGGCCCTCGAACGCCATATCGGTTATCGCGCCGCTCCGCGCGTGTGGTTCGGGCGGCTGATTAGACGGATCGGGATGCCGGGCTATATCGGCATGATCCTCGCGGTCGGTGCGCTTCTGCTCGCCCTGTCGATCTGGGCGCTGGGGTTGGCAGCGCCGTGGGTCTGGTTGGCGCTCTGGGCTATCGCCGCGATTCTGCCAGCCACCGAGGTGGCAAAGGCGCTGGTCGATCGCGTCGTCACCGGCGCACTGGGGGCGACCCTGCTGCCTGGGCTCGAATTGAAATCCGGTGTACCCACGTCGCTGCGCACGCTGGTGGCCGTACCGACGCTGCTGACCAGCGAGCATGACCTGCGCGAGCAGATCGAGCGGCTCGAGGTGCACTTCCTCTCTAACGGTGGTGGCGGCGATTTGACCTTCGCCCTGCTGACCGATGGTCTGGACGCCGCAGAGGCAACCCTGCCGACCGACGCGGATCTGCTGGCGCTGGCTGAGGCTGAGATCGCGGCGCTGAACCTGCGCCTCTCGCCGGCGCCGGCCGGGCCGCGTTTTCTGTTGCTCCACCGGCAGCGGCGCTTCAATGCGGGCGAGGGCGTGTGGATGGGGTGGGAGCGCAAGCGCGGCAAACTGCATGAGCTGAACCGCCTGCTGCGTGGTGCCCGTGACACCAGTTTCGCAGGTCCCGGCGGCGCGCCGCCCTGGGTGCCCGAGGGGGTGCGCTACGTCATAACCCTAGACGCCGACACGCGGATGCCGCGCGATGCCGCCGCCAGATTGATCGGCAAGATGGCGCATCCCCTGAACCGACCCGTCTTCGATGCTGCCCAGGGCCGGGTGGTCGAGGGCTATGCGATCCTGCAGCCACGCGTAACGCCGTCACTGCCGGTGGGGCACGAGGGTTCGCTCTACCAGCGCATCGTCTCCGGGCCGGGCGGGATGGACCCCTATGCGGCGGCGGTCTCGGATGTCTACCAGGACTTGTTCGGCGAAGGCTCCTATACCGGCAAGGGCATTTACGATGTCGATGCCTTCGAGGCAGCGCTGGCGGGCCGGGTGCCGGAGAATGCGCTCCTGAGCCACGACCTGTTCGAGGGCGTTTTCGCCCGTGCAGGCCTGGTCACGGACGTGGAACTGGTCGAGGAATTTCCCGCCCGCTACGACGTTGCCGTCAAGCGTCAGCACCGCTGGGCGCGGGGCGACTGGCAACTCCTGCCCTGGATTCTGGGTCGCCGTGGCGGCCTGCCCGAAATCGGGCGCGGCAAGATGCTCGACAATCTCCGGCGCAGTGTGCAGGGGCCATTCATGCTGGCCATGCTTTTCGCCGGCTGGCAGCTGCCCCAGCCGGCAGCGTCGGTGGCCACGTTGCTTGTGCTGGCAGCAATGGCGATCCCGGCCTTCCTGCCTGCGATGCTTTCCATTGTGCCGCGCCGCTCCGGCATCCGGCTTGGTCGCCACCTCGGCGCGCTGGCGGCCGATCTGCGGCTGGTGGCGCTGCGGAGCGGGCTTGACGTGGCGCTGCTCGCCGACCAGAGCTGGCGGATGCTCGACGCGATTGCGCGCGCGCTGACCCGGCTCCTGGTCACCCATCGTCACATGCTCGAATGGACCACCGCCGCGCAGACTTCCGGCGCGCCGCGACCCGGACTGTCCGGCTATACCCGGGGCATGGCGGCGGGCATGGCGCTTGGGTCGGGTATCGCCGCCGGAGCCGTGGCGCTGACGCCCACTAGCTGGCCGCTGGCGCTGCCCTTCGCGGCGCTCTGGCTGGGCGCGCCGGCGCTGGCGCTGCTTGTCAGTCGCGCGCCGAGACCGGCCGCGCGCACGGCTTTGAGCCCGGATGAGGCCAGCGCGCTGCGGCTGATCGCCCGGCGCACCTGGCGCTATTTCGAGACGTTCGCCAACGCCAGCGAGAACATGCTGCCGCCGGACAACTTCCAGGAAGACCCCCAGCCGGTAGTGGCGCACCGTACCTCGCCGACCAACCTCGGCCTCTATCTGCTTTCGACCGTCGCCGCGCGCGATTTCGGCTGGGCCGACGCCAGCGCCACCGTCGAGCGACTGGAGGCGACGCTGGGCACCATGAAACGCATGCCAAAACAGCGGGGGCATTTCTATAATTGGTACGACACCCGTGACCTGCGGGTCCTCGACCCGGCTTATGTCTCCTCGGTCGACAGCGGTAACCTTGCGGGCCACCTGATCGTGCTGGCCAATGCCTGCGAGGACTTCGCCGCTGGTCCCGTCGCGGAAGACGCCCGGACCGGGTTGCATGACACGCTGCGGCTCGGGCAGGCGGCGGTCGCAGCGCTGCCGAACGGGTCGAAAAGCGCGGCGGCGGCCATTTTGGCCGAGATCGGCGAGAAAATTGAGGGCGCTCAGCCACTGGCGGGGCTCTTGCCGGTGCTGGCACGGCTTGCGAAAAAGGCCGCGAGCGACGCCGAGAGCCTCTTGCCTGCGGGCGGGAGCACCGCCGATGTGCCCGACCTGATGTTCTGGATCGGTGCGCTGCGCGCCGGTATCGACGGCCACGCGCGTGATCTGGCGCTCGATTCCGGTAATGTGACGAAGCTGGCGGCGCGCTACACGGCTCTGGCTGCGGTGGCGCGCGGGATGGCGATGGCGATGGACTTCGCTTTCCTGCTCGATGCCGAGCGCAAGCTGTTGTCGATTGGTTATTCGGCCGCCGACAACCGGCTCGACGGCAATTGCTACGACCTGCTGGCCTCGGAGGCGCGACTCGCGAGCCTGATCGCCATTGCCAAGGGCGATCTACCCACCCGCCACTGGTTCCGCCTCGGTCGCTCGGCCACGCCGATGGGCTCGGGCTTGGCGCTGATCTCGTGGTCGGGGTCGATGTTCGAATACCTGATGCCGGTGCTGGTGGTGCGCGAACCCGAGGGCAGCCTGCTGGCGCAGACCGACCGGCTGGTGGTGGCGCGCCAGCAGGCATATGGCCGCGAGAGAGGCGTGCCTTGGGGGATCTCGGAATCGGCCTTCAACGCCCGTGACCTTGAGTTCACCTACCAATACTCAAACTTCGGCGTGCCCGGCCTCGGGCTGAAACGGGGTCTGGCCAGCAATCTGGTGGTCGCGCCCTACGCCACTGGGCTGGCCGCGATGCTCGACGCGCCGGGCGCCTGCAAGAACTTTGCCCGACTTTCGGATCTGGGAGGGGTCGGGCGCTACGGGTTCTACGAGGCGCTCGACTTCACCAAGGCGCGCGTGCCCGAGGGCAAGCGCGTGGCGATCGTGCGCAATTTCATGGCGCATCACCAGGGGATGACCATCGCCGCCATTGCTAACGTGCTGCAGGACGGACGGATGCGCGCGAGATTTCACCGCGAGCCGATGATCCGGGCAGTGGAATTGCTCCTTCACGAGCGGATGCCGCGAGATGTCGCGGTGGCGCATCCGCGTGCCGAAGAGGTCAAGCTGGCGGCGGCGGAGCCCGATCCGGGCTTGCCGCTGATGCGCCGGTACGTGGGGCCACTGCCTTGTGCACCCGTGACGCAGCTGATGTCGAACGGGCGCTACGCAGTCATGCTTTCCGCGTCCGGTGGCGGCTACAGCCGTTGGGGCGAAATCGCTGTGACCCGCTGGCGCGAGGACGCCACCCGCGACGACAGCGGGACGTTCGTCTATATCAAAGACACCGCGACCGGTGCGGTCTGGTCGGCCACGCCGCATCCGATGGCGGGCCAGGCCAAACACGCCGAGGTGCAGTTCTTCGAGGACCGGGCCGAGTTCATCCGCCGCGACGGGTCGCTGTCGACGGTGCTCGACGTGCTGGTCTCGGGCGAGGATGACGGCGAGGTGCGCCGCCTGTCGCTGTCCAATAGCGGCCGGCATGAGCGAGAAATCGAGGTGACCTCCTACAGTGAACTGGCGCTGACCACGCCAGCGACTGACCTGGCCCATCCGGCCTTCGCCAAGCTCTTCGTGCAGACCGAATTCCTGCCCGAATACAGCGCGCTGATCGCCACCCGCCGGCCACGCTCGCCGGACGAGCCGCCGATCTGGGCCGCGCATTTCGCCGTGGTCGAGGGCGATGCTATCGGCGCGCCGGAATACGAGACCGACAGGGCCCGGTTCATCGGGCGTGGCAGGACCGCTGCATCGCCCGCCGGGATGGACAACATGGTCCTCTCAAATACGACGGGCACTGTTCTTGACCCGGTCTTCGCGCTACGTCAGCGGCTCAGAATCAAGCCTGGCGAGACCGCGCGCGTTGCCTTCTGGACTGTCGTGGCCGCTTCGCGCGAGGCGCTGATCGACCTGGTCGACCAGCACTGCGACCGAGCCGCCTTCGTGCGCGCCCGCACGCTGGCCTGGACACAGGGCGAGGTCCAGCTGCGCCACCTGGGCGTCGGTGCGCAGGAGGCGGCGGATTTCCAGCGCCTGGCGGCTCCGATCCTTTACATCGACCCGCGATGGCGCCCGTCGCGAGCGACGCTCGCGCGCGGCATCGGGCCGCAGGCGGGGCTGTGGTCCCTCGCAATCTCTGGCGACCTGCCAATCGTGCTCTTGCGTATTGATAGCACCATGGACATGGCGCAGGTCCTTCAGCTTCTGCGAGCCCACGAGTACTGGCGGATGAAGGGTCTCGCGGTCGATCTCGTCATCATCAATGAGCACCCTTCGTCCTACATTCAGGATCTTCAGACCGCGATCGAGGCGGCTGTACGGCGCAGCCAATCGCGTCCGCGTTTCGGCGTGACCCCGGCCCAGGGCGCCGTCTTTGCCCTGCGTGCAGATCTGATGAGCCCCGAAGCGCGCGATCTGGTTGCCGCCTCTGCGCGGGTAGTGCTCGCCGCACGGCGTGGCTGCCTTGCCGAACAGCTGGCGCTATTGCCGGTGGCCCCGGCGCCACCGGCAATAGCGCCAGAGGACGGCACGCAAGCGGAGCCGTCGTCAGCGCCGCTGCCGGACCTTGAATTCTTCAATGGGCTCGGCGGCTTCGACCGGGACGGGCGGGACTACGTCATCGTGCTCGACGGTGAGGCGACGACGCCGACCCCGTGGATCAATGTGGTAGCCAATGCCGGCTTCGGGTTCCAGGCCTCGGCGACGGGCAGCGGTTACACCTGGTCTGAGAACAGCCGCGAAAACCAGTTGACGGCGTGGTCGAACGACCCGGTCATTGACCCGCCCGGCGAAGCCTTTTTCGTGCGCGACAGCGAGACCGGCCAACTCTGGTCGCCCACCGCCCAGCCGATCCGCGACGGCGGCAGATATGTCGCCCGCCACGGATTCGGCTTCTGCCGATTTGAGCACGAAGCGCACGGGATCGCGCTGGATCTCCTGCAGTATGTGCCGCTCGACGATCCGGTGAAGATCTCCCGCCTGACGCTGATCAATCGTTCGGCCAGGCGCCGACGACTGTCGGTCACCGCCTATGCAGGCTGGGTACTGGGCTCGTCGCGATCAGCCTCCGCGCAGCACGTAATCACCGAAATCGACGCCGCTACCGGGGCCCTTCTGGCACGCAACCCGTGGAGCACGGCGTTTCCGGGCCGGATCGCCTTTGCCGACCTCGGGGGCAAGCAGACCAGTTCAACGGGCGATGGTACCGCGTTCCTGGGTCAGGGCGGTGGGCTTCATGCGCCCGCCGCCCTCCGCTCTGGCCAGCCCCTCTCAGGGGCGACCGGCGCCGGCTACGACCCTTGCGCTGCACTTTCGCGCGAAGTGGAGCTCGCCCCCGGGCAAAGTGTCGAGGTGGTTTTCCTGCTCGGCCAAGGCGACTCGGCAGATGCGGTACGTGGCCTGATCGAGCGCTACCGTGCCGCCGATCTCGACGCGGTCCTGCGCCAGGTAGGTGACCACTGGGCGGGCATTCTGGGGGCGGTCCAGGTCACGACACCTGACCGCGCTATGGACATCATGCTCAACGGCTGGCTGCTCTACCAGACGGTGGCCTGCCGCATTCGGGCCCGTGCGGCCTTCTACCAGGCCAGCGGCGCCTACGGGTTCCGCGACCAATTGCAGGATGGAATGGCGTTGAGCCTCGCCCTGCCGCAGGAGACCCGGGCACAGATCCTGCGCGCGGCATCACGGCAGTTCGTCGAGGGCGACGTGCAGCATTGGTGGCTTCCGCATTCCGGCCAGGGTGTACGCAGTCGCATCTCCGACGACCGTGTCTGGCTCGCCTTCGCGGCTGCGACCTATGTCGGCGCGACCGGCGACGGCGCGGTGCTCGACGAACCGGTGCCGTTCATTGAAGGTCCGGCACTGGAGCCCGGCGCACATGACGCCTTTTTCCAGCCGATGCCCGCAGATGTCTCGGCCTCGCTGTTTGAGCATTGCGCGCGCGGGCTCGACCAGTGCCTGGAGCTGACCGGGCCACGGGGCCTCCCGCTTATGGGCACGGGCGACTGGAACGACGGCATGAACCGTGTGGGCGAAGCAGGGCGCGGCGAAAGCGTCTGGCTTGGATGGCTGCTGTTTCGCACTCTCTCGCTGTTCGCGCCGCTTGCGGCGGAGCGAGACCCCGAACGCGCGCAGCGCTGGCAGGACCACGCTGCCAAGCTGCGCAGCGCGATGGAACGCCACGCCTGGGACGGCGCCTGGTACCGGCGCGCAAGCTACGACGATGGCAGTTGGCTTGGATCGGTGGAGGCGGCCGAGTGCCAGATCGACTCGATCGCCCAGTCCTGGGCGGTGCTCTCGGGCGCCGCTGACCCCGCCCGCGCAGCCCTTGCCATGGCCGCGCTCGACCGCGAGCTCATCCGCCGCGACGATAGGCTGGTACTGCTGTTCGCGCCGCCGTTCGACCATGCGCCCGAGGACCCTGGCTACATCAAGGGTTACCCGCCTGGGCTGCGCGAAAACGGCGGGCAATACTCCCATGCCGCAATGTGGGCGATTCTTGCCTTCGCCGAAATGGGCGAGGGTGACCGCGCGGCGGAGCTGTTCGCGCTCTTGAACCCGATCAACCATGCCCGCACCCCCAGCGAGGTCGCGCAATACAAGGTCGAGCCCTATGTTGTGGCGGCCGATGTCTACTCGGTCGCGCCGCATGTCGGACGCGGCGGCTGGACCTGGTATACCGGCTCGGCCGCCTGGATGTATCGCGCGGGCATCGAGGGCATTCTCGGTCTGCGCCGCGAGGGCGATTTTCTGGTCGTGCGCCCCCGCTTGCCGACAGTCTGGCCGGGGTTCCGAGCGAGCGTTACGCTCGGCGCGGCGCGGCTTGACATCAGGGTCGAAGGCCCGTGCAGCAGTGCCACGCTGGATGGTGCAGACGTCGAATACCGGCAAGGCCAGGTCAGGATACGCCTCGAAGCGGGGCGCCATGTGCTCTGGATCGGCGCCACGCCGAACCATTGAGATGTCTTCCCCCAGTCCCCTTGCCACCGCCTACCACGTTCTAGCCCAACACAAATCCGACATCTTGTGTCGGTGTTGGCGCCCGATTCGATGGCGGTTTCTGGGTGTAGCCGGTGCTGCATCGTCCGGCAGTGCGACGGAGAGCAATCAGACGGACGCGGCCAACATCGGGCGAGAAAGCTCTTAGGAGCCCATGTTTGCACTGGCACGTTCCTAGCCGCGCAATCCAGAAAACCGACGTTGCGCTTAATGCCTGCCGACCCGCGTTGCGTTGAAGCTTTGAAAGTATCCTCTTCACGATGTTCTCCATGACTGAAGAGCATCGCGATGCCCCAGGGTTGACAAAAGCCCAAGCACTCGGACCCTACAACGAGCTGCGGAATGAAGAAAGGTTTTCGGATGCCAAGCACCTGTAATTCCTTTCCAGAATACGGTCCTCGGTCTGCACTCGAACCTCCGAATCCGTGGTGGTCCGGGGGTATGTGCCCGGGGAATATCGCAAAATCAAACGTTGAATGTGTTCGTAAATTCTATTTGTTAGATGTGCGTGTGCAAGTCCTTTCCTGGCACCACTCATCCCGAACATAGCTGTGCAAGAGCGCTCAGGTGCCGGAGCTCGGTGACAATCTGGTTCGACCCGCGATGCCGCGCCGACGGGCAGATCTGGCTTCCAGCAGACTTTTCGCGATACCGCCATCACGGCCTGCCTTGCGATGAAGATGGTGTTCGGCACGCCGCTGCAGGACTCGAAACAGCTCGGTCAAGCCGAGGGCGGCTCTTGCCTCGGCGTTCCGCCCAGCGCGGCGGTCAAATCAGCGGCGGCATCGACGACAAAGCGGCTCAATCGCGCGATCTGGTCCGGCTCCATCCGGATCGACGGGCCGGAAATGGAGATCCCCGCCACCGCTTCCTCGTGCATGTCGAACACGCTCGATGCGATGCAGCGCATGCCGAGGTTCTTTTCCTCGTTGTCGATGGCGTAGCCGCGCTGCCGGGTCATGGCGAGATCCGCCACGAGTGCGCTCTTCGTGGCCAGGGTGTTGGGGGTGAAGGTTTCGAGCGGGCCATGGCTGATCATGCGGTTCAGCCGCTCCTCGGACATGTCGGCCAGCAGCGCCTTGCCGATCCCGGATGAATGCAGCGGGGACAGAGAGCCGGGCGGAAAGAAGGCGCGGATATTCGCATGGGTTTCGACCTGGCTCACGAAGAGCACAGAGCCGCCCTGCACGATGCCGAGGTTGGCGGTTTCGCCGGTGTCTTCCATCAGCCGGCGCAGGATCGGGCGGGCCCGTTCCACGAGGCTGGTGCGGCGCAGGAACCGCGAGCCTATAACGAAGGCATGCGGGCCGATGTGCCAGAGTTGCTCGGCGCGCTCGAACTCCACGAGGCGGCGACGTTCAAGGGTGATCAGGATGCGGTAGACGGTGGCGGGGGACTGGCGAAGGTCGGCGGCGAGTTCCGACAGGGTCTGCCCCGGTGTCGTGCTGAGATGGTCAAACACTTCCATGGCCCGGTCGAGCGATTTGATCGTGTTCTGCCCGGTCTTGTCATTCCACCCGCGCGGGCGGCCGCGCGCGCGGCGCGGGGCGTTCG
The DNA here is from genome assembly GCF_900177545.1 of Maritimibacter sp. HL-12. Classification (GTDB taxonomy): domain Bacteria; phylum Pseudomonadota; class Alphaproteobacteria; order Rhodobacterales; family Rhodobacteraceae; genus Sinisalibacter. The sequence goes on along the minus strand of NZ_FXBQ01000001.1, from coordinate 1,756,998 downwards.
TCGTGCTGGCGTCACTCACCGGATCTCTCCTATCTTAGAAAACTATTTCATCCAATGAAAAACGCAAATGCCTGACAAGTAAACGAATTTCTGAAATCTCCCTTTTCAAAAATCCTTTTCAAAAAAATTTCCTCCACGCTCGGCCCGGGCTAGTCTCATCGCTACCTAAAGAGGAGACGGCCATGAGCCTGCAGAACCCTGTCTTCATCCCGGGGCCGACCAACATTCCCGAGGCGCTGCGCAAGGCATGCGACATGCCGACGATCGACCATCGGTCGTCGGTCTTTCCGCAGATTCTGCAACCCGCGCTTGCCGGGGTGAAACGTGTGCTAAAAACCGAGGCGGGCGAGGCGATCGTCTTCCCCGGAACCGGCACCGGAGGCTGGGAAGCGGCGATTTCAAACACGCTCAGCCCCGGCGACAAGGTGCTCGCCGCGAACTTCGGCATGTTCAGCGCCAAATGGATCGACATGTGCCGCCGCCACGGGCTCGAGGTGCAGGTCGTCGAAGCGCCCTGGGGGGCTGCCCTGCCGGTCGCGACCTTTGCCGAGATCCTTGCGGCCGACACGGGCCACGAGATCAGGGCGGTGCTGGCCACGCATAACGAGACCGCCACCGGGGTGCGCTCGGATATCGCGGGGCTGCGCGCGGCGATGAACGCGGCCGACCACCCGGCGCTTCTTTTCGTCGACGGGGTCAGCTCCATCGCCTCGATGGATTTCCGGATGGACGAATGGGGGATCGACGTAGCGATCACCGGAAGCCAGAAGGGCTTCATGCTGCCCGCGGGTCTGGCCATCGTGGCGGTGAGCCGGAAGGCTGTTGCCGCGATGGAGCGGGCAACGTTGCCGCGCTTCTACTTCGATTTCCGCGACATGCTGGCGATGAACCCGGCCTCGGGCTATCCCTATACTCCCGTCGTCGGGCTGCTGAACGGGCTGAAGGCCTCGATCGAGATGCTCGAGGCCGAAGGGCTCGACGCGGTGTTCGCGCGCCATGCCCATATCGCCGACGGTGTACGCGTGGCGGTGGGGGCTTGGGGCCTGCGGTTCTGCGCGATAGCCCCCGACGCCCGGTCCGACACGGTCACCGCCATCGTCTTGCCGGACGGCATCGACGGCAACGCCTTCGTGGCCCATGCCGAGACGCGGTATGGCACCTCCTTTGGTGCCGGGCTCGGGGCGGTCGCGGGCAAGGTGTTCCGGATCGGGCATCTCGGTCAGCTTAGCGAAACACAGGCGCTGGCCGGCATCGCAACCGCCGAGATGGTTCTGGCCGATCTCGGGGTCGACATCGCGCTCGGCTCCGGCGTGGCAGCGGCGCAGGGGGTCTACCGTAGCGCCGTCAAGGGCCATGGTTCCGCCAGGGCGGCCGCTTGAGGAGAAATCAGGATGCTCGACTATTCCACAGGGGCGGCTTTGACCATCGAACATGTGCGCGAGGCGCATGAGCGGATCAGGCCCCATATCCGGCGCACGCCGGTGCTCACCTCCGACCACCTCGACGCGCTTACCGGGGCGACGCTGTTCTTCAAGTGCGAAAACCTGCAAGAGCCGGGTGCCTTCAAGGTGCGCGGCGCCTGCAACGCGGTTTTCGGGCTCGACGACGGGGCGGCGGCAAAGGGTGTGGCCACCCATAGTTCCGGGAACCACGCTTCCTGCCTGAGCTACGCGGCGATGTTGCGCGGCATTCCCTGCAACGTGGTGATGCCGCGCACCGCACCACAGGCCAAGAAGGACACGGTGCGCCGCTATGGCGGCAGGATCACCGAATGCGATCCCTCGACCTCGTCGCGCGAGGAAACCTTCGCCAGGGTCCAGGCGGAAACCGGCGGCGATTTCGTGCATCCCTACAACGATCCGCGGGTGATTGCCGGGCAGGCGACCTGTTCACTGGAACTGCTGGAGCAGACCGGCGGGCTCGACGCGGTGATCGCGCCGATCGGCGGCGGCGGGATGATCTCGGGCACCTGCCTGACGGTGTCGAACCTTGCGCCCGAAACCGCGATCTATGCCGCCGAGCCGGAACAGGCCGATGACGCCTTCCGTTCTTTCAAGGCCGGCCACATCATCGCCGACGACGCACCGGAAACCATCGCCGACGGCCTTCTGGTGCCGCTCAAGGACAACACCTGGTATTTCGTGAAAACCCACGTCACCGACATTTTCACCGCGTCGGAGCAGGAGATCATCGAGGCGATGAAGCTGACATGGAAACACCTGCGCGTGGTGATGGAACCATCGAGCGCGGTGCCGCTTGCGACGATCCTGAAACACCCCGGGGTGTTCAAAGGCAAGCGCGTTGGCGTGATCATCACCGGCGGCAACGTAGACCTCGACAAACTCCCCTGGCTCAAGTGGTAAGGAGCAAACCCGATGAACCAACACAGCGATATCACCAGCCTCGAAGTGGGCTATGACCTGCCCGCCCTGCCGGGAATGGACGCGGCGGACATCCAGACGCCCTGCCTCGTGCTCGATCTCGACGCGCTCGAACGCAACATCAGGAAGATGGGCGACTACGCCAAGGCTCACGGCATGCGTCACCGGGTGCACGGCAAGATGCACAAATCGGTCGATGTGGCGAAGCTTCAGGAACGCCTCGGCGGCGCGGTGGGGGTCTGCTGCCAGAAGGTGAGCGAGGCCGAGGTTTTTGCCCGCGGCGGGATCCGCGACATTCTGGTGTCGAACCAGGTGCGCGATAACCTCAAGATCGACAGGCTCGTGCAACTTCCCAAGCTCGGCGCGCGCACCATCGTCTGCGTTGACGATATCGACAACGTCGCCGAGCTTTCGGCCGCGGCAGTGAAACATGGCACCGAACTGGAGGTGTTTGTCGAGATGGACGTGGGCGCGGGGCGCTGCGGCGTGATCGGGGCGGAGAGCGTTGTGGAGATCGCCAAGGCGATCGACGCTGCGCCGGGGCTGAAGTTCACCGGCATCCAGGCCTACCAGGGCGCGATGCAGCACATCGACCGCTACGAAGACCGCAAGGCCAAGATCGACATCGCCGTGGACATGGTGAAAGAGGCCGTCACCGCCCTCGAAGCAGAGGGGCTGAAACCCGAGCTGGTATCGGGCGGAGGCACCGGCTCCTACCAGTTCGAGAGCAATTCGGGCGTGTTCAACGAGCTGCAAGCGGGCTCCTATGCCTTCATGGACGCCGATTATGGCCGCATTCTCGACGCCGACGGCCAGCGCATCGACCAGGGCGAGTGGGAAAACGCCTTCTTCATCCTCACGCAGGTGATGAGCCACGCCAAGCCCGACAAGGCGATCTGCGATGCCGGGCTCAAGGCTCAATCGATCGACTCGGGGCTGCCGGTGATCTTCGGCCGCGATGACGTCGAATATGTCAAATGCTCCGACGAACATGGCGTGATCGCCGACCCGAACGGCGTGCTGAAGGTGGGTGAAAAGCTGAAACTGGTGCCCGGCCATTGCGACCCGACAGCCAACGTGCACGATTGGTACGTTGGTGTGCGGGGCGGCAAGGTCGAGGTTGTCTGGCCGGTCTCCGCACGCGGCAAAGCCTATTGATCCGGCATCTGCGCACTCCCCGGTCAACCAGGCTGCGGGGGCGCGACCAAGCGAGGAGAGCTTCATGCTGATCGTGCCCGAGCGCGACATTGCCAAGCTGTTGACACGCAAGGCCGCTTTCGAGGCGGTGGAGAAGGTTTTCGCTTCGATGGCCAAGGGCGCGGCCCGAAACTTCCCGGTGGTGCGCGAGGCGATCGGGCATGAAGACGCGCTCTTCGGGTTCAAGGGCGGGTTTGACCGTGCGGGCATGACACTGGGCCTCAAGGCCGGCGGTTACTGGCCCCACAACATGGCGGCCCATGGCGTTATCAACCACCAGTCAACGGTCGTTCTTTTCGATCCCGACACCGGACGCCTGCGCGCCATGGTTGGCGGCAACCTCCTTACCGCGTTGCGCACCGCCGCGGCCTCGGCTGTATCGATCAAGCATCTCGCACGGCCTGACGCCGCCGTGCTCGGGATGATCGGGGCCGGTCACCAAGCGGCGTTCCAGCTTCGCGCGGCGCTGGAACAACGCGATTTGGTGAAGGTCATCGGCTGGAACCGGAACCCGGAGAAGCTGGCGGGGCTCGAGGCGGTGGCGGCTGAAGCTGGGGTCGCGTTCGAGACGGTCGATCTTGACGGGATGGGCGAAGCCGATGTCATCATCACGATCACCTCGTCCTTTGCACCGATCCTTGAGCATGGCCATGTCAGTCCGGGAACCCACGTGGCCTGCATGGGCACGGATACCAGGGGCAAGCAGGAGGTCGATCCGGGGCTGCTCGCGCGGGCGTCGGTGTTCACCGACCAGGTCGCCCAATCGGTCAGCATCGGCGAGGCGCAACACGCCGTGGGTCAGGGGCTGATTAGCGAGGCAGAAATCGGCGAGCTTGGCGCGGTGATCAACAAGACGCTCCCGGGCCGCACGACGGATGACCAGATCACCCTGTTCGACGGCACCGGCGTTGGCCTTCAGGATCTCGCCGTCGCCGCTTCGGTCGTCGAGATGGCTGTGGACCAAGGCCTCGCGATCGAGGTGGCGCTCTGAGGGGGCGTTTGTCGTTGGGATAGTGCATCGCGGAATTGCCGGTGTCACCGCCAGGATCATGGCCCTGTGATTTGCGCAGAGCGATGATGGAGTCCCGCGCCATGCACGGCGCGCAAAGGCTAAACCTATGGTATTGATAACGATTTTGGTTGCGGGGGTAGGATTTGAACCTACGACCTTCAGGTTATGAGGCAACCCGGCCGGGCTAGAATAGTGTTTGAATAGCAAATGTTTAGTGGGTTTTTTGGCTGGCGACGTCGGCGTCGTGTCGCACGGAGCAGCCGCAAATCATTGGGAAGAAACGGGAAAGCCGCATGTTCATGAATCAGCGAACCTCAGTAGTTTACAGCCTACTGGCCGATTATGTGCGCAGCCCCTCCCTGCGCCACATGCGAGAGCAGCGGTCCCTCGCCAAACTGGCCCTCGAGATCGTCACGAAACTGGATCAGGACAGCTCCGTCTGGAAGAAGTGGGAAGGCCCACGGGACAAGGTCCTGGCCTCGGCGATAGACTGCTGGATCCCGAAGGACGACATGCTCGCCTTCCTGAATGGCCTGCCTGGCCCGGCCCTGACGATGACCGATCTCGAGCAGCGCATGAAGGCCATGATCGAGGAGGAATACCTCGGAGATCCGGAACCGAAGCTCGAGGCCGAATGTCTGGCCATCTACCAGGCCGAGAAAGAGGCTGGCACGGAAATGCCCGCCATCATCGGGCGCCTGTCGGACTACGTGGGCGCGCAGTGGCAGCGTCTGCGCGACGAGGAGCGTGCGGAGGCGGAGCGGCGGTCGGAAGAGGCGCGTCTGGAGCGGGAGCGGCGGCTCCTGTCCTATGCCGATTGTCCCTGGACCCAGATCAAGGGCTCGAAATTCATCTATTGCCGCAAGAACGGCCGGGTCTTCCAGCTCAAGCCCAACAGCGACAAGAGCCTGACGCTCTATCGGGTGCAGGAGGTCGACGACGCCGCCAGCGGCGACATGATCGGCCGATATCGGTCGCGTGGGGATGCCAGCAAGGTGGTGGCCAAGGCGGCCTATGAGCCTGAGCCATTTCGGTAGAGCGGTTCAAAGCCCCGCAACAGGGGCGTTGGCGAGGGCCGATCCGGGTCATACGGATGAACCGGGCGAAGCATTCAGCAACCGCCACTCGGATCCGATCACCCCAGCAGCTTGGCCTCGACCTCGGCCATGGCGTTCTGGTGGTCGGGCGACGGGAACAGGTGGCCGTATCGCTCCATTGTCATCTGGATCGAGGAATGGCCCGCGAAGGTCATCACCTCCTTGATCGAGAAGCCCTGCTCGATCCAGAGCGACACGGCGGAGTGGCGCAGGTCGTGCCAGCGCATCGTCACCTCGACCTTTTCCTGCAGCTTGCGGAAGCGCGCCTGCGTATTGGTGTGCTGGAGGATCCCGCCGCGCGGGGCGGGGAACACCAGCCCGAGGTCGCTTTTCGGGCAGCGCAGCTTCCAGCGACGCAGCGCGTTCAGCACCATCGGCCCGGCCGGGATGTCGCGATAGCCCGCGCGCGATTTCGGCTCACCCATCTGGTTGTAGGCGTCGGCGCGCTGGCGGATGTGGATGAAGCCCTTGTCGAAATTCACGTCCTGCCAGCGCAGGCCCCGCAGTTCGGACGCGCGCAGACCGCCGAGGGCCGAGACGATCAGATGCGGCTTGAAGTCCTCGTCGGCCGCCTCGATCAGCGCGCGGATCGCCTCCTTCGAAGGGACTGGCGCCTTGTGGTCGATCCGGCTCGACTTGATGATGCGGACGCCGTGGGCGGCGTTGGTGAACAGCTGGCCGTTGTCGATGGCGTGGTCGAGGATCAGCTTCAGCACCGAGATGGCGCGGCGGGTCAGATGCTCGGACCGCCCATTGAGTAGCAGCCGGTCGCGGAACTCGTTGACATGGCGGCGCGTGAGGTGGGCGATCAGCTTGTCCCCGACCCCGACCTGCGCGTCCGTGATGTGCAGCCGCACATAGTCGCTGTAGCCGCGCAGCGTCGACCGCTCCATCCGCCGCCCGGTCTTGCACCGCACCTCGCAGTGGTCGAGCCAGCTTTGCGCGGCCTCGGCCACCGTGATGCTCTCGCTGTCGGCCAGATAGGTGTGGTTGGCGACCAGCGAGCGAACCTTCACGAGATAGACGTCGGCGTCCTTCCGGCGCGGGAACAGCTTCGAGCGGCGCTTGCCTGCCTGGTCGGTGAAGTCCACCTGCCAGCGCACCAGGCCCGAGGGCAGCGTTCTCTTCCGGATCGTGGCCATGCGCGTCCTCCAACGCTTCATCACGCTCAGGTTCGCGGGACAGGCAAGGCCCGAATTTCCGAGGCGGACGAATACCATTGACAGTATGTCAGAGGTCATCTATCCATAGCTCAGACGCACTGTCAAAGGTAATCGCCATGAACCAGGAATTCACCATCCAGCAGCTCGCGGATGCGGCTCAGCTGACCCGCTATCAGGTCGAGGCGTGGATCTCGCGCGGCCACTTCAAGCCGGAAAACCCGGTCGAGACCGGCAAGGCCCGGAAGTTCACGTACGAGGACGCCATCGTTCTCGGCGCGGTTGCCGAGTTCAGCCGCCTCGGGCTCTCGCCTGCGGTCGTCTCGATGCACACGGCGCAGCTGCGGTTCCGCGACGGGCGTGGGGCGCTGTTCGTGATCAGCACGGTCTTCCGGCAGATCAGCGCCACCGAGGCCAACCCCGACATCGAGGGCGAGATCGACATCACCTCGGGAAGCATCGTCCCCATGGCCGAGATCGCCACCATCGTTGCCGATCCGCAGGTTCGCGCCTTCGCGGTAGTGAACCTCAAGCAACTCGAACACCGGGTGCGGGCGTCCCTCGGCGTCGCCTAACCCCACCAGAAACTTCGGAGGACATCATGCAGGAGCATTTGCGGGCTGGACCCGCCACGGGAGAGGTTTGCCCGACGCTGGCCGACGATCTGCTGCGCGGCGCGGACGCCATCGCGATCTTCGTCTTCGGCGACGCGAAGGCGCGCCGGAAGGTTTACTACTATGCGGGCGAGGCCAAGGTGCGGATGCCCACCTTCAGGATGGGTAACGTGATCTGCGCGCGGAAATCGCGGCTTCTCGACTGGATCGAGCAGCAGGAGGCCGCGCGATGATGGATCCCCTGTACCGGTTCCTGCCCTGGGATCACGTCTCGCTTGGCCAGCGATTGCGGCAGGCCCGCGAGGCCACGATGGGCCTTCTGCTGGTTTCGCCGCCCGACACCGAGGTCAGCCGCATTGCGCGGGAGACCGTCGCCGCGATGGACCGCCTCCGCTCCGAAATGGATTGCCATCTGCAGGTGACGAGGCCCTTGCGGCGCGATCCGAGGCGCATGACGCGGCACATCTATGGCGGGCTGACGCACATCTCCGGCTGCCTCACCAACGAGGATGAACGGGAGAAGGACGATTTTGCAGGATGGGAGCTCGAGGAGTGACCATGGACGAGCCCATCCCCCTGACCATCGACACGTCTTGCGCCGACACTGTGGATGCGACGTCCAGCACCCCGGCTGCGCCAGAGGATCCGACCGAACTGCGCCTGCGGCTGCATCGCAACGGCTATCGCCCGATCCCGGTGCTGGGCGCGCATGTCGCCATGAAGGGCGCGGGCAAGCGGCCGATGATGAAGGGCTGGGAGACCGTCTGCGCCAGCGCAGACGAGGCCGAAATCGCGCGCTGGACGAAGGCGCAGCGCAACTGCACCAACACGGGCCTGCTCTGCGGCGAGTTGGTCGGCGTCGATATCGACGTGCTGGACCGCGACCATGCCCACCGGCTGACCTGCATCGCGGCCGAAATGCTCGGCATGTCGCCTGCCTCCCGGATCGGGCGCGCGCCGAAGATCCTGCTCGCCTTCCGCACCGATGCGCCGTTCGACAAGGTGCAGACCAGCGAGTTCCACATGCTCGACGGCACGGTGGCGAGGGTCGAGGTGCTGGCGACCGGGCAGCAGTTCGTGGCCTTCGGCATCCATCCCGACACGAAGGCACCCTATCATTGGCCGGAACGCTCGCCGCTCGACGTGCCGCTGCACGAGCTGCCGATCGTCAGCCGCGACCGCTGCGCGGCCTTCATCGCGGCGGCCGAGGAGTACCTGCGCAAGGTGGGCGGCCAGACCACCGCCGACCGGCGCGAGATCGACCGCGATGGACGCAAGGCCGCCGGGCTCAAGCAGAAGGAAGCCCCGTCGCGCGCGCTGATCGAGGAAGCGGTCGCCCACATCCGCAACGACGAGCTGCCCTACGACGACTGGATCAAGGTCGGGCTCGCGCTCTACGCGGCGCTCGGGCCCGATGGCCGCGGCCTGTGGGAGACCTGGTCGGCTGAGGCGTCGAAGAACGATCCCGCCTACAGCGCCGAGAAATGGGACAGCTTCTCGTCCGTGCGCAGCGTGACCGTGGGCACGCTGTTCTGGCTCGCACGGCAGAACGGCTGGCGCGCGGAACGGGTGGAGCGGGTGCGAACCTCGCGCGCTCGTATTCCAGACGGCCAGGATGCCGACGATGACGACGGAGACGGCCGCCCGGTGATCCGCATCTTTGCGGGCTTCCTGCACCGGGCCGTCGACATGGCCGAGGGCGCGCTGATGCAGGCGGGGCTCGGCTACTATCAGCGAGGCAGCATGGTGGTGCGCCCGGCGATGGTGCCGGTGGCGGTCTCGGATGGGCGCACTGTCGACGCGCCCCGGCTGGTGGACGTGAAGGCGCACCACATGGCCGAGGCCTTCACCCGCGCGGCGAATTGGAAGCGGTTCGACAAGCGCGAGGGCGAGTGGCTCAGCACCGACTGCCCGCACCGGATCGCGGAGACCTTCCTGGCGCGCGAGGGCCAGTGGCGACTGCCGGTGCTGACCGGGATCATCAACTGCCCGACCCTGCGGCCTGACGGCTCGATCCTCGATCTGCCCGGCTATGACGCGCAGACCGGGCTGCTGTTCGACCCGCAGGATGTCCGCTTCCCCGCCCTGCCGCGCGACCCAGACCAGGCGACGGCACAGCGCGCGCTCGGCTTCCTCAAGGATCTGATCTCGACCTTCCCGTTCGTCACCGACGCGGACCGCTCGGTCGCGCTCTCCGGGATCCTCACCGCGCTGATCCGCCGGTCTCTGCCGACCGCGCCGCTGCATGGCTTCAACGCGCCGACGGCGGGCACGGGCAAATCCATGCTGGTCGACCTGGCGAGCCAGATCGCAACCGCCCGCCCCGCGCCCGTCATCGCGCAAGGCAAGTCCGAGGAGGAAATGGAGAAGCGGCTGGGCGCCGCGCTGATCGCGGGCGACGTGCTGATCGCCATCGACAACTGCGAAGAACCGCTGGGTGGCGAGCTCCTGTGCCAGACCCTCACCCAGACCAGCTTGAAGGTCCGGATCCTCGGCAAGTCCGTCAACGCCGAAGTGCCGAGCAACGCCGCCGTCTTCGCCACCGGCAACAACCTGACCCTCGAGGGCGACATGACCCGCCGCGCCATCCGGGCGACGCTGGACGCGGGCGTCGAGCGGCCCGAGTTGCGCGCCTTCGAGCGCGATCCGCTCGCCATGGTGACGGCGCAGCGCGGCGACTACGTCACGGCCGGGCTGACGGTGCTGCGCGCCTACCACATGGCCGGTCGGCCCGACATGCGCGCGCCCCTCGGCTCCTTCACCGACTGGTCGCGCTGGGTGCGCGACGCGCTGATCTGGCTGGGCGAGGCCGATCCCTGCGACACGATGGAGGGCATGCGGGGCGCCGACCCGAAGCTGGAGGCCCTGACCACCGTGCTGGAGCAATGGCGCGAGGTGATCGGCATGGACAGGGTCAGCGTCCGCGAGATCATCGAGCGCGCCACGGAACAGCGCCCGCAGCTCTACGGCCGGTCGGAGTTCATCCACCCCGAGTTCCGCGAGGCCCTGCTGCGCGTGGCGGGCGAAGGCGGCGCAATCAACGGCGGGCGGCTCGGCAAGTGGATCGGCGGGCAGCAGAACCGCATCGTGAACGGGCTGCGCCTGGTCTCCGCAGGCGTGTCGGCAGGGCGCGCGCGCTGGCAGCTGGAGACCGCGGAGACCGGGGCCGCGCCGATCAACGACGGTTCTGAAGTTCTCCGGAGCCATGCCGATGCGTGACGCTCATTCCCGATCTGTCTGGTGGGTTTGGTGGGTTTGGTGGACTTGTCCCCGTCCAAATCTGTGTTTGTCGCCCGAAGTGTCAGCGACGTGGAACGCCACGACACGTGACGCCATGCATCACGCCACCACGCATGACATGACAGTTTACAGGGGCGGGCCGGATCACCCCACCAATCTCCACCACCCCCACCAGACAGATCGTCAACCGGCGGAATGGTACGGCACGCCGCGCGAAAACTTCAGAACCGTCGTGCGCGAACGGGAACGCCGGGTCGCAGTCCACCGGGCGGTTCCTCCTGCGCACATTCGTATGTGGGGACGCGCAGCGCATAAGCCCGCCAGCGTCAGGGGGCGGAAATGACTAAACTCGACAGCGCCGAGACCAAGACCGCCTTTGCCGCGCGGGTCGGACTCACCAAGGGGCGCATCTCGCAGCTGGTGGCCGAGGGGCTGCCGGTGCGCGCGGACGGGCGGATCGACGTGGCCGAGGGGCTGGCATGGATCGAGAACAACCTCGACCCCGCGCGGCGCAACAAGGGCGGTGCCGTCAGCCCGACCCGCGCGACGACGACGCTGGCCGAGGCCAAGCGGCTGCATGAGATCGTGAAGGTTCAGCGCGCCAAGCTCGCGTTCGAGCGCGAACAGGGCCAGCTGGTCGAGACCGCCGCCGCCACCAGGACCGTGTTCGCGCGCGCCCGTGCCGAACGCGATGCGCACATGGCATGGGTGCAGCGCACCGCGCCCCTGCTGGCCGCTGAGCTCGGCACCGACCCGCGCACCACCTTCGCCGCCCTCGACCGGATGATGCGCGAGCATCTCGAACACCTGGCCGATCTGCCTCTCGGGAGCTTCGGTGATGGTGCCTGAGATCGACCTCGCCTGGCGGCGCGGCATCCGCCCCGAACCGCCGATCCCGGTCTCGGACTGGGCCGACCGGCACCGCATCCTGCCGCCAACCTCGGCCGAGCCCGGCCGCTGGCGCACGGATCGCACGCCCTACCTGCGCGCGGTGATGGACGCGCTCTCGACCGCCAGCCCCTACGAGCGGGTCGTGCTGATGAAGGGCGCGCAGACCGGCGGCTCGGAGGCCGGGCTGAACTGGCTCGGCTACATCATCCAGAACGCGCCTGGCATCGCCATGCTGGTGATGCCCTCGCTCGATATGGTGCGCCGGAACACGACCGTCAGGATCGACCCGCTGATCGAGGCTACCCCGGCCCTGCGCGAGCTCGTCGCCGCGCCCCGCTCCCGCGACGCAGGCAACAGCCTGTTCCGCAAGTCTTTCCCCGGCGGCCAGCTGGTGATGACCGGCGCGAACAGCGCGGTGGGTCTCCGCTCCACGCCCGTCCGCTACCTGTTCCTCGACGAGGTTGACGGTTATCCCGGCGACGCCGATGGCGAGGGCGATCCGGTCGATCTCGCGATCCAGCGCACCGCCACCTTCCGCGGCCGACGCAAGATCTACATGGTCTCCACGCCCACGCTGAAAGGCCATTCCCGCATCGAGGCCGCCTTCGAGCACAGCGACCGGCGCTTCTATCACGTCCCCTGCCTGCATTGCGGCGACATGGCCCCGATCACCTGGGCGCGTATCCGCTGGCCCGAGAGGCGGCGCGACCAGGCGCATCTGGTCTGCGAGGCCTGCGGCGGCATCCATCACGAGCACGAGAAGCCCCGCCTGCTCGCCGCAGGCGAATGGCGCGCGACCGCCGAGGGCGACGGCCGCACCGCGGGCTTCCACCTCTCCGCGCTCTATTCGCATTGGGAAACATGGGCCGAGATCGCCGCCGAGCACGGCCGCGTGCGCAAGGATCCCGCCCGCCTGCAGGTCTGGGTCAACACCAAGCTGGGCGAGTCCTGGGAAGACCAGGCGGGCGACACCGTCCCGGCCGACCCGCTGATGGCCCGACGCGAGGACTGGGGCGAGGCGCTCCCCGCGTCTGTCGCCGTGCTGACCGCGGGCGTCGACGTGCAGGGCGACCGGATCGAGGTGCAGATCCTCGGCTGGGGCCGCGACGAGGAGGCGTGGGTGATCGACTATCGCGTGCTCTGGGGCGACCCGTCTGGGCCGCGCCTCTGGGCCGACCTCGACATGGTGCTGCAGGCGACGTTCCCGCATCCCGCAGGGTTCGATCTGCCGGTGCGCGCCGCCGCCATCGACACCGGTGGCCACCACACCAAGATGGCCTACGAGTTCTGCCGCACCCGCCTCGCCCGCCGCATCTGGGCGATCAAGGGCCGCGGCGGGCCCGGCATCCCCGTCTGGCCGCGCCGCCCCACCCGCAACAACAAGGGCAAGATCCCGCTGTTCATCGTCGGCGTCGACGCGGTGAAGGACGCCGTCTACGCCCGACTGCGGCTCACCGAGCCCGGCCCCGGCGCGATCCATTTCCTCCGCCGTCTCGACGCCGACTACTTCCGCCAGCTGACCGCCGAGCGCGTCGTCACCCGCTTCGAGAGGGGCCGCCCCATCCGCTCCTGGCAACCCAAGCGCGACGGCGAGCGCAACGAGGCCCTCGACACCTTCGTCTACGCCCACGCCGCCCTGCATGGGCTGATCAGCATGGGGCTCAGACTGAACGATGAGGTGGAGGGGGTGGCGGGACAGGCCACGGCGCCAGTGCGCGAGGCGAAGGGCGTGATCCGGTCGGCATGGATGAAATGACCGATTGAAACTTCGGACTCTTATGGTCACTGTGACCCGAATATGGGGAGGCGGCCATGAAGACCATGTCGGCCCGCGATGCCAAGCATCAATTCGGCCTGCTGATCGATACCGCGCGAGCGGAGCCGGTCGTGATCGAGAAACACGGTCGTCCGGTCGTGGTCGTCCTCGCTGTCGAAGAATTCGAACGCCTGAAATCGCTCATACCGACCGAGCAGACGGCGGCAAGACCTGTTCGCGAAGGAGATTGATCATGGCAGCAACCAAGAAGCCGAAAGCCGCCCCGGCGACACCTTGGCCTGCTGCGCCCGATGCCATCCATCAGGAGGGCACCTGGATCTGGCTGCCGCTCAAGGGGGAATGGCGCGACAGCACGGGAAAGCCGGAAGAACTGGTGCGGCAGAAATTCATCCGCCACCTCTGCGAGAACTACGGCTATGCCCTTGAGCAGATGCGGCAGGAAATGCGGATGACCTCGGGCAGTCGCAGCGCCCGCGCCGACATTGTGATTTGGGAAACTCCCGCGAAAGCAGCAGGAGGGGCAGGTGTCTCGCCGGTGCTGGTCATCGAATGCAAGGCCGAGAGCGTCGAGATCAACCTCCGCGACTACTATCAGGGCGAGAGCTACACCCGGTCGGCCGGCGCGGAATTCTTCATCGCCACAAACAACCGCTTCACCGCTGTCTTCAAGCTCGTACCCGGAGCGCCCGGCGACTTCGTGCAGATCAACGAGATCGCCAAGGCGTCCGACTGGGGCGACGCCAAGCGGATCGAGGAAATCCGCAGCAAGCTGCGGGTGTTCAACCGCAAGGAATTCCAAGACCTTCTGTTCAAGTGCCACTCGATCCTGCGTGACGTCCACAAGATGGACCCGGGCCGCGCCTTCGACACGATTTCCAAGATCCTGTTCGTGAAGATGTATGTCGAACGGTCTGGCCTGCATGGCACCTTCACCGTCGATTTCCTCGACCGGCGCGCATCGACCAGACTTCCGACCGATCCTCAGGTTCACGACGGGCTCTTTGAGCAGACGAAGGCCTACTACAAGGCCGACGACCTGTTCTCGGCCACCGACCGGCTGGAGATCTCCGAGGAGACCTTCCGCCGCATCGTGAAGGAGCTGGAGCGCTTTGACCTGTCGAAGACCGGCGACGACATCAAGGGCCTCGCGTTCGAGAAATTCCTCGGCAACACCTTCCGTGGCGAGCTCGGGCAGTTCTTCACCCCGCGCCCGGTCGTGGATTTCATGGTCAGCATGCTCGACCCGCAGGAGGGCGAGCTGATCGCCGATCCTGCCGCTGGCTCGGGCGGCTTCCTGATCCGCGCGTTCGAGCATGTGCGCGAGCGCATCTCGGCCGACGTGCAGAAGCAGAAGGACAAGGTTCAGGCAGATATCGAGGCGAAGGGCCTTCCCATTGAGGAAGAGGAAAAGCTGATCGACGACGCCTTCGCCAAGCTGAACGAGGAGCTTCTCCCGTCAGGCGACGACAACAAGCCGATCGACACCCGCGTCGGTCGCCTGGCGTGGCACTGCATCTTCGGCTGCGACGCCGAGCCTCGCGCGGCGCGCACCGCCAAGATGAACATGATCATGCATGGCGATGGCCATGGCGGGATCCATTACCACGACGGCCTCGTCGACATTAACGGCATCTTCCCCGGCCGCTTCGACATCGTCATCACCAACCCGCCCTTCGGCTCCAACGTCGGCAGCGACCAGAAGGTCGGCGGCAGCGAGGAAACTCGCGTCCCCAAGGAAACCTCGTACATCAACAGGTGCGAGAGCCGGTACGGCGAGCCATGGCGTCAGAGCCACGACGCCATGCAGAAGGCGATGGGCACGAACATCCTCGACCTCTTCGAGATCGGGAAGGGCAAAAAGAACCGCGCCACCGAGATCGTGTTCGTCGAACGCTGCCTGAATCTGCTGAAGCCGGGCGGGCGGATGGGCATCGTCCTGCCCGACGGCAACCTCAACAATCCGTCGCTGACATGGCTGCGCCGCTGGTGCGAGGGCAAGGCGCGCATCCTCGGCGTGGTCAGCCTGCCCGAGGAGACGTTCAGCTCGGCCAAGGCCACCGTGAAGGCGTCGCTGGTGTTCCTGCGACGGTTCACCGAGGCGGACGAGACAGCATGGGAGGCCGCGTGGACCAAGGCGCACGCCGACCACGACGCCACCTTCAACGCGCAGCGCGACACCCTCTGCGGTGATCTCGGCCGCAAGGTCGTCACCGCCGAGGAGGCCGAGGTGGAGGACATCCTCGCCGAACTGGCGAAGCTGGGTGTCGAACGCACCACCCCGGCATGGACGGCAGGGCCTGAGCCCGACTATCCGCGCGGCATCGGATCGACGCGGGTCGGCAAGCCGAAATGGAACGGCACGGCGAGCAAAGCCAAGGAAGCGACGAAGCTCAAGCGCGACTACATGGCGGCCTTCGATGCAGATGTGCAGAAGCGGTCTGACGCTTTCTGGCGCGAACTGACCGCCGGGTTGCGCGCCATCGACGCGGCACATGATGCCGCCCTCTGGGCAACGGTGCGCGAGGAGTTCGACTATCCCGTCTTCGTCGCCGCGCCGAAATCGGTTGGCATCACCTCGACCGGCGACACCGGGGACAGCGTGCCGAACGAGCTGCCAGCGCTGCTGGAGGCCTATCGCGCCTTCGAGACGTGGCTGGAGGCCGGGGCCAAGCCCGAGGACACGCCGGGTTTTCTCCTGCCCTCCGCTGCCTGATCCGTCAGTGGAGGGCTCTCGAGCCCTGGATCACCGCCGAAGACGTCGAGCACCAGCACTCGCACTTCCCGCCAACGCCGCTGCGCGAGCTGATGACCCAGCGGCGCGAGGCGGTGGTCGTCACCGACAGCTTCGGCGACTGGACGCCGATCACGGTGCACCTGACCGGCGAGATTTCAGCGCGCGACAGGACCGCGCCCTACAAGGGCAGCATGTTCGCGGCGTATCCGGGCGACATCGTGTTCTCCAAGATCGATGCGCGCAGCGGCGCCATCGGCATGTTGCCCGCCGAGATCGCGAAGGCGGTCGTCACGCCGGAATTCCCGGTGTTCACCGCCGACCCCGCGCGGCTGGACGGCGAGTTCGTCAAGCTGGTTCTGCGCACCGGCGGTTTCATCGAAGCCCTGCGACGCAAGGCCAGCGGCACCAGCGGCCGCAAGCGCATCACGCCCGAGGCGTTCCAGGACCTGCGGATCCCGCTGCCGCCACTCCCTGAGCAACAGGCCATCGTCGCCGCCTGGCGCGCGGCGCTCGACAAGGCGGCGTCGCTGGAACAGGGGGCCGCCGAGACCGAGGCCAAGGCCGCCGAGGCGTTCGAGACCGCGCTCGGCTTCGCACCACCCACCCCGCTTCCCGATCGACCGGTATTCGTGGCGAACTTCAAGGACATTGATCGCTGGAGCCATGAAGGAATCCTGCGCCGCCTGGTGGACGGAGGCACGAGGCACACATCACCATTTCCGATGGTGCAGCTAGGCGACGTCATTGGCGATCTGGAAAACGGCTGGAGCCCCAATTGCCTGAGCAGGCCTGCAGAGCCAGGCGAATGGGGCGTTCTCAAGCTCGGTGCTGTTTCATTCGGTACGTTCGATGAAAACGAGAACAAAGCGCTTCCAAAACACTTGAAGCCGCGACCACATCTGGAAGTGAAGGCCGGCCAGATCCTGATCAGCCGTGCAAATGTTACGCGACTCGTCGGCGCAACCACCATGATCAACGAGACCCGTGACAAGCTGATGCTCTGCGACAAGATATTCCGCGTTGTGCCTTTGGACCCCAAACCGGTCGATCCGATGTTCCTGACCGAGGTGCTTCGAATCTCTGATCTGCGAAGACAGATCGAAGCCAACGTTACAGGCACGTCCCCTACGATGAAAAACATCTCGAAGCCGGCCCTGCTGGGCCTGACTTTCCCGCTGCCACCCGTTCCTGAGCAGCAGAAGATGGTTCAAGCGCTGGGCAATGCGCGGACGACAGCGACCAGCTTGCGCACCGATGCCGCAAAAATCCGCGCGCAGGCCTGGGCCGATTTCGAGGCAGCCGTCTATGCCGCCGAGGATGCGGAGGACGCAGCAGACCTGATCGCCGCCGCCTCATGACCTACAGCGACTATGTGATCTACGTCGACGAGAGCGGCGACCACACCCTGACCGCCATCGACCGGGACTATCCCGTGTTCGTGCTGGATTTCTGCATCTTCAGGAAGGACAGCTACGCCAACGTCGTCGCTCCGCAGGTGCAGGCGTTCAAGTTCGCCCATTTCGGCCACGACATCGTCGTTCTGCACGAGCACGAGATCCGCAAGCAGAAGCCGCCCTTCGTGTTCCTGAAAAGCCGCGACAAGCGCGATGCCTTCATGGACGGGCTGAACCGCCTGATCGAGCAGGCGGATTTCACCATCGTGGCCGCCGCGATCCACAAGGAACGGCTGACCCAGCGATACGCCGCGCCCGGCAACCCCTACGAGATGGCGCTGACATTCTGCATGGAACGCGCCCATGCGTTCCTGCGGGATCGCGGTCAGCACATGCTGACCACGCACATCGTCGTGGAGCGCCGCGGCAAGCGCGAGGACGATGAACTGGAGCTCGCCTTCCGCCGCATCCGCGACGGCGCGAACTACGTGGGCGAGATGCCGGGCTTCGAGATCATCTTCGCCGACAAGAAGACCAACTCGGCTGGGCTGCAGCTCGCAGACCTTACGGCCCGCCCCATAGGGCGACACGTTCTCGACCCCGCCCAGCCGAACCGCGCCTGGGAGATCATCGAACCGAAGCTGCGGCGCAGCCCAGCCGGTGCGGTGAGAGGGTGGGGACTGAAGGTATTCCCCTGAAAAGCAAAAGGCCCCGGGAGACCCCAGAGCCAGTCGCCGACCGGGAACAACCCCCAGTCCAATGACGCATATATGGCATGTGCCGAGGGCCAGGTCAAGGATTCCGGGCGACGGCCATCCCGACACACGCCGCCCGATACCGGATTTTGCAAAACATTACCAATAGCTTAATCGATCCGCTGGCGCGAGACTCGCGCCCATGCGGACTATCCTCCATCGCCTTCTCGGCCTCGCGCGCGCTCGCGGCTTCGACGCTGCGGGTGGCGGGCGGCGTTGGGAGGGGGCGCGGACGGTCGACGGGCTGAACGCTGCGATCCTGGCGGGCGCGACCACGGCGGCGCGGCGGGCCGGGTGGTATGCGAGGAACAACCCGTGGGTCGCGGCGGCGGTGGACAGCCTGGTAGGCAATGTCGCGGGCGCCGGGATCAAGCCTCAGTCCAGCCACCCCGACCGCGCGGTGCGCGAGCGGCTGCAGGCGCTGTGGCTGCGCTGGACCGATCATGCCGCCCCGGACGGGCTGGCCGACTTCTACGGGCTGCAGGCCATGGCCGTGCGCGCGATGGTCGAGAGCGGCGAGAGCTTCGCCCGGCTGCGCGTCGCGAGCGACTCTGCTGGTATCCCCCTTCACCTCGAGCTTCTGGATCGCGAGCAGGTTCCCATGGACCTGCACCGCGAGATCGGCGGCGGGGCGCGGCTCCGCGCGGGCATCGAGTTCGATGCCGCCGGTCGCCGGGTCGCCTACCGGGTCTTGTCCTCCCGCCCGGGCGATCCTCTCGGGTCTCTCCGCATGGACCCGCTCCGCGTTCCCGCCGCCGATTGCCTGCACCTGTTCAAGCCGCTCGCGGCGGGCCAGTTGCGTGGCATCACCTGGCTCGCGCCGGTGCTGCTGCGGCTGCACGAGCTCGATCAGTTCGAGGACGCGGCGCTGGTGAAGGCCAAGGTCGCGGCGCTCTTCACCGGCTTCATCACCGATCCTGACGGCACGGCGGGCGGGCTCTCGGGTTCCAACACCGGCGGCGCCCTGACCGTGGGCATGGAGCCCGGCAGCCTGATCCCGCTGCCTCCTGGCGCCGACATCCGTTTCTCGAACCCCACCGAGCACGACGCCTACGCGCCCTTCGTCAAGAATCACCTGCGCGCCGTCGCGGCGGGGCTGGGGCTGCCCTACGAGCTGGTCTCTGGCGACCTGGAGGGCGTCACCTATTCCTCGATCCGCGCGGGGCTCATCGAGTTCCGCCGCCGGGTCGAGCAGTTGCAGCACAACGTGGTGGTACACCTGTTCTGCCGCCCGGTCTGGGAGCGGTTCGTTCGGCTTGCTGTGCTGACCGGCGAGCTGCCCGCGCGAGACTTCGACCGGAGGCCCGAGGCGTATCTCGGCTGCGAATGGCTGCCGCCGAAGTTCGACTACGTCGATCCGATGAAGGACGTCCAGGCCGAGATCATGGCGATCGGCGCGGGGCTCAAGAGCCGGTCCCAGGCGATCTCCGAGCGCGGCTACGACGCCGAACAGGTGGATGCCGAAATCGCCGCCGACCGTGAGCGCGCGAAGGGGCTGGGGCTCGCCTTCGGCCAGGCGGCCGCGCCGCAGCAGAAGGAAGCGGCCGATGGCTGACACAGCGACAAACCCGGCATCGACGTGCTCAAACGTCGGGAAGGACGACGTTTGCCTGCTCACCCGCCGCGCAACGCTGGCGCCCACCACGGCCGATCCGGACGCACGCACTGTCGAGGTGATCTGGTCCACCGGCGCGCCCGTGCGCCGCCGTGACATGGCCGGGCAATACATCGAGCGGCTGAGCCTCGCACCCGAGGCGGTGGACCTCTCGCGCCTCGAAGGCGCCAGCGTGCTGGACGCGCATCGCCAGGCCGCGGTGCGGGATGTGCTGGGTTCCGTCCGCAGCGCCGCCGTGGACGGCAAGCGCGGCACCGCGCTCATCCAGTTCTCGTCCCGGCCCGAGGTGGAGCCTGTCTGGCAGGACGTGCTGGCGGGCATCCTGCGCCACGTCTCGGTCGGCTACTCCGTCGAGGATTGGGCCGAGACCACCGAGAACGGCGCGCGCGTGCTGACCGCCGTCCGCTGGACACCCCACGAGATTTCCCTGGTGCCGACGCCCGCCGATCCCGGCGCCCACATTCGCATGGAGGCAGAGATGACCGACACGACCACCCGAGAGGCCGCCGGCACGGCGCCGACCACCGAGAGCCGCGCCGAGGCCAACGCCGAGATCCGCTCCATCGCCCGCATCGCTGGGCTGGACCAGTCCTGGATCGACAGCCAGATTGACGGAGGCGCGGACCCCGACACCGCCCGTCGCGCGGCCTTCGAGGCGCTGGCCAAGCGCAGCGCGCCCGCGATCCGCACCGAGCAGGTCCGCGTCGAGATGGGCGACAGCCAGGACGAGCCTGCCCTCCGCGCAAGGCAGATGGGCGAGGCCCTTTATGCGCGGATTAATCCGCGTCACGAGCTCAGCGAACCGGCCCGCCGCTATGCCTACGCCACGCCGGTGGAGATGGCGAAGGAGCTGCTGACGCTGCGGGGCGAGTCCACGCTGGCGCTGTCGCCCGCGAGCCTCGTGACCCGCGCGCTGCACACCACCTCGGACTTCCCGATCATCCTCGGGGACACCGTGGGCCGCGTGCTGCGCGACGCCTATCAGGCCGCGCCCTCGGGCATCCGTCGTCTCGGCCGCCAGACCACGGCGCGGGACTTTCGCGCGGTGAACAAGATCATGCTGGGCGAGGCCCCGCTGCTGGAGAAGCTGAACGAGCACGGCGAGATCAAGGCCGGGACGATGGCCGAGGCGCGCGAGGCCTACAAGGTCGAGACCTGGGCGCGGAAGATCGGCATCACGCGGCAGGTTCTGGTCAACGACGACCTCGGAGCCTTCTCGGACCTCGCCCGCCGCATGGGCCAGGCCGCGGCCGAGACCGAGGCGCGGATCCTCGTCACCCTGCTCGAGGCGGGCAGCGGCAACGGCCCGACGCTCTCGGACGGCAAGACGCTGTTCCACGCCGACCACGGCAACAAGGCGGGCACTGGCGCGGTGATCTCCGATGCCACGCTGTCCGCGGCTCGGCTGGCGCTGCGCACCCAGAAGGGCATCGAGGATCGCACCATCCGCGTGACGCCCCGCAACCTGCTGGTCCCGCCCGCGCTGGAGACCATGGCCGAGAAGTGGCTGGCCAGCATCGCGCCCGCCACCGCCGCAGACGTGAACCCGTTCTCCGGGTCGCTCTCGCTGGTGGTCGAGCCGCGCCTGTCCAGCGCCACGCGCTGGTATGTGACCGCCGAGCCCGGCGAGATCGACGGGCTGGAGTTCGCCTATCTCTCGGGAGCCGAAGGTCCGCAGGTCGAGAGCCGCTCGGGCTGGGACGTGGACGGCGTGGAGATCCGGGTGATCCTGGACTTCGGGGCAGGCTTCATCGACCATCGGGGCTGGTTCATGAACGCAGGCGCGTGACGTGGCCGACCTCGCCCAGCTCACCGCCTGGCGCGATGCCCTGATGGCTGCGCGCTATCAGGGCGTGCGCACCGTCGAATACGACGGCAAGCGCATCACCTACGCGAGCGACGGCGAGTTGGCCGCCGCGCTCGCGGACCTCAACCGGCAGATCGCAGGGGCGACCGAGCGCATCTCGGTCGTCCGCATCGCGTCGTCCAAGGGACTTTGAGCCGGAACATGTGCGGAACAGCTGCGCCGCCCCGTGTCGCATCCGTGTTGCACGGAGGAATCGGGGATGTTCGTAAGCGTTTGGAATCTTTGGGGATCGTGTTGCACGGGCTTGCAACACGACGCGACACGCAAAAGCCGCCCTGAAGGCGGCCTAAGAATTTGATATATTGCAGGAATTTTTGGTTGCGGGGGTAGGATTTGAACCTACGACCTTCAGGTTATGAGCCTGACGAGCTACCGGGCTGCTCCACCCCGCGCCAATCGTCCGCGTGATCTATTGCATGTCGGTGCGGAGCGCAAGGGTTGATCCTTGGTTTTTCGGGAAAAAGCCAAGACGCGCCGGGGGACGGCGGCTGCCTTTGCTTCCCTTGCCTGGAATCGGGTTGCGGGGCCATACTTGGGGGTCCGAGAAAGCGGGAGGTGAGCCGATGGACCCTGTGCAAATTCTTGTAGGCACCACCAAGGGCGTGTTTGTTCTGACCGATGATCCGAACGGTGGCGGCTGGAACATCAGCGGGCCGCATTGCGATCTCTGGCCAATCAACCACGTGATCGGCGACCCGGCCACCGGGCACCTCTGGGCCGGCGGCGGGAGCGACTGGCAAGGTGCCGGGGTCTGGAGATCCGTCGACGACGGGGCAACCTGGTCTTTGAGCCAGTTGTCCCAAGGCGAGATGGCCCGATGGGCGGCGAGCGACCCGGAATTCGCCGCGATGATCGGGGGCGTTCCCGAACCTGCGCCTTACACTGGCGAGATCGACTCGATCTGGTCGCTGAGCGCAGCCGATGGCCGCATCTACGCCGGCTCCAAGCCAGCGCATTTCTTTGCGTCCTCAGACGGCGGGGAGACTTGGGACAAGCTCCCCGCGCTCTCCGATCATCCCTCGCGAGACAGTTGGAACCCGGGTGGCGCCGGGTTGACCCTTCATACCATCGTGCCCAAGCCCGATACGCCCGGTCATATCGCGATCGCAATTTCGGCGGCCGGGGTGTTCAGCACCGAAGACGGTGGCGCGAGCTGGGAGCGCAGCAACCGCCTCGACAATGCGCCGAGCCATAGCCACCATCAACATGGCGATGATCATGAAATCGGGCATTGTGTGCACAACATGGTGCGCGCGCCCTCGGAGCCAGATCGCCTGTACCAACAGAATCATCACGGGGTTTTCCGGTCGACCGACGACGGGCGGAACTGGCATGACATCACCGAAGGGCTTCCGTCCAGTTTCGGGTTTCCAATCATGGTGCACCCCGAAGACCCGTTGACGATCTGGACGATCCCGATGAATGGCGACATTCAGGGTCGATTTCCGCCGGACGCCTCCGCGGCGGTATGGAAATCGGAGGATGGCGGCGAGACCTGGGCAGCCAAGCAAGACGGGTTGCCACGGGATAACTGCTTTTTCACGGTCCTGAGACAGGCGATGGCATCGGACCGGAGAAGCCCTGCCGGGGTTTACTTCGGCACCAACACCGGTTCGATCTTCGCCTCGGCGGATGAGGGGGAAACGTGGGACGAGATTGCGCGGCACCTGCCGGCGGTCTTGTCGGTCGAGGTCTTGCAAAAGGCTTGACGGAAGTTGAAACGCAAAACGCCGGCCATTGGCCGGCGTTCCGTTTTCTTGCATCGCATCGAGAGATACATACGGTTTCTTACTAGGTTTGGCGGTGACCTACTCTCCCACGTCTTAAGACGCAGTACCATCGGCGCAACGGTGCTTAACGGCCGAGTTCGGGATGGGATCGGGTGTTTCACTCGTGCTATGACCACCAAACCGAGAAAGAAACCGTAAATCCAAGTCAAGCACCATGTTCGTGTATGCTTTCGATCGACCAGAAGCCTTGCTGCTACTGGATCAAATCAAGCCTATCGGGCAATTAGTACCGGTCAACTGAACGCATTGCTGCGCTTACATCTCCGGCCTATCGACGTGGTGGTCTTCCACGGCCCTCAGGGATACCTGGTTTTGAGGGGGGCTTCCCGCTTAGATGCCTTCAGCGGTTATCCTGTCCGAACATAGCTACCCTGCACTGCTGCTGGCGCAACAACAGGTCCACCAGTGGTTCGTTCACCCCGGTCCTCTCGTACTAGGGGCAACTCCTCTCAAGTATCCTACACCCACGGCAGATAGGGACCGAACTGTCTCACGACGTTCTAAACCCAGCTCACGTACCTCTTTAAATGGCGAACAGCCATACCCTTGGGACCTGCTCCAGCCCCAGGATGAGATGAGCCGACATCGAGGTGCCAAACGGTGCCGTCGATATGGACTCTTGGGCACCATCAGCCTGTTATCCCCGGCGTACCTTTTATCCGTTGAGCGATGGCCCTTCCACTCGGGACCACCGGATCACTATGGCCGTCTTTCGACTCTGCTCGACTTGTCAGTCTCGCAGTCAGGCTGGCTTCTGCCATTGCACTCAACGAGCGATTTCCGACCGCTCTGAGCCAACCTTCGCACGCCTCCGTTACTGTTTGGGAGGCGACCGCCCCAGTCAAACTACCCGCCACGCAGGGTCCCGGATCCGGATAACGGACCGCGGTTAGACATCAAGCAGAACAAGGGTGGTATCTCAAGGATGGCTCCACAGGAACTGGCGTCCCTGCTTCAAAGCCTACCACCTATCCTGCACGTGTTGTGCCTGATGCCAGTGCGAAGCTGTAGTAAAGGTGCACGGGGTCTTTCCGTCTAACCGCGGGAAGCCTGCATCTTGACAGGCAATTCAATTTCGCTGAGTCGATGTTGGAGACAGCGGGGAAGTCGTTACGCCATTCGTGCAGGTCGGAACTTACCCGACAAGGAATTTCGCTACCTTAGGACCGTTATAGTTACGGCCGCCGTTTACCGGGGCTTCATTTCGGAGCTTGCACCCCTCCATTTAACCTTCCGGCACCGGGCAGGCGTCAGACCCTATACGTCGTCTTGCGACTTCGCAGAGCCCTGTGTTTTTAGTAAACAGTCGCCACCCCCTGGTTTGTGCCCCCGGCCTCCAGTTGCCTGGAAACCGGGCCTCCTTCTCGCGAACTTACGGAGGTATTTTGCCGAGTTCCTTCAACATCGTTCTCTCAAGCGCCTTGGTATTCTCTACCAGTCCACCTGTGTCGGTTTAGGGTACGATCTAACGGAGGGCTATTTCCAGGAACCTCTAAGCGGCCCTTCCAATCCGATAAGGAAGAACAACCTTCGAGATCCGTCACATCCTCCTGGCCCAGGAATATTAACCTGGTTCCCATCGACTACGCCTTTCGGCCTCGCCTTAGGGGTCGGCTTACCCTGCTCAGATTAGCTTTAAGCAGGAACCCTTGGACTTTCGGCGACAGGGTCTCTCACCCTGTTTGTCGCTACTCATGTCATCATTCTCGCTAGTGATCTCTCCACCGGATCCCTCACAGGCCGGCTTCACAGAAAACTCCTATCCTCCATTGCACCCGAAGGTGCAGAAGAGGAATGGAGTTATGTCACACTACGCTCCGCTACCGCGTGCACCGAAGTGCACACCCAAAGCTTCGGCTCGTGGCTTGAGCCCCGTTACATCTTCGCCGCAGGACAACTTATTTAGACCAGTGAGCTGTTACGCTATCTTTAAAGGATGGCTGCTTCTAAGCCAACCTCCTGGTTGTTTTGGTCGTCCCACCTGCTTTCCCACTTAGCCACGAATTGGGGGCCTTAGCTGTTGGTCAGGGTTGTTTCCCTCTTCACGACGGACGTTAGCACCCGCCGTGTGTCTGCCGTATAGTACTTCCCGGTATTCGGAGTTTGGTTAGGATCAGTAAGCCTGTGGGGCCCCATTACCCATCCAGTGCTCTACCCCCGGGAGTATTCGTACGACGCTCTACCTAAATAGATTTCGCGGAGAACCAGCTATCTCCGAGTTTGATTGGCCTTTCACCCCTAGGCACAGCTCATCCCGATCCTTTTCAACGGATGTGGGTTCGGCCCTCCAGTAAGTGTTACCTTACCTTCAGCCTGGCCATGCCTAGATCACTCGGTTTCGGGTCTGATCCCACGAACTCATGCGCCCTATTAAGACTCGCTTTCGCTGCGCCTACACCTATCGGCTTAAGCTTGCTCGTGAGACCAAGTCGATGACCCATTATACAAAAGGTACGCCGTCAGCTCTCATGGAGCCTCCGACTGATTGTAGGCGTTCGGTTTCAGGTACTGTTTCACTCCCCTCGTCGGGGTGCTTTTCACCTTTCCCTCACGGTACTGGTTCGCTATCGGTCAGCAAGGAGTACTTAGCCTTCGAGGGTGGTCCCCCGATCTTCAGACAGGATTTCACGTGTCCCGCCCTACTTAATACGTCCAATCATGCTTCCCATACGGGGCTGTCACCCACTATGGCCTGGTTTTCCAACCAGTTCTGGTCACACTCATGGCTCGGCTGGTCCCCGTTCGCTCGCCGCTACTAGGGGAGTATCTGTTGATTTCCTTTCCTCCGGGTACTTAGATGTTTCAGTTCCCCGGGTTCGCTCTTATAACCCTATGTATTCAGGTTAAAAGTACCTGTTTCAGCGCACTATAAAGACCGTAAGGTAATTATAATGAACTGTCAGGTGGGTTGCCCCATTCGGAGATCTAGGGATCAAAGCCTATTCTCGGCTCCCCCTAGCTTATCGCAGAGTATCACGTCCTTCATCGCCTCTTGCTGCCAAGGCATCCACCAAACGCCCTTCTCGCGCTTGATTTGATCCAGAAGAAGCAAGGCTTCTTCGGGACCAAAAGCATACTTTCCCGCCCTGGATCACTCCAGGACTTTGGTTAGTGTACTTGACTTGGATAGTAACATGCCTCGCGGTTGGCCCGAGGGCCAGTGCCGCAGGTTCCACCCCACTTGGCGGAACCAGCATGAAACTGATGTGTATCTCTCTATACGATGTCAATTTTCGTCCGATTGGACGGCAAAACGCGCGACGCGCTTTGCGATCAAATCGAAGGTTGGTGGAGCGTATCGGGATCGAACCGATGACCCCCTGCTTGCAAAGCAGGTGCTCTCCCAGCTGAGC
>NZ_FXBQ01000001.1:1010121-1727621 GCF_900177545.1 Maritimibacter sp. HL-12 | reverse complement strand
AATCACCGCAATGGCCAGATAGACCAGCGGTTCAATCTGCCAGCCCTTGCGCAGCATCACGAAATGCACCGCCCCGAGCAGAACCGCCGGGTAGACCAGCCAGTGCAATTGCCGCCATCGTTTGCCGAGCCTGCGCACCGCGGCATTGCTCGAGGTTGCTGCCAACGGCACGAGCAGGAGGAATCCCGCCATCCCTATGGTGATGTAGGGCCGCTTCACGATGTCGGCCCAGATCCGGGCCGGGTCGCGGATGTCGAGCAGCAGCCATGTCAGGAGGTGGGTGGATATATAGTAGAAGGCCAGAAGCCCGATCGCGCGGCGAAACCGGATGAGGTTGATCCCGGCGAAACGGCGCAGCGGCGTTATCGCCAGACCGAGGAGAAGGAACTGGAGGCCAAGCAGCCCCAGCCTGTGCTCCATCTCCGAGATCGGCTCGGCCCCGAGCCCGCCGGTGAGGCCGAGGTAGAAATACCAGACCGGCGGCAGCGCCCCGACGACATAGACCGGCCATGTCGGAACCCGCCGCAGGCCCGCGTTCACCGCTTCGATCACCGGCATCAGAAGAACCGCGTGAGATCCATGCCGGCATACAGGTCCGCGACTTCTTCGGCGTAGCCGTTGAACATCAGCGTATCAATCCGCGGCGCAAAAAACCCGCCGCCGATCACCCGCTCGGTCGCCTGGCTCCAGCGCGGGTGATCCACCTCCGGGTTCACATTACTATAGAAGCCATATTCTCGGGCGTTGGCCTTGTTCCAGCTCGTCGGCGGCTCGCTATCGGTCAACGTGATCCGCACGATCGACTTGATCGACTTGAAGCCATACTTCCACGGCACCACGAGCCGGAGCGGCGCGCCGTTCTGATTGAGCAGGCTCTCGCCATAAATCCCGGTGGCGATCATGGTGAGCGGGTGCATCGCCTCGTCGAGACGAAGCCCCTCGACATAGGGCCAGTCGAGCACCGGCGAGCGGGTGCCGCGCATTTCTTCCGGGCGGTAGAGTGTTTCGAAGCCGACGTATTTCGCCGAAGGTTGCACACCCACCTTCTCAAGCAGCGCACGCAACTCGAAGCCGTTCCACGGGATCACCATCGACCACGCCTCGACACAGCGGAAGCGATAGATCCGCTCCTCGATGTCCATCCCCTTGAGCACGTCGGCCAGATCGTAGTTGCCCGGCCGTTCCACCAACCCGTCGATCTGCACACTCCACGGGTCGGTCGTCATTGCACCGGAATATCTGGCAGGGTCTTCCTTGCCGGTGCCGAACTCGTAGAAATTGTTGTAGCTGGTGATATCTTCGTATGCCGTCTGATCGCGCTCGATCGGGACGGCGGCCGCGATCGGACCGGCGATTGCCCCCAGCCCGAGCCCGGATGCGCCGGCCATGATCTGCCGGCGGTTCAACCAGTCGGCCTTTGGGGTCACGTCGGACCAGGTCAGTTTGCGCTTGTAGGCCATCTTGCACCTTTCTCCGTTTGTGTCCCTCCTAGCTGACCTTACTACGTGCGCCAAAACACGTTCGATCAAATTACCGCTTGTGTGCTGTAACTCGGGTAGATTTCGTTCATCGGAATCGACCGGCCATCGTTCTGCACGATCCGCACATGCCGCCGGCGCATCAGGCGCGGTTCGGCCACACCGACGGAATGCGCGATGGTCTCCACCTCACCGATCACGCTGGCGGCGAAATGCGCCACCTTGTCGGCCTTGATCCGGGGCACGAGGCCCTTTTGCAGCCTCGGGTCATGCGTGGTCACCCCGGTGGGGCAGGTGTTGCGGTTACACTTCAATGCCTGGATACAGCCGAGCGAGAACATGAAGCCGCGTGCGGTGACAACGAAATCCGCCCCCGCGCAGATTGCCCATGCCACGTCGCCGGGATTTACCAGCTTGCCGCTCGCCACCAGCCGGATGCGTTTGTGCAGCCCGCGCTGGTCGCGCAGATCGGTGATGCGTGGCAAGGCCTCGCGGATCGGCATTCCGACAAGGTCGATCAGCGGCATCGGTGCCGCGCCGGTGCCGCCTTCGCCACCGTCGATGGTGATGAAATCGGGTGCGCTGTCGGGGCCACGATGCAGGATCAGGTCGAAGAACTCCGCGAAGGGATCGACGCGGCCCACCACCGTCTTGATCCCCACCGGCTTGCCGGTCACCTCGCGAATATGGCCGATCATGTCGAGCAGATCGCCCCAATCGTCGATCTCCTCGTGCCGGTTCGGACTTTCACTCGGCAACCCTACCGGGATACCACGGATCGCCGCGATCTCCGCGTCCACCTTGGCGCCCGGCAGGATGCCCCCCTTGCCCGGCTTGGCCCCCTGCGCAAGCTTCAACTCGAACATCTTCACCTGCGGATAGGCCGCCACCTCGCGCAGTTTTTCGTCTGAAAGCCTGCCGTCCGGCCCGCGCACGCCGTATTTTGCCGTGCCGATCTGGTAGACGATGTCGGCCCCGCCCTCGAGATGAAACGGCGCAAGCCCACCCTCGCCGGTGTTGAGCCAGATATTGGCCTTCTTCGCCCCCATCGACAGCGCCCGCACCGCCGGTCGCGACAGCGCACCATAGCTCATGCCCGATATGTTGAAGAACGAGGGTGCGGCATAGGGTTCGCGCGCGGTCGGCCCGATCAGCATCGGCTCGGTTCGGGCGTATTGATCGCCCAGCGGGGGAAAGGCCGCGTTCATGAAGATCGGCGTGCCGGGGAGCGAGATGTTGCGGGTCGAGCCGAAGGCCACGGTGTTGTCCGTGCCCTCGGCAGCCCGGTAGATCCAGTCGCGCTGCGCCCGGTTGAACGGCATCTCCTCGCGGTCCATCGCGAAAAAATACTGCCGGAAAAACTCGCCCAGTTCGGTGAACAAGCGCCGAAAACGCCCGATCACCGGATAATTGCGCCGCACCGCATCGGCGGTCTGGGTGCGGTCGATGACATACATCAGCAGCGTCGCCGCCAGCCCGAAACCGATCAACAAAACGAACAGGAGCGCAAACAGCTCAAAAATCCAGACAGTCGTTCCCATGGTCCCCCCCGGTTTGCGACAGATCATAGGCAAATCGGCCCACGCCGAAAGAGAAAGCGGGCAACGAGAGAGGATTGGTCCACGAAAAGGAAGGGCGGGGGTTTGCCCCGCCCTGCCTTGTTTGCGTCGGCCCGTTCAGTGCAGCACGGCATCGTCCGGTTTGGGCCGGTTCGAGGCACCGGTCTTGTTGCCGATGATCAAACCGTCTGCCCCGGCGCTCACCGGCACCACGTCGCCGTCGACAATGTCGCCCGAAAGCAGCCGCTCGGCGAGCGGGTCCTGCAAGGCGCGCTGGATCACCCGTTTGAGCGGGCGGGCACCATACACCGGGTCGTAGCCCTGATCGGCGAGCCAGGTCTTGGCATCCGCATCGAGTGCAAGCGTGACGTTCCGTTTCGCCAGCCGCCGGGCAAGCAGCCCGAGCTGGATATCCACGATCCCGTCCATGTTCGCCCGCGTCAGCCGATCGAAGATGATCGTCTCGTCGAGCCGGTTGAGGAACTCGGGGCGGAAATGTGCCCGCACGGCATCCATCACGTCGCGTTTGGCGAGCGACCCATCGGCATCCTCGGGCAACTGGCTCAACGCCTGGCTGCCGAGGTTCGAGGTCAGCACGATCAGCGTCTGCTTGAAATCGACCCTGCGGCCGTGACCATCGGTCAGAACCCCGTCGTCGAGCACCTGAAGGAGCACGTTGAACACGTCCGGGTGCGCCTTTTCCACCTCGTCGAACAGCACCACCTGGTAGGGCCTGCGCCGCACCGCCTCGGTGAGCACGCCGCCCTCGTCGTAACCGACATAGCCCGGAGGCGCGCCGATCAGCCGGGCGACCGAGTGCTTCTCCATGAATTCCGACATGTCGATACGCACCATCGCGCTGTCGTCGTCGAACAGGAACTCGGCGACCGCCTTGGTCAACTCGGTCTTGCCAACGCCGGTGGGGCCGAGAAAGAGGAACGAGCCCAGCGGCCGGTTCTCGTCGTTGAGCCCCGCGCGCGCCCGGCGCACGGCATTTGCAACAGCCCTCACCGCGTTATTCTGACCGATGACCCGCTTGTGCAACCCGTCTTCCATCCGGAGCAGCTTGTCGCGCTCGCCTTCCAGCATCTTCGAGGTCGGAATCCCGGTCCAGCGCTCGACCACCGCCGCGATCTGCTCGGGCCGCACCGCCTCTTCGACCATCACGTCGTCGTCGCGGCTTTCAGCCTCGCCAAGCTTGCGCTCCAGTTCGGGGATGATCCCGTAGGAAAGTTCCCCGGCGCGCGCGAGATTGCCCTCGCGCTTGGCGGCATCCAGATCGGCGCGCGCGCGGTCGAGCTTCTCCTTGAGGTCGCGCGCACCTTCGAGCTTGTCGCGCTCGGCCTGCCACTTCGTCGTCATCGCGTCGGATTTCTCCTGCAGCCCGGCAAGCTCTTCCTCAAGCTTTGCCAGCCGGTCTTTCGACGCCTTGTCGTCTTCCTTCTTCAATGCCTCGGCCTCGATCTGCATCTGCAGGATCTGCCGGTCGAGCTGGTCAAGCTCCTCGGGCTTCGAATCCACCTCCATCCGCAGGCGGCTCGCGGCCTCGTCGACAAGGTCGATCGCCTTGTCGGGCAGGAAACGGTCGGTGATATAGCGGTGCGACAGCGTCGCCGCCGCCACCAGCGCCGAGTCGGAGATCCGCACACCGTGGTGCAACTCGTATTTCTCCTTGATGCCGCGCAGGATCGAGATGGTGTCTTCCTCCGTCGGCTCTTCCACCAGCACCGGCTGGAACCGCCGCGCCAGGGCCGCATCCTTCTCGACATACTTGCGGTATTCATCGAGCGTGGTGGCGCCCACGCAGTGCAGTTCGCCACGCGCCAGCGCCGGCTTGATCAGGTTGGCCGCGTCCATCGCGCCATCGGCCTTGCCCGCCCCCACCAGCGTGTGCATCTCGTCGATGAAGAGCACGATTTCGCCCGCAGCGGCGGTGATCTCGTTCAACACCGCCTTCAGCCGCTCCTCGAACTCGCCACGATATTTCGCGCCGGCGATGAGCGCGCCCATGTCGAGCGCCAGCAGCTTCTTGTTCTTGAGGCTCTCGGGCACGTCGCCGTTGATGATGCGCAGCGCGAGCCCTTCCGCGATCGCGGTCTTGCCGGTGCCCGGCTCGCCGATCAGAACAGGGTTGTTCTTGGTGCGCCGCGAAAGCACCTGCATGGTGCGCCGGATTTCCTCGTCGCGGCCGATGATCGGGTCGATCTTGCCTTCCTCTGCGGCCTGGGTGAGATCGCGCGCGTATTTCTTGAGGGCCTCGTAGCTGTCCTCGGCACTGGCCGAATCCGCCGTGCGGCCCTTGCGCACGTCGTTGATCGCGGTGTTGAGGTTCTGCGCGCTGACAGCGCCCGCTTCGAGCGCCTCCTTCGCCTTCGACTTGACCAGCGCAAGCGCGGTCAGAAGCCGTTCGACGGGCACGAAACTGTCGCCCGCCTTCTTGGCGAGCTTCTCGGCCTCGTCCAGCACACGCCCGGTTTCGCTGGCAAGATAGATCTGCCCGGCATCGCCGGTCACCTTCGGAATCCGGCCAAGCGCGGCATCGACCGCCTCGCGCACACGGTGCGGCTCACCGCCGGCCCTGCGAATGAGGTTCGCCGCCATGCCTTCTTCGTCATCCATGAGGGCTTTGAGCAAATGCTCGGGCGCGAGGCTCTGATGGTTCTCACGCATTGCGATCGTCTGGGCAGCCTGCACAAAACCGCGCGACCGCTCGGTGAACTTCTCCAAGTTCATCTCTCTCTCCTTTTCAAAGCGCCCAATCCCGCGATGCCCGCCCGGCGGCACATCATCCCTGGGCCTCCGCATTCAAATGGGCGCAGAAAAACAGTTTCGCAAGATCCGCCGCGGCAAGAATCCTCAAGGCTCCGGTGCAATCCGGGGTCAGCAATGCCCACCTTGCCGCGCCCGCATGCTGCGCCTATCAATGGCCAGACCAAACGAGGATCACCCCATGACAGATGACCGCCTGATCGTCGCCCTCGACGTGCCCAACGCCCTCGAAGGGCTGCAAATGGCGCAAACGCTGGGCGACGCCTGCCAGTTCTACAAGATCGGCCTTGGCATGCTCACCGGCGGCGGACTCGCGCTTGCGCGCGAGTTGATCGACGAAATGGACAAGCGCATTTTCCTCGATATGAAGCTCTTCGACATCGGCAACACCGTCGAGGCCGCGGTCCGCGGGCTGGCGCAGTACGGACTTGATTTCCTGACTGTCCATGGCGACCCCCATGTCGTGCGCGCCGCCGCCGAGGGCAAGGGCGGCTCCGAGCTGAAGATCCTCGCCGTCACGATCCTCACCTCGCTCGATCGCGTCGATCTCGACGCCGCCCTGATCCTTCCCGGTGCGGTGCAGGACCTCGTGGTGGAACGCGCGCGCCGCGCTTTCGAAGCGGGTGCCGACGGCGTGATCGCGAGCCCGCAGGAAGCGGCCCTGATCCGCGCCCTGCCCGAAGCCGAGGGCCGCCTCATCGTCACGCCCGGCGTGCGTCCGGCGGGCACCGATCTGGGCGACCAGAAACGCGTGATGACCCCGGGTGACGCGATCCGAGCCGGTGCCGATCATATCGTGGTCGGCCGTCCGATCATCCGCGCCGAAGATCCGCGCGCCGCCGCCCGGGCGGTGCTCGCCGAGTTGCCCTGAAACGGCACACCGGACTTCTTGGGTCCTGAAATACCTTGGGGGTTTGGGGGTGAAACCCCCAATCAAACCAACCTGCGCGCCGCAGGCGCACCGCATGGCAACAGATCAGTCCTCGTTGATGTCGCGGCGGAACACCTTGCGCTGACCTTTGCGCACCCCGAAGGTCTGACGCAGAACAACCCATGTGATTACCGAGATCGCGGCGAAGGTGAACAGCGCCCAGGGCAGAGTGAGCACCACCCCGAACGCCACCAGGATGCCGACCACGACCGCACCGATGGCGAACCCCACGAAGATGAACCCCGGGGCAAAGAGTTCGAGGATCGCAAGCCCGATCCCCGCAGCCACCCAGACCCACCAGATTTCCCAGATCATTTCGGCTTGCCTTTGAGCATCGAGAAGGCATCGGCGAAGGCGTCAAGCGCGTTGGCGGGCAGAACCACGGTCTGGCTTCCGGCACCGTTGCCCAGCCGGGTCAAGGCTTCGACCTGCTTGAGCGCCACCTGGTATTGCGCGGCCTCCAGCCCGTTGTCGGCAATCGCCCGCGCCACCACTTCGGTCGCATAGGCCTCGGCGTCGGCCTGGATACGCCGCGCCTTGGCCGCCTGTTCGGCGGCGTAGAGCTCGGCGTCGGCATTGAGTTCGACGGCCCGTTTCGTGCCCTCGGCCTCGGTCACCTGCGCGCGCCGGGCGCGTTCGGCGTTGAGCTGTTGCAGCATCGCGTCGCGGGTGGCCTGGTCGAGGTTCACGTCGAGGATCTCGGCCCGGGTCACCTCGATGCCCCAGTCGTTCACCGCGTCTTCCACGCTCGACTTGATATGCGCGATCAGCTGCGACCGGTTCGATTGCACCTCGTCAAGGTCCATCTTGCCGATCTCGGCACGCACGATCCCGGCCACGGTCGTGGCGATGGCGGCGTCCACGTCGCGGATCCGGTAGACGGTCTTCTCCGGCTCGAGGATGCGGTAGAATACGCTGGTGTCGATCTGCACCAGCACGTTGTCCTTGGTGATGGCGTCCTGCGTGGCGTTGGGCAACTGGCGTTCGAGGATCGAAATCCGGTGCGCGACCCGATCGAGAAAGGGGATGATGAAGTTGATCCCCGGCCCGAGCACGGATTGCAGCCGCCCGAACCGCTCGACCACGTATTTCTCGCTCTGCGGCACGATCCGCACCCCAAGGAAGATCGCGATGATGATGAATGCCGCAAGCAGCAGCAACACGAGGTTGGACCCACCAACCTGTCCCAGTACGTCTTCGCCCGACATGACCTGCTCCAAATGTTTTACAGACAATTTGCCGGCCACTATGGGCCGGGCCCTGTCACGCTTCAAGCGCCAACAGGCACCGTCCGGTCAATGAGGGCGTGGCGCGGCAATCCGGCACCCTTGGGGTTTGCGGCCTTGAGGCCCCGCCGGGGGCTGCCTATCTGCTGCCAAACCCGAGAGGACCATGCCATGACCCGGAAAACCTACAGTCAACTTGCCCAGGAAGCCGCCGAACGGATCGAGGAGATCATGCCCTGGGATGTGCCCGACTTCCTCGCCGCCCACCCCGACGCCCTGCTGCTCGACATCCGCGAGCGCGACGAGTTCGCGCGCGCCCATGTTGCCGGTTCCCTCAACGTGCCCCGCGGCATCCTCGAAAGCGCCGCCGAGTGGGATTATGCCGAGACCGAACCTGCGCTCGTGACCGCCCGCGACAAACCGGTGGTGATCATCTGCCGCTCCGGAAACCGGTCGGCTTTTGCGGCCGAAACCCTCCTGCAAATGGGTTTCACCGATGTTCGTTCGGTCAAGCTGGGCATCAAGGGTTGGAACGACGCCGATCTCGATCTTGTCGATGCATCTGGCACCGAAGTCGATGGCGACGACGCCGTGCCGCTCATCGAGATCCAGCCAAGGCCCGAGCAGCGCGACCCGGCAAGGCGCTGACCGATCGTTTCGGCAAGACGCGCGCAAGCAAAGCCTGTCCGGTTCTGCGCCGGGCGCGGCTCAGGCACGCAATCGGTGCTTGAGCACATCATCGAGGTGGATCTCGGCCATCCTCCGCGCGGTTCTCGCAAAGCTCGGATCGCGGGTGTGTTGCGCCGCCACGATCGCTCCGTCGATCAGAACGGCGAAGCTGCGCGCAGTCTCGGCCACATCGGGAACGCCAAGCGCAACCGCCTGCCCCTTCAGCCAGGTCAGCAGGTGGTCCTTGTGTCGTTCGGCGGCTTGGCGCACGGCGTCATTGCCGGTGTCGAACTCGGCAACCGCGTTGATGAAGGGACAACCGTAGAAGCCCGGGTCTGAAAACCAGTCTTCCAGAACATCGAAGACCGCCAGCATCCGGGTTCGCTCGGGCCCGCCACGCGCCGCAAGTTGGCCGAAGAACCACGCCCGCCAGGTTTCGCCCTCGGCCTCAAGGACCGCGGCGATCAACTCTTCCTTCGATCTGAAGTGGTGGTAGAGCGTCGCCTTCGCCGTGCCCGCGCGGTCGAGAATCGCGTCGATGCCGGTCGCCGAGAAGCCATGGTTGCAGAACAGGTAGGACGCGGCGGACATGATCTTGTCGCGCGCGGTCTTTGGCGGGATTGCCGCGAAACTCCAGCCTGCCGTTTCCATCGGGCAATACTCCTGCACGTCATAGCCCAAAGCAATGTCCTCCCCTTGACGGTCTTGCGCGTCCGCGCGGGCCTGCGTTGCAGGCGGCAATCCGGTTCCGGGAGCTTTTCACCTCAGGCCGGAAAAAACAAGACAGATTTGTCCGGTCTTTCCGGCAACCGATTCTCTGGCACTTGCCACTGAACCAAGCGTTGATCGGGGATTTCTCGCTCCGATGCGGGCAGTCTACCTAGATTTTTGCTTAATAAGTGAACGCGATCCGAATGCGGGGCCAATTCCTGCCCCTGTCGTTGACCTGCGCCAGATTACCCGTCTCGATAAGACAGAACGGTTTGTTCATTCATGGCCGACAGAAAGCTGAAAAGAGATGATGGTGACGCGATTGAAGGACGAAACCAGGATCGAGACGACCACGAAACCGGTTCTCAGACCTGTCCCCGGCGGGGCGCATATCGCGGTTCGCAACCTCAGTCACACCTATCGCAAGGCCGACGGCCGGGTGCTCGATGCACTCGATTTCGAGATCCAGCCCGGCGCTGTTGTCGCGCTACTTGGCCGGTCCGGTTGTGGCAAGTCTTCGCTACTTCACATGCTGGCCGGTTTGACACACCCGACCGAGGGGGAAGTGATCATCAATGGCAACGTCGTTCGCGGGCCCTCGCCAAAATGGGTCATGATGTTTCAGGCACCGTCGCTGTTTCCCTGGATGAGCGTGGCGAAGAACGCGGCCCTCGGACTGAAATTCAACCGCCGGACCGGCGAGATCGCCAAGCGTATCCCCGAGATCCTCGACCTGGTTGACCTTGGCCCATTCGCCGACCGGAACGCGCAGGAATTGTCGGGCGGCCAGCAACAGCGCGTGGCGCTGGCGCGGTCGCTGGCACCAAGCCCGGAAATGCTGCTGCTCGACGAGCCGTTCTCTGCGCTTGATGCCTTCACCCGGCGATCGCTCCAGCAGGATGTGCGCCGGATCGCCAAGGATCTTGGCCTGACGCTGGTGATCGTCACCCACGACGTTTCCGAAGCGGTGATCATGGCCGACCGGGTGCTGGTGCTCGACGCCAACCCCGGGCGCATCGCCGACGATACCACGATTTCGCTCGAAAACGACGAGCGCAACGCCAGCGCCGAACGGTTCCAGTCCGAACAGGCCCGGCTGATGCAGATCTACACCGATGTCGCCCATGGCGATGCCGCCGCTCCCCTCTCCTGACGCCCCGAACAGAAAGGACCATCGCATGACCAAAGAGACGGACAATTCCTGGGACGACGACGAGTATTTCGCCGGAGATTTCACCCGCCGCCAGACGCTCGACATGATGGCCAAGGGCGGTTTGTTCGCATCGCTCACCGCGATGCTCGGCGGCATGCCGTCAATGTCCTACGCGCAGGACGACGAAGTGGTGCGGATCGGCTATCTGCCGATCACCGATGCCACGGCGCTGCTCGTTGCCCACGGGATGGGCTATTTCGAAGACGAAGGGCTCGAGGCCGCCGCGCCGACGCTGATCCGTGGCTGGTCGCCGCTGATCGAGGGCTTCGCGGCCAACAAGTTCAATCTCGTGCACTTCCTCAAGCCGATCCCGGTCTGGATGCGTTACAACAACAACTTCCCGGTCAAGGTCATGTCATGGGCGCATACCAACGGCTCTGGTCTCGTCGTTGGCCAACACACCGGGATCACCGATTTCAGCCAGCTTGGCGGCAAGCAGGTCGCGGTGCCGTTCTGGTACTCGATGCACAACATCGTGCTGCAATATGCGCTGCGTCAGTCGGGCGTGAAGCCGGTAATCAAGGCGCAGGGCGAACCGCTGGCACCGGACGAGTGCAACCTCCAGGTTCTGCCACCCCCCGACATGCCCCCGGCGCTGGCCGCAAGGAAGATCGACGCCTACATCGTTGCCGAACCTTTCAACGCGCTGGGCGAACTCAAGGCCGGTGCCCGGATGCTGCGCTTCACCGGCGACATCTGGAAGAACCACCCCTGCTGCGTCGTCTGCATGCACGAGGAGGTCACCGAAAAAAAGGCGGCCTGGACCCAGAAGGTGATGAACGCGGTCGTGCGCGGTGCGATCTATTCGAGCGAAAACAAGGCCGAGGTCGCCGGGCTGCTCTCGAAGGATGGCTGGGGCTACCTGCCGGCACCCGCCGAGGTCGTGACCCGCGCGATGACCTATTATGACGACGAGGACTACACCACCCTCGGGGCGAACCAGAACGCCGCCGAGTGGCAGAACGGTCGTATCGACTTCCAGCCCTGGCCCTACCCGTCGGCCACGAAACTGATCGTCGAGGAAATGAACCAGACGGTGGTTTCGGGGGACACGACGTTCCTTGCCGGTCTCGACCCGGATTTCGTCGCCGACGACCTGGTGAACTACGAGTTCGTCAAGGCCGCGCTCGACAAGTATCCGAACTGGAAGAACGACCCGTCCGTCAATGCCGGCGATCCGTTCAACCGCGAAGAGGTTCTGAAGCTGTGAGCCTCGGCGCCGATACATATCGTGGCCGCGCCGCCCTGGCCTTGCCCAAACTGGCATGGTTCCGGGGCGTCGCCAACGCAGTCATCGGCATCGCCGTGCTGGTCGGCCTGTGGTGGCTGGGCGGCGTGGCGGTGGCCAACAACCCGAACATGTATGCCTTTGCCGATTTTGCCCCCGGCCCCACCCTGTCGGCGCTCCGCGACATGGTCGGCTCCGGCGAGGTGGTCGGGATGGCCTGGCCATCGCTCTACCGGGTGGGTGCCGGCATGCTGATCGCGGTCGCGTTCGGCGTTCCGATGGGGATCCTGATCGGCCGGGTCGCGATCTTGCGCGAGATCACCAACGTGCCGTTCCAGTTCCTGCGGATGATCTCGCCGCTGTCGTGGATGCCCATTGCCGTCATGGTCTTCGCGACCTGGGACGGGGCCATCGTCTTCCTGATCGCCGCCGCCGCGGTCTGGCCGGTGCTGTTTTCCACCGCGGCGGGTGTGCGCCGGATCGACCCGGCCTGGCTCAAGGTGGCGCGCAATCTCGGTGCCAACGTCGTGCATATGCTGTTCACGGTGATCCTTCCGGCGATCGCGGTCGATATCCTGACTGGCCTGAGGCTCGCGCTCGGCGTGGCCTGGGTGGTTCTGGTGCCGGCCGAATATCTCGGTGTCACCTCCGGCCTCGGCTACTCGATCAACGATGCGCGCGACACGCTGGACTATTCCCGCCTCGCCGCCGTGGTGGTGGTGATCGGGATCATCGGCTTCACCCTCGACTACCTCTTCATGCTTGCCATCAAGCACTTCAACTGGGTCCGCAGCGCGGACTGACCCCTGACCAAGACATGGACAACAAAGGAGACTCCCATGGCTGAACCTGCAACTGCCGTTACCAGCTGCCTCGCCCCGATCGACAAGACCGGCCTTGACGGCCTGATTGCGAAGGGCAAGGAAAACCCGCAGGCGATCAAGACCCTGACGTGCAAGACCGTTGCCGAAGGCCGCTTCCGTCACGCCAACTACATCCGCGATCTCGCGCCCTACATCGTCGATGAGCCGCCCGCGCTGCTGGGCGACGACACCGCGCCGAACCCGTCGGAAGCCTCTCTGGCCGCCCTTGGCTCCTGCGTCGCCGTGGGTCTGCACGCCAATGCCGTGGCACGCGGCATCACCATCCAGAAGCTTGAACTCTCACTTGAGGGCGATCTCAACATCACTGCCGTCTGGGGCACCGGCGACGTGTCGGAAAAGCCCGTCGGGTTCACCGATGTGCGCATCAAGGTCGATATGGAAGCGGATTGCCCGCAATCGGAGATCGACGCGCTGATCGAGCACGTCACGCAATGGTCGCCGGTGTTCAACACCTTCTCGCGTCCGGTGAACATGATCG
Organism: Maritimibacter sp. HL-12; assembly: GCF_900177545.1. GTDB lineage: Bacteria > Pseudomonadota > Alphaproteobacteria > Rhodobacterales > Rhodobacteraceae > Sinisalibacter. Next base: position 1,714,475 of record NZ_FXBQ01000001.1, on the reverse strand, counting down.
CCGAAAGCGTCTGACCCCGGTTTCCGCCCGCGATGCGCGACGCGGGCGGGCCTCCTCCCCCAATTTGTTTCCACGGAGCCCAAGATGAACATCGCTGCAACACCCACCGCCCTCAACGCCGACGAGGTCGCCCGCATCACCGCCGAAGAGCTTTTCCCGATCGTTCGCAAGATCGACGACGAGCGCAGCTACCCAGAAGCGATCATCCGCGCCTATGGCAAGGCCGGTGTCTACGGCACCCATATCGGCGGCATCGACGCCCCGACCGATCTGAGCAATGCGATCCTGACCATGGCGACCGCATCGGAAGCCTGCCTCTCGACGGGTTTCTGCGTCTGGTGCCAGGATACGCTGGCCTGGTATATCGCATCTTCCGACAATGATTTCCTCAAGTCGGAGGTGTTGCCGAAAGTGGCCAAGGGCCAGTCCTTCGGCGGCACCGGCATGTCGAACCCGATGAAGGCGATGGGCGAGATCGAGCCGATGCGCCTGAAGGGTGAGCGCGTCGAGGGCGGTTACAAGGTCAAGGGCATGTTGCCCTGGGTCTCCAACCTCGTCGAAGACGGCTATTTCGGCTCGATGTTCCATGTCGATGTCGAGGGCTCCGACACGCCCAAGCGGGTGATGGCGATCTTCCATGCCGCATGGGACGGCGTGAAACTCAAGCTCGACCACGACTTCGTCGCGATGGGCGGCACCGCCACCTGCAACGTGCAGATGCGCGACGTCTTTCTGCCGGACGCGTACATCCTCGGTGATCCGGCCGACGATTTCATCACCCGGATTCGCTCCGGCTTTACCCTGCTGCAATGCGGGATGGCCGCTGGCATCATCAAGAACTGCATCGACCTGATCAAGCAGGTCGAGGCACCGCTTGGCCACGTGAACCGGTATCTCGAGGTACAGGCCGGCGATCTGGAGGCCGAATACAACGCCGTGGTCAGCGATGTTCTCAACATGGCCAAGACGCCTTACGACACCTCGGATGCCTTCTACCTCCGGGTCCTGAAAGCGCGCCTCGATGGCGGCGAACTGGCGATGAAGGCCGCTCACTGGGCACAATTGCACACCGGTGCCCGGGGATACGTGACCCATGGCGCAGCTCAACGCCGCCTGCGCGAGGCCTATTTCATCGGCATCGTAACCCCGGCCACGAAGCACCTGCGCAAATTGATCGCAGAATTCGAGGCCGCCTGAACCTTGCCGTGGGCACTTGTCTGCTGCCCACGACCCCCCGGTCCGGGGTTCACTCCCGGACCCGACGCAATTTCTCACAGAACGGAGACAACAGATGACCACCCGTGCAGAACTCACCGAGAAGATCGTTGCGCACAAAACCTACAACGGCATCAAGTGGGCCGATGTCGCCGCTTCGGTCGGCCAGTCGAAGGAATGGGTGACCGCCGCCTTGATGGGACAGATCTCGCTGTCGAAGGAGCAGGCCGAAAAGGCCGGAAACGCGCTCGGCCTGAATTTTTCCGAGGAAGAGATCGCGCTCCTCATGACCGTGCCCTACCGCGGCTCGCTGCCCAGCGCGGTGCCGACCGATCCACTGATCTACCGACTCTACGAGATGGTGAATGTCTACGGAACGACAATGAAGGCGCTGATCGAAGAAGAGTTCGGCGATGGCATCATGTCGGCGATCGACTTCACCATGGACATCTCGCGCGAGGCGAACCCGGCAGGGGATCGCGTCAAGATCGTGCTCGACGGCAAGTTCCTTGGCTACAAGATGTACTGAAACGGGCCGGGGCGGGGCGACCCGCTCCCCCCGGAAAGGTTTTCCATGAAACCCATCGTCATCGTCGGCGCGGGCCAGGCCGGGTCCGCGCTCGCCGCGAAACTGCGCGCGCTTGGCAGCGAAGCCCCGATCAGGCTCGTCGGTGCCGAGCCGGTGCCGCCCTACCAACGCCCGCCGCTCTCGAAGAAATACCTTCTGGGCGAGGTCGAGCGCGAGAGGCTCTACCTGCGGCCCGAGAGTTTCTATGAGGATGCCGGGATCGAACTGGTCACCGATACGCGGGTGAAGGCGCTGGATGCCAACACCCTTGCCGTGGCGTTCGAGGATGGTGCCTCGATCGCCTGTTCGGCGATCGCCCTCTGCACGGGGGCGGAGCCGATCCGGTTGCCGGAAGCGGTCGGCGGCACGCTCGGCGGTGTCTTCACGATGCGCAGCCTGTCCGATGCCGACGCACTGGTGCCAGCGTTTCGCGCCGGGGCGCGTGTCCTGATCGTCGGAGGAGGGTATATCGGGCTTGAGGCGGCGGCCGTCGCCGCGAGCCGGGGGCTTGAGGTCACGCTGGTCGAGATGGCGCCGCGCATCCTCGCCCGCGTCGCCTGTGCCGAGACCGCGGCCTGGTTCAAGGCGCTGCACGAAAGCCATGGTGTCGAGATTCGCGAGGGCGTCGGGCTTCGCGCGCTGGTGGGCGATGGCACGGTTCGATCCGCGATCCTGAGCGACGGCACCGAACTTCCGGTCGATCTCGTCGTGGTCGGCATCGGTGTGCGGCCGGAAACCGCGCTCGCCGAGGCCGCCGGGCTTGCCATAGAGAACGGAATCCGGGTCGACGCGTTTGGCCGGACCTCCGAGCCGGGCATATTCGCGGCGGGCGATTGCGCCTCTTTCCCGTGGAACGGCGGACGCATCCGGCTGGAATCCGTGCCCAACGCCATCGAGCAGGCCGAAGCTGTTGCCGCGACGATCATGGGCGTCGGGGCGGCTTATGTCGCGCGGCCATGGTTCTGGTCGGACCAATACGACGTGAAACTGCAAATCGCCGGGCTGAACTCTGGCCATGACGCGGTGATCGTGCGGCCGGGCGACAAGCCCGGCAGCGTTTCGCACTGGTATTTCGCGGGACCGCGCCTTCTGGCCGTCGACGCGATGAACGACCCCCGCGCCTACATGACCGCCAAACGCATGATCGAGGCCGGGCAGTCTCCAATGCCTTCCGCCGTCGCAAACCCGGCGGTGCCACTCAAGTCCCTGCCAACGGCAGATGCCCTATTGACGGAGCAGCCATGATTGCCCTGACTTTCGTGACCCACGACGGCAACCGCGTGGAAACCCTGGCGCGGGCCGGAACCACGGTGATGGAGGCCGCCCGCACGGCGAATGTTCCCGGGATCCTCGCTGAATGCGGCGGGGCCTGCGCCTGTTCGACCTGTCATGTCTATGTCGATCCGAACTGGTTGCCCAAGCTCGATGATGCCGACGAGATGGAGGCCGACCTGCTCGATTTCGTCTGGCAACCCGATGCCGCGCGCTCCCGCCTTGCTTGCCAGATCACCCTGACCGACGCACTGGCGGGCCTGATCGTTGAAGTTCCCGCGAACCAGGGGTGATACTCTGTCCGCCTTCGCGCGGCCCTGCTATGATGGGTCATGCCCGCTCTTTGCCGCGACTGCCTGACCACCTTCGACACCGGCGCGCGCTGCCCCGCCTGCCGGTCGCCGCGCGTGCTGTCGCACCCCGAATTGTTCGAACTTTCCATCGCCCACATGGATTGCGACGCCTTCTATGCCTCGGTCGAGAAGCGCGACGAGCCCACCCTTGCCGACAAGCCGGTGATCATCGGCGGCGGCAAGCGTGGGGTCGTTTCGACCGCCTGTTACATCGCCCGCATTCGCGGGGTGCGCTCGGCTATGCCGATGTTCCAGGCGCTGAAACTCTGCCCCGACGCCGTGGTGATCCGCCCGCGCGGCGCGCATTACGCCGCCGTCTCGCGCCAGATCCGCGCGCTGATGGAGGAACTGACCCCCGCCATCGAACCGCTCTCGCTCGACGAGGCCTTTCTCGACATGACCGGCACCGCCCGGCTGCACGGTGCGCCGCCCGCGGTGATGCTGGCGCGGTTGGTGAAACGGATGGAAGACGAGCTGGGCCTCTCCGGTTCTATCGGCCTCAGCCACAACAAGTTTCTCGCCAAGGTCGCCTCCGATCTCGACAAGCCGCGCGGTTTTTCGGTGATCGGGATGGCCGAGACGGCGGCGTTCCTGCGTGACAAGCCGGTGAGCCTGATCTGGGGCGTCGGCGGGGCCACCCGGGCAAGCCTTGAGCGGGCCGGTATCCGCACCTTCGCCGACCTCCTGCGCTGGGACAAACCAGACCTCCACGCCCGATTCGGTGCAATGGGCGACCGGCTCTGGCACCTTGCACGCGGACAGGACAATCGTCGCATCTCGGCGCATCAAGCGGTGAAATCCATCTCGAACGAAACGACCTTCTTCGAGGACACCGGCGATCCCGACCTGCTCGACGGCCACCTCTGGCGGCTTGCCGAAAAGGTGGCCGACCGCGCCAAGGCCAAGGGCATCGCGGGCCGGGTGGTGACCCTCAAGCTCAAGCGCGCCGATTTTCGCGGCCTCACCCGGCGCCTGTCGCTGCCCGACTCCACCCAGTCGGCCGACCGGATCTATCGCAGCGCCCGCCCGCTGCTCGACACCGCCCTCGCCGAAGCTCCGTTCCGGCTGATCGGCGTCGGCATTTCCGATCTGACTTCCGCCGAAGGCGCGGACCGGCTCGGAGATCTGCTCGACCCGCAGGCCGAAAAGCGCCGGGCCGCCGAACGCGCGACCGATGCGATCCGCGCCCGATTCGGCGAGGGCGCAATCCTCAAGGGCCGCGCGATCCGCTGAGGTCTTTCGCCTACTCCGCAGCCAGCGGCAGGTTTTCGGCGGGACGGCCGATCATTGCGATCTCACCGATGATCCGGTCCAGAACCTTGCGGATAGCGTCAAACCCCTTGTTCGGGCATAGCCGCGCCTCATCCATGTAGAGCGAGCGGTCGATCTCGATCTGGACCACGTGCTGACGCCGCGACGGCCGCCCGTAGTGTTGTGCGGTATAGGCACCGGCAAAGGGCACGTTGCGCGCGACGCGGAATCCGGCGGCCCGAAACGCCGCCTCGATCCGCGCCACGATCGCCCCGTCGGCGGAGGCGCCGAAGCGGTCACCGACGACGATCTCGGGATTGCCGTCCTGCGCGCGGCACAGACTCTCGATCGCCTCGTGCGGCATCGAGTGGCAATCAATCAGGATCGCCTCGCCAAACAGCGCGTGCGATTCGTCGAGCAGGCCCTGAAGCCCCGCATGGTACGGGTGCCAATGCGCGGCAAGCCGCATTTCGACCTCCACCGGCGAGAGCTTGCCTCGATAGATCTCGCGTCCGCCGGCCACGACGCGGGGAATCACCCCCAACCCCGCACTGACGCGCGGATTGTGCCCGCCCCGCTTCACCCCCCGGATCAATGCCGGATCGAGCTCTTCGGCACCGCGGTTGAGGTCGACAAAAGCGCGCGGGGCATTGGCCGCGATCAGGGGCGCACCATGCGCGGGCGCCGCGGAAAACAACAGATCGACAAAGGCATCTTCCGACGACCGGATGGTGCGCTCATCAAGCACGGACCGGCGCAGGAAACTTTGGTCGTAGACCCGACCTGAATGGGGCGAGGCAAAAACCACGCTCGTGCTGCGCCGGATCGGCTGAAAGATCTCGTAGGCCTGGGGCATCGCGCGCACCTCCTGACCGGCACTATAGGAGGATTTTTGCGTCCGCCAAAAGCCCCTTGCGCAGCCGTCGGCAACCTTCTATAGACACGCGAACTGGCGCGGGGATCCCCGCGTCTGTGTGTTTGAATGTCCCGGTCGGGGCGCTCGGGCAAAGATCTCAAGGGGCGATTAGCTCAGCGGTAGAGCACTTCGTTGACATCGAAGGGGTCACTGGTTCGATCCCAGTATCGCCCACCATCGCCGCCCGAAAGGGCAAGAAATTCAACTGGCGCTCCCGGCGCCGCGACAAGAGGAGAAGGGCCATGAAAGTCCGCAATTCGCTCCGCTCGCTGAAGTCTCGGCACCGCGACTGCCGTGTCGTGCGCCGCAAGGGCCGCGTCTACGTCATCAACAAGACGCAGCGCCGGTTCAAAGCCCGCCAGGGCTGAGCTTCGCAACGAGCTGTTCTGAATGGCCGTCGGGGAAACCTGACGGCCTTTCGCGTTTTGGGGAGAATTGCACCCTCGTTTCGGCCAACTCCCCCTTTCCCCCGACGCGTCCGCGCGGTAGCCATGCCCCATGTCACAGATCACCCTCATACGCCACGGCCAGGCCAATTCCGCTGCGCAGGATGAAACCGGCTATGACTCGCTCTCGCCGCTTGGCCACCAGCAGGCCGGTTGGCTTGGGGGTTACTGGCACGACGCGGGCGAGGGCTTCGACCGGATCTATTCCGGCACGCTGATCCGCCATGTCGAGACAGCGGGCGCGATGCAGGCCACGCGATTCGGCGAGGTCGAGGCCGATCCAAGGCTGAACGAGGTCGCCTATTTCGACCTGTCGGCGAGGATGCACGCGCAATACGGCATCCCGATGCCGACGAATCGCGACGAGTTCATTGATCATCTGCCGTTGGTGTTCACCGCTTGGCAGGATGGCAAGATCGAGGGTGCGGGCGAGAGTTTCCTTGCCTTCCAGTCCCGGGTTTCCGACGCCTTACACGAGATCGCCGCGGGCAAGGGCCGCGCCCTGGTGGTCACCTCGGGCGGGCTCATCGCCATGGCGGTGCGGGTTGCCATGGGACTCGAGCTTGGGGCCTTCGCCCGGCTCGCGCTCACCATCATGAACACCTCGGTGCACCAGTTGCACCCGGTCGGATCGGGCCTCACGCTGACGCAGTTCAACGCCGTGCCGCACCTCGCCCGACCCGACAGGCACCACGCGCGCACCTATATCTGAGGAGGGCGGGATGACGCATCTCTGGGTCCGGGCCGAGCAGCGGCCAAACGAGGAACGGGTCGGGTTGACCCCCGAGGGCGCGCGGGCGCTGATCGCGGCAGGGATCCGGGTGAGCGTCGAGCAAAGCGCGCAGCGCAAGATCCCGATCGAAGGTTACCGCGATGCAGGTTGCGAGATCGTCGCAGAGAACGCCTGGCCCGAAGCGCCGCGCGACGCGATCATCTTCGGGCTGAAAGAATTGCCCGACGACGACACGCCGCTGGGTCATGCCCACATCATGTTCGGCCATGCCTTCAAGGGCCAGCACTCCGGCCGCCGCCTGCTCGCGCGTTTCAAGGCAGGGGGCGGCACGCTCTTCGATCTGGAATACCTCGTCGACGAGACGGGCCGCCGCATCGCCGCCTTCGGCTACTGGGCGGGCTTCGCCGGGGCCGCGGTTTCGGTCAAGGCCTGGGCGGCACAGGAGGCAGGCGGGATCTGCAACCCGGTCACCACCTACCCGGACAAGGCCACGCTGGTGGAGGAGTTGCGCGCCGAATTGGCCGCCACCGCGCGGCCTCTGCCCCGCGCCATCGTGATCGGCGCGCTCGGCAGGGTCGGCAGCGGTGCCGGCGATCTCTGCGCCGAGCTTGGCATGGACGTGACCCGTTGGGACATGGCCGAAACCGCGCAAGGTGGCCCGTTCCCGGACATCCTCGACCACGACATCTTCCTCAACTGCATCTTCGCCCGGCCCGGCACTCCCGTGTTCGTGGGCCGCGAGGCGCTCGACCAGCCCCGACGCCTCAGCGTGATCGGCGATGTCGCTTGCGACCCCGACAGCGATTACAACCCGGTGCCGATCTACGATGCGGCGACCGACTGGCAGGCACCGGTGGTGCGCGTCGCCGACCATCCGCCGCTCGACGTGATGGCGATCGACAACCTGCCGTCGTTGCTGCCGGTGGAAAGCTCGGAAGATTACGCGGCCCAGCTTCTGCCTGCACTGCTGACGCTCGGCAATCTCGACGCTGGTGTCTGGGGCCGCGCGAAAGCCACGTTCGATGAAAAGATGAAAGGGATCTGAGATGACGATTCATTGGTGCGGCACCGGCCTTTCGGCGATTCCCGGCCTCAAGCGGTTAATCGAAGAAGGCCGCAATCTCGTGGTCTGGAACCGGACGGTCGACAAGGCGCAAGAGGCGGTCGGGCACCTCACCGACGATATCCGAGCCTTCGATCCCGAAACGCTCGGCGCGGCGCTCGCCCCCGGCGACGTGGTGGTTTCGATGCTGCCCGCCGACTGGCACCTGCCGCTGGCCGAGCTTTGCATCGAGAAGGGCGCGCATTTCGTCTCGTCGTCCTACATCGCGCCGGAAATGCGGGCGCTGGACGAGAAGGCGAAGGCGGCGGGCGTTGCGCTGGTCAACGAAGTCGGCCTTGATCCGGGGATCGACCACCTGATGGCGCATTGGCTGGTTGAGGATTACCGCAAATCCCCCGCATACGATCTGAAAAACACCATCAGTTTCATCTCCTATTGTGGCGGCGTGCCGAAATACACCAACGCCTTCCGCTACAAGTTTTCATGGTCGCCGCTCGGGGTGCTGAAGGCCCTGCGCTCGCCCTCGCGCTCGATCAAGGCGCATTCGGTGCTGGAAGTGGCCCGGCCTTGGGATGCGCTATCGAGCTACGACGCCCCGCTCCCCACGCCAGAAACCTTCGAGGTCTACCCCAACCGGGATTCGCTGCCCTTCATGGCGCAATATGGCTTCGACGAGGCTTGGCCGGTGAAGGATTTCGTGCGCGGCACGCTGCGGCTGGGCGGCTGGTCGGAGGCATGGGCCGACGTCTTCCGCGAGATCGAAACGCTGGAAGGCGCGGCCGGTGACGCCCGCCTCAAGGAAATGTCGGATCAGTTCTGGGCCGAGAACGCCTATGACGAGGGCGAGCCCGACAGGGTGGTGCTCTGCGTCGGGCTCAGCGCCGCACGGGATGGCAACGAGGTCTACCACAAGACCTGGACACTCGACGCCCACGGCGACGACCGCGGCACGGCCATGGCGCGGCTGGTGTCGGTCACCGTCGCGCTCGCCGTCGCCTCGGTGCTCGACCGCGAGATCGGCCCCGGGGTCTCGGCCGCGCCTTCGGATGAACGGCTGGTGCGGCGCTGGCTTGACGCGATCGACACCCAGGCCCAGCACATGCAGCTTGTGGATCACCTCGCCTGAAGTGATCGGGGCGGTTCCTTCAACCGGGAATCGCCCGTCGCGCCCCTATTTCAGGTGGTCGTCGATCAGTTCTTCGGTGTCGTAGCCCAGTTCGTCGAGCCCCGCGGAGAGGTAATCCGAAAGCATTGGAATTCCGAGCAGGTAATCCTCGGTCGGTGCCGTGGCTTCCGCCTTGGCGGTTTCGATCGCCTCATCGAGATCGTCGGCGGTGTAGGTTTCGCGCCCGATCCACATGATCGCCACGAGGCTCGCCTGCTCGTCGGAGTTCAGATCCGAGATATAGCTGCGCAACTCGTCTTCGGTGGCGTCCGATGGCCGGGATTCCAGGATCGAATCGGCCTCGGCGTCGTCCATGGGCGTATCCCAGCGGCCGGTCTTGGCGTCGAGGGTACGGGCACGGATGATGATCCGGGCTACCTTAGAGGGGCTGATTTCGATCATGTCGGCTCCTGTCGTGATCTCATGCCGCTATAGCGCGAAGCCTGCCTCCCCGACAAGGGCACTCACCCTTTCGGAAGCGGCATCACGCTGTCCTCGGCATCCTCCGGCGCGATCTCTTCGAAATCGAAATTGTCGAGCTTGGCCGCCCGTTTGCCGGCCCGTTCCGCCGCGATTCCGATGCCTTCGAGATCAGCCCGGGCCTGGCCGAAATGGGAGTTCAGCTTGTCGACCCGCTCCACCACCAGTTCCACATCGCGGTGCAACTGACGCAGGGTCTTGCGAATCGCCCCGGCCTGCTCACGCATCCGGGCATCCTTCAGGATCGCGCGCATGGTGTTGAGCGTGGCCATGCAGGTGGTCGGCGACACGATCCAGACCCGCTTCTCGAAACCCTCGCGCACGACTTCGGGGTAATTCGCGTGCAACTCGGCATAGACCGCCTCGGAGGGCAGGAACATCAGCGCGCCGTCGGCGGTTTCGCCCTCGATGATGTATTTCTCGCTGATCGCCTTGATATGGGCCCGCACGGCGACGCGCATCGCCTTTGCCGCCTCGTTCACCTCCCATTGCGTATCCGCCTTGCGCAACGCCTCGTAGGCCTCCAGTGGAAACTTGGAATCGATCACGATCGGCCCCGGCGGGTTGGGCAGATGAATCAGGCAATCGGCGCGCTTGCCGTTCGTCAGGGTGGCCTGAAGGCTGTAGCTGTCGGACGGCAGCGCCTTCGAGACGATATCGGTGAGCTGGATCTCGCCAAACGCCCCGCGCGTCTGCTTGTTGGACAGGATATCCTGCAACGACAGCACATCGCCCGAAAGCCGCGTGATGTTTTCCTGCGCCTTGTCGATGGTGGCGAGGCGCTCCTGCAACTGGGTGAGCGATTGCGTCGTCTTTACCGTCGAGCCTTGCAACGACTCGCTCATGCGCTCCTGCATCTCGGAGAGCGACCGCGCCGCGCGCATCGCGTTGTCGTGCAACCGCTCCTGCATCTGCCGCTGCACCTCTGCCAGCCGCGCCTCCATCGTCTGGATCACCTGGGTCTGGGCATTGGCCTGTGCGTCCGACACGCTGCGCAAACCGCCGGTAAGCTGGTCCTGCCCCTGCCCGAGCACCTGCACCGCGTGGCCGAGCCCGCCGATCTGGCGCGAAAGGTCATTGGCCATCCGCGCCGAGCGCCCGGCGCGGGCAACCGCAACGATCAACAGGATCACGATCAGAAGTAGCGCCCCGGCCGCGACGAGCGCGGCCAGAACCAGGGGATCGGAGAGATCCAGGGAAGAGACAGTTTCGGTCATGTCCGGCCAAACAGCCTTTCGATATCGGCCAGCTTGAGTTCCACGTAGGTAGGCCGCCCGTGGTTGCACTGGCCGGAATGCGGCGTTGCCTCCATCTCGCGCAGAAGCGCGTTCATCTCTTCGGGCCGCATCCGCCGCCCGCTGCGCACCGAGCCGTGGCAGGCCGTGGTCGACAAGATCGCCTCGATCCGGGCCTGAAGCGTGTTGGTGCTTCCAAGGTCTGCGAGTTCATCGAGGATGTCGCGGATCAGCGCCCCGGCATCCACCGTGCCGAGGATCGCAGGTGTTTCGCGCACCGCGACCGCGCCGCCACCAAATGGTTCTATCCCGAGACCGAGCCGGGCAAGATCCTCCGCCATCGCGAGAAGCGTTTGCGCCTCGCTCTCCGAAAGCTCGACAATCTCGGGCACGAGCAGCGCCTGACTTGGCACGCCGGTCTCCTCCATCTGGCGCTTCAACTTCTCATAAGTCAGCCGTTCATGTGCCGCGTGGCCGTCGACGATCACCACGCCATCCTCGGTTTGCGCGATGATGTAGTTTTCGTGCACCTGCGCCCGCGCTGCCCCTAGCGGACGCTTCTCATCCGCCCGGCGGTCAACCTCGCTCTCCTCCGGCGCATCCCAGCGCGCCGAGGGCGTGGCCGCTTCGGCAAACCCCGGCTGAACCTCCGGCGCCTGCATCTCATAGGCCATCCGCGCGAGCCCCGGCCCCGGCCTGTCCATCTGGTAAAGGCGCGGCCCGGTCGTTTCAGGACGCATCGCGCCCAGCGTTGCGCCTGCCACCGTGCTCGACGCGCGGTGCCCGGCTTCGGCCAGCGCATGGCGCAAAGCCGAAACGATCAGCCCCCGCGCCACCCCCGGTTCGCGAAACCGCACTTCCGACTTGGCCGGGTGCACGTTCACGTCAACCAGATGCGGATCGCAGGAAAGGAACAGCGCCGCCGCCGGGTGCCGGTCGCGGCTCAGGAAATCGAAATAAGCCGCCCGCAGCGCGCCGACGAGGAGCTTGTCGCGTACCGGCCGACCATTGACGAAGAGGAACTGCGCCACCGCCGCGCCGCGTGAATAGGTCGGCAGCGCGGCATAGCCGGTGAGCCTGAGCCCCTCGCGCTCGGCGTCGATCCTCAGCGCGTTCTCGGCAAAATCGCGCCCCAGCACCCGGGCGAGCCGCCCGGCCAGCGCATCGAACATGTCGCCCGTTTCCGCCGCCGCCTGGAACAGTATCCGCCCCTCGCCACCGCCCGAGACGTCGCGCAGCGCAAACCCGATCTGCGGCTCGGCCATCGCCAGCCGCTTGACCACATCGCCGATCGCCTGCGCCTCGGCCCGGTCCGAGCGCAGGAACTTGAGCCGCGCGGGCGTGGCATAGAACAAATCGCGCAACTCCACCACGGTGCCGGCGGACAGGGCGGCAGGCCGCACCGGGGCGATCTCGCCGCCCGCCACGCGGATCGTCGCCGCCTCGTGACCCGCCGCGCGCGAGGTGATCGCAAGGCGCCCCACTGCGCCGAGCGAAGGCAGCGCCTCGCCGCGAAAGCCGAAGGTGTGAATGTCGAGCAGGTCGGAGCCGTCGATTTTGGAGGTGGCGTGCCGCGCGAGGGCAAGCGCGAGGTCTTCGGGGGCCATGCCCGTTCCATCGTCGGTCACGCGGATCAGCGTCTTGCCACCATCGGCATAAGCCACCTCGATCCGCCGGGCACCCGCATCAATGGCGTTTTCCACCAGTTCCTTGACCGCCGCGGCCGGCCGCTCCACCACCTCGCCCGCCGCGATCCGGTTGATCACGGCATCTTCGAGTTGGCGGATCACCGGGCGGGAAACGCTCATATTGCGGATGGCATCAGTCATGCCACAAGAACTAGCACGCAAGCGGGCGATTCTGCCAGTAGGCGTGGGCGCTCGCGAAGTGCGGGATTGCCGGGCCATAGAACCGAAGGCACTACGGTTAACATCCGCTCGATGAAGGAAGCACCGCCCTCCGAGCGTCGACCGCATTCCACGGCTTCAACCGGCGAATTCCGCCCGCGCGTAGCCTTGAAGGAAGAGCAGCGCCGTCAAGTCGCCGTGATTCACCCGGATATCGCACTCGGCCGCCACCGAAGGCTTGGCGTGCAGCGCCACGCCGGTGCCGGCGAGGCCGAGCATCCCCAGATCGTTGGCACCGTCGCCCACCGCGATCGCCTCCAATGGCGTGATCCCGAGCCGCGCCGCCACCTCCTCGAGCGCCGCGACCTTCGCCGCACGCCCGAGGATCGGCTCCACCACCCGCCCGGTCAGTCTCCCCGCCTCAATCTCGAGCTCGTTCGCACGCGCCTCGTCGAAGCCCAGAACCTCGGCCACGCGGGCAGCGAAAGCGGTGAACCCGCCCGACACCAGGAGCGCATACCCGCCGTTCGCGCGCATCGTCGCCACCAGGTCGCGGCCACCCGGCATATAGGTGATCCGTTCCGCCAGGACCTTGCCGATCACGTCCGCGTCGAGCCCTGCGAGCAGCCCGACCCGTTCGCGCAAGGCACCCTCGAAATCCAGCTCACCATTCATCGCCCGCGCGGTGATCTCGGCCACATGCGCGCCCACCCCGGCCTCGTCGGCCAGCTCGTCGATGCATTCCTGCCGGATCATCGTCGAATCCATGTCGGCGATCAGCAACCGTTTGCGCCGTCCCTCGGCGGGTTGCAGCGCCAGATCGACGCCGAGATTCTGCACATCGTCCCAGACCTCCCAGAGGTTGCCGGGGATCGCGTTCACGGCAAACTCGGCCGCCTCCCCCGGTGCCAGCCAGGTGGCATCCCCGCCCCCCCAGGCATTGCGCAGGTTCTCGACGAGAGAAGCGTCGAGCCCTCCCGGCGCGGCGATGAGCGTGGCGATGAACATGGGCGATCTCCAGTTGCCTGCGCGCGGGCTCTAGCCGATCGCACCTGCAAACACCAGCCTGACGCATCGTGCTTCTTGGGTCCCGAAATACCTTCGGGGGGTCCGGGGGGCAGACAGCCCCCCGGCGCTTGCGGTCGAACCGAAGTTTCCGATCCACTCCACGAGGTGTCGCATCCATTCCCCAAACCGACGCATCCCGGCGATTTTCCCTGTTGTGAAGCCCAAGCATTGCCCGTATCTGCGACGGCGGGACACCCCTCCCCAACGAGGGGCGAATATCTGGAAGGATACCTTTGATGGTCATCGATCAACCGGCAGCGCGCCCGGCCAATCCGCGCTTTTCGTCCGGCCCCTGCGCCAAGAACCCGACTTTCTCTCTCGACAAACTCGCAGATGCCCCGCTTGGCCGCTCGCACCGTGCCGCTGTCGGCAAGGCCAAGCTCCTCGCCGCGATCGAGGGCACCCGCGAGATCCTCGGCATTCCAGCCGACTACCGCATCGGCATCGTGCCCGCTTCCGATACCGGCGCGGTCGAAATGGCGATGTGGTCGATGCTCGGCGCGCGCGGCGTCGAGATGCTGGCGTGGGAAAGCTTCGGCGCCGGATGGGTGACCGACGTTGCCAAGCAACTCAAGCTCGACGCGGTGGTGAAAACCGCCGATTACGGCCAACTTCCCGATCTCGCCTCAATCGATTTCGCCAATGACGTGGTGTTCACCTGGAACGGCACCACCTCCGGCGTGCGCGTGCCGAACGGCGACTGGATCGCCGCCGACCGCGAGGGGCTGACGATCTGCGACGCCACCTCCGCCGCCTTCGCGATGGACCTGCCGTGGGACAAGCTCGATGTCACCACTTTCTCCTGGCAGAAGGTGCTCGGCGGCGAGGCGGCGCACGGGATGCTGATCCTCAGCCCCCGCGCGGTGGAACGGCTTGAGAGCTACACACCGGCCTGGCCGCTCCCGAAGATCTTCCGCATGACCAAGGGCGGCAAGCTGATCGAGGGCATCTTCAAGGGCGAGACGATCAACACGCCGTCGATGCTCGCGGTCGAGGATTACCTCGTCGCGCTCGACTGGGCGCGCTCGGTGGGCGGGCTTCAGGGCCTCGTCGCCCGGGCCGACACCAACGCGCAGGCCGTGTTCGATTTCTGCGATGCAAAGCCCTGGATCGCCAACCTTGCCGAAGACCCGGCGACGCGCTCCAACACCTCGGTTTGCGTCAAGTTCACCGACGACCGGATCAAGGACGGGGCCGCCTTCGCCAAGGCGGTGGCCAAGCGGCTCGAAACCGAGGGCGTGGCATTCGATATCGGTGCCTACCGCGATGCCCCCCCGGGCCTCAGGATCTGGTGCGGCGGCACGGTGGAAACCGCCGACGTGCAGGCCTTGCTGCCCTGGCTCGACTGGGCGTTCAACGCCGAGATCGACGCGCAATAGTCCCCGGGTGGGGGACTGCTCCCACTCGAACCTTCCAAATGCAGGCCCGGCTTCAGTCCGGCACCCGCCCTCAGCAAAGGAGCCCATCATGGCCCCCAAGGTTCTCGTTTCCGACAAGCTTTCCGAAACCGCCGTGCAGATCTTCCGCGATCGCGGCATCGACGTCGACTTCCTGCCCGACCTCGGCAAGGACAAGGACAAACTCCTCGCCGAAATCGGCAAGTATGACGGGCTCGCGATCCGTTCCGCCACCAAGGTCACGGCCGACGTGCTCGACGCCGCGACCAATCTCAAGGTGATCGGGCGCGCGGGCATCGGTGTCGACAACGTCGATATCCCGGCCGCGTCCAAGAAGGGCGTGATCGTGATGAACACGCCGTTCGGCAACTCGATCACCACCGCCGAACATGCGATCGCGATGATGATGGCGGTGGCACGTCAGATCCCCGAGGCCGACACCTCGACGCAAGGCGGCAAGTGGGAGAAATCGAAGTTCATGGGCGTCGAGGTCACCGGCAAGACGCTGGGCGTGATCGGCGCAGGCAATATCGGCGGCATTGTCTGCGACCGCGCCCGCGGCCTCAAGATGAAGGTGATCGCCTATGATCCGTTCCTGAGCGAAGAGCGCGCCGACAAGCTCGGCGTCGAGAAGGTAGACCTCGACGAGCTTCTGAAGCGCGCCGATTTCATCACCCTGCACGTGCCGCTCACCGACAAGACCCGCAACATCCTTTCTGCCGAGAACATCGCCAGGACGAAGAAGGGCGTTCGGATCATCAACTGCGCCCGCGGCGGACTTGTGGACGAGGCCGCGCTGGCCGAAGCCATCAAGTCGGGCCACGTCGCGGGCGCGGGCTTCGACGTCTTCGAGGTCGAACCCGCGAAAGACAGCCCGCTGTTCGGGCTGGCCAACGTTGTCTGCACGCCGCACCTCGGGGCCTCGACCACCGAAGCGCAGGAGAACGTGGCGCTTCAGGTGGCCGAGCAGATTGCCGACTACCTGCTCACGGGCGCCGTGACCAACGCGCTCAACATGCCCTCGGTCACCGCCGAGGAGGCCAAGGTGATGGGGCCGTGGATCAAGCTTGCCGGGCATCTCGGTGCCTTCGTCGGCCAGTTGACCGACGAGCCGATCGAGGAGGTCAACATCCTGTTCGACGGCGTCGTTGCCGAGATGAACCTCAAGGCGCTCGACTGCGCGGTGATCGCGGGGCTGCTCAAGCCGGTGATCTCCGAGGTCAACATGGTGTCGGCCCCGGTGATCGCCGCCGACCGCGGCATCCAGACCTCGATCACCACGCAGGACAAGTCGGGCGTGTTCGACGGTTTCATCAAGCTCACGGTGAAAACCCCCACCCGCCAGCGCTCGATCGCCGGCACGGTGTTTTCCGACGGCAAGCCGCGCTTCATCCAGATCAAGGGCATCACCATCGACGCCGAGATCGGCCAGCACATGCTCTATACCACCAACAAGGACGTGCCCGGCATCATCGGCGCGCTCGGGGCAACGATGGGTGGCCACGGTGTGAACATCGCCAACTTCACGCTCGGGCGCACCGTTTCGGGGGGCGATGCGATCGCGCTGCTCTACGTTGACGCCCCGGTGCCCGCGCCCGTTCTGGAAGAATTGCGCTCGACCGAACTGTTCCAGATGGTCGCGCCGCTCGAATTCGAGGTTTGAGGTCGGGCCCAATAAAACCAAAGCCCCGGTGGAAACGCCGGGGCTTTTTTCTATGCTGCGCCTGAAAGGAGACCCCATGCGAACCTATGCCATCGGAGACATTCACGGCTATCTCGGCGAGCTGAAACGGGCCCACGAGTTGGTCGCGCAAGACCGCGCAGACACCGGCGACAGCTCGGCGCCGGTGATCCACATCGGCGATCTTTGCGACCGCGGACCCGACACCAGGGGCGTGATCGACTTCCTGTTGGCCGGGATAAAGGCAGCCGAGCCCTGGGTTGTGCTCAAAGGCAACCACGACAGAATGATGGCGCGGTTTCTCGAATGGCCCAAGCGGCACGACGAAAACTTGCGCAGCGATCTCCACTGGCTTCATTCCCGGCTCGGCGGCAGCGATGCGCTGGCGTCCTACGGGGTCGATATCACCGCCGATGCCGATACGATCCACCGCGAGGCGCGCGACAAGGTGCCCGACGCACACCAGGCCTTTCTCGATTCCCTGCCGACATCGTATCGCGTGGGTGATCTTTTCTTCTGCCACGCCGGCATCCGCCCCGGTGTGCCCCTCGATCAGCAGACCGAGGACGATCTTTGCTGGATCCGCGACGAGTTTCTGACGAGCCGCGTCGACCATGGACCGCTGATCGTGCACGGCCATACCCCGGTGGAGGTTGTCGAACACCACGGCAACCGTGTGAATATCGACACCGGCGCGGGCTACGGCAGACCGCTGGTGCCGGTGGTGATCGAAGGGCGCGACGTTTGGGCGCTGACGGAGGCGGGGCGGGTCAAGGTTGTGCCGGAATAGCGCAACCATTGAGCCCAAGGTTGCCTTCCGGGCGACCGGGACGCAGGAAAAAGCCCCGGCGTTTCCACCGGGGCTTTCGCGTTTCAGCAGGTGGTCAGGCGATCATTCGTCGCCGTCGTCACCCTTTTTCTTCTTCGGCTCCTCCGGCAGTTCCTCGCCGGTTTCCTGGTCGACCATCTTCATGGCGAGGCGCACCTTGCCGCGATCGTCGAAGCCGAGTAGCTTGACCCAGACTTCCTGGCCTTCCTTCAGCACATCCGAGGGATGGTTGAGGCGGCGGTTCTCGATCTGGCTGACGTGCACGAGGCCGTCGCGCTTGCCGAAGAAGTTCACGAAGGCACCGAAATCGACGATCTTGACGACGGTGCCCTTGTAGATCGCGCCTTCCTCGGGCTCGGCCACGATCGCGTGGATCATGTCATGTGCCTTCTTGATCGCTTCCGCGTTCGGGCTGGCGATCTTGATCACGCCGTCGTCGTTGATATCGACCTTGGCACCCGACACTTCCACGATCTCGCGGATCACCTTGCCGCCCGAGCCGATCACTTCACGGATCTTGTCGGTCGGCACGGTCATCGTCTCGATGCGCGGCGCGTGTTCGGAAAACTCGGTGCGACCCTCGGTCAGTGCCTTCGACATCTCGCCGAGGATGTGCAGACGCCCGGCCTTGGCCTGGGCCAGCGCCTTTTCCATGATTTCCGGCGTGATGCCGGCAACCTTGATGTCCATCTGCAGCGAGGTGATGCCCTTCTCGGTGCCGGCGACCTTGAAATCCATGTCGCCGAGGTGGTCCTCGTCGCCAAGAATGTCGGACAACACGGCATAGGCACCATCATCTTCCAGCACGAGGCCCATGGCCACGCCCGCAACCGGCGCTTTCAGCGGCACGCCCGCGTCCATCATCGAGAGCGACGAGCCGCAGACCGTCGCCATCGACGACGAGCCGTTCGACTCGGTGATCTCGGACACGAGACGGATGGTGTAGGGAAAGTCGGTCGCCGCCGGGAGCACGGCCTGAAGCGCGCGCCAGGCGAGCTTGCCGTGGCCGATCTCACGACGACCCGGAGGGCCAACGCGCCCCGCTTCACCGACCGAGTAGGGCGGGAAGTTGTAGTGCAGCAGGAAGGGCGACTTGTAGGTGCCGGTGAGCGCGTCGATCATCTGCTCGTCGTCGCCGGTGCCCAGCGTGGTCACCACCAGCGCCTGGGTTTCGCCGCGGGTGAACAGCGCCGAACCATGGGTGCGCGGCAGCAGGCCGACTTCCGAAACGATATCGCGGATCTCGTCGAGAGCGCGGCCATCGATGCGGGTTCCGTTTTTCACCACGTCCCCGCGCAGCACGGCGGATTCGAGCTTTTTCAGCGCCGAGCCGAGGTTGGCGTCTTCTTGCTGCTCCTCGGTGAGCGCCTCGATGATCGCCTGCTTGGCTTCGCTGATCGCCGTGGTGCGCTCCTGCTTGTCGCGGATCGCGTAGGCGGCACGGATCTTCTCTTCCCCGGCAGCTTTCACCGCCGCATAGAGATCGGAGTAATCCGGCGGGGTGAACTCGAAGGGCTCTTTGGCCGCGTCTTCGGCCAGGTCGATGATCAGGTCGATCACCGGCTGGATCTGCTCATGCGCGAAGTTGACCGCGCCCAGCATCTCGGCTTCGGACAGCTCATAGGCTTCCGATTCCACCATCATCACCGCGTCCTTGGTGCCGGCCACGACCAGATCGAGGCGCTGCTCGGAATTGCTGCGAAGCTGGTGCATGTCGTCGATCGTCGGGTTGAGGATGTATTCGCCATCCTCGTAGCCAACGCGGCAACCTGCGATCGGGCCCATGAAGGGCGCGCCGGAAATGGTGAGCGCCGCCGAGGTGGCGATCATCGCCACCATGTCGGGATCGTTCACCAGGTCATGGCTGAGCACCGTGCACATCACCAGCACTTCGTTCTTGAAGCCGGGGACGAAGAGCGGGCGGATCGGACGGTCGATCAGGCGGGCGGTCAGCGTTTCCTTCTCGGTCGGCCGCGCCTCGCGCTTGAAGAAGCCGCCGGGCACCTTGCCCGCGGCATAGTATTTTTCCTGGTAGTGGACCGTGAGCGGAAAGAAATCGAAACCGGGTTTCGGCTGCTTTGCGAAGGTCACGTTGGCCATGACGGAGGTTTCGCCCAGCGTGGCGATCACCGACCCGTCGGCCTGACGGGCCACCTTGCCCGTCTCGAGGGTAAGCGTTTCCTCACCCCATTGCATGGATTTGCGAGTAATATTGAACATGTAGCGTTTCCTGTAAGGGAGCACTCCCGCCCCTGCGGGTCTCCCATTGAAATGGCGGCCCCATTGCCGCCGACCCCTATCATCCTGTTCGAGCGCCGGGGTCGAGGCGCTGCGTCTCAGATGTGGGGGCCATACAGGAAAAGTGGGCGTGGGGGAAGGGGGTTGGGTCTTGGCGCCACTTAATGCCGACAAGCCCATTGACGTCCGGAGGCCTGTACGTTAATTCCGTATTATTGTACGTAATAACCGGAAAAGTTACGGAGGCGGGAAATGGTACCGAAAAGCGAGCGCTTCGAGATGAGACTCGACGTTGATCTTCTCGAAAGGATCGACCGATGGAGCGATGGGCAGCGAGATCAACCGTCTCGGGCCGAAGCAGTGCGCCGTCTAGTGGAAATGGGCTTGGCCCAAAGCGAAACCGACTTTCGGCCATCCAGCGTTGAGAAAGTCACGCTCTGGATGCTTGCGGAGCTGCTAAAGAACGCAACCGACGAAGGAAAGACAGCCGACCTAGTTCAAGAATCCATCTACGGTGGTCACTACTGGGCGTTGAATTGGGAACTGAATGGCATTTTGCATGACCATGTTGACAGCAAACAGGCCCTTGCTGAAGTGGTTGATGTACTCGACATGTGGAACTTCATCGAACGCGCCTTCGAAAAGCTAGATGCCGAGGACAAACAGACCATCGAAGAAGCCGTGGGTCCCACTGGCAGGGACCCAAAGTTCTTCGGATTCGACGGGAATCACGAAGTTGAACACATGGGAATCGCACAGTTCTTGGTGAACAAACTCGGTCGATTTGAGCGATTCAAAGGGCGTTCCATGAACTCGCACATGCCGACCGTTCAACGATACCTGACAATGCACGGAGTCTTCTCGTACATCCGCCAAAAACTGATTCACCGAGAGCTAAACACAAACGAACTAATCGAAATCTTGAAGCGAGAATGAAGAGCTAATGAAAAGAAAAGAACGCCCGCGCTTCTCAGCACGGGCGTTCCCGAATTCCAAACCTTTCAGGCAAGCCTCAGCGACGGATGCCCAGACGCTTGATGAGGTCCTGGTAGCGGGCCTCATCCTTGCCCTTCACGTAGTCCAGCAGCTTGCGGCGCTGGGCGACCATCATCAGAAGGCCACGACGCGAGTGGTTGTCCTTCTTGTGGGTCTTGAAGTGCTCGGTGAGCGTGGAGATGCGCGAGGTGAGGATGGCCACCTGGACTTCCGGCGAGCCGGTGTCGCCTTCCTTGGTGGCGAATTCCTTCATCAGACGGGTCTTTTCGTCAGGCGTAATCGACATCGGGGTCTCCTTTACGGGTTCAAGGTGATGGCGCAGGCCGGGATGTCGTCCAGCTCAGGCCCGTGGAGGTCCGCTTTCGGCGGATGCGGGCGTATAGGAGATTCCCATCCGAAAGAAAAGCCTATTCTGGCGGGGTGCCGGTCTGGATCTCCTCGATCAGACGCTGCGCCAGATCGCCCAGCACCGGGATGAAGTCGATCGACGCCAGGATCGTGACCAGCACCGACAGCAGGATCGTCGCGCCGAGCACCGAGCCGAGGCCAAAGGCAAGCCCGCGCGCGAGACTCCATGAAACCATCCGTAACAGCGAGTTTTCGATTCGGAAGAACCGTTTTTCGTTCAGCCGCCGAACCTCGTCGCGCACGGCGCGAACTTCGTCCACGAGGCTCTCGTCGGGTTCGCCCTTGTCCTGCACGCCATTCCCTCCCTTTGCCTGCGACCACCCTATCGTGTGGTGCCAAAAAAGCGAAGTGGCGGCCTTCAACCCTCTCGAATTCCGTCCAATTTTCAGGACTATTCTTTTCCTGATCCCAAGGGCTCATGGTATGCGAAACCCTGTATCAGGGGTGGTACCATGGAAATTCTGCTTATTCTGCTCGGGCTTTTCCCCGTCATGTTTCTGTTCGATGCCCAATCCGGGTCCGACGACGGAACCGAAGACGCGGCCAACGACATGAACGAACCGCCAGCCACCGGGGTGGATGGCGATTTCTTCTCTGAAACCGAGGAAACAACCTCCTCCATCGCCGGGCTGACGGGAGGCGACACAGAACCCGATCCGCTTGATCCGGTCTCTGACGACGATACCCCGTTCCAGGGCGCCGACATCGACCCGGACGACGTTCTGGCCCCGATCGAGGAAGACGACGAACCCATCGAAGGTTCCGAGATTGACCCCGATGACGTTCTTTCCCCGATCGTCGAGCCCGGCGAAGGTTTTTCCGGTGCGGGCTCGACCCTGCAGGACCTCATGGCCAATGAATCGGACTTCGCCACCGGAACAGAGATGCTTGGCGAGCGGATCGGGGAAACCGGGGAATTGTCGCTGGGCCCCGACGACAACATTTTCTCGGCGGAAGATGATGGAACGCCCGGCACCGGCAGCGGCATGCTGACCGATTGGGACGGCACCCCGATCCTGTCCGACGAAAACGCCGTCGCCGTGGTTGATGGCGGCGAAGGCGACGACGAAATCGCGCTTGGCGATGGCGCGAGCTATGCCTTCGGCGGCGAGGGCAACGATACGCTGAGCGCCGGTGAGGGCGTGGCGGCGCTATTCGGCGGCGAGGGCGATGACATGATCGAAGGCCAGCAAACCGGTCTCGGCATCTGGGTCGATGGCGGTGTCGGCCACGATACGATCACTGGCACCGGCGACGACGACAGTCTTTTCGGTGGCACCCATTCCGCCGATGGCACGGGCGACGACGACCTGATCGAAGGTGGCACGGGCGACGACCGGATCGCCGGCGGATACGGAGCCGACACCCTGAACGGCGGCGAGGGCGACGACGTGATCAATCACCTTGGCCGCCTCGAAGAAGAAATCCATTGGGAACGGCACGACTTCTCCTGGCATATCGACAATGACGCCGACCTGCTCGATGGCGGCGAGGGCGACGACACGCTGATCATGGACCGAGCCGATACTGCGACGGGCGGCCAAGGCTCGGATGTCTTCTGGGTCTATTTCGATGGTGCCTCGGGCGAGGGCGCGGCCCATATCGCCGACTTCGCAATTGGCGAAGATTTCCTGCGGGTCACGCTGAATCCGACGATCAACCACGGCGACATGCAGGTGGATGTTGGCCCCTCGGACGACGGGACCGACGGAATCGTGCGCGTGAACGGCGAAATGGTGGCGGTCCTTCAAGGCACGCCGGGCGCAACGGCCGCGGATGTCTACGTTGAAGTCGTCAACAACATCTTTGTGCCCTGACAATCAGGTCCAGGGTTCAGGCTGTTTTTCGTAGGCGATGTAGAGCGGGTGCCTGGGGTGCCCGGCCTTGGTGAGGCCAAGGTGAAACAGCGGCAGGCCGGTTTGCCTGAGCAAGGATTCCACGGCATCTCCGCGCGCAAGGTGGGCACCATGGGTGCCCCAGGCACAAACGATCTGGTCGGCCCAACCTGCGCTTTCGCGAATTGCCGCATCGTTGCCAGGGCCAACCGGGTCGGCGGCCGCGCGCATCCTGCGCGGGTCGGTGTCGCGCCAGGCGAAGATGTTGGTCACCCGAAACGCCCCGAAGCCCAGCGCCCGTACCCGCCGCTCGCACCGCTCCACGGTGGGGTCATTCTGCACCTCGGTTGCGGTAGAGGGGTTGAGCATGACGAACAGCGCCTTGCGGCCTTGCGGTTGCCATGTGCGTGTGAGCAGATACCGGTAACGCTCGCAGTCGGAATAGACGGCGACGGAGGGCGCATCGTCCTTGATATGCTCACGGATGATCATGGGCAGTTTGTGGCCGGTCGCGCCGCCGAAGGCAAGCGCACACCCCTTGCGAATATTGTCCGAAGGGTCAAAGTGTCCGGGAACGGGAGGACTATATGCTGTTTCAGGAAATCATCCGCCACAAGCGCGACGGTGCGGAGCTCGGCCCCGACGAGATTGCCGCAATGGTGGCGGGTATCGCCTCGGGCGAGGCCAGCGAGGGGCAGGTTGCCGCCTTCGCCATGGCAGTGTTCTTCCAGGGCATGACCCACGCGGAAGCCGCGGCGCTGACGTTGGCGATGCGCGATTCGGGCGACGTGTTCGAATGGGATCTGCCTGGCCCGGTGGTCGACAAGCATTCCACCGGGGGGGTGGGCGACAACGTCTCGCTCATGCTCGCACCGATCGTGGCCGCTTGCGGGGGCTACGTTCCGATGATCTCGGGCCGCGGCCTTGGCCATACCGGCGGCACGCTCGACAAGATGGATGCCATCCCGGGCTACACCAGCCAGCCCGACAACACCCTTCTGCGGCGGGTGGTCAGCGAGGTGGGCTGCGCCATCATCGGGCAGACCTCGGCCCTCGCCCCTGCCGACAAGCGCTTCTACGCCACCCGCGACGTCACCGCGACGGTGGAAAGCGTGCCGCTGATCACCGCCTCGATCCTGTCGAAGAAGCTGGCCGCCGGGCTTGGCGGTCTGGTGATGGATGTCAAATCCGGCAACGGTGCCTTCATGAACAGCTTCGAGGGCGCGATGGATCTCGCCCGGAGCATCACCGGCGTGGCGCGCGAAGCGGGCCTGCCCTGCCACGCCCTGATCACCGACATGAACCAGCCGCTGGCCTCTGCCGCCGGCAACGCGCTCGAAGTCGCCAATGCCGTCGATTTCCTCACCGGCGCGCATCGCGATCCCCGTCTCGAAGCGGTCACGCTGGCGCTCGCGGGCGAAATGCTGGCCCTCACCGGGCTTGCCGAGGATCGGGTCACGGGCAAAGCAATGGCACGGACGGCGCTCGATGAGGGCAAGGCGGCGGAAGCGTTCGGGCGGATGGTCTCGGCGCTCGGAGGGCCTGCGGACTTCATCGGTGCCCCCGGCAAATACCTCGCAGCGGCAAAGATGACGCGCGATGTTCTCGCACCGGCCTCGGGCGATGTCGCCGCGATTGATACCCGCGCCATCGGGCTGGCCGTGGTGGAGCTTGGCGGCGGGCGCCGACGGGCCGATGACACCATCAATCCCGCGGTCGGGCTGACAGGATTGGTTGATCTTGGTGTGAAGGTGGACAAAGGCACGCCGCTCTGCCGCATCCATGCCGACAGTGACGCACAGGCCGACGCAGCGGAACAACAGGTTCTGTCGGCTTACCGGATCGGAGAAGTTCCGGAGGTGCCGGCCCCCGTGCTCAGAATCATCGACTGAGTGCCACCAAGGCTCCTGGCCCCGCGCTAAAGGTTGAACACCCGGCTCGGGTGCAACTCGCCCGCCTTGTAGATGCCCACGGCCACCGCTTTGCCCTCGTAACTGGCCCAGGCTTCATCGCCATATTCGACGTCGGAGGCGATCACCATGCCTTGGTTGCCATGCCGAAGCCGGTTCGCCCCCTCGGCGGTGGCCTTCAGTTCGGGCAGATCCTCAAGCCCGTCTTCGAGCGGGCGCAGGTAGTCGTCGAGGTCCGGCGACTTTGCCAGTTCTTCGATCAGATCCATGGTCACGCCATCCTCGGCGTCGAACGGGCCCGACCATGTGCGGCGCAACTCGACGACGTGGCCCAGGCATCCCAGCGTCGCGCCCAGATCGCGGGCGATGGCGCGCACGTAGCCGCCTTTGCCACAGACCATTTCGAGCGTCACGTGGTCGGCATCGGGGCGCGCCACCATCTCGAGGCTTTCGACCCAGAGCGGCCGGGCCGCGATCTCGAACTCCTCGTCATCGCGGGCCAGCTTGTAGGCCCGCTCGCCGTCGATCTTCACGGCGGAAAACTTCGGCGGCACCTGCATGATCTCGCCGGTAAACCCGCCAAGAGCCGCTGCGATTTCGGCATCATCCGGGCGCAGATCGGAGGTCGCGATGACCTCGCCCTCGGCGTCGTCGGTGTTGGTCGCCTCGCCCAGCTTCACGGTGAAGCGGTAGGCTTTGAACGCGTCGGTGATGTAGGGCACCGTTTTCGTTGCCTCGCCCAGCGCAACGGCGAGCACGCCGGTGGCTTCCGGGTCGAGCGTGCCCGCGTGCCCCGCCTTCTTTGCGCCGAAGGCCCAGCGCACCTTGTTGACCACCGCGTTCGAAGTGATGCCTGCGGGCTTGTCCACGACCAGCCAGCCGTGCACATCGCGCCCCGTCTTCCTGCGCGCCATTACTCGTCCTCGTCGTGTTCCACGTCACGCCGCACCGTCTCGTCGGAGAACAACCGGCGGGTTTCATCCATCTGGTCGAAAGTCTCGTCGATCACGAAGCGCAGATCGGGGGTGAACTTGAGCGCCGTCGCCTTGCCGATATGACGCTTCAACTCGCCCTTGTTGCGAGCCAGTGCCGCGATCGCCTCGTCGCGGAGCTTGCCGCCGAGCGGCATCACGTAGACCGTGGCGATCCGCAGATCGGGCGTGCAACGCACCTCGCCCACGGTAATCGAAAGACGGTTGAGATCGGGATCATGCACATCACCGTGCATGAGCACGTCCGACAGCCGACGCCGGATCAACTCGCCCACGCGAAGCTGACGCTGCGACGGACCTTCGCCGGTATGAGAGCGGTTCTTTGCCATGAGCGCCCATGTATGCCCGATTGATTGCCCGCGCAACAGGGCTTAGGACGGGGCAAACAGGAGGCGATGATGAGCGAACTTCCGGGGATCGTAGTAAACGGAGCGTCGGGCCGGATGGGCCGGATGCTCGTCAAGCTGGTGAGCGAGAGCCCCGCCGCGCGGCTCGTGAGCGCTTTGGAGCGCCCCGGGCACGACTGGATCGGGCAGGACATCGGCGAAGCGATGGGCGGTGCCGCGCTCGGCGTGCCGGTAACCGACGATCCGCTCGAAGCCATGGCGAAGGCGCAGGCGGTGGTCGATTTCACCGCCCCCGCCGCCACCGTGGCGCTTGCCGATATCGCTGCTCAGGCGCGCGCCGTGCATGTGATCGGCACCACCGGGCTGAGGGATGACGACCTGACCCGCCTTGCGGCGGCAGCCCGCCATGCCACGATCATCCGCGCGGGCAACATGAGCCTTGGCGTCAACCTTCTCGTGCAACTCACGCGCAAGGTGGCCGAAGCGCTCGATGAGGCTTTCGATATCGAGATCGTCGAGGCGCACCACCGCCACAAGGTCGACGCGCCGTCCGGCACCGCGCTGATGCTGGGCGAGGCGGCGGCCGAGGGCCGGGGCGTGAAGCTCGACCGCGTGGCCGACCGTGGTCGCGACGGCATCACCGGTGCGCGCGTCGATGGCCATATCGGGTTTTCGGCGATCCGTGGCGGTGACATCGTGGGCGAACACGATGTGATTTTTGCCGGTGCCGGCGAGAGGGTGATCCTGCGCCACGTCGCCACCGACCGCGCGATCTTTGCCCGCGGCGCGCTCAAGGCCGCGCTCTGGGGGATCGGGCGCAAACCCGGCAGCTACGACATGATGGACGTGCTGGGCCTCTGACCCGCCGCGCGCCGCAAGGTTCGCCGCGGACGCCTCCGAATCGCCTCACTCGTCGCTTTCGAGCTCTTCGGGCGCGCCCACGATCACGAAACGCAGATCATCGGACCTGTACAGCCGGGCGGCCACACGGTTGATTTCCTCCAGCGTCACCGCCTCGATCATCGCGTTGCGGGTTTTCACGTAGCTCGTCGGGTAGCCCTGCATCTGCATGTTGACGAGAATCCGCGCAATCGGGGCGTTGCCGTCAAACCGCAGCGGGTAGGCCCCGGTGAGATAGATCTTCGCGGTCTCCAGTTCTTCTGCGGTCACGCCTTCGCGCGCCATCCGCTCCCACTCGCCGCGCACCACGTCTATGGTCTCCGCCATCCGCGCATTCACCGTCGATACCGACCCGATAAGGGATTCGCTGAATTCGGAATCGATCAGGTAGGTCCGGATGCCATAGGTCAGCCCACGCTTTTCGCGCACTTCCGTCATCAACCGGCTGTTGAACCCGCCGCCACCCATGATGGTGTTGAGGATGAACGCAGGGAAGAACTCGGGCGTGCCGACCTCGACCCCGGCGTGACCGAACCGCGCCACCGATTGCGGCGTGTCGAAGGGCAGCACGGTGATCCCTCCGGTTGCCCCGAAAGCCACGTTCTCAGGCATAGGCGCGCCTTCCTTGGGCAGGTCGCCAAGCAACCCGTCGAGCAGCGCGCCAAGTTCCTCCGCCGAGATGTCGCCCACGGCCGCGATATAGAGCCGGTCGCGTGCAATGGCGCGGGTGAAGGCATCGAGAATATCGGCCCGGGTGAGGGACGTGACGCTTTCGACCGTGCCGCCGTAGTAGCTGCCATAGGGGTGATCGTCGTAGGCGAGTTCATCGAAAGCCGCGCCCGCGATCGTGTCGGGGTCGGTTTCGCGGCGCTTCAGCCCGGCCAGAATCTGCGCACGCACCCGCTCGATCGCGTCTTCATCGAAACGTGGCTCCAGCAGCGCCTTGCGCAGGAGCGCAACCGCCTGATCCCGGTTCTCGTTGAGGAACTGGGCCGAAATCGAGAGGCCGTCGTCGCCCGTGCTGAAACGGTAGCTCGCCGCCAGCGCCTCGCGTGCCTCGGCAAAGCCGCGGGCATCAAGATCGCCTGCCCCCTCTTCCAGCAACGCCGTCATCAGGTTGATCGCCCCGCGCTTGCCCGGCGCATCGAGCGAAGCACCGCCACGAAACCTCAGTTCCAGCGCGACGAAGGGAATCGAGGTCTCTTCAACGTGCCAGGCTTTCAATCCGCCGGGCGTGGTGATCTCGGCAATGTCGATCTCCGCGCGCAAGGGCAGAGCGACGAGGAGCAGAAGAACGAACGAGGCGGCAAGGCGTTTCATTGCGCGTCCTCCTCAACATCCGGCGACAGCCAACCTGTCACCGCGCTGGGCCTGTCGAGCACCTTCGCGGCGGCTTCCATCACGTCTTCGGGCGTGACGGCCTGCAACACCTCGGGCCAAGCCTGCACATCGGCAATGGTCAACCCGCTCGTCAGCGCGCGGCCGTAGCGGTTGGCGAGGTTGCCCACATCGTCCAGCGCATAGATCTCGGACGCCCGGACCTGCATCTTGATCCGCTCGAACCTGTCGGGGTCCGGCCCGGTTTCCATGAAGTCCTCAAGCGCCGCGTCGAGCGCGGCCTCCGCCTGTTCGAGGCTCACGCCCTCGGCAGGCACCACGACGAAGGAAAACGTGCTGTCATCGAGCGACGTCGCACCATAGCCCGCGCTCGTGTAGACCGCTGTATTGTTTTCGAATTCGAGCGCATTTCCGAGGACGGAAGTGGCTCCCGACCCACCAAGCAACTGCGCGAGAAATGTCAGTGCTGCCGCCTCTTCCTGCGCCCCGGAGCGGCGCGCGGGCGCGAGGTAGGTGCGCACAAGCGAGGGTTGGGCCACGCGCGGATCGCTCATTTCCAGACGCCGCTCGCCCCGCGACGGGGGTTCCTGCGGGCGATCCCGGGGGGCGATCCCGTCAGAAGGCGCAAGGGGGCCGTAATGCTGTTTGGCCAGCTTGCGCACCTCGTCCGGCGTCACGTCGCCCGCGACGATCAGGATCGCGTTGTTGGGTGCGTAGAAGCGATCATAGGCAGCCAGCGCATCCTCGCGCGAAAGCGCTTCCATCTCGTGTCGCCAGCCGATGATCGGAATGCCGTAAGGATGGTTGCGATACTGCGTCGCGCGCAATTCTTCACGGAACAGCGCAGAGGGGTCATTATCGATCCGCGAGGCGCGCTCTTCGAGGATCACTTCGCGCTCGGTATCCACCGCCTCGGGCGCAAGCACGAGGTTGCGCATCCGGTCGGCTTCCATCTCCATCATCAGCCCGAGCCGGTCGGCGGCAACGCGCTGGAAGTAGGCGGTGTAATCGTAGGAGGTGAAGGCATTGTCGGAGCCGCCATTGGCCTCGACCACCCGCGAGAACTCCCCCGATGCGCGGCTCTCGGTGCCTTTGAACATCAGGTGTTCGAGAAAATGCGCGATGCCCGATTTGCCGGGCGGCTCATCCGCCGCGCCGATGCGGTACCAGACCATGTGCACGACAACCGGCGCGCGGTGATCCTCGATCACCACCACCTCCATGCCGTTGTCGAGGGTGAAACCCGTCACCTGCTCCGCCGCCTGCGCGGGAAGAGCCAGGAACAGGGCAAGAATGGCAACGAGCAAGGCGCGCATGGTTTGTCCTCCGATCAAGAGGCAAGCTAGACGTTCCCCGTGCCGGGGCAAGGCCCCCACGCGGGGAAGTGAACGGAGTGGAGGCCCGCGTTATTCGACCTTGATCTGGGGATCGGGCGGGGCCGACGGGGTCCAGACCCCGGCGCTGCGCAGCCGGTCAAGTTCGACGTGCTGATCGAGCGACATCGGCTTGTAGCTCGAATAATAGACGTTCACGTTGAACAGCCGCTCGAGGATGCGGCCGTTATTGTCGCGCCGCCAGGCGAGGTCTTCCTCGGCCAGCGTCTCGCGAATGTTGGCCGAAACGCCGTAACGCCCGGCATGCGATATCAGCGCCTGCTCGCCGGCGAAGATCTGCCCGCGATCCAATCGGTCGGGGTTGCCGCCGAGCGCGGCCACCGCATCGGCACGTGGGTTGGGGTCAACAAGGTTCGTGCCGCCCGGCGTCGGTTCTGGCAGCGCGGCATAATCCTCGGGGGCTTCCAGCGGCTTGGTCGGCAGGATGCGAAATTCATCGGGCGTATCGGACTTGATATTCATCAACTCCGGCTGGTCGCTCTCGCAGGCAACCAGCACCGCCAGCCCGGCAATCGCCAAGACAGTTTTGCCGAACGTGCCCCGCATGGACGTCTCCTTCACCCGAGCTTCGCCTCCTCTTTACCGCATAAGATTCGGCGCGTCACGGGGTCTTTGGGTCGGTTTTTTCGCCCGCGAACAACACGAGGCCGATCGCGCCCGCGAAGATCGCCGCATCCGCGATGTTGAATGACCATGGATTGTGGAAGCCACAGCATGACATGTTGAGAAAATCCGCGACCGCGCCGTAAATCAACCGGTCGATCACGTTGCCGATCGCCCCGCCAAGGAGGAGGCCGGCAAAAACCTGCCCGAGCCGACCCATGGCCTCCTTGCGCACCCACCAGACGACCCAGGCGGAGATCGCCAGCGCCACGGCGATGAGAACCCAGCGCATCACGTCGCTGTCGGAGGCCCCGAGGCCGAAGTTCACGCCGCGGTTCCATGCCATGCGGAAGGTGAGGTAGGGCGGCAGAACGTCGATCTGCAACCGCGACTTCAGGTCGAGCAAATGCACGATCCAGACCTTGCTGATCTGGTCGAGAGCGATGATGGTCGCCGCGGTGGTGATCATCCAGCGCATATCAGTGTCGGAAATGCCGCATGCCGGTGAAGACCATGGCCAGACCGGCTTCGTCGGCTGCCGCGATCACCTCGTCATCCCGCATCGAACCGCCGGGCTGGATCACGCAGGAGGCACCTGCCGCCGCCGCTTCCATCAGCCCGTCGGGGAAAGGGAAGAATGCATCCGAGGCCACCGCCGAGCCGATCGCCGGGCTTTCATCCAACCCCAGTTCGGTTGCCATCCGACCGGCCTTGATCGCGGCGATATTGGCCGAATCCAGCCGGCTCATCTGGCCCGCGCCAACGCCCACGGTGGCGAGGCCCTTGACGTAGACGATGGCGTTCGACTTCACGTGCTTGGCCACTTTCCAGGCAAACAACAGATCGTCCAGTTGCGCTTCCGTCGGCGCTATTTTCGTGACGACCTTCAGATCGTCACGGCCGATGAAGCCGTTGTCCTTGTTCTGGAAAAGCTGCCCGCCAGACACCTGCCGCACCGTCATCCCGCCCACGCGCGGATCGGGCAGGGCTTCGGTGGTGAGCAGGCGCAGGTTCTTCTTCGCGGCGAACACTTCCATCGCCTCGGCGCTCGCACCGGGCGCGATCACCACCTCGGTGAAGATCTCGGCAATCGCCCGCGCGGTTTCGCCGTCAAGCGGCTGGTTCAGGGCCACGATGCCGCCGAAAGCCGACGTGCGGTCACAGTCGAAGGCCTTCCGGTAGGCTTCGAGCAAGGTCGCTCCGCGCGCCACGCCGGAAGGGTTGGCGTGCTTGATGATCGCAACGGCGGGGCCATCGGCGGGGTCGAACTCGGCCACCAGCTCGAAAGCCGCGTCGGTGTCGTTGATGTTGTTGTAGGACAATTCCTTGCCCTGGTGCTGCACGGCGGTCGCCACGCCGGGGCGCCCGCTGCCATCGGTATAGAAGGCCGCCTGCTGGTGCGGGTTCTCGCCGTAGCGCAGGGTTTGCGCGAGTTTGCCAGCCACCACCCGGCGGCGCGGCGCGGCAATCTCGAGTGCGTCGGCCAGCCAGTTCGACACGGCTGCGTCATAGGCCCCGGTGCGGGCAAAGGCGACCTGCGCCATCTTCCTGCGAAACCGCGGGCAGGTTGCGCCGTCGTGCTGGTCCATGTCTCCGAGCAGTTTGCCGTAATCCTCGACGTCGACGATGGTGGTGACGAAGGCATGGTTCTTGGCCGCCGCGCGGATCATCGCCGGGCCGCCGATGTCGATGTTCTCGATCATCTCGTCGTAATCCGCCCCGCGTGCGAGCGCCGCCTCGAACGGGTAGAGGTTCACCACGAGGAGGTCGATCGCACCGATCCCGTGCGCTTCCATCGCGGCGACATGCTCGGCGTTGTCGCGCAGCGCCAGGAGCCCGCCATGCACCATCGGGTGCAGCGTTTTCACCCGCCCGTCCATCATCTCGGGAAAGCCCGTCACGTCTGCCACGTCGCGCACGGTCACACCTGCGTCGCGCAGGGCCTTGGCGGTGCCACCGGTGGAGAGGATCTCGACCCCACGCGCCTCCAGCGACTGACCCAGATCGGCAAGCCCGGTTTTGTCGGAAACGGAAATCAGCGCACGTCGCACGCGAGTCTGGTCGGTCATGTAAGATCCCTCAGGTGTCTTCTGGCAGCCCGCTCGGCTCGTCCCGCACCAGATCACGCAACCCAACCGGGGTGTCCTGCGCCTTGGCGAGCGACCAGCGGATGCGCGTCGCATAGTCTAAAGCGACGCCGGAGAGAACCACCTGTTTTGCCGCACGCGGCTTCAGGCGACCTTTTTCGAGGAAAACGCCGGGTTCGAGCGAAAGATTGGCGGCACCTTCGTAGCGCATCACCCAGATTTCACCAGATTTGAGGGCCATCGAAATGGCGGTGCCGCCAAGGTCGATCGCCGCGTCCACGTCGGGGTGAAGATGGAAGCGCAGGGCGAAGCGGATGCCGACAAGCCCGGTTCTGTCGAGCGCGGCACGAAAGATCTCCTGCTCCGCATCGGAAACGGCGGAAAGGGTTTCCTCGCCAAGCAGCATGCGGCCATCGACGGTCAGTTCCAGCCGCCGCGTGTATTCCAGCCCGTGGCTGGCAACGTAGCCATCATGCCCCGCCACGATCCCGAAAACGCCTTCGCCCTCGATTTCCTGAACGCGCACTGCGCTCGGCCCCCGCTCCAGAAGCGCACGCTCACCCCCGCCGCTACGTTGCGGCGAGGCAAGCCGCGACGAGGACACGCCGTCGATGCCAAGCACCGAGTGCGAGGGCGTGGCCCGGCCAGCCTTGCGCCACGCCTCGCCAAATTCCGCCCCCGAGCCGCAACTCACGATCAACGGCCGGCGTCCGGAGGTGATCTCGATGGCCAGCGTCGAGGCGTGCCCGTTGGCGGAGGCGTCGCCCCGTGGCGGCGCGGCGGCGTCCATGATCAGCGTGGTGCGCCCGCCGTGCAGCCGGGCAAACCCCATGGCGAGCCCGGCATTCGTGCTGGCGCGCACACCGGAGGTGGCCAACGCCTGATCAAGCCGCCCCTCGGTGCCGCGTCCACCACCGTGAAACCGGGCAAGCCCGCCATCGGCGTGGCGCAGGGCGCGCAACGTCGGGGCGATGCGCTCGATTGCCGCGATATGCTCGGGCCGGGCCATCCGCCCGCTTTCCGCAAGCGCCAGCGCGGCCCAGTTGAGCAATGTGAAAATCTCCAGCAGTTCCTCGGGGTTACGCGTCGGGATACCCCCCTCCGCGTCGATCTGGTCCCGGCATTCCCGCGCCAGTCCGCGCGTCGCGGCCTCTACGTGTGCTTCCATGCCGGTGAGCGAAAGCCCGGAATAGATCAGGCCGGTCAGTGCTTCGAAGCGGGGCAAGCCGGGCGAAGCGGCGGGCCAGCGGCGGGCCAGAAACAGCGTCTGTTGCCCAAGCGAGCGATAGAACGCCTCGTGCGCTTCGCTTTCCTGCCCCGAGAGCAGCAAAAGGGCGTGATTGATCCAGCGAATGAGACGTCGTCCGGTAAGGTCGGGGGTCCATCCCGGACCCTTGCCTCCGCCGAATCGTTCGATCCAGTCGAAGGTCCAGTCCTGTGCCTTGCCCCGGGCGGCATGATCGCCAAGGGCTGCAAGATCGTCGAGCCAGCCAAACCCGTGCAGCACCTCGGCAAAGGCGGCTCCAGGCGGCTCCAGCGCCCAGACCGATCCCTTCTTCGCTTCCAGGAGGTGCCCGGCAAACAGCAGGTTTCCCGCAACCAGCTGTTTGCCCTTGGCAAAACTGCCGATCGAGCGCGGTTCGGGCTGCGAGACAAAGCCGGTTGGAGTCCGGGCGCGGGCCGCGCGGCGGGCGTGCCAGCGGTTCATCCAGCGCGTCTTTCGCACGGGCCATGATTCTCGGTGCGGCACAGAACTGCCTCGGCTCGGTTTCCTTCCGCCCCTTGGCGGGGTCTTGGCCCGCATCATAACCGCGGGGGCGGCTCAAGTCATCGCCTATTGCGGCTTGAAAAGGCTGGCGATGAAGAAGCCATCCATCCCGCCCCGGTCGCCCCAGAAATCCGGGCGTAGCCGCAACCCGCCTTCGGGGCCGATCCAGTCCGGCTCGATCCCCGGGCGGGCCAGCGCCGCGCGGTCGACGGTGAGCCCGGGGTGCCGGTCGAGTGCGTCGCGTAGCTGTTCCTCGCCCTCGTCGATCAGCAGCGAACAGGTGCAATAGACCAACCGCCCGCCGGGCTTGAGCAAGGCGAGGGCGCGGTCGATCAACCGGGCCTGGAGTTCGAAAAGGGCCGGAAAGCCGCCGCCATCCTTGGCATATGGCAGATCGGGGTGCCTTCGGATCGTGCCGGTCGCCGAGCACGGAGCGTCGAGCAGAACCGCATCGAACGGGCCGCCTTCGTAGGTCAGCGCATCGGCGGCAACCACCTCGGCCGCAAGCCCGACGCGGGCAAGGTTTTCCTCGACCCGTGCCATTCGCGGGGCAGAGATATCGACCGCGGTTACCTTGGCCCCGGCGGCGGCGAGCTGCATGGTCTTGCCGCCCGGGGCGGCGCAGAGGTCGAGCACCCGCTCGCCCGGCCTTGGATCGAGCACCTGCGCCGGGATCGCGGCGGCGGCGTCCTGCACCCACCAGTCGCCTTCGTCAAATCCGGGCAGCGCCGAAACCTGGCTTTGCCCCTCCAGTCGCACCGATCCGGTTGGCAACAGGATACCTCCAAGGCGCGCGGCCAGTGCTTCGGCATCCGCCTTGGCGGTCAGGTCAAGCGGTGCACCAGCATTGTGCGCCGCCTCCATCGCTTCGACGGCAGGTTTGCCGTAGTCGTCGATCAGCGGCTTTCGCAGCCATTTCGGCAGGCGCGGCACAGGTAGCGCCGGCCACTTTCCGGCGTCGTCCGCGACCTTGCGCAGCACCGCGTTGACCAACCCGGCCATGCTGGTGGTATTGCGCCCGGCGCGGGCGATTTCCACGCAGGCGTTCACCACGCCGTGGGGCGCGGCACCTTCCTCGCAGATTTCCGCCACGCCAAGCCGCAACAGGTTTAGCACCCGGGCGGGCGGGCGCTTTTTCAGGTGCGGTCCGAGCATCCGATCGGCGCGGTCGAGCACGCGCAGCGCGGTGGTGACGAGCCGCTGGGCCCGGGCCCGGTCGGGCGCCGGAAGCTCGGCAACGCGGCGTGCAAGCACTTCCGACATAAGCCTGTGCTCGTCGAGCACATCGCACATCAGATCAAGCGCCACCTTGCGCGGCCGGATCGCATCGCTCACCATCGGCACTCCTTTGCCATTCTTCGCGCCCGGGCCTATATCATGCCGGGAGCACAAGGAAGAGCGTGATGAGCAAGACCGACGAGCGCAAATTGCCACCCGAAGCGGTGCGCGCCCTGGCCGAGGCCGAGGAGCGCCGCAAAGCCGCCAAGGCTGCCGCCTTGCCAAAGGAATACGGCGGGCGCGATGGGCCCGAGCCGGTTCGTTATGGAGATTGGGAAAAGAAGGGCCTCGCGATCGACTTCTGAGGCCCACCGGGTTGACAGCAAGTTAACCGGAAAAGGACCATCCGGTGCCACCTGGATTGCGGGGAAATCCTTGAAAACTGGTCGGAGTGAGAGGATTCGAACCTCCGACCCCTGCCTCCCGAAGACAGTGCTCTACCAGGCTGAGCTACACTCCGACCGTGGCGCGCGGGATAGCCCAGCTTGCAGGGCTTGGCAAGGGCCTATCGGCGCTGCCGCATCCTTCTGAGCAGGGGTGAAATCCGGAAACTCGCTGCCGTCGCGCCGCGCGACCTTGTGCGCAAGACCGGCGTGTTCGACAAAGCCCCGAGCCGACGCTCCCGCACAACGATGTAGATCCCGCTGGCAATGATGATCCCGGTCCCGATCACGGTGGCCAGATCCACCGTTTCGCCAAACAGGACGTAGCCGAAAATCGTCGCCCAGACGATCTGCGAATACTGCATCGGCGCCACGATCGCCGCGTCACCGTCCCGGTAGGCCGCGATCAACAGGAGCCCCGCGACGAACGCGAGCACCGAGATCAGCCCCATCCCTCCAAGGTGGGCCACCGGCATCGGCTCGTAGACGAAGCCGAGCAGCGCCCCCATCACGACGAAGTTCGCCGCCATCGGGTAGAGCATCAGCACAGCCGTGCGCTCCTCGCGCCCGATCTTGCGCACGATCACCGAGGCCAGCGCGCCGAACACCGCGGTGCCCAGCGCCGCCAGATGTGCAAGCCCAAGCTCGGCCGAGCCGGGGCGCAGCACCACGAACACACCGATCAACCCGACAAGCACGGCGAGCAGCCGATGCACGCCCACCCTCTCGCCGAGAATGGGGATCGCCATCAGGGTGATCAGCAGCGGCGAAGCGAAGATCATCACGTAGACCTGCGCCAGCGGCAGGACCGAGAAGGCATAGAAGGCCGAGAACCCGGCGATCACAGCCGAGCCGGTTCGCGTCAGCGTCCACCACGGGTGCACCGGCCGAAGATTGCCCTCGGTGGGGTCGCGCATCAGCATGAATGTGATCAGGGGAAAGGAAAAGATGGTCGAGAAAAAGATGATCTGGAAGGGTGAGTAGCTTGCCCCCAGAACCTTGATCACCACGTCATGCGTGGCAAAGATCGCGAACGCGACCAAGGCATAGAACGGGCCGGTGAGGTTCATGAACAAAGCTCCCTTGATGGCGATATCTGATCATAGCTGCGCGCAGGGGAAAAGAGGTGGTTTGGCCGGGCTGCCCCGGAGCCATGGAGGGATTCGAGTGCCGCGATGATCCACGTTCTCCGCGGAAGCCGACGCTTGCGGCTATGGCACATCGCAGACTAGAGTGGAGGTACGCAAGCGAATTGCTCGTCCCAACGACGAACAAGGAGGTGGGTAATCATTCGGAACAAATCCTGCCCTGGCGGTCGTGTCGTGCCATAGAAACATGAAGTCACCCATGAACACCCTGGACCCCGAGGGAAAATCGGCACGCTACTCGGCCCCCGCGCTCGAAAAGGGACTCGATATCATCGAGTTGCTCGCCCTGGAGGAACGCGGGCTGAGCCAATCCGAGATTGCACGGGCGATGAATCGCTCGGTTGGCGAGATCTTCCGAATGCTCGCCGTGCTCATCAAGCGCGGCTACGTTGCGCAGGACCCGGACACCGACCGCTACACCCTCACCACCAAGCTCTTCGCGGTGGCGCACCAGACCCCGCTCATCAAGCGGTTGACGGCGCTTGCGGGGCCGCTGATGCGCAAGCTCACGGCGCAGATCAACCAGTCTGCGCATCTCGGGATCATCAGCGACGACGCCGTTCTCATCGTCGGGCAGGTAGACCCGCCCGGCCATCATGTGATGAGCATCCGCCTCGGCGCGCGGATCGAGCTTTGGCGCGCGTCGTCGGGGCGGGTGATCCTCGCTTTCACCGACGAGGAACGCCTCGACGAGCTCTTTGCCCGGGTGCCGCTGCCGGAGGGCAAGACCGAAGCCCAGTTGCGGGCGGAACTGGCCGAGATCCGCAGGCGGGGCCACGAAGTTACCGACAGTTTCACCGCCCGCGGCATCGTCAACATCGCCGCGCCGGTGTTCGATCACACCGGCCACTCGATCGCGGCACTCACGGTTCCGCATCTTGAGCGTTTCGACGATCCGGTGACCTTTCAGACCTGCGCGCGCCAGGTGATCGACGCGGCGAACGCGCTCAGCCACTCGCTCGGCGGCCCGACCGTGCCGCCCTACGACGCCGCGGTCGTGCCTAGTCGATCCTGAGCGGCACCGGCGGCAGCTTGATCGCGTTGAAACAGGCCTCGACAAGCGCCATGGTCTGATAGGCATCGTCGACGCCCGAATGCAGCCGATCATCCTCGCCCGCGTCGAACCGCTGGACGTTGCGCATCGGCCCCATGAAGGCATCTATGAACCACGATCCTTCGAGCGCGACCTGTTCCCAATCACCGCCATTGCGGCAGAACCAGAGCTCATCGGGTTCGCCGTTGGGGTAATCGTAATTGACCCCGAGCTTGACCATCATCGCCCCCTCGGTGCCTTCGAAACGGAACCAGGCCGACTGGAACTTTCGCCCGCACTGGTGATTGTGATTGATCGACATCAGCCCGCGCAGCTTGTCGCCGTAATCGAGGATCACCGAGGTGCGGGTCTGCTTGAAATCGTTCGCGCGCGGGTCGTGCAGGCTGCGGGCAAACACGCCCTCGGGGTTGCCTGCCACCGCGCGGATCGCATCGAGGTAGTGGATCGAGTGCACCGCGATCTCGACGCGTTCCATCGGGATCAGGAAAGGAAACAGCGTCCACGGCGTGAAGATGTTCACATGCACCTCGATCTCCAGCAGATCGCCCAGTAGCCCACGGCGCACCGCGTCCTGCACCGCCATCATCATCGGCGAGAACCGAAGCTGGAAATTCACCGCCGCCTTCAGCCGCTTTTCACGGCAGATCGCGCGAATCGCGCCGGCCTGGTCCTGATCGGCGCCCATCGGCTTTTGCATCAGGACCGCCGCGCCATCGGGCAGATGTGGCAGGATCTCGGGCAGCACATGCGGCGGCGTGGCGATATCGTAAACAACGCCGGTGCCCTGATCAGCCACGGCGGCGGCAAGGTCGGGGTAGTGGTTGGGCAGGTTGAAATCCTTCGCCAGCGCCTTCGCACGCGCGGCGTCGACATCGGTAACCCCGGACACCGTGAGCCCGGCCTTGGCATAGGCCGGCATGTGGGCGTCTCGGATGATGCCGCCGGCCCCGACGATGACGATCGGCTTCGGGTTGGCCGGTGCGGGCCAGCTCTGGGTGAGATCAAGGGTCATTGCGCGGCCTCCTTGCGTTCGGCGAGCAGGATATGCTCGCAATACATCACGGTCTTTCCGTCCTGATTCGTCGTCTCGCAGATCTCGGTAACACGGCCGAAGGCCGGCCGCTTGGGGTCGTCGTCGAGCGCGCCAATGGTCACCGTGGTGCGGATCGTGTCGCCGGCATAGACCGGGTTGGGAAAGCGCAGCCGCTCATAGCCATAAGTGAAGGCGCGCGGGTTGATCACCGTCGCGGTCAAGCCGATCCCGATCGCGAAGGTCATCGTGCCATGGGCGATGCGGGCGCCGAAAGGCTGGGTCTTGCACCATTCCTCGTCCATGTGGTGCGGGAAGAAATCTCCGGAATGGCCGGCATGAAAGACGATATCGGCCTCGGTGATCGTGCGCGCGAGAGTCTGGCGCGCCGCACCGGGCTCGTAATCCTCGAAGTACTGTTCCTGTTCCATGCGTCCTCCTTGGAATTTCGTGGCAGCGTGCTCGTCAACGTGTTTCACATATACAAAACTATTTGACATATGAAAAGAGTTCGGTGAGGATGCTGCCAACACCCGCAAGAAAGCGGGGGAGCGATCAGGGAGGATCAGATGGCCGAGATCGGCGTTCATGCGCGCGCATTGCCCGGCTTGCCGGAAAGCCACGCCGCGATCCCGGTCTGGAATGCGGAAGACTGGTATTTCGAGGATTTCACCCCGGGCGACAAAATCCGCTCGATCCGCCGGACGATCTCGGAAGGCGAGTCGATGCTGTTCAACTCGCTGGTGATGGACCATCATCCCTACGTGAGCGACGAACGTTTCGCCGCCGAGGAAGGGGTGTTCGGCCGTCGGCTCGTGGCCGGGGCGATGGTGTTTTCCTACGGGCTCGGGCTTGCCGCCACCAATTGCCTCAATTCCTTCTCCTACGGCTACGACCGCTTGCGCTTCATCGCGCCGGTCTTCATCGGAGACACGATCTACACGATCCGCGAGAACCTCTCGAAAGAGGTGAAGGACCACCGCTTCGGAAAGGTCCGGGTAAGCTACTCGGTGTTCAAGGGCGAGGGTGAACAGGTGCTCTATTGCGAACACCTGATGACCGCGCTCTACCGAGATCCCGGGCCCTTCCGGGCCGAGGCGGACGCCGCCCTCACGGCGAAGCGGGAGGCGAGGAAGAATGCCTGAACTCCTCGGCATGACGTGGGATCATTCACGCGGATTCGATCCGATGGTCGCCACCTCCGAGGCCTGGGCCAAGGCGCATCCGGGCGTGACGATTCGCTGGGAGAAGCGCTCGTTGCAGGCCTTTGCCGACCGGCCGATCGAGGAGATGGCCGACCGGTATGACCTCATGGTGATCGACCACCCGCATGTCGGCGAGGTGGCCGGTTCCGGCCTGCTGATGGCCTTCGACGGAATCGGGCGCGACGGTGATCTTGCCACGCTTGCGGCGCAATCGGTGGGGCTTTCTCATCCGAGTTACGAGTTCGGCGGGCGGCAATGGGCGCTCGCCGTCGACGCGGCAACGCCGGTGGCAGCGTTCCGGCCCGATCTCATCGCCGGGGCCCCGCACGACTGGTCGGGCGTGATGGAACTGGCGCGCGCGGGCAAGGTGGCCTTTGCGCTGATCCCGATCAACGCGTTGATGACCTTCATGGGGCTTGCCCGCAATATCGGCGCGACCGTCGCCGAATCTGCGGATTTCATCGACCGCGCGGCGGGGGCCGAAGTGCTCGGCCTGATCGGCGATGTCGTGGCGCTGATGGACCCGCGCTGCCTCACGCTCGATCCGATCGGGATCTACGAGTGGATGGGCCGCACCGCCGAAGCCCCGGCCTATTCGCCCTTTGGCTACGGCTACACCAACTACAGCCGCAGCGGCTATTGCCGCTTTCCGCTGAATTTCACCGATGCGCCCGGCGTGCATGGGGATGACCCCTCGGGCACTGTGCTGGGCGGCACCGGCATCGCCGTGAGCGCCGCCTCCGTGCATCGCGAGATCGCCGCCGATTACGCCTTCTGGATCGCGGGAGCAGACTGCCAGAAAGGGATGTTCTTCGAGGCCGGCGGTCAGCCCGGCAACGCCGTGGCCTGGGAAGACGAAGGCTGCAACGCGGCCACCCGTGACTTCTTTCGCGCCACCCGCCGCACCCTCGACACCGCGTGGCTGCGCCCGCGCTACGATGGCTACATGGGGTTTCAGGATCGGGGCGGCGACATCGTCCATGCCTTCCTGCGCGGCGATACGAGCGCGTCGGCCACGCTCGACGCGCTGCAAGCCGCCTACGAGGAGAGCCGGGCATGAAGGTGATGCCAAGCGAAAACCGCCCGCTTGACGGCCTCGTGGTGCTGGATTTCAGCCAGTTCCTGTCGGGCCCCTATGCCTCGCTCCGGCTCGCCGATCTCGGCGCGCGGGTGATCAAGGTGGAGCGGCCCGGCGTGGGCGACCTGAGCCGCTACCTCTACCTCTCCGATACCGATATCGACGGTGATAATTCGCTGTTTCACGCGATCAACCGCAACAAGGAAAGCCTCACCGCCGATCTGCGCGACGACGACGACCGGGCGCTTCTGCGCCGGCTTATCGCGCGTGCCGACGTGATGATCCAGAATTTCCGCCCCGGCGTGATCGAGCGGCAGGGGTTTGGCTACGACGCGGTGCGCGAGATCAACCCGCGCATCGTCTACGGCTCGATTTCCGGCTTCGGCGAAGATGGCCCGTGGCGCGATCTGCCGGGGCAGGATCTGCTCGCTCAGGCGCGCTCGGGGCTGTTGTGGCTCACCGGCTCGCGCGACGATCCGCCGATGCCGATGGGACTCGCGGTCGCCGACATGTTTGCCGGGGCGGCGCTGGCGCAGGGCATTCTGGCCGCCCTTGTCGGGCGCGGCATCCATGGCCGCGGGGCGCATGTGCAGACCAGCCTGTTCGAGGCGATGATCGACTTCCAGTTCGAGGTGCTCACCACCCACCTCAACGATGGCCGCCGGCCGCCCGAACGTAGCGCGGTGAACGGGGCGCATACCTACCTTGGCGCGCCCTACGGGGTCTATCGCACCGCCGATGGCCACCTCGCGCTGGCGATGACGCCCTCGCTCGAACGGCTTGCCGAGTTGATGGAAATCAAGGGGCTTGAGCACTATTACGGCGATGACGCCGCGATGATGCGCGAGCGCGACACGATCAAGGCGGTTATTGCAGAGGCAGCGGTGCAGCGCACGACGGCCG
This sequence comes from Maritimibacter sp. HL-12, assembly GCF_900177545.1. Taxonomy (GTDB): domain Bacteria; phylum Pseudomonadota; class Alphaproteobacteria; order Rhodobacterales; family Rhodobacteraceae; genus Sinisalibacter. The sequence goes on along the minus strand of NZ_FXBQ01000001.1, from coordinate 1,672,061 downwards.
AGTGGCTCGCGGTGCTTCAACCCGCCGATATCTGGTGCTCGGAGGTGCTCGACTGGCCCGCGGTGCTCGCTTCGGATGCCTGGCGAAACCTCGATCTCGAACAGGTGATCCGGCGCAACGGCACCACCGAGCTTCATGCGCTGCGCGGTCCGATCCGGCTCGACGGCCAGGTGCTGAAAAGCGCCCGCGCCGCACCGGTGCTGGGTGCCGACCGAGCGGCCATTATCAACGATCTGCTTTCCGATCTCGTGCCGGCGGAAAGCGGAACAGATAACAAACCCCGCAAAGGGGCCTAATCCGGCATGATCAAAGGGAGGACCACATGTCCAGACTGACAGCGAAAGCACTAATAGCCACCGCGCTCGTGCCGCTCTTCGCGGCCCCGGCCGCGGCACAGGATTATGGCAACTTCGAGGGCGAAACCCTGCGGGTGAAGCTCATCGGCGGCGCGCAATACGAGCCGCTCTATGCCGAGATCTCCGAGTGGGAGGAATTGACCGGCGCAACCGTCGAGATCCTCAGCCGCAAGAACCACTTCGAGCTTGACCGCGAGATCAAGCAGGATATCGCGGCGCGCACGCTCGACTGGTGCGTCGGCTCGAACCACACCAGCTTCGCCCCGCAATACGGCAACATCTACGCCGATCTCAACGAGTTGATCGACGCCGACACCCTCGACGCCTTCGTGCCGCTGGTGCTCGAACACTCGACCGTCGATGGTCGCCTGGTGCAACTGCCGCGCCATTCCGACGTGTCGAACATGTTCTACGTCAAGTCGCTCTTCGAGGACGAGGAGAACAAGGCCGCGTTCAAGGAAGAGTACGGCTATGATCTCGCGCCGCCGGAAACCTGGGCGCAAGTTTCGGATCAGGCCAAGTTCTTTGCCAATCCGCCCGACTTCTACGGCACGCAATTCGTCGGCAAGGACGAGGCTGTGGTCGGCCGGTTCTACGAATTGCTGGTGGCCGAGGGCGGCCAGCTCTTCACCGACGACTGGGAGCCGGCGTTCAACTCCGAGGCCGGCCTTCGCGCGCTCAACTGGTTCGTTGATCTCTACAACGCCAATGCCGTGCCGCGCGGCGTGCCCAACTACCTGTGGGACGATACCGGCCTCGGCTTTGCCAGCGGCACCGTGGCGCTGAACCTCGACTGGGCAGGCTGGTCGGCCTTCTTCAACGATCCCGAGAACTCGAAAGTTGCGGGCGATGTTGGCCTTGTGCGCGCCCCGAAGGGCTCCTCGGGCAAGCGCACCGGCTGGTCGGGCACGCACAGCTTCTCGATCACCGAGGCCTGCGAAAACAAGGAAGCGGCGGCCTCCTTCGTGACCTTCCTCACCGATCACGAACGCCAGATGATCGAGGCGCGCACCGGGCTTCTTCCCACCCGCACAAGTGTCTGGGACGACGCCAAGGCCGAATTCGCCGCCGATGGGCGCGATTTCATGGTCGAGGTGTTCGACACCTTCTCGGCCTCGATGTCGGAAGATGCCTTCACGCCGCCGCTGATCCCCGAGTGGATCGAGGTGTCGAACGAGCTCTGGCCGCGGATCCAGGCGGCGATGCTCGGCGACATGACCTCGCAGGAAGCGCTCGACGAAGCGGCCCGCGATGCGCTCATCATCATGGAAGACGCCGGTTACCGGTGATCATGACCGAGGCGCGGCGGCCGATCGGGATCGCCGCGCCTCTCCCCCGTGAATAAGGACAGGGCCCTTGCTTCGATATCTCCGCACCCGGCAGGCAAAACTCACGCCGATCCTGCTGCTTTCGCCGGCACTGTTCACGATGCTATTCGTGGTGGCCCTTCCGCTCCTGTTCTCTCTCTACACGTCACTCACGCCCTACCGGCTCACCCGCCCGGAAACGATCGAGACCTTCATCGGGCTGCGGAACTACATCCGGCTGTTCTCCGATCCGGATTTCTGGAGCGCCTTTGGCCGGACCATCCTGTTTCTCGCGATCGCGCTCAACGTCGAGTTTCTGCTCGGCCTCGGCATCGCGCTTCTGATCAACCGCATCACCTGGGGCCAGCGCACGCTGCGCACCATCATGATGTTTCCGATGATGTTCTCGCCCATCCTCGTGGGCTTCCAGTTCAAGTTCATCTTCAACGACAATATCGGCATCCTGAACAACGCCCTGCAAAGCCTCGGCATCACCGACCAGGCGATTCCCTGGCTGGTGGACGGCAAGCTGGCGATGTTCTCGATCATCTTCGCCGAGGTCTGGATGAGCACGTCCGTTTTCGCGATCCTGCTGCTCGCCGGTCTTTTCGCCATGCCGCGCGATCCGCTGGAGGCGGCGAAGGTCGACGGTTGCAACTCGTGGCAGGTGTTCCGTCATATCACGCTGCCCTTCATCATGCCCTTCGCCTTCATCGCGATGACGATCCGCTCGCTCGACGTGGCACGCGCCTACGACATCGTATCGGTGATGACCGGTGGCGGCCCCGCGGGGCGCACCGAACTGTTGTGGACCCTGATCGCGCGGACCGGCTACGAGAACTCCCGCATGGGGGAGGCCAACGCGATGGCCTATATCTCGACGATCCTGTCGATCGCCTTCACCTATTTCTTCTTCACCAAGCTCGTGGCCGCGCGCCGCTACATGGGAGGCGCGGAATGAGCCGTGCACTGAAAAACAAGCTTCGCGCGGCGGGGCTGTGGTTTGCCACCTTCCTGCTCATGGTCGTGATCTCGGTGCCGGGGCTCTGGGTGGTGCTGTCGGGATTCCGGCCCAACCGCGAGATCCTTGCCAAGCCGCCGGTCTGGATCCCCGAAAAGCTCACGCTCAACAATTTTGCCAAGATCTTCGGTTTCGGCCAGGACCAGGTGGCGATTCCGGTGCTTGAGTATTTCCGCAATTCGCTGGTGATCGCGGGCACCTCCACGGTGATTGCGCTGATCATCGGCATGGCCGGCGGCTACGCCTTCGCGCGCTTCCGCTTCCGCTTCAAGAACACCTGGTTCCTCGGGTTGATGCTGTTTCGGACCGTGCCGGGGATCGCGCTGTCGCTGCCGGTTTTCATGCTGTGGTCGCGGCTCGGGATCATCGACACCAAGCTCGGCCTCATCATCGTTTATGTCTCGCTCAACGTGCCCTTCACGATCTGGCTGATCGACGGCTTCTTCCGCCAGATCCCAGGTTCATTGTCGGAGGCCGCGCAGGTCGATGGCTGCACCCGTTGGCAGGCATTCTGGCGGATCGAGTTTCCGCTGGCGCGCTCGGGCATCGCGGCGGCAGGGGTGTTCGCCTTCCTGACAAGCTGGAACGAATTCGCGCTCGCGAGCCAACTCACCCGCTCGACCGATTCAAAAACGCTTCCGGTCGGGCTGATGGATTTCACCTCGCAGTTCACCATCGACTGGGCCGGGATGAGCGCAATGGCGGTCGTCATCATCGTGCCCGCGTTGATCCTCACCTTCATCGTGCAAAAACATCTGATCGCCGGGCTCACCTTCGGCGGAGTTAAGGGCTGACCATGGCAGGCATCACACTCGAAAACGTCACCAAGGCCTACGGCAAGCTCGAGGTCGTCCACGGGATAGATCTCGAGATCGCGCACAACGAATTCGTGGTTCTGGTCGGGCCTTCGGGCTGCGGCAAGTCAACCACGCTGCGGATGATCGCCGGGCTCGAGGATATCACCGGCGGTGAGGTGCGGATCGGGGATCGCGTGGTGAACGATTTGCCGCCGCGCAAGCGCAACATCTCTATGGTGTTCCAGAACTACGCGCTCTATCCGCACATGAACGTGCGCGACAATCTCGGCTTCGGCCTCAAGATCGCAGGCCATCCGGCGGCGGTGCTCGAAGAACGGGTGGCGGAAGCGGCCGACATTCTCGGGCTATCGGATCTGCTCGACAGGATCCCGGCGGAACTCTCCGGTGGCCAGCGCCAGCGCGTTGCCATGGGCCGCGCCATCGTCCGCCACCCCGACGCCTTCCTGTTCGACGAGCCGCTCTCGAACCTCGACGCCAAGCTCAGGGTGCAGATGCGGGCCGAGATCAAGAAGCTGCACACGAAGGTTGCCACCACGGTGGTTTACGTCACCCATGACCAGGTTGAGGCGATGACGCTCGCCGACCGGATCGTGGTGATGAAGGACGGCTACATCGAGCAGATCGGCACCCCGATGGACGTGTTCAACCACCCGGTCAACACCTTCGTTGCCAGCTTCATCGGCTCGCCGCCGATGAACCTGATCCCGGCCAAAATCGTCGGCGGCGCGGTGCAGTTGTCCGACGGCACCACCCTGCCCGTGCCAAGCCGGCTCAAGGAGCTTGTCCGCGAGGGCCAGGACGTTGTCTTCGGCATCCGGGCGGACGACATCACCCCGATCGGCCACGGCATTCACGAGGCGCGCGAAACCACCGAGATCGAGCTTGAGGTCGATCTCGCCGAGCTTCTCGGCAGCGAGACGCTGATCTACTCCCGGATCGCGGGGCAGGAAGTGCAGTGCAAGATGTTCGATCCGCGCGATCTTGCCCCGGGCGAGCGGTTGACCTTCCGGCTTTCGCTCGACAAGGCGCATATTTTCGACGCGGCGAGCCTGCAGTCGGTGAGGGCGCACTGATGGCCCGGATCGAACATGTCGAGATCCTGATGGTCGACCTGCCGCCGGCGGTCGAGCGGGTCGACGCGATCCAGTCCTTCGTGAGCCAGGAAACCCCGATCGTGCGGATCACCGACAGCGACGGGGCCGAGGGCGTGGGCTATGCCTATACCATCGGCACCGGCGGGCCGGCGATCATCAGCCTGCTCGAACGCACGCTCGCACCGCGCCTGATCGGCCGTGAAGCCGAGGAAATCGAGGCGATCTGGCGCGACCTTCTGTTCGCCACCCATGCCACCGCCGTGGGCGCGATCACCTCGCTCGCGCTCGCCGCGATCGACACCGCGCTCTGGGATCTGCGCTGCCGTCGTGCCGGGCTGCCGCTTTGGCGCATGGCGGGCGGGGCGCAACCCTCGGTGCCGCTCTACACCACCGAGGGCGGCTGGCTGCACCTGCCTGCCGAGGCGCTGGCCGAGGATGCCGCCGAGATGAAGGCGCGCGGCTTTTCCGGGGCCAAGCTCAAGATCGGCAAACCGTCGCTTTCCGAAGACCGCGCCCGGCTCGCCGAGGTGCGTGCGGCGGTGGGCGAGAATTTCCGCCTCATGGTCGATGCCAACCAGGCCTTCGATCTCGCCGAGGCGATGCGCCGGGCCGACATGCTGGCCGAGGCGCGGGTGGACTGGTTCGAGGAACCGATGCCCGCCGACAACGTCGGTGCCCATGCCCGGCTCGCCCGGCATTCGCGTGTGCCGATCGCGGTGGGCGAAAGCATGTATTCGCAGGCCCAGTTCAAGGATTATCTCGAACAGGGCGCGGCCAGCATCGTCCAGACCGATGTCGCCCGGATCGGCGGGATCACCCCCTGGCTCAAGGTTGCGCACATGGCCGAAGGGTTCAACGTGGCGATCTGCCCGCACTTCCTGATGGAATTGCACGTGAGTCTCGTCTGCGCCGTGCCGAACGCGCCGCTGCTGGAATACATCCCGCAACTCGACGCGATCACAACCTCTCGGCTCGATATCCGCGACGGCTGCGCGCATCCGCCCGAGGCCCCCGGCCTCGGCATCGCGTGGGACTGGAGCGGGATCCGGGCCCGGATCGTGCCCGGCACGCATCACGAATTTGGCGAAGGAGGAACACATGCAACGCATGGCCATGGTCATCGGGCTGAAGCCTGAGAAGGTCGAGGAATACAAGCGGCTGCACGCGAACGCCTGGCCCGAGATCCTCGACATGATCTCGACGTGCAACATCACCAACTACTCGATCTTCCTCAAGGAGCCGGAAAACCTGCTGTTCGGCTACTGGGAATACACCGGCGAGGATTTCGAGGCCGATGCAGCGAAGATGGCCGCCGACCCGAAAACACAGGAATGGTGGGATGTCTGCATGCCCTGCCAGGAGCCGCTCGACACCCGCAAGGAGGGTGAATGGTGGGCGATGATGGAGGAGGTATTTCACCATGACTGATGCAGACCGGATCACCCAGTTGAAAGAATGCTACACCTCGGTGGTGCATGACGTGCTGCGCGCGAGGGGTTTGCGCAACTTCACCCTGCCCCCTGCCCTGCGCCCGCTGCAGCCGGAGATGACGCTTACCGGCCCGGCCTGGACGGTGGAGGGGCGGATCGACGAAACCGCCGATCCGCACGAGACGCTGCTGGCCTGGACCGGGCTTCTGTCGAAGGCACCGGCCGGGCATATCTGGACCGCCCAGCCGCACAACTCGGTGGTCGCCCAGATGGGCGAGCTTTCGGCCGAAACGCTGCACCGCAAAGGCGTGCTCGGCTGCGTCGTCGACGGTGGCCTGCGCGATACCAACTTCCTCCTGCGGCTCGGTTTTCCCTGCTGGGGCAACTTCCACACCCCGCGCGACGTGGTCGGGCTATGGCTGCCCACGGCCACGGATGTGGAGATCATGATCGGCGAGGTCGCCATCGCCCCGGGCGACTGGCTGCACGGTGACCGCGACGGCATGGTGCGCATTCCTGCCGCCGTGCTCGACGAGGTGATCCCCGCCGCCGTGACCGCGATGAACACCGAAAGCAAGGTGCGCAAGGCGATCCTCGAAGGGATGGACCCGCAGGAAGCCTATCTCCAGTGGGGCAAGTTCTGAGCCATGAAGATCGCTGCCCTCGACATCCGCGCCTGCCGCCACGACGACGCCACGATCCCCGGTGCCGCGATGCGCGATGGTCAGGCGCGCGAGGGGCTGGAATTTGTTGTCTACACGCTGCGCACTGAAGACGGGCAAAGCGCCTCGATGTTCGGCTTTGCCGGACGCTCGGCGCTTGGCGCGGCGCATCAGGCGGCGGCCTCACTGCGCCCGTTTCTCCTTGGCCGCGACGCGCGCGACCGTGAAGCGATCTGGCACGACTGGCGCACCGCCGATCGCTGGTGGCATCATCTGCCGATCTACAGCTTCGGCCCGGTCGATTGCTGCCTCTGGCTTCTGGCCGCCGAGGCCGCGGGCGAACCGCTTTGGCGTTTCATCGGCGGGGCGCGGGCAGAGGTGCCCACCTATGCCTCCTCGCTGGTGCTGGCCGACGCCGAGGCCTATGCGGCCGAGGCCGTCGCGGTGCGCGCTGCCGGGATGAAAGCCTACAAGATCCACCCGCCGGGCCGGTCGCTTGCCGAGGATATCGAGATTCACCGCGCCGTGCGCGCGGCGGTGGGCGACGATTTCGCGCTGATGTCGGACCCGGTCCAGCCCTATACCTACGACGAGGCCCTGCGCCTTGGGCGCGAACTGGAACGCCTCGGTTTCCTCTGGCTCGAAGAACCGCTGCCCGACGAAGCCTTCAGCGCGCTGCGCGAATTGACCCGGGCGCTCGACATTCCGGTGGTGGGCACCGAAGTGCTCGCCAAGCATCCCTACTCGGTGGCCGAATGCATCGCGAGCCGCGTCGTCGATGCCGTGCGCGCCGACCCGAGCTGGACCGGCGGCGTCACCGGCACGCTCAAGACGGCGCGGCTGGCCGAAGCCTTCCACGTGAACTGCGAATTGCACACCACGATCTTCCACCCGCTCGAAATGGTGAACCTCCACCTTGCCGGTGCGATCCGCAATTGCAGCTATTTCGAAGTGCTCTGGCCGATCGACACCTTCGCCTTCGGTCTCGACCGCGCCTTGCCCATTCGCGACGGCATCGCGCACCTGCCGGATACCCCCGGCCTCGGTGCACGGCTCGACTGGGACATGATCGACAACGCAACAATTGCAAAGGTGTGAGCGATGACTGATCCACGCCTGCTCCTGCTGTCGCCCGGCGACAACGTCTTGGTTCTGCGCGGCGCTATCGAAGCGGGCGAGACGGTGGCGCTGGAAACTGGCACGGCGACGGTGCCCACGCGGCTCGGCATGGGCCACAAGATCGCCCGCCGCGCGATTGCGCCGGGCGAGAAGATCGTCAAGTACGGCGCCCCCATCGGCACCGCCACGGCCGAGATCGCGCCGGGTGCGCATGTGCATGTTCACAACGTCAGGAGCGACCACACGCCAACCTATGCGCTGGCCGAAACATCCGAGGAGGTGCCACGATGAAAGGATACATCAGGTCCGACGGGCGCAAGGGCATTCGCAATGTCGTGGCGGTGGCCTACCTCGTGGAATGCGCCCATCACGTCGCGCGCGAGATCGTCGCCCCGCACCGCGACGCGGCGCATCTCATCGGTTTTCCCGGTTGCTTTCCCAACGCCTATGCCCAGCAGATGATGGAGCGGCTCTGCACCCATCCCAACGTCGGCGGCGTCGTGCTTGTTTCGCTCGGCTGCGAAAGCTTCGACCGCAACGCACTGGCCGAAACGATCCGCGCCACGGGGAGGCCGGTGGAGGTGCTGGTGATCCAGCGCGAGGGCGGCACGCGGGCGACGATCGAGGCAGGGCGCGCCGCGGTGGCGCGGATCGCGGGCGAGATCGCCGACGCGCCGTTGGTGCCGATGGAAATCTCCGAGCTCGTCGTCGGCACCGTCTGCGGCGGCTCCGACGGGACCAGCGGCATCTCGGGCAACCCGGCCGTCGGGCGATGCTTCGACAGTCTGGTCGAGGCCGGGGCGACCTGCATCTTCGAGGAAACCGGCGAGTTGATCGGCTGCGAGGGGATCATGGCCGCGCGCGCCACAACGCCGGATCTCGCCGCCGAAATCCGTGCCTCCGTCGACAAGGCGGCGGCCTATTACGCCACGCTCGGCTTCGGCAGTTTCGCTGCCGGCAATGCCGAGGGCGGGCTGACCACGATCGAGGAAAAATCGCTTGGTGCCTATGCCAAGTCCGGGCAATCGCCGATCTCCGGCCTGATCAAGCCCGGCGACATTCCCCCGCGCGGCGGGCTCTACCTGATGGACGTGGTGCCAGATGGCGAGGTGCGCTACGGATTTCCCAATATCTCCGACAACGCCGAAATCGTCGAGATGATGGCGTCGGGTGCCCACATGACGCTGTTCGTCACCGGGCGCGGCTCGGTGGTCGGCTCGGCGCTCGCGCCGGTAATCAAGATCGCCGCCAACCCGCACATGTACGAGCGCATGCGCGACGACATGGACATCAACGCCGGGCGCATCCTCAACGAGGGGGCGAGTGTCGAGGATGTCGGCGACGAAATCCTCGATCTCGTCGCGCGCGTGGCTTCGGGCGAACGGACAAAATCGGAAGACCTCGGCCACACCGAGTTCATCCTCACCTACAAGAGCTTCGAGCCGATCGGGCCTGCGTGCCTGCCGGTGTGAACGAGAAAGGACATGACATGGAACGACTGAAGGGAAAGACCTGCCTCGTCACCGCGGCGGGACAGGGCATTGGCCGGGCCACGGCACTGGCGATGGCCGCCGAAGGCGCACGGGTGATCGCAACCGACATCAACGAGGCGGCGCTGGGTGAATTGTCGGGGGTGGAAACCCGCCGCCTCGACGTGCTCGACGGCGATGCAATCACCGCGCTGGCCGAGGAGATCGGCACGCCCGACGTGCTGTTCAACTGCGCCGGCTTCGTCGCAAACGGCACGATCCTCGATTGTGACGAGAAGGAATGGGATTTCTCCTTCGATCTCAACGTGAAGGCGATGTATCGGATGATCCGCGCGTTCCTGCCCGGCATGGTCGCGCAAGGCGGCGGGTCGATCATCAACATGTCGTCGGTTGCCTCCTCGGTGATCGCCGCGCCCAACCGCTTCGTCTACGGTGCCACCAAGGCGGCGGTAATCGGGCTCACCAAGGCGGTGGCGGCCGATTTCATCTCGCAGGGCATCCGCTGCAACGCGGTCTGCCCCGGCACGGTGGAATCGCCCTCGCTCGAGGAGCGGCTCAGGGCCACCGGCGATTACGAGGCCGCCCGCGCCGCCTTCACCTCGCGCCAGCCGATGGGGCGGATCGCCACCGCCGAGGAAATCGCGGCGCTGGTGGTCTATCTTGCGAGCGATGACTCCTCCTATACAACCGGGGTCGCGCACGTCATCGATGGCGGCTGGTCGAACATCTGAACGAGGAAAACCCATGAAACTCATCCGCTTTGGCAACCCCGGCGAAGAAAAACCCGGCCTGATCGATGAAGGCGGCATCGCCCGCGACCTGTCGGCCATCGTGCCCGACATCGCCGGGGCGGTGCTCTCCGACGAGGGGCTTGCGAAGATCCGCGCGGTCGATCCCGCAAGCCTGCCGGAGGTGTCCGCGGATGCGCGGCTGGGCGCTTGCGTCGGCGGCACCGGAAAGTTCATCTGCATCGGGCTCAACTACTCAGACCACGCCGCCGAGGCCGGGATGCAGGTGCCCGAGGAGCCAATCATCTTTCACAAGGCCACAAGCGCGATCTGCGGTCCGAACGATCCGATCATCATCCCGCGCGGCTCGGAGAAGACCGACTGGGAGGTGGAACTGGCGGTGATCATCGGCCGCCGGGCAAAATACGTGAGCGAGGACGAGGCGCTCGACTACGTGGCCGGCTACGCCGTCACCAACGACGTCTCCGAACGCGCCTTCCAGATCGAGCGCTCCGGCCAGTGGACCAAGGGCAAGAGCTGCGACAACTTCGGCCAGATCGGGCCGTGGCTCGTCACTCGCGACGAGGTGGCCGACCCGCAGGATCTGGCGATGTGGCTCAAGCTGAACGGCGAGACGATGCAGGACGGCTCGACCCGCACGATGGTTTTCGGCGTTGCCCGACTGGTCAGCCACCTCAGCCAGTTCATGTCGCTGCATCCCGGCGACGTGATCTCCACCGGCACGCCTCCGGGCGTCGGCATGGGGATGAAACCGCCGCGCTACCTGCGCCCCGGCGACGAGGTCGAGCTTGGCATCGAGGGCCTTGGCACCCAGCGCCAAGAGGCCATCGCCGACCCTGAAGGAGGACAGACATGATCGGACTGATCGACACCCACCAGCACCTGATCTACCCCGAGGTGGCGGGCTACGGCTGGACCAAGGGTATTCCGGCGCTGGAAGGCCAGGCTTTCCGTCTCGACGATTACAAGGCGGTCAGCGAGGGTGCCGGGATCGCCGGCACGCTGTTCATGGAAACAGCCGTGGACGAGGGCGATATCCGCGCCGAAACCGAGCACGTGGCCGGGCTGGCAAGTGATCCGGCGAATGGCATCGAGGGTTTGATCGCCACAGCGCGGCCGGAAACCGACGAGGGGTTCGAGGCCTGGATCGAGACGGCGCGCGGCATGGGGGCGGTTGGCTTTCGCCGGATCCTTCACGTGGTCGATGACGAAATGTCGACCACTGAAACCTTCCGCGCCAATATCCGCCGGATCGGCGCGGCGGACATGACCTTCGACATGTGTTTCCTCGCCCGGCAACTGCCGCTCGCCACCGAACTCGCCGATGCCTGTGACCAAACCCGGCTGGTGCTCGACCATTGCGGCGTTCCCGATATCGCGGGCGGTGGGCTCGACCCGTGGCGCGCGCGCATGACCGACCTCGCCGCGCGGCCGAACGTGATCTGCAAACTATCCGGGATCATGGCCTATTGCGCGCCGGGCGAAGCGAGCTACGAGGCGGTCAAACCCTACGTCGACCATGTGCTGGAGGTTTTCGGGCCCAAACGCATGATCTGGGGCAGCGACTGGCCGGTCGTCAACATGGGCAGCGGGTTTGGCGACTGGCTCGCGGTGACGCGGCAGATCCTCGACGGGCTCGGTGACGACGAGGCCCGCGCGATCGCGCAGGGCACGGCGATCGACGTGTTCCGTCTCAGCGACCCGGCAGATCTCCGGTGATCTGGCTGGCCCCGAGTGGGGTCGGCTTGCCTGACAGGAATTGCGCCGCCAACTGTCAGGCATGATCAGGCGGCTTGCCCCCGCAACCGCGCGCTTGGCCTCAAAGCGAGGCGTCGAGCGCGGCGAGGATCGCGGTGCCCATTTCAGAGGTCGAGACCGGTTGCACCCCGTCTTCGCCGAGCAGGTCGGCGGTGCGCAGGCCGTCGGCCAGAACCTTCTCCACCGCGGCCTCCAGCCGATCGGCTTCACCACCCTGGTCGAAGGAGTAGCGCAGCGCCATGGCGAAGGAGAGGATGCAGGCGATCGGGTTGGCCTTGCCCTGGCCGGTGATATCGGGCGCCGAACCATGGACCGGCTCGTAAAGCGCCTTCGGGCGGCCATTTTCCATCGGCGCGCCAAGCGAGGCCGAGGGCAACATCCCGAGCGAGCCAGTCAGCATCGCCGCCACGTCAGAAAGCAGATCGCCAAACAGGTTGTCGGTCACGATCACGTCGAACTGCTTGGGCCAGCGGGTGAGCTGCATCCCGCCCGCGTCGGCATACATGTGGGAAAGCTCGACATCGGGGTATTCCGCGTCGTGCACCTTCTGAACGACCTCGCGCCAGAGGATACCGGATTCCATCACGTTGGCCTTCTCCATCGAGCAGACCTTGTTCCCCCGCTTGCGCGCCAGTTCGAAGGCCGAGCGCGCGACCCGGGCGATCTCGCTCTCGGTGTAGCGTTGGGTGTTGATCCCCACCCGTTCGCCGTTTTCCTCGAAGATCCCACGCGGCTCGCCGAAGTAGACGCCGCTGGTCAACTCGCGCACGATCATGATGTCGAGCCCGGCCACCACCTCGCGCTTCAGCGACGAGAAATCCGCCAGCGCGTCGAAGCACTGGGCGGGGCGGAGGTTGGCGAAGAGGTCCATCTCCTTGCGCAGCCGCAACAGGCCGCGCTCGGGCTTCACGGAAAAATCGAGATCGTCGTATTTCGGCCCGCCCACGGCACCGAGCAGAACGGCATCGACGCCTTGCGCCTTCTCCATCGTCTCGTCGGCCAGCGGCTTGCCATGCACGTCATAAGCCGCGCCGCCCACGAGGTCTTCGCTCACCTCGAACGACAGGCCGCGCTTGTCGCCATACCAGTCGATGATCCGGCGCACCTCGGCCATGACTTCAGGGCCGATCCCGTCGCCGGGGAGGATGAGAATGGAGCCTGTGTTCATGGCGAATTCCTTGGGCTGGATTGCGTCCGGGCTGGCGTAGCGGGAAGCGCGGCGAGCGTCAAGAAAGGGCAGCGAGTGCCGTGGTCAACGCCTCCCATACCCGCGCCACCCGAGGCACCTGCCGCAGCGCCTCGTGGGCAGTCAGCCAGACCGGCAGGCTTGGCAGCGCGAGGTCGGGCAGAACCCGTTCGACCAGTGGTTCGCGTTCCCCGATCGCCCGTTGCAAGACTCCAAGCCCGCCGCCCGCGCGCACGAGGTGCCAATGGGCGGCCTGGTCGTCGGTGCGCAGCGCAAAGAAGTCACGCGAAACCGGGAAGCCCGCGCCTTGCATCCCCCGGATCATCAACTCGTTGCGGTCATAGCCCACCCAATCCAGCGCAAGAGCCGCTTCGGGCGTTTCCGGCCGCCCGACCCGGTCGAGGTAGGCGCTCGTTGCATAGACACCGAGCGGCAGATCACAGACATGGCGCGTCACCATGTCGAGCTGTTCGGGATGATACATCCGAACCGCGATATCGGCCTCTCGAAACAGGAGATTCTCAGAAGAATCCGACGCGACAAGGTCGATCCGGATCCCGGGTGCCTCCTGCCGCAATCGCGCGACGATCGGCGGAAGCAGGAAATGCGAAACGACCACCGACGCGGTAATCCGTACGGTCCCTTCCAAACCCTTGTCGTCGCCCGCCGCAATCAGAGCCATGCGCGCCGCCGCTTCGCGCATCGCCTGCGCGGCGGGGAGCATTGCGCGACCGGTCTCGGTCAACGCGAGGCCCTTGGCGTGACGGCGGAACAGCTCGGTGCCGAGGGCGGTTTCCACCGCGCGCACCTGCCGCCCGAGGGTGGGCTGGCTTGAGCCAAGGGCTTTTGCCGCACCCGAAAGCGACCCCGTCTCGGCAACCGCCAGAAAGGCCTGAACCAGCGACCAATCCAGTTTGAGAAGATCAACAGTCATTCAATACTGAATATCACTTATCCGATTTTTGGCAATTCTCATTCTAAGAGGAATGGATAGAGTCCCCGCAAAACAAGGAGATTCCCATGACCAAGAGAGTTCTCGTTCTTGGCGGCTCGGGCCGGTTTGGCCGCCACGCGACGCAAGCGTTTGAAGCGGCCGGTTGGCATGTCCGCCAGTTCAATCGCAACCAAGACGATCTCGAAGTCGCCATGCAGGGCGCCAACGTGGTGGTGATGGGGTGGAACCCGCCCGGCTACCACCTCTGGGAACGGCAGCTCGTCGCCCTGCACACGCAGGTTGCCGAGGCTGCGCGGAAGGCCGGGGCCACGGTGCTCCTGCCCGGCAATGTCTACACCTTCGGGCCCGATGCGCCCTCGCCCTGGGGTGCGGAAACGCCGCATCTCGCGCGCAACCCGCTCGGAAGGCTCCGGATCGCGGCGGAAGATGCCTACCGAACCGCCGGCACCCGAACCATCATCCTCCGCTGCGGCGATTTCATCGACGGCGAGAACAGCGGCAACTGGTTCGAGAGCCACATTGCCAAGTCGGCCCACAAGGGCTTCATCCGCTATCCCGGCGACCCGACCGTGCCTCATTCCTGGGCCTACCTGCCCGATGCCGCCCGCGCCGCCGTGGCGCTCTGCGAGCAGCGTGACCGGCTCAACAGGTTCGAGGACGTGCCCTTTTCCGGCTACACGCTCTCGGGCGAAGACCTCGCCGCCGCCATTTCGCGCGCCCTCGGGATCAAGGTCACCACGCGACCGTTCAACTGGGGCCTGATGCGGCTCCTGCGGCCTTTCGTGCCGGTCATCGGCGGGTTGTTCGAGATGCGCTATCTGTGGTCTCTCCCGCATGAACTCGACGGCCAGCGGCTCGCGGCGCTGTTGCCGGATTTCAAGCCGACAAAAATCGAAGATGCGCTGAGCGCGGCCCTCGCGCATCAGTCGCGCCCCGGTGAAGCGTTCAGTTGAACTCCAGATCGACCCAGACCAGCCGATGTCGGCTTGCCGTTTCCACCACCTCGGCAAGCGGATCATCCGACGCAGGCCAGAACACGCCTGCGCCGGACACTTCGAGGCGGGCATCGGGCAGCACGTAATCCACCCTCAGATTGCCCGGCCTCGGGTCTGACCAGTCCGCGGTGTCGAGCGCCGGGTCGGCGCGGTGCTCGGGATTGGCCGCAAGTGTGCCGCCGCTGCTCGCTGGTCGCGCGTCTTGCAGGCGTGGATCGTCAAGCAGCGCACGGATCGCCTCGCGCCGCCCGTCGCCATCGACGGGATCGAGATTGGCATTGCCGAGCACAACCACCGGCTCGGCGGGCGGATCGAAGGGCAGCGCACCGTCGAGCAGGCGTTTCCAGAACAGGATTTCGTCGTGGTTCCGCCGCCCGTTCAGGTCTTCGGGGCCATCGAAGACCGGGGTTGTCGCATTGAAGGCGAGGAGATGCAGCGGGCCATCCGGCGTGATCACTGGCACATCCCAATGCGCGACCGACGAGAGCCTTTGCGCAGCCTGAACCTCGGGGGAGGGAAAGGGGCGGCCATCAACCGTGGGCGGGATCGCGCCCGGCAGGTCGGCCCAAGGGAAGGCGCTGAAATCGCGCACGTCACCGATCGGGTAGCGCGACAGCACGGCCATGCCGCCTTGCCCGGTGAAAGCGCCGTAGCCCTGCGCGTCGCGGGCTTCGCCAAGCCGACCGTTGCCATCGAGATCAAGACCCGACGGCAGGCCGGCGTTCGGGCGCGCCGCAAAGACATGGGGCATCACGTGGCCAGCGGCGCCGAGGCGATCGGCAAAGGCGGCGAGCGCATGGCCTTCGTGATCATGGTCGAACCCGGTCAGGAGCAGCACATCCGGTGCGACCGCCGCGACAACCCTGACCACGGCAACAACCTGATCTTCGCCTGAGAGAATATCGGAGAGCAAAAGGCCGGGGCCACGCCGCTGCAACTCGACATCAAAAGTGGCAACCCGCAGAGTATCACCAAGCGCAACGCTCGCAGCGGCAAAGGAAAGCGCTGTCGCCGCGATCAGCAGACGACGCGGCATCAGACGGGTTGCAGAGCCTGTTCGGCTTCGCCCGCCCCCTGCCTCTGGCGCTGATCGGCGATCATCCCGGCAACCCTTTGCATGGCGATGCCACGCATGAAAAGGCTGGCGGGCAGAAAGGCCCAGGCACTGATCGTCCAGATTATCGTTTGTTCGTTGGCGAGCGAGACCGAACCGAGAGCACCGGCCGCGGCCTTGACGAGCACCGGTGTGATGAACGGCAGCAGGAAGCCCAGCGCCACGTTGAACCGGGCATCGCGCTCCAGTCGCGCCACCACGTCGCCGCCGGTGGTGGGGTCGAAGGTCGGGAGATTGATCCAGACATTGAATTTGTCGTGGCTGTTCGGCCAGTTGAACGCACGCAGCACGATGAGAAACACCGCGAGCGAGAGAAGCGAGATGAGGTAAGCCATGCCCGCCGCGGTGCGCAGGGTGATGATGTCATGTGCCGTCGCGTTCTCAGGCAACATCAGCACGATCAGGCGGACCGGGCTGTAAGGAAAATCGATAGACTTTCCGATCAGTGTGCCGATGGCCTCGACGAAATGGGTTGCGGTCGAGTGGTCGGTGCTGCCCCGCACCACCAGCGAGATCAGGAAAACCGTAGCAAAAAGGCTGGCAAACCGGATTCGGTTGAACGGCGGCGCATCGCGAAACTCGACCAGACCGGGATAGCTGGAAGCGTATTCGAACAGGGTGAGTGCAGCGGCGAAGATCGCCACCAGAACGACGACCTGGATCGCGTCGGACCCGACGTCCGGCAGCATCAGCGCAGGCGTGGCAACCAGCATTGCCATCAGGAATGCACGCGCAATTGCTCCGGGGAGTCGATCAAACACTGCCCATATCCTCAAACTGGACGGGCGCGATACGGTGCCGCAACCCTTGTTCCAACCTGATCCCGCCGATTGTGGCAGGCTGCCTCATTATTGCCATACTCTTGCCCACATCGGTGACCTCTTCAAGCAACGTCTTCTTAAATCAGAAAATTCCGGGCAGCATTTGGGTAGAACTGGTGCGATTGTGCATCATTTTTGGAACGAAAATAGGGCCGCCTTGGGGGGCGGCCCTTGATGTGGTGGAAAGGCGAAAATGCCTATCAAGATATGGATTCAGACCCAGGGGCGCTCCTGCGCGGCCTTCTGCTCGAAGGCATCGATCGCGGCCTTCTTCTCGAAGGTGAGGCCGATATCGTCGAGTCCGTTCATCAGGCAATGCTTGCGGAACGGGTCAACGTTGAAGGGGATCTCGATGCCATCGGAGGTGGTGATGCACTGGTTTTCGAGATCGACGGTCATCCGCGCATTGGCACCTTTCTCGGCGTCGGCCATCAACAGATCGACCTGTTCCTGCGGCAGAACGATGGGCAGGATGCCGTTCTTGAAGCAGTTGTTGAAGAAGATGTCGGCGAAGGAGGTGGAGATCACCGCCTTGATGCCGAAATCCCTCAGCGCCCAGGGCGCATGCTCGCGCGAGGAGCCGCAACCGAAATTGTCGCCCGCCACGAGAATTTCGGCGGCGCGGTATTGCGGCTTGTTCAGCACGAAATCGGGGATCTCGTTGCCCTCGCGGTCATAGCGCATCTCGTCGAAAAGGTTCACCCCGAGGCCCGACCGCTTGATCGTTTTCAGAAACACCTTCGGGATGATCATGTCGGTGTCGATATTGACCAGCGGCATAGGTGCCGCGATCCCGGTGAGTTTTTCGAATTTTTCCATATTCAGTCTACCATATCTTGTGGGGACGACCGCAGGAGGGCTTTTTCCGAAGCGTCGGCAAAACGTCGGCAAAACGTATGGCACATCAATCTGCCCATGCCGCTGCGCCTCATTTCCGCGCCGCCTTCTGCGCTGGTCCCGTTCACGGTCAAGCCAGTTCGCGCACGTCGGTGAGGTGACCCGTCACCGCCGCCGCCGCCGCCATTGCCGGGCTCATCAGGTGGGTGCGGCCCTTGTAGCCCTGCCGCCCCTCGAAGTTGCGATTCGAGGTGGAGGCACAGCGTTCGCCGGGGGCGAGCTGATCGGGGTTCATCGCCAGGCACATCGAGCAACCGGCGAGGCGCCATTCGGCCCCGGCCTGCTCGAAGATCTCGGCCAGCCCTTCCTGCTCGGCCTGTTCGCGCACCAGACCGGATCCGGGCACGATCATCACCCGGACGCCCTCGGCCACCTTCTTGCCTTTCAGGATCTTGGCGACCTCGCGCAGATCCTCGATCCGGCCATTGGTGCAGGAACCGATGAACACGGCATCGACCTTGATCTCGTTGAGCGGCGTGCCGGGCTTCAGCCCCATGTAGTCGAGCGCGCGCTTCGCGGCCTCGACCTTGCCGCCAGTGAAATCCTCGGGCGCGGGCACCTTGGCCGAGATCGGCAGCACATCCTCGGGCGAGGTGCCCCAGGTAACCACCGGCTCGATCTCTTCGGCGGCGATGGTGATGACCTTGTCCCAATGCGCATCGTCGTCGGAGTAGAGGGTCTTCCACCAGGCCAGCGCGGCCTCCCACTGGGCACCCTTCGGCGCGTGCGGGCGGCCCTTCACATAGGCGAAGGTGGTCTCGTCCGGCGCGATCAGGCCAGCGCGCGCACCGCCCTCGATCGCCATGTTGCACACGGTCATCCGGCCTTCCATCGAGAGCGAACGGATCGCCTCGCCGCAATACTCGATCACGTAGCCGGTGCCGCCGGCGGTGCCGGTCTTGCCGATCACCGCAAGGGTAATGTCCTTGGCGGTGACCCCCGGATTGAGCTTGCCGGTGATCTCCACCTTCATGTTCTTCGATTTCTGCTGGATCAGCGTCTGCGTGGCGAGCACATGCTCGACCTCGGATGTGCCGATGCCATGCGCCAGCGCGCCGAAAGCGCCGTGCGTGGCGGTGTGGCTGTCGCCGCAAACCACCGTCATCCCCGGCAGCGTCCAGCCCTGTTCGGGGCCGACGATGTGCACGATCCCCTGCCGGACATCGTTCACCGGATAGTAGTGAATGCCGGTCTCGCGCGCGTTGCTGTCGAGCGCCTCGACCTGGATGCGGCTTTCCTCGTTCTCGATGCCCTTTTCGCGGTCGAGCGTGGTGGGCACGTTGTGATCGGGCACGGCAATCGTCTTGTCGGGCGCGTGCACCTTGCGGCCGGCCATGCGCAGCCCCTCGAAGGCTTGCGGGCTGGTGACCTCGTGCACGAGGTGGCGATCAATGTAGAGCAGGCAGGTGCCGTCTTCGGCTTCATGCGCGACGTGGGCATCCCAGATCTTGTCGTAGAGTGTCTTCCCGGACATGCGGTGTTCTCCCGTGGGAATTGAAGTGAAACGAACGTGGTTGCAGCATGGCCGCGATCAAAGTCGCGCCAGCACGCTCAGCGTCGCCCCATGGAAGCGCCAGGGCAGGCGCGCGCGGTCGTCCATGTCGAAGATCCGTTTCATGCTTGCCAGATACAGGCGAGCGGCGAGTCTCGCAAGCCTTGCTGCTGGACCTGCGCAAAGGTTGATGACAACCTTGCCCCAAAGGACAGGCGCCGATGGAAGAAGAAACCGAAGTCACCGAACCCGAAATCGTCGCACCGACGCCGGATGAGGTTGCGATCGGCCTTTGGGAAACGGGAGTCCGATTCGTTGAAGGGCTGATCCGGCCCTGGAATGCCTACCAGGTGCTGATCGCGCTCGCGATCTTCGTGGTGGCGCACATCGCCGCGCGCGTCCTCGCGCCGAAATGGGAAGCCTGGCTGCGCACCCGTGAGGGTTGGCCGACATGGCGGATGCGCTTCGGTGTGCTGGTCCACCGGCGGATGAGCCTGATCGTGTTCGTGGCAATCATCTGGCCGGTGATCTGGGGGATGCGCGAATTCACCTGGCCCTCGCGCTCCTACCTGCTCGCGGTCATCGGCCAGATCGCCTTTGCCTGGCTGGTGATCGCGCTGGCGACACGGTTCATCGGCAACGCCACGCTGCGATCGCTCGTGCGCACCGGCGGTTGGGCCTGGGTGACGGTTTCGATTCTCGGGCTCACCGACGACGTGGTGGCGCTGATGGACGGGATCGCGCTCAGCCTCGGTGAGACACGGCTTTCGCTCTGGATGGTCGTGCAGGCGGTGGTGATCATCGGCGCGCTGATTGTAGCGGCGCGTTTTCTCGCGGCCAATTCGGCGCGTCGGATTCGCAAGAAGACCGATATCAGCCCGTCGATCCAGGTTCTGACCATCAAGGTTCTGCAGGTGGTGCTCTACAGCGCCGCCTTCTTCATCGGGCTGAAGGTTGTCGGGGTCGACCTGACCGGGCTCGCGGTGCTCTCGGGCGCGATCGGCGTTGGCCTCGGCTTCGGCTTGCAGAAGGTCGTCTCGAACCTCGTCTCCGGCTTCATCCTGCTGCTCGACAAGTCGATCAAGCCGGGCGACGTGATCTCGCTTGGCGAGACCTTCGGCTGGATCGAGCAGATGGGCGCGCGTTACGTTTCGGTCGTGACCCGCGACGGGCGGGAATACCTGATCCCGAACGAAGACCTGATCACTGGGCAGGTGGTGAACTGGTCGCACACCAACGCCTTCGTGCGGCTCGATATCGTCTTCGGCACCGCCTACCACAACGATCCGCACCAGGTTCGCAAGGTGGCGATCGAGGCGGCGAAATCGGTCGACAGGGTGCTGAGCTTCCGCCCGCCGGTTTGTCATATCACCGGCTTCGGCGATTCGTCGGTGGATTATCTGTTGCGGTTCTGGATCGAGGATCCCACCGGCGGGCTCACCAACATTCGCGGCAACGTCTATCTCGCGCTCTGGGATGCCTTCCGGGAAAACGGGATCGACATCCCTTTCCCGCAACGCGAAGTGCGCTTGCTTGGCGATGGGAAGGCGGAATGTTGAGAATGGCAAACGGAATTGCTATCTTGCAGGTATCCCGGCGCCGGGGTGCATGCGGCGCGCAACGAAGGAGGACTATGTCCTGTCTCATCCAGCAGACGCGGCCAATCATGTGGCCGCATCGGGGGCACGCGTGAAAGCCACGCCGATGCCCGCAACGAGCGAAACCTTGCTCGATCGAATCATCGCTTCACTCGAAGACGACAAGGCCGAAGACATCGTGCCGATCCCGCTCAAGGGAAAGTCTTCCATGGCCGATCACATGGTGGTCTGCTCGGGGCGGTCTTCGCGGCAGGTGGCAGCGATCTCGGAAAACCTCACCGACCGGCTGAAGCAGGATCTCGGCATCCTGTGCAAGACCGAGGGCAAGGATCAGGGCGACTGGGTTCTGATCGACGCGGGCGATGTGATCGTGCACGTCTTCCGGCCCGAGGTGCGCGATTTCTACCAGCTCGAAAAAATGTGGATGACGCCCGGCGCGCCATCGCCCCACACCGCCTGATGCGGGTGCAGATCGTCGCGGTGGGCCGTCTCCGGTCGGGGCCGGAGCGGGTGCTGGTTGACGATTATCTCACGCGTTTCGAGCGTGGCGGACGGGCGCTCGGGCTTGGGCCCGCAAGGGTGATCGAGGTCGACGACCGCAAGGGTGGCGGGATGGTCGCCGAGGCGCAACTGCTCGAAAAGGCGATCCCTGCGGGTGCGCTGCTGTGCATCATGGATGAGCGCGGGCAGGACATGACCTCGCCCGACTTCGCCAACCGGCTCGCGGCATGGCGCGACGAGGGGCGCGGCGACGTGAGCTTCGTGATCGGCGGTGCCGACGGGATCGACCCGGCACTGAGGGCCCGGGCCGATTTCGCCCTGAGTTTCGGCAAGATGGTCTGGCCGCACATGCTGGTGCGGGTGATGCTCACCGAACAGCTCTACCGGGCTGCAACGATCCTGGCAGGCGTGCCATATCACCGGGCTTGAGGGGGGCGGAAGGTGGCGGGGCGCCGGGAGCGGGTGGCGCAAAGTCCGGGGGCACCTTGATGCGCCTTGACGCGATCGGCCCCAAAGCTGCCCTTCATCAGTCGACCCGATGCCGCGCTGCGGCTTTCGCACGACGGTCCTTGGTGCTTCGTACAGAATCTCGCTTGGCAGGATGACCGGAGGTGCGTGCAACTTGCGCCTATCTCGCCAGTTTTGCCTGCCGTGCAAAGGGGCTGAGGCCAAGCCAGGTCTGCATGGTGCGGGTCAGCGACGTCGATCCCACCAGCAGCAGCGCCTCGCGATCGACGGCATCTGCGACAGACCTCAGGCCCATCCAGATTTCCGTCATCGTCCGCAGATCGACCCTCGCATAGAGATCCACGTCGAAGCCGGGGTCGATGTGGCAGAGATCCACGGTACGATCCGGCTCCACGATCAGCCACCACCTGCGCTGAGCCTCGGGCAACTCGGGGTAGGTGAACTCGATCACCACGCGCCGGTCCGGAACAGGGTCCGTGTCGAGATTGCGGCGCATGTCCCACATCAGAAGCTCCGGGTCGAGGTTTTCGAGCGACGGCTCGGTCTCCACCCACTTCTGGCCCCACGTGCCGATGGCCTCGATTACCGGCTGAAGATCATGCCCGGCTTCGGTCAGGCGGTAGGCGTCGATCCCGGGCGCTTCGGACAGTCTCTCGCGCCTCACGACGCCGGCCGTTTCCAGTTCGCTCAGACGCTTCGACAGCAATGCCGGCGACATTCGCGGCACGCCCCTGCGCAGCTCGTTGAAGCGGCTGGATCCGGCAACCAGTTCGCGCAGAAGGATCACGGTCCAGCGGGTGCAAAGGAGCTCCGCCGCCATGGCGACGGGGCAGAACTGCTTGTAGCTCGCATTGGTCATCGTCGGGCCTCCTGTTCTCCTTGGGTGCCCAAAGTGGCACATCGACCCCGCATCCGGCCAGTTCAGATCCTGTATCGGGGCGGGTTCAGTTCGTGAACTGGCGGGGCAAGGGCCAAGGATGCCACCGTGCACATACGCCACGCGAACCGTGGCGCTGACGAACCCTGAGAAATCACAGGAGGAATCCCATGCCACTCGTCGATATCGAACTGATCGAAGGTGTCTTCGACGACACCCAGAAACAGCGGATGATCCGGGACGTGACCGAAGCGATGGTCGCCATCGAGGGCGAGGCGCTGCGCGGCGTCACCTGGGTTCGGGTGAAGGAAATCGCCAGCGGCGAATGGGCCATCGGCGGCAATCCGATGACAGCCGCCGATGTCAGGAAGGCACAATCCGAAATTGCCTGAAACACGTCCGAGACCCTTCCAGAACACCGACACGAGAAAGGAGCAGACATGTCCCGGACATTGTCCAAGGAACTGAACGCGCTGAACAGCGTGTCGCTCTACGAGCGCCTCGGAGGTGCCACCGGCATCCGCCGGATCGTCGACGGGGCCGTTGCGGCGCACATGGAGAACCCCCTGATCGGTCACCGTTTCCAGCCCTATGCGAACCAACCGGAAAGGGTTGAGGAGATCAAGCGGCACACCTGCGATTTCTTCGCAGCCGGCAGCGGCGGCCCGGCCGACTACAAGGGGCGGAGCATGACCGAGGCGCATCGCGGCATGGCAATCGACGGCGCGGAATACAACGCCGCTTCGGACGACATCCTGAACGCGATGAAGGCCCTGAACTACGACGCGGAGACCCGCGCCGAGGTCGGGGAAATCCTCCGGTCCCTGAAACCCGAAATCACGCATGTATGAGCGGGCCGGTCCCCGAACCGGCTACTGGAAAGGCAGGCACAGCATGACAACCACCATTGAAATCCGCCGCTTCGAGAGCCCCGACGACCGGCTCGACATGAAGGCCCGCGGCGGCATTGACATCGTCAAGACAGCGCAGGGCTCGACCGGAATGCACGCCGTGTTCGAACCCGGCTGGACCTGGGAGGCGGACGAAAAACCACTTCTCGGCTCCCCCGAGACCTGTCCGATGCACCACACCGGCTATTGCCTCTCGGGCAAGCTGGTCGTTCGGATGGTGGACAGCGGACAGGAGACGCAGATCGCCAGGGGCGATTTCTTCGAGATACCGCCAGGCCATGACGCTTGGGTCGCGGGCGACGAGCGGGTCGAACTGATCCTCTTCGAGGCGTCCGACAGCCACGCCTGATCCCTGAGGCCTCGTGCCGGGGGATATGGCCCGCCCGCGCGGATCGCCGCTGCGGGCGGCCGTGTGGGGCCCGGACAGATCAATGATGGATCGTCGCTTGAAACGCAGGTCCGGCCCATCTCCAACGATTGCCCGCCCTGCCCGGGGCACAGCGGTCGCCGGGCCGGGACCTGCGTGGCGGGGACACGTGGGCGGAAGAGACCGTGGCGCGATTTCGCCCCACGGCATGCGGCACAGCTCTGCGGTGTCGTCTCGGTCCTTGCGGGAAGTCGTCCTTCGCATCGAGCGTGAAACGAAGCGGCCCCTGCCCAGACAACGCGCAGCGCCGCGCCGACACAGGTTGCGCGGCACCCGGCTTCCTGCTTACCTCCCGCCACGGAGGAGCCATGCCGAATTTTGCCGCCAACCTCACCTTCCTGTTCCGCGAACTGCCGTTTCTCGACCGTTTCGAGGCGGCGGCGGAAGCGGGGTTTTCGGGTGTCGAGGTGTTGTTTCCCTACGATGACGCGGCGGGCGAGATCACCCGGCGGCTCAGCGCCAACGGCCTTGCCATGGTGCTGATCAACGCGCCGCCACCGAACTGGGCGGGCGGCGCGCGCGGCTTTGCCGCCGTGCCGGGCGGCAGCGAACGGTTCCGCCACGATTTTCGCCGGGCGATGCGCTTTGCCGAGGCGCTGGGCGCGCAGCATCTGCACCTCATGGCGGGCAAGGCGCAGGGGGTCGTCGCGCGCCGCACCTTTACCGACAACCTCGCCTGGGCGGCCGCGCAGGCACCGGCGATGAGCCTTACCATCGAGCCGATCAACCCGACCGACATGCCGGGCTACTTCCTGAACGATTTCGACATGGCGGCGGAGATCCTCGACGAGGTGGATGCCCCCAATCTCGGACTCCAGTTCGACATGTATCACGCGGCGATGATCACCGGCGACGGCATGGCGGTGTGGGAGGCCCATGGCCACCGCGCCCACCACATCCAGGTGGGCGGGGTGCCGGGGCGGCAAGAACCCAAGGCGGGCGAGGTCGATTACCCCGCCTTCTTCGCCCGGCTCGATGCCGAGGGGTATGAAGGCTGGGTCTCCGGCGAATACAACCCGGCGGGCCGCACCGCCGACGGGATGGGCTGGATCGCGTCCGCCACCTGAGCTGCACGGTTTGACACAGAGCAATTCCGCCGGCCGCGCTTGCGTGCTAGAACAAACCGGCAAGCGCGACAGGAGGGTGTCATGTGTCTCGGAATTCCCGGTCGGATCGTGGAGATCACCGACGCGGGCCGGATGGCGGCGATGGCCGATGTTTCCGGCGTGAAACGCGAGGTCAACATCGCCTGTGTCGCCGAGGGCGACCCGGCCGCGCTGGTCGGGCGATGGGCGCTGATCCATGTGGGCTTCGCCATGGCGCTGATCGACGAGGCCGAGGCGGCGGCCACGCTGGAGGCGCTCAGACATCTGGGCGAGGCGCAGGAAACGCTTGAACAGATTGCCGAGGGGGCGCGGGCGCTGTCATGAGATATGTAGAGGAATTCCGCGATCCCGGCGCGGCCAAGGCGCTGATTGCCCGGATTGGCGAGGTCGCCGAGGCGATCGGCGCAACCCGGGAACAGCCGGTGCGGATCATGGAGATCTGCGGCGGGCATACCCATGCGATCTTCCGCTACGGGCTCGACCGGCTGGTGCACGAGGGCATCGAGTTCATCCACGGTCCCGGCTGCCCGGTCTGCGTGCTGCCGATGGCACGGGTCGACGAGGCGGTGGAGATCGCCGAGCGTCCGGGGGTTATCTTTACCAGTTTCGGCGATGCGATGCGGGTGCCGGGTACGAAGAAATCTCTGTTGCAGGCCAAGGCCGAAGGGGCCGATATCCGCACCGTCTACTCCCCGCTCGACGCGCTGGAACTGGCCCGCCGACACCCCGACCGCGAGGTGGTGTTCTTCGGGCTGGGGTTCGAGACCACGACACCCTCCACCGCGCTCACCATCCAGCAGGCGGCGCGCGAGGAGATCGGCAATTTCACCGTGTTCTGCAATCACATCACCGTGCCGCAGCCGATCAAGGTGCTGCTCGACGACCCGCACATGCTGCTCGACGGTTTCGTTGGCCCCGGCCATGTGAGCATGGTGATCGGCACGCATCCCTATGACTTCATCGCCCGCGACTACGGCAAGCCCATCGTGGTGGCGGGGTTCGAGCCGCTCGATCTGCTGCAATCTGTGCTGATGGTGCTGGAACAAATCCGCGATCGCCGGGCCGAGGTGGAAAACCAGTATGGCCGGGTGGTGCCCGAACATGGCAACCCGGTGAGCCTTGCGGCGATGGCCGATGTCTACGAGCCGCGCCCGTCCTTCGCGTGGCGCGGGCTTGGCGAGATCGACGCCAGCGGGCTGCGCATCCGCCCGGGTTACGCGGGCTGGGACGCGGAGGCGAAGTTCGGCATCGGCTACGGCGCGCGGCGCGCCCGCGAGGTGGCCGAGCCCGAGGGCACCCGCTGTGCTGCGGTGATGACCGGGCGGATCAAGCCCACGGGGTGTGGGATGTTCGGCACCCAATGCACGCCCGAAACCCCGCTCGGCGCGCTCATGGTGTCCTCCGAGGGGGCCTGCGCGGCCTATTGGCAATACGGTGGGCGACGCAGCCCGGAGGCGGCGGAATAGGGGGCGCTACCCCCCGTCCGATCCGCTGGCGGATCGGACCATTATAGGTTGGGGGGCTCTGCCCCCCGGCCGCAAGCGGCCTCCCCCCGGGATATTTGGAGAAAGATGAAATGGCATTACGCGGTGACAGGGTGACGCTGGCCCACGGCGGCGGCGGCAGCGCGATGCGCGACCTCATCGAGGAAGTGTTCACCGGCGCCTTCGAGCCTGACGGCATGGAAGACCAGGCCCGGCTCGAAGCGGGCGCGCTGGCTGAGCCCGGGGCGCGGCTTGCCTTCACCACCGACAGTTTCGTGGTCAGCCCGGTGGAATTTCCCGGCGGCGATATCGGCACACTGGCGGTAAACGGTACGGTGAACGATCTGGCCGTGGGCGGCGCCACGCCGCTCTGGCTGTCGGCGGCCTTCATCATCGAGGAGGGCTGCGAGATCGCGCTCCTGCGCCGGATCGTGGCGAGCATGAAGCGCGAGGCCGAGCGGGCCGGGGTGCGGATCGTGACCGGCGACACCAAGGTGGTGGGGCGCGGTGCGGCTGACCGGGTTTTCGTCACCACCTCCGGGGTCGGGGTGATCCCGCCGGGGCGCGACATCGCCGCCGTGCATATCCGGCCCGGCGATGTGGCCATCGTCAACGGCGTGCTGGGCGATCACGGGGCCTGCATCCTTGCCGCGCGCGGCGACCTGGCGCTCTCGTCCGATCTGCAGAGCGATTGCGCGGGGCTTGGCCACCTGATGGACGCGATCCTCGCCGCCGCGCCCAACGCCCGCGCCGCGCGCGACTGCACCCGGGGCGGGCTGGCCTCGGCGCTCAACGAGATGGCCGAAGCCGCGGGCGTGGGGATCGAGATCGAGGAAACCGCGCTGCCGCTGCGCGCCGAGGTGAAAGGCACCTGCGAGCTGCTCGGGCTCGATCCGCTCTACCTCGCCAACGAGGGAAGGCTGGTGGTCTTCGTGCCCGAGGCGGAGGCGCAAGCGACGCTGGCGGCGATGCGCGCGGTCGACACCGGGGCTGACGCCACCGTCATCGGCCGCGCCACCGAGGGCCCGGCGGGGCAAGTCACCATGCGCACGCTGTTCGGCGGGTCACGCATCGTCGACATGCTGGTGGGCGAGCAACTGCCTCGGATTTGTTGAGGGGGGAGGGTTCTGACCTCGGGGTTGGGGCGAAACATTCGACATTAAGGAGGGAAGCGGTCGTTCACTGCACAACTGAAGTATGACCACAATGCGCCAAAAAGCAGACATGACATCTTTCGTACAAGACCATTGAACTTTGCCCCCAAGCCAAAATCAATAGGTCCTGAACCTAGTCTTCCCAATCTTCGTCAAGGTTCATTCCACCAATGTCACCGGCCCCATGGAATGCCTGCCGGTGAAGGTGGATGTTCACCCGCGCCGCCACGTTTTTCTGCGGCGTATCAATGCCGATTTCTTCGTTGATGGTGGTCTGGTAGATCATCTCTTCACCCCAGACATTAAGGTCACCGACCCAGACGTCACTATTCTCAATCAGTTCTTGAGCGGCCGCTTCAAAGTCCCACTCTTCGTCCTTGTTCCGGACGATGTACCAAGCGCCGTCCGTTGGGTAATCGATGCGGTCCAATGGGCGGCTTGCAAAACCACCCTCTTCGCGCGGGCGTGTGCTCCCCCAGTCACCATAGATTACGCGCGCACGGTTGGACCTGCGCGAGATTTGGTCGATTAGCTGGCGGTTGCTGAATGGAACCTGCGTGATACCGCTGAACGAAGAGAACATCTTAGGAATGGAAGTGCAGGAAAGCACCACTGGCACGGCAGCATCTATGTCTTGCAGGCTTTCGGCAATCACACCCTCAAACCACACCGATAGCGTCAACGGATCGCGGGTCCAACCGCCCTCTAGGATGATGGCAAAGTCCGCCGCGCCCCCAGCGGCGAAGGCGGCAACGATTTCTTGGATGTTGCTTGGGAATCTGTCGCGCACGATTCTCATGCAGTACGGACGGCCCAGGACCTGAATGGCCTCGATTTGTCGTCTTAGGTCAGCTTCACTCTGCCCCCTAGACTGAATACAGGGCCATACACTTTCATGCCGCCCCACGAATTCGACCCAGTTCGCGTAGGCATTGTCCGGCTCCATCAACCGCGCAAGTTCCTGCTGCGGTCCGCTCTCAAGGTTCGTGAACTGGTAGTCGCGGTCAATATCTAGGAAGTAGTTGCGATTAGGGAATGCCCGCTCAACACGGTCAATCGCCCGGTCCAAGGTGAGGGAGTTGGCCCAAGGGGCGAGCAGGATACAGGGCGTCATCCTGTCCTTCGTCGCACCTGGCAAGAACTCAAGCCCGTTCATTTCGCTGGCGCGGATTGCCAAAGTTGGAACGTAGCTCTTGTTCTCTAGGACCATGGTTCACTCACTCATGCTTCTGCGAAAGTCGATAGTCGAATTTCCATGGCAGCTTTGGATACTTGGAACCGCGCTGCAAGGCTTTCTATCGTGGCCTCTGTGACTACGCCGTTGAACTCGTCGCGCAGTACTTGTTCGACAAGCGGCATCGGCATAACGATGTCCGCCGCCAGACGATTGGCCTCATACTCAATACGCTCAGGCTCCCCAGAGCGATACAGGACGTTGTCCTTGATCCCATCCGGCGAGCTGTCAATGACAGCCTTGTGCAGGAAGAAATGGGAAAGCTCATGCGCGATTGTGAACCTTTGGCGCTCTCGCGCCTCATGCCGGTTCACACGAATGGTGTAGTGACCGTCTTCGTTCATGATCTGACCAGAAATGCCGGTGCCCATGCTGGAAACCTTGATGGAAACGCCTAGGTCTTTTGCAAGTAGCCCCAGCTTTACCGGATATTCTGTAAGATACCGGTCAAGGATTTCCTTGGTGGGTCCTTCAATTCGCTTGTACTCACGTGAAGTCATGGATTCTCCCTCCTAGCGGTTGCCCTTGTCGTCTGGATCAAAGTCTTCATCCAGTTCACCACGCGGCCCTTGTCCAAAAGCGATCTCGTCAATGCGTGCCTTAATCGCTTCGTCCGACAGTTTCTCGTTGACCAGTTCGTTCACCCTCTCACTGGCGATCTTCCGCGCTTCGTTCTTGATCCCGCCAAAAGTGAAGAAGGCAACAACGCCGATCCCGATTGCGACCGCAGCCAACACAGCGGTTACCGCTGTCATCATCGCAGAAATAAATCCAAGATATGTGGGCAGTGCGATTGCCGGTTCTTGCATTGTGCCGGGCACTCCGTCGACTACGTCAACGACACCAAGCGACAAGAGCAGATAGCAGAGAACCGCACCCCCGATGATGCAGGCCACATAACTTACCGCCCTCATAGTTCCGCTTTTACCTGTTCAAACATTGCACCCCTTATTGTTCTTTCTTTGTTCCTGTCAAGAGAGACGTACTTCACTGTGACAGTTTCAAGCTGATTTGGCTAGGGTTCGGTAACTTTGGTCTGAGTTCCGACATTACCCACACTACGCACGAATGTCCGGTACGGGCCACTCCCCTGTTGGTGCTGATCCGGCGAACGACCGAAAAGCCCTACCCCCACCCTCACACCTCCCCCAGGAACCCACCCGACTGGCGCGCCCAGAGGCCGGCGTAGAGTCCGCCTTGCGCGATCAGCGTGTCGTGGTGGCCGTCTTCCACCACGCGGCCTTCGTCGAGCACCACGATCCGGTCCATCCGGGCGATGGTGGAGAGGCGGTGGGCGATGGCGATCACGGTCTTGCCCTCCATCATGCCGTAGAGCGTGTTCTGGATCGCCGCTTCCACCTCGCTGTCGAGCGCGCTGGTGGCTTCGTCGAGGACGAGGATCGGGGCGTCCTTCAGCATCACCCGGGCGATGGCGACGCGCTGGCGCTGGCCGCCCGAGAGCTTCACCCCGCGCTCGCCGACGTGGGCCTCGTAACCGCGCCGGCCGCGCGGGTCTTCCAGCCCGAGGATGAAGTCATGCGCCTCGGCGCGGCGGGCGGCGGCGATCATGTCTTCCTCGCTCGCATCGGGGCGGCCGTAGAGGATGTTGGCGCGCACCGAGCGGTGCAGGAGCGAGCTGTCCTGGCTGACCATGCCGATGGCGGCGCGCAAGCTGTCCTGCGTCACCTCGGCGACGTTCTGGCCGTCGATCAGGATGCGCCCCGCCTCGGCATCGCGAAAGCGCAGAAGCAGGTTCACCAGTGACGACTTGCCCGCGCCGGAGCGGCCCACGAGCCCGACCTTCTGGCCCGGCGGGATGGTGAGCGTGACGTGGTCGAGCCCGCCTACGCCCTTGCCGTAGTGGTGGCTCACGTCGTCGAAGGTGATCTCGCCACGCCCGATTTGAAGTCCGGGCGCGCCCGGCTTGTCGGTGATCTCGTGCGGCACCGAGAGCGAGCGCAGGCCTTCGCGGATCACCCCGGCATGCTCGAACAGCCGGATCGTCACCCACATGATCCAGCCCGACATGCCGTTGAGCCGGATCGTGAGCGCCGAGGCGGCGGCGACTTCGCCCACGCTCACCCGGCCCAGCGTCCAGAGCCAGAGCGCGGGCGCGAGCACGCCGACGATGAGCAGCCCGTTCAGCACGTTCTGGCCGAAGCTCAGCTCGGTCATCAGCCGCAGGAAGCGCTGGAACCGCAAACGGTGGCGGCGCATCGCGGAGCGGACGTAATCCTCCTCACGCGCGCCCTGACTGAACAGTTTCACGCTCTCGATATTGGCATAGGCATCGACCACCCGGCCGGTAACCAGCGAGCGCGCGTCCGACCATTTTTCCGAGGCTTCCGCCACCCGGATCGCGACCCAGCGGGTATAGGCGATGTAGAGCGCGAGCCAGATCAGCAACGGCAGCGCCAGCCACGGGGTGACCTGACCGAGCAGGATGGTGGCGGCGATCACGTAGGTCAGCGCATACCAGATGCCCTCGAAGGCCATGTAGGTGCTGTCTTCCACCGCCGGGCCAAGCTGCATCACCCGGTTCGAAAGCCGCCCGGCGAAATCGTTCTGGAAGAAGCCCGATGACTGGCCGAGCATGTGCCGGTGCGCGCGCCAGCGGACCTGGTCCTGCATGTTGCTCGCAAGGGTCTGCTCTAGGAAGAAGTGGTTGAGCACGATGGCGAAGGGGCGCAGCGCGATGACGAAGAACGCCGCGAGGGCCAGTTCGAAGCCGTGGCTGGCCCAGAAGTCGACCGGTTCGGCACCGTCCATCAGGTCGATCACCCGGCCGGTATAGAAGATCAGCCCGGTTTCGATCAGCGCGACGATCACGCCGGTGATCGCCATCCAGACCATCCAGCGGCGGAAATTGCCGTATTGGCTGCGCAGGTAGGCCCAGACCGTGGCCGGCGGCGTTGCCGGGTCGTGCGGCGCGAAAGGATCGACGAGGTTTTCAAAAAAGCGAAACAGTCGGAACATGGCTGGAACCCAGGCAGCGGGGTGAAAATGGATGAGCGGGCAACGCGCAGGAAACCGGCAGGGCTTCCAGCCGGTGTTCCGACCGTGTTCGCCCTTGCCGCCACCGTGTTGCCCGGCTGTGATAAGCCCGCGGGCAGCGGGTGTCACGCGATTTGTCCAGATGGAAAAACCCGGGGCACGGGAGCCCATCGCCGCCGGGTCGTGCGATCAGGTGTCGAGCGAGGCGAGCACCGAACCGGCGGCGGCCGTGGGCGAGGTTTCGCCCAGCGCCACCGCTTCGCCGAGGCGGGCGATCATGTCGCGGAGCGAGGGATCCTTTTCCAGTCGGGCAAGAAGGCCCGCGCGCAACTCCTCCTCGAACCAGTGGCGCGCCTGCTCGGCGCGGTTTCGGTCCCAGTGCCCGGTGCTCCGGCGCCAGTCGGCCAGCGCCTGCATTGCCTCCCAGGCTTCCGGCAGCCCAGCCTGGGTGAGGGCCGAAACCAGCATGGCTTTCGGGTAGCCGTCCGGGTCTTGGGGGCGCTTGCGCAGGAGCCTCAGCGCCCCGGCATAATCGGCGCAGGTGCGCGTGGCGGTGTCCTTGAGAGCGCCGTCGGCCTTGTTGACGAGGATGATATCGGCGATCTCCATGATCCCGCGCTTGACGCCCTGCAACTCGTCGCCGCCGGCGGGCGCGATCAGCAGGAGAAACAGATCGGCCATTCCGGCCACCATGGTTTCGGACTGGCCGACGCCCACGGTTTCGATCAGCACCACGTCGAAGCCCGCCGCCTCGCAGAGCGCCACCGCCTCGCGCGAGCGCCGTGCCACGCCGCCAAGCTGGCTTTGCGCGGGCGAGGGACGGATGAAGGCGTCTTTCTCGCGGGCAAGGCGTTCCATCCGGGTCTTGTCGCCGAGGATCGAACCGCCGGAGCGCGCCGAGGAAGGATCGACGGCAAGCACCGCCACCTTCAGCCCCTGCCCGATCAGGAACATCCCGAAGGCTTCGATGAAGGTGGATTTGCCCACCCCCGGCGTGCCCGAAAGCCCGATCCGCAGCGCTTCGCGGCCCGTGCGCTTCGCCGTTTCGATCAGCCGGGCAGCCTCGGCACGATGATCGGCCCGGCCACTTTCGACCAGCGTGATCGCGCGCGCCAGTGCCCGGCGCTCCCCGGCGATGACCCGTTTGGCGAGATCGTCGATATCCATGCCAGTGCCCTCCGCTGCGGCTCCCGTCTTGCCTTCCCTGCGCTGTCTTGTCCAGCCGCCCGGGTGGGACGATACGGAGCGGCGTGGTAGCATGTAGCCAGCTTTGAACCCTGATTCGGCTGGAGAATGCGAGATGCGCAAATCCCTCGGTCTGGTGATGGCTCTGGGGTTGCTGCTCGCGGCACCCGCCATGAGCGAAAACACCCGAGCCGACTTCGGGGTGCGGCTGTTCGGTGTGCCGGTCGGTCAGATGATCCTCGCCAAGAATGCCGATGGAACGGCCTATGCGGCAAAAGGCGAGTTTCGGACGACAGGGCTTGTCGGCCTGCTCGCCCGGGTGCGGTTTACCATGAGCGCGCATGGCATCGGCACGATGCCCGAGCTGAGGCCGCGCGGCTATGTCGAAGACGTCGATACCGGCTATCGCGCCTCGGCGGTCCAGGTGCGTTTTGCGCCGAGCGACAGCCGGATCGACCCGCTCACCGGGCTGATTGCCGCGTTGATCGACCGAGATGCCGGGACCGGTTGCGCCTTCGAGGGCCAGACCTTCGACGGCAAGCGGGCGATGCGGGTGCGCATCCGCCCGGCCGCGGGCAGCCCCGAGAATTCCCTCACCTGCACCGGGAAGTTGACCCGGCTTTCGGGCTATACCGATGCCGAGATGGCCGAGGCGGTGACCTTTCCGTTCTCGATCCACTTCGAGCGGACGGGCGAGAAACTGGTGGCGATGCGCGCCGATATCGACACGATTCACGGCAAGGTGGCGCTGCTGCGCCGTTAGCGCGATAAAGCGGCCATGACACCGCTTCCGATAGATCATGTTCTGCCCGATCTGCGCGCCGCGCTCGCCGAGGCGGGCCGCGCGGTGCTGGTGGCACCCCCCGGCGCGGGCAAGACAACCCGGGTGCCGCTGGCATTGCTCGACCGGGTCGAGGGGCGGATCGTGATGCTGGAGCCGCGTCGGCTCGCGGCGCGGGCTGCGGCTGAGCGGATGGCGGAAACCCTGGGCGAGCCGGTCGGGCAGACGGTGGGATACCGCATCCGGGGCGAGGCGAAGGTCTCGAAGAGCACGCGTGTCGAGGTTGTCACCGAGGGCATCCTCACGCGGATGCTGCAATCCGACCCGGCCTTGCAGGGGATCGGCGCGGTGATCTTCGACGAGTTCCACGAACGCTCCCTCAACGCCGATCTCGGGCTGGCGCTGGCCTGGGAGGCGCGCGAGGCGCTGCGCGACGATCTCGTGCTGGTGGTGATGTCGGCCACGCTCGACGCCGAGCCGGTGGCGGAATTGCTGGGCGGTGCCCCGGTCGTGGTGAGCGAGGGCCGGGCCTTTCCGGTGGAAACCCGCTGGCTCGACGCGCCGCTGCCCGCGACGGCGCGGTTCGAGGCGCCGGTGGCCGACCTGGTGCTGCGTGCGGTGGCTGAAACGAACGGCGGCGTGCTGGTGTTCCTGCCCGGTGAGGGTGAAATTCGGCGGGTGGAGGCGGCGCTGTCCGGCCGGCTGCCGCCGGATTGCCGCATACGTCCGCTGTTCGGCGCGCTCGACATGGCGGCGCAGCGCGCGGCGATCCGGCCCGAGCCGGAGGGCCGCAAGGTGGTGCTGGCCACGGCGATCGCGGAAACATCGCTGACGATCGAGGATATCCGCGTGGTCGTCGATGGCGGCCGGGCGCGGCGGGCGCGGGTCGATCCCGGGTCGGGGATGAGCCGGCTGGTGACGGAGCGGGTTTCGAAGGCTGAGGCGGCGCAGCGACGGGGCCGTGCCGGGCGCGTGGCCGAAGGCACCTGCTACCGGATGTGGACGAAGGGCGAGGAAGGGGCGCTGGCGGCCTATCCGCCCGCCGAGATTGAGGTGGCCGACCTTGCACCGCTGGCGCTGGAACTGGCGCTTTGGGGCGCGGGCGACGGCGAAGGGCTGGCCTTTCTCACGCCGCCCAACCCCGGGGTGCTTGCCGAAGCGCGCGGCCTGCTCGAAGCGCTGGGTGCGCTCGACGCGGGCGGGCGGATCACCGACCATGGCAAGCGGCTCGCCCGGCTGCCGTTGCACCCGAGGCTGGGGCACATGCTGGTGACGGCAGGGCGCGCGGCCGCCCCGCTCGCCGCGCTGATCGAGGAGCGCGACCCGCTGCCGCGCGGCGCGGCGGTGGAACTCGCACTGCGGCTGGCGGCGGTGGCAGATCCGGGCCGGTTTCGCGCCGAGCACGGCATCGAGCCGAACCGCGCGACGCTCGCGCGCATCCGAACCGAGGCGAAGCGGCTGGCCCGGCTCGTCGAGGACGGCCCCGGGCTGAGCGCCGCGCAGACGGCCGCCCTCGCCTATCCCGACCGGGTGGGCCTGCGGCGCAAGGGCGATGCCCCGCGTTTCGTGCTCTCGGGTGGCAAGGGCGCAGTGATCGACGAGGCCGATCCGCTCGCGGGCCAGCGGCTGATCGTGGTGTCCGACACCGATGGCCACCCGCGCGAGGCGCGCGTGCGCATGGCCACGGCGATCAGCGAGGCAGAGCTGCGCGCAGTGCAAGGTGACATGATCGGTTGGGTGCAGGTTTGCGCGTGGTCGCGGCGCGAAGGGCGGGTGCTGGCGCGCGAGGAAGAACGCTTTGGCGCGCTCGTGCTGACCGAGCGCAACTGGAAAGGCGCCGACCCGCAAGCGGTGGCGCGCGCCATGCTCGACGGGGTGCGCCAGATCGGGCTTGCCCCCTCCGAGGCGGCGCGCCGCTTCATGGCGCGGGTGGAACTGGTGCGCGCCACCGACCCCGACCTGCCCGGGATGACCGAGGCGGCGTTGATGGACAGCCTCGAAGACTGGTTGCTGCCGCACCTCGCGGGGGTGCGTTCGGCGGAGGACTGGAAGCGGTTCGACATTCTCGACGCGCTGCGCGGCCGGCTTGACTGGGGCCAGATGCAGCGGCTCGATGCCGCCGCGCCCGCGCATTTCATCACCCCGCTCGGGCGCAAGGTGGCGATCGACTACGCCGGCGACGCACCGGAGATCGCGGTGCGGCTTCAGGAGATGTTCGGCGTCACCCGCCATCCCGTGGTTGGCACGACTCCGCTGCGGGTGATCTTGTTGTCGCCCGCCGGCCGGCCGGTGCAGACCACCGCCGATCTGCCTGCGTTCTGGTCGACGAGCTACGGCGACGTGCGCAAGGACATGCGCGGGCGTTACCCCAAACACCCGTGGCCGGAGGATCCGACCGTGGCCAACCCGACCCTGCGCGCGCGCCCGCGCGGCGCATGAAACAAGGGGCAATCCACGGGATTCAGGCGAGTTGAATTGAAGTTTACCTTTTCTTGACCTATGTTGATCATAATTAAAAAAATTATAGAGCGGGTTTCATGTCGTCGATTATCACCAGAGCCTGGGACGAGGTTGTTCGTCCGATGTTGTACCGTCCCAACCGGTTTCAGGTTGCGGCGCTGTGCTATCGCAAGACCAAGGGGCAAAAAGAGGTGTTGCTCATCACCACCCGGGGGACCGGGCGCTGGATGTTGCCCAAGGGCTGGCCAATGGACGGCAAATCCGCTGCCGAGGCGGCCCGGATCGAGGCCTGGGAAGAGGCGGGTGTGAAATCCGCCAGCGTGCGGCGCGCCCCGGTGGGAGAGTTCGACTACACCAAGCACCACGATGACGGCTTCAGCGAACCCTGCTCGGCGACCGTCTACGCGATCAAGGTCGCCAAGATGGCCGACGACTTTCCTGAAGCCGGCCAGCGCAAGCGCAAGTGGGTGACGCCCGAGGTGGCGGCCGACATGGTCGAGGAAGAGGGCCTGAGCGCGCTGCTGCGGTCGTTCTGAGTTTTCTGCGTAGTCCTGAAACCCTGACCCGCTGCCCGGCAGCGGCAGAAACGGTTGCGTCGATCTGATCGCTGGGGTAGCTCGCTCCGAACGTAACGATTTCATGACAGAATCGTAACAGGGCGAGCGGTGATGGCAGACGACAAGAGATCCCGGCAATGGACGACGCTCGACAAGGATCTCGGCCGTATCGGCCAGCTTGAACGCGCCGCGCTCTACGTGTCGCGGCCGATGGTGGGCACCGGGATCGCGCTGGCGTTCATCGCCATCGCGGCGCTCAGCGCGGCGGTGTTCTTTGGCCAGCAAACAACCAACTACGTCATCGTCGCAGCGGCGGCCTTCGGTGCCTACATGGCGCTCAACATCGGCGCCAACGACGTGGCCAACAACATGGCCCCCGCGGTGGGGGCCAACGCGCTCACCATGGGCGGTGCCATCGTGATCGCTGCGCTGTTCGAAAGCGCGGGGGCGCTGCTGGCCGGGGGCGACGTGGTGTCGACGATCTCCAAGGGGATCATCAACCAGGAAGCGGTCGACGACAGCCGGGTGTTCATCTGGGCGATGATGGCGGCGCTGATCTCTTCGGCGCTCTGGATCAACCTCGCGACAT
Organism: Maritimibacter sp. HL-12; assembly: GCF_900177545.1. GTDB lineage: Bacteria > Pseudomonadota > Alphaproteobacteria > Rhodobacterales > Rhodobacteraceae > Sinisalibacter. The sequence continues at coordinate 1,634,471 of NZ_FXBQ01000001.1, read as the reverse complement.
GGGTGGGCGCGCCGGTTTCGACCACGCATTCGGTCGTCGGCGGAGTGATGGGCGCGGGCATCGCGGCGGCGGGATTGAGCGCGGTGAACTGGCCCTCGATGAGCGCGATCGCAGCAAGCTGGGTGATCTCGCCGGTGCTGGGCGGATTGATCGCTGCCGGCTTCCTCGCCTTCATCAAGAAGAACATCATCTACGTCGATGACAAGATCGCCGCCGCGCGGCGCTGGGTGCCGGTGCTGATCGCGATCATGGCGGGCACCTTTGCCGCCTATCTCGCGCTCAAGGGGCTGAGCCGGGTGGTGAAGATCGACATCGGCACCGCGCTGCTCGTCGGCGTTGGCATAGGGGCGATCTCTTACGTGATCGCGGCGCCGCTGATCCGGATGCAGAGCGAAGGCATGGAAAACCGCAACAAGTCGCTCAAGGCGCTGTTCGGCCTGCCGCTGGTGATGTCGGCGGCGCTCCTGAGCTTTGCCCATGGCGCCAACGACGTGGCCAACGCGGTTGGTCCGCTCGCGGCCATCGTGCATGCCGAAAGCGTCGGGGAGGTGATCGGGGAGGTGGCGATCCCGAACTGGGTGATGATCATCGGTGCGTTCGGCATTTCCTTCGGGCTGATGCTGTTCGGGCCGAAACTGATCCGGATGGTCGGCAGCCAGATTACCAAGCTCAACCCGATGCGGGCCTATTGCGTGGCGCTTTCGGCCGCGATTACCGTGATCGTGGCGAGCTGGCTTGGCCTGCCGGTGTCGTCCACCCATATCGCCGTCGGCGGGATCTTCGGCGTGGGTTTCTACCGCGAATGGCACACGATGCAGCGCCGCCGCACCAACAACCTCAAACTGCCCGACATGCGCCGCCTGCCCGCCGAGGAACTGCGCCGCCGCAAGCTCGTGCGCCGGTCGCATTTCATGACCATCGTCGCGGCCTGGGTGATCACGGTTCCCGCCGCCGCATTGCTTTCGGGCGGGATCTTCTGGATGCTCAACCTGATCGTGCTCTGAGCGCGGGCGCAGGGCACGCCGCGTTCATTTCCTGCGCGGCGTCCACCTGGTGGCGGGCCCCTCACGACCGGCCCGGCGCAGCGCAAAACCAAGCGCCACCCCGACACCGATGGCCACCGTGAGATCGACCAGCACGGTCAGCGCCATGGTGAGGAAGATCAGGAAGGCGTCCTGTTTCGGGCCGGTGACGTAGCCCCGCCACTTGTCCGGTTCGGACATGTTCCAGGCCGTCAGGATCAGCAGCGCGGCCATGGCGGGCATCGCGAGGAAGCCCGCGAGCGGGGCGGCCAGAAGCATCACCGCGAGGATGGTGAGCGCATGGACCAGCCCGGCCACCGGCGTGCGCCCGCCCGCCTTCACGTTGGTGGCGGTGCGGGCGATGGCTCCGGTGACCGGCAGGCCACCGAACAGGCCAGAGCCGAGATTGGCCACACCTTGGGCAATAAGTTCGGCGCGGGGGCGATGGCGTCCTCCCGACATCCTGTCGGCCACCACGGCAGAAAGCAGCGACTCGACCCCGGCGAGGAAGGCGATGACAAGCGCGGACGGCAGGAGTTCGCGGATCATCTCGAAGTTCGGCGCGGGCAGACGCGGGGCGGGCAACTGGCTTGGCAGAGCCCCGAAGCGACCGCCGACGGTGTCGATCCCGCTACCGGGAAAAGCGGCGAGCGCCGACCCCACCGCTACGGCGATGATCAGGCCGGGCACCTTCGGCGGCAGCTTGGCGCGCATCGCGACGATCAGGGCGGCGGTGGCAAGGGTGAGCGCGAGCGCGGGCCAGTGCAGCGTGGCGCGGGCGGCCCATAGCGCCTCGACCTTGCCGACAAACTCGGCGGGCATCGCCTCGACGGTGAGGCCCAGCGCGTCGGCAAGCTGGCTGGTGGCGATGATCACCGCGATGCCGAGGGTGAAACCGTTGATCACCGGTTCCGGAACCTGGGCAACCAGCTTGCCGGCATGAAGGAAGCCCGCGATCAGCAGGATCGCCCCGGCCATGAGCGTGGCAAGGATGAGCCCCTCCATGCCGTGCTCCGCGATCACCCCGTAGACCACGACGATGAAGGCCCCGGTCGGGCCGCCGATCTGCACCCGGCTGCCACCGAGCAGCGAGACGAGCAGGCCACCGACAATGGCGGTGATCAGCCCCTGCGCGGGCGTGGCACCGGAGGCGATGGCAATGGCCAGCGACAGCGGCAAGGCGACGAGGCCGACCGTGATCCCGGCCAGAAGATCGGCCTGGAACAGGGGCCACGAATAGGCCCTGAGCGTGGTGAGCAGCTTGGGAGTCATGGTGATACGGTTTGTGATATGCGCGCAGGTTAACCGCCATTGGCGCGGCCGCAAGGCAATTCCCGCGGTGCCGGGCGAGGCCATTGTCTGCACCCGGGCCGGAGGCTAGATAGGGGGCAACAGAAAGCGAGGCTCCAGATGACCACTCCCAAGCCCGTCGTTCTATGCATTCTCGACGGTTTCGGCCTGCGCGAGGAACGCGAGAACAATGCCGTGAAACTCGCGAGCACACCGAATTTCGACCGGATCTGGCAAACCTGCCCGCATGGCGCGTTGAAAACCGATGGCCGGGCGGTGGGCCTTCCCGATGGGCAGATGGGCAATTCAGAAGTCGGACACACCAATATCGGCGCGGGCCGGGTGGTAGCGATGGACCTCGGAATGATCGGCTTGGCAATCGAAGACGGCGAGTTCGGCAAGATGCCCGCGCTTCTGGATTTCATCCGCGCGATGAAAACATCGGGTGGCACCGCACATCTGTTCGGCCTGACCAGTCCGGGCGGGGTGCACGCGCACCAGGACCATATCGTTGCCGCGGCGCGGGAGATTGCTTCGGCGGGGGTGCCGGTAGCGTTGCATGTCATCACCGACGGCCGCGACGTGGCCCCGAAATCGGCGCGTGAGCAGGTGGCGGCCTTCGAGGCCGATCTGCCCGAGGGGGCCCGGGTGGCGAGTGTTTCGGGCCGCTATTACGCGATGGACCGTGACAACCGCTGGGAGCGGGTAACGCTGGCCTATGATGCAATGGTGAAGGCGATGGGCGCGGTGGCGGCGAGCGCCGACGCCGCGATCGCGGCCGCCTATGACCGCGGCGAGACCGACGAATTCATCAAGCCCACGGTGATCGCGGGCCATGCCGGGATCAAGGATGGTGACGGCGTGTTCTGCATGAATTTCCGGGCCGACCGGGCGCGCGAGATTCTGCGCGCGATCGGGGAGCCGGGCTTTGCCGAGTTCGACGTCGGCACAAGGCCGAAACTGGCCGCACGGCTCGGACTTGTGGAATATTCCAGCCGCCACAACGACTACATGACGACGGTTTTTCCGCCGCGCGATATCGTCAACACGCTCGGGTCATGGGTGGCCCAACATGGCTTGCGGCAATTCCGGCTGGCGGAAACCGAGAAATACCCGCATGTCACCTTCTTCCTGAACGGCGGCAAGGAAGAGCCGGAGGAAGGCGAAGACCGCTACATGGCACCGAGCCCGAAGGTGGCAACCTACGATCTCCAGCCGGAGATGAGCGCAGGCGAAGTCACGGAGCATTTCGTGGATGCGATCGGGAAGGGCTATGATCTGATCGTGACGAATTACGCCAACCCCGACATGGTGGGCCACAGCGGCGATCTGCAAGCTGCGATCAAGGCGGTGGAAACCGTGGATGCCGCGCTTGGCGAGGTTCTGGCGGCGCTGGAGGCGGCGGGCGGCGCGATGATCGTGACCGCCGACCACGGCAACTGCGAAACCATGGTCGATCCCGAAACCGGCGGGCCGCACACCGCACATACCACCAATCCGGTGCCGGTGGTGCTGGTGGGCGGGCCGGAGGGCATTGCGTTGCGCGAGGGTGGCAAGCTTTGCGATCTTGCCCCGACCCTGCTTGAGCTGATGGGCCTCGAACAACCCAGCGAAATGACCGGCCAGAGCCTGATCGTCCGGTGAGGCACCGCGCGCTTCTCCTCGCGCTTTCGCTTGCGTTTGCGCCCTTTCCGGCTGCGGCACAGACCGATCCGACGCTGAGCGCACAGGCGGCGATGGAGGAATTGCAGGCCGCCGGTGAAGCGCTCGAAGCCGCGGACGGTGCCCGAGACCGGGTGGCGGCGCTCACCCAGACAGTTCAGGCCTACGAAAAGGGGCTCGCCGCGCTGCGCGAGGGGCTGCGGCAGGCGACGATGCGGGAAAGCGCGATCCACGGAGTTTTCTCGGCCGAAAGCGAACGGCTGGCGCAGTTGCTCGGGGTTCTGCAATCCATCGAGGCAGCGCCGGAGTCGCACCTCCTGCTGCATCCGTCCGGGCCGCTCGGCACGGCACGCTCGGGCATGATCCTTTCGGACGTAACCCCCGCCCTCTCCCGGGAGGCCATGGCCTTGCGAGAGGCCTTGCAGGAGGTGGCGATGCTGCGCGCCCTTCAGGAAGCGGCGGTGAGCACCTTGGAGGAAGGACTGCAGGGCGTGCAGGCCGCGCGTATCGAATTGTCGAAAGCGGTTGCCAATCGAACCGATCTGCCGCGTCGACTCGTCGCCGACGAGGAGGCAATGGAGAACCTGATCAACTCCGCCGACACGCTGGAGAGTTTTGCCAGCGGGCTGATGAGCGCGACGGTGGAAGAAACCGGCGTTTCGATCGCGCAGCCGGACTTTTCCGAAGCACAAGGTGTGCTCGACATGCCGGTGCTCGGTCGTGTGATCCGGCGCTTCGAGGAGGCCGACGCGGCGGGCGTGAAACGCCCCGGCTGGGTGGTCGCCACCCGGCCGCTCACGCTGGTGACCACGCCCTGGCCCGCAACGATTCGGTATCTCGGGCCGCTGCTCGACTACGGCGAAGTTGCGATCCTCGAACCGGGTGAGGGCTATTTCCTCGTGCTTGCCGGCCTCGGCCAGTTATTTGGCACGGTCGGCGAGGTCTTGCCGAAAGGCGCGCCTGTAGGGCTGATGGGTGGCGCTCAAAGGGATGAGGATCAAGCCTTTTTGATAACTTCGGCGCAAGGAGGTGGCGCACAAGCGACGGAGTCGCTTTATATAGAGATAAGAAGAGACGGAACACCGCAGGACCCGGGCACCTGGTTCGCGGGCCCCGAAAACTGAAAGATCCGGAGCAGACATGAAGAAATTCCTGATGGCCGCGCTGGGCGGCACGCTCGCCGGGGCACTTCTGACCACGCAGGTCGCTGGCCCCATCATCGCACAGGAGGCCGCGCGAAGCTCGAGCGTCTACCAGCAGCTCGACCTGTTCGGTGACGTGTTCGAACGCATCCGCTCGCAATACGTCGAGGACGTGGAACCGTCAGAATTGATCGAGGCGGCGATCAACGGGATGCTGACCTCGCTCGACCCGCATTCGGGCTATCTCGCGCCGGATGACGCGGCCGACATGCAGGTGCAGACGCGGGGCTCCTTTGGCGGCCTTGGCATCGAAGTCAGCCAGGAAGAGGGGTTCGTGAAGGTCATCTCGCCGATGGACGGAACCCCGGCCGATGCCGCGGGAATCGAAGCGGGCGATTTCATTACCCATGTCGACAACGAGTCGTTGCTTGGCCTGACCCTCGACGAAGCGGTGGACATGATGCGCGGGCCGGTGGGTTCGGAGATCATTATCACCGTGGTGCGTGAAGGTGTGGAAGAGCCGTTCGACGTCTCGATCATCCGCGACACGATCAAGCTCACCGCCGCCACGGTGCGCACCGAAGGCGATATTGCGGTGATCCGGGTGACCACCTTCAACGATCAGTCCTATTCGAACGTGCGCGACGGCCTCGATACGGTGATCGAGGACCTTGGCGGGATGGACGAACTGGCCGGTGTGGTTCTCGACCTGCGCAACAACCCGGGTGGATTGCTGAACCAGGCGATCTCGATCTCCGACGCCTTCCTCGACTCCGGCGAGATCGTCTCGACCCGGGGCCGCAACCCCGAAGATACCGAGCGGGTGAACGCCGAACCGGGCGACATCACCGAAGGCAAACCGATGGTGGTTCTGATCAACGGCGGCTCGGCCTCGGCCTCGGAGATCGTCGCCGGCGCGTTGCAGGACCATCACCGCGCGCTCATCGTCGGCACCAAGAGCTTCGGCAAGGGCTCGGTGCAAACCGTCATGCCGCTCAGGGGTGACGGCGCGATGCGGCTGACGACCGCGCGCTACTACACGCCGTCGGGCCGGTCGATCCAGGCGCTGGGCGTCAGCCCCGACATCGTGGTGCAACAGCCGCCGCGCGCACCGGCTGAGGAAGGTGCCGAAGAAGAGGAAAACCGGCCCTCCCGCTCGGAAGCCGATCTGCGCGGGCGGTTGAACAACGACAGCCTGAGCGAAGACGAGATCAAGCTGATCGAGGAGGAGCTTGAAGCCGCGGAAGCAGCCGCCGAGCTGCGTGATCAGGATTTCCAGCTTTCCTACGCGCTCGATCTGCTCAAGGGCCTCGCCACCGTGGCGATGGATTCCAACCGCTGAGACCGGCTTTGCCTGAACAATCAAAAGGCCATCCCTTCCGGGGTGGCCTTTTCTTTTCCTGTCCGGCGGGAGTAGTGTCGGCCCGGAACTGGAGACGCAGATGACACCTGACGAGATTTCGACCCTGCCCTACCGCCCCAACGTGGGCGTCATGCTGGCCAATCCGAAGGGTCTGCTCTTTGCGGGCCAGCGGCTTGACGCGGCAAAGCTGGGCACCGGCGAAACCGCATGGCAGGCACCGCAGGGCGGGATCGACGAGGGCGAAGACCCGCTGGAAGCGGCCTTGCGCGAGCTGGAGGAGGAAACCGGGATCGGCCGCGACCTGGTGACCGTCGAGGCGGAGTATCCGGGCTGGCTGACCTACGATCTGCCCGCCGAGGTCGTGCCCCGGATCTGGAAGGGGCGCTTTCGGGGGCAGAAGCAACGCTGGTACCTGATGCGCTTTCATGGCGCCGACAACCAGATCGTGATCGAGACCGCGCATCCCGAGTTCAGCCGGTGGACATGGCTGGACCCGCGCGTCCTTGTCGAGAAGATCGTGCCGTTCAAACGCGACATCTACCGCGAGGTGATCGCAAAGTTCGAAGACAGGTTGTAGCAGCCTTCCGGGGACGGGGACTCCACATGAGAACAAAAGGTGAATATACTCACCCCCATCATGTTTGCCGAACTGTCGATCACCTCGAATTTCACGTTTCTCACCGGGGGTTCGCACCCGGAGGACTACGTCGAGCGGGCGGGGTTGATGGGGATGCCCGCGCTCGCCATCGCCGATGAAAACTCGGTGGCGGGGATCGTGCGCGCGCATGTGGCGGCGCGCGAGATCGGGCGACGGGTGGCCGAGCGACAGGCCTTCGATGCGGCGAATGGGCCGATCGGGCCGCCCACGCCGGAAGGATGCCCGCGCCCGCTCTCGGCGGATATCTACTGCGTGCCCCGGCTGATCCCGGCCGCGCGGATCCTGACGGAAGAAGGCGTGGCGCTCACCGTTCTGCCGCGTGATCGGACGGCGTGGGGACGGCTCACCCGGTTGATCACGCTGGGGCGCAGGCGCGCGCCGAAGGGGGAAGCGCTGATCCGGGTGGGCGACGTGCTGGAGTTCGGCGCGGGGCTGGAAATGCTGCTGCATGTGCCCGAGCCGGTGCCGGAGGGCTGGCGCGGACAGGTGGCACGGCTGATCCGCGCCTTCGCAGGGCAGATGACGCTGGCAATGGTGCCGCGCTACGACGGCGAAGACACCGCGCGGTTTGCCCGGCTGGGCGATCTGGCCAAGGCGCTTGGCCTGCCCATCGTGGCCAGCGCCGGGCCGATCATGCACCACGCCCGCCGCCGCAAGCTGGTGGACGTGCTCAGCGCGATCCGCACCGGGCGGCGGGTCGATGCGCTCGGGCTGCTCGCCCAGCCCAACGCCGAAAAGCGGTTGCGGTCGGAGGCGGAAATGCTGCGGCTGTTTCGCGGCCATGAGCAAGCGGTGCACCGGGCCGGCGAGATCGCGGCGCGCTGCACCTTCAGCCTCGACGAACTGCGTTATGAATATCCGTCGGAGATCGCGGAAGGCGAGACGCCAGCGGCGCGGCTCGAACGGCTGGCCCGGGCCGGGCTGCGTGCGCGCTACCCGGGCGGCGCACCGGAGCGGGTTCTGGGAATGCTGGAGCATGAACTCGCGCTGATCGCCAAGCTTAAATACGAGCCCTATTTCCTCACCGTGAACGATATCGTCGCCTTCGCCCGCTCGCGCGGCATCCTGTGCCAGGGGCGGGGGTCGGCGGCAAACTCGGTGGTGTGCTATGCGCTGGGGGTCACCTCCGTTTCGCCCGAGATCGGCACCATGGTGTTCGAGCGCTTCGTGAGCGAGGCGCGCGACGAGCCGCCGGATATCGACGTCGATTTCGAGCACGAGCGGCGCGAGGAGGTGATCCAGCACATCTACGAAAAATACGGCCGCCACCGCGCCGGGCTTTGCGCCACGGTGATCCATTACCGCGGCAAGCGGGCAATCCGCGAGGTGGGGCGCGCGATGGGGCTTTCGGAAGACACGATCGCGGCGATGTCGAGCCAGGTCTGGGGCTGGGGCGGCGGCGGGTTGCGCGACGACCGGCTGCGCGAGATCGGGCTCGATCCGCGCGACCCGCAGCTCGCGCTGGTGATGAGCCTGGTGGACGAGATCCGGGGCTTTCCGCGCCACCTTTCGCAGCACGTGGGCGGTTTCATCATCACCGAAGGGCGGCTCGACGAGCTGGTGCCGGTGGAAAACGCCACGATGGAAGACCGCACGGTGATTTCGTGGGACAAGGACGATATCGATGCGCTCGGTATCCTCAAGGTGGATGTGCTTGCGCTCGGCATGCTCACCTGCATCCGCAAGGCCTTCGACCTGATCTCGACCCATCATCACACCGATTACACGCTGGCGAGCCTGCCGCCGGAAGACCCGGCGGTGTATGACATGCTCTGCCGGGCCGACAGCGTGGGGGTGTTCCAGGTGGAAAGCCGCGCCCAGATGAACTTCCTGCCCCGGATGAAGCCACGCTCGTTCTACGATCTGGTGATCCAGGTGGCGATCATCCGCCCCGGCCCGATCCAGGGCGACATGGTTCATCCCTTCATCAGGCGGCGCAACGGCGAGGAGGCGGTGAGCTTTCCCTCCGACGCGCTCGGCGCGGTGCTGGGCAAGACGCTGGGGGTGCCGCTGTTCCAGGAACAGGCGATGCAGATCGCCATCATCGGCGCAGGATTCTCCCCCGACGAGGCCGACCGGCTGCGCCGGGCACTCGCCACCTTCAAGAAGCTCGGTCACGTCAGCGAGTTTCGCGAACGCTTCCTGCGCGGGATGCGGGCGAACGGCTATGACGAGGATTTCGCCCAGCGCTGTTTTTCCCAGATCGAGGGCTTCGGCTCCTACGGCTTTCCCGAGAGCCACGCGGCGAGCTTCGCGCTGCTGGTCTATGCCTCGGCCTGGCTCAAGCGGCGGCATCCGGGGATTTATGCCTGCGCGCTGCTCAACAGCCAGCCGATGGGCTTCTATGCCCCCGCCCAGATCGTGCGCGATGCGCGCGAGCACGGGGTGGAAGTGCGGCCGGTCTGCGTCAACGCCTCCTGGTGGGACAACGTGATGGAACCCGATGGCAAGGGCGGGCTCGCGCTGCGGCTCGGGTTTCGCCAGATCCGCGGCATGGCGGAGGAGGAGGCGCGCTGGATCACCGCGGCGCGCGGCAACGGCTATCTCGCGGTGGACGATGTCTGGCGCCGCGCGGGCACACCGCCCCGGCTGCTCGCCCGGCTGGCCGAGGCCGACGCCTTCGCAGCACTTGGCCTCGACCGGCGCGAAGCGCTCTGGCAGGCCCGCGCGATCAGCGACGCGGCACCGCTGCCGCTGTTTGCCCGTGATATCGACGGGGAAGGAATTGCCGAGCCGCCGGTATCACTGCCCGAGATGAGCCTCGGGGAGGCGGTGGTGGAGGATTACGTTTCGATGCGGCTGAGCCTGCGCGCGCACCCGATCGCGCTTTTGCGCCCGCTGCTGACACCGGGGCTTGGCGGCGATCAGAGCGCGTAGATGTTCATGTATTTCATGCAGATGACGCGCAGGCAGGAGGCGATGTTCTTGTCGTTCGCCACCAGGCATTGATCGTGGATGCGGCAGATCAGTTGCGGAAGGGTCACGCCCATCCGGTCCGACATGTCTTCCAGCACCGTCCAGAAAACACGCTCGAGGCGAATCGTGGTGCTGTGGCCATAGATGCGAAAACCGCGCTTTTCGGGGCGAAATTCGCTCACCTGGTCGATCGAACAGGCGTTGAACATGTGACCGAGGAAATCTTCCGGCTCTATCTCAACATAAATCGACAAGATGTATCCTCCTCCACCGACGATAATCTTATTATTCTACAATAGCTTGGGCGCGCCACCTCCCAGCATCGACCCGTCGAGCGCGAATGTTTGCATATATTACTACCACCCCGCGGCGAGACGGTCCTAACCTTTTCGTGAACGATACAACGAATGTCGCAAGCGACGATGGGAGGACGTCTTGGCCAGTGAATTCTTCAAAAAAACCCTCGACCCGGTGATCGCCCTCGTGGCCATCGCGGTCATGGATATCTTTCTGTTCGTGATCGTCGGCGCATGGACGGTCGGCGGCGGCGAAACCATGATGACCGGCCTGATCGCGCAGGGCTTCATGGGCGACGATCTCAAGCGGCTGCCGTTCTGGAACCTCGTGTTCGAGCCCGATCCGACCTACTGGAAGATCTACATCAGCCTCGGCATGCTGTTTGGCGCCTTCGTGAGCGCGGTGATCGCCAAGGAGTTCTACATCCGCTTCCCGCGCCGGATGTCGGAATGGGTGATGATCACCATCGGCGGGTTGCTGATGGGCATCGGCATCCGCCTCGCCTTCGTGTGCAACGTGTCGACCTTCTTCGGCATGGGCCCCGAGATGAACATGGGCGGCTACCTCGCGATCAGCGGCATCATCGCCGGCGCCTGGGTCGGCTCGATGATCTACAAGAAAATACTGGAGGGCTGACCCATGAGCGCTATCGGACTTTGCCTTGTCGCATTTATCTTCGGCTCCGTCGTCGGTGTTCTGGTGCAGCGCTCGCGCTTCTGCAACACCGCCGCGCTGCGTGACGCGATGCTGTTCAAAACCTATCGCAACACCAAGGCGCTGCTGGTCGCGATGATGATCCTGACGATCGGATTTACTACGTTTATCACCTTCGGCGAGGGCAACCCGATGTATTTCGACGTTGGCCTCAACACCTTTGCCGGGCTCTTCATCTTCGGCGTCGGCATGGTGCTCGCGGGTGCCTGCACGGTTTCCACCTGGGTCAAGACCGGCGAGGGCAACGTCGGCGCGCTCTGGGCGCTGATCTTCACCTTCGTGGGCATGTTCCTGTTCTCGCTGGTGTGGTCGGCGAACTACTGGCCGCCCGCGCCCGCCTCGATGACCGGCGAGCCCAACCTCGAAGCCCTGCAACTGGGCTACGCCAACGCGGCGACGCTTCAGGAGAAGTTCGGCATACCGGCCATCTTCTTCGGGCTGATCCAGGCCGGCGTGCTCTACCTCATCTACAAGGCCATTCTGCGCAAGGAGGCCGGCCAGGCCGAGAGCCACCGCATGGCGCAGGCCAAATCCGCAACAGCACAACCCGCCGAATGACGCGCGGACGTTTCGACAGGAGGACATGATGGGACTTTTCGGAAAGAAGAAGGAAGCGGCAAGCGCCGGCTCCGTGGGCGAAGCCACGCTGAGCAACGGCACGGTGATTTCGATCGCGCAAAGCGTCGATTGCCTCGGTGACAGCTGCCCTCGGCCGCAACTGATGACCAAGAAGGCCGTCGGGCAGGTCGGGTCCGGCAACGTGGTGGAAGTGGTGCTCGACAATCCCTCGTCGGTCGAGGCGCTGCCGCCGCTCTGCGACGAGATGGGCGCAAGGCACCTTGAGACGATCCAGGAGCCGCGCTGCTGGAAAGTCTACATCCAGAAGGACTGAAACCATGAGCGCATCCCGCATCCTGATGCACATTTATGCCTGGACCGGACTCGCGATCATCGTTGTCGGCATTGCCTACACGTTCGTGAGCCCGCCCCAGAGCCTGCGGACAGACCGTGACGGGGTTCCGCATTTCACCCCCGAGGTCGAGCATCCGATCACCGGCGAGGGCGTAAGCGTGAACGAACTGATCCGCCATTATCGCGGCGATTGAGGAGACGATCATGGATTTTGAAACCGGCGCACAGATCATCATCGGCGTGATCGCCTTTGGCGCGATGTATCTGAGTTTTCTCAAGGATACGCTCTGAGGAGGGACGACATGGACCGCAGCAGCTTCATCTTTTGCGCGGCAAGCGTGATCGTTTGCCTCGGACTGGCCTGGATCGCCTATCCGCTTGCCGCGCTCGACGAGGAAACCATCGCGCAAGCGAATACCGCGCAACCGGCAGAATTGATGCCGATGATCGACGTGGGCGGCGGCTTCGGCGAATTGCCCGCGACCGAATTGATGGACTACTACATCGAGAACCCGCCCGCGCCGCCGGAAGCCGGTGCGGCGGCCGCGCCCGAAATCAAGTTCGGGGGCTGCTGAGATGGGATCTGCGCGGCCATTTCTCGGGGGGATCACCGGCGTCGCCGGCCCTGCCGTGATGGCTGCGCTGGCCCTCGGCGTGCCGGGCGAGGCAGGTGCCAACCCGGTCGCGCGCATCGGCACCATGCCGCAATCCGATACCGTCGCGGTGCTCGACATCCGCGCGGAGGCCGATTGCCTCGCGGGCTCCCTGCCCGACGCGCGCTGCCTGCCCGCCCAATGGTTTCTCGATGATGGAACCGGCCGGGTGATCGGGTTTTCGCCACTGCGTTGGCTTCTCGGCACGGTCGGGCTCACCGGGCGCGAAACCCTGGTGATCTACGACGGGAGCGACAGCCCTTCGCAGGAAGCCTGGGCGGTGGCGGCGCTGATCCATCTTGCCGGTCAGGCAGAGGTGGCCGTGCTCGACGGCCCGGCCGAAACCGGCCGCAACGGCTGGCCCCGCGCCTTCAGCCGCGAGAACGTGTTTGTCGCACCAATTCGGTTGGCCGCGATGAGTTTGGACGAAAGTGGTTCGGGGCCGACGGTTGGTGCCCTTGCGGAGTTTGCGCAGGGCCGCACCGAACTGGTCAGCTACGGGCCGGACACATGACCAAAAGGAAATGACAGCCGATGGATGTGCTTCTTCATATCACCTCGCCCGACGCCGCCAGGATCGGCGCTTCGCTTGGCCGCGCGCTCTCCGAGCAGGGGGCGAGCTGGGGTTGCTTCCTGACCAATGACGGGGTGAAGGCGCTGGTAGATCCGGCCTTCGCCGTCGCGAGCAAGAATGCCGCCCGCGTTGCAGTCTGCGAACATTCCTGGGACCTGCACATGGCCGGGCTGGATTGCCCCGTCGAACGCGGCAGCCAGACCGTCAATTCCGCGCTCATGGCCGAGGCCGGGCGCGTGATTTCGCTTTGAGGAGACAGGCATGGACACGAAAAACATCCTCGTGCTCGGTCGGCGCAATCACACCGAAGCGATGCGCGTTGCCGCGGGGCTCACGATCTTCGGCCATGAGGTGCGTCTGGTTTTCATGACCGAGCCGGTGGCCGACACCGAGGAGAATGCCGAACAGGCGGAACTCCTGGAGCTGTCGGACATCGAACCCGAAACCACGGTTGCGGAAATGGCCGATGATCTGCCGTTTCTCGACACCGCCGCGCTGGCGAAGGCGATGACCGCCGCCGACCGCGTGGTGAACATCTGAGGGAGGCCAGGGCATGAAGATCGTCGAGTTGAAGACCGGGTTGTTTCCCGACGCCGAGCGCGTGGCCGAAGCGGTCGCGCAGAACGAGACGGCGCACGATATCGAGCGCCACGATGTTTCCGGCCTTGCGCCGGACGACGCGCAAACCTGGGCCAAGGTGGCCGAGGCGGTACTTTCGGCCGACATGGTCGTGACGCTTTGACGGAATGCGCACAATCAGACCAAAAAAGGGAGGACTGAGAATGAAAACGATAGTGAACAGGATCCGGGCCGTTATGGCCTCGGTGGCGATCATGGTGATCGCCGGTATCGCGGGGCCGGCACTGGCGGCCGATCCGTTGGTCGATGTCGACTGGGTCAAGGCAAACATCGGCAACGAAGGTGTGGTGTTTGTCGATGCGCGCGGCAAGACCGATTATCTGCGCGGGCATATTCCGGGTGCGGTGAACACCGACTACGGCAAGTCAGGCTGGCGCGTGGCGATCGACAAGGTGCCCGGCTATCTGCCGGAAGACACCAGCGCGCTCGCGGCACATATCGGCAGCCTCGGAATCGACAACAATTCCCACGTGGTGCTGGTCGCCAACGGGACGAGTTCTTCCGACATGGGCACGGCAACCCGGATGTACTGGACCTTCAAGGTGCTCGGGCATGACGAGGTCTCGATCCTGAACGGCGGCATGGCGGCCTATCTTTCCGAGGTCGACGGCGACAAGAACCCGGTCAACCCGCTCGACAAGGGCAACGTCGAGGCAGACGCCAAGTCGTTCACCGTTGCCCTGCGCGAAGACATGCTGATCGACGCCGATGACGTTCAGAGCCTGAGCGACAGCGGCAGCATGCTTGTCGATCACCGCCCGGCCGACCAGTATCTTGGCGTGAACAAGGCCGGACCGGCGAAGATGGCCGGCACGATCCCCGGCGCGGTCAACCTGCCCAACACCTGGATGACCGACAACGCGGGCGGCATGTTCCGCGATTCCGAGACCCTCGCCAAGCTCTACGACGCGGCGGGTGTGCCGACGTCCGGCGACCAGGTGAACTTCTGCAACACCGGGCACTGGGCCTCGGTGGGCTGGTTCGTGTCATCGGAACTTCTCGGCAACAAGCAGGCCGTGATGTATGATGGCTCGATGGTGGACTGGACCGCCAAGAACATGCCGATGGAATCCCGGATCTCCGTCAACTGATTCCGAGTGAGGTGATCCATGGCGCTTCTGCGCCGCACCATGCAAACAAGGCTGGCCGCAACGTCGATGGGCGTTGCGGCCATCTGCATTGCCTCGGTTGGCGTGGCTCTGGCCGAAACACCGGTGGCGCGCGCCGATCGAACACTGGCGGCTGAACTGCGCGTTTTGCAGGGTGATCTTGCGAGGCTGCGCGAAAACGGTTTGCCCGAGGCCCATCGCGAAGGGCTGGAGGCGCGGGTGACCGGATCGCTGGGGTTGGTGCCGTGGCTGCTGATCCAATCCGGGGACGAGGCGGGTGCCGACCGGCTCGCGGCCGACCGCAGGGACGATCCCGACGACCTCGCCGGGGCGCTCGATTCCCTGATCGGCCGACATCCGTTCGATCTGCTCGAACAAGGCACGGCGGACGTCAGCGCAAAAGCGTTGCTCGACGCCCGCGCGATCCATGAGACCTATTGCGCCGGCTGCCATGACGATACCGGCGAAGGCGATCCCGGCATGAAACTTCCCATCCGCGACCTGTTCGGGATGGCGCGCGAGGAACCGGCGGATATCTTCGCCGCCCGGCTCTATGTCGGGGTAAAGGGCGACGCGACCATCGGGTTTCAAAACCCGTTGACCGAGACGCAATTCCTCGCGCTCTGGCGCTATTATTCCACCGATTAAAGCTGCGGCAGGAAGCTGCCATCCATCTGCGAAACATGCGCCCGGATCCGCTCGGCGGCGGGGGTGAGCGGGGTGTCTTCGCGGTTGAGCAGATACCACGCGCGCTCGATCGGCAGGCCGGGCAGATCGAGCTTCACGATCCGGCCGGAATGCAACTCTTCAACGACCGTGTGCTGCGAAATCAGCGCAACTCCAAGCCCCGCAATGACCGCCTGCTTGATGGTTTCGTTGGAGCTCATCGTGATCATGTCGTAGGTGCGCCCGTCGCCGATGCGATCCAGAAACCGGGTCATCAGGATGCGCGTGCCCGAGCCCTCTTCGCGGGCGATGAAGGTCTCTTCCAGCAGCTCCTCCGGGTCGATCCGCGCCTTTCCGGAAAGGCGGTGGTCGGGGGGCGCGATCAGCACATGCGGATGCGGGCCGATCAGCACAGAGCTGTTGGCCGGAACGCGCGGCGGACGGCCCATGATGGCAAGCTGGATCTGCCGCGATTCGAGCGCCGCGATGGTCTGCTCGCGGTTGCCAACCACGAGGTCTATCCTGATTTCAGGGAATTCGCGCTTGAGGGTGGCGACGAGACCCGGGGCGAAATACTTGCCCGTCGAGACCACGCCAAGCTGAACAAAACCGGAGCGCCCGTCGCGCAGTTCGGCCACCGAACGCATGCAGGCATCAAGCTCGACCTCGATACGCCGAATCGTCTGCAACACCACTTCGCCTTCCGGCGTCAGCTCCATCTTGGCGGATGGCCCCCGGCGCAGCATCTCGGCGTGCATGTTCTCGGAAAGCTGTTTGAGCTGGGTGTGAACAGCCGGCGGCGTGAGGCGAATTGCCTCAGCCGCCTTGGTGATCGAGCCATGCGCGGCAACTGCACTAAGTGCCCGTAATTGCTTGAGAGTAATGGCGTCTGGTCGGCGCATCTTAGATTTTTCTTTTCATAACTTTCTACTTATTAAATTCTGTAAACGATTCAACCGTGGCACGACAAGGACAATCCGGTTTGGAGGCCGGACTTGGGAGGAATCATGAGCACCACGGATGTCTTTGACGATACGTCTCACATTCCGGCTGACCTTCGGCCGATAATGGAGGCGCTCGGCCTTGTCGGCCGCGATCTGTGCCGAACGATCAAGCGGGGGCCGCTGGGTGGCTCGCTTGGTGCCGGCGTGGGCGAAAACCTTGGCGGCGACCAGCAGAAGGCTCTCGACGTGATGGCCGACGATGCCTTCGCCGAAGAGCTGAAGAAAACCTCGGTGCGCTACTATGCGTCCGAGGAGCAGGATTTTGTCGTCGAGTTGAATCCGGAAGGCCGCTTCGGCCTCGCCATCGACCCGCTGGACGGGTCTTCCAACATCGACGTGAACGTGTCGATCGGCACGATCTTCTCGATCTTCGAGGCCAAGGACGGCGACCCGAACGGCACCTTCCTGCGCCCGGCCGACGAGCAGATTTGCGGCGGCTACATCATCTACGGGCCGCAGACCTATATCGTCGTAACCTTCGGAAACGGGGTTCAGAGCTATATCTTCGACCCCGACAGCATGATCTGGAAACTGGTCGAAACCGAGCACAAGGTGCCGGTGAAAGCCCGCGAATTTGCGATCAACGCCTCGAACTACCGGCACTGGAGCCCGGCGATCCGGGCCTACATCGACGACATGCTCGCAGGTGAAACCGGGCCGCGCGACGAGAACTTCAACATGCGCTGGGTGGCCTCGCTGGTGGCAGAGACGCACCGGATCATGAGCCGTGGCGGGATCTTTCTCTATCCCGGCGATGATCGGACAGGATACGAACGCGGCCGTTTGCGGATGGTCTATGAATGCGCCCCGATCGCCTTCCTGATCGAACAGGCCGGCGGGCGCGCCACCGATGGGCATGACCGGATCATGTCGCAGCAGGCGAGCGAATTGCACGCCCGCACGCCCTTCGTCTTCGGAAGTTCCGACAAGGTGGCGCGCGTTGCCGCCTACCAGGATCTGCCGACCGATGAAGTCAACGCCCTTTTCGGAACTCGCGGCCTGTTCCGCGTCTGAGGACATATCATGAGCAAAAAACACCCCATCATCTCGGTCACGGGCTCCTCGGGGGCCGGCACATCAACCGTCAAAGGCACCTTCGATCAGATCTTCCGCCGCGAGGGCGTGAAGGCGGTTTCGATCGAGGGCGATGCCTTTCACAGATATAATCGCCTGGAAATGAAGGCGGAGCTGGAACGGCGCACTGCCGAAGGTGACCATACCTTCAGCCACTTCTCCTACGAAGCCAACGCACTCGACGAGCTCGAAAGGGTGTTTCGCGAGTATGGCGAGACCGGCAAGGGCCGTACCCGGCACTACGTGCATGACGATATCGAGGCGGAGAAATTCGGCGTCGCGCCCGGCAACTTCACCGATTGGGCGCCCTTCGACGACGATTCGGACGTGTTGTTCTACGAGGGGCTGCACGGTGCGGTGGTCAACGACGAAGTGAACCTCCCGGCGCTGGCCGATCTCAAGATCGGTGTGGTACCGGTGATCAACCTCGAATGGATCCAGAAGATCCACCGCGACAAGACCCATCGCGGCTATTCGACCGAAGCTGTCACCGACGTGATCCTGCGCCGGATGCACGATTATGTTCACTGCATCACGCCGCAGTTCACCGAAACCGACATCAACTTCCAGCGCGTTCCGATTGTGGATACGTCGAACCCCTTCATCGCCCGCTGGATTCCCACCGCCGACGAAAGCCTCGTGGTGATCCGCTTCAAGAACCCGCGCGGAATCGACTTTGGCTATCTCACCCGGATGATCCAGGGCAGCTGGATGAGCCGGGCCAATTCCATCGTCATTCCCGGCGGCAAGATGGACCTCGCGATGCAGCTCATCTTCACCCCGATGATCGAGCGGCTGGTGTCGGTCTCGAAGCGCGCTTGAGGAGGGTGCCATGAACATTCAGACGAATATCGACACATCGACCGAAGACCTGATGGCCAATGCCATCCGGGCGCTGGCGATGGACGCGGTGCAGGCCGCCAACTCGGGCCACCCCGGCGCGCCGATGGGCCTCGCGGATGTTGCCACGGTGCTGTTCAACCGGTTCATGAAGATCGACCCCTCGGCCGACACCTGGGCCGATCGCGACCGCTTCGTGATGAGCGCGGGCCATGGCTCGATGCTGGTCTACGCGATCAACCACCTGCTCGGCTATGATGACATGGGGATGGAGCAGATCCGCAACTTCCGGCAGATGGGCTATCGCACCGCCGGACACCCGGAATATGGCCATGCCAAGGGCATCGAGGTGACCACCGGGCCGCTCGGACAGGGCATCACCACCGCCGTAGGCATGGCGCTGGCCGAACGCATGGCAAATGCGCGCTACGGCGACGACCTCGCGGATCACTACACTTACGTGATCTCGGGCGACGGCTGCCTGATGGAAGGAATCAGCCACGAAGCCATTGATTTTGCGGGACATCATGGGCTTGGCCGCCTCATCCTGATGTGGGACGACAACCAGATCACGATCGACGGTTCGACCGATGTTTCCACCTCGACGAGCCAGCAGGCCCGGTTCGAGGCGGCGGGCTGGCACGTGCAGTCGATCGACGGGCACGACAAGGAGGCGATTGCCGCCGCGATCGAAGCGGCTCGTGGCGTGACCGACAAGCCTTCGATGATCGCCTGCCGCACCGTGATCGGCTTTGGCGCACCCAACAAGCAGGGCAGCCACGACGTGCACGGTGCGCCGCTGGGTGCCGACGAAGTGGCCGCCGTGCGGGAGAACCTTGGCTGGTTGCATGCGCCCTTCGAGGTGCCAGGCGAGGTTTATGACGCGTTCCACGCGATTGCCGCCCGTGGCCGCGAGGCCCGGCTGGCGTGGGAAAAGCGCCTTGGCGGGCATCCGAAGCAGGATGCCTTCGAAGCCGCGCAGGCGAATCCTGACGCCCGCGCGCTCGACGCCGCGTTCAATGCCTACAAAGCCCGGCTCAGCGCGGATGCGCCCAAGGTCGCCACCCGCAAGGCCAGCGAGATGGCGCTGGAGATCGTCAACGGCACGCTGCCCAACACGGTGGGCGGATCGGCCGACTTGACCGGCTCCAACCTGACCTACACCAAGGGCATGAAAGACGTGGTGCGCGGTGATTACTCCGGCAACTACGTGCGTTACGGCGTGCGCGAGCACGGCATGGCGGCGATCATGAACGGGATCGCGCTGCACGGCGGGTTCATCCCCTATGGCGGCACTTTCCTCGTGTTCGCCGATTACATGCGCGGCGCGATGCGGCTTTCGGCGCTGATGGGTCTGCGGGTGGTCTACGTGCTGACCCATGACAGCATCGGGCTTGGCGAGGACGGGCCGACGCACCAGCCGGTGGAAACGCTCGCCAGCCTGCGCGCGATGCCGAACATGATGGTGTTCCGCCCTGCCGACGCGGTGGAAACCGCCGAAGCCTGGCAGGCGGCGCTGGAGATGGAAGGCACGCCCAGCGTGCTTTCGCTCTCGCGCCAGGGCCTGCCCACGGTGCGCACCAGCCATACCGACACCAACATGACCGCCAAGGGTGCCTATGTGCTCCGCGACGTGGCCGGCACCCGCGACGTGACCATCGTCGCCACCGGCTCGGAGGTGGAGATCGCCATAAACGCCGCCGAGAAACTGGCGGCGGACGGGGTCAAGGCGGTAGTGGTTTCGGCCCCCTGCTTCGAGGCCTTCGCCAAGCAACCGCGGGCCTACCGCGACGCCGTGCTCGGCACCGCGCCCCGCGTTGGCGTGGAAGCGGCGGTGCGGCAGGGATGGGATGCGCTGATCGGCAATGACGGTGCCTTTGTCGGCATGACCAGCTTCGGGGCGTCCGCCCCGGCCCCGGCGCTCTACGAACATTTCGGCATCACGGCAGAGGCTGTCGTGGCCGCCGCCAAATCACTTGTCTGACGTCCCAGGAGGTAACATGACTGTCAAGGTAGCTATCAACGGCTTCGGCCGTATCGGCCGCAATGTGCTGCGTGCCATCGTCGAATCCGGCCGCACCGATATCGAGGTGGTCGCGATCAACGATCTCGGGCCGGTGGAAACCAACGCCCACCTCATCCGCTACGACTCGGTGCACGGGCGTTTTCCCGGCACCGTCACGGTGGACGGCGACACCATCGACGTGGGCCGCGGCCCGATCAAGGTGACCGCGATCCGCGACCCCAAGGAACTGCCGTGGGGCGATGTCGATATCGCGCTGGAATGCACCGGCATCTTCACCGCGCGCGACAAGGCCGCATTCCACCTCGAAAACGGCTCGAAGCGGGTTCTGGTCTCGGCGCCGGCAAGCGGTGCCGACAAGACCATCGTGTTCGGCGTGAACCACGATACGCTCACCGCCGACGATCTGGTGGTGTCGAACGCCTCCTGCACCACCAACTGCCTCTCGCCGGTGGCCAAGGTGCTGCAAGACACGGTGGGGATTACCCGCGGTTTCATGACCACGATCCACTCCTACACCGGCGATCAGCCGACGCTCGACACCATGCACTCCGATCTCTACCGCGCCCGCGCGGCGGCGATGAGCATGATCCCGACGAGCACCGGCGCGGCCAAGGCCGTGGGCCTCGTGCTTCCCGAGCTCAACGGCAAGCTCGACGGCGTGGCGATCCGGGTGCCGACGCCGAACGTCTCGGTTGTCGACCTGACCTTCGAAGCCAGTCGGGCCACCAGTGTGGAAGAGATCAACAACGCGATCCGCGCCGCCGCCGATGGCCCGATGAAGGGCATTCTCGGCTACACCGACGAGGCCAACGTTTCGATCGACTTCAACCACGATCCGCATTCGTCGACCTTCCACATGGACCAGACCAAGGTGATGGACGGCAACTTCGTGCGCATCCTGAGCTGGTACGACAACGAATGGGGCTTCTCCAACCGCATGGCCGACACCGCTGTCGCCATGGGCAAGCTGATCTGAGGAACCTGACACATGGCACTTATCTCACTTCGCCAACTGCTCGATCACGCCGCCGAACATTCCTATGGCGTGCCGGCTTTCAACATCAACAACATGGAACAGGGCCTCGCGATCATGAACGCGGCCAAGAAGGTGGATAGCCCGGTTATCCTCCAGGCCTCGCGCGGTGCCCGGTCCTATGCCGGCGACATCATGCTCAAGCACATGATCCAGGCGCTCACCGAGATGTATCCCGACATTCCGATCGTGATGCACCAGGACCACGGCAACAACGAGCAAACCTGCATCTCCGCGATCAAGCACGGCTTCACCTCCGTGATGATGGACGGCTCGCTCAAGGCCGACATGAAAACGCCTGCCGACTGGGATTACAACGTCGATATCACCCGCCGCGTGGCCGAGATGGCGCATTGGGTGGGGGCCTCGGTCGAGGGTGAGCTGGGCGTGCTCGGCAACCTCGAAACCGGCATGGCCGCCGAGGAAGACGGCTCGGGTGCCGAAGGCAAACTCGATCACAGCCAGCTTCTCACCGACCCGGACGAGGCGGCGGATTTCGTCAAGCTCACCAAGGTCGACGCGCTGGCCATTGCCTGCGGCACTAGCCACGGCGCCTACAAGTTCAGCTCGAAACCCACCGGCGAAACGCTGGCGATCAGCCAGATCGAGGCGATCCACGCCAAGATCCCGCATGTGCACCTCGTGATGCACGGTTCGTCGAGCGTGCCGCAGTATCTGCAAGACCTGATCAACGCGTTCGGCGGCGACATGCCGCAAACTTACGGCGTGCCGGTTGAAGAGATCGAGCGCGGCATCAAGTCGGGTGTGCGCAAGGTCAACATCGACACCGATAACCGGATGGCCATCACCGGCCAGTTCCGCAAGGTGGCGATGGAGAAGAAAACCGAGTTCGACCCGCGCAAGTTCATGATCCCGGCGATGGAAGAGATGAAAAAGCTCTGCATCGACCGTTTCGAGCGCTTCGGCACCGCCGGCAATGCCTCGAAGATCAAGGCCATCGACCTTGACGACATGGCCAGGCGCTACGCCGACGGTTCGCTCTGAACGCGTATCGCACAGTGGCCGCGCGCGAGGCTGCATGATAGATGGATCGGGCGGGGCACGCTCCCGCCCGACAGTGAAAAACAGGGAGACACGATATGTCGTTTGACCGTTCCATCAAGATCGCACCGTCGATCCTTTCCGCCGATTTTGCCAACTTCGGAGAGGAGATCCGGGCCATCGAGGCGCAGGGCGCCGACTGGGTGCATGTCGACGTGATGGACGGGCATTTCGTGCCCAACCTCACCTTCGGCCCGCCCGCGGTGAAGGCGTTCCGACCGCACGTGACCACCTTCATGGACGTGCACCTGATGATCGCGCCGGTCGACCCCTATATCGAGGCCTATGCCGAGGCGGGCGCCGACATGATCACCGCCCACTGGGAGGCCGGGCCGCACCCGCACCGCACGCTGCAGGCGATCAAGGCAACCGGCAAGATGGCGGGTATCTCGCTCAATCCGGGCACCCCGGCCGCGGTGATCTCCGAACTTCTCGACCTCGTCGACATGGTGCTGGTGATGAGCGTGAACCCCGGGTTCGGCGGGCAGAAGTTCATTCCGACCAGCGTCGAGAAAGTGCGCCAGGTGCGCGAGATGATCGGCGACCGCGAAATCATGATCCAGGTTGATGGCGGGGTCGACCCCAACACGGTTGGTCCGCTGGTCGCGGCCGGGGCGGACTGCTTCGTGGCCGGATCGGCGGTATTCAAGGGCGGCTCGGTAGACAACCCGGCCCCTTACGGCGAGAATATCCGGGCCATCCGCGCTGCGGCGCAGGGGGCTTTGAAAGACGTAGCCTGAGGGACCAGATGAATATTACCAGACGCACGATACTTTCGAGCGCCGCGGCAGGCCTTGCGTCCGCGATGCTTGCGCCCCGCATGGCCTGGGCCGCGACCGAGATCACGCTTGGAGACATGCGGATCACGACGTTGAGCGACGGCTATCTGACGCAACCGGCCGATTTCATGTTTGCGCCGATGCCCCAGGATGAGCTTGCCGCCTTCCTCGCGGAACGCGGCATGGAACGTGAAGCCCCGCTTCTGCCGGAGTGCAATCTCACGCTGGTGCGGCATGAAGACCGGGTGATCCTGTTCGATGCCGGATCGGGGCCGGGGTTCATGGACAGCGTGGGCGATCTGACCAACGCCCTTGCCGCGGTGGGCGTGGACCCGGGAGACGTGACCCACGTTGTTTTCACCCATGGCCACGCCGACCACCTCTGGGGCGTGCTCGACGATTTCGACGACCTGGTGTTTGCCAATGCGCGCCACATGATGGGCCGCGAGGAACATGCGTTCTGGGCCGATCCAGCGACCGTCGACACGATCGGGGAAGATCGGGTGCCGATGGCGGTTGGCGCGCTTCGCAGGCTTGACGCTCTGGGCGACGCGATGGAGGTCTTCGCAGATGGCGAAGAAATCCTGCCCGGGATCGCCGCGCGGGCGAGCTTTGGCCACACGCCCGGACACATGAGCTTCGAGCTGCGCGCGGGCAACGCTGGTGTGATGGTGGTGGGTGATGCGATCCTGAACGATCACGTCGCCTTTGCCCATCCAGACTGGCACTTCGGTGCCGACGGCGACCGCGCGCTTGCAGCGCAGTCGCGCGCCGGCCTGCTCGACCAGTTGGCGCACGAACAGATGACCATGATCGGGTTTCACCTGCCCAACGGCGGGATCGGGCGGGTGGAACGGCAGGGCGAAGGATTTGTCTTCGTGCCAGCCTGAAGCCCGGCATGATCGACGAGCACAAGGAGACACAGCATGGCAGCCATTCCCCCGGTTTGCGATTTCGGCGCGTCGATCAAGGATTTCAGCCTTCCGGGCACGGATGGCAAGGTCTGGACCCTCGACGACGTGAAGGGCCCGAACGGCACGCTGGTCATGTTCATCTGCAACCACTGCCCTTACGTGTTGGCGGTGATCGACCGGATCGTGCGCGATGCGAAGGAATTGCAGGGGCTTGGCATCGGCGTGGTGGCGATCAGTGCCAACGACATAGCGGCCTATCCGCAGGACGCGCCCGAACACATGGTAACCCTGGCCGAAGGCCACGGCTTCACCTTCCCCTATCTCTACGACGAGAGCCAAGGCGTGGCGCGGGCCTATGACGCAGTCTGCACGCCCGATTTCTTCGGCTACAATGCCGCCGGAGAGTTGCAATACAGGGGGCGCCTCGATGCCTCCCGCAAGGAGGCGGGGCCGGCGGACCTTCGGCGCGACCTCTTCGAGGCAATGAAACAGGTGGCCGAAACCGGTGAGGGGCCTGCGGAGCAGGTTGCCTCAATGGGCTGCTCGATCAAGTGGAAGGACGCCGCATGAACATCGTTTTCGACCTCGACGGAACCCTCGTTGACAGCGCCCCCGATATCATGGTGGCGGCGAACAGGATGCTGGCGGGCGAAGGGCTCGAACCGCTTGACCTCGCCACCATCACCTCCTTCATCGGCAACGGGCTTCCCAAGCTGGTCGAACGGGTGTTGCGGGCGCGCGGGATCGCGCAGAGCCAGTTTCCCCGGCTCTATGACGAGGTGCGCGATTTCTACAATGCCGCCCCGGCTGACGAATCGCGACCCTTTCCGGGCGTGCCGGAGCTTCTGGCTGAGCTGAGCGCCAAGGGCCACAGGATCGGCGTGTGCACCAACAAGCCCGAGGAACCGGCGCGGCTGATGTTGAGCCTGCTGCGGCTCGAAAACTACATCGACGTTGTCGTCGGCGGCGATGCCCTTCCCGAGAAGAAGCCGCACCCTGCCCCGCTACACCTCACGTTCGCGCGGATGGGCGAGGGCGAAAAGATCTATGTCGGCGACAGCGAGATTGACGCCGAGGTGGCGTTGGCCGCCGGGGTGCGCTTTGCCCTGCACACGCAAGGGTACCGCAAGAAGGCGGTAGAAGGGTTGCCGCACGAATTTCGCTTTGACCGGTTCGAGGAACTGGGCCCGATCATCGACCGCATTGCCAGCGAGACGGCCGCGGCGTGACGCTGAAGGCGCTGATCTTCGACGTCGATGGCACGCTGGCCGAGACGGAAGAGGCCCATCGCGAGGCCTTCAACCGGGTTTTCGTCGAATGGGGACTCGACTGGCACTGGAGCCAGCCGCTCTATCGCGACCTTCTGCAAACGACCGGCGGCAAGGAGCGCATACGGGCCTGGCAAGACAGGTTGCCGAACGATGCGCCGCGCCTGAGCGATGCCGATATCGCCCGGATTCACCTCGAGAAAACCGCGATCTATACCGGGATATTGGCCACCGGCGAGCTCGAACTGCGCACCGGGGTGGCGGAGCTGATCGAAGCGGCCCGGGCCGAGGGTCTGCGCCTTGCGGTCGCGACGACAACCAACATGCCCAACGTGGCGGCGCTGACCCGCTGTTGCTGGAACGCGGCACCTTTCGAGGTGTTCGACGTGATCGCGGCCGGCGACGAGGTGGACGCGAAAAAGCCCGCACCCGACGTGTTCGAATTGGCGCTGGAACGGCTCGGGCTACCGCCCGGGGCCTGCATCGCGTTTGAAGACAGTCTCAATGGCCTGATCTCGGCCCGGGGTGCCGGGCTGAGGGTGGTGGTGACACCTTCGATCTACACCGACGATCAGGACTTTTCACAGGCGCAACTGGTCACCGGCAACCTCGCGCAGCTTGGCCTTGGCGATCTCGCGGCGTTACTCGCGGACGAGGTTGCGCAGTAGCGCGAGGATTTCCCCGTTCAGGTGGCCATCGGGGACGAGACCTTGGCTTGACTGAAAAGCGCGCAGGGCACGGGCTGTGTTGGGGCCAACAAGGCCATCGACGCCGAAGGTATCGAACCCGGCGCTTGTCAGCAGAAACTGGATCTCGCTCACATCGCCCTGACCGATCGCCCGCTCATCGGTCGGCCAATCTGCTTGCAACGGTCGACCGCCCTTTATGCGATCGCTCAACAAGCCGATCCCGAGCGCATAGGCCTCTGACTTGTTGTAGCGGGTGATGACGTGGAAGTTGCGCAAGATGAGAAAGGCGGGGCCGCGTGCTCCGGCGGGCAGGAGAACTGACCCGGGGCCATAATCGGGAACCGGGCCGCCATCGGCGCTCAGAAGGCCCAAACCCGCCCAGTCCGAGGAGGTTCGGGTTTGGTCCGTTCCGGTGAGCGCATGGTCAAAACCCTCGGGGAGCCGGACATGAAACCCCCAGGGCTGGCCGGTCTTCCAGCCGTGTTTGTGCAGGTAGTTGGCAATGGAAGCGAGCGCGTCGGTCGGGTCGTCACGGCAAATCGCGGGTATCCCATCGCAATCGTAGTCAACCGCGAAATCCAGCACCGATGACGGCATGAACTGGCCGTGGCCCATGGCCCCGGCCCATGAACCAACCATCAAGGCCGGCGCACAACCCTGGCTTTGCACAAGCCTCAAAGCAGCGACCAGTTCGTCCTCGAAGAATGCCGCACGCCGCCCCCGCCATGCGAGGGAGGCGAGCGCGGATATGATCGGCTCGCGGCCACGGTTCGCGCCATAGCCGGTTTCAAGTCCCCAGATCGCGACAACGATATCCGGCTCGATACCGAAATCCTGCTCGATCCGGTTGAGCAAGGCGCGATGGCGGCGCATGCGCTGCCGACCATTGCGCACGCGGTCTTGCGTGGTGACGATATCGAGATACTCCCAGATCGGGAGGGAAAACTCCTTCTGGTTCTGCTGACGCTCGATGATGTCGGGCAGGAACGCCGCGTTCGCCATTGCCTGGGCAAAGACGCGCGGGCGGATATTGCGCGTCAGCACACGCGGGCGCAAAGTGTCGTGCACCCATTGCTGGAACGCTTCCTGGTCCAGCACATCCGGCAACGACATCATCCCCATCCCTCCGCTTCCGGCGATGCCCCGCGCACGAGGCAGAACCAACATCACTTTCGGCGGTGCCGCACCTTTTTCTCGGTTTTCGCGGCCTTGTAGCGCGCCTTTGACCCTTGGCGCGAGACCGGTTTTTTGCCGGAACGACCTCGCGTCATGGTTGATACGGGCGCGCCGTCCACTTCGATCAGTTCCAGCATCAATCCACCCGTCACCGGCACGGCTTCCGAAAGCCGCACGAGCACGGGCAGGCCGACAGAAAGCTCCCGTTTGCTGCGGTCGCCGGTCAGCGTCTGGGCATTTCCGTCGTAGTGAAAATACTCGTTGCCGATGGTCGACACCGGCACCAGGCCATCGGCGCCGGTCTCGTCCAGTTTGACGAAGGCACCGAACCGCTGAATGCCCGAGATCCGGCCGGAGAACTCGTTGCCGACGCGCTCGGAGAGGTAGGCCGCAAGGTAGCGGTCATTGGTGTCGCGCTCGGCAACCATCGACCGGCGCTCGGTGTCGGAGATGTGTTCGGCGGTCGCTTCGAGCTGGTCGATATCGTCGCGGCTGAGCCCGTCATCGCCCCAGCCGTGCCCGGTGATCAGGGCGCGGTGCACGATCAGGTCGGAGTAGCGACGGATCGGTGAGGTGAAATGCGCGTAATGCTTCAGGGCAAGGCCGAAATGCGCGAAGTTCTTCGGGCTGTAGTAGGCCTGCGTCATCGACCGCAGGGTGCTGATGTTGATCAGCTCGTCAAACTCGCTGCCCTCGGCCTGCGCGAGAAGCTGGTTGAGGTGCCGGGTCTGGAGCACCTGCCCCTTGGCGAGCGTGAATCCCGAGGCCTGCGCCACTTCACGCAGCGACTCGAGTTTTTCGGGGCTCGGTTCCTCGTGGACGCGGTAGAGAAGCGGGCGGCCAAGGCGGCCCAGTTCCTCCGCCGCCGCGACATTGGCAAGCACCATGAACTCCTCGATCAGCCTGTGGGCATCGAACCGCTCGGCAAAGCGCACGCTTTCCACCTTGCCCTCGTCCGACAGAACGATCTTTCGCTCGGGCAAGTCGAGGTCGAGAGGCTGGCGTTTTGCGCGGGCCTGCCTGAGCGCGGCATAGGCCTCGAACAGCGGGGTGATCACCTCGTCGATCAGCGGCGCGCATTTCTCGTTGGCGGCGCCGTCTTGCGCCGCCTGCACCTCGCGGTAATTCAGCGAGGCGCGCGACTTCATCAGGCCGCGAATGAAGCTGTGCGACCGTTTCTCACCATGGGCATCGACAACCATGCGCGCGGCGATCACGGCGCGCGGCACGCCTTCGTGCAGCGAGCAGAGATCGCCCGAAAGCCGGTCGGGCAGCATCGGCACGACCCGGTCGGGGAAGTAAGTGGAATTGCCCCGCTTGCGCGCCTCGCGGTCGAGCGCGGTGCCGGGGCGGACGTGATGGGCGACATCGGCGATCGCCACCCAGATCACGTGGCCGCCCGGGTTTTTCGCGTTGTCGTCGGCATGGGCCCAGACCGCATCGTCATGGTCACGGGCGTCGGCCGGGTCGATGGTGACGAGCGGCAGGTGGCGCAGGTCTTCACGGCCTTTGAGCCCGGCGGGCTTCTGCCGGTCAGCCTCGGCGATCACCTCGTCGGGGAAATCGTCGGGAATACCGTGCTGGTGAATGGCGATGAGGCTGACGGCCTTCGGCGCGCTCGGGTCGCCCAGACGGGCGACGATCTTCGCTTTCGGCAGGCCCATGCGGGCGCGCGGCCCTGTTTGCTGCGCCTCGACAAGTTCGCCATCCTTTGCGCCTTCATCCGCCCCGGCGGGCACCATCCACTCCTTGTCGGCCCCCTTGTCGATCGGCACGACGCGGCCGCCTTCCGCCCCCTTGCGGTAGACACCAAGAATGCGGTGCACCGCCTGTCCGATCCGGCGGATCAACCGGCCTTCATAGGCGTGGTCTTCGCCCTTTACCTCGGTCATCCGGCCCAGGATGCGATCACCCGGCTTCAGGGCCGGATCGGAGCTCTTGGTCACCAGCAGCACGCCGGGCGGAGCGCCTTCTCCCTGCCATTCCAGCGGCCGGGCATAGAGGTCGCCATCGGGCGAGACCTCCGACACTTCGAGCACGGCGACGGGCGGGAGCTTTTCGGGGTCGCGGTAGGTTTTCTTGCGCTTGGCAAGATGGCCCGCGTCTTCCAGCTCGCGCAGGAGGCGCTTCAACTCGATCCGGTCAGACCCCTTGATCCCGAATGCGCGTGAGATATCGCGCTTCGAGGTCAGGGCAGGATTGTCGGAAATCCAGGCGAGGATCTCATCTTTTGAAGGTATCCGTGTCATGCATCCGGCCTAACATGCCGCGCGGGAAAGGTCAGCGGGAATCGCAGGCCGAATCTGTCGCGCCTCGGCATTCGTGCCGTTTTCAGGCGAAATAGTCCCTGATCACACGCGCATAGACGCGCTTGAGTTGATGGATCTGCTCGATCTCCACGCGCTCGTCGACCTGGTGCATGGTCTTGCCGACGAGGCCGAACTCAACCACCGGGCAATGATCTTTCACGAAGCGCGCATCGGATGTTCCGCCCGAGGTGGACATCTCCGGCATGACCCCGGTTTCAGCCTTCACCGCTGCCGCCACCAATGCCGAGAACTCGCCCGGCGGCGTGAGAAAGCTTTCGCCCGAGATCTTAACCTCCATCGATATCTCGATGCCGGTTTCGCCCGCGATGCGCTCCATTTCCTCGCCCAGCCACGCGGTGAGCCCCTCGCCGCTGTGGGCATCGTTGAACCGGATGTTGACGGTGGCCCGGCACGTGGCCGGGATCACGTTCGTGGCCGGATTTCCGGTGTCGATCGTGGTCACCGCCAGCGTCGAGGCGTCGAAATGCTCGGTGCCCTCGTCGAGCACGTGGCTGTCGAGGCGGGCCATGAGGCGGGCGACTGCCGGCACCGGGTTTTTTGCCCGGTGCGGATAGGCGGAATGGCCCTGGATGCCGCGGGCGGTGAAAAAGGCCGTCATCGAGCCGCGGCGTCCGATCTTCATCATCTCGCCCATGTGGTTTGGCGACGTCGGCTCGCCGACGATACAGGCGGTCATCCGTTCCTGGTGCTCGGCCATCCAGTCGAGGAGGGCCTTGGTGCCGTCGGTTGCATCGCCTTCCTCGTCGCCGGTTATGGTGATGATCAGAGCACCATCCTCGGGGATCTCGCCCGCTAGGTCGATCGCCGCCGCGACCCAGGCTGCGACGCCCGATTTCATGTCGGTCGCGCCCCGGCCCCAGAGATAACCATCGCGCTCTTCACCGCCGAAAGGTTGCACCGTCCAGTCGCCGGTGTTGCCCACCGGCACGACATCGGTATGACCGTTGAAGCCAAGCGTGCGGGGTGCGCCGGGATTGCCGAAGCGGGCAAACAGGTTGGCCACGCCGTTGCGGTCTACCCTTGTGCAGGCAAAACCGGCCCCGGTAAGCAGATCCTCCAGCAAGACGAGCGCGCCGCCTTCCTCGGGCGTGACGGAAGGGCACTGGATGAGGCGTTTCGTCAGGTCTACGGGATCGGTCCGGGGCATGGCAGGTTCCTCGCTCGTGTTCGATCCCGTGATATCGCGCGCGGCCCGAGGTGGCAAACGTGTCGGATTGGCGACAGGGTTGGAACACAATTTTTGCGGCACAAAAACAAACCCTTAACAAACGCATTCGGGTTCGGCATAGTGCCCTCAAAATGATAATCCCGAGGCAGGGGTTCGGACCAGACAAGCACAAAATGTGCGCGGTTCGGTGAGCAGTTCGGCTATATATCGCGGTTACAAAACCGCGTGCGCCGTGACTCCTGCCTGAGAGGGACAGGAGGCAGGTGATATGGTTGCAGCGTCGGAACTTCCGATTACAACCAATGCAAGTGCGCTGAACATGGCGCAAACGATCTTTGGCGAAGGCGTGACCGTCGTCTCTGCTTCCTATTCGGGCGACAACCGCTCTTCCGGCATCTACACGAATGGCGACGCCGTTTCACCGGGGGTGACCCCGGCAGATACCGGCGTGATGCTGTCCACCGGGCATTTGAGCGATTTCACAAACCCGGCGGGCGGCAACTGGTGGAGCGGCCCCAACCAGGCCAACCAAAGCGGCAGCACCTCGACCGACACCTCGGGCATCAACAACAACGCCGATTTCAACGATCTGGCCGGAACCCGCACCTACGACGCCTCGATTCTCGACGTGGATTTCATTCCCACCGGCGACGTGATGTCGCTCCAATTCGTTTTCTCCTCCGACGAGTATCCGGAATATTCCGGTTCGATCTACAACGACATCGTTGGCGTCTGGGTGAACGACGAATTGGTTGAACTCTCGGTTGGCAGCGGCGAAACCGCCGTGGGCAGCATCAACCAGGCCTCCAACGAGAACCTCTACGTCGACAACACCGAGTCGCAATACAACACCGAGATGGACGGCTTCACCGTCACCATGACGTTGAAGATGAACGTTGTCCCGGGCGAGGTGAACTCGATCCGCATCGGGATCGCCGATGCATCTGACGCGCAGTATGACTCAACCCTGCTGATCGCCGGCGACTCGGCGCAGACAGCACTGATCGCCAATGACGACGTAGTCAACGTGGCCCCGGACGGCAGCAAGACCGTTGACGTGCTGGCCAATGATCAGGGCCCCGGAAACACGACGCTGACCATAACCCATATCAACGGGATCGCGGTAAACGCCGGCGACAGCGTCACGCTTACCACCGGCCAGGTGGTGACCCTCAACGCCGATGGCACCTTCACGGTCGACGCGGATTCCGACGAAGAGAGTGTCAACTTTTCCTACACGGTCGGCGCAGGAAACGGCGAAGGCTTGACCGATAGCGCGTTCGTCACGATCAACTCGGTGCCCTGTTTCGTGGCTGGCACCCTTATCGCGACACCGCACGGCGAAGTGGCGGTGGAATCCCTGAACCCGGGCGATCTCGTGCTGACCCATGACCACGGACCACAGCCGCTGCGATGGATCGGACGCCGTGCCGTGCCTGCAACCGGAAGTCACGCGCCGATAAGGATTGCCCCCAATACCTTCGGGACGCATCGCGAGTTGCTGGTTTCGCCGCTTCATCGCGTCTTGATCCGCGATGCGCTGGCGGAGCTATTGTTTGGCGAGCGTGAGGTTCTGGTCGCGGCGAAGGATCTGGTGAACGACCTGACGGTGCGGCCGGTCGAAGGCGGCACCGTGGACTATGTTCACATCCTTTTCGACTCTCATGAAGTGGTGTTTTCCGAAGGGCTTGCGACAGAGAGTTTTCTGCCCGGGCCGCAGATCAGCCAGTCTTTCGAACGCGAAGTCCTGGCAGAGATTGTGTCGATTTTTCCGGAATTAGACCCTGATACCGGGGCCGGCTACTCGGCGGCTGCAAGGCGCACGTTGCGCACTTTCGAGGCGCAACTGCTGTTCCGGCGCAATGCAAAGGCTGCCGCGTGACCTGGATTGCGCTCACCGATCTTTGCCGACCGGTGTTCAATATCCGTGGCATAGGCGTTCCCGCGGATCGGCCAGGGGTGCGGCCGCCCGCGAGTGCGCATGAAATCCTGCCAACGGGCACCCTTATGTTCGAGCTGCGCGTCCAGAAGGACCAAGGCGGCGCATGGCGCTTTCTGGACTACCAGAACAATCGCGACTGGCCCCGGAAGATCACGGGTGAAATGGCGCCGGACGGACGGCTTTCGATCGATTGTCAGCAAGGCGTTGCGTTTTCGCGTGCCGAGATCGCATTGCCCCCCACACCGCGAGAAGGCCACTTGCGGGTGAGTTACGCGTGGGATGCGCCGCGTCGGCTGGCGCGCCTGACGGTCGAGTATCTCGATGACGGGCGGATTTTCCAGGCCCAATCGGCAAACCCGGTGCCTTTGCCTGTTCACGACATCAGGGCCCTGGTTCGGAATGGACGGAGCACCCGGCTGGACCCGTCGCTTTCCTATATCGCGGTCTCCAGCAAGGTGGAGCCGGTTGGGCTCGGCAAAGGGGTCCGGGGCGATACCCCTATTGAAACCACAAGGGGGCCGGTTTTGGCGGAACGTCTGCGGCTGGGCGACAAGGTGGTGACTGCCGGAGCCGGAAACCAGCCGGTGCGCTGGATCGTGAAACGCACGGTCCCGGCTTTGGGACACTTTCGCCCGATCCGCCTGCGCGCGCCGTTTCTTGGCCTGAGCCGGGACGTGGTGGTGGCACCGGACCATCGCGTGCGTCTCGATTGGACCGATTCGGAGTTCACCCACGACGACGAAGAGGTGCTGGTGCCCGCGGCCATGTTTGCCAACGGAATGCACGCAAGGGGAGACACGCGTCGCCGTCTCGTGGAGTACTACCAGGTCCTGCTCGATGTGCATGATTGCCTCTTGCATGACGGGCTCTGGGCCGAGAGCCTGTTTCTTGGAAAGATGGTGCGCCAGCCCGGGATCTTGGCCAGCACGGCGCTTGGTGTTGCCCCGATCTCGACACTCCCGGGCCACCGCGCTTTCAAGAAAAAAGAGCTTTCAGGGCTTGAGCTGCGCAATCTCGCCGCTTCCTTGCAAGTTGCGCGCTAGGTCCAAATCCCAAGCGCGCGGGTGGACAGGGCAGGCTCGCAATGCCAAGCTTGCACCGAAATCTTCATCGGAGCCGATCATGCGCAAGCCTTCTTTTCTCTTTCCCCTCGTCTTGGCGCTGCCGCTCGCAGCCTGTTTCGACGCCGAAATGTCGCTCGATTTTCCCGGGGAGGATCGCGCCGAGGCAACCATGGTCATGACCGCAAGCCCGGATTTCTACGCGCTTGCAACCTCAAGCGGCGAGGCCTTCTGCGAGGGCGAGGAATCGATGAATGAGGACGGTCAGCATGTCTGCACCGAGACCACGGGGGGCACGATCGACGAGATCATGAACGATCCCGATATCGGTTCCGGCATGACGATCGAGCGGCGCGACGGCGAGCTGATCTACGTGGCGTTCGACCTCGGCGACATCACCGAGGATATCGCGCCGCCCGAGGAAGAAGGTGCCGACGAGATGATGGCGATGATGCGCGAGGCATTCGCGGGGCGCTCGATCACGCTCAACATTTCCGGCGCAGAGATTGTCGAGACCAATGGCACGGTCTCGGATGACGGCACCACGTCGACCTACGAGATTCCGCTGACCGTTGCGCTCGACGGCGCCGGCGATCTTCCCGAGACCTTCAACGCACTCGTGCGCCCGGGCGGCTGATCACGGCCAGGGATAGACTCCAATGACCGGGCCGTGCAGCCAGAGCAGGAAGGCGTAGACGCCAAGGCCCAGCGCAAGCCGCATCGCGCCATCAACCGTAACCGAGAGGCGGCGGCTGGTGGCGGCGAGGCGTTCCCAATCCTTGCCGAACTGGCGGCGTTTCCGACGGTCGATCAACCGCATCCCAAGAAGCGCAAAACCGAGAAAGACGGCGAACAGCAGCACGTGGGCAAGGTCGCCGTTCGGAACGATATGCGCGCCGGCCCAAAGCGCGATGGCGGCAAGAAGCGGATGCCGCGTCCAGCCTACGATACCGGCATTGGCCGGGTCGAACCGGGCGTTGTGCGCCCCGCCAAATGACAGCGGATTGGGACGGGCGATCGCCAACGCCAGAATCGCGGTGGCAATCGCCATCAGCACGAGCGGCACCCAGGCCTGCCAGGGCGCGCGCGGCCAGAGCTCGACGTAGGGCGCGCGCCCGGCGGCCACGATGAGCCACGCCAGCACAAAGATGGAAAGCGCGGAATAGGCGATGCTGAACCCGCGCGCGCCAAGCCTTGCCACCAGCCGGGCCTTCACGGCGGGCCGCACCGGGACGCCGTGCGAGATGAAGAACACTGCGAAAGCAAGGATGTATTCGCCCCAGCCTGCCATGCGCGACCCCTGCTACTTGTCTTCGAAGAACGGTGTCAACTGCGCGACGATGACGGAATTTTCCGCCAGCGCCCGGTCCATCAACGCGCGCTCGTCGTCGGCAATGTCATGCCCTTCCGCGAGCCGCTCGTCGAGCGTGCCATAGCCAGACACATCGAGCGGGGCGAGATCGGCTTGTTTCAGGATCGCCACGGTTTCGCGCACGGCTTCGGCCTCGTCAACGCCGCTGGCGTAGCACATCAGCGCGGCCCCGGTCGCGCCCTTTGGCAGCCCGTCACCGGACTTGCGGCCAACCTCGACGAGGAGGGTATAGACCTTCTGCCGGCTTTCGGTCGTCGCGCTCTTGGTCAATGTGAGTGCCTTTCCTCGTGCCCGGTTGATCTAACGTGAACGGAGCCGTTCCGCAATTCACCATCGGCTGCGACATCAAGGCATAGGGGAATAGTCGGGTTTGGGCTTGTCACAGGTCGCCCACATCATATATTCGCACTTCCGAATATTTCGAAACCCGTCCGTCAGGGTCGGAATGCGCGAACACGGAGGAGAGAATCCCAATGTCAGATTTCACCAACATGGCAACATCGCGCCGTGCATTCATCGGCCTTGGCATGGCTGGCATGGCCGCAGCGCTGGCAGGATCGCCCGCCCAGGCGGCAAAGGTCGCCACCAAGGCAAGGATCGTGATCATTGGCGCGGGTGCGGCGGGCACGGCAATCGCAAACCGTCTCGTCGATCGTCTCGACGGGGCCGAGATCACCCTTGTCGATGGCCGCAAGCAGCACCTCTACCAGCCGGGCCTTTCGCTCGTCGCCGCCGGGTTGAAACCCGCAGATTACGTCACGTCGCAGACCGCCGACTGGCTGCCTGCCGGGGTGTCGCTGGTGGCCGAACGCGCCGCCGCGATTGACCCGGAAGCCAAGACCGTGAGCACCGAGGGTGGGCAGACGCTGGCCTACGACTACCTCATCGTCGCACCGGGGCTGGTGCTGGACTATGACGCCATCGAGGGTTTCTCGCTCGACATGGTCGGGCAGAACGGCATCGGCTCGCTCTATGCCGGGGCCGATTATGCCGCCAAGACGTGGGAAGCCGCCCAGAAATTCACCGAGGAAGGCGGCGTCGGCCTCGTGATGCGGCCCGAGACCGAGATGAAATGCGCGGGCGCGCCCCTCAAGCACACCTTCCTGATCGACGATATTGCCAGTCGCGGAGTGGGCTCGGGCAAATACGAAATGCACTATGCCGCACCGCAGGGGGCGCTGTTCGGCGTGCCGATCGTGGCGGAAAAGGTGCGGATGCTTTTTGAAGAGCGCGGCATCGAAACCCACATGCAGCACACGCTGAAATCGGTCGATCCGGGCCAGAAGCGCGCCACCTTCGAGAAAAAGACGGGCGATGCGGTGTCGACGGTCGAACTGCCCTACGACTACCTGCACGTGATTCCGCCGCAGCGTGCGCCCGACGTGATCCGCGAATCGGGCTTGAGCTGGGGCGACAAGTGGGTCGATCAGGGCTGGGTCGAATGCGACCCGCAAACAATGCGCCACCTGCGCTATCCCGAGATCTTCGCGCTTGGCGACGTTGCCGGGGTTCCGAAAGGCAAGACGGCGGCCTCGGTCAAGTTCCAGGTGCCGGTGGTCGAGGATCATCTCGTCGCCGCCATCGAGGGCAAGGAAGGCACCGCCACCTATGACGGCTACACTTCCTGCCCGCTGATCACCCGCGTCGGCCGGGCGATGCTGATCGAGTTCGACTACAAGAACAACCTCGTGCCCTCCTTCCCCGGCGTGATCGCGCCGATGGAGGAACTCTGGATCAGCTGGTTGATGAAGGAAGTCGCGCTGAAAGCCACCTACAACGCCATGCTGCGTGGCAAGGCCTGAGAAAGGACCGGGACGATGAATGAACTGACACTGGAAACCATGATCGCCGTGTTCGAAGAGATGTTCGGGCGGGGCCTGTTCTGGGTGATGGTCGCCGTCGCGTTGGCCATCACGGTGGCTTATATCTACGTGCTGGTGCGTGACCGGGCGATGTCGATGCGAAAGTTCCTCTGGGCACAATTGTCGATGCCCTTCGGTGCCGTCGCGGCGGTGCTGTTCGTGCAGGCGATCACCGATTCCGGGTTCCGCGATATCGGCGGTCCGGTGGACCTGATCGTGCTGCTGGGCGTCGCAGCACTCGGCGCAGGCGGGCTTTCTATCCTGGTCTATACCGGGCAATCGCTGCTGCGCGGCAAGGAGACCGCCTGATTCAGTGATGGAAATCCAGAGAAACCACCGCCCCGGACACCTCCGGGGCGGTGCGACTTTTCAGGACCAAGGCGCCAAAAAACGGCGATCCGGGATCAGTCGCGCAGAAGTTCGTTGATCGCCGTTTTGGAGCGGGTGCGCTCATCGACCCGCTTCACGATCACGGCGCAATAGAGGTTCACGTTGTTCTTCGAGGGCATCGAACCGGCGACGACCACCGAGTAGGGCGGCACTTCGCCATACATCACTTCGCCGGTCTCGCGGTCGACGATCTTGGTGGATTTGCCGATGAACACGCCCATGCCGAGCACCGAGCCCTCGCGCACGATGCAGCCCTCGACCACTTCCGACCGCGCGCCGATGAAGCAGTTGTCTTCGATGATCGTGGGCCCGGCCTGCATCGGCTCCAGCACGCCGCCGATGCCGACGCCGCCCGAAAGGTGCACGTTCTTGCCGATCTGGGCGCAGGAGCCGACCGTCACCCAGGTATCGACCATTGTGCCTTCATCGACATAGGCACCAAGGTTGACGAAAGAGGGCATCAGCACCGCGCCCGGCGCGATATAGGCCGACTTGCGCACGACGCAGTTGGGCACGGCACGAAAGCCTGCGGCCTTCCAGTCGTCTTCGCCCCAACCCTTGAACTTGCTATCGACCTTGTCCCACCAGCCGCTGCCTTGCGGGCCGCCTCCGTGGGCCTCCATGTCCTTGATCCGGAACCCCAGAAGCACCGCCTTTTTCGCCCATTGGTTGACGTGCCATTCGCCATTCGGGTGCCGTTCGGCGACACGCAGCCTGCCCGAATCGAGGGCATTCAGCGTGTCTTCAATGGCCTCGCGGGCCTCACCAGTGGTGGCGGGCGAGATCGTGTCGCGTGCCTCCCATGCGGCTTCGATTGCGGCTTCAAGCTGGGCGTTCGACATGGGCTTTTCCCCCGAATTCGGTTCAGTCCTCTGGTCCGCACGGCTATAAGGGCTGAAACCGCGGCGCGCAATGCGGCAAGAGAGGGCAAGCAGATGACCGACAATTCCCGCAACCACCCGTTCCGCCATTCCGGGCAGGACAGGCAGGCAGCGCATGAGACTCCCGACACGCCGCAAACCCGTTCTCCCGCCTACCGGCTGGCTTTTGACGATCTCGATTTCCTTCTGCGCGACGAACTTCGGCCGGTACGGCTTCAGCTTGAGTTGTTGAAGCCCGAACTCGTCATGCAGGAACTTGGCGTCGAGTCGACCGTGGTGTTGTTCGGTGGCGCGCGCATCCCCCGACCCGAAGACAAGGACACGGCGGCAACGCAGACGCTGGCCGATCTCAGCCACTATTACGACGAGGCCCGCCGCTTCGCCCGGCTGATCTCGACGCAGTCGCGGGACAACGGGCATCGTTGCAAGGTGATCGTTTCCGGCGGCGGACCCGGGGTGATGGAAGCAGCGTCACGCGGCGCGCATGACGTGGGCGCAAAATGCGTCGGGCTCAATATTGTTCTGCCGCATGAGCAGGCGCCGAATGAATGGGTCACACCGGAGCTTTGCTTCAACTTCCACTATTTCGCCATTCGCAAGATGCATTTCCTGATGCGTGCGGAGGCGATCGTGTGCTTTCCCGGCGGTTTCGGCACGCTCGACGAGATGTTCGAAAGCCTCACATTGATCCAGACAAAACGGATGCGCGCGGTGCCAGTGATCCTGTTCGGGCGCGACTTCTGGCAAAAGATCATCAACTGGGAAGCGCTGGCCGAGGCAGGAACCATCAGCCGCGACGACCTCGACCTTTTCGAGTTCGTCGAGACGGCGGAAGAGGCGGTTGCGATCATCGACGCGTGGGAAAGCAAATGCGAGGTGAGCGCCGCCAACGGCAAGGACTGATCCGGGGGGTTCAGGATTTCACATAAACCGGCACCTCGCGGATACGATCGAGAAGCCAGGTGTGGCTATGGCCCGGGAACGGCTGGGAAAACCGGTTGAGCAAGGCCGGGTAGCCAAACCCGATTTCGGATGTGCGGCACAGGAAGCGACCGGAAATCGCCTCGTGCAACGCCAGCCCGCCGCCGGATTCCCGCAAGGTGTAGCCCTTGGCAACCAACCGGTCGCGCAGATCGGACCACCCCTGCGCGGCTTCAAAATCCTCGCACACCCGTGCCCGCACCGGCGCCAGCAGGCGTTGGCAGACGCGCGGCGGCATGCGCAGGGCATCGCGGCGGCGAAACTCCCGATCCACCGCCGCCCGGATGACCTGACCCACGGAAACGTCATCATCCCGCGCCAGGCCCTCAAGGCGAGCGATCATCTCGGCAGGCAGTTTGAAAGACACCGATTCCATACCGCCAGTCTGGCGGAAAACCGGTTTCTGCCCGGTTAATCGGGCCGTTTCAGGCGATGAGTTCCTGCGGAACCGGGCAGACGACCCGATGGCGCGGCAGTTTTGCGATCACCAGGCCCGCTTCGGTCTGGTCGATCGCGAACCCGAAGGCGGCCAGCCTCCGCCGCCATTGGCGCATGGTCTGTACCCGCGCGCGTTGATCCCGGACGAAAGCGACGATTTCTTCGACTTCGGAGTTGTCAGCCATGTCTATGCCCCATTGTTTCCGTTCGAGAACAGATCACAGGAAAACTGGGGCAATATTGCAGCGTATTGCGGGAATTCCTGTGGAACAGGCGGGGTTTTTTCAACGCGACGCGATACCCGCCTCGGTCTCGATCTCGCGGCGGCTCTTGCGTGCGCGCTCGGTGGCCGATTTGAGCTGGCCACAGGCGGCCATGATGTCTTCGCCGCGCGGTGTGCGGATCGGGGTGGCATAGCCCGCCTTGTAGATGATGTCGGCAAATCGGTGGATGCGATTGTTCGACGACCGCTTGTAGGGCGCGCCGGGCCATTCGTTGAAGGGGATCAGGTTGATCTTGGCGGGAATACCGTC
This sequence comes from Maritimibacter sp. HL-12, assembly GCF_900177545.1. Classification (GTDB taxonomy): domain Bacteria; phylum Pseudomonadota; class Alphaproteobacteria; order Rhodobacterales; family Rhodobacteraceae; genus Sinisalibacter. The sequence goes on along the minus strand of NZ_FXBQ01000001.1, from coordinate 1,594,031 downwards.
GATCAGCTTCACGAGGCGACGGGCATCGTCTTCGGTATCGTTCACACCGTCGAGCATCACGTATTCAAAGGTGATCCGCTCGGAGTTGGACAGTTTCGGATAGGCCCGGAGCGCCTCGAGCAACTCGGCGATGTTCCACTTCTTGTTGATCGGCACGAGCGTGTCGCGCACCTCGTCGGTGGTGGCGTGGAAGCTGATCGCCAGCATGCAGCCGATTTCCTCGCCCGCGCGTGCGATCTCGGGCACCACGCCGGAGGTGGAGAGCGTGATCCTGCGGCGCGACAGGCTGATGCCCTCGCCGTCCATCGCGATTTTCATCGCGTCACGCACCGCATCGAAATTGTAGAGCGGCTCGCCCATGCCCATCAGCACGATGTTGGACACGAGACGCGGACGTTCACCCATGCCCTCGCCGGGCTTGACCCAATCGCCCAGATCGTCGCGCGCCAGCATGATCTGGCCGACAATCTCGGCGGCGGTGAGGTTGCGCACGAGTTTCTGCGTGCCGGTATGACAGAACGAACAGGTGAGCGTGCAACCGACCTGGCTGGAGACGCAGAGCGTGCCGCGATCTTCCTCGGGGATATAGACAACCTCGACCTCGTGGCCCCCGGCAATGCGCACGAGATACTTGCGCGTGCCGTCCTCTGAAATCTGACGGGTCATGATCTCGGGCACGCGGATCTCGAAGACCTCGCCCAGCATTGCGCGATAATCCTTGGCAAGGTTGGTCATCGCGTCAAAATCGCGCACGCCCTTCTGATAGATCCATTGCCAAACCTGGCCGACGCGCATCTTCGCCTGTTTCTCTGGCGTACCCGCTGCGATCAGGGCATCGCGCATCTCGTTGCGGGTGAGACCCACGAGGTTCGCCTTGCCGGTTTGCTCACCGTCCTTGCGGGCGATGGTAAGCACATCCTGGGTGATCGGGGCAGTCGGCGTGTTCATGGGATGATCCTTGCGCTTTCACGCCCATATAGGCCATTGCGCGGCAGTTTCAAAAGAAAACGCCCCGGCACCGGGCCGGGGCGCTCCACGATTGAGGATAATTCACTCGCAGCGTTTGGCGGCGTCTTCCACGGCAGCGGTGAAGCCGAGAAGCGAGAAGGTGTCTTCGGTTCGGGTGCCCCGTCCGGAGACGCCAACGGCGACGGCATCCGCGCCGCGTTTCATCGCGTCGATGATCTTCGGATCGTCGTCCGGGCTTGCCCAGGCCCATTCACCATCGGTGAAGAGCTGGTAGGTTTCGCCGCCAATCGTCAACGCCACGGTTGAATCGGCCTGGAACGGGTAGCCGCCGGTGAAGCTGACCTCGCCCGCGCCACTGTTGTCCGGCCTGTAGCTGACGAAGAGAAGAACCTCCCCCCGCCGCACCGCAACAACCTGCCCGTCGCGCGTGTTGACCGATTCCTTGGGCTTGGACACGCCCCAGCATTCCTTCGGGTCTTCCTCGACGAACACGCTCCAATCGGTGTTGGCCGCAACCCGGTTGGTGCTTTCCTGCGCAACCGCTCCACCCCCAAAAATCGAGAATGCCGCGATACAAAGGCCCCGTGCGAAATTCGAAATCATCTTTTCACAGCCTCCAGCCGTTCCTGCCTCTTGGCCCTTGCGTCGGCCTGCCTAAAGCGGTCTTGTCGAGACGCGGACCCGTTTCCCATCTGCGGGTTACACTAACGCAACATGCCCGGATCATGAAAGCCCCGTTGGCGGAAAACCGCGCGTTCCCCGGGGCATGGAGGAACAACCATGGGTGAACCCGCGAGGCTGACCGAAATCTGGCGTGGCGACCGGGTGGAATCTCTGCATTTGGGTCATGCCGTGATCTGCTCGGCGGCGGGTGAGATCGTGGAAGCATGGGGCGATCCGGACGCGGTGATCTACCCGCGGTCGTCGGCCAAGATGATTCAGGCCTTGCCGCTGGTCGAAAGCGGTGCCGCCGATGCGGCCGGGTTGACAAGGGAACACCTCGCGCTGTCCTGCGCCTCGCACATGGGCGGGCACATTCACACCGACCGGGTGGCACGGTGGCTCGCCGATCGGAAACTTGGTGATGACGATCTGCGTTGCGGCGCACATATGCCCACAGACCCGAAAGCGGCGAAAGAGATCACCTGCGCGGGTGCGAAGCCACGGCAGGTGCACAACAATTGTTCGGGCAAACATGCAGGCTATCTCACGCTGGCCCGTCATCTTGGCGCGGGCCCGGAATACCTCGAGATCGACCACCCGGTTCAGAAGGCGGTGCGCGCGGCTTGGGAAGACGTGACCGGCGAGCCAGTGCATGGCTGGGCAATCGACGGCTGCTCCGCCCCCAATTACGCCACATCGCTGCGCGGGCTCGGGCGAGCGATGGCCTTTTTCGCCACGGCCCGGGAGGACGGGGACAGTCCGCGCGCGCGCGCAGCCGCACGACTGCGGAAGGCGATGACCGCACATCCCGAGCTGGTCGCGGGCGAAGGACGGGCCTGCACCGGGCTGATGCGCGCGATGGCGGGGCGCGTGGCAATCAAGACCGGCGCGGAGGGAGTGTTCGTTGCAATGGTGCCGGAAAAGCGTGTCGGGATCGCACTCAAGATTGCCGATGGCGCAACGCGCGCTTCCGAAGCCACCATCGCGGCGCTGCTGGTTCGGCTTGGCGTGCTCGACCCGGCGCACGACGAAACCCTCAAAGTGCTCAACGCGCCGATCCGCAACTGGCGGGGCATGGTGACCGGCCATATCCGGCCGGTTGACGGGTTGACCGGCTGAGCGGTGAACCCGCGTTAACCTTTGATTCATCCGGTGCAGCCAATCTGGTGCCATGGAGCTTATCGAATCACATTTCGGCGAAATGCCCCTGCCTCTGTTCGAGACGGACGAAGCACCTGCCGCGTGCGTGGCCGCGCAAAAAGGACGGGTGCCATCCTACATCGGCGATCATCGCAAACGCCTGCGCGCGCGCTTCATGGAAGGCGGCGCGGGCGCGCTGCCGGATTACGAGATACTTGAACTCGTTCTGTTTCGCGCGATCCCCCGGCAGGACGTGAAGCCGCTCGCCCACGCGCTGCTCGCCCGGTTCGGTGATTTCAACGCGGTTGTTTCGGCCCCGCCCAACCGGCTGCGCGAAGTTGCCGGCGTGGGTGAGGCCGTGGTGTTGGAACTCAAGATCGTCGAAGCGGCGGCGCAAAGGCTGGCGCGGGCCCGGGTGATCCGGCGCGACGTGATCTCCTCTTGGGACGCCTTGCTCGATTACTGCCGCACGACGATGGCGCATCGTGATATCGAGCATTTCCGGGTGCTGTTCCTCGACCGCCGCAACACCCTCATAGCCGACGAAGAACAGGCGCGCGGAACGGTCGACCATGTGCCGGTCTACCCGCGCGAGGTTGCCAAGCGGGCGCTTGAAGTGAACGCCTCGGCGCTGATCCTTGTTCACAACCATCCCTCGGGTGACCCCACGCCGTCACAAGGCGATATCGACATGACGGCCCGGGTTCAGGCCGCCACCGAGACTCTGGGGATTACCTTGCACGACCATCTCATCATCGGAAAATCACAGGTGTCGAGTTTCCGCGACGCCGGCTATCTCTGACTCCGGCACGAACCGCCGCGAAACGGTGATCAATCGACCCAGATTTCCACCCGGCGGTTCACGTGGCGGCCCCATGCGGTGTCGTCACATGCCATCGGCAGAGCCTCTCCGAACCCGTCGGTATCGAGAGACACGCGGGCGCGGTCGAACACTTCCGTCTCGGCGAGCACTGCCGACATGAGTGTTTCGGCTCGCCTTCGCGACAAGCGGCGATTGGCATCTGCTTCCCCCTCACTGTCGCTGAAGCCGACAAAGGTCAAGCGCCTGCCCTCGAATTCGCCTGCCTCCAAGGCAGCGGCGAGCAGCGCGAGAAAGGCGCGGGACGGCGTATCCAGCACGGTCGATCCACCCTGAAACCGAAAGGTGAGTGAGATCCTGGCCTTGCCGTCAAACAACTTCATCATGCGCTGAAGCTCTTCGAGGCTCACCTCGGGCCCCGCCGCCCGGATCGCGTTGGCCAGCCGCCTGCCCTGCGCGGCAACCGGAACCTCGCTGAAAGACTGGTCTACAAACCCGACCCGGCGGGTCACCATCTGGGCGCTCCCCGAACGCATGTATGCCAGGAAATCTCGCGCAATCTTCGGCAGGCGGCGCGCCGGAAGGTAGAGATACATCGGCGCGGTGAGCGGATAGTCACCCGCCTTGATGCTGGCGTCACTTGCGGCAACCTCGAATGAACAAGCGCCGGTCAACGTGATCACGTCCGCGAGGCGGGATTGCGCGAAGGTTGAAATGCCAATTCCGAAAGGGTCTTGCGCGACCGCCGCGGCAAGCCCGCTGACCGTGGCGTGGGTGCGAAGATCGGATGCGAGGGTCAAACCTTGCGGCTCCAGAACCTGCGCCTCGAAGAGTTGGCCGATATCGCCGTCGGGCGAGGTGAGATGCAGGGTGATCGGTGCGTCTTCACCGTCGAGGTCCGACCAACGGGTGATCTCGCCCGCGTAGACCGCGGCGAGATCGTTCATCGTGAGACGGCGCACCGGGTTGCCCGGCGCAACGATGGGCACGAGGGCATCGCGCGCAATCACCCGAAATTGCCGCAGCCCGCGAAGATCGCCCAGACCGGCATCGCGAACCAGCGCACGTTCCCGCGAGGAGACTTCGCGCATCGAAAGCACGATGTCGGCCTGTTCGCTGACGAGATCGGCAAAGCCCTCCGCCGAGGAGGTCTGGCGCACCGTGATCTCGGCTGTTTCGGGACCGTCCGCCTTTTCATACAGACGGTAGAGCAGCCCGACTCCGGGCAGGGTTTCCCGCGCCAGAGCGTAACCGCCATTGAGCGCGAAACCTTCGATCATCGCGGGGATCAGCACCTCGCCCATTTCACTGGCCCCCGAAAGGGTGAAACGGGCCTTGTATGCCCCCAGCATCGGGCAACCCGGACCATCACAATTCACGCCGGAGCCATCGACAGTCAGGATCCCGAACTCGGTATCGACGCGGTAGAACTCGCCGTCGAAGCCAAGCAGAGTCCCGGAGATTTCCAGCGCGCCATCGCGTGAGGTGAGCGTAACGTCTTCGGCCGCAGCCGGGGAAAGCATCGACCAAAGGAAAAGTGCGGCGAGAACCGCCGCACGAAAGATTGTCATCGAAGACCCCCGGGCCGCTTCAGTTGCGGGCGAGTTTCAGCTCTTGGGGCAGGTTTTTCAACACCAGATATTCGCCCACGGCGTCGCAGCCCGGCACCGACATCGACAGGGTGTCGACATTGGGCGTTCCGATGGCATTGCTGCGCAGGATGGTTCCGGCAATCTGGGTGCCGCACGTGTTTTCCATCACCTGTGCCTCGATCGAAATCTCCGGCCCCGGATCGTCCGCCGTGAGACCCGCGGGATAGGTGTAGACATCGGCAGCATAGCCACTTGCGCTGCTTCCCAGGATCGAGACGAACCCGCCTGCGCCCGCGATGGCCATCTCGGCCGTGCCCGGCTGTTCAGCCCAGACATGGCCCGGCTCGCCGTAGACCGCGCCGTTCTCCAGTGCGTGCAGTTGGAACCCGGTTGCCCCTTTCCAGACCACGGCGATCCGCTCATAGGAGGCGAAATCGGGGACGCGCACTTCGGTCGATGCCGTCTGGCCATCGCCCAGGCGGGCAGTGAAAATGGCGGTCGCGGACATCACGGGGGCGAGGATCATCAGGCTGCCGTCAGGGCCAAGCTGTTCGGAGAACCGCAGATCGCCATGGTCGATCCCGACATCCTCTCCCGAGTGGCACGGTGCCTCGAAGGACAGGGTCACCATGGCGGCCTCTGCAGGCTCGGCCTTGAAGCTGATGTCGCAATTCGCTTCGGGAGAAGTGGCCGGTGCGATCTCGGGTTCGCCGCCGGATTGCTCGGCACTATCAAGGGCCGCAAACAGGGCCTCGGTATCCGACTCCGGTTCCGAAGGCGCCGCGGCGGGCTCGGTCATCGCGGTGGTGTCTGGCGCGGGATCTTCCTCGAAGCCAAACATCGCGGTCTTGCCGCGAGTCACTTCCTCAACCAAAGGATCGTTCGCTTCGGCCGAGGCAATCATCGGATCGACCGCAGGTTCCTCCAGCGTCGGCGCTGCCGGCGTTTTGGCCGGAACGGGCAGTTCGTCCGGTGCCACGGGCGTTTCCACGATGGTGGCCGCCGCTTGCGAAGCGTCCGAAGCATCGGGCGCAGGGGCGATCGTGGGGCCCATGACGGACGCGGAAGTCGGCAAGGCCCCTGCCATCGTCGAGGGGTTGTCGCCCGGCGACTGGGCTGAACGTTGCATGAAATGCCCCGCTGCCCCTGCGATCAGGATCGTGGCGGCGGCGGTATAGAGCCGCTTCCTGTCAATTCCTGCAGCCTTTTGCTTCAGATCGGCGAACATGGCGATCTCCAATTCATTCCGTCAGCGTGCAGTTTCCCGCAGCAATACGCCGAATAGATGAACAGAAGGTGGCCTTTTCCGGTTTTGTTTCGATTTTCGAAAACACGGTCAAGTCGTTGAGATTTCGCAACTATCTCGGGTTCCAGCGCTAAGCGCCACGATCACGCCACGTGATCGCCCCGGCCTTGCCCGAAAAACTGCCCGGTTCAGAACTTGCCGTGGCAATGCTTGAATTTCTTGCCGGACCCGCAGGGGCAAAGATCGTTCCGACCGGGGTTGCCCCAGGTGCCCGGATCGTTTTCGTCAAACCCTGCCATCGCAACGCCCTTGGGCAATTCGGACTTGCCGGTGATCTTCTCGGCTGCCTTGCGTTGCGCCTCGGCAAGTGCCTGCTGCTGCTGGAGCATTTGCTGCATCATCTGCTCCTGCTCCTCCTTGTTCATCGGACGCACCTGGCCAAGCTTCTGGGTTACATCGGCGCGCAGGCCGTCGAGCATGCCCTCGAAAAGCTGGAAGGCTTCGGTTTTGTATTCGTTGAGCGGATCGCGCTGGGCGTAACCGCGGAACCCGACGACCGAGCGCAGATGTTCGAGCGTGAGGAGATGCTCACGCCATTTCGCGTCGATGGTCTGAAGCAGGATCTGTTTCTCGATCGTCCGCATGGTCTCGGGACCGAAGGCTTCGGCCTTGTCCGCCATTTGTTTGCCGGCGGCGTCGTAAAGCCGTTCGCGGATCGCCTCGTCATCGACACCTTCTTCCTTCACCCAGTCGGTCACCGGAAGGTCGAGGTTGAGCTTTTCGATAACCGCGGCGTGCAGACCCTCGGCGTCCCATTGTTCCGCGTAGGTCTTGGGCGGGACGAAACTTTCAACCAGATCGTCGATCACCTGGTTGCGCATGTCTTCCGTCACGTCGGAAAGATCGTCCGCCTCCATGATTTCCAGACGCTGGCTGAACACCACCTTGCGCTGATCGTTCATCACGTCGTCAAACTTGAGGAGCTGCTTGCGGATGTCGAAGTTGCGCGCCTCGACCTTGCCCTGCGCACGTTCCAGGCTCTTGTTCACCCATGGATGCACGATCGCCTCGCCCTCTTTCATCCCAAGGGTGGAGAGCACCTTGTCGAGCCGTTCGGACCCGAAGATTCGCATCAGGTCGTCATCGAGCGACAGGAAAAAAGCCGAGCGGCCCGGGTCGCCCTGACGGCCGGACCGGCCGCGCAACTGGTTGTCGATCCGGCGGCTTTCATGGCGTTCGGTGGCGAGCACGAAAAGCCCGCCCGCCGCTTTCACCTTGGCTTCCTCGTCGGCATGCTCGGCTTCGATACGGGCGCGCACTTCGTCGGGGTTTGCCTCCGGGTCTGCGGCAAGAGCTTGAAGCACGATCATCTCGAAGTTGCCGCCCAGTTTGATGTCGGTTCCGCGACCGGCCATGTTGGTGGCGATCGTCACCGCGCCGAACTTGCCCGCATCGGCCACGATCTGGGCCTCCTGCTCGTGTTGGCGCGCGTTCAGGACGTTATGGGGAATGCTTTCCTTTTTCAGAAGATCAGACAGGAACTCGGATTTCTCGATCGACGTGGTGCCGACGAGAACGGGTTGGCCCTTCTCATGCGCCTTCTTGATCTCTTCCACGATGGCGGCATATTTCTCGTCCGCCGAGCGATAGACGGCATCATGCTCGTCGATCCGGGCAATCGGCAGGTTGGTCGGAACCTCGACAACACCGAGCTTGTAGATGTCATCGAATTCATCGGCCTCGGTGAGCGCCGTGCCGGTCATGCCCGCAAGCTTGTCGTAGAGACGGAAATAGTTCTGGAACGTCACCGAGGCGAGGGTGACGTTTTCGGGCTGGATGTTGCAGCCCTCCTTGGCCTCGATGGCCTGGTGCAAGCCTTCGGACAGCCTGCGTCCCGACATCATCCGGCCGGTGAATTCGTCGATCAGCACAACCTCGCCGTTGCGCACGATGTATTCCTTGTCACGGTGGAACAGCTTGTGTGCGCGCAGGCCCTGGTTGATGTGGTGCACGATCGTGGTGCTTTCGGGGTCGTAGAGCGACTGACCCTCGGGCAGCAGGCCGAGCTCGTGAAGTCGCTCTTCGAGAAACTCGTTGCCTTCATCCGTGAACGTCACGTTCCGGGTCTTCTCGTCGAGGGTGTAGTGATCGTCCTTGACCTCGGGAATGACCTTGTCGATCGTCACGTAAAGCTCGGACCGGTCCTGCGAGGGGCCCGAGATGATCAGCGGCGTGCGCGCCTCGTCGATCAGGATCGAGTCGACCTCGTCGACGATCGCGAAATGGTGCCCGCGCTGATACATCTGGCTCAGCTCGGATTTCATGTTGTCGCGCAGGTAATCGAAGCCCAGCTCGTTGTTGGTGGCATAGGTGATATCCGCCTGGTAGGCGGCCTGCTTTTCCTGGTCGGGCTGTTGCGGGTAGACGACGCCCGTGGTCATCCCGAGCGCGGCATAAACCTTGCCCATCCAGTCGGCATCGCGCCGGGCGAGGTAATCGTTTACGGTGACGATATGCACGCCCTTGCCGGTCAGCGCGTTGAGATAGGCCGGGAATGTGGCGACGAGGGTTTTGCCCTCGCCCGTCTTCATCTCGGCGATATTGCCCTGGTGGAGGAAGATCCCGCCCATGAGCTGCACGTCGAAGGCACGAAGCCCGAGCGCGCGCCAAGCGGCCTCGCGGCAGTTGGCAAAGGCTTCCGGCAGAATGTCGTCGAGCTTTTCGCCCTCGGCGACCCGCTTCTTGAAGTCTTCGGTCTTCTGCTTCAGCGCATCGTCGGACAGCGCGTGGAATTCTACTTCCAGCGCGTTGATCTTCTCGATGATCGGGCGCGTCGTCTTGATCTTGCGATCGTTCGGAGAACCAAACACCTTCTTGGCGATTTTTCCGATACCCAGCATGTTCACTCCGCCCGATCTGCTCTCTTGTTCACGACATCGCGGGGAGCACTTGCCCGTGCCCGCAAGGCCCCATATCAAGGGCATGAGATCCGCCCCCGTGAGACCCTTGCGATGTAAGGGCCGGAGCCGGAATAGTCAACGACACCGGGGAACCGGTCCGACAAGAGGAAAACCCATGAAAATCTTGCCCAAAACCACCACCCTGCTCGCCGGCGCTGCGTTGATGCTCGTGGCCTCCGCGCCGCTTCGGGCAGAGGAGTCTGCCGACACGGTCATGGCGGTTGTCAACGGAGATGAAATAACGCTCGGCCATGTGATCGCGGCCAGATTTGCCCTGCCCGAGGACTACCAGGCGTTGCCCAACGACGTGCTCCTGCCCGGCCTGATCGAACAGCTTATCCAGCAAACCGTTCTGGGCCAGGCGATCGAGGAAATGTCGGCACGGGCGAAGATCCAGCTCGACAACGAGCGCCGCGCCATCGTGGCCACGGAGAAGCTCGACGAGGTGATCTCGGGCGCGGTGGACGATGCCAAGGTGCAGGCGGCCTATGACGAAACCTATGCCGATGCCGAACCGACGCAGGAATGGAATGCGTCTCATATCCTTGTGGAAACCGAGGAAGAGGCGCAGGCGCTGGTTGATGAACTGGCAGGCGGCGCGGAATTTCCCGTGCTGGCGCGCGAGCATTCCACCGGGCCGTCCGGTCCGTCTGGTGGCGAGCTTGGCTGGTTCGGCCCCGGCATGATGGTTGAGCCCTTCGAAGTTGCCGTTGCCGACATGGATGTTGGCGATGTAGCCGGGCCGGTGCAGACGGAGTTCGGCTGGCATGTGCTCAAGCTCAATGATGCCCGCATGAAAGGCGCTCCGGCCTTGGACGAAGTGCGCGGAGAGATCGAAGAGCAGCTTGAGAACGACGCCGTGGAACAGGCACTGGCGACATTGCTCGATGCCGCGACGATCGAGCGGACCGACGTTGAAGCCATTGATCCTGACGTTCTGAGCGACGTCTCGCTCCTTGACTGATTGAAAGGGAGTCCCGGAAGGTGGGAAACAAGGCAAAGGTCCTGAAGCTCAAGGAAAAAGTGGCGCGCCTCAAAGGCCGTTTGAAGACGGCCAAGACGCATAGACATGCCGTCTCCCCGCTCGCGCCGAAGGGGGCCTTTCCGCGCCTGCCGGTGATTGGCGGGGCCCGCTTTGCGGCGGTGCAGGCCGGGGTGCGCTATGCCGGGCGGGTCGACGTGATGCTCGCCGTGCTCGATCCCGGAACCTCGGTGGCCGGGGTTTTCACCCGCTCGGCCACCCGCTCGGCGCCGGTTCTCGATTGCCAGGCCAAGATTGGCAGCGATACCTCGGGGGGTGCCGTGTTCATCGTCAACTCCGGGAACTCCAACGCTTTCACCGGTGCCAGCGGCGAAAAGGCCGTGGCCGCGATCTGCGAGGAGGTCGCGCGGGTGACGGGTGTGCCGGAAAACAGGGTCTATTCCGCCTCAACCGGGGTGATCGGCGAACCCTTGCCGTTTGAGCGGATCACGGCACGGATCGAGGAACTGAACGGCACGCTGACCGCCGATGCGATCGAGCTTGCCGCGCGCGCAATCATGACCACCGACACCTATGCCAAGGGTGCGGGCGCAGAAGTTCAGATCGGCGGCAAGACGGTGCGGATTGCAGGTATCGCCAAGGGTTCGGGCATGATCGCCCCCGATATGGCGACGATGCTTGTCTATATCTTCACCGACGCGAAGATCGAGCAACCGCTGTTGCAGAAGATGCTGGGCAGCCTGACCGACGAGACCTTCAACAACATCACCGTCGACAGCGACACCTCAACCTCCGACACGCTGCTTGTTGCCGCGACCGGGGCCTCCGGCATCGAGGTGACCGAAGACACCACGGCCTTCCGCAACGCGCTCAAGAAGGTGATGCTTGAACTCGCCCACCAGGTTGTGCGCGACGGCGAAGGCGCGACCAAGTTCATCGAGATCCGGGTGACGGGGGCGGCGTCGGACAGCGATGCGCGGACCCATGCCATGGCTATCGCCAATTCGCCGCTGGTCAAGACCGCCATCGCCGGAGAAGACCCGAACTGGGGCCGGATTGTCATGGCAATCGGCAAATCCGGCGCGGCGGCGGATCGCGACAAGCTCATGATTCACTTCGGCGAGATCCTCGTCGCCTCGCAGGGCTGGGTTTCGCCTGCCTATCGGGAGTCCGAGGGCGCGGCCTACATGAAGAACCAGGAGCTGGTGATCTCGGTCGATCTCGGCCTCGGAAAGGGTGCGGCCACGGTCTGGACCTGTGACCTCACCCATGGATACATCGAGATCAACGCGGATTACCGGTCGTGAAAATCGTTCTTGTTGCGGCGGTGGCGCTGATCGACATCGATGGGCGGGTGCTTCTCGCCCAGCGCCCGGAAGGAAAATCAATGGCCGGGCTGTGGGAATTTCCCGGCGGCAAGGTTGAAGAGGGCGAAACCCCCGAAGCCGGGCTGATCCGGGAATTGCACGAAGAACTCGGGATCGACACCCGCGCCTCCTGTCTTGCACCGCTCGCCTTCGCAAGCCACAGCTATCCGGAGTTTCACCTGTTGATGCCGCTTTTCGCATGCCGGCGCTGGAAAGGCACTGTCGTGCCGCAGGAAGGCCAGAAGCTGGCTTGGGTGCGACCAAACGACATGCGCAGCTACCCGATGCCGCCGGCCGACAAACCTCTGATCCCGATCCTTCGCGACTGGCTCTGATCGGAGCATCGGTTCCCGGCATCAAGATCTTGTTTACCGCCACCCCGCACTTGAGGCACTATCGCTCAAGGTCCGGGGGAAATGGCCATGGTCAGAACAATCACTGTCGGGAATTACCTGTCGATCCAGGGCCTTTTCGTGCGCAAACTTGGCGACGGACGCATCGTCGTCCGGATCGGCAAGGAAGAATACACCGGCAGGCCGGTTTCGGTGCCCGCCGCCTGACGCCATCGCAAATGAAAAGGGCACCCGAAGGTGCCCCTTTTTCGCAGGTCTCGCTCCGATCAGGTCAGCGAACGCTCGATTTCCTCGCGCTCGAAAATCTCGATGACGTCGCCAGTGCGGATATCATCGTAGTTCTCGAAGGCCATGCCGCATTCCTGGCCGGACTGCACTTCCTTGACTTCGTCTTTGAAGCGCTTGAGCGTTTTCAGCGTGCCTTCGTGGATCACCACGTTGTCGCGCAGCAAACGCACGCCTGCCGACCGGCGGGCGATACCTTCCGTGACGAGACAGCCGGCAACCTTGCCAACGCCCGAAACCTTGAAGACCTCGCGGATCTCGGCATAGCCGATGAAGTTCTCACGCACTTCCGCCGAGAGCAGACCAGACGCGGCTTTCTTCACGTCATCCACGAGATCGTAGATCACGCTGTAATAGCGGATCTCGACACCCTTCTGGTTGGCGCTGTTGCGCGCGGGTGCGTTGGCCCGGACGTTGAAGCCGATCACCGGGGCACCGGAAGCCTCCGCCAGCCCGATATCGGTTTCGGTGATCGCCCCGACACCGGAGTGCAGCACGCGCACGCGCACTTCTTCGTTCCCGATCTTCTCCATCGCCTGGATGATCGCCTCGGCCGAACCCTGCACGTCGGTTTTGACGAGGATCGGCAACTCCTTCACGTTCTCGTTGGCCTTGGCCTGGGCCAGAAGCTGTTCGAGCGAGGTTCCGGCACCGGCGGCGGCGCGCTTGTCTTTCGCGGCCTGCTCCCGGTATTCGGCGATCTCGCGGGCCTGCGCCTCGGTTTCGACCACGTTGAGCACATCACCGGCTTCCGGCGTGCCGTTGAGGCCGAGCACCTCGACAGGCACCGAAGGACCGGCTTCCTTGACCCGTTCGCCGCGGTCATTTTCCATCGCGCGAACCTTGCCCCATTGCTCGCCGACAACGAAGATATCGCCCTGACGCAACGTGCCTTTCTGCACCAGCACGGTGGCAACCGGGCCACGCCCGATATCGAGTTGCGCCTCGATCACCGCGCCTTGCGCCGGACGGTCGGGGTTGGCCTTGAGTTCGAGGATTTCGGCCTGAAGCGCGACGGCTTCAAGCAGCGTATCCAGACCCTGCCCGGTAATGGCCGAGACCTCGACATCCTGGACGTCGCCCGAAAGCCCCTCGACGATCACTTCGTATTGCAACAGCTCGGTGCGCACCTTGTCGGGGTTGGCGTCGTGCTTGTCGCACTTGTTGATCGCCACGATCATCGGAACGCCGGCGGCCTTGGCATGGTTGATCGCCTCGACCGTCTGCGGCATCACGGAATCGTCTGCCGCCACCACGAGGATCACGATATCGGTGACCTGTGCGCCGCGGGCGCGCATCGAGGTGAAGGCCGCGTGGCCCGGCGTGTCGAGGAAGGAGAGCACCTGCCCGGCATCCGTCGTCACCTGGTAGGCACCGATATGCTGGGTGATGCCGCCGGCTTCGCCCGATGTCACCTTGGTGTGGCGGATCGCGTCGAGCAGCGAGGTTTTGCCGTGGTCGACGTGGCCCATCACGGTGATGACCGGCGGGCGCGGCTTGAGATCTTCGGGCTTGTCTTCGACCATGTCGATGACGTCTTCGACATCGGCGTCCGAAACGCGAACGATCCGGTGGCCAAACTCCTCGATGATCACTTCCGCCGTGTCGGCATCAATCGACTGGTTCTGGGTCACCATCATGCCCATTTTCATCAGCGCCTTGACGACGTCGGCGACCCGCTCGGCCATGCGGTTGGCCAGCTCCTGAACCAGGATGGTCTCAGGCACCTGAACGTCGCGCACAACCTTTTCGTGGCTGGCGCCACCGCCCATGGCCTTCTGACGCATCCGTTCTTGCTTGCGGCGCATCGCGGCAACCGAGCGTTGCCGCCCGCCTTCGCCGCCGGAAAGTGCCTGGTTGAGCGTGAGTTTGCCGGTGCGGCGGCTGCTGTCGTCCTTGGCAGCCTTGCCGCGCGTCGGGCGTTCCTCGGCCACCCGCTCACGATCCGTCTTGCGCGGGCCCGGTGCCTTGGCACCGCGGGCCTCCGCAGCTTGTGCTTCTGCCGGATCGGCAACCGCGGCGGGCGCGGCGGCAGGGGCCGTCTTCACCGCTTCCGCTTCGGTGCGCTTGGCCTCTTCTTCCTCGGCCTTGCGCTTCGCGGCTTCGGCGCGTTCGCGCTCCTCGCGCTCTTTTTCTTCCGCTTCACGGCGGCGGCGCTCGCGTTCTTCTTCGCGCGCCTTCTCTTCTTCTTCCCGACGCTTGGCTTCGCCGGCTTCGTTCGCCCTGGCTGCTGCCAGGGCCTTCATCCGGCGCTCCAGTTCGGCATCGGAAATGCCGGCGGGACGTTTGCTGGGGTCAACCCCGGACGACTGCCCGGCAGATCCGCCTCCAGTTCCCGAAGACGCACCCGGCTTGGGAACGACAACGCGCTTGCGCTTCGTTTCCACCACCACATTCTTGGTGCGTCCATGGCTGAAGCTCTGCTTCACCTGGCCCGACCGGGCACCACCACGCAGTCCAAGGGGCTTTTTGCCGTCGCTATCGTTCATGTCGTCTTCGTACCTTTCCGGTGGGCGTTCCCACCGTCGTTTCTGCGCAAGCCCGAGAGCTTTGCGGCTTCCTCTACTACACGGGCGGTGAGTCCACCAGCCGCGAGCGCGCCATGTATCACATTTTCCCGCCCGAATGCCAAACCCAATTCCCGGGCCGTCAGGCAGCCGATGAATCGGCCATCTTTCCCGGGTGGGCGCAGCTTGGTCTTGCCACGTTCGGAACCGTCTGAAGCCTGGATCAGAACTTCGGCCTGATCCTTGACAAGCCAATCCTTGACCTTCTCGTAACCCGTCACCGCCGCACCCGCCTTGCGCGCGAGCGAGATCAGCTCAACGACGCGGCCAGCCATTGCGGCTTCGATCCGATCCGCCAGCCCTTCGGGCACCACGACGGGTTGGCGGGCCGCGCGGGCAAAGAGGTTCTTCGCCACCGCCTTGTCCAGCGCGGCGCGATCCGCCGCGACCCAAATTCCACGGCCCGGCAACTTCTCGCGCAGATCGGGCACCAGTTCGGAATCCGGACCGACGACGAAGCGGATCAGCCCATGTTTGGGCTGCACCTCGCCCGTCGCGATGCAACGACGCTCAGGGCCTTCCGCCCGCGTATTCGGCCGACCGCCTCGGGTCATCTGGCCTTGCCCGGAGCCTGAAATCAGGCTCCGGCCTCCTCTTCAGTTTCGCTCTCTTCGCTCGCTTCTTCCTCTTCCACGAGGTCGGCCGGATCAACCCAGCCAAGCAGAACACGGGCAGTCATCACGAAGTTCTGGGCTTCTTCCAGGCTTACCTCGAATTTTTCAAGCAGGCCTTCGTCCTTGACGCGCTCGCCGTCAACGGTGGTCCAGCCACCGGCAAGCTCCCAGTCGGCGCAGGTTGCGAAATCTTCGAGCGTGAGCACGCCGTCTTCCGCCAATGCCTCGATCATCTGGGGCGTAAGGCCCTCGAAATTGACCAGGCTATCTTCGACGCCGAGTTCGCGTGCGTGTTCGAGCGCCTTGCGGTTCTGCTCTTCCAGAACATCGCGGGCCCGGGCCTGAAGCTCGTTGGCGGTATCTTCGTCGACACCGTCGATCACCAGAAGCTCGTCAACATCGACATAGGCAACTTCCTCAAGTGAGGTGAAGCCTTCCGAGACGAGAAGCTGGGCGAAGAACTCGTCGAGATCCAGCGTGTCCATGAACAGCTTTGTGCGCTCGGCAAATTCGGCCTGACGCCGCGCGCTTTCTTCTTCCTCGGTAAGTATGTCGATATCGAGCGCTGTCAACTGGCTGGCCAGTCGCACGTTCTGACCACGCCGGCCAATCGCGAGGGAAAGTTGCTCGTCGGGCACAACCACCTCGATCTTCCCGGCGTCTTCGTCGAGAACAACCTTGGAAACCTCGGCAGGCTGAAGCGCGTTGACGAGGAAGGTGGGGACGTCCTCGTTCCACGGGATGATGTCGATCTTCTCGCCCTGAAGCTCGTTCACCACCGCCTGAACCCGGCTGCCGCGCATGCCGACGCAGGCACCGACAGGGTCGATCGAGCTGTCGTAGCTTACCACGGCGATCTTGGCGCGGCTCCCGGGATCGCGGGCCACGGCCTTGATCTCGATGATGCCATCGTAGATTTCCGGCACTTCCATCTTGAACAATTCCGCCATGAACTCGGGCGCGGTGCGGCTGAGGAAGATCTGCGGTCCACGGGTTTCGCGGCGCACATCCTTGACGAAGCAGCGGATGCGGTCGTTCGGGCGGTAGCTCTCACGGCCGATCTTCTCGTTGCGGCGCAGGATCGCTTCCCCAGCACCCACATCGACGATGATGTTGCCGTATTCCTCGCGCTTGACCACGCCGTTGATGATCGTGCCGGCGCGATCCTTGAACTCTTCGTATTGCCGATCCCGCTCGGCCTCGCGCACCTTCTGCAGGATCACCTGCTTGGCGCTCTGGGCGGCGATCCGGCCCATCTCGACGGGCGGCACTTCTTCGACGATGGTGTCGCCGACCTTCGGATCGTCGAGGTATTGCCTGGCCTGCTCCACGGTCAGCTCGGACTGGTAGTTCTCCAGATCCTCGTCGGCGACGACGGTGCGCACCCGGGTGAAGGTCGCCCGGCCGGTCTTGCGGTCGATCGACACGCGAATGTCCATCTCCGCGCCGTAGCGGCTCTTGGCAGCCCGCGCGAGGCTCTCTTCCATCGCCTCGATCACGAGGCCGGGTTCGATCATCTTTTCGCGCGCCACAGCTTCGGCGGTTTGCAGAAGCTCAAGCTGGTTGGCAGAGGTGATTGCCATGGGTCAGTCCTCCTCAGAACTGTCGGTCAGGATTTCATCATAGAGCGTTTCGTCGATTTCGCTCGCGTGTTTGCGCTGGCGCAGGGTTTCGCGGATCAGCTCATCGGTGAGCAGGAGCTTGGCTTCGGCCAGAAGATCGAAGGTCAGCCCGATGGTGACCGGCTCGCCGTTTTCTTCGATCTCGATCAGAACCTCGTCGCCCTCGGTGCCCGCCAGGATGCCCTTGAACCGCTTGCGCCCATCAATGAGTTCGCTGGTTTCGATCCGGGCAACGTAGCCGTTCCAGGTGTCGAAGTCCTTCAACCGGGTCAGCGGCCGATCAATGCCCGGGCTGGAAACTTCGAGTGTGTAATTGTCGGTGATCGGGTCTTCCACGTCGAGCACGGCACCCAGCGCGGTGGTGATCTCGGCCAGATCATCGACCTCGATGCCGCCTTCGGGCTTCTCGGCCATGATCTGCAGTATCGGCGTGTTGCCGCCCATCAGGCGCAGACGCACCAATTCGAAGCCCATCCCCTCGATGACGGGACGGACGATCTCGGCCAGCCTCTGGTCGATGGTGGTTTTGGCAACCAGGTCGGTCACGGTGTCTCCAAGCACAAAAAAACGGGCGCGCGGCCCGTCGATTTCTCCCGGTGGAGCCTCGGGTTTGGAAGCCGAAGCGCCGCTGTTGAGGGGGATATAGGGTGGTTGCGATGAGTCTGCAAGGGAAATGCTAAACACCCAGCGTTTCCCGCTGCCGCGCCAGCTTGTCCATGGTGCGCACAAGCTCCGCCGCGATCCCCGGCTCGGACACGGCATGGCCGGATTTGGAGATCATGCGCAGGTCGCTCGAAGGCCAGGCCTTGTGCAGGGCCCATGCCGAAGCGGGGGGGCAGATCATGTCGTGACGACCCTGCACGATGGTGCCGGGAATATGGGCGATCCGCGGCATGTTGGGGAGGATCTGCTGGGAGTCGTCGAGGAAAGCCGCGTTGATGAAATAGTGGTTCTCGATCCGCGAGAACGCCAGCGCGTAGTCGGCCGGGCTGTCGATGATCGCGCCGTCGTTGTCGATCGAGGCAAGGGCGTTCTCCCATGCCGCCCATGACTTGGCGTGCGTGATCTGCTCGGCGCGGTCTCGCGAAAACAGCCGCTTGTTGTAGGCGCCGATCAGATCGTCCTGTTCGTCCAGCGGGATAGGATCGATGAAACGCTCCCACAGGTCGGGCCAGAATCGACCCGCGCCGCCGCCGTAGAACCAGTCAAGCTCTGCCCGGGTGGCGAGAAAGACCCCGCGCAGCACCAGCCAGGCGACACGGGCAGGATACGCCTGCCCGTAGACCAGCGCCAGCGTGGCACCCCAGCTTCCGCCGAAAACGATCCAGCGATCGATGCCGAGCGTAACGCGGATATGTTCGATATCGCGCAGGAGATGCCAGGTTGTATTGGCCTTGACCGAGGCATGGGGGCGCGAGCGTCCGCAGCCGCGTTGATCGAACAGGATCACGCGGAACTTGTCAGGATCGAAGAATCGGCGCATCGCGGGCGAGCATCCGCCGCCCGGACCGCCATGAAACACGACCACGGGTATCCCATCGGGACGACCGACTTCCTCGACGTAGAGCGTGTGCCCGTCGCCGACCTCTAGCATATGGCGGCGGAACGGCTCCCGGCCGGGGTAGAGCGCACCTGCGGTGTTTTTTCCTGCGGCGATGTTCATGCGAAACCTATATAACGCGGCCGAGACGACCGCCACGAGAAAGGGAAACCCATGGCAGACGCGCAATCAACCGTCGATCCGAGCGAGGTCGCCAAATTCGAGGCAATGGCAGCGGAATGGTGGGACCCGACCGGCAAATTCAAACCGCTTCACATGATGAACCCGGTCCGGCTCGACTACATCACCAGCCAGATCGCCGCCGAGTTCAGCCGTGACCTGACCGACAATCTCCCGTTCAAGGGCCTGCGCATTCTCGATATCGGCTGCGGCGGCGGGCTGCTGTCGGAACCGATGGCGCGGCTCGGAGCCGAGGTTGTCGGTGCCGATGCAGCCGAGCGCAATATTCCGGTGGCGCAGGTTCATGCCGAGCAATCGGGGCTCAAGATCGACTACCGGCACACAACCGCGGAGGCGATGGCGGAGGCGGGCGAACAATTCGACGCCATGCTCAACATGGAAGTGGTCGAGCACGTGGCAAGCCCGATCGATTACCTCACCGCCTGCCACAACCTGCTCAGGCCCGGCGGGTTGATGATCGCCTCCACGATCAACCGCAATCCCAAGAGCTACATGGTGGCGATCGTCGGAGCGGAGCGGGTCATGCGCTGGCTGCCGGTCGGCACGCATGACTGGCGCAAGTTCATCACCCCGGCCGAGCTTGAAGAGCTAATCACCCGTGCCGGGCTCAGGCCGGTCGACAAGAAGGGTTTCGTATTCAACCCGATCACCTGGACCTGGTCGATCTCATCGCGCGATCTGAGCGTCAACTATGTGACCGCCAGTGTCCGTCCAGCGTGAATCACGCTGGAATAGAGCCTCTTTCAGGCTTGCTCATCAAAACGCGCGCGGATTTCTCTCAGCACCGGGAGTGCGGCGCGCACCTTGTCGGGGCCGATCTTCTCGACCACGTCGGCAATGATCGGGGAGATCGCTGAAAGCGCGGTCTCGCGCGCCTTTCGGCCCGCCGGGCTGATGGTGACGATCTTGCGCCGGGCATCGTCCCAGTCGGGGTGAATATGCACATGCCCCGCCCATTCGAGCTTGCCAAGCGTGTTGGTCATCGCACCGCGTGTCACGTGGAACGTCCGGGCAAGCTGGCCCGGGCTTTTCGGCTCGGCAACGTTGGCAAGATGGTTCAGCACCGAGAAATGGCTGAGTTCCATGCCCTTTGGCAGCGCCTTTGACAGCGCCGTTCGCGCAAGTTGATCGGCCATGAACATCTCGCTGAACAGCGCAACCGAGAGGCTTTCGGCATGGTCTGACATTCAGGGCCCTTCAAATTCCCGGTCGTGATCGAGCGACGGGATACGTTTGCGCGCATGTTCCACGTCCGAGAGATCGAAATCAACCAGCGTGACGCCCGGTTCGGTTCCGCCATCGGCAAGCACTTCGCCCCAGGGCGAGATCGCGAGCGAATGACCGTGCGTTGCACGTTTGGGTCCATGGTTGCCGGTTTGCGCCGGCGCCAGAATGAAACACCCCGTTTCGATGGCCCGGGCGCGCAGCAGGCTTTCCCAATGTGCGGCACCGGTCACTTGCGAAAAAGCCGACGGGACGGTGAGGATGTCTGCGCCCGCCTGCGCCAATCGGCGGTAGAGATGCGGAAAGCGCAGATCGTAACAGATCGTGAGGCCGATCCGGGCAAAAGGCGCTTCGGCGACAACAGCACGCCCCCCGGGACGATAGCCCGCGCTCTCGCGGTAGCGTTCGGTCGACGATATTTCCACATCGAACATGTGAATCTTGTCGTACCGGGCGGCGATATCGCCAGTCGGCGAGATCAGGAACGACCGATTGGCGAAACGTCCATCGTGATCATCTGTCTTGAGCGCCAGTGAGCCGATCAGGAGCCAGATGCCAAGAGACCCGGCTTCATGGCGCAACGCGGCAAGCGTTCCGTCCTGCTCCTCCGGCACCAGAACGCTTGCCTGATACCCGCGGTCTGCCGACACGATGTTTGTTACTTCCGGGGTCAGAACGAATTCCGCCCCGCGAGCGGCGGCCTCACGAATGAACGATACGGACGTCGGCAGGTTTTCTGCCGGATCGGCCCTCGAGGTAAGCTGAATGAGCCCCGCGCGCATCAACCCTGAAGCAGCGGATCTAGCTTGCCCCTCATGTCGAGGTCGTGCATGTCGTCAAAGCCGCCAACGTGAACCTCGCCGATCCAGATTTGCGGGACGGTATGGCGCCCCGATTTCTGCATCATTTCCTGACGAAGCTCGGGGTGATGGCTTACGTCGATCTCATTGAATTCGACGCCTTTCTTGTTGAGAAGCCGCTTGGCGGCAATGCAAAAGCCGCAATAGGGCGTGGTGTAGATCGTAACTGGTTGCATCTCGATTTCCCTGGTTGCGCGAGGATCGCGCCGTTGCAGAGCAATCTAGGCATCCTTCACCGTGCGCGCCAGTGTCAGCGTTGCGACATCCTCGGCCCCGGCCGCTAGGCAGGCATCGGCGGCGGCGGCAAGCGTGGCGCCCGAGGTCATCACGTCGTCGATCAGAACGACGCGCCGATCCTTCAGGATCGCCCCGCGTCTCGGGTGCGGTCGAATGGCATCACGCACATTGGCAAAGCGCCCGTCCAGCCCTTTGCCTTCCTGCTTTTCGGTTCGGTGCGGGCGCGTCAGGGCAGTTGGGGCAAACCCAAGCCCGGTCTGGCGCGCAATCGCCCGGGCCAGTTCGGACGCCTGGTTGTAGCGGCGGCTGAAAACGCGCGTCCAATGCGCCGGGATGGAGACCAGCAGCGCATCGCCCGCAAGGATCTCGCGCCCTGCCCGAACCATCCAGAACGCCGCCGAGGGCACGAGATCGAGCCTGTCGGACAGCTTGATCTGCAAAACGATACGCCTGGCATTGCCGGTGTAGATCAGCGCCGCGCGCCCGCGCGACCATGGCCGGGCAATCTTCATGCAATCGTCGCAAAGATCCGACTCGCCGTCACTCTCGCCGGGCAGGGGTGCACCGCAACGATCGCAGATATGGCCGGTTATGAAGGGTGTCTGAGCCCAGCACTTTCCACACAAACCGTGGTCGTCGGCAATGGTTTCGCCGCAACTCACACACTGCGGCGGGTAGAGGATTGCGAGGGGCGATTGCATTTCGGCCTTGTCCTTCTATGGTCCGCGCCATGGCCAAACTCGTCGACCCCGACCGCTTGAAACTGATCCGTGCCCGCGCGCGGCCCGAGGGCATGTTTCTCCACGAGATCGCGGCGCACGAGGTGAAGGATCGCCTTGAATTGGTTAACAGAAGGTTTATGCGCCCGGCCGTTGTGACCGGTTTTCCGGATCCGTGGCGCGCGGCCTTTCCCGACGCGCGGATCGTGCCGGATAACGAGGTGCTCGCGCTGGAACCCGGTGCACATGACGCGGTGATCCACGGGCTTTCCCTGCATTGGTCCAATGATCCGGTTACGCAGGTCTTTCAATGCCATCAGGCCTTGGAACCTGACGGGCTGTTCATCGGGGCAACCTTCGGCGGACAGACCCTCCATGAACTTCGCACGGCCTTGGCGGAAGCCGAGGTCGGGCTCACCGGGGGGCTTTCCCCGCGCGTGCTTCCAATGGGCGAGATCCGTGACCTGGCGCAAATATTGCAGATCGCCGGTCTTGCCTTGCCGGTGGCCGACACCCTCTCGCAAGTGGTTTCCTACCTTGATGCCCGGGCGCTGATGCGTGATCTGCGCGCCATGGGCGAGGGCAACGCGCTGGCGGTTCGGGCGGAGAAAACGCCTCGCGCGCTGTTTCGGCGCGCAGCGGAGATCTACGCGGCCAACTTTGGCGACGACGGACGGGTGCGCGCCACTTTCGAGATGATCTTTCTTACCGGCTGGGCACCCCACGACAGCCAGCAGAAACCGCTCAAGCCCGGCTCCGCCACCACGCGGCTCGCCGATGCGCTCGGCACCAAGGAAACCGATTTGCCTGATTGACCGTAACCGCGAGGAGGTTATCACGGCCCGACCCAGCAGGAGAGCCAGGACATGCGCGACACCACCCATTTGCCCGCCGACCACCCGAAGGTTCCCGAGGAGAAAATCGGCGTGCTTATCGCCAATCTCGGAACGCCCGACAACTACGACTATTGGTCAATGCGCAGGTATCTGAGCGAATTCCTCTCGGACCAGCGGGTCATCGACTACCCGAAATGGAAATGGCAACCGATCCTTCAGGGCATCATCCTGTCGATCCGCCCGTTCCGGTCTGGGGCCAACTACAAGTCGATCTGGAACCACGAGCTTGGCGAGAGCCCGCTGATGACAATCACCAAGGCCCAGACCGCCAAGTTGCGCGAAGCGCTCCATGAGCGCTACGGCGACAAGGTGATGGTCGATTTCGCGATGCGCTATGGCAATCCCTCGACCAGGTCGAAAGTTGCGGAAATGGTCAAATCAGGGTGCACGAGGATCTTGTTCTTCCCGCTCTACCCGCAATATTCCGGGCCGACCACGGCCACCGCGAACGACCAGTTCTTTCGGGTGTTGATGGAAGAAACCTGGCAGCCAGCCGCGCGGACGGTGCCGGCCTATCACGATCGCGAAAGCTACATCGAGGCGCTGGCCCAGTCCGTGGAGCGGGTTTATCCGAGCGAAGCGGAAGCACCGGATGTTCTGGTCTGCTCCTACCACGGCGTTCCCAAGCGCTACCTGATGCAGGGCGATCCCTATCACTGCCATTGCCAGAAGACGACGCGCCTTCTTCGCGAGCGGCTCGGCTGGGCGAAGGACAGGGTTGTCACGACCTTCCAATCGAAGTTCGGGCCCGAGGAATGGCTCCAGCCCTACACCGTCGAAGAGGTGGCCCGGCTTGCCGAGGCAGGCAAGAAGCGAATTGCCGTGATCGCGCCCGCGTTTTCTTCTGATTGCATCGAGACGCTCGAAGAGATCAACGAGGAGATTCAGGAAAGCTTCACCGAGGCGGGCGGTGAGAGCTTCACCTATCTGCCTTGCCTCAACGACGACGAGGCGCATATCTCGATGATGGCGGAGATCGTGGAGGAAAACCTCGCGGGTTGGCTCGATTAGGGAGGAATAGAGACTGTTTTTCGGTTCAATCCCGGCCGTTTCGGCTTTTCTTCGCCAGAATGGCCCCCGGCCAAGGTTGTCGCCGCTAGCCTGCCAAGCCATATAGCGGGGAGCATTCAAGGAGGCGATATGGCTGAAAAGGATTTCCCCGGCTGGCACGGCACCACGATTATCGGGGTTAAAAAGGGCGGTCTCGTGGTTATCGCTGGCGACGGGCAGGTGAGCCTCGGCCAGACCGTGATCAAGGGCAGTGCCCGCAAGGTTCGACGTCTGACGCCTGGAGGGCACGAGATCGTTGCCGGCTTTGCCGGATCGACCGCCGATGCTTTCACGCTCCTTGAGCGCCTCGAGGCAAAGCTGGAAGCAACGCCCGGACAACTCGCCCGCGCCTGTGTCGAGCTGGCGAAAGACTGGCGCACAGACAAGTATCTTCAAAAACTTGAAGCCATGCTGATCGTCACCGATGGCGATGGCCTCTTTGTCGTTACCGGGGCGGGTGACGTGCTTGAACCCGAGCACGATGTTACCGCGATCGGATCGGGCGGAAACTATGCGCTGGCCGCTGCAAGGGCGCTGATGGAAAGCGACAAGACGGCCGAGGACATCGCCCGCATCGCCATGGGTATTGCCGCCGATATCTGTGTCTATACCAACGGAAATCTCACCGTGGAGACCATCTCGAAATGACCGATCTGACCCCGAGGGAAATCGTCTCCGAGCTCGATCGTTTCATCATCGGGCAAAAGGATGCCAAGCGTGCTGTTGCGGTTGCCTTGCGCAATCGTTGGCGGCGCAAGCAGCTTGGGCCCGAGTTGCGCGAGGAGGTCTACCCCAAGAACATCCTGATGATCGGGCCCACAGGGGTTGGCAAAACCGAAATCTCCCGTCGCCTCGCCCGGTTGGCGAAAGCGCCCTTCATCAAGGTCGAGGCTACGAAGTTTACCGAGGTTGGCTATGTCGGGCGCGATGTGGAACAGATCGTGCGCGATCTGGTCGATACCGCGATCATCCTGACGCGCGCGCAGATGCGCGAAGATGTGAAAGCTGCCGCCGAACGCAACGCCGAAGACCGCGTGATCGAGGCTATCGCAGGCAAGGACGCCCGGGAGCAGACCCGCGACATGTTTCGCAAGAAGCTGCTGGCCGGCGATCTTGACGACCGCGAGATCGAGGTGGATCTGCAGGAAAGTTCGAGCGGTGGAATGCCGATGCTCGATATCCCGGGGCAGCCCGGGATGGGTATGGGTGTCATGTCGCTCGGTGACATCTTCGGAAAGGCGTTTGGCGGGCGCACCGTGCGCCGAAAGATGACGGTTGCGGAAAGCCACGATATTCTCATTGCCGAGGAGGCCGACAAACTCCTCGATGACGAAACCGTCAACCGCGCCGCGCTCGAAGCCGTGGAGCAGAACGGCATCGTGTTTCTTGACGAGATCGACAAGGTTTGTGCCCGGGCCGAAGCGCGGGGCGGGGATGTGAGTCGCGAGGGCGTGCAGCGGGATCTCCTGCCGCTGATCGAAGGCACCACGGTAAGCACCAAGCATGGGCCGGTGAAAACCGACCATATCCTGTTCATCGCGTCGGGCGCGTTTCATACCGCCAAACCGTCGGACTTGCTGCCAGAGCTGCAGGGGCGGTTGCCGATCCGGGTGGAGCTTTCGGCGCTGACCGAACAGGACTTCGTGCGCATCCTGACCGAGACCGACAATGCGCTCACGCTGCAATACAGCGCCCTGATGGAAACCGAGGGGGTGGGGGTGAGATTTACCGACGACGGCATCGTGGCCCTCGCCGGTATTGCCGCGGAAGTGAACCAGAGCGTCGAGAACATCGGGGCGCGCAGGCTCTACACCGTGATGGAGCGCGTGTTCGAGGAACTGAGCTACACCGCGCCGGACCGGTCGGGCGAGGAAATCGTGGTGGACAAAGCCTTCGTGGAGGCCAATCTCGGCGAATTGATGCGCAGTGCCGATATCAGCCGGTATATGCTCTAGCGCAGCTTCGGATTCCGGCGTAGCGCTGCCGAAAAAGAACGGGATACCAGCCATGAATCGCCGCCGCTTCGGCCTTGCTCTCACGTCGACCCTCGCGCTTTCGGCCTGCGCCGGCGGCGCGCGCATGGTTTCGCTCGAAGACGTCAACACCGCGGGCGGCACGATCGCACCGATCCTCGTCGTCTCCAGCCGGAACCTGAAAGATGACGGATCGCTCGGGTCCGGACGCGGGGAAGGCCTTGCCTTCGGGCGTTACGATATCTCCGTGCCACCCGATCGCCGGGCGGGAAGCTTGAACCTGCCTTCGTTCAGAGCCAACCCCCGCAAGCATTTCGCAACCCTCAACAACGAGATCTTCCCCAACGAAGCCCTTTTCCGCAGTCAGCTCCGGGCCCAGTTGATGAGCCGCCCCGCCGGGCGCCGCCGGGCCGTGATCTTCGTGCATGGCTACAACACTGGTTACGAAGACGGGCTGTTCCGGTTCTCGCAGTTCTATACCGATGTCGGGCTGGACGACGTGCCGGTGCATTACTCATGGCCCAGCGCGGAAAAACTCTTGCGCTATGGTTATGACCGCGACTCGATGCTCTACGCCCGAGACGGTTTTCAGGCGACGATCCGTTCGGTGATTGCTGCCGGTGCCGAGGGTGTCTTGATCATCGGTCATTCGATGGGCTCGATGCTGATCATGGAAACCTTGCGCGAGTTCGCGATCGCCGGCGACACCGGGACGCGGGGCAAGATCGACGGTGTGATCCTCGTTTCGCCCGATATCGATATCGACGTGTTCCGGGCTCAGGTTCGCCGGATCGGGAATGTGCCGCAGCCCTTCGTGGTCTTTTCATCGAAGCGCGACAGGGTGTTGCGGTTTGCCGCTTCGGAAATTTACGGCAACACCCGGGTTGGCGCGCTCCGTCTGGAAGGAGAGCTTTCGGATCTGGATGTGAATGTTGTTGATGTGACGGATTTTTCCAGGGGCATATTGAACCACGATACCGCGATCACCTCGCCTGCCTTCCTGAAGATCATGAGCAACATGCGCGCCTTTACCGGCAGCTTCGGGCAGGGCGTGACGGATGCGATGAGCGAACAGCCCGACTCGATCATGTCGGTGCAGGATGCCGACACCATCGAAGTGGGCACCTTGGAAGACTAACGGTTGCGGCGCAGGTAAACGTAGTAGGCGCCGTGCCCGCCGTGCTTCACATGGGCGTCAGAAACCTGCAGGATGTGGGCCTTGAGCGGTGGCGTGTGCAGCCAGTGCGGAACCTGGTGACGCAAGACGCCATGGCGCTCCGGGATCGGGCCATGGTCGGCCCTGGTTTTCCCTTTCCCGGTAATCACGAGAACCAGCCGGCGATCCTCTGACACCGCATCAAGGATGAAACGGGTAAGGGCCGGATGGGCCTGGGCTGTGGTCATCCCGTGAAGGTCGATCCGTGCCTCGGGCGAGATCCGGCCACGTTTCATCTTGGCGAAACGTTTTCGATCCATTGCAACCGGCTGCTGCGCAAGCTGTTCCACGATCGGCCGTGCCAGATTATGCGCCGGGAAAGCGGCCTTTGCCGTTTCGCCAAGTCGAAATCGAGGCACCGGCGAAAAAGCTGGTTTCGGCGGGGTTAGAGACTGTTTTTCGGCCACCAAAGGACGTGTTGGGTAGAGCGGGACCGCGTGTTCCACGACCTTGGCCCAGAGATCAATCTCATCTTGCCGGATCTTGCGCGGCTTGCGGCGGGACAAGGGTCAACCCTCCGGCTTCAGCGCATAGGCGTGTTGGATCGGAAGCAAGACGACCATTCTGCCCGGATCACGAACCCGGCCCGCCTCCTCGCCCGCGTCGTCGCCGGTTCCGAAGAAAATATCCGCACGCTGCGCGCCCTTGATCCGCGATCCCGTATCCTGTGCGATCATCAGGCGGTTGAACGGCGCGTCACCCTGCTTTTCCATCCACACCGGGGCACCGAGGGGGGTGTATTCCGGATCGACAGCCAAGGTGCGATGTGCGGTGATCGAACGGTTCATCGCGCCAAGCGGTCCGCGGTCTGCGGGGACGTGGCCCACCTCCCGGAAGAACACGTAAGAAGAATTGTGGTGCAGCAGCTTTTCGCCCTCTACCGGGTTGCGACGCACCCAGGCGCGGATCACCGGGGCGGAAACCTGGTGCGGGTCATAGACCCCGCGGCGCACCAACTCGTCGCCGAGCGACCGGAAGGGGTGGCCGTTGTGTCCGGCGTAGCCAAGCCGAATGGCGGAGCCGTCGGGCAGCCGGATCCGTCCCGAGCCTTGGATCTGAAGGAACTGAAGCTCCACCGGGTCCTCGGCCCATGCGATTTCCAGACCGCGCCCATCGAGAACACGGTCGCGCTCGATGACCTCACGGGAATACCACTGGGCACCCGGCGGCACCTCGGGCGGCTTGCGATAAACCGGATACCTGTAGCGGGCGCTCCTTGTTCGGGAGCCACGGATCTCAGGCTCGTAATAAGCCGTGAACAGACCTGCCTTGCCGTCGTCAACGAGCACGGGGCGGAAGAACAGCTCGAAAAAACTCCGCGCCGGGCCTTCATGTGCGGCGGCGATGCTGCAAATCGGTTGCCATTGCGGATCGTTCAGGAGCGCGCAGGTTTCCTTGAAAACCGCGAGGGCTTCGACGTGGTTTTCGTCTTCCCAGCCCACCAGGTCGGAGAAATCGAGAATGCTGACCTCGGCTTCGTCCAGTCCGGCGATCGCTGTTCCGCTCAAACAGAACGCGAAACCAACCGTCAGACCAAGCCGGCGGAGCATGTTAGCCGCCGGTTGCGACGAGCAGCCAGTTCGGGTTGTCGGTTCCCATGACGCGCGCAAAGGTCCATGCATCTTTCTGACGCTTCACTTCCTTCGGGTTGCCCTCGACGATCTCGCCCGATTTATCGCGCACGACCGAGGTCAGCTCGCCAATGAAACGCACCGTGACCTCGCCCTCATTGGTGGTCGGATCAAACTCGGCGTCGAGGAGCTTCAACTCGCGCAAACCTACAAAATCGGCCTCGACCGTCAAACCCTTCCTCGCGCGCTCTTCAACGACAGCCGCAAAGGACTCGTAGACGTCATCGGCAAGAAACGGCCGGATCGTGGAAAGATCGCCGGCTTCAAACGCCATCAGGATCATCTCGTAGGCACCGCGCGCGCCGCTGAGAAACTCGCCGACATTGAAGCTCGGATCTGCCGCCTTCATCGCTGCGAGAGCCTTCGCGGCCTCGCTACCTTCGGGGACGTGATCGATGATATCGGCATCCGGGCCGCCCTCGATAACCTGGAACTGACCGCGCTTTTCCTCGCGGGGATCGGCCTTGCGCGTTACACTCGGCTTCTCGAAACCTTCGCGGGTGCCAAGCACGTCACGCAGCCGGAGAATGAGAAAGAGCGCGATGGCGGCGAGCACCAGAAGCTGGATCACGGGGGATGACATGAACACCTCGTTTCAATGCGCGGGTGGAATTTCTGCGCAGGTGGCACATATGTAGGCAAGCCGTGGGGGCAAGTCCACTCCACCGTTTCACCTTCAAGAGGTTGTCATGTTGCTTTTGGTCCTGTTCATCGTGGTTCCGCTGATCGAAATCGCCCTTTTCATTGAAATCGGTGGCGCGATCGGGCTGGGATGGACCCTTGCAATCGTGATCGCAACAGCGGTTCTGGGGTCCTGGCTCGTGAGGCAGCAGGGTGCCACGGCCCTGAACGATCTGCGCAGGTCTTTTGAATCGCTCGGTGATCCGACCGAACCGCTTGCCCACGGGGCGATGATTCTGTTTTCCGGCGCCCTGTTACTGACACCCGGTTTTTTCACTGATTTTCTGGGCTTCGCGCTTCTCCTGCCGCCTGTGCGCCGCTGGGTTTTTCGCAAGCTGCGCGCGCGGGTTCGGGTGCAGAGCTTCACCATGGGAGCCGAGACTCGGCGTGATCCCTTCCAGCCGGATGATCCCGGCGATGTGATCGACGGAGACTTCGAGGATGTCACCGGGCCCAAACGGCCAACTCATGAGCCAAGGCAAGGCCCGTCTGGCTGGACCAAGCATTGAGCCGCTCCGCATTGTCGGTTTCGCTGCTTCCTGCTAAGGAAGCCCGAAATTCGTGATTTCAGGAGATAATCATGGCCGATGAAGCCAACGCTACCGTCAATCCCGAAAGCCAGGCGCAGCAAAGCCCGGTGAAAATGCAGTCTCTCGCGCAGTTTATCCGGGATATGTCTTTCGAGAACATCCTCGCGCAGAAGGGCGCGCAAGGTGAGGTCAAGCCCGAGCTCTCGGTTGAGGTTTCGCTCGATGCAAAGAAGCGTACGGCCGAGAACCAGTATGAAGTGATCACCAAGTTCAAGGTCAACTCGACAAATCAGGGGTCTGGCGATCCGCTGTTCCTGCTCGAACTGGATTATGCCGGGATCTTCCATATCGAGAACGTGCCGGAAGCACAGCTTCACCCCTTTCTGTTGATCGAATGCCCGCGCCTCCTGTTCCCCTTCGTTCGCCGGATCGTCTCTGACGTGACCCGCGACGGCGGGTTTCCTCCGGTCAATCTCGACAGCGTGGATTTCCTCGCGCTCTACCGGCAGGAGATCGCCCGGCGAGCCGCCGCCGAAAAGGCCGAGACCCCGACTAACTGAGCGGAAACTTTTTCCAGATCGCGCCGTCGCCCAACGCCTCCACGAAGGCCGCATGGGCGGCGGCTTCCTCGTCGGTGATCCTCGGGCCGATCGGCGACGGTCGGGGATAGGGCCGCCAGGCTTCGGCCCCCGGAATGCGTTCGTTGCTTTGCGAAGGATCGTGCGCGAGCACCAGCCCGGGCTGGCGGCCACCAATCAGTTCGAGATAGACCTCCGCCAGAATCTCGCTGTCGAGCAATGCGCCGTGAAGCGTTCGGTGTGAATTGTCGATGTTGAAACGACGGCAAAGAGCGTCGAGCGACGCCGGGGAGCCGGGATACTTCTTGCGGGCAATATCAAGCGTGTCGATCGCGCGCTCCATCGGGATGATCGGGTGATTGCACCAGCCCAGTTCGGCATTCAGGAACGGCACGTCGAACTTCGCATTGTGAATCACCAGCGGCGCATCGCCGATAAATTCCAGGAAAGCCGCCGCAATATCACGAAACACCGGGTAATCGCGCAGGAACTCGGCGGACAGCCCATGAACCTCGAAGGCCGCTTGCGGCACGTCTCGCTCGGGGTTGATGTATTGATGAAAGGTGCGGCCCGTCGGCATGTGGTTGACCAACTCGACGGCGCCGATCTCGACCATCCGATCGCCTGTCTTCGGGTCGAATCCGGTGGTTTCGGTATCGAGGACGATCTCACGCATTGGTCATGTTTTCCCGGATGTTCTTGAGAACGGCGCGCACCTTTTCGCGCGCGGCCGCCAGTGAAGTGGTCTCGATCACGTAATCGGCGCGTTTGCGTTTTTCTTCGTCAGGCATCTGTTTGGCAAGAATGGTTTCAAAGGTGTGTTGATCCATGGTGCCGCGCTCGAGAACACGGGCTTTCTGCGTTTCGGGAGGGGCGCTCACTACGACAATGGCATCAACCTCATCCTCGGCACCGACCTCGAACAGAAGCGGCACGTCGATCACCACGATATCGGCATCCGCTGCCGAGATAAACCGGGCCCTGTCCTCGGCAACGAGGGGATGAACGATGGCTTCGATCCGGCGCAGCGCCGTGGGATCTTGCGCGATCCAATCCTTCAGGGCGCTCCTGTCCACTTCACCCCGGAGCACGGCTTCGGGACAAAGTGCGCCGAGCGGATCTATAGCCGGGCCGCCTTTTGCATAGAGACGGTGGACCGCGGCATCCGCATCCCAGACCGGGACGCCGGCATCAGCGAACAGCCGCGCCGTTGTCGTCTTGCCCATACCGATTGAGCCGGTGAGGCCGATCACGAAAGGCCGTTTCATCGTGCAAATGCCGCCGAAGTGACTTCGCGCGCTTGCGCATCGACTTCCGGGCGCGATCCGTACCAGCGCTCGAACGCCGGTGCTGCCTGGTAGAGAATCATGCCTACCCCATCGACCGGGTAGCATCCTGCGTCGATCGCTGCGCGCAGAAGCCGGGTTTCGGCGGGTGCCACCACGAGGTCACTGACGACAGCACCGGCTTGCAAAGCATCGAGGGGAACTCGAAGCTCCGGCTTTCCCAGAGATCCAAGCGGGGTGGCATTGACGATGGTGGTGGCGCCCTCAAGGATGTTTCCGGCCTTCATCCAATCGGTTACCGACAATCGCCCTCCGAACTCCGAACGCAGGGCTTCCGCCCTTGGGCGGGTCCGGTTGGCGATCCGGATTTGCTCGACGCCGACCTCCAGCAGGGCCGCCACCACTTCGCGCGCAGCCCGGCCCGCACCGATGATTGCGGCTGGTCCCGACTTCGGGTTCCATCCGGGTGCGCTCTGGCGGATATTCTCGATGAAGCCGTAACCATCCGTGTTATCGGCGTGAATCTTGCCGTCACGGCGAAAGATGATCGTGTTTGCGCCCGACATCAGCGCGGCCCGGTCGGTGATGATGTCGGCGTGGTCGAGCACCATTTTCTGGAAGGGCGGCGAAACGTTCAGCCCGACAAACCCGGCCTTCGGCAACACCTGAATGACCTCGCCAAGCGACTCCGGCTTGACGGTGAGGGGAACATAGCGCCCCGGGATCGCCTTTACAGTCAGCCAATGATCATAGAGCGCCGTGATCGGGCTGGGCTGATCCGGGCTCTGCAGGATCCCGGCGAGGGGAATGGGGCTGTTCGTCATATCTCCAGTTCGCCAGTCTCGATCAGGAATGACAAGAGCTCAGTGAGCGGTAACCCCAAAACGTGGAAATAGTCGCCGTCGATGCGCGAGAACAAGCGCACGCCTTCCTCCTCCAGCTTGTAGGCCCCGACGGCGTGGCGGACACTTTCCCAGTTTCGCTCGAGGTAGGATGAAACATAGGTGTCCGATAGCGGGCGCATGGTGAGCTGGACCACGCCAACATGCCGCCATTTCGGCTCCCCGTCGGCATAGAGCACGGCAGCCGAGAGCAGCTTGTGGGTTTGCCCCGAAAGCATGCGAAGCTGTTTTCCCGCGCTTTCTGGCGTTTCCGGTTTCGACAGGATCGCGCCTTTGAAGTCTGCAACCTGATCGCAGCCCAGAACCAGCGCGCCCGGATTGCCGCTCGAAATCCGCATCGCCTTGTATTCCGCAAGGGTATCGGCGACGTCTCGGGGGCTGGCAGATTCCGCCTCAAGGCTGGCCCTGATGGCACCTTCATCAATGCGCGCCGGTTTGATTTCGATATCGAGCCCCGCGTTGCGAAGCAATTGCCCCCGGATCTCGGAGGCGGAAGCCAGGATGAAGGGTTTCGGCATGTAGGCAACCTTGTGGATATGCGCGGTTTGTTCCCGTGCGGCGACAGCCAACACTTAGCCCGCCAACCGACCTTGTGGAAAGCCCGGTCATTCATACCGGCTTCGGCGGAGTTTCATGCACTGGGGATAGACTTGCTCGCAGCCCGGGAGGAATCGGTGCAACCCAAAGGTTGCCTCCTCTCAAATCAGGGACAATTTCCTTTATCCTATTGAAACATCAATGTTATTTTTCTTCGCGCAAATTCTTGAGCTGGCACGGGGGCCCGGTTTCAATTTGTATGAAATTGGGGATAACCCTGTAATCCACACGCTCCACAGGGCCTAAGAAAACAACAACTCTTTTCTTCTTATATTCTTTATTTAAGAAGGGAGGAGAGATCATCGCCCGGAAAGGCTGAGAACATGTTGGACTGGCTGTCGGGCTTCTACGTCTGGTCGAAATCGCTTCACGTCATCGCGGTGATCACATGGATGGCCGGCCTGTTCTATCTTCCACGGCTTTTCGTCTATCACGTCGAGCAGGTCGAACCCGGGTCGACCACGGATGTGATGTTTCAGACCATGGAACGCAGGTTGCTCAAGGCGATCATGAATCCGTCGATGATCGCGGCCTGGCTGTTTGGCCTGATGCTGGTCTTCACGCCCGGGATCGTCGATTGGACGGCGGTATGGCCCTATGCGAAGGGTGCATCGGTCGTGTTGATGACCTGGTTTCACATGTGGCTTGCGGCGCGGCGCAAGGAATTCGTCGCGGGAACGAATGCGCTGCCCGGCAAGCGGTACCGGATGATGAACGAGTTCCCGACGATCCTGATGCTGGTGATCGTTTTTGCGGTGATCGTGAAGTTCTGAGCCAGATTGACACCATCCCGTGACCGCACTATGTACCGCGCCAGACGGTCCGTCCGGCCCGTATGTTTCCCAATTCAATTCCGACCGCGCTCGATGCGCCGTCCATGGGTGTTCCAATGACCGAACGTTTGAATCTTTCTGATCTCAAGGCGCAGAGCCCGAAAGACCTTCTTGCGATGGCGGAGGATCTTGAGATCGAGAATGCCTCGACGATGCGCAAGGGCGAGATGATGTTCTCGATCCTCAAGGAACGCGCGGAAGACGGCTGGGAGATCGGCGGAGAAGGCGTGCTGGAGGTCTTGCAAGACGGGTTCGGGTTCCTGCGGTCGCCGGAAGCGAACTACCTGCCGGGTCCGGATGACATCTACATGTCGCCCGAGATGATCCGGAAGCATTCCCTGCGCACGGGCGATACCGTCGAAGGCGTGATTTCGTCGCCGGGGGAGAACGAGAACTATTTCGCGATCACGCACGTCGAGAAGATCAACTTCACCGATCCGGAAGTAGCGCGTCACAAGGTTGCATTCGATAACCTGACGCCGCTGCACCCGGATGAACGGTTCAAGATGGAAATCGAGGACCCGACGCTCAAGGACCGGTCGGCGAGGATCATCGACCTGGTCGCGCCAATCGGTAAAGGCCAGCGGTCGCTCATCGTTGCGCCGCCCCGGACGGGCAAGACCGTTCTTCTTCAGAATATCGCCCAGTCGATCGCAACGAATCACCCCGATTGCTACCTGATCGTTCTGCTGATCGACGAGCGGCCGGAAGAGGTCACCGACATGAAACGGTCGGTGAAAGGCGAAGTGGTTTCGTCGACTTTCGATGAACCGGCAACCCGGCACGTGGCGGTTGCGGAGATGGTGATCGAAAAGGCCAAGCGGCTGGTCGAGCACAAGCGAGATGTGGTGATCTTGCTGGATTCCATCACCCGCCTCGGGCGTGCCTACAACACCGTCGTACCGTCATCCGGCAAGGTTTTGACGGGCGGTGTCGATGCAAACGCATTGCAGCGGCCCAAGCGGTTTTTCGGCGCAGCGCGCAACATCGAGGAAGGCGGATCACTGACGATCATTGCCACGGCGCTGATTGATACCGGAAGCCGGATGGACGAGGTCATCTTCGAGGAATTCAAGGGCACCGGCAACAGCGAGCTCGTTCTGGATCGCAAAGTGTCGGACAAACGGATCTTCCCGGCGATCGACATCCTGAAATCGGGCACCCGGAAAGAGGAGCTGCTGGTCCTGCCGAAGGATCTGCAAAAGACCTACGTGCTGCGCCGGATCCTGAACCCGATGGGGACGACGGACGCCATCGAATTCCTGCTTTCAAAGCTGAAACAAACCAAGAGCAACGCAGAGTTCTTCGACTCGATGAACGCCTGATTTGCCCGACTCCAACGGTTTGGAGTGATGGATACAATTTTTGCATTGGCAACCGCTCGCGGAAAAGCGGGCGTTGCGATCATCCGGATTTCGGGTGCGGCCGCCTTCGATGCGGCTTCTGCACTTTGCGGAGACTTGCCGGAAAGCCGTGGCCTTCGCGTGCTCAGAAACGCGCTGGGCCAACCCATAGATCAGGCTTTCGTGCTTCGATTCGCGGAGAAGCACAGCTTCACCGGCGAAGCTGTCATCGAGCTCCATCTGCATGGGTCGCTTGCGGTTGTTGATGCCGTGCTCGATGCTTTGTCCGCGATGGAGGGGCTGCGTTTGGCCGAGCCGGGGGAATTTACCCGGCGGGCGTTGGAGAACGGCCAACTGGACTTGGCCCAGGTGGAAGGCCTGGCCGATCTCATCGATGCCGAGACCGAGGCGCAAAGGGCTCAGGCATACCGGGTTCTCTCCGGGGCGCTCGGGGAAAAGGCCGATGCCTGGCGCAGTGATCTGATCCGCGCGGCGGCTTTGCTGGAAGCCACCATAGATTTCGTGGATGAGGATGTGCCGGTCGATGTGGCACCTGAAGTTCTGTCATTGATTGACCGGGTTCTCGAATCGCTGGAACAAGAGAGAGCCGGAGTGGGGATCGCGGAACGCATTCGAGAGGGCTTTGAAGTGGCCATCGTCGGGCCTCCAAATGCTGGAAAGTCGACGTTGCTGAACGCATTGGCGGGGAGAGACGCCGCGATCACCTCGGAAAAGGCCGGAACGACGCGGGACGTCATCGAGGTTCGTATGAATCTTGGTGGTCTTCCGGTTACGGTTCTCGATACTGCCGGGTTGCGCAAGGCCGAGGATGAAATCGAAGGTATCGGGATCCAGCGTGCGGTTCAGCGGGCAGAGGCCGCAGACCTTCGCGTATTTCTCCTGGCGGACGGGTATTCCGGCGTTGGGCTTGCGCCGGAGCCGGAGGACATTCTGGTGCACGGCAAGGCTGATCTTGGCGCCGCGGGATTTGCGGTTTCCGGAAAGACGGGGGAGGGCATCGGTGTTCTCGTGGGCCGGATCCAGTCGGTGCTTGAGAAGCGCTCCGCCTTGGCAGGAACCGCAATCCGGACACGGCATGCGGCGGCAATCTCCCGCGCGGTTGGCGCTTTGGAGCGGGCGCGAATCGAGGTATCGCTGGGAGGCGAGAGATCCGAGCTCGCGGCCGAGGAATTGCGGTTTTCCGTCAGGGCTCTTGACTCGATTGTCGGTCGCATCGATGTGGAAAACATCCTCGACGAGATTTTTGCCAGCTTCTGTCTCGGCAAGTAGACGCGGTAGCAAGGAGTGTTTCACGTGAAACATCCAGACTTCGATGTGATTGTGGTTGGCGGTGGTCACGCCGGTGCCGAGGCGGCGCTGGCAGCGGCGCGCGTTGGCGCACGCACCGCGTTGATCACGCTGCGCGCTACCGATTTGGGCGTCATGTCATGCAACCCCGCAATCGGTGGGCTGGGAAAAGGCCATCTGGTGCGCGAGATCGACGCGCTTGATGGCGCGATGGCGCGGGTTGCCGATCAGGCGGGGATCCAATACCGCCTCTTGAATCGAAGCAAGGGCCCGGCCGTGCAGGGGCCGCGCGCCCAGGCAGATCGAAAATTGTATCGAGCCGCGATGGCGAACGAAATTCACCGGGCGGCTGGATTGGAATTGCTTGAGGGCGAGGTCCAGGAGCTTCTTTTTTCCGGGACGGCGGTGACTGGGATTCGGTTTGCGGATGGTGTGGAATTGGGGGCAAAGGCCGTAATCCTGACCACCGGAACGTTTCTTCGTGGGATCATTCATATCGGCGACCGGCAATCTGCCGGTGGACGGATGGGCGACCGACCCTCTGTACGCCTGGCCGAGCAGATAGACGACATCGGGTTGCCGCTTGGGCGGTTGAAGACCGGAACGCCGCCGCGACTGGACGGGAAAACAATCAACTGGGATGTGGTTGACTCCCAGCCCGGTGACGATGAGCCGGAAATGTTCTCGTTTTTGAACCAGCGTCCGGTGGCACGGCAAATCTCGTGCGGGATCACCCATACCAACGAAAAGACGCATGAGATCATCCAGAAGAACCTTGGGCGCTCCGCGATGTATGGCGGCCATATCGACGGCGTCGGGCCGCGCTATTGCCCTTCGATCGAAGACAAGGTGGTGAGGTTTTCCGAGAAATCCTCGCATCAGGTCTTTCTCGAACCCGAGGGGCTGGATGACGATACGGTCTATCCAAACGGGATCTCAACGTCGCTTCCGGAACAGGTTCAGGAAGACTACGTGCGTTCGATCAGGGGGCTGGAAGGCGCACGGATTCTGCAACCGGGCTATGCCATCGAATATGATTACGTGGACCCAAGGGCGCTGAGCCAGACCCTCGAGGTCAAGGCCGTTCCACAGCTGTTTTTTGCTGGCCAGATCAATGGAACAACCGGCTACGAGGAAGCTGCGGCGCAGGGAATGGTTGCGGGGCTTAATGCGGCGCAAAAGGCACTGGGGCGTGAGCCGGTGATCTTCAGCAGGATGATGTCCTATATCGGCGTGATGGTCGACGATCTTGTCACCCGCGGAGTCACGGAGCCCTACAGGATGTTCACGTCGCGCGCGGAATACCGGCTTTCCCTGCGCGCCGACAACGCCGACCAGAGGTTGACTCCGCTGGCGATATCGTTGGGTGCGATCTCGGACGACCGTCGCCAGTCATTCCTGAAGAAGATGGACCTCCTCGAGACGGCGAAGGGCGCCCTGGCGGCGCTCTCGTACTCGTCACGCGATGTGCGCGACTTGGGCGTGAATGTCAGCGATGACGGATCACGCCGCACCGGGTTCGAGGTGCTTTCTCTTCCGGGAATGACTTTCGACATGCTTGGTCTGGAGGATACGGATTTTCCGCCGACTCCGCCCGAGATACGGAGGCAGGTTGAAAAGGACGCGCTCTATGCGAACTACATCGCCAGGCAGAAAAAGGAAGTAGAGGCGCTTCAGCGCGATGAAGCGCAACGGATTCCGCCCGACTTCGACTATGAAAGCCTGAATGGCCTTACGCGGGAATTGAGCGGCAAGCTCACGCGCGTGCAGCCCGAAACCATTGCACATGCCGGTCGCATCGAGGGGATGACGCCCGCGGCATTGACCCTGATTCTTGCCAAGCTGAAGCAAATGGAACGGGCAAAATCTGCATGACCGAGGCGGGTGGTCCGGAACTTTTTGCAGATGTTTCACGTGAAACACGCGAGCGCCTGCATGTCTACGCCGCATTGCTTGAAAGATGGAACCCGAGGATCAACCTCGTATCCGCGTCGACGATCCCAATGCTCTGGACGCGCCACTTCCTTGATTCTGCGCAGATTCTCGACCTGACGGAAGATAACGTGAAGCTGTGGGCCGACTTGGGAACGGGCGGAGGCTTTCCGGGTTTGATCGTTGCGATCCTCGCCCGCGAAACGCGCCCGGATATGCAGGTGGTCTGCGTTGAAAGCGATCAACGAAAGGCGGCCTTTCTTAGAACGGTCACCCGGGAGACCGGGATTTCTGCACAGATCGTGGCGCAACGCATCGAAGATCTTGACCCACTTGGCGCCGACATTCTTTCAGCCCGGGCATTGGCCCCTTTACCAGCCCTGCTTGGCCATGCATCCCGCCATCTTGTTTCGGGCGGCCACGCGGTGTTCCTGAAAGGGGCCGGCTACCGAAAAGAAGTGAACGACGCCCTTGAAAGCTGGTCCTTCGAGTTGGATACATATCCGAGCCAAACTGATCCTGATGCAGTCATCCTAAAAATCGGAGATATCCGGCGTGTCTGACCCTTCCCGGCCCAAAGGCCCCAAGATTATTGCGATAACCAATCAGAAAGGAGGGGTTGGAAAGACGACGACCGCGATCAATCTCGGCGCCGCTCTGGCGGAAGAGGGCAAGGTCGTGCTTTTGGTGGATCTCGATCCGCAAGGAAACGCGTCGACCGGCCTCGGGGTTCATCGCGAGCAGCGAGGTCTTTCAACTTACGATCTTCTGCTGGAAGAGGTCCCCCTACAGGATGTCGTTCGAAAAACCGATCTTGAGAACCTGTTCATCGCGCCCGCAACCACCGATCTTTCCTCGGCCGATATTGAACTGGTTTCAAATGAAAAACGGATCTTTCTGCTCCACGATTCCCTTCGTGCGCCCCTGGTTGCGGATCTCGGGTATGACTACGTGCTGATTGATTGCCCGCCATCGTTGAACTTGCTTACGATCAACGCGATGGTCGCGGCGCACTCGGTTCTGGTCCCGCTCCAAAGTGAATTTTTCGCGCTGGAAGGCCTGTCGCAACTGATGCTGACAATTCGGGAAGTGCGACAAACCGCAAACAAGGAACTGCGGATCGAGGGCGTGGCCTTGACGATGTATGATGCACGCAACAACCTTTCCAAACAGGTTGAAGCAGATGCGCGTGAAAACCTGGGGGATTTGGTCTTTTCAACCGTCATCCCGAGAAATGTCCGGGTGAGTGAAGCGCCGTCCTTCGCGATGCCCGTATTGACCTATGACCCGTTGTCGAAAGGGACGACTGCCTATCGACACTTGGCTCGTGAGCTTATCGCGCGAAACTGAGGAGATCATCATGACAAAAAAACCAACGCGCGGACTTGGCCGCGGACTTTCCGCGCTCATGGCGGATGTCGGTTCCGATGAACCTCAAGTGGAGGGCGGGAAGGCTACGCCGAGGCGGGCCGACCAGATGGTTCCGATTGATCAGATCGAGCCCAATCCGGAGCAGCCGCGGAGAAGTTTTTCGTTGGACGAGCTGGAGGATCTAGCCGCGTCGATACGAGAGAAAGGCATTATTCAGCCCCTGATCCTGCGCGCAAATCCGCGACGCGATGGGCTTTTCGAGATCGTGGCAGGGGAACGGCGCTGGCGCGCGGCACAGATGGCGCAACTTCACAGCGTGCCCGCCCTGATCCGGGACTATTCGGATACGGAATCGCTTGAAATCGCGATTATCGAGAACATCCAGAGGGCTGATCTGAATGCTATCGAGGAAGCCGGCGGCTATCGGGAGTTGATGGAAAGGTTTGGCCATACCCAGGAAAAGCTTGCCGCTGCTCTAGGCAAGAGCCGATCCCATATCGCCAACATGTTGCGACTTCTGAGTTTGCCGGAAGAAGTTCAAATCTACCTCAAGGAAGGAAAGCTTACCGCAGGCCATGCGAGGGCTCTGATCACGGCCGAAGATCCGGTTGCGCTGGCCAAGAAGATTGTCGCGAACGGGCTCTCCGTTCGAGAGGCAGAGCGGTTGAGCAAAACGAAGAAAAGCCCGGATGACGCAGCCAAAAAGCTCGCATCCAAGGAGAAAGACGCAGATACGATCGCGCTCGAGCAGGATCTATCGGCGGCAACGGGCATGAAGGTGACCATAGATCACTCAGCAGGGCAGGAATCAGGGATGCTGACGATCCGATATGCCAGCCTCGATCAGCTTGACGATCTTTGCAAACGGCTTGGCAGTTAGTCAGTCCGGCAACAGCGCAGTGATAACCGCATTCAGAACACTGCGACCTCGCTGGCTGACAACCACCCGATCATCAACACAATCGAGCATGCCGATTTCCCGTAACATATTGATTTTCCTTGAATCTATAGGTCTTTCACCAATGGTTTCCGCGCGACGCAAATCCAGGCCTTTCAGGGTGCGCAGGCTCATCATGATGTATTCGACCAGGTGATCTTCTGAAGACAGCGTCTCGCGCGCGAGTTCACCGGACCCACCTTTGGCAACCGCAGCCAGCCAGTCACCCGGTGCCAGTGCCGTTGTTGTTGCGAAGCGATGACCTCCAAGGGTGAGCCGGCCATGTGCGCCGGGCCCGATACCGACGTAGTCACCCGCTTGCCAGTAGACGAGGTTATGCCGGGATTCCTGCCCGGGTTTTGCGTGATTAGACACCTCATAGGCCGGGAGCCCGGCCGCTGCGGTTGTCTCGGCCGTGAGGTCATAGAGATCAGCCGCCAGGTCTTCGCCCGGCAGCCCGGTGAGCTTTCCACGGTTGAGCAGATTTCCGAAGGCCGTGCCTTGTTCGATCGTCAGTTGGTAAAGCGAAAGATGATCGGGTGAAAAGGAGAGGGCGCGCTCCAGCTCCTCGATCCAATCCTGAAGGCCTTGATCCTGACGCCCATAGATCAGATCGAAATTTACCCGATCAAAAGTGTTCCTGGCGATTTCCAAGGCTTTGAGGGCGGTATCGGTGTTGTGAAGGCGGCCAAGGCGACGCAGGTCGATGTCGTTCAGGGCCTGGATGCCGAGAGAAACCCGATTGACCCCCGCATCCCGATACCGGCTGAACCGGGAGGCTTCAACGGATGAGGGGTTGGCCTCGAGCGTGACCTCGAGATCGTTTGCAAGCCGCCAATGCTTCGGAAGCGCATCCAGAACCGAGGATACGACCGCAGGGTTCATCAGGGATGGCGTTCCTCCGCCGAAATAGACACTGTTGAGCACTCGATCGGGCGTTTCAGCCGCGTAGGCATCGAGCGCTGAGAGATAGGCATCCCGCCAGGCGTCCTGATCAATCACCTGCGAGACATGGCTGTTGAAGTCGCAGTAAGGGCACTTGGCCTCGCAATATGGCCAATGGATATAGAGGCCGAAACCTCCAAGCCGCCAATCCTCAACCAAAGCAGCCCTCGACGAGCTTCCGGAAGGCGATCGCGCGGTGGCTCATCGCGTGTTTCTCCGCCGGGTCCATTTCCCCGAAGGTTTGGGTCTTTCCGTCGGGAAGAAACACCGGATCGAAGCCGAAACCGTTGGTGCCGCGCATGGGCCAGACGATCCGGCCATGAACCTTGCCCTCGAACAATTCGTCATGGCCATCGGGCCATGCGAGGCAAAGGGTGGCGTTGAACCTGGCGCGACGCGGTTCGGGTGCCTGTTTTTCTTCCAGCAACGACCATACCTTGGCCATGGCCATGGGAAAATCGCGCCCGTTCGGCGTTTCCGCCCAATCCGCGGTATAAACGCCCGGAGCGCCATCGAGGGCTTCGACACTGATTCCACTGTCGTCCGACAACGCGGGCAACCCGGATTCACGGGCAGCGAAATGTGCCTTGATACGGGCATTCCCGGCAAAGGTGCTCTCGGTTTCAGCGGGCTCTGGGAGCCCAAGCGCACCCGCGGAGACAACCTCGACACCGAAGGGATCGAGCAACGCCCCGATCTCCCGGATCTTGCCGGCATTGTGCGACGCGATCACGAGCTTCTTGCCGGTGAACTTTCGCATCAGGCCACGGCCGCCTTCTGAATCCCGGCAAGTTCCGTGATGCCCTTGTCGGCGAGTTCCATCAGCCGCGACATTTGCTCATGGGTGAAGGTGGCCCCTTCCGCCGACATCTGGACTTCGATCAACCGGCCCGATCCGGTCATCACGAAATTGCCGTCGACACCGGCCTCGCTGTCTTCCGGATAATCGAGATCGAGCACGGTTTGCCCGGCATAGATACCGCAAGACACCGCGGCCACTGGGTCGGCAAGCGGATCCGAGGTGAGATCGCCTGCCTTGATGAGCTTGTTCACCGCCAGCCGGAGCGCGACCCAACCACCTGTGATCGAGGCGCAGCGGGTGCCGCCGTCGGCCTGGATAACGTCGCAATCCACGGTGATCTGGCGTTCGCCCAGCGCCTGGCGATCGACGCCGGCGCGCAACGCCCGCCCGATCAGGCGCTGAATCTCGACGGTTCGGCCACCTTGTTTGCCAACGGCGGCCTCGCGTCGCATACGTGTATTGGTCGAGCGGGGAAGCATGCCGTATTCGGCGGTGACCCATCCCTGGCCGGAATTCCGCATGAAAGGGGGAACCCGTTCTTCGATCGTCGCGGTACAAAGCACGTGGGTGTCGCCCGCCTTTATCAGGCAAGAGCCTTCCGCGTGCTTGGTAACGCCGGTCTCAATTGAAATCGGGCGCATTTCATCTATCTTTCGACCAGACGGGCGCATTGGGTCTCCCTCCTTACGGTTCAGGGTGGAGTCTCACGGCGCCCGAAAAAACGCAAGGCCGATCCGGGCGGAGCAGAGGCAGATGGCGCAGAGCCCAAGACTTGAAGAGTTGAACGAGCGTTCGCGCGAGGTGTTTCGGCGGCTTGTCGAAGCCTATCTCGAAACCGGCGAACCCGTTGGCTCGCGATCC
Organism: Maritimibacter sp. HL-12; assembly: GCF_900177545.1. Taxonomy (GTDB): domain Bacteria; phylum Pseudomonadota; class Alphaproteobacteria; order Rhodobacterales; family Rhodobacteraceae; genus Sinisalibacter. The sequence continues at coordinate 1,550,398 of NZ_FXBQ01000001.1, read as the reverse complement.
CTGACCCGTGCGCTCACCGAGAAGGTTTCGGCGGCGACCGTGCGCAACGTAATGCAAGACCTGGAATTCATGGGGCTTTTGGATAGCCCCCATGTTTCGGCGGGGCGTGTTCCCACGCAATCCGGGCTTCGCATGTTCGTTGACGGCTTTCTTGAGGTCAGCGATCTTTCCCGCGATGATCGTGCGAAGATCGACGAGACCGTGCAATCCAACAGCGCAGACGTGGCCTTGTTGATGGACCGCGTCGGCGCGGCGCTTTCGGGCCTTACCTCCGGGGCGAGCCTTGTTCTCACCCCCAAGCAACAGGAATCGCCGATCTCGCACATCGAGTTCGTTTCGCTCGGACTCGATAGGGCGCTCGCGGTCATCGTTTTTTCCGATGGTCACGTCGAAAACCGGCTGTTCTCGCCGCCACCCGGACAAACGCCGGCCTCCATGCGGGAGGCCGCCAATTTTCTGAACTCGGTTGCCGGCGGTAAAACCATTGCGGAGCTGCGCGACTCCATGGAGAAGGAGATTGCGGAGCGCCGCCAGGAGCTCAATTCGCTCGCGCAGGACCTTGTCGAAAGCGGGCTTGCGCTTTGGTCCGATGAAGATGGCGATCAGGAACGTTTGATCGTGCGTGGGCGCTCGAATCTGATCGGCCCCTCAACGGCACAAGCCGACGTCGAGCGGGTGAAATCCTTGTTCGACGACCTCGAACGCAAGCGCGATATCGCCGGCTTCCTCGAACTGACCGAAGAGGGCGATGGTGTGCGCATTTTTATCGGCTCCGAGAACAAGCTTTTTTCACTTTCGGGTAGTTCTCTTGTGGTTTCTCCATATATGAACGCTGACCGAAAGATCATCGGCGCGGTGGGTGTCATCGGACCGACGCGGCTCAATTACGGCCGCATCGTTCCGATTGTCGATTACACCGCGCAACTGGTCGGGAAGCTGATTTCCGACCGGGGTAACAGGTAGGACCATGGCTGACGCAAAGAAAAAAGACGAACTCTCCGACATCGAAGCAGCGATCGAGGAAATCATGGCTGGTGAGGATGTTTCCGTTGAGGATGAGGCGGAACCCGAATCCGAAAGCAGCGGGATCGACATCGAAATCGAGGCGCTGATCGCCGAACGCGACGCGTTTCGCGACAAGTTCATGCGGGCCCTCGCCGATGCGGAAAACTCGCGTAAACGCTCCGAGCGTGATCGGCGGGAGGCGGAAAATTACGGCGGCTCCAAACTCGCGCGCGACATGCTGCCGGTCTATGACAACATGAAACGTGCGCTCGACGTTGTGAACGATGATTTGCGGGGGCAGGCAGCGGGCCTCATCGAAGGTTTGGAGCTGACCATGCGTGAGTTGCTCAACATCTTTGAGAAACACGGAATCAGCAAGATCACCCCTGCCGTGGGCGACAAGTTCGATCCTCAGTTGCACGAGGCCATGTTTGAAGCCCCGGTTCCGGGCACGAAGGCCGGTCAGATCATCCAGGTGATGGGGGAAGGCTTTCTGCTTCACGAGCGGTTGCTTCGCCCGGCGCAGGTTGGGGTTTCGTCCAACCCCGGCTAATCACCGACGAGGGATTTCAGCTCGTAGATCAACTCAAGCGCCTGTTTGGGCGTCAGCTCGTCGGGGTGAATCCCGGCGAGCTTCGCTTTGAGCGGTGACGTGACGGGTTTCGGGCTGGGCGATTGTGCGGCAACCGCCGAAAACAGCGGCAGATCGTCGATCAGCGCCTTCCGTCCGGACCCGCCTTCACGCTCCCCCTTTTCAAGCGCTTCGAGTACCACGCGCGCGCGCTCGACGACGGATGCGGGGAGGCCGGCGAGTTTTGCGACCTGAACACCGTATGACCGATCGGCCGCGCCCTTGTGCACCTCGTGCAGGAAGATGACATCGCCCTCCCATTCCTTCACCGCAATGGTGGCGTTGTCGACCCCATCGAGATCCTGCGCGAGTCGGGTAAGCTCATGATAATGCGTGGCGAACAGCGCGCGGCATCGGTTGACCTCGTGCAGGTGTTCAAGCGTGGCCCAGGCGATGGAAAGCCCATCCCATGTTGCGGTGCCGCGGCCGATCTCGTCGAGAATGACCAAGGCGCGATCATCGGCCTGGTTCAGGATCGCGGCGGTTTCGACCATTTCCACCATGAAGGTCGAGCGGCCGCGCGCCAGATCGTCCGAGGCGCCAACACGCGAGAAAAGCTGTGAAACAATGCCGATCCGCGCCGATTGGGCAGGCACGAAACTTCCGGCTTGAGCGAGGAGCGCGATCAGGGCGTTCTGGCGAAGAAAGGTGGATTTACCGGCCATGTTCGGGCCGGTCAGCAACCAGATATCCGCACCGTCGGAGCCATCGGCAAGGGCACAATCATTGGCGATGAAGGGATCACCGCCCTGCGACCGCAAGGCCCGTTCAACGACCGGATGCCGCCCGCCCTTCACTTCAAACGCGCGGCCCTCCTCCATCATGGGACGGGACCAGTTTTCACCGGCGGCAATCTCTGCGAGCCCGGCGCTCAAGTCGATCTCTGCGAGCGCGCGGGCGCAATCGCCAAGCGCGACCGCTTCTTTCAGAACTGAGGCGACCAACGAGGTGAACAGGCGTTTCTCGATCTCGAATGCGCGGTTGCCGGCATTGAGAATCCGGGTTTCCATGTCGCTGAGATCGACGGTGGTGAACCTCACCGCGTTGGCGGTGGTCTGCCGATGAATGAACGTTTCATTCAGCGGCGGCGACATCATCTTTTGGGCGTGAACCGCGGTTGTTTCGATGAAGTACCCAAGCACGTTGTTGTGCTTGATTTTCAGGCTTTGCACGCCCGCAAGCCCGGCATAGTCGGCCTGCATGGCCGCAATCACGCCCCGTCCTTCGTCGCGCAGCTTTCGGGCCTCGTCGAGCGCGGCATCAAATCCCGGTGCGATAGAACCGCCGTCACGCAGCAGAAGGGGCGGATCGGCCACGAGAGCCTGATCGAGAAGATCGCGTAGCGACTCATGCCCGATCAGCCCGGTTCTGGCCTGATCGAGCCCGGGGGGCAGACCCTCGCCGTCCATCCTAGCTGCGATCTCGCCTGCCGCCTCAAGCCCGCCCCGGATGGCACCGAGATCGCGCGGTCCGCCGCGGTCGAGCGAGAGCCGGGAGAGCGCACGGTCGAGATCAGGTGCCTTGCGGAGTGAAGTGCGCAAATCTTCCCGCAATAGATACTGATCAAGGAAGAATTCCACGTTCTCCAATCGGGACCGGATCACGGCGATGTCGCGCGAGGGGCTCGATATCCGCCGCTCCAACAGCCGCCCTCCCGCCGCGGTCACGGTTCGGTCGATCGAAGACAGCAGGCTTCCGTCGCGCCCTCCGGAAAGCGCATGGGTAAGCTCGAGGTTGCGCCGCGTTGCCGCGTCGATCTGCATCACGCGCGAGGCGCTCTCCTTGACCGGGGTGCGCAACAGGGGGAGTTTGCCCTTTTGCGTGATCTCCAGATACTCGACGATCGCGCCCATTGCGCCCAGTTCGGCACGGTTGAAACTGCCGAAAGCATCGAGCGTGTTCACGGCAAAGAGCTCAACGAGCCGTTTCTCTCCCCCGTTCGAGTCGAATGCCGCACGGCCGAGCGGAGAAAGGGACACCCTCATATCAGAGACTAATCCGTCAAGAATTGCCTCATTTCCGTCACAGACGACGATTTCGCGGGGCTCCAGACGCGCGAGTTCCGGCCCGAGTTTCTCAGGCGTTATCGGCATCACACGAAATGCGCCGGTCGAGATATCGACCCAGGCCAGGGCCGCATCGCCGCGAACCTCGTTGTAGGCGGCAAGAAAATTGTGTCGCCGTGCATCGAGCAGGCTTTCCTCGGTCAGGGTGCCGGGGGTGACAAGCCGCACGACATCTCGCTTCACCACCGATTTGGAGCCTCGCTTCTTCGCCTCCGCCGGATCTTCCATTTGCTCGCAGACGGCGACGCGGAACCCCTTTCGGATCAGGGTCAGCAAATACCCTTCCGCCGAATGCACCGGCACGCCGCACATCGGAATATCTTCGCCAAGATGTTTGCCGCGCTTGGTCAGCGCGATATCGAGCGCCTCGGCCGCGGCCTTGGCGTCATCGAAGAACATCTCGTAGAAGTCGCCCATCCGGTAGAACAGGAGCGCATCGCGATACTGCGCCTTGATCTCCAGAAACTGCGCCATCATCGGCGTTACGGCATGTTCGGCAGTCACGCGGGCCCCCTGGTTGCGATCCGGCACAGAGTATTGAAGCGAGTCTCCGGGCGAAAGCCCCTCAGGTGTTCTTGAGGCGCGAAACCCAGTTCCAGCTCGTTCTGCACATGTCGTCGAGATCGCGCTCAGCCTGGAATCCCAGGATTGCGTGTGCTTTCGACGGATCTGCAAACGAGGCGGCTACGTCGCCCGCTCTGCGAGGCGCAATGCTGTAGGCAAGTTCGTGGCCACAAGCGCTTTCGTAGGATTTCAGCATTTCCAGCACGGAATACCCCTTGCCGGTGCCAAGATTGACGGTGTGGCTCTCGCCGGACTCGATCAGGGCGCGCACCGATTGGACATGACCACGCGCGAGATCGACAACGTGGATATAGTCGCGCACCCCGGTGCCATCGGGTGTTTCGTAGTCATTGCCGAATACCGAAAGGCGCTCAAGTTCGCCCGTTGCCACCTTGGCAATATAGGGCATCAGGTTGTTCGGGATATCGTTCGGGTCTTCCCCGATCAGCCCGGTGTCATGGGCCCCGGCGGGGTTGAAATAGCGCAGCGTGCCGAATGCCCAGCGCGGGTCCGATGCCGCAACCTGCTCCAGTGTCTGTTCACAGACCAGCTTGGTGAAACCGTAGGTGTTGGTGTAGCTGCGCGGTGCATCTTCCGGGATCGGCAATGTTTCAGGCTCGCCGTAGACCGTGGCGGAGGAGGAAAACACGAGGCGGTGAACGCCGTGCTTCTTCATCGCGGCCAGCAGGTTGACGAGGCCCGACACGTTGGTCTGGATGTATTCGATCGGCTTCTCGGCGCTTTCGCCCACGGCCTTGAGCGCAGCAAAATGGATGACGGCCGCGATGTTCCGTTCCACGAACACCCGCTCCAGGACCGCCGGATCAAGCACGTCGCCGGTGTAGACGGTCACCGGCGCCCCGGAGATCACTTCAAGACGGTCGATCACCTCGGGGCGCGAGTTGGAGAAGTTGTCGAGGATCACAACGTCATATCCGGCCGCCACGAGCTCGACGTAGGTATGCGACCCGATATAGCCGGCACCGCCGGTGAGAAGGATTGTGTCAGCCAAGGAAACGCCTCCAGTTTTCGCCACAACCTATCGGTCCGAGACGGAGGAATCACCCGAAAAACGGTGTCGTGGATGCGCGATATCGCGGCAGGAGCCAGGGACTCGGTGCGACATTCTTGCGCAATTCGGTTGAGGGGCCCGAGCGCGGCGGCTATCACGGACGAATACCCAGCTGAAAGGCTTGTCATGTCCCGATCCAAGATCACGCGCGAAGAGGCGCTTGCCTATCACCTCGAGCCGACGCCCGGCAAATTCGAGATTACCGCTTCGGTGCCGATGACCACGCAGCGCGATCTGAGCCTCGCTTATTCGCCGGGCGTTGCCGTGCCTTGCGAGGAAATCCACGATAAACCCGAGACGGCCTACGATTACACCAACAAGGGCAATCTCGTGGCGGTGATCTCCAACGGGACCGCCGTTCTGGGCCTCGGCAACCTTGGCGCGCTGGCGTCGAAGCCGGTGATGGAAGGCAAGGCGGTTTTGTTCAAGCGTTTCGCCGACGTGAACGCCATCGACATCGAACTTGATAGCGAGGACGTCGACGACATCGTAAGGGCCGTGAAGCTGATGGAGCCCACCTTCGGCGGTATCAACCTCGAAGACATCAAGGCGCCCGAGTGCTTCATGATCGAGCAGCGGCTCAAGGAAATGATGGATATCCCCGTCTTTCACGACGATCAGCACGGCACGGCGGTGATCACGGCGGCAGGGCTTCTCAACGCGCTGGAGCTTTCCGGCAAGAAGATCGAGGACGTCAAGATCGTGCTCAACGGCGCGGGCGCGGCGGGGATCGCCTGCATCGAGCTGATCAAGCGGATGGGCGGGCGGCACGAAAACTGCATCGTCTGCGATACCAAGGGCGTGATCTACCAGGGCCGCACCGATGGCATGAACCAGTGGAAATCGGCGCACGCGGTGAACACCGACCTGCGCACGCTGGAAGAAGCCATGGAGGGGGCCGACGTTTTCCTTGGCGTCTCGGTGAAGGGCGCGGTGACGCTGGACATGGTGAAGTCGATGGCACCGAACCCGGTGATCTTTGCCATGGCCAACCCCGATCCCGAGATCACGCCGGAGGAAGCCCACGAAGTCCGGCCCGACGCGATCGTGGCCACCGGGCGCTCGGACTACCCCAACCAGGTCAACAACGTGCTCGGGTTTCCCTACCTGTTTCGTGGCGCGCTCGATATCCACGCCCGGGCGATCAACGACGAGATGAAGATCGCCTGTGCCGAGGCGCTGGCCAAGCTCGCGCGCGAGGATGTGCCCGACGAAGTTGCGATGGCATACGGCAAGAAACTCACGTTCGGGCGCGATTACATCATCCCAACCCCTTTCGATCCGCGGCTGATCTACACCATCCCGCCGGCGGTGGCGAAGGCCGGGTCTGACAGCGGCGTGGCGCGCCGACCAATCATTGATATGGAGCGCTATACCGCCACTCTGAAAGCGCGGATGGACCCGACCGCTTCGATCCTGCGCTCGCTCAATGCACGTGCCCGCCAGGCACAGGCGACGATGATTTTCGCCGAGGGCGACGATCCGCACGTGTTGCGCGCTGCCGTGGCCTACCAGCGCAACGGATTCGGCAAGGCGCTGGTGGTTGGCCGCGCTTCGGACGTGAAGCAAAAGCTGGAAACCGCAGGGCTTGCGGATGCCTTCGAGGAGCTTGAAATCGTAAATGCGGCGAATACCGAACACCTCCCGGCTTACAAGGCGTTCCTCTACGAACGATTGCAGCGCCAGGGCTTCGACAAGCACGACATTCACCGACTCGCGGCCCGTGACCGGCACGTGTTTTCCTCGCTCATGCTGGCGCATGGCCATGGTGACGGTTTGGTGACCGGTGCCACCCGCAAGGCCGCACATGTGATGAGCCTGATCAACCACGTGTTTGATGCCGAGGCCGAGGATGGCGCGGTCGGTATCACCGCGATCCTGCACAAGGGCCGCATCGTTCTGGTTGCCGATACCTTGGTTCACGAGTGGCCCGATGAGGAAGACCTTGCGAATATCGCGGAGCGCGCGGCGGATGTTGCGCGTAACCTCGGGCTGGAACCGCGCGTGGCTTTCGTGAGTTTCTCGACCTTTGGCTACCCGATATCGGAGCGCGCCGAGAAGATGCATGTCGCACCGGAGATTCTCGACCGGCGCGGCGTGGATTTCGAATACGAAGGCGAAATGACCGTCGATGTGGCGTTGAACACGAACGTCATGGCCAATTATCCCTTTTGCCGCCTGACGGGGCCCGCCAACATCCTCGTGATGCCGGCGCGGCACTCCGCGTCGATCTCGGTGAAGATGATGCAGGAACTGGCGGGTGCCACGGTTATCGGTCCGATCCTTGCAGGTGTTGAAAAGCCGATCCAGATCTGCTCGACCAGCTCGACGGCGAGCGACATCCTGAACATGGCCGTTCTCGCCGCCAGCAAGGTGGGTGGATGACGGTCTGGAACCTCGGCTCCATCAACGAGGATCGGTTCTACCGTGTGCCAGCTTTGCCGAAGCCGGGTGAAACGGTTACCGCGAAAGGATTCTCTGCAGGGCTTGGGGGAAAGGGTGCGAACCAGTCTGTCGCCGTGGCGAAGGCTGGTTCAACGGCGCGCCATATTGGCCGGATCGGTCCTGAGGGCGCTTGGACGTGTGAACGACTGGCGGCGTTGGGCGTCGATGTGAAGCACGTCGCTCAAGGCGATACGCCAACCGGGCACGCAAACGTGCATGTCGATGACGCCGGCGAAAACATGATCGTCGTCTACCCGGGCGCAAACCGTGCGCTTGAGTTGCAGCAGATAGAAGCAGCACTCGCTGACGCGCATGCCGGCGACTACCTCATGCTCCAGAACGAGACGAATCTCACCGAACGCGCGGCCCAAATCGCCAAGGAAAAGGGTCTGTTTGTCGTCTTTTCCGCCGCTCCGTTCGATGCCGCTGCGGTCCGGGCGGTTTTGCCGTTTGCCGACATGCTCGTGCTCAACGAAGTTGAAGCGTTGCAGCTTTCGGCCGCAGTCGGGCGGGCTGTCGATGACATGCCGGTGTCATGGCTGCTTGTGACCAAAGGCGCGTCTGGCGCAGTGTTGAAAGACCTCGGGCAAGGTGTGGATCATGCGGTGGCCGCATTTCCGGTGACGCCGATAGATACGACCGGTGCCGGCGATTGCTTCATCGGCTATGTCGTGGCCGGTCTCGAACAGGGGTTGGGTCCAGCAAAGGCCATGCGTCTCGGTGCGGCAGCGGCGGCCATCCAGGTGACACGGCCCGGAACCTCGGACGCGATTCCCGATCGGGCCGAGGTTGATGCATTCCTTGCCGGCATCGAAATGCGAACGCCGGCCACGTAAGCCGCTGTCAGCGCTTATACTTCTCGGCTGAGCACGATCTCGCCCTCAATGATCGCGCCGGTGCGGCGAAATCCAAGTGACTCGTAGAAGCCGATATTGCTGTCGGTCGTTTCGACCACCGACGTGGCGATCCGTGGCAGCCCCCACGCGCGGGCCTGAGCTACCGCCTCTTCGATTGCGGCGCGGCCATAGCCCTTGCCCTGGAAATTCGCCCCGATCATGAGCCGCCAGATATACGCGCCCTCAGGGTCGTCTTCCGGTTCAAGGTGCCGGTACTCGGTCGGATGGATCATGGCGAGGAGGCCAACGGCGTCTTCCCCCGCCCACAGTCCCCAGACATAAGCCCCGGGCTGCTCGTAGGCGGCTTGCGCGATGGTGACCGGATTCGACGCAACCAGATGCGATTGATCGGCCCGAACTTCCAGCTTCAAAAGCTGTGACAATGTTTCCCGTGTTATCGCGCGTCGTTCCAGCATGTGGCTCTATTCATGCTTTTTTCGACGGTTTCCCAGCAGGCGCAGCCGCAGCGCATTGAGCTTGATGAAGCCCGCGGCATCTTTCTGGTCGTATGCGCCGGCATCATCTTCAAAGGTCACGTGTTCTTCGGAATAGAGCGAGAAATCCGACCAGCGTCCGACGGTTTGCGCCGAGCCCTTGTAGAGTTTCACGCGCACCGTGCCGGTGACGAATTCCTGGCTCTTGTCGATCGCGGCCTGAAGCATTTCGCGCTCGGGGCTGAACCAGAAGCCGTTGTAGATCAGTTCGGCATAGCGCGGCATCAGTTCGTCTTTCAGGTGCATGGCGCCCCGGTCCATGGTGATCGACTCGATGCCGCGGTGGGCTTCAAGCAGAACCGTGCCGCCGGGGGTCTCGTAGATCCCGCGCGATTTCATCCCCACGAAACGGCCTTCCACCAGATCGAGACGCCCGACGCCATGCTTGCCACCAAGCTCGTTGAGCCGTGTCAGCACCTCGGCGGGGCTCATCGTCAGCCCGTTGATCGAAACGGCATCGCCCTTTTCAAACCCGATCTCGACGTATTCCGGCGTGTTCGGCGCTTCCTCGGGATGAACCGTGCGCTGGTAGACGTAGTCGGGTGCCTCGATCGCCGGATCTTCAAGCACCTTGCCCTCCGACGATGTGTGCAGGAGGTTGGCGTCGACCGAAAACGGCGCTTCGCCGCGCTTGTCCTTGGCAATCGGGATCTGGTGTTGCTCGGCAAAGTCCAGCAGCTTGGTGCGGGATGTGAGTGACCACTCACGCCATGGCGCGATCACCTTGATATCTGGGTTCAGGGCATAGGCCGAAAGCTCGAACCGGACCTGGTCGTTGCCCTTGCCGGTTGCGCCATGGGCCACGGCATCGGCCCCGGTCATCGCGGCGATCTCGATCAGGCGCTTGGAGATCAGCGGGCGCGCGATGGAGGTCCCGAGCAGGTAGAGCCCCTCGTAGACAGCGTTGGCCCGAAACATCGGGAAGACGAAGTCGCGCACGAATTCTTCGCGCAGGTCTTCAATGTAGATGTTTTCGGGCTTGATCCCGAGAAGTTCCGCCTTCTTGCGCGCCGGGTCCAGTTCCTCGCCCTGACCGAGATCGGCGGTGAAGGTCACCACCTCGCACCCATATTCGGTTTGCAACCACTTGAGGATGATCGAGGTATCGAGGCCACCGGAATAGGCGAGGACGACTTTCTTCGGCGCGGACATGGGAAACTCCGTCAATATGTTGTCCGCGGCGGTTTATCGGCTGGCGGGCGGGGCGGCAAGGGTGATCGGGGTTGCGCGAAGGTCCCGGATCGGCAGTATCGCGGGCATGACAGGCTTTTCAGACAAGGCGCTTATCGCCGAACGCAAGATGCGGGAGTTGTTCCCGCCCACACCGCTGCAGCGCAACGATCATCTATCGGCACGCTTCGGGGCCGATATCTGGCTGAAACGCGAGGATCTGAGCCCGGTGCGGAGCTACAAGATCCGGGGCGCGTTCAATGCCATGCGCAAGGTGATGGCCACGAAGCCGGAGCAGAAGCTTTTTGTCTGCGCAAGTGCCGGCAACCATGCCCAGGGCGTGGCGTTCGCCGCCCGGCACTTCGGCGTTCAGGCGGTGATCTTCATGCCGGTGACGACGCCACAGCAGAAGATCGACAAGACCCGGATCTTTGGCGAGGATAGTATCGAGATCCGCCTGATTGGCGACTATTTCGACGACACGCTCGCGGCGTCGCAGGCGTTTTGCGAAGAGGCCGGCGGCCATTTTCTTGCGCCGTTCAACGATGTTGATGTGATCGAGGGACAGGCCAGCGTTGCGGTGGAAATGCTCGATCAGCTCGGCAAGTCCCCCGATCTGGTCATCGTTCCGGTCGGCGGCGGCGGGCTTGCGGCGGGGCTTCGGCGGTTTCTGGCCGAGGCCGCGCCGGGTTCGGCAATGCGCTACGTCGAGCCTGCGGGCGGTGCGAGCCTGACTGCGGCGTTGGCGGTGGGCCATCCGGTTTCGCTCTCGAAGATCGACACTTTCGTGGACGGCGCGGCCGTTGCACGAGTTGGCGAACTCACCTTCGAGGCGCTCGCGGATATTCCGATGTCGCATGTGCTTGTCGCGCCGGAAGACCGGATTTGTGTGACCATTCTCGAGATGCTGAACACCGAAGGCATCGTGCTCGAACCTGCGGGCGCGCTTTCGGTTGACGTTCTGGGCGATCTGGGCGCTGACATCAGGGGCAAGACGATCATTTGCGTCACCTCGGGCGGCAATTTCGATTTCGAGCGACTGCCCGAGGTGAAGGAGCGGGCTCAAAGGTATTCCGGGTTGAAGAAGTATTTTCTTCTGCGGTTGCCGCAGAGGCCAGGCGCGCTCCGCGATTTCCTCGAAGTTCTCGGGCCAGACGACGACATTGCCCGGTTCGAATATCTCAAGAAGTCTGCGCGCAACTTCGGCACGGTCCTGATCGGTATCGAGACCAAGGCACCCGAGAATTTCGCGCGCCTTTTTGGCCGGTTGGATGAGAAGGGGTTTGTCTACACCGACGTGACCAACGACGATGTGATTGGCGAGTTCATACTCTAGGCCCGTATGAACGCGGCCTTTGACGCGGCATAGCACGCGAAGATCGGCGCAAGCTCGACCCGACCTGCATCGCCCGAAGCCGATCGGTGCTCGCCCTCCTGGCAAAGACTGGCCAGTCGCGCAAACCCGAGGTTGAGTGCCGAGGATTTCAGGAAGTGAAGATCGGCCTCGTAATCCGCCGGATTGGGCTCGTTTTGCAGCCGCCCGATAACCTCCTCGACCTCGTTCATGAACATTTCAGCGACTTCGGCGAAATCATCCTCGCCGATCTCTTCCTTCAGTTCCCGGACCCGTTCCCAGTCGATCATCATGGCCTCCGTTTTCTCAAGAGATCGCCGGAAACCGTTGAAGGAGGGTTAGGTGGCCCATGAAAATGAAGAACATTTTAGCCTTAACCCGGATTTAGGTTCGGGCTGCCTAACTGGACGCGGGCAACTCGGCCCGAAACAAGTCAGGTATGTGTGTCGAACTTGGTTTTACATAGTGTTTCGGCGGAAAGCGGCCGCCTGGATTGCGTGATCGAGCGGGTGCTTGTCGTGGATGATTCGCCTGCTCAGCGACGCGTTCTCTCGGCCTTGCTTACGCGGCAGGGATTCGAGGTGATCGAGGCCGGGTCGGGGCAGGAGGCGCTTGGCTGCCTTGCCGCGGAGCCGATCGATCTGATCCTTTCGGACTGGATGATGCCCGGTATGGATGGGCTCGAACTTTGCGCCCGTGTGCGCGCGCTGGCGCTGGATCGTTACGTCTATTTTGTCCTCCTGACCTCGAAGAACGAAAAGGGCGCGGTCGTTCACGGGCTCGATATGGGGGCCGATGACTTCCTCGCCAAACCATTCAACGCCGACGAGTTGAGGGCGCGGATCAAGGCGGGTGCGCGGATCCTGAAGATGGAGCGGGAGCTCTCGGACAAGAACCGCTTGATAACCTCGACGCTCAACGAGATCAGCGCCCTGTACGATGCCGTGGATCGCGATCTCGTCGAGGCGCGAAAGATGCAGCAATCGCTCGTGCGTGAGCGAAACCGGGATTTTGGCGTGGCGGATGTTTCGCTCCTCCTCAAGCCTTCCGGCCATGTCGGCGGCGATCTGGTCGGGTTCTTCCGGGCCGGGGAAGGCAAGGTTGCCGTCTATTCAATCGATGTGTCGGGACACGGCATCGCTTCCGCGCTGATGACCGCGCGGCTCGCCGGCTACCTCTCCGATGGCGCACCGGAGCAGAACATTGCGCTGGTGCGTCCCGAAGGAGGCGATTTCGTCGCCCGTCCACCTGCGGAGGTTGCCGCTCTCCTCAATGCCCTGATGCTCGAGGAAATGAAATCCGAGCTCTATTTCACCATCATCATCGGGTATCTCGATCTCGAGTCGGGCCGGGTCGATATTGCGCAATGCGGCCACCCGAACCCGGCCTTGCTTCGGGCGGACGGGGTGGTGGAATACCGCGGTGAAGGCGGCATGCCGGTCGGGCTCCTGGCCGAGGCAGACTATACGCAATGGCACCTTCACCTGGCTCCGGGTGACCGGCTGCTGTTCTATTCAGACGGCTTCACCGAATGCACCGATGCCAGCGGGGAAATGCTTGAGGAGGAGGGATTCGCGCGCATGATTCGCAGCAACGCCGAACTGCATGGTAACGCCTTTTTCGAGGCCCTGGTCTGGGATCTCGATATGTTCCACACCGCGCGGGACTTTGCCGATGATCTTTCATGCGCAATGATCGAATACCGCGGTGCGGGTCAGGATCGTCTGAAATAATCCTTCAGAAACGCCCGGTCGCCCTCATTGCCGACGACTTCGATGGCCACTGACGCGGAAGCCCAGTGCGCCGAATGGGCGGGCTCGATTGGTGGCATGATCTGGCGAACCGGGCGCGCAACGTAGACATGGCAGAGCTTCTCTGCCCAGATCTCGTATTCCGGCATGAAGGTGAACCGTCGAAACGCCCCCAACCTGCGTGGCGCGGCGATACGCCAGCCGGTTTCCTCGAAAACTTCCCGGTGCAGGGCCGCCAGCGGACTTTCGCCAGGGTCGATCCCACCGCCGGGGAGCTGGAACTCGGGGAAGGGATGGGCTTGATGCGTGAGCAGAACTTTGAAACCAAGCGGCAAGATGGCGTAGGCCCCTGCGCGCAGCTTGTATTTCTTGTCGTGCCGTATCGGCTCGCCGCGTCGTCGGATCATGGTTTTGCCTCGGTTGCCCACGCCCAATAGACGGGGTATGCGAGGCGAAACGCAACGCGGAAAAGCATGATGAGCCTCGGATCGAAGATTGCATGGGACGATACCGTTCTCCCCTTCCAACTTGACCGGAGCGATATTCGTGGCCGGGTGGTGCGGCTCGACGGTGTGCTCGACGAGATCCTGGCACAGCACGATTATCCGCCCGCGATCGAAAACCTGGTGGCCGAGGCCGCGATCCTGACCGCGCTGATCGGCCCGGCGATCAAGCTGCGCTGGAAACTTTCGCTCCAGATCAGGGGCGATGGACCTGCGCGTCTGGTCGCGACCGACTATTACGCCCCCGAAGGCGAAGGCGCGCCGGGCCGCATCCGGGCGTTTGCCAGCTTCGATCCCGAAAGGCTGAACCAGACGAGCGATCCTTTCGAGCAGATCGGGCGGGGATATTTCGCCGTTTTGATGGACCAGGGCAAGGATACCACGCCCTATTCCGGGTTGACGCCGATAGCCGGAACGGCGTTGGCGGATTGCGCGCAGGCCTATTTTGCGCAGTCCGAGCAACTGCCGACCCGATTTGCATTGACCTTCGAGAAAGAGAGTACCGGCTGGCGCGCGGGCGGTGTGATGTTGCAGAAGATGCCCGGACTTCCGCCCCGGCTCACCGAGGAAGGTGGCAGCGGCGAATCCGGATTGCTGGCCCCGCAAGACCTGTTTGCCGACAAGGACGAACTTGAAGACTGGTCGCGGGTCAACAACCTGCTGCTGACCATTCACGAGGACGAATTGATCGGCCCGGCTATCCAGCCAACCGAGATGCTCGCGCGCCTGTTCCACGAAGAAGGCCCCCGCGTGTTCGACCCGCAACCGGTGAAGTTCGGCTGCACCTGTTCGCGGGAAAGGGTGCAGGAGAGCCTGTCGATCTACTCACGCAAGGATATCGCTTCCATGACGACAGAACGTGGCGTGGTCACTGCCGATTGCCAGTTCTGTGGCGCGCATTACGAATTCGACCCTGACACGCTTGGTTTCGAGGCCGGGGAGGGCAAGTTTGACGATCGCTGATCCGATCACCCGGCTGCGCGCCGCCGTGGGCGAAGGGGCTCCTTCGTCGGATTTCGATCTGAATCCGGAACTTCGTCCTGCGGCTCGCCAATTGCGGCCCGCCGGCGTTCTCGTCGCGTTTTCCGAAACACCGAATGGGTGGGCGTTGCACCTCACCAAGCGGTCGTCCGGGCTCAAGCACCATCCCGGTCAGATCGCCTTTCCGGGCGGCAAGGTCGATCCGTCCGACAGCAATGTGATTGCCGCTGCGCTGCGGGAGGCGGAGGAGGAAATCGCGCTGCCGCGTCTTGCGGTCGATGTGCTGGGCACCCTGACGCCGCATGAAACCGTGACGGGTTTTCGTGTCACCCCGGTGCTCGGGCTGGTGCGGCAGCCATTCACGCCGATCCCCGAAGCGGGCGAGGTGGACGAGGCTTTCACGGTGCCTTTCGAACACATCGCCAATCGCGCAAACTACCTCGTCGAATCGCGGTATTTCCGGGGGGTTCAACGCCGGTTTCAGGTGGTGCCCTATGGTCCCTATTACATCTGGGGAGCCACCGCGCGGATGTTGTATGGCCTTGCGGAAAGACTTGGGCCATGACCCTCCGGATCACAGGTGACTGGCTTTCGGGGCCGGCACCACAAGCGGTTTGCGCCATGCTGACCGATGGCGGGCACCAAGCCTGGTTCGTCGGCGGATGTGTGCGCAACGCGCTCCTCGGGGCGGCGATCACCGATATCGACATCACGACCGACGCCACGCCCGAACGGGTCACCGAACTGGCGCGCGCGCGCGGGTTTCACCCGGTCCCAACCGGGTTCGATCACGGCACCGTCACCGTTGTTGTCGAAAGCCATCCCTTTGAGGTCACGACCTTCCGGCGAGATATTGAAACCGACGGGCGACGCGCGGTGGTTGCCTATGCCACAACCATAGAGGAAGACGCGCACCGACGCGACTTCACCATGAATGCGCTTTATGCCGCGCCCGATGGTGCCCTGGCCGACCCGATCGGCGGTTTGCCCGACCTTGAGGCGCGGCGGGTGCGGTTCATTGATGACGCCCACGCCCGTATTCGCGAAGACTACCTGCGCATTCTTCGGTTCTTCCGGTTTCATGCCTGGTATGGCGACCCCGGGCATGGTCTCGATGCCGAGGCTCTTGCCGCGATTTCCGCCAACTCGGGTGGACTGGAAACCCTTTCCCGCGAACGGGTAGGCATAGAGTTGAAAAAGCTCCTCTCCGCCCCGGACCCGGCGCCCGCCGTTGCCGCGATGGCGCAGGCCGGGGTTCTTGCCCGGGTCTTGCCGGGTGCAGATGCGACCGCGCTGGCAGTTCTCGTGCACCACGAAGCGGCACTGGGCGTGAAGCCTGACCCGATCCGCCGGCTCGCCTGTCTTGGTGGCGAGGCTCACATGGATCGGCTGAGGCTTTCAAAGGCGGATGACCGCCGCCTCGGACGCCTTCTGGAGCATCGGGGCACATTCGCGTCACCCGAGGAACTGGCTTATCGTCTGGGCAGTGACGAGGCGCGAAACGTGGTGCTGGTCACCGCCGCGATGCTGGAGAAACCGCTTCCGACCAATCTGGAGGCCGACCTTGCGAAAGGTGCCGGCGCGGTCTTCCCGATCCGGCCTCACGACCTGATGCCCAGTTACGAGGGCCCCGCGCTCGGCGCCCGTCTGCAAGGCCTCGAAGATGCCTGGATCGCCTCCGGTTTTTCGCTTACGCGCGACGATCTTCTCGGGCGGGCATGATGGAAGTGACCATCGAACGGCTTGGCCTGCACGGCGACGGAATCGCACCCGGTCCGGTCTATGCGCCCCGCTGCCTGCCCGGTGAAACAGTCGAAGGCGAGGTGGTCGGCACCCGGCTGGACGCGCCCCGCATTGTGAAGCCCTCGACTGAACGGGTGCGTGCACCCTGCCCGCATTACAAGTCCTGCGGCGGCTGCGCACTGCAACATGCTTCGGATGATTTCGTTTCGCGCTGGAAGCAGGAGATTGTTCGCGCGGCCCTGGCGGCGCGGGGAATCACGGCCAATCCAGACGGAATAGAGACTTCTCCACCTCGATCGCGACGGCGTGCGGTTCTGTCTGCCCGCCGCACCAAAGCCGGCCCGTTCATCGGATTTCATGCTCCCAGATCCGACGCGATCACCCGGGTGCCCGGATGCGAATTGCTTCACCCGGACCTGATGAAAGCGATCCCGGCACTGGAGGCGCTCGTGGAAACCGGGGCTTCGCGCAAGGGCGCGTTGCGTCTGAGCGTCACGCTTTCGCAGGCTGGGCCGGATGTGTCGATCTCGGGCGGCAAGCCGCTCGACAGGATCCTTGCCAGCGATCTGGCGCGGATTGCGGACGAGGCAGGCCTTGCGCGCCTGACATGGGATGATGAAACCGTGGCGCTTGTCGCCGCGCCGGTCCAGGCTTTCGGCAATGCCATGGTGACGCCGCCGCCCGGCGCGTTCCTCCAAGCCACAGCCGAGGGAGAAGCCGCACTCTTGCGCGAGGCGCGCCGCGCGGTGGGGCCAGCCGCCCGGGTGCTCGATCTGTTCGCAGGCTGCGGCACCTTCGCGTTGCCGCTCGCCGAGGGGTCGGAGGTTCATGCCGTGGAAGGCGATGCGGCGATGCTTGCTTGCCTCGATGCCGGGTGGCGCGGTGCCGCCGGGCTCAAGCGGGTGACGACCGAGACGCGCGATCTGTTTCGCCGTCCGTTGGTTGCGGAGGAGCTGAACAGGTTTGACGCCATCGTGATTGATCCGCCCCGCGCCGGGGCTGAAGCCCAGATGACCGAAATCGCTGCATCGAACGTTTCGCGGGTCGCGTCGGTTTCGTGCAATCCGGTGACTTTCGCCCGCGATTCGCGCCTGCTTCTCGATGCCGGATACCGACTGGAACGACTGGTGGTGGTCGATCAATTCCGCTGGTCGACGCACGTCGAGATCGCTGCGGGATTCTCGCGGGACTGATCCCGCTTCCCGGAACCGCGGATTTCCTGTAATGCCGCTGTAACCAATCCGCACGAGGCTACACCGATGCGCGCATTTCTGATGGTGGCGATGATACTTGGCCTTTTCGGCCTTGCCTCGTGCTCGAAGTTCAAAACCTACGATGGCCCCGAGGTTACGCAGATCCTCGTTTTCAAGGATGCGCGGGTGATGCACCTGATACATCACGACAGGGTGCTCGTCAGCTATCCGATCGATCTTGGCTTTGCCCCGAACGGGCACAAGGAACGCAAGGGAGACGGCAAGACGCCGGAGGGCAGCTACATCATCGACCGCAAGAACCCCAACAGTGAGTTCCATCTTTCGCTCGGGATTTCCTATCCTGATGTCAACGACAGCCTGTCGGCGAAGGAAGCGGGCAATGACCCGGGGGGCGATATCTTCATTCACGGCGGGCCAACGGATCGTCGTTTGCGTGAACAACCGGACTGGACGGCGGGTTGCATTGCCGTCACCGACCGGCAGATCGAGACGATCTACGCGATGGTGACTGTTGGAACCCGGATTACAATCTACCCGTGAGGCCGGAGATCACGACCCCATCAGCAGCGTCCACCAGACCTTGGCGTTGGCATCCTGATACCAGGCGAATCCGATGTTCGTCGCGCGGCGATCGAGGATGATGTCGCGGGTGTCTTTCTGCTCCATCCAGGCGGCAAGGGTTTCGAGCTCGGTCTCGTAGGTTTCCGAGATCGTCTCGCCGAGCATCTGGCCGGGATAACCGGTGCGTGCCACCCGGTCGATCGGAGATGAGCCATCCGAACCGAAGTGCCAGGGCCGGTTCTGGAGGCTCATGTCCCGCGAATGGGTCGCGGCGGCGGCGGTAAGCTGCGGATTGAGCTGAACCTGGGGCACGCCGGCCGCCGCACGCAATTCATTGACCGAATCAACCATCCGGTAGGTGACCCGGTTCTGTTCCGCGGAGGAAATCTGGCGGGCAACCGGCATCGGCTTGCCATCGGGTCCCATCCGGACGGGTGCCGGGCTCTCACAGGCTGCAAGGGCGAAAGCGAGGCTGAGCATCAGCGGAATAGCGCGTATCATATTGTCCACCAGAAATCTGTTACCAGTCGGTATAGTGCCTGTTGCGGAAAAAATCGCAACCAGCGGGAACCGGAGGAAACCGGCGTCCTGACGCCGGTTTGATTTGCGGCAGCAACCGGTCAGGCCTATATATCGCGCCGGGGTTCCAAGCAATCGAGGATTGGACGAATGAGTTTTTCGCGCGAGAAGTTGATCAACCGACGGTCCTTCCTGATGTCGTCGGCTGCCGCTGCGGGCGGAATTGTGGGTGCGCCCGTTCTGGCCCAGGATACCGATTCCGGTTCCACGGAAATTGAGCGCGATCTCTCCGAAGTTGTGCGCCGAAACATTTCCAGCTTCCGCTCGCTTGACTGGCGGCCTTATTTCTCGAACCTTCGCAAGGGCGCGATCCTGGTCGATACCACGTCGCGCGCCCTGCACTACTGGTCGGAAGACCAGTCAATCTACAAGCTCTACCCGACGTCGGTGCCGTTGTCGGAGGAACTTACGCGGCTTGGACGTACCAGCGTGGTGCGCAAGGTCGAGGGGCCGGATTGGCGCCCGACCCCCTCTATGCTCCAGCGCAATCCCGAGTGGCCGCCCTACATACCGCCGGGCCCGGACAACCCTCTTGGCACCCATGCGCTCTATTTGAGCTGGACATATTATCGCATCCACGGCACGCACGACACGCGCAAGATCGGCAGACGTTCCTCGAATGGGTGCATCGGTCTCTACAACGAGCATATTAAAGAACTTTTCGGGTTCGCGCAGGTTGGCACTCAGGTGTTGCTAATCTGACACCACGACCATGTTTTGGACGAATCCAGTTGCAAAAATTCCGTGGTTCGGTTTTCTAGGCTCACGAGGTACAGAACTACCCTTGTTCCGGCGTTCGCGTCGGTAGGACAATTGGAGATTGAGATGAAAAAAGTCATGCTTGCCGCGGCAGTTGCCGCTCTCGCCGTTACCGCTGCCCACGCTGGTAGCCTTGCCGACCCGGTCGTTGAGCCCGTCGTTGTCGTGGAAGAAGCTGCGTCTTCGTCGGCTGCCGGCATCATCGTGCCGCTGCTGTTCCTGGCCGCCGTTGGCGCCGCGATCTGGCTCCTCTGAGCTAGAAGCAAAGTTTTCGGGCCGCAAGGCTCGGGAGGAAACCCCGCCTTTGGCGGGGTTTTCTTTTTGCCGATCCGGTTTCCGATCCGGGCCGAGCAAAGAAAAACGCCCGGGCCTGTGACCCGGGCGTTTTCCATCACCGCAAAATGCGATCAGATGACTTCGTTGATCCAGCTGTCGAGCGCGGCCTTCGGCGCGGCACCCACCTTGTGCGACACGACTTGACCATCCTTGAACATGAACAGCGTCGGGATGCCGCGCACGCCCATCATCGCGGGCGACGAGGGGTTTTCATCGACGTTGACCTTGGCGATCTTGATCTTGCCTTCGTACTGGGTGGCCAGCTCTTCGAGAGCGGGGCCGATCATCTTGCATGGGCCACACCATTCGGCCCAGAAATCGACGACGACGGGAATATCGCTCTTGAGAACTTCCTGTTCGAACGTGTCGTCGGTCACAGCGTAGGTGGTCATCAGGGGACTCCTTGAAAAAACGGGTTGAGCCGAACCTATGAACGGGGTCACGATCCGTCAAGTCGGCCAAATGCGCGCAGCGCGAGACCATCGGGCAAGTGCATGAGACTTGCGGTGCGTGTCCAGAGCAGCGCGGTGCTGATCTTGCGGTCCGGGAAGATGTTTTCGAGTGCCGTTTCGTACGCGCCCATCTGGCGCAACAGACCTTCCGGAACCTGCTCTGGCCGGTCTGGAACGATGCGATTTGTCTTGAAATCAACGGCAATGACCTGTTCTGGATCAATGATGAGCCGATCGACAACGCCGTGCACTCTGCCCGCGCTACCCGACGGCAATGGCGCTGAGAGCTCGACTTCCGCCAAGGTGCCTGCTTCGAAAAGCCGAGCGAGGTCTGGCGCGTCGAAAATCCGCGATACTTCTTCCAGGAGGCCGGCAATCTCCTCGGGGGATGCGGCGTCGTCGCCGAAGGCAAGCAGATCGCGGGCCACATCCGCCCAGCGCGCCCTGTCATATGTGGGAAGAAACTCGAGAAGCCGGTGAACCTGCCGACCGTGGCGCAACGCGGCGTCCTGCAAATCTTCATCCGCCGCCCCCTCGCCGATCGCCTTGGCACCACCAAGCTCTGACGGTCGCAGAGGTGAGGGTTTCTCGGCCGGGGGTGCCGCGTGAAGGCCAATCCAGGCGGGCATGTCGACGTGGGGCGTGGCCCCCGTCGCCTTGCCGGTTCGCGGTTGGTCTGTCCAATCCCCGGTTTCGTGGCGCAACCCGGGGCCAAGTGCAAAACCGTGATGCACCGCGCCTGCGGCCTTCAACCCGGCTTCGGCGATCCGATACCAGCTATCTGTTGTGCCTGCAGCGCCAACGTCTCCGCCTCCGGCAATCACCAACCAGCTTTCCGCTCGGGTCATCGCCACATACATGAGGCGCATGCTTTCTTCAAATTCGCGCCGCTTGTTCTCTTCGGTGGCGGCAAGGATTGCCTGCGGCGCTTCATTCTCGCCGAGACGCCAACACATGCCGTGCGATGTTTCGATCAACCGGCTGCGGTTTGGAGAGCGCCGTCTGGCTGTTTCCGGCAAAAACACGATCGGGGCTTCGAGACCCTTTGCACCGTGTACGGTCATTACCCGGATCTGGTCACCCGCGCTGTCGAGTTGCCGCTTGATCTCGACTTCATCGCTGGCAAGCCATGTCAGAAAGCCGGTGAGGCTCGGCACCTCGATGCGCTCATAGGCAAGCGCCTGCGTGAGCAGGGCGTCGATCCCATCTTCTGCTTCCGCGCCAAGACGCGCCACCAGCCGCCGACGGCCGCCGTGCCGGGTCAGGATACGGTCGATCAGGTCATAGGGCCGAAGGTAGTCGGCCTGATCGCGGAGATCGTTGAGGATAGCAAGGGCATCGGGATGTTTCTCGCGGCCGGCTCGAAGCTGGTTCCACAAGAACGCCTTTCCGCGTCCATGTGCCAGACGAAACAGGGCATCCTCGGACCAGCCAAAAAGCGGTGATCGAAGCGCGGAGGCGAGCGAGAGATCGTCTTCGGGCGTTGCAAGAAACGCGAGAACGGCGGTCAGATCCTTCACGGCGAGTTCTCCGCCGATGCGCAGACGATCCGCGCCCGCGATCGCAAGATCACGCGCCTTGCAGGCGCGGATGACCTGGTGAAACAACTCGGATCTCCGCTGAACGAGCACCATGATATCACCGGCTCGAATGGCGCGCATGCCGCCATTTTTGTCAGGAATAGAGCCGAATTCAAGCATCTCCGCAATCGCGTCGGCAACGGTGTTGGCGAGAACGACGGCAGGATCATGCGGAGCGGGGATATCGACTGGATCGCTCCAGGGAGGTTGGGTTGTATCTTTCTGCACCTCCACGACAGGCCAAAGATCCACCCGGCCGGGACGTGCCAGATCAAGTGTGCGATGCTTGAATTCCCGCCCCAGTCCCGGCGCTGTCTCCAGCGTGTGGTCGACCATGCTCAGAATGGCCCAGGACGACCGGAACGAATACTCGAGCTCCATGTCGCGGACACGGCCACCCACCTGCTGGAATGCGTCATCGAACTGTGTCTGCATACGGGTGAAGCCGCCCGGGTCGGCACCCTGGAACGAGTAGATCGATTGCTTCAGGTCGCCGACCACAAAGAGAGTGCGGGCCCTTTCCGATCTTGCGCTCTCCCCGGTGGTGAATTCCCGCGCCAGACTCTCGATCACGCGCCACTGCGTGGGTGACGTATCCTGAGCCTCATCAACAAGGATGTGGTCGATCCCGCCGTCAAGACGGTAGAGCACCCAGGCGGCAAGGCCGGGATGGTTCAACAGGTTGGCCGTGCGCGAGATCAGATCGTCGAAATCGAGCCAGCCGTGGGCCTGTTTGCTTTCCTCGTAACGCTTGATGAACGTGTGGGCAAACGCGTGCAGAACCATGGTTTTCTGTGCAGCGGACAGACCCAGCCGCAAGCGTCTCGCGTCTTCGACGCGGCGCATGAAATCATCCACCCGAGGCATGAGATGCGCCGCCGCCTTAAGGGTGCTCTTGGTTGGAAAAGACCCTATCTTTGCCGAAAACGGCTCAGCAGCCTTGGCTTTTGTCAGGAACACGTCTTCAAGAACAGGCAGGTCACGCACCGACAGCGCCGCGGTGTTCAATGCCCTGAGCTTCTGGGCGTTACCCGTATCGGTGACTGTTCCGGCATCGAGGAAGGGGAAGAGGTCTTCAACAAGCTGGCCATCGCCAGGCGCAAACGCCTGCGCTTCAATACCTGCCTCGTCGAGGTCTGGAGCAAGCTCGAACCAGCGCCAGATCTCCGCTGCGGACGTCCTGACCGTAAACGCGTCGCGGTGGTGGATGATCTCTTTTGCAAGCCGGGTAAAATCGGAATCCGTCACATGCGCGGCGAGCGCTTCGATCTGGCTCTTGTCCGGTCCCGATGCCATCTCGTCGAGCGCTTCGGCCTGAAGTTGGCGGGCGGTGCGCTCGTCCATCTCGGTGAACTGCGGCGAGACGCCGGCTTCGAGCGGAAATCGACGCAGGATCGAAGCGCAGAACGAATGGATCGTTTGAATCTTGAGGCCACCCGGCGTTTCGATTGCCCCGGCGAACAGGCGCCGTGCCTTGGCAAGATCATCAATCTCGCCCACGCCGAGTTCGGCAAGTTCCTTGCGCAGATCGCCGTCCGGCTTCATGGCCCACGCACCCAACCGTTTGAAAAGGCGGTTCTGCATCTCGCTGGCGGCGGCCTTGGTGTAGGTGAGGCAAAGGATATTCTGCGGCGATACGTCGGAAAGCAGAAGCCTTGCGACCCGATCGGTCAGCACCCTGGTTTTGCCCGATCCGGCGTTCGCAACAAGCCAGGTGTTTTCCAATGGGTCCGCCGCGTCGATCTGGCGCAGGGTTGCATCGTCCGGTTTCATAAGCCGACCTTTGCATGTTCGGGCGTGTCGGTGTGATCCCATTCTCCGAAGCGTGAGAGGTGATCGTAGTCGCCTGCGAAGGTCTGGGTTTCGACGACCCGGCGCGCGGTGTAGCCCTTTGTTCGTTGGCGGTAGGCCGATATCAGCTCCGAGAGTTCATCGCCGACCTGTTCGATCGTCGCCTGGTCCATGTCGAAGGCCTTGAAGGTTGCCTGCGCTCCGAGCCCGATATAGGCGACCTCGGCCACGCGCGCCTTCGCAAGCCCATCGAAGGCTCCGGCTTCTGCCATCACGGCTTCCAGAACCAGTTGCTTGTCATAGGTCTCAAGCTGCTTTTTGGTTGGAATAGACCCTGTTTTATAGTCGTAGATATGGAGCGCGCCGGTGTCGTCACGGTCGATCCGGTCGGCAGTTCCGGTCAACGTGAAATCAAGCGCCTCGAAGGGAAGCGCACCGCGGATCTCGGTTTTGACCGGGGTTGCGCGGGCTTGTCGCTCGGCTTCACCGGAAAGGAACGCATCCGCAATGCGCCCGAACTTCGCCAGCCACAGCGCCCGGGCCGCGGGCCATGGGGCCTCGGCCTCGAGCACTTCGCGGGCGATCTCCATCAGCCTTGCGTGCCCGGTTTCCGGCCCTTCGCCATGGGGGGTTTCCTCGATGAACCGCTGCATCACCTTGTGCAGGATCGTTCCCCGCAATGGTGCGTCGGCGGATTGGTGGAGGGGGCCGAGCGGTCGCAGGCCGAGGATCTTTTCAGCATAGATGGCGTAGGGATCTCGTACCAGCCGGGTAATGCGGGTTACCGAGAGGCGCTTTGGCCGCGCAGTAATCGGCGGCGACGGTGAGGGGCGCGGCGCGGGGGCAACGGGATCACCCTCATCAAGCGCATCCGCGAGCTTCAGCCAGGAATTCCCCCTCGCGCGCATCTCGTCGAGCGCCGTTGTGGCTTCAGGCGACATCCCGGCCATCAGGTTCGTGAGGCGATTGACCCAGCGGGAAGGGACGGTAGGGCTGTCGGCGTCACGCACAGACCGCGTGAGGACAACAGTCTTGGCTGCTATGGCCTGCTGAAAATCGTGCGCCGACAGGCCTATACGGCGTTCCGGGAGGAGAAGCCCGGTTTCAAACCGCATCTTTCTGTTCATCCAGGGATCGGGGCTTGGCTTTTCTGGCCAGACGCCTTCATTCAACCCGGCAAGTATCACCAGTTCCACGCCCTGCACCCGCGCTTCGAGCGTGCCCCAGATCCGAACGCCGGAATGCGGCTGAACCGGGTCGCGCACTTCTCCCCGGTTCAGAACCGCCGCGAACAGGCCGCGAAAATCGGCGGCGTTCATCTCTCCGCCGTGAGGCGCTTCGCGGACAAGCTCATCGATGATGCGCCGTGCTTCGCGACCTGCGGGCTTTTCCCAGAGCTGCCCCGCGCCGTCGGCGTCAGGGCCTGCAGCGATCAGGCTGGCAACTCTCAAGGTGTGGTCCACGTGGCTGGAAAGTTCCTGTGTGCCGGATCGGGCGAGCGCATCGAGAACAGAGCTCACCCAGGCGGCCCAGTTCCTGCGATCGTCGCGCGACCCGGCCCATGCGGTGATTGAGTCGGACGTGGGGTAAGGCATGTCTTCGCGCAGCGCTTCGAGTTCGAGGTCGCGGGTATGGCGCAGGTGATCGCCGCGCTGGTTGCTGCCGGTGTTGGTGAGCGGGTGTTTGAGCAACGCCAGAAACGCCGGCCCGCTGATCTTTTTACCGGCGAGGTCGGCAACCTGACGCAAGAGCCGGCCCGGTGCCGTGAGGGGTAGCGGCCGGCCGGCTGAGTCGTCGGGCTCGATCCGCCACCGGTCCAGTGCGGCGGTGACCTGACGTGTGATCGTCCGATCCGGCGTGATCAGGGCGGCCTCGATCCCCCGCTCCGCCGCATCGCGAAGGATGAGGGCAATCGCGCTCGCTTCGAGCCGCAGAGACGGTGCCTCTATAAGCGATATGGCGTCTGTAGCAGTCTCTATTCCAGAGAAACCAGGCGCTTCGGCCTGCCATTGATCGGTGACCGGAGCGGGCCGCAGGGCAAGAGAGACAAGGCGGTTCCGGGCCGGAACCGGAGGTGTTGCGTCGCTCCAGGGCATGACCTCGCGGGGGCGCAGGTCCAAGGCTTCCATCAACCGGGAAAACCGGAATTGGGGGTGGTCTTCCGAGGCCATCGCATCCTTGAGCGTATCCCATACCGGTTCCGGCATGTCGAAATCGAACCCGGGCAGAATCACGGCACCCTGAGGCAGACCGGCCGCCGCGCGCATCAGCATTTGCGTGGCCCCGCGCGATCCTGTCGAACCGGCGACGATGATCGGATCAGCAGGAGGACTGGCCTCCCAGATCCGGTTGAGGCGCTCGATCACACGCCTTTGCCGCGCCTCCAGATCGGGGGGTTCTTTGCTGGATTCACCGAAAAACCGCGCGACAACGTTGATGAAAGTAAGGCTGCGTTGCCAGTGCCCGGACAGATCCGTGACATCCAGCGCCCGGATCACCTCGGGTGTGACTCCTTCGCCCTGCATCTCGTCCATCAGGGCGGCAAGGCTGTCGGCGAGATCGTAGATCGCCGCGCGCGGGGCAAGATCGGGTTGCGAGTCGAGCAATCGAGATATCAGCTCGGCCAATTCAAGCCGTCGCCGAAGCGGCGAGACGGCAGGCGGCAAGTCGGCGAAAGCAACGTCTTGCCCGAGGTCGGTCACCAACCGGATACGGGGAAGCAGGACGCCGGGGCCTTCATCGAAAAGCTCGACAAACCTGCGCTGCATTCTTCGCGTGTTTACGAAAACGGAGACCCGGGCGAGGGCTTCGGGCGGTTGCCCGCAGAACCGCGCGCGCAATCCCGCGACCACCGCACGGGGAAAGTCGACGCCGGGCGGGAGCGCGAACAGACGCGGCTTCGTGCTCGGCTCAAACATCGGTTGCTCCGGCCAGCATGGCTTGCGCCAAGGCAATGCCGCGGGGATCGCCGACGTCGCACCATCCACCGCTGTGCACGGCACCAAACAACCTGCCCTCGTCCATCATCCTGTCCCAAAGCCGGTTGAGCGAAAAAACCTCGTCGGTGATGGCAGCCAACCCCTCGGTCTTGATGATCTGTGCGCCAGAATAGACCAACCCCGGCCCGCGCGCCAAACGGCCCGCGTCGTCGAGAATGAAATCGCCCTGCCCGCTGTGGCCGAGCGCGGATTCTTGCGAGACGAGAAGGAGCAGCGCGTCCATCTCGTCCGGCTTCCATTGCGACCGGAGTTGTTCCAACGGATTTGCGCCGGTCCAGACCGCATCCGAGTTCAGCGTGAAGACCGGCCCATCACCGAGAAAAGGCAGGGCATGACGCAGGCCGCCGCCGGTTTCCAGCAGGTTTTCGCGCTCATCCGAAAGAACCACGCCACGAGGTTCCAGATGGGCGGCAAGCTGCTCCGCAAGGTAGTGAAGATTGGCCACAATCGTCTCTATTCCGGCGGATTCTGCCAAATCGAGCGCATGATCCACCAAAGGCCGCCCGGCCACCTCAACAAGCGGTTTCGGTCGCGAAACCGTCAAGGCACCCATCCTCGTGCCAAGGCCTGCGGAAAAGATCATCAAGGCTTCGGGATCGTGCCGCATTTTGCTCTCAGTGCGTCCAGGATTTCGGGAGACGGTTCGGGCAGATCATCGCAGACAATGCCGCGAAGGCGTTCAAGCGCCGGATGCGCGAGATCATTCATCAGGATCGACCAGGTCCGGGGAATGAGATCGACATATTGCGCTTTGCCGAAGTGCATCGAGAGCCGGGCGAATACCCCCAGGATTCGAAGGCTCCGTTGGGCCGACATGATCGCGGCAGCGAGGCCAAACCCGTCCGGGTTCTGCCCGGTCGCCGAACAATACCGTGCGATCATCCGGGCTTCGGTATCGCGCGACACATTGCGCCGGGCATCGCGAGCGAGCGAAACGAAATCATAGGCCGGGTGACCGATCCCGGCGTCCTGAAAGTCGATCAGCCCGACCCGCGCAGGCCCCTCGCGGTCTGCAAGCCAGAACAGGTTCTGGGCGTGAAAATCGCGCAAGACCAGAACCGGTTTCCACGGGTGCAGTTGGGCAAGAAGTGACGCGAGTTCGGCCTGCATGGACAACATGCCGGTATCGTCGGTGCGGCCCGTCGCCCCAAACCCATACCATTGGTAGGCCAACCCGGCGAGCGGAACCATGGTTTGCGGACCATAGTCCGGAGCTGGCGGTGGAGGCGCGGCGTGAAGGGTGAGCAGAACGTCGGTCGCGGCCAGGTAAAGCTCGGCCTCGAGTTCCGGGGTATCTTCCAGGAGCTGTGCAAATAGCGTATCCCCGAGGTCTTCCAGCAAGGCGAAACCCTGCTCCTGGTCTGCCGAAAAGACCTTTGGGGGCGAAAGCCCGAGACTCCGCAAATGCTGGGCAATGGCAACGAAAGGCCGGATATCCTCGCCCTTGTCGGGCGATGCGTCCATCAACACGGCTTTTCTGCCCCCGGGGCCCCCGGAAAGACGTTCGTAACGTCGGTTTGACGCATCCCCCGCGAGCGCCATGCGGTTGGCTTGTTGCCAGCCATTGCTGGCAAGGAAGGCACGAAGCCGGTTTTCACGAAGGGTGTTCATGGACGATTTCCGCCAGAACAGGGTCTAGTTTCTCTCTCCAATCCGGGGAGCCCGTCACTGTCAGCCACCTTTCGTCGGACTTGTCGCCTTGGGAAAACGCAAGGGTCAGGGCGTTGTCGGGCACAAGATTGCCAAGGCGGTCCGGCCATTCGACAAGGCATATCGCCTGCTCGAATGCCTGTGACAGCCCAAGCTCTTCAACTTCGTCAGGATGCGTGAGCCGGTAGAGATCGGCGTGCCAGATTTCGACCTTGCCCGTGTCGTAGGTCTGGACGAGCGTGAATGTCGGCGACGGCACGTCTTCATGCGGGGCGTGGTCCAGCGAGAGACGGGCTTGAATCAAGGCGCGTGCGAAATGCGTCTTGCCACTGCCGATCGGCCCTTCCAGCAGGATCGCATCGCCGGGACCGAGCTTCGGCGCAAGCGCCGTCGCCAACCGGGCTGTAACATCGGGCGAGGGCAGAGAGATGCGGCGGGACGAGACGATCATGTCTCCGTTTTACCGCAGGTATGGCGGCCCGCAAGCTGGTTGTTCAGGCTTCCACACTTGTCGCTTCGGGCCAAGGGGAGGGCAGGGAACCGAAGTCATGTCGACGTGAGGGCCCATGCTGGAGGATTGAAAAACTCACCATCGTAGACCCGCGCGCGAGCGGCTTCACCTCGCATTCGATCATCCGTCCATTTTGCATCGGTACTTGCGCGCGCCAGTTCTCGCGCGGCCCGGATTGTGAAACAAACCTCTGGATCTCTTCCCAGACGGTATTCGGGGCGGTCATGGTTTGCCAGCGCTTCACCGCATCAAGGATGGTGATATCACCGAGGCTGGTGGAAGGGTCGTTGCCCCAGATATCTGCGTAGGCTGCGTTCGAGATCGAGAGCACGCCACCGGGGGAGAAGACGGCAACGGCCTGAGGAAGCGCGTCGAGCGCGGCCTGTCCGGTTTCGAGCTCCGCGCGGAAGCGGCGGGTCACCGAAATCTCGGCCGAAATGTCTTCGAACAACAGCGCAACCGCACCGTCCGGATGCGGCCGGCCGGTTACACGATAGGTTTGCCCGGTCGGCAGGGCCCATGTCTCTTCATAGGTGCCGTTCTGCGCGGCCGCGACGAGGTCTGACATTTGGTGGCGCCAAGAGCGATAATCCTTGGGTTCGGGCATCATGCGTGCTTCACGCAGCTTGTCCAGAAAGGCCGAGAGCGACGGTTTCGAGATCAGGAAATCCGCCGGCAGAACGGTAAGATCCATCAATGCGGGGTTGAACAAGGCAAGCTCACGCGAGCGGTTGAAGATGGCAAGCCCGATCGGGAGTGAGGCAAAGGTCTTGGTGAGCGTGGTGACGAACTCGTCGAGTGTTGTCTCCGCGCGCACCAGTCGGTCGACCGGAATCGCCGCGAAGAACCGGTCTGAATTTTCCAGTTCGGCTTGCGTGATCTCGAACCAATGGCGGGTGTGCTGACCGCGCGGGCAGACTGCAACGCGGTTGGATCCGGGCGAAACCCGGCTGCGGTTTTGCTCGAGAGGATCATCGGAATGATCGAAAATCCTTGCTGGCGGCCATGCCGGAACTTCTTCCGACCCGCGCAAGCTATCGGCAAGGTCGAGATACGCGGCATTGCACCAGGTAATCGCGCCGCCGGAATTCTCGCGCCAAAGCGGATAGGGTGTGGAGTCGATATGGGCGCGCAGTTCGTCTATTTCCCGACTCATCGCGAGGACGCTTTGGCCGTCGATTTCTTCCTCATGTGCTCCGGGCTGGTTGCTCA
This sequence comes from Maritimibacter sp. HL-12, assembly GCF_900177545.1. Taxonomy (GTDB): domain Bacteria; phylum Pseudomonadota; class Alphaproteobacteria; order Rhodobacterales; family Rhodobacteraceae; genus Sinisalibacter. The sequence continues at coordinate 1,520,079 of NZ_FXBQ01000001.1, read as the reverse complement.
TGAGTGTGATCCGGGTCACGCCGTCGTGCCATTCTGCCTTGATCCGACTGTTGCCGTCTTGTGACGTGAAAGTCAGCTCGCCAAGCTCGGCGAGATCCAGCATGCGCTCCGAAAACCTGGAGAAACGCGCGCTCAGCAGCGCGGCGAGATGCGCCCAGACCGTCCCCTGTCGGATCGTTGAATCGAGGAGTTGCCGGGCAGCGGGGGTGGCGTCGAGCAGGGTTTCATCCTCGAAAATGAAGACAATCGAGTCGCGTTCGGTTTCCGAGAATTGCCGCAGACGGCTGGTGCGCCTTTTGTCGAACAATCCGAAGGTTAACAGAACGGCGAGGGCGATCAGGAACGCCGAAGCGATCAGAAGAATGGCGATGAGCGTATTGAGCATTCTGAAACACCGGGCACGAGTTTGGTTAACCAAACCGTAATCCGGCGAAGGTTAAGGAAGGCTTAAGCAGGAATTGAGGCGCGCCTCAGGTTTCGAACTGGGTATTCTCGCCCAGCACGGGAGTCCGGTCTTCTGCCTCGATTCCGTTCTGCTTGCGGGACCATGTCACCTCAACAATCGCCCCCGATTTCTCGCCGGGTTTTGCAAGGCCGGTGTAGGGATTTGTTCCATTGGCAAAATTCAGCTCCGCGCCGGTTCTTTCCAGCAGGGTCTTGGCGATGAACAGCCCGAGGCCCATCCCTTCGTATTCCGGCCGCCTGGTATCGCGCTTTGCTTTTCGGATCTTGCGAATGAACGGGTCTCCGATCCGACCGAGCAGGTGAGGCGGGTAGCCGCTGCCATCGTCGAGTATGCGGATACTGAAAACGGTGTCACTCCAGCAGGCTTCGATCCAGACGGTGGAGCTGGCGAAATCCACCGCGTTCTGGATCAGGTTGCGCAGCCCGTGGATCAATTCCGGCCGGCGCAGGATCATTGGCTGGTCTTCCGGCAGTGCCTCGCCCTGAAGGGTCTGGATGATGATTTTCTTTCCGCGTTCGCGGTGTGGTTCGGCCGCCTCCTCGATCACTGCCGAAACCAGTGCCTGGCGCAGATGAAGGTCGTCTTTTCCGGTCCGCCCCATCGAGCGCAGGATATCGCGGCAACGATTGGCCTGATCCCGGATCAGTGTGGCGTCTTCGCGCAGGTCAGAACCTTCGGGCAGTTCGGAAATCATCTCGGAACTGACCAGCTTGATGGTGGCGAGCGGGGTTCCCAGTTCATGCGCTGCCGCGGCCACGACACCGCCGAGATCGGTCAGCTTCTGTTCGCGGGCAAGCGCCATCTGGGTTGCAAGCAGGCCTTGGCTCATCGACTGGATTTCGGTGCTGACCCGGCGAGTATAAATGCCGATGAACACGATCGAGATCACGATGGCAAACCAATAGCCGAGCGCGAACAACTCCGGCATCTGGAGCAGTTGGCCGTCAAGCGTGCGCAGCGGCAGGTGAAACCAGGCGATCACGGAGATCAGCACCACCGCGGCCTGGCCGATCGCAAGCGTCGCGCGCAGGGAAAGCGCGGTTGCGGCAACGGTGACGGGGGCCATGATCAGCACCGCGAAAGGGTTGTTGATGCCGCCGGTGACCCCGAGAAGGAAACCGAGCTGGACCGTATCGAAGGCCAACATCAGCGTTGCCTCGCGCTCGGTCAGCCGCTTGGATTCCGGGTAAACGAAAAGTGAAACCAGATTGAGGATAATCGAAAGTCCCACCGCAACGGCGCAAAGGCCAAGCTCAACATCGAGGTTGAACAGGCGTTGGCTGATGCCAATGGCCGCGATCTGGCCCGCAATTGCAACCCAGCGCAAGAGGATGAGGGTGCGCAGCCGAACCCAGCCATCGGCTTGGTGGTGATCGAACAGGGCGGGTGTGTTGTCGGTCATCGCCTTCGGTGCGCCTTCACGTCTGGTTGCGTCATAGTGATCCCTTGTATGTCGGGGCCATATCGGGGATCAATGCCGAGCGCTCAAACCGGAGGAAGCTCATGCGAAAGATCATTGCCCTGGGGTCTGCGGCAGCGGTTGTTGGCCTTGTTGGCGTGACGTGGTGGATGAGCCGTCCGGCAGGCGAAGATCGCTTCGCGCAATGCCGCGAAACCTCGATCGGCACCGGGATCACCTCGATCGGCGGCCCGCTGTCGCTGATTGATCAGAACGGCAACCCGGTGACGGATGCCGAGATGTTCACCAAGCCGACGCTGGTCTATTTCGGCTATACCTTCTGCCCCGACGTCTGCCCGCTCGACAACGCCCGCAACGCCGAGGCGCTCGATATCCTGATCGAGCGCGGCTACGATGCACAGATGGCCTTCATCTCGGTTGATCCCGAGCGCGACGATCCCGAGCGGCTGCGCGATTTCACCGATTACCTGCACCCGGAGGCCTACGGCTACACCGGTTCGCCCGAACAGATCCGCGCCGCCAGCCAAGCCTACAAGACCTACTTCAAGAAAGAGGAAGATCCCGATCCGGATTTCTACCTGATCGACCATTCCACCTTTACCTATCTGGTGCTGCCGGAGACCGGGTTTGTCGAGTTTTTCAAACGTGATGAAGGCCACGAGGCCATGGCGGATCGCGCGGCCTGCTTCATTGATGCCGCGAAGTGATCCGTTGGAATGCGTGCGATAAATTGACCTGCGGCGACCTTGCGCATAATGTTCGCCAATCGGGCGAACAGCGGTAAGGAATATCCATGTCTGACATCCAGTTGCAAGACATCGGCGAAGATCGGTCTCTCCTTCTCGTAGATGACGACGAGCCGTTTCTGCGTCGCCTGTTCCGGGCGATGGAGAAGCGGGGATTCGAGCCGGAGATGGCCGAGTCGGTCGCCGCGGGCAAGGCGAGCGCAATTGCTCGCCCACCGGCCTATGCGGTGGTCGACCTTCGGCTGGAGGATGGCAGCGGGCTCGATGTTGTTGAAACCATTCGCGAAAGACGGCCCGAGGCCCGGATCGTGGTGCTGACCGGCTATGGAGCCATCGCCACGGCGGTTGCAGCCGTCAAGGTGGGCGCAACCGATTACCTGTCGAAGCCCGCCGATGCCGATGACGTGGTTAACGCGCTGCTCGCCCGGGGCGATGACCTGCCGCCGCCGCCCGACAACCCGATGAGTGCCGACCGGGTGCGCTGGGAGCATATTCAGCGAGTCTATGAGCTGTGCGACCGCAACGTGAGCGAAACCGCGCGGCGGCTCAACATGCATCGGCGGACCTTGCAACGCATTCTGGCCAAACGCAGCCCGAAATGATCCCGAAGCGCTGGCGGTTCGCGGCGACGCTGATGGCCTGCGCGGTGCTCGCTGGATGTGCCGAGGTAAGTGCCACTCAACAGGCGACCGGGCGTCAGGGTATAAGCTTCACACCCGATCAGGCCGGGCTCGCGGTGACGGGCAACGCGCTGCGCATCGACTTTGGACGCGCTCCGGCGGGCGTGATAGCCGCACTCGACCGCGAGTTGGGGCCGGGCCGCGACCTTGGCGTTGCGGGTTGTGGCGCTGATATTTCAGCGCAACGCGACTGGGACGGGCTGGTTCTGACCTTTACCAGCGAACGTTTTGTAGGCTGGCGGCAGGCTGGGGAAAGCGCCGGGCAGATCTGCGAGATGCTGGCCTAAACCGCCTTCAACAACGCCTTGTGCCGGGCGACGAAGGCCTCGCGAACCTCGCGGGGCGGGCGAAGTTGCAAGGTCATGCCCTCGATGGTGGCGGGATTGGGCTTGCCGAAGAACTTGTCGGCCTCGGTTCGGGAAAACCCGGCGATCTGTGTCGCTTCCAGCCAGGCCGAGATGCGGTCGGCCTTCTTGATCGCTTTCTTGATGCGAGCCGGCACCTCGGCGGGCAGGCCGAACCGGATGTTGATCGCCGCCTGAAGCCGTGCGTCAAGTTCACCATAGCTTGGACCCACGGCGGATTTGACCGGCGAGATCATGTCGCCGATGACGTATTCCGGGGCGTCGTGAAGAAGCGCCGCAAGCCGCCACCTGGGTGGTGAATCAGGCTCTATTTCAGCAAAAATCGCTTCTACCAGCAGAGAGTGCTCGGCCACGGAGTAGGGCCAATCGCCGAAAGTCTGCCCGTTCCAGCGCGCCACGAAGGCCAGCCCGTGGGCGATATCCTCGATCTCGATATCCATCGGCGTGGGATCGAGCAGGTCGAGCCTGCGGCCCGAGAGCATCCTTTGCCAAGCGCGTTGTGCCGCCATGCGAGCCTCCTGATTGCCGCGCACAATGCCGCGATCAACGACCGAGTCAATCGCGCGTTGTTGTCTGTTTCGCATTCCGGTGGTAACCCCGCGCCAAACGAGATTTGAACGGAGGCACCCAAGGTGACCCAAGACCATATTGTGAAGGACATTTCGCTGGCGGAATACGGTCGCAAGGAGCTGGATATCGCCGAGACCGAAATGCCGGGACTGATGGCATTGCGCGAGGAATTCGGCGCGGCCAAGCCGCTCAGGGGTGCGCGGATCGCCGGCAGCCTGCACATGACGATCCAGACGGCGGTTCTGATCGAAACGCTGGTGGCGCTGGGTGCGGATGTGCGCTGGGCGTCGTGCAATATCTTCTCGACCCAGGACCACGCGGCAGCGGCGATTGCGGCGTCCGGCGTGCCGGTTTTCGCGATCAAGGGCGAAACGCTGGAAGAATACTGGGACTACGCCGACCGGATCTTCATGTTCCCCGAGGGTGGGGCAAACATGATCCTCGACGATGGCGGCGACGCCACGCTCTACATCCTGCTTGGCGCGCGGGTGGAGGCGGGTGAGGAAGACCTCATTGCCGTGCCGAAATCGGAGGAGGAAGAGGCGCTGTTCGCGCAAATCCGCAAGCGGATGGCCGCAAGCCCCGGCTGGTTCACCCGGCAGCGCGACATGATCAAGGGGGTTTCGGAGGAAACGACCACCGGCGTGCACCGGCTCTACGAACTGGTCAAGCAGGGCTTGCTGCCCTTCCCGGCGATCAACGTGAACGACAGCGTCACCAAGTCGAAGTTCGACAACAAGTATGGCTGCAAGGAATCGCTGGTCGATGGCATCCGCCGCGCGACGGATACGATGATGGCGGGCAAGGTTGCCGTGGTCTGCGGCTATGGCGACGTAGGCAAGGGCTCGGCGGCTTCTCTGCGTGGTGCGGGCGCGCGCGTGAAGGTGACCGAGATCGACCCGATCTGCGCGCTTCAGGCAGCGATGGACGGTTTCGAAGTGGTGACGCTGGAAGACGTGGTCAACAGCGCGGACATCTTCATCACCACCACCGGCAACAAAGACGTGATCCGCATCGAGCACATGCGCGAGATGAAGGATATGGCGATCGTCGGCAACATCGGTCACTTCGACAACGAGATCCAGGTGGCGGCGCTGAAGAACCACAAGTGGACCAACATCAAGGACCAGGTGGACATGATCGAGATGCCCTCGGGCGCGCGGATCATCCTGCTGTCCGAGGGACGCCTGCTGAACCTCGGCAACGCCACGGGGCACCCGAGCTTCGTGATGTCGGCAAGTTTCACCAACCAGGTTCTGGCCCAGATCGAGCTTTGGACGAAGGGCGATGAATACAAGAACGAGGTTTATATTCTGCCCAAGCATCTCGACGAGAAGGTGGCGCGGCTCCACCTTGACCGGATCGGCGTGAAGCTCACCACACTGAAGCCCGAGCAGGCGGATTACATCGGTGTGATGGTGGAAGGCCCCTACAAGCCCGAACACTACCGCTACTGATGCGCATCGTCGTTTTCGGCACCGGGGCGATCGGTGGAACGGTGGCCGCAGCACTTGCCCGCAACGGGCAAGAGGTCACCGCGATTGCCCGGGGCGAACAATTGGCCGCGATCCGGGGGAGAGGGCTGCGGTTGCGCAGTCCGAAAGATGATTTCACCGTGGTCCTCGACGTGGTCGAAACCCCCGAGGACGCGCGTATCGGCGCCGGCGATGCCGTGCTGATGGCGATGAAGGGCCAGCACATGCAGGCGGCGCTCGAAGCCTTGCGCGCCGCGGGCGTGCGGGACCAGCCGATCTTCTGCCTGCAGAACGGCGTCGACAACGAGCGCAAGGCGCTCAGGCTGTTCGGCAATGTTCACGGCGTAACCGTGATGATGCCCTCCGCCTTTCGTGTGCCCGGCGAAGTCATCGTCTATTCCGAACCGCAATACGGCGTTTTCGATATCGGGCGCGCTGCCGGTGGCCATGATGACGCCGATGGCGCCTTGGAGAAGGCGCTCTCTGAGGCGAACATCGCCGGCTATGTGGCGGATGATGTGATGGCGAGCAAATACGGCAAGCTCTTGCTCAACCTCAACAAAATCGTCGGCGCTGCCTTTGCGCCAGATGACGACACGCAGCCACTCAAGGATCTGCTGCGCAGCGAAGCCGAGACGGTGCTGGCAGCCGCCGGGATACGATGGGCTGATGTGGGCGTGGACGATCCCCGAAGAAAACGGCACATGTCCATGAGTGAGGTGCCGGGGGCGGTTCCCTTCGCAAGTTCGACAAACCAGAGCCTCGAACGCGGCACCGGTTCGGTCGAAACCGATTGGCTCAATGGCGAGATCGTGTTGCTGGGCCGGCTTCACGGCGTTCCCACCCCTGCCAACGCAGCGATGACCCAGCTCGCCGCCCGGCTGGCACGCGGAAGCGCCGCTTCGGGCACGGTGACGGCATCGGGGATTGTCTCAAACCTGGCGGAATATTCCTGAGCGCATTCCGGGGAAAACCCGGGTAATTTTCCCTTTGGCTCCTGCTGTTTTGGCCTTACGCTTCACGATGTGGGGCGCTGTGCCTGTGTTTGATATGGGAGTATACCAATGGGAAAACGTGACGACCTCATCGCAAAATATGCCGATGATTTGCGCAACAAGTGCGGCATGGAGCCGGACATGAACTTGCTTACCAAGGTGACCATCGGCTGTGGCCCGTCGATCTACAATCCCGATGCTTCGACCGTTGCCGCCGGGCAGGAGCACGAACTGGAAACGGTGAAGGACAACTTCCTCGTCAAGAAGCTCGGGCTTTCGGACGGTCCCGAGTTGATGGACGCGATCAACGCAGTGATCGAAACCTACGGGCGCTCGGAGCGGAACAAGTATCGCGCCGTGGTCTATTACATGCTGACCAAGCATTTCGGAAAAGAGGCCGTTTATAGCTGATCCCGGGTGCCGAACCGATAAAGGGCGGCCCAACGGCCGCCTTTTTCGTTAACAGACCTTCTCGCACAACTTATTGAAATTGAATGAAATTCAATGTAACGACCGGTTGCGGGATGGTGCCGGATTTTCTAATGTCACAAGGAAGACCAGGACGGTCGGACCCTTATTCAGAGACACGTGTGGTGCTGAGGGAGCACGTGGGGTGGAAGGAGGGTCCGAGGGGTCGGACCCTCCTTTTTTCAGAACAGCACGAGAACGGTGCCCATCAAGGCACAGCCGATCACGGCATAACCACCGTCAATCAGCGTCAGCTTGAAAGGCCGACCGCCGTAGGCGTTATTGAGCATGATCCAGGGCGAGATCATGAAAAGCCCGATGCCGCCGCCCACCATGATACCCTTCAATACCGTGTCGATCTGCGCTTGCTCGATGATGTGGCGCATCATGCCCGCCACCAGCACCATGGCGATGGCCGAAAGGATCATGGGAACGGTGCTTCCGCCCTTGGGCCCGCCCTTTTCGTCAACCTCTACTCCGGAGGCTTCGATCCAGGGTTTTGACAGGGCCATGTACCAGACGGCCCCAAACATCCACGATGCCGCCGCGGCGACCAGAACACTGACCAGTTCCATTGGCTTCCCCTCCCGACTGGGTCATTCTGCCGCAGTATGTGAGTTGGGTGGGGACCTGCCTAGTACTATTCTCCGGCCAGTTCGAGAATTATGCCCCACTCCGTCGCGGAGACCGGTTGCACCGAAAGGCGCGAATTTTTGACCAGAACCATGTCTTTCAGGCGTGGATCTTCCTTGCACATATCGAGTGTCACCGGGTTGGCAAGCGGGCGCACGGCTTTCACATCGACGCATTCCCAACGGTCATCGTCGGTGGTGCTGTCGGGATGTGCCTCGGCGCAGACCTCGACAATACCGACGATCCGCTTCTCGTTCACGGAATGATAGAAAAGCCCGAGATCGCCCAGTTTCATCTCGCGCATGTTGTTGCGGGCCTGGTAGTTGCGAACACCGTCCCATTCCTCCCCGGCGTCGCCCTTGGCAACCTGGTCGTCCCAACCCCAGGTTCCCGGCTCGGTCTTGAACAGCCAGTAGTTCATCAGCCCACCACCTTCTTCCATTCCTCGATCCGAACCTTGGCAAACAGACCGGCGACGGCATAGGGGTCGCCCTTCGCCCAGGCCTCGGCCTCATGCCGGTTGTCGAGATCAAGGATCACCAGCGACCCCGACATCTCGCCCGCCGCGTCAATGAACGGCCCGGCCTGCACCACGACGCCGGTTTCGGCGATGTAATCGAGATGCTTTGCCCGGTTGGCTTTGCGAATTTCGAGGCCGCCGGGCTTGTCGGTGCAGATCAGGGCAAACATGTCATTCCTCCTTCAAGGGCCGCGAGAGCAGGATCTCGATGGCTTGGGGTATGGTAACCAAGCCATTCGCGATGGCCACGACAATCTGGGCAACTGGCATATCTATACCGACCTTTTCAGCAGCATTAGAGACTGCCTGGGCCGTCGCTCGGCCCTCGATCGTGATGCTGTCGTCATTCTTTTCACCGCGGCCGAGGGCAAGGCCGAATGCGTAGTTTCGCGATTTCTCCGAGGTGCAGGTAAGCGCAAGATCGCCGAACCCGGAGAGGCCTGCAAGCGTGTCCGGTTCGGCGCCGCGCGCCCGGGCAAAGCGGGTCATCTCGGCGTAGCCACGTGTCATCAGGGCCGCGCGCGCACTTTCCCCGAGCCCGGCCCCGATGGCAATTCCGCAGGCGATCGCGACCACGTTCTTGAGCGCGCCGCCCAGTTCGACGCCGATCATGTCGGTTGACCGGTAGAGGCGGATGTTCGACGTGGTCAGCGCCCGTTGGAGCGGTTCGGGATCATCTGCCGCGATGGTGAGCGCGGTCGGGAGACCGGCAGCAATATCAACGGCGAAACTCGGCCCGGAGAGCACCGCCGGCGTCGCTCTTGGGCAGATATCCCTGATGATTTCAGTTGGACCCCGGCCCGATTTGATATCGATCCCTTTCGAGCATGCCACCATCGTCTGAGACCCGAAGGCGGCCCGGTTTTTCTCAAGAAATGGAGCCAATTGCTGCAATGGCAGCGCGAGGAGGATGATCGTGGCAGACACGGCCTCGGCAAGATCGCTTGTCACGGCGAGGCTTTCGGGGAAGGGATAACCAGGCAACCGGCGCGTGTTCACTCGCCTGGCGGTCATGTCGCCGGTGTCGCGCGCCCAGAGCGTCACCGCGCGCCCGTCTCGGGCGAGCGATATGGCGAGGGCGGTGCCGAACGCACCCGCACCCAAAACCGAGATCGCGGTCATGCCTTGGCTCCCTTCTTGCCCGATCCAAGCATGGGTTGGGCACCTCGGTCCAGTGGCCATCGCGGGCGGGCCTGAAGCGTCATGTCGTCGCGCTCACCGCTGCGAAAGCGCTCGAGCCCGGCCCAGGCGATCATCGCGGCGTTGTCGGTGCAAAGGCTGAGCGGTGGGGCGAGAAAGCTGACGTCGTTTTCCGCTGAAACAGTCTCTAACGCGCGGCGAATTGTCATATTTGCGGAAACGCCTCCGGCCACCGCGAAGGTCGGCGTGGCAGGGGAAAGCGCCATGTACTGGGCTATTGCGCGGCGGGACTTTTCGGCAAGAACATCGCTCACCGCCGCCTGAAACGAAGCGCATAGATCGGCCCTGTCCTGCACATGCAGGCCGCCGTCGCGGTCAACGAGTTTGTCGCGCTCGCGCAATAGCGCGGTTTTCAGACCGGAAAAGCTCATGTCGCACCCCGGCCTGTCGAGCAAGGGGCGGGGAAGCGAAAACCGGCGCGGATCACCCTTCTTGGCTTCCGATTCAACAGAGGGGCCACCCGGTTGAGGAAGGGCAAGGAGCCGCGCCGTCTTGTCGAAGGCCTCCCCCGGCGCATCGTCGATCGTCCCGCCCAGACGGGAGAAATCGTCCGTGCCCCGGACCAGCAGGAATTGGCAATGCCCACCGGACACCAGCAACATGAGGTACGGAAAGCCCGTTTCGTCGGTGAGGCGCGGGGTGAGGGCGTGGCCCGCAAGGTGATTGACACCGATGAGCGGCAGGCCAGAGCCGGCCGCGATCCCCTTGGCCAGCATGACCCCCGCGAGCACACCGCCGATCAGGCCGGGGCCAGCCGTGACGGCGATGGCATCGAGGCCATCGAGGCCGACATTGGCTTCGCGCAACGCCTCTTCGACGCAATGATCGAGCTTTTCGGTATGAGCGCGCGCGGCGATCTCCGGCACGACACCTCCAAACGCGGCATGAAGCGTGGTCTGCCCGGCGACCACCGATGAAAGGATCTCGGGGGCTGCCCCCTCGCGGTGACGAACCACGGCGGCGGCGGTATCGTCGCAGCTCGATTCCAGCCCGAGAACGGTGAGGGTTTTGGTCATGGCGCGCCGGTTGCGATGAGGTTCGAGCCGAGGTAACACCGCGGGAGGCCCCAGACAATCCCGCGAGGCGCTGATGACCGCGACGCTCCTGCTCACACGTCCCGAGGCGCAATCGCGGGCGTTTGCGGAAAAGCTTGGCACCGGGGCCCCGGTGGTGATCGCTCCGGTCATGGAGATCGTCGGAACCGGTGTGCAGCCAGATCTGTCAACGTATCACGGGGTAATCCTCACGTCGGCCAATGCGCTGCGTTTCCTGCCAGGGTTGCATGGGGTTCGGGCCTGGTGTGTTGGCGAACACACCGCCGGGGCGGCGCGGGCGCAAGGTGCGCAAGTGATGCGTGTGGCCGATGATGCCGAGGATCTTCTGGCCGGGTTCAACGGCAGCGGTCCGCTCTTGCACCTGCGCGGGGAGCATGCGCGCGGAAATGTGGCGCAAAGGCTCACTTCGGCTGGAATAGTGACACATGAGGCGGTGATCTACCGGCAGGTTCCGCGTGAACTCACCGACGAAGCCCGGCGTTTGATCGAGGGGGAGGGCAAGGTGATCCTCCCGCTGTTCTCGCCGCGTTCAGCGGTCCTGCTCGCGAAGCAAGTTATGCGCATCGGTTCGGGGCTGGAGGTGATCGCGATCAGCCCGGCGGTGGCTGAAGCCTGGTGCGCGGAAACAGGTTCCGAGGCGATCGAGGTCTGCGAGCGACCGACAGGCGCGGAAATGCGTGCCCGCACGGTTGCGAGGCTGCGGGACTAAGTCACCTTGTCGCCACCGGGGGCGGTGGATAGGCTTGGAGTTGTCGAGGGGTCGGAGGCCGCTCGCAGAGATTCGAAAGGTGACCGATGGCGAAAGCACCGAATGCGTCAGGCCGGCAGAAGGCAAAGGCGAAGACCGCGCCAGAGGCGGTCGAAGATGCCGAAGTGATTGAAGAAAGCCCGGACACGTCCGAGGACGTTGCCGAGGCGCAGGATGCGCAAGGCGAAACCCGGGCCGATGAACCCTCCGTGCCCGAGACGGAGAAGGATTCCGCGGCAAAACCTGAAGCTGACGCAGAAAAAAGCCGCGACGAAACCGGACCGCATGAAAAGCGGCGGCGCGGCGGCGGGTTTCTTGCACTGCTGCTCGGCGGCGCAATGGCTGCCGTGATCGGGTTTGCCGCGGCGCGCTACGTTGTGCCGGAAGGTTGGCCCTTCCCCGGCGTCGCACCGGAGGAAGATCCGCTGGTGGCCGTGATCGACGCGCAAGGCAAACGGATCGAGGCACTGGCGGATCGGTTGGCCGTTCTGGAAACCGATACCGCGCGGGACGACGCCTTGGCAGACCTGAGCGCCGAAACCCAACGTCTCGACGTAGAGATTGCCGCGGAATTCACCGCGCTTGCCGAGCGGGTCGATTCACTTGCGGACCGGCTCGATGCCGTCGAACGCCTGGCTCCGGAAGGCTCCGAAGCCGCGCAGGCGGCGGCTGCGGCTTACGAGCGCGAACTCGTGGCGCTGCGCGAGATGTTCGAGGCAGAACTTGCGGATCTGGAAGCGCAACAGGCCGATGTTGGCCAGTTGGAGGAAGATGCGGCCGAGGCGGCACAGGCGGCGGCCGGCCGAACGGCGCTTGCCCGCGTGGTTGCGGCACTCGATACCGGGCAGCCCTTTGACGACGCGCTCGCTGAATTGCAGCGGGTGACGGAAGTCGAGCCGCCCGAAGCATTGGCCGAAGCCGGTGCCACCGGGGTGCCGACGCTCTTGGAACTGCAGGAGGCTTTCCCGCCCGCCGCGCGCGACGCGCTCGATGCGGCGATCAAGGCTGCGGTGGAGGACGGCAGCATGGGCCGGATGAGCGCCTTTCTGCGCAACCAGCTCGGTACCCGCTCGCTCGAGCCGCGCGAGGGTGACGATCCCGATGCGATCCTGTCGCGGTCCGAGGCGGCGTTGAAGCGCGGTGATATAGAGGGTGCGTTGAGCGAACTTGACGCGATGCCCGAGGCGGCGGCATTGCCGCTCGCTTCGTGGAAGGAAATGGCCGCCGCGCGCAAGTCGGCGCTTGATGCGGGCGCGGCCTTGGCACGTGCACTGAACGCGAAATGAGGCAGTTGTGATGCTCTGGTCCATGTTCAAGATCGTCCTGTTCGTCGCCTTCGTCGCCGTGGCGGCGCTCGGCGCGGGCTGGCTGATGGAAACCGGGGGCGGTGTTCGCATCGCCGTGGGTGCGCTCGAGTTCAATCTTGGCGCTTTGCAGGCGGTGATTGCCTTTGCGTTGTTCGTTCTGGCGGTCTGGCTTCTGCTCAAGATCGTCAGTCTGCTTGCGGCGGTGGTGCATTTCCTCAACGGCGATGAAACCGCGATCTCGCGCTATTTCGACCGGAACCGAGAGCGCAAGGGGTACGAGGCGCTTGCCGACGGGTTGATGGCGCTGGCTTCTGGCGAGGAGCGGGTGGCGATGGCGAAGGCGGCGCGGGCGGAGAAGTTCCTGCACCGACCGGAACTGACCAACCTGATCACCGCGCAGGCGGCCGAGATGGCGGGGGATCGCAAGAAGGCCGAAGTGGTCTACAAACGGCTGTTGCAGGACGAGCGCACGCGGTTTGTCGGTGTTCGCGGTATCATGAAGCAGCGGCTCGAAGAGGGCGACACCGAAACTGCGATGAAGCTCGCAGAGAAGGCTTTCGCGCTGAAACCACGTCACGGGGAAACCGGCGATATCCTGCTTGCCCTGCAGGCAACCCGGAACGATTGGGCGGGTGCACGCAAAACGTTGGGGGCCAAGGTCAAGACCGGGGCCCTGCCGAAAGATGTCGGCAAGCGGCGCGATGCCGTCCTGGCGCTGCAGGAGGCAAAGGACATCTTCGAGGAGGGCAACTCGATTCGCGCGCGGGAGGCGGCGATCGAGGCCAACAAGCTCTCGCCCGACCTGATCCCGGGGGCGGTTCTGGCCGCCAAGAGCTATCTCGAACAGGACAACCCGCGCTATGCCACCCGGGTTCTGGCCAAGGCCTGGCAGGTATCACCGCATCCAGACCTTGCCGCGGCCTTCGCTGCCATCGAGCCTGACGAGACGCCGGAAGCGCGCCTGAAGCGGTTCAAGGCACTGACAAAATACCAGAAAGAGCATCCGGAAACGCGTATGCTTCTGGCGGAACTGCATATCGCCGATAACGATTTTTCCGCCGCCCGCAAGGCGCTGGGCGATCTGGCGGAAACCGACCCGACACAGCGCGCGCTTGCGCTGATGGCGGCTATCGAACGTGGCGAGGGTGGCGACGACGAAGCCGTCCGGGCCTGGTTGGCGCGGGCGGTGACAGCTTCGCGCGGGCCACAGTGGGTATGTGACAAGTGCAACCAGATCCACGCCGACTGGGCACCGGTCTGCAGCAACTGCGGCGCCTTCGACACGCTGAGTTGGAAGGTTCCCGCCGAAGGTGAAGGGCGCATCCATGGCGGTGCCGAAATGCTTCCACTCCTTGTTGCGAAACCAGAACCCACAGCGCCTGACGCCCCGAAGGTGGAGCCGGAAACGGTGGCTGAACCGCCACATGCAGATTACGCTGATCCCGATGAAACGGTGGCTTCGGAGTTGGCACCCGAGGTTGAGGCCAGGCACGACAAATAGCGCCACACACGCGCATTGCGCGACCGGCTATCCCAACACCGTCAAGACGTTCGGGGCTTTCGAGAATCTCGTTTTCGGGACTGCTTCGAGGATTGGCCCCTGCGCATTGCCATGTGATGGAAATGGTGCCGCAGAAGGGACTCGAACCCCCGACCCATGCATTACGAATGCATTGCTCTACCAGCTGAGCTACTGCGGCGACAGGCGCTGATTTAAACGTCCACGCTTTGGGTTGCAAGAACCATATGTTGGCGACCGCCCGACGCATGCCCGGGAATCGAAGTTGTCCCGGTCAGTTCCCTGTCGCGGTGTTTTCGAAGCGCACCGGGTTCGACCAGGCTCGCTTTCCCGCCGTGTCGACCACCGTCACCCGCAGCCATGGCGAGCCACGGAAACGGTCGAGCGCGACGCTGGTGCGGGTCATCGATGTGCCGTGAACGGCGAGGGCGGCCTGGCCGCGCCCCTGGACGATGACCGACGCCACCGCCGAGCTTTCGACGAAAACCTCGCTGTCGCGGATCTCCACGTTCCGGATTTCCGGGCCCTGGCTGGAGTAGAATGCACCGGTCTTCAAGGCTTCAAGCAGAAGCTCGGGATCGTTGGCCTCGGCCTTGACCATGACCCAACCGCCGAAATGATCGGGCTCGGTGAAATGCGCATCGTCGGTCGCGATCAGCGTGAGGTCGCGCCCCTCGCTCAGCAGCAGATCGAGCACATGGCCTCCACCCTCGCGGTCGCAGCCTATGGCGCAGCCGTGGTTGTAGATTTCGACCGAGTGTGCCGCGGTGATCGAGCGGGCGTCGGCCAGCGTCAGCCCGGACCAGTGCGGATGCGCGATCGCGACGAAAGCCCCCGATGCGCGAGCACGCGCCGCGAGTTCCGGGCCGCTCTCCTGCCCCGCCACAGGCTGGAAATCCGGCGCGTTGGGCGCGGTGAAATCCTGCGGCAGACCGACGGCGAGGATATGCCATAGCTCGCCGTTCTCCATCGCGCCGGAATGCAGTTCGGCCCCGAGAAGGGTGGTGAAACTGTTGGAGCGGAACGGCAGGGTATCGGCAATCGGGTAGCCGTAGCGCCCGATGAAATGGTCGGTCAGGGAAATGAAGTCATAGCCTTCGGCGGCATAGCGGCGGCACACCTCCTCCGGCGCGAGACATCCATCGGACAGGGTGGAGTGGGTATGGAGATTGCCCCGCCAGAAACGGCCGGGGGCGGAGAAAGCAGACAGTTGCATCGGGTGCTCCTTGGTTTCGCTCCGCATACGCGCAGCCGGCAAAGGATTTGTGACAAAACTGTCGTGTTGCGCTGATATTTGGAGGCAAGCAAAAGGATATTGCCGATGCACGCGAAAAAGTTGGCAGACCTGTTGATTGCAGGCGACTGGAAAGGTGCCGAAGCGCTCCTCGGGCCAGTCGCGTCAGTGCCGGGCGCGCACCCTTCGCTGGTCTACAACCATGGCAAGGTGCTGATCGAACTGGGACGCGGGCGCGAAGCCGTAGCTGCGCTGCGCCGGGTTATCGCCGCCACGCCCGAACGCGCCGACGCCTGGTTCGAGATGGGGCGCGCGGCACTTCTGCATGAGGATTTTGCAACCGCCTTCGAAGGTTTTCAGGAAGCGCTCGCGCTGGCTCCAGATGATCTCGACGCGCGGCGCAATCTTGGCCGGGTCGCGCTGCGTCTTGGTCGCTGGGAAGTGGCGCGGGCGACATGGGAAGGGTTCGAGGCCGACAACGAGGCCGAGATCGCGCTCTACCGGATTGCTGCAGAAACCCGGGCCGAGGACGCCAAGGCGCGCCGCGACCGGCTGCTTGAGTCGCACCCGGACCGGGCTTCGGTGGTGCTTGCATTGGTGCGCAGCTCGAAGGGCGCCATCCCCCTCGATTTGCGGCGCAGGCGGCGATGACCCCGGTTCAGTGACGGAACCGCTTGCGGTAGACGCCGCGTTCCTCCGAAAGCGCCTTCTGGATCTCGGCATTTCGGGCCACGCCTTCGGCATCCATTACTCCGACCTCAAGCCCCTGCCGGTCACGCGGGACCGCGAAAACCTGTGCCACCGGGGTGCCGGCCGGGAGGCATCCCTCGAAACCGGCATCGGTCCAGAGCGCCGGAAAATGGACGTAACCATCCTTGAAGGTGTCGCCGTCAACGAGACCGGCGAGGGTGCGGAACGGCAGGTCTTCGCGGTTCAGCGGGTGGGTGAAAAGGAGCGAGAAGCCGGGGTCGGCTTCAAGCGTCCAGAAATTCATGAACTTGACTACCGCGCCGATATCGAGCTGGAACGGCACCCCGGTTGCCTGCTCGGGCACATGCAGGCCGACCGGCGCGCGGGTGATGCGGGTATCGGGCAGGATCGGCGGATCCCAGTCCCAGGAGATTTCGCCACCGGAGATGGTGAGATCGGCCGCGAGCGGGATCATCACGCCGGTGGAGAGCGCGTCGATCAGCGGCGGGCAATGCTTGAGCGTGCGCACCTCCTCGCCACCCAGCGTCGCGGCCTGCACCTCTGCGGGCATCGCCTTGAACCAGTCGGGCAGAACCGCGCGCGCGGGGGCGGGGCGCGGCAACAGGGGTTCCAGAGCCGGGTGACAGCGGGCGCGGATCATCTCATTTCGCGCCGGGCGAGGACGGTGTGGAGCGTGGCGGCTGCCACGGTGATCAGGATGATCACGGTGCCCACCGCGTTGATCACCGGCGGGTGGCCGTTCGGATTGCGCGCCATCGCCCCGATCTCGGTGGCGAAGGTGCACGAGCCGCCCTTGGCGAACATCGTCGTGTTGTAGTTTTCCATGCTGGCCATGAACGCGATCACGGCGGCCGAGGCAAGGGCCGGAAACAGGTAGGGCAAGGTGAGCCTGCGGAACACGCGAAACGGCGTCGCCCCGAGATCGAGCGCCGCCTCTTCCAGCTCCACGGGTTGGCGCTGCAGACGCGCCATCAGGATGAGCATCGGGTAGGCGGCGATAAAGGTGACCTGGGCGGCGATGATGGTGAAAAGCCCGGCATCCACCCCGAGGCGGTTCCAGAACACCAGCGCCGAAATGCCCAGCACAACGCCGGGGGCCAGCATCGGCGAGAGCAGCACCCACCACAGCACCCCGTTGAAGCGCGAGCGCCAGCGGGTGAGCAGCACCGCGCCCGCCAGCCCGAGCACCAGTGAGAGCGGCACCACCCAGGCGGCGACATAGAGCGAATTGCCGAAACAGCCGCCGAAGCGGCCACGGTCAAGCGCGCGCAAAACCGGGTCTTCGCGTATCGTGGATGTGTCCATCCAGAAGAACTCGTACCACTTGAAGGTGAGACCCTGCCAGTCGGTGACCGAAGGCGGCGAGGCATCGTTGAACGACGCGACGATCATCAGCAGCAGCGGCGCGAACATGAAGGCGAGGAAAGCCCATGTGTAGAGGGTGAGGATGCGATGAGATGTCATGCCAGCCTCGCGAAATCCTTGAGCCGGGTGCGCATCGCCCACATGAAGAAGGCGACGAGCGCGAAGCAGATCAGGGTATAGGCGAAGCTGTAGGCGGCACCGACGTTGGAGTTCTCGCTTTCGAAAAACTTGTTGTAGATCGTCTGGGCGAACCATTCCGATTGCAAGCCCCGGCTGATGATCCTCGGCACCGAGAATGCCCCCGCCGCCAGCATGAACGTGGCGATGGCACCCACCGCGATACCGGGTTTGGCGTGCGGAATGACGATCCGGGCATGGACGCGCCACGGTTTGGCACCGAGATCGCGCGCCGCCTCGATCTGGTTGCGGTCGAGCGTCGACATCACGTTGAAGATCGGGAAAACCATGAACAGCACGTAGGTGTAGACGATCACCACGAAGACGGTGAGCGGACTGCGCTTGAGCTGCACCGGGTCATCGGTAAGCCCGCTCCACATCAGGACCGAGTTGATCACCCCCTGGTTGTCGATGATCGTCGTCCAGGCGTAGATCCGCATCAGTTCGACAATCGCATAGGGGATGACGAGGCCGGTGAATAGCCAGACCGCGCGCCCCGGCGGAGTTGCCAGCGCGACCTTGTAGGCGATCGGGTAGCACACGATGAGGGCGAGCCCGGTAGCGGCGACGGCAAAGAGGATGGTGCGCGTGAGCGTGATCAGCCCGATCCGCTCCCAGGTCTGGCCGTCGCGCTCGAATCGCAAGCCTACGAGGCCCATGAGCTTCTTGGAGAGCTTGGCGTCCTCGATGGCCTTCTGCTCCGCGCCGAGCGGGATCATCCGGGGTGCGGCGAGGATCGCGAAATTCTCGAAGGTCCATGGCCGCGCGCCGGTCTCGACCGCCCTGATCTCGGTGAAGGCCTGGCGCGCCAATGCCTCGATTTCCTTCGCCGTCGCGATCTGGTCCGCAATCGGATCGGCTTCGGAAACCGCGAGGCGGGGCAGGTCATAGGCAGTGTCGAGCCACGCCGGGACGCCGTCTTGGCCGCGCACCAGTGCGACATGGGTCGTGGCACGGTCGCATTGCAGGATATAGGGCCGCGTGGCACCGGTGGTTTCGCCGCCTGTGGTGGCACCCGACAGGCTGGGCACGCCCATGCCGCCCGCCGAGGGCACCGCGAGCCCGCCGGTCGCGGCCTCCGGCGCGGCGTCGTCGGCATGGAGCTGGAGGGTGGAGATGCAGATGCTGGCATCGTTCGCCAGCGTTTGCGCCACCGAACTGTCGAACGCGCGCTTCGGCGTGGTCAGCGAGCGCTCCAGCATGGTGAGCTGGGGCAGGATGATCAGCAGCATCCCCCAGAGCGCGGCGGCGAGGAAAAAGGCTGCTGTCAGGCCGCGGCCATATCCGGTGAGCAAACCCTTCATTGCGCCGCCAGTTCCCGGCCGGTGCGCGCAAGCGGGCCCGAAGGCAGGATCACCGCGTTGGCGGTGCCGAAGGATACATCGGCATCGCCATCGGGCCAGGTGGCCTCGCCGGTATTGGTGACGTGGACGGCAAGCTCCTGCCCGCCGAAATCGAAGAACAGGTTGACGAAAGCGCCTTCGAGATCACGCCGCATAAGCCGCGCCGACAGGGTGTTCTCGCCGGCGCCAAGCGCCATCGCCTCGGGGCGCACGAACAGCATGGCGCCATCTCCGGCGGCAAGACCGGCGGGGTTGCGACCGCGAAAGACGCCGCGTGCGGTGGCGATCTCCGCCAGCCCGTCAGAGACCCCCTGCACGGTCCCGTCAAACCGGTTGGCCTCGCCGACGAAACTCGCGGCGAAGGCGGTGGTGGGCGCGGAATAGACCTCGTCGGCGGTGCCCACCTGCTCGATCACGCCCTGGTTCATCACCGCCACGCGGTCCGACATGGTGAGCGCTTCACCCTGATCATGGGTGATGTAGATGAAGGTCACCCCGGTCTGGCGCTGGATCGCGCGCAACTCGGCGCGCATGTGTTGGCGCAGCTTCAGATCGAGTGCCGAAAGCGGTTCGTCGAGGAGCAGAACGGCAGGCTCGACCGCCAGCGCGCGGGCGATGGCCACGCGCTGGCGTTGGCCTCCGGACAACTCGCCCGGCCGCTTGTCGCCCTGGTCGCCCAGCGCGACGAGATCCAGCAACTCCTGCGCCCTTGCGCGGCGGGCACGTTTCGACAAGCCTCGTGCTTCGAGACCGAAGGCGACGTTCTCCCAAACCGGCATGAGCGGAAACAGCGCGAGATTCTGGAAGATCAGGGCGGTGGGGCGCTGGTTGGGGCCCTTGCCGACCATATCGTCGCCGCCGATCAGAACGCGCCCGGTGGAGGGGGCGATGAACCCCGAGACCGCGCGCAGGATGGTTGTCTTGCCGCACCCAGAAGGCCCGAGGATGGAAAAGAACTCGCCCGCCTCGACGTGAAGATCGGTGGGCTGGACGGCGGTGAAACCGTCTGGATAGGTGATCGACACAGAGTCGAGCGTCACGTCCTTGCCGCGCATCTGGCCCTCATGGAAATAGGCGGCCCCGCAAAGGGCCGCCCGAGCTTCATTGAAATACCGATCAGGCGTTGGTGATGATCTCGACGTATTCGTCGCGGACCGGCGCGAAGAACGGCGTATCGGCCTGCCACCACCACATGTTGCCAAGCACCTCGGGGGTGTAGACCTCGTTGAACTGGCGCTTGAACTCTTCCGATGCGAAGTCGGCCGAGCCGGCAACGGCCGAGTTGTAACCGGTGTTGTTGGCGAACATGCCGCCGACTTCCGGCTGCAGCATGAAGTTCATGAACGCGACCGCCTGTGCCACGTTCTCGGCTTCGCGCAGCATTCCGAAGCTGTCGAGCCAGGTGATGATGCCCTCTTTCGGCGCGCGGTAGACGAAGTCGGAGTTTTCGCGGTTGAGCAGCAGGCCGGTGGTGTCCCAGGTCTGGCCGATGATCGCACCGGAGTCCTTGAAGGCGGCGGTGGCTTCGGTGGCATTGTTCCAGAACGCGCCGAAGTTTTCCTTGCGGGCGATGATCCACTCGACGGTGGCACCCCAGACGCGGCGGGCATCTTCTTCCGAGCGGTAGACGTCGAGCATCCGGTTCGACGGCACTTCACCGATCGCATCGAGGTAGAGGCCAACACCCATGACAACCGACTTCTGCCGGAAGGCGGCCTTGCCCACGGCTTCGGGCCGGAACAGATCGCCGTAGGACAGATCGGCATCTGTGATGTTCAGTTCTGCCCGGTTGAGGGTGATCCCCTCGGTGCCCCAGTCGAAGGGCAGCAGAACCTGCTTGCCGCCGGCGACGCCGCCGAGCGTGGCGGAATCGCGCAGGAACGACGGGATGATCGCATCGACGTTCACATCCGCGGGCACCTCGCCAAAGTAGCTTTCGCCGTTCTCGTCGGCGTAGTTCGGCCCGTTGGTGATCGAGGGGAAGACGATATCGAAGCCCTTGCCACCGTTGGCGCGGATCGTCGATTCAGCTTCGTCGTTGGAACCGAAGGTGGTCAGTTCGAGCTTGATGCCGGTATCGGCCTCGAACTTTTCGGCGATGTTGGGCTGGATGTAGTCCTGCCAGGCCAACACTTTCACCGAGCCCGACGAAGCGAGCGCGTCTGTAGCCTTGAGCACGACGGGGGCAGCCACCGCGGCGGCGCCCATCTGGATCATGGAACGGCGGGAAATGGTCATGTTTTTCTCTCTCTGAATGTCTGAATCCGCCTTGGCGGCCATTGTCCCACCTACAGGCGGGAGGATTCAAAAACTTGACAGGTGTGCAACGAGTTCGTGACACGTGCGCCATCAGGGAGATCGGCAGACTGGCGGCCACCGGCGAACCAACCCCAAGGCCTTCAATGGCAGGGTCCGGGCGGGAAGCTTGTATTGCAACGGGTTCAAGACCTTGGCCGACCCGTGACAACACGGGTTTTGTGGGCCGTCAGCAACCCCACAACAATCCGGCAGAAGTTCCGCCCTTGCCTCTTTCGGGGCAAGCGGCGGGTGATTCAAAACCGTGGTAGGTTAACGTCGCGCACGTCGGGTTCGGCATGCATTCGGGAACGGATCGGTATCAGGGGGCGGAAACATTCTTGTTCGCAGGAGGCCCTATGTCGGACACATCGCCCAGGCTCGAATTGCCCTATATCCAACCTGCACAAGCGCAGAAACACGTTACCCACAATGAAGCACTGCGTGTGCTCGATGTTCTGGTGCAACTCACCGTCGAAGCCTTTGGTGCCACCACACCGCCGACACTCCCCCACGAAGGCGAAGTATATGCGCTGGGGTTCGGCGCGAATGATGCGTGGTCGGGGCAGGATGAGGCCCTGGCGGTCTGGGTCGATGGGGCGTGGCAATTCCATAGGCCGCAAGTGGGCTGGCGGGCGACGCTTGCGGCGAGCGCGGAAATCCGGATCTGGACCGGCACAAGCTGGCAACCGGTATCTGCCAATGTGGATTTCGACAATCTTGATGGTGTCGGGGTCAACACCGCATCCGATCCGATCAACCGACTTGCGGTTGCGGCACCGGCCACACTTCTGAATCACGAGGGTGCGGGTCACCATCTCAAGATCAACAAGGCGGCCACGAGCGATACCGCCGCGCTCCTGTTCCAGACGAACTGGGCGGGCCGGGCGGAGATCGGGCTTGCGGGCGAGGATGCCTTCTCGATCAAGCTCAGTGGTGACGGCGTGGTCTGGGATGAGGCGCTGCGGATCACACCGGGGATGCAGGTTTACCATTCCGGCAACGTGGTGGGCACGGTGGCGGCGAGCCCCGGTGTCGGAGATGCGTTGTTCGAGACCGGTGCCAACGCCAATGGCGGCTTCACGAAGTTTGCCGATGGCACGATGATGTGCTGGGCAAACGGCTTTGCCACGGCGAGTGGCGCGGCGGCAAACTGGACGTTTCCCGCCACCTTTGCCGGCGCGGCCGTTGCCGTGACCGCGACGGTGGAGGGCGGCAGTGCCGCGATCGTCACCATTGACGGTCAGAGCGCATCGGGTGTCGAGGTGCGCTCCTTCGACACCGCCGGGTCGGAGGCAGTTGCGCCCGCTGTGAGCCTGGTTGCCCTCGGGCGCTGGTTCTGACCGACCGTTGAAAAAGCCGGGGGCAGGCACGAGCGCCCCCGGCTTTTCTTGTTCCCTCGGGCGTTTGATGCCAAACATCGGGCACAAACCCGAGGACAAGTGCGATGAGCAACCTGATCTACATCCTGAACGGACCGAACCTGAACCTTCTCGGCAAGCGCGAACCCGAGATCTATGGGGCCGATACGCTTGAGGACATCGAGGCGATGAGCATCGAGGTCGGGCGGGGATTTGGCCTTGCGGTCCGCCTGATGCAATCGAACTACGAGGGCCAGCTTGTCGACTGGATCCATGAGGCCCGCAACGAGGCGGGAGGGATCATCATCAACCCGGGTGCCTATTCGCATACCTCGGTGGCCATCCTCGACGCGCTCAATGCCTATGAAGGGCCGGTGCTCGAAGTGCATGTTTCCAACATTCACAAGCGGGAGAGCTTTCGGCATCATTCCTACGTGTCATTGCGTGCGGAAGGCGTGATCGCCGGGTTCGGGGTGGACGGTTACGCCTTGGCGATGCGGCGCATGGGAACGCTGCTGGCATGACCGACCGATACGCCGTTTTCGGCAACCCGCTCAGCCATACGAAAAGCCCGTTCATTCATGGCGCGTTTGCACGACAGTTTGGCGATGACCTGATCTATGAGACGATCGAGGCCCCCGTGGACGGATTTGCCGCAGCCGTGCGGGCGTTTGTCGATGCGGGCGGCAAGGGGTTCAACGTGACCGTGCCGTTCAAGGTCGAAGCCGCCGATCTCGCCGACGAAGCGCACGAGGCGGTGGTGCTTTGCGGGGCGTCGAATTGCGTGAAGGTCGAAGACGGGAGGCTGATCGCCGAGAACTTCGACGGCGTGGGTCTGGTGCGCGATATCGTCAGCAACATCGGTGTTGAGATCAAGGGGAGGCGGGTGCTCTTTGCCGGGGCAGGCGGGGCGACGCGCGGCGCGCTGGTCCCTTTTCTGGAGGCCGGTGCGGGTGAGATCGTGATCGCCAACCGCACGGTTTCGAAGGCGGAGGAGATCTGCGAACTGCTCGGGCCGCGCGGCTCGATACGGGCTTGCGGCTATGACGCGATCAATGGCGGGTTCGATATCGTTTTCAACAGCACCTCGGCCAGCCTGACCGGGGCAGGCCTGCCGATCCCGCCGGTCGCTTTCCAAGGTGCCCTCCTCGCCTATGACCTGGCCTATGGCAAGGGCAAGACCCCGTTTCTGACGCTCGCCGAGCAATCAGGTGCAGCGCGGCTTGCCGATGGCGTCGGCATGCTGGTCGAGCAGGCTGCGGAGGCGTTTGCGTGGTGGCGGGGTCGCCGGCCAAACACGGCCCCCATCATCAAAGCGATGACGATTCCACTGAAATAGAGCCTGTTTTCAAAAGATCCGGTGAAACAACCCGATGGGCAGATGCTGCCCGAGGGTGAACAGCCATGAAAAGGGTGCGGGAAAGCTTGTTGAAAACCGCCGGCCCTTCATAGCCTTGACGACTCGCGCTGCCGCGGCGTCCGGTTCCATGATCTGCGGCATGCTGAAGTCGTTCTTCACGGAAAGCCGTGTGCGGATGAAGCCGGGATTGATCCTCTGCACCTCGATGGAGGTTTCGCGCAGGTCGATCCGCAGGTTTTCCGCAAGGTGCATCAGGGCGGCCTTGGACGCACCGTAGCCGATTGCGCCGGGCAGGCCGCGAAAGCCGGACAGCGAGCCGATCAACACGATGTGGCCCGCGTTCTTTTCCAGGAAACGAGGCACGACCTGCCCCAGAACCCGAAGTCCGCCCAGAAAGTTCACCTCGGCCATGAGTGCGGCAGCATCCGCGTTCCACTCGGTCGCCTTCATGGGTTCGTAGGCCCCGGCGCAGTAGATGATGCCGTCGAAATCGCCGGCCGATTGTGCCGCGTCAGACACTGATTTCGGGTCTGTCACGTCGAGCGGAACCACCTTTGCGTCGTGCAGATCGCTTGCGATATCGGCTAGCCGCCTTTCGCTGCGGGCGCTCAGCACAAGAGAAGCCGCCTCGGCGTCGAGGGCTTTTGCCAGAGCGCGCCCCAGCCCTTCCGAGGCTCCGATGATCCAGTAGCGTTTCCCGGCGAGATCACGCATGGGTCAGCTCGACTTGCACCACGTTTGTCTGTTCGGCCGCGAAGGAGGCAGCGCAGATTTCGAGGTAGTAGCGCCAGTTGCGCAGGAATGGACCCTCATAGCCCAGCATCGAAAGGCGCGGCCTGGCGGCTTCGAGTTGTTCTGCCCAGGTGGCGCATGTGCGGGCGTAGTCTTGCCCGAAGGAAAAACTGTCTTTCACGACCAGCCCGGCCGCCCGGGCCTGATCGCGGATCACCGCGTCCGACAGGAGCATGCCGCCGGGGAAGGTGTATTGCCGGATGTAATCGGAATTCTTGCGGTAGGTCGGGAAGTAGTCGTCGGGCACCGTTATCGCCTGGATCACCGCGCGGCCACCTTCGGCAAGACGGTCGCGGATCCTGGCAAAATAGGTCGGCCAGTAGCGCTCACCGACCGCCTCGATCATCTCGATCGACACGATGTTGTCGAACTTGCCGTCGGCCTCGCGGTAATCCTGCAGGCGAATCTCGGCTCTGCCGTCGAGACGGGCGTCGGCGTAGCCTTTCTGGCTTGGCGAAATCGTCAGGCCGGTAACGTGACGCCCGCTCTCGGCGGCGCGTTCCGCGAATCCACCCCAACCACAGCCGATCTCAAGCACGCGCTCGCCCGCATTGCTCAACCGGTTCAGGATGCGATCGTACTTGCGAAGTTGGGCGCGGGTCAGATCGTCGTCATCCTCGGTGTACAGCGCGGAGGAATAGGTCATCGAAGGATCGAGCCAGGTCTGGTAGAACTCGTTGCCGACATCGTAATGCGCGCGGATATTGCGCGAGGCACCGCGCTTGGAGTTCGCCCGCAAGAGCCTGTCGACAAGCCGAAACTTGAGCGTGTTCCAGAACGTCGCGTTGGCGTAGCCTTCGAATTCGTCATAGTTCAACAGCACCAACTCGGTCAGCGACTGGATCGAGGGCGAATCCCAAAGCCCGGCCACGTAGGCTTCGCCGAATCCGATGTCGCCGCGGGCCGCCGTGGCGGTGATGGCACCCCAATCGTTGATCTGCAGTTCGGCCTCGGGGATACCTTTGCCAAAATGGTGTGCGCCGCCCTCAGGGGTCCGAACGGTGAGTGACCCCCGCGTGACGCGCTCGCAAGTGGCGAGAAAATCGCGCTTCACGCGGTCGGAAATGAAAGACATCAGGAAACCTCCTCATTTGGCGGTGCGGGTCGGGTTCGGTAGCGCGCGCCCTTGGCCTTCAGCTTGACGGCCTGCCAGTAGATCAGCGCAATGGTGCGCAGGGCCCCGGCCGGGCGGCGCAGGCTGGCGCGCAGGATCCCGCCAGTGCCCAGCGGCACCAACGGCCCCGACAAGGTTGCGACAAGGCCCTTCTCGCCGTCAAGCAGCGTGATCGAAATCGCGATGCGCCCGGCACTGATATCGAAGCGGAACCGGTATTCGCCGGAGATGCGCTGGAACGGCGAGACGTGGAACACCTTTTCGGCGGTGATCGTGTCGCGCGCGGTGATCGGTGCGAAGCCGGGATTGGCGCACAAATAGGAATGGCGGTCGCCAAACGGGTTGTTGACCTCGGCGATCACGGCGCACAGATCGTCGCCTTCCATCGCCAGCCAGAAGCTCACCGGGTTGAACCAGTAGCCCAGGAAGCGCGGCTGGGTGAGGAGCAGGATGCGCACATCCGCATCGGGTGCGAGCCCATGATCGGCCAACACCCGGCGCGCCCAGGCCGCGCCCTCACCTGCATCGCGCGCACCGCCATGGTCGCGGTCATGCACCGCGAGCAGGTTGAACCGGTTGCGCGAGAACAGCGCGGGCGTTGGCTCATCGCGCTCGGCATCGATCAGCACGTAGTCAATGCCGTACCGGAAGGCATTGTCTGGCCCGCCCCGGCGGGCGTGGACGGTTTGCCCGGGCATATGAAGAGGGGTCTGGATCATGCTGCCAGCAATACCCTTTGCGGCTTCATCGCCCTCGCGATGCGCACCGCGGAGGCGAATCCGTCTTCGTGAAACCCGTGTCTCAGGTAGGCACCAGCGAACCATGTGCCGTTCTGACCCTGGATTGCGTTGAGCGCCTTCTGGGCAGAGAGCGCGGCGCGGTCGAACACCGGGTGACGAAAGGTCACCTCGTCATATGTCAGATGCTCGGGGATCTCGCCCACGGGATTGAGGGTGATGAAAAGCGGGTCGTTCTCGGGAATGCCTTGCAGACGGTTCATCCAGTAACTCACGCCGATCCTGGTTTCATCGCCCGCGCCATCGGCCTTGTAGACCCATGAAGACCACGCCGATTTGCGGCGGGGCATCTGGGCGGTATCGCGGTGCAGGATCACCTTGTTGTCCTGGTAGTTGAGATTTCCGAGCGCCGCGCGCTCGGCGTCGGTCGGGTGCGCGATCAGGCGCAGGGTATCGTCGGAATGGCTCGCGAAGATAACCTGGTCAAAAACCTCGGGCGCACAGTTTTCGGCATGAACAGTCACACTTCCGAGCTGGCGTTCCACCGACTTCACCGCTGTTCCGGGGCGCAGGGCGACGCCGCGCGTCTTCAGGTGATCGGCAAGGCGTTTGACATATTCGATCGAGCCGCCGTCAACCGTCCACCATTGGTGCTGACCGGTGGCGGACAGCAGAGCGTGGTTGCGAAAGAAGGCCACGAGCGATTTTGCCGGGAAACCGCGGATCTGGGAAGGCGGTGTCGACCAGATCGCGCCACAGATCGGCATGAGGTAGTAACGCTCAAACCAGTCGCCGAGTCCGAGATTGTCGACGAGGTCTCCGATCGTCACATCGTCTGAAATCGCGGCGGCCTCGGCCCTGGCGTTGAACTTCAGAATGTCACGAACCATCCGCAGGAACTGGGGCCGGGCGATGTTGCCGCGCTGGGCAAAAAGCGCGCCAAGGCTTTTCAGCCCATACTCGACCGAGCCGCCGTCGATGCTCGCGCCGAACGACATGTCGGACTTTTTCACCGGCACATCGAGCGCCTGAAACATGCGCGTCAGGTTCGGATAGTTGGCGTAGTTGAAGACGATGAAACCGGTATCGACCGGCTGATCCCCTTGCATGCCGGCAGTCACTGTGCGGGCGTGGCCGCCAAGGCGCGGCTCGGCTTCGTAGAGCGTAACCGCATGGTAGGGGGCCAGTTCATAGGCGGCGGCAAGGCCCGAGATGCCGGCGCCGATGATGGCGATTCGCTGCGGGTTGGTTACGGGGGCGTCGAACGACATGGAAACTCCGTCATGATTGTCCTCCGCCTACGGCCGCAAGACCCTCCCAGATCATTTTTGATCCGACGCTGGCGCATGCGCGTAAAGCCGATATGCTGAGTGCGAATGACCTTCTTGCCCCCAAACCGATCGCGGCCACGATGTCCGCGGGAAGAGAGACTATCGTGACAGCAAACGCCGGGCGAAAAGCGGCATATTCCGAGCAGACCGTCTGGATGCTCGCAATCCGCGATCAGCGCGACAAGGCTGCCTTTGCCAAGCTTTTCGATCACTACGCGGCGCGACTGAAAGGGTTCGTCATGCGCGCAGGTGCACCGAAGGCCCAAGCCGAAGATATCGTTCAGGAAGTCATGTTGACGGTCTGGCGCAAGGCGCATCTGTTCGATCCCGAGCGGGCCCAGGTTTCGAGCTGGATTTACCAGATTGCTCGAAATCGCCAGATTGACGTGATCCGGAAGGAAGCTCGGCCCGTACCGGAGGCATTGGCAAATGATGACGAGAGCGATGATGAGCCCGATGCCGGCCAGGTCATCGCGCTCGAACAGGAAAGTGACAAACTGAGGCAGGCACTGGCAAAGCTGGCCCCCGCGCAACGCGAAATGATCGAACGCGCCTATCTCGGGGAACTCACCCATACCGAGATTCGCGAGGCAACCGGGCTGCCGCTCGGCACGATCAAATCCCGCATACGGCTTGGTCTCGAGCGGTTGCGGCACGAGCTGAAGGACTTGAGACAGGAATGAGTGCAAATATCTCTCATCACATCCCCAGCGAGATTCTGGCAGCCTATGCCGCCGGGTCTCTGGGGCAGGCGTTTTCGCTCGTCGTGGCGGCGCATGTGTCGTTGTGCACCGAGTGCCGGGCAGAACTGGCGGCGCATGAAGCGGCCGGTGGCGCTGTTCTCGATACCATCGCGGCCGAATCCGTTTCGCCCGATCTGTTTGCGCGGGTGCTCGATCACCTTGACGATCCGGTGCAACCCGAGCCCGCGCCGCGCGGGCGTGAGGGTGTTTTTCCCGGTCCCGTTATGGATGCGCTCAAGGGTAAGGCACCGCGTTGGAAGGCGTTGGGCGGTGGCGTGAAGCAATGCCTTATCGGAGGCGATGACGACGGGCTTTCGCGGCTGCTGTTCATTCCGCCGAAACAGGCCGTGCCCGATCATGGTCATCACGGAACCGAGTTGACGCTGGTTCTGCAAGGCGGGTTTTCCGACGAAGTCGGGCATTTCGATGTCGGCGATGTCGAGGTTGCCGATGCCGAGCTCGAGCATACGCCCGTGGCCGATGCGGGCCCGCCCTGTATCGTGCTGGCCGCCACCGATGCGCCTTTGAAGTTCAACACCTTCCTTCCGCGCCTGCTGCAGCCGCTGTTCGGCATCTGACACTCTGGAATTCGGCGGCACTTTCGGTCAGACATGGTGTGTCTGATGGGAGGCCCTGCCGATGGCGCAATTCGAGACTGTTCCAGCCGAAAACACCTATGACGTGGTGATCATAGGCGGGGCCATCATGGGTGCGAGCGTGGCGTGGTTTCTCGCCGCGAACCCGGTGTTCAACGGTCGCGTGCTGGTGGTCGAGCGAGATCCCAGCTATCGGAACAGCTCAACCGCGTTGAGCAATTCCTGCATGCGGCAGCAGTTTTCCAGCGAGATCAACGTGCGTATCAGCCAGTTCGCTGCGCGCTACGTGACGGCGTTTCGCGAGGAAATGGGTGACGAACGGGTGCCCGATATCCACACCCATTTCTTTGGCTACATGTATCTCGCAGGCAGTGAGGACTTCGCCGCGCATCTGCAGAAAACAGTCTCTATGCAGGCCAAACTCGGCGCAGGCTCGCGGATCATGACGCCGGACGAGATTGCCCAGGCCTATCCGTTCTACCGCACCGACGATATTTTGCTCGGCGCGCATAACCTGCGTGACGAGGGCTATTTCGACGGTGGCACGATGTTTGAATGGTGGCGGCGACTTGCCCGGGAGCGCGGGGTCGAGTTCGTATCCGGCGAGGTCGTGGGGATCGAGGTGGACGCCGGACGGGCCCGGGCGGTGCGTCTGGCCAACGGCGAGCGAATCGGATGCGGGTGGGTTGTGAACGCGGCAGGGCCCCGCGCGGCGCAGGTGGCCTCGATGGCCGGGCGCGCGCTCCCGGTTGAGCCACGAAAACGCTATACCTGGGTGTTCGAGGCCGAACGGCCGCTCGACCGGGCGCTTCCGCTTACCATTGATCCCACCGGGGTGCATGTGCGCAGCGATGGCGGCTACTACATGGCGGGCGCGACGCCGGATCACGATCCGGCCGTCGATCCTGACGATTTCGCCGCCGATCACAGCCTGTGGGAAGCAAAGGTCTGGCCGGTTCTCGCGCATCGCATTCCCGCCTTCGAGGCGATCCGCGTGGTGAACGAGTGGGTCGGGCATTATGCCTACAACACGCTCGATCAAAACGCCGTCGTCGGTCCTGACGACGAGGTTGAAAACCTTCTCTATGCCAACGGATTCTCGGGCCACGGGCTGCAACAGGCGCCCGCGATGGGGCGGGGCCTTGCCGAGTGGATCACCACCGGCGGCTGGCAGACGCTCGATCTTTCGCCGCTCGGGATCGACCGCGTGCGGCGCGGTGTCCGGCAAGATGAGGCGGCGATCATCTGAGCGGCGTTGACTTGCTTCCCGAGTCGGGTTCATAGTTATTTCAGTGGTTGAAATAAATCGACCGAACGGGAGGACACATGTATCTCGGATTGGATCTCGGCACGTCGGGCCTGCGTGCCGTTCTCGTCGATGGTGAAGGCGGGGTGCTGGCCGCATCCGACCAGGCCCTTCACGTGGCACATCCGCATTCGGGCTGGAGCGAGCAAGACCCGGCTGACTGGGTTGCGGCCACCGAACGCGCGCTGGACGCGCTCAAGCAGAGCCACCCGAAGGAACTGGCCGCTTTGAGGGCGATCGGGCTTTCCGGCCAGATGCACGGTGCCACCTTACTCGATGCCGCCAACGAAGTTCTTCGACCCGCGATCTTGTGGAACGACACGCGTGCGTCCGCCGAGGCGGCAGCGATGGACGGCGATCCGGAATTTCGTGTGATCAGCGGCAATATTGTGTTTCCCGGTTTCACCGCGCCCAAGCTCTCGTGGGTCAAGGCACATGAGCCCGAGGTCTTCGCGCGCGTCGCCATGGTGCTCCTGCCAAAGGATTACCTGAGGTTCTGGCTCACCGGCGATCATGCTTCGGATATGTCCGACAGTGCCGGCACCTCCTGGATGGATACCGGCAAGCGGGCCTGGTCGGAGGAATTGCTCGACAAGGCCGGGATGCGGCTCGACCAGATGCCACGACTCGTGGAAGGGTCGGAGGTTTCCGGCACATTGCGCCGTGAGGTGGCCGAACGCTGGGGGCTTTCCGAAAACGTCAAGGTGGTGGGCGGCGGCGGAGACAATTCCGCCTCGGCTTGCGGCGTGGGTTGTTTCGACGAAGGCGACGGCTTCGTTTCGCTCGGCACCTCGGGCGTTTTGCTCGCGGCGAAATCGGGCTTCTCACCCAGCCCGGAGACGGCCGTGCATACCTTCTGCCACTCGGTGCCCGAGACATGGTATCAAATGGGGGTGATCCTCGCAGCGACCGATTGCCTGAACTGGCTCGCGGCTCAAACAGGCACTAAACCGGCGGAATTGAGTGAATTGCTCGGTGATCGGATCGACGGTCCGGGCACCATCCGCTTCCTGCCTTACCTCTCCGGTGAACGCACGCCGCACAACGATGCGCGCATTCGCGGTGCTTTCGTCGGGCTTTCGATCGGGGACGGTCACAAGGAACTCACCCAGGCGGTCATGGAAGGCGTGGCCTTCGCGCTCAAGGACAACCACGAGGCCCTGAAGGCGACCGGTACCACGCTCAATCGCCTGCTCGCTATCGGTGGCGGCTCGAAATCTGATTACTGGGTCGAGTTGATCGCCACGCTCCTTGGCGTGCCGATCGACCTGCCGGAGAAAGGCGAGTTCGGCGCGGCACTGGGCGCGGCCCGGCTTGCCATCGTCGGCGATACCGGCGCTGCCCCTTCGGAGGTTATGACGCGCCCCGCGGTCGCCCGCACGATCGCGCCGCGCGCCGATCTCGCCCACGCTTATGACACCGCCTATGCGCAATATCGCGCGCTTTACCCTGCCCTGAAGGAGTTCACATGAGCACCGGATTTTTCCCTGTCGAGCGCATTCCCTTCGAGGGGCCTGACAGCACCAACCCGCTCGCCTTCCACCATTACAATCCCGACGAGGTTGTGATGGGCAAACGGATGGAGGATCACCTCCGCTTCGCCGTCGCCTATTGGCACAGCTTTGCCTGGGAAGGGCTCGATCCCTTCGGCGGACGGACGTTCGACCGGCCCTGGTATCCGCAGGACGCGATGGACAAGGCCCGGCTCAAGGCCGACGTGGCCTTCGAGCTGTTCACAGCACTTGGCGTGCCGTTCTACTGCTTCCACGATGCCGACGTGCGGCCCGATTTCGGCAATTTCCGCGAAAATACGCGGGCTCTGGAAGAGATCACCGACATCTTCGCGCAGAAGCAGGAAGAAACCGGCGTCGGCTTGCTTTGGGGCACCGCCAACCTGTTCAGCCACCGTCGCTTCATGTCGGGGGCATCGACCAACCCGGACCCGGAGGTGTTTGCCTATTCGGCTGCCACGATCAAAACCTGCATGGACGCCACGAAAAAGCTCGATGGGCAGAACTATGTGCTTTGGGGCGGGCGTGAAGGCTATGAGACCCTGCTCAACACCGATCTCAAGCGCGAAGACGCGCAGATGGGCCGGATGCTGAACATGGTGGTGGAGTACAAGCACAAGATCGGCTTCGAGGGGCAGATCATGGTGGAGCCAAAGCCGCAGGAACCCTCCAAACACCAGTATGATTACGATGTCGCCACGGTTTATGGCTTCCTCAAGCGCCATGGGCTGGAGAACGAGGTGGTGGTGAATATCGAACAGGGGCACGCGATCCTTGCCGGGCACAGCTTCGAGCACGAGATCGCCCTCGCCAACGCGCTGGGCATCTTCGGCTCGATCGACATGAACCGGAACGATTACCAATCAGGTTGGGATACCGACCAGTTTCCGAACAACGTGCCCGAGGTGGCGCTGGCCTATTACCACATTCTCAAGGCCGGCGGGTTTGGCAATGGCGGTACCAATTTCGACGCCAAGCTGCGGCGCCAGTCGCTCGATGCGGAGGATCTGTTGCACGGCCATATCGGCGGGATGGACACCTGTGCCCGAGGGCTCAAGGCGGCTGCCGCGATGCTGGAGGATGGCGCGCTCGATGGGTTCGTCGAAGATCGCTATTCGGGCTGGAATAGTGACACATGGCAGGATGTTCTCGCGGGAAAATCGAGCCTTGAGGCGCTGGCTGAAAAGGTCGAGGCCGAGGGCATCGAACCCGAGCCACGTTCGGGGCGGCAGGAATACCTCGAGAACCTCGTGAACCGGTTTGTCTGAGCGATGATTGAACGCGGCCATACCAGGATCCATGGCCGGGCGATCGATTTGGCCCGGCTTGTCGCGGGCGACATGGAGGTGACGCTCCTGAGCTTCGGTTCGATCACGCGCGATTGGCGGATTGCCGGTCGCCCGGTGGTTCTGGGGTATCCCGATCCAGCCGACTATGGCGATGATCCGTTCTACATGGGGATCATCGCGGGTCGGGTGGCCAACCGGATCGCGGGTGGGCGGTTTCCGCTCGGTCCCCTGGAAACGGAGTTGCCGCTCAACGACGGTGCCAACCACCTGCACGGCGGTCCACGCGGGCTTGGCAAGCGGCATTGGCAGATGGAGGCCGACACGGCGGCGGGCGCGGTGCGGCTTTCTTGCGTCAGCGGTCATGGCGACGGTGGCTATCCGGGGCGGGCGGCGTTCGAGGTGGTCGTGAGCCTGAGCGAGACGCGCCTGACATACGACATGCGCGCCGAGGTGGACCGGCCGACGCCGATCAACCTTGCCCAGCACAATTATTACAACCTGACCGGCGGCGAGATCTGGGATCACGAACTGCAGATCGCGGCGCAAGAGTATCTGCCCATCGACGCGGGCAGTATCCCGCTGGGGCATCGTGCGCCCGTCGCGGGGACGACCCTCGACTTTCGCGAGGCCCGCCGGATTGGCGAGGTGGATGCCGCCCGCGAGGGGATCGACCATTGCATGGTGCTCACCGGCGAGCAGCCCGCCGCCGTTCTGACAGCTCCCGGCGCGCCAACCTTGCGCTTCTTCACCGATCAGCCCGGCCTGCAACTCTACACCGGCAAATACCTTTCAGGGGCGCATCAACCCTTCACCGGGATCTGCCTTGAACCCGAGGGCTTCCCTGATGCGGTCAATCAACCCGGCTTTCCTTCGGTGATGGTAACGCCCGATGCGCCCTATGTTCAGCGGCTTTCGATCGAGGTGGGTTGATGCGGTTCCTCCTGCCATTCTTGGTGATTGCAGGGCTGGCCGAGGCGGCGGAGCTGCCCCCGCCCGTGACCGATTCCGATTTCATGGAGACCACGCCTGAAGCCGTTGCGCTCGGGCAGCTCCTGTTTTTCGACCCGATCCTGTCGGGATCGAAGGCGGTGGCCTGCTCCACCTGTCATCACCCGAAGTTCGGGACCTCGGACGGGCTCTCGCTTGGGCTTGGCGACGGCGCGAGCGGGCTGGGGCCGGAGCGGCGCGCGCTGGGAGAGAATTATCCGGAAAAGCGCATTCCGCGCAACGCGCCGGCCCTGTTCAATCTTGGCGCAAAGGAGTTCACCCGGATGTTTCATGCCGGGCGACTTGAGGCCGACCCGACCAAGCCCGGCGGTATCCGAACACCGCTCGGGCAGGAGATGGTCGAGGGGTTCTCGGGCGTGCTCTCGGCGCAGGCGATGTTTCCGGTGCTGTCAGCCGACGAGATGGCAGGGCATTACAGTGAGAACGAGATCAGCCAGGCCGTTCGGCTGGGGATGCTCACCGGCGAGGGTGGGGCATGGGATCTGATCTCGAAGCGGGTGGAAGCGATCCCCGAGTACCGCGCGCTGTTCGATGAAGTGATCGGAGATGCGCCGATTGGTTTCACCGATATTTCCGACGTCATCGCCGAGTTCATCGCCTTTGAATGGCGCGCAGACGAAAGCCCGTTCGACGCGCATTTGCGCGGAATAGAGCCACTTTCCGGCCTTGCGCGGGAAGGCATGGACCTGTTCTACGGCAAGGCGGGCTGTGCGGATTGTCATTCCGGAAAGTTCCAGACCGACCACGAGTTTCATGCCCTCGCCATGCCCCAGATCGGTCCCGGTGCGGTGGCGCGCTTCGAGACCCATACCCGTGATATCGGGCGATACAGGGTGACAGGCAACCCGGCGGATATCTATCGCTTCCGAACACCGTCGCTGCGCAACGTCGCCCTTACCGCGCCCTACGGCCACGCCGGGGCCTATGCCACGCTGGAGGCGGTGGTGCGCCATCATCTCGATCCGGTCAAGGCGCTGTTCTCCTACGATATCTCGCAAGCCATTCTGCCCGACCTCGAAGGCGCAAGCCCGAAAGACACGGCGATCATGGCCGACGCGCGCGAGATCGCGGCAATTGCCGAGGCCAACGAGCTTGCCCCGATGGAGCTGACGGACCACGAGATTGCCGCGATCCTCGCTTTTCTTGAAAGCCTTACCGACCCGGGAAGCCAGGATGGGCGGTTGGGTATTCCCGAGCGAGTGCCGAGCGGATTGCCCGTGGAATAGGATCTGCTACAGGCGCTCGATGGCAAGGCCATCGGCCGTCCGGCTGACGCGAAGGATGCAATCGGCATCAACTTCGATCCAGTCCGACGTTGCGCCATCGGGCCAGATCACCCGCAGATCGGCTTTTTCAGCGGGGCCAAGGCCGAAATGTTCTGGCACCGCCGCGCCGCTGGCATGGCCGCCGCCCACCGTGATCTCGCGGGCGTGGATGCGCCCGTCCACCCGAAGCTCGATCCAGGCACCCACAGCGCGGGTGTTGGGCCCGGGCTGGGTGAGTGCAACCTCAAGCCAGTGACCGGATGCTTCGGCCGCGTTTTGATACACTTCCAGCGGCACGCGGCGGTTGACCACGGCGAGATCGAGCCGGCCATCGAGGTTCAGGTCGATCAGCGCTGCACCGCGCGATCGCGCCATGCTGGCCACCCCGGCTTCCACCGAGATTTCGCGAAATACCCCGTCTTCGCCCTGGATCAGCAGCGAGTTTGGGTCTTCCATTGCGTTAGATGGCATCTGCTCGACATTGCCCTTGGCAATAAAGGCGTCGTCGCGGCCATCGTTGTTCACGTCACCAAAGGCGATGTGCCAGCCGGTCGAGGGGCGTCCGTCATCACCAAGATGCGGGCGCTGGGCCGATGTGCCGAGAGAATAGGGCGCGGGCACCCAGGTTGGCCCGTCGCCCTCGCGGATCTGGAACAACTGGTCGGCCATCGAGGAGAGGTAGACCTCCGGCAACCCGTCGCCGGTGATGTCGCGCGAGGCGATGCCCATGCCCCAGAGCGAATAGGACTGCCAGCCTTCCTCGGAAGTATAGAGCCTTGGCTCGGGTTCCATCGCCCAGAGCTGCTCTTCACCGCCGCGCACGTAGTAGTGCCTGTCGTTGCTCAGGCGGAGATCTGCGCGGCCCTGACGGTTCCAGTCCGAAAAGAGGGCCGAAAGGGCGCAAAACCCGGGTTCGAGCACGGTTGGGTTGGAATAGGCCCTGTTTTCCGGCCGATAGAGCTGGTTGATATCGCAGGCCTCGAAGGGGCCCTCGGGGTCAGTTCGGTCAACATAGTTTCCGAAGGCGAGCGTCGGCAGGCTCTGACCCTGTTCCCATGTCGCGGTGAAGGAGGTTGTCCAGCGATCATCGGAGTGAAAGCCAAGATCCTGTTCAAACGGCGCGAAGTTGCAATCGGGCTCACCTTTGAGAAGCAGGTTTTCACCGACGCGAAGCACGGCAAGATCGAGCCGTCCGTCACTGTCGATATCGAGCGGATAAGCCCCGATCACGCCGGTGATCGCGAGCGTGTCTGGCGTGTCCGGGCGGAGACGTGTCGGATCTGCGCGCACGCCGGTTCGGTTGCGAAACAGGGTCGCCGGATTGCTGCCGCCGGCAACGAAAAGCTCGGGAAAGAGATCGTCGTTGCAGTCGAAAGCGGCGATGCCACCGCCAACGAAATGCTCCCAGCCTCCGGCATAGACGTGATCCGATACCGAAACGGCGCGGAACGCCGGGTCCGCGAGCGCGATGCCGGGCAAAAGGATCAGAACGGCAGTTCTTTCAAGCATGGATCGCCAACCGGCGCACCGCGAGCGCGGTGACACCTTCCATCGCATAGGCTGCGGCCCCCTTGGCCCACATCGAATCGCCCCACTTGTGAATGCGCACCTCGGGCGGCGGCGCGTCGACCTGAACCACCTCGTCGCGCATCGCCGCAATCACCTCGTCGGAGTAGAGGAAATCGCGACTCATCCGTTCACCGGACAGAATGATGAGCTTGGGATCGAAGATATTGACGATGTTGGCAAGTCCCAGGGCGAACATGCGGCTGGCGCGGTTCAGGATGGTGTGTGCGGTGTGATTGCCCTCGCGTGCCGCCACGAACAAGGCTTCCAGCCGCTCCGAACGGCTGGCGTTCGCATTGCTGGGCAGTGACACATCGGCTTCGCGCAAAAGGGCATAATCCGACACATAGGCTTCAAGACAGCCACGCTGGCCGCAACGGCACAGCGCACCATCAAGGTGAACCTTGGTGTGGCCAAACTCCGCGCCACAGCCGCGCGTGCCGCGATAGACCTTGCCGTCGATCACGATGCCCATGCCAACGCCCTGTTCGATGGTGATGACGATGAAATCACTCACCCCGCGCGCTTCCCCGAAAAGCTGTTCGGCCTTGGCCACGAGATTGGCGTCGTTGTCGAGAAAAACCGCCATCGGCAAAGCCTTTTCGAGCCGATCGCGCAGGCAGATGTTGCGCTCGGTGATCGAGGGCGACCAGTGCACGAAGCCTTCGAGCGCGTCGATCGTCCCCGGCAACCCGACACCGAGACCGGATATGTCGGCGGTGGTGCGACCGATCTTTGCGGTGATCTCGTCGAGGGCGGAACGGATTTCGGCAATGAGAGCATCCGGTGACACTTGCGGCTCGGAGAGCGTGGCTTCGTGCTCGGCGAGGGTCGTGCCATCGAAGTCGATCAGCACGAGACTGAGAGTTCGGAACGAGACCTTCACACCGGCCACGAGATGGGCTGCGCCGCGCACCCGCAGCGCGACGCGAGGCCGCCCGCGGCCCGAGGTTTCGCGGTCTTCCTCCGGCGCGACTTCCTCGACAAGGCCTGCGCTGATCAACTCGGAGGTAATCGCCGTCACCGTCGCCGGACTGACCCCGGTTTCCCTCGCGATGTCGATCCGGGCAATCTGACCTGCGCCGCGAATCACCGCGACCACCTGCTGGCGGTTTACCTCGCGTTGATCCGGCGTCCCGGCGGGTTTGTCCTGCCTGGCCACGGGCGTTCCTCCCATGTTTTTGTTCCGCATATCACATTTTGCGAGATTCGATGCGTTATTTATTTAGACCACAAAATTAAATGTGTTACGATTCGGGCATCGTCAGCGAATCCCTTTGATGGGGTATCCCGTCTGACGCCATATTTGGGAGGATATCATGAAGAAAACTCTGGTTTTCGCTGCGGCGTTCGTTGGCGCTTCGATGGCGACTTCGGCCATTGCCCAGACGGTGGGTGTGAGTTGGTCGAACTTCCAGGAAGAACGCTGGAAGACCGACGAAGCGGCGATCGTTGCGGCCCTCGAGGCTGCCGGTGCGTCCTACATTTCCGCCGACGCGCAATCGTCGTCGGCCAAGCAGCTTTCCGACATCGAAAGCCTCATCGCCCAGGGTGCCGACGCCCTGATCCTGCTCGCGCAGGATACCCAGGCGATCATTCCCGCGGTGCAGGCCGCGGCCGACGAAGGCATTCCGGTTGTCGCCTATGACCGCCTGATCGAAGACTCGCGCGCGCTCTACATCACCTTCGACAACGTCGAGGTGGGGCGGATGCAGGCACGTGCCGTTCTGGAGCAGGCTCCGGAAGGCAACTACGTGATGATCAAGGGGTCGCCGACTGACCCGAACGCAGACTTCCTGCGCGGCGGCCAGCAGGAGATCCTGCAAGACGCGATCGACAGTGGTGCCATTACCATCGTGGGCGAAGCCTACACCGATGGCTGGCTGCCGGCGAACGCTCAGCGCAACATGGAGCAGATCCTGACCGCGAACGACAACAACGTCGATGCCGTTGTGGCGTCGAACGACGGCACCGCCGGTGGCGTTGTCGCAGCGCTCACCGCGCAGGGCATGGAAGGCATCCCGGTTTCGGGTCAGGACGGTGATCATGCCGCTCTGAACCGAGTCGCCAAGGGCACCCAGACGGTTTCGGTCTGGAAGGACGCACGGGATCTCGGCAAATCCGCCGCAGAAGCCGCTGTGTCGATGGCGACAGGTACCGCGAAGGAAGACATTGAGGGCGCGATGGAATGGACCTCGCCGTCCGGAACGACGATGACGTCGATCTTCCTCGCGCCGGTGCCGATCACGCAGGACAATCTCCCGCTCGTCGTGGACGCCGGCTGGATCAGCCAGGACTCCCTGTGCCAAGGCGTCGAAGACGGCCCGGCCCCCTGCAACTGATCGTCTGACACACAGACCTTCGGACAAGTCCGGCCTCCACCCTTGGCGGGGTGGGGGCCCTCCTGCACCGGGAACTTCATGCCATGACCGAAGCGACGACCTCGCACGACCCGTCGGAACCCGCGCGGAACAAGCGGACCCTGTTTCAGAACCTGGAAATCGACACCCGGCTTCTGGGCATGATCGGTGCATTCCTGCTGATTGCCATCGTGTTCAACATCATGACCGAGGGCCGGTTTCTTACTCCGCGCAACGTCTTCAACCTGACGATCCAGACCGTATCCGTCGCCATCATGGCCACCGGCATGGTCTTCGTCATCGTCACCCGCCACATTGACCTTTCCGTTGGCGCGCTGCTCGCGACGGTCTCCGCCACGATGGCGGTCACCCAGACGGATTTGCTGCCGACCATGCTCGGGCTTGAACTCGGCTCGCCCCTGATCGCGCCGATCACGATCCTCTTCGGGGCCATCGTCGGCAC
This sequence comes from Maritimibacter sp. HL-12, assembly GCF_900177545.1. Lineage (GTDB taxonomy): Bacteria > Pseudomonadota > Alphaproteobacteria > Rhodobacterales > Rhodobacteraceae > Sinisalibacter. Next base: position 1,479,985 of record NZ_FXBQ01000001.1, on the reverse strand, counting down.
CATCATCGGCGCCTTCCATGGCTACCTGATCGGCTATCTGGCGATCCCGGCGTTCATCGTCACGCTCGGCGGGCTCTTCGTCTGGCGCAACGTCGCCTGGCATATCACCAGCGGCCAGACCGTTGGCCCGCTCGATCCTCAATTCGTCTCGCTGGGCGGGATCGACGGAACGCTTGGCGAAACCGGATCGTGGGTTTTCGGTGCGCTTGCCGCCCTGTTCACGCTCTATCTCCTTTTCGGTGCAAGACGCAGGAAGGTCAGCCACGGCTTTCCGGTGAAACCGATCTGGGCCGAGATCCTGATTGCCGGGGTTGCCTTGGCCGCGATCCTCGGTTTCGTCTGGATTCTCAATTCCTACGACATTCCCGACCGGCGTCTTGAGCGCATGTTCGCCGCGCGCGGCGAGGTCATGCCGGAGGGGTACACTGCCGGCTACGGCGTGCCGCTGTCGGTCCTGCTCCTGATCATCGTCGCCGCGGCGATGATGGTGGTGGCGCAGCGCACGCGGCTGGGCCGCTACATCTTCGCGGCCGGGGGCAACCCCGAGGCCGCGGCGCTCTCGGGCATCAATACCCGGCTGCTGACCGTGAAGGTCTTCGCCATCGTCGGCTTCCTCTGCGCCCTTTCGGCTGTGGTCGCCAGCGCGCGGCTGAACTTCCATTCCAACGACGTGGGCACGCTCGACGAGTTGCGCGTGATCGCCGCCGCCGTGATCGGCGGCACCGCGCTTTCGGGCGGGATCGGCACGATCTACGGCGCGATCCTCGGCGCGCTCATCATGCAGAGCCTGCAATCGGGCATGGCGATGGTCGGGGTTGAAGCGCCCTATCAGAACATCGTGGTCGGCATCGTACTGGTTCTGGCCGTCTTCATCGACATCGTCTACCGCAAGCGGACGGGAGTTTGACCATGGCAGACACGAGCATTGACAGGAGCGTTACGCCCCTTTGCGAAATGCGCGACATGCAGAAGGCATTCGGCGGTATCCGCGCGGTCGACCATGTGACCGTGAATGTCTATCCCGGCGAGGTGGTCGGTATCCTCGGCCACAACGGGGCCGGAAAATCGGTGCTGATGAAGATGCTCTCAGGCGCCTATCAACGCGATGGCGGGCAAATCTTCGTCAACGGCGAAGAGGTTCAGATCAACAACCCCCGTGATGCGCGCGCTTACAACATCGAGACGATCTACCAGACCCTCGCGCTGGCCGATAACCTCGACGCCGCGTCGAACCTCTTTCTCGGGCGGGAACTCACAACGCGGCTGGGTTTTCTGGATGATCAAAGCATGGAATCCGAAACCCGCAAGATCATGTCGCGGCTCAACCCGAACTTCCGGCGCTACTCAACCCCGGTCGCCGGCCTTTCCGGCGGGCAACGGCAATCGGTCGCCATCGCCCGCGCGGTGTATTTCGACGCCAAGATCCTGATCATGGACGAGCCGACCGCGGCGCTGGGCGTGGAAGAGACCCGCATGGTGGCCGAGCTGATCGGCGAGTTGAAGCGGCAGGGCATCGGGATTTTCCTGATCGACCACGATATTCACCAGGTCAAGCAGTTGTGCGACCGCGCCAGCGTGATGAAGAACGGCCGCCTGGTGGGCACGGTCAACGTGGACGAGGTGACCGAAGATGACCTGCTCGGCATGATCATCCTTGGCAAGAATCCGAAGGCGGAGGCGGCCTGAGCGCTCGCATAACTGTTTCGGGTGCACTTCGCAAAGCGGCAACGTTTCATTTGGCAACAATTTCTTACCACCTCGGCAGAAATTGTTTGAATTATTCCGGCACCTCCTTACTGTTGCCATCAGCTTGGGCGGGCCTTCCACTCGTCCGAGGCCGATAAAGACAGACCAAAAACGACAGATCGGAGGAGGATCTCAATGGAGCGTCGTAAGTTTTTGACCGGTGCCGCAATCGGCACCGCGGGGGCAGCCCTTGCAACACCGTCGGTGGCTCAGGGCACCAAGACCATGACCATCGTTTCGACCTGGCCGCGCGACATGCCCGGCCTTGGTGTTTCGGCCCAACGTCTTGCGGAGCGTATTACCGAGCTTTCGGAAGGCGCGATCCAGACCGAGTATTATGCCGCCGGTGAGCGGGTTGGCGCGCTCGACGTTTTCGACGAAGTGGCCAGCGGCAACAGCCAGGCCTACATCGGTGCCGACTACTACTGGACCGGCAAGCACCCGGCCCTGGCCTACTTCACCGCCGTGCCCTTTGGCATGTCCTTTGCCGAGATCAATGCCTGGTGCCTCTATGGCAACGGCATGGCGCTGTGGGACAAGGTGCAGGACCAGTTTGGCCTGAAGGGCTTGCCCGCCGGCAACACCGGCACGCAGGCCGGCGGCTGGTTCAACCTCGAAATCGAAGACCCCGACGATTTCAAGGGCCTGAAGATGCGCATCCCCGGCCAGGGTGGCCAGGTGCTCGCCAAGCTGGGCGCCTCGACGGTGTCGCTTCCGGGCGGCCAGATCTACGAAAACCTCGTGTCGGGCACGATTGACGCGACCGAGTGGGTTGGCCCCTACAACGACTACTTCATGAAGTTCTACGAAGCCGCGAAGTACTACTACACCGGCGGCATGCACGAGCCGGGCGCACAGCTCTCGCTCACGTCGAACAAGTCCTGGTGGTCGAGCCTCACGGATTGGGAGCGGAACATCATCACCGCTGCCGCGCTCGAGGAGAACGCGAACTCCTACTACGAGGCCATGGCGCTCAACGGCGAATACCTCATCCGGCTCCAGGAAGAGCATGGCGTCGAGGTTCGGTCGTTCAACGATGACGTTTGGGATGCAATGGGCGAAGCGGCGGAAGAGGTCTTTGAAGAGACGGCCGCCTATGATGCCCTCGCGGCCGAAGTCAACGAGGACTTCCAGAGCTCGATGCGGGCAGTCGGGCGCGGCATTGCCCTGTTCGAGGGTCAGTTCGTGAACCAGCGCAACCGGATCCTCGGCCTTTGAGGCTCTGACTCCGAAACGCAAAGTATAGGGACGGGGCTTCGGCCCCGTCCTTTTCCCGAGCGCGGGGCAGTCCCGCATCCAAGGCAATTCAGGGGAGAGACGATCAATGGCCAGCGCCCAAATCGAGATTCCTCGTCACGGTCGGCCTGCGCCGGTCGTGCGGATATTCGGGTGGTCGATGCTGACCATCCTTGTGGCGTTTCTTGTCAACAACGTGCTCGTTGTCTGGTTCGACTACCCGGGCCTGCGCGGCTTTGGCACTGACGCGGCAGCGGGAGCCTGGGTGCATGCCGCGCTATACATGGTTGCGATCGTCGCGGCTGTTGGCCTGGTGCTCACAGACCTTTCGCGTTCGCTGCGCTGGGATGCCCATCTCGTTCACTCCTTCAACGTCTACCTGATCCGGGCATTGTTCTGGTCGGTCTTTCTCGTGGGTGTCGTGGATGCCTCGATCGCTCTCCTGAGATCGGAACAACTCGTCGAGCCGCTGTTTGGCGAGGCGGTGGCGGGGCTTGTAATGCGCGGGGCATGGGTCGGCCCCTGGGTTCACGTGCCGCTGATCGTTGCGGGTTTCGTCTTGGCGCTTTTCACACGCACCCTCGGCTTCGTCTGGCTGGCATTGTTGATCGTGGTCGCCGAGCTTCTGATCGTGCTGTCGCGCTTCGTGTTTTCCTATGAGCAGGCCCTGATGGGCGACCTCGTCCGTTACTGGTATGCCGCGCTCTTTCTTTTTGCCTCGGCCTATACCCTGTTCGACGAAGGCCACGTCCGCGTCGACGTAATCTATTCCGGGCTTGGGCGGACAGCCCGAGGCACCGTCAACGCGGTTGGCACAATCCTTCTCGGCCTGAGCACGGCCTGGGTGATCGTGATCATCGCGTTCAACGGCAAGCAATCCGTTGTCAATGCGCCGGTGGCCAACTTCGAGATCAGCCAGGCGGGGCCATTCGGGATGTTCGTGAAATACCAGATGGCTGCCTTCATCGGCCTGTTCGGGATCACCATGCTGATCCAGTTCGTCAGCTACCTGTTCGACGCCGTCGCCGACAAACGCAACGAGCCCGGCCATCGTGAGCCGACGGCCGCTTCAGCCCATTGACGAGGTGACCCCTTATGGAGCTACTTTTCCTTCTTCTCCTCGTTCTGATCATGGCCGGCGCCCTCGGTTCCGGTTATCCGGTCGCCTTCGCGCTGCCGGGCGCGGCGATCATCAGCATCGGCCTTGCGGCCGGCGCTGGCTGGATCTTCGCGGGAAGCACCGACGCCTATTTCCACACGGGTGGGCCGCAGCAATGGCTCTCTGCGGGGGTAACGAACCTTCGAGGGATATACTGGGAGGTTGAACGAGACACGCTGATCGCCATTCCCCTGTTCATTTTCATGGGGATCATGCTGCAGCGGTCCAAGATTGCCGAAGACCTGCTGGTGACCATGGCGCGGCTGTTCGGCCCGGTGCCCGGGGGCCTCGGGATTTCCGTGGTTTTCGTTGGCGCGTTGCTTGCTGCAACCACCGGCATCGTCGGGGCGACGGTTGTGGCGATGGGCCTGATCTCGCTCCCCGCGATGCTTCGCAACAACTATTCCACGCCCCTCGCCACCGGCACGATTGCCGCGTCCGGCACGCTGGGGCAGATCATCCCGCCCTCGATCGTGCTGATCATCCTTGCCGACCAGCTTGCCAGCGCTGCCGACCAGGCATCGAGCATGCGCAAGGCCCTGCACAAGGAGGCGACTGGCGAACTTTCGATGCCGTCGACCTTCGACGTCTCGGGCACCAGCGCCGGGGAGATGTTTCTTGGTGCCTTCATCCCGGGGCTCGTGCTCGTCGGGCTTTACATGCTCTACATCCTCGTATTCGCCATCCTGAGGCCGAAATCGGCCCCGGCCGTGCGCTATGAGGGTGCGATCAACCTGCGGTTCTGGGTGGATGCGTTGCTTACGCTGGTGCCGCCGCTCGCGCTGATCTTCGTGGTCCTCGGCTCGATCCTCACCGGGATCGCCACGGTGAACCAGGCGGGGGCGATCGGTGCGGCGGGGGCGCTGCTGATGGCGGGCTACCGATTGCCGGAAAAGGGGTCGCGGCGCCTGTTTGTCCCTGTGCTCGTCGGCCTGGTTGGCCTCGTGATTATCGGCTTCGCGCTTGCCTATTACCCGATGAACGTGAAGGCAATGAGCACCGCCTCCGACCGTATCGGCATCGCGCTTGGCGTGGTTGGCACGCTGCTCCTTCTCGCATCGCTGATCTGGTCGGGCGTTCGCGCCATGCGGCTCCAGAACACGTTGCAACAGGTGATGCTTGAAACCGCCAAGACCACGTCGCTCGTTTTCATCATCCTGCTCGGAGCGGCGATGCTGACGGCGGCGTTCCGGGCGTTTGGCGGCGAAGACCTTGTGCGTGAGTTTCTCACCGGGTTGCCCGGCGGGTTCTGGACCCAGTTCCTCATCGTGATGCTGGTGATCTTCCTGCTCGGCTTTTTCCTCGATTTCATCGAGATCGCCGTGGTCGTGGTGCCGATCGTGGCACCGATCCTGCTCGCCGATCCGGGTGCCAATATCACCGCCGTCTGGCTTGGGGTGATGATTGGCCTGAACCTCCAGACCAGTTTTCTCACGCCGCCGTTCGGTTTCGCGCTGTTCTACCTGCGCGGCGTGGCACCCGCCGTCGTGCGGACCGTCCAGATCTACAAAGGCGTGATCCCGTTCATCGCGCTCCAGATCGTGGCCCTGATCATCGTCGGGGCGAATCCTCCGATGGTGAACTACCTGCCGAACCGGACGAGCCTGCTTTCGGAAACCGGTCCACCTCCGCGAAACCCCAAGCTCCAACTGTGTCTTGAAGACTACGTTGGCCAGAAACTGGCCGAGAGCAGCCGCGTGCAGGATGCCGTTTCGGCAGCGAAGATGCTTGATCTGTCGACTTTGCCCCGAGACCTTGAGCGGGATCTGTCGGGCGCGTTCGAGTCGGCCGAAGAGGCGCTTGCCGAGCACGCGAGGATCACGGATGCCGTGGCGGCAGTCGAGGAGGCCGCCGTCGACTATCGGCCCAAGCTCCACGTGGTGCGGAAAATCGAAAGAGACATTCGCAAGTTGCGGGAAGAGGCCGATGAGCTGAAGACAACGCTCAGCCGGATGCGCGGCGAAGCAAACCCCGATCGCCGCGCAAATCTCGAGGCGGACATCGCGGCACTGGAGGCCGAGATCGAAGCCATGCGGTCGCGGATACCGTCGGATTGGACGGAGGTGCACGACGCGTTCGCCGCGCTGACAAAGGCCGAAGACTTGGCGCGCCTTTCGTATCGGCGAGCGGCGGACAGTTCCTTCCAAGCCCCTGCGGAAGTGCTCGCGGTGCTCAAGGCCAACGAGGCCTATGCCGCCCTTGAGGGCCCGCTCAACGACATTCGCAGCGTATTCGAGACCGGCGAAGGCGAAGAGGCGATCACGACCATCGAGGCGCTGGAGGATCGGGTCGGCGAGGTCGAAGGCACGCGCGATGTGCGCTCGGCACTTTCCGGTGCCCGCCGCGACCTCGACCGTGGCCAGCGCGAAGATGCGCTCGAAGGCTACGGTGAGGCGCTGGAGGAATACCAGGCTCAGCTTCAGTGGCGCGGTGATGCGGCGGCTCTGATTCCCGGCATCGAGGCCTATCTGGATGCAACCCGGGGCACGCTCGGCATTCGGGTTCAGGAGCGTTTGACGCGGGAACAGGCTCTTGCCCTGGCAAGCTGCACCTCGGAGCACCGCGACGTTTCGCTCAACTTCTGAGCGGGTATCAAAAAGGAAGCGGCGCGGGAGACCGCGCCGCTTTCCGTTTTCAGCGTCGGGGCCTACAGGCCACTTCGGGCGGTGAGTTCCATACGATGGCTGTCGTCACGGGCGGCGACGTCGATCCCGAGTTCATCGCGCATCGTTACCACCGAACCGATCACGATCAGCGCGGGGCCCTTGAGATGCGCTTCCGCGACCCTTTTGCCGATATCGGCGAGCGTTCCGACCACCACTTTCTGGGTCGTGCGCGTGCCGTTGTCGATCACCGCGATCGGCATGCTTGCGTCAACCCCCTGACCCATCGCCGCCGCCGCGATGTCGGCCACGAAACGCAGGCCCATGTAGACCACAACGGTTTGATCGTGGCGCGCAAGGCGCGTCCAGTCGTGCGGCAGCAACCCGTCCTTGCCGTGGGCGGTGACGAAGGCAACCGCCTGCGCATGGGCGCGATGGGTGAGGGGAATGCCGGCCGAGGCACCGCAACCCGCCGCGGCGGTGATGCCGGGCACGACGATGACCGGGATGCCGTGCGCGGCCACATCTTCAAGCTCTTCGCCTCCACGCCCGAAGATGAAGGGATCGCCCCCCTTCAGCCGCAACACGCGCTTGCCTTCTTTGGCGAGCTTTACGATCAGCGCAGTGGTTTCCTCCTGGGTCAGCACGTGGTTGCCGGCCTGTTTGCCGACGTTGATCCGCTCGGCGTCGCGCCGGACGAGATCGAGAATACCGTCGCCGATCAACCGGTCGTAGAGCACCACGTCGGCGTGCTGCATCATGCGCAACGCCTTGAAAGTGAGGAGGTCGGGATCGCCCGGACCGGCCCCGACGAGCCAGACCTCGCCGCGGTGAAGTTTCTCGGCACCGTCTCCGGACAGATCGGTCCGGATCAACTCGTCGGCGAGCGCTTCGTCCCCGGCGAGGAATGCGTCGCCCACCGGCCCCTCGATCATGTTTTCCCAGAACCGCCGCCGTGCCGTGCCGCCCTTGATCCGATCGGCGATCCGTTCGCGGTAACTGGACAGAAAATCGGCCAGCCTGCCATAGGACGCGGGCAGCATCGCCTCGACACGGGCGCGCAGGATGCGGGCAACAACGGGCGCGGCCCCGCCGGTGGTGATGGCGATGGTCAAAGGATCGCGCTCGACGACGGAGGGGGTTATGAAATCGCAATAATCCTTTTCGTCGGCCACGTTCGCGAGCGCGCCGTGCTTTTTCGCGGCGGCGAAGAGTAGGGTGTCGCGGTCATGTTCCTCGGATGCGCCCCATGCAACGAGGCAGCCCTCGAAGTCTTCCTCCACCGGCACGCGGGCATGGTGAACGAGGTTTTCATGCCCGAGAAAGGTTTGCACCTCTTCGCCCGGATCGGGATCGAAGCAATGCACCACGGCACCGGCCGACAGCGCACGCTCAACCCGCCGCGCGGCCACGGTGGTGCCACCATCGACGATAACCTTCTTGCCGCGCACATCGAGAAAGATCGGTAGATAGTCCATCAGCCTTGTTGCCTCGCCCAATCGCCCATCGCGTCGGAAAGCGCCATGGCGCTGTCCTGGTCAAGGTCCACCTGCGTGATCCGCCGCCCTTCGCGCAGGATCAGACGCAGCATTTTCATACCGCCGTCGAAGGTCACTTCGCGCAACTCGGCCTTGCGGCTGTAGGGCAGTTCGTAATTTGCGATCTCGCGGAACTCGTCACTCATAACGCAGCCCCCGGGTAAAGGCGGCTTCCAGCAGCCATTCCCACTTCTTGGGCGTATCGCGGAAGTCCGGTTTCAGGTCGAACTCGAGATGCATGACCCCGCTTTCGCCGGCATGGGCCACGAGTTTTTCAAGCTCGGCAAAGCTCGTCACTTCCGGGTGGCCGATGATCAGGTCACTGAGCCGGGCGTGGTTGGTTTCGGTCATTCTGGGGTTCCTTTCACGCGGTTGTGGAATCGCACACGGTAAACAACGCGCGGGCTGAAGTCGCGCGCCTGCGGGTCGAACCCGGTCCGGTCGTGCAGCACGTTGTTGCAGAGCACACCCTGTCCCTCCCCGAACCTGATTGAGATCGTCATGGGATCGGGCTTTTCAAGGGTGGATTGCAGGAAAGCCACGGCCTCGCGGGTCAGGGTATCGTCGCGCCATTCGATGCTGCGGGTGCGGGCGGTATAGCGCATCTGCATCTCGCCGGTGTCGGCATCGGGGAAGAACACCGGGCCGACCGATGCCGGACGCAGGGAGCCGTCGTCCTCCCGGTTTTCCGGGATGGTCATGGCCTGCGGATGCATCAGCGCGGTGACGTAGTCCGGGTTTTCATCCATCAGCCGGATGTAGGCGATGGTGTGATCGAGCAGCTGATTCGAACCGCCGTCATTTGCCGGCTGGGCGGTGTGAAGCACCATGGCACTGATGCGGTCGTCAGGCGCGTTGTAATAGCCATCGGTGTGCCAGTTCATCTTGCGCTTGGTGTAGGGGATGTAGCCCTTCTGCGAAGGCGCATCGCTCTCGCGTAGCGCGACAATTCCATCACCGCCGGCCGACCGGTGCTTCTCCGCGATGCGCAGTCCGAATGCCTCGGCGAAAGCGCGCAGCCCGGCCCGGTGATTTTCAGAATCAGCGACATGGTAAAGTGCAAGATTCGCCGCCTTGCAGCGCCGGATCAGCTCGGATTTCTCGGCCTCTGTTGGATTCGCGAGGTCGGCGATCTCGACAAAACCCGCGGATTTCATTTCTTCAGCGGCCATCAACCGCGCATCGCGCCATTTCCGATAAAAATCATCGGTCTTTGGTTTCTGCCAGAAAAACCTTTTGTGTTCATGCGTGTTGATAGCGGTTCCTCCCCTTGCTGGCTATCCCGAGCCTTTTAGTCGGTAATATCCTTTTGTTTCTTTCGCACTTGCAGCAACTTTTTCCTTTTACATTCGATTATCCGGATGTGTAGATTAATGGCAATGATGTTCGTCAGAGGGCGTCGAAATGATATGCGTTCGGGAGGATACCACGCATGGGTTTCGTGTCCGGCTGGCACCGAGGCCTTAGGACAATGAAGCGCGAACACTCGCTAGGGAGGATCAGATGAAAGACGAATCGACCGACAAGGGGCAACATAATACCCCGATGCTCGACGAACTCGAAGGTGGCAAGTGGCCGAGCTTCGTGACCGGCCTGAAGCGCCTGCGCGACAATCAGGACGCAAAGTATGCGCCGATGATGAACGACCTCCTTGGCCAGCTCGAGCACTCTTATGAAGAACGCCTCGGCTTCTGGAAGGGCGGCACGGTTTCGGTTCTGGGTTACGGTGGCGGAATTATCCCCCGTTTCTCGGAGGTTGCGGACAAGTTCCCGGCCTCCAAAGAGTTTCACACCCTGCGCGTGATGCCCCCTGCGGGCTTCCACTACAGCACCGATCTGCTCCGCCAGATGTGTGACATCTGGGAAGAGCATGGCTCGGGCCTGATTGCGTTCCACGGCCAGTCCGGCGACATCATGTTCCAGGGCACCACCACCGAGGGCACCCAGAAGGCTTTCGACGCGCTCAACGAGATCGGATTCGACCTCGGCGGCGCCGGCCCGGCCCTGCGGACCGCGATGAGCTGCGTGGGTCACGCCCGTTGCGAACAATCGTGCTACGACGAGGTGCGGGCTCACCGCACGATGATCAACGCCTTCCTCGACGAGATGCACCGCCCGTCGCTGCCCTACAAGTTCAAGTTCAAGTTCTCGGGCTGCGGCAACGACTGCGTGAACGCCATCCACCGCGCCGATTTCGCGGTGATCGGCACATGGCGCGACGACATCAAGATCGACCAGGAGAAGGTCAAGGAACACGTCGCCGAAGTTGGCCGCAAGTACACGATCGACACCGTCGTTTCGATGTGCCCGACCCGCGCGATCTCGCTCAACGACGATGACACGCTGGAAATCGACAACCAGTCCTGCGTGCGCTGCATGCATTGCATCAACGTCATGACCAAGGCGCTCAGCCCGGGTGACGACAAGGGCGTTTCGATCCTGATCGGCGGCAAGCGTTCGCTGAAGGTCGGCGACCTGATGGGAACCATGATCGTTCCGTTCATGAAGCTCGAATCGGACGAAGACTTCGAGAAGCTCGAAGAGTTCGGCGAAACCGTGATCGAGTTCTTTGCCGAGAACGCGCTGGAGCACGAGCGTATCGGTGAAACGATCGACCGGATCGGTCTTCCCGCGTTCATCGAGGCCGTCGGCGTCGATCCCGACCCGAACATGGTCAACCACCCGCGCACCTCGTCTTACGTCCGGACCGACGACTTCGACGAAGAGGCCGAGAAGTGGTTTGCCCGCAAGGCTGCGGAAGCACAGATCAGCGCCGAGTAATCGGCGACACCCCTTAGGTTCAATTGGGCCCGCGTCCGCCTTCGGGCGGCGCGGCTTGGGAGGAAAAGTATGAATACGCAAGCTGAAAAGCCCCGCATGCCGGACGAGGTCGGTGTTCCGGATCCGTTCCCCTACATGCACCCGCTGATGAGGTCGAACTACGGCAACTGGGCCTGGCATGACCGCCCGCGCCCGGGCGTGTTGCACCACGTCTCGAAATCGGGTGACGAGATCTGGACGGTTCGTGCCGGCACCCAACGCCAGATGGACGTGTTCACCATCCGCAAACTTTGCGACATCGGGGACCAGTTCGCCGAAGGTCACGTGCGCTTCACCACGCGCTCGAACATCGAATACATGGTCTCGAAAGAAGAGATGGTGGCTCCGCTGGTCGCCAAGCTCGAAGGCGAAGGCTTCCCGGTGGGCGGTACCGGTGCCTCGGTGTCGATGATTTCGCACACCCAGGGCTGGCTGCACTGCGACATCCCCGGCACCGATGCCTCGGGCGTGGTGAAATCGCTGATGGATGTGCTCTACGACGAGTTCGTTCAGGAAAAGATGCCGAACCGCGTGCGCATCACCACCTCGTGCTGCCAGATCAACTGCGGCGGCCAGGGCGATATCGCGGTGAACGTGCAATACACCAAGCCGCCGCGCATCAACCACGATCTTGTCGCCAACGTGTGCGAACGTCCGGCGGTTGTGGCCCGGTGCCCGGTTGCAGCGATCCGCCCGGCCATGGTCAACGGCAAGCCGTCGCTGGAAGTCGATGAGAAGAAATGCGTGGCTTGCGGTGCCTGTTACCCGCCCTGCCCGCCGATGCAGATCAACGGCAAGGAAGAAACCCGGATCGCGATCTGGGTGGGCGGCAAGCACTCGAACGCCCGTTCGAAGCCGACTTTCCACAAGCTCGCCGTTGCCAACCTGCCCAACAACCCGCCGCATTGGCCGGAGGTTGCCGCGATCGTCCGCAAGATCGTCTCGACCTACAAGAAAGATGCCAAGCATTGGGAGCGGATGGGCGAATGGATCGAGCGCATCGGTTGGAACCGCTTCTTCGAGAAAACCGGAATGGCTTTCACCAAGCACCACCTCGATACCTGGACCGGTGCGCGCAAGACGATGAACATGTCGGCGCACGTGCACTTCTGAGTTTCAAGGGGAAGGGAAAGCGAAGTGAAAATCGGAGTACTTGTTTCCGAAGGGCCATACACCCACCAAGCGGTGGATTCGGCCTACAAATTCGTGACGGCCGCGATTGCGGCCGGCCACGAGGTGCCGCGTGTGTTTTTCTACCACGACGGAGTCAACGTTGCGACGCGCCTCTCGGTGCCGCCGCAGGATGAGCGCAACATCCAGCAGAACTGGACTGCGCTTGCCAAGGAGCACAATGTCGATCTCGTTGTCTGCATCGCCGCGGCCCAGCGCCGCGGGATGCTTGATGCCAACGAGGCCGAACGCCAGGGCAAGGATGCCAACAACATCGCCGAGGGCTTCCGCATCTCGGGCCTTGGCCAGCTTATCGAAATGGGTATCCAGACCGACCGTCTGGTGACCTTCGGCGACTGAGGGGGAACGATATGTCTGACGTGAAAAAGTTCCTCTACGTGAACCGCAGGGCACCTTATGGAACGATCTATGCGCTCGAGAGCCTCGAAGTGGTGCTCATCGGTGCTGCATTCGAGCAGGACGTCTCGCTTGCCTTTCTCGACGATGGCGTGTTCCAGCTCACCAAGGGGCAGAACACCGACGGGATCGGCGTGAAGAATTTCTCGCCGACGTTCCGGGCGCTGGGTGACTACGACGTGCAGAAGCTGTTCGTCGAACGCGAGAGCCTGGAAGAGCGAGGGCTCAGCGAGGACGACCTGATCGAGGTGGTCTACGAAGACGAGGATGACGACTGGGAAGAGAAACCCGCCATCCGCGTGATCAGCCGCGCCGAAATGGCCGACGCGATGGCCGATGCCGACGTCGTGCTGAGCTTTTGAGGGAGGGGGAGATATGTCAACGCTTCACACAGTGAACAAATCGCCCTTCGCAACCCAGGCGCTTGTAAGCTGCCTGAACCACGCCAAGGCCGGCGATGCCGTTCTCATGATCGAGGATGGCGTTTATGGCGGGCTTGGTGGCACGGGTTTGACCGAGATCATGGAGGAGTTCGGCAAAAACGTGTCGCTTTACGTGCTATCGCCCGACCTTGCCGCGCGCGGGCTTGACCCGAAGCGGCTGATTGCCGGTGTCGAGGGTGTCGACTACCCCGGGTTTGTGGACCTGGTCGCCAAGCACGACAGGACCCAGTCCTGGCTCTAAACGAAGTTCAAAAGAAGGAAAGCGAACATGGCATACGAAGTAAACGGTCAGACCGTAGAGCACGACGAAGAGGGCTACATCACCAATCTTGGTGACTGGACGCCGGAACTCGCCGAGGTGATCGCCAAGGCCGAAGACATCGAGATGGATGACGAGCGCTGGGAAGTGGTGAACTTCCTGCGTGAGTACTACGATGAATACCAGATCGCGCCGGCTGTCCGCGTGCTGATCAAGTCCGTCAAGAAGACGATGGGCCCGGAGAAAGGCAACAACAAGTACATGTACGAGTTGTTCCCCTATGGCCCGGCCAAGCAGGCCTGCAAGATCGCCGGTCTGCCCAAGCCCACCGGCTGCGTCTGATCGACAAAGACGAGTCTGGCGGCGGCGCGCCGCCAGACCGCCCCAACAAGATCCGCTAATGCCCTGAAAAATAACAATAACAGGGCAGCCAACGGGAGGAATCTGCGTGCTATCCACGATTTACGCACTGCTGTTCTACGTCGCGACGATCCTGATCGTCGTGGGTGTTGCGCTGAAGGTGCGCAGGTACGCGGCGACCCCCGCTCCGCTCAAGATTCCGACTACCCCGGCCCCCACCACATCGGGCGGCGTTGTGCTGCGCATGCTGCGCGAAGTGATCTTTTTCGAGAGCCTGTTCAAGTCGAACAAGTGGATCTGGCTGTTTGGCTGGACGTTCCACATGGCGCTCTGGCTCGTGATCATCCGTCACCTGCGCTACACGATCCCCGGCAACAGCCCGTTCTGGCTCGATTTCATCCAGCCGTTCGGAAAGTACGCCGGTTTTGCGATGGTGCTCGGCCTTGCCGGCCTCTGGGCACGCCGCTTCCTGGTTGATCGCGTGCGCTATATCTCAAGCCCGTCCGACCACCTGATCCTTGTGCTTCTGATCGCCATCGGCCTGTCGGGCCTGACGATGAAATTCGTCGCGCCGACCGATATCGTGGCGGTGAAAGTATTCATGAGCGGGCTCTGGACGTTCCAGATCAACACCCTGCCGACCAACCCGTTCCTGCTTGTCCATCTCGGGCTGGTGATCGTGCTGATGATCATCTTCCCGATTTCCAAACTCCTGCATGCGCCGGGCCTGTTTTTCAGCCCGAGCCGCAACCAGGCCGACAACCCGCGCGAGCAGCGCCACATCGCCCCCTGGGCGGCCGAATTGGAGAAGTGATCCATGGCTGATGGCGATACCCAGATTCCGAAACTGGACGATCCGCTTCAGGTGCCCTGCATCAAGCCGGGTTCCATGGATGGATTGCAGCCGTTCCTTGCCGGCCCGGAGCACCAGGAAAAGCTCGGCTTTCCGGGCGAACTCGTGCCAGACTGGAAAGAGCGCACCCTCGCCAAGATGCAGGAAATGGCCGAGAAGAACCGCGCGTTCCAGGTCTATCTCGACATCTGCGTGAAGTGCGGCGCCTGCACCGACAAGTGCCATTATTTCCTCGGCACCGCCGACCCGAAGAACATGCCGGTGGCCCGTCAGGATCTGCTGCGCTCGGTCTACCGGCGCTACTTCACCTTCGCGGGCAAGTATTTCCCGTGGCTCGTGGGCGCGCGTGACCTCACCGAAGACGTGCTGAAAGAATGGTATTCCTACTACCACCAGTGCTCGGAATGCCGCCGTTGCTCGGTGTTCTGCCCTTACGGCATCGACACCGCCGAGATCACCATGGCCGCGCGCGACATTCTCGCCGAAGTTGGCATGGGCCAGAAATACGCCAACGAGATCATCGGCAAGGTGCATGACGTTGGCAACAACCTCGGGCTGAACCCGAAGGCTCTTCGGGCAACGCTGGAAGACCTTGAAGAAGACATCGAGGACGATACCGGCGTTTCGGTGCGATTGCCGATCGACGAAAAGGGTGCCGATATCCTGCTCGTCACCCCTTCGGCCGACTTCTTCGCCGAGCCCCATATCGACGGGCTGATCGGCTATGCCAAGGTGTTCCACCAGGCCGGTGTGAGCTGGACGCTCTCGTCCTATGCCTCGGAAGCCGCCAACTTCGGCCTGTTCATCGGCAACTACGAGAACATGCGCCTCGTCAGCCAGCGGATTCGCAAGGCCGCCAAGGATCTTGGCGTGAAGCGGATCATCTTCGGCGAGTGCGGCCATGCCTGGCGCGTGGCCTACAGCTATCTCAACACGCTGGCGGGACCGTGGGACTTCCTCGATCCGAATTACCCGGTGCCACAGCACATTCTCGAATTCACCTGGGGTGAGATCGAGAAAGGAACGCTGAAACTCGACAAGTCGAAGAACGATCACCTGACGCTGACTTATCACGACAGTTGCAACGTCGCCCGGGCCAGCCGCATGGGCGACAAGCCCGGCGGCCAGTTCGAGATCCCGCGCGCTGTCATCAAGGCGGTGTGTAACAATTTCGTCGACATGGACCCCGACACGATCCACGAAAGCACGCTTTGCTGTGGCGGCGGCGGTGGCCTGTTGACCGATGACCTGATGGACCTGCGGATCAAGGGCGCGAGCCCGAGGATGACCGCGCTTCAGCAGGTTACCGAAAGCCATGGGGTGACCCACATGGCCGCGATCTGCGCGATCTGCAAAACGCAGTTCTCGAAGGTCATGCCGAAATATGGCTACGACATGGATTCGGTCGTGTCGGTGCACCAGCTGGTGTCGAACGCGATCATCCTGGATGGTCAGGAAACTGAGGAAGATGCCACCGCGTGAGCGGCGGAAGCGGAGGAATAGGCAATGAATGACATGACCCCCGATACGAAGCCGACATTCCGGCGCTTCGAAGAAGGCCAGACGGAAGAAGATTGGGCGCTGGAGGAGAAAATCTTCCAGGCGGATACGTCCTACAAGTGCCCGACTTACGTGCACAAGACTCCGCCCTGCCAGGGCTCCTGCCCCTCGGGCCACAACATTCGCGGCTGGCTTGCGATTGCCCGCGGCATGGACAAGCCGCCGGTCGAGGACATGGCCTGGCAGGAATATGCCTTCCGCAGCATGGTGGAAGCCAACCCGTTCCCGGCAACGATGGGCCGGGTCTGCCCCGCGCCTTGCGAGGCGGGCTGCAACCGCAACGCGGTTGACGATTACGTCGGCATCAACGGCGTCGAGCAATATGTCGGTGACTGGGCCAATGCCAACAACGTCAAGATGGTCGAGCCCGGCGCAGATACCGGCCACAAGATCGCCGTGATCGGCGGTGGCCCTGCCGGTCTTGCCGCGGCCTATTTCCTGCGCCGTGACGGACATGACGTGACCCTGTTCGAGGCCAACGAGGAACTCGGCGGCATGATGCGCTACGGCATCCCGGGCTACCGGACCCCGCGCGACATGCTCGACAAGGAGATCGGCCGGATCATCGACATGGGCGTCAAGGTGCACACCAACACCCGCGTCGGCACCGATGTCAGCATGGAAGAACTCGACAAGGCGTTCGACGCCGTGTTCTGGGCGCTTGGTGCACAAAAGGGCCGCGACCTGCCGATCCCGGGCTGGACGGGCACCGAAAACTGCATCAACGGGATCGAGTTCCTCGACGCGTTCAACAAGGGCTGGGTGCTGGGCACCGCCAAGAAGGTTGTTGTCGTCGGCGGTGGTGACACCTCGATCGACGTGGCCTCGGTTGCCCGTCGTCTTGGCAACATCACCGAGGTGAAAGCCTCGGAGCATCCCGATGGCACCGTAATCGACTGGGCCGCGCACGATTCGGCGGGTCTTCTGACCCGTTCGGGCATGGAAGCGACGCTGACCTCGCTGTTCCCCGTTGAACAGATGACCGCCGCAGAGCACGAGCGCGAAGACGCCAAGCGCGAAGGTATCGACATCAAGGGCAGCGTGATGCCGCTCGAGGTGATCCTTGACGAGAACGGCATCGCGACCGGGCTTAAAATGTGCGAATGCACCATGAAGGGCAATGCGCCGGAGCCGATCGAAGGCACCGAGTTCATCCTCGAAGCCGATATCATCATCGCGGCCATCGGCCAGATGGGCGACCTTTCGGGTGGGCTTGAAGGCCTCGATAACGGACGTGGCTTCATCGACGCCACGCCGACCTACCAGGTCAAGGGCCGTGAGAAGCATTTCGTCGGCGGTGACATCATTCGCCCGCACCTGCTCACCACCGCCATCGGGCAGGGCCGGATCGCCGCCGAAACGATCACCGATTTCCTTGACGACGGCGAGATCCACAAGCGCCCGAAGGTCGACGTGCATCACTGGAACCTGATGGAAGAGCTGCACCAGCGCGGCAAGGATCCGGAGGAATACCCGCACCAACAGACGATGGGCACTTCTTCGGCCAACTGGGCGGTGCACAACTATGAAGACCGCTCGACCAGCCAGATCATCCCGCATGACGAGCTGTTCAAGGGTCATTTCAACTATGTGCCGCGCGAAGAACGCACCTATGTCAACATCGAGGGCGACGCGGTGCTCGGCAACTTCGAGGAACGGATCATTGGGTTCTCGGAAGAGCAGGCGCAGAAGGAAGGCGAGCGTTGCATGTCGTGCGGCCTCTGCTTCGAGTGCGACAACTGCGTGATCTTCTGCCCGCAGGATGCCGTGTTCCGCGTGCCGAAAGGCGATCGCACCGTCGGTCGCTACGTCGATACCGACTACACCCGGTGCATCGGGTGCCACATCTGCGCAGATGTCTGCCCGACCGGCTACATCAAGATGGGTCTCGGGGAGTAACCATGCGGCTGGTTCTCGCTTTCCTTGCCGTATTTGGTTTCGCCGGGGGTGCGGCGGCCGACGGGTCCATGCCCGTCGTGCCCGCCGCGACCGGCGATCCTCACCCCGAGGGCAACGACTATTGGCGTGTGCATCACATGAAAATGCTGCTGCACGATCGTGATCTGACGATGCGTGATGGCGTGCGCAACGTGATGCCGGGCGAGGAGCCGATTCAGGCGTCGCTTGGCGAGTGCTTCGATTGCCACGGTGTTCAGGACGAAGCCGGTGCCTATGTCTCTTACGAAGACGAACGCCATTTTTGCCGGGTCTGCCACGACTACACCGCCGTGCAGGTGGATTGCTTCATGTGCCACCGTTCCACCCCGTCGGACACCACGGCCCACCGCACGATGGCGACCCCCGACGACCCGAGTTCGATCGAGGCCTATCTTGCCCGGGTCGCTCAGGAGATGACCGAATGACAAACCGCGCCGAAATGACCCGCCGCGACATCATGAAATCGGGCGCGGCGGCTGCGACTGTAACGCTGGCGCCCGGCGTCACGCTGATGGCCTTTGGCGGCACCGCCGCCGAAGCGGCGGGCCGCGCCGATGCCGGAAAGCGCTGGGGCCTGCTGATCGACGCCTCGAAATGCTCGCCCGACTGCAACGACTGCGTGACCGCCTGCAAGACCGAGAACGGTTGGGGCAAGGACATCGAAAGCGACCACATCAGCCCCGAACAGGCGCCCGAGTGGATCCGCAAGGTGACCCTGCGCGACAAGACCACCGGCCGGACCACCTCGGCCCCGGTGATGTGCCAGCACTGCGAAGAACCGCCCTGCGTCGACGTGTGCCCGACCGGGGCTTCGATGAAGCGGGCCGACGGGATCGTGCTGGTCGACAAGCACATCTGTATCGGTTGCCGTTACTGCATGATGGCCTGCCCTTACAAGGCGCGCAGCTTCGTGCATGAGGCGATCACCGATCAGCCGGAACAGAACCCGCGCGGCAAGGGCACGGTGGAAAGCTGCAACCTCTGCGCGCCGCGGATCGACTCGGGGCGGATTCCGGCCTGTGTCGAGGCCTGCGAGAAGGCGGGGCATTCGGCGATCCTGTTCGGCGATCTGAAAGACCCCGACAGCCCGATCTCGAAGGCCCTCAAGCAATATCCCAACGCGGCGCTGCGCGAGGATCTCGAGCTCAACCCGGGCGTCCGCTACACGAACCTCTGACGGGAAACCTCCATGGCTATGGAACAGACGATCTACCGCGAACTCAAGGCCACGCCCGGTGTCTGGCAGATGGCCGTGCTGCTGCTGGCCTTCCTTGCTGCTGCTGCCGGCGCGTGGTTCTACATGGAGCACCACGGCCACGCGGTGACGGGCATGGACAACCAGATCGTCTGGGGCCTGCCGCATGTGTTTGCGATTTTCCTGATCGTCGCCGCTTCGGGGGCGCTCAACGTGGCTTCCATCGCCAGCGTATTCGGCCAGACGGCCTACAAGCCGATGGCGCGGTTCTCGTCGCTGCTCGCGATCACCCTTCTGGTGGGCGGCCTCGCAATCGTCGTGCTCGATCTTGGCCGGGCCGACCGGCTGATCGTGGCGATGACCACCTACAACTTCAGCTCGATCTTCGCCTGGAACGTGCTGCTCTATAACGGCTTCATTGCGGTTGTCGCGGTGTATCTGGTTATGCAGATGATGCGCCGTCTCGATTACAAATGGGTCCGGCTGGCAGGTCTGTTTGCCTTTCTGTGGCGCCTTGCGCTCACCACCGGCACCGGCTCGATCTTTGGCTGGCTGGTTGCCCGCCCCGGCTATGATGCCGCCATCCTCGCGCCCTTGTTCATCGTGATGAGCTTTTCCTTTGGGCTTGCGGTGTTCATCCTCGTCACCCTCGCCCTGTTCAAGCTGAACGGCCGCCCGTTTGGCGACCAACTCCTCATGCGTATGGGTCGACTGCTCGGCATTTTCGCCGCCGCCGTGCTCTACTTCACCACGGTCCAGCATCTGACGAATCTCTACGCCGCCGAGCATGGCGCCGTGGAGCGGTTCGTCCTGCTCGAGGGCGGGATCTACACGGTCCTGTTCTGGGGTGTGCAGGTGGTGCTCGGTGGCCTGATCCCGATTGCCCTGGTGTTCCTGAACCCGTCGCGCTCCTCGACGATTCTCGCCTCGGTGCTCGTGGTGATCGGCGGGTTTGCCCAGCTATACGTGATCATCATCGGCGGCCAGGCCTACCCGCTGGAAATCTTCCCCGGGTACGAAGTTCTGGAAGGCTGGCACGAAGGTGTGGTGAACCCCTACACGCCGTCGATCTGGGAGCTTATGTTGGGCCTTGGCGGTGTGGCGCTCGCGCTGTTCGCGGCTGGTCTCGGAGCAAAAGTCTTGCGGGTCCTGCCCACGAACCTCTCGGATGCCAATCTCGCCGCGAAAACCTGATAGCGCGGGGCACGCGATGAAAGACCATCAGAGCCGGGTGATCGACCCGAACAACCCTCACCCGTTCTCGCGCTTCGTCGCGATACTTGGGCGTGGCAAAACCAAGCAACGCCACCTGACGCTCGACGAAAGCCGCGAGGCGATGGCGATGATCCTGCGCGGCGAGGCCGAGCCCGAACAGATCGGCGCTTTCCTGATGTTGCTGCGCCTGAAGGAAGAGGCCCCGGAAGAGATCGCTGGTTTCTCGATGGGCACGCGCGACACGTTCAACCTGCCTGCCAACTTGCCGGACGTGGATTTCGACTGGTCGTCCTACGCAGGCAAGCGGATCCAGCTTCCGTGGTACTTGCTCAGCGTCATGGCGATGGTGGGCGCGGGCTTCAAGGTGTTCATGCATGGCACCGAGGGCCACACGCCGGGCCGCGTTTATACCCGCGACGTGCTGGAGCATTTTGGGCTGCCGGTGTGTGGCTCGCTCACGCAAGCCGCCGAACAGATCGAAACCCGTGGCTTCGCCTATGTTCCACTCGAAGTGCTGAGCCCGAAACTGCGCGAATTGATCAACCTGCGCCCGATCCTCGGGCTGCGCTCCCCGGTGCACAGTTTCACCCGCATGCTCAACCCGTTCAACGCACCCACGGTGATGCAGGGCATCTTTCACCGCGGTTTCATGGACATCCATTCCGGTGCCGCGCAGCTTCTCGGGTTCGAGAACGCGGCGGTGTTCCGGGGCGATGGCGGCGAGATCGAGCGGCGGCCAAACAAGCCGGTGCCGGTCTGGACGACCCATGGCAGCGACGAGTTGAACGTCGAGGAATGGCCCGCCACGCTCGATGATGGTCACGCGCCGCCCGATACGGAGATGAACCTCGACCGGCTGATGATGGTCTGGCGCGGCGAAGATGACGACGCTTACGCCATCGAGGCGATTTGCGGCACCATGGCCATCGCGCTGAAAACAGCCGGCCGCGCCGCGACGATGGATGAGGCCGATGCGCTGGCGCGTCAGATCTGGATTGACCGCGACATGACGAAGCTTCCGGTTCAGGACTGATGCGCGCGCCGCGCTTCCTGATTGCCGCCGCACATAAATCCTCGGGCAAAACGGTTGTTTCCACCGGGATCGCGGCAGCCCTCACGTCCCGGGGCGTCAGGCTTGCCGCCTTCAAGAAGGGCCCCGACTACATCGACCCGATGTGGCTGGGCGCGGCAATCGCAGGCCCCTGCTACAACCTCGATTTCAACACCCAGGCCCCCGACGAGATCGTGGATTTCTTCGCGTCGCGCATCAGCGGGGCAGAGGCCACGCTGGTGGAGGCAAACAAGGGGCTCTACGACGGCGTGTCGATGGACGGGAGCGATGCCAATGCCGCGCTCGCCAAGCTTCTTGGTCTGCCCGTGGTGCTGGTGATCGACACGGTTGGGATGACACGCGGAATCGCGCCATTGCTTCAAGGCTACCGCGCCTTCGATCCGGCGGTGAATATCGTCGGCGTGATCCTCAACAAGGTGGGCGGACCCCGGCATGAAAGGAAGTTGCGCGAGGCGGTCGAAACCTACACTGACCTCAAGGTGGTGGGCGCGGTGCATCGCAACCCGGCGCTGGAGATCGGCGAGCGCCATCTTGGCCTGACCACCCCGGCCGAAACCGGGGGGCTCGAGGCCTTGATCGCGCGGCTGGGCGGAATCGTCGGAGCCTCGGTCGATCTCGATCTCTTGCTCGATCTTGCATCGCAAGCGCCGGACTTGCCCGATCCACCCCCCCGCGCCAAGCTGCCCGAACCGGAAGTGACCATCGCTTACGCCCGCGATCGTGCCTTCGGGTTCTATTACCCTGACGATCTCGAAGCCTTTGCCGAGGCGGGTGCGCGGCTGGTGCCGTTCGATGCGATGCGCGATCCGGCATTGCCCGATTGCGACGGGCTCTTCATCGGCGGTGGTTTTCCCGAGATGTTCGTCGCCGATCTGGACGCGAATGCCGCCCTGCGCGCCGATATTCGCGCCAGGATCGAGGCGGGGCTGCCAACCTATGCCGAATGCGGCGGATTGATGTATCTGTCACGCGCGATCGTGGCCGAAACGGGTGTGGGAGACATGGTTGGCGTGGTGCCCGCCGAGGCGGTGATGCACCCGACGCCGGAGGGCAAGGGCCTGATCCGGTTCACCGAACGGGCCGATCATCCGTGGCCGGGCGGGAGCGGCGACATCCGGGCGCACGAGTTCCACTACGCGCGCCTGCGCGGCATCGAGGGAACCCCCACCTACGGCCGGCAAATCACCCGCGGGCATGGCGTTGACGGCAGCCATGACGGCATCGTGACGCATAACGCGCTGGCGGGATTTTGCCATCTGCGCAACACCCGTGCCGACCCGTGGGTGCATCGCTTCGTGACCTTCGTGCGCGCGCGGCGCGCGGCGACGACAAAGCCCCGCCAGATCGCTCCGGCGGGGCTTTCGAATTCGCGTGGATCGCGGTCCTAGCTGACCTTGATCTCGAAGGTGTAGACGTCACCCTCGTTCGACTGGCTCAACAGTTCGTTGCCGGTCTGGTTGCAGAAGGCGGTCATATCGGCAATCGAGCCGGGATCCGTCGCCATCACCTGCAGCACCTGACCGGACGACATGCCCTTGAGCGCTTTCTTGGTCTTGAGGATCGGAAGCGGGCAATTCAGCCCCTTCGCGTCGAGTACTTGATCGGCCATGTGGTGTTTTCCCTCCCTTTGGCGTCAGTGATTCGGGTTAGATATAGAGGTTGATGTCGGATTTGGCAGCCTCTTCCATCCAGGTGGCGGCGCCACCGATCTGGATTTCGTCGATCATGTCCTTCCGGTCGAGCTCGAACAGGTCGAGCGTCATCTGGCACCCGATCATCTTGACGTCGCTCTCGATTGCGGCCTCGCGCAGCTCCTCGATCGAGGCGACGCCCTTCTTCTTGATGAGGTTTTTCATCATCGTCGTGGTCATCCGGTCGACGCCGGGAATCATCGGCATGATGTTCGGCATCGACATGTGCATACCGCCCATCGGCATCTGCATCGCCGGGTTGCCGAGCGTCGAGACCTTGAGATCAAGGTCTTTTTTCAGCAGTTGCAGCCCGTAAAAGGTGAAAAACATGGTCACTTCCACGTCCATCGCCGCGGCGGTCGTGCCGAGGATGAACGGCGGGTAAGCCCAGTCGAGCGTGCCCTTTGTGACGATGATCGTCATTTTCTTGGTGTTTTCGCCAGCATCTAGCACAGCAGGCCCTCCCATTGCGTGAATTATTTGTGTATAGAAATTGTTGAATATAAAGTAGCCCGCAGTCAAGTGACGAGTGCTTGACTGCGAGGGATTCGCGCCTGCAAAGGGGCACGAAGCGGGAGGAAGGCCTATGCATCCGCAAAACCGGATGGAAATTGCAGACCGGGCAAGCGAATTGTTGCGCGTGCTGTCGAACCCGAAGCGGTTGCTGATTCTCTGCTATCTGTCCGATGGTGAGCTTTCGGTGCAACAGCTTCAGGTGGCAACCGGCCTTGGGCAATCCACCGTATCGCAGCAACTTGCGATCATGCGCGGCGAAAAGCTGGTGGCGGCACGCCGCGAGGCGCAGTCGGTCTACTACTCCCTCGACTCGGACGAGGCCCACGCCATGATCAAGACGTTGCAGAGCCTCTATGCGCCAGATCCGCAGTCGATCAAGGAAGCGGCGCTATCCTGAAAATCCGCTCAAAAAGAATTGCGTCGCGCAATTTTTGTGCGATGTTCATTCAAATATCCAAATGTAGAGATATGATCCGATGACGAGACCCGAGAACATCCAGATCGAGACATCGCCCCCCGTCTCGGACGAGATCCGCAAAACCACCTGCTACATGTGCGCCTGCCGCTGCGGCATCAACGTGCACATGAAGGATGGGCAGATCGCCTATATCGAGGGCAACCGCGATCACCCGGTGAACCAGGGCGTGCTCTGTGGCAAGGGGTCTTCGGGGATCATGCAGCACTATGCACCCTCGCGCCTTCGTGCGCCGCTCAAGCGGGTGGGCCCCCGCGGCTCGGGCGAATTCGAGGAGATCTCCTGGGAGGAGGCGCTCGACATCGCAACCGGATGGCTGGAGCCGATTCGCCAGACCGACCCGAAGAAGCTGGCCTTTTTTACCGGGCGCGACCAGTCGCAGAGCTTCACCAGCTTCTGGGCCCAGAGCTACGGCACGCCGAACTACGCCGCGCATGGCGGGTTCTGCTCGGTCAACATGGCCGCGGGCGGGATCTACACCATGGGCGGCGCGTTCTGGGAGTTTGGTCAGCCCGACTGGGACCGCACCAAGCTTTTCGTGCTGTTCGGCGTGGCGGAAGATCACGATTCGAACCCGATCAAGATCGGGATCGGCAAGATGAAGGGCCACGGCGGCAAGGTGATGGGCATCAACCCGATCCGCTCGGGCTACAACGCGGTTGCCGACGAGTGGGTGGGGATCACCCCCGGCACCGACGGGCTCCTGATCCTGTCGATCGCCCACGAGTTGTTCCGCTCAGGCAAGGTCGATCTCGATTACCTGCGCCGCTACACCAACGCGGGCTTCCTCGTGAATGCCGAGGAGGGGCCGGAGAAGGGCCTTTTCCTGCGCGACGCCGATGGCAAGCCCCTGGTGATCGACCAGAAAACCGGCAAACCGGAAGCCTTCGACAAGCCCGGTGTGATCGCCAACCTCGCGGCCAGTCAGGGTGAGAACCGCACAGTGTTCCAGCTCATGGCCGAGAAATACCTCGCAGCGGAATATGCCCCCGAGGCGGTTGCCGAGCGCTGCGGCCTCTCGGCTGAACGCATCCGCAACATCGCCGCCGAGTTTGCCCGCGTGGCCTTCGAGGAGGAAATCAGCCTCGACGTGGAATGGACGGACTGGAAGGGCGAAAAGCACGACAAGATGATCGGCCGCCCGATCAGCTTCCACGCCATGCGCGGCATTTCGGCGCACTCCAACGGTTTCCAGACCGCCCGCGCGCTGCATGTTCTGCAGATCCTGCTCGGTTCGGTCGAGGTGCCCGGCGGTTTCCGCTTCAAGCCGCCCTACCCGAAGCCGCCGGAAGCCCACCCAAAGCCGCACGCTGGCGTGACACCCGGCAAGCCGCTCGACGGCCCCCACCTTGGCTACGCGATGGGGCCGGAGCACCTGCTGATCGAGGAAGACGGCACCGCCAAGCGGATCGACAAGGCCTTCACCTGGGAAAACCCGTTCTCGGCGCATGGCTTGATGCACATGGTGATCTCGAACGCGCACGCCGGCGACCCCTACAAGATCGACACGCTGTTCCTCTACATGGCGAACATGGCGTGGAACTCTTCGATGAACACGGCGGACGTGATCCGCATGCTCACCGACAAGGACGAGAACGGCGAGTATGTGATTCCGCACATCATCTACTCCGACGCCTACAGCTCGGAAACCGTCGCCTACGCCGACCTGATCCTGCCCGACACCACCTATCTTGAGCGCCACGATTGCATCTCGCTGCTCGACCGCCCGATCTGCGAGGCGGAAGCCGCTGCCGACAGCATCCGCTGGCCGGTTGTCGAGCCCGACCGGGACGTGCGCAACTTCCAGACGGTGCTTGTGCAACTTGCCAACAAGATGGGCCTGCCGGGATTCACCGATGAAGGTGGCAATGCCAAGTGGGTGGACTACGCCGACTACATCCAGAACCACGAACGCCGTCCCGGCGTGGGCCCGCTCGCGGGCTGGCGCGGCAAGGATGGCGACAAGAGCGGACGCGGCGAAGCCAACCCGAACCAGATCGAGAAATACATCGAGAACGGCGGGTTCTGGATCGGCCACATCCCGGAAGAAGCCCAGTTCTACAAGCCGTGGAACAAGGCCTACCAGGATTGGGCCGTCGAGATCGGGCTCTACGACTCGCCTCTGTTCTACGCCTTCAACCTTTATGTCGAGCCGCTACGCAAGATGCAGCTTGCCGCCGAAGGTCATGGCGATGTGCAGCCGCCCGATCACCTGCGCGACCGTATCCAGCGCACGATGGACCCGCTGCCGACGTGGTATGAGCCTTTTGAAAACACCAACGTGGACGTGGACGAGTTTCCGGTTCACGCGCTGACCCAGCGGCCGATGCAGATGTATCACTCCTGGGGCACCCAGAACGCCTGGCTACGCCAGATCACCGGCAAGAACTACATGTATCTGCCGAAGAAGATCTGGCAGGAAAACGGCTTCGAGGACGGCGATTATGCCCGGATCACCTCGGTGCACGGTTCCATCGTGGTGCCGGTGGCGCTGCACGAGGGGCTGAACGATCACACGATCTGGACCTGGAACGCCATCGGCAAACGCAAAGGGGCCTGGGCGCTCGACGAAAAAGCGCCCGAGGCCACCGAAGGCTTTCTGCTCAACCACTTGATCCACGAGCTTCAGCCGCCGAAAGGCGATGGCATGCGCTGGACCAACTCCGACCCGGTGACCGGGCAGGCGGCATGGTTCGATCTGCGCGTGAAGATCGAGAAAGCCGATCCGAAACCCGACGAGGCGCAGCCCGTCTTCCCGCCGATCAAGTCGCCGGTCGGCAAGGGCCCCAAAAACGTCGCGAGGAAAATCTGATGACCATGCTTCCGACGCATACGGAAAAGAAACTCGGCCTGGTGATCGACCTCGACACCTGCGTTGGCTGTCATGGCTGCGTGACCGCCTGCAAGGGGTGGAACACGCAGAACTATGGCGCGCCGCTCTCGGATATGGATGCCTATGGTGCCGACCCGGAAGGCACCTTTCTCAACCGCGTGTTCAACTACGAAGTGGCGCCCGCCGATGGTGGTGCATCGCAAACAGTGCACTTCCCGAAATCGTGCCTGCATTGCGAAGACGCGCCTTGCGTCACCGTCTGCCCGACCGGCGCAAGCTACAAGCGGGTTTCCGACGGGATCGTGCTGGTCAACGAAGACCGCTGCATGGGCTGCGGGCTGTGCGCCTGGGCCTGCCCCTACGGCGCGCGCGAGCTCGATTACGACGCGGGCATCATGAAGAAATGCACGCTCTGCGTGGACCGGATCTACAACGAGAACATCCCCGAGGTTGACCGGGTGCCCGCCTGCGTGCGCACCTGCCCTGCCGGTGCGCGCCATTTCGGCGATCTGGGCGATCCGGACTCGGATGTTTCAAAGCTCGTGGCCGAGCGCGGCGGGATGGACCTGATGCCCGAACAGGGCACCAAGCCGGTCAACAAGTACCTGCCGCCACGTCCGAAAGACACGCTCGACAAACAGCCGCCCAAGGCGCTTGAAACCGTGGCCGTCGAAGCCGAGGGCTTCCTTGGCTGGCTCGACAAGGCACTGGAGAAACTCTGATGCACCCGGCACCTTCCGTTATCGTCTTCACCTCGATCTCCGGCCTTGGCTTTGGCTATTTCATCTGGCTCGGGCTGGGTATTCCCGACCTCTACGGCTGGGAGGCCTTCGCCGCCTTCTTCGTGGCCTACGCCTTTTCGGTGGGCGGGCTGCTGGCCTCCGTCTTTCACCTCGCCAACAAAAAGAACGCGATCTATTCGTTCAGCCAGTGGAAAACCTCGTGGCTTTCGCGCGAGGGGATTCTGTCGGTGCTCGCACTGCTGGCCTTTGCCGTGTTCGCGATCGGACGCATCTTCTTTGCCACGGCGCTGCCCGTGTTCGGCTATCTCGGTGCCGCCCTGGCGCTGCTCACGGTGTTTTCCACCTCGATGATCTACACCCAGCTCAAGACTGTGCCGCGCTGGAACATGCCGATCAACCCGGTCCTGTTCCTGCTCTATTCGGTGGCGGGTGGCGCGCTGCTGTCGATGCAGCCGAAGGTAGCCGGCGTTCTGATCGTGCTGCTGACCGCGCTTCAGGTTGCCGGCTGGATGATGGGCGACAAGCGCCTTGCTGAATCGGGCTCGACCAAGGGCACGGCCACGGGGCTGAACACCATCGGGCAAGTCCGCCTGTTCGAGAGTGCGCACACCAGCCGCAACTACATTCTCGACGAGATGGTGCACATGGTTGGCCGCAAGCACGCCCAGAAACTGCGGATGATCTCCATCGTCGCACTCGGCGCGGTGCCGGCGGCGCTTCTGCTTCTTTTGCCGCCCAACCTGATCGTAACGCTCGTCGCGCTGGCGAGCCACGTGATTGGCGTGTTCGCGTCGCGCTGGCTCTTCTTCGCCGAAGCCGAGCACGTGGTCGGGCTCTATTACAACCGCGACTGACATCGCAGTCTGGGAGGAATACGATTAATGATGATCACACGGATCATGGCGAACCTTGCCAAGGTCACGGCCGAGGGCGTGAAAGGCAATATCGTCGAGGCGGGGCTTGTTACCGAGAAGGATATCGCGATCAACGACCACAAGGTGGTGGTTTCGGTCAACGTGCCGGGCGATTTCATGGGGGATCTTGCCGCACTGAAGGCGGAAATCGAGCGGCGGGTGCAGCAGAACATCCCCCAGATCACCAACCTGCTTGTGGTTCTGACCGGCGAGAAAGGCGCGGCGCTGGCACCAGAAACGGCACCCTCTTCGGCCCCGCCCAAGCTGCGCAAAGAGCCGGGCAAGAACCCTGGCGTTCCCGGTCCCGACATGCGTCCGGCGCAGGCCGCGATCCCCGGTATCAAGCACATCGTCGCGGTGGCTTCCGGCAAGGGGGGCGTGGGCAAATCCACCACCGCCGTCAACATCGCCGCCACGCTGGCGAACCTCGGTTTCAAGGTCGGTCTGCTCGACGCTGATATCTACGGCCCCTCGATTCCGCGCCTGCTCGACATTTCCGAACGGCCCGCGCTGGAAGGCGATCGCGTCATACCGATCGAGAAATACGGCATGAAGGTCATGTCGATGGGCTTCCTGATGGACGAGGAAGCTCCCCTGATCTGGCGCGGACCGATGGTGGTGACCGCGTTGATGCAGATGACGCGGGACGTGAAATGGGGCGAGCTTGATTTCCTGATCCTCGACATGCCGCCGGGCACCGGCGACGCTCAGCTCACCATGGCACAGCAAACGCCCCTTTCCGGCGCGGTGATCGTCTCGACACCGCAAGACCTCGCGCTTGTCGATGCGCGCAAGGGCCTGAAGATGTTCAAGGATGTCGATGTGCCAATCCTCGGGATCATCGAGAACATGTCGACCTTCGTCTGCCCGCATTGCGGCGAAGTGAGCGAGATCTTCGGTCATGGCGGTGCCGAGGCCGATGCGCGCCGGCTCGGCGTGATGTTCCTCGGGGCGGTGCCGCTTCACATGGCAATCCGCGAAACCTCGGATGCCGGCAAGCCCTGCATCGTTGCAAACCCCGAAGGGCCCCACGCCGACGGCTACAGGAAGATCGTGCTCAAGGTGGCAACCCTGCTTGGCATGGGCGACGAAGAGGAAGAGGACTGATTCTTCTTGCCGCTGCATTTTCAAAAACGGGCCGCTTCGCGCGGCCCTTTTTCATGGCAAAAGCTTTTCCGTTCCTCCCTGCTTCGGTTTTGTGTTGCCTGCACGAAAGCGGGCGTTGAACGCGCCGCGCAATCTCACTAAGAGGGGCGGAAGTTCAGATAAGAGGCGCTCATGGCGAACCATCTCTACAAGCGCGATCTTCCCGACGGGCTCGATCTAGGCTCCGTTGTGGCGATCGACACCGAGACCATGGGGCTCAACCCGCACCGCGACAGGCTGTGCGTTGTCCAGCTTTCAAGTGGCGATGGCAATGCCCACATCATTCATGTCGAGAAAGACCAGACCGAAGCACCCAATCTCGTGGCGATGCTGACAAACCCGGATGTGCTGAAGCTGTTTCACTTCGGCCGGTTCGACATTGCGGCACTGCTCAAGGCTTTCGGCGTGCTGACCGCGCCGGTCTATTGCACGAAGATTGCCTCCAAGCTGGTGCGCACCTACACCGACCGCCACGGGCTCAAGGTGCTGCTCGACGAGTTGCTGCATGTCGATGTTTCCAAGCAGCAGCAGCAATCCGACTGGGGTGCGCGCGAACTGACCGAGTCTCAGCTCGATTATGCTGCCTCGGATGTGCTCTACCTGCACCGTCTCAAGGAAAAGCTCGATGCCCGCCTTGCCCGAGAGGGGCGCAGCGAAGTTGCCCAGGCATGTTTCGATTTCCTGCCAAACCGGGCGCGTCTCGATCTCATGGGCTGGCCCGAGATTGATATCTTTGCTCACTGAGCGGCCGACCGGATCACCCCATTTCAGTTGACATTGGCCGCGGAGCGTCGCCACAATGATGGTCAAGATCATGCATGAACACATCCCTGTCCGTTCGTGCAGAGGCCCAAGCGGCCGCCGCACCCAAAGCGCCCGAAGCGATCGGACGCAGTTGCAAGCGCAAACCATGAAATCCTGTCCCGCAATCGCCGCGTCGGCATTGTGCCGTGCGCGGATGGGGCATTTCTGAAAGTGAGGAGGTAGGATGAAGTACCAGATCAGTGGAAAGCAGATCGATATTGGCGAAGCCCTTCAGACCCATGTGAAGGATGAGCTCGGGGCCGTCGTGCAAAAATATGCCGAACGCCCGACAGATGCGCAGGTTGTTTTTTCCAAGAACGCGCATGAATATGTCTGCGAAGCGGTTGTGCACCTGTCCACCGGTCTCACGGCACAGGCGAGCGCCCATGCCACCGAGATCTATGCCGCTTTCGACGAATGCGCGACCAAGATGGAAAAACAGCTTCGCCGCTACAAGCGCCGGTTGAAAGATCACCACAAGGATCGGGCGAACCCGGTTGAAGTTTTGGGCGGTGCCTCGTATATCCTCGCGGCGGAAGAAGGACACGATGAATCGGAGCCCGATACGCTGCAGCCGATCATCATCGCCGAGATGGAGATGCGTATCCCCACGATCTCGGTTGGTGAAGCCGTGATGCAGATGGAAATCGCCCACGCGCCGGTGCTCGTGTTCCGGAACGAGAAAACCAACGGGGTGAACGTTGTCTATCGGCGTGACGATGGCAACGTCGGCTGGATCGACCCCCGTAATTCGGCCTGAACGTGGCATGAGAACAAGCGGGCCGGAAGAAAAGTAGGTGTGATGGAACTCTCGACGATAATCCGGCCCGCCGCCGTGAAGGTGCTGGCGAACGTGTCCAGCAAGAAGCGCCTGTTCCAGGATCTTGGCGAAATCGTCGCCTCGGCCTACGGGATGGACGCCGACATTGCCTTCGGTGCCCTGCAAGATCGCGAATCTCTTGGTCCGACCGGCGTGGGGCACGGCGTGGCGCTGCCGCATGCCCGTATCGAAGGGCTTGAGGAGGTCGTCGGGGCTTTCGTGCGGATCGAGAAGCCGCTCGATTTCGATGCGGTCGATCGTCAACCTGTGGACTTGATCTTTGCCCTGTTCGCGCCCGATGGGTCCGGCGTCGATCACCTCAAGGCCTTGGCGCTGGTTTCACGAACGATGCGCGACGCCGCGGTTTGCGCAAAGCTGAGGGCCAACGAAGACCCCGACACCCTGCACACCATCCTGACCGAGGCGCATTCGACCCGGGCTGCCTGATCTTCAGGACTTGGACAGGTCGTTCTCCACGGACCAGTCACCAAAGCCAAACAGCATGTAGTCGCGTTTATAGGCGGCGCGCACGGCCGTCTCGATCTCGTCGTTGTAGATTTCGGCAAGGGTGAAGGGCGTATCCCTGATCGGCTCCGGCGCGGGCAGGGGCGCAATACCCACCTCGGCACAAAGCTGATCCAGACCTTGTGCAAGTTGCGCCTCGCGCAGCAGGTGGTCGGGCAGGTGAACCTGCCCGAAACCGTGGATCACACTGCCCTGCGAGGCCCACGCACCATCAACCCGGATCGTCGTCTGGCCCTCAAGGTTGGATTTCAGGAATCGCAGGAAGGAAAGGAACGCCTCGTGATGGGCGACCCGGTCATACTCTGCCTGCGGCACCAGGACTTCGGGTAGGGGCACATCGTAATGCGCGCGCAGGGCGCGCCGGATCTCGAGGTAGGCTTCGGGCCCTTCCGACAAAAAATGCCGGCAGAATGCCGCATGCGCACGCGCCACGGGATGGCGCAGAACCGTGAAGCTGCGATGGTTCCCTTGCGTGCGCTTCCACTTGCGCATCTCCCTCTGGTTCATGCCGGTCACCAAGTCGTCGACTGACACGCCATCGAGCGCGGCAAGCCAGTTGCGCACCTCGTCAACCGGGCCGCCTTGTATGGGCAGGAACATCAAGGGGGCGCGTGGCGCGGTGACATAGCTTGGCACCATGGGCGTGCGCCTCGGCTCGAATACCGGGATGTGGCCGATATCGAAAAAGTCGATCGCCTTCACGGTTTGCAGTAGGTCGGGATAGTTCACGATTTTTTCCTCGAGCGGCTCGGGGTTCTGCTTCTTGAATTTTCCCGAAAACTTCTCGATCCGCGTCGTCTCGCCCAGGAAGCTGGCGAGGCCGTTGACCACGTCGATGTCCTGAATGTCTTCGTAGTCGATGTAAAACGCGGTCTGGCCGCTGCGCTGCAATCTACCAAGTACCTTCTGCTGAAACTCGGTGATCCGAAAGAACAGCTTGGCAAACTCCTGTGGGACGAAGCGGGCTTTCTTCTTGATCACGTCGTGCACGTTTGAAAGCTGCCATTGATCGGTTTCCCAGGCGACCTTCCGCGAGACGTAGGCATCAACGAAATTTCGCGTGAGCACGACCTTGGCGCAGCGCGGATCGTCAATCACCGCTTCAAACACGCGGCTGTCGTGATCGTGGAAAAACCGGAACCCCGGGATCCCGTCCGTCTCTTCCTTCATCCGCTCGATCAGATGGAGCGGATCGGCGTTGCGCGACTCCACGGACACGCCGAACAATTCCTCCAGGTTGGGCTTGACCATGAAGTAGGGATTGAAGGTTTCGCCGTAGGTTTGCAGACCAGGGAACAGGTCGAGGTTGGACTCGAGGAAGTTGGAGCCTGTCCGCATTTCGGCGAAGATCACGAAGTAGTCGAATGCTCTGCCCATCGCCTCGCTCTCAGTTCACCAGATAAGGTTTGCGCGGTTTCTTCTGGTTTCTTTCCACCGTGTTGGACATCGGGAAATCGCCCATCAGGTGAGGGTGCATACCCTGATTCTTCAAGTTCTGCAGGAACTGCCCAAATCCTTCGAGCGAAACCATGCGCGGGGCTTCGGTCAACCGGTGCGACGTGCGGTTGCCCAGTTCGTCGATCACGGTCTGGAGTGGCTCCATCGGGTTCTCGACGAAATCCGCCAGAGTCCAGATCCGCACCCGCGCCTTTGCGTAGAACGACCGCAGCGCGGCGAGGTGCTCGGCCTCGATCTTTTGCAGGCGTGCGGCTTCCTTGCGGATATCCGAGAAATTGGCGTTCGAATAGAAAAGCGGCACCGCCCATGCCCCGGAGATCACCGAGATCGTGGCGTTCGCGTCCTTGGCGATCAGCCAGCCGATACCCTGCGTGTCGCGCGGGCTGTACTGAAAACACTGTCTCTCACCGCGAGTGTTCCAGATCAGGCTGGTGAGGAAGGCTTCCGGCCTGTAATCGCGCAGCGTCGCGCTGTCGGAGAGGGCACCGGCAAACACGGACTGCCCGCCTGCGAATTCGACGCGATCCGGCGCAAAAAGATGGCCGTGCACCCGTGCCCCGACCATCCGCGCAAGCCAATCCTCGAAGTCTTCGAACAACTCCGAGAACCCTTCGAACACAGCGTAGGGTGCACTGGTAAGGCCGTTTTCCCAACCATCGTTCGGAAAGCGGCTTTGCATGTAGAGGCCGGGCCTTCCCTTGGTGCGCCGCTCCACCGCCCTTGAGAAAATCCGGTCGATCTTGCCCGGGTTCGGCTCTGCCCCGGTCATGATGGCGGCGTTTTCCGAAAGGAACCCGTCATAGAGCTTGTTGGCATTGGGCCAGATCTTGCGAGCGACGAAACAGTCGGAGCGGCGCAGAAGCTGCATGTGGTCGTCGTAGAAGATGTGCGGTTTGCCTTGGAAATCGAATTTGGAAAGCGTCAGCGAGCGGCTTTCGATGTTGGTTGAGTACAGTCTGACGAGAGTCTGGTAGTAGCTTTCATCGGGAATCCAGACCTTGGAAAAATATTTGTCGTAGGTTGGCCGATCCGGGTCTTCGAGAATGGCGGTGAGCGTTTGCCGGGTGAGGCACCACCACTGGCTGCCGAGATGCGGCACCAGCCCTTCGGGGATCTTTCGGTTAACCTTCAGCCGGCGCTGGAGCCGCACGTAGGCGTCGAACAGGCGGCGCTGGCGTTTCCACGAAAACGGGAATCGGAGGGTGAAGCGCTCCTCGTCGAGCCCGCCAACCGTCCACGGCACGTCTTCGGTGGTCACGCTCTCGATGAAGTTGGTCATCGGGCGATCTGCGAGGTAGTCCTTGAGTTCCTGAACCGGGCGCAACGGCAAACAGGAGCCCGATGCCAGAAAGACGTGGCGCACCTTGGAAAAATCTTTCAGCAGCAACTCCGAAGCTGCCTGGCTGGCCTTGACCAGAGACCAGGTGCCCCATTCGCAGGAGAAACGCGGCGAGAACCGGACGTTCTCAAGGTCTGACAGGGCTTCGACAAAGGCGTTGTGGTCGCGCCGTTTCACCTTCCTGTCGACATGGATCACCACCGGGCAATCGTGCCGCGCCCAATGCCGCGCAACCTGCTCGGCACGGTCGAGCGCGGTATGCACCAGCATGACGAAACCCACGCTCATGCCCAGTTGCCCTTCGACATCAGGCCAAGGATCTCAAGCTGCCGCCAGTTGATGTACTTCTCCGACCAGTTGCACCAGAGATCGGGATTGTCCTTCAGTTTCTCGGCGTAGGCACGGTATTCGTGGCTGGCGGCATAGTGCTGGCGGCGTTCCAGTTCTTCCTCGGCCTTGTCTGCGAAGGTGCTGAGAAACTTTGCATGAAGCAAAATCCCGGAAGCCTTCTCGCCACCCCACTCGTCATAGACGAGGTTGAGCCCGCGCGGCAGAAGGTTGTGGGTGGAACTGACGTAGGTATAGGCGCGGTTCCATTTCACCAGCGGGATCTTGTTGAGTGCGGGCGCGCGCGCGGGGTTGTCGGGAAAGAAGGCGCGGGCGCGCGGGCCGCCCTGGATCCAGAGATTGCCGAACCTCGGGTTCTTCGAGATCATGTAGTTCCCGGCGTCGAACCAGCATGCGATCTCGAACGGGTTCTGCCCCTCGGTGTAGGGCTGCGCGTCCAGCGTTCCCTTGGGATACATGTCGAGCAGCATCGCGCCGAAGGACTTGATCGAAGAGGCGTTGAGCCAGTCGGTGAGGGCGCGCAGGTTGCGGGTATCGGAAAAGGGGTAAATGAAAAACTCGTCGGGATCGACGGTGAGCACCCAGTGGTTATGGGCGTGTTTGCGCGCCAGCCAGTTCAGCCAGTCGACCCCGAACCGCGCCCGCTTGTAGCTGGCCCGGGTGGTCCAGACCGAAACGTCGTCTTGTTCGGCGAGGTATTCGCGCGAGCCGTCGTCGCTGTTGTTGTCGACGAAGATGAAATGGTTGACGCCAAGGTTGCGGTAGTAGGTCAGGAAAAACGGCAGCCGGACCCGCTCGTTACGCAGGGTGGACATGACAAGAATGTCGTCGGGCTTGATTGTTGCCGTTCTGTCAACAACAGCACTCAGCTCCCGGCGCTTGCGCAACGCTCGGATACGCCAGCGCTTGCGCACCCAGCGAAGCTGATATGACCGCACGAAGCCCAACCCTGACCCTTCTATTTAAGGCAGCGGTATCACCCCGGCTATCACGTCACCTTTAAAACAAGGTTGAAATGTTCTTGCCATGTGGGAAGCCAGCTTGCCTCCCCGACTGCTGCCTTACGCTCTTTTCTATCTGCCTGAGCGAGTTCGATAATCTTCTCCGCCCAAGAATACATATTGGTTACCGGCACGTAAACGGGATTGTTTCCAAGGACTTCATGATAAACCGGCAGATCGTTCGCAATCACGGGTGTGCCCAGCGCCAGGGCCTCGGCAGGCGGCAGGCCGAATCCTTCAGCGAAACTCGGCATGAGGAGTGCCTGTGTCTCCTTCAACAAGGCGGTGACGCTTGCATCGTCAAGGTTGGCGTATTCGTGGATGTGGAGCCCGGCCAACGGCGAAGAATCGAGCCTTCCGAAGACATCCTCGTTGAGCCAGCCGCGTCGTCCCGCGATCACCAGCCCCGGGATATCGTCTGTTTCCAGCTCCCTGGCGAAGTGATCCCAGATATCGAGCAGCAGCGCGTGGTTCTTGCGCGGCTCGATCGTGCCTAGGGCGAGAAACCACGGCCGGGCGCTGTTGAGCGAAGCGGGAAGCTGCCCGACCTCGGTCCGGGCCAGATCAACGCCGAGGTGGGCGACCAGCGTTGGCGGCACCGGGCCGATTGCGGAGAAGTGGCGTTTGGCATCGGCTTCGGTTGCCGCCGAGTTGCAGATCACCAGATCTGCGTTGCGCGCAATGGCCGCAAGCTTGCAGGCAAAGTCGGATACCGTTTCGGGACGTTGAAACGCGGGGTAATCGACCGGGATGGTGTCATGAAGAAGCACGACAGCCCGTCCTCCGGGGATATTGTGAATGGCGTCGAACATGCCGGTGCCAAGATTGGCGTGCCCGACATTGAGCCAGACGGTTCCCTCCGGCAAGTAGCGGCGAAGCAAGCTGCCGATCTGGTTATGTGAGGTTCGGGACAAGCTCAAACGGCGCAAGTCGGCCCGCCCGGCGCGCTGGGCCGGGTTTGCCCTCAGCCTCAGGCGGGCGCGAAGATCGGCAGGTCCCCAGGCTTCGGCCCCGAACAGTCGCAAGGCCAGCGCCCGGGTTCCATCGCGATCCAGCAGCGAAAACCCTTCCGGCGTGCGAACCAGTGAGAACAGCGGACACGGATCATTCAGAAGCCGCGTCAGATAGGCGGCCTCGACACGGTCTATCCCGGTGCAAGCGCCCCGCCCGACGCGGGAAAACAGGCGCGAAAGGTCAAGCAGGCGCGCCGCGGGCCCAAACTCCGTCAGCGGGGGCTGCGCCATTGGGGATTACTGTGCCGCTTTGCGCAGGGCGAGCAATTCTTCGATGTAGTCGATGAATTCGTCGCGCAAGTCGTCGCGGGCCAAGGCGAATGCGACGGTTGCCTGCAGGAAGCCCGCTTTCGAGCCGCAATCGAAACGCTGGCCCCGGAAACGATAGCCGAAGACATCGCGGCCTTCCACGATCTCCTCCGCGATCGCGTCGGTCAACTGGATCTCCCCGCCGGCGCCGGTGCGCACCTTGCTGATGTTCTGCAGAACCTTCGGGGTCAGAATGTAACGGCCGATCACGGCGAGGTTTGACGGGGCTTCGCCCGGCTTCGGCTTCTCGACCATGCCCTTCACCCGAACCAGCGCCCCCATGTCTTCCGCGACATCGAGCACGCCGTAGGCAGAGGCCTTGTCCTTGGGCACTTCCATCGCCGCGACCATTGCGCCGCCGGTGTCTTCATAGGCCTCGACCATCTGTTGAAGCACCGGAGTTTCGGCAGCGATCACGTCATCGGGGAGGATAACGGCAAAAGGCTCATTGGCGATCAGCCGTCGAGCGCACCACACGGCGTGGCCAAGCCCGAGCGCCTTGTGCTGGCGGATATAGGCGATCGCACCGGATTCCATGTTGGTGTTCTTGAGAATCTCGAGCAAGTCATCCTTGCCGGACCGGCGCAGGCTCGCTTCGAGGGTTGGGTTGATGTCGAAATAGTCTTCCAGCGCGCCCTTGCCGCGCGAGGTGACAAAGATGAATTCCTTGATCCCGGCGGCGCGCGCTTCGTCGATCGCGTACTGGATGAGCGGCCGGTCAACCAGCGTCATGATCTCTTTCGGAATCGACTTGGTTGCGGGAAGAAACCTGGTCCCAAGGCCAGCTACAGGGAAAATCGCTTTTGTGACTTTACGTCTCATTACGCCTCGCAACTCGTTTATTTTAAGCCTCATGCGGACACTTGACCCGCGTTCTCGAATGCCTGTCGCCGCTGCATCACCGGCCACACGGTATCGCGATATAACTCGGGCGTCATTACGAATTCGTGTCATTTCTTCCACAATGGCGCAGCCTGGCAACACGCTGCCACTCCCGCGTGACGCGGGTGCCAAAACTCTGGAAGCGAAAAGGCGGCCCATCACGCACCGCACGGCCAAAGAGACCGCCGCGTTGTTCCCACCAGCCGCCTTCGTGGAACCGAACGCGGTGCGGCAGGGCGGTCGGGCTGAAGCGGAACACGGTTACGATCTCGCCGCGGGCGACCGCCGCACTTGCCTGAGCGTTCAGACGTCGGCGCTGCCAGGGGCGCCCGGCCACGTGGGTGGATGGGCGCACGGCGGAGGGCTGGGGCTGGGGCTGGAACGATGCTTTGGGCGGCGCGAGTTTGGGAAGCGGTGCGAGGGGGCGTTGAAGCCCTTCACCAAAACCGCTTTCCAGTTCGGACAGCCGCCGGGCGATATCGCGCGGCTCAAGCCCGCCATCAACCATGTAGCGCAGCAGAGCGCGGCGCTGGTCGGCCTTGATCCGAGCGAGCTCGCCGGGCATGTCGGCATCCGGCGCATGTTTGCGCAGGAAGACCGCACTCGAAGCGCCGATTTCCGTCAGGTCGGTCGGTGCCCGGTCCCCGGCGCGGCGCGTCGAGGCAGCAAAGCCATGGTGGACGATGGCGCGCGGCACCAGCAGGGTGCGCCCGCCGTCCGCGGCCAGCCGCATGTTGAAATCGGTTTCGTCGAGGAAGAACCGAAAGGCCGGGTCGAAGCCGCCGAGGGTGGCGAGGGTGTCGCGCCGAACCGCGAAATTCGTGCCTTCGGTCTTGGTGACAAACCCTTCCGGCAGCACGGGTTCGAACGGCGCATCGTCGGCATGGTCGAGCGCGATCTTGCGCCCGAACACATCGACACCGCGCGCGCCCCATTGCAGCGAGATCCCGTTGCGGCCGATCACGAAACCCCCGGTCGCTGCCACGCCGGGATCGGTGAACGGTGCGACCAGATGATCGAGCCAGGTCGGTTCCGGCACCGCGTCGTCGTCGATGAAGGCGACGATCTCACCGCTGGCCTGAACGATACCGGCATTGCGTGCCGCAGAGATGTTGGCTTCATCGAAACCGACGAGTTTTGTCCGGTCGGCCCAAGCGGCGTTCTTCACCGTGGTTACCCCGGCGGGATCGGCAACCACAATCACCTCGAAGGCCGGATAGCACAACTGGCCAACTCCGGTCAGACAGCGCAGAAGTAGTCCGGGACGACCCCGGCTCACGATCACCACCGAAACCGGCGCGGCGTTCATGCGGATCCCATCTCGGCCAGCATCGCCTCGATCCGGGGCAGGTCTTCGGGGTTGTTCAACTCCCAGAACTGCCGCCCCTTTGCATCGACCTCGACACAAAGCACCGGGCGTTCTCGCTCCAGAAAGCGCAGTTGTTCGAGCCCTTCCAGGCGTTCCAGCGGCCCGACCTTCCAGCGCGGATAGGCCGCAAGCGCCGCAGGTCGGTAGGCATAGACGCCAACGTGGTGAAACACGGGCGTTTCCGCATCGGGGGGGAAGTCATGCGTGGTGTAGGGAATGACTTCTTTCGAGAAATAGAGCGCCTGCCCGTCGATCCCGAACACGGCCGTGGTCGCGCCAACGCGGCCTGCGCGCCGATCTTCGTGAAACCCCAAGAGCGCGCGCCCCGAGCAGCGCAGGACGGGGGTGGCGACCTCGGCGGTGGGGTGTGCTTCGAGCGCAGACACGAGCGCTTCGACGAACCATGGCGGGGTCAGCGGCGCATCGCCCTGGAGGTTCACCACGATATCGAAGGCTTGCCCCAAGAGGTCATGCGCCTCGGCGCAGCGCTCGGTGCCGTTCGCGCAAACCTGCGATGTCATCACCACCTCGGCGCCGAAACCACCTGCCTCGTCGCGGATGCGCTCGTCGTCGGTCGCGACCAAGACCCGGTCGATCCCGCGCACCTGCATGGCCGCGTCCCAGGTCCGGCGGATCAGGGTCTTGCGCTGGCCGGTGGCGCCCGTCACCTCGACCAGCGCCTTGCCGGGATAGCGGGTTGAGGCGTAGCGCGCCGGGATGACGAGAAGCGTCGCCATCTCAGCCCCGCTTCAACTCCACACCGGGCGCATGGGCGATGAAGAACGGGTTTTCGTAGCCGGATTTGCCATAGGTAAGCGGGGTATGATCGTCGAAACGGATCACGCGTCCGCCCGCGCCGACGAGCACGGCATGGCCCGCGGCGGTATCCCATTCCATCGTGCGTCCGAGACGCGGGTAGAGATCGGCCTCGCCGGTGGCGACGAGGCAGAACTTCAAGGAAGAGCCTGCGCTTGTCATGTCTTTCACCGCGTATCGGGCGATGTAATCGTCGGTCGCCTGGTCGCGGTGCGATTTCGAGGCCACCACCATGAGCG
Source organism: Maritimibacter sp. HL-12 (assembly GCF_900177545.1). Taxonomy (GTDB): domain Bacteria; phylum Pseudomonadota; class Alphaproteobacteria; order Rhodobacterales; family Rhodobacteraceae; genus Sinisalibacter. The sequence continues at coordinate 1,439,160 of NZ_FXBQ01000001.1, read as the reverse complement.
CCGCGTTGTCGGGGGCAGCGACGCGGATCGGCTTCGTTGTGCCCGGGGTTTCGCGGTCGAAAGGCCCCTCCTCCTCCACGGAGACGCCATCGGCGCGGGTGTAGAACAGGCGTCCCTTGGCGGGGGAATAGACCAGTCCGCGCACCGGCACACCGTCTTTGACATAAGCAATATTCACGGTGAAATCGCCCCGGCGGTGGACGAATTCCTTGGTGCCATCGAGCGGATCGACGATCAGGAACTCGGAAGCCCGCTCGGCGTGGGTTGCCGCCTGCTCCTCGGTGATCAGCAGGGTATCGGGAAAGGCAGCGCGCAAGCCGGATGAAATCAGAGCGTCCGCCGCTTCGTCGGCCGCAGTTACCGGGCTGGCGTCTGCCTTGGCGCGCACATCGAAATCGTCCTGCCCGTAGACCTCCATGATCACGTCGCCCGCTTCCAGCGCAAGTCTGCGCATCACTCGTGCCAACTCATGAAAATCCACGCTACACCTCTCGATCCGCCCGACCGCCTCGGGCATATTGCAAAATAACTCGCTCCCCTTATGATGCGGCGCTAAGGGAACAGCAAGAATTCCCTGAGAAAATGGGGCCGAGAGCAGAAGGCGCACCTATGTTTCAATTCCAGTCACGGCGATCCGAAGGACGGTTTTCGAAGGCGATCTCGCTTCTCGAAACCACCTACCACGCGACGGTGCGAAATATCCGCAAAACCCATTCCAATGCACTCGTCGGCATTGTCATGAACATGTTGCAGACGATGATCCTGGTGGCGGTGTTCTACGTCATGTTCGCAATCCTGGGTTTGCGCGGCGCGATGATCAGGGGCGATTTCCTGCTCTACATCATGTCGGGCATCTTCATGTACATGACCCATATCAAGACCTTGAGCGCGGTTGTCGGATCGGAAGGGCCCGCATCGCCGATGATGCAGCATGCGCCGATGAACACCTTCGTCGCGATCATCTCGGCGGCTCTTTCCCAGCTCTACACCCAGGTGCTTTCTGTCGTCGTGGTGCTCTATATCTATCACATCGCCTTCCAGCCGATCGAGATCCAGCAACCGGCGGCTGCGATGGGGATGCTCCTGCTCGGCTGGTTCTCTGGGTTCGCCGTCGGGCTGGTGTTCCTCGCGCTGAAGCCGTGGTTTCCAGATTTCGTCAGTGTCGGCTCGATGATCTATATTCGCGCGAACATGATCGCCTCCGGCAAGATGTTCCTCGCGAATACCCTTCCCTTCAACATGCTCGCCCTGTTCAGCTGGAACCCGCTGTTTCACGTCATCGACCAGGCCCGCGGCTTCACGTTCATCAACTACAACCCGCATTACTCCAACTGGGTCTACCCGCTCGGCTTCTCGATCATCGTGACCATGATCGGTTTCATGGGCGAGGCCTACACCCGCAAGCACGCGTCGCTGAGCTGGGGCGCGCGGCGCTAGTCGACGACGCGCAGGGTCAGGTTGATCCTGCCACCATCGCGGAGCAGGCTGGAAGACCCGGTCCGGACCCGGTCGATGCCGTGAAAGGCAAGCCGCGCGGCGCCACCGAGCACGAGCACGTCACCCGACTTGAGCCAGACAGACTCCGTTTTGCCGGATCGTTCGGTGGTGCCAATGCGAAACAGGGCCTCGTCACCGAGGCTGATCGAGACCACGGGTTGCGAAAAGTCGGCTTCGTCGCGGTCCTGGTGCAACCCCATCTTTGCGCCTTCACCATAGAGGTTCACCAGGCAGCAATCCGGTGGCCGGGCTTCAGGCACCAGCGCGCGCCAGATCTCGTGCACCGGATCGGGGATTGCCGGCCAGGGCGTGCCGGAGGGGTGGCGCTCGATGTAGCGATAGCCTCGGCGGTCGGAAAACCAGCCATAGCGCCCGGCGCTCGTCATCCGCACCGACATTTTCCGCCCCCAGCGCGTCTCCGGTGAAAACAGCGGGGCCTCGGCCACGACCCGGCGCAAAACCTCGACCATACCGGCTTGATCCGCCGGTGTGAGAAACCCGCGATAGAGGGTGGCACCACGCACATTGATGCCGGCCACCGGCCCGTTGTCATTTCGCGTCATCGGCAAAACCCCGAAAAGGACTCGTTTTTTTGCATTTTCGCTCGACCACGGCGGCTTGCAGCCCCCAATACCCCTCCTTATATACGCCCAGACGCCGGAGAGGGATCGCTCGTTCCGGCCAAGAAACTGGGATCGGGCAAGGATGCTTTCCAAGGTCCACGCCCACAACATCGCCAAGAGAGGATTTTGAGCATGGCCAAAGTCATCGGTATCGACCTCGGCACCACCAACTCCTGTGTTGCCATCATGGACGGCGCGCAACCGCGTGTCATCGAAAACTCGGAAGGCGCGCGCACGACGCCGTCGGTCGTGGCCTTCAAGGATGAAGAGCGGCTCGTCGGCCAGCCTGCGAAACGTCAGGCCGTTACCAACCCCGACAACACCGTTTTTGCTGTCAAGCGCCTGATCGGCCGTCGCTACGGGGATCCGGCCGTCGAGAAAGACAAGAAGCTGGTGCCCTACAGCATCGTCAAGGGCAGCAACGGCGACGCCTGGGTGGAAGCCGCGGGCGAGAAGTATTCGCCCTCGCAGATCTCCGCGTTCATTCTGCAGAAGATGAAGGAAACCGCCGAGAGCTACCTCGGTGAAAAGGTCGAGCAGGCCGTCATCACCGTGCCCGCCTATTTCAACGACGCCCAGCGCCAGGCCACGAAAGACGCGGGCAAGATCGCCGGTCTCGAGGTTCTGCGCATCATCAACGAACCTACCGCGGCGGCACTGGCCTATGGTCTCGACAAGAAAGAGACCAAGACGATCGCGGTCTACGACCTTGGCGGCGGCACCTTCGATATCACCATCCTCGAAATCGACGATGGCCTGTTCGAAGTGAAATCGACCAACGGCGACACCTTCCTCGGTGGTGAAGACTTCGATATGCGGATCGTGAACTACCTCGCTGAGGAGTTCAAAAAGGAAAACAACGTCGACCTGACGAAAGACAAGATGGCGCTCCAGCGGCTCAAGGAAGCTGCGGAGAAGGCCAAGATCGAGCTGTCGTCGTCGAGCCAGACCGAGATCAACCAGCCGTTCATCTCGATGGGATCCGATGGCCAGCCGCTGCACATGGTGATGAAGCTCACCCGCGCAAAACTTGAAAGCCTCGTGAACGACCTGATCAAGAACTCGATGAAGCCCTGCCAGGCCGCGCTCAAGGATGCGGGCCTGTCGACCGGCGACATCGACGAGGTGATCCTCGTCGGCGGCATGACCCGGATGCCGAAAGTGGTCGAGGAAGTCACCAAGTTCTTTGGCAAGGAGCCGCACAAGGGCGTCAACCCGGACGAGGTCGTGGCGCTGGGTGCCGCGATTCAGGCCGGCGTGCTTCAGGGCGACGTGAAAGACGTCGTGCTGCTCGACGTGACCCCGCTTTCGCTCGGCATCGAAACGCTGGGCGGCGTGTTCACCCGGCTGATCGACCGCAACACCACGATCCCGACCAAGAAGAGCCAGGTGTTCTCCACCGCCGAAGACAACCAGAACGCGGTGACGATCCGGGTGTTCCAGGGTGAGCGCGAGATGGCGGCCGACAACAAGATGCTCGGCCAGTTCAACCTTGAAGACATCCCGCCGGCCCCGCGCGGCATGCCGCAAATCGAGGTGACCTTCGATATCGACGCCAACGGCATCGTCTCGGTTCAGGCCAAGGACAAGGGCACCGGCAAGGAGCACCGGATCACGATCCAGGCTTCCGGTGGCCTGTCGGACGAAGACATCGAGAAAATGGTGAAGGACGCCGAGGAGAACGCCGAGGCCGACAAGAGCCGCCGCGAACTCGTCGAGGCCCGCAACCAGGCCGAAAGCCTCATTCACTCGACCGAGAAGGCGATGGAAGAACATGCCGACAAGGTCGATCCGACAACGATCGAGGCGATCGAACTCGCCATCGCGGCGCTCAAGGACGATCTTGAGAAAGACGACGCCGGCAAGATCAAGTCGGGCGTCCAGAACGTCACCGACGCTGCCATGAAACTGGGTGAGGCCATCTACAAGGCCGAGCAACAGTCGCAGGGCGAAGAGGCTTCCGACGACGAAGGCTCGCCCTCGGGTGTGGACGATGACATTGTCGATGCCGACTTCGAGGATCTCGACGACGACAAGCGGTCGTAAGACCCAAAGAGCTCGCGTCCGGTCCGCCAGTCCCGGCGGACCGGCGCTTGCGTTCCCAAAGGGGGACTGACCGATGTCAAAGCGCGATTACTACGAGGTTCTGGGCATTGCCAGAGGCGCGTCGGCGGACGAGATCAAGAAGGCTTATCGCGGCAAGGCACGCGAGCTGCATCCCGACCGCAACTCAGACAATCCCGATGCCGAGGCCCAGTTCAAGGAAGTGAACGAAGCCTACGACGTCTTGAAAGACGCCGACAGGAAGGCCGCTTACGACCGTTTCGGCCATGCCGCTTTTGAAAACGGCATGGGCGGTGGCGCGCGCCCGGGTGGCGGTGGTTTCCAGGGGCAGGGTGATTTTGCCTCCGCCTTTTCGGATGTGTTCGACGACCTGTTCGGCGACTTCATGGGGGGTGGTCGCGGAGGCGGTCGCCAACGCGCCACGCGCGGCTCCGATCTGCGTTACAACCTGCGGATCACCCTCGAAGAAGCCTATAACGGGCTTCAGAAAACCATCAACGTGCCGACCTCGATCACCTGCGATGCCTGTAACGGCACCGGTGCCGAAGGCGGCAGCGAACCCGTCACCTGCCCAACCTGTTCAGGGCTTGGCAAGGTCCGCGCCCAGCAAGGCTTCTTCACCGTGGAGCGCACCTGCCCGACCTGTCACGGTATGGGGCAGATCATCAAGAACCCCTGCAAGGTTTGCCATGGTCATGGGCGGATCGAGAAGGAACGCGCGCTCAGCGTGAATATTCCCGCCGGGGTCGAGACCGGAACCCGAATCCGCCTCGCCGGCGAAGGCGAGGCCGGTATGCGTGGCGGCCCGGCCGGCGATCTCTACATCTTCATCGAGGTGGCGCAGCACCCGATCTTCGAGCGCGAAGGTCTTCACCTGCACTGCCATGTGCCGGTGTCGATGACGGCTGCCGCGCTGGGCGGCGATATCGAGGTGCCCACGATCGACGGTGGCCGCTCGCGGGTGAAGATCCCGGCAGGCAGCCAGGCGGGGCGGCAGATGCGGCTTCGCGGCAAGGGTATGCCGGGGCTGCGCGGCGGTGGGCATGGCGACATGTATATCGAGCTTGCCGTCGAAACCCCGGTCAACCTTACCGGGCGGCAGAAGGAACTGCTCAAGGAATTCGAGAAGCTGTCGGAGGAAAACAACCCCGAGAGCACGGATTTCTTCTCCAAGGTCAAGAGCTTCTGGGATGGGATGAAGGGCTGACCGCGATCGGGTCGGGCCGAGCCCGCCCGGCGGTTTGCCGTTGAGCCGGGCGCTATGCACGGCCCCTGCGATTGCCCCGAAACCCTCGCCTGGGATCGCGACCGTGGCGAAATACAATTCCAAACCAGAATAATGGGTTTGCGCTGGAAGCCGTCGACGGGCGGCCTTCCGGTTGAGACCTTCTGACCGAATCACCCGGCCGGGTCGTTCAAAGTCATGCGATTCGCTCGATTTTGTGGTAGTCTAGCGACATTCGGGCGTGTCGTTTTTTGGACCATTGCCGGGTGAAAAGTCCTTCGCAGAACGCACAGTTTTCAAAAAGCGACATCCCTGGATAGCGAAGCAAGAAAAAAAATCTTTGTTTATGGGTGGATACACAGTGCCATTTCGTGTTTTTATTATGGCATGTCGTTTTTGACCTACCCTTGCTTGCTGCCGGGGGAGGATCATCAAGGGTGCAGGCCAACGTGTCGGTGCCAATACAAACCAGGGAGATGTCATGTCCAGAAAAGACCACGACCTCATCAATCGGATCGCAGAGGGTGCCCGCATGGGCCGTATCTCGCGCCGGGACTTCATGAATTATTCCGCTGCCGCGGGCCTCACCACGGCAGGCGCGACCAGCCTTTGGGCGACAAGTGCGGCGGCCGCGCCGCAGCGTGGCGGCACATTCCGCTGGGGCATCCATGATGGCAACACGGGCGACACCCACGATCCGGGCACCTACGTGACCCGGACGATGATCTTCCTCGCCCACACCCATCGCTCCTACATGACGATGATCAACGGCGATGGATCGCTGGGGCCGGATCTGGCCGACAGTTGGGAAGCCAACGATACCGCTTCCGAGTGGACCTTCAACATCAATCCCAACGCCAGCTTCCACAGCGGTCGCCCGGTGACGGCGAACGATGTCGTGGCGTCGTTCAATCACCACCGTGGCGACGATACAACTTCCGCGGCCAAGGCGCTGCTGTCGGACGTCGTGGATATCGTGGCCGATGGCGATCACACCGTCACCTTCATGCTAACCGGCGGCAACGCCGACCTGCCATGGCTGATGACCGACTATCACTTCGCGATCTGCCCGGCGAACGATGACGGCACGATCGACTGGCGCTCCGGCGACGGTTGCGGCCCCTACAAGATCGATTCGGGCGAATTCGGCGTTCAGTTCTCGCTGACCCGCCACGACGGTTGGCATGGTGAAGGCGCATGGTTCGACAACGTCGATATCATCGTGCTCAACGACCCGAACGCGCGTCAGACCGCGCTGGTGACGGGCGATGTCGATGCCGTTTCGCAGGTTGACGTGAAGACGATGGCGCTGATGCAGCGCGATCCGAACCTTCAGGTGTTCAACGTTCCCTCGGCCGGTGCCATCACCATGCCGATGTTCTGCGACACCGCGCCGTTCGACAACGTCGATGTGCGCAACGCGCTCAAGCTCGCGATCAACCGCGACGAGATCATCGAGAAGATCCTGTTCGGTGCCGGCACCAAGGCCAACGACTTCCACCATTCGCCGGCCCAGCCCTACTGGCCCGACGACATTCCGCAGCGCGACTATGATCCCGATCAGGCAAGATCGCTCTTGCAGAAAGCTGGAGCCGAGGGCCTTACGGTCAGCCTCTCCACTGCCGACAGCGTCAGTGCCGGGGCCGTCGACATGGCGGTTCTCTATGCCGAACACGCCAAGGAAGCGGGGATCACCATCAACGTGGTGCGCGAGCCGAACGACGGTTACTATTCCGATGTCTGGCTGGTGAAGCCGTTCTCGCTCGTGTCGTGGGGCGCTCGCCCGACGCCGGACGTGATGTACACGCTGGCCTACAAGCACGACGCGGCATGGAACGAGAGCCGCTGGCAGAACGACCGGTTCAACGAGCTGTTGCTGCAAGCCAAGGCGGAGCTCGACGACTCGCTGCGTGCGGAGATGTACCGCGAGATGGCGATGCTGGCCCGTGACGACGGTGGCACGGTCATTCCGTTCTTCAACAACTTCGTCTACGGCGCTCGCGCGAATGTCGGGACACCGGAAAACCTTGCGGCGAGCTGGGAGAGCGACGGCGGTCGCGCTGCGAGCCGCTGGTGGTTCAACAGCTGATCGGCTGAAACACATCGGCCCGGCGCGTGATCGTGCCGGGCCGTTTTCCTTTGCCCCCGATCATCGGCATTTCGAAGCCGGGAAGGCGGGAGCGCGATGGCAAGAATAACCGCCCGCAACGGGCGTGCAAAACGGGGGAGAAGTAAATGGGCGACCTGTTACAGCTCGTTCTGAAGCGGCTGGGTTACGGCCTGCTGACACTGCTTGTGGTGTCGATCCTGATTTTCTTCGCGGTAGAACTGTTGCCCGGCGACGTGGCGCAGCAGATCCTTGGCCAGGGCGCAACGCCCGACACCGTCGCCGCATTGCGCGATCAGCTCGGTCTCGATCGCCCTGCCGTGGTGCGATACCTTGAATGGCTCACAGGTGCGGTGCGCGGCGATTTCGGCATTTCGGCCGTTACGCGTGAACCGGTGATCGACTCAATCGGAACACGTTTCGTGAACACCTTGTTCCTTGCCGCCTATGCCGCGGTTATTGCCGTGCCCTTGGCGATCATTCTCGGGATCATCGTGGCGCTCCTTCGCAACACCGTGTTCGACCGGGTCGCAAACGTCCTGACGCTTTCGTCGATCTCGAGCCCCGAGTTCTTCCTTGGCTATGTGCTGATCCTGTTCTTCTCGGTGAAGGCTGGCATGTTCCCGGCCATTGCGAGCCTGTCGACGGGAATGAGTTTCGGAGATCTTCTGCAGCGAACCTTCCTGCCTGCTTTGACCCTGGTGCTGGTGGTCACCGCCCACATGATGCGGATGACCCGGGCAGCAATCATCAACCTGCTCGCCTCTCCCTATATCGAGATGGCGCGTTTGAAAGGCGTTCCACCATGGAAGGTAATCGTGCGACACGCGTTGCCAAACGCATGGGCACCGATCATCAACGTGGTCGCACTGAACCTGGCCTACCTGATCACCGGCGTGGTGCTTGTCGAGGTGGTGTTCGTCTATCCCGGGATCGGGCAGGCGCTCGTCGATGCGGTGTCGAAGCGCGATTTCCCGGTCGTGCAGGCCTGTAGCCTGATCTTCGCGGCCACCTTCATTCTTCTCAACCTTGCGGCGGATGTTGGTGCCATTCTTACCAACCCGCGTCTGCGGCATCCGAAATAAGGGGGGCAACATGAGCGTCTTTGTCATTGGCTACTATGCAGTCCTGCTTATCACCTCGGTTGTCCTCGCCTACGTGGGTTACCGAAAATGGTTCATGGTGGTCTTCTCGCTGACCCTGGTTTCCTTCGTGGTCGGCATCGTTGGCGGGGTGCCGGCTCTTCGCTTCATTGCCACCTTCGTGGCGATACTTGCGACGGCCGCTGCTGTCTCCTTCGCGTTCAAAGAGTTCCTTGTGCAAATCGCGAAGCCAGATCTCGCCAAGGAACTGCGGACCGCGCCTCTCACGGCGACGTTTGGCATGTTTGTTGTCTTCACCTTCGCCGTTGCGGGCATTTTCGCTCCGTTCATTGCTCCGCATGGAGAGGCGGAGGTGATTGCCGGTGCTTTTGCGCCGGCGGATAGCGATATGCTTCTCGGTGCCGACCAGCTCGGGCGCGACATTTTCAGCCGTTTGATCTACGGCACGCGCAATACCGTAGGGATCGCCCTGTCCGGCACCGTTCTGGCCTTCACCCTTGGGGCGATGGCGGGGCTGCTGGCGGCGGTCAAGAGTGGCTGGTTCGATCAAGTCATGGGCCGCGTCTCTGACGTGATCATGTCAATCCCCTCTCTGATCTTCGCGCTCCTCATGCTGTCGATTTTCGGTGGAACGCTTGCAGGTCCGACGACCAGTTTCTGGCTCTTGTTCACGTTCGCAGGTGTGGTGGGGCTGCTGTTCACAGCCGCCGCCGCCTACCAGGTGATCGGCTGGGTGGTGGGACTCGCGATCGCGATCGGCGCCTCGACGGTGTTCGCCCTGGCGGGCATCAGTATTTTCAATCCCTCCGAAGTGATCGTTATCGTCGTTGTCGCGGTGATCTACTCGCCGCGCGTCTTCCGCCTGACCCGGGCGGTGGCCGGCAACATCGTGGTGATGGACTACATCGAGGCCGCCAAGCTGCGCGGCGAGCGTGACTGGTATCTGATCCGCCGCGAGATCCTGCCGAACTCGACCGCACCTCTCGTCGCCGAGTTCGGGCTGGAATTCGTCTTCGTGTTCCTGCTGATCGCCGGCCTCAGCTTCCTTGGTCTGGGCATTCAACCTCCGACGGCAGACTGGGGCTCGATGGTGCGCGAAAATGCGACGCTGATCTCGTTTGGTGACATCACACCGCTGATCCCTGCGGCAGCCATTGCGCTGCTCACGGTGTCGGTGAACTTCGTGGTCGACTGGATGCTGTTCCGGTCTTCCGGTCTGAAGGAGCAATAAGATGGGAAAGTTTTCGAACAAGGACGTCCTGCTCAAAATCGAGGATCTTCAGATTCAGGGCTATTCCGATGAGCAATGGATCGACATCATCAAGGGGGTCGACCTCACGCTCCATCGTGGCGAAGTTCTTGGTTTGATCGGTGAATCGGGGGCGGGAAAATCCACGATCGGGGCCGCCGCGATGGGCTACGCCCGTGACGGGACCCGGATCTCCGGCGGAAGGATTGAGTTCGACGGGATGGAGCTGACAACGGCGACGGAATCGGAGAAGCGCGCGTTGCGCGGCTCGCGGATCGCCTACGTGGCACAATCCGCTGCGGCTTCCTTCAACCCGGCGCACAAGATCATCGACCAGCACACCGAGGCGCCGGTGCAATACCGCATACACAAGCGGCTCGCGGCGCAGGAAGACGCAATGGAGCTGTACGAGCGGTTGCGCCTGCCGAATCCGCAGGAGATCGGTTTTCGCTACCCGCACCAGGTTTCGGGCGGCCAGCTTCAGCGTGCAATGACGGCGATGGCGATGTCATGCCGGCCCGATCTCATCATCTTTGACGAGCCGACCACGGCGCTCGACGTCACCACGCAGATCGAGGTGCTCGCCGCGATCCGCGACATCGTCGACCAGTTCAACACCGCCGCGATCTACATCACCCACGATCTCGCCGTGGTGGCGCAGATGGCGGATACGATCAAGGTGTTGCTCAAGGGCGAAGAGGTTGAGCAGGCCTCGACCGTCGAGATGCTTGAGAATCCCAAGGAGGATTACACCAAGAGCCTCTGGGCGGTGCGCAGCTTCAAACGTGATCAGAAATCGCGCCCCACCGACGGCACCCTGCCGGTGATTTCGGTCAAGGGTATCGACGCCGCCTATACCGGCGGGGAAAAGGTTCTCGAAGACGTGTCGTTCGACATCTACCCGGGGATGACCGTGGCCGTTGTCGGCGAATCCGGCTCGGGAAAATCGACGACGGCGCGCTGTATCACCGGGCTTCTGCCGCCCATGAAAGGCGAGGTGCAATTCAAGGGCGAAACCCTGCCCCCGCGGTATCAGGACCGCACCCGCGACCAGCTTCGCCAGGCGCAGATGATCTACCAGATGGCGGATACGGCGTTGAACCCGAAGGTGCAGATCTTCGAGATCATCGGTCGCCCGGCACGGTTCTATTCCGGGCTGAAGGGCTCGGCGCTGAAGCAGCGGGTGGACGAATTGCTCGACCTGATCGAGCTGGAACCCGCGCAATACTACAACCGCTATCCGCCAGAGCTTTCAGGCGGGCAGAAACAGCGGATCGGCATTGCCCGGGCGCTTGCCGCCGAGCCGGATTTCATCATCTGCGACGAGGTGACCAGCGCGCTCGACCAGCTCGTGGCCGAGGGCATCCTGCGGTTGCTCGACCGGCTCCAGAAGGAACTCGGGCTGGCTTACATGTTCATCACCCACGATCTCGCAACCGTGCGTTCGATTGCCGACGAAGTGGTGGTGATGCAGAACGGCAAGGTTGTGGAACAGGGGCCGAAGGACGTGATGTTCACGCCCCCGCACCACCCCTACACCGACCTATTGCTCTCGTCGGTGCCGGAGATGGACCCGAATTGGCTTACCACGCTCCTTGAAGAGCGCGGCGTGGACAATATCGGGGATAGTGCGAAAGTATAGCGGACTCGAGGCCGGGCGCGCCGATTGCGCAACCGGCCCGATGCGCTGACCCGTTCAGAGGATGGCCAGCGCAGTTCCTGCCATGGTGCCCACCAATATCGAGTAGACAAGAAGAAGGCCCGGCAGGTTGCCACCACGAATCCTGCGTTCGCGGATCAGATCGTCGCGTGTGAGCATGTGAGCCTCCAAGGCGCCGTGCGCCGGACCGAAGTGAATTCGGGCCGCCGTTATCTGATTCGATCTTGCCCATCAATAGAATTCGGACCGGGGTTTGCGAAATCTCGCTTTTGTTACCTGGGCGCAGGAAAAAAGACCGAACACGGTTAACCTCGGCCTACGGTTTCCTTCGGAAATGAGCGAAAACTCCGTGGTCTTGTCACAATCCGGTACCAGCGCGCGCCGGTGCCTCCCTGCAGCCTGTCCCGGGTGCGATCCTGGGGGTTCGGGGCATGCAGTTTTCTGTAAGGGGATTGGTTCAGAGCGGCTATTCCGCTCTGGATTTTTCGATTTCAGACCTTTTCATCTTTCAAGATGGTGAGGAAGTTGCGTTTTTTTCCACATCTGGTTCCAACGGTGGCCTGGCAAGCTATGCCTTGGGCGGCGCGGGCGCGGCTTCGGTTGTCGACTACGCATTCTTCAACCCGTCCTGGTCGATCGGCGTTTCTGACAATATCGCCCTGATCGAGCAGCCGAATGGTAATGCGCAACTGCTGATCGGGATGACTTCGAGCACCGCGCTCGGTGCCTACGACATCTCCGCGTCAGGCGGCATCGGGGCCATTGCACAATACTCGGGCCTCGACAATTCCACGATCCGGCCCGAGGCGCTGCATGTCACCGGTGATGGCGAGGTTCTGATCGCCGGGATGGAGGACGGCTTCCGCGCCTATGGTGTGGATGGCGGCACGCTGCAGACGACCAGCATCGTTCACGATACGGCGTCGACTTATGTCTATGAAATTGCGGTATTTTCCGATGTGAACGTGAACGGGACCCGGTTCATCATCGCAGCGTCGCACAGCGAGAATGGGCTGACTGTCTTTGAGCATACCGACACCGGCTTGACGGCTACTGATAGCAGCGGTCCCGAGCACGGCTTGGGCCTGATGCGGCCCACGGCCATGGACACCGCCGTGATCGGTGGCCAGGCATACCTGATCGTTGCCACCGCGATGGATGACAACGGCGCGCTCAGCGTCTTTCATATCGATGGCGATGGCGGGCTGACAGCGACTGACCACGTGCTCGACACGCGAGATACCCGCTTCGGCGGGGTCCAGGATATCGCGGTGGCCGAAGCGGGCGGCATGACATTTCTGATCGCGGGCGGGGGCGACGATGGCTTGTCGTCGTTCCTGCTTCTGCCCGGCGGGCAGTTGCAGCACCTGGACTCTATCGCGGACAGCCATGACACCGCCCTCACCAATATATCGGCCATCGCCGCAACGCAGATTGGTTCAACCTTGCGCATTATCGCCGGAACGCAATCCGAGGGCATGCTCACCGATCTGGAGATTGACCTTTCCGGCATCGGAGAACAGCAGGTTGCCAGTGCGGACGGTGGCGCTCTGCTCGGCACAAGCGGAGACGATGTGCTCGTCGGTGAGTCGGGGGATGACCGGATCGAAGGCGGTGCCGGAGACGATACCATCGTCGACGGTGCCGGCTCCGATATTATGACCGGAGGGGCGGGGCGCGACATCTTCGTGCTTCGCTACGACGGCGAAGTTGACGAAATCACGGATTTCGACCCCGCGCTCGATCGCCTCGATCTGAACTCCTGGCCACTGATCTACGATCCGGGTGAGCTGGAAATCCAGACAACGATTGACGGTGCCGTGGTCAGCTACCGCGATGAGACACTGATCCTGCGCGGCCTGAGTGGCCCTTTGAGCGCCTCCGCCGTTCAGGCGAGCGTGATCTTCGCGATCAACCGTCCGCTCGACCTTTCGGGCAGCGTGCCGGCATTCGCCGGGGATGTCACCGTGCTCCATGGCGGTCCGGGTGATGACGTATTGGTGGGAACCGAACACACGCAAAGCGTCATCCTCATGGAAGGGCACGATTGGTTCGTCACCGAGTTTGGACAGGCGGGAGAGCCCGGCGTGCTCGTCGACGGTGGCGATGGCAACGACACGATCACGACGGCGGCGGGAATGGACGAGATTCTCGGCGGGCCGGGGGATGATCTGCTGTCAGGGGGTGATGGCAACGACACCATCTTCGGCGGGCTCGGCGTTGATGTGATCCTTGGGGACGCAGGCAACGATGAACTGCATGGCGACGACGGCGATGACGATATCAGCGGCGTCGGCGGGGATGATACGATCTGGGGCGGAGCCGGAAAAGATACCCTCAAAGGCCAAAACGGAAATGACCTGCTTCACGGTGGCGATGCCAACGACTGGCTGATCGGTGGTGCCGGCAATGACACCCTGTGGGGTGAAGGTGGCAAGGATGTTCTTTCCGGCGGCGACGGCAACGACAGGCTCTATGGTGGTGGTCACAATGATGTTCTGAAGGGTAATGATGGCAACGATTACCTTTCCGGCGAGGTTGGCAACGACCAGCTCAATGGCGGCGAAGGCGATGACATCCTGTTTGGCGATGCCGGGGTCGACACCCTGTCAGGCGGTCCCGGCAACGACTGGCTCTTCGGTGGCGACGATCCCGATATGCTCTACGGTGACGCGGGCGAGGACGTTCTCTACGGGGGCCTCGGTGACGACAAGCTCTACGCAAGCACAGGTAACGATACCCTGTATGGCGAAGAAGGGGTCGACAGGCTCTACGGTGAAGATGGCCATGATGTGCTGTACGGAGGACCGGGGAATGACTGGCTCTTCGGCGGCGAGGGAGATGACCAGTTGTTTGCCGAGGCAGGCTCCACCTGGCTTTTCGGAGATGCCGGCAACGACACCTTAGTGGGCGGTGAGGAAAAGGACCGGCTGTTGGGCGGCGCAGGTAACGATCACCTCTCGGGGGCTGGCGGCAACGACAAGATGAAGGGCGAAGATGGCGACGACACGTTATATGGCGAGGATGGCAACGACCGGCTGATCGGTGCCGCGGGCAACGACGAAATCCATGGCGGCCCGGGAGACGACTACCTCTCCGGTGGCGACGGAGACGATGCCCTGGATGGCGGCGCGGGGCACGATGCGCTTTATGGCGATGATGGGCATGATCTTTTTCACGGCGGCACGGGCGACGACCGGCTGTTTGGCGGCGAGGGCAACGACACGATCCACGGCGACGAGGGCAATGACCTTCTGTTCGGTGAAGTGGGCGACGACCAGATGTTTGGCGGTGCGGGCAATGACAAGCTGAAAGGCAAGGGTGGGAACGACACCCTCTACGGCGGCGGCGGGAACGACACGCTCAACGGCGGTGAAGACGACGATCTGGTTTATGGCGACACCGGCCAAAACCAGATGGCGGGAGGCACGGGGAACGACACCCTGATCGGTGGCGATGGCAACGACACGGTCTATGGGCAAAAAGGCGATGATCTGATCGTCGGGATGCTGGGCGACGATCTGCTGTTTGGCGGCAAGGGTGAGGATGTGTTCGTGTTCAATATGTCGAGCGGGGCCGATGCGATCGGAGATTTCGACCCCCTGGAAGATCACCTGCGCCTGGAGGGCGTCGATGAAGGCACCGTTGGCTTGGAACAACACGGGGATGATCTGGTGGTCACGTGGGGTGTTGCGTCGGTCGCCTTGCTCGACCTGCAACCAGGCATCTTCGAGTTTGCTTCGATCGAGTTCATATGAATGAGGTTGCGAGCTTGCGCGCCGGTTTGCGAGCTTGCGCGCCGGTTTGCGAGCTTGCGCCCCGTCGGTCCTCAGCGTCGGACCATGTGGGCCAGACGGATCAACGCCCGCTCCATCAGCGCGGTCTGCGGTGCGCGTGAGGCGGAACGCAGTTGCAGATCGGTGTCGATCAGCAATTCGAGCGCCTTCTCCAGCTTGTGCACGCCCCAGGACTGCGCCTGCCGGATCATCCGGTCGCGCGATTTGAAGTGAACCGGCGGGCGGGCGCGGGCGATGCCTTTTGCGGGGCCCTCGGGGTCGGACGCCGCCAGGTGAAGGGTGCGGAAATGCCGGGTGGCGTTGATGCAAAGCCCCACCGGCTGGACGCCCTGCGCTTCCAGCCGACCCAGGAGAGGACCAAGTGCTTCCGGTCGGGCCTCGGCGGTCGCGTGCAACACGTCGTCCATTTCCGCCTCGGTGGATGAGGGCGCGCAGGCAAGCACATCGGCGGGCGAAAGTGGCGTTGGATCGTTCAGCTTGTAGAGGGAGAGCTTTTCGATGGTCTGGCGAAAATCGCCCGGATCGAGCGCACCCGCGAGCCCCTTGAGGTCGGTCATCGCCTCGGGACTGACGATGGCGAGCCCGGCCGTGCGCAACTCCGCCTCGATCTCGGCCTGGCTGGGCGGATCGTCGTAGATCGCCACGGCATAGGCGTTCTTGTGGGCCTCGAAAAACTTCCGCAAGGCCGAGCGCGGGGTCAGGCTTGCGGCGGTCACCACCACCGTGGCATCCCCTGCTGCCCAGTCGTCGAGCGCAGCGGTGATCGTCTTGGCGAGCGTGTCGGTGGCCTCTTCCACGAAAGCCACGCGCGGGCCGGGAAAGAAGCCTTGTGCCTTGATCGCGTCGGAAAGCTGGGCCGGGTCCTTTCGCAGCTCGCTGGCCGGAATGCGCGCCAGCCGCATTTCCTCGTCGCCGTTCGGGCCGACGAGATTGGCGATCAGTTCCTGCCGCTTCAGCGCCACCCGCATTGCGTCGGCACCGTAGATCAGCACTCCCGAAAGGCCCGGGTCCGGCTTCGAAAAAAAGCGGGGGGCATCGCGGGGGGCGAGTTTCATCGGCTCAGGCCACCACGTTGACGATCCGGCCGGGCACCACGATCACCTTTTTCGGCACCGCGCCATCAAGCGCGCGCTGCACGCCATCGGTCGCCAGCGCCAGCGCCTCGATCTCGTCCTTGGCCATGTCTTTCGGCACGGTGATTTCGTCGCGCCGCTTGCCGTTGACCTGGATCGGCAGGGTCAGGCTGTCGGACACCAGAAGCGCCGGATCGGCAACCGGCCAGGGCGCGTTTGCCACCAGCCCCTCGCCGCCCAGATGCGCCCAGACTTCTTCGGCGAGGTGTGGCGTCATCGGCGCCATGAGCTGCGCCATGACCCTCATCGCCGCGCGCTTGGCCTCGGCCCCCGCGTTGGATTTCTGCACGGTGTTGGTGAAGGCGTAGAGCTTGGCGATCGATGTATTGAACAGGAAACCGTCGATCCCCTTGGTCACCGCGTCGATCGTCTTGTGCGTCTCGCGCAAAAGGTCGTCGTCACCCTCTCCCGGCCCGCTCGCCCCGGCAATCTCGTCGGCCAGCCGCCAGACTCGTGCGAGGTGCTTCGCCGCCGCCTCGGCACCCGCCGCCGTCCATTCCACGTCACGTTCCGGCGGGCTGTCCGACATCACGAACCAGCGGGCGGTATCGGCGCCGTAGGTTTCCACGATGTCGACCGGATCGACCACGTTGTTCTTGGATTTCGACATCTTGGCGGAGGGTATCACCTCCACCTCGGCACCGCTCTCCTTGAGGAACGCCTTGCCGTCGCGCAGGTCCACCGCCTCGGGGTAGTGATAGACCGGGCGGCCTTTCTCGTCGCGGGTCATGTAGATCGCGTGGGTGACCATGCCTTGGGTGAACAGCGCGTTGAACGGCTCTTTGGATTTCTCCGGCAGGTGACCGCAGATGTGCATCGCGCGGGCGAAGAAGCGTGAATAGAGCAGGTGCAGGATCGCGTGCTCGATGCCGCCGATGTATTGATCGACGTTCATCCAGTAATCCACGTCCTCGGCCACTGTGGGTGTATCCGCATGCGGGTTGGTGAAGCGGGCATAATACCACGACGAATCGACGAAGGTATCCATCGTGTCGGTCTCTCGCTTCGCCGGTGCGCCGCATTTCGGGCAGGTGCAATCGCGCCATGTCGGGTGCCGGTCGAGCGGGTTGCCGGGCACGTCGAAGCTCACGTCGTCGGGCAGCTTCACCGGCAGGTTCTCTTTCTTCTCCGGCACCACGCCGCAGGCGTCGCAATGCACCACCGGGATCGGGCAGCCCCAATAGCGCTGGCGCGAAAGGCCCCAGTCGCGCAGGCGGTATTGGGTCACGCCCGTGCCCCAGCCTTTTTCCTCGGCGAAGCGGATCGTGGCCTCGATGGCTTCCTCGCCAGTGGCCTCGTCGAGCCCCGCGAAGTGGTTGATCCACTTCACCTTTTCGCTCTTCGGCGGCACGAAGGCCTCGCGCACCACCGGCTTGGGATCATCGAGGGCATAGAAGGTGTCGATCACCGGCAGTTCATATTTCCGGGCAAAATCAAGGTCGCGCTGGTCATGCGCGGGGCAGGCGAAGATCGCGCCGGTGCCGTAGTCCATCAAGATGAAGTTGGCGATCCAGACCGGCAGTTCCCAATCGGGATCAAGCGGATGCGTCACGCGCAGCCCTGTGTCCATCCCCAGCTTTTCCGCCGTCTCGATGGCTTCCGCCGTGGTGCCGCCCTTGCGGCATTGCGCCACGAAACCCGCGATCTCGGGGTTTTCCGCTTCCAGCTTCTTCGCAATCGGGTGATCGGGCGAAATGCCGACGAACGAGGCCCCCATCAGCGTGTCGGGCCGGGTGGTAAACACCTCGATGGCCTCGCCTTCGCCCACCGGCGGAAAGGCAAAGCGCAGGCCCCGCGATTTGCCGATCCAGTTGGCTTGCATCAGCCGCACCTTCTCGGGCCAGTGCTCCAGCCCGTCGAGCGCCTCCAGCAATTCCTCGGAGAAATCGGAGATCTTGAAGAACCACTGCGTCAGTTCGCGCCGTTCCACCTCGGCGCCCGAGCGCCAGCCCTTGCCGTCGATCACCTGCTCGTTGGCGAGCACGGTCATGTCCACCGGGTCCCAGTTCACCACCGCGCTCTTGCGGTAGACGAGGCCCTTTTCCATGAAGTCGATGAACATCGCCTGCTGCTGGCCGTAATACTCCGGATCGCAGGTGGCAAACATGCGGCTCCAGTCGAGCCCGAAGCCGAGCGGCTTCATCTGTTCCACCATCGTGTCGATGTTGTCATAGGTCCAGGTTTTCGGGTGGCCGCCCGAGGCCATCGCGGCGTTCTCGGCGGGCATGCCGAAAGCGTCAAATCCCATCGGGTGCAGCACGTTATGCCCGGTGGCCAGCTTGTAGCGCGCGACCACGTCGCCCATCGTGTAGTTGCGCACATGGCCGATGTGAATCCGGCCAGAGGGGTAGGGGAACATCTCCAGCACGTAATATTTTGGCCTCGACGGATCGCGCTTCGCCTCGAAGGTGCCTGCCTCTTGCCAGGCCTTCTGCCATTTCGGCTCGATATTGCGCGCGTCGTAGCGTGACATTGCGATGGTTCTCCGAGAAATGAAAACGCCGGGCGTTGGCCCGGCGCTTGTGTAGTCTGCCGAATCGGCGCGGTCCAGTGCCGCGCGCTAAAGGTTGCGGTCCTGGATGCGCAACTGGCGAGCGCGGGCGAGGATCGCGTCTTCCACCTGGTGCGCGGCTTCCGTCGAAACCGGGCCGCCGCGCGATTGCAAGGCCACCTCGATCGAGCGCGCATCGAGCGCCGGGTCGCGCACATAGACGGTGGCCTTGTAGGCCCGCCCGCCGCCTGGCGGGGTGCCATAGCCGAACACCATCACGCCGGTGAACGGATCGGCGGCCTGAAGCGGCAGGAAGTTCAGCACGTCGAGCGCGGCGTTCCAGAGATACTTGTTGACCTCGACCGTGGTATTCGGGTCGTCGCGGTCGGTGAACAGGTCCCAGATCGTTTCGCGTTCCGGCTGGGCGCGCTCGCGGGCGGGGCGTTCGTAAGCGGCGGCGGTGGTTTCCTGCCCGCCGCCGAAAAGGTTGCCAAAGCCACCGTCACCGCAACCCGAAAGGGCAAAAAGCCCCGTGACGATGAGCACCTTGGTCGTGGTCTGCCCGATGCGCATGAAAAAGCCCCGCTGATCCAAGTTCTGCCCCTAAGTAACCAAGGCAAAAAGCTGCGGCAAGCGTTTTCCCGGATACAGGGCTTGGGGTGGGGTGCGCGCCACACTCTATATAGGGCCCGTCTCGCGGCCCCTCGGGCCAACTGTGGCACAGATGCACCATGCAGGGGCACAATATGCGGGGGCGATCTGGATCGCTTGCAAAGACCCGGGGAAAGAGCGAGGAAACAGCATACTCAATTCGGATTCCCCTGGATTGAGGTGCACCTTTAGAGAAAACGAGGGAAACGAAATGAAAAAGATTCTCCTTGCTTCGACGATCCTGGTGGGTACCGCCGGTTTCGCCGCTGCTGACAACGCAAACTTCACCTTCTCGGGCTCGGCCTACTTCGGCGTTGGCTACGAGACGACCGGCGCCACCTTCGCTCCGGAACTCGACTCGTCCTTCACCGTGGGCATGATGAGCACCACCGACATGGGTCTCGAGTTCGGCGCAACCATCACCGTTGGCGCCCCCGGCGTGACCTGGGAAGACGACCACACCGACGCCGCGTTCGGTACCTCGGCAACCAACACCATGTCGGTTTCCGAAACTTCGGTCTACCTGTCGGGCGACTGGGGCAAACTCGCCGCCGTCTTCGACGCCAACGGTGCCGGCGGCACCTACGACGTGGTCGCGACCTACTCCAACACCTGGGGTGACTTCGGCATGTCGGCCTACTACACCCTCTCGCCCGGCGTCACCAACGGCGACCTCGGCGTGAAGGGCACCTACTCGTTCGGTGATTACGCTGTCTACGGTGAGTGGAACTACGACAACTCGGCTGCTGACTGGAATGTTGGCCTCGGTGGCTCCGCCACGATGTCGGGCTTCACCGGCGCGGTTGATGTCGACTACGACAACATCACTGCCGATTGGGACTGGAAAGCTTCGGCCTCCTACGCCACCGGTGCCTACACCATCGGTGCCTTCGCCGAAGACGACGGCACGGATGACCGGATCGACTGGGGCCTGAACGGTTCCTACGATCTCGGCGGCGGCATGTCGGTCGACGCTGCTGTCATCCGTGACGCAGACACCGCCAACACCCTCGTGAAAGCGGGCGTGTCGATGGCCTTCTGATCCCACACGGGATTTGAAATCGGGGAAGAGCGGGCTTCGGCCCGCTCTTTTCTTTTTCGCTCGGCTGTGGTCTCTCAGGGCGCAAACGCTGGAGGACCGCCGATGCCGCTTTCCGACATTTCCGCCCGCATCCAGGCCGAAGAAGCCCGCGTGGGCCGCGCGCCGGGGTCGACCCGGCTGATCGCCGTTTCCAAGGTGCAGCCCATCGAGCGGGTGATCGCCGTGCTGGAAGAGGGCCACCGGCTGTTTGGCGAAAACAAGGTGCAGGAAGCGGCGGGCAAATGGCCCGAGTTGCGCGAGCGCTTTCCAGATGTCGAACTGCACCTGATCGGCCCCTTGCAGACCAACAAGGCCCGCCAGGCGATGCAGCTTTTCGACGCCATCGAAACCGTCGACCGGCCCAAGCTCGCCCGCACCATCGCCCGGCTGAAGGATGAGCTTTGCACCTGCCCCAAGCTTTTCGTGCAGATCAACACCGGCGAGGAAGACCAGAAGGCGGGCGTGATGCCCGCCGAGGCCGATGCCTTCATCGCCGAGTGCCGCGCGCTCGGGCTGGAGGTCGAGGGGTTGATGTGCATCCCGCCAGTGGAGGAGGAGCCTTCGCTGCATTTCGCGCTCTTGAAAAAGATCGCCGAGCGCAACGGGGTGCCTGAGCTTTCCATGGGCATGTCGGGCGATTTCGAGAAGGCCGTGGCGCAGGGGGCAACTTACGTGCGCGTCGGGTCTGCCATTTTCGGGGAACGTGATTACGGTTGAACGATGATCCGGCTTTCCCGCCGCCAGTGCGCCACGATCCAGACAAGGTGATTGCGTTGGAAGGCGATGCACCCCGCCGTGGGGTAGCGCGGCCGCCGCCAGACATGCACGAAGATCGCCGAACCCCGTCCCGGCACGGCCAGCGGATAGTTCCAATCGCTCGCCAGAACGAGATCATAGAGCGGATCGGCCCGCCGCAGCGTCTCGTGCGAAAACCGATGCACCGAGCCGGTGAGCCACTGGTTATAGTCCGGGTCGTTCGGGTCGTCCGACCAGAGATCGCGCGGGCCGATGCGGTCGAGACGCAGGGCCGTGGCCGGGCGCGCGCCCCTGTCGGCCCGGTAACCGCCGTGCAGCAGGTGCCACACCCCGGCGGGCGTGGCCCCGTCGCCTTCTCGTTTCTCCTTCGTCACCCCGCCGCGCCCTATGGCTACCGGAAAGCGCCGCCCCATGAAGCGCGCGCCCCAACGCGTCACCACCATGTCGGCACGGCGCGGCATCACAGCAGGTGGCCCGATTTCGCCGCCTTGGTGGCGAGATAGGCGCGGTTGTGATCGCTTTCGCCCACCTTCAGCGGCACCCGTTCGGTCACCTCGATGCCCGTGGCCGCCATCATCGACACCTTGCGCGGGTTGTTCGTCATCAGCCGCACGGCATGAAAGCCGAGACTCTTGAGAATTTCCGAGCCGATCCGAAAATCGCGCTCGTCATCCTCGAAGCCCAGCCGGTGATTCGCCTCGACCGTGTCAAAACCCTGATCCTGCAAGGAATATGCGCGCATCTTGTTGGCGAGGCCGATCCCGCGCCCCTCCTGGTTGAGGTAGAGCAGCACACCCGCGCCCTCGCGCGCCATGGCCTCCAGCGCGGCGTGAAGCTGTGGGCCGCAATCGCATTTCAGGCTGCCCAGAACGTCGCCGGTGAAACAGGCCGAGTGCAGCCGGGCAAGAACCGGCCGGGCACGGTCGGGCCGCCCGATCTCGATGGCATAATGCTCCTCGCCGCCATCCTTGGGGCGGTAGATGTGCAGCCGGCCGGCCTGGCTTGCCGCAATTGGCACCCGGGCCGCGGCGATCTCCGAGAGCGCGCTGGTTTCGGCACCCAGATCCTGCCCGGTGAGGTCGAGCCAGGTCAGCCCGTTGGCCGTGGCGGTGCCCGGTCCGTCCTCGACAGCGACGACCACGGCCGCGGGCAGAAGCTGCGCGGTTTTCGCCAGCACGATCGCGGCCCGCGCGATACGCTCTTCGCCGCCCCGCATGGTTTCGAGCGGGCCTTTCATCGGCATCATCAGGTCATCCGCCGGGTCGGCGACATTTCGGATCCAGTCCACCTTGCCGCTGTCGGGCAAGATCACCCGGGCCACGTGCTCGGAATAGGCGCGGGCTTTCAGCGTATCGGCCCGGCGCGGCGTGATCGCGAGGAACGGCGCACCGAGGCCCCGCAGGCTTGCCAGTCGGTCGGCAGAGAGGGTTTCCGCCGCCGCCACCAGCGCCGCCGCACCCTCGATGCCCAGCACCACCGGAACGCCCATCCGCAGGTCGGCCCGCGCGCGCGCGATCAGTTCGTTGGTGTCGGGCCTGAGTGCCATGTTGTTCCTCGAATTCACGCCCCTAGATAGGCTTTTGCGCGAAAATGTGAAACAATTACCGGTCTCCCGACACGTCCGCGTGAGGGCTTTGCAGCAATTATTGCCGCATGCGTGATCCCGCCTCAGATAGATTCAAGACAACGCGGAGGTGCAACATGGCGACCCACAAGAACATTCTGCTCGTCGACGACGACGAGGATCTGCGCGAGGCGCTGGCCGAGCAACTCGTGATGACCGACGATTTCGACGTGTTCGAGGCCGGTAATGGCGCCGAGGCGATGCAGAAAACCCGCGAGGGCATTTTCGATCTCGTTATCCTCGATGTCGGCCTGCCCGACACCGACGGGCGCGAGCTGTGCAAGCTCATGCGCAAGCAGGGTGTGAAGTGCCCCGTGGTGATGCTGACCGGCCACGACAGCGACGCCGACACCATTCTGGGCCTCGATTCAGGCGCAAATGACTATGTCACCAAGCCGTTCAAGTTCCCGGTGCTGCTTGCGCGTATCCGCGCGCAACTGCGCCAGCACGAGCAGAGCGAAGACGCGATCTTCCAGCTTGGCCCCTATACCTTCAAGCCGGCGATGAAGATGCTGATCACGCAAGAAGACCGCAAGATCCGCCTGACCGAGAAGGAAACCAACATTCTGAAGTTCCTCTACCGCGCTCAGGATGGCGTGGTGGCCCGTGAGGTATTGCTGCACGAGGTCTGGGGCTACAACGCGGGCGTGACGACCCACACGCTGGAAACCCATATCTACCGTTTGCGCCAGAAGATCGAACCCGATCCCTCGAACGCGCGCCTGCTGGTGACCGAGAGCGGCGGCTACCGACTTGTTGCATGATTGCCACAGGGCTGATTGAATGCCACAATGTTGCCCATTTTACGCGGTATACGTGTAATTGATCACGATTGTTTCGTAGATTGCATCAATCTCTTCCCCTGTTCGCGTCGGGGTCATGACGCGGAATCCTCCCTGTTGGACTGGCCCGGGCATCGCCCGGGTCTTTTTTTACGGGCCGGTCTTCTGCGCTGCATTGGGGGGCACAGTGTGCTGCCGTTTACCCAAGCAATGCTTGAGTGCAAAGCGATTTTCTGCAAAGATTCAATGCATAACAAAACTGGCGAAAAAGCCGGGCAAAAAATCGAGCAGGTAAAAAATGGCAGAGCAGAGCTTTACCGTGGTCTCCACGATGAAGAATGAAGGTCCGTTCATTCTTGAGTGGGTGGCCCATTACAAGGCGTTGGGATTTGACCACATGGTGGTCTGCACCAACGATTGCGAAGACACCACGACAGAACTTCTCAGGGCGCTGCAAGAGCGTGGGCTGGTGCGCCACCATGCAACAAGGATCTGGCCGCGGGCAGGAATACACCGGTCTGCCTTGAAGCAATCGCGGCGTTACCGCGAGGTCAAGGATGCGGACTGGATCTTCGTATGCGACGCCGATGAGTTCCTGAACGTGCATGTCGGCGATGGCTCGGTGCGCGCGCTGGTTGCGGCATCCG
The DNA here is from genome assembly GCF_900177545.1 of Maritimibacter sp. HL-12. GTDB lineage: Bacteria > Pseudomonadota > Alphaproteobacteria > Rhodobacterales > Rhodobacteraceae > Sinisalibacter. The sequence goes on along the minus strand of NZ_FXBQ01000001.1, from coordinate 1,414,670 downwards.
GCCCTGATGCAGACGTGATTTCGGTGCCCTGGAGGGTGTTTGGCCCGAGTGGCGTTCAAGGTTTCGAGGATCAACCGGTGACCAGGCAGTTCACCCTTGCCGAGCACGCGCCCGACAAGCGCGGCAAGGCGGGCAAGTTCAAGAAGTCGCTGTTCACCGGTCTCGATCGGTTCAAGCGTGTCGGTCTGCATGCGCCGATTCCGAGCGAGGAGTGGGCGGGAAATATCAAGACGGTGCTTCCCGGCGGCACGCCTTTCATTGTCGGCGGCGAACCGACCGATGCGCGTCCGTCTTTCGAGGTTGCACAGGTCAACCATTATGCCCTGCGTGCGGCCGACACCTTCCTCGTGAAGCGCGCGCGTGGTCGGGCGAACCACATGTCGCACGTCCTCGGCATGGAATACTGGCAGCGTTTCGATCTGAACGATGTCGAGGATACCTCGATCCGGCGCTATGATCGCGCGGTGGGCCGCTGGCTCGATACCTTCATGAACGATGCGGAATTGCGGGCTTTGCATGAGCAGTCGGTCGACTGGTATCGGGGCAAGATCACCGAAATGCGTGGGGATGCCGATCTGGTGCCGCTTGTTGACCAGATCGACGCAGCGCTCGACAAGGCCGCCTGACTCGATCTCGACGCCATCGAGGCGCGGGTGAAGGCGCTGGGCCTCGACCCGCATACCCACGCCGACGTCGAGCAGGGACGGCGGTTCTACTTCCGCGATGGCGACGGGATCGAATGGAAGGACGTGTCCTGCACGCAGGCCTCACCCGGTGATCGGTCCGTCGATCGGGTCGATCGCAACCAGCGGTTCGCGGCGCGACAAGTAGGCCGGGCGCGGGCGCGGCGCGGCAAAGGGGGCTGTCACCCGGTTCGACAATGCGTTGAACACGAAGAACGCGTTCGAACGCGGGAAAGGCGTGATGTTGCCGTTCGATCCGTGCAGGGTATTGCACTCGAAAAAGATTACCGTGCCCGCCGGGCCGGTCGCGGCATCAAGCCCAAGCTCATCGACCATGCGCACAATTGTTTCCGACTGCGGCACACCGATCTCCTGCTTCTTCAGCGATGTCTCGTGGTTGCGTTCGGGCGTCTCACCCCTGCAGGCCACGAACCGCTTGTGCGATCCCGGCACCAGCATCAGCGGGCCATTGAGGGCTGAATTGTCGGTCAGCAGGATGGAGGCCGACACAGCGCGCATCCGCGGCATCCCGTCCTCGGCGTGCCAGGTCTCGAAGTCCGAATGCCAGTAGAACTCCTTGCCGGTGAAGCCCGGCTTGTAGTTCAGGCGCGACTGGTGAATGTAGACGCGATCGTCCAGCAGAAACTCGGCGACCCCGGCGAGGCGCCGGTCATGCGCGAGGCGCCGGAAGATGGGCGAATGCTCGTCGAGCCGAAAGATCGTGCGCACCTCGTTCAGCCCCGGTTCGGTCACCAGGTCGTCGGAGCGTATCCGCTCACCGGCGGCACGCAGTTCGGCACCCGCCTCAATCAATCGTTCGACCTCCTCGCGGCTGAACAAGTCCTTGAGCACGAGGTAGCCATCCTCGCGGTAGCGCTCGGCCTCCTCGCGTGAAATCGGGGCATCCTCAGTCCAGTCCGACCACAATACCGGATCGCGGCGGTCCGTGATCTGTTCGGCGTCGGGCAGGCGCGTGGGGTAGAGATCTTCCTGGTCGATCTGTGCGATAGATTCTGTAACATTCATTTCTTCGATCCTCTCTGAACGATTGTTTTTCGAGTCTCGGCCGGCACGAAGACGGTTCACCCGGCATACACTGGGAAACGTGGCGGTTTGGTTTTGAGTTCCGCGCGTCGGCGCTGGAACTCGGCCGCCGCCATGGATAGGGTCGGCGCAAAACAGCGACCCGGAGACCCATATGACTTACACGCTTGCCACCTGGAATATCAACAGCGTGCGGCTGCGCGAAGGTCTCGTGCGCCGGCTGCTGGAAGAGGATGCGCCCGACGTCCTGTGCCTGCAGGAGTGCAAGAGCCCGGTGGACAAGATCCCGACCGAAGGCTTTCGCACGCTGGGCTATACCCACATGGTTGCGCGTGGGCAGAAGGGCTACAACGGCGTTGCGATCTTGTCGAAAATGCCGCTGGAAGACATGGGCGAGATGGATTTCGCGGGCTTGGGACACGCCCGCCACGTGGCGGCGCGGCTTGAGAACGGCGTGGTGATCCACAATTTCTACGTTCCCGCCGGGGGCGACAAACCCGACCGGGCGATCAACGAGAAATTCGGCCAGAAACTCGATTACCTCACCGAAATGCGTGACTGGTTCCGCGATGAGCAATTCGAGCGCTCGATCCTCGTGGGCGATCTCAACATCGCGCCGCGCGAAGATGATGTGTGGAACCACAAGCAACTCCTGAAAGTGGTCAGCCATACCCCCGTAGAGGTGGAACACCTCGCCCAGACACAGGAAGCCGGGCGCTGGGTCGATATCACCCGGCAGGATATTCCCGAGGGCAACCTCTATTCGTGGTGGTCCTACCGTGCCCCGGACTGGGACGCCGCCGACAAGGGCCGCAGGCTCGATCATATCTGGGCCACGCCCGATATTTCCAATGCCGCCCATTCCAGCCGGATCCGCCGCGAGGTGCGCGGCTGGGCGCAGCCTTCCGATCACGCGCCGGTGTTTGCCACCTTCGATCTGTAGCTTTGTGACGAGGCAAAGCGCCGCGTCGCGCGCGCGGGGTTGGAGTGGGCGCGCAGGAGGCCCATATTGGGGGCAACACGAGATAACAGGAGTGATCCATGCTTGAGATGGGACAGACCAGTGCAGCACCCGCGACGGGTGACGCGCTGGTGAAGGAAATCAGCGAAGCGACCTTCATGGAAGACGTGATCGAGGCCTCCAAGGAGGTTCCGGTGATCGTCGATTTCTGGGCACCGTGGTGCGGGCCCTGCCGCACGCTTGGCCCGGCGCTGGAAGCGGCGGTGAACGCCGCTGGCGGCAAGGTCAAGATGGTCAAGATCAACGTCGATGAGAACCAGCAGGTGGCGGGCCAGTTGCGGGTTCAGTCGATCCCGACGGTCTATGCCTTCCACGATGGTCAGCCGGTTGACGGCTTTCAGGGCGCGCTGCCGCAAAGCCAGGTGAACCAGTTCGTCGACAAGATGGCCGCGCTCGCCGCCGAGGGGCCGCTTGCCGCCGCGATCGCTTCCGCCAACGAGATGCTGGACGCGGGCGCGCTCGACGACGCGGCGCAGACTTTCGCGGCGATCATCGAGGAAGATCCCTCCTCGGCCGCAGCCTATGCCGGCCTTGCGCGGGTCAAGATCGCCGAGGGCGAACTCGACGAGGCCGAGGCAATCCTGAACGGGGCACCGGCCGAGATCAGCCATTCAGCCGAGATCGACGGCGCCCATGCCAAGATCGCGCTTGCCCGCCAGGCCGCCGAGGCCGGGCCGGTGGAAGAGTTGCGCGCAAAGGTGGCCGCCGATCCGGCCGATCACCAGGCGCGCTACGATCTCGCCAAGGCGCTGCATGCCAGCGGCGATATCCAGGGCGCGGTGGATGAGTTGCTCGAAGTTTTCCGGCGCGACCGCGACTGGAACGATGGCGCCGCGAAGACGCAGCTCTTCACCATCTTCGATGCGCTCGCGGCAAACGATCCCGTGGCTCTCGCCGGGCGGCGCAAGCTTTCGTCGCTGATGTTTGCCTGAGATGTTCTCGCGCGCCGATCTGCCCGAGCGTATTCCGCTCTTTCCCCTGCCGGGGGCGCTGCTCTTGCCGCGCGCCCGGCTGCCGCTGCACATTTTCGAGCCGCGTTACCTTGCGATGCTGGAAGACGTGCTGAAAACGCCCGAACGGCTGATCGGGATGATCCAGCCTGCCGACGACGCAGGCGAGCGGATGCATTCGATCGGCTGCGCCGGGCGGATCACGCAGTTCAGCGAGACCGACGATCACCGCTACATGATCACGCTCACCGGGGTCAGCCGGTTTCGGATGGGCACGATCGAGGACGGTTTTCGCCCTTACCTGACGGCCAAGGTCAACTGGGACGGGTTCGAGCGCGATCTTGGCGCGGCGGAAAAAGATTCCGGCTTCGACCGCACCCCCTTCCTTGATCTGCTCGCGCGCTATTTCGACGTGTCCGATCTGCGGACGGATTGGGAAAGCCTCGAAGAAGCCGACGATGAGCTATTGATCAATTCTCTGGCAATTCTTCTGCCCTTCGCCCCCGAAGACAAGCAGGCGCTGCTCGAAGCGCCCTCGCTCAGCACACGGCGTGAAACGCTTGCGGCGCTGATGGAATATGCCCTCGCGGGCGGCACCGAGGACAACCTGCAATGACCGATCTTCCCGCCCACGACCGCCGCATGCTCGAAGCCCTGGTCTGCCCGCTGACGCAGACGCGTTTGCGCTACGATGCCGAGCGGCAGGAGCTGATTTCAGATGCGGCCGGGCTTGCCTTTCCGGTGCGCGACGGCATCCCGATCATGCTGGTGGATGAGGCTCGCAAGCTCAACGGTTAACGGTTGCGGCTCTCGATTTCGGCGGTGATCGAGAACGTCGCAGTGTTGAAGCGCATGCCGGTTTCCAGTGCGCCGAGGATCACCGTGGTTTGCGAACCCGATCCATCGGTGATCACCCATTGCCGAAGCTCGATCGGATCGGCGGTGAACATCAACTGGATATTGCCATATTGCGGGTTCTCGGGGTCTTGCGCCGTCACCACCGTGGCGGTGCCGTCGTAATCATGCGCCACCACCATGCCGGACCGGTCCAGATCGACATCGCGCGCGAGGATCAGGTTCAGCGGCGTTTCCTTGAGCGGGTATTGCTCCGGCCCGGTGTTGGACTTGCCGTCGAACACCGCGAGCTGTTGGCCACCGGCAATAACCAGGGTCTGCTCCGGCGGGTCATATTCGAAACGCGCGCGGCCCGGGCGATTGATCAGGATCTGGCCGGTCGAGATTGTCTCGTCAGCGTTGATCTGGGTGAACTCGGCTTCCAGCGTGGTCAGCTCGTTGATGTAGCGTGAAAGCTCGGTGAGCGGGAGCTTCTCGGCCATAGCCGGGAGCGCGGTCAGCGCCACCATCAGGGGCGCGAGGAAGAATCGGGTCAGGGTCATGGCACTTACCTAGGCAAAAGCGCGGGCGATTCCAGCACGCCCGCACTTCAAATCTGCCGCATCGCGGCGTGATAGGCGATAACACGCCGTTAATGCTGCTCCGGAACGAGAATTTCGCGTTTGCCAACATGGTTGGAGGCGCTCACCAGCCCCTCGTCCTCCATCTGTTCCACCAGACGGGCGGCCTTGTTGTAACCGATCCCGAGCTTGCGCTGGATGTAGGAGGTCGAGCACTTGCGGTCCTTGATCACGATGCCCACGGCCTGGTCGTAGAGCGCATCGTCGCCGGTGGTGTTGCCGCCGGTATTGAGGCCGAGCACCGCGTCGATATCGGCGGCCTTGTCTTCGTCGGGGCCTTCCACCACGCCCGAGACGTATTCGGGCATGCCGTAGCTCTTGAGGTGGTTGACGATCTCCTCCACCTCCTCGTCGCTCACGAAGGGCCCATGCACCCGGGTGATCCGCGCGCCGCCGGCCATGTAGAGCATGTCGCCCATGCCCAGAAGCTGCTCGGCCCCCTGTTCGCCCAGAATGGTGCGGCTGTCGATCTTCGAGGTCACCTGGAAACTGATCCGGGTGGGGAAGTTGGCCTTGATCGTGCCGGTGATCACGTCGACCGAGGGGCGCTGCGTGGCCATGATGAGGTGAATCCCGCTCGCCCGCGCCATCTGCGCCAGCCGCTGGATCGCGGCCTCGATCTCCTTGCCCGCCACCATCATCAGGTCGGCCATCTCGTCGACCACGACGACGATATAGGGCAGCTTCACCGGCTGGAACTCTTCCGTCTCGAAAATCGGCTCGCCGGTTTCCTCGTCGAACCCGGTCTGCACCGTGCGGCTGAACATCTCGCCCTTGTCGAGCGCATCCTTCACCCGACCATTGTAGCCCTCGATGTTGCGCACACCCATCTTCGACATCTTGCGGTAGCGCTCTTCCATCTCGCCGACGACCCACTTCAGGGCGACAACCGCCTTCTTGGGATCGGTAACCACCGGGCTCAGAAGGTGCGGGATGCCGTCGTAGACGGAGAGCTCCAGCATCTTCGGGTCGATCATGATCAGCCGGCATTCTTCCGGCGTGAGCCGGTAGAGAAGGCTGAGAATCATGGTGTTGATCGCCACCGATTTACCCGAGCCGGTGGTGCCGGCGATCAGGAGGTGGGGCATCTTGGCAAGGTTGGCCACGATCGGGCGGCCGCCGATATCCTTGCCAAGCGCGAGCGGCAGGCGCGAATTGGTATCGCCGAAGTCGCGCGCCGAGAGGATCTCGCGCAGCACCACCTTTTCACGGTATTCGTTTGGCAGTTCGATGCCGATCACCGAACGGCCCGGCACGGTGGAAACCCGGGCCGAAAGCGCCGACATCGAGCGGGCGATGTCGTCGGCCAGCCCGATCACGCGGCTGGCCTTGAGGCCGGGTGCCGGTTCAAGCTCATACATCGTCACCACGGGGCCCGGGCGCACGCTCACGATCTCGCCCTTCACGCCGTAATCATCGAGCACGGCTTCGAGCATCCGGGCGTTTTCCTCCAGCGCTTCGTCGGAGAGGTGATGGCGTTCGACCGAGGACGGATCGGTCAGGAGGCCGAGCGGGGGCAGTTCGTAGGTCTCCGCGGCCTCGTCGAAATTGAGGGAGGGCTGGGCCTCGGCCCGCGCACGGTTGGAGGGTGCGGTCCTGTGGGCGGTGTGCTGCACGACCTTGCGCGCGGGAGGCGTTGACACGGCTCGGGCCGCGAAAGTTGCGGCGGCAAGGTTCGTTTCGTGATCGGGCATCATGTCGGCGTCGAAATCGTCTTCCCAGAGATCGGAGTCTTCCTCATGCAACCCGTGATCGGACATCTGCGGTGCGGATCCGTTCTTCTCAAAGGTATTGTGTTCCTCGAGCGGCGGTACCTGCGATTGCGAAGGCTGGGATGCGGCCCCGCGCATGAGCGGAGGCTCGGCGCGCAGGTTGGCGGCCGCGGCCTCCTTGCGTGCCTTGGCGCGCGCTGCGGCCGAGGCGATGGCCGCCGACATCGGCGACATCGGTTCGTCCCCTTCCGGCACCTGTATTGCCGGTGTTTCGGGGGCCTGTCCGCGTCGCGCCATGAGCGCATTGGCAATCTTGGCGCTGATCCGGTCAGATGCCCCTGCCCCCTCCGGCACGGCCCCGAGGTAGGGCGGTTGCTCGACGAGTTCGGGTTCGATTTGCGGCTCTTGCGCGCGCTTGGCCAGCCCCTGAACACGGGCGAGAAGCCCTTGGCGCTGCGGCGGTGCTGGCTGGGGCTGCGGCGCGGTTGTCGACCTTGGCGCATGGGTGCTGACATGGGGCCGGGGCTCGGAATGGCCACGCGCGACCGGCGGCTCGGCCCGGGCCACGCGATTGGCATGCAGCGGCGGCGGCGCGGAGAAATCGCTTTCGTCTTCGGCGAAGTCATAGTCCTCGCCCCAGTCCGGATCTTGCGCCCACTTCATCGCCCGTCGCTGCTTCATCGCCGCCGCCCCGCGCATCGCGCCGGTTGCGCCGACGGCCACACCGATTGCCGCACCGCGCAGGCCAAGACGGGTGATCTTGTGAAGCCCGGCATAGGTCATGACCACGCCGGCAACCAGAAACACGCCGAAGCGGCGCAACTCGCCAAGTGAGAAGCCCAGCGCAAAGGCACCGATCGCCAGCATCGTGAACCCAACAACGAACGATAGCGCCTTCAGCCCGAGCGCCGGATCGACCGGGAGCACGCCGAGAACGGCACCCAGCATGGTGTCGCCGAACAACCCGCCAAGGCCGAAAGTGTGGCTCCAGCCCGGCCCGGGAACGAGTGTCGAGGCATAGACCGAGGCCAGCGCCACGGCGATCGGCACGAAGATGGCACGCCCCAGCGCGCGTTCCTCGCCCTGGTGAAGCACGAAGCGCGCGCCCCATGCCACGAGCGCGGCGACGATACCCCATGCGCCCATGCCGATGATCAACGCGAGCGGCGAGGCGATGTTGGCCCCGATAGGCCCGAGCAGGTTTTGCGCCGGGCCGTCGGTTGCAGCGAGCCAGCCCGGATCCTCGGGCGAGTAGGAGCCGAGGATCATGCCCAGCGCCGCTGCCAGTGTCAGCAGCCCGAGGCCGAGAAGTTCCTTGCCCCTTTGCTCGATCAGCGCCTGCGTCGTGCTGTCGAAGATCGGGTCACGCCCTTTCGCCTGATATGCCATTCCTTACCTCGTTCCTATGCGTAAAGGCAGCGCTTGAGCCGTTCGAGGCCCTGCGCCGTCTCGTCTCTTGGGGCCACCAGGGCAACCCGGATAAAGCCCTTGCCGGGGTTGAAGCCGTCCACCTCGCGGGCGAGGTAGGCACCGGGCAACACCCGCACGCCGGTTTCGGTCCACAGCTTCAGAGCCGCCGTCTCGCCGTCTTCGACCGGCAGCCAAAGAAAAAAACCGGCCTGCGGCGGATGATAGCCCGGCACATCGCCGAAAACGGCATCGGCAACGGCGTATTTCTCGCGGTAAAGCCCGCGCGAGGCATCCACATGCGCCTCGTCGGTCCAGGCCCGCTCGGCCACGCGCTGGAGCGGCAGCGGCAAAGGTGCGCCGGCATAGGCGCGAAGCTGTTTCATGCGCGCGATGCTTTCCGGCCCGCCGGCGGCGAAGCCCGCGCGCAGGCCCGGCAGGTTCGAGCGTTTCGAGAGCGAATGGAAGATCACCACGCGCTCGGGGTCGGCCCCGCCCTCGGTTGCCACTTCCAGCGCGCCCGCAGGCGGAGTTTCGCGATAGATTTCCGAATAGCACTCGTCGGCGAAGATCTGGAAATCGTGCTTTTCCGCCAACGCGATCAGCGTGGCCCAATCCTCGCGGCTCGCCACCGCGCCTTGCGGGTTGGACGGCGAGCAGAGATAGGCAATGGCGGTGCGGTTCAGGATATCCTTGGGCAAATCCGTGTAGTCGGGCAGAAACCCGGTGTCTTCCGTGGCCGGCACGAACACCGGCTCGGCCCCGACCGCCAGCGCGGCGACCGCATAAACCTGGTAGAACGGGTTTGGGATGAGCACAACGGGCCGTTGCCCGCGCACCTCCTCAGGGCAGAGCGCGATGGCCGCGTTGAACAGCCCTTCGCGGGTGCCATTGAGCGTCACGATCCCGCTGTCGGCGTCGACGGTGACACCGTAGCGCCGCGCAATCCAGCCCGATATCGCCGCACGCAACTCTGCCGTGCCCTCGTTGGAGGGGTATTGCCCGAAGCCCGCAAGGTTCTGAGCGAGCACTTCGCCGACGAAATCCGGCATTTCGTGTTTCGGCTCGCCGATGGTCATATGCACCACCTCGCCGCCCGGCGCATGGGCGTCGAGCAGCCGCCGCAACCGCGGGAATGCATATTCTGGCAAGCCGGAAAACCGCTCGGGAAACGTCATCGCCTGTATCTGCCTCTGGTTTCGGGGTCATTTGCGCCCCGATTTCCCACAGAATAGCCGGTCAGCGCCTCGCGGTCCAGAAAAAGGCAGGAAATCCCGCTGCTTGGGGTGGCGATATGTGTCTTTTACGCCAAGGCGGCCTCGGCAGCAGCCCCTATCCGCAGCAACCGCTCCTCTCCCATGGGGGCGCCGAGCAGCATGATACCCGTCGAGGCCACCCCTGTTGGCAAGGTCAACGCCGCACCGCCCATGAGATTGCCGATGCGGGTGTTGTTGAGCGTGAGCAGGTTCTCGGTCACGTAATAATCGTGGTCGGACATCAACCTTTCCGCCTTGGGCGGCAGGTTGACCGCGGTGGGCAGGATCACCGCATCATACCCGGCCGTGACCCGATGGAACTCGGCGCGGAGGCGATCGAGCTTCTGCCATGCGGCGACGAAATCAGCGCCACCGAATGTGCCGCCCGCGCGGAAACGTTCGAGGATCTGGTCGAACATCAGGTGCGGCCGGGCCTCGATCACCTCGCGCCATGCGGCATAAGCCTCGGTGGTATAAAGGATTGCCGACATCTCCATCGCTTCGTCGACAGGATCGAGAAGCGCGCGATCGATGTCCGCGCCAGCATCCGACAGCCGCGCGACGGCGCGCTCGAACCCGGCCATCGGCCCATCGCGCACATCGCGCAACCCGTTTTCGAGAATCAGGAAGCGCCGACCGCGAAGGCTTGCGCCCTCCAGGTCGACGGTGCCCGCGCGCCCTTCGAGCGCGGCAAGAAACAGCGCGCAATCCTCCACATTGCGGCAGAGCGGGCCGACCGTGTCGAAACGAGCGGCCAGCGGCACCACGCCCTTGAGCGAAAGCCGCCCCGACGTTGTTTTCAACCCCACGAGATCGTTCCACGCCGCCGGAATGCGCACCGATCCGCCGGTGTCCGACCCGATCGCCCCGGGTGCGAGGCCGAAGGCCACGGATGTCGCGGCGCCGGAAGACGACCCGCCCGAGACGGCTTCGGCCTCGTTCACGCAAGGCGGCGTTTCGGTCACCGGGTTGAGCCCCAGCCCGGAGAAGGCAAGCTCCGACATATGGGTTTTGCCCAGGCCCACCAACCCCATCGCGGTGGCATTGGCGACCACCTCGGCATCATGCTCGGGCACCCGCCCGGCCAGCAGGGCCGAGCCTGCTTCCGTGGCCACGCCGGCGGTGTCGAAAAGGTCTTTCCAGCTTACCGGCACGCCGTCGAGCGGCCCGCGCCGGGTGCCCGCTTTCGCACGCATCGCCGCCGCCTCGGCCTCGGCCATGGCGCGTGCTTCGGTGAGCCGGGCAAAGATGCGGGTGTGCAGCGGGTGCGCCCTGATCGCATCGAAAAAGGCCCCGGCAAGCTCCACCGGGTCGATCTGCCCGGCACCGATTGCCCGCCCGAGATCGCCTGCGCTCATCAACCGCCAGTCATCCGCCATCCGCATCCCTCCGATTTGGACGCGACGGTAGCGGCGCGCGAGCGCATGGACAATCCCGATCTCCCGCGCCAAATATGGTTGTATGAAACTCGATAGCGGTATCCTGATCGTGGGCGGCGGGCTCAACGGCCCGGCACTTGCTTTGGCGCTGGGCGATGCGGGCTTCGACGTGACGGTGATCGACGCGTTGAAGGCCGGCACGCGCGGCGAAGACGAATTCGACGGACGTGGCTACGCGCTGGCGCTCGCCTCGCAGCGGTTGCTCAAGGCCATAGGGGTCTGGGGCAGGGTGGCGGACAATGCCACGCCGTTGCTGGAGATCCGCATTTCGGATGGCAAGCCCGGTTCCGGCCCCGGACCTTTCGTGCTGGAGTTCGACAACGGCGAGCTTGACGAAGGCCCGATGGGCTACATGGTGGAAGACCGTTTTCTTGCCAGCGCACTCCTGGAAGCGATGACTGCGCACCCGAAGGTCACCCTGATCGACGGCGCCTTGGTGACGGCGCAGGAGGTTGGGCCGGCCAGCGTCACCCTCACGCTCGACAGCGGCAAGGCGCTTACCGGCCGCATGGTGGTGGGCTGTGACGGGCGGCGCTCGGGCGTGGCGGAGCGCGCCGGGATCGGGCGGCACGGCCACGATTACGGCCAGACCGCGCTGGTCTGCGCCATCGCGCATGAAAAGCCGCACCACGGCGTCGCGCACCAGTTCTTCATGCCGCCGGGGCCGCTCGCGATCCTGCCGTTACCCGGCAACCAGTGCTCCATCGTCTGGACGGAAAGCCATGCCGAGGCCGCACGCATCCATGCGCTTGATGATGCCGGTTATCTCGAAGAACTGCGCCCGCGGTTTGGCGATTTCCTCGGCGAGATCAGTCTTGCCGGGCGGCGTTTCACCTACCCGCTCAACCTCACCGTTGCCAATACTTTCGTGGCCGACCGCCTCGCGCTCGTCGGCGACGCCGCGCACGGGATGCACCCGATCGCGGGGCAGGGCCTCAATGCCGGGTTGAAAGACGTGGGTGCGCTGGCGGAGGTGCTCACCTTGGCAAAACGGCGCGGCGAGGATTACGGTCGGATCGACGTGCTCGACCGTTACCAGCAATGGCGGCGTTTCGACGTGGCCAGCATGGTCACCGCAACCGAAACGGTAAACCGGTTGTTCTCGAACGATAACCCTATCCTGCGGACCGTGCGCGATATCGGGCTCGGAGCCGTGAATGCCATGCCGAGCTTGCGCCGGGGCTTCATCCGGGAGGCGGCGGGGCTGACGGGCGATCTGCCAAAGCTGTTGCAGGGGCGGCAGATCTGAGGCTCAGCGCTTGCCGCAAAGCCTCAGTTGCTGATCATACATCAAGGCGCGCTCGGCAACCTCGTCGGCGATCCTCAGGAGCCATGTCTTGCTCTTGTAACTGCCGCGCAGATAGCCCGTGCGACCGTCATGATAGGCGAGATACTGGTTCCGGCTATCGTTCAGCGGTACGCCGGTTTCCTTCAGGGTCAGGTTCATGTACCAACCCATGAAATCGGTCGCGTCCTTGATGTCGTCGCGCTTCGAGAAGCGCCGCCCGGCGCTGGCCTGGTATTCCTTCCAGGTGCCGTCGAGCGCCTGGGCGTAGCCATAGGCCGAGCTTTGCCGCCCCATCGGGATCACGCCCAGCGTATAGCGCATCGGCGTGCGGTTGTTCCCGATGAACTTTGATTCCTGATAGATCATCGCCATCTGCACCGGCACCGGCACGTTCCACTTGCGCTCGGCCTGTTTCATCGCGCGCAGGTATTTCGGCCGTTGGTCCACGATCGAACAGGCGTCGTCGAGGTTGCGCGGCGCCCGGAAATCCTTGCTGCCGCAAGAGGCGACAAGCACAAGAAGTATGATCGTGCGAAGAAGTCTGCTCATCTGCCCCTCGCAACATTTTATTATTTTCCGGCCACCATAGCGGAAAGTTGCCGGCGAGGAAATGGGGCTAGATCAGAAACGCGAGCGTGAGCGGTATCGTTGCCACGGCGGTGAGGGTGGAGACAACGACAAGCCCCGCCACCGCATCGGCATCGGCCCCGTATTTCGTTGCCAGCATGTAGGAAGTCACGGCCACCGGCGTGGAGACCTGCAGCACGAGCACCGCGAAGGGCACGCTGGCTAGGCCGAAAGCAAGGCCGATGCCCCAGCCGATCGCGACCGTGGCGGCGACCTTCACCAGCGAGAGCAAGAACGCATGGCCAAGCCCGGCCGGGCGGAGCCGGGCCACCGCCACGCCAAGCGTGATCAGCATCAACGGGATCGCAAGCTGGCCCACGAGGTCGAGGGTATTGGTGAGGAATTTCGGGGTTTGCCAGCCCTGCCAGAGAAACAGCGCGCCCAGCAGGGTGGCCCAGACCAAAGGCTCCTTGAGCGCCTTGATCGGAGAGCCACCCCCGGCGACGATCCAGACCCCGAAAGTGAACGACCAGACCGCCATGACGGCGAAAACCACAACGGCATAGCTCAAGCCCGTCTCGCCGAAGGCAAAGAGGGCAAGCGGCAGCCCGAGGTTGCCGGTATTTCCAAAGGTCAGCGGTGCCAGGTAGGTACGCAGATCCAGCCCGGCCAGCCGGGCACCGATCCAGGCCACCACCGTGATCGCGCCATAGGCCGCGACCGAGGCGAGCGAGAGCGTGGTGAGCGCGGCGGGCTCGATCTCGGTTTTCATCAAGGCCGTGAAGATCAGCGCAGGAACCGAAAGCGTCATGGCAAGTTGGGTGACGAACTCGATTCGGTATTCGAAGCCCAGACGGACCCAGAGAAAGCCGATCAGGGCCAACAGGAATACCGGCGCGACGATCTCGATCACTGTCAGGGTGAGGTTCACAGTCTGTTTCCCACAAAATCGGCCACCCTGCATGGACAAGTCCGGGTGCGAGGCATTACTAATTGGGCGGGAGCTGTTGGACCATGCTAAAAACACGGGCAAAATATCATCTCGGGCAAATTGTCCGCCATCGGAAGCACCCCTTCCGGGGGGTGATCTTTGATGTCGATGCCGCATTCAGCAACACCGATGAATGGTATGAGGCCATCCCGGAAGACAGCCGCCCTTCCAAGGATCAGCCTTTCTATCACCTGCTCGCGGAGAACGATCAGAGCTACTATGTTGCCTATGTCTCCGAGCAGAACCTCATTGCCGATTATTCCGGTGAGCCGGTGGATCATCCCGATGTGCCCGAGCTGTTCGGGGAGTTCGAGGATGGGCATTACCCGCTGCACTTCCAGTTGAACTGAAGGCACGGTCGGCCGTGCGTGGGCGTGGCGTATGTCTGCAAATCGTCGGCAAATCGTCGGCCTTTTGTCGGCTTTTCCCACGGCATTGACACCATCCATGCCTGCAGCGCGACGGTGTTTTGCCTCGGGCGGAGCACGGCTGGTGCATTTGCGGATGTTGTGCCGGGAAAATGAACCTCGGTGCCGCGCACTGGGTGGGGGCTGTTGGACGCGACACCGAGGGAAGCCTATGCAGCTACCCCTTCTGTCTCGCGCAACAATCGGTCCATGGTTGGGAGCCAATCGGGCGTTTTTGAGGCAATTGGTGCGTTTGGCGCAACTACGGGCTTGGCCCTGCGTTCAATCATGCCTGCGCGCGCTGAGGGGAATGTGAAAGCGCAGATCGTTTCGGTTGCCGGAGCGGCGATAGGTCAAGCCTTGCGTGAGTTCGCGGATCAGGTACCAACCGAACCCACCTTCGGGGAGATCGTCCGCCGTCACATCAAGATCATGCGGCCTGCCAACGGGCGTGTTGCCGCCCGGCATCGGGCGGCCATCATCCCGAATCATGAAGTTGAGCCGGTGCCCTTCGCGCCTCACATCAAGCTCGATCACCCCGCGGCCATGTTCGGCATAGGCGTGCTCGACCACGTTGTTGAGCACTTCCGCCAGCACGATTTCGACAACGCCGGTCTGTTCGTCGGCGATCTCCATTTCCCGGAACGCCCGCATGGCGGACTTGAGCGCCGCGCGCACCGAATGCGCATCGCCCGGAAAGACATCGTGATACCGCTTCTCCCCACCCGATGGGCCGACAATATGATCCCGGGCCGTTCCCATGAAGCCGAACGACCTATCGAGCATGGCCGAGGCCTGCCTCGAAGGGTGCAAGATCGGGGTGAATGGTGAAAACGGTATCCATCCGGGTGAGCCGAAACACCTTTGCGACGGTTGGGGTCAGCCCGGCCAGCTCCAGCCGCCGCCCACTGCCCATTTGCTTCATCGCGGCAACCACGGCACCGAGGCCCGAACTGTCAAGAAAGGTGACGCGAGAGAGATCGAGGATCACCCGCATTGGCCCATCGTCGGACAATGTGCGCATCCTGTCCTTGAACTGGATCGCCACCGCCGCATCGATCCGCGATTCGGCCACCTCGATCACCCTCAATTCGGTGCTGTCATGGCAGACGAGTTCCATGGCCTTTCTCCTTTGCCCCGGGGTTCGTTTTGAGGGAAGGTAGGGCCCGGGCGTTACCATTCGGTAAGTGCCGTGCCGGTTTCGGAGGAAAAACTTGAACAACGCCAGCATCGTCATCGCCGGGGCGGCCCGCACGCCGATGGGCAGCTTCCAGGGCGCGTTTGCGCCCCTGTCGGCATCGGCGCTTGGCGCGCGGGCGATCGAGGCTGCACTGGACGATGCCGGTGCCCGGCGTGACGACGTGCGCGACCTGCTCCTGGGCAACGTTCTGATGGCAGGCCAGGGGCAGGCCCCGGCGCGGCAGGCGGGTTTCGCGGCCGGGCTGGGTGCCAATGTGCCCGCCACGACTGTCAACAAGATGTGCGGATCGGGCATGAAAACGGCGATGATGGCGCATGATGCGCTGGCGCTCGGTGCCGAAGGGCTGATCGTTGCGGGCGGTATGGAAAGCATGACGCAGGCCCCCTACATCCTGCCCCGGATGCGGGCGGGGCAGCGGATCGGCCATGGTGCGGTGCTCGACCACATGTTCACCGACGGGCTCGAAGATGCCTACGAGGAAGGCCGGTTGATGGGCAGTTTCGCCGAGGATTGCGCGGGCACCCACGATCTGAGCCGCGAAACGCAGGACGATTATGCCCGCGCCTCCCTTGCGCGTGCCCTCGCAGCGCAGGCGGATGGGGCTTTCGAGGCCGAGATCGTGCCGGTGAACGTGCCCGGGCGGGGCGGATCGAACACCGTAGACACCGATGAACAGCCCGGCCGGTCCAATCCAGACAAGATCGCCCGGTTGCGCCCGGCCTTTCGCGAGGGCGGCACGGTGACGGCGGCAAACTCGTCTTCCATCTCCGATGGTGCTGCGGCGCTCGTGATGTGTTCCCAAGGCACCGCCGAATCGCTCGGGCTCAAGATCCGCGCGCGGGTCGTGGCCCATGCCGGCCATGCGCAGGCCCCTGCCGAGTTTCTTTCGGCGCCAATCGACGCCGCCCGCAAGGTGTTGGATCGGGCGGGCTGGTCGGCGGATGCGGTCGATCTCTGGGAGGTCAACGAGGCGTTTGCTATCGTGCCGCTTTTGTTCATGCGCGCGCTTGGCGTGTCGCATGACCGGCTCAACATCCACGGCGGTGCCTGTGCGCTGGGCCACCCGATCGGCGCGTCCGGGGCACGCATTCTCGTTACCCTGCTGCACGCAATGGAGCGGCGCGGCGCGCGGCGCGGGGTTGCCGCGATCTGCATCGGCGGCGGCGAGGCCACGGCCATGGCGGTGGAGCGGGCGCAATGACCTACGGCGAGCTTCACCAGCGGATCGCGGCGCTCTGTGCGGGCGAGAACGATCCGGTTGCCCTGATGGCCACGGTCGCCTGCGAGGTGCACCATTTCGACGACCGCTTTGACTGGACAGGTTTTTACCGCGTCGTTGCTCCCGGCCTGCTCAAGATCGGCCCGTACCAGGGCGGGCACGGCTGCCTCGTGATCCCGTTCGAGCGCGGCGTTTGCGGTGCGGCGGCCCGCAGCGGCGAGGTGCAGTTGGTGGAGGATGTCGAGGCGTTTCCCGGCCACATCGCCTGTGCCGCGTCGACTCGCTCCGAACTGGTGCTGCCGGTTTGGAACGGCAAGGGCGAGTTGATCGCCGTGTTTGACATCGACAGTGACCGGCCCGCCGCCTTTACCGAGGCAGACGCCGAGGCGCTTGCCGCCATTCTCGCGGAGGTTTTCGCGCCATGCTGAAAGGGTCCTGTCTTTGCGGCGCGGTGCGCTTCACCGTCACCGGCGCGCCGTTCGACCCGGCGGCCTGCCATTGCAGCCAGTGCCGCAAGATGTCGGGCCATGTCTGGGCTGCGGCCGTGGTGGCCGAGGACGGGATCGAGATTGACGGCGAGGTGCGCTGGTTCGAGGCCAGCCCGAGAGCACGGCGCGGCTTCTGCCCGGTCTGCGGATCGTCGCTGTTCTGGCAGGAGCATGGCTCAGGCAACATGGATTTCGCCCTCGGCGCGGTGGACGGGCCGACCGGCTTGCGGCTTGGTCGCCATATTTTCACCGAGGACAAGGGCGACTATTACGACATCGCCGAGACCGAGATGAAGCAGGAGGGCGAGGGGTGATCGCCGGGCTCGATCCGGTAAGCGTCGCCACCTTCCTCGGTGCGGGCCTGCTGCTGAACCTCACGCCGGGGTCGGACGTGATGTTCGCCTCTGCCTCCGGGCTTGCGGGCGGACCGCGCGCAGGCGTGGCGGCGGCCTTCGGGGTGGCGCTGGGCGGGCTCCTGCATACCGCGCTTGCGGCGGCGGGGCTGGCGGCGCTGCTTGCCGCCTCGCCCGTCGCCTTCGAGGCGCTGCGCTGGCTTGGCGCGGGCTATCTCCTGTTTCTCGCGGTAAAATACTGGCGGGCTGGTCCGGTGCGGGATGTGCCCGGTGCAGCGGCGCTCGGCCGGGCGGTGCGGCGCGGCTTTGTCACCAACGCGCTCAACCCCAAGGTGGCGCTGTTCGTGCTCGCCTTCCTGCCGCAGTTCACGATCCCGGAGAGCGGGCCGGTCTGGCAGCAGATCCTCGTTCTGGGCCTGATGTTTTCCCTCACCGGCTTTTTCGTCACCGCCGGTTACGGTGCCCTTGCCGGGATCGCGGGCAAGGTGCTGGGGCGGGCCACGGGATGGATGGGCAAGGTTGCCGCCGCGGTCTTCGCGCTGCTCGCGCTGCGGCTCGTCGCGGAGTAGGCGAAGGGCTTGCGATCCGGCGCAGGCTCTGCCAGAGGGCCGGAATGAGCGACGCCTACACCCCACCCGATACGCCTCTGGAGATCATCCACCAGGATCACGAGGTTCTCTTGGTGAACAAGCCCGCGGGCCTGCTGAGCGTACCCGGCAAGGGCGAGCACCTCGCCGATTGCCTGCTGGCGCGGGTGCAGGCGGCCTTCCCCGAGGCGCTGCTTGTCCACCGGCTCGATCGCGATACCTCCGGGGTGATGGTCTTTGCCCTGACGCCGCATGCCCAGCGCAACCTCGGGCTGCAGTTCGAGAAACGGCAGGCGAAAAAAACCTATCTCGCGCGGGTCTGGGGGCAGGTGGTGGAGAAGACCGGGCGGATCGACCTGCCACTGATCGTGGATTGGCCGAACCGGCCCTTGCAACACGTCGATTTCGAGCGCGGCAAGCCCGCGGTGACCGACTGGCGGGTGCTGCGCCACGAAGACGGCACCACCCGCGTGCGGCTCTACCCGCAAACCGGGCGCAGCCACCAGTTGCGGGTTCACATGAAGGAAATCGGCCACCCGATCCTGGGCGATCCGTTCTATGCGGAAGGTGCTGCGCGGGAGTTTCCGCGCCTGATGCTGCACGCCGAGAACCTGCGGCTTCGGCATCCGGAGAGCGGCAAGGGGATGAGCTTTTCGGCGAAGGCTCCGTTCTGACGGGGCATTTCGCCGACGCCAATCAGGCCTTGTGAGGGCGAAGGGCCGGGGGCAGCGCGCCCCCGGCGGGTCTTGTCGGTGTCGCTGGCTCAGTCGTTCGCCCAGCCGCCGATCGCCTTGATCTCGAGGAAATCCTCGATCCCGAAAACGCCACCCTCGCGGCCGTTGCCCGATTGCTTCATGCCGCCGAAGGGTGAGCCGAAGCTGCGCGACTGGCCGTTCATCTCGACCATGCCGGAGCGCACCTTGAGCGCCACCCTATTGGCGCGGGCAGCGTCCTGGGTCTGGATGTAGTTGGTCAGGCCATAGACGGTGTCGTTGGTGATCGCGATCGCTTCTTCCTCGGTGTCGAAGGGGATGATCGAGAGCACCGGGCCGAAGATCTCCTCGCGGGCGATGGTCATGTCGTTGGTGACATCGGCGAAGACAGTGGGCTTGACGTAGTAGCCACGGTTGAACCCGTCCGGCAACCCGGTGCCGCCGGCCACCAGCCGCGCGCCCTCGTCGATGCCCTTCTGGATCAGGTCCTGGATCTTCTGCCACTGGGCCTTGTTGACCACGGGTCCGATATGGCGGCCTTCCTCGTGCGGGTCTCCCACGGCGATCCTGTTGGCCATCGCCGCCGCGCCTTCCACCGCCTGCTCATAGATCTCGCGCTGCACCAGCATCCGGCTCGGCGCGTTACAGCTTTGCCCGGTGTTCTGCATCATGTCGATCACGCCGCGTTTCACCGCCTTCTCATCGGCATCGGCGAAGATGATGTTGGCACCCTTGCCGCCTAGTTCGAGGTGGACGCGCTTGAGCGTGTCGGCGGCATTCTTGGAAATCGCGATGCCGGCGCGGGTGGAGCCGGTGAACGACACCATGTCGACATCCGGGTGCCCGGTAAGCGCGGTGCCTGCGCCCATGCCGTCGCCGTTCACGAGGTTGAACACGCCCGGCGGGAAGCCCGCCTCGTGCATGAGTTCGGCAAACAGCATCGCGTCGAGCGGGCTCTCCTCGGAGGGTTTGAGCACCATGGTGCAGCCGGCGACCGCGGCGGCGACGACCTTGAGCGTGATCTGGTTCATCGGCCAGTTCCACGGCGTGATCAGGCCACAGACGCCGACCGGCTCGTAGACGATGCGGTCGTTGGGCGCTCGGTCGGAGAGCGGGCGGATGAACTCGAAGTTCTTCGCGGCGGCGATGAATTCCTTGATGTGGAAGGTGCCTGCACCCACCTGGTTGTTGCGGCTCATGTCGATCGGCGCGCCCATTGCCAGCGTCATCGCCTGGGCCATCTCCTCGGAGCGGGCGAGGTAGACATCGAGCAGCTTCTCGACCAGAGCGAGGCGTTCGGCGGGGGGCGTTTCCATCCACGCGGGGAAGGCGGCCTTGGCGGCGGCCACGGCCTTGTCGATATCGGCGGCCGATCCCAGCGAGATCACCGCCACGGCTTCCTCGGTGGAGGGGTCGATCACCTCACAGTCGTTCGGCGTTTCGGGGGCGACCCATGCGCCATTGATGTAGAATTCGCGTTTCTCGATCATGTCTCTCTCCCTTTCCGGATTTGGCGCCACTTTGTCACTGCCGCGCAGCGAGGACAAGGCGGGCTGCGACACGCCGTCGCGGTTGCGGAAACGGCGCGGCTACGGCCTATTCAAGTGGTTCACAAGTGCGATTTAGAAATTATCTAAATCGTCGACAGACACTCGATCATCAGGAGGCATCCATGGGATTGCGCATCAACGAAACCGTTCCCAACATTCATCTCAAGACCGACCAGGGCGAATACGACCTGCACGACTTCATCGGTGACAGCTACACCATCCTGTTCTCGCACCCGGCAGACTTTACGCCGATCTGCACCACCGAGTTCGGCGCCGTCGCCCAGCTTGCCGACGAGTGGGAGAAGCGCGGCGTGAAGGTGATCGGCCTGTCGGTCGACAGCGTCGAGGAGCACGTGAAGTGGAAGAGCGACATCTCCACCTTCGCAAAGGCCCCGGCGACCTTCCCGATCATCGCCGATACCGATCTTTCGGTGTCGAAGGCGCTCGACATGCTCCCGGCCGACGCCTACCTGCCCGAGGGCAAAACCGCGGCCGACAGCGAAACCGTGCGGGTCGTCTTCATCTTCGGCCCGGACAAGAAACTGCGCCTCAGCATGACCTACCCGATGTCGGTGGGCCGCAACTTTGCCGAGGTTCTGCGCGCGCTTGACGCGGTGATGGCGACCGATGGCTCGGTTGTGCGGACCCCGGCGAACTGGACCCCGGGCGCGGATGTGATCGTGGCGCCCTCGATGTCGACGGAGGACGCGAAGGCGAAGTACGGCGAGATCAAGGAGGTCTTCCCCTACCTGCGCTTCATGGCCGATCCGAACAAGTAAGCCTGACAGGCTGACAGAGAAAAACCCCGCCTTCGTGCGGGGTTTTGCTTTCGGCGGCCGGGGGCGCTGCCCCCGGACCCCCGGAGTATTTGACCCAAGAAAAAGGGGTCAGCGCGCGAAGGGGTCTTCCAGCGCCGCCAGCACCTGCCCGGTGCAGGCACCGAACCCGATCCGGTAGCCATCGCCTTGCGCCGCGCCACGAAGCGTCAGCGTGTCGCCGTCTTCGAGGAAGGCGCGGGTCTCGCCGGTATCGAGGGTAAGCGGTTCTTTTCCGCCCCAACTCAATTCGAGAAGCGACCCGCGGCTGTCTTTTGTCGGCCCCGAGATCGTGCCCGATCCGAGCAGGTCGCCGACCCGCATCGGGCAACCGGACGTGGTGTGGTGGGTCAGTTGCTGGGCAGGGGAGTAATACATTTCGCGCAGGTTGGTGCGGGCAATGGTGGTGGGGGCCTTGCCCTCGGGGGCGAGGTCGACCCAAAGCTCGATGTCGTGGAGCCCGGGCGTGTGCTCTTCGAGATAGGGCAGAAGCGCACGCTCACGCGGCGGCACCGGCACCCGGAAGGGTTCGAGCGCGGCCTTGGTCACGATCCAGGGCGAGATCGTCGTGGCGGTGGCCTTGGCCTGGAACGGCCCGAGCGGCTGGTATTCCCAGGCCTGAATATCGCGCGCCGACCAGTCGTTGAGCAACACGTAGCCGAAGATCATCGCCTCGGCCTCCTCCATCGTCACCGGCCCCTCGGAGGGCTGGCCGACGATGGCGCCCATCTCCAGCTCCAGATCGAAGCGCTTGCAGGGCGCGAACACCGGCAGATCGGCGTCAGGCGCCTTCAACTGCCCCCAGGGCCTGCGCACCGGCGTGCCGGAGACAACCACCGACGAGGCCCGGCCGTTGTAGCCGATCGGGATCGACAGCCAGTTCGGCGGCAGCGCGTTCTCGGCCCCGCGAAACATCGTGCCCACGTTGGTGGCATGGTGCTTGCCGGCGTAGAAATCGGTGTATTCCGACACCCGGAACGGCATGTGCAGCGTGGCCTCCGCCATCGGCACAGAATAGGTGGTGAGCGCGTCGCGGGTTTCCTCGCTGGCGGTGTCGGCGAGCATCGCGGTGAGGGCGGCGCGGTAGGCCGCCCAAGCCTCGGGGCCTAGCTCCATGAAGTCGTTCCAGAACGGTGCGTCGAGCACATCGGCGTTCGGGTCGGCACGCAGGATGCCAACCGCTTCAAGCCCGGTGGCGTCGATGATGCGGTTGCCGATGGCCACGCCGCAGCGCAATTCGCCGTCGCCCGCCGAGAAAACGCCGTAAGGCAGGTTGTTGAGCGGGAAGGGGGTCTCGGGCGTGTTGGCGCTCTCGATCCAGGATTTCAGAAGGGGCATGGGGCGTCCTTTCAGGTGAGCGGAATGGTCAGGCCGTCATAGCCGATGTGAAGCGGGCCCTGCCAGTGCTGGCGGACTTCCGCGAGCCAGTGGGCCTTGGTGAAATCGGGGTCGTCGACCGGGATCAGGTGATTGAGCGCGAGGGCCTTCACGCCCGCGTTCACCGCGATCCGGCCTGCTTCGGCGGCGGGGGTGTGCGAGCGTTCGAGGTGGCGCTTGAGCCGGTCGTCGCCATTGCCAACGCGGGCGCAGAGCGCGTCGATCCCCGCTGTCAGCATCGCCTCGTGAACGAGCAGATCGCAACCTTTGGCGAAGGTTGCCATCGCGTCAATCGCGGCGGTGTCGCCCGAAAGGGCGATGGAGGCGGCGGGGCCATCGAGGCGGAGGGCAAAGCTTTCCTCGATGGGCGGGTGGACGTTCTTCATCGCGCGCACCGTGATCGGGCCGAGGGTGAGCCCCTTTTCGGTGAGAGTGTGAAACTTGGCCAGCGCCGCGAGATCGGGGCGGCCCTCGTCGCGGATGCGCAGGCTGATGTCGAAGTCCATCGAGGCGAGGAAACCCCGCCAGTAATCCGCGAGCCCCGCGGGGCCCCAGACCGGCACCGGGCGCTTGAGGCCCGCCGTCCAGGCGGTGTGCAGAAGCGGGCCAAGTTCGAGGTAATGATCGGAGTGCAGATGGGTGATCAGGATCGCGTCGATCCCGGTCAGGGCCACGCCCGCGTCGCAGAGCGCGCGGGTGACGCCGAGGCCCGCATCGACCACGATCACCTGCCCGGCCATGCGCAAGAGCGTTGCCGTCGGCATCGGTGTGCCGGGGCGGATCGCCGGGCCGCCCTTGGTGCCGAGCAGGGTGACGCTGTCGGTCATTTCTCGCCCGGCGTGCCGTCGAACTTCTTCTCGATCCCGTCCCAGCAGGAAATGTAATCGTCCTGGAGCGGGGCCTCCTTCGCGGCGAAGGCGGTCAGGTGCTGCGGAAAGCGGGTTTCGAACATGAAGCTCATGGTATTGTCGAGTTTCACCGGCGCAAGCTCGGCGTTCGAGGCACCTTCGAAGGCCGGGGCATCGGGGCCATGCGGCAGCATGCAGTTGTGCAGGCTCACCCCGCCCGGCACGAAGCCCTTGGGCTTTGCGTCATACTGGCCGTAGATATTGCCCATCAGCTCCGACATGACGTTCTTGTGGTACCACGGCGGGCGGAAGGTGTTTTCGGCCACCATCCAGCGTTCCCGGAACAGCACGAAGTCGATGTTCGCGGTGCCCTCCTGCCCGGAGGGCGCGGTGAGCACGGTGAAGATCGAGGGATCGGGGTGATCGAACAGGATCGCACCGACCGGGGAGTAGGTGGTGAGGTCGTATTTCACCGGGGCGTAATTGCCGTGCCAGGCCACCACGTCGAGCGGCGAGTGGCCGATCTTCGTCTGGTGAAACTGGCCGCACCACTTGATCGTGACGGTCGAAGGCACTTCGCGATCTTCGAAGGCGGCGACGGGGGTGAGAAAGTCGCGCGGGTTGGCGAGGCAGTTGGCCCCGATCGGGCCACGGTTCGGCAGGTCGAATTTCTGGCCGTAGTTCTCGCAAACGAAACCGCGCGCCGGGCCTTCGACCACTTCCACGCGGTAGACGAGGCCGCGCGGGATGATCGCGATCTCCTTCGGCGCGAGGTCGATCGTGCCAAGCTCGGTGTGGAAGCGCAGAAGCCCTTCCTGCGGCACCACCAGAAGCTCGCCGTCGGCGGAGTAGAAATACTCGTCCTCCATCGAGTTGTTGGCGAGGTAGATGTGTGCGGCCATGCCGGTTTGGGTGTTCACGTCGCCCGCCGTGGTCATCGTGCGCATGCCGGTGACGAAGGTGAGCGGCGCGTCGGTGTACGGCACCGGATCCCAGCGGTATTGACCGAGCGAGATCAGGTCCGGGTCGATGTTCGGCGCACTCCGCCACCAGGGCATGTCGATCTTCTCGAACCGGCCTGTGTGCTTCACCGAAGGCCGGATGCGATAGCACCAGCTGCGTTCGTTCTGGCCGCGCGGGGCGGTGAAGGCGGTGCCGGAAAGCTGCTCGGCATAGAGCCCGTAGTTGCATTTCTGCGGGCTGTTCTGGCCGCGCGGCAGCGCGCCGGGCAGCGCTTCGGTCTCGAAATCATTGCCGAAGCCGGGCATGTAGCCGGGTGTTGTGCCCATCGGGCTTTCAGCCCGGGTCATTTCGCGGGTCATGGCGTTTTCCCCCGTATCGGTGATACATCCTGTCGCAGGGAGAAAGTATCGTTGCGGCTGAAACGAAGTCAAGGGAAAGGGAGGAAGCGATGCTGAAGGTTTGCATGGCCGGGGCCACCGGCTGGACCGGGGGCGCGATTGCCGAAGCGGTGGCGGCGGCCGGGGACATGGCACTGGTGTCCTGCGTGGCCCGGCGCGCGGCAGGGCAGGAGATTCACGGCGCGCCCTGTTTCGCCAGCCTCGACGACGCACTCGCAGGGCCGGGGTTCGACGTGCTGATCGACTATACCGCGCCCGAGGCGATCATGGGTCATACCTTGGCGGCGGTGGCCGCGGGCAGGCGCGTGGTGGTCGGCACCAGCGGGCTGACGGCGGCGGACTACGCCAAGATCGACGCCGCAGCGCGCGCGGCCGGTGTGGGCGTGGTGGCCTCGGGCAATTTCGCGCTCACTGCCGCGCTCATGACCCGCTTCAGCCTGTTGGCCGCGGAATATCTCGACTGGTTCGAAGTGATCGACTACGCAAAACCCGGCAAGACCGACGCCCCCACCGGCACCGCGCGAGAACTTGCCGAGCGGATGGGCGCAGTGAAGCAACCTGCCTTCGGGGTGGACCCGGCAAGCGTGAAAGGCGAGCCGGGCCTGCGCGGCGGCACGGTGAACGGCGTTCAGGTGCACAGCCTGCGCCTGCCGTCTTACGCGGCCACGGTGACAAGCACCTTCGCACACGGCAATTCGCGGCTCACCATCACCCATGACGCCGGGAAAGACCCGACGATCTACGCCGATGGCACACTCCTCGCCGCGCGCAAGGTGATGGAGATTGTCGGCCTCGTGCGCGGGCTCGACAATCTCCTGTGATCCACCTCAGGCGGTGCGGTGCCGTGCGACCGTGTAGAGGAAGATCAGGATCGAGGCGAAGGTCAGCAGCGAGCCGATGATTGCGAGCATGTCGCCACGTTCGGTAATTGCCAGCGCGATGCCGGGGACCATCACTACCACGCCGGCCACGGCCACCGCGAAATGAACCTTGGCAAGTGGTTTTTCCGCCGCTTCCGGGACCATGTGGTAATAGATGCCGAACAAGCCCAGGCTTGCCCAGCCGACGAGATTGAGATGGGCATGCGCGCCCGAGAGCGCGTGATTGCCCGAGGCCGACATCTGAATGCCCCAAGCCATGCCGATCGCGACGCTCAGCACGGCCACGAGAAAGAACCAGAACGCTATACCTTTCATAGAACCCTCCCTTCATTGCCCCTCAGGGCCTGGATTTCGCGCGTCTTCGAGGGAAGACGGGGTAAAGGTATCACAAAAATGTCATGTTTGCGCGCCGAACCTGTGACCCCGCAGAGAAGTGCTTAGAATTGAATGTGTTAAGCTGACGTTCACGCCGCTCTGCTAGACCTGACCGCGGGTGAAATGTGAGGTGTGGGATGAGCGCGCAGGGTAATGCGCCCATCATCTACAAGAAGGTCAAAAAGGTCAGTGGCGAAAGCCACCACGGCGGGGCATGGAAGGTGGCCTATGCCGATTTCGTGACCGCGATGATGGCCTTCTTCATGTTGATGTGGCTTTTGAACGCGACAACGGAAAAGCAGCGCAAGGGGCTTGCGGATTATTTCAGCCCGACAATCCCGGTGATGCGCGCGTCCGGTGGCGGCGATGGTGCGTTCGGCGGTGACAGCGTGTTCACCGACGAGACCATGGCCCATACCGGTCACGGCGGCGTGCCGAGCAAGGTGACGGACGAGCAGGCCGATGCCGGACAGGGCATGAGCGCGCAAGACGCAGCGCTTGAACAGCAGGCGCTTGCGGAACTCGAAGAGGCGCTGACCGGCAATTCCGGTGAGAGCATGGCCAGCGAACTGGCCCGACGGCACATCGTGACCGAACTCAGCGACGAGGGCTTGATGATCGAGCTCTTCGATCTCGACGAAGAGCCGCTCTTCGGCGCGGGCGGCAGCGACCCCGAGCCGGTCATGCAGGAACTCGTGACGTTGATCGCGGGCGCATTCGGTCTTGTGAAGAACGGCATCGCGCTCGAAGGCCACGTGGCCGCGCAACCGGTGGTGATTGCACACAACACCGCGTGGGAGCTGTCCGGCGACCGGGCCAGTCGCGTGCGCGAAATGCTGGAGGCCGAGGGCATCGCACAGGAGAGGATGCGCCGGGTCACCGGTCATGCCAACCGCGAACCGGTGGTGCAGAACCCGATGGCCGTGCGCAACAACCGGATCGAACTGATCCTCTTGCGCACGAAACGATGAGGAACCGGGACGTTATCGGGCGTTAGGCGGCTGTTAAGCCGCCCGCGCTATTCATGGTGCGCAAAGAGGTTGCAGCAGAAAGGCGCACAATGACGATTTCCTCTTCCCTGAGTGCCGGTGTTGCCGGACTGAATGCGAACGCCACGCGGCTGTCGACGATTTCCGACAATATCGCGAACTCCGCCACCTTCGGCTACAAACGCGCGACGGCGGATTTCCAATCGCTGGTGATCGGAGGACTGAGCGGATCCGGCACCTATTCAGCCGGCGGCGTGCGGGTGACAACGCAGCGCCTGATTGACGAGAACGGGCCGCTTGTGTCGACCTCGAACCCGATGGATGTTGCGATCTCTGGCCGTGGAATGCTGCCGGTCACCAACGAGGCCTATCTGAATTACGCGGGCGACGACAAGCCGATGCTGGTGACCACGACCGGATCGTTCCGCACCGACAAGGATGGCATTCTCAAGACCGAGACCGGCCTTGTGCTGCTCGGGTGGCCGGCCGATGCCGACGGGAACGTGGGCACCTTCCCACGCGATACGGCGACGGCGTTGGAGCCGGTCACGGTTCAGGTGAACCAGCAATCCGGCGATCCGACGACCAGGATGAACCTCGGCGTGAACCTGCCGGCCGTGGATACGGAATTCGGAGCCACCGGCGATGCCCTTCCGCTCTCGATCGAGTATTTCGGCAACCTCGGGACCTCGGAGGCGTTGAACGTCACCTTCGTTCCCGTGCTGCCGGCGGCCGATGGCGACCCGCCCACAAACTCCTGGACGATGCAAATCAGGGACAGCGCCTCGGCTGATGCGATCGTCGGTGAATACACGCTCACCTTCGATGACAGCCGCGCCAACGGCGGCACGCTCGCCTCGGTGACGGAGGTTTCGGGCGGTGCCTATGATCCGGCGAATGGCACGGTGGATCTGACCGTCGGCGGCGGGCCGCTGGAACTGACGATCGGGCGGATCGGGGATCAGCGTGGGCTCACGCAGTTGTCCGACAGTTTTGCCCCGGTATCGATCACCAAGGACGGATCGCCGGTGGGCAACCTCACCTCGGTCGAGATCGACGTGAACGGCTATGTCACGGCAACCTACGATACCGGCTTCACCCGCACGATCTACCAGGTGCCCCTCGTCGACGTGCCCAATCCCAACGGCATGATCTCGCATTCCAACCAGACCTACCAGGTCTCACCGCAATCGGGCTCGTTCTTCCTTTGGGATGCGGGCGACGGGCCCACGGGGGAGGTGATCGGCTTCACCCGTGAAGGCTCGACAACGGATGTCGCGGGCGAACTGACCAACCTGATCCAGACCCAACGTGCCTATTCGTCAAATGCCAAGGTGATCCAGACGGTTGACGAGATGCTGCAGGAAACCACCAACATCAAACGCTGAACCGGAGATGCGGCCAGGAGATAGCAGATGACCATCGCCGGTTCCCTCGCCAACGCCCTGTCGGGCCTTACGGCCTCGTCGCGCGCGGCGGAACTCGTTTCG
This sequence comes from Maritimibacter sp. HL-12, assembly GCF_900177545.1. Taxonomy (GTDB): domain Bacteria; phylum Pseudomonadota; class Alphaproteobacteria; order Rhodobacterales; family Rhodobacteraceae; genus Sinisalibacter. Next base: position 1,386,183 of record NZ_FXBQ01000001.1, on the reverse strand, counting down.
TCGAATGTCGCCAACGCGATGACCGAAGGCTATGGCCGCCGCGAACTGCAACTCCAGCCCCGCTACATGGGCGATGGCAGCCCTTCCGGCGTGAACGTGACGGGCGTGCGGCGCGAGGTCGACATGGTGATCGTGCAAGACCGCCGCCTGGCGGATGCGGCGGCGGGAAACCACTCGGAACTCGCGAGCTTTCATGCGCAGATGGAAGGGGTGGTCGGGCTTCCGGACGATCAGAACTCGTTGTCCGGCCGGATTGCCGCGTTCGAGGCCTCGTTGATCGAGGCAGCGTCCAGACCGGATAATCCGGCCCGCCTCGACAATGCCGTGCGCGCGGCGCAGGATATCGCCGAACATCTCAACACCGCGTCACGCGAGGTTCAGTCATCGCGCATGCGTGCGGACGCCGCGATCGACGCACAGGTGCGCCAGCTCAACGACGGGCTTCTGCGGGTCCAGAACCTGAACTCGAAAATCAAGGAGACCACGGCCCGGGGACAGGACCCATCCGCCCTGATGGACCAAAGACAGCAGGCGATCGACGCGCTCTCACCGATCATCCCCCTGCGCCAGGTCGAGCGGGACCACGGCATGATCGCGCTCTATACATCCGGTGGCGCCATCGTGCTCGATGGCCGCGCCGCCGAGCTCGATTTCCAGCAGGTGGGCGTGATCGTGCCCGAGATGACCCAGGCGTCGGGCGCGCTCTCGGGGCTCACGATCAACGGATACGCTGTGCGCACCGGCGGTGACAGGAGCCCGATCGGCGGCGGCTCGCTTGCGGCCCTGTTCGAGATCCGCGATGACCTGGCAACCAACATGCAATCGCAGCTCGACGCCGTTGCCCGCGACCTCATCGAACGTTTCCAGGATGCGGGGCTCGATGCATCGCGAGCGCCGGGCGATGCGGGGCTCCTGACCGATGCAGGCCAAGCCTTCAGTGTTGCCGATGAAACCGGGCTGGCGTCACGGATTTCGGTGAATTCCCTTGTGCTTGCCGACGCAGGGGGGGACTCGTGGCGCCTGCGCGACGGGCTGGGGGCCGCCGTGCCCGGCGAGGTCGGCAATGCATCGCTGCTGCAGGAGATCAAATCGGCGCTGCTGGCACCGCGCATTGCGGCGTCGGGCGGCTTCCACGGCGTGCAGCGTTCGGCCAGTGGGCTGGTCGCGGATCTGCTTTCGTCCGCAAGTGCCGCGCGGGTGGACGCCGAGGCGCGCCAAAGTCATGCAGCCGCCCAGAAAGACAGCCTGGCATTCATGGAAATGCAGGCCGGCGTCGATACGGACCACGAATTGCAGAAACTGATGTTGATCGAACAAGCCTACGCGGCGAATGCGAAGGTCATTTCCACGGTCAGCGCCATGCTTGATGCCGTTATGGAGCTCTGAGCCATGTCCACGCTGTCTGTTGGAGATCTGGCAAACACCTTCCAGCTGCGCCGGTTGTCGGTATCGTTGAAAACCGACCTCACGAAGCTCGGGCAAGAGCTGGCCACCGGACGAAAAACCGATCTTGGCGCAACGCTGTCGGGCGATTTCGGCCCGGTTGCCGCGATCGAGCGAAGCATCTCCGCGCTGAACGCCTACCGAACCGCGAATACCGAAGCGGCGCATTTTCTGGAAGTGGCGCAGACAAGCCTCGACCATGTCCAGACGACGGGGCGGGACCTCACTTCCGGGCTATTGGCCGCGAGTGGCGCGCGCGATCGGACGATGATCGAAGCAAGCGCCGAAGATGCGCGCCAGAAGTTCGACTCGGTTGTGAGCAAGCTCAATGCGAGTGCAGCGGGGCGCACGGTTTTCTCCGGTGCGGCCACCGATGGGCCCGCCCTTGCCGGGGGAGAGGACATGCTGGCCGCGCTTTCCGCCTCGGTGGCCGGGGCGGCGACGGCAGGCGATGTGATCGCCGCGGTCGATGCGTGGTTCGGTGTCGGCGGAGGGTTCGAAAGCTTCGGCTATCTCGGCTCGCAGACCGCACTTGGCCCGATGGCGATCGCGGATGGCGAAACCCTCGGGTTCCAGCTTCGGGCCGACTCGCCGGAGATCCGCGAGACATTGAAGGGCCTTGCCTTCGCGGGATTGGTGGCGGAAGGGGCGTTGCCCGGCGATGTTGCGCAGCAGGCAGAGTTGTTTTCCCACGCGGCGTTGCACCTGATCAATGCCGATAGTGACCTAACCAACCTTCGCGCCGGGATCGGGACGGCCCAGGGCCGGGTCGAGGCGGCGCAGGTCAGGAATGCGTCAGAGGCATCGGCGCACGATCTGGCGCTCGGGGCCCTGGTTCTGGCCGATCCATACGAGACGGCAACGGCCCTGCAAGCCGTCCAGAGCCAGATCGAGACATTATACACCGTCACCGCCCGCATAGCGGGCCTGCGCTTCACGGATTACATGCGATGACCCGATACCTTGCCCTGCTTTCGCTACTTGCCCTGGCAATAACCTGGGCCGTCCCATCGTCGGCAAATGCGATCCGTATCAAGGATCTTGTGGAATTCGATGGTGTTCGTGGCAACGATCTGGTCGGCTACGGCCTTGTTGTCGGCCTCAACGGAACCGGCGATGGCATCCGGAATGCGCCCTTCACCGAGGATATCATGTCGAATATCCTCGAACGGCTCGGCGTGAATATCACCGGCGAGCAATTTCGCCCGAAGAATGTTGCCGCCGTGTTCGTGACCGCAACCCTCCCGCCGTTCGCGCGGTCCGGGTCGAAGTTCGACATTTCGGTCTCGGCGATCGGCGATTCAAAAAGCCTTCTTGGCGGGACGCTTGTGATGACGCCGCTCAACGCGGCGGATGGCGAGATCTATGCCGTTGCGCAAGGTACGATCATCGCGGGCGGGGCCGAGGCGGAAGGCGATGGCGCAAGAGTTGTTCAGGGGGTGCCGACCGCTGGCGTGATCCCCGCCGGCGCCCGTGTTGAACGTGAGATCGAATTCGACTTCACCAAGCTCAAGACGATCCGGCTCGCCTTGCGCGACCCCGATTTCACAACTGCTCAAAAGATCGAGGACGCGATCAATGGAAGTTTTGGCCGAGTCGTTGCCCGGATGCTCGACGCGGGCACGGTCGTACTCGATGTGGGCGCGACGCAGGCCCGCAGCCCCGCGCACGCGTTGGGCCGGGTCGAGAATATTGCCGTTGCGCCAGAACGGAAGGCCCGGGTTGTTGTCGATCAGCGTTCGGGAACCATCGTCATGGGCGAAGATGTAAGGATCAGCCGGGTTGCGGTCAGCCAGGGCAACCTGACCATCAGGATCGAGGAGCAACCCCTCGTGGTTCAGCCAAACCCGTTTACCGAGGGAGAAGCCCTCGTGGTTCCGCGTACCGAAGCAAACCTGGTGGAAGAGCCCGGGATCGGCCTTGCTGAAGTCCGTGGCGGCACCTCGCTGTCCGAAGTCATATCGGGGCTCAATGCCCTCGGGGTTGCCCCTCGTGACATGATCGACATTCTGAAGAGCATCAAGGCGGCCGGGGCATTGCATGCCGAATTCGTGGTACGCTGAACCCCCGATGCTGGCCGCGGCTTGCCTCGGGGCACGATCCACCGGATGAGCAAGGACGACCCGGCTTTCGGGAAGAGATGACTTTTCCGGACGCAGGACGGCGCGGGAAACCAATCAGAAATAGCTGCGCACCAGGGCACCCGAGACCAGGCTCCAGCCGTCGGCAACGACGAAGAAGGCGAGCTTGAAGGGCAACGATACGATGGCCGGCGGAACCATCATCATCCCCATCGACATGAGTATTGCCGCAACAACGAGGTCGATGACGAGAAATGGCAGGAAGATGAGAAATCCAATCTGAAACGCGCGCGATATCTCGCTGAGCAGGAATGAGGGAACGAGCAGGGAAAGCGGTGAATCCGGGCCGGGCTCGGTGACGGTCCCCGGCTCCCGCAATTCTGCGAGCGAAAAGAAGGTTTCACCGTCGATCCGCCCCGACATGAATACGCGAAACGGCTCGAGGGATGCGGTGAAGGCCTCTTCCAGCCCCATGGTGCCGGCGGCAAATGGCTCGGCACCTTGCACCCAGGCTTCTGTGAACACCGGTTCCATCACGAAATAGGTCAGGAACAACGCAAGCGAAATGATCAACATGTTTGGCGGCGATTGCTGCAAGCCGATTGCCTGCCGCAAGATCGACAAGACCGTGACGATGAACGGGAACGCGGTGATCATCACGGCGAGGCCCGGAACGAGGCTGAGCAGCGTGATCAGAACGATCAACTGGATTGAGCGCGTGGCAAGGCTGCCATTTTCATCGCCGAGAGAAATCGAGATATCCTGCGCCGAGAGAGCGTTTGGGGCGACAGCAACCATTGCGGCCAATGCGATCATCAAGGTGATCGCGACGATTGATCTGGGCGGCATGTTCTAGATCCCGTTCTTCAGGTCGGCCACCTCGGTCAGGCGGACAACAAGCTCGGCCTCGGGACTGCCTTCACGTTCTTCCAGTTCGCCGCGCGCGATCAACTTGTCACCGATGAACAGCTCGACAGGATCATTCACTTTGCGATCAAGATGGAGGATCGCGTCCGGCTTCAAGCTCAGCAGGTCTCGGATCGAGGGGCGCGCGGTGCCGACCGAGACCATGATCTCAACCGAAACCTGCGAGAATGGATTGTCGGCACCGAGAGCCTCGCCGGCGCGGGTGGGAGATTCAGCCATGGTTGAAGGCCTTTTCGTTGAGTTCATACAAGCTGTTGATCGCGGCACCGATCCGGTCGACCGCGGTGGTGAAATCGATGTGGCGTTCGAGATTTCCCGATCGCAGGAATACCTGGCCCTCCGCGAGAGACGGCTCTTCGACCAGTTCAAAAGGGATCGAAATCGTCTTTGCGAGAAGCTCGTGAAGAACCGGGAGACTGGCGGGGCTGACCACGACCTCGATGGGGGCGTCGGCCGCCGTCGCCGCCAGCGGCATCAATTCCTCGATGATCGTTTGACCGATGGTCTCGGAGATCAGGCGGGGAAGCACCTTTTCCACCATGCCGGAGAGCAATGGTTCCAGCGCATGCATCACATGAGACCGGGCTTCCTGAAAGGTGAACCCAAGATCCTGGAGATTGCGCGCAAACTCGGCCCCGATCCGGCCCTGTTCTTCCGCCTGCGCACGCAAGGCGTCATCCCATCCGGCCTGATAACCGGCTTCGTAGCCTTCGAGGCGGGATGCCTCGACAAGCTCATTCGAAGGCGCGTTTGCAGGTCCGGGGATGGCACCGCCGGCGCTGCCGGGGCCTTCCATCGGGGCGTCAACGCCTGCCGCGAAATCTTCGAGCAATGGGCGCGGCATCAGGCAGTCTCCTCGTCTTCCATCCAGCCACGCAGAATCTCCACCGTTTCGGTTTGGCGTTCTTCGATCAACGTGCGGAGCCGGTCGACCGGGTCGTTCTGCCCTCGACGCTGCGGCAGATCATCGGCCAGCGTGTTGCCGAAGTCGAAGTCGGCAACGATGGCGCTTTCAGGAACCGCGGGCAGGTTGGTATCGTCGATTTCGCCGGTGAGTGCGGTGAGGGTGTTCGGGGCGGTGACTTGCGGCGAGGCCAGACTTGTGGGGCCGGCTAGGACCGCCGTAGCGCCGGCGGTGTTGCCTTTGCCAGCCAGGATCGGGCGAAGAACGAACAGGCCCAGGACGAGTGCGACAATAGACAGAATTCCAAGGCGAATCAGAGACATGGCGTCGATGCCGAGATTCCCCCAAAGACCAGCCGATGCCTCGGTGCCTTCGGAAACGATCGGCTCGAAGGCCATCGACTTGATCGTGATCGTATCGCCCCGGGTTTCATTCAAACCGACGGCGGAAGTGACGAGATCGCGCAAGGCGTCGAGTTCTTCATCACTGCGCGGGGCCCAGACTTCCTGACCATTGTCGTCGCGGGTTCGAATACCATCGACCAGGACGGCGACAGAGATGCGGCGCACCGTGCCCGGGCCCCGGTTGATTTCGCGCGTGGTTTCCGAAACCTCGTAGTTCACGCGTTCGCGGGTTTCGGTATTGTTGGAGGATGAGTCGCCGCCCTCAGCCTCGCCGTTCGGCAAGTTCGAGGCGACCGTCACCCCACCTTGACCGTTGCCGCTTGACGCGGCGGTGGATTCTTCGGTTTCCGTGGCGATGACCACGCGGTTTTCGGGATCGAACACGCGCTCGAGGATCGTTTCGCTTTCCAGCGCGGTGTCAATCGAGAGCTCGACGATCGCATTTCCGTAGCCCACCCGGGCCTCCAGCAGCCTTTCGACATTTTGTTTGAGCGCTTCCGCGCGGGCATTCGTTCCGCCTTCGAAGGCCGCGTCGTCGTCGCGGGTCATGACCATGCCTCCACGCGAGTCGATGATGGAAACATCGTCAGGGGAGAGCCCGGGAACAGCGGATGCCACCAGGAATTTCAGGGCCTTGGCATGTGGCCCGGACAGGGCCTCCTGCGCGGTTGTGACCGTCACGGAACCGGAGGGTGCGGATCGATTCCGAAATGTCTGCGAGTTCGGAATGGCGATATGAACCCGAGCCGACTTGATCAGAGGCGAGGAAACGATGGTGCGGGCAAGTTCACCCTCCTTTGCGCGCCAATAGGCGGCATCGAACATCTGCGAGGTCGTCCCGAACCCGGAAAGATTGTCCAGCAGCTCATATCCCTGGGCCGAGTCGCGCGGCAGCCCCTCGGAAGCAAGCGTCATCCGCAGTTCGTCCCGACGCGACGCGTCTACATAGATCGCCCCGCTGCGCACGTCGGTCGTAACCCCCCGCGCCTCCAGGGCCTGGATCAGTTCGCCCGCGGAGCCCGGCTCGAGGCCAGCATAGAGCAGGGCCATCGACGGTTGCGCGGCGATGCGGGCGATGGTCAGAACAGCGGCAAACATGGCCAGGGTCGCGACCGTGACGATGATCTGCTTGCGCGTATCGAGCGCGTTCCAGACAGCGAAGATCTGCTGCAAGACGTGACTCCCTTTTTCGAGCGGGCTTCTGCCCCCGTCGCGAGTCACTTTCGTCGATTGCTATTAACAATCAGTTAGCCCCTGCCGGTCTATAACCGAATCGTCAGATTGGACGGTTGGAATATGGCAGATACCGAAAAAACGCCGGAAGGCACGGAAGAAGCCAAGCCCGGAAAACGCGGTTTCCTCGGGATTGTAATAGGAATCGTGCTTGCCCTTGTCCTGGGCGGTGCGGGGTTCTTTGCAGTATATTCAGGCCTTGTCCTCGGGCCGGTGTCGGAAAGCGATGCCGGTGAGGAGAATGCCGGGGTCACACCGAAGAACCTGCCGCCGGTTGCCTTTGTGCCGCTAGACCCTTTGGTGATTTCCTTGGGTCCGAGCTCCAGTCATGACCATCTGAGGTTTCGGGCGGAGTTGGAAGTCATCCCGGGGACCGAGGCGGATGTCCGGGCGTTGGTGCCCCGCGTCATGGATGTTCTGAACTCCTATCTCAGGGCGGTTGAGCCCAGTGATCTCGAAAACCCGGTGTCGCTGATCGATTTGCGCGCGCAGATGCTGAGGCGGATCAAGCTCGTTACCGGAGAGGGCAGGGTGAAGGACCTGCTCGTGATGGAATTTGTATTGAACTGACGCAAAAAAGGAGGGCCAGAATGGACCAGATCTTCAAGCTGGCATCGGATGTGCTGCTTGGTGCCGGGGCACTCGGCGCGGCCATATACTGCGTTGTCCTCGCCCGTCGGCTCAAACGTTTCAACAATCTCGAAAATGGCGTCGGTGGCGCGGTGGCCGTGTTGTCGGCGCAGGTCGATGACATGACGCGCACGCTGGATCAGGCCCGCAAGGCGGCGGCACACTCGGCGCAATCCCTGACCAGTTTGACAGATCGCGCGGAATCCTCGGCTCGCAAGCTCGAACTGATGATGGCGTCGCTTCACGATCTGCCAGAGGCCACGTCGCGCCTTGAAGAAGAGATCGAAAACAGCGCCGGGTCCGACGAAGACCGGGCTTCTCAGGAGACGCCAAGGCCGCTTGCCGGCGCAACGCCAGAGCCTCCGCCCTTGTTTGCTTCGCGGCGCACTGCGGCAATGGGAGCGCAGCCATGAATTCGAATGACGATCAGACTGCCCAAAAGGCGGCACCGCCGCCGCGCCGCCGCCGCAGGACTGCAAGGGGGATCCTGTGGGTCATTGCCACGGCACTCGCGCTGTCGGGCCTTTTGCGTCTCTCGGGGGAAAGCGGGGTGGCGATTGCCGAGGGCATCGCCGCCGCCGTCGAGGGTGCCCCGCCCGCTGAAGATCCGGATGGCGCACCATCGAATGATATCGCGCAAGTGTTGTCCGCGCTCCAGGATCGTGAGACCACCTTGGCCGCGCGTGAGGTGGCATTGGCAGATCGGCAGAAGGCGCTCGAAGTGGTCGAGGCCCAGGTACGGAAAAACCTGGTTGCGCTCGAGGCCGCGGAGGCCAGCCTGGAGGCCACGATGACCATGGCATCCACGGCGGCGGAAGATGATCTGGCGCGGTTGACCGCCGTTTATGAGAACATGAAAGCCAAGGAAGCCGCCCCATTGTTTGCGGCGATGGATCCCCAATTTGCCGCCGGTTTTCTCGCCCGAATGCGACCGGATACCGCCGCCGCAATCCTTGCGGGCCTCGATCCTTCCTCCGCCTATTCCATCAGCGTGATCCTTGCAGGTCGAAATGCAGAAGTGCCGACAAGGTAGGTCCAACGTGCAGGGATTCTTAACCGGACTCAGCGAGACTGACGAGACTCAAGGTAACGAGGAGCGACGGGATGATCGGGTTCGTTGGTATCGCGATGATCTTCATCATGGTGTTTGGCGGCTACCTTGCCGCCGGTGGGAAGATGGGGATCATCCTGAAAGCGCTTCCGTTCGAATTCACAATGATCGGTGGTGCTGCCGCCGGGGCCTTCGTGATCTCGAACGATATGGCCGCCATCAAGCACACGATGAAAGATATCGGTCGGGTGTTCAAAGGGCCGCGCTGGAAACCGCAGGACTACAAGGATCTGTTGTGTCTGCTTTTTGAGCTCATACGACAGGCCCGTCAGAATGCGGTCGCGCTCGAGGAGCATATCGAAACACCTCAAGAAAGCTCGATCTTCGGAAAATACCCGCGGATTCTGGCAGACCGGGAAGCGATCGAGTTGATCTGCGATACGCTCCGATCGGCATCAATGAACTATGACGATCCCCATCAGGTCGAGGAGGTGCTGGAAAAACGCATAGAAGCGACTTTCCACCACGCACAACATCCAAGCCACGCCTTGCAAGCGGTTGCCGACGCTCTGCCCGCGCTTGGCATCGTTGCTGCGGTTCTCGGGGTCATCAAGACGATGGGATCGATTGACCAACCCCCTGAAATCCTGGGAAAACTCATCGGTGGTGCCCTGGTCGGCACGTTCCTTGGCGTGTTTCTTGCCTACGGCATCGTTGGGCCATTCGCCATGAAACTCAAGAGCGTGTCCGAAGACGACGCGCACTTCTACCAGCTCATTCGCGAGGTTCTTGTGGCAAATCTGCATAACCACTCGACCAACATCTGTATTGAAGTCGGTCGTCAGAACACGCCCAGCCAGGTTCGACCGGGCTACTCCGAGCTTGAGGAAGCATTGAAGGAGGTCAAGAAAGACGCGGCATGATCAGGATATTGGCCCTCGTCTTTTCGTTTCTCCTGCCGATCACCGCAGCGGCGCAAAGCGTTCCTGTGCGCTCGGGCGATCATGCCGGCTTCTCTCGTCTGCTGCTTGGCTTCGATGCCGAAGCCCGATGGGAGTTCGGGCGGGTCCCGGGGGGCTTCGAGTTTCGGGCCGGGAACAAGGCGGTCGAATACAACCTGGTTTCGGTTTTCGACTTGATCACGCGAAACCGAATCGTGGATGTCCTGGATCGGGGGGACGGGCGGCTTTTCCTGAAGGTTGATTGCATCTGCCACGGTGATGCCTTCGATCTGCGGGATGGCCAGGTTGTGCTCGATATCAAGGATGGACGTCCGCAAAACCCTGCACATCCGTTTGAACAAGGTCTGGAAGAGCTGACCTTGCAGGCTCCTTCAGTCTCGCTGCCGGACCTCGCCCAGCAAAGGCAAGTTGCACCGCCTTTTGCCCGGATCTTCGATGGCCTGGGCCAACCGCCGGATAGAATTGAGCTGCCGTTGGCGTTTGAACAGGCCTGGCCGACTGGCAACGCGATGAGTTTGGCGTTGCCGCCGGCACCCCTTGAGAACGACAAGCCACCGGCACCATCTGAAACGAGCAGTGCCGCCCCCGAGCAGACGGGCAATGCTCCAGAAACAATCCCCGAACCACAGGAATCCGGTTCGCGGGCATCGGAAATGCAGTCATTGTTGCTGGAACAGATCGCCCGTGCCGCAGCCCAGGGATTGTTGGAGGCGGACCTCGAACCGATCACTGTGGATCCTGCCGCTGTGCCATCGCCGGAGGTGGTGCCGCCAGATGCGGCGAAGGCTGAGCCTGCTCCGACTGGACGGAAACCCCCGACGGATCGCAGCCATATGGAAGTCGAAACGGGGGTGGATCGCGCCGCGAGCGAAAGCCGCGCCTCTGTCATTACCGGTGCCGGGGATCATTGTATTCCAAGTGAATTCTTTGATGTTTCGAGCTGGGGTGGTGCAGGCGAGACCTTTGCTCAAGATCTTGGCGCATTTCGCGGCCAAACTATTGGCGAATTCGATAAGTCCGATAGCGATGGGGTTACCGGGCTTGTCAGGTATTATATCTACATGACATTCGGGGCCGAGGCATTGGCCATGATGCGGAATAACCCGAATGACGTTGCCCGCAGCGATCTGCTGGAAATCATGGCTGAAATCATGGATACGGGCGTGTCGCGAAACGCGGCTTTGCTCGTGGATCAGATGGCCTGCAAAGGGGAAACGGCACTTTGGTCGGTGCTCGCCCAACCGAGACTCGATCGATCCCGGGAAATCAACACAAATGCAGTTGCGCTCTCTTTCGCTGGATTGCCGCCGCATATTCGCATCCATCTTGGCGCACCTCTTTTGAACAAACTTCTGGAAGCCGGTGATCTTGAAGCCGCGGATTCCGTGAAGAACGCGATGGACCTTGCCACGCCCGCGGGTTCCGGGGATCTGGATGCAATTGCATTGCGCTTCGACCGGATGCGTGATGACGCCGATACCGCGCGTGGTCGGCTTGATGAAATGCTCGCCAAGGATGACGTTTCAATGCCCGATGCTTTTCTGGATCATGTCGATGCAGAACTGGGAAGGGGGCGATTGATCCCGGACGAGCAGATATCGCTTCTTGAAAGCCTGGCGTTTGAGCGGCGCGGGAGTGACGAATCCACGCCGTTTCTGGTTACCGCGATAAGGGCGCGGGCTTTATCTGGCGATTTTGCAACGGCGTTTTCGGGGCTGGTGGATTTCAGAGACATGTCCAGTCTGAATGAGAGGGAACGCCGCGATCTGGTTGGTGAGGTGTTCCGTCGCCTGAATGAGGATGCTGCCGACGAAACCTTCCTTCGGTATTTGCTGCCCCGTCTTGATCTGGTCGTGGGTTTGCCCGCCGATGAACGTCGTGGGCTCGCGGAAAGACTGTTGGATCTCGGTCTGACCAGCCCTGCCCGCATTGTACTCGAAGGTCAGGATTCTTTGCCGGGACCGCAGGACCGGTTTTTATTCGCGCGGGCAGCGATGCTTGACGGCCGGCCTGACGTTGCGATCGGATACCTTGCCGGAATCGAGAACGAGGTGGCAAACGGGTTGCGGGCTGAGGCGTTGGAAGCGGCGGGCGATTTCGGCGGAGCGTTCCGCGCGTATCTGGCATCCGGTGATACGGACTCTGCCGGTCGTATGGCCTGGCAAGGCGAGTTGTGGGACGATCTTGCGAAAATCGGTGAAGGGACGGTGCGCGATGTGGCGCATCTCATGCGCGATCCGGATGCGGTGGATAAACGTTCGACATCCGAGGAACCTCAAGTATCGCTGGCCGGTGCCCTAGGGGTGATTGACGAGAGCCGGACGTCGCGGGCGATCCTGGAAAGCCTGCTGGACCACAACCCATCTGCGGGTTCCGGCGATATGGATTGAGCCTGGTTACCATTTGGAAACCGGGTTCGGATATGAGTGTTTTCATACGCAAGAATTGCGGTGAAAACAATGAATCTAGGTCGATCCCAGAATCCTCGGCAGGGTCTTTCGCCAAGGCGCAATACGGCTTCCAGAGGTGTGTCTGCCCTTCTGTGGTTGTGGCGGCTGGATCATGTGGGTCTCGTGGCTTTCCTGCTGCTTCTTGCCGCCGCGGGTGCCCCCGCGAGCGCCAAGACCGGCGCGGCCCCGTCGCTGCTCTGTGAGCAGGCGGCAATCGTTGCCGCGGGGCGAACCGGGGTACCTATTTCGGTGCTCAAAGCGATCATGCTGACCGAAACCGGTCGAGCGCAAGGCGACGACATGTCCCCGTGGCCTTGGACTGTGAACATGGAAGGCAAGGGGCAATGGTTCGATAGCAGATACGCTGCGACTGCATATGCCGAAGAACACCACAAACGCGGTGCCACGAGTTTTGATGTTGGGTGTTTCCAGATCAACTACAAATGGCACGGTCAGAATTTCGCGTCATTGGAAACCATGTTCGATCCTATGGAAAACGCGCTCTATGCGGCTGGTTTCCTGGCCAAACTTTTTGACGAAACGAACGATTGGGAAACGGCTGCCGGCACTTATCACTCGCGAACGCCGGTCTATGCCGATGCCTACCGTGCAACGTTTTCTTCGATCCGGAACCGGTATCTCACAGAGGACGCTCTGCCGCTCCCGGCGCTGGAGAACGCCGACCCGGATTGGACCGGCCGCGGCGAGCGTGCTGCTGCGGAGAGGAACAACAGCTTTCCGCTCTTGAAAGCAGGCGGTGCGCATGGCTTGGGGTCCCTGGTCCCAATGCCCGAGTCCGGGCTTGCCCGCAGCATTTTTGCTCTGGACAAGGCGGGGTAGGGTCTGAAGATGACGCCTCTGGTCGCTCAGGTTTTCCGGCCAACGATCCTGCTCGCCCTGGCCCTGATGGCCATCATCGTCATGATGATCTTGCCGGTGCCGTCCTGGGTTCTCGATATCGGGCTTGCCGCCTCGTTTGCGCTCGCAATCCTGATGTTTACGGTGACCCTCTTCATCGAACGTCCGCTCGATTTCTCCGTGTTCCCAACCGTTCTGCTCGCCTCTCTCATGTTGCGGTTGTCGCTGAATGTCTCGTCGACGAAGCTCATCATCGGAAACGGCCATACCGGCACCGCGGCGGCGGGGAACGTCATCGAGGGATTCGCGAGCTTCGTCATGTCGGGCAGCGTTTTCCTTGGCCTGGTCGTTTTTGGTGTGCTGCTGATCGTGAACTTCGTCGTGATCACGAAAGGTGCGGGCCGCATGGCCGAAGTGGGCGCGCGGTTTGCGCTCGACGGCATGCCCGGCAAACAACTCGCAATCGATGCCGACGTGTCTTCCGGCGCGATCACGCATGAGGAAGCGAAGGAGCGGCGCGCGCGCGAACAGGCGGAAACCACTTTTTTCGGATCGCTCGACGGGGCATCGAAATTCGTCAAGGGCGACGCCATCGCCGGATTGCTGATCACGCTGCTCAACCTCACGATGGGCCTGATCATGGGGGTTGCAATCCATGGAATGGCACTTGGAGATGCGTTTGAAACCTACGCGATCCTGACGGTTGGCGACGGGCTCGTAAGCCAGATTCCGGCGGTGATCATATCGATCGCATCCGCCTTGCTGCTGGCACGTGGCGGTGCCACGGGCTCGACAGATCTTGCCCTGTTTGCCCAGCTTGGCCGTCATCCTTCCGCATTGGTGACGGTCGCGATCCTGATGGCATTGTTCGCGCTCGTGCCGGGTTTGCCCTTCATCCCTTTCGTGATCGGCGCGCTCGCGCTTGGCTCGGCTGCCTGGTGGGTAAAACGCAAGACCCGGCAAGGCGAGGCCAGGAACGCCGCACAGGAGATCGCGCAAAGTGCCGTGCAGCCGCAGGCGACGATGGGGGATGTGCTCGATCTCGATGATATCCACGTGGAGTTTGCAACGGACCTTGTCACCATGGTGCTGGACCCCGCGACCGGGCTTGATGCGCGCATCGCCAATATGCGCAATCATGTCGCGAGTTCATACGGGTTGATCCTTCCTGAGATCCGTTTGACCGACAACCCGGCCCTCCCGGCGGGCAATTACGTTGTTCGCATTCAGGGCGTGGAACAGGCTCGCGACAGGCTCGTGCCGAACCGGGTGCTGGCGATCCTCTCGGGGAGCGAGGCGGATCTGCCCGCCGGTGACGATGTCGAGGAGCCGGTATACGGCGCACCATCGCGATGGATTTCACCTGAGTCCCAGGATCAGGTCGCCTTGCAGGGCGGAACGGTGGTGACCGCGACAGAGGTGCTCGCCACCCATCTTCTCGAGGTCATGAAGCGGAATTTCGGGCGTCTTTTCAGCCTGAAGGCCCTGCGCCGCCTGCTCGACGAGTTTACCAATGTCTCCGATCCGGCACGGGCCGAAGCAAACCGGCGCCTGCTCGAGGAACTGGTGCCCGACAAGGTGCCGGTCGATACCTTGCTCGCGGTTCTGCGCCTGCTTCTGGAAGAGCGTGTCTCGATCCGCAACCTGTCACTCATCCTCGAAGCCATTGCGGAAGTTCGCCCGGTTCTGGGGGCCCCGGAGGCGATTTGCGAACATGTGCGCCAGCGCCTCGGGTTCCAGCTTATCGCCGAAGTCAAACGCTCGGATGGCACCCTGCCCCTCGTGCAACTGGATCCGGATTGGGAAGAGACTTTCACGACTTATCAGATGGATGGCGAGCGGGGGAGCGATGTGGCCCTGCCGCCGGAGATGTTCAACCGGCTTGCAAGCGGCATTGCCGAAAGGATCGCGAAAGCCGGCGAAAATGGTGTCTATCCGGCGGTCGTGACGTCGATGCGGCGCCGCCGTTTCCTGCGCACGGTACTCACGGCGAAGGGCATAGCGAACCCTGTGTTTTCGTTTGAAGAGATCGGCACCGATGCCCGCCCGGCGCTGGTTGGGATGGTATCGACATGACGGCAGATGTGGCGGCGTTGGTCGAATGGGCCGAAGATGCCCTTGCCGTCGGGTTCATCGTGTTCTTGCGTGTGGGGGCAGCGATGGCGCTGTTCCCGGCTTTCGGTGAACGGTCGGTTCCCGAGCGGGTGAGATTGATGCTGGCGCTCGGATTCACGCTGGTCGTCCTGCCGATGGCGGGGCCGCTGGTTCGGCCCGAAATTGAGACCCTCGCCCGTCCGGGCGTGCTCGTCATCACCGAGGCCCTGGCCGGGCTCGCGATCGGTGCCATGATCCGGATGTTCGTGCTGGTGCTTCAGATCGCCGGATCAATGGCGGCACAAGCGACGTCGCTTGCGCAGATTTTCGGCGGCCAGAATGCCGATCCGCAACCCGCGATGGGGCATGTTCTGTTCTACGGCGGCCTTGCCCTGGCGGTCCTGCTTGGTTTGCACGTCAGGCTCGCGGAAGTGCTGATCTTGTCATATGACGTCTGGCCGCCCGGCCGTTTGCCTGGGGCGGAGCTGCTTTCAGCCTGGGGGCAGGCCCAGGTTGTGCGGGTTTTTGCCCTCGGGTTCACGCTCGCCGCGCCATTTGTCGTGGCGTCGTTGGTCTATAACGTCGCGCTTGGCGTCATCAACCGCGCCATGCCGCAACTCATGGTCGCTTTCGTCGGGGCACCCGCGATCACGGCAGGTGGCCTCATCCTTTTGTTTCTGACCGCCCCGCTTCTCCTTGGCCTCTGGCATGACGCCTTCACCGAGTTCCTCAGCGATCCCTTTGGAGCAATGTGATGGCCGAGCCCCAGGACGATGCGGACAAGCAACACGAGCCAACCCAGAAGAAACTCGATGATGCCCGCCGCAAAGGCGAGGTGCCGCGATCGGCGGACCTGACGACGGCGGCATCCTATGGCGGGTTCCTGCTGGTTTCCGTCACGATCGGTGCCGCCAGTCTCCGGGAGGTCGGGGCCGTGCTCGCCGGGCTGGTGGAACATTCGGTTGCCTTGTCGGCTGAAGTGTTCGCGGGCCGGGGGTCGGTCATGACCGGTGCGCTCCTGCGCGACGTTGGCGGCGCATTCCTGCCCTGGTTTCTGATGCCCGCGGTCCTCGTTCTGCTTGCCAGCATCGCGTTGCGATCCTTCACCGTGGCACCGGAGAAACTGAAGCCCAAGTTCAACCGCATCAGCCCGGTTGCGAATGCAAAGAACAAGTTCGGTCGTTCGGGCCTGTTCGAGTTTGCCAAGAGCTCTGCCAAGCTGCTGATCTTCGGGCTTGTTCTGGGCGTGTTTCTCTGGCGCGAAATGCCGCAGATCGTCGGCACGCTCAGCCTCAACCCCGGGATGGTAACGGTCGTGCTGTTGTCGCTCGGGGTCCGGTTCTTTGCCCTTGTTCTCGTGATTGCACTCGTGATCGGCGGTGGCGATTTTCTGTGGCAGCGCCAAGAACACCTGCGCAAGAACCGGATGTCGCGCAAGGAGTTGATGGACGAATCCAAGCAGAGCGAGGGCGATCCGCACATGAAGCAACAACGTCGCCAGCGCGGTGTCGAGATCGCGATGAACCAGATGCTCGCGGATGTGCCGAAGGCCGATGTCGTCGTGGTGAACCCGATGCATTACGCGGTGGCCCTGAAATGGAGCCGGCGGCCGGGCGAGGCACCAGTCTGCGTTGCAAAAGGGGTCGACGAGGTTGCTGCGCGGATCCGCGATGCGGCCACCGAGGCGGGTGTTCCGCTTCACCGCGATCCGCCCACGGCCCGGGCGATCCATGCAACCGTCGAGATCGGCGAGGAGGTCAGACCGGAGCACTACCATGCGATCGCGGCCGCGATCCGCTTCTCCGAAGACATGCGCCGCAGGATGCGGGAACGCACGGGACGTTTCGGGGTTGAAGGGGCGCGATTGCAATGACGCGCGGGCTGGCGGATCTGGAGGCGCTCTCGCGCATGGTGCTGGACCGGGATCTGGCAGATTTGAAGACGCTGGCCAAGGCGGTTGGCAAATGCAGATCCGAAGTCGAGGAACTGGCGCGTGCGAGGGCCGAAAGCGCGGGCGTGGTTGCAGGCCATGATCCGGGCGAAGGGCTTGTCGGCCTGTCCGCTCGCGATCTCCTGTGGCGAGACTGGGTGCGCCGGGAACACGCGCTGCGCCAATCCGAACTGGCCCGCGCCATGGCTGATTTCGAAGCGCAGCGGGTGGTTGCCAGCAAGGCGTTTGGGCGGGCAGACGCGCTTCGGCAAATCCGTGACACCGAGAGCGTGGAGCGCCGCCATGCCGCCAACCGCCGGAGCCGAAAATTTGCCGACATGGGGTGACGCACCGATCGTGGAAGCTACGCTGGCTCGCTCAGAGATCCTGCCGCATGATATCCGTGATCAGGATATCAAACACGTTGCCCTC
Organism: Maritimibacter sp. HL-12; assembly: GCF_900177545.1. Taxonomy (GTDB): domain Bacteria; phylum Pseudomonadota; class Alphaproteobacteria; order Rhodobacterales; family Rhodobacteraceae; genus Sinisalibacter. Next base: position 1,368,784 of record NZ_FXBQ01000001.1, on the reverse strand, counting down.
AAGGACGCGCCGGGCGGCCTCGGTCAGTGCGATACGAAGCCGTTCCATGTTGGGCCCGGAAGTGAAACTGCCGTCGAAGCCGCCTGCGTTGGCGTGATCGAACAAGACCTGCAGGAAGATGTCGCGCAACTTCGGTTCGCGCTGATACACCGTCTCTGAACCGCCAGTCGGCACGTTCAGGCTCAGCGAAAGCACCACGAGCGCCGCGACGGCTCCCTCCTGAACCACGGGAACGACGAACTGGTTGTTCATCTTGACGAAATCGCCAACGACCTCGGCGGCTTCCGGTGGCTTGACCGATCCGGCTTCGGCGTCGGGGCCGCAGGTGCAGGCGCAGTCGCCCTCGGGGGCTGCGGAAGGCGGCGCGGGCCGGAGCGCGAAGCCGGCACCTGCACCGGCACCAAGGCCGATCAATGCCAGCAGTATCGGGATCAGCTTGCCCACATCATTCCCCTAGAACGGCAGAACCATATCGGTGATCTGCTGGCCGATACGCGGTTGCTGCATGTCGGTGATCTGTCCGCGTCCGCCATAGGAAATCCGCGCCGACGCGATCTTGTCGTAGGGGATTTCATTCTGCCGCGAGATGTCGGCCGGCCGCACGTAGCCCGAAACCAGCAATTCGCGCAGTTCGTAGTTGACCCGAACCTCCTGGCTGCCCTCGATCCGCAGAACCCCATTGGGCAGGTTGCCGACGACGGTTGCCGCGACGCGAAGGGTCAGTTTCTCGTTCCGCCGGGTCGTGCCGTTGCCCGACGAACTGCCGGAAGAGCTCGTCGAAACACCGGGGACAAGGTCAATTTCAGCCAGTGGCCCCAATGCATCGATACCGAGGAGCGCCCCGATACGCATTTCTTCCGCGCCGGATCGCCCGCGCGAGGAGCTTGCCGAAACCTCGGCCTGTTCATCAATTTCAATCACCACCGTGAGAATGTCGCCGGCCGCCTGTGCCCGCCGGTCGCCGAGCAGGGATTGGCGGCCAGCGGCCCAGAGCGACGACCCCTCGGCCTCCTGGCGCATCACGATATCGCGGGGAAGCGGGATCGAGCTCATCGCCTGAGCCTCGCGCGTGGTCTCGATCTCGCTCAGGCCCGGGGGGCGACCCAGATCGTTGAGCCGTTGTTCGCAACCGGCGCCGAACAGGAGAACGACGAGGCCGCCAAGGGGAAGGAGTTTGCGTTTCATGCTGTCCTCTCAATTGGCCGCAAGGGGTGCGGCCGAAGGGTTGACGATTATGATCCCGTCGGTGCGAACCCGACCGGAGATTGTCTGGCGCGACGCGAGGTTCATCACCCGCAGCACATCGTTCACACCTGCCCGGCCGAGTGCTCGGCCTTCGGCTATGATTTCGAGGCCCGATTGCCGGAACAGCAAAGTCACGATCTGGTTGCGCTCGATGATTGCGGGGGGGCCGATTTCACCGGGACGAATTGGGCGTCCGGCAAAGAGCGCAACGCGGGTCTCGAGCCCGACAAGCCCATCGACCGAGTCGAAGGCCCCCGCGTGTTCGTCTTCGATCAGGCGCAAATCGTCGGATGTCAGCACAGTTTGGGCACGGATCGTGCGGGCGGCCACAACGGTTTCTGCAGCGACCGGCGGCGGCGCGACGAACGCGATACAAAGCAGAAGGAGACGTTTCATCAGCGCACCTGCGTTGTCGCGGCGAGCATCTGGTCGGCGGCGGTGATAACCTTGGAGTTCAGCTCATAGCCGCGCTGGGCCTCGATCAATTCGGTGATTTCCTTCACCGCGTCGACGGAGCTTTGCTCCCGGTAGCCCTGACGCAGCGTACCCAGCCCGTCTTCGCCGGGCACACCAATGATCGGCGGGCCCGAGGCCTCGGTTTCGACGAAATTGTTCGAGCCGACCGCTTCGAGCCCCTGCTCGTTGGTGAACTGTGCGAGGGTAATCTGGCCGATGAGCTGCGCTTCAACCTGGTTGTTGAAATAGGCGTAGATTTCGCCATCGGCATTGATCGTGATCGCGCGGGTCTCGACCGGGATGGTGACTTCGGGCACCACGGGAAAACCATCGGAGGTTACGATCAGGCCCTCGCCGGTGCGTTTCAGGCCCCCGTCGCGGGTATAGGCGGAGACGCCAGATGGGAGAATGATCTCAAGGTATCCGCGCCCTTCGATGGCGAGGTCGAGGTCGCCGCCGGTCTGGGCAAGCGACCCCTGCTGGATCTGCATGGAAACCGCGGTGGGCCGCACGCCAAGTCCAAGTTGCACGCCGGTGGGCAAGACCGTGCCGTCGGTGGCGTTGATCGTGCCGGGGCGCGACATTTGCTGGTAATGCAGGTCGGCGAATTCGGCGCGGCGGGCGTTGTAGCCCGTCGTCGACATGTTGGCGAGGTTGTTCGAGATGGTCTCGACCCGCATCTGCTGGGCCAGCATCCCGGTTGCCGCAATTTTCAGGGCGCGCATGGTGGCTCCTCTCCGAAGTTATTTTCCCAATGTCTGGATCACGGCCCGAATGCGTTCGTCATCGCGTTCGAGAAATGCCTGGCCCTGTTCATAGGCGCGCTGAATCTCGATCATCCGGGCAAGCTCGCCGACCGGATCGACGTTGGACCCTTCGAGGAAACCCTGGAGAATCGCGGCCCCCTCGATGGCAGGTTGCGCGCCGCCCGGCACCTCGAAGCGCACCCCGTCGCGGGGGCGCATGTCGTTCGGGTCATCCGGAAGCCAGAGACCGATCTCGGCCAGCGGTTGGCCATCCGCCGACAGCGTTCCATCGGGCGCGATGGCAATGGCGGCGGTATCGGCGGGCACGAATATGGGAGCGCCGCCGCCGTCCAGAAGGCGATAGCCGTCTAGTGTGACGAGTTCACCCGCAGGCGAAGGGGAGAAGGCACCGGCGCGGGTGAGCAACGGCCCGTCCGGCCCCTCGATCATGAAGAATCCATCGCCTTCGATCGCCAGGTCGAAGGTGCCGCCGGTCTGGGTGAGTTGCGCCTGATCGAGCCGCGTATCGCGCACATTTGCGGTGGCCATCGAAAGCGATGGGTCGCCGGGTGCGAGCGCTTGCACGAATTCCGAGAAGATCAGGCCCTCCCGCCGGAAGCCGGTGGTCGAGGCATTGGCGATGTTGTTGGCCACGGAGCGCATTTCGGCAAGGAGACCGGACTGACGCGTGAGCGTGGTATAACCTGCGTTGTCCATGTCAACTCCCGGCTATGAGCGGCACGATGGTGCCCTGGAAGTAACTGACCAGTGTTTCGGTCATGAAGCCCATCGACAGCCAGAAGACCACGAGCATGGCGGCAACCTTGGGCACGAAGGTGAGCGTCATTTCCTGGATCGAGGTCAGTGCCTGGAACAGGCCGACGATGAGCCCCGCCACAAGCGCGACGGTGAGCACCGGCAGCGAGATCAGGACGGCGTTCCAGAGCCCGGCGCGCAAGGTGTCGTAGAAGACGATCTCATCCATGATCATACCGGCATCCTGAGAATTTCCTGGTATGCCTCGACGACCTTGTTGCGCACCGTCACCGCGGTTTCGACCGCGAGTTCGGTCTGGGCGAGCGCCTCCACCAAAGCGTGCGGGTCGGCGTTTCCGATCATCGCGGCCTTGGCCACCGTTTCACCCTGATCGAGCGTTGCGGCAAAATCCTGTGCCAGTCTGCCGAAGGTCTCGCCGGCGCCCTGGCCCGCCTGCGCGTTCGGTGCCGTGGCTGGTTTTGTGGCCGCATAAGCCTGCGCCGCCAATGTCGATTTCACGTCCATTCAGCCCTCCTATTTCCGGAGAAGATCGAGCAGATTGCGCGACATTTGCCGCGTCTGCTCGAAAATCTTGAGGTTCGCCTCGTAACTTCGTTGCGCTTCGCGCGCGTCCGCGATCTCGATCACGAGATCGACATTCGACCCCTCGAAGTAGCCGTCTTCGCCGGCCATCGGGTGCGAGGGGTCGTAGACCTTTGGCAGTTCGGCCCGGTCGAGCTTAACCGGCCCGGTCTTGACAAGGCCGGTGCGGCGGCCGCCTTCGATCGATTCCTCGAAGGAAACGATCTTGCGTCGGTAGCCCGGCGTATCGGCGTTGGCGATGTTTTCGGAGGAATGACGCAAGCGGTTGGCCTGGGCCTGCATGCCGCTCATCGCGGATTTCACGGAATTGAGAAGATCGCTCATTCTCAACCCCTCCCGCCGATCGAGGTCCGCAGGATCTTCATGGCCGAGCCGTAAACCGCAAGGGCCCGGTCATGCGCGCTCTTGGCGCGTGCGGCGGCAAAGACCTCCTGTTCGAGCGACACGTTGTTGCCGTTGGGCGAGGCGGCATCGGGGCGATACACGGTGTTGATCTCGCCGCTGTAGTGCCCGGTTTCCCCGGCGAAGCCATGACCCGCACGCGTTGCCCGCATGCCGTTCCCCGGCTCGCCGCGGTAGGTTTCGGAGAACTCGGCGAGATCGCGGGCGCGGTAACCCGGGGTATCGGCATTGGCCACGTTCCGGGCGATGACCGATTGGCGCTGTGCGCCGTGCTTCGCCAGCGCCTGCGCCACCGAGAAGATTTCCAGTTTTTCGAACATCGGGGCTTCTCCCTCGACCGCTTTCAACCAAGGCTTAACCCTGATTCCTTTAGAAACGGTTTCAGGCTCACGGCGCGGGGAGACAAATCATGCCAGATGTCGGGTTCGACAAACTTGCCGCAGAGATCGCCGCGATCGCCCCGGCTCATCATGTTGGCCGGGTCGTGCGGATTGGGCGTGGCACGATCGAGGTGACCGGATTGGGCAGGGTCGCCGCGCAGGGAGACCTCGTGGAGATCGCGGCAAACGGTCAGGCGACGCGCCGGGGGGAGGTGCTCAACCTCGCGCGCGATGAAGTCACCATCCTGCCGGATGGGGCGTTCGAGGGGCTTCAGATCGGTGCCGCGGTGACGCTTGTCGGGACGAGCCAGATCGCGCCCGACGACAGCTGGATTGGCCGGGTGATCGACCCGATGGGCAAGCCGCTGGATGGTTGGCCGATATTTCGGGGCCTCGCCGCCCGACCGCTTCGCGGGCAGCCGATCAATCCCACGCAACGGCGCGTTCTCGGCCCGCGTCTGGAAACCGGGTTGGCGGTGTTCAACACGTTGCTGCCCTTGGTGCGTGGTCAGAGAATCGGGCTGTTTGCCGGTTCCGGCGTCGGCAAATCAACGCTTCTGGCCAAACTGGCGCGTGGCGTTCACGCCGACATTGTCGTGATCGCGTTGATCGGCGAGCGTGGGCGCGAGGTGCGCGAATTCATCGAACGGGTTCTGGGGGCGGACGGCATGCGCCGGGCGGTTGTCGTTGCGGCGACGTCGGACCAATCGCCGCTCCTGCGCAGAAGGTGCGGGTGGACAGCGATGGCGGTTGCGGAGCATTTCCGCGACCAGGGCAAGCACGTGCTGTTGCTGGCAGATTCTGTAACCCGCTTTGCAGAGGCGCACCGCGAGATTGCGCTGGCCGCCGGCGAAGGTGGCGCTTTGCGCGGGTTCCCGCCCTCAACGGCGCATCAGATCACCACGCTTTGCGAACGCGCGGGGCCGGGGGCTGGCACCGCGGGCGATATCACGGCGGTTTTTTCGGTGCTCGTTGCCGGATCCGACATGGAGGAACCGGTGGCCGATATCCTACGCGGCGTGCTCGATGGGCATGTTGTGCTTGATCGCAAGATCGCCGAGCGCGGACGGTTTCCCGCGATCGACCTGTTGCGCTCGATCAGCCGGGCGCTCCCGGGCGCGGCGAACGAGGCGGAAAACACCCTGATTTCCGCGGCTCGGCACCGGCTCGGAACCTACGACCGTTCGGAGATGATGATCAAGGCGGGGCTCTACGCGAAGGGATCGGACGCAGACCTTGACGCGGCAATTGAAAGCTGGCCGAAGCTCGACGCCTTCCTTGCGGAGGATGAATGGGACAACACCGCCGCCAGCTTTCGAAGGCTTGCCGCCTGTCTGAGAGTTGACGGCGGCGATGCGGTCAGTGGATCGGAGGCGACATGATCCGCGGCACCGCGTCCGTGGATCGCGGTGTTTTCCATGGTCCTGGGGCTGGTTGGGCACGCGACGTTTCAGCCTGGGGAGGGTTTCGCCGGGCTTCAAGCGCTGGTCGCTTGAGCGCCCCGAGCGCTTTGGTCGGCTCTGGCTCGAGGAAACGCGAGAGCGATCAAGGTTGGAATTGCATCGCCTGATCGGCGGTTGGTCTGCCGGGGGGCAAGGCTTCTTTTTCAAAGACCCTACAGGCCTTGCGCCAGCGTGATCGGCACGCAGCCGTGCAATGCAATACCATGGTCTTGGCGAGTGGAACCGAGCAGTCTCGGTCGGTAATCCGGGCGGCAGGTCGGTTGGCCGGCATGGTGCCCCGATGACCGCCGCTTCCGGCTGCTGCGGCGGCGCAGACCATCCGGCAAGACGATGGTCCGCGCGCCATTGGCTGGCAACTTTGCGAGAGGCCAGAGCGCCTTCCCGCCGGGCTTTGCAATGCGGTCTCACCCGCCTTGAAGCAGGGTGAGGGCGATCGTTCCCGACGACATCGACGTTTGCCCGGCGGTGATCTGTGACCGCAGGAGGAAGAGCTGGTTGAGTTTCTCGCGCGCCTCCGGGGTGGAAAACTGGTCGATCTCACCGTTCCCGAAGACTGTGCCGGCGCGATCGCGAAAGACCTCGAGCTGTTGGTCGATATCAAGCGCTCCCAGGGACGCGGGCAACCCAAGGGCGGTTTCGAATACCTTGCGCAAGGGCGGGCTGCCCATCACCGAGAACCATTTTCCATCCGCGCTGTTGTCACGCGTCGTGATCGCGGCCAGATCGCGCTCCAGCGATAATGCAAGACGCATGTCCTGTTGCTGGGTACCGACAGCGATTTCGAACTGCCGGGTGCGATAGGCGTCGAGCACCTCCGAGGCAAACCCGGGCAGCGTGTTTTTCGGCGTGTCGTGGTCAAATCCGAAGGCCTCTGCCAGGGCGGCATAACGCTTGTCCACCATCCGGTTCGCGAAGCTCTCGAGATCGCGCGTGCCTTCTTCGAGAACCTTGCGGATCAATGCCTTGTTCGGCAGGTCATCGTCGAGCCCAAATGCCCCCAGGGCAACCTTCATCAATCGAAAGTCGCTCACCAGCTCCCGTGCCGAAGTGATCTCGCCAATTCTCTCCGAGAAATGGGCGATATCGTTCTGGATTTCGGGGGTTGCATCGAACGCCTTCTGCTGTGCGTGCTGGGTGCGCTGCAGAAAGGTCCAGCCTGCGATTCCAGAAAACGGGACAATAGGCTGGAACCCCATCTGCTAGCCGATTCGCGTTGCTGCAAAGAGACGCTCTTCCCGGGGCAGAAGGGCGCGCAGGGCTTTGAGCGCGTGATAGACCTGTTCATTCAAGACTTCCTCTGTTGCCGTTTCCAGCAAGACACGGCTGTCGTGATCGGTAAAAACCTGGCTCAGTTGCTCGATCCCGCGCAGCAGTTGAATGCGGGCTTCGCTCTTGTCGGCATCGCCAGACAGGACGAGCTGGGCGATGTAGCAGACCCGCCTGACCGGGGTGTTCACCTCCTCGGGATGAATCGCGTCGCGAAGGCGCAGGATGTTGGCGTTCGGCGTCATGATCGACAGGCGCGATCGGCGTTCGCCGTTTTCGATGATCGCGCCATTGATCAAGACCCGCTCGCGTGGCCCGAGCTTGAGAACCAAACCGCTCATGCCGCCTCCAGTGAGCCGCGAAGCCCGCGCATGATGGTCGCATTGATCTCGATAAGGATTTCCGCGGTCTCGTCGCCGCGCAGCACCTTGCGGGAATGGAGGGCGGTGAATTCGGCGAGGTAAAAGACCCGCGCCCGCAACGCCGGGGGAAGGGCATTGCCTTCCTCGGCGACATCCGCGGCAAGAGCGGTCCAAAGCTGTCGGTTGGCATGGAGTGCGGCAACAAGCTCGGGAAACGCGCTTGCGCCGCCTTGGGTTGCAGATTTCATCCGGTGTGTGACGCGGGCAAAGGCCTCGTATTCGGCGCTGCGTGGCGTTCTGATCGGGGCGGCAGTGGTGGCATAGGCCGTTTTGGCCAGAAGAAGGGCGTTCACGGGGGTTCCTTCCGTTAACGAGAATGATCAGGCGGGAGGGGCCGGGGCACCGTTTTGGTGCCCCGGCTGCGCAGGTTTACCGGAACAGCGCGAGGATGTTCTGCGGTGCCTGGTTCGCGATCGAAAGCGCCTGAGTGCCAAGTTGCTGCTGCACTTGAAGGGCTTGCAGCCTTGCCGATGCCGCTTCCATGTCGGCATCGACCAGGGAGCCGATGCCGGCCTTGAGCGAGTCGGTGAGCTTGCCGATGAAACTGTTCTGGGTCTCGACCCGACCGGCGGCGGAGCCGAAGTCGGCGGCAGCGTCAATGGCGACGTTGATCATCGTCTCGATATTGTCGAGGCCAGAGGTGGCACCGACGTCCGTTGTCACGTCGATAGAGTCGAGGCCGAAGAGCCCGCCGGAGGCGACGCCGTCGGCATTGCCCGACACCGCGAAGGCGGCCGATGCTCCGTCGTTGTCGACTTTCAGCGACCATTGGCCGGTGTCCGTGTCCTGGACCACGCGGGTGGTGATGTCGCTGTCGCCGGCCGAGTCGATCGCGATCTTGAGGCCGCGGGCCACGTCTTCCATCGTTTCGCCCTTGCCGGCGATGTAATCGTAGGACGATGTGCCGACGGTGACCTTGTAACTGTCGCCTTCGTTCACGGAAGCGCTGGTCGAGAACGCGACGTTTTCCGCCCGCTCGTCGATGGATCCCGAGGTGGCGGTGAGTGACCCGGTGCCGTTCAGCGTGGTGATCAAAACGTCGCCATCTCCGGCGGTCGCTTCGCCCACCGCGATGTCGACGTCTTCGAAGCCACGTGTGGAGCTTACGGTCAAGGTGCCGTCGCTGTTTCCGGTGGCGGTGATACCTTCAAGGCCCAGGCCATTGATCATGCCGGCAAGCCCGTCGCCGATATCGGCCACCGCGGCACCGGCCGCGGTGAAGGAAACCTCGACACCTGCCACTGTCAACGTGGCGGTATCATCGGCGGCCCAGGTGTTGCCGACGGTTACGATCGCGGTGTTCGCAGTATTGGCCACTGCGGCTGCCGAGGCGGTGCCATTGGCGGCAAGCGAGGAACCCGATCCGAATGTTCCTTGCGCCGTGCCGAGGTCCTGGCGCGCCACGGTGATGTTCGCTGCCGTCACGGTGCCGTCGGCCGAGCGGTCGAGGGACGACAGGATGTTCACATCGTCCGTGCCGGAGACCATGTTGAGTCCGTTGAACTGTGCCGCACCTACGACCGAGGAGATCTGGTCGCGCAGCGCCGTGATATCCGTCTGGAGTTTGCCCCTGTCGACGTTTTCTTCCTGCGCCGCGACAATCTTGCCCTTCATCTGGGTGAGAAGGTCGGTCACCGTTTCCGACGCTTGGCGTGCGACCGCGAGGGTCGATTCTCCCAGCGAAAGACTGTCGGAGATCGCGGTGAAGCCGTTCACATCCGCTTCCATCACTTTCGAGATGGCCCAAACAGCGGAATTGTCCTTGGCCGAGCTGATCTGCTTGCCGGTGGAAATCTCGGATTGGGTCTTGGCGAGGTTGGAATTGATGTTCTTGAGGGTTTGCAGCGCAACCATTGCGCTGGAGTTCGTCAGAATGCTGGACATGCGTTCAGTTCCTTAAGTCGTTCGGCGCCGTTCGCGCCAGGTTTGAGGTCCGCCCGGTCAGGGCGGGTTCAGAGCCATTCTGACCTCTACGGATCCTGGATTCCCGGACCCGTGCCACCCCCTCTGGATGCCTGAACACCCTGGTTTGAAGTGCCTAAAGAACGGTGAAGACCTGAGCGCCGAATATGTTGGATTTTAGGCGATGACCGCGCCGGGGCAGGATTTCAGACACGATGGTTAACGCCAGATTTTCGCACGGGCGCAATGTCGGCGGTCATCCCGTCGCTTTGATAGGTGCGCATTTCGGACGGTTCGCGCCGTAGTGCTGCAAGGCGCTCCAGGGCGGCTTCAATGCCCCTGGACGCGGCGCGCAGCAATTGCTGATTCCGGCTGGATTTTGCCCGCAGCGCGGCCAGACGATCGGGAGCCGGCGTGGCAACGGAAAGCCGCGCGTAAAGACGTTTCTTGTCCGCCGTGATCCGGGCAATACCTTCGAGGTCTCCGGCGAGCAGAATTGCGCGCTCTTCATCAAGCAATGCGTCGAGCGCGGCGACGGGCGACTGCAGGTCAAACAGCCGCATCGTTACGCTCCTTCATGGCCTCGAACAGGTTTTCGGCCAGGCCAATGCCGCCGGCTTTGACCATCGCCCTGGCCTGTTCGAGCCGGAGAAACGAGGCGAACTGGTCCTCGCCCGCACCGCCTCCGAATGCCTCCGGGGTTTCGCCGAGACCTGCGGATTTGAGCATTTCGGCGAGAAAGCTCGCCTCAAGCTCCTTTGCCGCCTTCATCAAGGCAATGTCTTGCTCCGGCAAGGCGTGTTGCTGTGGTGACGTGGCGGAAAGGGGAAGCACCGTGGTCATTGCGAATCGCTCGAATTGGACTGGATTTCCGGCATCTTGACCAACAGCGGTAAACAATTCGGTAATCCCTCTCTGTCAGTCTCGGCGCATCGGAGTCAGAAAACCCGGATTGAAAATGCAACTGCCCACTGCCTTTCCGCTTCACGCGACGACCGATGGAAATGGGTCGTTCCCCGGACCGGCCGGGCGGCAACCCGGCAAGGAGGAAATGGGCGATTTCCTCGACCGAGCGGATGGGGTTTTCGTGATCGGCCTCGTGCCACCCGCAGGCGTTGCCGAGGATTGGAGCCACCGTGTCGGCCCCGAGCAACACGGCCGCGCCCCGGCTTCGCCGGCGAGCGCCGGCGTGCGGGAGATGGTGGCGGTCGGGTCGGGTTCGGTCAAGGCCGGGCCTTTCACGCCGGCAACGATACCTGGGACGGGTGATCAAGGGGGATCCGGAAAGCCTCACGATGGCCGGGCAATCGCCGCTGGAAGCCCGGACCAGCGTGTGCTGCCCGCCACTATCCATGGTGGCGGGCTTGGTGGCGACGGGCCTTCCGTGATTCCAGAATCCGGGTTGAAGTACAAATCCGGTGCGCCGTCCGGGTTCATGCGCGAATTCGCAAACGAGACGGCCAACAGGGGCGGACAGTTGATCGGCCCCGCGCCGCTCGGGGCCGGGGTAGAACCGTCTCAAGGTTCGTACGGCTCGATATCGTCGGGCGATGCGGGCTTGGTTGGGCGCCGCAAGGGCCTGGCTGCAAATCTGCAGGGCAACACAGCGGCGCGCGACGGGGTCGTGGCTCATGTCGCCGAGGTGCCGGCGCGCGGTTCGACGGTCCCCGCGCAGGTTGTCGAAGGCTTGTCCACGAATGCAGATCCTGCGGTTGCGGCGCGGCCCGGCGAGGGACAGAGGTATCGCGGAGCGGCGGATCACCAGGTTGGCTTTCCGCAGCCAGATGATGGTGGGATCGTAGCGAAAGACCGCGCGAACACAGCGGGTGACGAGACAACTGCGTTGAAACCGGATACCCGCACGCTTGTCCTTGCGCGGACTCCAGAGGTGTCGAATCCAGGGCTTCCGCGCGCCTTGGATGATATGGAAACCCGCGGTCAATCGGAAGGCCAAAGCCAGAACGCCGAGAAATACCGTCTGGCCAACGGCGATAGGGCACCGGCAACATTGGCTGCTGCGGCGGTCACAATGCAGAGCGGCGGTACCGCGGACAACGTCGATCCCGATCCGGTGATGCCGCGATCCTTCACGCACGGCGTTGAGCGGTCCGCGCAAGGAGAGGTGCCCAACCTGCGTGCTCCGGAACCCAGCCAAGCTATGGCGGCCGCGACGGTGACCCGTTCGCCACAGATATCACCACGCGCCGAGTCATCGCCAACCGAAGCCACGCCTTCGCCCAACGTCGATGGCGATCCGTTGCGACTGCCGGACGCCGTGCCGGGTGACCTGCGGAATGCCGAGATTGCGTCCAGCACGCCTGCGCCCAATCCCGTCTCGCGCATGGACCAGGGGCGTGCCATTGCTCTGCAGATCGCCGAGGTTCTGCGGGTTTCCGGCGATCGTGCCGTGGAGCTTCGGCTGCAGCCGGAAGAACTCGGACGGGTGAGTCTCACGATGAGCCAGGAAGGTGGGCACCTTCAGGTGACGCTTGTCGCCGAGCGTCCTGAAACGCTCGAGTTGATGCGCCGCCATATTGATCTCCTCGGTGAGGAGTTGCGCAGGCTCGGGCATGGATCGGTTCAATTCCTGTTCGAGGACGGCGCAGGGCAGAACCGGCAACGCGCGCCACAAACACTCGCAACAGCCGAGCACGGCGGCGGAGGTGTTCCGGCCGAGAACGACCCGCCGCCCACGACCTCCCGTCGGCCGCAACCCGGCATGGTGGGCCTCGCGGGTGGGCTGGATATTCGGATGTGATGGAGAGCAGGATGGAGATCAATGCAACCAACCCGGTGACCGCGGGCGCAAGCCCGGCAGCGCAACGGGCGGAGGATAATCCTCCGACCGCCCCGATGATCTCGTCGGATTTCGAGACGTTCCTGAAAATGCTGACCACGCAGATGGAGAACCAGGACCCCCTCAATCCCATGGAAAGCACGGATTTCGCGGTTCAACTGGCCACCTTCTCGGGCGTCGAACAGCAGGTTCGGACCAACGATATCCTTTCTGCGATGACCGGCCAGCTTGGCGCGATGAACATGTCGGATCTTGCCGGTTGGGTCGGCATGGAGGCCCGCGCGGTCACGTCGGCCTGGTTCGAGAATGCGCCGATCACGTTGTATCCCGATCCGGCCAGCGGCGCACAGCGCACCTTCGTGGTGGTCACGGATTCGCAAGGCGTCATGGTGGATCGCGTCGAGATCCCCGTTTCCGACCGGCCGGTGCAATGGGCCGGGGTTGGCCCGGGCGGGGTAACCTTGCCGCCGGGGCAGTACAGCTTCCACCTGCAGAGTTTTTCCAACGACAAGATCATCGGCGATGCGCAGATCCCGGTTTTTGCGGAGATCATCGAAGCTCGGACCGAAGCGGGGCAGACGATTCTCGTCCTCCAGAATGGCGAGGAGATCGCGGCGGCGGACATCGGTGCCCTGCGAAAACGGCCGGAAACGCCATGAGGTAGCGCTTGCCGTTGCGCCGAGCGGCGCTTAGCCTTCACCCGCCTTGATCGGAGGGGTGCGTGGCACAAGGGCAGGAGAACGCGGCGCGGATGACGCGCAACGAGCCGCCTGCGGCGCTCGTTGCCTATTGGTCAGAAAGGCTCGGTGGACCCTTTGACAACGCGGAATGGCGTCCGCTCGCCGGTGGTCGTACCAACAGGCTTTGGCGGGTGACCGGCGCACAACGCGATCTTGTCGTGAAACTGTTTCGTCCCGAGGCGCAGACACCGCTTTTCTGCAACGACCCGCAGGCCGAGGTTCGGGCTCTGGAAGCCCTGCAGGGGATCGGCATTGCGCCCGAATTCCTTGCCAACGGGGTGACCGAAGTGGGGCCGAGCCTGGTCTATGCCCATGTCGCGGGAACCTGTTGGCAACCGGGAAACGAGGTTGCCGATGTGGCTCGCGCCCTGGCCAGGTTGCATGCAACACCGGTGCCGACCGACTTCGGCAGGGCCCCGGCGCAAGCGGCCCACCTGCGACAGCAAGCGCGCGAGATGCTCGCGCAGGCGGGCGCGGCGGCGCGGGCGATCGCGGCACTCGAGCCGGACCCGCGGGGCGATACAGCACTGCCTGGCAAGAGGTTTCTGCATGGCGACCCAACGGCCGGCAACACGCTCGTTTCGGGCCGCGCGATCGCCTTCATTGATTGGCAATGCCCGGTCTGCGGCGATCCGGTGCTGGATCTCGCCGTCTTTCTCTCCCCGGCGATGCAGGTGATTTCCGGGAACCCGCCGTTGTCCCGGGCCGAAGAGGATACCTTCCTCGATGCCTATGGCGACGTGGCCATCGCGCGGCGCTACCGCGCCCTTGCACCGCTCCTGCATTGGCGCATGGCCGCCTATTGCCTGTGGCGCGCGGCGCGGGGTGAATCGGGGTACGCAGAGGCGGCGGCGCGCGAGGTGGCCCGCCTCAGAGCAGCGAGATAAGCCAGACTGCGCCCAGGGTCGCACCGCCACCAATCGCGACGTAGCCAAGCGCGCGCAGCGGACGGTGGCGCGGCGGCGCAGGCGGGTCTTGCGACTGGCGGATCAGTGCAGCCTCGACAAGGTTCGGCAGCCGCGGGCCGAACCGGGCAAGGATGCGCGCGGTTTTCGCCAGATCGCCCATCACGGCGCGCGGACCGATCGAGGTGGTGATGTAGTCCTCGACGATCGGATGGGCCACTTCCCAGATGTTGATCTGTGGGTTGAGCGAGCGCGACACGCCCTCGACGACGACCATCGTGCGTTGCAGGTGGATCAGCTCGGTGCGGGTCTGCATCCCGAACCATTCGGTGACCTCGAAGAGGTAGTGCAGAAGCCGCCCCATCGAGATCCGGGTGGCGTCCATCCCGAAAATCGGCTCGCCGACGGCGCGCAGCGCGCGGGCAAACTCGTCGACGTCCTGATCGGCGGGCACGTAACCGGCCTCGAAATGCACCTCGGCGACGCGCCGGTAATCGCGCTTGATGAAGCCGTAGAGGATCTCGGCGTAGACCCGGCGGGTGTATTCGTCGATCCGCCCCATGATGCCGAAATCCAGCGCGATGATATCGCCGTTTGCCGCGATCTTGAGATTGCCCTGGTGCATGTCGCCGTGGAACAGCCCGTCGCGCAGGGCGTGGCTGAGAAACAGGCAGAGCACCCGGTTGCCGAGGGCTTCCATGTCATGTCCGGCGGCACGGATGTTTTCCACCTCGTTGGCCGGAATGCCCTCGCCCCATCCCAGCGTCATCACCCGTTTCGAGGTCAGGTTCCATTTTACCACTGGAACGACGAAGCCTGCATCGCCCTTGGTGTTCTCGCGAAACTCGGAGGCCGAGGCACTTTCCAGCCGCAGATCGAGCTCGCCCATCACCACGCTTTCAAAATGCGCGATCACGTCGGTCGGGCGCAGGCGGCGCGATGACGGCAGCAGAAATTCGAGCACGGCGGCGGAGAAGTGGAAGGCGTCGAGATCGGTGCGGAAGGCGCGCTCGATCCTCGGGCGCAGCACCTTGACGGCCACATCCTCGCCGGTGGCGGCGATCGTGGCGCGGTGCACCTGTGCGATCGAGGCGGCGGCGATCGGTTCGGAGAACTCCGAGAACACCTCGTCGACCTTGATCCCGAGCTCATACTCGACGGTCTGGCGGGCAACGTCGCGGGGAAAGGGCGGCAGCTTGTCCTGCAGGTAGGTCAGTTGCAGCGCCAGATCCTCGCCAACCACGTCGGGGCGGGTCGACAGGATCTGGCCGAACTTGATGTAGGCGGGCCCGAGCGCGGTGATCGCCCGGGTGATCGGCGGCAAGTCCGGGTCGCCACGTTTGCCGAGCGGCGCGAAGGTCCAGCTCACGATGCGCGCGAGGGTGCGCAGGAGCGGTGGGGCATTGAAGGCATGCAACACCTCGCCAAGCGCCCCGGTGCGCGCGAAGGTGGCACCGGTCTGGACCAGCCGCCAGATGTTGTGCGGTCCACGCATCAGATTTTCCAGCCCGAGTGCAGCGCGGCGATCCCCATCGAGAGGTTGCGGTAGGCGACGTTCTCGAAGCCCGCGTCGCGGATCATGCTGGCAAAGCGCTCCTGGTTGGGGAACTTGCGGATCGATTCGACGAGATACTGGTAGCTCTCGGCATCGTTCGCGATCAGCTTGCCCATGCGCGGGATGACGTTGAAGGAATAGATGTCGTAGAGCTTCTGCATCAACTCGTTGGGGATCTGGGAGAACTCCAGCACCATCAGCCGCCCGCCTGGGCGGAGCACGCGGAAGGCCTCCGACAGCGCATCCTCGATCCGGGTCACGTTCCGGATGCCGAAGGAAATGGTGTAGACGTCGAAGCTGTTGGCCTCGAAGGGCAGCGCCATCGCGTCGCCCACCACCCAATCGAGGCTGTCGGCCATGCGGCCGGCTTCGGCGCGTTTGCGGCCTTCGATCAGCATGCTCTCGGTCATGTCGAGCACGGTTGCCTGCGCACCCGGGGCGCGGCCGAGGAACCGGAACGAGATGTCGCCGGTGCCGCCGGCCACGTCGAGCAACCGCTGGCCCGGCCGAGGTGCGAGCCAGTCCATCATCGCGTCTTTCCACAGCCGGTGGATGCCCGCGCTCATCACGTCGTTCATGACGTCATATTTCGAGGCGACGTTGGTGAAAACGCCGTGCACCATGCCGGCCTTCTGGTCTTCCTCCACCGTACGGAACCCGAAATGCGTGGTTTTCTTGTCGGAGGCGCTCATCGGTGCTTGCCCATTCTAGGAAACTGCTCCCTCTTATAGCGCCCGAGAGGGCCGCACAATGGAAGGGGGCGCGGATTGCCGGAATTACCCGAGGTCGAGACGGTTCGTCGCGGGCTGGAGCCCGTGATGGCAGGTGCGGTGATCGCGCGGGCCGAGGTGCGCCGAGCGGGGCTTCGCTGGCCGTTTCCCGCGCGCATGGCCGAGCGGCTCACCGGCGCGCGGGTCGAGCGGCTCAGGCGGCGGTCGAAATACATCCTCGCCGACCTCTCCACTGGCGAGACCCTGCTCATCCATCTCGGTATGTCGGGGCGGATGTTGATCTCGGGAACCATGTTGGGCGAGTTCCACCACGACCATCCCGCGCCGGAAAAGCACGACCATGTCGTGCTGCACATGGATACGGGCGCGCGGATCACCTTCAACGACGCGCGACGTTTTGGCGCGATGGATCTGTTTCCGACTGGCGAAGACGACGCCCACCCGCTGCTCGCCAGGCTCGGGCCGGAGCCGCTCGGCAATGCCTTCAACGAACGCCATCTTGTGGCTGCGCTGGCAGGGCGGAATACCCCGATCAAGGCGGCATTGCTCGATCAGCACATCGTCGCGGGGCTTGGCAACATCTACGTTTGCGAGGTGCTGCACCGGGCCGGGATCAGCCCTCGCCGCAAGGCAGGCCGGATTGCCGCCGCCCGGGCCGCGGCGCTGGTCCCGATCATCCGCGACGTGCTGGGAGAAGCCATCGCCTCGGGCGGCTCATCGCTGCGCGACTATCGGCAGGCCAGCGGTGAGCTGGGCTATTTCCAACACGCCTTCCGGGTCTACGGCCGTGAGGGCGCGGCCTGTGCCACACCGGATTGCACGGGCACGATCCGGCGCATCGTCCAGTCCGGCCGGTCTTCGTTCTATTGCCCGCGCTGCCAAAGATGACTTGATCTGGCCCACGA
The DNA here is from genome assembly GCF_900177545.1 of Maritimibacter sp. HL-12. Classification (GTDB taxonomy): domain Bacteria; phylum Pseudomonadota; class Alphaproteobacteria; order Rhodobacterales; family Rhodobacteraceae; genus Sinisalibacter. The sequence continues at coordinate 1,351,510 of NZ_FXBQ01000001.1, read as the reverse complement.
GACTCGCATAGGACTCGGGCCTTGACGGCAAAGCAAAGTGATCCCGGGAGGGCGCGCATGGCCTACAAGAACATCATCGTCGATATCGACGATTACGTCTGCCTGATCCGACTTGACCGCCCCGATGCAATGAACGCCCTCAATATCGAGCTCCTGCAGGAACTCGGCACGGCTCTCGGCGAAGCCCAGAAGAACGACAAGGTTCGAGCCTGCGTGATCACCGGCTCGGAAAAGGCCTTCGCGGGCGGGGCCGACATCAAGATGATGGCCGAGAAGGGCTTTGTCGATGTCTTCGCTAGTGATCTCTTCACCTCCGAGGAAGCCGCGATTTCACGGATTCGCAAGCCGATCATCGCCGCCGTTGCGGGTTATGCGCTGGGCGGTGGTTGCGAGCTTGCGATGATGTGCGACTTCATCATTGCCGCCGAGAACGCCAAGTTCGGCCAGCCAGAAGTCACCCTCGGCGTGATGCCGGGCATGGGCGGCTCGGCGCGGCTCACCAAGCTGGTGGGACGCTCGAAGGCAATGGACATGGCCCTCACCGGGCGCATGATGGGCGCGGAAGAAGCCGAGCGCAGCGGCCTCGCAAGCCGCGTTGTGCCGACGAAAAAGCTGATCGAGGAGGCCGTCGGCGCGGCCCGGAAGATTGCTGAAAAGGGCGCGCTCAGCGTGATGGCGATCAAGGAATCGGTGAACCGGGCCGACGAGATGCCACTTCGCGAGGCGCTTCTGTTCGAGCGCCGCCTGTTCCACGCGCTCTTTGCCACCGAAGATCAGAAAGAGGGCATGAAAGCCTTCCTCGAAAAGCGCGAACCGCAGTTTCGCGACCGCTGAACGAAGCCGTGGACCGGGCAGCCGGGACCAACGCGATTCGGGGCTTCACATCACCGCGGCGTTGAGATATACGCCGCCAGATCATGCGCGAGAGGCCCGCTTTGGCCAGAGGAGCCGGTAACGAACCCGGCCGGGTCGGTCTCGACGTGCAGACGCAATTCATACCGCCCGGGAAAGGGAACCGAACATGGCCAATTCGCCTCAAGCCAAGAAACGCGCGCGTCAGAACGAACGCCGTTTCGCCGTCAACAAAGCACGCCGCTCGCGGATCCGCACCTATCTTCGCAAGGTCGAAGAGGCGATCGCCTCCGGCGACAAGGATGCCGCCGCCACCGCGCTCAAGGCCGCTCAGCCGGAACTGATGCGGGGCGTCACCAAAGGCGTGCTGCACAAGAACACCGCCGCGCGCAAGATGTCGCGGCTGTCGTCCCGGGTGAAGGCTCTCGGCTGACCCGACTGAGACGAAAACAACACGGACAACGGCGCGCCATCCCGGCGCGCCGTTTTTCGTTTCGGCGGCAGAATCTGAGGAAAAATCGAATTTGTGCAACCGCCCCCGGATTCGTTTTCGCGATTGTTCTGTCAAGTGCAGAGAACGGTTGCGACGGGCGCGGGGCTTTGACTAGTCTCCTGAAGCGATTCACGTCGCCGACTTGGGAATTCTCGGTAAGGCAGGGCAGGACGGGACGAACCCGCCGCCGTGGCACCGAGCGGAGTAGTCCGGGGGGACGCTCCGAGAGACAGGATTTGATACGTCGCGCACGGGCCTGATCGGTGGATCAGGGTATCATGGTGCGAGTTGATCGCCGCTTTGGCGGTGAGTTGTCCTTTTCTTTCCCCGATCCGGCACGGCCATTTTACAATCGCTCGCGCGTCAACGGGGGACGTGGCGATAGTGACCCGGTCGTGCCTGGCCGGGGTGGTGTTGGTAGGGACAGGCCGCCGGTTTCGGGCGGTGCAAAAGTGGATTGACAGGACAATGACGAACGAGACGTGGGGCCAGGTTCGGGACATTCTGAAACAGGAAGTCGGGCAGAACAATTATCGCAACTGGATCGAACCGCTGGAACTGGCGCAGCTCGATGACGGCGTTGCCACCTTCCTCGTACCCACCGGATTCATCGGCAACTGGGTCGAGCGCAACTTCGGCGACAAGATCCTGCGCCACATGCTCGACGCCGGTGCGCGTGTCTCGCGCCTCGTGTTCACCGTGCCCAGCGTGGCGCGGCCAAAACCCGACGAAGCCCAGGGCCCGGCGACCAATGCCGCGCCCGTTCGCGTCGAGAAGGACGACCTGCCCGGCGCCCCGCTCGATCCGCGCTTCACCTTCGACAGCTTCGTGGTTGGCAAGCCCAACCAGCTTGCCCATGCCGCCTCTCGGCGCGTGGCCGAGGGCGGGCCGGTCACTTTCAACCCGCTGTTTCTCTATGGCGGTGTCGGCCTCGGCAAGACCCACCTGATGCACGCCATCGCGCACGAAATCCAGGCGCGCGACCCGTCGCTTCGGGTGGTCTATCTCTCCGCCGAGCAGTTCATGTATCGCTTCGTGCAGGCCTTGCGCGAAAAGCAGATGATGGATTTCAAGCACATGTTCCGCTCCGTCGACGTGTTGATGGTCGATGACGTGCAGTTCATCGCCGGCAAGGATTCGACGCAGGAGGAGTTCTTCCACACCTTCAACGCGCTAATCGATCAGAACAAGCAGATCATCATCTCGGGTGATCGTGCACCGGGCGAGATGAAGGACGTGGAAGACCGGATCAAGAGCCGGCTGCAATCGGGCCTCGTGGTCGATCTGCACCCCACCGATTACGAATTGCGCCTCGGCATCCTGCAAACCAAGGCCGCGCGCTACCGCGAGCAATACCCCGATCTGCAGATCGCCGAGGGTGTGCTGGAATTCCTCGCGCACCGGATCAGCACCAATGTGCGGGTGCTGGAAGGCGCGCTGATGCGGCTCTTTGCCTTCGCCTCGCTGGTGGGGCAGGAGATCACGCTGGAAAAGGCGCAGGATGCACTTTCGGACATCCTGCGCGCCTCCGACCGCAAGGTGACGGTCGAGGAAATCCAGCGCAAGGTGGCCGAACATTTCAACATTCGCATGTCCGACATGATCGGCCCCAAGCGCCAACGTTCGATCGCGCGACCGCGCCAGGTGGCGATGTATCTGTCGAAATCGCTGACCACCCGCAGCCTGCCGGATATCGGCCGGCGGTTCGGCGGGCGCGATCACACCACCGTCATGCATGGTGTACGCCGCATCGAGGAACTGAAGGTGAGCGACACCCAGCTGGCGGAAGACCTCGAATTGCTGCGCCGGGCGCTGGAGGCCTGAACGCCACCGCCCCTTGACGCCCCTGCCAAAGCAACGGAAAGTCCTGAAAAATCTTGCGCCGGGCGGCTGTCGGTCTATGGTTGCCGTCCCGGATTCTGAGTGGAGAGGGACATGAAGATTACCATCGAACGCGCCGTGCTGCTGAAGGCCGTGGCCCAGGCGCAATCGGTTGTCGAGCGGCGCAACACGATCCCGATCCTCGCCAACGTCCTGATCGAGGCCGAGGGCGGCGACGTCAGCTTCCGCGCCACCGACCTTGATATCGAGGTGGTTGACCGGGTGCATGCCATGGTCGAGCGCGCCGGGGCGACGACGGTGAACGCGGTGATGCTGCACGAGATCGTGCGCAAGCTGCCCGACGGGGCCACCGTCGCGCTTGCCGCCGACGAGGCCGCCGGGCGGCTCACGATCGAGGCCGGGCGCTCAAGCTTCTCGCTGGCCACGTTGCCGAAGGAAGATTTCCCGGTGATGGCCAACTCGGAATACACCGCGAATTTCGCCGCTGCCGCGCCGGTGTTGCGCCGGTTGTTCGACAAGTCCAAGTTCGCGATTTCCACCGAAGAAACGCGGTATTATCTCAACGGCGTCTACATGCACGTGAGCGAGGCCGAGGGCGGCCGGGTGTTGCGCTGCGTGGCGACCGATGGCCACCGGCTGGCGCGGATCGACGCCGATCTGCCTCCGGGTGCCGAGGAAATGCCCGGCGTGATCGTGCCGCGCAAGACGGTGGGCGAATTGCGCAAGCTGCTCGAGGATGACGACGCCCAGATCGCGGTGAGCGTGAGCGAAACGAAAGTGCGTTTCGCCACCCCCGAGATCATCCTTACGTCCAAGGTGATCGACGGAACCTTCCCCGACTACACCCGCGTGATTCCCACGGGAAACACCAAGAAAATGGAAGTCGACGCCACCGAGTTCGCCAGGGCGGTCGATCGCGTGGCGACGGTTTCGAGCGAACGCTCGCGCGCGGTGAAGCTGCAACTCGACGAAGACCGGCTGGTGCTCTCGGTCAACGCGCCCGATGCGGGCGCGGCGGAAGAGGAGCTTGCGGTGGCCTATGGCGACGAGCGGCTCGAGATCGGGTTCAACGCCAAGTACCTGCTGGAGATCGCCAGCCAGGTGGACCGGGAAAACGCCGTGTTCATGTTCAACTCGGCTGGCGAACCGGCGCTGATGCGTGAAGGCAACGACACTTCGGCGATCTACGTCGTGATGCCGATGCGCGTGTGACCGGCGGAAGGTTTTATAACTTTCGCGCCCCGCCAAAGGGCGTTTTCCAAACTTTCGAGGGAGCCCGCCGATGACGGGCCTCTTTTTGCGCGCCCTCACCCTCAGCCATTTTCGCTCGCACAAGCGCGCTGTGCTGGCGCTTGACGGCCGCCCCGTGGCGATCCATGGCCGCAATGGCGCGGGCAAGACGAACATCCTCGAAGCGGTGAGTCTGCTCAGCCCCGGCCGTGGGCTGCGGCGGGCCGGTGCCGACGAGATCGCGCGTCGGCCGGAGGCGCTGGGGTGGAAGGTGACCGCGCTCCTGCAATCGCTGCACCAGCTTCACGAGGTCGAAACATGGGCCGAGGCCGGTGCGTCCCGCCAGGTGACGATCGACGGCAAGCCCGCCGCGCAGGTGGCGCTTGGGCGGATCGCACGGGTGGTCTGGCTGGTGCCGGTGATGGACCGGCTCTGGACCGAGAGCGCCGAGGGCCGGCGGCGGTTTCTCGACCGGATGGCGATGAGTTTCGAGCCGGGCCATGCCGATTCGGTGCTGGCCTACGAGAAGGCGATGCGCGAGCGTAACCGGTTGCTGAAGGATGGGCAGGGTGACCGGCGCTGGTATCACGCGCTTGAAAGCCAGATGGCGCGGTCGGGTGCGGAGATCCAGAAAAACCGCGCCTATACCATTGCCCGGCTGGCGGCGGCGCAGGCCGAAGCGGAAACCAGTTTCCCCACAGCCGATCTGAACATCCTGCATGCGGACGGTGCCGAGTCCGGGCCGGAGGGTGAGGCGGACCTGATCGAGGCGTTCGAGGCCGGGCGCGAGCGCGATCTGGCCGCCGGACGCACGTTGCAAGGACCGCACCGGGCCGATCTGGCCGCCACCTACGCCGCCAAGGGCGTGGCGGCAAAAGATTCCTCTACCGGCGAGCAGAAGGCGCTGCTCGTGTCGCTCGTATTGGCCAACGCCCGGGCGCTGGCGGCGGATATTGGCGCGCCGCCGATCCTTTTGCTCGACGAGGTCGCCGCGCATCTTGACGCCGGACGCCGCGCGGCGCTTTTTGACGAGATCTGTGGCCTCGGGGCGCAGGCTTTCATGACCGGCACCGGGCCGGAACTGTTCGAGGCGCTCGGCGATCGGGCGCAAGTGTTCGAGGTGCGCGAAACCGACGGGGTGAGCGCGGTAACGGGAGCGGCCCCATGAGCCTGCCGATGAACCGGGTGACTTTCATCACCCTCGCGGTCGACGATCTTGCCCGTGCCCGCACCTATTACGAGGCGCTTGGCTGGGGAGTGGAAAGCGCCAACGACATGGTTGCCTTCTACGCCATGGACGGACAGAAGCTCTCGCTTTTCAGCCGCGCCGGGCTTGCCGCCGAAACCGGGCGCGATGTTGCGGCCCTGGGCACCGGGGCGATGACGCTGGCGCAGAACCATCCCTCGCCCGAAGCGGTGGATGCCGCCTTTGCCCATGCCGTCGCCTGCGGTGCCACCGGCGTGCGGACGCCTTTCGAGACAGACTGGGGCGGCTATTCCTGCTATGTCGCCGACCCCGACGGGCATTTGTGGGAATTCGCGTTCAACCCGTTTTCGCCGCTCGACGCCGAAGGCCGCATCGCGTGACGATCGGGGCCGGGGAGCTTGCGCTCTACGCGCTGGCGATGGTGGTGCTGACACTCACACCGGGGCCGGTCTGGGTGGCGACGATCGCGCGGGCGCTCTCGGGCGGCTTTTCGCGGGCCTGGCCGCTGTCGCTCGGCGTGGCGCTTGGCGACGTGATGTGGTCGGTGCTGGCGGTGCTGGGCGTGGGCTGGGTTGCGGCGAGCTTTGCCGGCGCGATGGAGGTGCTTCGCTACCTCGCCATCGCGGTCTTCGTGCTGCTCGGCCTTGCCGTCCTGCGCAACGCCGACGCGCCGGTGGAGCGCGACAACCGGCTGACCCGGCCCGGCATCTGGGCCGGGTTCGTCGCCGGTCTGCTGGTGATCCTCGCCAACCCGAAGGCGATCCTGTTCTACATGGGCTTCCTGCCCGGCTTCTTCGATCTCTCCAGTCTCCGCGCGCTCGACGTGGTGGTGATCGCGGGGGTTTCCTTCGCTGTGCCGATGGCGGGCAACCTCACTCTTGCGCTTCTTGTCGGCCACGTTCGGGCGCGGCTGACATCGCCGCTCGTGGTGCGGCGGCTCAACATCGTGGCCGGCTTGTTGCTGATCGCCGTGGGCGTGGCGATCGCGCTTGTCTGACCCCCCGATAATGCGGCGTGGCGCTGGTAAATCCCTGCCGGAACCCCTATAAATTCCCGACCAGTTCCAAGGAAGGTCCGCATGGCCGACGACGTACAGAACGAAACCGAATACGGCGCAGAATCCATCAAGGTTCTCAAAGGGTTGGATGCCGTTCGCAAACGCCCCGGCATGTATATCGGCGATACCGACGATGGCTCGGGCCTGCACCACATGGTCTACGAGGTCGTCGACAACGGGATCGACGAGGCGCTGGCCGGTCATGCCGATGCGGTTACGGTGAAAATCCACGCCGACAATTCGGTTTCGGTGATGGACAACGGCCGCGGTATCCCGGTGGAAATTCACCGCGAGGAAGGCGTAAGCGCCGCCGAGGTGATCATGACCCAGCTTCACGCGGGCGGAAAATTCGACCAGAATTCCTACAAGGTGTCGGGAGGCCTGCACGGTGTGGGCGTTTCGGTGGTCAACGCGCTGTCGGACTGGCTGGAACTGACGATCTGGCGCAACGGCAAGGAACACCGCGCCCGCTTCGAGCGCGGCGAGACGGTGGAACACCTGACGGTGGTTGGCGATGCCCCGGGCAAGAAGGGCACGATGGTGCGCTTTCTCGCCTCGACCGATACTTTCTCGAACCTCGATTACGTCTTCAAGACACTGGAAAACCGACTGCGCGAACTGGCTTTCCTGAACTCGGGTGTGCGCATCATCCTTGAGGACGAGCGCCCGGCAGAACCCCTGCACGTGGAATTGCACTACGATGGCGGGGTGAAGGAATTCGTGAAGTATCTCGACCGGCACAAACAGCCGATGATCGAGGAGCCGATCTTCATTTCCGGCGAGCGAGACGGGATCACCGTGGAAGTGGCGATGTGGTGGAACGACAGCTACCACGAGACCGTGCTGCCGTTTACCAACAACATTCCGCAGCGCGATGGCGGCGCGCACCTTGCCGGCTTCCGTGGCGCGCTGACGCGCACGATGAACCTTTACGCAAACTCCTCGGGGCTGGCGAAGAAAGAGAAGGTCAACTTCACCGGCGACGACGCCCGCGAGGGCCTCACCTGCGTGCTCTCGGTCAAGGTGCCCGACCCGAAATTCTCGTCGCAAACGAAAGACAAGCTGGTGTCGTCCGAAGTGCGTCCCGCCGTCGAGGGGCTGATGAACGAGCGGTTGAGCGACTGGTTCGAGGAGCACCCGAACGAGGCGCGGCTGATCATCGGCAAGATCGTCGAGGCGGCTCTGGCGCGCGAGGCGGCCCGCAAGGCGCGCGAGATGACGCGCAAGAAATCGGCGCTCGACGTGGCCAGCCTGCCGGGCAAGCTCGCCGATTGCCAGGAGAAAGACCCGAGCAAGCGCGAGATCTTCCTCGTCGAGGGCGACAGCGCCGGTGGGTCGGCCAAGCAGGGGCGTTCGCGCCATGACCAGGCGGTGCTGCCGCTCAGAGGCAAGATCCTCAACGTCGAGCGTGCCCGGTTCGACCGGATGCTGGGCAGCCAGGAGATCGGGACGCTGATCACCGCGCTCGGCACCGGGATCGGCCGCGACGAGTTCGACATCTCCAAGCTGCGCTATCACCGGGTCATCATCATGACCGATGCCGATGTGGACGGTGCGCATATCCGCACGCTCCTGCTCACCTTCTTCTTCCGGCAGATGCCGGAACTGATCGAGGGCGGCTATCTCTACATTGCCCAGCCGCCGCTCTACAAGGTGGCGCGCGGCAAGTCGGAGGTTTACCTCAAGGACGTGCCGGCGCTGGAAGATTACCTGATCCAGCAGGGGATCGAGGGGGCCGTTCTGCGGCTGAAAACCGGCGAGGAGATCGCCGGGCAAGACCTCGCCCGCGTTGTCGATGCCGCGCGCCAGATCCGCCGGGTGCTCGACGCCTTCCCGACGCACTACCCGCGCTCCATTCTCGAACAGGCGGCGCTCGCCGGTGCCTTCGATCCCGGTGCCGCGGATGCCGACCTTCAGGGCGTGGCCGATGCCGTCGCCAAACGGCTCGACCTGGTGGCGCTGGAGTACGAGCAGGGCTGGCAAGGGCGGATCACCCAGGATCATGGGATCCGGCTGGCCCGGGTGCTGCGCGGCGTGGAAGAGGTGCGCACACTCGATGGCGCGGTGCTGCGTTCGGGCGAGGCACGGCGGTTGGCGCAGGTGAGCGGCGCATCCCGCGACCACTACAAGGCACCCTCGCACCTGGTTCGCAAGGAGCGCGAACAATTGATCTATGGCCCCCTCGATCTGCTCGACGCAATGCTTGCCGAGGGTGAAAAGGGCCTCACCCTGCAACGCTACAAGGGACTTGGCGAGATGAATCCCAACCAGCTTTGGGAAACCACGCTCGATCCCGAAGCGCGCACCCTGCTGCAGGTGAAGATCAACGACCTCGCCGATGCCGATGACATTTTCACCAAGCTGATGGGAGACGTGGTGGAGCCGCGGCGCGAGTTCATCCAGCAAAACGCGCTGAGCGTCGAGAACCTCGATTTCTGAGTCCTTGTCGGGAGCCGGGGCGCCCGACTCCTGCCGGGTAGCCCCGGTCCTCGCATCGTGGACGGCGACGGGCAGCGTCGCGTTGTTCGAGTTCCTGTCGCGCGGCCATCCCGAAACCAACACCGGGTTCCGCACGGTGCGCTTGCGCGCGGTGCACCGCGATACGAGGGCGGTGACGGGTCGAGGCGGAAGACCGTGGCTCGGCGCGTCGCGTTCGGCAGTATCTTCGACGCCGTGGCCGAGCAACCCGAGCCAGGCGGGCCACGTGGCATCTCCAGGTTTTCGTCCAGCGGTGAAGTGATCGCCCCGCGCGCGGCTCACCAAGGGATCACGCGATGTGCGGCCGCACGACGCGCGCGAAATGACGGCGGTAGGCACCGGGGGTGACGCCGGTCTTGCGGCGGAAAAGGCGGTGAAAATAGGAAGGGTCGTCATAGCCGACCTCGAAGGCGACCGCGTCGGTGGCGATGTCGGAGGTTTCGAGCAGGTGCTTGGCTTCCTCGATCCGGACCGCCTGCACGTAGTCGACCGGGGCATATCCCGTCGCGGCGCGGAAGCGGCGCTTGAAGCTGCGCTCCGGCAGTCCCGAGCGGGCGACCATGCGCGCGACCGGCGATTTCATGGCGTAGTTTTCGGCGATCCATTCCTGCGCTGCGGCCACGGGCGCGTCGGCGTGGTGGCGGGGGCGACCGAGGAGCGAGAACAGGAGCTGCCCCCGGGAGCGATCCCCCAGCACGAAGACGCGGGCAATCCGCACCGCCTCTTCGGGGCCGCAGAACCGCGCGATCAGGTGCAGCGCAAGATCCTCCCATGACCCCGGGCCACCGCCGGTGACGAGGCGCTGTTCGGGCCCCGACGCGCAGAGGATGCGTTCGGGGCGGAGGCGCACCTCGGGGAAGGCTTCCCGCATCAAGTCCGCCGCGGCCCAGTGGGTCGTCGCCTCGCCGCCGTCGAGAAGCCCGGTACTGGCGAGGACCACCGAGCCGGTGCAGACCGAGCAGAGCGTCGCGCCTGTTTCGGCCTGGGCGCGGAGCCAGGCTGCCTCAGGCCGCCAGCGCGCCGGGTCTCCGAGACCTGCGGTGAGGTCAAGATCGGTGACGATGACGATGTCGGCCGGGGCGGTTGCCTCTTCGAGGGAAAGATCGGGCGCGATGACCGGCCCCACGGGGGACCGCCACGGCGATCTTTCGCGCGCCACGACGCGCACCTGCATGCGCGGGGCCTGACCGGTCTCGCCGGTGATCTGCGCCCAGGCGATGCCCACGGCCGAGAACACTTCGAGGAAAGCGAAGAGCGTCGTCGGCGTCGACTCGGGCAACGCGAGCAGCCTGACTTCGACGGTAGCGGCAGGGTGCATGGCCCAGACTGGCACATTTGGACAGGTTTTGTCCATTCGCCCGCTCACCAGCCGGGCGGAATGAGGGCATCACGGCGCCCGTCACGATCAAAGAAAGGATGACCCGATGACTCACATATATCGCCGCGCCGTGCCCCTCGCCCTGGGTGCCGCGCTTCTGCTCGGCGTCGCGGCCGAGGCCACGCCCGCCCCGGGCATCGACGCGGTGCTCGACCGCTGGGTCGAGTCCGGCCGTATTGCGGGTGCCGTGGCGCTGGTGGCAAAGGATGGCGAGATCGTCTATCGCCGCGCTGCCGGGCATGCCGACCGCGAAGCCGGAATGCCGGTGACGGAGGACACGATCTTTCGCCATGCCTCGATGACCAAACTGATCACCTCGGCCACGGCGCTCGCCCTCGTCGATCGGGGCCGGCTTTCGCTGGATGCCCCGGTGACCGACTGGCTGCCCTGGTTCACCCCGGCGCTGCCGGACGGGCGGCAACCGACGATCACGATCCGGCACCTGATGACGCATACCGCGGGCCTCAGCTATGTCTTCCTTGAGCCGCAGGGGAACGCCTACGAGACCTTGGGTGTGCCCCAGGGCCTTGGCGCGGAGGATCTTTCGCTTGAAGAGGCGTTGCGCCGACTCGCCGAAGCGCCGCTCTTCTTCGAGCCCGGATCGGAGTGGCGCTATTCGCTGGGCACGGACGTTCTCGGGGCGGTGATCGAAGAGGCCGCGGGGATGCCGCTGCCCGAGGCGGTCAGGCACTATGTCACCGGGCCGCTCGGTATGGCGGACACGACTTTCGTCGTCACTGAACCGGACCGGCTGTCGGCCGCCTATCGCGACGGTGACGACGTCGCGGAGAGAATGGCGGATGAGGGCGACCTGGTGCCGCTGGGCGAAGCGGGCGTGCCGGTCTGGCCGGCACGTGTGCTCGACGCCGCAGCCTATCCCTCGGGAGGCGGCGGGATGAGCGGTACCGCGGGCGACTATCTTGCCTTGCTCGAGGTGATCCGCACCGGTGGCGCGCCGATCCTGTCGGAAGCCGCCGCGCGAGATATCGGAACCCACGCCATCGGAAACCTTCGGGCCTGGACCGAGGGAGATGGCTGGGGCCACGGGCTCGGCGCTGCGGTGCTGCTCGACGCGGAGGCCGCCGACACGCCGCAGACCCCCGGCACCTTCCAATGGGGCGGCGCGCTTGGCAGCCATTGGTTCGTGGACCCCGCCGTCGGCCTGACGGTTGTGGTGCTGACCAATACCTCGGTGGCGGGCGTGATCGGTGACTTCCCGGCAGAGATGCGTGACGCGATCTATGCCACCTATGCGGAGTGACCCAAGAAGCCTGTGCGCAAGCCGACCGCGCTGAATGTATCCAGAAGCGGAGACGGGGCCGCCTGCCTCTGCTTCTGGACGTTCTGATCCGCCGGGTCCGAGGGTGTCCGCTCAGGTGATGCGGTGGCGGGCCCGGGAGGACCGAGGTGCACTGGCGTTGCGCGCATGCAGGGAGCTAACGGCGATCGTGATGCGTTCAGATGCTGCCGGGCATGGAAACCGGCGCGACGGCACCCCGCCAGAATGGCGCGGGGTCATGCCGCCCTGGTCGCCTGCCCGGCGATCCTTTCCCGCAGGCTTGTGGCAAGAATGTCATGCACCACGTCTGCGTGGGTCAGCGGCCCCATATGCGCCGCGCCGCGCACCTCGCGGGTTCTTGCGGCGGGTATCAGGGTCGCAAGCCGTTCGGTTGCCAGCCGTGCCGGATTGTACGACCGGGAACCGATCAACAAATCGACCGGGCAGCGCAGTACGCTCGGCGCGCCGGCTCCGGCATTCTCGCTTCGCAGCGCCTCGAAACCGGCGAGGCCCTGCTCAAGCACGGCGCCGATCCGCAGGCGTGTTCCTTCGTCGAGGGTGTCCCAGGCCGCGTCGCCGCCCCAGTAGGTCACGAAGCGCCGGGCACCGTGGTCGCGACGGCCTTCGGCCAGCGCGCGGCGCACCGCAAGGGCCACGTCCAGAAGCTCCCACAATGCGCGTTCTCCGGGCTTGCCGCAGTCGCGCAGCAGGTGAAAGGCGGCGGGTTCGTAGAGCGAAAGACTCGCGACCCGGTCGGGCCTGCGGCCCGCAAGGTGAAGCGCAAGAGCGCCGCCGTGCGAATGGCCGACGACATGCACGGGCGCGGGTGTGCGGTCGAGCCAGTCGAGAAGCGGCGCGGCTTGTGCCGTGAGCGTGGGCCGCGAGGTCTCGGGAAACCGCGGCAGCGGCGGGGCGTGAAACGCGGCGAAGTCCGCGAGGCCCGCCGCCAGTGGATCCCATTGGCGGGGCGTCCCGCCGGTGCAATGCAGGGCGAGCACCTGCGGCTTCGATCTCATCGGGGGATGGTTCATCGGTTCATTCCTTTCTTTCGGAGGGTCAAATACCGGACCGCCTGCGCGAACGGCGCAGTCTGGGCAGAAAAGCGGGCACTTCGCGCCGGTAGCGGCGATAGGCTTCACCGAGGTCTGCGGCGAGGTCGGCCTCCTCGAAGGCGGTGGCGGTCAGGACGTAGACCATCGTGCCGATGGCGAAGGTGATCTGGCCCAGCGTCATCTGCGGGGTGAGCCAGGGCACCAGCATCCAGCCGAGGCTGATCGGGTGGCGCACGAGCCCGTAGAGCCAGCGCGCGGTGAAGGCGGGGTTCGGTTCCGGCAAGCCGCGCACCCGGTTCCAGACCTGCGCGAGGCCGAAGAAGCGCAAGTGCCCGATCGGGAAGGTGGCGCTGAACATCAAGCCCCAGACCGCGAGGAACGCTGCCCAGATCGCGCCCGCCGCCCAAGGATCGGACACCTGCCAGAGGGGGATCGTGACGGGTTGCCAGAACAGGATCAGGAGCGCGACGGCGGCGGTGCTCATCCAGAGATAGGTGGTGCGCTCAAGCGCGGGTGGGATCAGGCGCGTCCAGCGCGCCTTGAACCAGCGCCGGGCGGTTACCGAGTGGTGCAGGCCGAAAAGGCCGATCAGTCCGAGGTTGATGGCAATCGAAGGGCCGATTGGCCCCGGGTCGCCGGCGTTGACGCCCTTGAAGAAGGGCAGATCGGCAAGGAAGGCGACGACGGCGGCGATGCTGGCGAGTCCGGCGGCGTAGCCACCCGCGCCGTAGGCGAGCCTCAGGATTGATCGAAGCATGGAACAGGTCCTTTCAGGTCTGGAGGTGGAGGACTGCGGCGGGGCGGTGCCGCCGCAGACGAAGCGTGGTGAGCAGGGACGCGGCAAGCGTGCCCGCGGTGAGCGCCGCCCAGAGGCCGGTGACACCCCAACCGGCGCCGGCGAGCAGCACCGCCATCGGCAGCGTCACGCCCCAGTTCCCGCCGAGGGAGAAAAGCATCGGCACCCGCGTGTCGCGCAGACCGCGCATCAGCCCTGCCGCCACTGCGCCGAGCGGTGCGGCGGCCTCGGACAGAGCGAGGAGCAGGATCAGCCCGGCCGCCGTGGCAGCGGTCGCCGGGTCGGCGAAGACGGCGCGGGAAAGCGGCGTCGCGATTGTGCAAAGCAGGGCTACGTTGACCGCGCCGGCGGCAAGGCCCAGCCGGACACCGGCGCGCAACGGCCAGCGCGGGTCGCCCGCCTCGGCCTGCCGCGCCATGCGGACCGTCGCGGCCTGCTGAAGCCCGGAGGTGACGGCATAGACGATCCCGGCAAGGCGCAAGGTCAGGGCATGGGCAGCGGCTGCCTCGGGGCCGAAGCGGGCGGCAAAGAGCGTGGCGCCGAGGAAAACGCCGAGTTCCGCCAGCATGGTCACGCCGATGGGAGGACCCAGGCGCAGCGCCTCGGCCAGTTCGCGGCCCGCGCGCCAGTCGGCCCCGACGTCGCCCTGCCGCAGGCAGATGACAGAGAGCGCGATCGCGATAGAGCAGGCGACGATCAGCGAGGAGACCCCCGCGCCGGTGATGCCGAGGCCTTCCCAAGGCCCGACCCCGTGCATCAGAACCCGGTTCAATGCCGCGTTGAGTGGGATCGCCCCGAGTGTCACGCGCAGGATCGCACCCGGTCGCTCGCGCGCCACAAGCCGGTTGCGCATCACCGCGACGGCAAGCATCGGCAGGAGCGTCGTCGCCATCGCGCGGGTGTAATTGCGACCCTGGTCAAGCAGGTCCGAAGGGATGCCGAGATGCCCCAGCCAGCCCGGCGCGGTCCAGATCAGCGGCGCGAGAAGCGCGCCGAGGAGCAGCGCGAGCAACCAGCCCGCCGCGCGCAGGCGGCGCAGGCGTGGCGTGTTTTCGGCCTCGGCGGCCGCAGCGTAGAGGGTGGCGAGGCCCGAGATCGTTCCCGCCGCAAAGACGAACACGAGGCTGTAGAAGTCGCTGCCGATCGCCACGGCGGCAAGGCCCGCGACGCCGAATTGCGCGGCCATGAGGGTGTCGGTCACGCTCATCGCCATGTTGACAAGCGCGACCATCGTCATCGGTGCCGCGAGGCGGAGCATCGCGCCGGTCTCGGCGCCAAAAAGGGAGAGGCCCCGCGGCCCGCGCGCGCGGGAAAGCGTGAGGGTTGTCATATTGTTACCCGTTCAGTTTTGGGAAGGTCGCGATGCGGTTCAGGCGCGCGCGACGAACCAGACATTCATCGGATCATGCGGCAGCACATGGCGGCCGACCGTCTGGAACCCGGCGTTGCGCAGCATCCGTTCCGCGGTTTCCCAGCCCCACATCGTGCCGAGGCCCGCGCCCCCCTGGCCGATGGATACCGGCGTGCAATGGGTGAGCGAGACCGCGTAGAGCAGCGCGGCCATCGGGAAGTCGAGGTTGTTTTCCAGCTTCGCTGAACCACCGATGTCCTGAACCAGATAGACGCCGCCCGGCTTCAGCGACGCGCGCAGGCCGCGGATCAGCCCTTCGGGGTCTTTCTGGTCGTGGATCGCATCGAACGACGTGATGAAATCGAAGCGTCCGGGCTCGGCGTAGCCGGTCAGGTCGCGCGCCTCGAAGGTGACGTTCCCGACGCCGGCCCGCCGGGCCGCCGCGCGGGCCCAGTCGATGGCGTCGGCGCAGAGGTCGTAGCCGGTGAAACGGCTCTTCTGGAAGCGCTTTGCCATCTCGATCAGCGCGCGGCCCCGGCCGCAGCCCGCATCCATCACCTCGATCCCCTGTTCGAGCCGCGCTTCAATCCCCGTGGCCAAGGGCAGGATGTGATCGAACAAGGCGGCGGCGACGGTCTGGGTGCTGTCTTCGGCCATGATCTGGTGGAAGCAGGGATAATCGCCGTAGCCGGTGCCTTCACCGGTTTCGAGACAGGCGGTCGTTCGATCCTGCAAGGTGCCCATCAGCGCAACGTGCTGCGCGTAGACGGCAAGGTTGCCTTGAGCCCCGCCCCGCGTAAGGCAGGCGGCGTGGGCGTCGGGCAGGGTGTAGTGCCCGGTTGCGGGGTCGTAGCGCATGATCCCGCCGGTCACCATCACCGCCAGCCACTCGCGAACGTAGCGTTCCGACAGCTCGGCGGCCTCGGCGATCTTCTCGCTCGTCGCGGGCGGAAGCGCGGCCATGATGTCGAAAAGCCCGGTGCGATGGCCGATCGACAGCATGACGGCGATGGCACCCTTGTCGACGATGTCGGCGACGCTCTCGGCGAAGCGCTCGGCGGATTGCGTGGAAGTGTCCTGAAGGTCTGCGGTCATTTTCTCGGTTCCCTAGTGCGTTGACCGGGACGCGATACGCCGCGACTGAACCCTCGCATAAGGGCGGGACTGGACAAGACCGGGGCGATTCCGCCATTTTGGGCCATGCCGAGCGAAAAATCAGACGGTTTGAGGATCGCCCTTCTGGCGTTGCCGGAAAGCACGCCGGCCTCGATCTATGGCCTCTACGAGGTCTTCCTTTCTGCTGGCCGGACTTGGGAGCAACTGACGGGCGAGCGCTTGGAAGTGCCGATTCTTTCGCCGCGCATCGTTACCGCCGACGGTCGCCCGGTCGCGTCGCCTTACGGCTTGTCGATCTGGCCGCACGCGGCGATGGGCGAGGCCGACGTGGTGATCGTGACGGATCTCCTGCTCGACCACGACCGGCCTTTTGAAGGCCTCTGGCCGGCGCAGATCGAGTGGTTGCGCGCGCAATACGCGGCCGGCGGCATCATCTGCTCTGTCTGCACCGGCACCGCGTTGCTTGCGGAAGCGGGGCTTCTGGACGGGCTTGAGGCGACCACGCACTGGTCGATCGCCGAGACGATCCGCCGCCGATATCCCGCGGTCCGCCTCGCGGCGCAGAAGATCCTTGTGCCCGCAGGCCCCGAGCACCGCATCATCACCGGCGGGGGCGCGACGGCGTGGGAGGAACTGGCGCTCTATCTCGTCGCCCGGTTTTGCGGCCCGCCCGAGGCAGTGCGCATCGCGAAGATCTTCCTGTTCGGGGATCATTCCGAGGGCCAGTTGCCGTTTGCCGGGGCGCAGCGCCCGCGCACCCATGACGACGCGGTGATCGCCGAAATGCAGGTCTGGATCGCCGACAATTATCACCGTGCCAACCCGGTGGCCGCGATGATCGAACGCTCGGGACTGACCGAGCGCACCTTTATGCGCCGTTTTCGGGCGGCGACCGGCTTTGCAGCGATGGAATACGTCCAGATGATGCGGGTCGAGGAGGCAAAGCACCTGCTCGAAACCACCGACATGCCTGTGGAGCAGGTCGCGATCGAGGTGGGCTACGAAGACCCGAACTTCTTCCGCCGCCTGTTCAAGCGGCGGGTGGGGGTGACCCCGGCGCGCTATCGACAGAGGTTCTCGAAGGTGAGGCTGCTGGCCGGTCAGATCGGTTGATGACGGCGTTTTGGCAGGGCCCGCACAGGCCTGATCGCAGCCGTTCCCGACAGGCGTTGCGTTGGCAAGACCGAAAGCGCATGTGGTCTCGGCAGGTCGCGGGGTTCGCTCAATGGAGCCGCACCGGCGTGGCGAGATCCTGAATTTCGCGTGCTGCCCTGATGGCTAATCCGGCAAGACGCGGACCCCTCGTGCACCTTCTTGCGCGCGCCGGATGGCCTTGACGATCCCCGCTCTTCCGAATCGGCTGGTGCGGGTGCTTCGGTTGAGGGCGCGCGCGGCCGAAAGCCCCGGACGGGCCTTCTTGCCCCGGTGTGCACGCCTTTTTTTCAAGTTTTGCAAAGGGACTGATCGCGCCCGCGCAACTATCGTGCTTGACTTGCGCCTCCAGTGTTCCGGATATGGTTTGAACGAAGTGAAACAGGGAGGATCGTCGCATGAAGGCAATTCGTGCCATTTTGATGGTTATTGGTCTGGTTGCGATTGTCGCGACGGGCTGGGTGTTCTGGACGTTTCGCGGATTCGATCCGCAGGCACCCGGGGTTTATTGGAACATGGCGATGCGGTTGGCGGAAACCGGCAACTCCGCGGAGGCGACCGTCTGGAAGCGCAAGGTGGCGGACGGGCTGAGCTTCGAGGAGGTCGACGAATCGATCAAGTCGGTCGCGTTGGAGCAGAATATCCGCGATGTGGGCTCGCTTCCGCTTGGCGAACAGGTTTCGCTGATGCAGGAGAGCGAGTGGCGCAAGCTCAAGATCTATCTCTACTGCAACCCGATGACGGCCGCGAAGATGGTCGAAGTGTCCGAAGCCTATTCGGCCTACCTGCCGTGCCGGGTCTCGCTGGTCGAGGATGCGAATGGCGATCTGTGGATCTACTCGCTCGACATGGACATGATGATCCACGGTGGCAAACCGCTTCCGCCCGAGTTGCTCGAAGAGGCGCTGGAGGTGAAGGAAACGATCCTTGCGATCCTCGATCAGGCAGCCGAGGGGAGCTTCTGAGCTCCCCTCTTGCTTGCCTTGATCAATAGTCGGCAAGCGCCTCGTCGATGATGCTGTCGAGCATGGCGCTTACCTGCTCCATCGCGCCCGCCGGATAATTCCGGCGGCCGACGGTGATTTCGCCCGCGCTGCCGGGCTGCTCCATCACGAAGATGGTGTAGGGGCAGAATTGCAGGTTCATCGGATCGGCTTCCATCACCGCGCGGCTGACCTCGGCGGAGCAGAAGTTGAACACCTTGGCACCGGTGAACAGCGTTTCGGTGCCGCCGACGTCTTCCTTGGTGCGTTCGAGCATGTCGCCGACATTGTTCAACGCGTCGATGACGAGGCCCGCGTTGGTGATCGCGGTTTCGACGTCGAACATCACGTCGTCATAGGAACCCGACACGGTGCGGGTGACGGGATCATGCCCATCAGCTTGGGCAGGCACCGCAGCGGCGAGCGCAACGGCGGTGGCGATGGCAAGAAATTTCATGGGTATTCTCCTCCAGGTTTTTTCAGTTGTCGTCGGGGTCGTCGGGGGCTCTTGCGATCAGTTCATCAAGCAGGAACCAAAAAAAATCGCCGCCAGGGTGGCCTTCGATCCGGCCGACTTCGGTGCCGTCGGAGAGCAGCACGAAGGTCGGGGTGATGTGGGCCCGGCGGGTGATGGAAATGTCGTCGGGAAGCGCGTCGCGCAAGTCAAAACGGGTCAGCGGTGCAAGCATGCCCTGCTCGGTGTTGGGATAGGCAACGCCGATCTCGCGGTTCCACCGGGTGCAATAAATGCAGCCGGCCTGCTCGAACATGAGGAGCCGGAGTTCGCCCGCGGCAGCAGGGCCCGCGACGGTTGAAAGACCGAAGATCAAGGCCCCGGCAAGTGTCTGAAATGCTGCGTTTGCGAAAGGATATTTCATTGACGTCCCATTTTTCGAACATAAAGAATGCTATGTTATGATATGTTGCGCGACAAGGATGTAAAAAATGGGATTTGATCCGACACTGGGCGGCGCGGCGCTTGCTGGCCTGCTCTCTTTCCTGTCGCCGTGTATTCTGCCGATCGTGCCCTTCTATCTGTGCTACATGGCCGGGCTTTCGATGCAGGAACTGCGCGGCGACGAGGGCGGCCCGCAGATTGCGCCGGGCGCACAGCGCCGGCTGATCTTCTCGGCGATGGCCTTCGCGCTCGGGGTAACCTCGATATTCGTGCTGCTCGGCCTCGGGGCGACGGCGCTGGGGTCGGCCTTCATCCAGTGGCGCGATCAGCTCGCATGGGCGGCGGCGGCGGTGCTTTTTGTCTTCGGGCTGCACTTTCTCGGGATCTACCGGCTCAAGTTTCTCTACCGCGAGGCCCGGCTCGAAGCGAAATCGGACCCGACGACCATGGTGGGCGCCTACGTCATGGGCCTTGCCTTCGGATTCGGCTGGACACCCTGCGTCGGCCCCGCGCTCGCGGCGATCCTGATGGTGGCCAGCGGCACCGGTGATCTGTTCCGGGGCGGAACGCTGCTTCTGGTCTACGGCCTTGCGATGACGCTGCCCTTCGTGCTCGCCGCCGCCGCGGCGCGTCCGTTCCTGGGCTGGGTCGGGCGGAACCGGCGCTTCATGGTCTATGCCGAGAAGGCGATGGGGGTGATGATGATCGTCTTCGCCATCCTGATCGCCACGAATTCCGTGAACTACATCGCGGAATGGATGATCAACAATTTCAGCTGGGAAAAGACGCTGATCTGAAGCGTCGCGAAAGGGAGGACAACATGATTGGATTTGCCGTGAAACAAGGGGTTCGTGCGCTCGCCGCCGCGGCGGTTCTGGCCTTCGCGGGCCCGGCCGTGGCCGAGGTTGCGATGGGTGACGATGGCTTGCACAAGCCCGATTGGCTCAAGGAGACCTTTCTCGATCTGCGCGAGGATCTTGCCGACGCCAATGCCGAAGGCAAGCGGATGCTGATCATCGTCGAGCAGCGCGGCTGCATCTATTGCACGAGGATGCACGAGAAGGTCTTTCCCGACCCCGATATCGACGCGATCATCCGGGAGAGCTTTTTCGTCGTGCAGATCAACCTCTACGGCGATCTCGAAGTCACCGATTTCGACGGCACCGTGCTCACCGAGAAAGACACGGCCCGCCGCTGGAACACGGTGTTCACGCCGACGATGATTTTCCTTCCCGAAGAGGTCCCGGAAGGTGTCATGGCGATCCAGGCGGCGTCTGCGGTCATGCCGGGGGCTTTCGAGCGCGGTACCACGCTCGCGATGTTCACCTGGGTGCGCGACAAGGAATACGAGAACATCGAGTTCCAACGCTACTTTGCGGAAAACTTCTATTCGCCAGAGTGACTTAAGGGAAACCTGAGGTGGCGCTCCGGGTGCCGCGCAAAACTTTCATGCACAAAATCAAATCTTTTTGTTGTTTGATTGCGAGGGGGATTGCTAAAGTCCCGACTCAGGCAGTGCCCGACAATGAGGCATTTCGCCACAGAACGAGCGGCACAGCGCCGCAGACCAAATAACGAGCTTAGGGAGGGCTCTTATGAGAACACTGTTTGCGCTTTGCGTAGCAGCAACGACTGCGTTTCCCGCGATCCTCAATGCTGAAACCGCACCCACCGCCGTGAGCTTCACGGAGTACGGCGAGGTGCTTGAATCCCTCACCGGCGTTCCCGGCAACCCGGAAGAGGGCTACAAGGCGGCAGTCAGTCGCGGAACCGGCAACTGCGTTGCCTGCCACACCGCCGAAGGCTGGAGCAAGGAACAGTTCCCGGGCGATGTCGGCCCGGATCTGACCGGCGTGGCAACCCGCCATGAAGCGGCCCAGCTTCGGGGGATCCTGGTGAACGCCAAGCACACCTTCCCCGAAACCGTGATGCCGGCTTTCTACAACGTGTCCGATCTTTATCGGTTGGGCGATGGATATACCGGCAAGGCAGCCAAATCACTCGATGTCACCGTGATGACAGCACAGCAAATCGAAGACATCCTCGCCCTGCTCCTGACCTTCACCGAAGAATGAGCGCCAGGGCCAACACAAGGGAGATATGCAAGACATGACCTATACGAGAAGAGAAACCCTGGTGATCGGTGCCGGCGGGATTGCCCTGCTTGCGGTGACCCCGGCGATGGCGTCCGCGGTTGAGGAAGCCGTTGCGGCCTTCACCGGCGGCGCTGCCGTTACCGATGGTGGCGTGGAAATCACCGCGCCCGAGATCGCCGAGAACGGCAACGTGGTTCCGATCGAGGTATCGGCCCCCGGTGCCGAGGAGATCATGGTGCTGGCAACCGGCAACCCCTCGCCGCCGGTCTGCTCGGTGAGCTTCGGCCCCGGCTCTGCGTCTCAACGGCTCTCCACCCGCATTCGCCTTGCCCGCACGCAAGACGTGCTGGCGATGGCGCGCATGTCGGATGGCAGCTTTGTTCAGGCAACACGCGCCGTGAAAGTGACCATCGGCGGCTGCGGCGGCTGATTCCGGTCCGCGGCACAAGCGCCGCGGCACAAGGACCAACAAGTTTCAGGAGACACCCAAATGGCAGATGTCAAACCCCGCGTTAAGATCCCGTCCTCGGCCAGTGCCGGCGAGGCGTTCACGGTCAAGACGCTGATCAGCCACCCGATGGAATCGGGCCTGCGCAAGGATGCCGACGGCAACGCGATTCCGCGCCGGATCATCAATCGATTCACCTGTGAATTCAACGGTGCCAACGTTCTCGACATGGAGTTGCACGGGGCGGTTTCGGCCAACCCCTATATCGAGTTCGAAGCCCAGATCGATGCAGCGGGTGAATTCACCTTCACCTGGTACGACGACGACGGCTCGGTCTACACAACAACGAACGCGATTGATCTGGCCTGATCGCCGGAAACAAAAAAACAAGAACGTCAGGGAGGAGACGCGATGACTTTTCGCGCAAAGAAGGTGGCGGTTCTGGCCGTGGCCACGAGTTTCGCCTTCGGGAACACGGCGGTTGCCGAGCCCGATCTCGATGCTGTGCTGGTGATCAACGACGAGTTGGAAATGGTGACGATGGTTGACCCGCCGGCGCATCTCGAAGGTGCGCTCGACAAGGTCATTTCGGGCTGGCACTTTCGCGATGCGGCAACCCGCAAGCTGGAGACGGACGACTTCGAGAACCCGGCCTTCATTCACGTGGAACAGGGCCTTACCGCCTGGGAAACCGTCGAGGGCAGCGAGGGAGAATCCTGCGCCTCGTGCCACGGGTCGATCGAGGAAAGCATGAAGGGCCTGCGCGCCGTGCTTCCCAAGGTCACCGCCGACGGTGAGCTGTGGTCGATGGAGAACTACATCAACGACTGCCGCGAGAACCGGATGGGTGCCGAGCCCTGGGGTTGGAACACCGGTCCGATGCGTGACATGACCGCAGCGATCGCGCTGCAATCACGCGGCATGCCGGTGAATGTGGCGATCGACGGTCCGGCGCAGCCCTACTGGGAACAGGGCAAGGAGCTTTACTACAAGCGCCATGGCCTGCTCGACCTGTCCTGCGCAAGCTGCCACGAGGAGAACAACGGCAACTACATCCGGGCCGATCACCTCAGCCAGGGCCAGATCAACGGTTTCCCGGTCTACCGTCTCAAGCAGAGCAACATGATCTCGCTGCACAACCGCTTCTTCGGCTGTGTCCGCGATACCCGTGCGGAAAGCTACGAGCGGGGCGGCCCGGAATTCCGCGCGCTCGAACTCTACGTTGCCTCGCGCGGCAACGGGCTTTCGGTCGAAGCGCCTTCGGTGCGGAACTGAGCCAAACAGGTGCGGCGGGCCTTTCGAGGTGCCGCCGCACCTGAAACTTGATTCACAAACAATCCAGTATTTCGGGGAGGGGAAGGCATGATCTCGCGGAGAGACTTCCTTCAGGCCACGGTTGCCGCGTCGGCGATCGTGGGCGGCAGCGGCGTTGGTGCCTGGGCGCAGATCGGGGCCCGCCAGCAGCTCACGCAAGATCAGTTGCTCGATTTCGATACCTTCGGAAACGTCACGCTGATTCACATCACCGACATTCACGGCCAGCTCAAGCCGGTCTGGTTCCGTGAACCCGAGATCAATCTCGGCGTCGGCGAGGTCAAGGGCCTGCCGCCCCACGTCACCGGGCAGGATTTCCTCAAGCTCTACAACATCGAGTCGGGCACGCCCGAGGCCTATGCGCTCACCAACACCGATTTCGATGCCCTCGCCCGCGCCTACGGCAAGATGGGCGGGCTTGATCGGGTGGCGACGGTGGTGAAATCCATTCGCGCCGCGCGGCCCGATGCGCTCCTGCTCGACGGCGGCGATACCTGGCACGGCTCCTACACCGTGCTCAAGACCGGTGCGCAGGACATGGTCGACGCGATGAACCAACTCGGCGTCGAGGCGATGACCTCGCACTGGGAGTTCACCCTCGGGATCGACCGCGTCACCGAGATCGTCGACAGCCTGCCCTTCCCCTTCCTCGGTGCCAATATCTTCGATGCCGAATGGGATGAACCGGCCTACGAGCCTTACAAGATGTTCGAGCGCGGCGGGGTGCAGGTGGCGGTGATCGGCCAGGCCTTCCCCTACATGCCGATCGCCAATCCCGGCTGGATGTTCCCGAGTCTGAGTTTCGGGATCCGCGAGGAGCGGGTTGCCGAGATGGTCGCCGAGGTGCGCGCCAAAGGGGCTGATCTCGTGGTGCTGCTCTCGCACAACGGGTTTGACGTCGACCGCAAGCTTGCCGGTCGCGTGCCAGGGATCGACGTGATCCTGACCGGCCACACCCACGATGCGCTGCCCGAGCCGGTGATGGTGGGGCAGACCCTGGTGATCGCGTCGGGCTCCAACGGCAAGTTCATCACCCGGCTCGATCTCGACGTGCGCGAGGGCCAACTCATGGGCTTCCGTCACAAGCTGATCCCGATCTTCTCCGACGTGATCGAACCCGACGCCGAGATGGCGGCGGTGATCGACGGCCACCGCGCGCCCTACGAGGCGGAAATGTCGGAGGTGATCGGCCAGACCGGCTCGACGCTCTACCGGCGCGGCAATTTCAACGGCACCTGGGACGATCTGATCTGCAATGCCCTGATCGACGAGCGCGAGGCCGATATCGCACTTTCGCCCGGTTTCCGCTGGGGGCCGAGCCTGATCGCCGATACCCCGATCACCCGCGAGGATATCTATTCCGCCACCTCGATGAGCTACCCCGAAGCCTATCGCAGCGAGATGACGGGCGAAACGCTCAAGACCATTCTCGAAGACGTGGCCGACAACCTGTTCAACCCCGATCCCTATTACCAGCAGGGCGGCGACATGGTGCGCGTGGGTGGCATGGGCTACCGGATCGACGTCTCGAAGCCGCAAGGCGAGCGGTTGTCGAACATGACCCTGCTCAAGACCGGCGAGGCAATCGACCCGGGCAAGACCTACGTCGTCGCCGGCTGGGCCAGCGTGAACGAGGGCACCGAGGGGCCGCCGATCTGGGAGGTGGTCGAAAACTGGGTGCGCCGTCAGGGCACGGTGACCATCGACCCGAACCAATCGGTCGAGGTGGTCGGGGCGTAAGGCTTCGGCATGTCACACGGGGGGGGGCGTTGGCATGACGCCTCCCTGCTCGGGTTGCCGAAAGGGCCCGCGCGTGGCGGGCCGCTGCGGCGTTCGCCTGGCGCGTTGCTGCGGAATGCCCAGGCCTTCCGGTTGGTGACTCGGTGAGATATGGCCGGTGACAACCCGCAGGGCAGGGGGTTGTCGCCACGCTCTGCGGGAAATGGTATCGTGCATGGTTGAAAAGGTGAGGGCGGCCATCTTGCAGCGTGTGAATGTATTCCTGTTCTGGGGCCTTGGCCTGATCCTGTCGGTCATCGCCGCAACGCTGTCGGCGCAGGATACCGGTCAACGCGAAATCATCCACTACCAGAAGAATATCCGGGTGAATCACAGCAGGCCTGCGGAACTGGTGCGAGAGATCGTGAGCTTTCGCCCCGACACGATTTCGCTGCAGGAAATCGCGGAGGCGGACAAACCGGTTCTCGATCTGCTCAAGGACGATTATCCCTCGCAGCATTATTGCTATGTGAA
This sequence comes from Maritimibacter sp. HL-12, assembly GCF_900177545.1. Taxonomy (GTDB): domain Bacteria; phylum Pseudomonadota; class Alphaproteobacteria; order Rhodobacterales; family Rhodobacteraceae; genus Sinisalibacter. Next base: position 1,326,235 of record NZ_FXBQ01000001.1, on the reverse strand, counting down.
GCACCTCAGCGGGATAGCGGCCGTATCGCGATGGCCGATGGTTGAGGGCACGCAAACCTGCTTCGGAGGCTGGGGCATCGCCGGGTTTCAGGTCGATATGCCGGAAGGCCGCGTTTGGGTCTTGTCGGCCCATATCGAGGTTTTTCTAGAAGGTTTCCGCCGCGAGATCCTGCAAGCGCTGGTGCCGCAGCTTGAGGCCTTGGAGGAGCCGGTGATCATCGGCGGAGATTTCAACTCCGAACCCTATTTCACCTCGACGCACCGGCTTGCCGATGCGGCGGGTGTGGAAAGGATCGGCCGACCGGTAACAACGTTCAACCTGTTCGATCGCATCGGCATCGCGATAGATCACATCATGGCCACCGGCGGCGAAGGGATCATCATGCAGCGGCCAAAACTGAACTCGGATCACTACGGTGTCGTGAGCCGGTTCACGATGGATTTCTGACGGCCGGAAACCGCGCCGGATCATCGTCGAAAGGATCAGGCGGCATACCGGCGTGGGAAGCAGGCGCCGTCTGGTGCGGCGCTCAATCGCCGCCGAAAATGTCGCGGGTGAAGATCTTGGCAGCGACATCCTGCATCTCTTCCGTCACCCGGTTGGCCAAAATCACCTCGGCCTCGGCCTTGAACGCCTCAAGGTCGCGGATCACGCGCGAGTTGTAGAAGAGGTCCTCCTCAAGCACCGGCTCGTAGACGATCACCTCGATGCCCTTGGCCTTGATCCGTTTCATGATCCCCTGGATCGCGCTTTGGCGGTAATTGTCCGATCCGGCCTTCATTACCAGCCGGTAGACCCCCACCACTTTCGGCTGCATTCCAACGATCTGCGTGGAGAGAAAATCCTTGCGCGTCCGGTTGGCATCGACAATGGCGCGGATCAGGTTTTGCGGCACCTCGGCATAGTTGGCGAGGAGCTGCTTGGTGTCTTTCGGCAGGCAATATCCGCCGTATCCGAAGGAGGGGTTGTTGTAATGCCCGCCGATGCGCGGATCGAGCGAAATGCCCTCGATGATCTGGCGCGTGTCCATGCCGCCGGCCATGGCGTAGCTGTCGAGCTCGTTGAAGAAGGCCACCCGCATCGCGAGGTAGGTATTGGCAAAAAGCTTGACCGCCTCGGCCTCGTCGGGATCGGTGAACATCGTCGGCACGTTGTCGGCGATCGCCGCTTCGCGCAGGAGGTTGGAGAAGGTCTCGGCCCGCGCACTCCGCTCGCCGACGACGATCCGGCTTGGATGAAGGTTGTCATACAGCGCGCGGCCCTCGCGCAGGAATTCGGGCGAAAAGATGATCCGGTCGCTGCCCAGTTCCTCGCGTATCCGGCGCACGTAGCCCACCGGGATGGTGGACTTGATCACCACCACCGCTTCAGGGTCTGCGGCCAGAACCGCGCGCGTGACCTTGTCGACCGAGGATGTGTCGAAGTAATTCTCCACCGGGTCATAGTCGGTCGGCGTGGCGACGATCACGAAGGTGGCCCCGGCGACCGCCTCGTCGAGATCGGTTGTCGCGGTCAGGTTGAGTGGCCGGGTCGCGAGGTAATCCTCAAGCTCGGCGTCCTCGATCGGGCTCTGGCGCGTGTTCACCATCGCCACCCGTTCGGGCGAGATATCCACCGCCACGACATTGTTGTCTTGCGCCAGCAGAACGGCATTGGACAGGCCCACGTAACCGAGGCCGATAACGGCGATTTTCACGGGCGACCTCCCGGGAAACGAAGGCGGGAGGGATTATCTGCACAAAAAACCATTGGAACTGCTCATGTTGTTTCCGGCCCTCATAAGGGGCGATTGCGGCATCATCAAGAAAAACGACACCCCCTCAACCAACCCAGACCCGCGCGTAAGGCGGCAGCGGCACGCCGCCCTCCGGCCCCATCACCGGCGCGTTCGACAGGTGATCGTGCATCTGCGTGGCACCCAGCGCGGTGAACCACGACACCGGCAGGCCCGACCAGTGCTCGGTGAAGTTGAACACGCAGATGATCGGCCCGGTCGGTGCCTGGCGCACGAAAGCATAGAGCCCATCCTGCCCGGTATCGACGATCTCGGTTGGCACCGCGCCATGAAAGCCGGTCACCGCAGCGCGGCGTGCAAGGATATGGCGGATCCCGTCGAAAACCCGTCCCTCCGGCGTGCCGCCGCCATCGGGCAGCCGCGCCGCACGCGTCCAGTCCATCATCGGTCGGTGAATCCAGCGGCTGTCATGGGCGTGTTCGGGGACCTCGACGTAGGAGTGATCGTTCAGCAGCGCCAGCTCGTCGCCCATGTAGACCAACGGGATGCCGCCGTGGCTCGCGATCAGGGCATGGCCCATCAGGATCCGATCAATCGCCCGGTCGATCCCTTCCGCATCGCCGGTTTCCAGCGCGGCTTCCAGCCCGGCAAGCGAGGCGGTCGAGCCGGAAATGCGCTTGTCGCCGGTTTCCTCGTTGACCTGGAACAGTGCCCCGCGCGAGAACGAGCCGGGGAAGCTCCCCTCGTAGAAATCCGAGAGAAACGCCCGGTGGCCAAAGCCGGAAACGCCCACCGCCTTGGCGTCTTCGTCGGTGACCGCCCAGCCGATATCGTCGTGGCAGCGAATATAGGTGGCATAGGTCGCGTTGGTGACCGAGGTCGGGAAATGGGTGCGCATCACGTGGGTCATCAGCCGCGTGTCGCGCGCCGCCAGCGCCGACCAGAACTGCACCATCAGCGAGTTGTGGTAGGCGAGGTTGCCTTCCTTGCCGTCGTGCTCGCCGCGCCCGAGATAGGGCAGCATCTCGGCGGGGCCCACGATCGCTTCCTCAAGGTGAATCACTCCCGGTGCCGCGATCCGGCTCGCCGCCCTGAGCGCATGCAGCAGAATATGCACCTCGGGCTCCGACTGGCAGCGCGTTCCCATCCGCTTCCACAGGAAGGCGGGCGCATCGAAGCGCAGCACATCCACCCCCTTGTTGGCGAGAAACAGCATTGCCTTGGTCATCTCGATGAAAACCCGCGGATTGGACCAGTTGAGATCCCACTGGTGCTCGTTGAACGTGGTCCAGACCCAGCGGTTGATCTCGTCGTAGCGGGTGAAATTGCCCGGTGCATTGGCGGGGAAAATCTCGATCAGCGTGGATTCGTAGGCCTTGGGCAGCGTGTCGTCGACGAACATCAGGTAGAAATCGCGGAAGGCTTCGTCGCCCTCCCATGCCTTGCGGGCCCATTCGTGTTCCTTCGCCGTGTGGTTCAGCACGAGGTCGATGCAAACCGAGATGCCGCGTTCGTGGCAGGCCCGGGTGACCGTCTCGAACTCGTCCATCGTGCCCAGCGCGGGATTGATCTCGGTATAATCCATCACCGAATAGCCACCGTCGCTGTCGCCCGGGCGGGGTTTCAGGCAGGGCATGAAGTGGACATAGGTGATCCCGAGGTCTTGAAGGTAGTCGAGCTTCTCGACGACGCCCGCGAGGTTGCCGGCGAAACGGTCGATGTAGAAGACATAGCCGTTCATCCCCGGACGCTGAAACCAGTCGGGTTCCAGATCGCGGCTCATGTCGCGCCACTTCAGGTCTTCGGGCCGCGCTTCCCAGGCTGCTTCCAGCGCTTCGGTCAGTTCCTCGACAACGCCGGGATAGTCGGGCCGGTGGCCATAGAGGCGTTCGAGCATACCGAACAGGTCGTCGCGAGAGCGTTCCAGCCGCATGTGGAACAGGCGATCGTTGAATGCGCCCAGGTTTGATGCGTCGACCATGTCTCGATCCATTTTTCCGACCATGATGCCAATGCCATCCGCGGGGTTACAACAGGATTTGGCGGGTCGCGGCAAGGGCCGCGATCATGTCACCCCGTAACCACCACGCCGCCATCCACCGGCAAGCACTGCCCGGTGATTGCGCCCGAGGCTTCGGAGGCAAGAAACAGCGTGGGTGCAACCATGTCTTCCGGCACGATCGGGCGCGGCAGACACTGGCGGGCGAGGAAGGCCTCGTATTTCGCCGGTGTGACCCAGAGATCAATCTGCTTTTGGGTCATGGTCCAGCCCGGTGCCAAGGCATTCGCCCGGATGCCCGAGGCCCCGAACTCGCGGGCCTGCGCCCGCGTCAGCCCGACGATGGCAGCGTTTGCGGCGGCATAGGACGGGTATTCCCCGATGCCCATCATGTAGGCCACCGACGCGAAATTCACGATCCGCCCGCCGCCGGCCCGCTGCATGCCGGGGATCACCGCCTGGGCTGCAAAGAAATAGGGCTTCAGGTTGATCGCCTGGTTCTCGTCCCAGAAGTCTTCGGTCACCGCGAGGGTCTCGTGGCGCACATCGTTGGCGGCATTGTTGATCAGGACGGTCGGATCGCCATGCGCCTCGGCTGCCCGGCCGATGGCCGCGCGAAGCGCGTCGATCCGGGTGATGTCGCATGCGATGAACAGAGGTCGCGCGCCGTGCCGGGTTTCCATCTCGTCGCAGAAACCGGTTGCATCGGACCGCTGCACGAAGGCGACGTTCGCTCCCTGCTCCAGAAACCCTTCCGTCAGGGCGGCACCGATTCCCGATCCGCCGCCGGTTATGAAGACAGACACGCCTTCGAGATCGGGAAAGATCGCTCGTCGCATTGCATCGCTCCTTGGCTTGCGGGATCAAGGCGAGCCTATGTCCGGCACGCGGCTTTGTGAAGCGGCGTGGCACTGAGGTTCGGGACAATTCGCCCTTCCTGCCCCCTGCCGAAAGGCGTAACGATGCGGTTGAAAAAACCGCAGTCGCTGTTTGCCGCGAAATCGGCCCGTACTTTGCGCAAAAACTCTGGAATTGCCCGGTTTTCGGGCAAGCCTTTGCAGTACGCAACACGTCGCCGGATCTAGCGGTGGACGAATGGCAACAGCGAGCACAGTACCCGGTGTGACGGTCTGGAAGTTTCCGGCCGATAGCGCTATCAGCATGCCCAAAGGGGCGAGCGAGGACAACGAGCCGTGAAAGACAAGAATACAACCACCCTGACGCGGGAAAGCTTCCGCGATGATATCCTGCATCACCTGAAATACACGGTGGGCAAGGACAGGTATCATGCCTCGACCTACGATTGGCGCCTCGCGCTGTCCTACGCCCTGCGCGATCGGATCGTCGAGCCATGGTTCACCTCGACCAAGGCAACATGGGACGATGGCCACAAGCGCGTTTATTACCTTTCGATGGAATACCTGATCGGGCGCATCCTCGAAGACGCCGCGATCAATCTCGGGCTCAAGGGCCTTGCCGCTGCCGCGCTGATGGATCTTGGCCAGGATTTCGACGTGATCGCGCTCGATGAGCCCGATGCCGCGCTGGGCAATGGCGGGCTGGGGCGGCTCGCCGCGTGCTACATGGAGAGCATGGCGACGCTCGGCTGCCCCGGCTATGGCTACGGCGTGCGCTACGAGCACGGGTTGTTCCGCCAGCGTTTCGAGATGGGCCAGCAGGCCGAAACCCCGGAAGACTGGCTCAACCAGCGCCACCCGTGGGAATTCGAGCGGCCGGAATCGAATTACACCGTGCGCTTCAAGGGCCATGTCGAGGAACGCCATGGCAAGACCGTCTGGGTGCCCGGCGAAACCGTGATCGCCACCGCCTACGATACCCCGGTGATCGGCTGGGAAGGGCGCTGGGCCAATACCCTGCGGCTCTGGGGGGCCAAGCCCACCACGCTGTTCGATCTGGAGCGCTTCAATCGGGGCGACTACACCGCCGCCGCCGAACCCGAGACGCTTGCGCGCACGATCACCCGCGTGCTCTACCCCGACGACACCACCTATGCCGGCAAGGAACTCAGGCTGAAGCAGGAGTATTTCCTGACCTCGGCCTCGATCAAGGATATCCTGCGGCGCTACCTTGAAGCGCACGACGACATCACCGAGCTCGACAAGCACGTCGCGATCCAGATGAACGACACCCACCCGGCGCTGGCGGGCCCGGAACTGATCCGCCTGCTCGTCGATCGTCATGACCTGCCCTTCGACCATGCTCTCGAAATCTCGCAGAACGTGCTGGGCTATACCAACCACACGCTGTTGCCGGAGGCGCTTGAGCGCTGGTCGACATGGCTGATGGGCAGCGTGTTGCCGCGCCACATGCAGATCATCGAGAAGATCGACGCGGCCCACCTCAAGGCCAACCCGGCCCGGCCTTCGAGCATCGGGATCGTGCGCAACCACGAGGTGCACATGGGCGAGCTTGCCTTCGTGATGGCCAGAAAGGTCAACGGCGTCTCGGCGCTGCACACCGAGCTTGTGAAGTCGCAACTCTTTCCCGCGCTCGACAGGCTGCACCCCGGCCGGGTGATCAACGTCACCAACGGGGTGACCCCGAGGCGCTGGCTGAAGCTTGCCAACCCCGGCCTTGCCGACCTCATCACCGAAACCATCGGCGAGGGCTGGGAGGCCGATCTCGACCGGCTGGAAGAGCTTGTGCCGCATATAGAAGACAGCGGATTCCGCGATGCCTTCATGGCGGTGAAGCGCGCCAACAAGGTCGAGGCGGCGCATTGGATGAAGGTGAAATGCGGCATCGACGTTGATCCCGACGCGATGTTCGACGTGCAGGTGAAACGCATCCACGAATACAAGCGCCAGCTCATGAACGTGTTCGAGACGATCGCGCAATGGCACGAGATCAAGAAAAACCCGGAGGGCGATTTCGTGCCCCGGGTGAAGATTTTCGGCGGCAAGTCGGCGCCCGGCTACGCGGTGGCGAAGGAGATCATCCACCTGATCAACGACGTCGGCGAAGTCATCAACAACGACCCCGACATGCGCGGACGGCTCAAGGTGATCTATCCGCCGAACTACAGCGTTACGATGGCCGAGCGGCTGATCCCGGCCGCCGATCTTTCCGAGCAGATTTCCACCGCCGGCAAGGAAGCCTCCGGCACCGGCAACATGAAGCTCAGCCTCAACGGTGCGCTCACCATCGGCACGCTCGACGGTGCCAACGTGGAGATTCGCGAGCAGGTGGGCGCGGAGAACTTCTTCCTGTTCGGCATGACCGCCGAGGAGGTGATCGAGCGGCGCAAGAACGTCAACCATGCCCGCGAAGCGATCGAAGCGAGCCAGACGCTCAAGGATGTGCTCCAGCTCGTCGCCGAGGGAAGGTTCTCGCCGGAACAGCGCGACCGCTACCATGGCCTTGTTCACCGCGCCTGGAACAGCGATTATTTTCTCGTCACCTCCGATTTCGCGGATTACCAGCGCGCACAGGCCGAGGTTGACGCGGCCTTCCTCGACCGTGACAGATGGGCGCATATGGCCGCGATCAATACAGCGCGGATGGGCTTTTTCTCGTCTGATCGCGCGATCCGTGGTTACATGGAGAATATCTGGGGCGCGCGTTCGGCGCTCTAAACGAGGGGAGCGCAGCGATGGCGAAGAAGTCCGATCCACAACCCGCCTTCAGGGTGACGAAGGACGAGGCCCAAGCCATTGCCGAGGGTCGCCACGGCGATCCGTTTTCGGTGCTCGGGCCGCATGATGGAAAACTGGCTGTCTGGGCACCCGGTGCGGCAACGCTTGCGCTGAAACAGGGCCGGGGCAAGCCCGTTGCCCTTGTGCAGCACCCCGAATGCCCCGGGTTGTTCGAGGGGACGGTAGACCCCGGCAAGCCCTATACGCTCGAAGCCGAAGACATCCATGGCACCGGCTGGAGCTTTGCCGATCCCTACCGCTTTGGCCCGGTGCTGGGCGAACTGGACGAATACCTGCTCGGCGAGGGTGGCCACCGGCGGCTGTGGGAGGCGCTGGGCGCGCACCCGATGACGATCGACAAGGTGGACGGCACGCATTTCGCGGTCTGGGCCCCCAATGCCGAACGCGTGAGCGTGGTTGGCGATTTCAACGCCTGGAACGGCACCGCCCACCCGATGCGCAAGCGCGGGGCGACCGGGGTATGGGAAATCTTTGTTCCGGGCATCGGGGAAGGCACGACCTACAAATACGAGATCCGCGCGCTTGGGGGCGCGATCCTGCCGCTCAAGGCCGATCCGGTCGGCTTCGGCTCGGAGCACCCGCCAGCCACCGGCTCGGTGGTGCGCCATCCCGGGCTTGGCCGCGCGTGGGACGACAGCGGCTGGATGAACGAGCGCGCCGCACGCAACAGCGTCGATGCGCCGATCTCGATCTACGAGGTGCATCTTGGATCGTGGCGCCGGGTCGACAATGGCGCGCGCCCGCTGTCGTATCATGAACTCGCGACCGAGCTGGTCGATTACGTCAAGTGGATGGGCTTCACCCATATCGAGCTGATGCCGATCAGCGAACACCCGTTCGACGGCTCGTGGGGGTACCAGCCGATCGGCATGTTCGCTCCGACGATCCGGCACGGCACGCCGCAGGAGTTTGCCGCCTTCGTCGAGGCTGCGCACAATGCCGGGCTGGGCGTGCTGATCGACTGGGTGCCCGGCCATTTCCCGACCGACGAGCACGGGCTGGGCCGTTTCGACGGCACCGCGCTCTACGAGCACGGCGACCCGAAGGAAGGTTTCCACAGCGACTGGAGCACGCTGATCTACAACTACGGCCGCACCGAAGTGGCCAATTATCTCGAAGCCAACGCGCTCTACTGGCTGGAAGAATACCACCTCGACGGGCTGCGTGTGGATGCCGTCGCCTCGATGCTCTACCGCGACTACAGCCGCAAGGACGGCGAGTGGATCCCGAACAAGGATGGCGGGCGCGAGAATTACGAGGCGATCGACCTGCTGCGCAAGACCAACACGCTGGCTTACGGCGAACACCCCGGCATCATGACCGTGGCGGAGGAAAGCACCGCGTTTGGCGGCGTGTCGCGCCCCGTCGAATACGGCGGGCTCGGCTTCGGCTTCAAGTGGAACATGGGCTGGATGAACGACAGCCTCGAGTACATCTCGAAGGAGCCGCTCTTTCGCAAGTTCCACCACGGCGAGCTGACCTTCTCGATGGTCTACGCCTGGAGCGAGAATTTCATCCTGCCGATCAGCCACGACGAGGTTGTGCACGGCAAGGGCTCGATGATCGCCAAGATGCCGGGCACCGCCTGGGAGCAATTCGCCAACCTGCGCGCCTTCTACGGCTACATGTGGACCCATCCGGGCAAGAAGCTCTTGTTCATGGGGCAGGAATTCGCCCAAGGGCGGGAGTGGAACTATGCCCAGAGCCTCGACTGGAACCAGACCGATCTTCCCGAGCATCGCGGCATGCAGCTTCTGGTCCGCGATCTCAACGCGATGTATCGCGACAACCCGGCGCTGCATGTCAACGATACCCGCCCCGAAGGCTTCGCCTGGCTGGAGGCGAATGACGCCGACAATTCGGTGCTGGTCTTTGCCCGCAAGGGGCGCGAAGGCGATCCGATGATCGTGGTCGCGGCAAACCTCACGCCGCTGGAACGTCCGGTCTACCGCATCGGCTTTCCCGCTGCCGGGCGCTGGGACGAGATCCTCAACACCGACGCCGGGCTCTACGGCGGCGGCAACCGGGGCAACCTGGGTGGAATCGAAACCGAACCGGTCGCATGGCACAACCAGCCGCAGTCGGCCTATGTCGTTCTGCCGCCACTCTCGGTGGTTGTTTTCAGGCAGACGTGAGTGGAGACTGACCGGCAAGGGGAGCCGGTGAACAGGAGGAGGTGAACGCATGGAACGGCAAAAGCCCAGAAGATTGTCCTCGCAGGCGATGGCCTTCGTATTGGCCGGCGGCCGCGGGTCTCGACTGAAGGAACTCACCGACCGGCGCGCGAAACCGGCGGTCTATTTCGGCGGCAAGACCCGGATCATCGACTTCGCGCTCTCCAACGCGCTCAACTCCGGTATCCGCAAGATGGCCATCGCCACGCAATACAAGGCCCACAGCCTGATCCGCCACGCCCAGCGCGGCTGGAACTTCTTCCGCGCCGAGCGCAACGAATACCTCGACATCCTGCCCGCGTCGCAGCGAATCGACGAGGAGAACTGGTACAAGGGCACCGCCGACGCCGTGCGCCAGAACATCGACATCATCGACAGTTACAACGTCGAATACATCGTCGTGCTGGCGGGCGATCACATCTACAAGATGGACTACGAGATCATGCTCGAACACCACGTCGATTCGGGTGCCGACGTGACCGTGGGGTGCCTCACCGTGCCGGTGGCCGAAGCCACCGCCTTTGGCGTGATGGACGTGGATGCCGAGGGCCAGATCACCAGTTTCCTCGAAAAGCCCGCCAACCCGCCGCACATGCCCGGTGACCCTGACCATGCCCTCGCTTCGATGGGCATCTACGTGTTCGACTGGAAGGTTCTGCGAGAAATGCTCCTGCAGGACGCGCATGATGACTCGTCGAGCCACGATTTCGGCCACGACCTGATCCCGCATATCGTGAAGAACGGCCGGGCCATTGCCCACAAGTTCAGCGACAGTTGTGTGCGGTCCGGGCTGGAAAAGGAAGCATACTGGCGGGATGTCGGAACGATCGACGCCTATTGGCAGGCCAATATCGACCTGACCGATTTCGTCCCCAAGCTCGACATCTACGACCGCACCTGGCCGATCTGGACCTATGCCGAGATCGTCCCGCCGGCAAAGTTCATCCACGACCAGGAAGGGCGTCGCGGGGCCGCCATTTCGTCGCTGATCGCGGGCGACAGCATCATTTCGGGTTCGGTGGTGAAAAACTCGCTGGTCTCAACCGGCGGGCGGCTGCATTCGTTCTCGTCTGTCGATTACTCGGTGATCCTGCCGCATGTGCAGATCAACCGAAATGCCCGGTTGGTCAATTGCGTGGTGGATTCCGGGGTCGATATTCCCGCAGGCCTCGTCGTCGGTGAAGACCCGGTTGAAGATGCCAAGTGGTTCCGTGTCACCGAGAATGGCATTACCCTGATCACCCGCGACATGATCGCCGCCCGGCAGGCGGCGCTCGACTAGGACCTTCACATGCGCGTGCTCTCCGTGGCCTCCGAATGCGTCCCGCTGATCAAGACGGGAGGACTCGCCGATGTTGTCGGCGCGCTGCCCGTCGCGCTTGCCGGCGATGGCATCGACATGCGGGCGATGATCCCGGCCTATGAAGGGATTCTCGAAAAGCTCGGGGAGGTGGAGGAAGTCTGGGCGGACTGGAATCTTTATGGCGGCCACGCCGGGCTGATGAAGGGCACAATCGGCGGTGTTACCGTTCTCGCCCTCGATGCGCCCTATCTCTATCACCGCCGCGGCGGGCCGTATGCCGACGCGGATGGCGATTACTGGGACAACCCCGAGCGGTTTGCCGCGCTGTCATGGGCCGCCGCCGCGGTTGCGCGCGAAGGTGCCGGCGACGGCTGGAAGCCCGATATCCTGCATGCCCACGACTGGCAGGCCGCGCTCGCCCCGACCTACCTGCGCTATCATGGCGACGGCGGGGTAAAATCCGTCCTCACCATTCACAACATCGCGTTTCAGGGTGTCACCGGCGGCGACCGGCTCGACAGCCTGCGCCTGCCCTGGCACGCCTGGCACCCCGACAAGGCCGAGTATCACGGCAATCTTTCCACCCTGAAGGCGGGGCTGGTGACCGCCGACGCGATCACCACCGTGTCGCCGACCTATGCGGGTGAGTTGATGCGGCCGGAATTCGGCATGGGTCTTGAAGGCGTGATCGCCGCGCGGGCTGCCGATCTTACCGGCATTCTCAACGGGGTGGACGAAGTCACCTGGAACCCGGAAACGGACCCCGAGATCCATCCCTACTCGGCCCGGAACATGAAGCCGAAGGCCGCGAACCGGGCCGCGTTGATCGAGGAGTTCGGCCTTGGCGACGTGCCGGGGCCGCTCGCCATCGTGGTCAGCCGGTTGACCTGGCAAAAGGGGATCGACCTGCTCGCGGAAGCTCTCCCGGGCTTCATCGCGGCAGGCGGCGGGCTGGTGCTGCTCGGGTCTGGTGAGCACGGGCTGGAACAGGCGGTGCGCAACGCGGCCGCGCGCTGGCCGGACCGGGTCGCGGTGCGGATCGGCTATGACGAACCCCTCGCGCACCGGATGTTTGCCGGCGGCGACGCCGTGCTCGTGCCCTCGCGCTTCGAGCCTTGCGGGCTGACCCAGTTGTATGGCCTGAAATACGGCACCGTGCCCGTGGTCGCCGCAACCGGTGGCCTCAACGATACCGTGATCGGCGCGAGCCCCGCCAGCCTTGCCGCCAACGCCGCCACCGGCATCGCCTTCCACCCGATTGACGGCATTGCGCTTGCCGGGGCCCTGCGCCAGCTCGTGCAGCTTTTCGACGATCGCCCGGCCTGGGCGGGGCTGGTGAAGCGGGCGATGAAGGCCGAGGTGGGCTGGTCTGCCCCCGCCGCCGTATACGGCGCATTATACCGGAGACTGATCGCGTGACCGTTCCACGCCCATCCCTCACCCCCGAGCGCATCGCGCGCCTCGAACTTTCGCCCGGCCAATCCTGGCCTATGGGAGCGAGCGTTGATGAGGCCGGGGTCAATTTCGCGGTGTTCTCCGCCCATGCCACGAAGATCGAGGTTTGCCTCTTCTCCGATGATGGGCGCACCGAGCTGACCCGGATCGCGCTGCCCGAACGGGATGGCGATATCTGGCATGGCCACATCGCGGGGATCGGACCGGGCGCGCGCTATGGCTTGCGGGCCCATGGCCCCTACGAACCCGAGAACGGCCACCGCTTCAATCCCAACAAGCTCCTGATCGACCCTTATGCCCGCAAGATCGACGGCAAGGTGCGCTGGTCGAAGGCGCTGATGGGCTACCATGTCGGCTCGCCCTTGGGCGATCTGAGCTTCTCCACCCGCGACAGCGCCTTCGCGGTGCCGAAATGCGTGGTGGTTGGCCCCGACGGATTCGACTGGCAGGGTGACAAGCCGCTCGCGCGTCCTGGCCCCGAAACGCTGATCTACGAGGCCCATGTGAAAGGCCTCACTGCAACCCATCCGGGCATCGAGCCATCGCGGCGCGGCACATTCAGGGGTGTGGCCTCCGACGCGATCATCGAGCATCTCACCAGTCTTGGCGTCACCGCCATCGAGCTTCTGCCGGTGCAGGCGTTCATCGACGACCGCTTTCTCGTCGAGCGCGGATTGCGCAATTACTGGGGCTATCAGACGATCGCCTTCTTTTCCCCCGAGCCGCGCTATCTCGACCACGGCGACACCGCTGAGTTCAAGGAAATGGTGCGGCGTCTGCACAAGGCCGGGATCGAGGTGATCCTCGACGTGGTCTACAACCATACCGCCGAGGGCGACGGCTTTGGCCCCACGCTCTCGTTTCGCGGGCTCGACAACGCCGCCTACTACCGCCTCGCCCCCGACCGGCGCCACTACATCAACGATTGCGGCACCGGCAACGCGCTGAACCTCGCGCACCCGGCGGTGCTGCGGATGGTGATGGACAGCTTGCGCTTCTGGGTCGAGGAATACCATGTCGACGGGTTCCGCTTCGATCTCGCCGCGGCGCTCACGCGCGGCGGGCACGGCTTCGACTCCGGCTTCCTCGATGCGATCCGGCAAGACCCTGTTCTGGCACGGGTCAAGCTCATCGCCGAACCTTGGGACGTGGGGCCGGGCGGCTACCGGCTTGGGCATTTCCCGCACCCGTTTCGCGAATGGAACGACCGCTACCGCGACGACGTGCGCGCGTTCTGGCGTGGCGATGCCCACATGTTGCCGGGGCTCGCCAAGGCGCTGCTCGCCAGCCCGGAAATCTTCGACCGTGACGGCCGCCCGGCCACCGCGAGCGTCAATCTCATCACCTCGCACGACGGCTTCACCCTCGCCGATCTTGTGGCCTACAAGGACAAGCACAACGAGGCCAACGGCGAAGGCAACCGCGACGGTCACTCGGCGAATTTCTCCGACAATCTCGGCCACGAGGGACCAACCGCCGATCCGCTGATCGTGAAGGCCCGTGCCCGCCGCCAGCGCGCGATCCTGGCGACGCTGTTTTTCAGCCAGGGCATCCCGATGCTGCTCGGCGGCGACGAGATCGGCAATTCCCAGCGTGGCAACAACAATGCCTACGCGCAGGACAATGAAACCGGCTGGATCGAGTGGAAAAAAGCCGATATCGACCTGCTTGCCTTCACCCGCCGCCTTTCAGACCTGCGCCGCCGCTTCAAGGTTCTGAGCCAGCGCAACTTCCTGCATTCGCGGCCGCGCCCCGCCGATGGTCTGCTCGATCTCGAATGGTGGCACCCCGACGGCCGCGCCCCGTCCGACGCCGACTGGCACGACCACATCCACACGATCGGCATGATCGTTCGCGGTTCGGCTGAAACCTTGAAGGATCTGGGCGAACACGAGGTCTTTGTGGTGTTCAATGCCGGCCATGCGCGCGAGGTGATCCTGCCTCCGGGCGACTGGGTCCGCATCCTCGACAGCGCCAATCCCGATAGCGATGAGAAGCCGGTGTCCGACGCCTACAAGGCCGCCGAGCAATCGGTGGTTCTGTTTGCCCATCCCGACGCCACCACCCAGGAGGGAAGCTGATGACGATCCGGACCATCGCGACACAACCCATCGACGGGCAGAAGCCCGGCACCTCGGGGTTACGCAAGAAAACCCGCGTTTTCATGCAGTCGCACTTCCTCGAAAATTTCGTTCAGGCCACCCTCGATGCGATTGGGGGTGCCGAGGGAAAAACCTTCGTGCTCGGCGGCGACGGGCGCTATTTCTCGCCACAGGTGGCCCAGGTGATCCTGCGGATGTGCGCGGCCAATGGCGCGGCGAAAGTGATCGTCGGGCAGAACGCGCTGCTTTCCACCCCCGCCGCGAGCCATCTCATCCGGCTGAACAAGACCGATGGCGGCTTTATCATGTCGGCCAGCCACAACCCCGGCGGGCTCGACGAGGATTTCGGCCTCAAGTTCAACATGGCCAATGGTGGCCCCGCGCCCGAAAGCGTGACCGACGCGATCCATCAGGCGACCACGCGGATCACCGAATACCGGGTTCTGGAAGCCCACGACGTCGATCTTGCGCGCATCGGCGCAACGCGGCTCGGAGATATGGCCGTCGAGGTGGTCGACCCCGTGACCGACTATGCCAACCTGATGGAAACGCTGTTTGATTTCCCCAAGCTGCGCGACATGTTCGCGGCCGGATTCCGGATGCGCTTCGATGCGATGTGCGCGATCACCGGGCCCTATGCCACCGAGATTCTCGAACGCCGCCTCGGTGCGCACGAGGGCACCGTTGTCAACGGCACGCCGCTGCCGGATTTCGGCGGTATGCATCCCGACCCGAACCCGACCTGGGCGAAAGACCTGATGGACGTGATGTTCGCTGCCGATGGCCCCGATTTCGGTGCCGCGTCCGATGGTGACGGTGACCGCAACATGGTGGTGGGCAAGAATACCTATGTCTCGCCCTCCGACAGTCTCGCGGTGCTCGCCGCGAATGCCTATCTCGCGCCCGGCTATCGCGGTGGCATCGCCGGCGTTGCCCGCTCGATGCCCACTTCCGCCGCCGCCGACCGTGTGGCCGAGGCGCTGGGCGTGGCAGCGTTCGAAACTCCGACCGGCTGGAAGTTCTTCGGCAACCTGCTCGATGCCGGAAAGGTCACGCTCTGCGGCGAGGAGAGTTTCGGCACCGGGTCCGACCACGTGCGCGAGAAAGACGGGCTCTGGGCGGTGCTGCTCTGGCTCAACGTCCTTGCCGAGCGCGGCCAGACCGTCGCCGAGATCCTTGCCGACCACTGGGCACAGTACGGGCGCAACTACTATTCGCGCCACGACTACGAGGCGCTCCCGGTCGATCAGGCCAGCGCCATGGTCGATGGATTGCGCACCCGGCTGGCCGAGCTTCCCGGCACCGAGGCCGAGGGTATGGAAATCGCCGCGGCGGATGACTTTGCCTATACCGACCCGGTGGATGGCTCCGTTTCCCGGGGGCAGGGCCTGCGGGTCAGCTTCACCGATGGCTCCCGCTTCGTGATCCGGCTTTCCGGCACCGGCACCGAGGGCGCAACGCTACGGCTCTACCTCGAACGCTACGTTGCCGGCCCCGGCGGGCTTGATCTCGACGTGCAGGAGGCCCTTGCGCCTGTTGCCATGGCGGCGGAACGCCTTGCGGGCATTCGCGGCACCAGTGGTCGGGAAGGCCCCGACGTGATCACCTGATCGGGACAATGCCAGCGAAACGGTTTTGGGTGCGGCCCTTGTCGGCGCACGTTTTGAGGGTTTCCCGCGATACCCGCAAAGCACTCAAGATGCCGAAAACTTCATCGGTATCGGGGTGTCCTTGCGGATGCAATTCGGGACATGTATTGCCATCGGAAGCGCCGCGGGTGCTGTCTGGTGGGAGAGACGATGGCAAACCATCCTGAAGTACCTGATGATGAGGTTGACCTGGGCGAGTTGGTCGCCGGGCTATGGGCTTACCGAGCGGTCACGGCGCTGGTGACGACGGTGGCGGTCGTTGGCGGCGGCTGGTATGCCCTCAATGCCGAAAAGGTCTATCAAGCCGATGCGGTTTTTCAACTCGAGGATTCCAAGTCGTCCGGACTGAGCCTTCCCAGCGAGATGGGCGGCCTTGCGGCACTTGCCGGTCTTGGCGGCATCACGGACGAGGGCAACATTTTGTTCGACCGGATCCACGGCCGCGAGTTCATCGAGGAAATTGATACGGCCGCGGCACTCAGGGAAGACGAGTTTTTCAACAGTTACGACCCGGATGCGCAGGATCCGCTTTGGAAAGCGGTCATCAAGTGGGCAATCGGGTATCGCTCGGATGAACTGGATCCAGATCAGGTTGCCGAGAAAAATGTCGTCGATAACTTCCGGAAAAACGTTCTGGTCGAAGAAACCGAAAACGGTGCGCTGACCATTTCTGTCGAGCACACCGATCCGACCCGTGCGGCCGATATCGCCAACATCGTCATGGACAGGATTGTCACCCTGCGGGAATTCGAGACCGAGACCAGGCAAACCCGGGAATTGTCCTATCTCTCGGAAACCCTTGCCGACACGTTGCGCGAAATGGAATCGACTCAGGCGCGGCTGAAGAATTTCGCGATTGAAAACTCCACGCTTTCGCTGGAAGCGCTGGGTGCCGGATCTGTCGCGCTCGATGAAATCAGGAACCGGCTTGATCGCGCGATCGGGCTCCAGGAGGCCGCGGATGCCTTGCTCGATGTGTTGAACAGGGGTGAAACCGGCCCCGATGCCTATGCGCGCCTTCGCCAGTCGCACCCGATTATTGATGATGTCGAATTCCGTCGTGTTCTCGGCCTGAGCGAGATCATTTCGGAGTTCAGTTGGCCCGACAAGGACTTGCTCGACGCGGTGGCGACCACGCTGAAAGACCGCCGGGAGCGGATCGAGAGGGAAAAGGAGCGTCTTGAAGGAGAGGCGATTTCCTATGCCAATGCGGCTGAGCAGCTTGCCACACTCGAACGTGAGGCGAATATTGCGGAAGCGTCCTACACCGTCCTGATCGAGCAGGTCAAAGCACAGTCACTGCTTGCAGGGTATGAAGGCGAAACCGCGAAAGTGTTTGAGCGGGCGGTGCCTCCGCTGGCACCGAGCAAACCCAACAGGATGCTCGTGCTTGCCGGATCGCTGGCGCTGGGGCTCTTCGTCGGTTCCGGCTTTGCGCTTGCTTTCGCGACGCGAAAGGGCGTGTTTTTCTCGAAGCGGAGCCTGGTCGAGGAACTGAACCCGCTGGCATCGGTGTCTGCGAGGGGGATGCGGCGGCACAACGGCCGGTCGCTTCAAGCGGTGCGCGCGCAGCTTGAAGCGAAGGGCAACCCGGTCTTGTCGGAAATCGCCATAGCGCTTCGCAACAGCACATCGGATTGCGCTGTGGTTCTGGGAGGTGGCGCGAAATGCCGCGCGAAATCGGCGGCGTTTGCGGTCGGCACGGTTGTTGCCAAGGGTGGCCGCAAGGTTGCGATCGTGGATTTGTCCTCCACCGCCGCAGCGTCGCAAAGCGCCGAGGCCGGCGAAAGTTTCTGGACCGAGGTTCAGTCGGAAGGTGCGGTTCGGGAATGTGCGTTCACCAAGGGCGAAAGAAACATCGACCTGCTTTCGTCGCGCGACTATGACGCTGCCATGAAGGAGCTTGTTGAAAGTGCGGACATCGTGATTTTCTCGGCAGAAACGCCCGTTGCAGAAGTTGCGGCCACGGCGCTGTCTGGCACGAATCCGACCACTGTCTTGCTCGCGCGGCCAAAACGAACCTCGAAGTCCTTGATCCACAGGCTTGGCAGTCTCAAACTGCCGACCGTTATGATGCTAGAGTGAACCATTGAAACATCTCCTCGCCCTCATAGCCGTTCTTGCGCTCGCCTCGTGTTCGGAGGTTCTCCAGTCTCCGACGCTGAAGACCGTTGCAGAGGACACGACGACGGAACAGGAAGACTTCGAGGTTGTCGTCAAGCCGCTCACGCTCGCGATGGCCCGCGACCTTCAAACGACGAATTACCCGCGCCAGGTGATGCGGAGCGGAATTGGCGCTGCGGCCGGTGTGATCTCCGAGGGTTCCGTAACGCGGGGCAACCTGCCGCCGGAACTTGGGCCGGAAACCTATCGTCTGGGCATTGGCGATCAACTCACCTTCGCGCAGTTTGCCGAAGGCGGGGTTTCGACGATCAACGAGATGATCACCTCCGGTAACGGTACTTCGTCGGGTCAGAAGGCCGACCAGGTGATTACCAGCGTTGGGCGCGTGGGGTCGGACGGCTCCGTTTTGCTGCTCGGGCTCGGCAAGCTCGATATTGGCGGGAAGACCCTCAACGAAGCCCGCGATCTTGTCCGCAACATCCTGATCCGAAACGGTATCGCCCCGAAATTCCAACTGGAGATCACCGGTTTCAACTCGCAGAAGGTCTTCGTTGCGTCAAATGTCGGGGGCAGCAGTGTTGTGCCGCTCACCGATCAGGGCCTGACGCTGAAAGAACTGGTGATATCAACCGGGGAGGGGATCGACGGGAGATCGGTCGTGGTCATCCGAATTCAACGGGACGGTCGCGAATACCGGATCACCTCCGAAGAGTTGCTGAGACCGGGCGCGCGCGACATCTACCTGCGCGACCAGGATCAGGTCGTGATCGAGGCGATGGGATACAAGCCCGGACAGGTCTTCGTGCTTGGCGCGGTGGCACCGGTGACGATCCCGATCTCGCCTGAAAAGCGCGAGACGATGGCCGATATCCTGTTCACCCCGGGCGGCGTTCTTGCCAGCCCCTCGGCGCAGAGATCGGAAGTCTATCTGTTGCGGGGGAGCAATCCTGTCGAGGCGTTCAAACTGGATGCGACCGATCCGACGCGGATCGTTGTGGCCGCAGCCATGGAATTGCGGCCGAATGACATCATCTTCGTGCCGGAGCAGCCGCTTTCGTCACTGAACCGCACCCTGCAGTCGATCGCGCCGTTGCGCTTGCTGATTCGAGATCTTCAGGCGGGCGCAATTCCGTAGGATTGGTGGAACCACCAACCGGGTCTGGTTTATTCTTGGAACAAACGGCAATCGGAACAACCTGTTGTTCCGTTGCCTGATGACCTCCAGCGGCGCTTGACCGGGATCTGGAAAAGCCCGGTCAAGCGCTCGGCTGGCGGTCGCATGGTGTCAGCGGGTCGCGCCGGAGATCCAGTCGGCGCTGGCCTGAATCCCCCCCAGCGGGAAGACATGCGCCTGGGCGATCAGGCTGTCGGGGTTGGCCACCTTGTGTTCGGCCAGCGCGGTGAGCACCTCGGTGGGCTCGAACGGCTTGAGCAGCTTGGTTAGGTCTTTTGCGCGTTTCTGGAGCACGCCCAGCGAGGGGCCGACGCCGCAGGCAATGGCATACTTGATCAGGGTTTGCAGCTTGGCCGGGCCGGCAACGCCGGCGTGAATCGGCATCGTGACCCCGCGCGCGGCGAGGCGGTCGGCCCAGGCGATCATGGGCTTGGCGTCGAACACGAACTGGGTGGCCAGCGCCATCTTGGTACCGGTCTTCTCGGCGTAGGCCTGCTTCCACATGATCGCATCGTCCACCCTGGTGGTCGAGCCGTCCGGGTCGATATCGGCGTTGCCCTCGGGGTGACCGGCGACGTGCAGGCGCTTGAACCCGTGTTTCTCGAAAAGCCCGGTGTCGAGCAGTTGGATCGAACTGTCGAACCTGCCCACGGGCTTGGCCACGCCACCGGCCAGAACCAGTGCCTCGGCCACCCCCGCCTCACCGGCATAGCGCTTGATCCAGTCTTCCAGAACCGCCTCGTCGGCGATGATCCGGGCCGGGAAATGCGGCATCACGGCAAAACCATCGGCCGACAGGCGCTTGGCGGTCGCCACCATGTCCTCGATCGGGGTGCCTTCGATATGCGCGATGTAGACCCGGCTGCCCGGAGCGAGCAGCGGCTTGAAATCAGAGATCTTCGCCGCCGTGCGCGGCATGACCTCCAGGGAAGTGCCTTCGAGGAAGGCTTTCAACGGGCTTTGCACGTTGAGAATGTTCACCACGGCCATATTCTCCTCCTCAGGTCTGGCTTCGATAACCGAGGCGCGCGGCCTCGTGAATTGGCCACGGATGCACCTCGGCCCGGATCTCCACCTGGCGGTGGCGTTCGACAGTCGGTTTATCGCTTCCGCCGTCAGGTTCGCCCCACGTAACCGTCACTTCTGTGCCGGTTTCCGCCACGTCTGCGTCAAGGATCGCGAGGCTGATCCATGCCCGCTCACCCGGTGAATAGGCCGGGGCGATGGAGAGGCCGACGAAACGGCCATCCTTCGTCACCTTGTCGTAGGGATGCGCGGCATAATGCGCGGCGGGCATTTCCATGTGCTTGGGCGCAAGCCCGTCGTGATCCATCAAACCGGCATAGGCCGCGGCGACGTCTTCGGCCTTCCACACCAGCGTGACCTTCTGGCGGTGCGGCCCGGCGGCCATCTTCTCCAGCGCGTCGCGGCCGATGAAATCGTGGTCGAACTTCACCACCCGGCCATAATCGAGATCCCACGGCGTGAGGTAATAATCCTCGATGTTGTCGGACACGAAGCTGCCGCCGAGCGAGGCCAGCGCCTCGAAGGAATTGGCCCCGAGCCATTTGCGGTAGGGTTCCATGAAGGCACCGGCGTAGATCGCGGGGAGGGGCGAAGGCACCCAGCCCGATTCGGCGGCCGCCGCCGCATAGGCACGCGCGCCCACCTGCCGCATGCCAAACTCGGCCCCGGCTTCGAGAAGCGCGGCCTTCACCTTCGGTCCGTCTTCCACCGGCCCCCAGATCTCCAGCCCCTGCTGGCCGCCCATGCCGTGGCTGAGCGTGCGCGCCTCGCAACCGGCGATGGTGATCCGCCCCATGTTGAAGAACTTGGTGGTGAGCGGCCCGCCCTCGTTGACCATGTTCAGGATATCGAGCGCCTTCGGCCCCTGCACCTCGTAGCGGTAGGTCAGGCGCGGCTTGTCGGGGTCGTCGAGCGACCGCTGGTCGCGCACCACCTCCACGTCATAGCCGCCGGTTTCGGCGAAGAACTGCACCCAGTTCGGCAGGATCGGGCGGCCGACGATATTCACTTCGTCATCTTCCAGCCCAAAGACGATGGCATCGCCGATCACGTAACCTTTGTGGCTCACGCAGACGAGCTGCTTGGCCTTGTTGCGTCCGAATCCGGCAAAGCTGTTCACCGCCAGATCGGAGAGCAGTTTGATTGTGTCGGGGCCCTTCACGTAAAGGTCGGTCATGTGGAACGACTGGTCCATCAGCGCGGCGGTTTCGCGCCAGGCCCGCATTTCTTCCATCCAGTGGGTGAATTCCGAAGGGACCGGGAAGGCATAGCGCCCCATCTGGCTGTGATAGAGCATCTTTGCGGGGTTGCCGTGCTCGTTGATGCGGTCTTCGAGGGTTTTTGCGCACATCGGGTTCATGTCCTCCATCTGCCTTGGTTGGGGCCATGGATACCGGGAACGACCGGGCGTGGCTCATGCCGTGTTTGAATATTGCCTTTCGGTTTGCTTATAATGCTCGAATGGTCAGCCAGAGAACCCGTCTTTCGGCACAAATGGTACGCACGATCCGGGCGCTTTCCGACGCCCGCACCCTGCGCGACGCGGCCGACGTCCTGAATACCAGCCAGTCGTCGCTTTCCCGCGCCCTGCGTGGGGCCGAGGCGCGGCTGGGGGTCACCTTGTTCCAGCGCGGCTGGTCCGGCACCGAACCGACAGCGGAGGGCGAGATCGTGCTTGGCCAGTGCACCCGGATCATGGACGATCTGCATCGCTTCGAGCGGGTGGACCTTGGCACACCCGCCGGCCGCGCGCGGTTTGCCACCTTTGCGCGGTGGCGTCACCTTGAGGCGGTGGCGGCTGTTGTGCACACCGGAAGTGCCACCGCCGCGGCTCGGGAAATGGGCGTGCAGCAACCCGCCGTGAGCCAAGCCCTGCGGGATGTGAGCGCCTATGTCGGGCCGGCACTTTTTGCCCGCTGCAAGGGCGGGCTCCGGCCAACCGAGACAGGCCGCGCGCTTGCGGCGCTCTGGGCCCGTATCGGTGCCGACCTTGATCAGATCGCCGACATGCTCAAACGCGAATCCTCGGGGCTCGCGGGACGGATCGCCGTGGGAATGCTGCCGTTTTCCGGCCAGAACTTCGTGATGGAGACATTCGGGGAAATCAGCCGGACGAACCCGAACCTGCGGCTTGTTGCCGTGCCGGGCAGCTATACCTCGCTTTGCGAGGCACTGAAGCGCCGCGAGATCGACCTCATCGTCGGCATCCTTCGCGCTCCACCGCCCGAGGGGTTTTCGGAGGAATACCTCTACAATGAGACGATCACCGCTGTCGCACGCCGAGATCACCCCTGCCATGCCGCGCCGGTGGATCTCGCGGTTCTGGCAGGGCTCAGGTGGATGGTTGCCCCGCATGGCACGCCGATCCGGCGGTATTTCGAGTGGCTCTTCGCGGGGATCACCCCCGCGCCTGTGCCGCAATCCTGCGAGATCCTGTCTTTCTCCAATGCCGAACAGGTGGTGGTGGGCAACGATTCCGTGGCCCTGCTGTGCTATTCCGATGTCGGTTTGGGAAATCTGCGCCCCGAGTTGCGCCGGGTCGATATCGACCTGCCGGAAGCCGGTGTTCCAATCGGCATCACACGCAACATCGGCGAAGCGCCGAGCCTGGCCGTCTCGGCGTTCGAGGCGCTCCTGAAACGCCGGGTCGGGCAGCCCGATCCGGCCTAGGGGCGGATATGGGCACGCGCGGGTCATGGCTGAGTCAAACGCTCTGCGATTCGGTGGGCCTGGAAGGTGTCGGCGAGCCGGGTGAGGCGGGTTTCATCCACCACGCCCTCGGCGGCGAAGGGGTCGCCCTCGGCGAAGGCGTGGGCGGTCTGCAAAGTGTCGGCTTCGAGTATGCCCCAATGCCCGACAGCCTGCCCGGCCGCGTCCCAAAGTGCCGAGCCGACGAGCACCGAGGCGAGGCCGTTGCCGCCCGTGCGCACCCAGTCGCGATGCGCGGAGCGCAAGCGATCGCGCTCGGCGTCCTTTCCCGGGTGATGGCGGCATTCCATCAGGAAGAACATCGCCTAGCCCTCGAAGAACTCGGCCACGAGCCGGGCGACGGTTTCGGGTTGTTCGACCGGGGCGAAATGACCGGCGTTCTCGACGATCTCCAGCCGCGCGTCGGGAAGTAGCGTCCGCATCTCTTCGTGCTGGGCCAGCGGGCTCCACTGGTCCTGCCGCCCGACGATGAGCAGCGTGGGACAGGCGATCTCCGGCAGGTAGCTCGCGGCATCGGGACGATCCACCAGCGCCTTGATCTGGCGCGCGTGCAGATCGGGATCGCGGCGCAGCACCATGTCGGTGAGGCCCTGCATCAATTCGGGGGTCTGGTTTGGCTCATGCACCATCGGCGGCAGCCAGCGGGCGGCGAGCGCTTCCATCCCGTTCTCGTAAGCAAAGCGCACGATCTCGTCGCGTTTCTCGCGCTCGCCCTGCTTGAGCGCGTGAATGCCGGTATCCAGCAGCGCCAGCCGTTCGACACGGTACGGTGCGATCCGGGCCAGTTCCATCGCGACCCGCGCACCCATCGAGTGACCAGCGACACGCAGCTTGCCCGGATGCCGGTCAAGGCAATCGCGGGCCATCTGGCCGATGCTGTCCTGCGTCGTGAGGTCGGCCACCTCTGCCTCGATCCGGGCAAGCAACGGCGCCCAGGTGAAGGCGTCGCAGAGAAGGCCGGGGATGAGCAGGTTGGTCATCGCGTCACCCGATCATGGTGTTGGGCAGGTACAGCGCGATCTGCGGAAACAGCACGAGGATGATCAGCGTGATCAGCATGGCGATCCAGAACGGCACCACACCCCAGAAGATCCGCGCGAGCGGCACCTGAGGCGCGACCGATTTCACGATGAACACGTTCAGCCCCACGGGCGGCGAAATCAGGCCCATTTCCAGCGTGAGCACCACGAGAACGCCAAACCAGATCGGGTCGATCCCGAGTTGCTGGACCACCGGGAAGAAGATCGGCATCGACAGCACCATCATCGCGAAGCCTTCGAGGAACAGCCCGAGGATGAGATACATCGCCAGCATGATCGCCAGCACCCCGAGCACCGGGATCGCGAGACCTTCGAGATAGACACCGAGCATCTGGGGGATGTGGCTGAGCGCGAGGAACGTCTTGATCATGTAGGCGGCGATCAGGATCAGCATCACCGTCGCGGTGGTGACGACCGAATCCTTTGCGGCTTTCCAGAGCTTCTCGAATGAGAGCTGGCGCGAAACGGCACCGAACAGGATTACCAGCCCGGCCCCGACGGCGGCGGCCTCGACCGGCGAGAAGATGCCGCCATAGATGCCGCCGATGGTGAGGAAGATCACCACGAGGATCGGCGTGGCACCGCCCAGGGCGCGCAGCTTCTCGCTGCCCGAAGTTCCCGGCCCGGCCGGTCCGTAGGCGGGCTTGAACCACGTCACGATCATGATTGTCGCGATGAACATGCTCAGCAGCAGCAGGCCGGGCAGCACCCCGGCGAGGAACAGCCGGCCGATGCTTTCCTGGGTCAGCAGCGCATAGATCACGAAGCCGGTAGAGGGCGGAATGAGGATGCCCAGCGTACCCCCGGCCGCGACAACCCCGGTGGAGAGGCGGTTGTCGTAATTGAACCGGTCCATCTCGCCGAGCGAGACCCGGCCGATGGTGAGCGCCGAGGCCACCGAGGAGCCCGAGAGCGCGGCAAAGCCGCCGCAGGCGACGACGGTGGCCGAGGCCAGCCCGCCGCGGATCGAGCCGATGGTGGCATAGGCCGCATCGTAGAGCTTGCGGCTCATGCCGGTTTCGGTGGCCACGTTGCCCATCAGAATGAACAGCGGCACAACCACGAGCTCGGCGCTGGAAGCGAGCGAAAAGGCATCCGAAGCAAGCTGGCTCATCGCCGCCTGCGGACTGCTGAGATACCAGTTGCCGACAAAGCCGACGCCGAACATGGCGAAGGCGACGGGCACGCGCAGGCCGAGCAGCACGAAGAGGATGGCCATCCCGAGGAGGCCGATAGTTTCGGGGCTCATGCGGTCTTCCTGACAGGTTTGAGGCCGAGGATCAGGGCAATGGCACGCAGGCTCATGCCGATCCCGGTGATGACCGACATCACGATGATCGCACCTTTGAACCAATCGAAGGGCAGGCCGATGATGTTGGTCGAGAGAATGATGCCGAAGCCGCGCATCTGCGCGATGGAAGCCCAGGTGGTCCAGGCGATGCCGAAGAAGATCAACGCGCCGAGCAGGGCTGACACGATATCGCCCGCGCGGATCATCCAGTTCGGCATGGAAGTCTCAAATATATCGACCGAGATGTGGCCCCCGATCTTGTCGCACAGCGCCATGCCGCCGAAGACCACGATCACCATCGCCATCTGGGTGATATCCTGCGCGCCGCTGAGCGGCTTGCCGAAGTACCGGCCGACCACGTCGGTCAGAATCACGACAACCTCGACCAGAAGGCCGAGGGTGCCGACAAGGGCAGACAGGCTGATAAGCCCGTCTGCCCCTTTGTTGAGCCAGCGAAGCAAGGCTTACTCGCCCCGCATCACGGCGAGCACGTCCTCGTGGCCGCCGTCCGAGACAACCTGTTCCATCACCGGGTGGGTGAGTGCGGCGAAGGCTTCACGCTCTTCGTCGGTCAGGGTGTAGACGGTGTTGCCGGAGTCGGCGCTGATCTCCTCGATCACCTGAAGGGCGCGGGCGTTCCAGCCGTCTTCGGCCGACTTGGAAAGCGGCCGACCGGCAATGGCGTCGATCGCGGCGCGCTGGTCTTCCGTCATGCTGTCGTATTTCGCCTGGTTCATCGCGACATAGAACGAGATGTGCCCGAGCGGCGCGTTGAGGGTGTAGCTGTTGGCCACTTCGTCGAGCTTGAAGTCGCCGATCGCCGAGGCGCCGGTGATCACGCCGTCGATCAGGCCGGTTTGCAGCGAGTTGTAGATCTCGCCGGCTGGCATCTGCACCGCGGTTGCGCCCAGCGATTCGACCGCTGCGGCGGCGGCAGAACCCGACACCCGGATCTTCAGGCCCTGAAGGTCTTCGGGCGCGCGCACGTCGATGTCTTTCATGATGAAGACGTTCGGCTCGGAGAGCCAGAGCGCGAGCGGCTTGGTGCCGGGGAACTCGTTGGAGAGCAGGCCGGCGTCGTAGGCGTTCCAGATCGCGTCATAGCCGGTCATGCCTTCGGGCAGCGCGCCGGGAAGCTCAGAGACCATGGTTTTCTGGAATTGCGACGAGGTGTAGCCCTGCAGACCCCAGACGATATCGGCCACGCCCTGAACGACGCGGACATATTGCTCAAGCGGGCCTGCGCCCAGCTCGCCACCGGGGTAGACCTCGATTTCGATCCCGGCATCGGCCACCGCTGCCTGCAGCGGCTCGATCGTCGAATTGGTGAGCGTGTGCGCGGGCGGTACCCAGTGCGCGAACTTGAGGGTTTCGGCCCCGGCCGGCAGTGCGGCGGCGGCGGCGAGCGCAACGGCGGTAGCGGCCGTGCGAAGGTAGCGTGCATTGATCATAGGTATTCCTCCCGATATTGAATCGCACCGGCCCTTGTTGGGCCGCGCGGAACAAGGTTTGACCCTAGTGCGCCGCCCGAACCGGTCAAATCACATTCGCGCCCTGTTGGATAAGCTGAGGCTATGAAAGCCAGGCACCGGCGGCGCGTCGAGCCAGTGCCGTAAGCCCGTGGCTTCAGGCGAATGCGGCGGGCTCCCTCGCCCCGCCGCATTCAAGTTTGGTGTCGTCAGCTGCCTTTGGTGCGCCAGCTATCGGCGTAGCTGGTGCGGGCTTCCGTCGAGTAGGGCGTCGGCGAGACGCGCACCCGGATCGTGGTCTGCTTGTGCGGTTCGACGCTGGTCTTGGCCGACCCGCCATCGGGCTCGCCCCAGACCATTTCAAGCACGTCGCCCTCTTCGACGCTGGCATCGACAACGCCGAGCGAGAGCAGGCAGCGCTCGTTGAACGAGTAGCCGTTGAACATCGACATGCCGACCATCTTGTCGCCCTGCATCACCATGTCGGCGGTGGAGGACGCGTAGTTCGGCTGCGGGAAGTCGATCCACTTGTAGTTCTCTTCGCCGGGGCGGAAAGAGCTTTCGATGACCTTCATCACGTCGTCGGCGTTCCACTCGAAGGTGACCTTCTTGCGGTTGTTGGCACCCTTCAGGCTGGCGAGGGCGTCCTTGCCGATGAAGTCGTCCTTCTTCCAGCCGATGTAGAAGCCGTAGCCCAGTTCGAACGGGTTGGTGTAGTAGTCTTCGATGTTGTCCGACACGAAGCTGCCCCCGATCGACCCGGCGGCCTCGTAGCTGTCTTCCTTCAGCCACTGGCGGTAGTCTTGCATCATGCCGTCGCCGGTGTAGATGCCGGGGAGCGGCGAGGGGATCCAGCCGGATTCAACCGTGTTGGTCGAATAGGCGCGGGCCCCGACCTTGTGGAGATTGACGCCGACGTCGCGGGCGGCTTGCTCGATGGTCGACTGGATGTAGGTTTTATCGGCGTAGGGCCCCCAGATTTCGAGGCCCGGCGCGCCGGCCATGCCGTGACGCAGCGCCTGCACACGGCGGGTGCCGATGTTGATGGTTTCGACGTGGAAGAATTTCACCTCCGGCACCGGGCCGCCGTTGATCTTCTCGAAGATCTTGTCGGCATCGGGGCCCTGGATCTGGAAGCGGTAATGGGTGCGGTAGATCGCCTTGCCATCGGGGCGCGAATCCGAGCGCGGATCGTGGCTGACCTTGACGTTCCACTTGCCGATCGCGGCCTGGAACATGATCCAGTTCGAGGTTGGCGCGCGGCCGACGGTCAGAAACTTGTCCTGCGCGAGGCGGAAGATGATGTGGTCGCCGATCACGTGGCCGGCGGGCGTCACCGGCACGAAGTGCTTGGCGCGGTTGAGCGAGAAGTTGGAGAAATCGTTGATCCCGACATGGGACAGGAAGGCTTCCGCATCGGGGCCTTCGACGGTGACTTCGTCCATGTGGTGCGACTGGTCATAGAGCACGACCGAATTGCGCCACGCGGCCTGCTCCGACCGCCAGTTGGTGAATTCAGGTGCGACGACAGGGTAGACATACATCCCGATCTTCGAGTTGCGAAGAACCTCAACGATGTTGCCGGAGCCCTGGATGATGTCTTCTAGGCTGGTTGCCATGCTTTCCTCCCATGGGTTCGAATGTATACAATCATCCTGATTTCCATCTCGTTTTTCAAGAGCGAATGATGGGATCGTCGGATTCCGCGAAAAAATGTATGCAAATGGGGGCTTCAGTCGATGACAAGCGACATTCCGGGCAGGGTGAAGTCGTTGTTCTCTTCTTTCTGGCTGGTCTCCAGGTTGTGCCGGGCGATTCGCGCGTGTTCGCGCGCCAGCGCCTCGGCCCGCGCGCCTTCACGCAATTCGATCGCCTCCACCAGCGCGCGGTGCTGCATCTGGGCAATCACCAGCCCCCTGTGCGCGGCCAGGGTCTGCCGACGCCCGAGCACAAAGGCTGAGGGCGAGGCGAAAGGCAGGGATTTCACCCGCTCCAGTTCACGCAGGATGATGGCGCTGTCGCAAAGTTGCGCGAGCGCGTCGTGGAACCTGGCGTTCAACTCGCTGTAGCGGTCGAAATCGGCGGGCGCGTCGATGGCACCGAAACAGCCGTCAATCTCGGTGACGATTGACTTTATCTTCTTGATTTTATTCGCGTCAGCGCCTCGCTCGGCGGCAAGCCGGGCGGCGGTGCCCTCAAGCACGCCGCGCAGTTCGATGGCGTCGATCACGTCGCGGTAGGTGAACGAGCGCACCACGAAGCCGCCACCGCTCGCGCGTTCGAGAAGGCCTTCCTCCGCGAGCCGCGACATCGCTTCCCGCACCGGCGTGCGCGATATTTCCAGCTCTTCCGCAAGCGCAACTTCGTAGAGCCGCGTGCCGCCCGCAAGCTGGCCTTCAATGATCCGGTGGCGCAGTTCATAGGTCGCGCGCTTGGTATGGGTGCTGCCCTTTGAGTCCGGCATGTTTCCTCCAGATGTATACACTTGATTGTATACATTGCCGGCCTTCTTGAAAGGGGGAAGGCGTTCCGGCCGGCTTGACCGTGGCCAAGGTGCCACCTAGCTTTCTGCCACGACCGCGGGGGGTGACGATCCGATATGCGCGAAATCCAGCACATCAAGGCGCGGCTTGCCGCCGAGATCGACGGGTTCGATCCCGACAGCCACGGCCATGGCATCGGCGCGTGGAACCGGGCGATCCTCGCCGATTTCGAGGCGGCGCTGATCGAGCCGCAGCTGATCGAGGTCCACCTCGCCGGCGGGGTCACCGACTGGGCCTGGGCCGTCACCCGAACCAACGGGTGCTACAGGGTGCTCTGGCTGCCCTGGCTCGACGCGTTCTCGCTTGCCGTGGAAAGCCGGTTCGGCCCGGTCGACATCGACGTGCACGGCAATGCCATCGGTTGTTTCTCGTCGGTCTAGGCCTCGGCCTTGGCACCGCTCATGCTGGCGAGGATCGGGCAATCCGGCCGGTGGTTGCCCCGGCAGGCTTCCACGAGGCGGGCGAGCGTGTCGCGCATCTCGCGCAACTGGAGGATCTTCTCCTCGATCTCGTCGAGATGGCGCTGGGCGATCCGTTTCACATCGGCACTGGCGCGCGAGGTGTCTTCGTAGAGCGCCAGCAGCGCGCGGCAATCCTCGATGGAAAATCCGAGCGCACGGGCGCGGGCGAGGAAGGCGAGGTTGTGCACGTCGCGGGCACTGAACGCGCGGTAGCCATTGGCGGTGCGGCCCGGCGTGATCAGCCCGATTTCCTCGTAATAGCGGATGGTTTTCGCCGGCAGGCCCGCGGCCTCTGCGGCTTCGCCGATGTTCATGACGGCACCTCCACGAAGCGCAACCGGAGCGCATTGGTCAGCACGAAGACCGACGACATCGCCATGGCGAAGGCGGCGAGCATCGGCGAGAGCAGCAGCCCGGTGGCGGGGTAGATCAGACCGGCGGCGACCGGGATCAGCAACACGTTGTAGCCGAAAGCCCAGAACAGGTTTTGCCGGATGTTGCGCATGGTTTGACGCGAGAGGTGAATTGCCGTGGCCACGCCGGACAACTCGCCGGACACCAGCACCACGTCGGCCGCGCCGATGGCCACGTCGGTGCCGGTACCGATGGCCAGCCCGATGTCGGCCCCGGCAAGCGCGGGGGCATCGTTGATCCCGTCGCCGACGAACGCGGTGGTACCATGCGCCGCGCGCAGGTCTTCGATCGCCTTGACCTTGCCGCGCGGCAGCACCTCGGCGGTGACATGGTCGATCCCGAGGCGGCGCGCGATGGCCTCAGCGGTGGCACGGTTGTCGCCGGTGATCATGGCGACCGTGAGCCCCATCCGGTGCAGCGCCGTAATCGCGGCGGGGGTGCTCGGCTTGATCGGGTCCTCCACCGCGATCACCGCGGCGGCGCTTCCGTCGATGGCGGCGAACAGCGGGGTCTTGCCGTCGCGGGCGAACCCGGCGGCGGTATCGGCCAGCGTTTCAAGCGCGATCTTTTCGCGTTCCATCAGCCGCTCGGCCCCCACGAGCACGGTTTTGCCCTCGATCTCGGTCTTGATGCCATAGCCCGGCAGGGCGCGGAATTTTGCGACCTCCGGCAAGGTGAGGCCCTGCGCCTCGGCGGCCCGCAGGATCGCGGAGGCAATCGGGTGTTCCGATTGCGCCTCGGCGGCCGCGACGAGGCGGAGCACCTCGGCGTCGTCCATTCCCTTGGCGGTCACGAGGTCGGTCAGTTCCGGGCGGCCCTCGGTGAGTGTGCCGGTCTTGTCGAGCGCGATCACCTTTACGCTTTCCATCACCTGCAACGCGTCGCCCTTGCGAAACAGCACCCCAAGCTCGGCCCCGCGCCCGGTGCCCACCATGATCGAGGTGGGCGTGGCGAGACCCATGGCACAGGGGCAGGCGATGACCAGCACCGAAACCCCGGCCACCAGCGCGAAGCTCAGCGCCGGTGCCGGGCCGAAGGCAAGCCAGGCCAGCACGGTGATCACGGCAATCGCCATCACCCCCGGCACGAACCAGCGCGTGACCCGATCGACCAGCGACTGGATCGGCAACTTGGCGCCCTGCGCCTGCTCGACCATGCGGATGATCTGCGCAAGCGTGGTATCGGCACCGACACGGGTGGCCTCCACCCGGAGCGCGCCGGTGGTGTTCACGGTGCCGCCGGTGACCTGCGCGCCTTGCGCCTTCTCCACCGGCACCGGCTCGCCGGTGATCATGCTTTCGTCAACGTAGCTCTCGCCGGACACCACCCGCCCGTCGGTGGCGACCGACTCGCCGGGCCGCACGAGGACGATGTCGCCGGTCGTGATCTCGTCTGCGGCGATTTCCACCGTCGCGCCGTCGCGCTCGACTCGCGCGGTCTTGGGCTGAAGCTGCATCAGCGCCCGGATCGCCTCGCCGGTGCGGCCCTTGGCGCGCGCTTCCATCCAGCGCCCGAACAGGATGAGCACCACGATCACCGCCGCGCTCTCGAAATAGACGTTGGCGGTGCCCTCGGGGAACAGCCCCGGCGCGAAGGTGGCGAGGCTGGAGTAGACAAACGCCGCGGCGGTGCCCATGGCGACGAGCGAATTCATGTCGGGCGAGCCTTGCAGGAGCTGCGGGATGCCCTTGGTATAGAACCGCTGGCCCGGGCCGATCAGCACCGCCCCGGTGAGCAGGAATTGCAGAACGCGGGACGTTTGCATCCCGATCGTGTCATGAACCCAGTGATGAAACGCAGGCACCAGATGCCCGCCCATCTCGACGATGAAGACCGGCAGCGTCAGTGCGGCGGCGAGCAACGTCAGCCAGCCGAGACGGGTGATTTCCTGCGCCTTGCGCCGGGCCATGTCCTGCCCGGAGGCGGTGCGCACCTTCGCCGGATAGCCGGTGGCGGTGATCGCGGCAGCCACGGCGGAAGGCTTCACCGCACCGGAGGCGATGGTCACGCTCGCGGTATCGGTGGCGAGGTTGACATGGGCTTCCACCACGCCGGGCAGGCCAATGAGCGCGCGTTCAACCTTGGAGACGGCGGCGGCGTCGGTCAGGCCGTCGACCGCGACCTCCAGCCTGTCGGTTACCACAGGGTAGCCGGCGTGAGACAGTGCCTCGACGGCGCGGGCAAGGTCGGACGGGTCTTCGACCGACATCTGCGCGCTTTCGCCCGCAAGGTTCACGCTGGCACCTTGCACGAACGGGAGATCGTCGAGTGTACGTTCCACCTTGCCGACGCAGGTTGCGCAGGTCATGCCTTCGACTTGGAGAGTGAGATCGGTCATCTGCGGTCCATGGATGTTTTCGCGCAACAGTTAGACATTCCAGTTACTGGAAGGTCAAGGGGCACCTGCGCTTTGACCGTTGACCGCGGCCGGGCGCCGACCTTACCTCGAAAAAAATGGAGGTGACCATGAGCCGATTTTCCGTTCCCGAGATGAGTTGCGGCCATTGCAAGGCGTCGATCGAGGGCGCGCTGCTCGATGCCGATCCGGGCGCAGAGCTGGACTTCGACATGGCGGCGCGCGAAGTCGCGGTGGACGCCGTGCTCGACGAGGGCGAGATCATCGCCGCGATCAAGGCCGCGGGTTTCGAAGCCAAGCCGCTCGGCTGAGGGCTTTTCGCTTTCGCAGCGGTGAACTACGGTCACCGTGACCGACACGGCGGAGGCGTCATGACCAGAGGACCGGGGCTAGCGCTCTCGCTCTACCTTGCCGCGCAGAAATCGCGCGGACGGGTGCGGGCGGAAAAGCGCCTTCGGCAGGAAATGAAAGCCGGGCGGGAAGATGCTGCCCGCGCCGCGGAGCGTCTGGGCGCATCCGATCTCGCGCGCCCGGAGGGGCCGCTTGTCTGGATCCACGTTGGTAGCGAGACCGAGGCGCTTGGTATCCCCGACCTGATCGACCGGTTGCGCGACGACCGCGAGGAAATCGCCGTCCTGATCACAACGGCACGGCACGGCGCCGACGAACTGCTCGCGGCGCGGCTGCCACGCGATGTCTTGCTGCAATCGGCACCCTATGGAATCGGGCCGGGGCCGGCGGGGTTTCTGGCGCACTGGCGGCCCGACGTGGCGATCTGGGCCGACAACCAACTGGATCCGGTTCTGATCGAGACGGCGCACCGGGCTGGCGTTACGCTGCTGCTGGTCGATGCCCGGGTGCCGGAGCGGCCCGGCTGGCGCTGGATGCCGGGGCTTCGCCGCGCGGTATTGCGCCGCTTTGCCCATGTTCTGGCGGGCGATGCGCGCGCCGACGCGGGATTGCGTGCGCTCGGTGTCGCGGCCAAGCGGATCGAGGTGACGGGATTTTTGCAGGAGGGTGCCGCGCCGCTGCCCTGCAGTCAGGCCGAGCGCGACTTGCTCGCGGAATTGCTGGCCGCACGGCCGGTCTGGTTCGCCGCGGGGGCGACGCCGGGCGAAGTGCCGATGATCACCGCGGCGCATCAACAGGCGATGCGGCGGGCACATCGGCTGTTGTTGATTCTCGCCCCCGAACCCGGCCAGAATGGACCGGAGATTGCCGCCGGTCTGGAGGCGGACGGCTGGGTGGTCGGTTTGCGGTCGGCAGAGGATGAACCCGAGCCGGACGTGGAAATCTTCATCGCCGATGTGCCCGGCGAACTGGGGCTCTGGTATCGGCTTTCACCGATCTCGCTGATCGGGGGCACCCTGCTTGGCGAACCCGAGTTCGGCGCGCGCAACCCTTACGAGGCGGCGGCGCTCGGCTCGGCGGTGTTGTTTGGCCCGCACATGGGGCTATGGCGCGAGAGCTATACCCGGCTGCGCGAAGGCGGCGCGGCACGCACGGTGAGCGATACCGCCAGCCTCTCGCGCGCGGTGGAATTTCTGCTCGCGCCCGACAAGGTGGCCGACATGGCATCGGCGGCCTGGGAGGTGACGACCTCGGGCGCGGAGGCGACCGACCGGGTGGTGGCACTTGTCTTCGATGCGCTCGACGCCCGGGGATTGTGACCATGGCGGCGCGTTTCTGGTATCGTTCGCCCGGCCCGGTGCTGCGCCTTGTCGGCCCGATCTCGCCGGGGCGAACCCTGCGTTCTCCCGTTCCCCAACGGATGGCGGTGCCGGTCGTGGCGGTGGGGAGCCTGTCGCTTGGCGGCACCGGCAAGACGCCCACAGTGATCGCGCTGGCGCAGCGGCTGGCGCTGCAGGGGCGCGCGGTTCATGTCGTCACCGGCGGGACAGGCGCTGCGCTGCGAGTCGAGGAACGGCGGCACCGGGTTGCCGACGTCGGCGACGAGCCGATCCTGATCTCGGCCTTCGCGCCGACCTGGGTGGCGGCAGACCCGGTTGCGGGCGTGCAGGCGGCGGCGGAGGCCGGTGCGGAGATCGTCGTGCTCGACGGCGGCGTGCCCGCGGGGCCTGTGGCCGCCGATCTGCGGATCATGGTCGAAGATGCCGCGCGCGGCTTCGGCAACGGGTTTGCCTGGCCACTCGGGCCGTTGAAGCAGCGGCTTGCGACCGGGCTTTCCGAAGTTGACTTGGTGCTGACGGTGGGGCCGGAATCGGCGCAGGCGCGGTTTCGCGACGTCTGGGCCGATACGCTGCCCTGCCTGCACCTCACCGCGCGGCTGGAGCCCTTGCCGACGGGCATGGACTGGCACGGGCTCGACGTCGTGGCCTTCGCCGGGATCGGTGCGCCCGAGCGCTTCTTCGCCACGCTGCGGGGGCTTGGGGCCAACCTGCTGCGGGCGCAGGCGCTCACCGATCACCAGGAGTTGACGCCTGCGTTGATGGCCCGGCTCGATGCCGAGGCGCGCCAGCGCGGCGCGCAACTTGTCACAACGGAAAAAGACGCGGTGCGTCTGCCCCGCGCCTTTCGCCCGAAGGTGGTGAGCCTGCCGGTGCGTCTCGAACTCGACGATTGGGCGGCGCTGGATGCGCGCCTGCCGGTGCCCTACTGAGCCGCGAGCCGTGCCTCGATGATCTCCTTGAGCGCGTCGTAGCTCATGTTGGAGTGCTTTTCGCCGTCGATCACGAGGGTCGGCGTGGCGTCGATTTCGTGGGCCTCGGCGTTGGTCTGGTAGGTGGCGACAAGGCGCGTGGCCATGTCCTGATCCGCGAAGCAGGCGTCGATCTCGTCATCCGAAAGCCCGGCGGTCTTGCCGATCCGGCGCAGGTTGGCGAGAATCTCGTCGCCTTCGCCCGAGCCGATCCAGTCTTTCTGCTGCTCGTAGAGCATGCCGGAGATGCCGAAATAGCGCATGTCGCCGCCGCAATTGGCGACCATCCCGCCCCAGAGCGCGTAGCGGTCGAAGTAGACTTCGTGGTGCACGTAGCGCACCTTGCCGGTGTCGATGTAGTCGGCCTTGAGGTTCTTGTACTGGTCGGCGTGGAAGGTGGCGCAATGCGGGCAGGTGTAGGAGGAAAAGACCTCGACGGTTACCGGCGCGTCTTCGTCTCCGATCACCCGCTCGGGCAGAAGTTCGGCGGACTCCAGTGCTTCCTCGGAGTCCTGCGCCCCGGCGGGAGATACCACGCCATTGCCGCCGGGTTGGGTGAAATACCATGCGCCACCGGCAACGGCGATGAGCGCAAGGGCGATAACGGGTAGGATACGGGTCATGGAATTCCTCTCAGTCGGCCGGTTGTTTCCGGCGGGATAGGACGTTTTGCGCCAGCGATTCAAGCGCCTCGCGCAGGTTTTCATCGTGCACACCTTCCGCGACTTCCCGCGCGTGGGAGGCAATTTCAGGGTCGGGCCCGGTGGCGGGTTTGCGCGGCGGTCGGACAAACTGCGCCTGGCCCTCCGCAAATCCGGTGGGGGCGGTCTGGGTGATACGAATCCGCGAGATCGCGGCATAGCCATAGGTGGCGTTCACCTTCTCGCGGATCTTTTCCTTCTGCATTTCCAGCATCGGTGCATTTGCCCCGGTGGTCAGCAATACCAGCGTGGCCCCGAAGCCGCCGCGATGCCCGTAGTTGACCTCGACAGGGCGGGCGATGCGCGCCACCTCCGGCCCGGCGATCTCGTCCCAATGGGTGAGCAGCCGGGTCACGGCGAAGCCCCGGGTTTCGCCCGCCTTGCGGATGCGGGGCACCAACAGGCTCGCGGTGCGCTCAAAGCCCCGCATGCGGCGGTCCGGCTCATTTTTTCGTGTGCTCACTGGCATGTCCTCTCACCCACGCGATACTAGGGCCCATGGCGCGGCTGTGCCACTTCAAACCGGCGGGAGCGAATAAAACATGCGTGACGCGGCGATTATGGCGGCGGATCTCCTCGGCTGGTATGATCGCCACGCCCGTGATCTGCCCTGGCGGGTGGCCCCCGAGGCGGGGCGCGCGGGGCAGCGGGCCGATCCTTATGCCGTCTGGCTCTCCGAGGTGATGCTTCAGCAAACCACGGTTGCGGCGGTGAAGAGCTATTTCACCCGGTTTCTCGAACTCTGGCCCGATGTCGGGGCGCTCGCGGCGGCGGATGACGCGCAGGTGATGGGCGAATGGGCCGGGCTTGGCTACTACGCCCGTGCGCGCAACCTGCTCAAATGCGCCCGCGTGGTGGCGGGCGCGCATGACGGTGCCTTCCCCGACACCGCCGAGGGGCTGCGCGCGCTTCCCGGCATCGGTCCCTATACCGCGGCGGCAATTGCCGCGATCGCTTTCGACCGGCCCGAGGCGGTAGTGGATGGCAATGTCGAGCGGGTGATGGCGCGGCTCTTCCGGGTGGAAACGCCGCTGCCCACGGCCAAGCCCGAGTTGCGCGACCGGGCGGCGGAGATGACGCCGCGCGCACGCCCCGGCGACTATGCCCAGGCGGTGATGGACCTAGGCGCAACGATCTGCACGCCCAAGCGTCCCGCCTGCGGAATCTGTCCGTGGCAGGCCGATTGCCGCGCCCGGGCGGCGGGCGTTGCCGCCGACCTGCCCGCCCGAGCGGCGAAAAAGCCCAAACCCGTGCGCCATGGCGTGGCCTTTGTCGGGCGGCGTAGCGATGGCGCTTGGCTGCTTGAACGGCGCCCGGATGGCGGGCTGCTGGGCGGGATGCTCGGCTGGCCCGGCGGCGGTTGGGACGACACGCACGCACCGGTTCCGCCCGCCGAGGCCGACTGGCGCGACCCCGGGGCGGAGGTGCGCCACACCTTCACGCATTTTCACCTGCGGCTCGCGTTGCGGGTGGCCGAGCTGCCCGCCGATTGCCGGCCCGAGCGCGGCGATTTCGTGGTGGGTTTGCGCCCCTCCGATCTGCCGACGGTCATGCGCAAGGCATTCGATATGGCCCGAAGCACGCTTGACCTTGCTTGAGTCATACCGCCACACCCGTTGAGTGTGATCGCAACGCGGCGTATGCTTGCAACCGAGGGCTTCGAAAGGTCGTGCCATGATCCCCGCTCCCGTGATCGCGCGGTTTTCCTCCGCGTTGCCGTTCTGGGTCTCGCTGCTGCTGCTGCCGCTGGTGATCCTCTCGGCCCGTTACGGCGGCTGGGCGATGATCCTGCCGCCGCTCGGGGCCTGGTGGCTCTATTCCGGGCTCGACGCGGTGCTCGGGCGCAACACCGAGAACCCCGACCCCGAGACCCCCGACAGCTACCTGCTGTGGTACAAGCTCATCACCTGGATCTGGCTGCCGATCCAGATCGTGCTGATCTACGGCACGATCTGGTATGTCACCGGCGCGAGCCATCTCACCGGTTGGGAGAAGCTCGGCGTGTTCTTCGGTGTCGGCGTGCTGACCGGCTCTATCGGCATCGTCTACGCGCATGAGCTCCTGCACCAGTCCGACCGGTTCGAGCGCTGGCTGGCCGACCTTCTGCTCGCCACCGTGCTCTACAGCCATTTCCGCACCGAACACCTGCTCGTCCATCACCCTTGGGTGGGTACAAGACGCGACGCGGTGACGGCGCGCTACAACGAGGGGTTCCACCGCTATTTCCTGCGCGTGCTCGTGAGCGGACCGGCCTCGGCCTGGGCCGCCGAGAAGGCGATGCTGGCGCGGCGCGATCTTTCGCCCTTCGACGGTGCCAACCCGTTCTGGCGCTATGCCGCTTTGCAGGCCGGGGCGCTGATCCTCGCGCTGCTCATCGGCGGATGGGAGGGGCTCGGGCTGTTCATCTTCCAGGCCTTCGTGGCGATCTGGCAGCTTGAGCTGACGAATTACGTTGAGCATTACGGGCTGACCCGCAAGTATCTCGGCAACGGCAAGTATGAACCCGTCCGCCCGCATCATTCATGGAACGCCGACCACAAGGCGACGAGCTGGCAGTTCATCAACCTCCAGCGCCATTCCGATCACCATTACAAGCCCGCTCGGCGATATCCGCTGTTGCAGACCTACCCGGACGCGGAAGCGCCGCAACTGCCGCTGGGCTATCCGCTGATGGCACTGGCCGCGATGGTGCCGCCGCTGTGGCGCCGGGTGATGAACCCGAGGGTGCGCAGATGGCGCAAGGATCATTACCCCGAGATCACCGACTGGACGCCCTACAAGCGGGGCGATTTCCCCGCGCCGGAAATCCGCTGAGCATTCCTTTTTCGACGTCCGGGCGTCTTGCGCAAAGTGGCGTCGTTATGGGCGGCCTGCCCGAAATCTAGGCAAACACGCCCGGCTTGCGCCCTTGCGGGCACTTCCGGCCCGGCCTTGGCTGGCAGGCCCGGGTGAAGCCGCTAGCGTTCGGGCAGACACAGCCGGATCGTTCGATGACCCTCACCCTCACGTCAGACCCGCGTTTCGAGCGCAGTCATGGTTCGGCCCATGTGCGGCTGCGGCCCGGTCCTGCCGGTGCCCGGATCGACGGGCTTGTGCAGTCGGGATCGGCAAAGGCGTTCATTCATGGCGCCACCTGCGGGCCCGAGGTGGTGTTTCTCAACACCTCGGGGGGGCTGGCGGGGGGCGACCGGTTGAATTACCGGCTCGATCTGGACGCCGGCTGCCGCGCCACCGCCACGACCCAGACCGCCGAGCGCGCCTATCGCAGCACGGGCCCGAAGGCGCGGGTCCGCGTCGTGCACAGTCTGGGGGAGGGCGCGCATCTCGACTGGTTGCCACAGGAGACCATCCTGTTCGACCAGAGCGCACTTGAGCGCGAAACCTTGATCGACCTCGGCGCGCGGGCCTCCTGCCTGATGCTGGAGGCGGTGGTTCTGGGCCGTGCCGCGATGGGCGAAACCCTCGCGCGCGTCGCCTTCGATGATCGTCGCCGCATCCTGCGCGCGGGGCGGCCGGTGCTGGTCGAGCCGCTGCGGCTCACCTCCGAGGCGCTCACCGCCGGGGTGGCGGTTCTGCACGGCGCGCGGGCCTTCGCGACGCTCGCGATGGTTGGTCCGGGGGCGGAAGACGCCACCGGGCCGGTGCGTGCGCAACTCGACGAGCCGGGCGTGTCGGGCGGGGCTTCCGGCTTCGACGGCAAGCTGGTGATCCGGCTGATGGCGGCGGATGGCTGGCCGCTCAGAAAACAGATCCTGCGGCTGCTGGCGGTGCTCAGGCCCGGCCCGCCGCCGCGGGTATGGCAGATCTAGGAGACCGACGAGATGAACCTCACTCCCCGGGAAAAGGACAAGCTGCTGATCAGCCTCGCCGCCATGGTGGCGCGCGGGCGGCTGGCGCGCGGCGTGAAGCTCAATTACCCCGAGGCGGTGGCGCTGATCACCGATTTCGTGGTCGAGGGCGCGCGCGATGGGCGTGCCGTCTCCGACCTGATGGCGGCGGGCGCGCATGTGATCACCGCCGAGCAATGCATGGAGGGCATCCCCGAGATGATCCACTCGGTGCAGGTCGAGGCGACCTTTCCCGACGGCACCAAGCTCGTCACCGTGCACAACCCGATCCGATAGGAGGCGCCGATGATCCCCGGAGAAACCCTGCCCGCCGAGGGTGAGATCACCCTGAACGCGGGCGCGCCGGTGACGGTGCTGATGGTCGCCAATACCGGCGACCGCCCGGTGCAGGTGGGCAGCCACTACCATTTCGCCGAGGCCAACCCGGCGCTCGACTTCGACCGCGCCGCCGCACGCGGCCAGCGGCTCGACATTCCGGCCGGCACGGCGGTGCGGTTCGAGCCCGGGCAGGCGCGCGAGGTTCGGCTGGTGCCCTATCGCGGGGCGCGGCGGGTGTTCGGGTTCAACGGTGGCGTGATGGGGGATTTGTGATGGCCAAAGTGTTTCCGGCATGATCGGCTTTGCTCCAAACGGAGGTTCGCCCCCGGACCGAGGGTGGGGGGCGAACCGGGCCGCTTGCGGCCCGGGCGACGAAATCGATCGCCGCGCTCTTCGGAAACGAGAACCGCCGGAACTGAAAGAAGCAGCGCGGTCCCGTCCCGCGCAGGAGCCCCCCAAGATTCACATATTCAGCGGAAACCCGATGCACCGCCGAACTCCACAAATCGAACATGGACGCCTGCGGGTGTCCACGCCGCAATCCAAGCAAAGTTGGCCACAGAATTTCGGAGGTAGCTGATGCCAGTCCAGATTTCCCGCCGCGATTACGCGGCCATGTTCGGCCCCACCACCGGCGACCGGTTGCGGCTGGGCGATACCGATCTGATCATCGAGGTGGAGCGGGATCTCACCACCTACGGCGAGGAGGTGAAGTTCGGCGGCGGCAAGGTGATCCGCGACGGCATGGGGCAAAGCCAGATCACCCGCGAGGCCGGGGCGATGGATACCGTGATCACCAATGCGCTGATCGTCGACCATACCGGCATCTACAAGGCCGATGTCGGCCTGCGCGATGGCCGGATCGCGGTGATCGGCAAGGCCGGAAACCCCGATACCCAGCCGGGTGTCGACGTGTTCATCGGCCCGGGAACCGAGATCATCGCGGGCGAGGGCAAGATCCTCACCGCGGGCGGCTTCGATGCGCATATCCATTTCATCTGCCCGCAGCAGGTTGACGACGCGCTGCAATCGGGGATCACCACGATGCTCGGCGGCGGCACCGGCCCGGCCCACGGCACGCTGGCCACCACCTGCACGCCCGGGGCGTTTCACATCGGGCGGATGCTGCAAGCCGCCGACGCCCTGCCGATGAACCTCGCCTTCGCCGGCAAGGGCAACGCCAGCCTGCCCGACGAGCTCTATGCCCAGGTGCGCGCCGGGGCTTCGGCGCTGAAGCTGCACGAGGATTGGGGCACCACCCCCGCCGCGATTGATTGCTGCCTGAGCGTGGCCGAGGAAACCGACATCCAGGTGATGATCCACACCGACACGCTCAACGAATCCGGCTTTGTCGAGAACACCCTCGCCGCGATCAAGGGGCGCACGATCCACGCCTTTCATACCGAGGGGGCGGGTGGCGGCCATGCGCCCGATATCATCAAGGTGGTCTCGTCGCAGAACATCCTGCCGTCGTCGACCAACCCGACGATGCCCTACACCGTCAACACCATCGAGGAGCACCTCGACATGCTGATGGTCTGCCACCACCTTGACAAGGCGATCCCGGAGGACGTGGCTTTCGCCGAAAGCCGGATCAGGCGCGAGACCATCGCCGCCGAGGATATCCTGCACGATCTCGGGGCCTTCTCGGTGATTTCCTCCGACAGCCAGGCCATGGGTCGGGTCGGCGAGGTGATCACCCGGACATGGCAGACCGCGCACAAGATGAAGCGCCAGCGCGGTCCGCTCGACGGCGAGACCGGCGACAACGACAACCTTCGGGTGCGCCGCTACATCGCGAAATACACCATCAACCCGGCCATCGTGCATGGCATTTCGGCCCATATCGGCAGTATCGAGCCGGGCAAGCGCGCCGATCTCGTGCTGTGGTCGCCCGCGTTCTTCGGCGCCAAGCCCGACATGGTGCTGATGGGCGGCAGTATCGTGATGGCGCAGATGGGCGATCCCAACGGCTCGATTCCGGCGCAGCCGGTCCATGGCCGGATGATGTTCGGCGCGCTTGGCCGCAGCCTTGAGCGGTCCTCGGTCAGCTTCGTGAGCGCCGCAGCACAGGCCGACGGCATTGGCGCACGGCTGGGGCTCGCCAAGGACACCGTTGCCGCCGAGGGCTGCCGGGGATTGCGGAAGACCGACATGAAGCTCAACACCGCCACGCCCCGGATCGAGGTTGATCCCGAAACCTACGAGGTGCGTGCCGACGGGGTGCTGCTCACCTGCGAACCGGCCAGCGAGTTGCCGCTGGCGCAACGCTATTTCATGTATTGAGGCGCGCCGATGACCGAACTTCCGATTGCCCGCGAGTTGTTGGCGCATCCCCCGGCGCAGGTCGCCGATCACGTGGTGCTGGATTACGACCAGCGGCTCCTGCGTCGCCGCAGGCTGGTGACCAGGGGCGGGGTGGCATTTCTCGCCGATCTCACCGCGGTGACCAACCTCGACGATCACTGGGGCTTCCGGCTCGACGACGGGCGGGCGATCGGCGTTGAGCCCGCGCCGGAAGAGCTGGTGGAAGTGACCGGCGATCTGGCGCGCCTGGCCTGGCATATCGGCAATCGGCACACGCCCTGCGAGATCGGCGCGAACGCCTTGCGCATTCGGCGCGACCACGTGATCGAGGCGATGCTCGCCCGGCTCGGCGCGCGGCTGCGCCCGGTGACCGGCCCGTTTCGCCCCGAGGGCGGTGCCTATGGCGCGGGCCGCACGATGGGGCATGACCACGATCACGATCACCACCACGCCTGATATGCTGACACCGGCCCACCTCGCGCTCGTGCAATGGCTCTCACCGGGGTTTCCCACCGGTGCTTTCGCCTATTCGCACGGGCTTGAGCGCGAGATCGCGCTGGGCCACGTGACCGACGCTGCGCATTTCGAGGCGTGGCTGGCGAATATCTTGCGCTTCGGCGCGGGCTGGCAGGATGCCGTGCTGCTCTGCCATGCCTTGGACAACGATGCCGATCTCGACGCGCTGGACGATCTCGCCCGGGCGCTGCAACCCTCCGCCGAGCGCTTGCGCGAGGGGCGCGAACAGGGGGCGGCGCTCGCCCGAACGGTGTCGGCGATCACCGGGCGCGCCTTGCCCGCGCGGATGCTGCCGGTGGCGCTGGCCGAGGCTGCCCGCACGCCAGGATTGCCCAAGGCCGATGTGGTCGCGCTCTATCTGCAAGGTTTCGCGGGCAACCTCGTCACCATCGCCA
Source organism: Maritimibacter sp. HL-12 (assembly GCF_900177545.1). Classification (GTDB taxonomy): domain Bacteria; phylum Pseudomonadota; class Alphaproteobacteria; order Rhodobacterales; family Rhodobacteraceae; genus Sinisalibacter. The sequence goes on along the minus strand of NZ_FXBQ01000001.1, from coordinate 1,282,789 downwards.
CCCGCCACGTGCCGCTTGGTCAGAGCGCGGCGCAAGCGGTGCTGCACCGGCTGCACCCGGTGATCGCCACGCTGGCCACCCAAGCCACCACTGCGCCGCTCGACGATCTCGGCGGCTGCGCTCTGGCGGGCGATCTTGCGGCGCTGCAGCACGAAACCATGGATGTGAGGATCTTTCGCACATGAGCATTGGGAAAATGAGCGGCCCGCTCCGGGTGGGCATCGGCGGACCTGTTGGCGCGGGCAAGACAACGCTGACCGAGCACCTCGCCCGCGCGCTGGCCACGCGCTGCTCGATGGCGGTGATCACCAACGATATCTACACCCGGGAGGATGCCGAGTTCCTGGTGCGGGCGCAGGTGCTGCCCGCCGACCGCATCCGGGGTGTCGAAACCGGCGGCTGCCCGCATACCGCGATCCGTGAGGATGCCTCGATCAACCTCGCCGCCGTGGCCGAGCTCAATGCCGCCATTCCCGATCTTGACCTGATCCTGATCGAATCGGGCGGCGACAACCTGGCCGCCACCTTCAGCCCCGAGCTTGCCGACCTCACGATCTACGTGATCGACACCGCCGCCGGGCAGGACATTCCTCGCAAGCGCGGGCCGGGGGTGACGAAATCCGATCTTCTCGTGGTCAACAAGACCGATCTCGCGCCGCACGTCGGCGTCGATCTAGCCCTGCTGGAAGCCGACACCGCGCGGGCGCGGGGGGCTCGGCCCTACGTCCTGGCCCAGTTGCACCGCGGTGTCGGGGTTGAACAGGTGCTGGGCTTCCTCGAAGATGAAGGCGGGCTCGCCCTTTCCTGACCGGCACGGTGGCTGCGGAACGGATTTCGTAGGAGCGCGGGCGGCTTGACTTTTGACCGCGTTTCCCAATCCTTGGGAGGCTTTTCCAGAGCCGACTTTCCAGATCTGCGCCAACGTCCAGAAGGTGCAGGCAGAATCCATGAGGGCAGACCCGATATGACCAACCAGCTTTTGATTTACGAAAACGCCGTTCCGATCTCGGCCGATACCCACCGCGATATCTCGGTTCGGACCGGCGCGAACTGGAAATTTGCCAAGACCTTGAACTCGGTTCCGATCGTCGTGGCGGAATTCGAGCCCGCCTGTATCGAGATGCCGATCGTCTTCGCCGGCGAGGGCGATGATATCGCGCCGGTGGCGCTGCTCGGGCTTCGGGCAGAGGAAAACCTGTTCGTCTCGCCCGAGGGCGACTGGATCGGCACCTACGTGCCTGCTTTCCTGCGGCGCTATCCCTTCGTTTTTGCGGCCACCGGTGAGAACGGCGAAACCCTGACGCTTTGCATCGACGAAGGCTTCGAGGGGCTCAACAGGGAGGGCCGCGGCGAGCGCTTGTTCGACAGCGAGGGCGAACGCACGCGCTATCTTGAGAATATGCTGCAATTCACTTCGGATTATCAGACCCAGCACATGCTCACGCGCTCATTCTGCGCCCGGCTGATCGAACTCGATCTGCTCGAACCGGCGGTGGCCACGATGAAACTGCCCGATGGCCAGTCGCATTCGCTGACCGGCTTTCGCCGGGTCAACCGCGCCAAGCTCGCCGCGCTCGGGGCGGACAGGGTCGCAGAGCTGTTCGGGAACGACTCGCTGGCGCTGATCTACTTCCACCTCGCATCACTCGGGCACATGGGGGGCCTCGTTCAGAGACTCCCCGAACAACCCTCCCAGAAGCCTGTGAAGAAAGGCAAGAAGGCCGCGAAATCGAACGCGACCGAAGCCGAGACTTAAGCCCGCCTCAGGGCGATCTCGACGGGCTGCTGCCCGCCGGGTTCGCCCTGCGCCCCCTGATGTTGGCCGAACCGCGATCAGGCTCGCATGGTTCAACTGCGGCGCGAAGATCTACACCGCGGTCGAGCGGCCGCGTGCGGTGGTGCCCGGCGCGCGCCCGGTGAATATCGAGCATTGGTTAAGGGTTTACCGCCGCGTCTCGGGCCATGGCCGATTGTGGTGCGTGCCAAGCTGTGGCCCTCCGCGCTCAATAGTCCTTCTCGAAATACACCCCGAGCCCGGTATCGCCGCTGCCCGAAACGCTCCCGCGCGCGGAGATGTTGGGGGTGATCGTCAGGTTGAGGTTGATCTCGGCATTGCCGTCCTGCCCCACCGTGACATCGGTGTAGATATTCTCGTTGATGTAGGTGCCGGCCCGCACCGCGGTGTTGCCCTCGGCGTCGGTGGTCACGTCGAGATCGTCGAGGCCGAAGCCCTGCCGCAAGTCATTGACGGTGCCCGCGCCGCCCTGCCCGGCGAGAGTTGCCACGGCACTGGCGAGCTTGAGCGCCTGGAACGGCGAGATCTGTTCGATCCCGCGTCCGAAAACGAGGCGGGCGAGGATCTCGTCCTCCGGCAGGTCGGGCGAGGAGGAAAAACGCACATCCGGTTCCGAGGCCGGGCCTTCGAGGGTGATCCGCACCTGCGTGTCGTCGGCCTGGGTTTCGGCGACGACCCTGAGATACGGGTCGAGGCTGCCCGCCAGTGTCACGATCCCCTCGGTGATCACGAGGCGGTTGCCGAGCAGGTCGAGCCGCCCCCGGACGAGTTGGAAACCGCCTTGCGGGACCACGCTCGCCGTGGTGCCGCCGATCCGGACCGAGCCGCCGAACTCGGCGTCGAGCCCGCGCCCGCGCAGGAAGATCTGCGACGGAGCGTCGACGGTGAGATCAAGGGCGTAGGGGCGCGCGCCGCCCCCGCCATTTTGCGAAATCAGCCCGGCCCGGCGGCGGGTTTCGCGCACGGTTGCGGGCTCGCCAAGGTGCTGAAGGTCGGGAAGGGTGCCACTTGCGCCGAAGCCGGTTTCCGGCACCCGCAACTCCACCGCGCCGAGCGCGAGGCGCCCCGAGATCCGTCCGCCGCCGGTCAGTGGCCCGTCCAGCGCAACCTCCCCGCTCACGCTGGTGTCGAACAGCGTTGGATCGGTGAGGCCAAGCGCCGAGAGGCGCAAGGCGAGATCGGCCGAAAACGGGGCCGAGAGTGCGACCGGGCCGGTAACGTCGAGGCGGCCCCCGGACGAAGACTCCGCGCCGAGATCAAGTGTCGCGCGGCCATTCGCGATCCGGGCGCTGCCGGTGATCGGGTCGAGCGCCATCCGCAGGCCCGGCAAGGCGAGCCGCGCGTCGGAGGTCGTGACCTGCCCGGAAAGTGCCGCCAGCGCGTAATCCCCGTTCAGGTCGAGATCGAAGCTGGCCGTCCCGGCAAGCTGTTGCGGCGCGATCAAGCGGTTGGCGAGGGCGAGCGGCGCGCGTCCCTCCAGGCCGAGCGCCGGATCGGTGCCGTCGGCCCCGAGATCGCCGCGAACCGAAAGCGTGGTGCCGCCCGGCCCGGTGCCCGTCGCGGCAACCCGCCAGCGGCCACCTCCCAGCACCGCGTCGCCCGAGGCCTCGGCCGGGCCGTCAAGTCCCGTCACCAAGAGACCGAGATCGCGCAGCCGCGCGGTGAAAGTGACCTCCGGCGCACTTCCCTCGTCGCGCCCGGTGGCCGCGATGGTCACCTCGCGCGTGGTCAGGTCGAGCCGGTCGAGCACGGCAATACCGCCCTCCCGGCGCAAGGCAAAGGCCAGATCGCTCGCCCCGCCGATCAGGTCGTCGAGAAAGTCGACCCCGAGCGCAAGCTCGCGCCCCTCGGCAGTGCCAGACGCCTCGAAATCCCCGCTCTCGGGTGCGAATTCGATCTCGGTCTGCAGCGTCAGGCCACCGTTCAGGTTTTGCCCCGCAAGCCCGGAATAGGGCCGGAGGCTTTCGATCTGTGCGCGCAGATCCGCGCTCACCGTTTCAATCCCGTTGCGCCCGCTGCGCAGCGTGCCCGTCGCCTTGGCGGTGGCCGTACCGGGCGCGCTGGCGTCGAGATCGTAGGCCCAGTCCTGCCCGGCCTGCCGCGCGGTTGCTGACAGCGCCACCCGGCCGTCCAGCCCTTCGGCAAGGCGGTCGGCGTTGGTGATCTCCAACTGCGCGTCCACGATGCTGGCCCCGGTTTTCAGCGTGGCAGCACCCTCGGCGCGGGCATGCTCCGAGACGATCGCGAAGTGCTCGATCCGGGTGCCTTCCGCGTCGCGCCGGGCATTGACCTCAAGCCTGCTCGCGCCGTCGAACAGCGCGTCGAGCCGCGGCTCGTCGATGCCGATATCCTGCGCGTCGCCCCGAATGGCAATGTCGAAAGGCCCACCGGGCAGGGCCGCGTCGCCACCGATATCGAGCCGCGCCTGCCCGGTGAGCGGCAGGCCCGCGATCGGGGCGAAACGGGCGAGATCGTCGGCCCGGAGGGTGATGTCTCCCCGGGCGAGCAGGTCGAGCCGGGCAAGGTCGGTGCCGAGCGAAAGCGCGCCGGTCACACCGTAATCCTCGCCCTCGAGTCGAAGCGCGCTGAGCCTCAGCGGCGTGCCGCCCGCCTTGGCAAAACGGGTCTGCCCGGTGATGTCCCGGCCCAGAACACCCTCGAGCGCGGGGTCGGTTGCACCAAGCCCGCGCGCCGCGAAATCCACCGTGCCGGAGAGGTTCGGCGCGCGGTCTGCGCCGCCGGGAAACAGGCTGCCCGCCCCGCGCAACTCGACGCTTTCGGCGGAGATATCGGGCCGGTCGAGCCCGGAAAGACGCAGCGATCCACTCCAGTCATCGCTGCTGCGGGCATCGTAGGCGAAGGCCAGATCCACTTCGTTGGCGCGCATCCCGGTATCGAGCGGCAGGCGCACGGGGGTGCCATCGGGCCGCGCGATCCGGCCCGCGATGTTGAGCTTCAGCGGCCAGCCGCCTTCGCGCAGCACCACGTCGCCCGAGAGCGACATCGCCCCGGCATCGAGCGCGAAGGCGGATATTTCGGTCAGCCCGTTGCCGCGCCGAACGCCATCGACCGCAAGGCGCACGTCGGTTCCGAAAAATTCGCGGGTCTCGGGCTGGAGTAGCGCCGAGGGATCGCCGGAAAGCTCAGCCTGGAAGGCGATATCCTGCGGCATCTGGCCGGGACGCAGCGCCACCTGCCCGGCAAGGCGCTGCGAGCCGTCGGTGGCAAGCGCAATGGTGGCGTCGAAATCGTCGATCGGCCCGGTCCCGCTGATTTCGAGATCGACCGGGCCGCCGCTTTCCAGCCCGATCAGCCCGGCGGCGATCCCGCCCGGCCCCTCGTTCAGCGCCAGGTCGAGCGCGAGGGTGCGGGTGTCGTTGGCATAGGCACCATCGAGGCGCAGCACGCCCTCTTTGTCGTCGATCCGCTCGATGGTGAACCGCGCCTCGCCGGCACCGCCGTCGAGCCGCCCGCCGCCCTCCAGGCGCACCACGGCGGGGGTGCCGAGAAGGTCTTCGCCGAGGTCCACCCGTTCGGCGGTGACCTGACCGATCTTGATGCTCACCGGCAATTCCGGCAGGGCGAAATCCGAAGCCTCGGCCTGTGGCCCGTCGGTGATCGCGACGGGCATGCGCCGAATCTCGATCTCGCGCGCCGAAAGGGTTTCGATTTCGAGCCGCCCGGTGAGCAGGGCCGAGCGGGTCCAGTCGAGCACCGCGTCGCGCAGGATGAACCAGATCCCGTCGTCGTCGGCGATGGTGATCTCCTCAACCGTCGCCTGTGCGCTCAGGGCCCCGGCAAAGCCGCGCACCTGAACCTCCCGGCCCGCTGCCGAAAGGTTCTTCTCAAGCCAGTTTTCCAGAAAACCCGGGCCATCCGAAACCGTCTCCTGCGCCGTCACGGGCAGGGCGCTGAGCGCCAGCACGGTGGCAAGGAGGGCGATGAAGCGAGTCAAAACGATTGTCCGATCCCGACGTAGAACTGCACCCCGTCACCGCCCGGCCCGCTGACCGGAAGCGCCACGTCGAGCCGCACCGGGCCGATCCCGGTGTAGTAGCGCAGCCCCAGCCCCGCACCCACCTGCCAGTCGCTGCCGGCGTCGAAAAACCCGTCTGCCCCGAGGTGTCCGGCATCGACGAAGGCCGCGGCACCGAAGCTATCGCTCACCTTGTAGCGCGCTTCCGCCGAAAGGCCGAGAAAGGCGCGACCGCCGACGATGGTGCCACCGCCGAGATCGACCCCGAGGGATTGGTAGGGAAAGCCGCGCACGGTGCCCCCGCCGCCCGAGAAGAAGAGGTAGTCCGGGGGCACGTCGGCCGCGCCCGCGCCAACCACCGATCCCGCGAGCGCGCGCCCGGCGAAGACGAAGCGATCATCGTCGCCAAAGCCGCGATAGGCCCGGGCATCAAGCCAGCCGCGGGCCCCCCATGCGCCGCCTTCGAGGTCGTAGAACGGTTCGAACTCGGCATTGAGATAGGCCCCGCGGGCGGGATCGAGCGTATTGTCGCGCCCGTCCCAGGTGATTTCGGCGGGCAGCGAGATCATCGAGAACCGCCGGGTTCCGAGATCGTCATCGGTGATCGTGTAGCGGTAGGCGGCCGCGATCTCGCCGTCGAGGCGGTCGGTGAAGTAGCGATGTACCCCGAACGATCCGCCGCCCTGCAGGAGCCGATAGGCGGGTTCGTCCCGGTAGGCCGCGTTGGCGAACACGAAAGCATCGGTATCGGTGCCGAAGGCGGCGGGCACGTCGAGCCGGGCCGAGACCGAGGCATCCATGCCTGGGATCGTGCCGGTGATCCCGGAAATCTCGGCGTCGAGTCGCAAGCGTTCGGCGCCGCCGAGAAGATTGCGGTGAAGCCAGAAACCCGAAACCATCGCGCCTTCGAGCGACGAGATCTCCGCTCCGAAGCCGAAGCGGCGGGGCTTCCGGTCGGCAAGGGCGAGGTCGATATCCATGCTGTTGCCTGGCCCAAGCTCTTCGGCTTCGCTCAGCGCAACGGACGCGAAGGCACCGGTGCGGCGCAGCCGGTTGGCCACGCGGTCGAGCGCGTCGGGCGAGAAGGTTGTGCCCGTGGGCAGCCCCGCGATCCGCGCAATCCGCTCGGCGCGCACGGCGGAAGGGTCGGTCTGCCGCAAGGCCCCGAAGCGCACCAGCGGACCGGGCGCGAGCTGGATATCGGCGTCGAGCGTGGCGTTGGGGTGATTGGCGACAAGCCGTTGCCCGGCCACGTTTGCCTTGGCGTGGCCCGCGTCGCGCCAATCGGCAACGCCCGCCTCCACGGCGCTCCTTATCGTCGTGCTCTGCGCCGGCGCGCCGCGCGCGAAGCCGTCCACGGGCCGCGATTCGCGTGGCAGGGGGGCGAGCCGGGCGGTGTTGAAACGATACTGCGGCCCGGGTTCGACCCGGACGGAAACGCGGGAAATGCGCTCGGGCACGTCGAAGGCCGCGATCCCGGCGGCCTCCCGGCCGTCGATCAGGATATTGATGACCCCGCCATAATGCCCGGCGGCATAGAGCGCATCGAGGAGCCGTCCGTAATCGGCGAGCGCCGCGGCAAAAACGTCGCGCGGGTCGCTCTGCCCGTTGGTCTCCAGCCCGCCAAGCAGCGAGGCATTGCGCAGGGCATCGGCGAGCGCCGGAGCACCACCGCGCAGATCAAAATCGACGCGGTCGAGCGCAAAGCTGATGCCCGGCGCGATCAGCCCCGCAAGCGCCAGCAGCGCGATCCTGATGGATTTCCCCCGATGGGCCATGCCCTTACCTCGTGCACCAGCAGCCGTGCGATGCGGCGAAAGAATTCGCCACATCCGGAGTCTAGCATGCCATGCCGTGGTTGCCAGTGCCGCGGCGAGAATCCGCGATCAATGGACAAGCTCCGCCGACGGGCCGCACCGCGCAACGGTGCTGGTTCCTGGCTCTGGACAATCGGGTGAAAAGCCTGAAACGTGCGGTTCGGGCCCGTCTCGGCAAGTGGGCTCACCTCCGCCCTTGCGGGCGCAAGAGCGGGTTCGTCCGCCGGAATGTCGAGGGGGACGACCTGTGAAGATCAACGGCAAGCATTACCGCGCGATCTGGCGCGCGCCTTGCGGTGCGGTGCAGGTGATCGACCAGCGTTGGCTGCCGCACGAGTTGCGGATTGCGACGCTGGCCAACCGACAGGATTTCGCTGATGCGATCCGCGACATGTGGGTGCGCGGCGCGCCGCTGATCGGGGCCACGGCGGCCTACGGCGTGGCGGTGCAGATGGCGGAAGATCCATCGGATGCCGCGCTCGATGAAACCTGCGAAGTGCTGCACGCCACCCGGCCCACCGCGATCAACCTCAAGTGGGCACTCGACGAGATGACCCGGGTGCTGCGCCCGCTCGCCCCCGAGGCGCGCGCCGAGGCCGCCTACAAGCGCGCCGCCGGGATTTGCGACGAGGACGTGGAGATCAACCGGCAGATCGGCCTGCACGGGCTCGAGATCATCCGCGAGATCGCCGCGAAAAAGGCTGGCGCGCGGGTCAACGTGCTCACCCATTGCAACGCCGGCTGGCCTGCCACCGTCGACTGGGGCACCGCCACCTCGCCGATCTACCACGCGGTCGAGGCGGGGATCGATGTGCACGTGTTCGTCGACGAAACCCGGCCGCGCAACCAGGGTGCGCAGCTCACCGCATGGGAGCTCAAGTCGCACGGCGTGAGCCATGATCTGATCGTCGACAACGCCGGCGGCCACCTGATGCAGCATGGCGAGATCGACCTCGTGATCGTCGGCACCGACCGCACCACCGCGCGCGGCGACGTGTGCAACAAGATCGGCACCTATCTCAAGGCGCTCGCCGCCAAGGCCAACGGCGTGCCCTTCTACGTCGCGCTGCCCTCGCCGACGATCGACTGGACGGTGCAGGACGGGGTGAAGGAAATCCCGATCGAGGAGCGCGGGGCAGAGGAAGTCACCCATGTTCAGGGCCGCGACCCGGAAGGGCGGATCATCTCGGTGCAGATCTCGCCCGACGGCACCGGCGCGCGCAACTCCGCTTTCGATGTCACCCCGGCAGAGCTTGTCACCGGGCTGATCACCGAGCGCGGCGTGGTGGCGGCCGAGCCGCAGGCGCTGGCCGCGGCCTTCCCCGATCTCGCCCCGCAGTGATCGGGGCGGGGGGCCCGGTCGGGGCCCAGGATCAGAGAAGGGGAACCACCGGCTCCCCCTCGTCCTTCCGTCCGATCAGCCGATGATCGCGTTGAGCGTCGTGCTCGGCCGCATCACCTTGGCGAGTTTCGCCGTATCCGGGTGATAATAGCCGCCGATATCCACCGGCTCGCCCTGGTCCGCCATGAGTTCGGCCACGATGGTGTCTTCCTTGTCCGCCAGGGCCTTGGCGATCGGGGCGAATTTGCCAGCGAGCGCCGCGTCATCCGATTGCGCCGCAAGCGCCTCGGCCCAGTAGAGCGCGAAGTAGAAATGCGAGGTGCGGTTGTCGTTCTGCCCGGGCTTGTATTGCGGGCTGTGGCCGTTCTCCAGCACCTTCTGGGTGGCCACCTCGACCGCTTCGCCAAGGATTTCCGCGCTGGTCTTGCCCTTGGCTTCGGCGAGGAACTTGAAGCTCTCGCCCAACGCGCAGAATTCGCCGAGACTGTCCCAGCGCAGGTGGTTCTGGCCGACAAGCTGGGTGACGTGCTTGGGCGCCGAGCCGCCGGCGCCGGTCTCGAACAACCCGCCGCCGTTCATCAGTTTCACGATCGAGAGCATCTTGGCCGAGGTGCCCAGTTCGAGAATCGGGAACAGGTCGGTGAGGTAGTCGCGCAGCACGTTGCCGGTGATCGTCACCACGTCGTTCCCAGCCCGCATCTCGACAAGGGTGAAGCGGGTGGCCTCGCGCGGGGCCATGATCGGGATGTCGATGCCTGCCGCTGCCAGCGCGGGTTTGACGTAGGCGATCAGTTCGCGGTCATGCGCGCGGGCTCCGTCGAGCCAGAACGCGGCCTTGCCGGTTGCCTTGGTGCGGGCGATGCCGAGCTTGATCCAGTCGAGGATCGGGGCCTTCTTGGCCGTGGACGAACGCCAGATGTCGCCCTTCTCCACCTTGTGCTCGTGCAGCACCTCGCCGCTGTCGAGAACGATCCGCACCACGCCATCGGCCTTGATCTCGAAGGTGGTGGGGTGCGAGCCGTATTCCTCGGCTTTCTGCGCCATCAGCCCGACGTTTGAGACCGCGCCGCAACTGGTCACGTTGAGCGTGCCGGTTTCCTTGAAATAGGCAATCGTCTCGTCATAGACGGGGGCATAGCTGTTGTCGGGAATGCAGCACTTGGCGTCGGCCTCCTTGCCATCCGGACCCCAGCCCTTGCCGCCGGCGCGGATCAGCGCGGGCATCGAGGCGTCGATGATCACGTCCGAAGGCACGTGCAGGTTGGTGATGCCGCGGTCGCTGTCGACCATGTAGAGCGGCGGGCGGGCAGCGAGCGCCGCCTTGAGGTCGGCTTCCAGCGCGGCGTCGCCCTTGATCCGGGCTTCGAGATCGCCGATTCCGTCGTTCGGGTTCCAGCCGAGGTCGTCGAGCTTCGCGCGGTGTTTGGCGATGAAATCCTCTAGATACACCGAAACGAAATGGCCAAAGATGATCGGGTCGGAGACCTTCATCATCGTGGCCTTCAGGTGCACCGAGAACAACACCCCCGGCGCGGTCGCGGCGATCTCGTCACGGATGAAGGCGCGCAGGGTCCGCGCGCTCATGAAGGTGGCATCGACCACCTCGCCCTCGAGGTAGGACAGCCCGTCTTTCAGCACGGTCTCGTTGCCAGCCTCGTCGGTGAAGGTGATCTTCGCGCCCCCGGCCTGCGCGGCGCTGATCGTGGTGGATGTCTCGTTGGCGAAGAAATCGTCGCCCGGCATCGAGGCAACGTGGGTCTTGCTGTCAGCGGACCATGCGCCCATCGAATGGGGGTGTTTCATCGCGTAGTTCTTCACCGCCCTGGCCGCGCGCCGGTCGGAGTTGCCCTCGCGCAAGACCGGGTTCACCGCCGAGCCCTTCACCGCGTCGTAGCGCGCCTTGATGTCGCGTTCGGCATCGGTCTTCGGCTCCTCGGGGTAGTCGGGCAGTGCGTAGCCCTGGGCCTGAAGCTCGCGGATCGTCGCGGCAAGCTGCGGCACCGAGGCCGAGATGTTGGGCAGCTTGATCACGTTGGCCTCGGGCGTCTTCACCAGTTCGCCAAGCTCGGCAAGGTCGTCGGGCAGGCGTTGATCTTCCGACAGGTAGTCGGGGAAGGAGGCAAGCACCCGCCCCGCCAGCGAGATGTTGCGGGTCTCGACACTGATGCCGGCGGCGGCGGCGAAGGTGCGGACGATCGGCAGCAGCGAGGCGCTTGCAAGCTCGGGGGCTTCGTCTACCGTGGTGTAGATGATGTCGGGGGTTTCGGTCTTGGCCATGGTCGGGGTCGTCCTTCGCTGTTGCGCGGGTTTTCGGCGCTCTGCATCACCGCCCGCCTAGTCGGCATGGCGGCGAAAGTCAATGTGTGCGACGGTATACAATGGAAGCATGCATGCGAAAAGCCCCCAAATCAGGGCATTTTGTAGCGGCTACCAGGTTCCGGTGTTGGGCATCGAGGCCCATGGCTCGCGCGGTTCCAGCGCCTCGCCTTCCTGCAGGAGTTCGACCGAGATGTTGTCGAGCGACTTGAAGAAGGCCATGCGCCCGTCGCGCGGCGGCCGGTTGATGGTCACCCCTGCATCCATCAGCTTCTGACAGAAGCCATAGATATCGTCGACCTTGTAGGCGAGATGCCCCCAGCTCCGGCCGGTTTCGAGCTTTTCGTCGCTATCCCAGTTGTAGGTCAGCTCTAGTTCCGGTGCGTTCTCGGTCTGCGCCCGGCCCTCGTCCTTCGGTGCGGCCAGAAAGACCAGCGTGAACTTGCCCTCGGGCACCTCCTTGCGCCGGGTCTCGACAAGGCCGACCTTGCCGACCCAGAAATCAAGGCTCTCGTCCAGATCGCTCACCCGGATCATCGTGTGCAGATATCTCATCGTGTGCTCCTTTGACGTTTCATCGCATGTCTTCGCGCGGCTGAGGGCCGATGTGGCGTTGCCCGCGCGCCTCGGCAAGCCGAACCTGCCGGTGCCGCTCGCGAAACCGGCCGCGCTGGGTGTCAGTGTATTCCCCCGCGCAACGATGGCAACAAACCCCTTCCTCGTAGTCCGGGTGCGCCAGATCTTCCGGTGCCAGCGGACGGCGACAGGCCCGGCACAGTACATGCGGCCCTTCCCGCAGCCCGTGCCCCACGCTCACCCGCTCGTCGAAAACGAAACAATCCCCGCGCCATAGGCTTTGCGCTTCGTCCATGTCTTCGAGGTATTTCAGAATGCCGCCCTTGAGGTGATAGACCTCCTCGATCCCCTGCCCGAGCAGGTAATTGGTCGATTTCTCGCAGCGGATGCCGCCGGTGCAGAACATCGCGATGCGCTTGTTGTGAAACCGCGCCTTGTTGGCCTCCCACCAGTCGGGAAACTCCCGGAAGCTCTTCGTCCCCGGATCGACCGCGCCCTCGAAGCTGCCGATCGCCACCTCGTAGTCGTTGCGCGTGTCGATCACCGCCACGTCGCCTTCGCGGATGAGTTCGTTCCATGCCTCGGGCGAAAGATAATGCCCGACGGCGGCGCGCGGATCGACATCTGGCTGCCCCATCGTCACGATCTCGCGCTTGAGCCGCACCTTCATTCGTCCGAACGGCGGCGCGCTGGCGGTGGAAAACTTCGCCTCCAGCCCGGCGCACCCGGGCAGGGCGCGGACATGGGCGAGCAGCCGCTCCAGCCCGGCGCGCGGACCGGCCACGGTGCCGTTGATCCCTTCCGGGGCAAGCAGCAGCGTGCCGGTGATGCCTTCGGCGGCGCAAAGATCGCGCAACGGCCCGGCCAGCGTGGCGGGGTCGTCGAACCGGGCGAAGTGGTAGAGCGCGCAAACATCGAACATGGCTATGGGCTATAGCGATGGACGGGTGGGATCAAGGTCCGCAGAAGGCCCGCGAAAGTCCAGCGAGACCCGGCGCGCAGGCCAATTCCGGCCATCCGCCGGGGAAAGGCGCATTGGCGCTTGATCCCGGGCGCACAAACGCCAAATCCTGAAGCAGATGGAGGAATACATGAAACGGATCATCCAGAGCCTCGCTTTCGTACTCGCCCTCGTCCCCGCCGGTCTCGCGGGTGAAACCCGCGCGCCGGAAAGCCTTGCCGAAGTGCAACTGAGCTTTTCGCCCGTGGTCGAACGCGCCGCGCCCGCGGTGGTCAACATCTACGCCACCCGTCTCGTCGCCGAACGGATGAGCCCATTTTTCGATGACCCGTTCTTCTCCCAGTTCTTCCGTGATTTCGCGATGCCGCGGGAACGCGAGCAGAACTCGCTCGGCTCGGGCGTGATCGTTGGCGACGGGCTGGTGGTGTCTAATTTCCACGTCGTTGAGAACGCAACCGATATCCGGGTCGTGCTGGCCGACCGGCGAGAATTCGCGGGCCAACTCGTGCTCGCCGACGAGGAGGCCGATATCGCGGTGATCCGCCTCGAAGGGAGTGCCGACCTGCCCGCCCTCGACTTCGCCGACAGCGACGCGCTGGAAGTGGGCGACCTGGTGCTCGCCATCGGCAACCCTTTCGGCGTCGGGCAGACCGTTTCTTCCGGCATCGTTTCGGGGCTTGCGCGCAGCGGCCGCGGCGGCGGTGCCTTCAACGCGGGCGGCTATTTCATCCAGACCGACGCGCCGATCAACCCCGGCAACTCCGGCGGCGCTCTGGTCGACATGCAAGGCAGGCTCGTCGGCATCAATACCCAGATCGTCACCCGTTCGGGCGGCTCCATCGGCATCGGCTTCGCGATTCCCGCCAACCTGGTTTCGCGCGTCGTGGCGCAGGCGGAGGAGGGCGCGGCGAGTTTCACCCGGCCTTGGGCCGGGGTCGAGGTGCAGCCGATCGACGCCGACATTGCCGACGCGCTCGGCCTTGATCGCCCACAGGGGCTGCTGGTGCGTTCGCTGGCGCCTGCAAGCCCCTTCGCCGAGGCCGGGGTGCAGCCCGGCGACGTGATCCTCGACATCAACGGCCAGACCACCGACGCGCCGGGCGAACTCAGTTTCCGGCTTTCGTTGCAGGAACTTGACAGCATCGTGCCGGTCACGCTGCTGTCAAACGGGGAACGACGGGTCGTCGGGGTCGAGATGCGCGCCGCCGCGACGGCGAGTGCGGCGCTCGGCACGGCACCGATAACCATCACCCGTCCCGGCCCGTTCCAGGGCCTTGTGGTGCAGGAGTTCTCCCCACAGCTTGCCGAGCAACTGGGGCTGCGGTCCGACCTCGAAGGTGTGATCGTGCTCGGGATAGAAAACGCCGGCCGCGCCCGCAATTTCCAGCCCGGCGACGTGATCAGCCAGGTCAATGGCCAGCCGATCCGCTCGCTCGCCGAGTTCCTCGCCGCCGCCGAAGACGAGCGCCGCACCTGGCAGGTGATGATCGAGCGGCGCGGCGGTCGGGTCTTTCTCACCTGGCGCGGCTGAGCCCGGTTGACCGCTGTCGCCCGCCCGCTTACCCATTGAAGCAAAGGGGGAATGTCGATGTCTGTAGCCAGCACCGAAGCTATTCTCGTGATCGACGTGCAGAACGATTTCTGCCCCGGCGGGGCGCTCGCGGTTGCGGGCGGCGACGAGGTTGTGCCCGAGATCAACCGGATCCTGCGCGACTTCCCGGTACGCGTGTTCACCCAGGATTGGCACCCGCTGGGGCACAGTTCCTTCGCCTCGTCGCACCCGGGTCGGGTGCCGTTCGAGCTGGTCGACATGGCCTACGGGCCACAGGTGCTTTGGCCCGATCATTGCGTGCAGGGCAGCGACGGCGCGGATTTTCACGAAGACCTCCACGTTGAGCCCGCCGACGTGATCCTGCGCAAGGGGTTCCGCCCCGAGATCGACAGCTATTCCGCGTTCTACGAGAATGATCAGATCACCCCCACCGGGCTCGAAGGCTACCTGCGTTCGCGCGGGGTGCGCCGGGTGACCCTGACCGGCCTCGCGACCGATTTCTGCGTCGCATGGTCGGCGCTCGACGCCGCCCGGCTTGGGTTCGAGGTGAACCTGAAACTTGAAGCCTGCCGCGCCATCGACCTTGACGGCTCGCTCGACGCGGCGCTGGCCGAGATGGAAGCGGCCGGGGTGATGTTGATCGCCTAGGGCACGATCACCAGCTTGCCGGCGATCTTGCGTGCGCCCATCCGCTTCAGTGCCTCGGCGGCGTCGTCAAGCGTGGCCACTTCGCCGACGCGCGGTTTGAGGCGGTGCGTCTTCACCATGTCGAGCAGCGCGGGCAGGTGTTTCGGCCCTTGCCGGACCATGAGCAGGCCCACCTTGCGCGATGAGACCAGCGAGGTGAGACCGCCCCATACCGCGATCCCGAGCAGGCGGGCCATCGGCGCGCCAACCAGCATGTAGCGCCCGCCGGGTGCCAGGACCCGGCGCACCGCACGAACCGGGCGCGTGCCCCAGAGATCGAGCACCAGATCGAAGCGCTCGGCACCACGGGCAAAATCCTCGGTCTCGAAGTCGATCAGGTGGTCGGCGCCGGCCTCCGCCATCACCCCGGCCTTGCCTGCGGTATCGACGGCCCAGACCTGCGCGCCGCCCGCCTTTGCAAGCTGGATCGCCAGCGGGCCGGACCCGCCGCCACCACCGTTGATCAGCACCTTCATGCCGGGCCGCACCCGGCGCGCGATCCCGTCCATCGCGATGGCCCCCGATTGCGGCAGGGCGGCGGCGTCAACGTCGCTGATGCCATCGGGCACCGGCACCCAGAGCCCGGCCTTGGCGACGGCATGATCGGCAAAGCCGCCGAAGATCTCGAAAGTGTCGGCCAGAACCCGCTGGCCCGGCTCGAACCCGGAAACGCCTGCGCCCAGCTTGTCGACGATCCCCACCACGTCGGAGCCGAAGACATTGCGACCGCGCATGAACAAGCGCGCGATGCGGGCATAGGCAGGGCGGCCGGTGATGAACTCCCAGTCCGAGGCGTTGGCGCCGCAGGCCAGAACCTTCACCCGGATTTCCCCTTGCCCCGCCTCGGGAACCGGGCGCTGTTCCAGCGCGAGGTTTTCCCCGGTGCCGTAGCCGTGGCAAACCAGCGCGCGCATCGACCGAACTCCTTGCATTCAACCGCCCGGCTGTGGTCCAACATGGGTCATAGCCGGAGTATACCATGGTCGACATCGCCACACGCGTCTACAATCATCACTGGAAGATCGACCCGATCGTCCGGTCGCTGATCGACACCGATTTCTACAAGCTCCTGATGTGCCAGTCGGTGTTTCGTAACAAGCCCGACACGCAGGTGACCTTCTCGCTGATCAACCGGACAACCTCGATCCCGGTGGCCGACCTGGTCGACGAGGGCGAATTGCGCGAACAGCTCGATCACATCCGCACGCTCTCGCTCAGCCGGGGCGAAAGCACCTGGCTGCGCGGCAACATGTTCTACGGCAAACGCCAGATGTTCCGCCCCGATTTCGTCGAATGGTTCGAAAACCTGCGCCTGCCGCCCTATCACCTCGAACGTGTCGGCGACCAGTACGAGTTGACCTTCGAGGGCAATTGGCCCGAGGTGATGATGTGGGAAATCCCGGCCCTCGCGGTGCTGATGGAACTGCGCTCGCGCGCCGTCCTGAACAGCATGGACAAGTTCGAGCTTCAGGTGCTCTACGCCCGCGCAATGACCAAGCTGTGGCAGAAGGTCGAGACATTGCGGGCCGTCGATGGCCTTCGCATCGCCGATTTCGGCACCCGTCGGCGGCACAGCTTCCTCTGGCAGGACTGGTGCGTGCAGGCGATGACGGAAGGGCTGGGCGAAAAATTCGTCGGCACCTCGAACTGCCTGATTGCCAAGAACCGCGATCTCGAGGCGATCGGCACCAATGCCCACGAGTTGCCGATGGTCTATGCCGCGCTGGCCGAAACCGACGACGACCTCGCGGAAGCCCCCTACAAGGTGCTTGCCGACTGGCACGAGGAGCACGAGGGCAACCTGCGCATCATCCTGCCCGACACCTTCGGTTCGAAGGGTTTTCTCGATAACGCGCCCGACTGGCTGGCGGGCTGGACCGGCATCCGCGTCGACTCGGGCGATCCGGTCGAGGGGGCGGAAACGGCAATCGACTGGTGGAAATCGCGCGGCGAAGACCCGCGCGAGAAGATGGTGATCTTCTCCGACGGGCTCGACGCCGACAAAATCGTGGAGCTTCAGACCAAGTTCGCAGGGAGGGTGCGCCCGAGCTTCGGCTGGGGCACCCTGCTGACCAACGATTTCCGCGGCCTGACCCCGAATGACAGCCTCGCCCCCTTCTCGCTGGTCTGCAAGGCGGTGGCGGCGGAGGGCAGGCCCACGGTGAAACTGTCGGACAACCCCAACAAGGCGATGGGCCCCGAAGACGAGATCGCCCGCTACAAACGGGTGTTCGGGGTGGGCGAGCAGGTGGCGCGGGAGGTTGTGGTTTAGGCTGCTTCTTTCTGGGAATGCTTTTTCTGCTTCGCCTCCGTCGAAACTGGAAAGCGACCTTTTGTGTCTTCAAACACAGACTCGATCTCGGAAATCGCCCGCGAAATCACATTCCTGAGCACGGCGTCTGCGTGAACATCACGCTCCGAGAGCGTGCCCGACCCCAAGTTACCCTCCAACAATGATCTCTCTGATGGATCGTATTCCATACTGCCGTCTCCCTAGTCTTCTTCCTGCGTTTCGTGCGGTTCGTTGGGCAAGTTGTTGCGCTCAAAGTACCGCGAGTTCAAGTCTTTCGGAAAGTAGTGCTTGCGTTTCACCCATACAAAACCATCATGCTTCGAGATGACTGCTACATCTACAGGGCCGCCGACGGTTTCCATGCCCTGTGTCACCTTGCGTTTGATTGAAGTCAGGTCAATCAGCGCCTCGGCCATCTTCGCGAGTTCAGGCTTTGGCATGAATTCTATCATGCTTTCGATTTCTCTACGCGATCTTTCTTGAAAACTCGTGAAGGCGTCCTTCTGCAGTTGCTGAATGAACTTTTTTTCCGCCCTTCGTGCTAGGTCATTCAGTCCGCCGCGGTCGTCATCTTTTAGGTCGAGCGCATCAATGATACCGTCAGAGATTTTTTGGACGGCCTCTCTGGAGAATCTTGTTATGTCTTGTTGCAAACGCTCATCGAGGCCATGAAGAAACCGATCCACCATTTCCTTTTGCGCGAAAGGCCTCACAAAGGCTTTCTTGCCGTTGCGATCAATATCACATTCGTCTGTTTGAAAGGCCCGGATCTTGGCTTCGAAGACACTATCGACTTCGTAAGAAATGAGTGTAGGGAAGATTTCATCCTCACCGAAACCAGCGAAGACGATGCCAGTTTTGCTGCTTGAGATGTAGCTTGAATTCAGCACGTTTTTGCAAATTTCCGCTATCTCACCTGCGTATGCATGAGCGATGGGCCCCACGGACTCACGGACGATTTCGTCTATCAACTGCTCGTAGGTTCGCTTCTGTTGTTTCCGATCATCGCGCTGCAAGAATGAAGCAGGCCCCAAATCTGCGACGCGACTTCGATAGCTAGACAAGACTTCATTGAATTTTTTGCGTTGCGCCTCCTGGAAGTCGTCCGCGCTTCCGGGCACGCCGTCCGTTCTGATCAGATCAAGTAGCGCCTTCTCCATGGCATCATTAATTTCATGGGCAATTGGAACCACAACTCCTGATATGCTCCCCTTGATCTCGTCGGGGGGCGCGCCATCGACGTAGTGATAAAGATACTTCAGAAAAGCGTTGGCAGCAGCACGAACTGTCTGGAACTCCTGACACTTCGCCCGGAAGCTCTTGACGACGGCTTCGACTGGCACGCCCATGAACTGCATGCCATTGTAGACCATTACGCCAAGTGGTTGCTTGTTGGAAAGCTCGAACAGCTTGTCTGCAGATTCAAAGATCTTCAGCGTTTGATTACCGGAAGAGATCGTTACGGCACTATCGGATGCCAACGCGACTGCGGTCTTGTTCAAAATGGCGATTTCGGCAGTCATGGCATCTCACACAACATGTAGTGCCACCTTAGCAGCTAGGGGCATTCAATCAATACGTGTTCACACCCCGCGACCCCGCGCCCAATCGACACCCCCACCCCTCCCGCGCTATCCTTCCCGCAAGGGAGGCCGCCATGTCCCGTCTATCCGTTACCCTCGCCGCAGCCCTCAGTCTCGCCCTGACCCCCACGCAGGCCCCCGCCTTCGACTGCGGTTTCTACTCCGAGTGCTGCCATGCCCTCGTCGAGGCCTACCGCGAGGCGGGGGTAACCGGCCCGCGGCTGGAGCAATTCGCCGCCACCTGCGAGCTGCATCACGTGTTCGACGCCATGCCGGGCGCGCAGGCGATGTTCTGTGCCGAGGCCTGGGAGGCGATCAGCGTGGTGGCGTTCCGGCACTACATGACCGGCCGGATCGGCTTCTATCCCGAGATGTGCATGGAAGATCCCGATTATGACCCCGACGAAATCCTCGAACCCGACCCGATGTTTCCCGAGCCCGATCACGAGCGCTTTCTCGAGGAAGCCGACCCCTGGTTTCCCGGCTAACCGCGCGCCATGAAACCCCGCGCCGCCGCCACCGCCTTCGCCGCGTAGCCGCGCACCCTCGGGTCGCGCGCATCGGCGCGGGGCACGATCCAGCCCATCGAGGCGAAGCGGCGCAGGAGCACGAACAGCGGCAGGCGTGCGGCGTCCGCCGGTGCAAGTTCGCGCAGTTCGCGGTAGCCTTGCAGGGCGGCATCGCGCAGGGCTTCGGCGTCGGGTTCATCTTCGTTCTGGGTCATGAAGGTGGCGAGATCGTAGAGCCGGAAGCCCCAGCCGGCATCGTCGAAGTCGATCAACATCGCCTTGTCCCCGTGGAAAAGCACGTTCTCGCGCAGAACGTCGGCATGGATCAGGCCATAGTCGCCCCCGCGCGCGGCGAAAGCTTCGAGCATCCCCCGCGCCCTGTCGCGGGCGGCATCCACCAGCGCGCGCTCCTCTGCATTCAGCGCCGGGCTTTCCCAGAACCGCCCCCAGAGCGGGGCCTCGCCGAGCAGCCCCTCGGCATCCCAGGCGTGGCGGGTGAAGCCCGCGCCAAGGCGGAGCCCGTCGGAAGCGTTGTGCAGATCGGCGACCGCCCGGCCCACGGCGCGAAACCGCGCCGTCTGGGTGGCAAGGTCGCCCCCGAGCGGCGTGCCGCCTTCGCCCAGCGGTGCCCCCGCCACCCAGGCCACCGCCGTGGCCACCCGCCCGGTGGAAAGCACCACCGGCCCGGCCAATGGCTCCGGCACCGCCACCCCGGCAGATGTCAGCGCGCGCATCCAGTCGAGTTCCGAGTGGATCGCCGCTTCCGTCTGGTAGCCGGGCCGGTGCAGCCGAACCGCCGCCCGGCCCCCGGGCAGATCGGCCTCATACACCGCGTTCTCCCGTTCGCTCACCAGCCGGGCCGCGCGCCCGCCGAACAGCGCAAGCGCCTCGTCGATCTCGCTCAATCCATCCCCTCCAGAACCGCCCCGAGCGTCGAAACCAGTAGCTCGGCGTTCTCGCGCGAAAACACCATCGGCGGGCGGATCTTGAGGATATTTCCGCCACGACCGATCCGGTTCATCAGCACGCCGCGTTCCCGCATCCGCTCCACCGCTTCGGCGGTGAACTCAGGGGCAGGCTCCAGCCCGCCCGGCTCGGTGAACTCAACGCCCACGAACAGCCCCGCGCCGCGGACATCGGCGATGCGCGGATGATCGAGCGCGCGCAGGCCCGCCAGAAGGTGCGCCCCCACCTCGGCGGCATTGGTCTGCAAGCCCTCGTCCGCGATCGCGTCGAGCACGGCGGATGCAGCAGCAGCGGCGACGGGCGTGCCCGCGAAGGTGTTGAAATAGCCGAAATCGCGGCGGAAGGCCTCGACGATCTCCGGCGCGGTCACCACCCCCGCCACCGGGTAGCCATTGCCCATCGGCTTGCCCATGGTCACGATGTCGGGCACCAGCCCGATCCGCGCGTGGCCCCAGAAATGCCCGCCGGTCCGGCCGAACCCCGGCTGCACCTCGTCGGCGATGATCAGCCCGCCCGCCGCGCGCACCACCGCTTGCACCGGCGCGAGGAACCCCTGAGCCAGATCGGGAAAGCCCTCGTTGGCGAAGAACGGATCGAGGATCAGCGCGGCGAAACCATGCCCCGCCGCCTCCAATTCCTCGATTGCGCGCGCCACTTCGCCCGCGAAGGCCTCCGCCTGCCCTCCGGCGCTGCCCCCGAGCGGACGCAGGGAATCGGGCGCGGGCACGCGGCTTACCCAGTCAACCCGCCCGCCGATCGGGGTGCGACCGGCCGAGAACTGGCTCACCAGGTGGGTGTTGCCGTGATAGGTCGCATCGGTGCCGATCAGCCCGGTCTTGCCGGTGGCGGCCCAGGCCATCCTGAGCGCGATGTCATTGGCCTCCGAGCCGGTGCAGACCATGGTGAGTACGTCCAGCCCACGCCCCAGCGTCGCCGTCAGCCGCTCGCCATACACCACGATCCCCTCGTGCAGATAGCGGCTGTGGGTGTTGAGCGTGGCGAGCTGGTTGGCGATGGCCTCGACAACCCGGGGATGCCCATGGCCCACATGCGGCACATTGTTGTAGGCATCGAGATACCGCCGCCCCGCCGCATCCCAAAGCCAGACCCCTTCGCCGCGCACGATCTCCACCGGCTCGCGGTAGAAGGTCGTCATGCGGGGGCCGAGAACGTGCTCGCGGCGGCTCATCAGGTCATTCATCGGAAATCTTCCCCCGCATCGCCTTCACCTCGCCGCGCTGCTTTTTCGCCTCGATCCGGCGCCTCTTGCTGCCCAGCGTGGGCTTGGTCGGCACGCGCCGCTTGGGTGCCACCAGCGCGGCGCGGATCATTTCGGCCAGCCGGTCTTCCGCGATCTCGCGGTTCCGGGCCTGGCTGCGGGTGTCTTCCACCCGGATCAGGAGCGCGCCCTCGCTCGTCCATTTGCGGCCCGCGAGGCGCTTCAGCCGGGCCTTCTGGGCGGGGGTGAGCGCGGGGCTGCGGGCGGCCTCGAAGCGGAGTTCCACCGCCGTCGACACCTTGTTGACGTTCTGCCCGCCGGGGCCGGACGACCGGGTGAAGCTTTCCGAAAGCTCCCAGTCGTGGATCACGATATCGTCGTTGATGCGGATCATGGCCGCGAACCTATCTGGGGCGCGCGCAATCGAAAAGGGCCACCGCGCGGGTGGCCCTTCGAGAAGTCTGGAGGTGGGGCCGGTTAGGCTTGCGCCAGATCAGCCCGCATACCGTGCCGGGGGCTGCCCCGACATGGCGCGACTACTTTGTCCCGGCACCTCGCTCCATTTGTTCTCTAGACATGGACACCTCCTTTCTGAATGTTGCGATAAGGAAAGCCTGCCACAGATTTTGTGTGGGTCAACAAAAATCACGCTGCATCTGGTGAAAGTTTCGTAACAAGCAGCCGGAAAGGCACAAGTGCCAGCAGAGCGAGCGACAATTTCACCAGCCAATCGGCGAAAGCGAGGCTGACCCAGAGCGGCACCACAGCGCCGACACCGAGGAAGGGAAGTTCCTCCCAGGCCCAGTTGATCGCGGCATCGGCGTCTGCACCGAAGAGCGTGACCGACGCGGCGAAGGCGATGCTGAAGAACAGTGCGGTATCGACCGCCGAGCCCACCAGCGTGGACGCAAGCGGTGGCAGCCACCACTGGCGTTGCCGTAACAGGTTGAAGATTCCCACGTCCAGAAGCTGCGCGGTGAGGAAGGCCACGCCCGAGGCGACCGCAACCCGAAGCGGCACCGCGGCATAGCTGTAGCCGTCGCCCTCCAGCATGATCTGGCTGCCGACGAGCGAGCACAGCACCCCGACGACGAAGCCCGCGAACACCACCTTGCGCGCCGGTCCGGGGCCGTAGACGCGATTCATCACGTCGGTGACGAGAAAGGCGATCGGGTAGGTGAAGGCGCCCCAGGTGAGCCAGTTGCCGAACAGGAACTGGACGAGGACGTTGGAGGCCACCACGACGGTGGCCATGGCGATGATGCCGGGAAGGATGCGAACCATGATGTATCCGTTTTGACAAGGTTGCGGAGACTTGGCTCCCGTCACGGGAACGCGCGGCACCTACGCCTCGGCGGGTACGCCGTCAAGACATTCCCGCCGTTATCCTGCGGGCCTTGAGCCTATTGCGCCTTCAGAACCGAGGTGCACTGGCCGGGCAGGTCGGCCAGCGTGAGCGGCGGGCGGGGCGGTACCGGCTTGGCATCGGGGTCGGGCGGCGGCGGGTCGAGGATGTTCGCCACCCATTGTTCGGCGTCCGCGCAGCCGTCGCCCGGGGGCGGCGGGGCCTGGTTCGTGCAGGCCTTGTCGCCCTTCGGGCAGGCAAGGCGCACGTGGAAATGGTAGTGGTGGCCATACCAGGGGCGGATCTTGCGCAGCCAGGCGCGGTCGCCGGTTTCATCCTTGCACATCTGCACCTTGGCCCCGGCGAACACGAATATCCGGTCGACCGCCGGATCGGAGGCGGCGGCCTTGATCACCTCGTGGTGGCTCGGTGTCCAGTCGGCATTGACGAAAGCCCCGCCCGTGCGCTGCATCGAGATCGATGACAGGCTTTCGCGCTCGGCCGGGCTGAGATCGAGCCGCTTGGGCGGCAGCATCCAGATATCGACATCAAGTCCGATCTGGTGGCTGGCATGGCCCGACGACATCGGCCCGCCGCGCGGCTGGCTCATGTCGCCGACATAGAGCCCGGCCCATCCCGGTTGGGCCGCGGCCTTGGCGGCGAGACGCTGGACGTAGGAGATCAGCTCGGGGTGGCCCCAGTTGCGGTTGCGGCTGAGCCGCATGGCCTGCCATGTCGGCCCGGTTTCGGCCAGTTGCGCCGCCCCGGCGAGGCAGCCTCTGGAGTAGCCGCCGAAGGCTTCGGGTGCCTGCCGCGAGGGTGCCTCGACGGGCCCGAAAAGCAGCTTGGCGGGCTCGTTCGAGGTTGAGAACACGATGCCCGCAGCGGTGGCGCGGGGCAGGGTGCTCGTGGTGGTATCGCCGCCACTGCCGCAGGCGGTCAGCCCGAGGGCGAGTGCAAGGGACGGAAGAAGGGACAAGCGCATCTGTCAGACCTTTTCGCCATCGGGTTTGACCCAGAATAGCAGAACCAGCCCGAGCAGGAACAGCGCGATCAACGGGGTTACGCCGATTTGCTGGCTGCCACTGATCGAGGTGACCACGCCGATGGACAGCGGCGCGATGAACGAGGTGGCCTTTCCGGCGAGAGCGTAGAGGCCGAAGGCTTCGGTCATCCGCGCCGGGTTGGCCTGGCGCACCATCATCGTGCGGCTGGCGGCCTGGATCGTGCCACCCGCCGCACCGATCAGGGCACCGATGACGTAGAACATCACGTCGGGCAGGGTCGAGCCTTCGGGCAGGGCGATGCCGAAGATTGCGTCACGCGAGATGAAGACGATGGTGATCGCGACGCCGGTGAGCACGAGGATCGAGATCGTGATCACCGGCTTCGGCCCGAATGCCTGGTCGGCGCGCCCGCCCAACATGGCAAAGAGCGCGCCGGTGATGATGGCGATGATGCCGAACACGCCGGTGTCGATCACCGACCATTCCAGCACACCGGCAGCATAGATGCCGCCGAAGACATACATCCCGTTCAGCCCATCGCGGTAGAACATCGAACTTGCGAGGTAGGCAAACAGGGAGCGGTTGCGCGGCAATCCGCGCAGCGTCTGCCCGACATCGACGAGCGCGCGCTTGAGCGCGCCGCGCGGCGGGGCGGTGGGCTTGGGGTCGCGCACCCAGAGAAAGAACGGGATCATGAAAACGGCATACCAGAGCGCGGTGAGCGGCCCGACCGCGCGGGTGCCCTCGCGCTGGATGGCGTCGAGCCCGAGGATCGGGTCGATACCGATGAAGGTTTTCCCCGTTTCCGCGCCTTCCGCGAAGAGCGCCAGCATGATGACGAGCGAGACCAGCCCGCCGAGGTAGCCGAAGGCCCAGCCGTTGCCCGAGATCCGGCCGATCTCCTCCCGGGTGCCGAGATCTGGCAGCATCGAGTTGGTGAAGATCGTGGCGAATTCCATGCCGATCATGCCGATCGCGAAGAAGACGAGCACGAGCAGCAGGTTGAAATCGCCCGGCGCGGCCCACCACAGCCCGAAGGCCCCGGCGACATACATCGCCGAGAAGCCCCAGATCCAGCGCATCCGGTTGCCCGAGATATCGGCCATCGCGCCGAGGATGGGCGCGAGCAGGGCGATGATGAAGCCGGCCGCGCCGATGCCGAAGCCCCATGCCGATTGCGCCTGCGCCCCGTCGCCGATCAGTTCCTTGACGTAAGGTGCGAAGATGAAGGTGATGAGCAGGGTGTTGTAGGGCTGGCTCGCCCAGTCGAACCACCACCAGCCCCAGACCCGTTTCCTGAGCGATATCGCCGCCATGCCTGCCCCTCTCCGTTTGCCGGAAACAGACCCCAAATAGGGCGATTGGGCAAGCTACATCTCGGGCGGCCAGGGGCGCCGGGCATCGGCCTCGATCCAGGCATGCACCCAGTCGGGCAAATCTCCCGGCGCGGGATCGTGGCCGAGGGCCGCGACAACCTGCGACGGCGATACGATCCCGTCCGGGCCGGTTACGGCGATCCGCAGGAGCGCGTGGGTGGTGGCCTCGCCACGTTTCCACATGCTTTGCTCGATGTAGAGGAAGCGGGCATCGTGGCCCACCGCGCGCGAGCGCATTTCGACCCGGTCGAACACCCGGATGCGGCGGCGGTAGCGCACCGACACGCCCGCGACCGTCAGCCCCCAGCCCCTGCCGCGCAACTCGGACTCCAGCCCGGTGCGCCGCCCGAGCGGGATGCGTCCGAGGTCGAACAGGGTGAGGGTGCGGCCGTTGTTGAGTTCCCGCCAGAGGTCGAGATCCCATGGCCAGCAGATGTGATGGCTGACGTGGGTGCCGTCGAGCGGCAGGCTCTCGGCGCGGCTGTGCACCACGAGCTCTTTCATCATGCGCACGAAGGGATACATCGGGCGGGCCTCCTTTTTCCCTCTCGTGCCCGGCGCGCGCGACATGGTCAACCACAACGGCGCGTCAGTCTTGCACTGGCCCGGTCTTGCCCCTAGTTGGGAGGCGAAGCAAACAAGGGTGCCGCCAGATGTCTCCACTCCTCGCCACCATCTTCCAGTTGTTCGTCGCGGTGCTCGGCGTGGTCTGGTTCGTCGTGATCGCTCATATCATCCTGTCGTGGCTGGTGAATTTCCAGGTGCTGAACCTGCGCCAACCGCTGGTGAGCCAGATCTGGTATGGTCTGAACCGGCTGGTGGAGCCGATGTATCGCCCGATCCGCCGCTTCTTGCCCGATCTGGGCGGGATCGACCTTGCGCCGCTGGTGGTGCTGCTGATCCTGTTCTTCCTGCGGCAGTTGACGGCGAATTACTATTACGCCTTCGTGTGATCGAGGTTGCCCCGGCGCGGGCGGCATGGGATTGTGCCGCCCAATAACCGAGCAGCCTGCCCATGCCCCGCGACCTTGACCTTCTGAAATCCGTTTTCGGGTTCGATGCCTTCCGCCCCGGACAGGCGGAGATCGTCGAGGCGGTGACGGCAGGCGAGAACACGCTCGCGATCATGCCCACCGGGGGCGGCAAATCGCTCTGTTTCCAGTTGCCGGCGGTGCTGCGCGAGGGCGTCACCGTGGTGATCTCGCCTCTGATCGCGCTGATGCGCGACCAGGTGCGCGCTTTGAGGGCCGTGGGCGTGGAGGCCGGGGCGCTCACCTCCGGCAACACCGAGGAAGAGACCGACGCGGTGTTCGCCGCGCTTTCAGAGGGACGGCTGAAGCTGCTCTACATGGCACCGGAACGGCTCGCCTCGGGGGGCACGCTGAACCTCTTGCGGCGCGCGGGCGTGACGCTGATCGCGGTGGACGAGGCCCATTGCGTCAGCCAGTGGGGCCACGACTTTCGGCCCGATTACCTGCGGATCGGCGATCTGCGCCGAGCGCTCGATGTGCCACTCGCCGCCTTCACCGCCACCGCCGATGCGGAGACCCGCACCGAGATCGTCGCCAAGCTGTTCGACGGCGCGCGCCCGCGCGAATTTCTGCGTGGCTTCGACCGGCCGAACATCCACCTTGCCTTCGCCGCGAAGGACAGCCCGCGCGCCCAGATCCTCGGATTTGCCGCCGCCCGGCGCGGCCAGCCCGGCATCGTCTACACCGCGACCCGGGCCAAGACCGAAGCTCTGGCGCAGGCGCTCTGCGAGGAAGGGCACGCCGCGGCGGCCTATCACGGTGGCATGGAGGCCGAGGCGCGGCGCGAGGTCGAGCGCCGGTTCCAGCAAGAAGACGGGTTGATCGTGGTGGCGACGGTGGCCTTCGGCATGGGGGTCGACAAGCCCGACATCCGCTGGGTGGCGCAGGCCGATCTGCCGAAGTCGATCGAGGCCTACTACCAGGAGATCGGCCGCGCCGGGCGCGATGGTGCGCCTGCCGAAACGCTCACCCTGTTCGGCCCCGACGATATCCGCCTGCGCCGCGCGCAGATCGACGAGGGGCTGGCGCCGGAGGAGCGCCGCGCCGCCGACCATGCCCGGCTGAACGCGCTTCTGGGTCTGGCCGAGGCACCGGGGTGCCGCAGGCAGACGCTGCTGGCCTATTTCGGCGAGGCGGCGGAGCCTTGCGGCAATTGCGACACCTGCGATACCCCGCCGGACACCTTCGACGGCACCGTGCCGGTGATGAAGGCGCTCTCGGCGGCACTGCGCACCGAGGAATGGTTTGGCGCGGGCCACCTGATCGACATTCTCACCGGCAACGAGACCGACAAGACCCGCGCGCGCGGCCACATCAACCTGCCGACCTGGGGCGTGGGGCAGGACATGTCGCGGCGCGAATGGCAGGCGGTGTTTCGCCAGATGATGGGGCTCGACCTGGTCCGCCCCGACCCGGCCCGACACGGCGCGCTGAGGGTCACGGAGAAGGCCCACCCGGTCCTGCGCGGCGAGGAACAGGTGACGTTGAGGCGCGACGCGATCCGGCAGGCGCGCAAGAGCCGCCCGGTGGTGCGGGCGCTGGTGGCGGAGGAGGATGCGCCGCTGTTGTCGGCGCTGAAGGCCAAGCGCCGGGCGCTGGCCGAGGCGGCGCGGGTGCCGGCCTATGTCGTGTTCACCGACAGGACGCTGATCGAGATGGCCGAAACCCGGCCGAGATCGCTCGACGAGATGGCCGGCGTTTCGGGTGTTGGCGCGAAGAAGCTCGAAACCTATGGCCGCGCCTTCCTCGAAGTGATCGCGGGAGATGCGCCTGAGATGCACCCCAGCCGTCGCCGTCTTGCCGGGCGCGACTCGGGTGCGCTCTATGACCGGCTGGAAGCCGCGGCGCGTGCGCTTGCCCGGGGCGAGGATGGCACCGCAAAGCCGCTCTCGCTCAGCCCGGCAAGTTTGCGTCAGATCGCGGAACGCCGGCCCGGCTCGCGCGAGGCGCTGGCCCGCTTGGCGGGCATGTCGGAGCCGAAGCTGGAGCGGTTCGGTGCGGCCTTCCTCGAAATCCTGTCGGACGCTTGAGGCAGGGCCGCGCGATGCCTAGCTTCATGACACCGCCACCCGAGGCTCCCATGATGCGCCGATTCCTCCTTGCCCTGCCCCTGATCGTTCCGGCCTTGCCCGGCGCGGCTCAGGATTTCGGCTGCCCGACAGATGTGCACCAGCAGCTTTTCGAGATCACCGGGAAGGCGCGCGCAGCGGAGGTAACGCCTGCGGATGCCGGGCAGGCGGTGACGGAAGTTCTGCAAGGCTGCGGGCGCAACCGCGTCGTTTTTGCCCAGCTTCTGGAACTGTTCACCGTGGCAGGGCTGACCCGGGAGCCGCCAGATGCGATGCGGTTCGGCTCGCATGCCAACGCACTGCGCGCGGTTGACGGTGCCAAGGGCATGGGCAGCAAGAGCTTTGCGCCGGTTACGCTGGTCGGACCGGACGGTGCGGCTTTTGAATGGGGCACGATCGACGAGCGCAATGCCTACTGGGACCTCATGTTTGCCTTGTCGGCGGATTTCCTGGTGTTTGGCGTGCATGCGGACCTCTATACACCCGGCCGGATCGAGCGGATCGGCTGCGGGCTCTACCCGGCCGAGGAAGCCTCGGCGCTCGCGGCCCATGCTGCGGACAATGTCGATGGCGGCGAGCTGCTGGCGCGGGTCTCGTTTCTCGGGCGCGAATGCGACACGCCCGAGAGCGATACCAGCGGCTACGCCGCGCTCTATTTTGCCAAGCACCTGCACGCCCGGGCCGCCGATCCCGATTATGTCGGCCTGACCGAGGGCGATATCCGTTCAGGGCTGCATACCTTTCTTGCAAAACATCTCGACGGTGCGCCGGAAAGCGATCTTTTCACCGCCGCCGAGGTGGCCGAGTTCACCAACTTCTGAAGGCTCCCATGCTGATCGTCGTCTCCCCTGCCAAACGCCTGAACGAAACCGCGCCGCGCGCCGAAGGCGGCACCACGCCGCGCTTTCTAGACGAGGCGGCGCGGCTTGCCGACACGGCGCGGGGCCTCGATGCCGGCGCGCTGGAATCGCTGATGCACATCTCGCCGAAGCTCGCGTCGCTCAATGTCGACAGGTTCGCGGCCTTCGGCTCGGGGCTTGGCGAGAAACAGGCGATCGAGATTTTCGCGGGCGATACTTACAGCGGGCTTGAAGCCGCCTCGCTCGACGCCGAGGAAGTCGCCTATGCCCAGCGGCACTTCCGCATCCTCTCGGGGCTATACGGGCTGTTGCGCCCGTGCGACGTGATCCAGCCGCACCGGCTGGAAATGGGCTCGCGGCTGGCCAATCCGCGCGGGCGCAACCTCTATGACTTCTGGGGCGACCGGATCGCCGAACAACTCAACGCCGATGCCGCCGAGGCGGGCACCGATGTGCTCGTCAACTGCGCCTCCGTCGAGTATTTCACCGCCGCCGACCGGCCCGCGCTGCGGCTCAGGGTGATCTCCCCGGTGTTTCTGGAGGATCATCCCGAGGGCCCGCGGATCAATTCCTTCTTCGCCAAGAAGGCGCGCGGGGCGATGGCGCGGTTCATCATCCAGAACCGGTTGCAGGACCCCGAGGCGCTCAAGGATTTCGATACAGGCTGCTACCGCTACCGCCCGGAGATGAGCGCGGGCAACCGGCTGGTGTTTCTCAACGCGGGCTGACGCCGTTTTCCGGGATGGCTTCCGGCAGAGGCGGGCGCGCCCCGTCGGGGCAGGCGGCGGCGATCTCGGCGAGGATCGCGGGTTTCCTGAGCGGCTTGGTGAGGTGTTCGTCGAGACCGTGCGCGAGGATTTCCTCGGCGTCGCCGGCCATGGCGTGTGCGGTCAACGCCACGATGCGCACCGGGTCGAGGCCGCGCTCGGCCTCGATCGCGCGGATCCGGCGGGTGGCCTGTTTGCCATCCATCCCGGGCATCGAGATATCCATGAAGATGAGGTCGGGCCGCACGGTCTCGAACGCGGCCACGGCCTCGGCACCGTCATTGGCGAAGGTAAGTTCGATATCGCAGGCCTTGACGAGTTTGGAAAACACCAACTGGTTGGTCTTGTTGTCTTCGGCGGCGAGAACGCGCATTGCGCGCGCCTCCGGACCGTTGGCATCGGCGGGAGGATGGTTTGTCGTCCCGGTTGCCGGGGTCGGGGCGTGCGCAGGGCGAGACGAGCCGAAAACCGGGGTCTGCGCTTCAGCCCGGGCAGGCGGCACGGCGCGGCAGGTTCCGAACATCGGCGCGGCACCGGCATCGGGCTCAGGATCGATGCCTGGGGGGGGCAGCGGGGCCTCGAGGGCGGCCAGAACGGTGGTCAACTCGGTCCGGGCGATCGGCTTGGTGAGAACCGCCGCCACCCCGCTTTCCGGCGTGCGCCCCTCGCCGGGGCTGGCAGCAAGAACCAGCGGTGCCCGTACACCTTCAGCGCGCAACACCGCGAGGAAGGCGGCGGCGCCCATATCGGGAAGGCGGTGATCGGCGATGATCACGTCGATATCCGCCAGGCTTTCGCTGGTCGCGCCTGCGGCGGTCGCGGTGCAGCGCACGGAGAGACCGAGCGCGGCCAGGCGCTTTTCGAGAATCGCGCGGTGAAGATCGTCCTGCATCACCAGAAGCACCCCTGAGATCCAGCCAGGTGGCTTCGGCAAGTCAGCGCTATCGAGTACCGGCAGCGAAAGCTGCACGCCGAAGGCCGAGCCGACGCCTTCCTCGCTCTCGACCCAGACCTTGCCGCCCATCAGGCCGACAAGCTGGCGGGTGATCGCGAGCCCGAGCCCGGTGCCCTCGAAGGCGCGGTTGCGCTCGTCCTCCACCTGGTTGAACTCCCCGAAGACGTGATCGAGCATGTTGGCCGGGATGCCGATCCCGGTGTCCTCCACCACGATGTGGATACGCGAGGCCCGCCGGGCCCCCTCGGGCACGCCGATAACCCGCACCAGGACGTGGCCCGCCTTGGTGAATTTCACCGCATTGCCGACGAGGTTGGTCAGCACCTGCCGGATGCGCACCGGGTCGCCCTCGAACCGGGTGGGCAGGAACATGTCGTAGTCGAGCATGATCTTGAGGCCCTTTTCGCGGATCGACGGGTCCATAAGCTGGATCACGTCGAGAACGGTGCGTTCGAGGTCGAAGGGCTCGGGACGCAGGGTCAGTTTCTCGGCCTCGATCTTGGAATAATCCAGCACGTCGTTGATGATCGACAGCAGCGCGGTGCCCGAGGAACGGATGGTTTCGACATAGATGCGCTGGTCGTCGTCGAGCCCGCTCTCGGCGAGCAGGTCGGCCATGCCGACGACGCCGTTCATCGGGGTGCGGATCTCGTGGCTCATGTTGGCGAGGAAGGCCGACTTGGCGCGGTTGGCCGCCTCGGCATGGTTGCGTGCCACTTCCAGCGCGGCTTCGCGCTGCATCGCCTCGGTGATGTTGAGGCCAAGGCAGACGGTATCGCCCCCCGGTGCGCGCTGGTCGACAAGGCGGATCCAGGTGCCGTCCCAGAGCCGGATCACGCGCGGTTCGGGGGCGGGCGAAAACCAGCGCGCCAGCATTTCCTCGCGCCACTGGCCGGGGTGCTTGCCCTCGGTATCAACCACGCCCTCCGCAAGCGCGGCCTCGATGACTTCCTGGTAATGCGCGCCGGGGCGGATGCATTCGAGCCCGTCGAAGGGTTGGAGATAGGCCGAGTTCGCCACGATCATCCGATTGTCGGCATCGAACACCGCGAAGCCGTCCTCGATCGACTGGATCGAATTCCATAGCCGACGCTTGGCGATATCGACCTCGGTATGCGCGCGGGCGAGGTCTCCGCGCACCACCTCGACCTCCTCGCGGGTTTCCACGAGGTTTTCGGTGAGCGAGATCGCGTGGCGCGAGAGCATCCGGTTGGCCTGGTGCAGTTCGGCCTCTTTCTGAGCCAGCAAGCGCTCCGCCGCCAGCCGCGCGCGGCGCTCCTCGGTAAACAGGTTTTCCGCCTTCATCGCCCTCTCCATCCGTCACGGGCATCGTGCCCATGGGCAAAGCATCGCCAATCAAGGTGAACAGGGGCTTAACGTGCATTGAAACCCGCCAACGAAAGTTGCGCGACGGGCTGCGAAGTGCCAGCATGGGATTGCGCGCGAGGGAGGACCCGATGCGACTCATTTTGATTTTCTTTGCATTTATCTTCAGTTTTTCCAGTGTTGCCTTCGCCGCGGGCCCAGTGCCCGAAAAGCGGGTGATTCTGCACCGCGACACGGATTTTCCCGGCGGCGACATCCAGTCGATCTTCGATACCACCCTGGAGGTCTGCGAATCGGCCTGCCTCGCGCGCGAAGATTGCGGTGCCTTCACCTACAACACCCGCTCGCAGGCCTGTTTTCTGAAAGATCGCGCAGGTCAGCGCGAGGGCTACAGCGGTGCCTTTTCGGCCGAGGTTGTCACCGTGCCACCTGCCGTCGTTGCCGGTGCCGAAACACGCGCCGAGCGGCTCGGGTTTCTCTATGAAAGCGATCTCGTCCAGGCGCAGGCCCGCGCCCGCGCCCTGCCGCGCGAGTTTCTTTCGGGCGGCTGGGCGGCTGGCGAGCTCATGGACTGGGCGCGCGAGGCCGAGGCCGATGCCAATATCGTCGCAGCGATGCGCTATACCGCCGCGGCCACGGTGTTGACCGACGCCGGGCAGGACTGGGCCGACTACGCCCGCCTTGCCAATGCCGTTGGCTTTGCCACGTCGGACCAGTCAGAGCGCAACAAGCTCTACCAGACCGCGCTTGAAGCTGCGGTGTCGGGCTACCTGCGCGCCGCCTCCCCGGCCGTTGAGGCCAATGCGCTGACCGAGATGGCCACGGCGCTCGAAAACCTCGGGCGCGGGCGGCAGATGATCCCGGCGCTGCGGCTGGCGCAGGCAGCAAGCCCGCGAGACGACACCGCGGCGGCGATCGACCGCGCGGTGGGCCTGTACGGCTTCCGGGTGACCGATTCGAGCGTCGAGAGCGACGCCGCGAGCCCGCGTATCTGCGCTCAGTTCTCCGAATCCCTGGTCGAAACCGGGGTGGATTATGCGCCCTTCGTGCAATCCGATGTCTCCGGCCTTGCCGTCACCGCGCGCGGCAGCCAGCTTTGCGTCGAGGGGGTGAGCCACGGCAACCGCTACGCGATGACCCTGCGTGCGGGCCTGCCTGCGGCCTCTGGCGAGGAACTGGCCAAGCCGGTGCAACTGAACCACTACGTGCGCGACCGCACGCCCTCGGTTCGCTTCCCGGGCCGGGCCTATGTTCTGCCCGCCACCCCGGATGCGGGCTTGCCGATCGTCTCGGTGAATGCCTCCGAGGTAGACCTCACGCTGTCGCGCCTGCCTGACCGCAACCTCGTGCGCGCCCATGCCGAAGACTGGTTCGGCCGTGCCCTCAGCACATGGGACGTGTCGTGGTTCAATGAAACCCTTGCCGAGCCGATCTGGGAAGGCACCGCCGACGTGGCGCGCGAGCTCAACCGCGATGTCACCACGCGGCTGCCGATCGGCGAGGCGCTCACCGGTCAGCCGCCGGGGATCTACGTGCTGCACGCCGAAGTGCCGGGCGAGACCCAGGACACGAGCCCGCCCGCCACGCAATGGTTCGTGATCTCGGATATCGGGCTGACCACGATGATGGGCACCGACGGCTTGCACGTTTTCGCCCGAGCGCTGGGAAGTGCCGATCCGATCGAGGGTGCCAGCGTGCAACTCACCTCGCGCGCCAACGCGGTGCTGGGCGAGGCGGTGACCGATGCGGCGGGCTATGCGCGCTTTCCCGAGGGGATGACCACCGGGCGGGGCGCTGCCGAGCCTGCCATGCTGACGCTGACCAAGGGCGAGGATATCGCCTTCCTGTCGCTCACCGGCCCGGCTTTCGACCTGTCGGACCGGGGGGTGGAAGGCCACCCCGCCGCGCCGCCGATCGACGCGTTCCTTGCCTCCGACCGGGGCGCCTATCGCGCCGGGGAGACCGTCCACGCCACCGCGCTTGCCCGTGATGGCAAGGCCGAGGCGATCGAGGGCCTGCCGCTGATCGCGGTGCTGTCGCGGCCCGACGGGGTGGAGTATTCCCGGCACCGCTCAGACGGGGCTGGTGCCGGCGGCCATGTCTTTGCCAT
The DNA here is from genome assembly GCF_900177545.1 of Maritimibacter sp. HL-12. Lineage (GTDB taxonomy): Bacteria > Pseudomonadota > Alphaproteobacteria > Rhodobacterales > Rhodobacteraceae > Sinisalibacter. The sequence goes on along the minus strand of NZ_FXBQ01000001.1, from coordinate 1,248,351 downwards.
GCCGCTCGCGGGCAATGCGCCGCGCGGCACCTGGCGGCTCGATCTGTTCGCCGATCCGGATGCACCCCCGCTGGCCTCGACGACCCTGCTGGTCGAGGATTTCCTGCCCGAGCGGATCGACTTCGATCTTGCGCTTTCCAGCGACCGGCCGCGCGTCACCGAGCGGCCGCGCCTGAGCCTTGAGGCGCGCTACCTGTTCGGCGCGCCGGCGGCGGACCTTGCCATCGAGGGCGATCTGCGGCTCCGGGTGAGCCGCGAGGTCGAGGGCTGGCAAGGGTATCTCTTCGGCCCGCATGAAGACCTTTTTGGCCCGCAATGGGGCATGATCCCCGAAGTCCGCACCGATGCCGCGGGCCAGGTGGAGTTTGCCGTGGGCTTCCCCGAGGCGGAAAGCCGGGGTGCCCCGCTGGTGGCGGAGTTCAACATCCGGGTGAAGGAAGGCTCCGGCCGTCCGGTCGAACGCAGCCTGTCGGTGCCGGTCGCCCCGGCCGAACCTCTGATCGGCATCCGCCCGGATTTCGACGGCACCGTGCCGGAAGGCGCGGAGGCGGGCTTCGATCTGGTCGCGCTCGCTCCTGATCTGAGCTTGCGCGAGATGGACGTGAGCTGGGAGCTCAATCGTGTCGAAACCCGTTATCAATGGTATTCGATGCATGGCAACTGGAACTGGGAACCGACCACCACCCGCACCCGGGTGGCTTCCGGCGAGGCAAGGCTCGGGGACGAGCCGCTGCGGGTTTCTGCCCCGACCGACTGGGGGCGCTACGAGCTTGTGGTTTCCGAGAAGGGTGGCGATTACGTCGCCTCCAGCGTCGCGTTCAATGCCGGCTGGTATGCGCCCGCCGATGCGACCACCACGCCCGACATGCTCGATGTCTCGCTCGATGCGCCGTCTTATGCGGCGGGCGATACCGCCACGCTGCGCTTCGTGCCCCGCGCGGCAGGCAAGGCGCTCGTGACCGTGGTCTCGAACCGGCTGATCGACATGGTCGCGGTCGATGCGGTGGCGGGGGAGAACACCGTGACCCTTCCGGTAACGGACGACTGGGGCGCAGGGGTTTACGTTATGGCAACGATGATCCGCCCGCTCGACGCGGCCGAGGGGCGTGAGCCCACGCGGGCGCTTGGGCTGACCCATGCCAGCATCGACCCGGGCGATCACCGGCTCGCCGCCAGCTTCGATGTGCCCGCCGAGGCCGCGCCGCGCGGGCCGCTGGAGGTGGTGCTGGATGTCGATGGCGTTGCCGAAGGCGAGACCGCATGGGCGACCATCGCGGCGGTGGACGAGGGTATCCTCAACCTCACCTCCTTCGAGGCCCCCGACCCCTCCGATCACTATTTCGGCCAGCGCCGCCTCGGCATGGCCGTGCGCGATCTCTACGGGCGGCTGATCGACGGACGATCCGGCGCGATGGGCGCGATCCGTTCAGGCGGTGATGCCATGGCGCAGATGCGGATGGAGGCCCCGCCGCCCACCGAGGAGTTGATGGCGCAGTTCTCCGGCCCGGTCGAGGTGATCGACGGCAAGGCGGTGGCACGCATCGACCTGCCCGCGTTCAACGGGTCGGTGAAGCTGATGGCCGTGGTCTGGTCGAAGACCGGCGTGGGCAATGCCGAGGCCGACGTTCTGGTGCGCGACCCGGTGGTGCTGACCGCCTCGCTGCCGCGCTTCATGGCGCCCGGCGACGAGGCGCGGATGCTGCTGGAACTGACCCATGCCAAGGGCCCGGCGGGCGAGATGCGGCTCAGCGCCGCCTCCGACAGCGTGGCCATTGCGGGCGGTGATTTCGCCCGTGACGTGACGCTCGGCGAGGGCGAGACCGCGCGGCTCTCGGTGCCGGTCACCGCGCCGGGGGTTGGCGTTCACCGGATCGACCTCGTGCTTGAAATCCCCGATGGCACGCGGCTGACCAAGAGCCTGAACCTGCCGGTGGAACGGCTCGACCCTGAAGTCGCGCGGACCACCCGTCTCAGCCTCGCACCGGGGCAGCGCTTCTCGGTGACACGCGACATGCTCGCAGGGCTCGACGAAGGCACCGCGCGGGCCACGATCACCGCCGGGCCGCTCGCGCGGGTCGATGCCGCCGGGCTGCTCGACAAGCTCGATGCCTATCCCTACGGCTGCACCGAGCAACAGGCCTCGCGCGCGCTGCCGCTGCTCTACATGGACGGGATCGCCGAGGCGATGGGGCTTGCGGATCGCGACGATCTGCCGGACCGGGTGCAGGATGCAATCACCGCGGTTCTCGCGAACCAGTCGTCGTCGGGCAGCTTCGGGGTCTGGCGGCCGGGATCGGGCGATCTCTGGCTCGATGCCTATGCTTCCGACTTCCTCGCGCGCGCCCGTGCGCAGGGTTACGCGGTGCCCGACAGCGCCTTCCGCGCCGCGATGGACAACCTGCGCAACCGGGTGAACTACTATCCCGATTTCGAGGAAGGCGGGCAGGATCTGGCCTATGCGCTCTACGTGCTCGCCCGCGAGGGCGCGGCGGCAATGGGCGACTTGCGCTATTACGCCGATACCAAGGCCGAGGCCTTCGCCTCGCCGCTTGCCTCGGCGCAGATCGGGGCGGCCTTGGCGGCCTACGGCGATCAGGGCCGGGCCGATGGCCTGTTTGCCCGTGCCATGCGCCAGATCGAAACGGTATCGGACGAAGGGCAGGTCTGGCGCGCCGATTACGGCACCACCCGGCGCGATGCTGCGGCGGTGCTGGCGCTGGGCGTCGAGGCGGGCAGCGAGGTGATCGACCGCGACGCCTTGCTCGGCCGTCTGGGCGGTGACGCCGGACGGCAATCGACGCAGGAAGCGGCGTGGTCGCTGCTTGCCGCGAACGCGCTGCTCGACGAAGATCCCGGCGCGGGGCTGACCCTTGACGGCGCGGCGCTCGACGGCCCGCTGGTGCGTATCCTCGGCCATGGTGATCTCGCGGGCGACCGGGAAATCGTCAACGAGGGCAGCGTTGAAACCCTGCTCACCACCACGATCATCGGCGTGCCCGACGTGGCCCCGCCGCCGGAGGGCAATGGCTATGCCATCGAGCGGCGATATTTCACCATGGAGGGCGAACCCGCCGACCCCGGCGAGGTGGCGCATGGCACGCGGCTCGTTGCCCTGATCACGGTGACACCCTGGGACTATTCCGAGGGGCGGCTGATGATCACCGACCCGCTGCCCGCCGGTTTCGAGATCGACAATCCCAACCTGCTCCGCGCCGGCGACATCAAGGCGCTCGACTGGATGCAGGTGACCGCCGATACCGAGACCACCGAGTTCCGACAGGATCGTTTCCTCGCGGCGGTGAACTGGTCGTCGGACAAGCCGATCCGGCTGGCCTACGTGGTGCGCGCGGTCACGCCGGGGGTGTTTCATCATCCGGCGGCCTCGGTCGAAGACATGTATCGCCCGGCCTATCGGGCGGTGGGCGAGGCCGGCAGGGTGCGGGTGACGGAGTAGCGATGGTGCGACGCACGTAGGACAAGATGAGACGCCACCTGTTCCTTGCCTTGGCCGTCGCGCTCTTTGCCCTCGGGTTTGCGCGCGACCGGTTCGACGCCTGGGTGGCGGAGACGGTTCTGCCGCCGCTCGCGGTGGAAACCTCCGTCGAGGTTCTGGACCGGAAGGGCGCGCTTCTGCGGGCCTACACCGTGGCTGACGGGCGCTGGCGGCTGGCGGTTGACCCCGGTGCTGTCGATCCGGTGTTCCGGCGGATGCTCGTCGCCTACGAAGACAAGCGGTTCTATCGCCACGCGGGCGTCGATCTTCTGGCGATGGTCCGGGCCGCGGGGCAGGCGATCGGGCAGGGGCGGATCGTTTCGGGCGCGTCGACGCTCTCCATGCAGACCGCGCGGCTTCTGGAGGACGGACCAACGGGCACGGGCGCGGGCAAGCTGCGCCAGATCCGCGTGGCGCTGGCACTGGAGCGGCGGCTGGACAAGGGCGAGATCCTCGCGCTCTATCTCGACCGGGCACCTTACGGCGGCAATATCGAGGGTGTCCGGGCGGCGGCGCGGGCCTGGTTTGGCAAGCCGCCCGCGCGGCTGACGCCTGCCGAGGCGGCGCTACTGGTGGCCTTGCCGCAATCGCCTGAGATGCGCCGACCCGACCGTCATCCTGAGGCTGCGCGGGAGGCGCGGGCGCGGGTTCTGGCGCGGGCCGAGGCAGCGGGGGTGATCGCGGCGGAGGCGGCGCGCGCGGCACTCGGCGAGGCGTTGCCGGAGGCCCGGCGCGATATGCCGATAATGGCGGCGCATCTTTCCGACCGGCTGCGGCAGGAAAGTCCGGGAGCCGGTCTGCACCTGACGACTCTGGACGCGAGCCTTCAGGCCCGGCTGGAAACCCTCGCGGCGCAGGCGGTGCGCGACCACGGTGAGGGCGCGCTCTCCATCGCTCTCCTTGTGGCCGATCACGCCAGCGGCGAGGTTCTCGCCAGCGTCGGCTCGGGCGGCTACGATGTCGATGCGCGGTCCGGGTTCGTCGATATGACCATGGCACTGCGCTCGCCCGGCTCGACGCTGAAGCCGCTGGTTTATGCGCTGGCTTTCGACGAGGGGCTTGCCCACCCGCAGACGATGATCGACGACCGGCCGATGCGCTTTGGCGGCTATGCGCCGGAAAACTTCGACGGCACCTATCGCGGACCGGTCACGGTGGCCGAGGCGCTGCGGTTCTCGCTCAACATTCCGGTGGTGGCGCTGACCGCCGAACTGGGACCGGCGCGGCTGATGGCGGGGCTGGCGCGGGCCGGGGCCGCACCGGTGCTGCCGGGCACCGCCCCGCCGGGGCTCGCGGTGGCGCTGGGCGGCGTCGGGATCAGCCCGCGCGACCTGACCGCGCTCTATGCCGGGCTGGCGCGCGGCGGCGAGGCGGTTGTGCTGAGGGAAAGAGCGGGGGAGGTAGAAACGGGCGGTCGGATCGTCTCGCCGGAAGCGGCCTGGCAGGTGGGGCATATCCTCGCCGGGATGCCGCCGCCGCCCAATGCCGCACGCCAGCGGCTCGCCTACAAGACCGGCACCTCCTACGGTCACCGCGACACCTGGGCGGTGGGCTTTGACGGGCGGCACGTGGTGACGGTCTGGATGGGGCGGCCCGATGGCACGCCGGTGCCCGGCGCCTTCGGCGGTGACGTGGCCGCGCCGGTGCTGTTCGAAGCCTTCGCGCGGGTGAAATCGGTGCTCGACCCGCTGCCGCCGCCGCCGCCGGGCACGCTCCTTCTGTCCACCACCGGCTTGCCCTTGCCGCTGCGGGAGTTTCGCCCGCGGGGCGCGGTGTTTGCCGCCGCGGACAAGCCGGAACTGGCGTTTCCACCGGATGGTGCCTTGGTGGAAACTGGCGGCGCGCCGCTGGCGCTGCGGATCGAGGGTGGACAGCCGCCGTTCACCCTGCTGGCCAATGGCGCACCGATCCTGGTGGCGACACCGGCGCGCACGGCGTCGCTGCCGCTCGGCCCCGGGCACGTGACGCTTTCGGTGATCGACGCCAAGGGTCGTGCGGCGCGGGCCGAGGTGGAACTGCGCTAGCCCGCGAGGCCGGTGCAGAGATCGTAATCGAGATCGTCGCGGGCAAACCCGAGGGAAACCTGTGCCTCGTCGCGGTAGACGGTCAGGAAGCTCCAGCCTTCGGGCCAGTTGGTGCCCTCGTATTCCCAGACCAGATCATCGCCGGGCATGGCGACCGAGATCACCTCGGCCTCGTCTTGCGGGCCTGCGCGCAGGGGGATCGCCTCGCCGGTCCAGCCGAGGCAGCCGGAAGCGAATTCAGACAGCGCCACGACCGAGTCCAGTTTCAGGCGCAGGGGAATATTGGCGATATCGAGACTGGTGGCGCTGGTGTCCACCGCGCATTCCAGTCGCTCTTCCATCTCGCGCACGTAAGCCACGAGATCGGTGCCGCCCGGTTCGAGCGTAACCTCGGTGCCGGTGCAATCGGCATTGTCGAAGATCGCCTGTCCCAGCGGGGTCGAGAAGCAATAGCCCGCGCGGTCGTAGAGCTGGTTGCGCGAGAACCACAGATCGTCGCAGGGGTCGAAGGCGAGCGCCGGGTGGGCGGGCAGAAGGGCGAGGGCGATGAGCGCAGGACGGAGCATGGTTGCCTCCCGGGGGTGCATGGCATCACGATAGCACGAAAGCCGCGCGGGGCGAGATCGAAGCGGTCGTTGCGCGCCGGGTGCGACAAGACATGCGCGGCATGAAAAAGCCCCGGGAAATTTCATCCCCGGGGCTTGGACGCGGTTTGAACCGGATCAGCGATGATCGTCGTCGTCGTCTTCGTCGTCATCATCGTCGGGCAGGTTGAACAGGCTGTCGGCGTCAACCTCGCTTTCCTTCTTGTCGTCGCCGGAAAGCGTGAAGGTTTCGAGCCCTTCGATCGCGGTGGGCATCTTCGGCTCGGTGTCCATCGCGAGGCTCTGCTCGGTCGAAACCAGCTTGCGGCGTTCGTCGTCCGACATCACTTCGCCCGCGGCGATGCGCTTGGCGGCGGCTTTCTGCACGGCGGCATCAAGCTCGGATTGCTTGCACAGACCGAGCGCCACCGGGTCGATCGGTTCCATCTGCTGGATGTTCCAATGCGTGCGCTCGCGAATCGACTGGATCGTGGGCTTGGTGGTGCCGACGAGCTTGGCGATCTGGGCATCGGCCAGCTCGGGGTGAAACTTCACCAGCCAGAGAATCGCGTTGGGCCGGTCTTGCCGCTTCGACAGCGGCGTGTAGCGCGGGCCGCGACGCTTTTCCTCGCCGACGGCGGCGGGGTTGAACTTCAGCTTGAGGGCGTGAAGCGGGTCGGCTTCGGCCTTTTCGATCTCGTCCTGGGTAAGTTGGTTGTTGGCCACGGGATCGAAGCCCTTGACCCCGGCGGCCACGTCGCCATCTGCAATGCCCTGCACCTCGAGTTCGTGCAACCCGCAGAACTCGGCGATCTGCTTGAAGCTCAGCGTGGTGTTGTCCACCAGCCAGACGGCGGTGGCCTTGGCCATGATCGGTTTGTCCATCTCGGCACTCCTTGCGAATACGATTGTCCAGCGCCCTGAAATGGGCTCCCGGCGGGCCGGGTCGGGTTACCATTGTCGGGAAACTCGGGGGCTATATAGTGCGCGCGTGCCGGTTAGGAAAGAGAAAATGCGCCTGTTCCTTGTTGCCTTGTTGTTGCTCGCCGGCCCGGCCCGCGCCGATGGGGAGCGCGCCGGGGCGTTCGATTACTACGTTCTCGCGCTGTCATGGTCGCCCAACTGGTGCGCGCTGGAAGGGGAGTCCCGCGGGGCGGAGCAATGCGCGGAAAGCTTCGGCTGGGTGTTGCACGGGCTCTGGCCGCAATACGAGGCAGGCTGGCCCGCCTATTGCCCGACCGGCGCGCGGCCGCCGTCGAGAAACCTGACGGCGGCGCAGGCCGACCTGTTCGGGGCCGCGGGCGCGGCTTGGTATCAGTGGCGCAAACATGGCGTCTGTTCCGGGCTTTCGGCGGAGAATTACTACCGGCTGGCGCGCGAAGCCTGGGACCGGGTCAACCGCCCCGAGGTGCTGCGCCAGCTTGACCGGGTGGTGAAGCTCCCCGCCGAGGTGGTCGAGGCGGCCTTTCTGCAAGCCAACCCGGGCTGGGGTGCCGACATGGTGACGATCACCTGCAAGGCCGGGCATATCCAGGAAGCGCGGATCTGCCTGACACGCGATCTCGAACCGCGAGACTGCGGCACGGACGTGGTGCGCGACTGCGCGATGGAGGATGCGCGGCTCGAACCGATCCACAGGGCCGCGCCGGCAGCCTCGGTGGACTGACCGAAGTCAAGGCGGCCCCGGCGGGCCCCGGTAGCGTGCGGGCGTGTTTCCGGAGGCTGAGCCATGCGAATCTTCCCCGCGATCGCGCCTGTCGCGCTTCTGGCCCTGCCTGCGTTCGGGGCGGAGTTTCCCTGTCCGCCCGGCTGGGATCATGTGGCGGAGGGATGCGATTCTGCCCAGTGCATCGCGCCGATGGGGGCAAGCGTGATCCAGGTCGAGCGATTCGCCAGTATCGAGGATCGGGGCTTGCCCGAGGCGCTCGACGGCTATGAAGACTTCGTTGCAGCGGACGGAACGCCGGTGCATGACCTGCTTGTTGCAACCGCAATCGACATCGCGGGCCTGCCCGCCTTGCGGCGCGACTACAGCGGCAGCGCGCTTGGGCGCGATCTGCGTGTCACCCTTCTGCTGGTGCAGCATCATGGGCAAGACATTCTCATGCGCGCGGTCTGGGATACCGGGCACGGCCTGCTCCTGGAACACATGCTCGACGGTGCGATTGCCGGGTGGAATCCGCGCGCCGGGTGAGGAAATTGTCAGCCTGCGCCCGCGGCGCTCAGCGCAATCCCGATGTAATAGGGCCAAACCACGAGGGCGAGGACGCCCTTCCAGAAGCCAAGCCCGAGCCAGCCCAGCGTGAACAGCCAGCCTGCGAACCACAGCAAGCCGAACTCGTTCTGCACACGAATGGTCTTTTCAGCCATGACGCTTCTCCTTTCGCGGCGGATTATGGCGCGGTCGGGGCGTGCGTGCCATGCGCCGGATCAAAGAACCCCGACGATCATCATCACGAGGCCTGCGTGTCCCACCGCCCAGACGCCCGAGCGCAGGAGCACGATGCCGGTGCCGTAGGCGGGCACGTAGGCCAGTCGCGCGACGAAGAAGACGGCGGCACCGGTGAGCGCCCAGCCCTCGGCGATGCCGCGGACCTCGGCGAGCAGGGCGAGCGCGAGGAAGATCGGCAGCGCCTCGAACATGTTGCGCAGCGCCCGTTCCATGCGGCCCACCATGAGCGTGGACTCCGGGCGCTCGTCACGCGGGCCGCGCAGGAAACGCAGTTGCTCGGGCGCGCCGTTGGCCGCGCGCGCCATCGAGGGCAGCAGGGTTTGCACGAAGAACAATGCGAGGACCGCGAGGATCCAGCCGGTCATGGTCATTTTGGGGGCCTCAGGGGATCAGGACGGTGGAGCCGGTCGTCTTGCGCGCTTCCAGCAGGCGATGGGCCTCGGCCACCGCGTCGAGCGGAAAGCGTTGGTCGACATGGATCTTCACCGCGCCGGAGATCACCTTGTCAAACAGCCGGTTCGCCATCGCCATGCAGGTCTCGTGTTGCGCGATATGGGTGAAGAGCGTGGGCCGGGTGACCTTGAGGCTGCCGCGCGAGGCCAGTTCGGACAGGCTGAAAGGCGGCACCGGGCCGGAGGCGTTGCCGAAGGAGACCATCATGCCGAGCGGTTTAAGGCAATCGAGCGAGCCGAAGAAGGTATCGGCACCGATCGAATCCATCACCACGTCGACGCCCTTGCCGTCGGTCAGGTCGCGCACCCGGTCGACGAAATCTTCCGTGCGGTAGTTGATGCAATGGGCCGCCCCGTTGGCACGGGCCTCGTGGCACTTCTCGTCCGACCCGGCGGTTCCGATCAGGGTGATCCCCTCCGACTTCGCCCATTGGCAGGCGATCAGCCCGACGCCCCCGGCGGCGGCGTGGAACAGCACGGTATCGCCGGCCTTGATCGGGGTGGTGCGCTGGAAGAGGTATTCCACCGTCATTCCTTGCAGCATCATCGCGGCACCTTGCGTGAAACTGATCTCGTCGGGCAGGGGCGCGACGTGGCGCGCGGGCATCACCCGCGCCTCGGCATAGGCGCCGGGCGGCATCGCGGCATAGGCGGCGCGGTCGCCGGGCTTGAGATGGGTCACACCCTCGCCCACCGCCTCGATCACCCCCGCTGCTTCCATGCCGAGGGCATGCGGCAATTCGAGCGGGTGAAGCCCGGTGCGCTGGTAGATGTCGATGAAGTTGAGCCCGACCCGCTCGTGGCGGATACGCACTTCGCCGGGGCCGGGTTCGCCCACCGGCCGGTCGACGATCTTGAGTTCGTCCGGGCCGCCGAATTGCTCGATGATGACGGTTTTCGCCATGGTTTCCTCGCGTCAGATATTGAGAACGATCTTGCCGATATGCCCGGCGCTTTCGATCCGCGCGTGGGCCTTTGCCGCTTCCTCCAACGAAAACGCGCTGTCCATCACCGGGCGGATCCGGCCGGCGTCGATCAGTGGCCAGACCTTTTCGCGCAGCTCTGCGGCGATGCGCGCCTTGGCGGCGTCGGATTGCGGCCGCAGGGTCGAGCCGGTGACGGTGAGGCGGCGGGCCATGATCTGGGCGAAGTTGATCTCGGCCTTGGGGCCGGCGAGAAACGCGATGTGCACCATGCGGCCGTCGTCGGCCAGCGCGCGGATGTTGCGCGCGATGTAGTCGCCGCCGACCATGTCGAGGATCAGGTCGGCCCCGCCCGCCGCGCGCAGCACCTCGACGAAATCCGCCTCGCGGTAGTTGATCGCCACTTCCGCGCCGAGCTCGCGGCAGACCGTGCATTTCTCGTCCGAACCGGCGGTGGTAAACACCCGCGCGCCGAAGATGCTGGCAAGCTGGATTGCCGTGGTGCCGATGCCCGACGAACCGCCATGCACGAGAAAGCGTTCACCCGCCCTGAGGCCCCCGCGCATGAAGACGTTGGACCAGACCGTGAAGAAGGTTTCCGGCAGGCAGGCGGCTTCGGCGAGCGTGAGGCCTTCGGGGACCGGCAGGGCATGGACGGCGGGCGTGGCGACGTATTCGGCATATCCGCCGCCGGGGAGGAGCGCGGTGACAAGGTCGCCGAGCTGCCAGTGCGACACCCCGGCCCCAAGGGCGACGACCTCGCCCGCGCCTTCGAGGCCGGGCAGATCGGAGGCACCCGGCGGCGGCGCGTAACTGCCCGCGCGTTGCAGCGCGTCGGGGCGGTTGACCCCGGCATGGGCAAGCTTGATGAGGATTTCGCCGGCGCGGGGCACCGGCACCGGACGGGTGCAGGGGGTGAGCACATCGGGTCCGCCGGGGGCGGAAATCTCGACTGCGCGCATGGTGGCAGGCAGGGTCATTCACCGGTTCCCGATTTCCAGTGTCCGGGATAGCCCTCGCGCCCGGTGCCGGGCGCGCGGACATGGTCGAGCACCCGTCCCGGTCCTTTCATGAAGGCCTCGTAGAGCGGGCTCTTGCGCGCTTTCGCTTTCACCTGCTCGAACTGCATGATGTTTTCGATTCGCCGATCGAGGAAGGCCCAGGTTTCGGCGTTGCCGGGGCTGTCGTCCCCAAGCCAGAAAAGCGCGGTGGCCGAGTAGACCGCCGAGAGCGAGGCCCGCTTGGTATACCAGTTGATATCCTGCGACGTGTCGCCGAGGGCGGTCCAGATGTGGTCGGCGGTTTCCCAAAGCGCGCGCGCCCCGTCGCCGGCGTGCTGCGGCAGGGCAAACAGGCTGAACCCCCGGCGCACCAGCTCCTTGTCGGCCACTTCGAGGCGGATCTGCACGGCCAGCGCGATGCGGTCGCGAAAGCGCATGGCGGAAAGGTCTTCACCTGCGAGGCCCGCGATCATCTCGGCATCGCCGCGTCGGTGGTAGACGAGCGCGAGATCGACGGCGCCGCGCGGGAAAAGCGCGTGCACTTCCTCGGCACTCATGCCGATATCCGCCCGCGCGGCCTCGATCGCCGCCGCGCTCCAGCCATCGAACAGCGCGTGATTGAGCGCCGCGTCGAGCAATCTGTCTGTCGCTGTCATTTTCGGCCCCCTTGATTTGCCCCCTGCATAAACCCCGCTGGCCGACAATTCCAGCGGCGTCGGCGCCTTGCATCCGAAGATCTGGACAAACCGCCGATCCTTTGCTATACGGCGCGCTCCTGCAATTTCATGCAACACAAACCTAGAAAGGTGGTGACAACCACATGCAGGTATCCGTTCGCGACAACAACGTCGATCAGGCGCTCCGTGCCCTGAAGAAAAAGCTGCAGCGTGAGGGCGTCTTCCGCGAGATGAAGCTTCGGCAACATTTCGAGAAGCCCTCCGTCAAGAAAGCGCGCGAAAAGGCCGAAGCCGTCCGTCGGGCGCGCAAGCTGGCCCGCAAGAAAGCCCAGCGCGAAGGCCTTCTCTGAGGCGTTGACGCACGAACACGGCGCAGCCCCCCGGGGTTGCCGCCACGACGACCCCCGTGGCCCGCGCCCCGGGGGTTTGTTGTTTTTTTTGGGGGGAACGGCTTGGGTGGCGGGTCTGTCAGGCCGAGAGGGAGTGGGCGGAGCGTTTGCGACCCTGGGCCGACCTAGACGCTCATTGCCGCGAAAGGCTGGTTTGAGCCCGACTGCGACATGCTGCGCCGTGTACCAATGTCTGCTCCTGGAAATATGGAAGTAGCATATTCCATGCTTCTGCATTGTGGACGGAGAACGGAATGAAATCATTTGATCCTGAGGAAGCGGTCAAAGAAGCAGCTCAAGTGCCTTGGTACAATTTTCTTGTGCCGCGCTCCCTTCCACCCTTCAAAAAAATGACATCTCTCGAAGATGCAAACTGGTACGCAGCCATGTACAGCAGCGAACTGCGCAACCTTCAAATTGGCAGAGCATTTTGGGCTTGGATCGCGATTTTCTTCGCGATCGTCGCTGCCATTGGGTGGCTAAAATGAATTCCAATCAACACCCAAGGTCCAAGTCTATCTAGCCAGATTCATGGAAGCAGACATTTGAACATTGGAGGTGAACGGCGGATTCGCCCCGCAGAGCGGACGTTGATCGTTTCGCAGAAAAGTCTCTTTCCCGTCCGGATCGTCCACTTGCGGCCTGTAACCGGGCCGCAGCCGGCGCGCGACCACGTTCGACCCGGCTGCGCGCCATGGCCTTGCCATTGTCGCCCTCACCCCTCCAACTCCCCCCGCAGCTTCTTCATCAATATCCCGAGGAACTTCTGCGCACCCTCGTCCTTGAGTTCGCCGGTCTCGTCGAAGGCCTCGCGGCAATTGGCGATGAAGACCTCGGGGCCGTAGACCAGCTTCGCCCGGAACGGCATCATGCACAGGATGAGCGAGTGCATCGAGCGCTCGCCGCCCGCGCGCCCGTCGGCGGCGGCCATGAGCACCACGGGCTTGTCTTTCCACGGCATGCCCTTGACCCGGCTCACCCAGTCGAGGGCGTTCTTGAGCACACCCGAAATGTTCTTGTTGTACTCCGGGGTCGAGATCAGAATGGCATCGGCGGTCTTGATCTGGTCGGCGAGCCTGGTGACGTCGGCCGGAATGCCCTCGGCATCTTCGAGATCGCCGTCGTAGAGCGGCAGGCGCAGGTTCGCCTCGGTGAACTCGGCATCGCCAAAGAGGCGCACCGCTTCGCGCAGAAGCTTTCGGTTGCAGGCGTCTTGCCGGAGCGAACCTGAAATGCCAAGCAGTGTGAACGTAGACATGACGCCTCCATATTCTTTGGCTCGAATGTATGGACAAGGCTACGGGGCGCAAGGCGAAAGGGTTCAGAATGCGGCACGGCGGCAAGATCCTCGCGGATGCGCTGGCAATACAGGGTGTGAAACGGGTTTTCTCGGTGCCGGGCGAGAGCTTTCTCGCGGCACTCGACGGGCTTTTTGACAGCGGGATCGAAAATGTCGTCTGCCGCCACGAGGGCGGGGCGGCGATGATGGCCGAGGCCCATGGCAAGTTTACCAACAGGCCGGGGGTGTTGTTCGTCACCCGCGGGCCGGGGGCGACGAATGCTTCCTCGGGGATTCACGTCGCGATGCACGATTCGACGCCAATGGTGGTGTTCGTCGGCCAGATCGATCGTGCCCATCGCGACCGGGCGGCGTTCCAGGAAGTGGACTACCGCCAGATGTTCGGCGGCCTCGCCAAGTGGGTGGCGGAGGTGGACGACACCGCCCGGCTGCCGGAATACATCAGCCGCGCCTTCCACGTCGCGCTGTCGGGCCGCCCCGGCCCGGTGGTGCTGGCGCTGCCGGAAGACATGCTTTCGGCCGAGGCGGACGTGCCTGATCTGCCGGCCGTGGCCCCGATGCGCGCGCAGGTGACACAAGCCGAGGCAGAGGCGGTGATGGCGCGGCTTGCGGAGGCGAGAAAACCGCTCGTCGTGGTGGGCGGGCCGCTCTGGACGCCGGAGGCGAGCGCCGATCTGGTGCGCTTCGTCGAGGCGCAGGGCTTGCCGGTGGCGGCCTCGTTCCGGCGTCAGGATTACGTCGACAACCGGCACCGCCACTACGTCGGTGATCTCAGCGTCGGGATGCGGCCGGATCTGAAAGCGGCGATGCAGGAGGCCGATCTCCTGCTCCTGCTCGGCACCCGCTTCGGCGATGTGGCCTCGGGGGGCTATGCGGTGAACCCGGCGCACCCGGGAAAGACGATCATCCATGTGCATCCCGACCCCGACGAGCTTGGCCGGGTGTTTCGCCCCGATCTGTCGGTCGTCGCCCCGGCACCGGCGATGCTCGCGGCGCTGGCTGCGCAGAACCGCGAGGGACGCGCGGATTGGGCGGCGTGGCGCGAAGGGCTGCGCAGGGGCTACGAGGCGTGGTTGCAGCCGGTGGAATCGCCCGGCACGGTCAAGCTTGAAAACGTCGTGAAGGCCCTTCCGGCGCTTCTTCCAGAAGGAACGGTGATCGCGAACGGCGCGGGAAACTACAACATGTGGTTGCACCGCTATCACCAGTTCACCCGACCAAAATCCTACCTTGGTGCCACCTCGGGCAGCATGGGCTACGGTTTTCCCGCCGCCATTGCCGCGAGCCTTGAGACCGGCGGCCTCGCGGTGGCCTGGGAAGGCGACGGCTGCTTCCAGATGACACTGAACGAGATGTCGACGGCGGTGCAGCATGGCGCGCGGGTGATTGTCATCGTCGCCAACAATGGTCGTTACGGCACCATCCGGATGCACCAGGAGCGCAGTTACCCGGGGCGTGTTTCGGGCACCGATCTCACCAACCCCGATTTTGCCGCTCTGGCGCGTGCCTATGGCGGACACGGCGAGACGGTGGAACGGGATGTGGAGTTCGCGCCGGCCTTCGAGCGCTCGGTGGCATCGGGCGGGCTTGCGGTGATCGAGCTGCGGCTCGATCCGGAGGCGCTCACCACCACGCAAACCTTGAGCGAGGTGCGGGGCCAGTAAGGAACCCCGCCCGTTTGACCGGGCGGGGCGGCCGAAGCCCTTCACCTTTCACGGTCATCGGCGTCCCCGCCTGTACCGTGGTCCAAGGTTACGCCCTCCACGGTTGACGTTCCGTTAACTGTGCCGGTGCAACAGGACTTTCTTGCCTTCGGCGAGGATATTTTCAGAAAGATGAAAGTGGTATCCGCACTTTCCATTCATCTTTCCAAAAATATCCCACGGGGGTCCGGGGGTGTGAAACCCCCGGCGGGGCGGGCCGCGCGAGCGGCGCGAAACTCTAGAATTCCACGCCTGCCTGCGCCTTCACCCCAGCCCGGAACGGGTGCTTGATCAGTTCCATCTCGGTGACCAGGTCGGCGATGTCGATCAACTCGTCCTTGGCGTTGCGCCCGGTGAGGATGACGTGGGTCATTTCCGGTTTTTCCGATTTCAGGAAGGCGACCACCTCGGCCACGTCGAGATAGTCATAACGCAAGGCGATGTTGATCTCGTCGAGCAGGACCATGCGGATCCCCGGGTTGCGGATCAGCTCCTTCGACTTTTCCCATGCCGCGCGAGCCTTCTCGATATCGCGGGTCTTGTCCTGGGTTTCCCAGGTGAACCCTTCGCCCATGGTGTGGAACTCGCACAGATCGGCAAACCGGGTCTCGATCAGGTCGCGCTCGCCGGTTTTCATTCCGCCCTTGATGAATTGCACTACGGCGGCAGGCATGCCGTGGGCGATGGCGCGGAAGATCATCCCGAAAGCGGCGGAGGACTTTCCCTTGCCCTTGCCGGTATGGACGATGATAAGGCCCTTTTCCTCGGTCTTGGTGGCCATGATCTTGTCGCGCGCGGCCTTTTTCTTGGCCATCTTCTGGGCGTGCCGGTTGGGGTCGTTCTGCGTTTCGTCGGTCATCTCGGCCTCCGATTTGTGAGCGGTCCGGCAATGGTAACGCGAGGTCGGTCGGGCGCAAGCAAAAGGGGCGGCCCGGTGGACCGCCCCTTGGTGCGTTGATCGGTGCGCCTTACTCGGCGGGCACGGCCTCGGCTTCGGCGATCTTGGCGAAGTGCTGCTTGTTGAGGCGGAACAGCAGCCAGACCATCGAGAACTGGAAGGCGACGGCAACGGCTGATTCAATCCAGTAGATCGTGCCGAACTTCTCGATGACCCCGGCCTGAACGAGGCCCACGTTGACGAAGAAGTGGATCATCACCGAAAGCGCGACGCCGGGGCAGACGAGGGCGTAGGAGCCGGGCGAGGTTTTCGAGCCGAAGACGAAATCCTTGAAGTAGCCATGGCGCAGCAGGACGGTCAGGCCGAGCAGCAGGAACAGGAACTGGATCGACAGGACGCGCGAGAGGAAGACCATGGTTTCACCGGCGTTGGTGTGCACGTCGAAAGTGGCGTGCAGGCCGTGGCTCTGGCGCAGCATCATGATGCCGAGCAGGGTCATGATCGGAATCACGATCATCAGCGTCGGGGCGGTTTCCTTCGAGGTGCCGTAGTGCAGCATCGAGTTGAAGGCGGTGATCAGCCCGAGCAGGCCGTAGACGAACGCGGCGGTGCCGAAGAAGGTCGAGGTCATCACGCTGGCCGAGGCCACGAACTCGTTGGTCGACATCGCGGCGGGGGCGGCGAGGCCGACGGCCACGGTGGCCAGTGCGAAGGTCGGCAGAAGCTGGGCGAAGGAGTTGTGCGCGGTCACGTCGAACACGCCGCCTTTGGTCAGCACCCGGCCGAGGAAATCGCCGATGATCGACAGCGCGAAGAGGCCGATGGCGAGGAAGGCGGCGATGGCCACGGGGAACAGGTATTCGACGATGTTCCACAGGCCCGGCACGAAGACGAGGCCGGCGGCGAACAGCGCGTTCACCGACATCGCCAGCGCCAGCGGGTAGGCCAGCAGCGTGGTTTCGGCGTTCGAGTTGCGCACCTTCTCGTAGGCGTCGGTTTTCTTCCAGACGTTGAAGGCATTGATGTTCCAGACAAGTTTCTGGATGTTCATCACCACCATGACGGCCATCCCGGCCATGGCGACGGCGATGGCGGCCTTGAGGCCAAGACCACCCGTGGCCCATGCGGCCACGATGTCTTCAAAGATCGGCACCGGGCGGCCGGGGTGCGGCACCCAGAACATCAGATACATGAAGAAGGTGACGGTGAGGCCACCGGCACCGACCGAGGCGAGGAAGTAGAGCGGAGAATACTTGTCCGCTGCGCGGGTGAGTTGCATGTGACAGCTCCATAATTGTCATATTCAGGATTTGGAATATAGCTAACACGCATGGCGGCATCCGTAAGTGCGGCACGCGGACGCAGGGGGATTTACCCTTTATTAACTGTGTTCTGGGAAACTGGCACTATGATCCGAATATCGCACCTTGCCCCGATTCTCTTTCTCGTCACCCTGCTTGCGGGCTGTGATTCGCCGAGCCCGCAGTTCATGCGCGGCGAACGGTTCGAGGCAGAGGTGGAAGGCAGTCGTTTCACGATCTGGCGGCTGGGCGAGGCGGTGGAAATCTACCGCACCTCGCCCGAGGTTCTGCCCCGGATGAGCGAGGTGTTCGCCAAGGCCGAAGCTGCCGTGCGCCAGACCACCGGCTGCGGTATTGATTCCGGCTCGTTCAAGGGCGACGCCGCGCTGATGATCGCGGCGCTCGATTGCAGCTAGCTCAGCGCCTTGAGCAAGCTGCGTGCGGAATTGGATCGCGGCAGCCACAAGCCGCGCTCGATTGCCTCTGAAAGCCGCTGGGCGATTTCCCGCAGCGCGGGCGCGTTGTGCTCTGCGATGAAATCTCGCGTCGCCTCGTCTTCGAGAAAGGCGGCGTGGACAAGGTCGAAATGGTGGTGCTTCACCGCGCCGGTGGTGGCAGCGAAGGCGAAGAGGTAATCCACCGTCGCGGCGATCTCGAACGCGCCCTTGTAGCCGTGGCGCTTCACCCCTTCGATCCACTTCGGGTTCACCACGCGCGAGCGCACCACCCGGCCGATCTCTTCGTCGAGGGTGCGGATCACCGGGCGTTCGGGGCGGGAGTGGTCGTTGTGATAGATCGGGCGGTCACGGCCCTGAAGCGTGGCCACGGCCGCCGCTGCGCCGCCTTCGAACTGGTAGTAATCGTCCGAATCGAGCAGATCATGCTCGCGGTTGTCCTGATTCTGCACGATGGCCTCGGCCTCGCCCAGCCGCGCCTCGAAGCCGGCGCGGTCGCGTTCGCCTTCCACGCCCGCGCCATAGGCATAGCCGCCCCATTCAAGGTAGGCCTCGGCGAGATCGGCCTTGTCGCTCCAGATCCGCTCGTCGATCAGTGCCTGTAGCCCCGCCCCATAGGCCCCGGGCTTGGAGCCATAGACCCGCGTCTGACGGCCTTCGACGCGTGCACGTGCGGCGGCGGGATTCGCTTCCTCCGGTTCGTCCAGCGCCATCACCGCGCGGGCCGCTGAATCGACCAGCGCGATCAGGCCGGGGAAGGCATCGCGGAAAAAGCCCGACACCCGCAGCGTGACATCCACGCGCGGTCGCCCCAACGCGGTGTGCGGGATGATCTCGAAGCCGGTGACGCGGCGGTTGGCGCTGTCCCATGTCGGTTTCACCCCCATCAGCGCGAGGGCCTGGGCGATGTCGTCGCCGCCGGTGCGCATGTTGGCGGTGCCCCATGCGGTGATGAGCATGGCGCGCGGCCAGTCGCCCTCGGATTGCAGGTGTTTCTCGATCAGCAGGTTCGCCGATTTCCACCCCAGCGCCCAGGCCGTGGGTGTGGGCACGGCGCGGGTATCGACCGAGTAGAAGTTGCGGCCCGTGGGCAGAACGTCGAGCCGCCCGCGGGTAGGCGCGCCGGAGGGTCCGGGCGCAAGGAAGCGGCCCTCGAGCGCGGTGAGAAGCCCTGCGCCCTCGGCGGGGCCGGAGGTGACGACGGCAGGTCGGACGCGCGAGGTGACCTCATCCATCACCGCGCGGCTCGCCGGCCCCGGCGCAGCCAGCTCGCCGTCGATCAACCGGGCGGCAAAAAGCTCCAGCCGCTCCACCGTGTCGCCCTGCGAGCGCCAGGCACCGGGGGCGGTCAGCGCCTGGGGCCGGGGGCCTTCCCACGGCGCGGCCATGTCGCAATCCAGCGGATCGAAGGCCAGCGCGAAATCGGCCGCCAGCGCGCGGATCAGCGAGGCATTGCCGCCCTTGCCATCGCCGCGCGGCACCCGCACCAGCGCCTGCACCAGATCGCGCGCGAGCCGCCCTTCGGGCGATTGGCCGAACACATGCAGCCCGTCACGGATCTGGGCTTCCTTGAGATCGCAGAGATAGGCGTCGAGCCTCGCGAGATCGCCGTCTTCGTCCTCGCCCTTCATCCCGGCGTCGGCATCGAGGCCGGTGGCAGAGGTGAGCGTGAGGATCTCGCGGCGCAGGTATTCAATGCGGCGCGGATCGACCCCGGCGGCCTCGTAATACTCGTCCACCAGCGCCTCCAGATCGCGCAAGGGTCCGTAGGTTTCGGCCCTCGTCAGCGGCGGGGTGAGGTGGTCGACAATCACCGCCTGCGCCCGGCGCTTGGCCTGGGTGCCCTCACCCGGATCGTTGACGATGAAGGGGTAGACATGCGGCACCGGCCCCAGCACCGCCTCGGGCGCGCAGGCCTCCGACAGCGCCAGCGCCTTCCCGGGCAGCCATTCGAGATTGCCATGCTTGCCCATGTGCACCACCGCATCCGCCCCGAAGACGTGGCGCAGCCAGATGTAGAAGGCGATGTAATTGTGCGGCGGGGGCAGATCGGGGGAGTGGTAGGTGTCGGTCGGGTCGATGTTGTAGCCGCGGGCGGGCTGGAGGCCGACGACGACGTTGCCGAACCAGAGCACCGAGAGCTTGAAGCGGCCGCAATCCACCGCGCCCGGCTCATGGAACGGATCGGCTTCCGGCGGACCCCAGCGATCGGTCACCGCCTTGCGGAAGGCGTCGGGAAGCTGGCCCCAGGCGATCTGGTAATCGGCCATCGAAAGTTCGACGCCGCCTTTGCGCTGCACCCGGTCGGTGAGCCAGTTGGTCGGCCCGGCCATGATCGCCTGCATCAGTGCGTCGCTGTCGGCAGGCGGATCGGTGACGCGGTAACCCGCGCCGTCGAGCAGGCCGAGGGCATGCACGGTGGCGGCAGGGGTGTCGAGGCCGACGCCGTTGGCGAGCCGACCGTCCTTGTTGGGGTAGTTGGCCAGCACCAGCGCGATCTTGCGATCTTCCGGCGCGGTATGGCGCAGCCGCGCCCAGCCCGCGGCGAGGTCGGCGACGAAATCGACCCGGTCGGCGCGCGCCCGGTAGGTGGCGATCGGGCATTGCGTGGCCTCGTCGAACCAGGCTTCGCCCTTGAAGCTGATCGCCCGGGTGAGCACGCGGCCATCGACCTCGGGCAGGGCCACGTTCATCGCGATATCGCGGGCCGACAGCCCGGTGAGCCCGTCTGCCCAGGCGGCCTCCGATCCGCCCGACAGCACGACCTGAAAAACCGGGGCGGCCTGCGCCTCGGGCATGGTGAGCGGGTTTTCGGGGCCATCGTCGCCTTCGTGTGGCGAGCCCACGGCAAAGGAGGTGGCGTTCAGGATCACGCTGGGCGGAGCTTCGGCAAAGAGCGCCTGTAGCGTGGCGGTGGAGAGCGGATCTTTCAGCGAGGCGACGAAAACGGGGAGCGGGTTCAGCCCACGCGCGGCCAGTGCCTCGGCCAGCCGGGTGATCGGATCGAGCCCGCCGCCCTGCACGAGTGCGCGGTAGAACACGATCGGCACAACCGGCGCACCCTCGGTCCAGTGCGCGCGCGCCGCGCCGAGATCGGCCACCCCGGCCCCGGGCCAGAACACGCCCGCGCGCAGCAGCGGGCGGGCTGGCGCCGGGCGTTCGCGGCCGTCGAGCATGGCCTTTGCGTGGGCAAGAAACGTCACCGCGTTCTGCGGCCCGCCTTCGACGAGGCAGGACCAGAGCGCATCGTAATCGGCATCGCCGACCGTGGAGAGGCGGCGCAGTTCCGGATCGGGCTTGTCGTCGCCGGGCAGGAGGGCGAGCGGCACACCGGCGGCGTGCAGGTGGGCCGCGTATTGTTCGACGCCGTAGCGCCAGTAGCCGAGGCCACCGAGCACCCGCGCGATCACCAGCCGCGATTTCAGCGCGCAGGCGTCGATGTGCAGATCGACTGACATCGGGTGAGCGAGGTGGGTGATGTTGGCAAGCCTGAGCGTCGGCGGCTCGGCCATCTCGGCGCGCGCCTCGGCGAGGGCGGCAAGCTCGGTATCGGCGGCGGAGAGGAAGACCACGTCGGCGGGCGACTGGCCGAGATCGACGGGTTCACGCCCGTCGTCGATCTGTCCGGGTGTGGCGGCGAGCAGGTGCATCAGGCATGGCCCCCGGATTGGCGGGTTCTGGCGGTTCCTCGCGAAAACGCCGGCGAGGCTTGCGCACCGCGCCGGGTTGGGGCATGAGCCTTGGCAGCACACCGCATCGAGGAAAGACGCGAGCGATGGATTACAAGGCAGCAGGAGCGCCGAAGATGGCCAGGAAAGCCCCCCGCCACGTCGAGCATAATGCGCGTGGCACCGCGAAGAACCCCTACAGCAAGTCCGAGACGAAGGCCGAGCTCCTCGCCCGGTTGAAGGCCGCTGCCGAGGCGCGCAAGGACAAGTAGGCGCGCGCGCGGTTCGGTTTCGATGCCGCGCGGCCCGGTTTCGCGCATGCTGCGGAGCCTCGCATTCCGCATCACGCCAGCCGCTTTTCCATGAACAGCGATGACGCCGCATCGGGGTAGTCCCCGAACGGCCCGCGCGGGGTGAACCCGGCGCGGGCATAGAGCCGGTGCGCGGCATGCAGCAGGTTGCCGGTTTCGAGCATCAGCGCGGGCAGGCCGCGCGCGCGGGCTTCGTCTTCGAGCCGGGCGAGCAGGACCGCACCCACGCCGAGGCCACGCGCGGCTTCGGCCACGAACATGGATTTGACCTCGCCGTAGTCACCCTTGTCGGCAAGTGCGCCGGTGCCGAGGGTTTCGCGCTCGCGTCGCGCCACGAAAAAGGCGATGTGCGGCGCGCCGAGCGCGTCGATGTCGAGGAAAAAATTGTCTTCCGGTGGAAACAGGCTTTGCATCAGCGCGTGGCTGGCCCGCAAGAGCGCCGAGGCCGCCGGATCACGCGGATTACCCGGTTCCACCGTGAAGGTCATGCCGACAGCGCCTCCGCGATCGCTTTCCGGTCAAGTCCGGCCTGACCGATCACGACGAGACGGGTGCTGCGCGGGGCATCGCCGAAGGGCTGGTCGAAATAGCTGTCGACCCGCGGGCCGACGGCCTGAAGCGTGAGCCGCATCGGCTTGCCGGAAACCGCGACGAAACCCTTGAGGCGCAAGATGTCATGCGCCCGGATCACCTCGGCCACCTGCGAGGAGAACGCCACCGGATCGGCCACCTCCGCGCGCTCCACCACGAAGGTTTCAAACTCATCGTGGCCGTGGTCGTGGTGATGATCGTGATCGTGGTCATCGTCGTCATCATGGTGATGATGATGGTGGCCCTCGTCGCGGCCGTCCATGTTGTCCTCGGCCTGTGCCTCGATCCCGAGCAGAACCTCGCCCGGCAACCGGCCCATGCTGGTGCGCACGACGTGCACGCCGGGCCGCGCCTCGGCGATGAGCTTCGCGACCAGGTCGTCGGCCTCGGTCTCGCCCAGAAGGTCGGTCTTGTTGACCACGATCATGTCGGCCGCGGCGATCTGGTCTTCGAACAGCTCCGAGAGCGGGGTTTCGTGGTCGAGGTTATCGTCGGCCTTGCGCTGGGCTTCGACGGCGGCGAGGTTGGCGGCGAAGCGCCCCTCGGCCACGGCCTTGCCGTCAACCACCGTGACCACGCCATCGACGGTGACGCGGGTGGCGATCTGCGGCCACTGGAAGGCCCGCACCAGCGGTTGCGGCAGCGCCAGTCCGGAGGTTTCGATCACGATATGGTCGGGCGCATCGGGCCGGGCGAGCAGGGCTTCCATGGTGGGGATGAAATCCTCCGCCACGGTGCAGCAGATGCAGCCGTTCGACAGCTCGAAGATATCGTCGTCCGAGCAGGTTTCGTCGCCACAGCCCTTCAGCAGGTCGCCATCGACGCCAAGATCGCCGAACTCGTTGATGATGAGGGCGATCCGGCGGCCATCGGCGTTGTCGAGCAGGTGGCGGATCAGGGTAGTCTTGCCGGCACCGAGAAAGCCGGTGACGACGGTTGTGGGAATCTTTTTCATGTCAGGCTCCGGGCGCGAAAACGGAAAAGGGCCGGGGCTTGGGCAAGCCCCGGCGGATAGCCTCGGAAATGGTCGCTCAGGCGAAGAGGCGCGGGGTCACGAGGCCGGTTTTTTCCAGCCCGCGCACCGTTTTGGCACCTGCGAGCACCGCGAGGTCGATCAGCGGTTCGAGCAGCACCACCAGCATGTAGGCGCCACCGAAGGTCACCACCGAGGCCATGTTGTCGGCACCGAAGCCCTGACCGTAGAGCGCCCAGAACGCCACCCAGGCGACGATTCCGCCCTGGTAGGTGGTCGAAAGCGCGAGGGCCTGACGATACTTGAGATCGACGTAAGGCGTTTCGGGCGCGATGATCCGGTCGGCCAGCGCCTTGATCGCGAACAGCGGCACCAGCAGCGTGGTGATGTTGGCGGCGTATTGCGGCAGGTCGAAGGGCGCGAAGAGCAAGCCCTGTGCGAGCAGGCCGAGCGCCAGGCCGATCGCCGCCGGGGCCGCGCCGAAGATCAGGAGCAGCGTGGAGCCGAGGATGAAGTGCACCTCCGAAACGCCGACCGGGTAGTGCGGCAGGATTTCGAAGAAGGAAAACACCAGCGCCGTGGTGGCGGCGGTGCGCGCGGCAAGCGAGGTGAGGCCGCGTTCCTTCAGCGCCTCCCAGGCGAGCTTGGCGGTCCAGAGCCCCGCGCCACCGGCGGTGGCATAGGCGACAATCATCTTTGCAGGCGCAACAAGGCCGGGTTCGATATGCATGTTCGTTCACTCCTTTGCCCGTCTCCCCGACGGGTGGGTTGATGTAGGCATGGCAGGTCTCCTGGCTTGCGGGTCGAGGCTTCCGCCGCCTTCCCGACGCCCGGGCGGGCATCAGTGGCGTGTGGCGGTCGCTCACCGCATACAGTCGCGGGGGCGGCTGCGGCTATGGGCCCCTGCTTGGGTCGCCCGTTCCGCATTCCCTATTCTCCCAAGGCGCTTTGCGCCCTGTGGGAACCATGCCCCTCCCTTGTGGCGCGCGCCGGGCGTCCGCGTCAAGCGCGATTGCGACGGGCAAGCGCGGAGGAGCGACAGGACCCGCGCAGAGCTTTGCAAGATGTTGTGGATAACCTGCCACCTTCTCCCATATCGTGGGGCGTGCGCGTTGACTCTGACCTGGTGCACCGAGAAACTGTCTGGTCAATGGAATCAACAAGGGGCGAGCCGGTTGCGCTTCTCCAAACTCAGGCTCAATGGCTTCAAGAGCTTTGTCGATCCGACCGATCTGGTGATCGCCGACGGGCTGACCGGCGTTGTCGGACCGAATGGCTGCGGCAAGTCCAACCTGCTTGAAGCGATGCGCTGGGTGATGGGGGAGAACCGCGCCAGCGCGATGCGCGGCGGCGGCATGGAAGACGTGATCTTCGCCGGTGCCGCCACCCGGCCCGCGCGCAACTTCGCCGAGGTGGCGCTCACCATCGACAATTCCGAGCGCCTCGCGCCGGCCGGATTCAACGATGCCGACGGGCTGGAGATCGTCCGCCGGATCACCCGCGATGCCGGCAGCGCCTACAAGGTCAACGCCAAGGATGTGCGGGCGCGCGACGTGCAGATGCTGTTTGCCGATGCCTCGACCGGCGCGCACAGCCCGGCGCTGGTGCGGCAGGGCCAGATCGCCGAGTTGATCAATGCCAAGCCGAAGAACCGGCGCCGCATTCTCGAGGAAGCGGCGGGCATCTCGGGGCTCTACCAGCGCCGTCACGAGGCCGAGCTGAAGCTCAGGGGCACCGAGGCGAACCTCACTCGGGTCGATGACGTGATCGAACAGCTTGCAGGCCAGTTGGCCCAACTTGCCCGGCAGGCGAGGCAGGCGCAGCGCTATCGCGCGATCGGGGCAGAATTGCGCAAGGCGGAGGGGCTGTTGCTCTACCGGCGCTGGCGCGAGGCCGACGAGGCGCGGCTGGCGGCGGACCAGGCGCTGACCGAGCGCGCGAAGGAGGCGGCGGAAGCCGAGACCGCGTCGCGCAGTGCGGCAAAGACCCGGCAGGCGGCGGAAGATCGTTTGCCGCCGCTGCGCGAAGAAGAGGCGATCGCGGCGGCGGTGCTCCAGCGTCTTCAGGTTGGGCGTGACCAGTTGGCCGACCAGGAGGCGCAGGCGCAGGGCCGCATCGACACGCTGAAGGCGAGGATCGCCCAGCTTGAACGCGACATGGACCGCGAAGAGGCGCTCAACCGCGATGCGGGCGAAACGATCGAGCGGCTGGACTGGGAAGCCCGCGAACTTGCCAAGGCGGGCGAGGGGCACGAGGCGCGGCTCGAGGCGGCGTCGGAAGCGGCGCGCGAGGCCAAGCGCGTCCTCGCCGAGCGCGAGGATGCGCTGTCTCAGTTGACGGAGGATGTCGCCCGCCTCGCCGCGCGCCATCA
The DNA here is from genome assembly GCF_900177545.1 of Maritimibacter sp. HL-12. Taxonomy (GTDB): domain Bacteria; phylum Pseudomonadota; class Alphaproteobacteria; order Rhodobacterales; family Rhodobacteraceae; genus Sinisalibacter. Next base: position 1,222,785 of record NZ_FXBQ01000001.1, on the reverse strand, counting down.
ATCGGCGCAGCGGCTGCTGGATGACAACCGCAAGACGCTGGAGAAGAGCGAGGCCGAAGCCGAGCGGGCCCGCGTGGCGATGAACGAGGCGGCGACGGCGCTGGCGACGGCCCGGGCGCAATTTGCCACCGCAGAGGCCGCGCAGGCCGAGGCGGCGGCACGGGCCGAGGCAGCCGAGGCGGCGTTGGTGGCAGCGGACGAAGCGCGCGGCACGGCGCAGGCGCGCGAGGCCGATGCTCGCGCCGAGCGGTCGGAGGCCGAGGGCGAAGCGAATGCCCTGCGCGCCGAGGTGATGGCGCTGGCCAAGCTCTTGGAGCGCGACACCCGAGAGGGTGGGCAGGTGATCGACATGCTGCGGGTCGCGCCGGGCTACGAGAAGGCTCTGGGCGCGGCACTGGCCGACGATCTGCGCGCGCCGGCGGTGGCGGAGGATGCCGCGTCCGGCTGGGCGCTGATGCCCGGCTACTCACAGCCGCAGACCCTGCCCGACGGCGTCACGGCGCTCAGCAATCACGTCACGGTGCCCGAGGTGCTTGCCCGGCGGATGGCGCAGGTCGGTCTGGTCGCGCCGGAAGACGGGGCGCGGCTGCAAGCGGCGCTGAAGCCGGGGCAGCGGCTGGTTTCGCGCGAGGGCGACCTGTGGCGCTGGGACGGATTCCGCGCCGGTGCCGAGGATGCGCCCTCGACGGCAGCGCTCAGGCTCGAACAGCTCAACCGCCTTGAAGGGCTCAAGCAGGAACTGGAACGTGCTAGCGCCCGGGCCGATGGCGCGATGCGCGCCCACGAGACGCTGCGCGACGACCTTGCCCGCGCCACCGAGGCCGACCGCGCCGCGCGCGAGGCGCGCCGCGAGGCCGACCGCGCGATGGCCGAAGGCGCCCGCGCGCTGAGCCGCGCCGAGGCCGACAGCAACCTCGCGGCGGGCAAGCTCGAAAACCTGCGCCTTGCCGTGACCCGCAACGAGGAAGAGGCGCTGGCCGCGCGCGCCCGGCTCAAGGAAGCCGAGGCGGCGCTGGCCGGGCTTGGCGATCTCGATGCCGCGCGCGTCGAGGTCGAGGACGTGAAGCTCACCGTCGAGGCGTCGCGGATGACGATGCTCGCCCGGCGCTCGGCGCATGACGAGATCCGCCGCGAAGGCGAGGCGCGGGTGAAGCGGGCGCAGGAGGTGACCAAGGAAATCTCCGGCTGGCGTCACCGGCTGGAGACCGCGGGCAGGCGGATCGCGGAACTGGCCGAGCGCAAGACCGGGTCGGAGGCCGAGTTGAAGGAGGCCACCGCGGCCCCCGCCGAATTGGCCGCCAAGCGGGAGGAACTGGCCCGCGAGATCGCCAATGCCGAAGCGCGCCGCGCCAAGGCGCTCGACATGCTGACCGGCGCGGAAGGCGCGTTGCGCGCCGCGATGGGAGAAGAACGCGATGCCGAGCGCCGGGCCGGCGAGGCGCGCGAAGCCCGCGCGAGGGCCGAGGCGCGCGCCGATGCCGCGCGCGAAACCGTGGCCTATGCTGCCGAGCGGATCTCGGAGGATCAGGAAACCACGCCCGAGGGCCTGCTCGAAAGCCTTGGCGAAGACCCCGACAAGATGCCTTCTTCGGACCAGATCGAGCATGACGTGAACCGCCTCAAGCGCCAGCGCGATGCACTCGGCGCGGTCAACCTGCGCGCCGAGGAAGATGCCCGCGAGGTTCAGGAAGAGCACGACAATCTCGTGCACGAAAAGAACGATCTCGAAGAAGCGATCAAGAAGCTGCGGGCGGGGATCGCCTCGCTCAACCGGGAAGGGCGCGAACGCCTGCTCACCGCCTTCGAGCAGGTCAACGCCAGTTTTGGTCTCCTGTTCACCCACCTTTTCGGCGGCGGCGAGGCGAACCTCGTGCTGGTGGAAAGCGATGACCCGCTGGAGGCAGGGCTGGAAATCATGTGCCAGCCGCCGGGCAAGAAGCTCTCGACGCTGAGCCTGCTTTCGGGCGGTGAGCAGACCCTCACGGCGCTGGCGCTGATCTTCGCGGTGTTCCTCGCCAACCCCGCCCCGATCTGCGTGCTCGACGAGGTCGATGCCCCGCTCGACGATGCCAACGTGACCCGGTTTTGCGACCTGCTCGACGAAATGACCCGCCGCACCGACACCCGCTTCCTGATCATCACGCACCACGCGGTGACGATGGCGCGGATGGACCGGTTGTTCGGGGTGACCATGGGCGAGCAGGGCGTGAGCCAGCTCGTCAGCGTCGATCTCAAGAAGGCCGAAACGCTGGTGGCATGATTCAGATCAGCGACGGCGGTCCTGATCGGCCTATCCTTTGAGCGTTTTCAGGAGGGGGGAACCCGATGGTCAGGAAACTCGTGATCGCCGCCGCCGTATCGGTGGCCGTGCTCGGCAGCGCGGCACGGGCCGACCCGCTGCTGGCGTCCAACCCGCAAACCTTCATGGACTTTTTCGTGGCCGAGGGCGTTTCTGCGCAATTGACCGTCGATGTGGCGGGTGATCCGCTGATCGAGTTCCTCCACGAGGGCGAGAAAAAGCTATTGTTCTTCTATGATTGCGTCGAAAACAGGGATTGCCTTGCGGTGCAGTTCTTTGCCGGGTTCAAACTCGATGGGCCGGTTTCACTCGAAAAGCTCAACGACTGGAATTCCGGCGAGCGCCGGTTCACCCGCGCCTACCGTATGGAAGACGATGTCGCCCGGATCGAGATGGACATCGCCACGATTCTCGATGGCATTTCGGCCCGCGACTTTCGCGACCTGTTCAATCTCTGGCTCGACCGACAGGCCGAGTTCGGGGCTTTCATCTCCGGGTGATCAGCGCGGTGGCGCGGAAGAATTGACCGCCGCCACAACAGCCGCGGTCACCGCGTCGTAAAGCGCTTCCGCGCGGCGGGCGTGGTCGCGCCATTGTGGCTCGTCCAGCTTGAGGCGGCCCCAAAGCTCCATGTTGTCGAACATCCAGCCGCGCTGGGCGGCGTCGAGCAGGCGGCGGGCGGGTTCCGAAAGCGTGTTGGCGGGCCCCTCGGGGTGTGCAATCGGCATCGGATCGGGTGCGCCTTCGAGAAGGGCAAGCGCTGAAGTGAAGCGCATGTTGGCTTCTTTCACGTCATGCGACCATGCAAACTCGCTCATCTCGGCGAGCGCGTGGCGCAACTCGGTGGTTGCCGACTCCACGTCGCGTCCCGGCGGCTGCGGCGTGGCGGCGGTTGCGGTGTAGCGCACCGCCCAGATCCGACCGTCGCGGGCCGAAGGATAGGCGGCTTTCCACGCCGCGCGCCAGCCGAGGGCGCGGCCATCGTCGGTTTCGGTGGTCATCGTCCAGAGGCTGCCGCCACCGGCAAACCCGGCCGCGATCCGGTCGGGAATGGTTTCGCCGGGGATCACTTCTTCGTCCTGCCGCTCGAAGCCCAGCAGCACCCGGGCGGTGCCGGAGCGGGCGAGTTGATCGAGCCAGGCAGGCGGGGTTTCGGCCATCGGCACGAGGGTGGGTTTCTGGCGCCGACGTTTGGCTGCAAGATCGAAGCTGATCGACCCGCAGCGTGCGAAGGCCCGCTGGGTGGCGAACCAGCGCATCGGGTCGTCGGGGTGCGTGAGCCGGTAATTTGCCGAGATCACCAGTGCCGCCACTTGTGCCACTTCGCCGTCCAAACCTGCCTCGCTTTCGTCGGTGTTCCCTTCTTCTTAAGGGTGTTTTTCAAGTTCGTCCCGCGTTTTCGGACGAGACACCCTTTCGGATGATGCCAAGGGAAGGCGCGCGACGACAATACTTGCGGCTGCATTCACGGCCTTTGGCGTCTCACAGCCGGTTAAGCAACTCGGCGGTGGGCCAGGCGTCGGGCACAAGCCCGAGGCGGGCCTGTTCTGCCTGCACCGCCGCCCGGGTTCCTGCCCCGAGAATGCCGTCGATCCCGCCCACGTCATGGCCGCGCGCCTGCAATTTCTGCTGCAGTGCCTTCATCTGGCTGCCCGACAGCACCGCGCCGGGATTGCCTGCGTCGTAGACCGGTGCGCCTTCCAGACGGGTGGCGAAATAGGCCGCAGTGAGCACGTAGGTGAAGCTCTGGTTCCACTCGAAGAACACGTCGAAGTTCGGGTAGGCGATGAAGGCTGGGCCGCCATGGCCCTGCGGGACGAGGATCGAGGCCCGCGCCCCGCTCGATGCGAAGGATCCGTTGCGCGGGGCAACCCCCATCTCGGCCCATTGGCTGACAGGCAGCTTGGTCTGGGTGCCGGATTTCGAGAAGTCGAAGCCCTGCGGCAGCACCACCTCCTGAAGCCAGGGCTCGCCCGCGCGCCAGCCGAGCTTGCGCAGCATGTTGGCCCCCGACATCAGCGCATCGGGGGCGGAGGTTTTCAGCGTCACATGTCCGTCGCCGTCGCCGTCGATGCCGCTTTCGAGGATGTCGCCGGGCAGCATCTGCACCATGCCGATCTCGCCCGCCCAGGCACCGGTGGTGTTGGTGGGCGAGAAATCGTCGTTCTTGTAGAGTTCAAGTGCGGCGAGCACCTGTGGCTGGAACAGCCCCGGCCGGCGGCAATCATGGCTCAGGGTCATCAGCGAATTCAGCGTGTTGAAATCGCCCTGGAAGGCACCGAAATCGGTCTCGAAGGCCCAGAAGGCGGTGAGCACGCCGCGGCTGACGCCGAACTGGCGCTCGATGCTGTCGAAGATGGATTTGTACTGGTTGAGCCGCGCGCGCCCGTTGTCGATCCGGTTCTGCGAGATCAGCTTGCGCGAGAAGTCGATGAACCCGGTGTTGAAGATGCCCTGCGCCCGATCGGCCCCGAGCGTGCGTTGGTCCTGCTGCACCGAGGCGAAGAAACGATCGACGGTGGCACGGTCGGTGCCCCGGCTGACGGCGAGATCTTTCATCCGGTCAACGAAGGAAGAAAACGAGCCGCCGCACTGGATGATCGGTGCCGGGATCTCGCCCGCGCCCGCCGCGAAGGCACCGGTGGTGGAAAGGCTCAAGACAATGGCTGAAAGAAAATTGCGCATGGGGTCCCCTGTGACTGGTCCGGGGGTGAGACTAGCAGGAGAATTTCACGAAACAACGACGATCAGGATCACAAGCCCGAGCGCCGCGCCCCAGGCCCGCCAGAGCGAGGCGGCAGCGGCGTCGATTTCCGAAGGACCGATCTCATGCGCGCCGGTTTCGTTGACGAAAGGATAATCCACCTGCGCGCCGTGATAGCGGCGCGGACCGGAGAGCGCCACACCGAGGCCCACGGCCATGGCCGCCTCGGGCCAGCCGGCGTTCGGCGAGCGGTGCTTGCCCGCGTCGCGCCGGACGATGGCCCAGCCGCCGGGGCGGTGGCGGGTAAGAAAGAGCAGGAGGGCGGTGATCCGCGCGGGCAGCCAGTTCAGCACGTCGTCAAGCCGGGCGGCGGATTTGCCGAATTGCTCGTGCCGGGGGGTGCGGTAGCCGATCATGCTGTCGGCGGTGTTGACCATCTTGTAGGCAGCGAGGCCCGGCAGACCGAGAAGCAGGAACCAGAAGGCCGGCGCGATCACCCCGTCGGAGAGGTTTTCGGCCGCGGATTCGATGGCCGCGCGCGCCACTTCGGGGTCGGTCATCTCGCCGGTGTCGCGCCCGACGATCTTCGCCACCGCGCGGCGCCCGTCTTCCAGCGAGAGGTGCAGCGCATCGGCGACCGCGCGGACATGGTCCACGAGCGAGCGTTGGGCCAGCAGGATCGCCGCCGCGATGGCCTCCGCAAGCCAGCCGAGCTGCGAAATCAGCTCGCCCGCAATCCATGCCAGCGCGACGAGCGCAACCAGCACCAGAGCGCCGCTGACGAGGCGGCCCTTGCCGTGGTTCATCCGGCCATCGGCCCAGCCCACGGCCTTGCCCATCAGCACCGCCGGGTGCGGCAGGCGAGACCAGAGAGGCTCGGGCTCGCCGATCAGCGCGTCGATCACCATGGCCAGCGCGAGGATCGCCGCGAGGCTCATCTCAGCGCCGCCTCGAGTTGGTCCCAGCGGCCTTGCGGCGGCAGGCCGAGGCGCAGCCAGTTGGGGGCGTAGGGGAAGACGCGCGACCAGACCTTGCCACGCGCGAGCCGGTCCTGCCAACGGGCCGCGTCGTCAACTTCGTAGAGCCGGAACAGGGTGGTGCCACCGATCACCTCTGCGCCGCGCGCCTGAACGAGCGCATCCATCCGGGCGACCTCGACGTTGAGGATCTGGCGGGCGCGGTTGGCCCAGTCCATGTCTTCCAGCGCCACCCGCCCGACGTGCAGGGCCACGCCCGAAACAGGCCATGGCCCGAGCATGTCGCCAAGCCGGGCGATCAGGGCCGGGTCGCCGATGGCGAAGCCAAGCCGCACCCCCGCAAGCCCCCAGAACTTGCCGAGCGACTTGAGGATCACGACGCCGGGCCTGAGGCTCCATTCGCGCACCCGGGTGTCGCCAAGGATCACGTCGCAGAAGCTTTCGTCGATCACGGTCAGGGCGCGGGTTTCGGGTTCGCCGTCGCCCGACCACATGTTGCCGGTGGGATTGTTGGGGTGCACCACAACGCGCGCCTCGGCGTGCGCGTGCTCGGGTTCGGCGCGGACAATCTCCCAGCCCGCCGCGCGAAACGCCGCTTCGTGCTCGTTATAGGTGCGCTCGACGATGCGCACGCGCCCCGCCGGGGCGAGCCGCGGGATATTGGCGATCAGCGACGAGGCCCCCGGCGCGGCGAGCACGGCGGCACCTTCGGGCACCATCCAGAAGGCGCGCGCGGCGGCGTCAAGCCGCTCGGCGGCGACGCGATCCGGCAGGGCAGTGAAGGCGGTCGGCGGGATTTCGGGCACCGGGTAGGGCCTCGGGTTGATCCCGGTCGAGAGGTCGATCCAGTTCTCCCGGGTGCCGCCGTGCAAGGCGATGGCAGCATCGAGCCCGCCGCCGTGGTCGCGCGCACCGCCGGGGGCGGTCATGCGCTTTCGTCCGGCAGGGGCGGGTGGCGGGTGACGAAATGGCCTTTCACCGCCTGCGGCCATTCACGATAGGGCACCTTGCCGGACTCGCTTGCGGCATGGCCCTCGGCATAGGCGACGATGCCTTGCGCCGCTTCCGTGCTCGGCTCGAACCGACCCAGGGTATAGGAAAGCTTGCCCGCCGCCTGGATGGCGATGTTGCAGGAGTGATCGCAACCCATCAGGCAAGAGGTGCGCCGAACCCGGACCGCCTTGCCCTCGGCCTCGGCCTCGACGAGAGACGCGAGGCGCTCGCCGTCGGTCTCGTCTAGCCCGCGCGCGGCCCAGTCGTCGCGCTTGCAGGTGTCGCAGATCGTGATCCAGGTTGTCGTCACGGTGTTGCTCCCGTTGTTTCAGCGTCGTTTGAAACGGAAATCGTTGGCCTTGGCAACTGCCGGTATCCCGGTGCCTTGGGGTGAACCGCGCCGCGCACGGTAACGGCGGGCGTCGCATGGCAACCGGGTGAATGGCATTCCCATTCCTGCCCATGGGCGCTACGGTTGTTCGCGTTATTCAAGGCGACAAGTGCGGAGGACGCCGCGTGAGCATCGAGATGATTCCCTTTGAAGCCGAGGCGCTGCTCGACTGGATCGAGTTGACGGAAGCCTTCAAGGCCGGTCACCTCCTGCCGAGGGCGGAGGTGAGCGATACCTTTCTCTACCGCGAACCCGATACGCTTCTCTCGCGGGCCGCGTGGATCGACGGGATGGGGATCGCGGTGAAATCGGCGACGATCTTTCCCGAGAACCCGGCCGATCACGTGCCGATGGTGAACGGTGCCGTAAACCTCTACAGCGACGATCACGGCACGCTGGAGGCGATTGTCGATTTCCATCTCGCGACCAAGTGGAAAACGGCGGCCGATTCGCTGCTTGGCGCCTTGCTGCTGGCCCGTCCCGAGAGCGATTGCATCCTGATCGTGGGGGCCGGAACGGTGGCGCGGTCGCTCCGGCAAGCCTATGGCGCGGCCTTTCCCAACGCGCGGTTCCAGGTTTGGAACCGGTCGCCTGCGGGTGCCGAAGACATGGCGGCGCATTTCCCCGATACCCTGGTGGCGACCGATCTGGAAAGCGCGGTGCGAGGGGCCGATATCATCACCTGCGCAACGATGACCCGTGCGCCGATCATCGAGGGCGCGTGGCTCCAGCCCGGACAACACCTCGACCTGATCGGTGCCTATCGCGCCGACATGCGCGAGGCCGACGACGAGGCGCTGCGCCGGGCGCGCATCTTCATGGACAGCCGCGCCACGGTGCTGGACCATATCGGCGAGTTGAAAATCCCGCTCGACGAGGGTGTGGTGACGCGCGCGGACGTTCAGGGCGATTTCTATGATATCGAAGCGGGGGCGTTCCGGCGGTCGGCCGATGACATAACACTGTTCAAGAACGGCGGCGGCGCGCATCTCGATCTGATGACGAGCCGCTACATCCTCGAAAAATGGCGCAACCGCTGAGGCGGAAGCCGGGAAACGGATTGTCGCGACGTTGAACGTGGTGTGACGAGGTGCGCCGGGGTAGTGTTGCGGCGCTGCGAAACCCTGATGGAACGCAAATTCATGTCGGCCCTTGCCACACCTCTCACCGTTTTCATCACGCTTGCCGCGCTTGTCGTGGCCTTGCCCTGGATCATGGAAGCGCTGCGTCGGCCGATGAACGAGCGCGCGCGCGGCGATGCGCCCGGCGCTTTCGCGCAGCTCTCGGCCGGCAATACGCATTACCAATGGCACGGGCCACGTTCGACGCGGATTCTCGTGCTGGTGCACGGGCTGTCTTCGCCGTCATGGGTGTTTGACGGTCTGATCCGTGGCCTGTTGGCGATGCGCTACCGGGTGCTGAGCTACGATCTCTACGGGCGTGGCTTTTCCGACCGGCCGCGCGACAACCAGACGCTGGAGTTTCATGCCCGCCAGCTGGGCGAACTGCTCGATGCGGTGGGTGTACAGGTGCCGGTGACGCTGATGGGCTACTCGATGGGGGGGGCGATCGCTTCGGCCTTCGCTGCCGAAGAGCCGGACCGGGTCGACCGGCTGATCCTGCTCGCGCCCGCCGGGGTGAGCTACACGCCCGGCCGCTTGCTGGCCACGGCCCGGGACTGGGGGCGGCTTGGCAACTGGCTCTGGGGGCTTCTTGGCGGGTGGCAGCTGATGCGGGCGGCAAGGGCCGATGCCGCGAAGCCGACCGTCATCGAGGATCTGCCGCGGCGTCTTCGCCGCGAGATCCGGCGGCGGGGATACCTTGCCGCGATCCTCTCCTCCGAGCGCCACGCGCTTGACCGCTCGCACAAGGCGGTGCACCGGGAGATTGGCGCGATGTATATTCCCACGCTGGCGATCTGGGCCGAAAAGGATGCGGTGATCCCGGTGTCGTCGCTCGGAGAATTCGCGGCGTGGAACCGGCAGGCGCGACAGGAGGTCATCGAGGGCGCGGACCATGCCCTGCCGCATACACACCCCAAGCCGGTGTTGGCGGCGATCCGGGAGTTCCTGCGCGAGGTTCCGGAGTAGCGGTCAGAGGTTCGCCTCGACACGGAAGGCGGCGGGGATCCGGTTGTCGCCATCGAGCACCAGATCGGCCATGACCCTTCCGACCATCGGCGCGATGCCGAAACCGATCTTGAAGCCGCCGTTGGCGATGAAATGCCCGGGCCGCCCGGGCCAGCCGCCGAGCATCGGCGCGCGGGTCTTCGCCCTCGGCCTGAGCCCGGCCCAGCGTTCGATCACAGGTGCCTCCGCCAGCGCCGGGCAGGCGGTGCGTGCTTTGGCGATCACCGCGTCGATCTGGGCGTCGCAGGTGCTTGGGTTTTCAAACTCGCGCTCGGTGGTCGAGCCGATGGCGACGGTGCCGTCGCCGTGGGGGACGATATGCACGCCATCGGCGAAGACTTGCGGCAGCGTGCGCGCGTCAAATCTCAGGCTTGCCGACTGGCCCTTGACCGGCACCCCGACACTCTTGCCGAAATGGGCGGAAAGCTCGATCAGCCCCGCCGCGCCGGTGGCCCAGACCACGCGGCCTTGGTCGGGCGCTTCCGTCACGATCTCGCCGCCCAGCGCGGTCACGGCGGCGGCGAGCGCTGCGACCGCGCGGCGCGGTGCCATGCGGGCGGTGAGCGTGTCGAGGATCACGAACCCGGTCGCGCTGACCGGCCCCCAATCGGCACGCGCCTCGACGATCTCCCAGCGAAAGCGCCCCTGCCAGAGCTCCCGCGCCGTTTCGGCCCGCGCCTCGGCAAGCGCCAGCGCTTGCGCGGTGTCGATGGGTTGCAGCCGCCCGGTGCGGGCATAGCCCGGATCGCGCCCGCCGAGGCGCACGACCTCGCTCCAGAAATCCTCGCCCATGGCCAGCGCCTCGAACTGGAACGCCTTCTTTTCGTTCCATTGTTCGGGAACATGCGGCGCAAGCGCGCCGACAAGCCCGCCCGACGATCCACCGCCCGGCCCGTTCGGGTCGACCACCCGCACCCGCGCGCCTTTTGCGGCGCAAGCATAGGCCACCGCGAGCCCGAAAGCGCCCGCGCCGCGCACCGTCACGTCCACCATTGCCAAGCCCTCCGGCCTTGCGCATTGTCGCGCCGGTGTTTTCTAAAGCGTTTCGCGGAGAAGCTGAATCACCGATTTTGCGGAATGCGCAGAACGCATGAACATTGCACGCGTTTCGCTGTTGCCCGAAGCCGAGGGCGACAGCGAAACGTTACCGGGGGAAGTCATGGTCGAGGACCAGCACGCCGAAGTCGGATGGAACGCGCAGGGCACGCCGGTGTCGCTCCGTTTTGACGACCCCTATTTCAGCCTCGATGACGGGCTGGCCGAAACCCGCCACACCTTTCTTGCCGGCAACGATCTGCCAGCGCGCTTCCGCCCCGGTTTTCAAGTGGCGGAACTCGGGTTCGGCACCGGGCTCAACATGCTGGCCACGCTGATTGCCTTCTGCGCGGCGGGGGCACCGGGGCCTGTGCGCTTCACCAGTTTCGAGGCCTTCCCGATGGCAACCGCCGACATGGCGCGGGCGCTCGCGGCCTTCCCCGAGGCCGAGGCGGTGGCGGGCGATTTTCTTGCTGCCTGGGATCGGGGCGCACGGCGGGTCGATCTTGGCGGCTTTATCGTCGAGGTGATCGAGGGCGATGCGCGCGAAACCCTGCCGCGCTGGCCGGGCCGCGCGGATGCGTGGTTTCTCGACGGGTTCAACCCTGCGAAAAACCCCGAACTCTGGGGCGAACGCCTGCTCGCCGAGGTCGCCCGCCGCCATACCGGGCCGGGGGCACCGCCGCGACTTACACCGCCGCCGGTTTCGTGCGGCGCGGGCTCGAAGCCGCGGGGTTCACGGTGGAGCGTCGCCCCGGGTTCAGGCGCAAACGCCACATGACGGTGGCACGATTGGAGACGACGCGATGACCCGGACAGATACCCGCTTCGGCGTCCTGCTGATGCTCGGGGCGACCTTCGTCTTTGCCATGCAGGATGGCATCTCGCGCCACCTCGCAGGGGAATACAACGTGCTCATGGTGGTGATGATCCGCTACTGGTTTTTCGCGGCCTTCGTGATTGCCGTGGCCACACGCAAGGCCGGCGGTCTGCGTGCGGCGGCGGCCACCAGCCAGCCGGTGCTCCAGTTCGTGCGCGGGCTTGTGCTGATCGTCGAGATCTGCGTGATGATCCTGGGTTTCGTGGTGCTCGGGCTGATCGAGAGCCACGCGATCTTCGCCTCTTACCCGCTGATCATCGCCGCGCTGTCCGGCCCGATCCTGGGAGAACGGGTGGGGCCTTGGCGCTGGGTCGCGATTGCCGTCGGGTTCACCGGCATCCTGATCATCCTGCAGCCCGGCGTCGCGGTGTTTTCGCCCGCCGCGCTGATCCCGCTCACCGCCGCTCTGCTCTTCGCGCTTTACGGGTTGCTCACCCGCTACGCCGCACGGCGTGACAGCACGGCGACCTCGTTTTTCTGGACCGGCACGGTGGGCGCGGTGGCGATCACGCTGGTGGGGGTCTGGTTCTGGGAGCCGATGACGGGGCCCGACTGGGGCTGGATGGCGCTGCTCTGCGTCACCGGCGCGCTCGGGCACTGGCTGTTGATCAAGTGCTACGAGGTGGCCGAGGCGTCAGCGGTGCAGCCTTTCGCCTACTTCCAGCTCGTCTTCGCTTCGACTCTGGCCCTCGTCGTGTTCGACGAGCGCATCGCGCCGAACGTGGCGATCGGCGCGGCCATTGTCGTGGCGGCGGGTCTGTTCACGATCTACCGCGAGCGGATCGCTCAGCGGCGCTGGAGTTCCTGAGTGAAGGCGATCGGCTCGGTCTGGCCGGTGAGCCGTGCGCGGTAGTTCGGCAGGCTCTCGGTCACCCGCATCACGTAGTTGCGGGTTTCGGTGAAGGGGATGTGCTCGATCCAGTCGATCACGTCGACCGAGGGATCGCGCGGATCGCCCATTTGCTCGCTCCACGAGCGCGCCCGCCCCGGCCCGGCATTGTAGGCCACCGCGATCAGCACCGGGTTTCGCCCGAACTGTTCGATCAGGTAGGCGAGGTATTCCGAGCCGAGCCGGGTGTTGTAGGGCATCTCCGAGGTCAGCCGCGCCTGCGCGAGGTCGATATCGAGCCGCCGGGCCATGTCCTCTGCGGTGCCGGGCATCAACTGCATCAGCCCGAGCGCCCCCACGCCAGACCGCGCGCCCGGATCGAACTCGCTCTCGCGCCGGGCGATTGCCATCTCCATTGCGCGGGTGACGGTCCGGTTGCCCGGCCCGATCTCGGGCGTGGGGAAATAGGGCCGCTGAAACAGGATGCCGTGGAAGCGCAGGGCATACTTGGCGAGCATGAGTTGCAGGTGGGGGGCGTTTTCGTCCTCCGCCCATTGCATCAACTGGCCAAGGCCGGTGCGGTCGAGGCTTTCGGAAAGCTGGATCACCATACGCTCGGCAAGATAGCGCTCCTCTGCCGCCAACAAGAGCCGGGCAGCCTGCATCACGCTGGTATTCCAGAACGGAGCGTCGCGGTAACCGGGAAAGGTTTCGTCCCCGGTAAGAGCCTCGTCCATCGCGACACCGGCCTTCTCGGCGGCGAGCAGGCCATAGAAGGCGCTCTGGTGTTGCCCGGCGCGCGCGTAGGCGGCCTGCGCCTCGTCGGTGCGGCCAAGCGCGTCCAGCGCACGGCCCTCCCAGTAGCCTGCCCGGCCGAGGCTTATCGGGCTTTCCACCCCGCCCCTGAAATCGCGAAAATGCGCCAGCGCGGTCTCGCCGTCGTCGAGCTTGCGCAGGGCAATGTAGCCCGCGAGCCATTCCAGCTCGCTGCGGATCTCGCTGTCGTCGGCGATCTGGTGATTGGCGGCGATGCGGTAGGCGGTGCTCCCGTCGACCTCGCGCATCGCCCAGCGCGCCAGAACTGCGCGCCAGCTTGCCCAGGCCTCGGGCCGACCCAGTGACTCGGCCGAGCCGGAGCGTTCGAGCAGAAGCTCCACCGCGTCGGCGTTGCGCCCCTTGCGCGCGCGCCAGAGGAAACGCTCGTAGGCAAGGCCGGGATCGTCGGCCATCGCCGCGGGCACGCGGGCGATCCGGTCATCCACCCCGGGCCGGTCTTCGCGCAGGTCGATGCGAGCATGGGCGAGCGCCTTGTGGCCATCGTCGATCCGGGGCATGTGGCGCTCGGCCTGTGCGCTCAACCCGCGCCATAGCAGCATGTCCATCCGCGCCCAGTGGTGGCGGGCCAGGGTTTGCGGCCAATCGACCATGAATTGGTCTTCCTCTTCCTGCGACAGGGCGAACGAGGTCCAGCCGCGGATCGCTTCGGCCATCGCCTCCTGCTTGGCGCCGGTATCCCAGAGCGCGCGGGCGAAACGCAGGCTGCCGGTGCCGGTTTCGGGCTTCTGGGCGGTGAAGAAATCGAGCACCTCTGCCGCGCTCGCGTCTTGCGGAATGGTCTTTTCCGAGCGTTCCCGCAGCAGGGCAAGACCCGGCCAGCCGGGGTTGCGCCGCAGGAAGTCGAGGCTTTCGGCAAAGTCGCCGCGCGAGGCGCGCAGCCGGTTCCATTGCACGATGTCGCGCGCCACCGATCCCGGCGGGCCGGCGGCGTCGAGCGCGCCATCCCAGTCACCCGATCGCATGAGGTCGAGCCCGCGTTCGAGGCTGGCCACCTCGGCGGCATCCTGAGCCGAAACCGGCGCGGAAATGCCCAAGGCCAGGAACGCGGGAACAAGGACAAAGCGAAGCAGGAGTTTCATTTTTTCAACCATGGCGTATTCCTATCGTGGCGTGGGGGCGCGGCAACACACAATCTTGGCATTTCTTCCGCGCCCGGCTAGTTTCCGCCGCGCCGCTATTGCCCCGACTCGGGGCTACATAACAACAAGGAGCGTGTCATGTTCAAAGGAAGCATTCCTGCCCTGGTCACGCCGTTCAAGAACGGTGCGCTGGATGTCGATACGCTGAAACATCTGGTCGAGTGGCATATCGAGCAGGGATCGCATGGGCTGGTGCCGGTTGGTACTACCGGTGAAAGCCCCACGCTCAGCCATTCCGAGCACGAGATTGTCGTTGAAGAGGTGGTGAAAGCCGCCGCCGGTCGCATCCCGGTGATCGCCGGGGCGGGCTCCAACAACACCATCGAGGCGATCGGTTTCATGGAGCACGCCAAGGTGGTGGGGGCCGATGGCGCGCTCGTGGTCACGCCCTATTACAACAAGCCCACCCAGCGTGGGTTGATCGCGCATTACAGCGAGCTTGCCGAGGTGGGCCTGCCGATCGTGATCTACAACATCCCCGGCCGCTCCGCGGTGGACATGTTGCCCGACACCATGGGCGAACTCGCCAAGCACCCCAACATCGTGGGCGTGAAGGACGCCACCGGCGATCTTGCCCGGGTGGCCAAGCAGCGGCTGACCTGCGGCGAGGATTTCATCCAGATCTCGGGCGAAGACGCCACGGCAGTGGGCTTCAACGCGATGGGCGGGCGTGGCTGCATCTCGGTGACCGCCAACGTCGCGCCCAAGCTCTGCGCCGAGGTGCAGGAGGCCACGCTTGCGGGCGATTATGCCAAGGCGCTCGTCCTGTCAGACCGGCTGATGCCGTTGCACCTTGCGATCTTCCTTGAGCCGGGCGTTGTCGGGGTGAAATACGCGATGTCGCAGCTTGGGCTTTGCGCGCCGGATGTGCGCTCGCCGCTGACCGAGGCGACCGATGCCACCAAGACGGTTATCGACGCCGCGATGCGCCATGCCGGGCTGTTGAACTGATCATGGGCGAGACCTGGGACATCCGCGAGGGCGAGGTTGCGCTGGAGCGCGACCCGTCCGACGCGCCGGACGCAGGCGTCGTCTTCATCGGGCAGATCCGGTCGCCATGGAAACAGCGCAAGGATTGCCCGAAGAATATCGGCAAGGCGCGCGAAGCGGGCGGCGACGCCTGGATCGAGCTCAAGCCGGCGTTCGCCCCTGCGCTCGGCGGGCTTGCCGTCGGCCAGCCGATCATCCTGATGTACTGGATGAACCGCGCCCGGCGCGATCTGCTGTTGCAAAACCCCCGCCACGTCGAGGCTCCGCGCGGCACGTTTTCGCTGCGCTCGCCGAACCGGCCGAACCCGGTTGCGCTGTCGACGGTGCGGATCACGACGCTCGACATCAACGCCGGACGGATCGGGATCGATGCCATCGACTGCCTTGACGGAACCCCCGTGGTGGACATCAAGCCGTGGCTCGAAACGGTCGACATCCCGCCCGCCTAAGCCTATGTGCCTCCCATGGCGAAGAAAGACAAAAACCCGAACTACAAGGTGATCGCCGAGAACCGGCGCGCGCGGCACGATTATGCGATCGAGGAAGATCTCGAATGCGGCGTCATGCTGATGGGTTCCGAGGTGAAGAGCCTGCGCGGCGGAAGCGCCAATATCGCCGAAAGCTATGCCGCCGTCGAGAACGGCGAGCTTTGGCTGGTGAACGGCTATATCGCGCCCTACGCACAGGCCAAGACATGGGGCCACGAGGAGCGCCGCCGCCGCAAGCTGCTGGTGTCGCGCAAGGAACTGGCGCGTCTGTGGAATGCCACCCAACGCAAGGGGATGACGCTGGTGCCGCTGGTGCTCTATTTCAACGACAAGGGGCTGGTGAAGCTGAAGATCGGCATCGCCAAGGGCAAGAAGGTGCACGACAAGCGCGCCGACGAGGCCAAGGCCGACTGGAACCGGCAAAAGCAGCGGCTGTTGCGCGAGAAGGGCTGAAGGGAAAGGGGGGCTGTCTGCCCCCCTCGCCCGTGCCGGGCTCACCCCCCGAAGGTATTTTTGGACCCAAGAAGCCTGATCTGCTGGAGAGACGGGCGCATCCGCTGCGGTTCGGCCCGCAGCGGAGAGGGAATGCGCGCTCTGGGGCGGCGTTAATCTTGATACCTGTCAGGGTTAACGCGTGGCGGGGTTCACGCGGTCGGAGTGGCTGTGCGACCCCTTTGCGGGTCGGCGGGCGCAAGTTCTGATCGGGTGATGCGCGGCCGGATCAGATGCGCCATGCGCTGTGGCGGGCTTGTCGCGCGCGGTCCAAAGCCGATCAGCCGACCTTGGCAGGCATCTCGAAGCCGCGCAGGAATTCTCCCGTTCCCATCGGACGTTTGCCGGGACGTTGGGCGCGGGTGATCTGCACCGCGCCGATGCCGCAGGCGATGGTGAGCGGGCCGATCACCTCGCCCGGCAGGCCCGCGCCGTTTGTTGCGCACGCGCCAAGCAGTTTGACCCGTTCGTCGCCGATCTCGCACCATGCACCGGGATGCGGGGAGAGGCCGCGAATGTGCCGGGCGACTTCGGATGCGGGCCGCGACCAATCCACCCGCGCCTCGGATTTGTCGATCTTGGCGGCATAGGTTGCGCCGTCGTCCGGCTGGGGTTCGGGGGTGAGCCGGTCAAGCTGGTCGAGCGTCTCGACAATCGCGGTCGCGCCGAGGTGCGAAAGGCGGTCGTGAAGGTCGCCGGTGGTTTCTTCCGCGCCGATCAGGATCGCGCGGCGCAAGAGCACCGGGCCGGTATCGAGGCCCGCGTCCATCTGCATGATGCAGACGCCGGTTTCCGCGTCGCCAGCCATGATTGCGCGATGAATCGGCGCGGCCCCGCGCCAGCGCGGCAGGAGCGAGGCGTGGATGTTGAGGCAGCCGTGGGTGGGGGCGTCGAGGATCGGTTGCGGCAGGATCAGCCCATAGGCCACCACCACGCCGATCTCGGCGTCAAGCGCGGCGAATTCGGCTTGTGCTTCGCCGGTGCGCAGCGACTTCGGGTGGCGGACTTCAAGACCGAGTTCGAGCGCGCGGATGTGCACCGGGGTGGGCCGGTCTTTCTTGCCGCGCCCGGCCGGGCGCGGCGGCTGACAATAGACCGCGGCGATCTCGTGACCGGCCGCGACCAGTGCATCGAGTGCGGGCACGGAGAAATCCGGGCTGCCCATGAAGACCAGTCTCATCTCAGCTTTCTCCTTGCGGGCGGCAGGCAGCGGCAGGCGAACAGCACGCCACGATCTGCGGATCCGCACCACAGCAATCATTGATGAGGTAGCCCATCAACGCGCCTATGGCCACGGTGTCGGCGCGGTAGATCACCTGGCGCGATGATTTCGTCGCGGT
Organism: Maritimibacter sp. HL-12; assembly: GCF_900177545.1. GTDB lineage: Bacteria > Pseudomonadota > Alphaproteobacteria > Rhodobacterales > Rhodobacteraceae > Sinisalibacter. Next base: position 1,205,262 of record NZ_FXBQ01000001.1, on the reverse strand, counting down.
CACCAGCCCCGCGCGCGCGAGCACGCCGAGGTGAAACGACCCGCGCGAGGAGGAAAACCCGATGGCTTCGCCGATCTCTCCTGCGGGCGCGCCTTGCGGGCCGCGCGCGACGAGAAAGCGCAGGATGCGCAGGCGGGTGCTTTCAGACAGGGCCGAAAGTGCCGCGAGGGCTTGACTTTCGTCAGGGGGCTGGATCATATCTCAATACCTTTTGAGATGTTGAGTAATGAAGGGACGGTAGAACATGATGCAGACCATGGCAACGGCCGGCGACATGGTTTCGGCGCTCGACAGGCTGGCGCCTGACATGCCAGTGGGCTTTGCGACGGATGCCGGCGTGATCGGCGGCGACTATCACATCACCGAGCTCAAGCTCGCCGAGATCCGCTCGATCGATTGCGGCGGCCGCGAAAGCCGCTGGCGCGAGGCAGCGCTTCAACTGCTCGATGGAAGCGGCGAAGGCTGGATGAGCGCGGGCAAGATGGCCGCGATCCTCAAGCGCTGCATCGCCGCCTTGCCCGATCTTGCCGTGGTGCCCCTATCGGTTGAATTTGCCCACGGAAACCGGGGGCTTGGCCGCTACACGCCGGTGCAGCCGCTGGACCGGGGCGGGCATGCGGTGGTTGCGCTCGTAGGCGATGCGGCACAATGCAAACCCGCCGTCGATACCGGCTGTTGCGCGGTTGCTACGGGCTGTTGTGGCTAGCGCAGTTTCGCGGCGCGCTTGAGCAGACGGTCACGCTTGAGCCGCGACAGGTGGTCGAAATACATCTTGCCGTTCAGGTGGTCGATCTGGTGCTGCACGCTGGTGGCCCAGAGGCCGACGAAATCGCGCTCTTCCCATTCGCCGCCCGCGTTCAGGAACCGGACCGTCACCGCGCGGGGGCGCGAGATCGTGGCCCAGACGCCCGGCAGGTTGGGGCTGGCCTCGTCATGCTCGCGCAGTTGAACCGATGCGTGAAGCACTTGCGGGTTCGCCATCCGCACCGCTTCGCCGCGGGCCTCGGAGGCGTCGACCACGGCGAGCGCCTGCATGATGCCAAGCTGAACCGCGGCGAGGCCGACGCCGGGCATGGCCTCCATCGCGGCGATCATCTCGGTCCAGATCGCGGCGGTTTCGTCGGTGATTTCGGTGACCGGGGCGGCGGGAGTGCGCAGCCGCTTGTCGGGCCAGATCACGAAGCGGCGGTGCGCGGATGGCGCGGTCTGGCCCGGTGGCATCAGTCGCGCGTCCGCTCGCGTTTGATCTTCTGGCTCTTGCGGGTCATCATCTGGCGCCGCATCGGGCTGAGATAGTCGATGAAGAGCTTGCCGTTCAGGTGGTCGATCTCGTGCTGGAGCACGGTGGCCCAGAAGCCGGCGAAATCGCGCTCCTGCTCGTTGCCGTGCAGATCGAGCCAGCGCAGGCGCACCTCGGCCGGGCGTGTGACCTCGGCGTATTGATCCGGGATCGAGAGGCAGCCTTCCTCGTAGACGGAGGTTTCGTCCGACGACAGCAAGACCTCGGGGTTGAACATGACGATGGGCTGCGGCGTCTCGTTCGGATCCTTGACCGGGTCGGCCACGATCACCCGCTGCAGCACGCCCACCTGCGGTGCGGCAAGGCCGACGCCCGGCGCGTCATACATCGTTTCCAGCATGTCGTCGGCAAGCTGGCGCAGCGGATCGGACAGGTCCGGCACGGCGTCGGCCACCTTTTTCAGGCGCGGGTCGGGGTGGATCAGGATCGAGCGTATGGTCATGCGCGGGATTTAGGCGAAGGGCAGGCGGGGCGCAATGGGGGAGCGGTTTTCCTCAACCCTTGAGAATACCCAATCACGCGACGAGCCTCCGATCCAACGAATATCCAGTAGGCCAGTGCAACACCGTAGCGCGGCACCAAGACCACGGTAGCTGGCGCGAGGAAATATATGTTGCGCCCGACCTTGACCGCGTTACCCTCGCCCGACCTGATGCAGGAGGCTCCATGAACTTCGACGAACTCCATGACCGTGTTGCGACCGGCTCCAGCAAATGGACGTTGCTGGAGGGTGAATTCGGGATCAAAGGGGATGATGTCATCCCGATGTGGATCGCCGACATGGATTTCAAGGCGCCTGCATTCCTGAGCGACGCGGTTCATGCCGCTGCAGATGCCGGCGATTTCGGATATTTCGCCAATATCGGGTCCTACCTCGATGCCGTGTGCTGGTGGTCGCAATCTCGGCACGGCTGGAGCATCGTGCCGGACTGGATCATCAATACCGCGAGCATCGGCAATGCGGTTGCCTTCGCGATCCAGACCTGGTCGGAGCCCGGCGACTCCGTTGCGATCTTCACGCCGGTCTACCACGAGTTCGCGCGCAAGATCCTCAGGAACGACCGCGTTGTCACCGAGTTGCCGCTCGTCGTGCGGAATGATCGATTCACGCTCGATTTTGAAAGCTACGAGGGGCGGATGACCGGGCGCGAGAAGATCCTGATCCTGTGTTCACCGCACAACCCCGGCGGGCGGGTCTGGTCCGCCGAGGAACTGCAGGCGATCGCGGATTTCGCTTCGCGCCACGATCTGGTTCTGGTCTCAGATGAAATCCACAACGATATCATCATGCCCGGCTACCGGCATGTGCCCACCGCCCTGGCCGCCCCCGAGGCGACGCCACGGCTGGTGACGATGATTTCGGCGTCGAAGACATTTTCGATTGCGGGTGCGAGGCTCGGCGCCGTCATCATCGAAGACGAAGCGCTGCGCAGCCAATTCGCCAACACGGTCAGGCGGGCCGATCTCGCGCCCAACCTTTTCGGAGTCGTCCTCTCCCGTGCAGCTTTCTCTCCCGCCGGGGCGGTCTGGGTCGATGAACTCACGGGCTATCTTGCCGGCAACTACGAGGTTTTCCGCAAAGGCTTGCTGGAGATTCCGGGCGTGTCGATCCACAAGCTCGAAGGAACTTATCTGGCCTGGGTGGATTTTTCGCGGCTCGGAATGACGGATGACGAGTTGTGGCGTCGGGTGACCGAGATCGCCCGGCTTGTCCCAAGCCCCGGTCCGGCTTTCGGAAGTGGCGGGGAAGGTGGGCTGCGGTTCAATCTCGGGACCCAGCGCGCGCGCGTCGAGGCTGCGGTCGAGCGTCTCGTGGACGCGTTTGCCGATCTGCAATGAAGGGCAGGCGGCGCGGGCCGATGGCTTGCCGCCAGAACCGGCCGACTACTTGCTCAGCAGGGCGATCGGGGCGTTCTCGTCGCGGGCGAAATCGAGCGGGGCCTTGTCCACTGCCGCCGTCGAGCGTTTGAACTCGTAGCGCATCAGCGCGCCATCTTCTTCCGAGGCGACGATCAGGCATTGGTAGAGGTGGCGGCTGCCGTCGTAGAGATCGACCAGCCCACGCAGCTTGGGGGCATTGTCGAGATCGAGGGCGAAGCCGCCTTCGCGGAATTCGAGGACCGGGAAAACATCGTCGCCCGCCGATACCCGCAAGCGGGATTTCCTGCGCAGGTCGCGTTTGCGCGCCTGTTCCAGGCCTTCCTGGACCTCTTTCGGCAAATAGGTCGTCATTCCGGTTCCTCCGCACCTGCACCAAGCATGCAGGGTGGTTCGATTCGGTCAAGTTATCGTTTGGTGACCGGTCGGAACCTTGTCAGGTGTTGTGATCTTCCACCAGGTCCACGCCCACCACCGGGCGCAGCACGTGCGGCTTGGCGGGATCGTAGAGCGCCGAATCGCGGAAATCGCGGGTTTCGCCAAGAGCGGGTCCAACAAGGATAAGCGCGGTGCGGGTGATCTTCTCGGCGCGGACTTTCAGACGGATATCGTCGAGCCGGCCGCGAATGAGCATCTGGTCGGGCCAGCCGACGCGGTAAGCCACCACCACCGGGCAATCGGCACCGTAATGCGGCGTGAGCACGCGCTCGATCTCGCGCATGTTGCGCACGGCGAGGTGGATTGCCAGCGTTGCCCCGGTGCGGGCAAAATTCTCGAGGGTTTCGCCCTCGGGCATGGAGGTGGATTGCATACTCATCCGGGTGAGCACGATGCTTTGCGCGATCTCCGGGATCGTCAGTTCCTGCCCCAGAGCGGCAGCGGCGGCGGCGTAGGCGGGCACGCCGGGCACGATCTCGTAGGCGATCCCGTCGGCGCGCAACCGGCGGATCTGTTCGGCAATCGCGCCGTAGAGGCTCGGGTCGCCGGAATGAACGCGGGCCACGTCTTGTCCGCGCGCCTGGGCGGCAAGGATTTCGCCGTGGGTTTCGTCGAGTGTCATCGCGGCGGTATCGCGCACCAGCGCGCCCTCGGGCGCACCGGCGACAACCTCTGGCGGCACGAGGCTTCCGGCGTAGAGACAGACCGGGCATTGCCCGATGATCCGCTGCGCCTTCAAGGTGAGCAGTTCCGGGTCGCCCGGCCCCGCGCCGATGAAAAAAACCTTCATGCCAGATCTCCGTCGATTTTCCGGGCGTAGCCCCGGGGGGTATACATGCGCGGGCCCTCGCCAAGCTCGGCCAGCCGCGAGTTGGACGAACCGACGAGCACCACCGTCAGCATGTCGACCTCATCAACGTCGAGATCGGCGAGCCTGCGGTAGCGCAGCGTTTCCTCTGGCCGTCCAAGGTTCGTGGCGAGCAGAACCGGCGTGTCGTCGGGGCGGTGGGCCAGCAGGATCTCGCGGGCCTCGGCAAGAAGCGTGCGCCGCCGTTTGGAGACCGGATTATAGAAGGCGATGACGAAATCGCCTTCGGCGGCCGCTTGAATACGCAGGCGTATGGTATCGGTGGGTGTGAGCAGGTCCGACAGCGAGATCGCGCAGAAGTCGTGGCCGAGCGGCGCGCCGGCACGCGCGGCGGCGGCTTGCAGCGCCGAGACGCCGGGGGTCGAGATCACCTCGACACGTCTGGCCGCGTCCGATACACCCATCGCCTCCGGTCCCCGGTCCATCAACTCGAACACCAGCGCGCCCATGGCGTAGATCCCCGCATCACCTGACGAGATCAGCGCTATGTTGCGCCCCTTGGCGGCCTCCTCCAGCGCGTAGCGGCAGCGATCCTCTTCCGCCCCAAGCGGGAAATCGCGGCGAGGCTTGCCGGCGACGAGCGGCCCGAGCAGGTCGATATAAAGTCCGTAGCCGACAAGCTCGTCAGCCTCCGCGATCAGCCGGGAGGCTTCGGGCGTGCGCCAGGAAGACTGGCCGGGGCCGATGCCGACGATGGCAAGCCGCCCGCGCGCGCGGCCCCCGGGTGCCGTGATGGGTGCCGGGCTGAGCGAGAGCGCACAGGTGGCATTGGCCGACTTGTGTTTTTCAACCGCGAGCGCGCTGCCCGGGGCGGCGGCGAGGGCGGCGGCCTCCGATACACCATGGCAGCCGACTTCGGCGAAGACGATCTCCGAGGGGTTGGCGAGATTGGGCGTCTGGGCTTCCAGTTCCGCCGCCGTGAACAGGTGCAGCGGCACGCCGAGTTTGCGCGCGAGGGCATTCACCGCCGGTTCATCGGCCTTGAGGTCGATCGTTGCAACGGCGGCAATCGCGCCGGGGGCGATCTCGTGGGTGGCGAGGGTGTCTGATACCAGCGCGTCGAGCTCGGCGGGATCGGCATTGCGCGCGCAGCCTGCACCGAGAACATACGCCTGCGGATGGTATACGAGGCGCGCGGCGTCTCCGGGGAGTGGCGCGGTGGTGACGACCAGTTCCGCCGGGCCTTCCTCGTCGCCCTCCAGTCCGAAGATGTTCTCACCAAGAATGCGCGGGGCAGCGCCCGAGAGCAGCCTTGCCATCACCGCCTTGGCGTCGACGGGATTTTGCAGCCGGTAGCCCACGGGCGGCTCGTCCAGCGCCACGCCGATCGCCACGTCGCCTGCCGTGGTGACGGCGGCGGTTGCCCCGAGGGCCTCGGCGATGTCGCGCGCCAGCCGGTTCGCGCCCCGGTGGCCGCCGAGCAAGGGGATGACCACGTTGCCATCGTCGGATACCGACAAAACCGGTGGTTCGGTCGTCTTGTCGGCGAGCAGTGGGGCCACGGCGCGAATGAGGATGCCCGAGGCGCAGACGCCGACCACCGGCACACCCGCCGCGAAGAGGTCGCGCACATGGCTGAGCGCATTGGGAAAGAACGCGTCGGCGCGGTCGACACGTCCGGCGCGGCCGTGAACCGGCGCGCCGAGATGGGCGGCGATCCGATGCGCGGCGGCTTCGCCGGCACGGTTGAGGGCGATCACGACGGGGTCTTGAGCCAAGGGTCGGCACCTTTCGTCACAAGGATGAGAGAGAAATAGGGAGCTGGGTCGGGGGCTTCGGAGAGCGGCAGGATGCGTTCGTTGTCAAGCGTCGCCCGCTCGATGTACTGCGCCCGATCAAGAAGACCGAGCGCGGCGAGCAAGGCGCGCACCCGTCCGAGATGGCGGCCCACCTTCAGAATGGCGACACTGTCGGCCTGCGCAATACGGTTACGAATGGCGTCGTCCGAAAGCGGCGCGGGGATCGTGCTGAATGCGTCGTTGCGCGCCACCAGGGGCAGTTGCGCCCGCGCGGAAGCGGCCGAAACGGACGTGACGCCGGGCACGACATCGGTTGCATACCGGCCGGACAGGCGGGCGTGCAGATACATGAAGGAGCCGTAGAAGAACGGATCGCCTTCACAAAGCATCACCACGTCATGGCCGAGGTCGAGCGCTTCGGCAATGCGCGCGGCCCCGAGATCGTAGGCCGCCTGTGCCGGGCCTCGGTCCAGGGTCATCGGGACTTCCACAACGATTTCGTGTGTGTCGTCAGCGATATAGGGTGCTGCGATCTGGCGCGCGAAACTCTCCGTTCCGGGCAGCGACGGATAGGCGATGATCCCGGTCTCCGCAATCAACCGGGCGGCCCGGATCGTCACCAGATCGGGATCGCCCGGCCCGAGACCGACGCCGATGAACATGCCTTTGCTCATTTCACGAGGCTCCATTGTGTGACCGCCATCATCGGACGCCACCCCATCCGCGGGCCGACAGGCTCGGCCCGCGACACCGAGATCCGCGCCAACTCGCCGCCATGACGGGCGTGGAGGTCGAGCAATACCGCTTCGCTCTCCAAGGTGACGCTGTTGGCGACGAGGCGACCCTGTGGCTTCAAAGCATTCCATACGGTTTCGAATGTTTCTGCCGTGATGCCGCCTCCGAGAAACACCGCGTCGGGGTCGGGCAGGCCCGCGAGAGCATCCGGCGCGCTGCCCTCAACCAGTGTCAGCCCCGGCGTGCCAAGGGTGGCGGCATTGGCGGCGGCAAAGGCCCTGCGGTCGGCGCGCGGTTCGATGCCAATGGCGCGGGCGTCGCGCGCAGCGCGCATCCATTCTATCGCGACCGACCCGGCGCCGCAGCCGATATCCCACAACAGCGCGCCGCGCATCGGCATCAACCGGGCAAGGCTCACCGCGCGCACCTCGCGCTTGGTCATGGTGCCATCGGAGGCGAAGGCGCTGTCGGGCAGGCCGGGTGTTCGGGCATGGAGCACGGGCGCGTGTCCAGGCCGGACTTCGACGGCCAGCGTGTTGAAATCCGGCACGTTTTCGGTCCAATTCTCCGCGTCCCCCTCAATGCGCAGCTCGTCTGCGGCGCCCATGTTGGCGAGCACGGTGAGGCGCGAGGGGCCGTAGCCGCGCGCGGCAAGAAACCCGGCGATCTGCCCCGGCGTCGCGCTGCCGGTGGTCAGGATCAGGAGGCGGGCACCGGGCGTGATGTAGGGAATCACCTGTTCGGGCGGGCGACCGTGCGCGGTGAGGGTCTCGCAATCGGCAAGCGACCAGCCCATGCGGGCGGCGGCGAGTTGGAAGGCCGAAAGCTGCGGATGCACGACGAACTCACCGGGTGTGAAGGCGTTGGCGATCTTTGCGCCGACCGAAAACCAGAGCGGATCGCCGGTGGCGAGCACGGCGACGCGACGCCCGCTCAGGCCCCGCAAACGGTCGATCAGCGCGTCGAAAGGCGAGGGCCAGGCGATGCGTTCACCGGCTACACCATCCGTTAGCGTATGGTGGCGTTCACCTCCGACGATAACCTCGGCGGTCGCCAGCGCCGCGCGGGCGGCAGGCGCGAGGCTGCCCATCCCATCCGCGCCGATGCCGATGATATGGAGCCAGGGTGTCACGCGCCGATTTCCGGCAACCCGGCGGCAAGCGCGTTGACCGCGGCAGAGGCCATCGCAGAGCCGCCGCGCCGCCCGCGCAGCGCGACGAAATCGCAGCCCCGCGGATCGCGGGCAAGCTCGGCCTTGGATTCGGCGGCCCCCACGAAGCCGACCGGAAAGCCGAGGATCACCGCCGGGCGCGGCGCGCCCTCGTCGATCAGTTCGAGCAGGCGAAACAGCGCCGTGGGCGCGTTGCCGATGGCGACGACAGCGCCTTCCAGCCGGTCGGCCCAAAGCTCGACGGCGGCGGCGGAGCGGGTGTTGCCGATCCGTGCCGCGCGCGCGGGTACTTCCCCGGCGTTCAGGGTGACGATGACCTCGTTACCCGCAGGCAAGTAGCGCCGGATGATGCCCGCCGCAACCATCTCACAATCCGCCAGCACCGGCGCACCCGAGGCCAGCGCGGCTTGCCCGGCCTCGAAAGCGCCGGGCGAGAATGCCAGCCGGTCGGCCACCTCGACCATGCCGCAGGCATGGATCAGCCGCGTGGCGAGCCGTGCCATGCCGGGCGAAAAACGCTCAAGCCGAGCCTCGGCTTGCACCGTGGCAAAGCTCCGGGCGTAAATTGCCGCCGGATCGCGCTCGTAGCGCAGCGGCGGTCTGGGCGGTGCCTCGGTCATTTTCGGCGCGCCGATTCGGGGCCATGCGGGTGTTTGGCATGGGGATAGGCCGGGTGGTGATGGTGATCGTGGCCATGGTGGTGATGGTGATCATGGCCGTGATCATGATGGTGGTGGTGATGGTGGTGCATGTCGAGGCGGCACTCGCCGGTGCAGAAGGTATCGCACAGCGGGCAATCGGCGACGTTCGAGCCCGGCGCAGAAGCGCCCTGGCCTTCGACGTGGTGATGATGGCTTTCCTGCACCGCGCCGACCTCGGCCTCGAAGCCAAGCACCTCGGTGCGATACTTGCACATCACGCAGACCGGCGGCGGCACATCGCCGAACGCCGGGTGCCCGGCGCGCTCGTCCGGGTCGATCTGCACGGACTTGCCGTTCTGCAGCGACAGAACCTGCGTGCGATAGGGGCAGGTGCCGCAGTTCGGCGGCGGCACGTCGCCCAGTTGCTCGCGCACCCGTTCTGCGAAGGTTTCCAAAACCTTGGGGTGATCGCCGAGGTAGCCCGCCTTCACGAATTGAATGTCCGGATGATCGGCGGCGACCTTGTCGGTGAAGCCATAGATGCGGTCGATCAGGATCCCGGAGAACAGAAAGTAGGGGAACACCACGATCCGCCGGTAGCCGAGCCTGGCGGCGTGGCGCAGCACGGGTTCGACAAGCGGAAAGGTCACGCCGGAATACCCCACTTCAAGCCATCCCAGCCCAAGCCCTTCCTGCAACAGCCGGGCAACCTTGGCGATATTGGCGTTGGCATCGGGGTCGGAGGCACCACGGCCGATCACCACGAGGCAGGTTTCCTCCAGTGGCACCGTTCCGTGCTTGGCGTTGGCCGCGCCGATCGCGGCGCGCACCCGGTCGCCCGCAGCGGCGATCATCTTCGGGTCGATCCCGAGATCGCGCCCGTAGCGCACCTCGATGCCGTGCTCGGCGGCGTAGGTGTTGAGCACGGTGGGAATGTCGTTTTTTGTGTGCATCGCGGCAAAGAGCATCCCGGGAACGGCAAGGATCTTCTCGGCCCCGGCGTTGCGCAGGTTGTCGAGCCCGGCGCGGATCACCGGGTTGGCAAATTCGAGATAGCCGTAATCGGTGATCCAGTCGTCCGGCAGGTAGGCGGGCAGCTTCTCGGCCAGCACCTTGAACTCGTCCACCGCCGCTTGGCTGCGCGAGCCGTGGCCGCAGATCATCACGCCGATTTTCGTCATTGGCAGGCTCCTCTGGCTTCAGGCTTCGGGCCGGCGCTCAGGCGCAAAGGGATATCACGGGTGAAAGCTCGCATGGCACATCCTTTTTCAGCAGCCGCATTGGCGCGGAGAGCGTGCCTTTCTCGACGATTGCGCGGCGCGATCCCCTGCATGGGTCGATCTTGCCACGGCACACCACTCCGGCCCCTTCGGGCATCGTCGTTGCCCCGTATAGGCCAAGCTGCCCTGCGCCTCAACGCAGGAAACGGCAATCGGGCGCGATGCGGCGACGCGGTTGTGCACCAGCGCACGAGGCTTGCGCGCGAGGTGACGTTTTTCCGGATCGAGCCAGGGACTACCTGTAGATCAGGAAAAAGGGGGTTTGGCATGGGCCAACTGGTGAACGGTGTCTGGCAAGACACATGGTATGACACGAAGAAATCGGGCGGGCGGTTCGTGCGCTCGACGCAGAAGTTTCGCAACTGGGTGACGCCGGACGGCGCGCCCGGCCCTTCGGGTGAGGGCGGCTTCAAAGCCGAGAGCGGGCGGTATCATCTCTACGTCTCCTATGCCTGCCCATGGGCACACCGCACCTTGGTTTTCCGCGCGCTGAAAGGGCTGGAGCCGCATATCGGCGTGTCGGTGGTGCATCCCGACATGCTGTCGGATGGCTGGAGCTTCGACCACTTGTTCGACGGTGCGACCGGCGATACGCTGTTTGGCTTCGACTATCTGCGCGAGGTCTATCTCAAGGCCGAGCCCGGGATGTCGGGCCGGGTGACGGTGCCGGTTCTGTGGGACCGGATGCGTGAAACCATCGTCTCCAACGAGAGCGCCGAGATCATCCGGATGTTCAATTCGGCCTTCGACGGGATCACTGGAAACACCAATGATTACTGGCCCGAGCCGCTGCGCGACGAGATCGAGGCGGTGAATGCGCGGGTGTACGACACGGTCAACAACGGCGTCTACAAGGCCGGCTTCGCGACGACGCAAACCGCCTATGATGAAGCCGTGACGGCGCTGTTCGACAGCCTCGACTGGCTGGAAGAACGGCTATCGACCCGCCGCTACCTCGTGGGCGACACCATCACCGAGGCCGACTGGCGGCTGTTCACCACGCTGGTGCGGTTCGACCAGGTGTATCACGGCCACTTCAAGTGCAACCGCAAGCGGCTGGTGGATTACCCGAACCTCTGGGCCTATGCGCGCGAGCTTCACCAATGGCCGGGCGTGGCGGACACCTGCCACCCGGACCACTGGATCCGGCACTACCATTACTCTCACGAAACGATTAACCCGCACCGGATCGTGCCCGTTGGTCCGGAGCTGGACTGGGCGGCGGCACATGGTCGGCAAAACGTCGGCAAAACGTCGGCGCAGGCGGCCGAATAGGGCGCGGCGCTACTGCCCCCAGTCGGCCGACTGCATCTCGCGCAGGCGCGACGCGGTGCGCTCGAACTCGAAACTGCCCTCGCCTTCGACATAGAGGTATTCGGGTTCGGCGGCCGCGCTCGCCACGAGCCGCACATGGGCTTCATAGAGCGCGTCGATCAGGGTGACGAAGCGGCGCGCCTCGTTGAAGTTGGCGCGGCCGAGCCGGGGGATATTCTCGATGATGATCATCCGCACCGCCTCGGCGATGGCGAGATAATCCGCCGGTCCGTGGGGCTTTGCGCAGAGTTCGTAGAAGCTGGCGCGGGCGACCCCGGAGCAGACCGCAGGCAACTCCACCTCGCGTCCCTTGACCGCCAGAACCAGCGGGCGCGGTTGGCCATGTTCGGTAAAGCCGCTCCAGATCGCTTCGATCCCCGCCCGGGCCTCGGGGCCGAGGGGGGTGAAGTAGGTGGGGGCCCCGGCAAGGCGGTTCTGCCGGTAGTCCGAAGGGCTGGCAAGCTCATGCACCACGAGCCGGTCGCGGATCATGTCGATGAACGGCAGGAAAAGCTGGCGGTTGAGGCCGTGCTCGTAGAGGCCTTCGGGCGGACGGTTGGAGGTGGTGATGACCACCACGCCGGCGGCGAAGAGTTTCTCGAACAAGCGCCCCACGATCATCGCGTCGGTGATGTCGGTGATCTGCATCTCGTCGAGCGCGAGCAGGCGCAGGTCTTTCACCAAGGCATCGGCTACCGGGGCAAGCGCGTCGGCAAGGCCCTGCTGGCGGGCGGCGTGCATGCCATTGTGAACCTCCTGCATGAAGGCGTGGAAATGCACCCGGCGCTTTTCGGCGATGTCGAGATGGCCCACGAACAGGTCCATCAGCATCGACTTGCCGCGCCCGACGCCACCCCAGAGATAGAGCCCCTGCGGCACCTCCTCGGGTTTGTGGAACAGCCCGCCGAGGATGCCCCGCCGCTTGAGCCTGGTGGTTTCAAGGTGATGGCGGATATCCTCGAACATCGACAACACGGCTTCCTGCGCCGGGTCGGGGTGCAGGGTGCCGCTGGCCACGCGGGCGGCGTAGATCTCGGCAATCGTCTCGCTCATGCTCAAGCCATATCGGGCGCGCGGGATGAAGGAAAGCGATTGACGGCCCGCGCGCCTTGACACAATTTCGCGCGACGGAGAGACGAATGACCAGCGCGCGACTGATTACCCCGGTTCTGATTGCCGGGGCCACGATCCTGATGCTCAGCTTCGCGGTTCGCGCGAGTTTCGGCGTGTTCCAGATCCCGATTGCGGAGGAGTTTGGCTGGCTGCGGGCCGATTTCTCGCTCGCGATCGCGATCCAGAACCTCGCCTGGGGTATCGGCCAGCCGATTTTCGGGGCGATCGCGGAAAAGCTCGGTGACAGGCGGGCGATCGTGCTCGGCGCGCTGCTCTACGCCGCCGGTCTGGTCGCCTCGGCCTTCGCCACAACGCCGCTGGAACACCAGCTTCTTGAGGTGGCGGTCGGCTTCGGCGTGGCGGGCACCGGGTTTGGCGTGATCCTTGCGGTGGTGGGGCGCGCAGCCTCGGATCGGCACCGCTCGATGACGCTGGCGATCGCCACGGCGGCGGGCTCGGCGGGGCAGGTATTTGGTGCGCCGGTGGCGGAATGGCTGCTTACGCTGATGCCGTGGCAAAGCGTGTTTCTCGTCTTTGCGGCGGTGATCCTCGGTTCGCTGGTGATGTTGCCCCTGATGCGCACGCCAACGGTGGCGAATCGCGCCCAACTGGAGGAGAGCCTCGGCCATGTTCTGAAGCAAGCCTTCCGCGACCCGTCTTACACGATGATCTTCCTGGGCTTTTTCTCCTGCGGTTACCAACTTGCGTTTGTCACCGCCCATTTCCCGGCCTTCGTCACCGAGATGTGCGGCGCGATCGACCCCTCGGGAACGCTGGCCTCGCTCGGGGTTGCCACCACGTCGGCGCTTGGTGCGATCTCGATATCGCTGATCGGGCTGGCCAATATCGGCGGCACGCTGCTGGCCGGGGCGCTCGGCAACCATTTTCAGAAAAAATACCTTCTGGCCGCGATCTACGCCGGGCGCACGGTGATTGCCGCGCTGTTCATCATGATGCCGATCACGCCCACCTCGGTGATCCTGTTTTCCATTGCAATGGGCAGCCTCTGGCTGGCGACGGTGCCGCTGACCTCGGGGCTCGTCGCGCATATCTACGGGTTGCGCTACATGGGCACGCTCTATGGTATCGTGTTCTTCTCGCACCAGCTTGGCAGCTTCCTCGGTGTCTGGCTGGGCGGGCGGATGTATGACATCACCGGCGACTACACCTTCGTGTGGTGGATCGGCGTGGGTGTGGGTGCCTTCTCGGCGCTGATCCATCTGCCGATCCGCGAAAGGCCGCTGGCCCCGGTTCGGGCTGCCGCCGCCTAAACCGGCAAGGCCGTGGTCTTGAACACCGTGCGCAGGGCGAAGCTCGATTGCATGCCCTGAACCCCAGGCAGCCGGGCGAGCTTCTGGCGGTGGATGCGGGCGAAATCGTCGGTGTCGCGGGCGACGACCTTGAGGATGTAATCGGCCGAGCCCGCCATCAGGTGACATTCGAGCACTTCGGGCACCCGCGCCACCTCGCGCTCGAAGGCTTCGAGCAATTCGTCGGCCTGGCCAGACAGGGTGATCTCGACGAAGACCATGGTGGGCAGCTCGATCATGCGGGGATCGACCATCGCCACGTAGTTGCGGATATAGCCGTCCTTCTCGAGCCGCTGCACGCGGCGGTGGCAGGCGGACGGCGAGAGGTTGACCTGTTCGGAAAGCTCGGCGTTTGAGATCCGGCCGCTCTTCTGGAGAACGGTCAGAATCCGGCGGTCCATGCTGTCAAGATCCATTCTGGGCGAATATCCTTGCAAGAAAACGGCGATACTTCGAAGAGTTCGTCCGAGACCATAGCCAGTGGCATCGTGGATTTCAAAGCAATTGCGCCGGGAATGCGCCAAGCTTCGGAAAATTCAACAGGAGGACGTCATGCTGATCGGGTGCCCGAGAGAAATCAAGCCGCAGGAATACCGGGTGGGCTTGACGCCGCGCGCCGCTGCAGAAGCCATTGCCCATGGCCATTCGGTGGTTGTCGAAACCGGCGCCGGTGCCGGATCGGGGTTTCCCGATGACGATTATGCCGCCGCGGGCGTAGAGATCGTGGCGACCGCGGCAGAGGTGTTTGCCAGGGCCGATCTGATCGTCAAGGTGAAGGAGCCGCAAGCGGTCGAACGCAAGATGCTGCGGGACGGCCAGATCCTGTTCACCTACCTGCACCTTGCGCCCGATCCGGCCCAGACAAACGACCTGCTCGCCAGCGGGGTGACGGCGATTGCCTACGAGACGGTGACCGACCGCGACGGGCGGTTGCCCTTGCTTGCGCCGATGTCGGAGGTGGCGGGCAAGCTGGCCCCGCAGGTTGGCGCGTGGACGCTGCAGAAGGCCAACGGCGGGCGCGGCGTGCTGATGGGCGGCGTGCCCGGGGTTCGCCCCGCCACCGTGGTGGTGATCGGCGGCGGCGTGGTCGGCACCCAGGCTGCGCGGGTGGCCGCGGGCATGGGCGCGGATGTGACCGTGCTCGACATGTCGCTGCCGCGTCTGCGCCAGCTTGACGACGCGTTCCGCACCGAGTTTCGCACCGGCTTTGCCAGTGCCGGGCTGACCGCCGAACTGGTGGCCGGGGCCGACATGGTGATCGGCGCGGTGCTGGTGCCGGGGGCGGCGGCGCCCAAGATCGTGCGTCGGGACATGCTGTCGACGATGAAGCCGGGGGCAGCGCTCGTCGATGTGGCGATCGACCAGGGCGGCTGTTTCGAGACCTCGCGGCCCACCACCCACGAAGACCCGATCTACGAGGTGGACGGGATCATGCATTACTGCGTTGCCAACATGCCCGGCGCGGTGGCGCGCACCTCGACGCTGGCGCTCGGCAATGCCACGCTGCCGTTCCTGCTCGCGCTGGCCGACAAGGGCTGGCGGCAGGCCTGCGAAGACGATCCGCACCTGCTCGACGGGCTCAACGTGCACGCCGGCCACCTGACGCAATACGCGGTGGGTGAGGCGCTTGCGATCGACGTGCTTTCACCGAAGCTGGCGCTTGGAAAATAGGCGGGTTGGCGGGGGCTCTGCCCCCGCTGTCCCAACGTGTTGCGCGGCGGAGGACGCCCTCACGACAAGGCCGCTGCGGCGCTGGTTCGCGATCCGGGGAGCTGCGTGTGGTAGCGTGGGGCGGACTTGAACCGCCGACCCCAGCATTATGAGTGCTGTGCTCTAACCAGCTGAGCTACCACGCCATTCACACGAAGGGGCAGATAGCCGCGCCGCGCGCGGCTGTCAACGCGGAAAACGGGTTTTTTGCCCCTGTGGCGGGCGGCCCCGCGGGTTCATTCCGCCGCCGCCTGAACCATGACGCGATGCGGATAGGGGATGGTGATCCCCTCGGCGTCGAAGGCCTCCTTCACGGCGCGGGTGAGGGCGAATTTCACATCCCAGTAATCGTCTGCGGCAACCCAGAGCCGCGCGGTGATCTCAACCGCGCTGTCGCCCAGCGCGGTGACGCGCAGCCATGGTTCGGGATCGGCCAGCACCCGGGTGTCTTCCCCGGCAAGCCGGGCAACAACCGCCATGGCGCGCTCGGCGTCGTCGTCGTAGCCGATCCCGAACACGAGATCGACCCGGCGGGTGGCATGGTGCGAATAGTTGGTGATGATCATGCCCCATGCCTTCCCGTTGGGCACGATGATCTGGACGTTGTCCGGCGTGGCGAGTTCGGTTACGAAAAGGTTGATATCCTTCACGGTGCCCGCGGTGCCGGCGATATCGACGTATTGCCCAACGCGATAGGGGCGGAACATCACGATCATGAAACCGGCGGCGAGGTCGGCCAGCGTGCCCTGAAGCGCCATGCCGATCGCCAGCGTTGCGGCACCGAGCATGGCCACGAGCGACGTGGCCTGGATGCCGAAGACACCGAGAACGGCGATCAGCGTGATCAGCAGGATCAGCCACCGAAGGATTGAAGAAGTGAACCCCGCGATCGTCGGGTCGATCCGGGGTTGGGCGGCGAGGCGCTGGCGTGCGATCCGGCTGGCGGTCCCGGCCAGGACCCAGCCGATCACGAGCACAACGAAGGCCTTGGCGGCGTTGATCATGACCGGCAGGTAGCTGACGGTGAGGTCGGAAAGGTTGTTGGTGAGGTTTTCCACGGTCATGTCTCCTGTGTCGTGAAAATGAAACGGGGCGCGCTTTCGGCGCGCCCCTCGATCTGGCGGGCAAGGCTTACCTGGTGGCGAGCGCGTCGCGGATCTCGGTCAGGAGATCGAGTTCCGTCGGCCCTGCCGGGGCGGCGGGCTCCTCGACCGTCTTCGTGGTCGCCGCATCTTTCACCTTGTTGACGTAGCGCACCAGCATGAACACCACGAAGGCGATGATCAGGAAATTGATCACGGCGGTCAGGAAGGCCCCATAGGCGAATACCACCGCGCCGGACTCGCGCGCTGCTTCAAGGCTGGCCCCGGGGCCGACCTCTCCCGAAAGCACCGCGTACATATTGGTGAAGTCCAGCCCGCCGACAATCAGCCCGATGATCGGGTTGATCAGGTCGGAAACCAGCGATCCGACGATGGCGGTGAAAGCCGCGCCGATGATGATCCCGACGGCCATATCCATCACGTTGCCCTTGGCGATGAAATTCTTGAACTCTTTGAGCATGCTGTTCCCCTTGAAAACCGGCCGCTCTCTGGATGTGCGGCCTTGGCGGGATGGTAGCACAAGGTTTGGCCGGATTCTCGCGAAAGATCGGGGGAAACGGCACCAGTCCTTCCCCGGTCAGTGCGCTGCGAGCAAGGCCGTGACTTCGTCGTCGGACACCTGCGGAAAGGCTGCGAAATGCGCGCCGACGGCGTAGAACGGGCGTGGCGTCTCAAGGCAGATCAGCCGGTCACAAAGCGGCGCGAGCGCGGCCTGCACATCGGCGGGCGCAACCGGCACGGCGAGGATGATCTCGCGCGCGCCCCGGCCAGCAAGACCTTTGAGCGCCGCCCGCACGGTGGCCCCGGTGGCGATCCCGTCATCAACCACGAGCACGCTGCGCCCGGAGATCGGCACCGGCGCACGATGGGCCAGCCAGACCTCGCGGCGCGCGGCGATCTCGGCGAGTTTTTCGCGGATCGCAGAGGCGAAATCCGCCTCGGTGAGCCGGTGAGCGGCCAGAATCTCGGGGTTGAAAACCACCTGGTGCGCCGGGCCGTCGACCACCGCGCCCGCCGCCAGTTCCGGGTTGCCGGGAGCGCCGAGCTTGCGCACGAGGAGAAGATCGAGCGGGGCCTTGAGGCTCTCGGCCACCTTGATCGCCACTGGCACGCCGCCCCGGGGCAACGCGAGCACCACCGGGTCGGTCAGATCAAGGCCGTCAAGCGCCTCGGCCAGCTTTTCGCCGGCATCTTCGCGGGTCGAGAACATGGCCCCATGATGCCACCGACGCCGGGATTGTGCCAGCCTCCGATGGTTGCGGCGGCCGCGCGGGTCAGCCGCGCAGCGCCCCGCCGGTGGCCTTGGCGACCTTCTCGATGATCTTCTGGCCCACCGCCTCGATCTCGGCGTCGGTGAGGGTCTTGTCGCGCGGTTGCAACCGGACGGTGATCGCGAGCGACTTCTTGCCCGCGCCCATCTGTGCCTCGGCCTTCGGCCCGTGGAACTCGTCGAACACCGACACGTTCGCGATCAGCGTCTTGTCGGCACCCTGCGCGGCGTTCACCAGCGTGAGCGCCTCGACGCCGGCATCGACGACGAAAGCGAAATCGCGTTCGACCGGTTGCAGATCAGAAGCCGCAAGGGCGGGCCGGGTCGCGCCGCTGGACTTGGGGAAGGGCACGCGCTCGGGCCAGAGCGTGAAGGCGACCGCGGGGCCCTTCACGCCCATGCGGTCGAGCACCTTGGGGTGCACCTCGCCGAAAGTGGCGAGGATGTTCTTCGGCCCGAGGCTGATCTGGCCGGACCGGCCCGGATGCCACCACGCCGATGTGCCTCGCAGGATCATCTGTTTGGCCGGGGCGCCGATGGCGGACAGCACCGCCTCGGCATCGGCCTTGGCATCGTAGACATCGACCGGGCGGCGCGACCCCCAGGGGTCGCGCGGGGCCGAGCCACCGACGAGAAGGCCGGCAACCTGCAAATGACTTTCCTCCGGCTCGCCACCGTCGAAGGCGGGGCCGACCTCGAACAGCGCGAGATCCATGAAGCCGCGGGCCTGGTTGCGGGCGGCGGCCTGCAACAGCCCGGGCAGGAGATCGGGCCGCATGTGGCTCATTTCCGACGAGATCGGGTTTTCCAGCATCGTGGCATCCGCCCCGCCGCCGAAAAGCTCTGCGCTGTCCTTGTCGATGAAGGAATAGGTCACCGCCTCGTTGTAACCGAGCGCGGCCATGGTGCGCCGGGCGATGTTCTCGCGCTTCTGGATCGGGGTCAGCACGGCCTTGGGCACGCCGACATGCGCCCGGCTCATCGGCTTGCCGACGAGCTTGGTCAGCGACGCGATGCGGGCGACTTCCTCCACGAGATCGGCTTCGCCCATCACGTCGGGCCGCCACGAGGGCACATGGGCCATGTCGCCTTCCAGCCGGAAGCCGAGCGCTTCGAGCGTGCGGCGCTGTTCTTCGGCGGGGATGTCCATCCCCACCAGCGATTGCACCCGGTCGGTGTCGAGCTTGTAGGCGCGGCTGACGTCGGGCACCTCGCCCGCCGTCACCACGTCGGAAGGCTCGCCGCCGCAGAACTCGATGATCATCTGCGTCGCCAGTTCGATGGCGGGGGCGTTGAACGCCGGGTCGATGCCGCGCTCGTTGCGATAGCGGGCGTCGGAGTTGATCTTCGTGGCCCGGCCGGTCTTGGCGATCTGGATCGTGTCCCAGACGGCGGCTTCGAGGAAGACGTTCTCCGTTTCCTCGGTGCAGCCGGTGCGCAGGCCACCCATGATCCCGGCGATGCTCTCGATCTCCTCGGCGTCCGAGATCACCACGGACCCCGCGGGGAAGCTGTATTCCTTCTCGTCGAGGCCGATCAGGGTTTCGCCGCCCGTGGTGCGGTGCACCCGGAGATTGCCACGCACCTTGTCGGCGTCGAAGACATGGAGCGGGCGATTCATGTCGTAGGTGAAGAAGTTGGTCACATCCACCAGCGCCGAGATCGGCCGAAGCCCGATGGCGCGCAGGCGCTGTTGCAGCCACGCGGGCGAGGGGCCGTTCTTCACACCCCGGATGAGCCGGCCCATGAAAACTTCGCAGCCGTGCTCGCGGGTGTCGTCGTCGATGGTGACGGTGATCGGGCAGGGGAACTTGCCCTCGACCTTGGCGGTTTTCATCGGTTTCAGCGTGCCAAGGCCGCGCGCGGCCAGATCGCGGGCGATGCCGCGCACGCCGAGCGCGTCGGGGCGGTTGGGGGTGATCGCGATCTCGATCACCGGGTCGACCTTCTCGGGCCGGTTCTTCGCCATCCAGTCGGCGAAGCTCTCGCCCACCTCGCCCGAGGGCAGCTCGATGATGCCGGTGTGCTCGTCGCTGAGTTCCAACTCGCGCTCCGAGGCCATCATGCCGTGCGATTCCACGCCCCGGATCTTGCCCACGGAAAGCGTGAGGTCGATCCCCGGCACGTAATCGCCGGGCTTGGCGATCACCACGGTGATCCCCTCGCGGGCATTGGGCGCGCCGCAGACGATCTGCTTGTCGCCCTCGTCGGTCTCGACGATGCAAACGCGCAGCCGGTCGGCGTCGGGGTGCTGTTCGGCGTGTTTCACCTTGCCGAGTGTGAAGCCCTTGAGCGTGGCCAGCGGGTTCTCGATGCCCTCGACCTCAAGGCCAAGGTCGGTGAGGGTTTCCGCGATCTCGTCCACCGACGCCGTGGTGTCGAGGTGGTCTTTCAGCCAGGAGAGTGTGAATTTCATGTCTTTTCCTCTTTCGGCACCGCTCAGCGGTCTGCCAGATCCTCGACAAGCTCGAATTCCTCGAACAGCAGCATCATTTCGGGGTCAAACCCGCCGTTGCGGGTGAAATAGGCCTCATGCCCCTTGCGCCAGCCCTCCAGCGTCTCGTCCTCGCCCTCGGCCAGCGCCAGTTCCTCGGGCACGTCGCAAAAGCGGATCTTGTGCAGGCGCGTGGTGCGGATCACCAGCGCCGGGGTGCCATCCCAGTTCGCGGCGATATCGCAGCGGCCGACCTCGGGCATCGCCTCCGGCTCCGCCTCGAACTCCGAGAGCGCCGCACAGGTGGCGCGCTTCTTGCCGGAGCGCACGAGGGCGATGAGTTCGGCACAGAGCGCGGCGCTGTCGCCGAACTTGAACGTCCCCGCGCCGGGATAGGTGACTTGCAGGTCTTCCATGTCGTCGGTCATTTGCATGCCTATTGCGATGTAGGGCGGGGTTTCACCCCGCCATTCCCAGAGGTGGGGTGGAACCCCACCCTACAGGTTTGGCTGGGCCTTCGGAGGGAGTGAGAAGAGTTTCAATTTGCTCTATCAAATGCCGTCGCCCGGTTCGTACGATTTCCCATAAAGAAACTTGGCTGCCGCTTCTTGATCCTCACCTTTGAAGAATCCAACATCAGCTCTCGCCATGCTCATAGCCTCTTGGTCTAGCCGAAGAGCTTCGTTGAACAGTAAGTTGTGGTTCCGGTCGGGGCTCGAGTCTCGTGCGCGATTGTACTCGATAAGCTTGTCGATGATTCCTCGGCACGCCTCAATGACTTCAATCGGTGCGTAGAACACCAGCGCGTTGAAAGCCTTTCGGGTTTCGATCATTGCTTCAGAGACGCCCGGTCTTTCGGATGTGCTGGATATGCGAAGAAGATGCTGGAGGGTTGCAAAAAACTCTCTATATGCTTGACGCTTCTCGGCATCGAGCTGCAACCTCCGGTCTTTCTCTTTCTGCCAAGGATAAGCCACAAAGGCGATTAACAAAGCAGTTCCTGACGCAATAAGCGTACCGATCACGGGCCAACAGATCACCGCGACAATCCCCCCCGCATCGTCGGCATATCCAGCGCGGAAAACCCGTAGTGCCTCAGCCAGCGCAGATCGCTGTCAAAGAACGCCCGCAAATCCGGAATGCCGTATTTCAGCATCGCCAGACGGTCGATCCCGATCCCAAACGCGAAGCCCTGCCATTCGGTCGGATCCACGCCGGAGGCTTCCAGCACCTTCGGGTGTACCATGCCGGAGCCGAGGATCTCCATCCAGTCGTCGCCCTCGCCCACCTTGAGCCGCCCGTCTTCCCACGAGCACCGCAGGTCGACCTCGGCGCTCGGTTCGGTGAAGGGGAAGTGCGAGGCGCGGAAGCGGAGTTCCACCTCGTCGACCTCGAAGAAGGCGCGGCAGAATTCTTCCAGCACCCACTTGAGGTTGGCCATGGAGATATCGCGGTCGATCGCCAGCCCCTCGATCTGGTGGAACATCGGCGTGTGGGTCTGGTCGTAGTCGGAGCGATAGACCCGGCCCGGCGCGATCACCCGGATCGGCGCGCCTTGGGCCAGCATCGCGCGGATCTGCACCGGGCTGGTGTGGGTGCGCAGCACGTGCGGCGGGCGGTTGTCGCCCTCGGCGCGGTGCATGTAGAAGGTATCGAACTCCTGCCGCGCGGGGTGGTGCGGCGGGATGTTCAAAGCGTCGAAATTGTGCCAGTCGGTCTCGATCTGCGGGCCTTCGGCAACGGAAAAGCCCATGTCGGCGAAGATCGTGGTGACTTCCTCGGTGACCTGGCTCACCGGGTGGATCGTGCCCGCCGGGCGGGGCCGCGCGGGCAGGGTCACGTCGAGCCACTCGGTTTTCAGCCGCTCATCGAGCGCGGCATCGCCCAGCGCCTCTTTCTTGGCGGCAAGGGCCGAATTGATCTCGTCCTTCAGCGCGTTGAGCTTCGGCCCCATCACCTGCCGCTCTTCAGGCGTCATCTTGCCCAGTTCGCGCATCTGGAGCGCGACTTCGCCCTTCTTGCCCACGGCGGCAACGCGGATCTCTTCCAGTGCGGCCTCGCTGCCTGCGCCTGCGATGGCTTCGAGATACTTTTGCCTCAGATCGTCCATTTCCGAGCCCTCTTTTGCGGTTGGCCCGTCGATACCATGCGGGGCCTGAAAGACAAGAAGCCGCGAGACCCTTGCAGGTCCGCGGCTTCTGAAATGCATGTTCCCGAACGGGAGCTTATGCGAGCGCGGCCTTCGCCTTGTCGACGATGGCGGTAAAGGCGTCGGGCTCGTTCACGGCGAGATCGGCAAGCACCTTGCGGTCAACCTCGATGCCGGCCAGCGACAGACCGTTGATGAAGCGCGAATAGGTCAGCGCCTCGTCATGCGCGCGCACGGCGGCGTTGATGCGCTGGATCCACAGGGCGCGGAAATTGCGCTTGCGCTGCTTGCGGTCGCGGGTGGCATACTGGTTGGCCTTGTCGACAGCCTGGGTCGCGGTCTTGAAAACGTTGG
The DNA here is from genome assembly GCF_900177545.1 of Maritimibacter sp. HL-12. GTDB lineage: Bacteria > Pseudomonadota > Alphaproteobacteria > Rhodobacterales > Rhodobacteraceae > Sinisalibacter. Next base: position 1,182,455 of record NZ_FXBQ01000001.1, on the reverse strand, counting down.
AACGGCGACCGTAATAGCCTTTGGCGGCCTTGATCACCTTCTTGTGGCGGGCGTGGGTGGTGGTTCCACCTTTGGTGCGGGGCATGGTTCAGGCCTCCTTAGCGCGAATAGGGCATCATCGGCTTGATGATCTGCTCATCAGCCTTCGACAACAGCGTGGTTCCGCGCGCGTTGCGCAGGAACTTGTTGGTGCGCTTGATCATGCCATGGCGCTTGCCGGCCTGGGCCCGCACGATGCGGCCGGTGGCCGTCACCTTGAACCGCTTCTTGCAGCTCGACTTCGTCTTCATCTTGGGCATTTCGGTCTCCTTCGAGTTAACCCCGTGACACGCGACTCGGCATGCCTCTTCGGCCGGCCGCGCGGATTGAGGGGGCCGTATAGGCGGGTTCTCCCTGCGTGGCAAGGGCAAAACGCCCTGGTCACAAGCGTGTTCGCGCGCGCACGCGGGTCGTGACAGGCCGCGACAAATCGTCTAATCCTCGTTGGAAACAGAATTGGCTTCAGACGGTGAGGGATAACATGGCTGAACACAAACACGGCACGATGGACACCCGCGTGCAGGAAAAAACCTTCGAGGGTTTCATCAAGGTCACGGTTCGCTCGGTGATGGTGATTCTCGTGCTGGTCGTCCTGATGGCGCTTTTCAACGCCTGAACATTTCGACCCGGGCGCGATCTTGTGCCCGGGTGTCATTCTTTTGTTTGATTCACGAGGTACATGTTCGCCATGCGTAGGTTCGCGATTCTTCTTTTTGCGCTTCTTGGCCTTTCCGCCTGTGCCATGCCCGATCCGGTCTGGGCACCGGATGAGGCCGTGGAGCGTGCGCGTTTCTCCGCCTCGGGGCCGTCGTCGCTGACGCTTTTCTCGGTCATCAACGTCAAGTCGGGCAATGGCGGGCATTCGTCGCTGCTGGTGTCGGCCCCCTCCGAGCGGGTGCTGTTCGATCCGGCCGGAAGTTTCAACCATCCGCGCCTGCCGGAGCGACATGACGTGATCCACGGGATGACAAACGCGGCGGTGGATTTCTACATCGATTACCATTCGCGCGCGAGTTGGCGGGTGGTGCGGCAGGATCTCGTCGTCTCGGCGGAGGTGGCCGAAACCGCGCTCGCGCTGGTCAAGGCCAATGGCCCGGTGCCGCACGCCTATTGCGCGAACTCGATCGCGAGCATCTTGCGCGAGTTGCCCGGCTTCGAGTCGATCCGCACGACGATGTTCCCCGAGAACCTGCAAGCCGAATTCGCCAAGATGCCCGGCGTGGTCACGCGCGAGTATCACGACGAAGACCCCGACAGTAACGGCTATATTCTCGCGCGCGGGATCTGAGCCGCGCTCACCACATCGAGGTTTTTGCCCGCGCGGGCCAGGCCGCATCGTAGGCTGCGCCGTCGATGCCGCCACCCGAGGCTTCGCGCAGCATGTCGCCGATGCCGGGCAGGCCCTGCGCCTGATCCCCCGCGGTCCACAGCTCCGCGCGCATCAGGGCCCGGGCGCATTGCGGGTAGACCTCGGCGATCCGCACCGCGATGACGCACCGCGGCAACTTTCCCGCCTTCTCGAAACCGGCGAGGAGATCGGGGTCTGTCCGCAGATTGGCGCTGCCATTCACCCGCATCGCGGTGTTGGAGCCGGGGATCAGGAAAATCAGCGAGACGCGCCCGTCGCGGACAATGTTGCGCAAGCTGTCGATCCGGTTGTTGCCGCGCCAGTCGGGCAGGAGAAGGGTGCGGTCGTCCGCCACCCGCACCACCGGCCCGTCGTCACCGCGCGGGCTGCCATCGGTGCCTTCCGGACCGACGGTGGAGAGCACGCAAAACCGGCTGCGTTCGATCCATGCCCGCTGGCTCGGGGTGAGCCTGCTTGTGACCTTGGCAACGGCGGGTTGGCCGGGCGCACCATAGAGCGCCTCAAGTGCTTCGATGGTTTCAATCGTCGCCAAGGTCGGCCTCGATCCGGAAGCCTGCCTCGGCCATCAGCCGGTTCGAGGCGGTTTCGATACTGTCTTCCAGCCGGGCCATGAACGCATCGACCGGGAGCCCGCCTTCGACGGCGGGCAGAAATTCCACCACCGCAAGACCGGGCCAGCGCATCAGCCCGTGGCGTTTCCAGAACACGCCGACGTTGGTCGCGGCCGGGATCACCGTCTGCCCGGTTTCCCTGTAGAGCGCGCCGGTGCCGATCTTGTAGGGTTTGTGGGCGCCGGCAGCGACGCGGGTGCCTTGCGGGAAGATGATGAGCTGCCCGGGATTGGCCTGACCCGCTTTCACGTCCGCCACCATCTGCTTGACCGCCGCGCCCCGTTTCCCACGGTCGACCGGGATGCAGCCGATGGCCCTGGCGTAGTAGCCGACGAAGGGGGTGTGGATGAGTTCCTTCTTCATGATGAACTTCGGCCGGGGCACGGCGGAGACGATCAGGATGATATCGAAGAAACTCTGGTGCTTGGAGGCGATGATCACCTCGCCCTCGGGCGGCGTTCCACGGATCTCGGAGCGCAAGCCGACGATCACGCGCGCCGCCCATCGCACGAAGTGGGTGTAGATGTGGATGGTGCGGAAGGCCCATGCACGGTCGATCAGCGTGAGGGGGAAATAGGCAAGGGCAATCACCGCCATCCCGAGATACATCACGGTGATGAAGACAAGCGAGCGGAGGAGTTGCAGGGCGGTTTTCATCAACTGCGTTCCTTGAGCGTGGCCAGCGCGGCCCGCCGCGTGGCGGCGAAGGCGACGAGCGCGGCAAGCGGCGGGATCAGCAGCGGCAGCAGCCATTCGCCACCCTGAAAGCCCAGCCCGGTGAGAAAGCCGCCGGTGGGGTCGGCGTCGGGCAGGAGCCAGATCGCGGCCATGCCGAACGCCGCGCCGAGCGCCGCGCCGGCGAGCGCGCGCAGGGTGAAGCGGCGCACGAAGGCACGGGCGATGTAGGCATCGCGGGCACCGACGAGGCGCAGCACCCGGATCACCTGTTCGTTGGCGGCAAGGGCGGCGGAGGCGGCGAGCGTGATGATCACGGCGGTGGTGGTTGCGATCAGCCCGATCGAGATCAGCCCCAGCGCCCGCAGCCGGTCGGCGGCACGCACCAGCGGTTCGCGCCAGCGGGTATGATCGTCGAGCACCGCGCCGGGAGCCTCTCCGGCGAGTCGGGCGCGCAACCCGGCGGAATCGTAGCCCTCCTCGGTTTCCAGAACCTCGATCAGCCGGGGCACCGGCAGCGTGTCGAGCGGCAGGTCGGGGCCGAACCACGGCTCCAGCAGGGCGCGCTGCTCGTCGTCGGTGAGCACGCGGGCATCGCGGATGCCGGGCGTGGTCGCGAGCACGTCCATCACCGCGAGCACCTGCGCGTCCATCTGCTCCTCGGGGGCGGAAATCCGGATGGTCGAGCTTTGTGCGAGGGCCGTGCCCCAGCGATCGGCCAGCCGCCCGGTGGCGAGCGAAAGGGCAAGGGCGAAGACGGTGAGGAAGGCCATCGCGGCGGCGGCGAAGGTGGTGAGCCGGGCGGTGATCCCGGTGGGCGGCACCACGCGGTCGGCCTGGGCATCGCCCGCGAGCAGGTGCAGGAGGGCAGAGGGGCGCGGGATCACAGGTTGGACCCCGCGAGTTGCAGCCGGTGATTTGCAATCCGCAGCACCCTGGCCTGAACCTGCTGCTTGGCGGCGCGGATCAGGTTGAGATCGTGGGTGGCGATCATGATCGTCTTGCCCATCCGGTTCAGTTCGACCATCAGCTTCAGGAGCCGCAGCGACATGTCCCAATCGACGTTGCCGGTGGGTTCGTCGGCAAGGATCACTTCCGGGCTCATGATGATCGCCCGGGCCAGCGCCGCACGCTGGCGTTCGCCGCCGGACAATTCGGGCGGTTTGGCGAATTGCTGGTTCTCCAGCCCGACCCAGCCGATCAACTCGCGGATATCGTCGTCGGTTGCGCTGCGGCCAGACACGGTGAGGGGCAGGGCGACGTTTTCGGCCACCGAGAGGTGATCGAGAAACTTCTGGTCCTGGTGCACGACGCCGATGCGCCGCCGGGTGAGCGCCACGTCATCGCGGCTGAGCAGGCGGGCGTCCTGTCCGAACAGCGCCACCCGCCCCTGCTGGGCGATCAGATCGCCGTAACACAGTTTGAGCAGCGTGGTCTTGCCCGCGCCGGAAGGGCCGGTGAGGAAGTGGAACGAACCCGGTGCGAGCTTCAGCGATACCTCTGCAAGCAGCGGTGTGCCGCCGTAGCCATAGGTGACTTCCTCGAATTCGATCACGCCCGGAAACCCTTCCCTCGTTGGCGACTGTTTTGCCCCACCGGGCGATTTGTTTCAATCACGGGATTGCAAAGGTTTGATTTCCGGTGTTTCCCTCCGCATACTGGGGCAGGAACGGGGCCCGACGTTGCGGTCGGGAAGAAGGAAAGAGGGCGTGGGCAGAATGCGTTTGGTTTGCCCCAATTGCGGCGCACAATACGAGGTTGACGATCGCGTTATCCCGGACTCGGGCCGCGACGTGCAATGTTCGGCCTGTGGCCATGCCTGGTACCAGATGCCGCTGGGCTACCCCGAGGCCGATGACGGCGCGGCGCTGCCCGACCACGACGACACCCTCCTGCCCGAGGATGAAGGTGAAGCGGAAGGTCTGGCCGCCGAAGCTCAAGGCGAAGACGAGAGCGCCGCCCCCGACGAATTCACCCCGGAAGAACGCGCGGCCGACGATGCCGAGCCGGAGGTCGCTGCGCAGGCTGGCGAGGGGGCTGACGAGGTTTCGGAACCCGAAGCGGCAGGTCGGCCCACGATGGGCGAGGAGGTCCGTTCGATCCTGCGCGAGGAGGCCGAGCACGAATTGTCGCGCCGGGCGGCCGAACAGGTTGAAACCCAGCCCGATCTCGGGCTCGACAGCAGCCCGTCGCCTGAAGAAGAACGCCGCAGGATCGCGCGCGAACGGATGGCGCGGATGCGTGGCCTCGATGAAGACGAGGCGATCGAAGAGGACGTGGCCGAGCCCGAAACCCCACCGGAGGCCGAACCCGAGGATGCGCGCGCGCGACCACCGCGGCGCGAGCTTTTTCCCGATATCGAGGAAATCAATTCCACCCTGGACGGGCGCGGCATGGACCGCGACGCGGATGTGACCTTCGTTGAAGGTGCGCGCAGCGGCGGATTTGCGCGTGGCTTCTTCCTGGTGATCTTCCTCGCGGCCTTGCTGCTGGCGGTCTACATGCTGGCACCGAACCTGTCGGAGACGATTCCGGCGATCGAACCCGCGCTGGTGGCCTATGTCGAGGCGGTGAACGCCGGGCGGGCATGGCTCGACACGACGATGCAGGGGCTCATCGCGCAGATCGAGGCGCTGGTCGGAGACGCCTGATCGCGGCCTGCTGCCGCTGCCGTTTCAGAACAGGTCGAGCAACCGCCTCAGATAGTCGCGTTCGATGTCGGGGCGTTCTGCCTCGCCGGCGCGGCGGCGCAATTCTTCCATCAGTTCCTGCGCGCGGCGGTAGACGTCTTCGCGGTCTTCCAGCGGTCCGTCGGTTGCCGAGGCACCCGCGCCGCCGGGCCTGCGGCCGAGCGGGTCCGACCGCTCGGTGCCCGAGGGGTCGCCGGCGAGTCGGCCTTGCTGACCATCCTGACCGGACTGGGCTTCGCGGCGCATCGAGTCTTCGAGGTTGCGCATGCCCTCGCGCAGGGCCTCCATCGCTTCGGCCTGCCGATCGAGCGCGCCGGGGATATCGTCCTGTTCCAGCGCATCGGCGGCTTCGTCCATCGCGCGGCCGGCGCGGTCGAGCGACTCGCGGGCGGCGTCGCCTTCGGGGGTGCCCGCGCCGGGCAGGTTGTCGCGCTGCCGCGACAGTTCGTCTTCCAGTGCGCGCTGGCGGTCGGACAGGCTTTGTGCCGAGCCACCGCCCGGTTCGCCGCCGGGCTCGGCCGGTTCGCCGCCCTCGCCGCCATGGTCGCGGCCACGGCCCTCGCCGCCGTCGCGCCCGGTGTTCTCACCCGACTCGCCGGGCTGCGCGCCCGGGTTCATCTGTTCCTGCAGATCGCGGAAGGCTTCATCGGAAAGGCCGCGCTGATCGCGCAGAGTTTCGGCCAGCCCTTCCATCGACTGTTCGCCGGGGGATTGGCCCTGCTGACCGGACGCGCCCTCGGTCATCTGCATGTTTTCCATCATCTGCTGGAGCATATCGAGCAACTGCTGGGCCTCGTCCATGCGGCCCTCCTGCATCAGTTCCTCGATCCGGTCCATCAACTCCTGCAGGTCTTGCTGGCTCATTTCCATGCCTTCGCCCTGGTCGGGTTCGTCGGTGCGATTCTCGGGCTCGCGCCGGGCCAGTTCCTCCATGTAGTCGCGCATCGCGTCGCGGTATTCCTGCATCAACTCGGCGAGTTCCTCGGGCGTCGCGCCCTGCCGCATCGCCTCGGAAAGCCGTTCGCGGGCCTGCCGCAACCGTTCCAGTGCGTCGGTGAGGCTGCCGTCCTCGATCTCGACGGCGATCTGCCACAATGCGTCGGCGGTCTCGTCCCGGGTTTCGGCGGTCAGGTCGTCGGATTCCAGTTCGCGGACCGCGGTGCGCAACTGGAGATACTGGTTGTCGTCGGCAAAAAGCTCTTCGGGACGGTTCGAGATTGCCCGGAGCACCCGCGCGACCCGCGGTGCGTTCTCGATCGTCCACAGGATATCGCGGCGTTGCTCAACGATGGCGCGGGCCAGCGGGTTCAGGAAGCGCCGCCCGGGCAGCACGATCTCCACCGGGGCGCTCTCGCCGGTTTGCCCGGCGGCATCGGTGGCACTGAGCGTGACCGTCACGGCAAGCTCCGCCCAAGGGTGCTCGGCGAGGTTGTCGATCAGCATTTCCTCGATCTCGCTGCGGTCGCCGCGGTAGGGCATCGGCAGATCGACGGTGATCGGGGTGCGCGGTTCGGGCGAGGGGGCAAGGCCGTGGCGGCGCTCGACCCGGGGCAGGTCGAGCGCGATCCGGGCCCGCCCGGCAGACACGCCGTAATCGTCGCTGGCGGCGAACGGCAGGCGCATTTCGCCGTCGAGCGTGCGGGTGAGATCGCCGGAAGTCTGGATCCGCGGCGGCGCATCGGGGATCGCCACGATATCCCAGGTATCCTTGCCGATCCTGAGTTGGCCGTCGCCGTCGATCTTGAACAGGTGGGAGGCCGCGGCTTCTTCGGTGCGATCGTCCGAATAGGTCTCGGCAATGTCGATCTCGCCGAGTTTGCCGTAGAGCCTCAACGTGACCCGGGCACCGCTCGGCACTTCGAGTTGCCCGGGCGGTTGGTCGGCAAGATAGAGCGTGGGCTTGCCGGTGTAGGACGGCGGCTCGATCCAGCCTTCCCAACTCGACTGCGACAGCGCGGCCTCGGCGCTGCCGGGCATGAGAGCGGCCAGATCGCCGCGTTCGGTGCCTGCGCCGAAGACCAGCGCCACGGCCAGCGCGGTGGCTGCGATAAGGCGCAATGCGAAAGGATCGCGCCGGGGCAGGCCGGGATTGGGCGCGGGAGCGCGCAGCCCGTCGAGGCGGGCCGCTTCGCGGGCGCGGTGCGCGGCCCAGACGGCTGCGCTGGCGGGATCTTTGGCACCGATGGCCTGGGTATCGGTCAACGTGGTGATCGGGGCACCGGGCAGCGTGGCATCGAGCCGGGCGAGTGCCTCGCGACGGTTGGGCACGCGGAAGGTGCGGATGCCCTGCCCGAGGGCGGCAAGACCGAGCAGCGCGAGCAGGGCGAGGAGCGTCTGCCCCAGACGGCCGGGCCAGATCGCGAGCATCCCCGAGAGCATCAGCGCCCCGAGCGCCATGACCACCGTGGCCAGCGGCCAGAACGCCCGCGCGGTGCGCTCCGCCCAGAGCCCGGCGAGGGTGCGCCGAAGCGGGCGGGCAAGCCGCCTTGCGATATCGTCGGGCAGGTTGGTGCGCGTCATCCGGGGGCCCTTTGCGCCCCGGTTTGTCGGGGCGTCCGGCTCCAGCATAACCGCGCCGGGCCCCGCTTCATAGGCCGGGGCCCGGCGATTGGCGGCAATGTGATCAGTCGGCGAGCCAGTCGGGCAGGATATCGCGCGAGAGGATCTCGTCGTAGCTCGGCCGCGCCCGGATCAGCGCGAAGCGGTCGCCGTCGACGAGCACTTCGGGGATCATCGGCCGGGTGTTGTATTCCGAGGCCATCACTGCGCCGTAAGCCCCCGCCGAGCGGAAGGCCACGAGATCGTCGGGCGCGAAGACCGGCAGGCTGCGCTGACGCGCGAAGGTGTCGCCGGTTTCGCAGACCGGGCCGACGATGTCGTAGCTGTCATGGCTGGCATCCGGCGCGGGCTCGATGACCGGGACGATATCGTGATGCGCCTCGTACATCGACGGGCGCACGAGGTCGTTCATCGCCGCGTCGAGGATCAGGAATTTCCGGCCCGCGCCCTGCTTGATGAAGATCACCCTTGTGACCATCAGACCGGCGTTGCCGGCGATCAGGCGGCCGGGTTCGATCTCGATCTCGCAGCCGAGGTCGCCCACGGTTTCGCGCACGACCTGACCGTAATCCACCGGCAGCGGCGGGGCGGCGTTGGAGCGCTCGTAGGGGATGCCGAGGCCGCCGCCGAGATCGAGCCGGGTGATCTCGTGGCCATCGGCGCGCAGGATCCTCGTCAGTTCCGCGACCTTCTCATAGGCCGCACGATAGGGCGCGAGGTCGGTGAGTTGCGAGCCGATATGCACGTCGATCCCGACCACTTTCAGCCCGGGTTGCGCGGCGGTTTCGGCATAGGCCTCACGGGCGCGGGCGAGCGGGATGCCGAACTTGTTCTCGCTCTTGCCGGTGGAGATCTTCGCATGGGTCTTGGCGTCGACATCGGGATTGACGCGGATTGTCACCGGCACTGTCACGCCGATGCTGGTGGCCACCTCGGACAGCGCCAGCATCTCGGGTTCGCTTTCGAGGTTGAACTGGCGGATGCCGCCTTCGAGCGCGAGGCGCATCTCCTCGCGGGTCTTGCCGACGCCGGAAAACACGATCCGTTCGCCCGGTACGCCGGCCGCTTTCGCGCGCAGGTATTCGCCGCCCGACACCACGTCCATGCCCGCGCCCATGTCGCCAAGGAGCTTGAGCACAGCGACGTTGGAATTGGCCTTGACCGCGTAGCAGACGAGGTGATCCATCCCCGCCAGGGCTTCGTCGAAGACCCGGAAATGCCGCCGCAGGGTGGCGGCGGAATAGACGTAGAACGGCGTGCCGATGGCGGCCGCGATCTCCGGGATGGCGACGTCTTCGGCGTGGAGAATGCCGGCGCGGTAGTCAAAGTGGTCCATCTGGGCCTCGCAACTGGGAGCGGCGCGTCATATCATAGCCCTGTGCGCGTGCAACAAGTCAGGTGCAACATGGTGCGTTCCACAGTTTCACACCTTGGGCGGTATTGGAACAAAGTCTCAGCGTGAGGGAAAAGGCTTTGGCGGCATGGTCTTGCAAGAATTGCCATGCTAGGTGCCACTCATGCTCGCGGTATTGATCCAGACCTTGCCATTCTTCGCCCTGATCGGCCTCGGGTACGGGGCCGGTCGGCGTGGGTTCTTCAGTGCCGAGGCGACCGCGGCGCTGACGAAATTCGTGTTCTATTTCGCGCTCTCGGCCATGCTTTTGAAGTTTTCCGCCCGGCTCGACCTTCGCGCCCTGTTCGACCGCGATTTTCTCCTCGCCTACCTGGTCGGGACGCTCGCGGTTTACCTGCTGGCGACCGCGATCGCGTTGTTTCGGGCGCGCGGTATGGAAGAGGCCGCCGTCGAGGCGCAATGCGCGGTGATCGGCAATGTCGGCTTTCTCGGCATCCCGATGCTGGTGATGCTGCTGGGCGAAGCCGCGATCGGGCCGGTGATGATGGTGCTCGTGGTCGACCTGATCGTGTTTGGCAGCCTGATCGTGATCGTGATCACCGCGCGGCGTGACGGGCGGGTGAGCCCGGCGGTGCTGGGGTCGGTGGGCCTCGGGCTCTTGCGCAACCCGATGATCGTGTCGATCGTGGTGGGGCTTGCGTGGTCGGCCACCGGCTGGCCGCTGCCCGGGCCGGTGACCGCCACGCTCGACATTCTCGGGGCCGCCGCCACCCCGGGCGCGCTGTTCGCGATCGGGGCCTCGCTGGCCACCAAGTCGGCCGAGCGACTCGCGGTGGCGGGTTGGCTTTCCTTTGCCAAGCTGGTGCTGCACCCGGCCGCGGTGGCGGTGATGGCGCTTGTCGTGCTGCCGGTGGAGCCCTTCGCCGCCGGGGTGATGATCGCCGCCGCCGCGCTGCCGGTGGCGGGCAATGTCTTCATCCTCGCGCAGCATTACGGAGTTGCGCCGCACCGGGTCTCGGCCTCGATCCTGATTTCCACCGCCGCCTCGGTACTGACCGTGTCGGCGGTGATCGCCTGGGTGACCTCATGATCTACGTCGATGCCGACGCATGCCCGGTCAAGGCCGAGGTGGAGGAGATCGCCACCCGTCACAAGGTGCCTGCGGTCTTCGTCTCGAACGGCGGGCTGCGGCCCTCGCCCAACCCTTTCGTCGAGATGGTCTACGTGCCCGCCGACCCAGACGCCGCGGACATCTGGATTGCCGACCGGGCCGGGCCGGGCGACGTGGTGGTGACCGGCGACATCCCGCTCGCGGCGCGGGCGATCGAGGCCGGTGCGGCCGCTCTCAAGCCCAATGGCGAGGCTTTCACCGCGGCCAATATCGGCACCGTGCTCGCCACCCGCGACCTGATGACCGATCTGCGCGCCGCCGATCCGTTTCGCCAGGGCGGCGGACGGGCCTTCTCACGCGCCGACCGTGCCCGCTTCCGCGACACGCTAGACCGCCTGCTGCGGGCCGCGTCCACGGGTAACAAAGGCTGATCCTTCCGCTTCGGTCGATTGTCGCCGCCCGGCTGGCCTTTGCCGGCGGGCCGGATGCGAGTGCCCACAACATGCGGGAATCAAGCCCGCCGGAGGGAAACATGGAATACCTCATCCCCAGCCTCATCGCGGGCGCGGGCGGCGGCAAGGTCGCCTCGGGTGGCGTCGGCGATGGCGTCATCACGGCGCTGGTCGGCGTGATCAGGTCGATGATCGTGACGTGACCGGCGCGGACCGGGGCCAACCCGGGCTTCCTGCGACTTGCCCAGGATCACCGCGCTGGCTAGGTTTCGCGGATGACCGCCTCCTGGGACAACGACACAAGCGGCCTTGGTGCGATCCGTGGCAACGCCCAGCTTCGGCGCCTGCTGGTCGCGCAGGCACCCGCCGATCTGGCCGACTGGCTCGATTTCACCGCGCTCGCAGCACTTCTCGCCTATGGCTGGAAGGTCGATCCGTTGGTCTTCGCGCTGCTCGCCGTGGCCATGGGCCTGCCCTACCTGCTTGTCGGGCCGGTGGCAGGGGTGATTGCCGATCGGCTCCCGCTGCGCGGCGTGATGATCTGGTCCAACGTCGCCAAGGCCGGTGCCACGGCGCTCTTTGCGCTGGCACAGGACTGGCCGGTGCTGCTTGCGCTGGTCTTTCTGCGCGGGGCATTCGACTCGTTTTTCACCCCGGCGCGGCAGGCGTCGATCCAGGCATTGACCGCACCCGGCGAGCGCGCCGCGATGAACGGCCTCAGCCTCGGGTTGAACCAGGCGGCAAAGATCGTTGCGCCCGGCCTTGGCGGCATGCTGCTGGTCGCGCTCGCACCTGCCGAAGTTTTTCTGCTGAATGCCGGGGTGTCGGCGCTTGCGGCGCTTCTGCTTCTGCGGCTCGCCCCGATCTCGCGTGCCGAAACCGGGGCGGCGGCGGGCGGGATGCTGGCGCAACTGGCGGAGGGCCTGCACATTGCCCGCGACCGCCCGGCCCTGTCGAATGCGCTCGGGCTCATGGCGCTGGGGTTTTTCGGCGTCTTTCTCTACGACAGTTTCTTTGCCCCGCTGACCCGTGATTTCGGGTTCAGCGAGATCCAGCTCGGCTTCATTCTCTCGGCGGTCGGGGCGGGCGGCGTGGCGGGCGCGTTGTTCTCGGGCGGCGCAGGGCGCGCCCGGCCGTTTCGCCAGATTGCCTTCGCGATGGCGGCGTCCGGGGCCCTCGTCGCGGCCGTTGGGCTTTCCGCCGCGCTTGCCGTCGCGCCGCCCTACCCGGTGTTTTTCGCCGGGTCCGCCTTCGTCGGGTTCACATCGGCGGCCGCGCTGGTGCCGATCCGGACCGTGATCCAGAACGAAACGCCGCCGAGTCACATGGCGCGCATGGCGGCTCTCGGCGAGGCGATCAACACCCTCGCCATCCTCAGCGCGCCCTTCATCGGGGCGGCCATCGCCGGGGCCACGACACTGGGCCACGCCTTCGTCGCGGGGGGCGCGGTGGCGCTTCTCGGCGCGGTTCTCGCCATGCGGGCCGACCGCGCCTAATTCCCTTGCTTCGCTCCGCCCCGCTTTGTAGGCAAGGTTTTGGAAAAACGGGGGAACCGATATGCCTCAGAGCGACCCGAAAACACTGGTCTCGACCGACTGGCTGGCCCAACACCTCGACGACCCCGACCTGCGGCTGCTCGATGCCTCCTGGTATCTGCCGAATGTCGACCGTGATCCGAAGGCGGACTACACCGAGGCTCACATCCGCGGTGCGCGGTTCTTCGATATCGACGATATCGCCGATCTGCGCTCGGAGTTGCCGCACATGGTGCCGCCGGTGGAGAAATTCATGAGCCGGATGCGCGCGATGGGCGTGGGCGACGGGCACCAGGTGGTGGTCTACGACAGCGCCGGGATCTTCTCCGCGCCGCGCGTCTGGTGGCTGTTCCGCCTGATGGGCAAGTCCGATATCGCCGTGCTCGATGGCGGCCTGCCGAAGTGGCTGGCCGAGGGCCGCCCGGTCACCAATACCCGCCCGCTGGTGCGCGACCGGCACATGACCGTGACGCGTCAGAACGACATGGTGAAGGATGTCACCCAGGTTGCCGCCGCCTCGAAGCTGGGCGACTGGCAGATCGTCGATGCCCGCGCCGCCGACCGGTTTCGCGGCGAAGCGCCGGAACCGCGGCCGGGCCTGCGCATGGGCCATATCCCGGGCTCCAAGAACGTGCCCTGGGGCGAACTTCTCAACGCCGACCAGACGATGAAATCCCCGGCAGACCTCGCGGCGGTGTTCACGGCGGCGGGTATCGACCTCGACAAGCCAGTGATTTCCACCTGCGGCTCGGGGATCAATGCCTGCATCCTCGATCTCGCGCTCACCCGCATCGGCCATCCCCGCCATGCCGTCTACGATGGCGCATGGGCCGAATGGGGCATGTACAACGACCTCAGGATCGCAACCGGGGCCTGATCGCCCCGCCTATGCCAGACAGGACCCTCTCCATGTTCGAACACCTCAAGGAACTTCCCGCCGACAAGATCATCGCGCTCATGGCCGAGTATCGTGACGATCCGCGCGACACCAAGATCGACCTCGGCGTCGGTGTCTACAAGGACGCCTCGGGCAACACGCCGGTGATGCGCGCGGTAAAGGCCGCCGAGAAGCAGCTCTGGGAGGCGGAAACCACCAAGACCTATACCGCGCTCGCCGGCGACCCGGCCTTCGGTCGTGCGCTTTCGGGACTTGTGCTGGGCGATACGATCGAGGACGACCGCCTTGCCTTCGCGGCGCAGCCCGGCGGCACCGGCGCGATCCACCAGGCGCTCGAACTGATCCAGATGGCCACGCCGGAGGCCACCGTCTGGCTCTCGGCACCGACCTGGCCGAACCATCCCTCGATCATCCGGCACCTCGGCATGAAGATGACCGAGTATCGCTACTTCGACAACGAGTCCCGCGCGGTGGATTTCGCCGGGATGATGGAAGACCTCGGCGCGGTGAAATCCGGCGACGTGGTGCTCCTGCACGGTGCCTGCCACAACCCCACCGGCGCCAACCTCACCCTGCCGCAATGGGACGAGGTCGCCACGCTGCTTGAGGCCAAGGGCGCGGTGCCCCTGATCGACATCGCCTACCAGGGCTTCGGCGACGGGCTCGAGGAAGACGCGGCGGGCACCCGGCTTGTTGCCGCGCGCCTGCCCGAAACCATGATCGCGGCGAGCTGCTCGAAGAACTTCGGCCTTTACCGCGAGCGCACCGGGCTTCTGATGGCGGTCGCGCCCACCGCGAAATCGAAGGCGCTGACGCAGGCGAGCCTTGCCCATCTCAACCGTCAGAACTTTTCCTTCCCGCCCGACCACGGCGCAAGGCTGGTGCAGATGATCCTCGACGATTCCAGCTTGCGGGCCGACTGGGCGGCGGAACTGGAAGCGGTGCGCACCGGCATGCTCGCCTTGCGCAAGCGTCTTGCCGAGGCCCTGCGCGCGCGCACCGGGTCCGACCGTTTCGGTTTCATCGCCGAGCATCGCGGCATGTTCTCCCGGCTCGGGGCCACCCCGGAGCAGGTGGCCTACATGCGCGACAAGCACGCGATCTACATGGTCGGTGACAGCCGGATGAACATCGCCGGGCTGAACGAGCGTACCATCGACATCCTCGCAGACGCGATCGTCGACGCGGGCGTCTGAGCCACCCGCCAGACGCGAGAAAACGCACAACGCCGGGCTTCAGGGCCCGGCGTTTCGGCTTCTTGGGTCCGGAAATACCTCGGGGAGTTTGAGGGGCAGCGCCCCTCATCGAAATGGACTGCGCGGCGCAGCCGCCCATTTTTTCAACAAGAAGCCCGGGCGCGAACGCCCGGGCCGGTTTTCGCGGCTAATGGGAGGAATGCTTAGCCGGGGGTAAACTCGGGGTAGGCCTCCATGCCAAGCTCGGCCTTGTCGAGCCCCATGACCTCGGCTTCCTCGGAAACCCGCAGGCCGATGACCATCTTGATCAGGTAGAAGACCACGAGGCTGGTGACGAAGACGAAGGCACCGATGGCGGCAAAGCCGATGATCTGCGTGCCGAAGGAAGCACCGCTGTTGGTCCAGGCCACGATGAAGGTGCCCCAGAAGCCCGCGATCAGGTGCACCGGGATGGCGCCGACCACGTCGTCGATCTTCAGCTTGTCGAGCATCGGCACGGCGAAGACCACGATCACGCCGCCGATACCGCCGATGATCAGCGCCTGGAACAGCGAGGGTGCGAGCGGTTCGGCGGTGATCGAGACCAGGCCTGCGAGCGCGCCGTTGAGCACCATCGTGAGGTCGACCTTCTTGTAGATCACCTGGGTCAGGATCAGCGCGGCCACGGCACCGGCTGCGGCGGCCATGTTGGTGTTGGCGAAGATCCGGCTCACGTCGGCCACGTCACCGATCGTGCCCATGGCAAGTTGCGAGCCGCCGTTGAAGCCGAACCAGCCGAGCCACAGGATGAAGGTGCCGAGCGTGGCCAGTGCGAGGTTCGAGCCGGGCATGGCGTTGACCTTGCCATCCTTGCCGTACTTACCTTTCCGCGCGCCGAGCACGATGGCACCGGCGAGCGCGGCGAAGCCACCTGCGGCGTGCACCAGCGTGGAGCCGGCAAAATCGGAGAACCCGGCCTCGGACAGCCAGCCGCCACCCCACTGCCAGGAAGCTTCGATCGGGTAGATCAAGCCGGTCAGCACGACGACGAAGAGCAGGAAGGGCCACAGCTTGACGCGCTCGGCCAGCGTGCCGGAGACGATCGAGGCGGTGGTGGCCGCGAACATCAGCTGGAAGAAGAAATCCGACCCGACTGAAGCATAGGTGATGTCACCGACGCCATCGGCACCAACGCCCACGGCTTCGAGTACGGTGGGCGAGAAGATTGGCCCCAGCCAGCCCGGGATCAGCCAGCCATCGCCCGGATACATCAGGTTGAAGCCGATCAGCCAGTACATGATCGCGGCAATGGAAAACAGGCCGACGTTCTTGGTGAGCTGCATCGTCACGTTCTTGGAGCGCACGAGGCCCGCTTCGAGCATCGAGAAGCCCGCGGCCATCCAGAACACGAGGAAGCCGCCGACAAGAAACAGCAGCGTGTTGAGAATGAACTGGGTGTGTTCCGCGGCTTCGCCCGTGGCCATCGCCGCTTCCTCGGCTTCCTGCGCAAACCCGAGCGCCGGCACAAGTGCCGCGGCGGCCGCGAGGGGAAGGAATGTCTTGATATTCATTGGATTGGTCCTTTTTGTCTCGGTCCGGCCCGTCTCAGAGCGCGTCGCCGTCGGTTTCGCCGGTGCGCACCCGCAGCGCGCTGTCGACATCCAGGGTGAAGATCTTGCCGTCGCCGATCTTGCCGGTCTGGGCCGTCTTGGCGATGGTCTCGACGACCTGTTCGGCCAGGGTGTCGGCCACGACGATCTCGAGCTTGACCTTGGGCACGAAGTTCACGGCGTATTCCGCGCCGCGGTAGATTTCGGTGTGGCCCGACTGGGTGCCGAAGCCCTTGATTTCCGTCACCATCATGCCGCGCACGCCGATGGTGGTGAGCGCCTCGCGCACCTCCTCCAGCTTGAACGGCTTGATCGCTGCTATGATCAGTTTCACGTTGTTCCCCTTTTGCCAGAAGCGAGGTCCCCCCCGCGCATTCACGACCCGAGCCAAGCGCGCGAAGGTGATGAGCGACAACAAACCGGAAGGGGGAAAGGGCGCGAAAACAGGCAGTGTGCCGGATTTTTTGCACTTTGACCGGGCATTGCTTAAAATTTAGGCGGCTAAAAAATGGGCAGTGACGCCCGGCGTCGTCTTCGCTCTCGTCTTCGCCGGGGCGAGTCGTTATGTTGGTCGGAAAACAGAGCAGGTCGGACCGTATCAATGGCACAGAAAGGTTCGCGGCGACCGCCGCTGGTGGCGGACAAGCGCTATTCCGGCGCGTCGCGGGGCAAGAAGTCGGCGAAAAAACCGCCCGCGAAGCCGCCGCACAAGCCCCGGCGGCCGCGGCGGCGGCGGCCGTTCTTCATTGCTTGGCCGCTGGCGTTGCTGCGCTGGATCTTCCGTCTTGGATTGCGGCTGGCAGTGGTTGCCACGCTTGTGGTCGGGATCATGATCGGGGCCGGGGTGTTCTATTTCGCCTCCACGATGCCGCCGCTTGGCCAGCTCGTCGACGGGCGGGCGCAGGGTTCGGTGACCCTGCTCGACCGTCATGGCGAGGTTTTCGCGTGGCGCGGGGATCAATATGGCGGGCTGGTCACCGCCGAGACGCTGTCGCCGCATCTCAGGAATGCCGTGATCGCCACCGAGGACCGGCGCTTCTACCAGCATTTCGGCATCAGCCCGCGCGGCATTGCCAGCGCAATGCGGATCAACCTCGCGGCCGGACGCGGGCCGCTCTCCGGCCATGGCGGCTCGACCCTGACCCAGCAAAGCGCCAAGCTTGTCTGCCTCGGCGTGCCCTACGATCCGGCCTCGGGCATGACCGAGCGCGAATACGAGGCCGATTGCCGCGAAACGTCGCTCTGGCGCAAGATCAAGGAAGCGGTTTTCGCACTGGCGCTGGAGGCCAAGTACTCCAAGAACGAAATCCTCACGATCTACCTCAACCGCGCCTACCTCGGTGCCGGTTCCTATGGTTTCGAGGCGGCGAGCCAACGCTATTTCGGCAAGTCGGCGAGCCAGATCAATCCTTCCGAAGCGGCGGTGCTGGCCGGGCTGCTGACGGCACCCAGCACACTGGCACCCACGGCCAACCTGCAGCGCAGTTGGGACCGGGCGCTCACCGTGCTTCGGTTGATGGAGGAGCAAGGCTACCTCACGGCGGAAGAGGCCGCTGATGCCCGGGCCAACCCGGCGGAGCTTTCCGCCGCAGCCGAGGCGCGGGCGGGTGGGAACTTCGCCGACTGGGTGATGGCCTCGGGCCCCTCGTTCCTTACCCGCGACACGACCGAGGACGTGATCATCCGCACCACGTTCGATCAGGCGATCCAGAAGGCGGCGGAAGAGGCCCTGGCGCATGTTTTCGAAACCAAGGTCAGCCCGGATTCCAAGGCGCAGGCGGCGATCGTGGTGATGAGCGCCGACGGCGCGGTGCGCGCGATGGTGGGCGGGCGCAAGATCGAGAGCTCGGGCACGTTCAACCGCGCGACCCAGGCTCTGCGGCAAACCGGCTCGTCGTTCAAGCCCTTCGTCTACGGTGCCGCGCTCGATCTCGGCTGGCGCTACGACAGCCTGATCGAGGATGCGCCGTTCTGCATGAACATCGTCGGGTCGGGTGAGTGGTGTCCGTCCAACTTCGACCGCAAGACCCGAGGCTGGGTGACCCTCACCGATGCCTTGCGCGACTCGCTCAACATTCCCGCCGTGAAACTCTCGGAAGCCGTGGGCCGCGAGAACGTGCGCACCGTGGCCGCGATGTTCGGCATCGAGAGCAATCTCGCCCTTGGCCCGGCGCTGGCGCTGGGGGCATCGGAATCGACCTTGCTGGAAATGTCGGGGGCCTATGCGGGCATCCTCAACGGCGGCTCCTCGGTCACACCTTACGGCCTTGTCGACCTGCGCCTGCTCGGCGACAACGCGCCGCTGATGGAACAGGCGGGCGGGATCGGCGAACGGGTCATCACCCCGCAGGCGGCGCAGGCCCTCACCTACATGATGAACCAGGCTGTCGAGAGCGGTTCGGGACAGCGCGCGCGGCTCGATGACCGCGAGGTGGCGGGCAAGACCGGCACCACCAGCGCCGCGCGAGACGCGTGGTTTCTTGGCTTCACGGCCGACTACGTCGCCGGGGTCTGGATGGGCTACGACGACAATACGCCTCTCACCGGCGTGACCGGGGGCGGGCTACCGGCAGAGATCTGGCGCGAAACGATGGTCCGGGTGCACCAGGATATGCCGCCACACCCGCTGCCGATGATCCGCCCGGACGCGCCGCCGACCGCGGAAACCGGCGTTCCACAGCCGGGGGGACAAGGCGGGACAACGCGAACGCCGCCGGGCGAAGACTCGTTGATGGGCGTGTTGCGCTCGATTCTCGGGATCGATCGCTGAGGCCATAACCAAATCTTGGGGATTTGCGCGCACCCTGTGCCGGCGGGCGCCTTGGTGCGCCGTCGGAACGGGCAAGGCGACATGGGATTCGTGGACAAGCGCCATGCAAAAGCGGAGTTGCGGGCGGTTCTGCGTGCGCGAGGGGGATTGCTTTGGGCCGTGGGCCTGTTTTCCGTGCTTGTCAATCTGCTGATGCTGACCGGCCCCCTGTTCATGCTCTTGGTCTACGATCATGTGCTGGGGTCGCGCTCGGAGGCCACGCTGGCCGTGCTGTTCGCGCTGATGACCTTCCTTTTCCTGATGATGGGACTTCTCGATTATGCGCGCGGGCGGGTGCTCGCGCGGGTTGGGGCCGGGTTTCGGACCTGTCTTGACCGCCGGGTTTTCTCCGCCATGCTCCGGCGCGCGCCGCACGGTGCGGGTTCCGCCGGGCACAATGCCAACGCGCTCCGGGATCTCGATGCGGTGCAACGAGTGTTCGCGTCACCCGTCATCACCGCGCTGTTCGATATTCCCTGGACCCCGGTGTTTCTCGCCGGGATCGCGGTGTTTCACCCGTGGCTTGGGGCCTTTGCCCTCGCCGGGGGCGGGCTGCTGATCGGTCTCGCCATGCTCAACCAGAGGCTCACCTCGGGCCTCGCCGCCGCTGCCGACCGGGGTGCCGCGCGGGCAGACCATCTCGCGCAAGACCTGCGGGGCGACGCCGAAATGGTCCGCGCGCTCGGCATGTCCGGTGGCGTGTTCGCCCGGTGGCACCATCTGCAGGATGCCGCGTTGCGCGACATCATCCATGCGTCTGACCGGGCCGGGCAATTCGCCTCGATCTCGAAGTCATTCCGCATGTTCCTGCAATCGGCGATGCTCGGGCTCGGGGCGTTGCTCGTGCTGCGGGGCGAGCTAAGCGCGGGGGCGATGATCGCTGCCTCGATCCTGCTCGGTCGGGCGCTTGCGCCGGTGGAAATGGCAATCGGCCATTGGCCTGCGGTCCAGCGTGCCCGCCTGGGGTGGCAAGCCCTGATCGATGAACTGGCCGCTACCCCGGAACCGGCACCGCGGCTTGCCCTGCCAGAACCTGCCGCCCATCTTGCAGCGGGAAACCTCGGCGTGGCCCCCCCGGGTCGGGCCGAGCCGGTTCTGCAGGCGGTCTCGTTCGTTCTGCGCCCGGGTCTTGCGCTCGGGGTGATCGGGCCTTCCGGGTCGGGGAAATCCTCGCTTGCCCATGCCATCACGGGCGCCTGGGTCCCGCTCAGGGGGACGATCCGGCTGGATGGGGTGCCGCTCGATCAATACACGCCCGAGGCACGGGCGCGCTACATCGGGTACCTGCCGCAGCGGGTGCGGCTCTTCGATGGAACCATTGCCGAAAACATCGCCGGGCTGTCGGTCGACCCGGACGCCGGGGCGGTGATCGAGGCGGCCCGTGGCGCGGCTGCGCATGACATGATCGTCGGCCTCCCGGACGGCTACGATACCCGTGTCACGACCGGCGGAGCGGTGTTCTCCGGTGGACAGATGCAGCGCATCGCCCTTGCCCGCGCGCTGTATGGCGACCCGTTGATCCTCGTTCTCGACGAGCCAAACTCGAACCTCGACCACGAGGGAACCATCGCCCTCAACCGCGCGATGCGGAAAACCAAGGCGCGCGGCGGAGCGGTGATCGTCATGGCGCACCGGCCTTCCGCGATCAGCGAATGCGAAATGCTCATGGTGCTCGACCGGGGCAGGCTCCGGGCGCTCGGTCCGCGCGACGAGGTGCTTGGGAAGGTGGTGCAAAACCTGCACGAAATCCAACCGGGCTTGCGTGGGGGCAACCTCGGGGGCGTGGCATGACGACGGCGGCGGAACCTTCGCGGCGCTGGTCGGCGCGCGACGCCCTGATCCTCGGTGCCGTGGCCTGCGTTGTCCTGATCGGAGGTTTCGGGATCTGGTCGGTCACCGCGCGCATCGAGGGGGCTGTCGTGGCCCCGGGCACCGTCGAGATTGACGCGCGCCGTCAGGTTGTTCAGCACCCCGACGGTGGTGCAGTGGCGGACATCCTCGTTCGCGAAGGCGACACCGTGGCAGCAGGCCAGGTGCTTGCCCGCCTCGATCCGGATGAGCTTCTCAGCGCTTTGACCATCATCGAACTGCAGATCCTCGAATTGCGCGCCCGCCGCGCCCGACTCGAAGCCGAACGCGATGGCCTTGCGGAATTGAGGTTTTCCGAAGACCTGCTCGATGCGGCCATACGCCAGCCAGGCATCGACGAGTTCCTGGCAAGCAATCTCGACCACTTTGCTCAAAGGCGAGAAAACCATCTGGCTTCGATCGAGCGGCTCCGGCGGCGAAAGGCGCAGATCGGAACCCAGATCGAGGGCCTTGGCGCGCAGCGGGGCGCGACCGTCCTGCAAGCTGCCCTGATTGCCGAGGAGATCGAGATTCAACAGGCGCTGGCTACCCGCGGCCTCGCCCGGCGTGCCCCGGTCCTCGCCATGGAACGCGAGGCCGCGCGGCTGGAGGGTGTTCTGGGCGAAATCCAGGCCGCGATTGGCCACAATGAAGAGCGGGCCGCGGAAATCGAACATGAGATTGCCGCGGCCCGCGCGCAGCGGCGCGAGGAGGCTCTTGCGCAGGTGAGTGAACAGGAGGGCCGTGAACTTGAACTGACGGAGCGGCGACGGGCGATCCGCGCGCGACTTGGCCGCCTCGACATCCGCGCGCCGCTTGCGGGTGTGGTGCATGCGCTTGAGATAACCGGCCCCGGTGCCGTGATCCGACCGGCGCAGCCGGTGCTCCAGATCGTGCCCGAGAACGCGCTGCTCGTGGTAGCGGCCCGGGTTGATCCTGTCGACGTTGACAAGGTCCATGCCGGTCAGCCGGTGTCCTTGCGGTTTCCTGCCTTCGACGCGCGCCATGGTCGCGCGGTTTCGGGCGAGGTCGTCGCAGTCTCGCCAGACGCCTTCACGGATGACCGCACCGGGCGTGATTTCTACCGCGCGCGCATCATCCTCCCAGAAGCGGAAGTTGCGAGATTGCCCGGCAACGCAAGCCTGCGGCCCGGCATGCCGGTCGATGCCTATCTTCAGACCGGTATGCGCAGCCCGCTGGCCTACCTGACCAGTCCGGTTACCGCGTATTTCCGAAAGGCGCTTCGCGAGCACTGATTGATCGGGGATCGTGAAAACGGTTGTTTTCGCGCCGATCAATCCGCTCTAGTCTGGGGCCGACCCAGGAGAAACCGCGCCATGCCAAACCCGACAGCCGCGATGCTCGTGATCGGAGACGAAATCCTCTCCGGCCGCACCCGCGATTCGAACCTGCACTACCTGGCTGGCCAGCTCACCGCGCATGGCATTGACCTGCAGGAAGCGCGCGTCGTTTCCGACGACGCTGCCGCCATTGTCGCCGCGCTGCGGGCGCTGTCGTCGGCGCATGATCATGTTTTCACCTCCGGCGGAATCGGCCCGACCCATGATGACATCACCGCCGATGCCGTTGCGGAGGCCTTCGAGGTGGGAATCGATATTCGCGACGACGCCAAGAAGATCCTCCTCGCTTTCCTGGAAGCGCGCGGGGCCGAGCCAACGCCGGCCCGCCTGCGCATGGCCCGCATTCCCGACGGCGCGCGCCTGATCGACAACCCGATCTCCGCCGCGCCGGGCTTCACCCTGGGCAACGTCCATGTCTGCGCCGGGGTGCCGAAAATCTTCGAGGCGATGGTGGCCAACGTTCTGGCAACGATTTCGCACGGCCAGCCGCTCCTGTCGCAAAGCCTGCGGGTTGAACGCCCCGAGGGCGACATCGCAACGCCGCTGGCCGGCCTCGCGGCGCGCTATCCGACGCTTTCAATCGGGTCCTATCCGTTCAGCCAGGGCGGTGTTTTCGGCGCGAATATCGTTGTGCGCGGGCATGACGGCGCGGCGGTGAGCGCGGCGATGATCGAACTCGGCGGGCTCTTCCCCGAGGCGACGACATGAGCCGCCCGGTCACCCTTCCCGATGCCGCCAAGCTCTCCGAGGTTTGCGAGGTGACGTGGCCCGCCGCCGCCCGTCAGCACCTCGGCGCGTGGACGATTCGCGATGGACGGGGCGGCGGCAACCGCGTTTCGGCCGCGACCGAAGACTGGCCGGTGACCGATGCCGATCTGCCCGCCGCCGAATCCGCGATGCGCGCGCTCGGCCAGGTGCCGCTGTTCCAGATCAGGGAGGGCGAGGAAAAGCTGGACGCGCTGCTCGAAAACCACGGATACCTTGTGCGCGACCCGGTCAATCTCTGGGCGGTGGCGGTGGGCAACCTGACCCAGGAGCCGATCCCGCGCGCAGCCGCCTACACGATGTGGCCGCCGCTCGAACTGGTCCGCGATATCTGGGCCGACGGCGGGATCGGCGACGCGCGCCAAGCGACCATGGCGCGCGCGACCTGCCCCAAGACCGCGGTTCTTGCCCGTGTCGGCGATTACCCCGGCGGTGCGGCCTATGCCGGTTTGCACGACGGGATCGCGATGGTGCACGCGATCCACGTGCTTGCGACCCAAAGACGCAAGGGGGCCGGTCGGCTCCTGATCCGCGCCGCCGCGAAATGGGCCGAGAGCCAGGGCGCGGAGGTGCTGAGCCTGATCGTGACCAAGGGCAACCACGCGGCCAATCCGCTCTATGCCACGATGGGAATGACCCGCGTGGGGCATTATCACTACCGGGTTCACCCCAGTGGTGCGTGACCGCGCCAACAGGCCGCGCGCCCTGCAAGATGTCGGCAAGCCGTTCGATGCCGAGCGCGCGGCCAAGGCGCAATGCAGGCTTTTACCGTTTTGAAAATTCGGTTATGCGCAATATCTGAAGGTTCCGTGCCGGATCGCCTTTTCGGCCCCGCTGCGTTGCCGCAACCAGAAATTGCCCTGCACCAACAGGCCCGATGATCCGTTTAGCCCACCTTCTTGCCGCTTTGGTTGCGGCCCTGCCGGTTGCGGCCGGGGCGGCGGACCTGTCGTTGCCCGAGGGCGCGACACTGCGCGTTGAAGATGTGGAGCCCGCCGGGCGCTATGCTCTGCCGGTCGGTCCGTGGCGCGAGGGGAACGGGGTGGAGACGGAAAGCGTTTCGGGAAGCGTGACCCGGCAAGCCTGGCGGATTGGCGGCACCGGGCTGACCAGCTATGAGATCCTGCTAGATCTGCGGGACCAGATCGTCCGCGAAGGCTACGATGTCGAGTTCGAGTGCAGCACCGAGTCCTGCGGCGGTTTCGATTTTCGCTATGGCATCGAGGTGATCGGTGCGCCGGAGATGCACGTTGATCTTGGCGATTATCACTTTCTCGCCGCAACCGCCCCGGGCGAAACGCCCGATCACGTGAGTCTTCTCGTCAGTCGCTCGCCCTCGGCCGGCTTTGTCCAGATCGTGCATGTCGGGGCGCTTGCCGTCCGACCTGCCGCGCCGATGACCTCGACCAAGGCCGAATCCGACGCGGCACTGCCCCGCCAGATCGCCGATGAAATCGGTCCGGCAATGGAAGAGATCGGCCGTTTCGTTCTGGCCGACCTGGTGTTTGAAACCGGTTCGGCCGATCTCGGGCCGGGGAGCTTTTCGTCGCTGCAGATTCTTGCAGAATACCTGGAGGCCAACCCGGGCAAACGGGTTGCGCTTGTCGGTCATACCGACGCGGAAGGCTCGCTTGCGGGCAACCTCTCGCTGTCGAAGCGCCGCGCCGCTTCGGTGATGTCGCGGTTGATCGAGGATTTCGGTGTGGACGCCGGACAACTTGAGGCAGAAGGTGTGGGGTATCTCGCGCCGATCGCATCAAACCAGACAGGCGAGGGACGCACCGTCAATCGGCGGGTGGAGGCAATCCTGGTTTCCACCCAATAGTCAGGGCGAGGGCAAAGTGACGTCACACGAAGACGCACAGGCGGCGGTGATCGACTTTCTGAAAGACCCGGCGAGCCATGGCCTCAGCGAAGCGGTCGTGGTGATCACCACCCATTCCGCCCATGTCTTTCTGGCGGGCAGCCGTGCCTACAAGATCAAGCGCGCGGTGAAATACAACTACCTCGATTTCACCGCGCTTGCGACCCGGCGCAAGATCATCGAACGCGAGCTCGAACTGAACGCGCCCGGTGCGCCGATGATCTATGATCGGGTGGTGGCGATCACGCGCGACAGCTTGGGGCAACTTGGCTTCGACGGCCCCGGCGAGGCGGTGGAATATGCACTGGCGATGCACCGGTTTGCGCGGGAAGACGAGCTTGATTGCATTGCCGAAACCGGCGGGCTCGGGGTCGGCATTGCCGAAGCCCTTGGCGTGGCGGTGGCCGAGCTTCATGCCAGCGCGGCGCGGCGGGATGCCGATGGCGCGGCCCTGATCGGTGAAATCCTCGACGAACTGGCGGACGCCTTCGACGGGATGACGGAGGTCTTGGGCGCGGCCCGGCTCGCGGCTTTCAACGAGATCGCGCAGGCGCGGTTCGCGGCCACGGCCGAGTTGCTCGATACCCGAAGCCGCAACGGTTTTGTGCGCCGCTGCCATGGCGACCTGCATCTCAAGAACATCGTCATGATCGGGGGCAGGCCGATCCTGTTCGATGCGCTGGAATTCGACGAGCGCCTGGGCACCACGGACGTGTTTTACGATCTCGCCTTCCTGGTGATGGACCTGTTGCACCGCGGCTTGCCGCGGCAGGCCAACGCGGCCTTGGGCCGCTATCTTGCGGTGACGCGCGATTTTGGCGGCCTGGGGGCGCTGCCCCTGTTTCTCGCCGTGCGCGCGGCGATCCGCGCGATGGTGGCGGTCCAGTCGATGCCGGACCGCGCCAGCGATGGGCTGGCCGGCGATGCCCGCGCCTATCTCGACCAGGCGAGGGCCTTTCTCGCACCGCCCCCGGCCCGGCTGCTGGCGGTCGGTGGCGTCTCGGGCAGCGGGAAAACCACGATTGCGGCAGAACTTGCGCCGCGTCTTGGCCCGAACCCCGGCGCCGTGCATCTGCGCAGCGATCTGGAACGCAAGGCGATGTTCGGGGCCGATCCGACGACGCCGCTACCTTTGGAGGCATACCGCCCGGAAGTGAACCGCGAGGTTTATGCCCGGATGCTGGCCAAAGCCGACGCAGTCCTTGCATCCGGACACGCGGCGATCCTCGATGCCACTTTCCTTGCCCTCGATGAGCGCGACTCCGCTGAAGGGCTCGCCAGGGCGCGTGGCCTTCGGTTCGACGGGCTCTGGCTCAGCGCCGATCCGGCAACGCTGGAGGCAAGGGTGGCGGCACGCAAGGGCGATGCCTCGGATGCCGACGTGGCGGTGCTTCACGCGCAACTCGCGCGCGCGCCCGTGGCGGGAAACTGGGCCGAGATCGCGGCGGACGGGGCACCGGAGGTTGTGGGCGCAAGGGCGGCGCGGGCTCTGAAGCTCGACTGAGGACCAAAAAAAAAGGAGCGCCGTTGCGGCTGCCACCGCCCGGCGCTCCAGATGTGCCCAATGAGAGTCAGGCCGGGGAAATCGAAGGGTCTGGCAACGCTCACCAGATGTCGGGGCCCTTTTCAGCGAAGGCGTTCACCAGGAAGTCGATGAAGGCGCGCACTTTGGGTTGGGTGAACCGGCCCGGTGGATAGACCGCGTAGATGCCCTGCGTGTCGAGCGGCAGATCGGGGATCGCGTCTTCGACGAGGCCCTTTTCCATCGCATCCGCATAGAGGAAGCTTGGCAGGTAGGCGATGCCGAGCCCGGCCATCGCGGCGTTGAGCAGCGATTGGCCGTCGTTGACCGAGAGCCAGCCCGCTGTGCGCACCTGCCGGACCTCGCCGGAGGCGGCCGGAATTTTCCATACGTTGCCCGAGGCCTGGCTCGAATAATGCAGGAGCTTGTGGTCGTTCAGATCGTCGATCCGCATCGGGCGGCCGAATTTCTGGAAGTAGTTCGGGCTGCCGACCATACGCCGCGTGGTTTCGGCGATCTTGCGGGCGCGCAGCGAGCTGTCTTCCAGTTCGCCCACGCGAATGGCCATGTCGAAGCCTTCGGAAATCAGCTCGACGTAACGGTTGTTCAGCACCATGTTCACCGTGATGTCGGGAAATTCCTGCAGGAATTCTCCGAGCACCGGCGAGAGGTGGTTGACGCCGAAATCGGTGGCGACCGAGATCCGCAACAGCCCCGAGGGTGCCGATTGCATCGAGGTCACCAGCGCGTCGGCTTCGCCCGCATCGTTCAAGACGCGGCGGGCGCGGTCGTAATAGGCCAGCCCGATTTCGGTGGGGCTCACGCGGCGGGTGGTGCGGTTGAGCAACCGCGCCCCGAGGCGGGCCTCCAGCGACGACACGTGTTTCGATACGGCGGATTTGGAGATGCCCATCTTCTTCGCCGCGTCGGTGAACCCGCCCTGGTCTACCACGGTGGCGAAGGCTTCCATTTCAGTCAGTCGGTCCATCGCAAATCTTTCTACAGTCATCGCCCCTACGAACAATTGTATCGGCGGCAATTCGGGCAAGACTGTGGAACGAAGGCGACGATTGCGCGGTAATTCGGCGGATTGGTTTGTGACCGGAAACAGGGAGCCAGCGCTTCAGAGCGTCGCCGCAAGCCTCACGCCCTGGTCGATGGCGCGCTTTGCGTCAAGCTCGGCGGCCACGTCGGCCCCGCCGATGACGTGAACCTCCACGCCAGCCTGTGTGAGCGCGTCGGCAAGGTCGCGCGCGCTTTCCTGGCCGGTGCAAAGCACCACGGTGTCGGCCTCGACGAGGCGGGGGCCATCGGCGGTGGTCACGTGCAACCCTTCGCGGTCGATCCGCTCATAGGCCACGCCTGCCAGTGTTTCGACGCCCTTGGCGCGCAGGCTGGCGCGATGAATCCAGCCGGTGGTCTTGCCGAGGCCCTTGCCCGGCGCGCCGGTCTTGCGTTGCAGAAGGGTAACCTTGCGCGGGCTCGGGGCCGGGTGCGGCGCGGCGAGGCCGCCGCGGCTTTGCGCCGGATCGCCGACGCCCCATTCCGCCTTCCAGTGATCGAGGTTCTCGGTCGGGCTTTCGCCGGTATGGGTCAGGAACTCGGCCACGTCGAAGCCGATTCCGCCAGCACCGACAATGGCGATCCGGTCGCCAACCGGCGCGCCCTTGAGCACGTCAACGTAAGACAGCACCCGTGCGCCCGCGTCCACCGGAATGCCCGGATCGCGCGGGGTGACGCCGGTGGCGACGATTACCGCATCGAACCCGGTCAGATCGTTGACGCCCGCATCCACGCCGAGACAGGTCTCGACCTGGCGCAACGCAACCATGGTTTCGAACCAGTCGATCAGGCCCCGGAATTCCTCCTTGCCGGGGATCGTCGCGGCGAGGTGCAACTGCCCGCCCACGCGGGCGGACTTGTCGAACAAGGTTACATGGTGGCCGCGCTCGGCGGCGGTGATCGCGGCGGCAAGCCCGGCAGGCCCGGCACCGACCACGGCGATGCGTCTGGCTGTTTCCGCCGGGGTGAGCACGATTTCGGTTTCGTGGCAGGCGCGCGGATTCACGAGGCAGCTTGAGATCTTGCCCGCGAAGGTGTGATCGAGGCAGGCTTGGTTGCAGGCGATGCAGGGGGCGATCTCCGAAGCCCGCCCGGCCTTCGCCTTGGCGACGAAATCGGGGTCGGCAAGGAAGGGGCGCGCCATCGAGACCATGTCGGCCGCGCCGCCTGCCAGCAGGCTTTCGGCGACCTCGGGGGTGTTGATCCGGTTCGAGGTGATCAGCGGGACGCCCACCTTGCCCATGAGCTTTTTCGTAACCCACGCAAAGGCCGCGCGCGGCACGCTGGTGGCGATCGTCGGCACGCGGGCCTCGTGCCAACCGATCCCGGTGTTGATGACCGTGGCCCCGGCGGCTTCCACCGCGCGGGCCAGTTGCTCCACCTCGTCGAAGGTCGAGCCCTCGGGCACAAGGTCGATCATCGACAGCCGGTAGATCAGGATGAAATCCGCACCCACCGTCTCGCGGACCCGGCGCACGACCTCGACGGGCAGGCGCATGCGGTTTTCGTATGATCCGCCCCAGCGATCCGAACGCTGGTTGGTGCGGGTGACGAGGAACTGGTTGAGGAAATAGCCTTCGCTCCCCATGATCTCGACGCCATCGTAACCCGCCTCGCGCGCCCGGGCGGCGGCGGCGGCGAAATCGGCGATCTGCTTCTCGATCCCCGCCTCGTCCAGTTCACGCGGAGGGAAAGGCGAGATCGGCGACTTGATCGCGGAGGCCGAGACGCAATCCTTGCCATAGGCGTAGCGCCCGGCGTGGAGGATCTGCATGGCGATCTTGCCGCCCTCGGCATGGACGCGCCCGGTCACGATCTGGTGGTTTGCCACGTCCTGCGCCGTCATCATTGCTGCTGCGCCGGGAAAAACCGCGCCTTCCGGGTTCGGGGCGATGCCGCCGGTGACGATCAGCCCGGCACCGCCCCGCGCGCGTGCGGCGTAGTATTCCGCAACCCGGTTCCAATCGCCGCGCTCCTCCAGCCCGGTGTGCATCGACCCCATCAACACCCGGTTGGGCAGCGTGGTGAACCCGAGATCGAGCGGGGCGAGCAGGTGCGGATAGTCGGTCATGGCGGTCTCCCTTTGCGGCAGGTTACCGACCGATACGGCCGCACGTCACCCGCGACGCCACGTCATCCCGGGCGCGGGGCGGTCTCGACGCAATGGCGGCGGAAGGCGCGCTTGAGCATGTCGAGCTCGGCGCGCAACAGCTCCATCTCGGCGCGGAAATCCTCGTCGAGCGGTTGGCCGACAACGATGGTGAAGGACGCCAGGCGCGCATCGGTGGCCTTGTCGGTGATCAGGAAGGTCTGCACCCCTTCGGTGAGCAGATCGGCCGGGATCGGGACCCGGACCAGAAACTGGCCCGCGGCATCCGGGTCTTCCCGCAATGTCGCCCCCTCGACCGGTTTGGCAAGATGGGTCACCTCGATTTCCGGCAAGCTGTCGGCCCCGGTGAGCACACCTTCCCAGACCCCGGCCTGAATGCGCGTCTTGGTCAGTTGGATCTCGGGCATCGTCGCCTCCTAGAGCTCGGCACGCGGGCGGCGGCTGAACGTCACGTCGCGCAGCAGGATCTGGTTCATCCGCGCGCCTTCGAAAATCAGATCGACCCAGGCCGCTTCCACGCGTTTTTCGTTGAGCTGGGTATAGGCGAGATCGAATTCCACCATGATCTGCTCGTTTCGCAAGGGCAGTTCCCGCACGATCTGTTCGGTATTGGGCCCGTGACGGACATTCAGGCGGGCGAAGATTTCCAGCCGGTTTTCAGTTTCGATCACCGCATTCATGCGCACGAGATGCTTGCGTTTCAGGCCCTGCACCGCCTCGGGGGGCAATTCGGCCACCAGCGAAAGGAAAGAACCGTCGAAATTGAACACGTCCAGCTTCAAGCCGTAGGGTGCCAGATCGGCCTCGCGGCTGTTACGCACCTGTCGCACGGTGAGTTCGGAGATTCGGCAATCGTGAAACAGCGTTACCTCCTTGCCGAAACTCGTCTTGGTTTCGGCCGCCGCCACGCCCGGCGGCGAGATCGGCCCGCGCCAAAGCTGCGGCCGCCATGCCCAATCCGAGTGGAGCGGTTTTTGAATCGCGCTGTTGCCGATCAGCGGCAAGGTAAGACGGCTATCGGCAATATGAACCACCCGATCCAGCAAGGTGCGCAACTGGAGCGCCCGCAGACGCGCAAGCCGCAGATTGCTCAACCGCATTTGTGGGGCATGGTCCGCGATCCGCTCCCAGCGACGCATCGCGCGCTTGTGCAGCAGGCCGCCGAGAATACCGAAGGTGCCGTTTGCCATGGGAAGGGAATCGCCTCTGGATCAGGATTGTTGCCATACTTAAATCAAAAGGTTTCTTCAGAGCAAACGATTGAAAAAAGATGCCAATCCGGTGTTGCCTGCACCCTGCGCACCTGCCGGTTCCGTCGCGTTGGCGCGGCGGATTGCCTTGACGAAGTCGCGCGCGAGCGCCGCGCCGGTTTTTTCATCCAGCGGAGCTGCGCGAAAACCGGACACGGTGATGGTGACGAGGTGGGCCGCGGTCGAAAAGACCCCGCGCCAGTAGTCGCCCGTCGTGTCGCCCTGTTGCGTCCCGTCTTGCGCATGGACCAGCACGAGACCCTCGCTTCGCGATATGTCGAGAACCCCGACATCCGAAGCGCCATCGCCGCGGGCAAGAGCGTCTTGCCCTTCGGGCGTTGAAAAGAACCGCGCCAGCCGGTCGAGACCGGCGTTGTCGAGCGGGGCTTCGGCGGGCGTGACCGAAGCGGTCAGCATCGCCGGGGTGGTCGGTTTGGCGTCGCGCCTGTTGCCCGAGATCGCGGCGCATCCGCCGAGCATGACGAAGGTTCCCGTGTCTGTTTCGCGGGTGGCATCTTCATCGACGCAGAACCCCCTTGGCCCTTCGATGGTGAATGCCTTCGATAGAACCTGAATGCTTGGGCTTCCCCGGGTGGCGGCTGTTGAGACCAAGCCACTGCCGCCGCCCGAACAGCCGGCCAACAGCAAACCGCACACCAGAAAACCGCGCAAACCCATGCTGGCCACGCCTTCTCTCCCCCTCCGTCGCGCGTTGCCCAAGGAGT
Source organism: Maritimibacter sp. HL-12 (assembly GCF_900177545.1). Classification (GTDB taxonomy): domain Bacteria; phylum Pseudomonadota; class Alphaproteobacteria; order Rhodobacterales; family Rhodobacteraceae; genus Sinisalibacter. The sequence goes on along the minus strand of NZ_FXBQ01000001.1, from coordinate 1,151,061 downwards.
AAGTCAGTCCCCCGATTGGTGCAACCTGCTGGACGATCACGAGCCGGGGCGTCAAGCTGCGCAGGCACAGACCCGGAGATTTCGAGATGACGCAACCTGCATTCTGGGAATTGGCCAAGCCTCGGACGCAACTTTGGCGGACATTGCTCGGTTTCGTGTTGACGATGGCGATCTGGCTTGGCGTTTCCTTTGCCATGGTGCTGATCGGCGCACAGCTTCTCGGCCTGCCGACCGCGATCGTCGCGCAGGGCAACACCTGGGCCTCGGCGGCGGTATTCTTTGCGAGCTTCATCGGATTCCATGTCGGCCTCGCCCTTGTCTTGCCGGCCCTGCACCGCCGTGGCTTCAGCAGCCTGTTCGGGGCCGACCGGCGCCTCAATCTGCGCCATGTCGGTCTTGGGGCGGCCGTCATGCTTGGCCTTGCTGCCGGCCTTTACGGGCTGATGGCGGTTGAGCACCTGGTTCTGCCGCAGGACGCCGCGCCGGGGCTGCGCCAGGCCGCTCCGATGCTGCCGTGGCTCGCGGGGCTTCTCCCCGCCCTTGCGCTGATCTTCGTGCAGGTTTTCGCCGAAGAGGCGCTGTTTCGCGGCTACCTGCTGCAACAATTACGGGCTCGGTTTCGCTCCGCCCTGGTCTGGGGCGTTGCGCCCTCGCTGGTGTTCGGGCTGTTGCATTTCCAGCCCGGTGTTTATGGTATGGCTAACGCGCTGGCCTATGTGTTCAACGCCACGGTCATGGGCACGCTGGCCGCCTTCATCACCCTGCGCACCGGCAACCTCGGCGCGGCTGTGGGGCTGCACTTCGGCAACAACGCCGCGCTGACCGGAATCGGCATATCGGGATCGCTCGAAGGGTTTTCGCTGTTTCTCGCCGAGATTCCCCCGACTTCGGGCTACATGACCTACTCGATCCTGACCCAGACAGCGGTGACAACGCTGATCTTTCTTGCCTGGTGGCGCTGGATGAACCGCCATCGGCCGATTGCAAATACCGGCCCCTCGTCTTAGGTAGGGCCAGTCAGTCCGAGGAAGTCACATGAACTGGATCTCCAACTACGTCCGGCCCCGGATCAACTCGTTGTTTTCGCGCCGCGAGGTGCCTGAAAACCTGTGGATCAAGTGCCCCGAGTGCGGCCAGATGCTGTTCCACCGCGAGCTTGAGCAGAACCTCCACGTCTGCACCGCCTGCGAACATCATATGGCGATCAGCCCGCGCGACCGCTTCCAGGCGCTGTTCGATGGCGGCATCTTCGTCGATGTCGATGTGCCTGCGCCGGTCGCCGATCCCTTGCACTTCAAGGACCAGAAGCGCTACCCCGACCGGCTCAAGGCCGCGCAGAAATCGACCACCGAGAAAGAGGCCATGCTGGTGGCCGAAGGCGAGATCGGGCGCACGCCGATCGTCGCGGCGGCGCAGGATTTCTCGTTCATGGGCGGCTCGATGGGGATGTATGTCGGCAACGCGATCATTGCCGCCGCCGAACGTGCCGTGGCGCTCAAGCGCCCGCTGGTGCTGTTTTCGGCCGCCGGGGGCGCGCGGATGCAGGAGGGCATCCTGAGCCTGATGCAGATGCCGCGCACCACCGTCGCGGTCGACATGGTGAAGGAAGCGGGCCTGCCCTATATCGTGGTGCTGACCCATCCCACCACCGGCGGCGTGACCGCCTCCTATGCGATGCTGGGCGACGTGCAGATCGCCGAGCCGAACGCGCTGATCTGCTTTGCTGGCCCCCGCGTGATCGAGCAGACGATCCGCGAAAAACTGCCCGAAGGCTTCCAGCGCGCCGAATACCTGCTCGATCACGGCATGCTCGACCGGGTGACGCACCGCAAGAACCTCAAGGATGAACTCGTCACGATCCTGCGTATTCTGCTCGGGCAAACCCCCGCGGTGCGCGGCGATCTGCCCGCGCCGGAAGCCCCGGCGCCTGAATTGGTGGAAGAGCAGCCTGCCAAAGAGGCGCGCAAAGAGTGAGCAACCCCGGCTCCGATGTCATCCTCGACCGGATGATGTCGCTCCATCCCAAAGTGATCGACCTGACGCTCGACCGGGTCTGGCGGCTGCTCGCGGCCGTTGGCCACCCCGAACGACGTCTGCCTCCTGTGGTGCATATCGCGGGCACCAACGGCAAGGGCTCGACGCTGGCGATGATCCGCGCCGGTATCGAGGGCGCGGGGCTTGCGGCGCATGCCTATACCTCGCCGCATCTTGCCCGCTTTCATGAGCGGATCCGGCTTGCGGGTGCGTTGATCTCGGAAGACCACCTCACGCAGGTGCTCGACCGCTGCTATGCTGCCAATGGCGGCGAAAGCATCACCTATTTCGAAATCACGACCGTGGCGGCGCTGCTCGCCTTCGCCGAAACGCCAGCCGACTACACCTTGCTCGAAGTCGGGCTGGGCGGGAGGCTCGATGCGACCAACGTGATCGAGAAACCGGCTGTGACCGTGATCACCCCGGTCTCGATCGACCATACCCAGTTTCTCGGCGATACGATCGAGAAGATCGCCTTCGAGAAGGCGGGGATCATCAAGCCGGGCGTGCCGATTGTGGTCGGGCCGCAGGAGGAGGCAGCCCTCGCGGTGATCGAACGGCAGGCCGCGCGGATGGGTGCGCCGGTGATTGCCCACGGTCAGCACTGGCAGGTTTGGAAAGAACGCGGGCGGCTGGTGTTCCAGGATGAAACCGGGCTTGTCGACCTGCCGCTTCCGGCCTTGATCGGTGACCACCAGGTTCAGAACGCCGGGGTGGCGATCGCCGCGCTGCGGGCGCTTGGGTTTGCCGAGCCTGCCTGCGAGGCGGCCATGCGCGATGCCTCTTGGCCGGCGCGGATGCAGCGATTGCAGTCCGGGCCGCTGGTCGAGACGGCCGGGGCGGCCGAGCTTTGGCTCGACGGTGGACACAACCCGGCGGCCGGCGAAATGCTCGCGCGGGTGCTCGATGGCTTGCCGCCGCGCCCGACGCATCTTGTCTGCGGCATGCTCAACACCAAGGACGTGGCCGGGTTCATGCGGCCACTTGCCGGGCGGGCCGCGAGCCTCACGGCGGTGTCGATCCCCGGCGAGGCGGCAACCCTCTCGGCCGAGGATACCGCCCGTTTCGCCGCCAACGCAGGACATCAGACTCGGACGGCCGATGACGTTCTGGCCGCGGTTTCGACAATCGTGGTCGAAGACCCCACCGCGCGCATCCTGATTTGCGGCTCGCTCTATCTTGCCGGGCAAGTGCTGCGGGATAACGCCTGAGCGCCTTCCGGTCGGCGGTGAACAGCGCAGGGCAATCTGTGATCACAAAAAAATATCACGACGCGGCGACGGATTTTTCCGGCGAGATGAGGCCAACCTATTGGTGCGACTCGTTTTTTGGCCATTTGGCGCGGAAATGCAAAACGTCAACCCTTTATATTGACGAATTCAGGTGCTTCTGTCTAAATGTTGACAAGTCGGATGAGGGGATTCATCCGAAATACAGCAATAACCTGTCGAGCAGGACGGGATATGAAGAAAGATCAGAAGGCTCAACCGCTTCAGGGTGCCCTGACCTTTTTGTGATCACAAATTCTCAAGCACTCGCCAAGAAGTGCGGATCACGCCTCATGCCATGACCTGAAACATCGAATGGACGGCTTGATCACGCGAGCCAAGCCCTCGCGGCTTCGTCGGGCGAAGCGGTTCACGGCGTTTTCGCCTAATGCAGACTCGCCGCCGTAACCCACCAGTCGGGGTGCGCATCGGCAAGATCGTCCGCCGCGGCATCGGCCTCGGCCCGGTCCTCGAACAGGGCGAAACAGGTGGCACCCGAACCCGACATCCGCGCCATGCGCGCGCCGGGCAGGGCCGTCAGAGCCGCGAGCACGTCGCCGATGACCGGCGCAAGTTTCAGCGCCGGGGCTTCGAGATCGTTGCGCTGCTTCGAGATCCAGTCGATCGCGGACCATGCGCCACGCCAGCGCGGAATCCGCTTCGGCATCGGCTCGTTTTGCTTGCTTTCGAGGGCCGCGAACACCTCCGGGGTCGACATCGCGACGCCGGGGTTGGCAAGCACCACGTGCAATTCCGGCACGCCTTGCACCGGCTGCACCTCGTCACCGACCCCGCGCATCCGGGCCGCCTGCCGGGCGAGGCAGACGCGCACGTCGGAACCGAGGGCGGTTGCGCCCTCCGGCATCGTGGCGTTTCCGGTGAGATCGACCATCGCGAACAGCGTCGCCGCCGCATCCGACGAGCCGCCGCCGATGCCGCCCGCCGTGGGCAGATGCTTTTCGAGGGTGATCGCAACCGGAAGATCGTGCAGGGCTGCGGCCTTCCAGACGAGGTTGCTCGCGTCTGCGGGCACGCCTGCGGCCATCGGGCCGGTCACTTCGAGCGACATCGCATCGGCGGGCACGAGGCGGACCCGGTCGCCCACGTCGGCAAACATCACCAGACTGTCGAGCAGGTGGTAGCCGTCGGCGCGCTGGCCGGTGACGTGCAGGGTGAGGTTGATCTTGGCCGGAGCGAAGGTTTTCGTCATCATCGCGTGATCGGCTCCCCGCCTTCTTCTTCAAGCACCACGTCGAGCCCGACGTCCAGCTTGCGCCGAATCCGGTCGGGATCGAGTTCCTCGAGGTTGGTTTCATCGGTGATGAAGGAGAGCGCGCGGCTCCACTGGAACCGGGCTTCGCGCAGCCGTCCGACGGCCCAATAGGTATCGCCGAGGTGATCGTTCAACACCGGGTCGAGCGGCATCAGTTCCACCGCGCGCTCCATTTCTCCGACCGCATCTTCATAGCGCCCGAGCCGGTAATAGACCCATCCGAGGCTGTCGCGGATGTAGCCGTCGAAGGGCCGCGCTTCGACGGCGCGCTGGATCATGTCGAGCGCCTCATCGAGGTTTTCGCGCTTCTCGACGTAGGAATAACCGAGGTAGTTCAGAACCGAGGGCTGATCGGGCGACAATTCCAGCGCCTTGCGGAAATCGCGTTCCGCCTCGGGCCAGCGGCCTTCGCGCTCAAGCGCGATGCCGCGCGCGAAATAGACCGACCATTGGGCCGCGCGATCCCTGTCATACAGCGCGATGGCATCATCGTAGTGCGGCGTTGCCTCGGCGAAGCGTTGCTCGAAGCGGTAGGTGTCACCAAGTGCGGCGTGGGCCGGTGCAAGCTCCGGTCGGGCCGCGATGAGAGTTTCCAGAACCTCGATGGCTTCCTCGACCCGGTCCATGCGCCGCAGCGCCTGTGCCCGGCCGAGCTGCGCCTGTGGAAATGCCTGGTGATCCTGCGGCACCCGGGCATAGGATTCTGCTGCCAACGCGTAGTTTTCGACCTCTTCCAGAACGGCTGCTGTGACCAGTGTGGCACCGACGGTGGCAGGATCGAGAAATTCAGCTATCCGTGCATAGATCAATACCAGCCCCGGGTCGGTCTCGCCCGCGAGCGAGTCGGCAACTTCGTAGAACAGCCGCGAAAGCCCCTCGCGCGCGCCTGATATCGCGGTGAAGGCAATCGGTTTGCCGGCCTCCAATTCTTCGCGCAGGGTGACAAGCTCGGCATCGACGGTGTCGGGGAAGGTGGTTGCCAGCATGGCGGCAGCATCGGCATTGCGCTCGAGCTGGCTGAGAACCTGGGCATAGGCGATGATCCCGGCGCGGTTCAGCTGCAGCACCTCGTCCTCGCCGGAAAAGATCCGCGCCGCCCCCTCGTGATCGCCGACCAGCGCCAGCGCCAAAGCCTTCTGGATCAGGGCCGCCTGCCGGGTTCCGGAGTCATCGGCCAGATCATCGAACAGGGCAACGGCGGGGCCCATCTGGCCGGTGCCGATAAACGACCACGCCTCGATCATCTGGTCGAGAAAGCCGCCGACCGAAACGCCTTCGTCCAGCTGCGCGAGCACGGCGTTCCAGTCTTCACGCTTCATGGCATCGGCCATGAGCACCAGCCCGGCCACCTGATTGTCGTCATCTTCAGCGATCAGCCTGCGGGCCACCGGAACCGCCTGTTCGATCTGGCCAAGCCCGATCTGCGCGATGATGAGCCCTTCCATCAGGCCGCTGTTTTCGGAGTCGGCCGCCAATGCCCGGGCACCGTATTCCACGACGGCTGTGTAGTCGGCGCTTTGATCGGCCGAGCGGGCCGCGAGATAGGCACCGGCAAACCCGTCGTCGGCCCGGGCCGGTGCGAGGGTGACGCCGAGCATGAGCGCGGACAGGCCGAGCGCGCGAAGGATGAGGGGATGCGGCAAGGGAAGCTCCGTCACGTATACAATGCCTGCAACCTAATGGGGCCGGGGCGGCGGTTCAATCCGCCGCGTGCCGATCGACCCTGACGCTTGCGTGAATCCCTGCGCGCAAGCGGCTTTACATGTTGGGATAATTCGGCCCGTCGCCGCCTTGCGGCACTTTCCAGGTGATGTTCTGCTGCGGGTCCTTGATATCGCAGGTCTTGCAGTGCACGCAGTTCTGGAAATTGATCTGGAACTTGGGCCCCGCTTCGGTCTGCACCACCTCGTAGACCCCCGCCGGGCAGTAGCGCTGGGCCGGTTCGTCGTATTCCGGCAGGTTGAGCGCGATCGGCAGATCGGGATCTTTCAGATGCAGGTGGCAGGGCTGGCTTTCCTCGTGATTGGTGGCCGAGAAGCTCAGGTTTGTCAGCCTGTCGAAGCTGATCGTGCCGTCGGGCTTGGGGTAGTCGATCTTGAGAAAATCCTTCGCCCGACCGGTGGCGGCGGCATCCGACTTGCCGTGTTTCATGGTGCCGAACAGCGAGGATTTGAAGATCGTCTGGAACCACATGTCGAAGCCCGACACCATCAGCCCGAGCCGCAGGCCAAGCCGCGTCATCAGCGGCTTGACGTTGCGCACGGGTTTGAGATCGCGCGCCACGTCGCCGGAACGCAATTCGGCCTCGTAGGCGTCCAGCACGTCGCCCGAGCGGCCTGCCTTGATCGCTTCGGCCGCCGCCTCCGCCGCGGCGATACCCGAGAGCATGGCGTTGTGGTTGCCCTTGATCCGGGCATAATTCACCAACCCGACGTTGTCGCCCAGCAGCGCGCCGCCGGGGAAGACCGCCTTCGGCATCGACTGGTAGCCGCCCGCCGCGATCGCCCGCGCGCCATACGCCACGCGCTTGCCGCCTTCGAGCAGCGCGGCGATCTTCGGATGATGCTTCATCCGCTGGAATTCCATGTAGGGGTGGAGGTGGGGGTTCTCGTAGTTGAGGTGCACCACGAGACCGAGGAAAAGCTGATTGTTCTCGGCATGGTAGGCAAAGCCGCCGCCCGAGGCGTTCTTGCCGAGCGGCCAGCCCATGGTGTGGGTGACGGTGCCTTCCTTGTGCTTGGCGGGGTCGATCTCCCAGATTTCCTTCATGCCGATGCCGTACTTGGGAAAATCGCGGCCCTTGCACAGCTCGAACTTGCTCATCACCTGTTTTGCGAGCGAACCGCGCACGCCTTCGGCGAGGAACACGTATTTGCCGAGCAGCTCCATGCCCGGCTCGTAGGCCGGCCCGGGGGTGCCATCGGGGTTCTTGCCGAACTCGCCCGCCACCACGCCCTTGACCACGCCGGATTCGGGATCGCAGATCAACTCCGAGCAGGACATGCCGGGATAGATTTCTACCCCCAACGCCTCGGCCTGTTCGGCCAGCCAGCGCGCGACGTTGCCCATCGAGACGATATAGGCGCCGTGGTTCGACATCAGCGGCGGCATCGGCCATGTGGGAATCGAAAAGCCGCCGTTCTCGGACAGCATGAGAAACTCGTCGTGGCTGACCGCGGTCCGCACCGGGGCGCCCTTGTCTTTCCAGTCGGGGATGAGCCGGTCGAGCCCGGACGGGTCGAGCACCGCGCCGGAGAGGATATGGGCACCGACCTCGGAGCCTTTTTCCAGAACGACGACGTTGAGACCTTCGTCGATCTGCTTGAGCCGGATCGCTGCCGAGAGACCTGCAGGCCCCGCGCCCACGATCACCACATCGACTTCCATCGCCTCGCGTTCAATCTCGGACATCGGTTTCCTCCTCGGACTGATGGCTTTTGGTAGCGGTCGGGGGAGGGTGGGTCAATTATGACGGAACGGAAAAATGCCGCAGCGCGGCAACGCCACGCCGTTTGCACCCCGCAGCCTGCGGCGCTAACGCGGTCCGGCAGCGATGCCTGGCAGCGCAATGACCCGGTCACGAGGTCGCGCGAGGCAACAAGACCATTGCAAAGCAAGCGAATTTGCTTTTCCCTTGCGGAAACGTGTCGCCCCCTTGCGGGGCGACTTGCACAACCATTACCACCGCACTAGGGCTGATGCGGAGCAGAACCGCGCCAACCCGGCCCGCGCCGAACAAGTGATACCGACCATGGAAAAGATCCTTCTGACGCGCGCGGGACACACCGCGCTGAACGACGAGTTGAAGAACCTCAAGTCGGTGGAGCGGCCGGCCGTGATCGCCGCGATCGCGGAAGCGCGCGAGCATGGCGATCTGTCGGAGAACGCCGAGTATCACGCCGCGCGCGAGAAGCAGAGCTTCATCGAGGGCCGGGTGAAGGAACTGGAGGGTATTCTCTCGCTGGCGGAAGTGATTGATCCGGCAAGGCTTTCGGGGCCGATCAAGTTTGGCGCCACGGTCAAGCTCGTCGACGAAGACAGCGACGAGGAAAGGATCTACCAGATCGTCGGCGAACCCGAAGCCGATCTTGAAAAGGGCAAGCTCAACATCAAGTCGCCGCTGGCGCGTGCGCTGATCGGCAAGGACGAGGGCGACAGCATCGAGGTGAAAACCCCCGGTGGTGAAAAGAGTTACGAGATTCTCGAGATCGATTACATCTGAGGCGCGGAAGCGGGAGCGACGGATGGCGAAGCAATGGCAGGGCGAAAGGGGCGACCTCGGTGTGTTCGAGCGCGCCGGGCGCCGGAGCCTTGGCGCCTCCGAAATCATCGCGCTGGCGCTTTCCGTGATGTGGCTTCTGGCCTGTATCGTGTTCTTCGTGGTTCTTGGTGGCAGCGCCCCGGATGCGCCGGACGCCCTGCGTTTCGTGATGATCCTTGTCGCCGTCGCCTTGCCGGTCGTGGTGATCTGGCTCGCGGCGTCGGCCGCGCGTTCGGCGCGGGTGATGCGCGAGGAGGGCCGCCGCCTGCAGGACGCGCTCAATGCCATGCGGCAAAGTTTTGTCGAGGCGCAACACGCCCACATCATCGGCCCGCGCCCGCAAGACCTCACCCGCAAGCTCGAAGAGATCGCCGAGAAGCAGCGTCGCACCGAGGATGCGCTGGCGACCTTCGTTTCGTCCCGCTCAAGGTTGGACAATCGCCTCGCGCCCGCCCCGGTTGCCGTCTCCGCGCCCGTGCCGCAGGTTGACACCGATACCGGGCAGGCCAGCCTTGCGCTCGGCACCCCCGCCGAGGCGCTCGCGCCGCCGGTCGGGGCCAACGACCTGATCCGTGCGATCAACTTTCCCGAGAATGCCGAGGACGAAGAAGGCTTCGCCGCGCTGCGCCGCGCGCTGGCAGACCGCAAGATCGCTTCGCTGATCCAGGCTGCGCAGGACGTGCTCACGCTCTTGAGCCAGGACGGGATCTACATGGACGATCTGCGCCCCGATCTTGCCCGCCCCGATGTCTGGCGGCGATTCGCCGAGGGCGAGCGCGGGCGTGCCGTGGCCGGATTGGGGGGCGTGCGCGACCGGTCGTCGCTCGCGCTGACCTCCGGGCGGATGCGGCAGGATCCGATCTTTCGCGACGCTGCCCATCATTTCCTGCGCCGATTCGACGAAGTGTTGACCACCGTCGCGCCCAGGCTTTCGGACGAGGAAATCGCGCATTTCGGCAGCACCCGCACGGCGCGCGCCTTCATGCTGCTTGGCCGTGTCACGCATACGTTCGACTGAGGCTGCGCGGCCCCTTGCCTACCAGATGTAGTGGCCTATGACCCGCACGAAGGCTTGCGGGATGTCGTCGAGGGTATAGCCTTGAGGCTTTTGCAGCACGGCCCAGGCGACCAACCCGCCGCCGATCAGAAACACGAGCGCGGCGACCCGCGGTGTTTGACCCTCGGAATAGGCGGCGACGATGGCAGGGATGGTGAAGCCCAGGATGACCAGGCCGATCACCAGCTGGAGATCATGTTGCAAAGCGGGCTCCCCTCGGGCTGCCCTGCCATTATTCCGGGTCGGTGGCGAAAATCAACCTTTCGGCGCAGGGGGCCACACGCAGGATGTTGGTGGTGCCCGGCACGTTGAACGGCACGCCGGCGGTCACAACGATCTGGTCTTCCTCCCCGACGATCCCCGATGCGCGCGCGGCGCGGGCCGCAGAAACCACCGCGAGCTTGAACCGATCGACGTTGTCGGAGGTGATATGGCAGGAGATGCCCCAACTCAGGCAGAGCCTGCGCGCAGTGCCTTCCAGCGGCGTGAGGGCAAGGATCGGCACACGCGGGCGCTCGCGCGCGGTGAGCAGCGCGGTGGTGCCGGACTGGGTGAAGCAGCAGATCGCCTTGATGTCGGTGGCTTCGGCGATCTCGCGCGCCGCGGACACCAGCCCGTCGGCCACGGTGCGCCGCTCGACCGTGCGGCTCGCCTCGATCACCCGGCGATAGGTCGGGTCGCTCTCGACCTCGACGGCGACGTTGACCATCGTCATCACCGCTTCGATCGGGTAGTTGCCCGCTGCCGATTCCGCCGAGAGCATCACCGCGTCGGCGCCCTCGTAGATCGCGTTCGCCACGTCCGAGACCTCGGCGCGCGTTGGCACCGGGCTTTCGATCATGCTTTCGAGCATCTGGGTGGCCACGATCACCGGCTTGGCGGCGGCGCGGCAGGCATGGGTGAGGCGTTTCTGGATCGGCGGCACGTTCTGCACCGGCAGTTCGACCCCGAGATCGCCACGCGCGATCATGATCCCGTCCGAGACCTCGAGGATCTCGTCGAAGGCCTTGACCGCTGCGGGCTTCTCGATCTTGGAGAGCACCGCCGCGCGGCCATTGACCAGCCGCCGGGCTTCCTCGACGTCGGCGGCGCGCTGCACGAAACTCAGCGCGATCCAGTCGACCCCCAGTTCGCAGGCAAATTCGAGGTCGTCGCGGTCTTTTTCCGAGAGCGCCGCCACGGGCAGCACCACGTCAGGCACGTTCACGCCCTTGCGGTCGGAAATCGTGCCGCCGACGATCACGGTGCAATTGGCATAGTCTTCGCCGTTTTCGTCGACCCGCAGGCGGATCTTGCCATCGTTGACCAGAAGGGTGGACCCCGTCTCCAGCGCGTCGAAGATTTCCTTGTGCGGCAGGCGCACGCGGTGGCTGTCGCCCGGTGCCTTGTCGAGATCGAAGCGGAAGGTCTGGCCTTCCTCGAGTTCGGCCGCTCCGGCGGCGAAGACACCGCAGCGCAGCTTGGGGCCTTGCAGGTCGGCGAGAATCGCGATTGGCCGGCCGAGGTCGCGCTCGACCCGGCGGATCATCTCGTGGCGGACCCGATGCTCTTCATGGGTGCCGTGCGACATGTTGATCCGGAACACGTCGGCACCGGCCTCGAACAGCTTCCGGATGGTGTCGTAATCATTGGACGACGGGCCCAGGGTGGCCACGATCTTGATCTTGCGTCGGCGTTGCATGCCTTTTCCTTCGTCTCTGCGCCGTGTTTGCGGTAACGGCGGGTTGCGCGCTCTATGCCCGAAATCCGCGGCGCTCGCAACTGGCGCTTTCGGTTTGGCCACGCTGCCAGGGCTTGTGGGGAATACCTGTTTTCACCGCCCGCAATGCGCTCTAGAACGCTTTGAACCAGAGAGACGAAAGTTTCATGACCTACCTGCCTTTTCACGTGCTTGGCGAGGAGCGCGACTCCCGCTGGCTCATCACCTGCGACCATGCGTCCAATACCGTCCCGCCCGACGTGAATGGCGGCAGCCTCGGGTTGCCCGCCGAAGACATGGCCCGCCACATCGCCTGGGACCCGGGTGCGGCGGGCGTGTCCATCGGGCTGGGTGAGTTGCTTGGCGCACCGGTGGTGATGTCGGATTTCTCGCGCCTTGTGATCGACCCGAACCGGGGCGAGGACGATCCCACGGTGCTGATGAAGCTCTATGACGGCACGATCATCCCGGCCAACCGGCACGTCGACGACGCCGAGAAGGAGCGCAGGCTCAACGCCTATTACCGGCCCTACCACGGCGCGGTGGCGCGGATGGCGGCGCGACGCGACGACACGGTTTACGTCGCGATCCATTCCTTCACCCGGCAGTTGCGCGGGCGCGAGCCGAGGCCGTGGCACATCGGCGTGCTCTACGGCAAGGACGACCGCTTCGCCCAGCCCTTGCTGCGCCGACTGCACGCCGAACCTGATCTCTGCGTCGGTGAAAACGAACCTTACGGCGGCCACCTCGACGGTGACAGTGTCGATCGCCACGCGATCCGGCCGGGGCGCGTGAACGTGTTGGTGGAACTCAGGAACGACCTGATCCGAACCGACGCGCAACAATGGGCCTGGGCCGAACGGCTTGCGCCGATCCTTGAAGAAGTGCTCGACGCGGCCCAGCTTTGAAGCAGGGAGGACAGCGCATGGATATCGACGACCAGACCCGGGTGGAGCTTGAGGCGGCGGCCTTTCGCAGGCTGCGCCGGCACCTGATGGATGACCGACCCGACGTGCAGAACATCGACATGATGAATCTCGCCGGCTTCTGCCGCAACTGCCTGAGCCGTTGGTTTCAGGAGGCCGCCAACGAACGCGGGATCGCGATGACCAAGGACGAGGGCCGCGAAGCCTTCTACGGGATGCCGTACGACGACTGGAAAGCCCGGAACCAGACCGAGGCGAGCCCCGAGAAGCAGGCCGAATTCGAGGTGGCGTTCAGGGAAAACGTGCGCGGCGAAAAGCGCTGAACGGTTTCGCCCCGCCTGCGGCGGGCCGATCCGCGCCGCGCGTGCGCGCGGCGGGGCGCGCGCCCCGGACGACAACGGCGGCGGCGAGGTCGCGCCGAATGATTTTTTTGCCTCCGGCGGAGGTATTTTCGGACCCGTGAAAACATGTGCGCAGGCGCGCGCGGGCTGTTCGGCGCGCGGGGAATACACCGGGGCCGGAACATGTCAGGATGGCTGCACCTTGCACGGAGGCTGCCATGACACGAATGCCGAGCTATTTCATCTCCCATGGCGGTGGGCCTTGGCCGTGGATCGACGAGATGCACGCCGAGTTCGCGCCGCTGGAGGCGTCGCTCGCGGCGATCCCCGCGGGATTGCCCCAATCGCCCGAGGCGATCCTGATGGTGTCGGGTCATTGGGAGGCGAGCGAGGTTCGGGTCATGCACAATGCGCACCCGCCGATGGTCTACGACTACGGCGGGTTTCCGGCCCACACCTACGAGATCGGCTATCCCGCCCCGGGGGCCCCCCGGATCGCCGAGCGCGCGGCTGGCCTGATCGCGGCGGCGGGGGTTGAGGTTGCGCTCGACGCGGCGCGCGGGTTCGACCATGGCGCCTTCGTGCCGGCCTTCGTGATGTATCCGCAGGCGGATGTGCCGATGTTCCAGGTTTCGTTGCTGGACAGCTACGACCCCGCCGAGCACTTTCGCCTCGGCCGCGCGCTTGCGCCCTTGCGCGACGAGGGCGTGGTGATTGTCGGTTCCGGCCTGAGCTACCACAACCTGAGGCTTTTCGGACCCGGCGCGCAGGTGCCCTCCGAGGCCTTTGACGCCTGGCTGGATGACACGCTTGCGGATGAGTCCGACGCCCGCACCAAGGCGCTGCTCGATTGGGAGGCCGCGCCCCATGCCCGCGCCTGTCATGCGCGCGAAGATCACCTTGTGCCGCTGTTCGTGGCACTGGGAGCGGCGGAACGCGCAGTTGCCACGCGCATCTACCACCAGCAGGGGATCTTCGGCGGCGTCACCGCATCGAGCTGGCGCTTCGACTGACCCGGGCTTGATTGCCGGGCCGGCGTGGCGTCATTCGTAGACGTCGCCCTTTTTCACCTTGTCGGCGAAAGCGGTGGAGCCGCCTTCCGCCAGAACCTTGGCCTGCTGCACCCAGTCGTCGCGGGTTACCCGGCCCTTGAAGCCCTCAAGGTTGGCGTCGACCCAGGCGATTTCCTCCGCCGTCCAGTTCGCGATCTGGTCGAAATGGTAGAATCCGAGGGCGTGGCAGAGCTTTTCGAGCTTCGGGCCGACGCCCCTTATCTGTTTCAGATCGTCGGGCCCGCCTTCCCGGGGGGCGGCAAGGGCGGCGGGTTTCACCCCGACCGCTTCGGTTTCACCAGCGGGATGGACCGGGTGCGCGCCGTGATCGGCCTCGACCGCCTCGGCCACGGCAACCGCTTCGGCGGCGGCCTCCATCGCGGCTTTCTCGGCGGCTTGCGCTTCGTTACGGGCGGCGGCCAGATCGCCCTCGAGCGCGGCGATCCGGGTATCCTTGGCGCTCGCCTCCTGGCGACAGGCGGCAAGTTCGGCGCGCAAGTGATCGGTCTCGGCGCTGGTCGCCGCGCCTCGACGGCCCCAGATGATCCAGCCGACGAGGAGGCCCAGAAGGGCGGCGAGGATGATGAGCAGCACCATCTCCCCGATCAGAAAACCCCATTCTTCGAACATGCGATGTCTCCTTGATTCGGCCCCGGATCACCCGGGCCATTCGAAGGTCGTGCGGCGGTTCTGCGCGCGGCCCTCCTCGGTGTCGTTGTCGGCGACGGGTTCGGTTTCGCCGTAGCCCATGGCTGTCATCCGCCCGGCGGCGATGCCGCGCGCGGCCAGCGCGTCGCGCACCGCGCGTGCCCGGGCCAGCGAGAGCGCATAATTGGTTGCGTCATCGCCCTCTGCATCGGTATGGCCGCCGATCACCACCCGCATGCCCGCGTCGCGGGTGCACAGGTGGATGATCCCGGCGACGTCGTTGACCGTGGCGAGCGACACCGGATCAAGCTCGGCCGACCCGGTCACGAAGCGGATCGGCGCGGCTTCGACGGTCTCGCGGGCCGCGCGGGTGCAGGCGGCCTTGGAGGGCTCGAAATCCGGCGCGTTCATCCAGATGCCGCCTTGTGCGAATTGTGCCCGGCCGGTGGCGGCGTTCACCCGCTCGGCACCATCGGCGGGCGCGTCTCCCGCTGTGACCGACAGCGCGGTTTCCTCGCCGACACTTTCGGCCAGGGCAGCGCTCACGGTGCCTGCGTCGAGCCCGGCCATCGCTGCGGCAGAAAGGCTGATGCCGTCGCTGCTGGCGGCGAGATCGAAGGTTTCGAGCAGGCCAAGCCGGGTGCCGAGGCCGCCCAGAACGCGCTCGATCCCGTCGAGGTCGGCATATGTGGTGCCAACGTCACCTTCGAGCGAGACGCCTCCGAGCGCGGCGGCGATGCCGTCGCTGCCGAGCGATCCCGGCACGATGCCGTCAAGCCGGAACCCTTCGCCGGCGTCGTAGCCGAGGTTGAAATCGACGATGCCGGGGTCGAGGACCTCGATCGCGACAACGGTGTCGAACCCGTCGAGCCGATCCAGTGCGGCCCGCGCATCCCTGTCTTCAAACGGGGTGGCGGCAACGCCTGCAAGGGTGAAGGTGGGGCCGGTGAGCGCGGCGCTGCCTTCTTCGAGCGGTGCCAGCGCGGCGGTCCCGGCGCCGAGCGCCGTGGCCCAGCCGTCGGGCGCGCCATGCCCGAGCGGCAGGTCTGCCATCGCGGGCAGGTCGGCGGCGAGGGCGTCGCGCAGGGCGGCGGTGGGGGCGTAGCCGGTGGCCGCGATGCTGCCATCGGCGGCCTTGGCGAGCGCGGTTTCGTAGGGCTCGATCAACGGCAGAACCATGACGCCTTCGGCGTTCACCACCCGACGCCCACCAATGCCGTCGAGTCCGGTGACGAGTGCGCCGAGTTCGGCCTCGGTGTCGGCGGTGCCGGTCAGGGTGATGTCGCGCCCGCTGACCGCAACCTCCATCGGGTGCACCGCCTGCGCGATGACGGCTCCGGCCGCGTCGGCGATCTTCTGTTCCATCGTCACGGCGTGCGATTTCGCGCCCCAGTAGCCCAGTGCGGCCACACCGGCGACAAAGACGAGCGCGCCCAATCCCTTGCTCATGCTGTTCCCCTTGTCAGCAACATCGGCACGACAAGACAGGCCCGAGAGCAGCCTTCAAGGCAAGGGGGAAATTGCCGGCGCCCGCGTCAAACCGCGCAATCGGGGCAATGCGCCGCAGCGCCGGTGCCCGGATCAGATTGCGGTTTTCAGGCTTTCCTCGAGGTAGATCTCGCGCAACCGCGCGGCGACCGGCCCGGGGGTGCCGGTTCCGACCTTCGCGCCGTCGATCTCGACCACCGGCATGACGAAGGCGGTGGCAGAGGTGACGAAGGCCTCGTCGGCGGCTTGCGCCTCCGCGAGGGTGAAGCTGCGCTCCTCGATCTCCATCTGCGCCTCGGCGGCGTAGCGCAACACGGCGGCACGGGTGATGCCGTGGAGAATGTCGGACGAGCGTTCGCGGGTGATGATCTTGCCGCCCTTCACG
Source organism: Maritimibacter sp. HL-12 (assembly GCF_900177545.1). Lineage (GTDB taxonomy): Bacteria > Pseudomonadota > Alphaproteobacteria > Rhodobacterales > Rhodobacteraceae > Sinisalibacter. Next base: position 1,134,629 of record NZ_FXBQ01000001.1, on the reverse strand, counting down.
ATGTAGGCGTTGTTCGATGTGCCCTCGGTCACCATGCCGTCTTCGATGAACCACGCATCGTCGGCCCGGGCGGCAAGTGCTGCCATCTTGCCCATCGAGGGATAGAGCAGTTGCACCGTCTTGATGTCGCGCCGCGCCCAGCGCTGATCGGGGATCGAGATCACACGGATGCCGGTTTTCGCTGCCGGGCTGGCGGCGAGGCCGGGCTTGGACTGGGTGAACATCACCACGGTGCCGGGGGTGGTTTCGGGGTCGGGAAAGGCAAAATCGCGGTCGCCGGGATTGCCGCGGGTGATCTGGAGATAGACCAGACCCTCCTCGATGTCGTTGCGCGCCACCAGTTCGCGGTGCGCGGCGAGCAGGTCTTCGTGGCTGATCGGCTGGGCCATGTCGAGTTCGGCGAGCGAGCGGGCGAGGCGCGCGGCGTGGCCGTCGAAGTCAATCAGCTTGCCACCGAGCACGCTGGTGACCTCGTACACCCCGTCGGCCATCAGGAAGCCACGGTCGAAGATCGAGATCTTCGCGTCTTCCTCGGGCAGGTAGTCTCCGTTCACATAGACAATCCGGCTCACGGCTTGCTCCTTCTGGCGGCCCTCAGGCTTCGTCCTGTTCCACGATCCACGGCTCGGCGCGGCCCGCCGCGTCCCATTCGGACCAGGCAGGCAGCGCCTTCATCGCGGCGCTGTATCGGCTCACCGCTTCATGCGTGCTGAGCGCGTAGATTTCAAGCCGGTTCACCACCGGGGCGAACATCGCGTCGGCATTGCTGAAGTCGCCAAGGAGGAACGGCCCGCCGGAGGCATCGAGCGCCTCGCTCCAGAGCTGTTCGATCCGCGCCACGTCGCGGCGCACGCCGTCAGATACCGCGATCGGGCGCACCTCGCGGGCCATGTTCATCGGGCATTCCGAGCGCAGAGCGCCGAAGCCGCCGTGCATTTCGTGCGCCATCGACCGTGCCCGGGCGCGGGCAGCGATCTCCTCGGGCCAGAACCCGGCGTCGGGGAAGCGGTCAGCGAGGTATTCGAGAATGGCGAGCGATTCCCAAACCACCAGTTCGCCGTCGACCAGCACCGGCACCTTGCCCGCGGGCGTTGCCGCCTTGATCGCCGGGTTGCCCGCGTCGTCGTCGAACGGGATCAGCTCCTCGTCAAAGGCGATGCCCTTCACCCGCATGGCGATCCATGGCCGGAATGACCATGAGGAATACTTCTTGTTGCCGATGATCAGCTTCATCCTCACCCCCAAAGCGCGGCCTCCGGCGGGTGCACCCCGGCGGCGTCGTAGCGCAGGCCATGGGGGCGATCCTCGGCCAGCAGCAGCGGGCCGTCAAGATCGGTCACCATCGCGCCCTGCGCCACCAGCACGGCGGGGGCCATCGCCAGCGAGGAGCCGACCATGCAGCCGACCATCACCCGGAAGCCCTCGGCGCGGGCGGCATCGCGCAGGGCAAGCGCCTCGGTCAGCCCGCCGGTCTTGTCGAGCTTGATGTTGATCACGTCATACTTGCCCCGGAGCGCGGGCAGGCTCGCCCGGTCATGGCAGCTTTCGTCGGCGCAGACGGGCAGGGGGCGGGCGATCTCGGCGAGCATGTCGTCGGCCCCCGCGGGCAGGGGCTGTTCCACCAGTTCCACCCCGAGGCGGATCAGGTGCGGCGCGAGATCGGCATAGGCCTCCGCCGTCCAGCCCTCGTTGGCATCGACGATGATGCGGGATTTCGGCGCGCCTGCGCGCACCGCTTCGAGCCGGGGCATGTCGTCGGGCGTGCCGAGCTTGATTTTCAGCAGCGGGCGATGGGCGTTCGCCGCTGCCTTGGCGCGCATCTCCTCCGCCGTGCCGAGGCTGAGGGTGAAGGCGGTGATCTCCGGCCCCGGCGCGGGCAACCCGGCAAGCTCCCAGGCGCGCTTGCCTGCCTGCTTGGCCTCGAGATCCCACAACGCGCAATCGACCGCGTTGCGCGCGGCTCCGGCGGGCAGCAGGCCCTGCAACTCGGCGCGTGAAAACCGCTCGGGCAGGGCCTTGATCTCGGCGCGCACGCTCTCAAGGGTCTCGTCGTAACGGGCATAGGGCACGCATTCGCCCCACCCCGCCGCGCCCGCATCTTCTGCGCGCACGGTCAGAACCGCGGCCTCGGATTTCGATCCGCGCGAGATGGTGAACACCTCCGCCAGCGCAAACCGCTCTTGATTCACCGTCAGGCGCATGGTCAGTCCTTCCCCGGTCTGGAAATTGCTCGCGGCGGTCCGGGGCGCGCACCCCGGCCTTGCCAGTGACGCTAGCCCAATGCCGCGAGGGCATCCACCAGCTTGCCCGCGCCGTAGCGGTAAGGGTCGGTGGCGGGCAGGCCCATGCGGGCTTCGAGATCGGCGAGATAGGTCGTCGCCTCGTCGTCAGTCATGGCCTGGGTGTTGACCGAGATCGCCACCACCTCGCAGGCCGGGTTGGCCACCCGGGCAAGCGCAAGGGCCATGTCGCGCAGGTCTTCCAACCCGGGCAGGCTGTAGCCGGGCAGCCCGCGCATATGGGCGCGGGTGGGCTCGTGCGAGAGGATCAGCGCGTCGGGCTGGCCGCCGTGGATCAACGCCAGGGTCACGCCGGAATAGGAGACGTGGAACAGGCTGCCTTGCCCCTCGATCAGGTCCCAGTGGTCGGGGTCATTGTCGGGGGTGAGCCATTCCACCGCCCCGGCCATGAAATCGGCCACCACCGCGTCGAGCGGCACGCCGTCGCCGGTGATCAGGATGCCGGTCTGGCCGGTGGGTCGGAAGGTGGCCTTCATGCCCCGCGCCTGCATCTCGCGGTCCATCGCCAGCGCGGTATACATCTTGCCGACCGAACAATCCGTGCCCACCGCGAGGCACCGCTTGCCCGAGCGCTTCACCCCGTTGGCGATGGGGTATTTCACTTCCGGCACGCGCACGTCATGCAGCGCCCGCCCGGTCGCCTCGGCCACGGCCACGAGGTCGGGCTCGTCGCGCAACAGGTTGTGCAGGCCGGAGGCGAGATCGAAACCCTCTTCCAACGCCGTCACGAGAACCTTTTTCCACGCCTGGCTGATCACGCCGCCGCGGTTCGCGACGCCGATTACCAGAGTTTTTGCGCCGGCGGCCTTGGCCTGCTGCAGCGTCATGTCGGTCAGGCCGAGATCGGCCTTGCAGCCGTCCATGCGGAACTGGCCCACGGCGTTTTCCGGACGCCAGTCCTTGATGCCCTGGGCAACCTTCGCGGCAAGCTGGTCGGGCGCGTCGCCGAGGAACAGGAGATAGGGTGTTTCGATCATGACAGACTCCATCGTTTGGCGCAGGATCGCGCGGTGTTCGGGCAAAGTCTTCGCAAGATCAAGCGCAAGGATTATGCAATGAGGGAGAATATTGCAGCAAGTCACGATTTCTCGGGATTTGCCCCTGTTCTCGCCGCAATGCGGCGCAATCCTCGCTGCGATTGCGAGATTCGACTTGCCCGAATGCGCGCAACTATCTATCCCTTGCGCCAGTCAGATCGAAACAAACTTGCCCGGAGGTTTCTCCCATGTCGTTCCGCCCGCAGCCCGCGCCCCCGGCCCGCCCCAACCGCAGCCAGTTGTTCGGCCCCGGTTCGCGCACCGAGTTGTTCGAGAAAATGGCGGCTTCGTCGGCCGACGTGATCAACCTCGATCTCGAAGACAGTGTGGCCCCCGATGACAAGGACAAGGCCCGCGCAAACATCATCGCCGCCACCCACGAGATCGACTGGGGCGACAAGTATCTCTCGGTACGGATCAACGGGCTCGACACGCCGCACTGGTATCGTGACGTGGTGGAGCTTCTGGAAAACGCCTCCGACCGGCTCGACCAGATCATGATCCCGATGGTGGGCAACGCGATGGACATCTATGCCGTCGATGCGCTGGTGACCGCGGTGGAGCGTGCCAAGGGGCGGATGAAGCCGATCAGCTTCGAGGTGATCATCGAAACGGCGGCGGGTATTGCCCATGTCGAGGAGATTGCCGCCGCCAGCCCCCGGATGCAGGCGATGAGCCTTGGCTACGCCGATTTCGCCGCCTCGATGGGCATGGCGACCACCGGGATCGGCGGCACGCAGGCCAATTACTACATGATTCACGAGGGCAAGACCGATTATCCCGATCCGTGGCATTACGCGGTGTCGGCCATCGTCGCCGCCTGCCGCACCCACGGCGTTCTGCCGGTCGATGGGCCGTTCGGCGATTTCTCTGACGATGACGCCTATATCGCCCATGCCCGCCGGGTGGCGACGCTCGGCATGGTTGGCAAATGGGCGATCCACCCCAAGCAGGTGAAGCTCGCCAACGAGGTTTTTTCCCCCACCGAGGAAGCCGTTGCAGAGGCGCGCGAGATTCTCGCCGCGATGGAGGAAGCCAAGAAGAACGGCCTTGGGGCGACGACCTGGAAAGGCAAGCTGATCGACATCGCCAGCATGAAACAGGCCGAGGTGATCGTGCGCCAGGCCGAGTTGATCGCCGGGCGCTGAGACTGTCTGGCGAGGAGATTTTCCGCGTGCTATTCAGACCGGATGAATATCCTGATCCTGAGCTATGGCACGCGCGGTGATGTTCAGCCCTATGTGGCGCTCGGCCGCGGTCTGAAAGCGCGCGGGCATGTGGTGACGATCGCCACCGCCGCCCGCTTTGCCGGGTTCGTCACCGGCCATGGCCTGCGTTTTGCACCCTTGTCGGACGCCTTGCTCGCGGTGCTCGATACGCCGCGCGGCCGGAAAATGATCGAGAACAGCGAGAACGCCCTGCAATCGCTGGTGCGGATGGTCAGCATGTTGTGGCGAGTGGGCCCCATGCAACGCGAGATCATCGAGGATTGCTGGGCCGCCGCAGAGAGCGCCGAGCCCGATCTCATCCTGTTCCATCCCAAGGCCTACGCCGCGCCCGCCATCGCCGAGAAGTGCGGTGTTCCCGTCGTTCTGGCGCTGTTGTTGCCGCTTCTCGTGCCGACCGCGAGTGCCCCGATGATGAGCTTTCCCGATCTGCGGATCGGTTGGTGGAACCGGGCGACCTACCGGATGGCAAGCGGTCTTCTCGGGCGGTCGGCGCGGAATTTCGTCCGCGCCACCCGGGCGTCCCATGGATTGCCGGACCAGCGCCGCTTCGATCTCATGCGCGCATCCAGCGGGCAGCCGATTCCGGTTCTGCATGCGGTCAGCCCGCGGGTTCTGCCGGCGCCGTCCGATTGGCCGGACTGGGCGCGGATGAGCGGATACTGGTTTCTCGACGAGGAAGACAGGACCCCGCCGCCGGAGCTGGCGGCCTTTCTCGCGGCCGGGCCGCCGCCGGTCTACGTCGGTTTCGGCTCGATGGCCGGGCGCTCGCCCGAGCGGTTGGCGCGAACCGTGGTGGAGGGGCTTGGACAGGCCGGGGTCAGGGGCATCCTTGCCACCGGCTGGGGCGGCCTGGAACCAGGCGACCTGCCCGACACGATCATTCAGATCGACACCGCGCCGCACGACTGGCTGTTTCCGAGGATGGCCGCCGTGGTTCACCACGGCGGTGCCGGAACCACGGCCGCCGCGATCCGGGCCGGGCGGCCACAGGTGGTGGTGCCCTTCTTCGGCGATCAGCCCTGGTGGGGCGCGAAGGTGCATCGGCTCGGCCTCGGCCCGCCGCCGATCCCGCAGAAGAAGCTTACCGCACAGGGTTTTGCCGCCGCGTTGCGGCAAGCCACCACAGACAAGGAGATTGCCGCCGCCGCCAACCGTCTGGGCACCGCGATCCGGGCGGAGGACGGCATCGCGCGGGCAATCGAGGATATAGAGGCGCTGACCGGCCTGGCGCTGGCGGCGCGGGCGGATGATCCGGGCCGGTGAGGCGGTAGGTCTGCCCGAACCCTGCGCCGCGTGCGGGGCCCTCCCCGATCACGAGTTGCATTCGGCCCAACCCAAGCCTTATATCGGCAGCGAGCACAGCAGGGGGCCAAGATGACCAATTACCTCGAGTTCGAAAAGCCGCTGGCCGAGATCGAAGGCAAGGCCGAGGAGCTGCGCGCGATGGCGCGGGCGAACGAGGAAATGGACATCGAGAAGGAGGCCGCCGGGCTTGACCGCAAGGCCGAGACGATGCTGCGCGATCTCTACAAGGATCTGACACCCTGGCGTAAATGCCAGGTCGCGCGCCACCCCGACCGGCCGCATTGCCGCGACTACATCGAGGCGCTGTTCACCGAGTACACCCCGCTTGCGGGTGATCGGAACTTTGCCGATGACCACGCCGTGATGGGCGGTGTCGCCCGGTTGGGCGATACCCCGGTCATGGTGATCGGTCACGAGAAGGGCCACGACACCAAGAGCCGGATCGAGCGCAATTTCGGCATGGCGCGACCCGAGGGATACCGCAAGGCGATCCGTCTGATGGACATGGCCGACCGTTTCGGCCTGCCGGTGATCTCGCTGGTCGACACCCCCGGTGCCTATCCGGGCAAAGGGGCCGAGGAGCGCGGCCAGTCGGAAGCGATCGCGCGCTCGACCGAGAAGTGCCTCGCGCTTCGGGTGCCGCTGGTCTCGGTGATCATCGGCGAGGGTGGCTCTGGTGGTGCGGTTGCCTTCGCCACCGGCAACACGGTGATGATGCTGGAACACTCGATCTATTCGGTGATCAGCCCCGAAGGCTGTGCCTCGATCCTGTGGAAGGATGCCGAGAAGATGCGCGAGGCGGCGGAGGCGCTGCGGCTCACGGCGCAGGATCTCAAGGCGCTCGGCGTGATCGACCGGATCATCGCCGAGCCGATCGGCGGCGCGCAACGCGGCCGCGACGATACCATTCGCGCCGTCGGCAAGGCGCTGGAGGTGGAGTTGAAGGCGCTTTCGGACAAGAAGCCCGAGGCGCTGCGCAAGGAGCGGCGCAAGAAATACCTCGACATGGGATCGAAGGGCCTTGCCGCCTGAAGCGTCACCGCGACCGGGGACAACGCATGAACGAATTCGACTGGCACGCGGAGCGTGCAGGCCTGTCACAGTTTGATCGCAGCACCGAGGGCGACGGGATCGACCATGTGGCGGTGCGGGCCTGGCGCCAGGGGCGGGTGCGCGCCGAGATGGCCGCGCGGGGGATCGACGCCGTGATCCTGTCCGACCCGGTCAACATCCGGTACGCCACCGGCACCCGCAACATGCAGGTTTTCTCGTCGCGCAACACACCCTCGCGCTATCTCGTGATGACCGCGGACCGCGCGATCCTGTTCGAGTTCACCGGCTGCGAACATCTCGCGGCGGGCTTCGAGACGGTCGACGAGGTGCGCCCGGCATCGACCGCGAGTTTCGTCGCGGCAGGACCGGAGATCGCCCGGCGCGAGCGGGTCTGGGCGCGGGAGATGGCCGGGTTGCTGGCGGAGTTGACCGGCGGGCCGGGGGCGAAGGTCGGGATCGAGCGGCTCAATGCCGGCGTGGTGCTCGCGCTTGCCGCCGAGGGCATCCAGCTTGTCGATGCGCAGGAGCCGGTCGAGATGGCGCGGTCGGTGAAATCGACCGAGGAACTCAAATGCGTCGTGGCCTCACTGCGCGCCACCGAAGTGGCCGTGGGCCGCTTGCGCGAGGCGATCCGCCCGGGGCTTACCGAGGCCGAGCTTTGGTCGGTGCTGCACCAGTCGGTGATCGCGCAAAATGCCGATTACGTCGAAACACGCCTGCTCAGTGCCGGCGAGCGGACCAACCCGTGGTTCCAGGAAGCCGGTGACAAGGTGATCGGTCCGAACGAACTGGTCGCGCTCGACACCGACGTGGTCGGGGTTCATGGCTACTACGCGGATTTCTCGCGCACCTTCCACGCCGGGCCGGCGATGCCCACGCCGTCGCAACGCGAGCTTTACAAGCTGGCGCACGAGCAGGTGCACCACAACATCGGCATCATCCGGCCCGGGCTGTCGTTTCGGGACTACGCGCAGCGGGCCTGGGACATTCCCGAGAGATACCACGCCAACCGCTATTACCTGTCTGCCCACGGCTGCGGGATGACCGGGGAATACCCCTATCTCTACCACCACGGCGACTTTCCGAACGCGGGCTATGATGGCGAGATCGTGCCCGGCATGGTGCTTTGCGTGGAAAGCTACATCGGCGCGCAGGACGGCAGCGAAGGGGTGAAGCTCGAACAACAGCTCGTCGTGACCGAAACAGGCACGGAGCTCTTGTCACGCTTCCCCTTTGAAGCCGCCCTTCTGGCCTGAGCTCAGCCCAGCAGCCACAGCATGGTGTAGAGCGTGGCCGCGCCGCCGATGATGGCGAAGAGCGTGTTGCGCACGGCCAGCCCGATCCCCAGAGTGGCGAGGGCGGCGAGCAGGCGGGCGGCATCGGGCACGCCGCCGGTTGCCGCGGGCCAGAGCACCAGCGGTGCGACGAGGCCGGGCAGCACCGCCACCGGCGTGTAGCGCAACAGCCGCAACAGCCAGGCCGGCAGCGGCCGGTTGCCGACGATGCCGAGAAACGAGAACCGGATCAGGAAGGTGCCGATCGCGAGGCCGGCGATCACCGTCCAGATCTCAACCGTGCTCAGGTTCATGTCCGGGCCCTCTGCATCGCGACCTCAACACCGGCACCGACCGCCATCGCCAGCGCGGCGGCGACGAGAAGCCCGGCACCGTAGGGCAGCCCGGCCAGCACGAGGGCGACGACCACCGAGGTGGCCGCCGCGGCGACGTGGGCCAGTGTGCGCAGCATCGGCGCGATCATCGCGAGGAAGGTGATCGGCACCGCGAAATCGAGCGCGAACTCGGGCGGGATCGCCTTGCCGACGACCGCTCCGACGAAGCTCGCCACATACCACATCGGCCCGATCAGCATCATCGTTCCAAAGTAGTAGCGCAGCCGCTCCGAGAGCGTCATCGCCGGTTCGGTCTCGTATTTCGCGATGCTGAGCATGTAGGATTGATCAACCATCAGGTAGGAGGCGAAGGCGCGTTTCCAGAGCGGCGCGGCACCGAGGTAGGGCGTCAAGGAGGCGGAATACATCGCCATCCGCAAGTTGACCGCCAGCGCAGTGGCAAGCACCATCAGCACCGGCGCGTCCCCTACCATCTGTTGCAGCGCCGCGAACTGCGCCGCGCCCGCGATCACCAGCACCGACATGCCCATGACCTCGGCGATATTCAGCCCGGCCTCGGTTGCCACCACGCCGAACAGGAGCGCGAAGGGCACGATCACGAGCATGAACGGCGCGCCGTCGCGCGCGCCGAGCCAGACGAGCGATTTCGGGTTGGAGCGGGGCATCGTTGGTCCTAGGTTGTGGGCCGCATGGGTAAGGGGATAATTCGCCGGATGCAATCGACCAAGGCAACATTGGGCGTGATCCTCGCGGGTGGTCTGGCCACCCGGATGGGCGGTGGCGACAAGGCCCTGCTGACGCTGGGCGGGCGGCCGATGCTCGCCCGCGTGATCGCGCGTCTGCGGCCGCAGGTTTCGGCGATCATGCTCAATGCCAACGGTGATCCGGCGCGCTTTGCGGATTTCGGTTTGCCGGTGATCGCCGATCCGGTGCCGGAGTATCCCGGTCCGCTGGCGGGCGTGCTTGCCGGGCTGGAATGGGCTGCGAAGCAGGGGGCCGCGCGGATCGTGACCGCAGCCGCGGATACCCCGTTCCTGCCCGAAGACCTCGTTGCCCGGCTCGGTGCCGCCGTGGCGGGCGATGATACCATCGCGCTTGCCGCCACCGCCACGGGCATGCATCCGACCTTCGGGCTATGGCCCGTCTCGCTGCGCAGGGCACTTGCGCGCGATCTCGCCGGGGGCGTGCGCAGGGTCGGGGCATGGGCCGAGAGCATGGGCGCGCGGCGGGTGCAGTTCGACGACACGCCCTTTGATCCGTTCTTCAACATCAATACCCCGGACGATCTTGCGAGGGCGGAACAGCTTCTGACAGGAGAAGGCGCATGAGACTCTACGGCGTGATCGGCTGGAAGAACGCCGGCAAGACCGGCCTGATGGAACGGCTCGTGGCCGAGGTGCGGGCGCGTGGCTTCACCGTCTCGACCGTCAAGCACACCCATCACCGTTTCGATCTCGATCAACCGGGCAAGGACAGCTTTCGTCATCGCGCGGCGGGGGCCCGCGAGGTTCTGCTTGCCTCGCACACGCGCTGGGCGTTGCTGCACGAGTTGGGCGACGCGGCCGAACCGCCGCTGGCGGAGGTTCTCGCCAAGCTCGCGCCGGTCGATCTGGTGCTGGTCGAGGGCTACAAGCGCGATTCCCATCCGAAAGTGGAGGTGTTTCGCGAAGGCGAGGGCCGCAGCCTGATCCAGCCCGACGATCCCACGGTGCACGCCGTGGCTTGCGATCAGGAACTCGAAGGGCTGCCCGTGCCGCTGCTCGATCTGAACGACACGCAGGCCATCGTCGATTTCATCCTTGCCGAAACCGGGCTCGCGGTGCGAGCCCCCGAAGGCGCCGGTGCGGCCTGTTTCGAGCCGCCCGCGTTGAAGGGCATGGCCAGCGTTGATGCGGCGCAGGCGCTGCTTCGGGGCGCGCTGTCATCGGTGACGGGCCGCGAAACCCTCGCTCTGAACGAGGCTGCCGGGCGCATTCTCGCTGCGGATGCCGTCGCCGAGCGGGCCAATCCGCCGGCGACCAACTCGGCAATGGACGGGTTCGCCTTTGCGCATGCCTCGTTGCCGGAGTCGGGTGAGGCGACGCTTGCGCTGGTGGAGGGCCGCTCGGCTGCCGGGGCTCCTTATGCCGGGAAGGTGCCGCCCGGACACGCGGTGAAAATCCTCACCGGCGCGCTGATGCCGGACGGGGCCGATACCGTCGTGATGCAGGAACGCGCCCGGGCGGAAGGCGGGGTTCTGCGCTTTGACAGCGCCGTTACCCCTGCGGCCAATACAAGGGCAAAGGGCGAGGACGTGGCGCAAGGCGCGGTGGCACTCGCGGCGGGCACGCGACTCGGCCCCGGCGAGATCGGGTTGCTCGCGGCGCTCGGGATTGGCGAGGTTTCGGTGCGCAAGCGGTTGCGCGTCGGCGTGCTTTCGACCGGCGACGAACTCGCCGCGCCGGGCAGCACCCTCGATCCGGCCCGAACCTTCGACGCCAACCGCCCGATGCTCCTGGCGCTTGTCGGGCGTTGGGGCCACGATGCCGTCGATCTCGGCCACGTGCCCGACGATCGCGATACCCTGCGTGCAACCTTCGACAAGGCGGCTGCGGCGGTGGACGTTCTGCTAACCTCGGGCGGGGCATCGGCGGGGGAGGAAGATCACGTTTCGGCGCTTCTGGGCAGCGAGGGGCGGGTGGCGCAGTGGCGCGTGGCGCTGAAGCCGGGCAAGCCGCTCCTGCTGGGCGACTGGCGCGGGCTGCCGCTGTTCGGCCTGCCGGGGAACCCGGTTTCGGCCTTCGTCACCGCGCTGCTGTTTGCCCGGCCGGCGCTTTCCGTGCTTGCGGGCGGCGACTGGCTCGACGCGCAGGGGTTCAGCGTTCCGGCCGCTTTCGCGATGACCAAGCGCGCAGGGCGACGCGAGTTTCTGCGCGCCCGGCTCACGGCGGAAGGCCGGGCAGAGCTATTCCGGTCCGACAGTTCGGGGATGATCTCCAGCCTGGCCTGGGCAAAAGGCCTTGTGGAGATCGACGAGGACGCGCGGGAAATCAAGGCGGGTGACCTGGTGCGGTATTATCCGCTGGGGGCATTTTCCCTGTAAATCCCAACCCCGGGTGAATGGTGTTGGGCAACCGATGAGCCCTCCGGCCCGCAGGGGCGGCCGCCGGGCAAGGTGGGGCTTTCATGCGCGCTGCCGAGAACGCGGCGCACCGGGGTCGACAGAAAAAAAACCGGGGCACGAGGCCCCGGCCAGTCCGTCAGGGAACCCGGGTTTCTAGTGCGCCATGAGCACCGGCACCTCTGCCAGTTCCAGCATGTGGCGGGTTGCGCCGCCGAGAATCGATTCGCGGAACCGCGAATGCCCGTAGGCCCCCATGACGATGGCATCGGCGTCGATGTCCTTGGCGTGGCGTAGCAAGACATCGCAGACCCGCGGCATGGTTTTCGACAAGACCGACACTTCGGGGCGCACCCCGTGCCGACTCAGCATCTGGCTCAACGATCCACCCGGATCCGAGCGCTCGGGGCCGTGCTGCGGCGGATCGACGATGGCGATGTTCACGGTTTCGGCTTGTTGCAGCAGTGGCAGGGCCGCCCGCACCGCGCGCATCGCCTCGGTGCTTTCGTTCCATGCCAGAAGCACGGTGTTGATTCGTTCCGGCAGATCCACACCATCGGGCTGGATCAGCACCGGAACATCACCGTCGAACATCGCCGCCTCGGTGATCGCCTCGCAATCATGGCCGCGCCCGGTGCCGTAGGGACGGGGGAGAATCACGAGATCGGAAAATCGGGTGCGGTGAGCGATGAGCCCGGTCAAAGCGACCATCTGCGCCGAGATACCCGTTGCGGACCAGTTGAAATCAACGCCTTTCAACATGTCGCGGGCATATTCCTCAAGCCGCGCCGAGTCTTCGCGGGCCTGGGTGAGGTTGTCTTGTACGACCATTGCGTTGGCGCCGGCGTAGTAGAAGCCGGGCTGGGTCCGGTCGAGACCGAGGCAGAGCACGTCAAGATGCGCCTGCTCACGGCGGGCCATATCCATAGCGGCCTTGAGGGCCGAGGCGTTCAGGTCGGGGTCGGTCAAAACCGTGGTAATCGTCCGGTAGGCCATAGCGCGCCTCTCTTCTTGAAAGCAGTCATGCCAAGTTTGCCTGGCTTCTGCCGGGCAGGGTGCACCTCAGGTGTCGCGTTTTCCTTGATATGGGTCAATCCCGGGGCGCGCAGGCCGGAACCGGAGGTCTTGGCGTTCAAGAGGGTGCGGCGACAAGGCGCGGGCGATGGTATCGAATTGACATGGATCAAAGCGGGCGTGGGGGTTACCGTCCAAACCCGCGAAAGTCGACAAGCGTCCCCACAGGTGTGGTGTATCCGCAAGGGAGGGGGCCTTACAAAGACGAAGGGACGTGAAATGTGGGATTACCTCAAACTTGTGGTATTTGGTCTGCTCGCTGTGCTGACCATGTACCTTGCGAGTGAAGCCCGAGACCTGGCCTATCTGGTCGCGGCTCTCATCGGGTTTCTGAGCGCCGTGGTGGCGTTCATCTTTACGCTTCGGCACATGGGCGGCGATCCGACGCCCAAGACCGGATACATGGACGCACCGATCAGGATCGGCGTGATCCTGACGGCGTTCTGGGGCGTGGTCGGTTTTCTGGTCGGCACATGGATCGCCTTCCAACTGGCCTTTCCGCAGCTCAACTTCGCTTGGGCCGAAGGCTACATGAACTTCGGGCGTCTGCGTCCGCTGCACACCTCGGCGGTGATCTTCGCCTTCGGTGGCACCGGCCTGCTGACAACCTCGTTCTACGTGGTTCAACGCACCTCCGGCGCGCGGCTCTGGAATGACCAGCTCGCCTGGTTCGTCTTCTGGGGCTACCAGATCACGATCCTTCTGGCGGCGACGGGCTACCTGCTCGGGGCGACCCAGGGCAAGGAATATGCCGAGTTCGAATGGTATGTGGACTGGTGGCTCACCATCGTATGGGTCGGCTATTTGCTGCTCTTCCTCGGCACGCTGATGAAGCGCAAGGAACCGCACATCTACGTGGCGAACTGGTTCTACCTGTCGTTCATCGTCACCATCGCGATGCTGCACGTGGTCAACAACCTGTCGATCCCGGTCTCGCTGTTCGGCTCCAAGTCGGTTCAGGTCTTCGCCGGTGTGCAGGATGCGATGACGCAGTGGTGGTATGGCCACAACGCGGTGGGCTTCTTCCTGACCGCGGGCTTCCTCGGCATGATGTATTACTTCGTGCCGAAGCAGGCGGAACGCCCGGTGTTTTCCTACAAGCTGTCGATCATCCACTTCTGGGCGCTGATCTTCCTCTACATCTGGGCCGGTCCGCACCACCTGCACTACACCGCGTTGCCCGATTGGGCCTCGACGCTCGGCATGGTGTTCTCGGTGATCCTGTGGATGCCCTCGTGGGGCGGCATGATCAACGGCCTGATGACGCTCTCGGGCGCATGGGACAAGCTGCGCACCGACCCGGTGATCCGGATGATGGTGGTGTCGATCGGCTTCTACGGCATGTCGACCTTCGAAGGCCCGATGATGTCGATCAAGGCGGTCAACTCGCTCAGCCACTACACCGACTGGACGATCGGCCACGTGCACTCCGGCGCGCTTGGCTGGAACGGCATGATCACCTTCGGCGCGCTCTACTTCCTGTTCCCGCGCCTGTGGAACAAGACCGGGCTCTACTCGCTGCGGATGGTGTCGTGGCACTTCTGGCTCGCGACCATCGGCATCGTTCTCTATGCCTCGTCGATGTGGGTGACCGGGATCATGGAAGGCCTGATGTGGCGCGAAGTTGATGCGCAGGGCTTCCTGGTGAACTCGTTTGCCGACACGGTGGCCGCCAAGTTCCCGATGTACGTGGTGCGTGGTGTTGGTGGTGTTCTGTACCTCACCGGCGCGATCATCATGGCCTACAACCTCTGGATGACCGTAAGGAGGGCTCCCCTTGCACGGGAGGCCACCGCCGCGGCGCCGGCTGAATAAGGAGGGCCGGACAGATGGCACTTATTGACAAACACGTCATCATCGAGAAGAACGCAACGCTTCTGCTCATCTTCTCGCTCCTGGTTGTGACCGTCGGCGGTATCGTCGAGATCGCGCCGCTGTTCTATCTCGAGAACACGATCGAGGATGTAGAGGGCGTGCGCCCCTACTCCCCGCTCGAGCTCGCGGGGCGGGACATCTACATCCGTGAGGGTTGCTACGTCTGCCATAGCCAGATGATCCGCCCGATGCGGGACGAAGTGGAGCGATACGGCCATTACTCACTGGCAGCGGAGTCGAAATACGACCACCCGTTCCAGTGGGGCTCGAAGCGGACGGGGCCCGACCTCGCCCGCGTCGGCGGCCGCTACTCGGACGAATGGCACGTCGACCACATGATCGATCCGCAATCGGTCGTGCCGGAATCGGTCATGCCGAAGTATGCCTTCCTGATGAACAACGTGATCTCGCCCGAGAGCATCTACATCGAAGACCTGATGGCCACGCACCGTTTCGTGGGTGTGCCCTATGGCGACGAGCAGATGGAAATGGCTGTGGCCGACTTCTGGAGCCAGGTCGATCCTGACGGGAGCATCTTCGAAGACGCCGACCCGGACGCCCTGCTTGAGCGCTACCCGGGTGCGCAGACGCGCAACTTCGATGGGCAGCCCGAGGTGACCGAGATGGACGCGATGATCGCCTATCTTCAGGTGCTGGGCACGATGGTCGATTTCTCGACCTTCGAACCTGTCGCAAACCGTTAAGGGAGACGTATGATGGAAGGTCAGGACACATACACCGTCTTCCGCGCCTTCGCGGATAGCTGGGTGCTCCTCGCCATGTTCCTGTTCTTCATCGGTGTCGTTGTCTGGGCATT
This sequence comes from Maritimibacter sp. HL-12, assembly GCF_900177545.1. Classification (GTDB taxonomy): domain Bacteria; phylum Pseudomonadota; class Alphaproteobacteria; order Rhodobacterales; family Rhodobacteraceae; genus Sinisalibacter. The sequence continues at coordinate 1,119,209 of NZ_FXBQ01000001.1, read as the reverse complement.
TCGCCCAGGCAGCAGCCGGATCTACAAGGACACGGCGAATATCCCTTTCCGTCACGAAGACAAACCTGCCGGTGACGGGGATTCCCCCGGCGCTCATTGAAGGAGGACCGGCTTTGAGTAAAGACGACAAAAACAAGGTCAATACCACTGGTCACGAGTGGGATGGCATCGAAGAGTACAACAATCCATTGCCGCGCTGGTGGGTGTGGATTTTCTACGCAACGATCATCTGGGGCATCGGTTACACCATCGCCTATCCGGCCTGGCCGCTGGTGAAGGAAGCCACGCCCGGTCTGCTGGGTTTCTCGACCCGCGCCAACGTGCAGTCCGAGATCGAGCGGTTCGAGAGCATGAACGCCGAGGTCAAGGCGGAACTCGCAAGTGCGGATCTGGCCACGCTCGCCGACAACGCGGATCTGTATTCCTACGCGATCCAGTCGGGCAGCGCGACATTCGCGACCTTCTGCTCGCAATGCCATGGCTCGGGCGCGGCGGGGGCCAAGGGCTACCCGAACCTGCTCGACAACGACTGGATGTGGGGCGGCGACATCGAGGAAATCGCCTATACCATCCGGCACGGCATTCGGAACGAAGAGGACTATGACGCCCGCTATTCCGAAATGCCCGCGTTCGGCGATGATTACCTCTCCGACGAGGAAATCACCAACGTGGTGGCCTATGTCCTGTCGCTTTCGGGTCTCGAAAGCGAAATGGGCGAGGTGTCGGCGGGCGAGGAAGTCTACCTCGACAACTGCGCCAGCTGCCACATGGAAGACGGCACCGGCGACCGGATGCAAGGTGCGCCGAATCTCACCGACGCGATCTGGCTCTACGGGTCATCCTTCGCCGAGGTCGAGCACTCGGTTCGCGTCGGGCCGTTCGGCGTGATGCCGGCCTGGGGTGAAGAGGGTGTTGGCCTCGACGACGCCCAGATCCACGGCGTTGCCGCATACGTTCACCAACTGGGCGGCGGCGAGTAACGCCGGCCAGAAAAAGAGTTCCGGGGCGTGAAAACCTCGGAAAAGGCACCGGCCCCAGATCCTGTTCGCGCGTTTCTCCGGGGTCGGTGCCACCAATAGCGAGGGCCGGGGCATAGCCTCGGCCCTTTGCCGCTTCCGATCGGACCGCCGCGCCCCGCCGTGAGGCGAGGCGCGGCCCACTCGTTACAAGGAGGGACGGATCCGGTTCAGCGCGTTTCTCCGGGATCGCGTCGCGGAGTGTCGGGGCAGAATGTCGCAGGCGCAAGCCCCCGGAACGGGTGGCGGGCCATCAATTTTAAGTTATATCTAAGATTGAGGTTTTTCAGACGAGGCACGATTTTGCGCGGATTGCCTTAGGGACAAGGCATTTGCGCATGCCGCAGCTGGCCCGGAAACGGTTGATCCATATCAAAGTGATATCCGGTACCGCTCAATACAACCAAGCTCAACACGCTCAGCAGGTATTTTTCCGCCATGGCAAGTGATACTCCCGATACTCCGGACCAACTCTACTCTGCGCGGGAGCCGGTGTTTCCCCGTCGCGTGAACGGGTTTTTCCGGTCGCTCAAGTGGTGGATCATGGGGATCACGCTGGGCATCTACTATCTGACGCCCTGGATCCGCTGGGACCGGGGGCCCAATCTTCCCGACCAGGCCGTGCTGATCGACATGGCCGGGCGGCGCTTCTTCTTCTTCTGGATCGAGATCTGGCCGCACGAGTTCTATTTCGTCGCGGGCCTGCTGATCATGGCGGGGCTCGGCCTGTTCCTGTTCACCTCGGCGCTGGGCCGGGTCTGGTGTGGCTACGCCTGCCCGCAAACCGTCTGGACCGACCTCTTCGTGCTCGTCGAACGCTGGATCGAGGGCGACCGCAACGCCCGTGTGCGGCTTTGGAAGCAAAAGTGGAACGCCGAGAAGATCCGCAAATACGCCTTCAAGTGGGTCGTGTGGTTCCTGATCGCGCTGGCAACTGGCGGTGCCTGGGTGTTCTATTTCGCCGACGCGCCGACGCTGCTTCACGGGTTGCTGACCTTCACCGCCCCGTCTGTTGCCTATGGCACGGTGCTGGTGCTGACGCTGACCACCTTCGCATTCGGCGGTTTCGCGCGCGAACAGATGTGCATCTATGCCTGCCCCTGGCCGCGCATCCAGGCCGCGATGATGGACGAAGACACCATCACAATCGGTTACCGCGAATGGCGCGGCGAGCCGCGTGGCAAGGGCAAGGAACGCGAGGGCCTGGGCGACTGCATCGACTGCAACGCCTGCTTCAACGTCTGCCCGATGGGGATCGACATTCGCGACGGGCAGCAACTGGCCTGCATCACCTGTGGTTTGTGCATCGACGCCTGCGACGACATGATGGACAAAGTCGGCAAACCGCGCGGATTGATCGACTATCTCGCGCTGAAGGACGAAGCCGAAGAGCGGGTTGCCGGCAAGCCGGTTCACCACGTGGCCAAACATGTCTTCCGGCCGCGCACGATCCTCTATTTCGTGCTCTGGGCCGCCGTCGGCGTGGCGCTGGTCGTGGCGCTTTTCGTGCGCTCGGACATGCAGATCACGCTGAGGCCGGAGCGCAATCCGGTTTACGTGATGGAATCGGATGGATCGATCCGGAACACCTATGAACTGGGTATCCGCAACATGCATGGCGAAATGCGGCCGTTCTACGTTTCACTCGGCGAAAACAGCACGCTCGATATCGAGGTTCAGGGAACCGAGGGAACTGTGGTAGAAGCACCTGCGGACGAGGAAACCAAGGTGCGTGTCTACGTGACCGCGCCGGCGGGTTCGCCGGAAGCAGGCACCGACCGGACGCCGATCCGGATCTGGGTGACCGATGGGGAAAGCGGAGACCGAACCTCGCGCGACACGGTTTTCAACGGAACGGGGCAATGAACGCAATGGCTAACAACGACAATGCGAAGGGTAGGGAAATTACCGGCCGCAAGGTGTTCATCATCTTCGCGGGCGCATTCGCCATCATCATCGGGGTCAACCTGTTCATGGCCTACTCTGCCATCGGCACCTTCCCCGGTCTAGAAGTCAAAAACTCCTATGTCGCCAGCCAGACCTTTGACGACGAGCGCAAGGCCCAGGAGGCGCTTGGCTGGGAGGTCGAAGCGCGCTTCGACAACACCGATCTCGTCCTCGACATCATCGGTCCGAACGGAATGGCCGCACGCGTCGAGGAGATCAACGCAACGCTGGGGCGCGCGACGCAACGCACCGACGATCAGGATCTCGCCTTTATCCAAGACCTTGACGGCGCGCACGTGGCACCCGTGGGCGAGCTTGCCCCGGGCAAGTGGGAGCTTCGCCTCCTTGCCACCGCCGCAAACGGCGTGCCGTTCCGCCAGCGTATCGCGCTCTACGTGTCCGGGAACTGAACCTTGGCCGCGCCCATATCGGCCTGCCCGGCCTGCGATGCCGCCCATATCGCCGAGGACACGGCGGGCAAGGGGTATCGCGGCAATGGTCAGGAGGCGCAGCGGATCATGCTTTCGCTGCCCACGGCCTATTGCGCGGCCTGTATCGTCGGCGTCGAGGGCAGCTTGCAGCAGTTGCCGGGGGTGCGCTCGGCGCGGGTGAACTTGACGCTCAAGCGTGCCACCATCGAAGCCGATCACGACGTGGAACCGCAGGAACTGGCGGATTTCCTCACATCCATCGGCTACGAAGCCTACGAGTTGGACCCCGGCGTTCTCTCTACCACGGCAACGGAAAAATCATCCCGCGACCTGCTGATGCGGATGGGCGTGGCCGGGTTCGGGATGATGAATGTCATGCTCCTGTCGGTCGCGGTCTGGGCGGGTGCAACCGACGCGACCCGCGACCTGTTCCACTGGGTCTCGGCGGCGATCTCGCTGCCCATCGTCGCCTTCTCGGGCCAGCCCTTCTTCAAGAGCGCCTTTACCTCGCTGCGGGCCAGACGGCTCAACATGGATGTGCCGATCTCGCTCGCGCTGATCCTCGCGTCGTCGATCTCGATCTACGAGACCGCCAACAGCGGACATCATGCCTACTTCGATGCGGCGATCATGCTCACCTTCTTCCTGCTCGCGGGCCGCTATCTCGATCACCGCACCCGCGCAGTGGCGCGCTCGGCGGCGGAGGAACTTGCCGCGCTCGAAGTGCCGCGCGCGCATCGCGTGCTTGCCGATGGCAAGGAGGAAGTGGTTTCGGTCAACGAAATCGCGGTGGGAGACCTTGTGCGGGTGGTGCCCGGCGCGCGGGTGCCGGTCGATGGCATGGTCGAGGAGGGCGAAAGCGAGGTTGACCGCTCGCTGCTCACCGGCGAAAGCCTGCCGGTGTTTGCCGGACCCGGCGAAATGCTGAGCGCGGGCGAGGTGAACCTGACCGGGCCGCTCCTCATCCGCGTGGCGGCAGCCGGCAAGGATACCTCGCTGCATCGTATGGCCGATCTCGTGGCGATGGCGGAAACCTCGCGCAACCGCTATACCTCTCTGGCCGATCAGGCAGCCAAGCTCTATTCGCCCCTGGTGCATGTGTTGGCGCTGTCCGCCTTTCTCGCCTGGCTCTGGATCTCGGCGGGCGATGTGCGGCTTTCGATCAACATCGCGGTGGCTACCCTGATCATCACCTGCCCCTGTGCGCTTGGCCTCGCGGTGCCCGCGGTGACGACGGCGGTCTCAGGCAAGATGTTCCGGCAGGGGATGCTGCTGAAGTCCGCCACCGCGACGGAGCGTCTCGCGCAGGTCGATCACGTGGTGTTCGACAAGACCGGGACACTCACCGAGGGCAAACCGCGGCTCGACAATTACGGCGATCATACGCCCGAGGATCTCGCCGTAGCACTGGCGCTGGCGCAGGGCTCTTCGCACCCGCTGGCGCAGGCGATCGTGAACGCCGCGCAGGACGAGGGCATCCGGGCGGCGCGGGTATCCGATGCGAAGGAAGTGCCCGGCCACGGGATCGAGGCGATCTGGTCGGGCCAGACGGTGCGGCTTGGCCGCGCCGAGTGGCTCGGTGCCAAGGGCATCGACCGCACCGCCACCTATCTCAAGATCGGCAAGCGCCCCGCCGTGGCCTTCACATTCACCGACAACCTGCGCGAAGGTGCTGCGGAAGCGGTGGCCTCGCTGAAGAAACAGGGCATGAAGGTCACACTGATTTCGGGCGATGCGCCCGCTGCGGTGCAGGATGTGGCCTTCCGGCTTGGCATCGAGGATTACCGCGCGTCGATGCTGCCGGACGACAAGGTTGCCGCCGTCGAGGCGTTCCGGGCCGAGGGTCGCCACGTGTTGATGGTGGGCGACGGGCTCAACGACACCGCCGCGCTCGCCGCCGCGCATGTGTCGATCTCGCCCGCCACGGCGCTGGAGGCTACCCGCGTTGTGTCCGATATCGTGTTGCTTGGCCGCTCGCTTGAGCCGATCGGTGGATCTGTGGCGCTGTCGCGCTCGGCCACGAAACGGATTCGCGAGAACTTCGGAATCTCGGCCGGCTACAACCTGATCGCCGTGCCGATCGCGCTGGTCGGCCTTGCCACGCCGCTGGCCGCGGCCTTGGCGATGTCGCTCTCTTCGATTACGGTGTCGCTGAATGCCCTGCGACTGAAAGGCACGCCGTGAACGTCCTCGTCTACCTGATCCCGATCTCGATCCTGCTGGGTGGTTTCGGTCTGGCGGCGTTTTTCTGGACCCTGAAGACCCAGCAATACGATGACCCCGAGGGCGATGCGCATCGGATCTTGCGCGACGAATGGGATGACGCGCCGCCAAAAGACTGAGGCTGCCTCAGACGATCGCGAAATCGCGTGCGATCATCGCCGCGTGGGTGCGGTTGCGCGCGCCGAGTTTGCGAATGATCGAGCGCACATGCATCTTCACCGTCACTTCCTGGATCTGGAAGGCATGGGCGATTTCCTTGTTCTGCAGCCCCTTGCAAATACCGGCAAGAACCTGAACTTCGCGGTCGGAGAGCGTACCTATGTCGCGCATCTGGGCGAGGACATGTTCACGGTCGAAAATGGCAAAGGAAACGCCTGCCTGAAGCAGCAATACGGCGGCGTGGAAGGCATCAGGCGGCATATCAAGGGGTAGCACGGCATTGGCACCTGCAGCCAACGCAAGGTCTGCAACATTGTGTGTCGCCGGGGAGACCAGAACAGCGATCGGACGTTCGGCGACAAGGTCCAGGGCGGAGCGAATGCCGCCGAGCCCCTCCATTCCCGGGAAATCGAAATCGAGCAACAAGACGTCGGGTGCGTCGTGACCGTTGAAACGCGCGATCACGCGGTCAGGATCGGTTTCGATGATGTAGGCGGCCAGCCCTTTTTCAACCGGGGCAGCCCCCCGGGCTACCGGGAGTTCCGAAATGCCATTGGTCGATCCGGGCCCTAAGGCGACCAACACTTGCACGAACTGTCCCTTCATTCGAAAGCCGGTCTTGTAAGCCGGCGTTCTGTCTTTTTTCGCATGGCGACCCCTCGAATTACACCTATCAATAGGGATAGGGTGCCGCGCCGCAATCAAGACGGGAGTGAAAGCATCATTGCATTCCAATAAGTTATTATATGAATACTTCGCGAAATGCAAATTTCGCCGGAGAAAAGCCGATTCAATCGTCCGGAATTCCGCGCACGAGGTCGAGCACGGCGGGGCCCATGCGCTCCACGATCATCTCCACGCCCTTCGCATTCGGGTGAGTCGCATCCGCCTGAAAATAGTCGCGCAACGCTGCCTGCCGGTCTTCCAGCTCGACGAGACCCTGCAGGAACTGGCCGAACAAGGGCACGTCATGCTTTTCGGCGAGGTCTGGGTAGATCGCGTCGAAATCGGCCTTGAAGCCGTCGCCGTAGTTGCCGGTTGCTTCCATGCCCACCAGAAGCGCGGGAAGGTTGCGCGCGCCGATCTCGGTGAGGATCGCGTCGAGGTTTTCTCGGGTGTCGGCCGGGTCGACCCCGCGCAGCAGGTCGTTGCCGCCGAGCGCGACGAGCACAGCGTCCACCTCGGGGGTGAGCGACCATGCGATGCGCGCGGCACCCCCCGCGGTGGTGTCGCCGGAAACGCCGCCATTGATCACGATCACGTCAGCGCCTTCGGCTTGCAGCCAGGCTTCGAGGGTGGGAACAAATCCGTCCCGGTCCGCCAGACCGTAACCTTGGGTGAGACTGTCGCCGAAGGCGAGCAGGGTGACCGGCTCGGCCATCGCGGGCAGTGCGAGAAACGGTATTGGCAGGAGGGCCTTGGATAGCAGCCCGCCGCGCCCATATGCCATTGAGATAAAACGGAAGGACGCCTTGATGGCCGATACGATCCTCACCCTCAGCGACGCGCGGCTGAAGCTCATGGGCAACGCCGGGCCGGTGGAGATCCTGAAAGGGATCACGCTTGGCGTGACGCGGGGGGAAACGCTGGGGCTCACGGGGCCATCGGGCTCGGGCAAATCGTCACTCCTCATGCTCATGGGCGGGCTCGAGCGCGCTACCGGCGGCAAGGTGGAGGCCCTCGGGCAAGACCTTGGCGCGATGGGCGAAGACGCGCTCGCGCGGTTTCGCAGGGATCATATGGGGGTGGTGTTTCAGTCTTTCCACCTGATCCCGACGATGACGGCGCTGGAAAACGTGGCCACCCCGCTGGAACTGGCCGGGGCCAGCGATGCCTTCCCGCGTGCGGCGGAGGAACTGGAGGCGGTCGGCCTCGGTGGACGGATCGACCATTACCCGGCGCAGTTGTCGGGCGGCGAGCAGCAGCGCGTGGCGCTCGCCCGTGCCGCCGTCGTGCGGCCGGCGATCCTGCTGGCCGATGAGCCGACCGGCAACCTCGATGGCAGCACCGGCGCGGCGATCATGGACCTGTTGTTCGGCCTGCGCGACCGCCACGGGGCCACGCTGGTGCTCGTCACCCACGCGCCGGAACTGGCGGAACGTTGCGACCGCATCGTGCAACTCGTCGACGGGCGGCTTGAGCAATGAGCTTTGCGGTCGCCACGAGGATCGCCCGCCGGGAACTGAGCGGCGGGCTGAAAGGCTTTCGGATCTTCCTTGCCTGTCTTGCGCTCGGTGTTGCGGCGATTGCGGCCGTTGGCAGCGTGCGCGCCTCGATCGAGGCGGGCCTCGCGCGCGAGGGCGCGGTGCTGCTCGGCGGCGACGCGATGGTGGAACTCACCTATCGGCGGGCAAGCGACGCGGAACGCGCGGTGCTTGAGGGCATATCCGAGGCGGTATCGGAGGTTGTCGATTTCCGCTCGATGGCGCAGCTTCCCGACGGATCGGATCGCGCGCTCACGCAGGTCAAGGCGGTGGACTCGGCATGGCCGCTCTACGGTGCGGCCGGGCTCACACCCGAGATGTCGCTGGACGAGGTTTTCGCCGGGCGCGACGGGCAGCCCGGGGTGGCGATGGACCCGCTCCTGATCGACCGGCTCGAACTTGAGGTCGGCGATCCGGTGCAGCTTGGCGACGGCACGTTCTTGCTGATGGCCGCGCTCACCGAGGTGCCTGACAACGCCACCGCAGGCTTCGGCTTCGGCCCGCCCACGCTGGCGCGGATCGACGATATGGAAAGCGCAGGGTTGATCCGCGAGGGCACCCTGTTCGACGCGCAATACCGCCTTCGCCTGCCACCGGGGGCCGATCTTGACGAAACGCGCGCGCAGGTCGAGGCCGCCCTGGCGGAGTCTGCTCCGCGCTGGCGCGATGCCCGAAACGGTACACCACAGGTGCGCCACGCGGTCGAGCGGCTGGGCAGTTTTCTCGTGTTGGTGGGGCTTGCCGGGCTCGCCGTGGGCGGTGTGGGCATATCCGCCGCCGTGCGGGCCTATCTCGATGAGAAGACCGAAACCATCGCCACGTTGAAGGTGCTTGGCGCCGATCGGCGCACGATCTTCGCGATCTACGCGTTGCAGATCGGCGCGCTTGCGCTGGTTGGCATCGCCATTGGCCTGGTGCTGGGGGCCGGTTTGCCGCTGGCCTTTGCCCCGCTGATCACCGGCGCGCTGCCGGTGCCCGTCGAGGTGGGGATTGCGTCCAAGCCATTGGCGGAGGCCGCGCTCTACGGGTTGCTCGCGGCGGCGCTGTTCACGCTCTGGCCCTTGGCGCGCACGGAAAACGTTCGTGCCGCCGCGCTCTACCGCGACGCCGCCGCAGGGGCGGGACAATGGCCGCGCCCGGTGTTCCTGGCGCTCACCCTGGTGCTGCTGGCCGGGCTGGTGGCCGTCGCGGCGTGGTTCTCGGGCATTGCCAAGCTCACGCTCTGGGCGGCGGCGGGCGTGTTCGCGGCCTTCCTGCTCCTGGTTCTCGCCGGGATCGCGGTGCGACGGGTGGCGCGCTGGCTTGCCGGGCGCAAGGCGCTGCGCGGACGACCGACGCTGCGCATGGCCTTAGCCTCGGTTGGCGGGCCCGGCAACGAGGCGGCGTCGGTCGTGCTTTCGCTCGGTCTCGGTCTCTCGGTGCTCGCTGCCGTGGGCCAGATCGACAACAATCTGCGCGGCGCGATCTCGCGAGAATTGCCTGGCGTCGCGCCGAGTTTCTTCGTCGTCGATATCCAGCCCGACCAGATCGAGGCGCTCAGCGAGCGGGTGACGGGCGATCCGGGCGTGCGCGAGATGGAACGCGCCCCGATGCTGCGCGGGCGGATCACCAGGATCAACGATCGACCAGCGGAAGAGGTCGCGGGCGATCATTGGGTGGTGCGCGGCGATCGCGGTGTGAGCTACAGTGCCGAATTGCCGGAGACCACCCGGCTGGTGGCCGGGGAATGGTGGCCCGAAGATTATTCCGGCGATCCGCTGATCAGCTTTTCGGCCACCGAGGCGGAGGAGATCGGCCTCACCCTCGGTGACAGCATGAGCCTCAATATCCTCGGGCGCGAAATCACCGGCACGGTTGCCAGTTTCCGCGACGTCGATTTTTCAACCGGCGGCATGGGGTTCACGGTTACGCTGAACCCTTCCGCGCTCGCCGGTGCGCCGCACAGCTGGATTGCCACGATCTACGCCGATCAGGCTGCGGAGGCCGGGCTGATGCGCGATCTGTCACGGACCTGGCCCAATATCACGGTGATCTCGGTGCGCGATGCGATTGCGCAGGTAACCGGGCTGATGGGGCAGATCGCGGCGGCGATCACCTATGGCGCATTGGTGACGCTGGCCACGGGCGCGGTGGTGCTGATCGGGGCTGCCGCAGCGGGTGAGCGGGCGCGCACCTACGAAGCGGCGGTGCTCAAGACGCTCGGCGCGCCGCGCGGTCGGGTGCTGGCCAATTTCGCGCTGCGCTCGGCTATCCTGGGGGCGGCGGCCGGGTTGGTCGCGGTCTTCGCGGGCGGCCTTGCGGGCTGGGCGGTATCGCGCTTCGTGATGGAGACCGATTTCGTCTTCGATCCGGGCTCGGCACTGGTGATCGTCACCGGCGGCATCGCGGTGACGCTGCTTGCCGGCCTCGGGTTCGCCTGGCGCCCGCTCTCGGCCAGCCCGGCGCAGGTTCTGCGGGCACGGGAGTAGGGCAACGGGTCTTGAAAGCCGTTGCCCCTGCCGTTGCGTTCACACCTGCCGTTCGACCTGCAACTTCTTGATCTCGGCGATCGCTTTCGCCGGGTTCAGACCTTTCGGGCAGGTCTGGGCGCAGTTCATGATCGTGTGGCAGCGGTAGAGCTTGAACGGGTCTTCAAGGTTGTCGAGCCGTTCGCCGGTGGCCTCGTCGCGGCTGTCGATGATCCAGCGATAGGCGTGGAGCAGCGTGGCCGGGCCGAGGTAGCGATCTTCGTTCCACCAGTAGCTCGGGCAGGAGGTCGAGCAGCAGGCGCACATCACGCATTCATAGAGCCCGTCGAGCTTCTTGCGATCTTCGATCGACTGTTTCCACTCCTTCGCGGGCGGGGCGGATCTGGTTTCGAGCCAGGGCTTGATCGAGGCATGCTGGGCGTAGAAATGGGTCAGGTCCGGGATCAGGTCCTTGACCACGGCCATGTGCGGCAGGGGGTAGATCTTCACGTCGCCCTTCACCTCGTCGATCCCGAAGATGCAGGCGAGGTGGTTCTGGCCGTCGATGTTCATGGCGCAGGAGCCACAGATGCCCTCGCGGCAGGAGCGGCGGAAGGTGAGCGTCGGGTCGATCTCGTTCTTGATCTTGATCAGCGCGTCCAGAACCATCGGGCCGCAGGTGTCGAGATCGACGAAATAGGTATCGACCCGGGGATTCTCGCCATCGTCCGGGTTGTAGCGATAGATCATGAACTTCTTGAGCCGCTTGGCACCGTCGGGCTTGGGCCAGGTTTTTCCTGTGCGGATCTTCGAGTTTTTCGGAAGGGTCAGTTGCACCATGTCGCTACCTTTCGATCCAAGGCGAGGGCGGGAAGACCGCCCGGGGTTCCTGTCTGTGTCATGCCCGTGGGCCTTGCCCGGGCACATCGGGCGCGAAGAGCGCCTGGTTGTCGATGACGATCTGCATGACCTTGTTGCGCGCCTGCGGCCCAAGGTTGGCGGCGTTGGCCTGCCGCATGAATTCCAGCGCACCGGGGTTGAGGCTCTGGTTTGGCTGCCATGCGAGCGGGGAGAGCGCGGCGATCTGCGCCTCGGAGAGCCCGGCAAAGCGCAAAAGCTGCTGGCCGGGCCGCTTCGGGTCTGGTTCGTCCTCCAGCGCGAAGACGGCAACGCGGTCGTCGCCCACGGCGCTGCGGAGCCGGGAGGCAAGTCTGTCCCACGTGCCGCAATCGGCGGTTTCGGCGGTGAAGTCGTCGAAGGTGCCGGAGTAGCCATCGGTCTTGACCGCCTGGTTGTGCACGCTTCGTTTCCACGCCGCCATGTCGCGGGTGTAGAAGGCATAGCGCGGCACGAGAGGCGCGAGGTGACGCTCGTAGAGCGCCACGAGGCGTTCCAGCATCGGGTAGAGCGTTGTGACCCCGGGGTTGCCCAGCATCGCGCCGGGCAGGTTCTCGTGGCTGATGAGGGCGGGCAATTCGCCCGCTGTGATCTCGTCACGCACCGCCTCGATCTGGGCCACGAGGTGCGCCTCGCGTTCGGGGCTTGGGTCGAGGCTGAAATCCACCGCGGCGCGGCCCATGCGCTGGGCCGGGGTGCCCTGCACCGGCATCCGCACCACGAGCTGCGCCGCAAGCGCATCGGCATTGCGGCGTAGCAGGTGATGCAGCGCGGTTGAGGCGGTTTTCTGCACCCCGATGTGCAGAGTGACCGCCCGCGCGCCTATGCCCCGGTATTCGGCCATGGCGGGCTCAGAAGGTCCGCGCTCTGGGCGCGATCTTGTCGAGGCTGATGCCGCCTTCCGCCTCGGTGGTGAGCGGATCGAGCACGACAGGGCGATGGCTGAGATCGACCTTGTTGCCCTCGATCCGGCTGATCGTGTGCACCCGCCAGTTCTCGTCGTCGCGGGTGGGGAAATCCTCGTGCGCATGGGCACCCCGGCTTTCGTGCCGCGCCTCGGCGCCAACAATCGTCGCGAGCGCGTTCGGCATGAGGTTGGTCAGCTCCAGCGTTTCCATCAGGTCGGAGTTCCAGATCAACGACCGGTCGGTGACCCGGAGATCGTCGAGCTTGGCGGCGACGCCGGTCATCAGTTCGACGCCTTCCTTCAGCACGTCCGAGGTGCGGAACACCGCGGCGTGGCCCTGCATCGTCTTTTGCATCTCCAGCCTGAGGTCGGCGGTGGGCACGCTTCCGGTCGCGTGGCGCAGCCCGTCGAAACGATCGAACGCCTTGTCGAGCGAAGCCTTGTTCACGGGGGCGTTGGGCTTGCCCGGCGCGATGATCTGGCCCGCGCGGATCGCGGCGGCGCGACCGAACACCACGAGGTCGATCAACGAGTTGGAGCCGAGACGGTTGGCACCGTGAACGCTGGCGCAGGAGGCCTCGCCCACGGCCATCAGGCCGGGCACGGTGGCGTTGGGGTTGTCGGCCGTCGGGTTCAGCGCCTCGCCCCAGTAGTTGGTCGGGATGCCGCCCATGTTGTAATGTACCGTCGGCAGAACCGGGATCGGCTCCTTGGTGACATCGACACCGGCGAAGATCGCCGCACTTTCGGAAATGCCGGGCAGGCGCTCGGCCAGCGCTTCCGGCGGCAGGTGCGAGAGGTTGAGGTGGATGTGATCACCCCCGGCACCGACACCCCGACCCTCCCGGATCTCCATCGTCATGCAGCGCGAAACGTAGTCGCGCGGGGCGAGATCCTTGTAGTTGGGGGCGTAGCGTTCCATGAAACGCTCGCCTTCGGAGTTGGTGAGGTAGCCACCCTCGCCCCGCGCGCCCTCGGTGATCAGGCAGCCCGCGCCGTAGATGCCGGTGGGGTGGAATTGCACGAACTCCATGTCTTGCAGCGGCAGGCCCGCGCGCGCCACCATGCCGCCGCCGTCGCCGGTGCAGGTATGGGCCGAGGTGGCCGAAAAATAGGCGCGGCCATAGCCGCCGGTGGCGAGCACCACCATCTTGGCGGAAAACAGGTGGAAGGTGCCGTCGTCGAGCTTCCAGCACAGAACACCCTGCACCGCGCCATCGTCGCCCATGATCAGGTCGATGGCGAAATACTCGATGTAGAACTCGGCGTTGTGCTTGAGCGACTGGCCGTAGAGCGTGTGCAGGATCGCGTGGCCGGTGCGGTCGGCAGCGGCACAGGTGCGCTGCACCGGCGGGCCATCGCCAAATTCGGTGGTGTGGCCGCCGAAGGGACGCTGGTAGATCTTGCCTTCCTCGGTGCGGCTGAACGGCACCCCGTAGTGCTCCAGTTCGTAGACCGCGGCGGGCGCTTCGCGGGCGAGGTATTCCATCGCGTCGGTGTCGCCGAGCCAGTCGGAGCCCTTCACGGTGTCGTACATGTGCCATTGCCAGCTGTCGGGGCCCATGTTGCCGAGGCTTGCGGCGATGCCGCCCTGGGCGGCAACGGTGTGAGAGCGGGTGGGGAACACCTTGGTCACGTTTGCCGTGCGCAGGCCCTGTTCGGCCATGCCGAGGGTGGCGCGCAGGCCAGCGCCGCCGGCACCGACCACGACCACGTCATATTCGTGGGTTTCGTATTCGTAAGCTGCCATGTGTGTGTCCTCAGGCGCCGAAGAAGATTTTCAGGATCGCGATGGTGCCGATCAGGGCAAAGGAGGCGCTCATCAGGCGCATGGTGATGATCAGTACCAGTTCCAAGCGGCCGTGGATGTAATCCTCGATCACCACCTGGATACCCTGGAAGAAGTGCAGGAAGGCGGTGAGCATGAAAGCCACGGCGACGGTGGCGTTGATCGGGTGGCCATAGGCGGCGCGCACCGATTCGTAGCCATCGCCCATGTTGTAGGCGAGCGGGAAAAGGAAAAGCGGCGTCAGGATCAGCAAGGCGATGGAACTCACCCGCTGCTCCCAAAAATGGCCGGTGCCCGAGCGGGCCGAGCCGAGGCCGGTGGCGCGTTTGCGATCGGTCATGTAGCGCATCGGGTTCTCCTTACACCGCGAGGGCGACCCAGATGGTCGCGATGGTGAGAAGGGCCGTGGCCACGAGGCCGACGACGGCGGTGCGGTTGACGCGCTTCTGCCCGAAATGCGAGCCGGTGTCCCAGACCAGGTGGCGAATGCCGTTGACGAAATGGAACCACGCGGAAACGACCCCGCCGAGCAGGACGAGCCAGCCGAGCCACGAGGTCATCAACCCGTTGACCGTCTCGAACGCCGAAGGCGACCACGCCAGCGCGAAGAACCATATGGCGATCAGCGCGGTGACCACGCCAAGGGCGACGCCGGTCATCCTGTGCAGGATCGACATCGCCATGTTGAGCGGCCATTTGTAGACTTGCAGATGCGGCGAGAGGGGGCGGTTTCCCCGGTCCACGTCAGCCATGACATGCCCTTTCGAAGCTGTTGGCGGTTCTGCACATGCATAATCAATTTCATCCGCCTGTCACGCCCGGAGGGCGCGGAAATGTCGCATGAGAGCGGAAACGTGAAAGGTTTTCGGCATTCGTGATCACAAGGTTAAATATTGTGATCACTATTTTGGAGGCCTCGCAACCGGCAGGCAGGAGAATCGCGTTCGCCGGAAGGCCAGGAATATCGAAAACCCGATATTTGAATGTTTTGCGCGGCGGCGCGCGGCGTGGAGTCTCACAAAAGAAAGGCAATCAGCGCCGCTACGAGCACCACCTCGAGTCCCGCGGCGATGCGCCAGAGTGCGAGGATGATGATCGCCAGTGAGAGGCCCGACAGCGCGCCGCCAAATGCGCGGTAAAGGCCGGTGAGCACGTTTTGCAAGCCGTCGGACGGCGGATCCGCTTCGGAGCCGAGCATCTCGGCATGACAGCCCATCGGCACCGGCGAGAAGCTGTATTTCAATCCCATCACGAGGGCCCCGAGGCCCGCGAGGCAGAACAGAACGACAGAAAGAACCATGACCAAAGACCTCCCTATGCGGGCAGCCTGGCACGTTTCCGGCATATTCTCAGGTATGCGTCAGGTCGGCATCAACGCCCAGTAGTCGAGATCGAGAAGCACTTCGGGGAGGTATTTGCCATCCTCGCCCCTGAGC
This sequence comes from Maritimibacter sp. HL-12, assembly GCF_900177545.1. Taxonomy (GTDB): domain Bacteria; phylum Pseudomonadota; class Alphaproteobacteria; order Rhodobacterales; family Rhodobacteraceae; genus Sinisalibacter. The sequence goes on along the minus strand of NZ_FXBQ01000001.1, from coordinate 1,103,753 downwards.
GCGAAGGCCGGGGCACCGTGTTTCACCGCGACCAGCCGCAGCCGCACCGCGCCAACGCCGGGATGGGTTGTCTCGGCCTTGTCGAGCACCTCCGACCAGGCCCGCAGGGTATCGCCCGCAAAGCAGGGATTGGCATGGGTCCCGGCGTTCAGGCCGACGATCATCTGCGCGTTCGCGAGTCCGTTGAAGCTGAGCGCGCGGGCCAGGCTGATGACGTGGCCGCCATAGATCAGCCGCTTGCCGTCGTCGCGGTTGGTGGCGTCGAAATGCACCTTGGCGGTGTTCTGCCACAGCCGCGTGGCGATCATGTGCTCGGCTTCCTCGATGGTCACGCCGTCGACGTGGTCGATCTTCTCGCCGATTGCGTAATCTGCCATCCGGTGCCGCTCGCCCGCGAGGGTGAAATCGTAGCGCGCAAAATCGAGCCCGTCGGGGATCGCGAGGTGTTCTGGTGCAAGTGCGGGTTTGAGTTCGGGCACCAGCGTGTCGGGGGCATCGGCTTCCGGGTCGCGTTTGCGCACCATGACCCAGCGGATGTAGTCGAGCACCGGCTCGTCGTTCTGGTCGAGCCCGCGGGTCCGCACCCAGACCACGCCCGACTTGCCGTTGGAATTCTGCTTGATCCCGATCACTTGGCTTTCCGCGCGCAGCGTGTCGCCGGGCCAGACCGGCTTCAGCCAGCGGCCTTCGGCGTAGCCAAGGTTGGCCACCGCGTTCAGCGAGATATCGGGCACGGTCTTGCCGAAGACGATGTGGAAAGCGGCGAGATCGTCGAGCGGCGATTGGTCGAGGCCACAGGTGCGGGCGAACTCGTCGGAGGAATAGAGTGCGTGGCGTGCGGGATAGAGCGCGTGATAGAGCGCGCGTTCGCCGCCCGACACGGTGCGCGGCACGGCATGGGCGATCACCTCGCCGATGCGGTAATCCTCGAAGAACCGGCCCGGGTTGGTCTTGGCCATCACTGCTCACCCAGCTTCATGTCGGGCTGATACTCCTTGCCGGGCACGTCCTTCACCACGGCCTGTGCACAGCGCATGACGCCGTTTGCACCGTCGAAGCTGTAGGCCGGGCCGCCATGCAGCACCCAGCCCGCGTTCAGCGCGGCGGTGACCTTGTGGCTGAACTCCGGCGTGTCGTCGCCGGTGAGAAGGCGGTAGAGCTTCATCGTGCGCTCCTTATCCGAATGCGGGGTAGCCGAGCAGGTAGTGGGCCCAGGAGATCAGCCCGTAGACGACGAGCGTGCCGACCACGGCCATGGTTTCCTTCTTCGCGGTGAAGGGGCCGGCGGGGCGCACATCGTCGGTTTGCCGGTTGATCAGGATCACCGAGGCCACGGCCCAGGCGAGAAGTCCGCCGAAAAGCACGAAAGAGGGAATGTCGCCGTTCACGAGAATATGCGCCAGCGCCCATGCCTTGACCGCCGTCAACTGCGGATGGCGGATTTTCGAGGTGATCCAGGTTTTCATGCCCGAGGCGGCAAAAAGATAGACCGCGAGAAGGTTCAACAGGTTGTTGATCCCCACGGTGGCCGGGTGGCGGCCCCAGAACATGGCCCCGTCGGCGGCGCGGTAGCCGATTACCATCAACACGATGCCGGCCAGCGCCACCAGCGCGACGAGTCCTTTGCCGCGGTCTTCCCCAAGGCTGGCGCGCAGGCCGGGGGCGATCCGTTTGAAGGTGTGGGAGAGCACCCACAAGATGAGGCCGAGAATGAGCAGGGGCATGGGTTATCCTTCGAGGTCTGCAATGGCATCGGCCTTGGCGATCAAGGCCTTCGCCGTCACAATATGCAGATTCTCGACGATCTTTCCATCGACAACCGCCACGCCCTGCCCGGCGGCTTCGGCTTCCTCGAAGGCGGCGATCTGGCGGCGGGCGAGCTCGAGATCGGCCGCGGAGGGCGCAAAGACCTCGTTGGCGATGGCGATCTGGGCGGGGTGGATCAGGGTTTTGCCGTCGAAGCCGAGATCGCGCCCCTGCTCGCATTCGCGCCTCAGCCCCTCCTCGTCCTTGAAGGCGTTGTACACGCCGTCGACGATCGGCACGCCATCGGCGCGGGCAGCGATCAGGCTGATCTGCAGCGCGGTCATGATCTCGGCGCGGTCGGGTCCGGGGCGGGCGCCAAGTTCCTTCACCAGATCGTTGGTGCCCATCACGATCCCGGCGAGACGCGGGTGGGCGGCGATTTCCTTGGCATTGAGCACGCCGGAGGCGGTTTCCATCATCGCCCAGATCGGCACGTCCGACATCATCTCGGCCAGAGTTTCGATATCGTAGGCGGAATTGACCTTGGGCAGCAGGATGCCGTCGATCTCGGCGTTTCGGAAGGCCTGGATATCGGCATTGCCCCAGCGACTTTCGAAGCCGTTGATCCGCACGAGCTTGGCCCGGTTGCCGTAGCCGCCCTCGTCGAGTTCAGTGCGCAGGGTGGTGCGGGCCGCATCCTTGGCGTCGGGGGCCACGGCATCTTCGAGGTCGAAGATAATCGCGTCGGCGGCAAGCCCACGGGCCTTGTCGAGCGCACGCGCGTTCGAGCCCGGAATATACAGCACCGAGCGATAGGGGCGCATCGACTGGGTCATGATTCTCTCCATCCGGCAATTTTGTTGCGCAACCGACCACATCGGCGCAGGAATCCGCAAGACCCAATTTGCCGCAATGCAGCGAAATCTGGGCGTACGCGGGGTTAACCCGGCCTTTGCCGCTGAGCGCCAGCCTTCCCGGGCCATTCACGCACGGAAAGGACAGGCGATGACCCGCGAAATCCTCACCCTCGGCCTTGGTCTCGGTGCCATCCTGCTCGCGACGCAGGCGCTTCGCGCGCAGGAAACCAGCTGCGGCGAACGCGCGATGATCGTAGAGCGGCTGGCGCGCGACTATGGCGAAAGCCGCCAGTCGCTCGGGGTGGTCGGTGGCCGCCAGGTGCTGGAGCTCTTCGCGTCCGACGAAACCGGAAGCTGGACGATCCTGCTCACCGCGCCGGACGGGATCGCCTGCCTCGTGGCGGCGGGTGCGCGGTTTCGCCGGTTCGATCCGGTTGCGCCGGGCGAGCCCGCGTGAGGATCAGGTGAGCGCGTCCCAGATCAGCTTGAGGCCGGTGAGCGTTAGAAAGACGTACGTGAGGGTGAAGAACCACCGGTCGGTCAACTTCCGGTGCGCCAAGACGCCCAGCCAGACCCCGAGCACGGCGAAGGGCACGAGGATGAGATCGGCGCGAGCGGTTTCCCAGGTGAAGATGCCGAGGAAGAGATAAGGCAGGAACTTCAGCAGGTTCACCGCCCAGAACACCAGCACGGTGGTGCCCTGGTAGGTGGTCTTGTCAAAACCGCGGGTGAGCAGGAACACTGCCGACGGCGGCCCGCCGGCATGGCTGATGAAGCTGGTGAACCCGGTCACCGCTCCGGCGATCCGCCCGCCCCAAAGCGACATCGGCCGCGTGCCCGGTCGGTAGAGCCCGAGCCGCTTCGCCGCCTGCCAGCCGACGAAGGCCAGCGCCACCGCGCCGATCAGGAAGCGAAACAGGTCGGGATTGCTCACCGAATAGAGCGCGGCCCCGAGCACAATGCCGGGTACCGCGCCGACGATCAGCGCCAGCGCCGAGGGAGTGTCCCAGGTTTTCCAGTAGGGTTTGAGCGCGGTCACATCCATCAGCATGAGCAGCGGCAGCATCAGCCCGATCGCCTGGCCGGGCTCCAGAATCAGCGCCAGAAGCGGTGTGGCTGCGAAGGCAGCGCCGGAGCCGAAGCCACCCTTCGAGACGCCCGCGAAGATCACTGCCGGGATCGCGACGAGGAAGAATGTCAGGTCGAGTTCCACGCGTGCGTTTCCCGGAAGCCCCTCATTCTGAACAGGTTTAGCGGTATCAATCGGCGGCGCAAGAGGCGGGGTATCGCCCGCGCTGCGGCGTGGCGGGCTTGCGTGGCAGCGTAACCGGGGGTAGGCAACCGGCACCAAACAAACCTGATCGGAGATCATTTCATGGCTCGACCCAAGATTGCCCTCATCGGCGCAGGCCAGATCGGCGGCACGCTCGCCCATCTCGTCGCGCTCAAGGAACTCGGTGACGTGGTTCTCTTCGACATCGCCGACGGCACGCCCCAGGGCAAGGCGCTGGACATCGCGGAATCGGGCCCGGTCGAAGGCTTCGACGCGGCGCTGAAGGGCACGACGGATTACGCCGATATCGCGGGTGCCGACGTCTGCATCGTCACCGCCGGTGTGCCGCGCAAACCCGGCATGAGCCGCGACGACCTGCTCGGCATCAACCTCAAGGTGATGAAGGCGGTGGGCGAAGGGATCAAGGCCAACGCCCCCAACGCCTTCGTGATCTGCATCACCAACCCGCTCGATGCGATGGTCTGGGCGCTGCAGCAGTATTCCGGCTTGCCCGCCGAGAAGGTGGTCGGCATGGCGGGCGTGCTCGACGCGGCGCGCTTCCGTCATTTCCTCTCGGTCGAATTCGAGGTGTCGATGAAGGATGTCACCGCCTTCGTGCTCGGTGGTCACGGCGACACCATGGTGCCGCTCACCCGTTACTCGACGGTTGCCGGCATCCCGCTGCCCGATCTCGTGGAGATGGGCTGGACCACCCAGGAGAAGCTGGACGCGATCGTGCAGCGCACCCGCGACGGCGGTGCCGAGATCGTCGGCCTGCTGAAAACCGGCTCGGCCTTCTACGCCCCGGCCGCCTCCGCCGTGGAAATGGCGGAAGCCTATCTGAAGGACCAGAAGCGCCTGCTGCCCTGCGCGGCTTACGTCGACGGCGCTCTCGGACTCGACGGCATGTATGTCGGCGTGCCGACGATCATCGGCGCTGGCGGCATCGAGCGGATCGTCGATATCAAGCTCGCCAAGGACGAGCAGGAGATGTTCGACAAATCGGTCGATGCGGTCAAAGGGCTGGTGGAAGCCTGCAAGGGGATCGACGAAACGCTTGCCTGAGACCTGTGGAATGCGAACGCGAAGGCCGGGCCCTGTGCCCGGCCTTCTGCGTTGAAGGGGTGACTCGCCGGGATCGCCGGCTGCGACAGCCTGTCGCAATCCTCATTTGTGATCACGCGTCGGAAAAATGTGATCACGAATAAGGAAAATCGGGGCCGAAAGGTGCCCGCTTGGTAAAAAACCGTTTCTTCACCCCCGTGTGCTGTGCAATGTGCGCAGCAATCGCAAGCAAACGGGATAGGTTCATGAACATCCATGAATACCAGGCGAAGGCGCTTCTTCGCAGCTACGGCGCACCGGTTTCCGACGGCCGGGTCGTTCTCAAGGCCGACGAAGCCAAAACCAAGGCAGGTGAGCTCGACGGGCCGCTCTGGGTGGTGAAGGCGCAAATTCACGCCGGTGGTCGTGGCAAAGGCCACTTCAAGGAAGCCGGTGCGGGCGAGAAGGGCGGCGTTCGCCTTGCCAAATCGGTCGAGGAGGCCGCCGAGGAAGCCAAGAAGATGCTCGGCCGCACGCTGGTGACGCACCAGACCGGCCCGGCGGGCAAGCAGGTCAACCGCATCTACATCGAGGACGGCTCCGGCATCGAGCGCGAGCTTTACCTCGCCCTGCTGGTCGATCGCAAAACCAGCCGGATCTCCTTCGTCTGCTCCACCGAGGGTGGCATGGACATCGAGGAAGTGGCGGCGAAGACGCCCGAGAAGATCCTGTCGTTCAGCGTCGATCCGGCCACCGGCTACCAGGGTTTCCACGGTCGGCGCATTGCTTTCGCGCTCGGCCTCGAAGGCGCTCAGGTCAAGCAATGCGTCGCGCTGATGGGCACGCTCTACAAGGTCTTCACCGAGAAAGACATGGAGATGCTCGAGATCAACCCGCTGATTGTGACCGATACCGGCGATCTCAAGGTGCTCGACGCCAAGTTCGGCTTCGACGGCAACGCGGTCTACCGCCACCCCGACATCGCCGAACTGCGCGACACCTCGGAGGAAGACCCGAAAGAGCTGGAAGCCTCGAAATACGATCTCAACTACATCGCGCTCGATGGCGAGATCGGCTGCATGGTGAACGGCGCGGGCCTCGCCATGGCGACGATGGACATCATCAAGCTCTACGGTGCCGAGCCTGCCAACTTCCTCGACGTGGGCGGCGGCGCGACCAAGGAGAAGGTGACAGAAGCCTTCAAGATCATCACCTCCGACCCGCAGGTGAAGGGCATCCTCGTCAACATCTTCGGCGGCATCATGCGCTGCGACGTGATCGCGGAAGGCGTGATCGCGGCGGTGAAGGACGTCGGCCTCAAGGTGCCGCTGGTGGTGCGCCTCGAAGGCACCAACGTGGAAGAGGGCAAGGCGCTGATCAACAATTCCGGTCTCGACGTGATCGCCGCCGACAACCTGTCGGATGGTGCCGAGAAGATCGTCAAGGCGGTGAAGGGGTAAGGCAGATGGCAATTCTGATTGATGAAAACACCAAGGTGATCTGCCAGGGCTTCACCGGCTCGCAGGGCACCTTCCACTCCGAACAGGCGATTGCCTACGGCACCAAGATGGTCGGCGGCGTGACCCCCGGCAAGGGCGGGCAGACCCACCTCAACCTCCCCGTCTTCAACTCGGTGCACGAGGCCAAGGCGGTCACGCAGGCGAATGCCAGCGTGATCTACGTGCCGCCGCCCTTCGCGGCGGATTCGATCCTCGAAGCCATCGACGCGGAGATGGAGCTGATCGTCTGCATCACCGAGGGCATCCCGGTGCTCGACATGATGAAGGTCAAACGCGCGCTCGAAGGCTCGGCCTCGCGGTTGATCGGCCCGAACTGCCCCGGCGTGATCACCCCCGATGCCTGCAAGATCGGCATCATGCCCGGCCACATCCACAAGCGCGGCAGCGTGGGTGTCGTCAGCCGGTCGGGCACGCTGACCTATGAGGCGGTGAAACAGACCTCCGACATCGGCCTCGGCCAATCGACCGCCGTGGGTATCGGCGGCGACCCGATCAAGGGCACCGAGCATATCGACGTGCTCGACATGTTCCTCGACGACGACGAGACCGAGAGCATCATCATGATCGGCGAGATTGGCGGCACCGCCGAGGAAGAAGCGGCCGAGTTCCTCAAGGAGCAGAAGAAAAAAGGCCGCTGGAAGCCGGTTGCCGGCTTCATCGCGGGCCGCACCGCGCCTCCGGGCCGCCGCATGGGCCATGCCGGCGCGATCGTGTCGGGCGGCCAGGGCGGCGCCGAGGACAAGATCGAAGCGATGCGCGCCGCGGGCATCGTGGTGGCCGACAGCCCGGCAACGCTGGGCGAGGCCGTGCTGGAAGCGATCGGCAAGTAATCCTTTCGCGTGCGCCCGCCTCCGACGGGCGCACGCGGTCCATTTCGTCAGGTGACACCATGACCGACCAATCCCCCAACGACCAGTTCAAGGCCTCCAGTTTCATGCAAGGCCACAACGCGGCCTATCTTGAACAGCTCTATGCCCAATACGCGAAAGACCCGGATGCAGTGGACGAAGCGTGGCGGGCGTTCTTTGCCGAACTGGGCGACGGCGAGAGCGACGTGACCGCCGAGGCGCAAGGGCCCTCGTGGGCGCGCGCCGACTGGCCGCCCACCCCGGGCGGCGATCTCGTCCACGCGCTCGACGGTCAATGGCCGGAGGAAGCCAAGCCCCAGAAAATGGCCGAGAAGGTCAGGGAAAAGGCCCGCGACGTTGGTGCCGTCATAACCGAAGACCAGGTGAAACGCGCGGTGCTCGATTCGGTGCGCGCGCTGATGATCATCCGCGCCTACCGTATCCGCGGCCACCTTGCCGCCGAACTCGACCCGCTTGGCCTGCAGGAAAAGAGCGCCCACCCCGAGCTTGATCCGGCGTCTTACGGCTTCACCGAGGCCGACATGGACCGGCCGATCTTCCTCGACAACGTGCTGGGCCTGCAAACCGCGAGCATGCGCCAGATCCTCGACATCGTGCGGCGGACCTATTGCGGCACCTTCGCGCTGCAATACATGCATATTTCCGATCCCGAGCAATCGAGCTGGCTCAAGGAGCGGATCGAGGGGTTCGGCAAGGAGATCCAGTTCACCAAGCGCGGCCGCCGGGCGATCCTGAACAAGCTGGTCGAGGCCGAGGGCTTCGAGAAGTTCTGCCACGTCAAGTTCATGGGCACCAAGCGCTTCGGCCTCGACGGCGCCGAGGCGCTGGTGCCGGCGATGGAGCAGATCATCAAGCGCGGCGGTCAACTGGGCCTGAAGGAAATCGTGATCGGGATGCCGCACCGCGGCCGTCTCTCGGTGCTCGCCAACGTGATGTCGAAGCCCTACCGCGCGATCTTCAACGAGTTTCAGGGCGGCAGCTTCAAGCCCGAGGACGTGGACGGGTCGGGCGACGTGAAATACCACCTCGGCGCTTCCTCGGACCGCGAGTTCGACGGCAACAAGGTGCACCTCAGCCTCACCGCCAACCCCAGCCACCTCGAAGCGGTCAACCCGGTCGTGCTTGGCAAGGTGCGCGCCAAGCAGGCGCAACTCGGCGATACCGAGCGCACGCAGGTGCTGCCGGTTCTGCTGCACGGCGATGCGGCCTTTGCCGGGCAGGGCGTGGTGGCGGAAGGCTTCGGCCTTTCCGGCCTGGTCGGTCACCGCACCGGCGGCACGATCCACATCATCGTCAACAACCAGATCGGGTTTACCACCGCGCCGAGCTTCTCGCGCTCCTCGCCTTACCCGACCGATATCGCGCTGATGGTGGAAGCGCCGATCTTCCACGTCAACGGCGACGACCCGGAAGCGGTTGTCCATGCCGCCAGGGTGGCGATCGAGTTCCGCCAGAAGTTCCACAAGGACGTGGTCATCGACATGTTCTGCTATCGGCGCTTCGGCCACAACGAGGGGGATGAACCGATGTTCACCAACCCTCTGATGTACAAGACGATCAAGACCCACAAGACCACGCTTCAGCTCTATACCGAGCGGCTCATCAGGGACGGGCTGATCCCCGAGGGCGAGATCGAGGACATGAAGACCGTGTTCCAGGCCGAGTTGAACGGCGAGTTCGAGGCCTCGAAGGACTACAAACCCAACAAGGCCGATTGGCTCGATGGCCGCTGGTCGCACCTCAACCGTCAGGGCGAGGAATACCAGCGCGGCCAAACCGCGATCCCGGAGGCCACGTTCCACGAGATCGGTGCCGCGCTCACCCGTGCGCCCGAGGGGTTTGATCTGCACAAGACGGTGGGCCGGATGCTCGAGGCCAAGCGCCAGATGTTCGAGACCGGCACGGGCTTCGATTGGGCCACCGGCGAGGCACTGGCCTTCGGCTCGCTGATGCTGGAAGGCTACCCGGTGCGCCTCTCGGGGCAGGATTCCACCCGCGGCACCTTTTCGCATCGCCATTCCGCGCTGATCAACCAGGGCACCGAGGAACGTTACTACCCGCTCAATCACATCCGCGAAGGGCAGGGCCGCTACGAGGTGATCGACTCGATGCTCTCGGAATACGCCGTGCTCGGGTTTGAATACGGCTACAGCCTCGCCGAGCCCAACGCGCTGACGATGTGGGAGGCGCAGTTCGGCGATTTCGCCAACGGTGCGCAGATCATGTTCGACCAGTTCATTTCCTCGGGCGAGGCCAAGTGGCTCAGGATGTCGGGCCTTACCGTGCTCCTGCCGCATGGCTACGAGGGGCAGGGGCCGGAGCACTCCTCGGCACGGCTCGAACGCTTCCTGCAGATGTGCGGCGGCGACAACTGGATCGTGGCCAACTGCACCACGCCGGCGAACTACTTCCATATCCTGCGCCGCCAGTTGCACCGGACCTATCGCAAGCCGCTGATCCTGATGACGCCCAAATCTCTGCTGCGCCACAAGCTCGCGGTCTCGGATGCCGCCGACTTCATCGAGGGCTCGTCGTTCCACCGCGTGCTGTGGGACGACGCCGATCCGCAACACCGCACCGGGCGTTCAAGCGGCAAGCTGGTTGCCGACGACAAGATCAAGCGTGTGGTGATGTGTTCGGGCAAGGTCTACTACGACCTGCTCGAAGCGCGCGACGAGCGCGAGATCGAGGATGTCTACATCATGCGGGTGGAGCAGTTCTATCCTTTCCCGGCGCTGAGCCTGGTCAAGGAACTGGAACGTTTCCCCAACGCCGAGGTTGTCTGGTGCCAGGAAGAGCCCAAGAACCAGGGCGGCTGGAGCTTCATGGAACCGAACATCGAATGGGTTCTGGGCCGCATCCGCGAAACCGATACCCGCCCCCGGTATGTCGGGCGTCCGGCAGCGGCCTCTCCCGCGACCGGCCTGATGAGCCAGCACAAAGCCCAACAAGAGGCGCTCGTGAACGACGCGCTGACGATCGAAGGAAACTGACCCATGAGCATTGAAGTTCGGGTGCCCACCTTGGGCGAAAGCGTGACCGAGGCCACCGTGGCGACCTGGTTCAAGAAGCCGGGCGACGCCGTGGAGGTCGACGAGATGCTCTGCGAGCTCGAAACCGACAAGGTGACGGTCGAGGTGCCCGCCCCCGCGGCGGGCGTTCTGGGCGACATCATCGCGGCCGAGGGCGAAACCGTGGGTGTCGATGCCCTACTCGCCACCCTCACCGAGGGTGAAGGTGCAAAGGCCCCGGCCAAGGCCGAGAAATCCGAAAAAGCGAAAAAGCCGGAGGCCGAGTCCGAGCCAGAGCCCAAGTCCGGCGCAGCGGTTGACGTGATGGTGCCCGCGCTTGGCGAAAGCGTCAGCGAGGCGACGGTATCAACCTGGTTCAAGAAGGCCGGCGACAGCGTCGAGGCCGACGAGATGCTCTGCGAACTGGAAACCGACAAGGTATCCGTCGAGGTGCCCGCGCCGGTTTCGGGTGTGCTGAGCGAGATTCTGTTTGAAGAAGGGTCCACGGTGGAGGCCGGCGGCAAGCTCGCGGTGATCGCCGAGGGTGCTTCGGGCGGGCCTGCGAAACCGGCACCGAAAGCCGAAACGGAAGACAAGCCGGTCGCTCCGGAGGCAACGGGCAAGGACATCGAGCATGCGCCATCGGCCAAGAAGGCGATGGCCGAGGCCGGGCTTTCGCCCGACAAGGTCGAAGGCTCGGGCCGTGACGGGCGGATCATGAAAGACGACGTCGCCCGCGCCGTGGCCGCCACCTCTGCCCCGAGCGCCAAGCCTGCTCCCTCCGCCACGCCGCGCGCCGCCGTACCGGCCGAGGATGCCGCCCGCGAGGAGCGGGTGAAGATGACGCGCCTGCGCCAGACCATCGCCCGCCGCCTCAAGGACGCGCAGAACACCGCCGCGATCCTCACCACCTACAACGAAGTCGACATGTCGGCGGTGATGGAGTTGCGCAACGAGTACAAGGACCTGTTTTTCAAGAAGCATGGCGTGAAGCTCGGCTTCATGTCGTTCTTCGTGAAGGCCTGCATCCACGCGCTGAAGGAAGTGCCCGATGTGAACGCCGAGATTGATGGCGATCATGTCGTCTACAAGAACTACGTGCACATGGGTGTGGCGGTGGGCACCCCGCAGGGGCTCGTGGTGCCGGTGGTGCGCGATGCCGACCAGATGAGCTTCCACGCGATCGAGCAGAAGATCGCCGAACTCGGCCTGCGCGCGCGCGACGGCAAGCTCACCATGGCCGAGATGCAGGGCGGCAGCTTCACGATCTCGAACGGCGGGGTTTACGGCTCGCTGATGTCGAGCCCGATCCTGAACCCGCCGCAATCGGGCATTCTCGGCATGCACAAGATCCAGGAGCGGCCGATGGTGGTGAACGGCGAAATCGTGATCCGGCCAATGATGTATCTGGCGCTGAGCTACGATCACCGTATCGTCGACGGCAAGGGGGCGGTCACCTTCCTTGTCCGCGTGAAAGAGGCGCTCGAAGACCCGCGCCGTTTGTTGATGGATCTGTAGACCATGGTTGATGACAACAAGGGGAACAAAGCCCCCACTTTCCTTGAAGCCGTCGCTGCAGGAGTGGGAGAGCGCAGCCGGGCGCAGCGCCTGCGGCGCTGGGCGATCCGCTCGGTGATCGTCGTCGCGGTCGCCTATGGTATCGTCTACCTCAACGGCCCGACCTGGCTGGTCTGGGTAGCCTGGGCCTACGTGGCCCTGACCCTCGCCACCGCCTTCCTGCTCACCCGCCCCGGCACGGGCGGCGACAAGGGCGCCTGAGAGCCGAAACGACAAACACGCCCGGCAGGGCAAGGAGTGAGACATGGCAGAGTATGATGTGATCGTGATCGGCGGCGGTCCGGGCGGTTATGTGTGCGCGATCCGCTGCGCGCAACTGGGCCTGAAAACCGCCTGCGTCGAGGGCCGGGAAACGCTGGGAGGCACTTGCCTCAACATCGGTTGCATCCCCTCCAAGGCGCTGCTGCACGCTTCGCACATGTTGCACGAGGCCGAGCACAACTTCGCCAAGATGGGCCTCAAGGGTAAATCGCCCTCGGTCGACTGGAAGGAAATGCAGGCCTACAAGGACGACGTGGTGGCCCAGAACACCAAGGGCATCGAGTTCCTGTTCAAGAAGAACAAGATCGACTGGATCAAGGGCTGGGCCTCGGTGCCGGGCAAGGGCCAGGTGATCGTCGGCGACGAGACCCACAGCGCCAAGCATATCGTGATCGCCACCGGCTCGGAAGCGGCGAGCCTGCCCGGCGTCGAGATTGACGAGAAGGTGGTGGTCACGTCCACCGGCGCGCTCAGCCTGCCGAAAATCCCCAAGAAGATGGTGGTGATCGGTGCGGGCGTGATCGGGCTGGAGATGGGGTCGGTTTTTGCCCGCCTCGGGACCGAGGTGACGGTGGTGGAATACCTCGATCACGTCACCCCGGGGATGGACGGCGAGATCCAGAAAACCTTCCAGCGCACACTGAAGAAGCAGGGGTTCGAGTTCGTGCTCGGTGCCGCGGTGCAGAAGGTGGATGCGAAGAAGACCAAGGCCACCGTGCATTACCAGTTGCGCAAGGACGAGAGCGACCACACGCTGGACGCCGACGTGGTATTGGTGGCCACGGGCCGCAAACCCTATACCGACGGGCTCGGGCTGGAATCGGCGGGCGTGAAGCGCAGCGAGCGCGGCCAGATCGCCACCGATCAGGGGCAAACCTCCGTCGAAGGCATCTGGGCGATTGGCGACGTGACCGAAGGGCCGATGCTGGCCCACAAGGCCGAAGACGAGGGCATGGCGGTGGCCGAGCGTATTGCCGGGCAGGCCGGGCATGTGAACTACGGCGTGATCCCGGGCGTGATCTACACCACCCCCGAGGTTGCCAGCGTTGGCAAGACCGAGGAGGAGTTGAAGGACGAGGGCCGGGCCTACAAGGTCGGCAAGTTCTCCTTCATGGGCAACGGCCGCGCCAAGGCAATGCACGCGGGCGAGGGCTTCGTGAAGATCCTTGCCGACAAGGAGACCGACCGCATTCTCGGCGCACATATCCTTGGCCCCAACGCCGGCGAACTGATCCACGAGGTTTGCGTGGCGATGGAGTTTGGCGCGGCGGCGGAAGACCTCGCGCGCACCTGCCACGCCCACCCGACGCTTTCGGAAGCGGTGCGGGAAGCGGCCCTGGCCTGCGGCGATGGACCGATCCATAGCTGACCTTCTGCCGGGCCGTGGTTCGCTGCGCTGCCCGGCTGTGACCAAATGCGACGCGCGCAGGATTTGACAGGCGCGCGCCACGCTGCCACCCTCGATATGAAGCCGCCTGTTGTCGGCGGAATTTTCGAGGAGGTACGTCATGCGTTTTATTCTTTTCCCAGATCCGATCCTCAAACCCCTGTTTGCAACCCTGCTCGCACTCGCCGTTGCCTTCGGGTTTTCGACGCCGCGACCGGCGGTGGCGCAAGACGGGATCGCGGGGGCGGTGGCTCTCGGGATCGTTGGCACCGCGGTGTATTGCGCCGCCAACCCGCACAGGTGCGGCGGCAGCCGGACCGGAACCACGAGTGGAAACCTCGGTGCCGTGGATGCCGCCGCGCTCAACCGCACCCAGGCGATGTGGGTGCAGGGCGGTTTGCGCAATCTCGGATTCTACTCCGGGGCGATCGACGGCGCGATCGGCGCGGGCACCCGGTCGTCGATCCGGCAATACCAGGCGGCGATCGGTGCCAACGCGACCGGACGCCTGACCGGGCAGCAGATCAACGATCTCGTGGCGCTCTCGCCGGATTTCATCTCCTACGAGGACGACGCGCCTTACCTGTTCAACGCCGATCTCGCCAATGATCTCTCGCGCGACCAGGTGCGCCAGTTGCAGGCCGAGTTGAACCGGCGAGGGTTCAACGCCGGGCCGGTCGATGGCGCGATGGGCGGGATGACCCGCAATGCCATCGCCGCCTACAAGGGTAGCCAGGGCTTGCCGGGCGGTCCGGTCGCGTCGCGCCGGCTGCTGGCCCATATGCTGGACATGCCGGCCCCGGTCCCGGCGGGCGCGCACCTCGTGGCTTTCAGGCCGTCCGGGTCGTCGGGGGGCGACGTTGACAGCAGCAGCGGAAACACCGCCCAGAACGTGGCGCAGCCACAGGCCGACACCCCGGCCCCGGCCGCGCCCGAAGGCGAAGACCTGGTGTTCGATCTGCTCGGCGTGACTCTCGGCATGAAGCCGGATGCGGTGACAAACCGTCTTTCGCAGGAGTTCGGCGCAAATCTCGTGACCGATCAGACAGATGCCGCCGGTTTCGGTGGCACCGAGGGGCTTGATATCGCCTATCTCGGACAACAATCCAATTGGCCTGCCGATGCCGCCGAGCAATTCGTGGCGTTGTTCGACAGCGCCCGGCCCGATCTGGGTGCGGTCGCGGCCTTCCGGACGATCCGGATGCCCGCAAGCGTTGATCAGGCGATGTTCGATGCGCAGGTAATGCCGGGGATCCTTGAGAAATACGGGGCCGACGCGCGGTTTGGCGACGACGATATCTGGATTGGCGGGGCCGATGCCCGTGCCGCCGCGCGTGACGATGCGGGCATTCTCGCCCAATGCGGCGAGTTGCGGCTTGCAGACATCGGTTCGGGCTCATGGGCCGAGGGCAGCGGACCGCGCCTCGACACCGCGAGCCTCGACAGCGTTTCACGCGATTGCGGGCAGGTCTTGACCGTGACCTTTGAAAACTCGGTGCTTGAGATCGGGTTGTGGAACAGCACGGCGCTGTCCGGCGCGGCACCGAAAATCAAGTTCTGATCGCCTCGACGATCCGATCAGGAAGGCCGGGGCAAAACCCCGGCCTTTTCATGTCCGGCACAGCCGAGCGAAAAGGTTCAACCCACCAGCATTTTCAGGCCCTGCGTAACATCGGCGCGCAGGGCTAGACGCAGGCCGGGTTCGTCTCCGGCGGCAAGGGCAGCGAGGATCATCCGGTGGTGGCGTTGCAGATCGGTCCGGGTGCGGGTCATGTAGAGCATCCGCATCGTCGGTCCGAGCTGCAACCACACGGTTTCGACCAGCGCCAGCATCGCCGGGGCCTGGGCGCGCAGGTAGATCGTCCGGTGAAATTCGAGGTTCGTGCGGATATAGGCGGCGATATCGTTCTTGGCGACGTGTTCGGCGATCCGGCCGTTGATCGTGTGCAGGCGTTCGATCAGCGCCATATGGGCACGGGGCAACGCGCGCGAGGCCAGTTCCGGCTCGAGCAAGGCGCGCAGGGCCGCCAGTTCCTCGATTCGCTCGGGGCTCAGGTTTGGCGTGGTGACCCGGCCCGATGACGAGAGCGAAAGCGCGCCTTCGGCGGCAAGTCTGCGCACCGCTTCGCGCGCCGGTGTCATCGACACGCCGAACTCGGCTGCGATACCCCGGATCGTGAGCGGCACGCCGGGATCAAGCTCGCCATACATGATCCGGCCTCGCAGGGTGCGAAAGACGCGTTCATGCGCTGCGATCCCGGCCTCGTTGCCCGAAGGCGGGGTTGTGGCGGGGGTGGCATCCGGTGTGATCATGACAGGAATGTGATCACAAACGAGCGGGGCGTCAATCCTTGAAGCGGTAACGGTGCAGGGTCTGGGCATTGTCCCGCAGCCAGCGGCGCGGCGCGTCGTAGCGCGGATAGAGCCGCGCGACCTGTGCCCAGAAGGCTGGCGAATGGTTCATCTCGGCGAGGTGCGCAACCTCGTGGGCGGCGACATAGTCGAGCACCTCCGGCGGGGCCATGACCAGGCGCCAGGAATACATCAGATCGCCGTTGGCGCTGCACGATCCCCAGCGCGAGCGGGTATCGCGCAAGGTGACCCGGCCATGGGGCCGCCCAAGCGCCGCGGCGTGGCGTGCGGAGGCTTCGACAAGGGCGAGTCGCGCGTGGTGCTTGAGAAATGCGCAAAGGCGTGCCGGCGTGCGGTGGGGATCGCGTTCCGGCACTTCGATGCCTGTCTCGGCGAGGCGCACCGCCCGGCCCGAGGTTGCGACAATCGGCAGGACGGTGCCCCTGAACGGCAGGCCATCGCCCGGCATCGGCCGCAGTTCGCCCGGGTGCTGGTCGATATGGCGCCGAATCCACTCGGCCTTTTCCTCTGCGAAGGCAAGGGCTTGTCGCCGCGAGGCTCCACGCGGCAGGGTCAGCGTCACGCGCCCGTCGAGGCGTGAAACCCGGAGCGAAAAACGCCGCGCCCGCGCGGAAGCCTTCAGCTCGAGCGTGATTGGCGGATCGCCGGAAATCAACACCTGTTCACCCATGATCGCGCCCGGCACCTCCTGCTTGCCAGCCAGCCATTGCACGGCTCGCCCCTTAAGCGCAAAAGGCTTTGACAGCCCCGCGCGACTGTGGCAAGTGCCCCCAAATCTCTCAGAACCATCTGACGACGGAAAGGGGTATTCCATGCCCAAGGAAGAATGGGGCACCAAGCGTGTTTGCCCGGAGACCGGCAAGCGGTTTTATGACCTCAATGCCAATCCGATCATCAGCCCGTACACCGGCAAGGTGGTCGAACTCGACACCGGCAAGGCTTCGCGCACCATGGTGGCCGACAAGGCCGACAAGGCATCGAAAGCCAAGGATCTGGAATCCGACGATCTCGTCGATTCCGAAGATATCGTTGAAGAAGACGATACCGAGGTCGATCTCGAGGACGATGTGCTCGAAGATGATGAAGACGACGATGTTTCGCTCGACGATATCGCCGACGTGGCTGCGCCCGACGACGACTGAGGGCTTTCAGAAAACGTGAACCCGAACGGGCTGCGGCGACATCTCGCTGTCAGCCCGTTTTTTCATGCGACACCGGGATCAGGCCAGCCCGAGGCGCGACTTGAGGCGGTGCAGGCGCGACCGGATCAGGGTGCGCAGGACCGACCATGAAATCTTGGCGACCTTGAGAAGCGGGAATTCGCCCCGCAGCGTCGCGACAACCGCATCGGGCCCCAGTTTCGACATCCGCCGAACCGATGCATTCCAGTTGTCCGGGGTGTAGCTGGCGGCCCGGTTGTTCACCAGGAACCCCCATTTGTAGTCCCGCTTGAGTTTGCGTCTGCAGTGGCGCTCGTAGGCCCTGAGCGGGCCCCGGCGTCCCGTCTTCACCGCCTTGCCGAGCTGCACGCCAAGCAGTCTGCCGAGCTCGATGCAAACCCTGATGCCCTCGCCGGCGGTTGGCGTTGCGAAATTGGCCGAATCGCCAACCCGGATGACATTGCCGAACACGAGGCGATCGTCGTAGGCGACCGAGGGAAGTATCCCGCTGTGCACGACGGGGTCGCCTTCCAGCTTCAGGCCCAGCCGGTCGAGGTAGGGTTTGTCCGCGATCACGGAATCGAGAAGTTTGCGAGGCGATTCGTCGGTGTCGGGCTGGATCACGCCGACACCGACTCGCAGGGTGCCGCGTGCCGTGCCAAAGGCCCATCCGTAGCCAGCCGGCACCTTTTTACCGAGGAAAATGATCCCGCGATCCGGTTGGTTGTCGCCCAATGGGTATTCGTATTCGGTGCCCACGGCGAGGCGTTCGGGTTTCTTTGCAAGCCCCAGGGCGTCCAGCACCGCGAAATGCCAGCCGGATCCGTCGACGATGTATTTCGAGACGACCCGCTCAACCCCATTGTCGCGGGCCCGGATCTCGCTCTCGTAAAACCCGTCATCTCGCAGGCGCGTCGAGAGGAACTTGGTCTCCATGAGCAACGTGCGGTCCTTGTGATCGGATTGTTCCGCGAGCCATTTGTAGACCTTCGGTGTATCGAGGATGACGGGCACGGCATCGCCCATCGGGATCACCGTGTGGGCTGCGTCGGCAAAGGCCTCGTTGGTGTTCAGCCGGTTGTACATCCCGTCGGGGATGCCAAGCCGCTCGATGTCTTCCATCCAGCACCCACCCGAGGTGCGCACCGGCAGGCCGATCTCGCGATCCTGGTGGACGATCACGGTTTTCACATCGTCAGGCAGGGTCGATGCCACGGAGAGACCGGCGGGACCGCCGCCCACGATCAGCACGTCGCAAGTGAGTGTCTTGTCGTCCATGTCAGGTCTTTCCCATTCGGCAGGCTGGCAGAGGGCCGAGGCCCGGGCATATTCCGCGCAAGCTACGCGGCTGGATTGCCCATGTCCATCTTTGGCCGCCCTGGCATGGTTTTTCGAGGGCTTTTTCCCTTGCACTGCCCCGCGCCCTCGCCTAAATACCCGCCAGCGAGCGGCACAGCCCTCGCCGTATGGGGCCTTAGCTCAGCTGGGAGAGCGCTTGCATGGCATGCAAGAGGTCAGGGGTTCGATCCCCCTAGGCTCCACCAATTCCCCCCCAGACTTTCCTCATCGGTTCGGTTGGCAAGTTCTATCCATTTTCAGAAGGTTACGCCGTTGGGCCGCTTCGGGGCGGCAAGGTGAAGCCCGGCATTTGTTCGAGCGCGGTCTTCAATGCGTTGCCCCAGGCCTCGGAGACGGTTTGCAGATAGGGATCGTCCTGTTCGATCCGGCCATGCGGACCCAGTGCGAGGCTGTCGGCCTCGTAGAAGTGGAAGTCGAACGGCGCGCCGACCGAGAGATTGGCTTTCAGGGTCGAATCGAAGCTGACCACGAGCAGCTTCATCGCCTCCTCGAAGCTCATCTTCGGATCGAAGGCCCGCACCAGGATCGGGCGGCCATACTTGGTTTCGCCGATCTGGAAGAACGGTGTATCCGCCCCGGCCTCGATGAAATTGCCCTCGGGATAGATCAGGAACAGCCGGGGCGGGCTGCCGGCGATCTGGCCGCCGATGATCAGGTTTGCGTTGAAGGCGCTGTCGGCGCGCTGACCGCCGTGGCCCTGGTGGTCGATCACTTCACGCAGCGTGTCGGCAACCATCCGTGCGGCCTGAAACATCGACGGCACCGCCAGCAGCGAGGGTGCCCGGTCGCCGGGAGATTTGCTGCGTTCATCGAGCAGGCTGACCACCGCCTGCGTCGTTGCGAGGTTGCCCGCCGACATCAGGGTGATGACGCGCTCGCCGGGGTGTTCCCATGTCGTCATCTTGCGGTAGGTCGAGATGTTGTCGAGGCCCGCGTTCGTCCTGGTGTCGGACATGAACACGAGGCCCTTCTCAAGAACCATTCCCACGCAGTAGGTCATTGCCCCGCCCTTATTGTTGCGCGACGTCGATCCGCACCGCGAGCGCTTCGCCGGTGCCGCCGGTTTGCATCCCTGTTACCGGAGAGGCCTCGGCGTAGTCCAGCCCGGTTGCGACGCGCACGTAGCGCACATCGGGCGATATGCCGTTCGATACGTCGAACCCGACCCAGCCCAGGTTCTCGATATGCGCCTCCGCCCAGGCGTGCATGGCGTCTTGCGAGGTGCTGTCGTCGAGCATGAGGTAGCCCGAAACATAGCGCGCGGGCAGGCCCATCTCGCGCGCGCAGGCGAGAAAGATATGGGTGTGATCCTGGCAGACGCCGCGCCCGGCCTCAAGCGCGTCTTCCGCACTCCAGCCGGCATGGGAAATGCCGGTCTCGTAGCTCACCGCGTCGCGGATCGCGCGCATCAGCCGGTGCAGACCTTCGAGATCGGGGCTGGCTTCGCTGCCGCGCAGGAGCTCGCGCACCCGGGGCCGTGGTCGGGTCAGCTCGGTAGACCTTCGGTAGAGCCAGAGCGGCGCGGGCCCCCGGTGCGGGCCGACGATGCCGGCGGTGTCGGTCAATTCCATCTCGCCTTCGCTGATCACGGAAAGCTCGGTTGTGCCGCGCGAGAAGCTGATCAGCTCGACGGTATTGTGATGGTAATCCTCGAACGCAAGCTCCTTGCGGCCATGCTCGACCCGGGTCTGCCAGGCGATGATCTGCTGCTGCGGCGTGGTCTTCGGCGTCTTGCGCAACTGTTGAAGCCCGTAGCTCACGGGGGTTTCGAACCGGTAGCGGGTGACATGCTGGATTTTCAGACGCATCGCCACCTCACTCGTAGAACCGGAAGTCGATCTCGATCTGGTGCGAGATCTCGGCAAGGAGTTGAAGGATCTTCTGGATGAACTCGTGCAGGCCATAGTCGAAGATCGCGTTGATATCGTGGGTCAGATAGGTGCCTTCAAGGTGGTTGAGCTGCCTGAGCGACGGCATCATCCCGGGCGTGTCGTCATCGAGGTAGCGCAGGTTCTCACGCAGTTTGCGCACGCAGAACGCGAGGCTGCGGGGCATCCGCCGGTCGAGGATCAGGAAATGGGTGATTTCGAGCGGTCCGCCGCCGGCACCATGTTCCATGCGAAAGCCGCCACGCGCCGAGAGCGAGCGCAGGATCGTTTCCCATTGCACGTTGTCGAGTGAGGTGCCCACCGCGCTCGCTGAGGGCAACAGCACGTAATACTTGACGTCGAGGATACGGGCGGTGTTGTCGGCCCGTTCGAGAAAGGTGCCGAGCCGCACGAAATCGTAGATCTCGTTGCGCAGCATCGTGCCGTGGGTCATCCCGCGCACCAGAGCGGTGTGCTGGCGAATGCTGCGCAGCACATGCGGCAGATCGCGCTCCGAGACCTTGCGGGCGAGCAGCTTGGTGGTTTCCATGTAGGCCGCGTTCGTCGCTTCCCAGACTTCGCCGGTGAGCGCGGTGCGCACCATGCGGGCGTTCTGCCGGGCGGATTCGATGCAGCAGAGCACCGAGGAAGGGTTGGCCTTGGCGCGCAGGAGCCAGTCGATTGCCGCGTCTTTCGTCAGGTCTTCGTTGTGCTCGCGAAACGCGTCGAGCGCGCGCGCCGATTGCAGAACCGAGGTCCATTCCTCCTCGCTGCCGTCAAGCCGGGTCAGGGCGATGCGCTGGCCGGTCTCGATCAGGCGGGCAGTGTTTTCCGCCCGCTCGAGGTAGCGATACATCCAGAACAGCCCGTTTGCGGTCTTGCCCAGCATCGTCGTTCAGTCCTCCAGCACCCAGGTGTCCTTGGTGCCTCCGCCTTGCGACGAGTTGACCACCAGAGATCCCTTCTTGAGTGCCACCCGCGTGAGCCCGCCGGGGGTGATCTTGATCCCCCTGGGGCTGGCCAGCACGAAGGGCCGCAGGTCGACATGGCGCGGCGCGAGGCCCTGACGCGAGAAGATCGGCACAGTCGAGAGGCTGAGCGTGGGCTGGGCGATGTAGTTGCCGGGGCGGGCCTTTAGCTTGGCGCGGAAGGCCGAGATGTCCTTTTTCGAGGCGGTGGGGCCGATCAGCATGCCGTAGCCGCCCGAGCCATGCACCTCCTTCACCACGAGGTCGGCGAGGTTGTCGAGCACATGGGCAAGATCCTCGGGCTCCGAGCAGCGCCATGTCGGCACGTTCTTCAGAAGCGGACGCTCGCCGGTGTAGAATTCGACGATCTCGGGCATGTAGGAATAGATCGCCTTGTCATCGGCAATGCCGGTGCCCGGCGCGTTGGCGATGGTGATCCCGCCCGCACGATAGACATCCATGATCCCCGGCACGCCGAGCTGGCTTTTAGGGTTGAAGTTCAAGGGATCGAGGAAATCGTCGTCCACCCTCCGATAGAGCACGTCGATCGGCTTGTAACCGCGTGTGGTGCGCATCGCCACGCGGCCATCGACCACCTTCAGATCATGCCCCTCGACAAGCTCCACGCCCATCTGGTCGGCCAGGAAGGCGTGTTCAAAATAGGCCGAGTTGTAGATCCCCGGTGTAAGCACCGCGACCACGGGCGATCCGTCGGCCATGGTCGGGGCGCTGGCGGCGAGCGAGCGGCGCAGGTCGGTCGGGTAGTTCTGCACCGGGCGCACCCGGTTGCGCGAGAACAACTCGGGAAACATCTGCAACATGGTTTCGCGGTTCTCCAGCATGTAGCTGACGCCGGAGGGGGTGCGGGCATTGTCCTCCAGCACGAAGAACTCGCCCGGCCCGGTGCGCACGATGTCGATGCCGATGATGTGGGTATAGATGCCACCGGGCGGTTCGACCCCGATCATGTGCGGCAGGAAGGCGTCGTTGCGGCTGATCATCTCCTCGGGAATGCGCCCCGCGCGGACGATCTCCTGCTTGTGGTAGATATCGTGGATAAAGGCGTTGATCGCGCGCACGCGCTGCTCGATGCCGCGCGCGAGCTTTTGCCACTCGTGGCCGGAAATGATGCGCGGGATGATGTCGAACGGGATCAGGCGTTCTTCCGCTTCGCTCCGCCCATAGACGTTGAAGGTGATCCCGGTCAGGCGAAACAGGTTTTCCGCTTCGCGTTGCTTGGCGCGCAGGCGCGCCGGGTCTTCATCGCGGAACCATTGGTGGAACCGCGCGTAGGGCTCGCGGAGGCGATCATCGTCGCCCCACATCTCGTCGAAGCTCGGTTCTTGTTCCATCTCGCTACCCGTTACCGTGTCACCATCATCCGGGCACAGCGGCGGTTGTCCATGACGACATGTGTATTCTTGAGGCATCGGCTCAAATGCGCGGCGAATTTCGATCAAGAATTAAGCATCCGGCCTGAATTTTCAGCACCGACCCGCGTCGAGCCACCGTTTCGGCCTGCGAACCTAAGAGGAAAACCGGGCGCGGCGATGCCAACCGGCGGCGACGCCTGATCCGGAGCGTGCCCCGGCGCGTAGCCCTTGCATGGAAGCACACGACGCGCGCGCGGTATCGGTCAAACCAAATCGCACCGGGGCCGGGCGCGAGGGCCTTGCGGGGTTTTCCGTTTTTGCCGCCGTGCTCGCGGCGGCGGGCCTGCCGATCTACATTCACGCACCGAAGTTCTACGTCGATGAATACGGCGTCGGGCTGGGCGCGCTTGGGGCCGCGCTGTTCGGCCTTCGCCTGCTCGACGTGGTGCAGGATCCGGCGCTCGGCTGGCTTTCCGGCCGCCTCGGCCGGTGGCGCGGGCTTGGCGTGGCGTTTGCCGTGGTGGTGATGGCGGGCGCAATGATCGGGCTGTTCGCCGTCGCCCCGCCCACCGCCCCGCTGATCTGGTTCGCGGCGATGCTGGCGCTGCTGTCCTCGGCCTTCAGCTTTCTCAACATCACTTTCTATGGCGTCGGCGTTGAAAAGGTCGGTCGTGCAAGGGCGGTGAGCCACGTCCGCCTCGCGGCCTGGCGCGAAACCGGGGCGCTTTTCGGGGTCTGCCTCGCCGCGATCGCGCCGACGGCGCTTGCCGGGGTCAGCCCGTCACCCTTTGCGCTGTTCGCCTTCGGCTTCGCCGTTGCGGCCCTGCTGGCGGCGGGCTTGATCCGGGGCGAATGGGTTTGCGCACGGCCTCCCGCCGGGTTCGAGGTGGCGGCGATCCTGCAGGACCGCGACGCCCGCCGCCTGCTGCTGATCGCCTTCGTGAACGCCGCGCCGGTCGCGGTGACTTCCACGCTGTTCTTGTTTTTCGTGGAATACCGTCTGCAAGCGCCGGGTGCCGAGGGGCCGCTGCTGGTGCTGTTCTTTCTTGCCGCCGCGATCAGTGCGCCGGGATGGGGCGCGCTCGCGGGCCGCTATGGTGCGCGCCGGGTGCTGCTGGCGGGCATGGTGCTGTCGGTCCTCGCATTCGGCTTCGCCACAACGCTTGGCGCGGGCGATCTCGTCGCCTTCGCGCTGGTCAGCGCCGCATCCGGCGCGGCGCTCGGGGCCGACATGACCCTGTTGCCCGCCCTGTTTGCCCGCCGGGTCGAGACCATCGCGCGAGACCCGGCGCAGGCCTTCGGGCTTTGGAGCTTCGTGTCGAAACTCACGCTTGCGGTGGCTGCGGCCACGGTGCTGCCGCTGCTCGATCTGGCCGGACTGGAGGCGGGTGCCGTTGTGCCGCAAAGCGCGCTGACGGCGTTGACGCTGCTCTACGCGGTCTTGCCGATCGTGTTGAAGCTGGTTGCAATCGCCCTGCTGGCGACAATGGATCGGGCGGCGGAAGGCGCGGCCTGAGCCGGGAAGATGCCCCGGGCGATTGCGCGCCCGGGGCCTTGGTTGCGATCAGGCGAGATCGAAGCGGTCGGCGTCCATCACCTTGGTCCAGGCGGCGACGAAGTCGTTCACGAACTTCTCCTTCGCGTCGTCCTGGGCATAGACTTCGGCCAGTGCGCGAAGCTGCGAGTTCGAGCCGAACACGAGGTCGACGCGGCTGGCGGTCCACTTCACGTCGCCGGTCGCCCGGTCACGTCCCTCGAACTCCTGCGCGTCCTCGTTCACCGGCACCCACTTGGTGCCCATGTCGACGAGATTGACGAAGAAGTCGTTGGTGAGGGTGCCCACGCGGTCGGTGAACACACCGTGCGAGGCCCCCTTGTGGTTGTTGCCAAGCACCCGCAGGCCACCCACCAGAACCGTCATTTCCGGCGCGGAGAGGCCGAGAAGCTGGGCCCGGTCGATGAGCATTTCCTCGGCCGGGATGGTGAACACGGTGCGGGCATAGTTGCGGAACCCATCCGCTTCCGGCTCCAGCGCGCCGAAGCTGTCGGCATCGGTCTGCTCCTCGGTGGCGTCGCCCCGACCGGTCGAGACCGGCACGGTCACGTCGAAGCCCGCATCCTTCGCGGCTTTCTCCACCGCGGCGGCACCGCCCAGAACGATCAGATCGGCCATCGACACGCTGCCATGCGCCTTCTGGATGCCTTCGAGCACGCCGAGAACCTTCGCAAGCTGCGCAGGGTTGTTGGCTTCCCAATCCTTCTGCGGTGCAAGGCGGATACGCGCCCCGTTGGCACCGCCGCGCTTGTCGGAACCGCGGAAGGTCGCGGCCGAGGCCCAGGCCGTCTGCACCAGTTCTTCGGTCGAAAGGCCCGAGGCGAGGATCTTCGCCTTGAGGTCGGCCACGTCGGCGTCGCTCAACGGCGTGCCGGCGGGGATCGGGTCTTGCCAGATCAGGTCTTCGGCGGGCACTTCCTTGCCGAGGTAGCGCGATTTCGGACCCATGTCGCGGTGGGTCAGCTTGAACCAGGCGCGGGCATAGGCATCGGCAAATTCCTCGGGGTTTTCGAGGAAGTGCTTTGCGATCGGGCCGTAGATCGGATCGAAGCGCATCGACATGTCGGCGGTGGTCATCACCGGCGGGTGCTTCTTGTCCGGATCGAAGGCGTCGACGACCATGTCTTCCGGCTCGACATCCTGGGCGATCCAGATCTGCGCCCCGGCAGGGGTCTTGCCGAGCTTGTACTCGTATTTGAACAGCACCTTGAGGTAGCCCATGTCCCAGGTCGTCGGGTTCGGCTTCCACGCGCCTTCAAGGCCCGAGGTGATGGCGTCACCGGCTTTGCCGGAGCCATGGGTGGAGATCCAGCCCAGGCCCATTTCCTCGATCGGCGCGGCTTCCGGCTCGGGGCCGACGGCCTCGGCGGGACCGTTGCCGTGCATCTTGCCGAAGGTATGGCCCCCGGCGGTGAGTGCAACGGTCTCGTAATCGTTCATCGCCATGCGCTCGAAGGTCTCGCGCACGTCCCGGCCCGAGGCCTCGATATCGGGGTTGCCGTCGGGGCCTTCGGGGTTGACGTAGATCAGGCCCATCTGCACCGCGGCCAGCGGGTTTTCGAGCTCGCGCTCGCCCGAGTAGCGGGTGCCCTCGGCGTCGGAGGTGGCGAGCCATTCGGTTTCGGCACCCCAGTAGATGTCTTCCTCCGGAGCGAAGATGTCTTCGCGGCCACCGGCGAAGCCGAAGGTCTTGAAGCCCATCGATTCCATCGCGACGTTGCCGGCGAGGATGTAGAGATCGGCCCAGGACAGGCTGTTGCCGTATTTCTGCTTGATCGGCCAGAGCAGGCGGCGGGCCTTGTCGAGGTTGCCGTTGTCGGGCCAGGAGTTCAGCGGTGCGAAGCGCTGGTTGCCGGTGGAGGCACCGCCACGGCCGTCGGCGGTGCGGTAGGTGCCGGCGGCGTGCCACGCCATGCGAATGAACAGCCCGCCGTAGTGGCCATAGTCGGCCGGCCACCAATCCTGGCTCTCGGTCATCAGGGCGGTGAGATCGGCTTTCACCGCGTCGAGGTCGAGCTTCTTGAAGGCCTCGGCATAGTCGAAGTCTTCGCCGAGCGGGTTTTCGCGCGTCGTGTGCTGGTGCAGCACGCGCAGGTTCAACTGGTTCGGCCACCAGTCGCGGTTCGAGCGTTGGCTGAAGTTGGTCGTGCCGTGGGCAACCGGGCAGCCGCCGGCTTTTGGATTGCTAGCGTCCATTTGTATCTCCCTTTCGTCGATAATCGTGAACGACACCCCTGAAAGCATCGAAGGGGCGCTCGTATGGTCAGGTTTCATGCCGCGAGGATAACATGGCCAGGCAGATTCGCCGGGGTGGAACACACCAGGCCCCTGCGATTTTCAGCCTTGATCCTCCACTGCGATGATCTGAAGCTAGCAGATCGGTAACATTAGAAAAAGTTAGAATTTGTGATAGTTACGATTTCACGAAGTTATGATGCTGTCGGATCGTCGGAAAGGTTCGGGAAGGCATCGAGGGCTTCGGGATTATCGAGAGCGCCCATGTTCTTCACCTGCCGCCCGTGCACCACGTCCTTCACCGCAAGCTCGGAAATCTTGCCCGACTTGGTGCGCGGAATATCGGGCACTTCGAGAATGTCGGCGGGCACGTGGCGTGGCGAGGAACCGGCGCGGATTCCAGCCTTGATCCTGGCCTTGAGATCGTCGGTAAGGGCCTGCCCCTCAGCCATTACCACGAAGAGCACAACCCGCTGATCGCCGCCCGCGTCGTGGCCGATCACCACCGACTCGCGCACCTCGGCGAATTTCTCGACCTCGGCGTAGATTTCCGCCGTGCCGATCCGCACGCCGCCGGGGTTGAGGGTGGCGTCGGAGCGGCCGTGGATGATGAACCCTCCGGTTTCGGTGCGCTCGGCGTAGTCGCCCTGGCACCAGACGCCGGGGAACAGGTCGAAATAGGCTGCCCGGTAGCGGCTGCCGTCGTCGTCGCCCCAAAACCCCAGCGGCATCGACGGGAAGGCCGCGGTGCAGACAAGCTCGCCCTTCTCGCCGGGGGCCGCGGGCGTGTCGGGGGCGGTCCAGACATCCGCCGCCATCGCGAAGCCGGCTCCCTGGATCTCGCCCGACCAGACCGGCGCGGTCGGGTCGCCGCCGACGAAGCACGAAACGATATCGGTGCCGCCCGAGATCGAGGCGAGATGCACATCCGCCTTCACCGATCCGTAGACATAGGCAAAGCCCTGCTCAAGCAGTGGCGAGCCGGTGGAAAAGACCGTGCGCAGGGCGGAAAGGTCGTGGCTCTGCATCGGTTCGAGGCCGGTCTTGCGCAAGCTGTCGATATACTTGGCGGAGGTGCCGAAATGGGTGAAGCGCTCGGCCTCGGCGTAATCCCACAACACCCGTGGGCCCGGCGCGAAGGGCGAGCCGTCGAAGAGCATGGCCGTGGCCCCGCGGGCGAGCACGGAGGCCAGCCAGTTCCACATCATCCAGCCCAGCGTGGTGAAGTAGAACACCCGGTCGCCGGGCTTGATGTCGCCGTGCAGGGCCAGTTCCTTGACATGCTGGAGCAGCACGCCGCCGGCACGGTGCACGATGCACTTGGGGGCGCCGGTGGTGCCGGAGGAAAACAGGATATAGAGCGGATGATCGAAGGGCAGCCGCTCGAAGGTAAGGGGCGCAGGGTCGAAGGGGGATTCGAAGGCAGCAAGGCTTTGCGCGTTCTCAAGACCGGCGGCCACCGCCTCGGCCGCGCCGAGATAGTCGATCACCACGGTGCGCGTGACGCTGGGCAAGCCGGACTGGATTTCACCGAGTTTGTCGGCGATCTCGATCCGCTTGCCGTTGTACCAGTAGCCATCGGTGGTGAAGAGGATCTTCGGTTCGATCTGCGCGAAACGGTCGAGCACGGCGCGGGTGCCGAAATCGGGCGAGGCGGACGACCAGGTGGCCCCCAGCGAAACGGCGGCGAGCATGGCTGCGATCGCTTCGGGACGATTTGGCAGCAATCCCGCCACCCGGTCGCCGGGTTTCACGCCGGCGGCGGCAAGCGCCTGTTGCAGCCTTGAGACATGGGCTTCCAACGCGCCCCATGTCCAGCGGGCCTCGGCCTTGTCCTCGCCGCGAAACACCAGCGCCTCGGCCTCCGGATCGCGGTCGCTCCCCATCCGCAGGAGGTTCTCGGCGAAGTTGAGCCGCGCGCCGGGAAAGAACCGCTCGCCCAGCATGCCCTCGCCGGAGATGAAGGGTGCCTCGCCCTTGTCGCCAATCACGCCGTAGACATCCCAGATCGCCGACCAGAAGGCCTCGCGGTTCGCCCCGGCCCAGTCGCGCAACTCGGCCCCGCTTTCAAACACCTCGCCTTCCAGCGCCATCAACGCGGCGTTGAACCGTGCGATCTCGCTGGCGTCGATACGGTCTTGGGACGGGGTCCAGAGCGGCTGGCTCATCGGGTGGCTCCTGCGTTGGAAATTTCACACGACATTAACGCAGGCGGCCGGGGCACGGCCACCCGGTTTGTCGCCGCACTGGCCCGGATCAGCGCTTGCCTGCGGCCTTCGCGCTGCGCAGCGCCTCGGCAAGCACCTCGCGATCGCCGATATGGTTGGCGAGGATGAGGATCAGCCGCGCGTTCAGCGCATCGCTGGCATCTTTTGAAAGGCCCTCGTGGGCGTCGATCAGATCGGCATAGAAATCGTCGGCCCCGGCGATGTTGGGGGAGAGGGTGAGCTTGCCCATCGGGTTACTCCTTTCCGGTGGCGCGGCGCAGCGCGGCGCGAATCTGTGCCTCGTCGTACTCGGGGAACCGCGCGGCGACGTGTTGATCGGGGCGGATCAGGTAGACCGCCGATTTCGCCGCGCCGAGGTAGCGGTCTGCGAGCGCGCCGGTGGGATCGTCCTTGGCCGAAAGCGCGAGACGGGTGGCGGCGATGCCGTCTTCCTCGATCTCGTCCGGCGCATCGGCGTCGATGGTCAGGAGCGTGAAGCCTCCGCCCAGACGGTCGAGCAGGTAGCCTTCGCCCAAGGGCGCATCGGGGCAGGGCGCGCCGGGGCGCGTGCGCGCCGGGCCATCGAGGGCGTCGGGCGTGTTGAGCGGCGAGCCATCGTAGGTGCAGGGCACCGAAAGCCGCCCCGAGTTCACGAAGGGCCGGGCAAACTCGTGCTGCTCGGCCAGATCGAGCACGGCATCGCGGAAGATCCGGCTGGTCTCGGATTTCGGGGTGATGAAATCGGTCGAGCGGGTGGAATTGAGGATGTTCTCGTCAGCACCGTGAATCCGCTCGGCATCGTAGCTGTCGAGCAGGCTTTCGGGTGCCTTGCCCTCGATCACCAGCTTGAGCTTCCACGCGAGGTTGTCGGTGTCCTGAAGCCCCGAGTTCGCCCCGCGGGCACCGAAAGGCGACACCTGGTGCGCCGCGTCGCCCGCGAAGATCACCCGGCCGTCGTGGAACTTTTCCATCCGGCGGCACTGGAACGTGTAGATCGACGACCATTCCAGCTCGTATGTCACATCCTCGCCGAGCATTGCCTTGAGCCGCTTGTCGATATTCTCAGGCTTCAATTCCGCCTCGCGGTCGATGTCCCAGCCGATCTGGAAGTCGATCCGCCAGACGTTGTCGGGCTGCTTGTGCAGAAGCGCCGACTGGCCCCGGTTGAACGGCGGGTCGAACCAGAACCAGCGTTCGGTCGGGAAATCGGCTTCCATGATCACGTCGGCAATGAGAAAATTGTCTTCGAACACCTGTCCGACAAACTCCAGCCCCAGCATCCGGCGGATCGGCGAGCCGGCGCCGTCGCAGGCGATCAGCCAGTCGGCTTCCAGCTCGTAGGGGCCATCGGGCGTGTCGATCTCGATCTTCACGTGGTCGGCGTGATTGCCGATGGCCGACACCTTGTTGCCGCCCCGAAGCTCGATCGGGGCACCCTCGGCCTGAAGCTCGCGCAGGCGGTCGATCAGGTATTCCTCGAAGTAGTATTGCTGGAGGTTGATGAAGGCCGGGCGGCGGTGGCCCTTCTCCGGCAAGAGGTTGAAATCGAAGATCTCGCGCTCGTCGAAGAACACCTTGCCAAGCTCCCACTCGACACCCTTCTCGACCATCCGTTCGCCGCAGCCGAGCCGGTCGAGGATTTCCAGCGGGCGCTTGGCGAAGCAGATCGCGCGGGAGCCGAAAGACACCTTGTCGTTGTCGTCGAGCACCACCACCGGCACGCCGCTCTGGGCAAGGTCGATCGCCGCGCCAAGCCCGATGGGCCCCGCGCCAACGATCACCACCGGGTGGCGCACCGCCACGGTCGCGTCCTGGTCGGGCGCGCGTTCGTAGGGATAAAGGGGCACTTCGAAAATCTTGTTCATGGCGGTCTCCCTTGCCTTGGCTCAGCCCTGAAGGGCCTCCCACATCTCGATGTCGCGCTGGGCGGTCCAGATCCGGGGGGTTTCGATGCCGCGCGCTTCATCGAAGGCACGCGCGGCGTTGAAGGGCAGGCAATGCTCGTAGATGGCATAATCGGCGAACTTCGGATCGCACTCGGCGCGGATCGCGTCCCAGGCTTCCTTCAGCGTGCCACCTCGCGCGGCGACCTGCACGGCGGGGCGATAGGTGCTTTCGAGGAAATCGCGGGTGAGGTCGATGGCCTTGTTGACCATTTCGGAGCCCATCAGCGCGTCGCCGCGGCCCGGCGCGATGGCGGCGAGATCGGCGCTGCGGATGTTTTCAAGCGTTTGCGGCCAATCGGCGAAATGGCCGTCGCCGCAGTAGCAGGCGGAATGGTATTCGACGAGGTCGCCGGTGAACATCACGTTCTCGTCGGGCACGTGCACCACGATGTCGCCCGCCGTGTGGCCGCGCCCGAGGTGCATCAAATCAACCCGCCGGTTGCCGAGATAGACCGTCATCCTGTCGGTGAAGGTGGTCGTCGGCCAGGTCAGGCCGGGAATGCTCTCGTGACCCTCGAACAGCCGCGGGAAGCGCTGGAACTCGCTGTCCCAGTCTTCCTGCCCGCGTTCCACCACCATGCCGCGCGCCTTGTCCGACATGACGATCTGCTGTGCCCCGAAGGCCGATGCGCCGAGCACGCGCACCGCGTGGTAATGCGTGAGCACGACGTGGGTGATCGGCTTGTCGGTCACTTCGCGCACCTTCTCGATCACCTTGTTGGCGAGCCGCGGCGTGGCCTGGGCCTCGACGATCATCACGCTGTCGTCGCCGATGATCACGCCCGAGTTCGGATCGCCCTCGGCGGTGAAAGCCCAGAGCCCCTTGCCGATCTCGGTGAAGCTGATCTGTTTTTCGCTCATGTCGCCTTGCGAGGCGAAAGCCTTGGCCATGTCGTTTCTCCCTGATTCGGCGCCGGGCCCGATCGGCCGCTGGCGCAGCTTACACTGTCGCGCTTGTGGATTCCGCCCCAAGGGATGCGCAGGAGGGTCGCCGGAGTCAAGTGTCGTTTCATTTGCAACAAATAGAATGGGTGCCGGGTGACCCGTTCGGCCGGGGCTGTGCAGGATTTGTGCAACCGGCGAGTCGTCAACCGACTCGAATCATGCGGAAATCGCGAATTTTCCGATTTCTGCTTTACAGGAGTCAATGAATATCACACCATATTTCGTAGGGATGCGGCGCGAGAGACGCCAAACCCGGTAGAGGCACCGAGTCCTAGCGGAATCTGCATAGCTGGGCCTCATGCGAGCAGAAGGGGACAGCCATGGCGGCGACCGAGCACTACCTCGAACATGACGACTTGCACCCGATCGACATCGTCGAACATCTCGCCGAGCATCATGCGTGGGATTTCGACCGGGTTGCCGACGACCAGATCGCGATGGCCGTCGAGGGGCAATGGCGGACCTATTCCATCACCCTGGCCTGGAGCGCGGTGGATGAAACGCTCCGGTTGATCAGCACCTTCGAGATGGAACCTCCCGAAGACAAGCTGCCGAAGCTCTACGAGGCGCTCAACCGGACCAACGACATGTGCTGGGCCGGGGCCTTCACCTATTGGCACGAACAGCGGCTGATGGTGTATCGTTACGGGCTGGTGCTGACCGGCGGGTTGATGGCGGGACCGGAACAGATCAACCGGCTGATCAGCGCGGCGGTGTCGAACTCCGAGCGCTTTTATCCGGCTTTCCAGCTTGTCACCTGGGGCGACCGCGACGTGGAAAATGCCATGCAGATCGCCATTGCCGAGGCTTACGGCCGGGCCTGAATTTTCATGCGACGGCGGGTGAAACCGCCGCGAACTTGCGCCCTCCCTCGCGGAGGGCGTTTCTTTTTTGGCGTGGCTTTTCCCCGCGCCACTCGCAGGTTAGGCTGCCGCGCAAAACATGGGGGACGCGATGTCGATGGATGATTTGAAAGCGCGCGGGCTGGTGCTTCTGGGGTGCGGCAAGATGGGCTCGGCGATGCTGGAAGGCTGGCTGGCCGATGGCTTGCCGCCGTCCTCGGTCCGGGTGATCGACCCGAACCCCTCGGACTGGCTCAAGTCCACCGGCGTCACCATCAACGGCGATCTGCCCGCGGCCCCGGCCATCGTGCTCGTCGCGGTCAAACCGCAGATGATGGGCGAGGCACTTCCGGTGCTCGCAGGCTTCGGCGGCGGCGGCACGCTTTTCGTGTCGATCGCCGCAGGCACGCCGATCTTGGCTTTCGAGACGGCGCTGGGTGCCGGCACCCCGGTGGTGCGCGCGATGCCCAACACCCCCGCTGCCGTGGGCCGGGGCATCACCGCGATCATCGGCAATGCCCATGCGAGCGTCGGCGATCTCGACCTTGCCGAGGCGCTCCTCAAGGCTGTCGGGCAGGTGGTGCGGCTTGAACACGAAGATCAGATGGACGCGGTCACCGCCGTCTCGGGCTCCGGACCGGCTTACGTGTTCCACCTGATCGAAACGCTGGCTGCGGCGGGCGAGGCGGAGGGGCTCGCGCCCGATCTTGCCATGGCGCTGGCCAAGGCCACCGTCGCGGGCGCCGGGGCGCTGGCCGAAGCGGCTGAGGAAAGCCCAACCCAACTGCGCGTCAACGTCACCTCCCCGGGTGGGACCACCCAAGCCGCGCTTGAGGTCTTGATGAGCGAAGACGATGGCTTCCCCGCGCTCCTGCGCCGGGCCGTGAAAGCCGCCGCCGACCGCAGCCGGGAGCTGGGCAAATGACCCCCGAGATCAGCTTTGACGATTTCCTGAAGGTCGATATCCGCAAGGGCACCATCGTCGATGCCCAACCCTATCCCGAAGCGCGCAAGCCGGCGCTCAAGCTCTGGGTGGATTACGGACCCGAGATCGGGGTGAAGAAATCCTCGGCCCAGATCACCGTGCACTACGAGCCGGAAAGCCTGATCGGCAAGCCGGTGCTCGGCGTGGTCAACTTCCCGCCGCGCCAGATCGGCAAGTTCATGTCGGAGGCGCTGGTCCTGGGCCTGCCCGACGAAGCGGGCGAGGTGGTTCTGATCACCCCCGACAAGGACGTGCCGAACGGCGCGCGGATGTATTGATGAAGAAGGTTCTGGTCACCCGGCCGATGCCCGATGCGGTGATCGGCGCACTTTCGGCCGCGCACAAGGTGGCGGTGCGCGACGACACCGGCCCGATGAGCCGTGTCGAGATGATCGCCGCGCTGCAACGGTTCGATGCGATCCTGCCCACCATCGGCGATGCCTTCTCGGCGGAGATCTTTGCCGCTGCAAGCGAGATCCGCGCGGGGCTGCTGGCCAATTTCGGCGTGGGTTACAACCATATCGACGTGACCGCCGCGCGCGCGCATGGCGTCGAGGTGACCAATACCCCCGGTGTGCTCACCGATGCCACCGCCGATCTCGCGCTCACGCTGATCCTTGCCACCGCTCGCCGGGCAGGCGAGGGGGAACGGCTGGTGCGTGCGGGGCGCTGGCATGGCTGGCACCCGACACAACTTCTCGGCCAGCAGGTTACCGGCACGCGGCTCGGTATCGTCGGGATGGGCCGGATCGGGCAGGCGATCGCGCGGCGGGGCCATTACGGCTTCGGCATGGAGGTGGCCTATACGAACCGCTCGCCAAAGGCGCTCGATTTTCCCGCAAGGCAGATCGAAACGTTGACCGCGCTGGCCGCCGAGGTCGATTTTCTCGTCGTCGCGGTGCCGGGTGGGGCCGCGACGCACCACCTGATCGGCGCAGAGGTTTTCGCCGCGATGAAACCGACCGGCATCTTCGTCAATATCGCGCGGGGCGACGTGGTGGACGAGGCCGCGCTGATCGCCGCCCTGAAGGCGGGCGAGATCGCCGGCGCGGGGCTCGACGTGTACGAGAATGAGCCGGAGGTGCCGGAGGCGCTGCGGCTCATGGAAAACGTCACCCTCCTGCCGCATCTCGGTTCGGCCACGCTGGAAACGCGCGCCGCGATGGGGTTGCTCGCCGCCGACAACATCCTGTCCTTCCTGGCCGGTGAGGCACCGATCAGCCCGGTTTGAGGCTGCGCGCGATCCTGGAAACGCGCACCGCGCCGGGGTGATGCGACCTCACTCCCAGCCGATCCAGTCCACCGAAACGTCCGCTTCATGGTCGTGCCCGAAGGCGGCCACCGCCACCGAGCGCACCGAGGCGGCCGACGGGGTGGCGCGGACCATCCTCGTGGACGGCTTGAACGCGTCGAGCGGAATGCGGACCAGCGCCCATTCGGGGCCGGTGGCGAAAGCGGCCTGGTAGAAGTGCCACGGCAGCAGCGTGCCCCCGGTGCGCAGGTGCACGAAATACCGGTCGCCATTGCCGCGCACCCGCAGCACGAGGGCGGTTGCCTCCTCGGGCAGCCGGTCGGGCAGTTTCAGCCGGGCTTGAATGAAGCCGCCATTGTTGGCGGTGGAGACGGTTCCGGTGAGCCGCAAGGCGTTGCCGGTGAAGTCCGCCTCGCCGGACGAAACGCCCCCCATCACGCGATCGGAGAAGAAATCCCAGCGCTGGGCAGGTGCCCCGGAGAAATCCTCGATCTCGCTGGCATGTGCGGGGAGGGTGGAGAGGGTCATGGCGAAGGCAATGGCTTTCAGGGCGACGTGTTTCATGGACCGTCTACGCGCGCAGGTTTGTGGCGGATCACTCGGCGGCCTTGTGGCCTTGATCCATGCGGTCGCCCACCGCCTCGCGCCAGTGCTTGCGGCACAGGCTGACATAGGCTTCATTGCCGCCGATCTGCACCTGGTCGCCGTCGGTCAGCACCTTGCCCGCGCCGTCGGTGCGCACCACCATCGTGGCCTTCTTGCCGCAATGGCAGATCGTGCGCACCTCGCGCATTTCGTCGGCCAGCGCCAGCAGGGCAGCGGAGCCGGGAAACAGGTGACCCTGAAAATCCACGCGCAGCCCGTAGGCCATCACCGGGACGCGCAGATCATCGACGACCCGGGCAAGCTGCCAGACCTGATCCGGGGTCAGAAACTGCGCTTCATCGACGAAGACGCAAGCCACCGGCCCCGCGGCGAGCCGTACCTCGACCCGGGCGAACATGTCGGTATCGGCCTCGAAGGTATCGGCCTCGGCCTCGATGCCGATCCGCGAGCCGATCTTGCCGGCACCGGCACGTTCGTCGAGCTTGGCGGTGATCAGGTAGGGCACCATACCGCGTTCACGGTAGTTGTAGGCCGCTTGCAACAACAGCGTCGACTTGCCCGCGTTCATCGTCGAGAAATGGAAATGGAGCTTGGCCATGGCATCCCGTAGCGCCACGCCGCGCCGGGATCAAGCCCGGGGCGTGCCCGGGGCGTGACAGGGGGAACGGGGAACGGCGGTGGCAGAGAAAACCAGAGGCTGCGGGCGTTGCCGCCCTGGGGATGGAACAAGCCTCTCGCACCGTTAAGCGCCACATCGCCGCTGCCGGCCCGCCAAGGCGAACCGACCCCGCCGAGAAACAATCGGCGGGCCCCACCCACTCCGGCGCTGGTGGCACCGGATACGCGTTACAGAACCGTCTGGGCGGTCACATTCATAAAGTCATTCACATCGAGATGAATAAATGGGAAAAGGATCGGCGATTTCCCCGCAAACATGTGCCGGGACGGGAAAAAAACGAGGAAATGGTATGGCCGTGGTTGGCAGCTATCTCAAGAAACACACGGAAGCCTTGGTGAAGGATGTCGGGATCGAAGCCGCCTGCGCGCTGGCGGGCAAGTCGAAGGCCACGATCGGGCGCTATTATTCCGACTCGGATGAACACGCCGACCGCTTCATGCCGATCGACACTGTCGCCGCGCTCGAGGCCGCGGCGCGCTATCCGCATGTTACCTCGGCGCTGGCCGAGATCGCGGGCCATACGATCAACTCCGGGAGCGATGGCCGCAACGCGCCGCCGGGCGGTGTCAACACGCAGGTGATCGCGCTGTCGCAGCGCTTCGCCATGCTGATGTCGGAATACCAGCAGTCGATCGAGGACGGCGTGATCACCGCGAACGAGGCCAAGCGACTACTGCGCGAAACCCTCGCGCTTCAGCAGGTGCTGGTAGAAATCAAGCTGCGGCTCGAAGACGAAACCTGAGCCACCCCGGGGCCGGTGAAGCGGCGGCGGCGGCGCGTCGGCAAGGTGTCGGCAAAACGTATGGCGCACGGCGCGCTTTCGCGGCGTTAACCGCTGTCGGGCAGGGTGACGCCGAAGCCGCCCGGAGACGCCATGACCGCCCGCCACAGCCCGACGAAAACCGAACGCCTCGCCCTCGAACGGCTCGGCAAGCGCAGCCTCGCGCTCGATGACACGCCGATCTGGGTGTATGACCTGCGCGAGGAAGTGCCCGCCGCATGGGCGACGCTGGAGCAGGATATCGACGTCGAGGAGCCCCGGGTGAAGATCACCTTGCGGCTCGACGCCAGTGTGGCGAGGTATTTCCGCGCGATGGGCAAGGGCTACCAGGAGCGGATCAACCGGGTGCTCGCCACCTATGCCCAGATGAAGATCGCCCGGGTGCTGGAGATCGACCGCGAGATCGCGGCGTTCCGGGGCAGCCTGCGGTCAGGCAAGACGCTGGGGGCGGCCTTGCGGTCAGACAGTGAGGAACGCTAGCGGCGAGCCGGTGCGTGGCCTTGTGCCGGGCTGAAGCTTGGGGGGTGTACGGCATGGGGTGTGCGGTTTGCGGGGGGCTTGCGTCAAATCAAAGCCAAGACCGCCGATTTGACGCAGGATGCGGCGTCCCCGGGCTATTTCGCCCGGAACCGGGAGGAGACAAGACATGACCCTTGACCGTGCGGTGCTGGCCTTTGCCGGCGTGATGATCCTCGTGAGCGTGGCGCTCACCGTCTGGGTGCACCCGCTCTGGGCGTGGTTCACCGTGTTCATCGGGCTGAACCTGCTGCAATCGGCCTTCACCGGCAAATGCCCGGCGGCCTGGGTGTTCGGCAAGTTCGGCGTGAAGGCGGGGTGCGCCTTCGAGTGACCGGGCGGCGGCGGGTAGATGCGCATTCTCGCGCACTGCGAGCCAAAATTGGAATTGGTGCGCATGAATGCGCATCCTGCGAAACAGTTCGTGAACCATGATCGGGCATAGTTGCCTGTATGTCGAACTACCTGCGCCCAAAAGTTCGCGGGGCGAGCATCTTCTTTACCGTTGCCCTGCAAGAGCGGGGCAGCGACCTGCTCACGCGGGAGATCGCGGCGCTGCGCGCGGCGGTGAAGAAGACCCGTGAGACGCGGCCATTTCGGATCGATGGGTGGGTGGTGATGCCCGACCATATGCATGTGGTTTGGACGTTGCCCGAAGGAGACGCGGGTCTTGCGACGCGGTGGAGCGTCATCAAGGCGCGGTTTGCGTTGTCCGTGGCACCGGGTCATCGTCGGGCGAGCCACGTGGTGCGCCGCGAACGCGGGGTGCGGCAGCGTCGGTTTTGGGAGCATCACATACAGGACGCGGCGGATTACGCAGCGCATGTGCACTATTGCCATATCAACCCGGTGAAACACGGGTTCGTCGCGCGGGCGGAGGATTGGCCGTTTTCGTCGGTGCACCGGGAGATACGGGAAGGGCGGTGGCCGTAGGGTGCGCATTCATGCGCACCGGATTTTTGGGTTATCGTTTAGGGTGCGCATTCATGCGCACCGTCGCCAGTGCCGCTTGCCAATCCGTGGGTGCGTGTGTGACACCTTCGACGCAAGAACCCGTGCGGCGCGGGCGGCTTTTGTACCAGTGACACGCGGTGCGCATGAATGCGCACCCTACGCTTGCTGCTCCGCCCCCTCGATCCGCGCCCCGACCCGGGCGACGGGCCTGGGCCCCCCGCCCGCGAAGCACCGCCGTCAGAGCCCGCACATCGCGATGAACCGCGCGATCTGTTCGCGCTGTTCCGGCGCGGCGGCACCGCCGGTCATCGGGAAGGGGGCGAGATCGGCGTAATGCATGACGATGCTCTCGGCCTCCGCCATCTGCGAGAACAGCGCCGTATCCCGCGGCAGGGTGCCGATCGCATACCATTGGTCGGACCGGGGATCGTCCATCTGCGGCGCGACCGGCAGTGCCACGGGGGTTCCGTCAAGCTCGAGCAGAACCCGGCGCGGCACCTCCTCGCGCCTGTCGTGGAAAATCAGGGGTTCGACCCAGAAGGGATCGCCGTTGTCGGGGCAGCGAAACAGCATCGCGGCGTATTCGGTCTCGGAATAGGTGGGCACCACCCAGCCCATCTTCGCGGCGAACCCCTCCTCCCAGGTGCCGGCGGTGGTGCGCCATGCGCCCGCGGCGGCCTCCTCCGGCTCCGGTTGCGGCATGGCGCGCAGGTCGAGTTCGGCATCCTCGCGCCCGGGCGTCGCCTGGGCCAGCAGCGCGGAGAGATCGCTGTCCTCGGTGATGCTCTCGAAGGCGCGCATCTTCGCCGCCATGCCGCTGCTCTGCATCAGCATCTCCGGCCCCTCCGGCGCGAGCGAGAACACCGTGAGCCGAGCCACGCTGCGCCCGATCCGCTCGTAGATCACCAGTTCGAGGATGCCATCGTCGTTCATGTCGTGCGGCCCGGTGATCCGGGCGAAGAGCAGCATCCCCGGCGGCGTGGTCTCGAACACGGTCTCGCCCTCGAAGTCCAGCCGCAGCCCGCCCTCGAGGTCTTCGAGCACGTAGCCCGCCGGGACGGCCTCCGACGCGGGCGCAGCCGCCG
Source organism: Maritimibacter sp. HL-12 (assembly GCF_900177545.1). Taxonomy (GTDB): domain Bacteria; phylum Pseudomonadota; class Alphaproteobacteria; order Rhodobacterales; family Rhodobacteraceae; genus Sinisalibacter. The sequence goes on along the minus strand of NZ_FXBQ01000001.1, from coordinate 1,064,518 downwards.
CGGGCAGAAGCAGCGCGAGCGCCAGCGCAAGGGCCCGCGCGAGCCGCGTGCCGAGCGCCTGCCGGCCGATGGTCCGGGTGATCCGTTTCGCCTGCGTGGTCATGGTCTGGCCTCCTTCCACCGCGCGCCCGGCACGTCGGGCGCATCTCGGGGTGTATTGTCCCCGATGCGGACCATCTTGCCAATGGGACGCCTCGCCGCGACGGGGGCGTTCGGCTGGGCAACGGCGGGTGCAAAGGGTGCGCATTCATGCGCACCGTTGCCGACGCCAGTTGCCAATCCGTGGGTGCGTATAGCGAAAACTTCGGCGCAGGAACCGGTGCGGCGCGGGCGGCTATGTATCGGTGACACGCGGTGCGCATGAATGCGCACCCTACGCTTGCTTGTTTTGTTCGTGCCGTGCTCAAAGCATGGAGAGTCAGAAGCCGTTTCTCCCGAAAAACGAATCTCGCCGCTTCACCGGTGTGCGCGCGCATGTTTTCTGCGAAAACAAGCTTTCGCGCACTGTAGACGTTTTCCGGTGGAAAACGCCTATCTCGTGAACTTCTTATACTTCAACCGCTTCGGCTCCAGCGCGTCCGGCCCGAGCCGGCGTTTCTTGTCTTCCTCGTAATCCTCGAAGTTGCCCTCGAACCATTCGACATGGGCCTCTCCCTCGAACGCCAAAATATGCGTGCAGAGCCGGTCGAGGAAGAAGCGGTCGTGGGAGATGATGACGGCGCAGCCGGCGAAATCCTCGATGGCGTCTTCGAGGGCGCGGAGGGTTTCCACGTCGAGGTCGTTGGTGGGTTCGTCGAGCAGGAGCACGTTGCCGCCCGACTTCAGGAGCTTGGCCATGTGCACCCGGTTGCGTTCGCCGCCCGAGAGGAGCCCGACCTTCTTCTGCTGGTCGCCGCCCTTGAAGTTGAACGACGAGCAGTAGGCGCGGGAGTTCACCTGCGCGTCGCCGAGGTCGATCACCTCGCCGCCGCCGGAGATTTCCTCCCAGACGGTTTTCTCAGGGTCGAGCGCGTCGCGCGACTGGTCGACGTAAGCGAGTTGCACCGTGTCGCCGTATTCGATGCTGCCTTCGTCGGGTTTTTCCTGCCCGGTGAGCATGCGAAACAGCGTGGTCTTGCCGGCACCGTTGGGGCCGATCACGCCGACGATGCCGCCGGGGGGGAGGGCGAAGGAAAGGTCTTCGACCAGGAGCTTGTCGCCCATGTGCTTTTTCAGGCCGTTGACCTCGATCACCTTCTGGCCGAGGCGGGGCCCGCGCGGGATGACGATCTGGGCGCGGCTGATCTTCTCGCGTTCGGATTGCTCGGCGAGATCGTTGTAGGCGTTGATCCGGGCCTTCTGCTTGGCCTGCCGGGCCTTGGCACCCTGGCGGATCCACTCCAGTTCGCGCTCCAGCGTCTTCTGCTTGGACTTGTCTTCGCGCGCTTCCTGGGCCAGCCGCTTGGCCTTCTGTTCGAGCCAGGCCGAGTAGTTGCCCTCGTAGGGGATGCCGCGGCCGCGGTCGAGTTCGAGAATCCAGCCGGTGATGTCGTCGAGGAAGTAGCGGTCGTGGGTGACGATCAGGATCGTGCCCTTGTAGTCGATCAGGTGCTGTTGCAGCCAGGCGATGGTTTCGGCGTCGAGGTGGTTGGTGGGCTCGTCGAGCAGCAGCATGTCGGGGGCTTCGAGCAGCAGCTTGCACAGCGCGACGCGGCGTTTTTCGCCGCCGGAGAGATCGGCGACGCTGGCCTCGTCGGGCGGGCAGCGCAGGGCTTCCATGCTCACATCGACCTGGGCGTCGAGATCCCAGAGGTTCTGGGCGTCGATCTTGTCCTGCAACTCGGCCATCTCGTCGGCGGTCTCGTCGGAGTAGTTCATCGCCAGTTCGTTGTAACGGTCGAGGATATCCTTCTTGGCCTTCACCCCGAGCATGACGTTTTCGCGGACGTTGAGGCCCTCGTCGAGTTCGGGTTCCTGCGGCAGGTAGCCGACCTTGGCACCTTCGGCGGACCAGGCCTCGCCGGTGAAATCCTTGTCCCAGCCGGCCATGATCCGCAGGAGCGAGGACTTGCCCGCACCGTTGACGCCGACGACGCCGATCTTGACGCCGGGCAGGAAGTTGAGGTGGATGTCTTCGAACACCTTCTTGCCGCCGGGGTAGGTCTTGGAGACCCCGCTCATGTGATAGACATACTGGTAAGCGGCCATGGTGCGTCCTCCGGGAATGCGGGTTTGGGCCTAGATAGCGGCGCCGGGTCTGCGGGGCAATGGGGGGCGGGTTCGCGCCCTGATTTGCTTGCGGCAAGGGGTGGCGTCGCGGGTTGGTGCCCCGGCGGATCGCGTTGACATGCCCCGGCCGGGGGCGTCTACTCCGCCCCGCAGAACAGGAGGCCCGCATGACCCGCATCACGTCCGCCAGCGATTTCCCCGCCCGCTACACCCCCGCCGAAGACCGCTATCAGCGCATGGTCTACAACCGTTGCGGAAACTCGGGGCTGAAGCTGCCCGCCGTGAGCCTCGGGCTGTGGCACAATTTCGGCCACGACACGCCGCACCAGACCAAGCGTGAGATCTGCCGGACGGCCTTCGATCACGGGATCACCCATTTCGACCTCGCCAACAATTATGGCCCGCCCTATGGCAGCGCCGAAGAGGCCTTCGGGGATATCCTCGCCACCGACTTCAAGGGCTACCGCGACGAGTTGATCATCTCGTCGAAGGCGGGTTACGACATGTGGCCGGGGCCTTACGGTGAATGGGGATCGCGCAAGTACCTGATCGCGTCCTGCGACCAGAGCCTGAAGCGGATGGGGCTCGACTACGTCGATATCTTCTATTCCCACCGCTTCGACCCGGAGACGCCGCTGGAAGAAACCATGGGTGCGCTCGATCATATCGTGCGCTCGGGCCGGGCGCTCTATATCGGGATTTCGTCCTACAACAGCGCGCGCAGCCGCGAGGCGGTGGCGATCCTGCGCGAGATGGGCACGCCCTTGCTCATCCACCAGCCGAGCTACAACATGTTCAACCGCTGGGTCGAGCGCGACGGGTTGCGCGAGACGCTGGCAGAGCTGGGCGTGGGCTCGATCGCCTTCACGCCGCTGGCGCAGGGGATGCTGACCAACAAGTATCTCAAGGGCATTCCCGAAGGCAGCCGTGCGGCGCAGGACAAGTCGCTCGATCCGGGGATGCTGAGCGAGGGCGCGCTCGGGCATATCCGGGCACTGAACGAGATTGCCGCGGGACGCGGCCAGACGCTGGCGCAGATGGCGATTGCATGGGTCTTGCGTGGCGGCGGGATCACCTCGGCGCTGATCGGGGCATCGAAGCCGGCCCAGGTGGAGGATTGCGCGGGCGCGGTGGCGCGGCTCGATTTCACCGACGCCGAGCTTGCCGAAATCGACAAATATGCCGACGAAGAGGCGATCAATCTCTGGGCGCAGTCGGCCGAGATCGGCTGAGGCGGGGGCGCAAGGTGCCTGACCTCGCGCCTGCGCAGAGGAGGAAACATGGCGCAAACCGATCTGGTGATCTTCGATTGCGACGGGGTGTTGATCGACAGCGAGGTGATCTCGGCGCGGATGCTGGTGGCCGAACTGGCTGGCCACGGCGTTGACATCAATCTCGAATACGTCGCGCGGTATTTTCTCGGGCGCAGCTACCCGGTGGTGATCCAGCAGATCCGCGACGAGTTCGGGGTTCTGCTGCCGGAGGGGTTCGAGGCCGATTATCGCGACCGTCTGCTGGCGGCCTTCCGTGCGGATCTGCGGATCATGCCCGGGGTGCGCGACGTGATCGGGGCGCTGGGTGCGGACTATGCCCTTGCCACCAGTTCCAGCCCGGCCCGGCTTGCGCAATCGCTGGCGCTGGTCGGGCTGGACGACGTATTCACCGGCCGCGTGACCACCGCTGCCGAGGTGCAGCGTGGCAAACCGGCGCCCGACCTGTTCCTGCGGTCGGCTGAGAAGGCGGGGGTGGCACCCGGGCGCTGCCTTGTGATCGAGGATTCGCTTGCCGGGGTGCGCGCGGCGCGCGCGGCCGGGATGGAAGTCTGGCGCTTCACCGGCGGCTCTCATCTGGCCGGGATCGACCTTGCGGCCCCGAAGGACGCGCGCGCCGACCGGGTGTTTGCATCCTTCGCGGAATTCTTCCATCTTGCTCCGGGCCTCAGGCGGGAAAATGGTGACCATGGCGAAGGTTAACGGTGATGACGGCGACCGCGACGTGCGCGACCTCGCGGCGCGCGCGGCCTGGATGTCTTATGTCGGCGGTCAGACCCAGGACCAGATCGCGCTGGAGCTCGGGATCTCGCGCCAGCGGGTTCAGCGGCTGGTGGCGCGGGCTGCCGCCGAGGGGCTGGTGCGGGTGCGCATCGACCACCCGATCGCCGAATGCCTGGAGCTTGAACGGGCCCTGAAGGTGCGTTTCGGGCTGGAGTCCGCGCGGGTTGCGCCTTCTATCGGCGCCGATGGCGATCCGCTGGCCGGGCTCACACCCTTCGCCGCGCCGGTTGTCGAGCGGGTGTTTCGCGATGCCACGCCGCGCACCATCGCGCTGGGCACCGGGCGCACGCTGCGCATGGTGGTGGAACACATGCAGACCCTCGACGGCGCGCATCACAAGATCGTCTCGCTGATCGGCAACGTGTCGCCGGATGGCTCGGCCTCGTTTTACGAAGTGATCATGCGGCTGGCCGAAAAGCTCTCCGCGCCGCATTATCCGATGGCGATCCCGGTGGTTGCGCGCGACGAGACCGAGCTTGCGCTCTACCACGGCCTGCCGCATGTGCGCGCCACCCGCGCGCTCGCGCTGGCGGCGGATCTGGTGATCGTCGGGATCGGCCAGATGAGTGACGACGCGCCGCTCCTCGTGGACGGCTTCATCAGCCCGGCGGAACACGCCGATCTTTGTGCGTCCGGGGCGGCCGGCGAGATTTGCGGCCATGTCTTCGACGCCGAGGGGCGCTATCTCGAACATGCGTTCAACCGTCGCGTCGTGGGGGTGAGCGTGCCGGTCGCGGACCGTCCGGTGCTGTGTATCGGCGGAGGCGAATCCAAGCTCCCGGCGCTGCGTGCGGCCCTGTCGGGCGGGCTGATCACCAGCCTGATCACCGACGAAAAAACCGCCAGATCATTGCTTTAACCGATTTGCCGCAGCGCGGCGGAGAAGCTCACTTGACAGGACTCGGGGTTTTGAGCGAGCATTTGCCCACGACCTGAGCATTTGCTCATACTATTTGGGAGGAACACCATGACCATGTATTCTCGCGCCCTGATGGGGGCGTGTGCCGCTGCTGCGCTCGCAACCGGCGCCTCGGCCGAAACCATCACCGTCGCCACCGTCAACAACGGCGACATGATCCGCATGCAGGGCTACACCGACGATTTCACCGAAAAGACCGGCCATGAAGTCGAGTGGGTCACGCTTGAGGAAAACGTCCTGCGCCAGCGCGTGACCACCGACATCTCGACCAAGGGCGGTCAGTTCGACATCATGACCATCGGCATGTACGAAACCCCGATCTGGGGTGCCAACGACTGGCTGGTGCCGCTCGACGACCTGTCCGACGATTACGATGTGGACGACATCCTGCCTGCCATGCGCGGTGGCCTGTCGCACGACGGCACGCTCTATGCCGCGCCGTTCTACGGCGAATCGTCGATGATCATGTATCGCACCGACCTGATGGAAGCCGCCGGGCTCGAAATGCCCGATGCGCCGACTTGGGAATTCGTGCGCGACGCCGCGATCGCGATGACCGACAAGGACGAAGAGATCTACGGCATCTGCCTGCGCGGCAAGGCCGGGTGGGGCGAGAACATGGCGTTCCTCACCGCCACCTCGAACGCCTTCGGCGCACGCTGGTTCGACGAGAACTGGCAGGCCCAGTTCGACAGCCCGGAGTGGAAGGAAACGCTGACCTTCTACCTCGACCTGATGGAACAGGCCGGCCCTCCGGGTGCCTCGGGCAACGGCTTCAACGAAAACCTCTCGCTGTTCCAGCAGGGCAAGTGCGGCATGTGGATCGACGCCACCGTGGCGGCCTCGTTCGTGACCAACCCCGAGGAATCCTCGGTGGCCGACGAGGTTGGCTTCGCCCTCGCCCCCGATACCGGGCTGGGCAAGCGCGGCAACTGGCTCTGGGCCTGGGCGCTGGCCATTCCGGCCGGAACCCAGAAAGAAGATGCCGCCAAGGAGTTCATCGAGTGGGCCACCTCGAAGGAATACATCGAGCTGGTGGCGGCCAATGAAGGCTGGGCCAACGTGCCGCCGGGTGCGCGGACCTCGCTCTACGAGAACCCCGAGTACCAGGAGGTGCCGTTTGCCAAGATGACGCTCGACAGCATCAACTCGGCCGACCCGCTCAACCCGACCGTCGAGCCGGTGCCCTATGTCGGCGTGCAGTTCGTGGCGATCCCCGAGTTCGCCGGGATCGCGACGGAAGTGGGCCAGGAGTTCTCCGCTGCGCTGGCCGGTCAGCAGACCGCCGACGAGGCGCTCGCCAAGGCGCAGGCGCTGACCACCGACGCGATGGAAGCGGCGGGCTACTAAGCTCTCCTCCCAGACCGGGGGGCGGTGAAAACCGCCCTCCGGATCGTCATACGTGATAGCCAAAACCAGTCGCACCGACGGCGCTTGCCGTAACCCGAGGAGGCATATCAATGGCTACCCAGCATTCCCGCTCCGCCGCCCGCTTGATGATGGCGCCTGCCGTTACCCTGCTTCTCGGCTGGATGCTCGTGCCGCTGACGATGACCCTGTATTTCTCGTTCAAGCAGTACCTGCCGATGCGCGGCGGCGATCTGGGCTGGGTCGGGTTCGACAACTACGTCCGCTTCGTGAGTTCCAGTGCGTTCTGGCCGTCGGTGCAGGCCACGCTCGTGCTTGTCGGCGGCGTGCTCGTGATCACGGTGGTCCTCGGGGTCGCGCTGGCGCTGTTGCTCGATCAGCCGATGTGGGGCCAGGGTGTGGTCCGGGTGCTGGTGATCGCGCCGTTCTTCGTCATGCCGACGGTGTCGGCGCTGCTTTGGAAGAACATGTTTCTTGACCCGGTCAACGGGTTTTTCGCTCATATCCTGAAAGCCGTCGGGCTCGCACCGATCGAGTTTCTGAGCCAGTATTCACTGGTGTCGATCATTCTCATCGTGAGTTGGCAATGGTTGCCCTTCGCCACGCTGATCCTGCTGACCGCCACGCAATCGCTTGACAGCGAACAGCTTGAGGCGGCCGAGATGGACGGCGCACGCTGGCCTTCGCGCTTCATTTTCATCATCCTGCCGCATCTCAGCCGCGCGATCACCGTGGTGATCCTGATCCAGACCATCTTCCTGCTCGGGATCTTCGCCGAGATCTTCGTGACCACCCAAGGCTCCTTCGGCACCCGCACGCTGACCTACCTGATCTTCCAGCGTGTGCTGGAAAGCCAGAACGTGGGACTGGGTTCGGCCGGCGGTGTCTATGCCATCATCCTTGCCAACATCGTCGCGATCTTCCTGATGCGCGTCGTCGGCAAGAACCTCGACGCATAGGAGGAAACCGACATGGCACGTGCAATCACCCCCCGTCGCAAGGCCCTCAACACCGCGATCGCCTGGGCCATCGGCCTCGTCATCTTCTTCCCGATCCTGTGGGTCTTCGTGCTCTCGCTCAAAACGGAAGGCAGCGCGATCCTGCCGCCGCTCGATGTTCTGCGCGCGCCGTGGACTTTTGAAAGCTATGGCTTGGTGCAGGAGCGCTCGAACTACTTCCGGCACTTCAGCAACTCGGTGATCATCGCCGTCGGCTCAACCTTCCTCGGCCTGCTCGTCGCCGTGCCTGCCGCCTGGGCGATGGCCTTCGTGCCGTCGAAGCGCACCAAGAACATCCTGTTGTGGATGCTGTCGACGAAGATGCTCCCGGCGGTCGGCGTGCTCTATCCGATCTATCTTCTGTTCATTCGGATGGGCCTGCTCGACAGCCGGCTCGGCCTGACCATCGTGCTTATGCTGATCAACCTGCCGATCATCGTCTGGATGCTCTACACCTACTTCAGGGAAATTCCGGGCGAGATCCTGGAGGCGGCGCGGATGGACGGGGCGTCGTTGCGTGAGGAAGTGCTCTACGTGCTCACGCCGATGGCGATACCGGGGATGGCCTCGACGGTGTTGCTCAACATCATCCTGGCCTGGAACGAGGCGTTCTGGACGCTCAACCTCACCGCTGCCCAGGCCGCCCCCCTCACGGCCTTCATCGCCTCCTATTCGAGCCCCGAGGGACTGTTCTACGCCAAGCTCTCGGCGGCCTCCGTCATGGCGATTGCTCCGATCCTGATCATGGGTTGGTTCAGCCAGAAGCAACTTGTCCGCGGCCTGACCTTCGGCGCGGTGAAATAAGGGAAACGGACATGGGACAAATCCAGCTCAACAAGGTCTCCAAGAGTTTCGGCAATGTCGAGGTGATCCCGCCGCTCGACCTGACCATCGAAGACGGCGAGTTCGTGGTTTTCGTCGGGCCTTCGGGGTGCGGCAAGTCAACGCTCCTTCGGCTCATCGCCGGGCTTGAAGACGTCTCCGGCGGCCACGTGCTGATCGACGGGCGCGACGCCACCGAAACCGTGCCCGCCAAGCGTGGGCTGGCGATGGTGTTCCAGTCTTACGCGCTCTATCCGCACATGAGCGTGCGCAAGAACATCGCCTTCCCGCTGCGCATGGCCGGGCTCGACAAGGCCGAGCAGGCGCGCAAGGTGGAGCAGGCGGCCGAGGTGCTCAACCTCACCGACTACCTCGACCGTCGCCCCGGCCAGTTGTCCGGCGGTCAGCGCCAGCGGGTGGCCATCGGCCGGGCGATCGTGCGCGAGCCCGAGGCCTTCCTGTTCGATGAGCCGCTCTCCAACCTCGACGCGGCGCTGCGGGTGGGGATGCGGCTGGAGATTTCCGAACTGCACAAACGGCTCAAGACCACGATGATCTACGTCACCCACGACCAGGTCGAGGCAATGACCATGGCCGACAAGATCGTGGTGCTTCAGGCCGGGTTCATCGAGCAGGTGGGCAGTCCGCTGGAGCTTTACCAGCGCCCGCGCAATGTGTTCGTGGCGGGCTTCATCGGCAGCCCCAAGATGAACCTGATCAGCGGCGCGGAAGCCGCGAAACACGACGCGACAACAATCGGTATCCGCCCCGAGCACATCGGGATTTCGCAGACCGAGGGCACATGGAAGGGCACGGTGGGCGTGTCCGAGCACCTCGGGTCGGATACCTTCTTCCACGTTCAGTGCAACGCCTCGCCCGAGCCGATCACGGTGCGGGCCACCGGCGAGCTTTCACTGCAATACGGTGCCGAGGTCTGGCTCACGCCACGACAGGAGCACCTGCACCGCTTCGACGAGAATGGTTTGAGGATCGAATGAAACGACTGGAAGGCAAGACCGCTCTGATCACCGGGGCGGCCCGCGGCATCGGGCTGGCTTTCGCCCGGGCCTATATCGCCGAAGGCGCGCGCGTGGCGATCGCCGATATCGACATCGCCCGCGCCCGGGCCAGCGCCGAAGACCTCGGCGCGGCGGCGGTCGCGGTCGAAATGGATGTGACCCGGCAGGACAGCATCGACGCGGCGGTGGCGGCCAGTGTCGGGGCACTTGGCCAGATCGATATCCTGATCAACAACGCCGCGATCTTCACCGCGGCCCCGCTGGTCGAGATCGAGCGCAAGGATTACGACGCGGCCTTTGCGATCAACGTGGCGGGCACGCTGTTTACCATGCAGGCGGTGGCGCGCCACATGATCGCGCGCGGCGGTGGCGGCAAGATCATCAACATGGCGAGCCAGGCCGGGCGGCGCGGCGAGGCGCTGGTGGCGGTTTACTGTGCCACCAAGGCGGCGGTGATCAGCCTGACCCAATCGGCCGGGCTGAACCTGATCGCGCACGGCATCAACGTCAACGCGATCGCCCCCGGCGTGGTCGAGGGCGAGCACTGGGACGGGGTCGATGCGTTCTTCGCCAAGTATGAAAACAAGCCGCTCGGCCAGAAGAAACGCGAAGTTGGCGAGGCGGTGCCCTACGGGCGGATGGGCCGGGCGGAAGACCTCACCGGCATGGCCGTTTTCCTCGCCAGCGCAGAGGCAGATTACATCGTCGCCCAGACCTACAACGTCGATGGTGGCCAATGGATGAGTTGAAATGAAACTGACGAACCAGACCTTGCCGGACCTGCCCGAAAGCATCGCGCGCCCTGAATATGACCGCACGAAACTCACCCCCGGCATCGTTCATATCGGCTTGGGCAACTTTCACCGCGCCCACCAGTCATGGTATCTGCACCGGCTGATGAACCAGGGCCTGGCGCAGGACTGGGCCATCGTCGGTGCCGGTGTGCGGCCCTACGACGACATCATGCGCCAGAAGCTCGCCGCGCAGGATTATCTCACCACGCTGATCGAGCTCGATCCCTCCGGCAGTTCCGCCGAGGTGGTGGGGTCGATGATCGACTATGTGCCGGTCGAGGAGGGCAACGGGCCGCTGATTGCGCGGATGGCCGAGCCCGATATCCGCATCGTCGCGCTCACCGTCACCGAGGGCGGCTATTACATCGACCCGGCGACCAATGCCTTCGATGCGGCGCACCCCGACATCGTTCACGATGCCGCCAACCCCGGGCGCCCGCGCACCGCGTTCGGCGCGATGGTGGCGGCGCTGCGGCTGCGGCGCGAGAAGGGTCACGGCCCGTTCACCTGCCAGTGCTGCGACAACCTGCAATCGAACGGCGAGGTGTTGCGCCAGACCGTAGTTTCGCTCGCCCGGCTCTCTGACCCGGCGCTTGCCGACTGGATCAACGAGGCCTGCACTTTCCCCAACGCGATGGTCGATTGCATCGTGCCGGCCACCGGGCCGAAGGAGGTCGATCTCGCCCGCGCCTTCGGTATCGACGATGCGGTGCCGGTCACGCACGAGAACTTCCGTCAATGGGTGCTGGAAGACAACTTCTGCGCCGGGCGCCCTGACTGGGACAAGGCAGGGGCGCAGTTTTCCGACAACGTGCACGGCTACGAGGCGCAGAAGATCCGCATTCTCAATGCCGGCCACCAGGTGATCGTGAATGCCGCCGAACTGCTCGGAATCGAGACGATTTCGGCCGCGATGGCACATCCGTTGGTCCATGCGCTGTTCCGCAAGGTGCAAATGGAAGAGATCGTGCCGCATGTCGTGCCGGTGCCGGGGATGACCCCCGAGCAATACGTCGACCTGATCGACCGGCGCTTTTCCAACCCCGCCATCGTCGACACCGTGCGGCGGGTGGCTTTCGACGGCTCGTCGCGCCACCCCGGTTTCGTGTTGCCCACGGTGCGTGATGCGCTGGCGGCGGGCAAGCCGGTCGAGGGGTTGGCGCTGGTGGAAGCGAGCTGGGCGCGGATGTGTGCCGGGAGCCGTGATGACGGCTCACCGATCGAGCCCAACGATCCGTTCTGGAACGAACTCAACGTCGTGGCAAAGGCCGCGCGGGACACGCCTCGTGCGTGGCTGGAGATGCGCCACCTTTACGGCGATCTCGCCGATCAGCCCCGTTTTGCCGACGCCTTCGCAGGCTGGCTGCGGATGATCTGGGCGGAAGGAACCGGCGCGGCCTTGAAGGCCTATGCCGGGGCATGAGCGCCGGCCGTGATCCTAGTCGGCGCGCACGAAACCGAGCACCGGCGCGTCGTCTTGCGGGATCAGGATCATCCGTTCGCCAACCGGGTCGTAGGCCACGCCAACGGTGCCCTTGAGCGCCGAGAGAACCTGCGCCTCCTGCGCGTCGAGCGCGCCGGGGCAGGCCATCCGGGTCGTGGCACCGAGATCCATGAAGGTCAGCACGCCCGGCGCAGAGACAGCGGTGGTCTGGAACCGGTTGCACCCGGTCGAGCCGAACACCGCCCCATCGGCGGAAAACGCGATGCCGCCGCCGGGTTCGGCCGCAGTTCCGCCGACCGAGATCAGCGTCCAACCGCCGCCGCCCTGGCCTTGGGCGAAAGCGGGCAGGGCGAGGCAGGCAAGGGCGGTGGCAAGAGCGAAGCGCATCGGGGAACTCCTTTCGCCACCTCATAGCCGAACCCCGCGGCCTGGGGAAGCGGCTCTGGCGAAGCCGGGCGCAACGCGCTAGGACATGCCTCACCCCAACAGCGCAGGCCCTGGTTCATGCCCGTTACCCTCTCCGCGCTGAGCGATCTCGCCAGCCTCCCGTTCGATGATATCATCGACGTGCGCTCGCCGGCCGAATACGCCGAAGACCATGTGCCGGGGGCGCTCAGCCTGCCGGTGCTGTCGGACGAGGAGCGCGCGCGGGTGGGCACGATCTATGTGCAGGATGCGCCGTTTCGTGCCCGCAAGATCGGCGCGGCGCTGGTGGCGCGCAACGCGGCGGTGCATCTTGAGGGCCCGCTCGCCGACAAGACCGGCGGCTGGCGGCCGTTGCTCTATTGCTGGCGCGGCGGCCAGCGGTCGGGCTCGTTTGCCTCGATCCTGCGCGAGATCGGCTGGCGGGTCGATACGATCAAGGGCGGCTACAAGGCCTATCGTGCCCTCGTGGTGCGCGCGCTCTACGAAACCCCTCTGCCGCTGCGGCTGGTGGTGATCGACGGCGGCACGGGGACGGCCAAGACCCGGCTCCTGCACGCGCTCGCCGGGCAGGGCGCGCAGGTGATCGACCTCGAGGGGCTCGCCGCGCACCGGGGATCGGTGTTCGGGAGCGTCGCCGGGGGACAACCGGCGCAGAAGGGGTTCGAGAGCGCGCTGGCGCGTCAGGTCGTCGGCTTTGATCCCGCGCAGCCGGTTTTCGTGGAGGCGGAAAGCTCGCGGATCGGCGCGCTGCGGCTGCCGCCCTCGCTCTGGACCGCGATGATCGCGGCACCGCGGGTCGATATCCGCGCGCCGCTCGATGCGCGGGCGGGGCATCTCGTCGATGAGTACGACGACATGGTGCGCGATCCCGGCAAGCTGGATGCGGTGCTCTCGAAGTTGGTGCGGTTCCATGGCCACAAGCGTGTGGACGACTGGCGCGCGCTGGCCGGGGCGGGCGCGTTCCGCGCGCTTTGCACGGCGCTGATCCTGGAGCATTACGATCCGCGCTATGCCCGGATCTCGCGTCCCGATGCGCCGCGGCTGGCGGCGCTCGACCTTCCCGACCTGTCGGATGAGACCTTGCAGGCGGCGGCGCACAGGCTTCTTGCCGAGGTGGTGCGCTGACCGGGATCCGAAATCGCGGCTGGTGCGAATCGATCATTTAAGGCTAAAAGTAGCGAGGTGGGGGCCTCGGACTTGGATTTTTCATGCGCGCGGCCCTTTTTGCCCTCCTTTCGTCGATCCTTCTGACATGCCTTCCGGCGAGCGCGCAGGAGCGCGCCACGCTTGGCGTCGGGCGGCTGTTTACCAACGATCAGATCGGGGACGGGCAGGACCGCTGGCGCACGGGGTCTTATGCGCTGAGCTGGATGCGTGGCACCGAAGGCACCACCGGTTTGCCGGCAAACCCCGGCGAGGTAATCGAATACCGCTTTGCCCACCGCATCCTCGCTCCCGCCGATCTGACCACGCCGGCACCTGGCGACCGGCGCTATGCCGGGAGTGCCTCGATTGGTGCCTTCACCCATTTTTCGCGCGATGGGGTCGATTTCTCGCTGGGCGGAGAACTCGTGGCGGTTGGGCCGATGACCGGTTCGGATGCCTTCCAGGACGCGGTTCATGGCGCGTTCGGCCTGCCCGGCCCTTCCGCGGCGGTGCGCGCGGCGCAGATCCCCAACGCGGTCTACCCGACGCTCTCGCTTGAGGCCTCGCGACCGATGGTGCTTGGCGGCGGGCTCGTTTTGCGGCCCTTCGTGCAGGCGCGTGCGGGCGATGAAACCTATGCCCGCGCCGGGATCGACCTGATGTTCGGTGAGAATTTCAGCCGCGGGATCACGGTGCGCGACGAGACCACGGGTTTCTTGTACCAGACCCTCGAAGACGCGCCGGGCAAGGGGCTTTCCTTCATTGCCGGATACGACGCCGCGAAGGTGTTTTCCTCCGCGTGGCTGCCCGAACCGGCCTATGGCCTGACGCCGCTGCGCCACCGGCTGCGGGCCGGGGCGCATTGGCAGGGCGAGCGGATTGGCGTATTCTACGGGGTGGCCTGGCTTGGCCCCGAGTTCACCGCGCAACCCACCGACCAGGTGGTGGGGGCGGTGCAGTTGCAGATGAGGTTCTGAGCCGGGGTGGCCGCCGGCGGTCTTGAGAGCGAATGGATGCGCCGACTTTTCCACCTTGTTGCAGGGCTCGTGGCTGCTTTGGCGCTGGCCGCGCCGGCGATGTCGGAAACGCCGGGCGGCCGGGGGTATCTCGGGTGGTCGTACCTGATCAACAACGACTGGCTCGGCGATGGAGATGACCGCTGGCAGAGCGGCGGGTCGAGCAATTCCTTCCTGTTCGGTCCTGCCGGGCTGACCGAGGCACCCGAGGATTGGGGCCGCCTCATCGAGGTGCGGTCGCGTTTCCAGGTGATCTCGCCCGACAACTTCACCGCGCCCGCCGCGTGGGACAGGCGCGCGGCCGGGGTGATCACCACCACGCTCAACACCCATGTGCAGCGGCGGGGCTTTGAGCTGTCGGCGGGCGCGGGGCTTGCGTTTACCGGGCCGCGGACCGGGTTGATCCGGTTTCAGAACCGGCTTCACGAACTGACGCCCGCGAACGACCCGATGGTGCCACCATTCGTGGCGGCGGCGCAGATCGGGGATGCGGTGTATCCAACCCTGCAGGGCGAAGCGGCGCGACGGTTTCGGCTTTCCGACCATGCGGTTCTGCGGCCTTTCGTCGAAGTGCAGGCCGGGGTCGAGAGCCTTGCCCGGATCGGCGCCGATCTGTTCATCGGACCGGCGTTCGACGGCGGGCTTCTGCTGCGCGACGGGACCTCGGGCTTTGCCTATCGCGGGCTTGACGCCGGGGGACAACCGGGGGTGTCGCTGGTGATCGGGGCGGATACCGCGCGGGTATTTTCCTCCGCGCTGCTGCCTGCCGCCGATGGCTATCGGCTGACACCGCTGCGCCACCGCGCGCGGGCGGGGGTGATGTTCGAGGGTGATCGGCTGTCGGTGTTCTATGGCGGTGCCTGGCTCGGCCGCGAATTCGCGGCACAGCCGCGCGGGCAGGTATCAGGCGTCTTGCAGGTCAATTTCCGGTTCTGAAAGCCCGGAATGTGGCGGGGTGCCACGGCCCACAACAATCTCTTAACAAGCCGATTCGCCCGTGCTACCCTTGCCGCAATAAAAAAAGAAATGGGCAGGCATACAGGCATGATAACGGGCTTTCGTGGCACGTTCGTCATCTCTTGGACACAGACCGAGGTGGATGGGCTTTCGCGCCCCCCGCGCGGCGCGCTTGGTATCGGCGCGAGCTGGCGTTGGCATGGTGAGGCGGTCCGGATCGACGGGCCGGGCGAACTTCTGAGCCTCGGGCTGGCCGAAGGAGAGGCGGAATTCCGGGCGCGCGCCGCGCGCCGGGTCAACAAACTCGTCGGATTGGCAAAGGTCGGGCGCGGCGGCGGATCGTCCGTCGCGGTGGATCCCGCGCCGCCGCACGCCCGCGGATTCGATGTGACCGACGGCTTCGGGCTTTACAGCGTGACGCTGATCGAGGTCGGCGGTGGCACCGGGCCCCTGCTGGTGTTCAACGACCAGATGCCGCCCGCAGACACCGACCTGTGGGTGGTGCGCACGGCGCTGGAGAGTGCCGAGATCAACCGGGTAACAGACCAGCCGACCGGCGTGATCTGTTTCACCCCGGGCACCCGCATCCGCACCGGGCGGGGCGCGGTCCTGGTGGAAGACATCGCCGAGGGCGACCGGGTGCAGACCAAGGACAACGGCTTGCAGGAGGTGCTCTGGAAGGGCGAAAAGCGGATCAGCGGCGCGCGGCTCTACGCGATGCCCGAGCTTCGGCCGATCCGCCTGCGCGCGGGCGCGCTCGGGGTGGACCGGCCGGAAGACGACCTGATCGTGTCGCCGTCGCACCGGATGCTGGTGAAGGGGGCGAAGGCGCGGGCGCTGTTCAATTCCGACGAAGTGCTGGTGCGGGCGCGCGATCTGGTCGATGACCGCTTCGTGCTGCGCGATCTTACGCTGCCCGCCGTCACCTACGTTCACCTGCTGCTGCCGCGGCACGAGGTGGTTTTCGCCAACGGGCTGGAGACCGAGAGCTTTCACCCCGCCGGCGAGGCGCTCGACAGTGTCGAGGCCCGGAGCCGCGCGCGGCTGATCGACATCATGCCCGGCCTCGATCGCGACCCGCTGTCTTACGGCGATCACGCCCGCCGCGTGCTGAGCCGCGCCGAGGCCGCGATCATGGCGGCGCGGCTGGCCTGAAACCGCGGCGATTGGCGTTGACTCCCGGCGCAACCGGACTATAAGCGCGGCTTCATTGGTGTTGGTGGACCCCGCGAGGGGATTCCTGTCATGGGTGCAAGCCCAAGAGGACAACGCCCTTCATAGCGGTTCCATGACCGGTTTGAAGCCAGAGCCCGCCCGGAGGGTCGTGTCGCGCCTGCGTCCGCAACCCGAAAAGTGGGAACCGGTTTTCGGATCGAGTTGCGGAGCCAAACCAGCGAAGGAGATCAGACGGTGACCAAACGCACCTCTGCCAAGTACAAGATCGACCGCCGGATGGGCGAAAATATCTGGGGCCGCCCGAAATCCCCCGTCAACCGCCGCGAATACGGCCCCGGTCAGCACGGCCAGCGCCGCAAGGCCAAGCTGTCGGACTTCGGCCTCCAGCTGCGCGCCAAGCAGAAGCTCAAGGGCTACTACGGCGACCTCACCGAGAAGCAGTTCCGCCGGATCTTCGCCGAAGCCGAGCGGGTGCGTGGCGATACCGGTGAAAACCTGATCGGCCTGCTCGAACGCCGCCTCGACGCCGTGGTTTACCGCGCCAAGTTCGTGCCCACCGTCTTTGCCGCCCGCCAGTTCGTCAACCACGGCCATGTCCTGGTGAACGGCCAGCGCGTCAACATCCCGTCCTACCGGGTGAAGGAAGGCGACGTTGTGGAAGTGCGTGAGAAATCCAAGCAGATGGCGCTGGTTCTCGAAGCCGTCGGACTCGCCGAGCGTGACGTGCCCGATTACATCGAGGCCGACCACTCGAAGATGACCGCCACCTTCGTGCGCACCCCGGGCCTCTCGGATGTGCCCTACGCGGTGCAGATGGAACCGAACCTGGTGATCGAATACTACGCGCAGAACTGAGTTTCCTGCGCAGGGGCTTTTCGAAAGGCCGCCCTCCGGGGCGGCCTTTTTCGGTTCCGGGACCGGGTTGGCAGGCCAATTCACATTCAATTTATGGAATTAGACTTTTCGCGGCGTGTTCCGTCGCCTAGATAAGGCGAGAAACATCCCGGCGGGCGTCGCGCGCCGTGCGTGAACAGGAGAGAGACCATGCAGACCGAAACGATCAACGGAAAAGTGTTGGAAACCTGGACCCCGGCCGAGGTGCGTGAGGGGTTGGAGAAGGGTGAGATCGTGCTGATCGACGTGCGCACCCCGGCAGAATACATGTTCGAAAGCATCGAGGACGCGCTGCTCGCGCCGCTCAGCCATTTCCGCTCCAAGGCGCTGCCGGCAGAGCTTGGCAAGCATGTCGTGCTCTACTGCGGTTCGGGCATTCGCTCGCGCAAGGCTTCCGAGCAATGCCTCGCCAGCAAATTCGAGAAGATCGCCCACCTCGAAGGCGGGTTTGCCAACTGGAAGGCCTCCGGTGCCCCCTACCTCGGCACCAACATGGGCACAGGGGCCCCCGAGCGCATGGCGCAAACGCCGGTTGCCGCAACCTGAACCTCTGGCCATTCTGCAACAGTTGAAAACCCCGCCCGGTGCGGGGTTTTTTGTTGAGCGCGTTGGCCCTAGCCCTTTTTCGCCTTCCCGGCTAAGACGAACGCAACCAGACGGGGACGATCATGACCAAGCTGCCAACGCCGCAACCCGGCATCATGGACATCGAGCTGTACGTCGGCGGCGCTTCGACCGTCGAGGGCGTGGCCAATGTCATCAAGCTGTCGTCGAACGAGAATCCATGGGGGCCGTCGCCGAAGGCCGCGGAAGCCTTCGCGCGGGCGGTGCACGATCTGCACCGCTACCCCAACACCGACCACGCTGCCTTGCGCGCCGCGATCGGCGAGGTGCACGGGCTCGATCCCGACCAGATCATCTGCGGGGTGGGATCGGACGAGATCATCACCTTCCTGTGCCAGGCCTACGCGGGCCCGGGTGACGAGGTGATCCACACCGAGCACGGGTTCTCGATGTACCGGATCTCGGCGCTGGCCGCCGGGGCGATGCCGGTGGAGGTGCCGGAACGCGACAGGGTGGTGGATGTCGACGCGATCCTTGCGGCGGTGACGCCGGCGACCCGGCTCGTCTTCATTGCCAACCCGGCCAACCCGACCGGCACCATGGTCGGCAAGAAAGAGCTTGTGCGGCTGGCCACGGCTTTGCCGGGCGAGGTGGTTCTGGTACTCGATGGGGCCTATGCCGAGTTCGTCGAGGAGTTCGACGGCGGGGCGTCGCTGGTGAACAGGTTCCCCAACGTGGTGATGACGCGGACATTCTCCAAGATCTACGGGCTCGGCGGCCTGCGGATCGGCTGGGGCTATGCCAGCCGCGAGATCATCGAGGTGCTGAACCGGCTGCGCGGGCCGTTCAACCTGTCGACCGCGCAACTTGCGGCGGCCGAGGCGGCGGTGCGCGACCGGGACCACGTTGCCCGGTGCCATGCCGAGAACGCCCGGCTACGGGTCTGGCTCGGCAATGCGCTGGCCGAACATGGCGTGCGTTGCGATGCATCGAGCGCAAATTTCGTGCTGGCGCGCTTTGGGTCGCGCGAGGAAGCCGAGGCCTGCGATGCCTACCTGCGCGGTGAAGGCGTGATCGTGCGCCGGGTGGCCGGGTACAAGCTGCCCGAAGCCTTGCGCATCACCGTGGGCGACGAAGCCTCCTGCCGCCGGGTGGCGCACCTGATCGGGCTGTTCAGGAACGCCGGCGTCACCGGAGCGCAGGGCGATGACTGAGCGCGCGCCGATCTATGACCGCGTCGCGCTGATCGGGCTTGGCCTGATCGCCGGGTCGATGGCACATGCGATGCGCCGGGGCGGGCTTGCGGGCGAGATCGTCGGCACCGCGCGCTCGGCCGAAACCCGCGACATCGCCCGCGAGATCGGGCTGGTCGACCGGGTGGTGGACAGCGCCGCCGAGGCGGTGCAGCGGGCCGATCTCGTGGTTCTCGCCGTGCCGGTGGGGGCGATGGAGGCGGTGGCCGAGGAAATCGCCCCGCATCTCGCGCCGGGCGCCACCGTGACCGACGTTGGCTCGGTCAAGCGCGCGGTGATCGACGCGGTGGCACCGCATATCCCCGAGGGCGTGCATTTCGTGCCGGCCCACCCGCTCGCAGGCACCGAGCATTCCGGCCCGCGCTCGGGCTTCGCCTCGCTGTTCGACAACCGCTGGTGCCTGATCGTGCCCGCCGAGGGTGCCGACCGCGCGGCGGTGGACCGGCTCAAGGCGCTCTGGCAGTTCATGGGCAGCCATACCGACGAGATGGACCCCGACCACCACGACCTGGTGCTGGCGGTGACCAGCCATGCGCCGCACCTCATCGCCTATACCATGGTGGGCGTGGCCGACCATCTGCGCCGGGTGACGGACTCGGAGGTGATCAAGTATTCCGCCGCCGGTTTTCGCGATTTCACCCGGATCGCGGCCTCCGACCCGACGATGTGGCGCGACGTGTTCCTGACCAACAAGGAGGCCACGCTCGACATCCTGGGCCGCTTCACCGAGGAGCTTTTCGTGCTGCAACGCGCGATCCGGATGGGCGACGGCGACATGCTGCACGAGTATTTTACCCGCACCCGGGCGATCCGGCGCGGCATCATCGAGGCGGGTCAGGATACCGACGCGCCGGATTTCGGCCGCAGCGGAGGGCCGCGATGAGGCATTGGGCGCTGGTTCTCGGACTTCTCGCAGCGGCTGCGCCCTTCGCGGCGCTCGCCGAGGCCCCCGAGACTGCCCCGCGCCCCTTGCCGCGCCCCGCTGTCTTCGGTGTGCAGGAGGTGCTGGCGGCCACGCCCGCCGCGCCGCACCGCTCGCCCCGTCCGCAACCCAGACCGGGCCGGGGCCCGGCCACGCCGCTGGCGGTGGCCACCGAAGCGGCGGTTGTCGCCGCGACCGCGGCCCCGCGCGACCCGGTGGCGGCCTTGCTCCAGACCCTCACCGGCACCCGCCCGGCCTCTGCGGCCGGCGCTGCCGCGCCGTTGGCCGGTGCAAGCGCGCTGGCGGTGGCGCGGTCCACCCGGCCCGCGCCGCGGCCGAAAAACTTCGTCCGGCTGGCCGCTGCGGCAGTGACCGCGCCGCGCGCGGTCTCGCGCAAGGGCTCGGTCTGCGGGGTGCCCGAGATCAAGGGCGAGGCGCTCGCGCCGATCGACGGCTGGGGGGCGTGCGGCATCGAGGCGCCGGTGCAGGTAACCTCCGTGTCGGGGGTGGCGCTGCGCCAGTCTCCGCGGATCGACTGCAAGACCGCGGTTGCGCTCAACGACTGGGTGCGCAAGGGCGTGATCCCGTCGGTCGGCAAGACCGGCGGCGGCGTTGCCCGGATCAACGTGGTGGCGCATTATGCCTGCCGGGGCCGCAACAACCAGAAGGGTGCGCGGCTGTCGGAGCATTCCTTTGGCCGGGCGGTCGACGTGTCTGGCGTGACGCTGAAGGACGGCAGCACCCTGACCGTGCTCGATCACTGGCGCAGCCCGAAATTCGGCAAGATCATCAAGGCGATGCATGCTTCGGCCTGCGGCCCCTTCGGTACCGTGCTCGGGCCGAACGCCGACCGTTTTCACCAGGACCACCTGCACGTCGATACCGCGCGCTACCGTTCGGGCAGCTATTGTCGGTGACGGGGCGGGCGGCGTGGCCCTGTCAGGCCCCGACCTCCGGCCCGAGACACATCAGCGGTTCCGGCGATTCCCCGGTCTCGTAGAGCGCCTGCGCCTCGTCGCCGTTGAGATAGGCGGCGAGACCGTCGGGAGTCTCGTAGAAGGTCCAGCACATCGGGGTCGGATCGTCGTCGTAGACGAAGCAGATGAAGGGCGCGCTTTCATACCATTCTCCGGTGATGCAGCGGCCGTCGAGGAACGACCAGCGCACCCGGCGGTTGGGCAGGTAGTCTTCGCCGCCATAAACCTCACCATCGGTGCCGTAGAGCAGGGTCTTGCCGCTGGTATAGGCCTCGAACTCGGCCCCGGTCATGGCGTCCTGCGCGATGGCCGGCAGGGCAGCGAGACCGAGGGCGAGGGCGAAGGCGGCGCGGATCATGCCGTGGCCCCTTGCGATTTTTGCCACTTCGCGAGCGCCCGCCCCATCACCCGCCGCCACGGGCCGGGAAACAGCGCCAGCGCTGCCATGGCGGGGAGCGATGAAGGCAGGATCGGCGCTTCGCGCGCGGCGTGCAGCCGCAGTTGCGGATAGGGCCGGGCGGGGTGGGCGTGGTGGTCGGAGTGGCGCGGGGCGTTCAGCATCAGGTGCGCGGTGAACCAGTGGCGCGCGTTCCAGCTATGGGCCGGGCCGATCGGTTCGAGCTTGCCGTCGGGGCCGCGGGCGCGGCTCAACCCGTAATGCTGCACGTAGTCGGACAGCAGAAGCTGGATCTGGGCATAGGCGGCGAGCGCGAGATGGGCACCGACCCCGGCGAGGCCGAAGGCGAGGTAGCTCAGCGCGAGCAGCGCCAGCGCGCCGCCGACATAGACCGGGTAGGGCGTCCAGCCGCCGCGCCCGCGCCGGGCGAGGTCGGCGCGCTCCTGCCGGTAGCCCTCGACGAAGCTGCCGATCCATGCGCGGGGGGCGAAGTGGTAGAAGCTTTCGCCCGGCCGGGCGGTGTTGGGGTCGGCCTCGGAGGCGGCGAAACGGTGGTGCACCTTGTTGTGGGCCGAGGTGTGATGCCCGAACAGGAGGCTGATGTAGACCCATTTTCCGAGGGTGTAGAGCAGCCGGTTGCCGCGGTGGATGAGTTCATGCGCGTTCGAGTTCGAGACCTGCCCGAAGAACAGCGCGGCGGCGACGTAGAGCCCGATCCACTGCGCGAGGCTGAGATCGCCAGTCGCCAGCGCGCCGATCACCAGCGCGAGCAGGGCCAAATGGGCGAGTGCCAGCGTGGCCGAGAGCGCGTCGGCCGCCGGGAGCCTGCCGCCCGGGTCTGCGGGCGGGTCGATCCGGGCGATCAGTTGATCCATCGCGAAGGCGAACAGGGTCATGTAGGCCAGCGCCAGCCAGATCCAGACCCCGCCAAGCCATGCCGCGAGCGCGATCAGCCCGACGGGCGCGAGCGAGGCGACGGCGAAGGCGCGGACCGGGTGCATGGGAACCTCCGATGTGACGGGGCGAGTCTACCCGGCCCGCGCCCCGGCACAAGGGGAAGCGGCGTCGCGTCGGCTTGACCGGCGGCGACGCGCGGAGGATCCTTTGCCCGGAAGGGGACGGCATGACATCACACCTTGCGTTCTGGGCGGGCCTTGCGCTGGCGCTGGCCTACCTGCCCTGGGCCGCCACGCCTGCCACCTGGCCGCGGTCGGCGCTGAAAACCGTGCCGCTGCTGGCCTTGGCGCTGGCAGCCGGGGGCGTGGGCGCGCCGCCGCTGCTGGTGGCTGCGCTCCTGTTCTCGGCGGCGGGGGATTTCGCGCTGTCGCGCCCGGGGCGGGCGGCGTTTCTCTACGGCCTTGCGGCTTTCGCGCTGGCGCATCTGGTCTATGTTCTGGTCTTCAGCGAGCTTTCGCAGCGCCCGCCCTCGGAGGCTTTCGCGCTGAGCCCGCTGGTGGCCAGTGCACTGGTGGCGTTCGGTCTCTCGGCGGAGCTCTGGCTCGTGCCCCATGTTGGCCGCCTCGCATGGCCGGTGCGGATCTATGTTGCGCTGATCGTCGCCATGGGGCTCGCCGCGCTCACCCTGCCGCTCGGGGTGCTTGCGCTCGGCGCGGGCTTGTTCATCGCCTCTGACACGTTGCTCGCGCTGCGGATGTTCCGGATGGATGCGCAGGATTCGCGTCGGCGCGCCGCAAGCTGGGCGGTGTGGGGGCTCTATATTGCCGGTCAGGCGCTGATCGCGGTGGCCGCGGCGGGCTGAACCTCTTCCCTTGGCGCGTGTTCCCCATTAGGTGAAAGGCAAGATCGGAGGCCCCATGTCGTTTTTCAAGAAGCTGAAGGACAAGCTCACCCGCTCCTCGTCGAAACTGGAGGAGGGGCTGGAGGCGATTGTCGAGGAAGGCGGCGTGGCCGAGGAAGAGGAGAGCGAGGCAAGGCCCGAGCCCGCGCCCGATCCGGATGCAGTGGAGACCGCGCCCGTCGAGGCGGTGCCCGAACCGGCCCCCGCACCGGAACCCCGGCCCGAACCTGCGCCAACGCCAGCGCCGGAACCTGCGCCGGCACCGGAACCCGAGCCGGTGCCGCAGCCCGAGCCGATCCCCTTCCCGAAGCCCGAACCGCGGCCGGAGCCGGAACCGTTGCCGATGCCGGAACCCGAGGAGCCCGAGGAAGAACCCGAACCCGAGGAAGAGCCGGCACCCGGCCCGGTGCCTGAAGAACCCGAGGAACGGCCCGAACCCGGGCCGGAGGAAGTGCCCGACCGATCGCCTGCGGAAATTCCGCCGGAAACACCCGAAATCCCCGACGCGCCGCCGTCAGAAGCGCCGCAACCTCTCGACCCGACGCCCGCCGCGCCGCCGCCCGAACTGGGCGAGGTGATGCCGGCCAGCATCGGCGCGCCGGATGTCGAGTTTGCGCAGAAACCGGGTTTCTTCGGGCGGCTTCTGGGCCGCAAGGAAAAGCGCGTGGTGGTGCGCCGGGTGCTGGACGACGACATGCTCGAAAGCCTCGAAGAGCTGATGATCGCCTCCGACATGGGGGTGGATACGGCGGTGCGGGTGACGGCGAACCTTGCCGAGGGGCGGCTCGGCCGGAAGCTCTCGGTTGACGAGATCAAGGCGCTGATGGCGGCCGAGATCGCCCGGATCATGGAGCCGGTCGCCCGGCCGATGCCGCTCTATGCGAAAAAGCCGCAGGTGGTGCTGGTGGTGGGGGTGAACGGCTCGGGCAAGACCACCACGATCGGCAAGCTCGCAAGCCAGTTCAAGGCCGCGGGCAAGAGCGTGGTGATCGCGGCGGGCGATACCTTCCGCGCCGCCGCCGTCGAGCAGCTCCAGGTCTGGGGGGAGCGCGCCGGGGTGCCGGTGCTGACCGCGCCGGAAGGCTCCGACCCGGCCTCGCTCGCCTTCGACGCGATGGCGAAGGCCGAGGCGGAGGGGGCGGACCTGTTGATGATCGACACCGCCGGGCGGTTGCAGAACCGGGCCGACCTGATGGAGGAACTGGCCAAGATCGTCCGGGTGATCCGAAAACGCGATCCGGGCGCGCCGCACAATACCCTGCTGGTGCTCGATGCCACCACCGGGCAGAATGCGCTGTCACAGGTCGAGACCTTCCAGCGCCTCGCCGAGGTGTCGGGGCTGGTGATGACCAAGCTCGACGGCACCGCCAAGGGCGGCGTGCTGGTGGCGCTGGCCGACAAGTTCGGCCTTCCGATCCATGCCATCGGCGTCGGCGAGCAGATCGATGATCTGGCCCCCTTCGACCCGGAAGATTTTGCCCGCGCCCTGACCGGGGCGTGAGAGGGCCGTATGCACGCTGTTAACCGGAGCGTGGCAGGATCGAAGCAATAAACGGACGCGCGGGCGGTACGCCCGGCGAAGGCATTGGAGCAGATGATCGAGGCAGGCGGCGATACCCGGCTCTTGCTCAGGGGCACACGCACAGCGATGTCCTTCGTCGCGGAGGCGCGCAGGCTTGCGATCTCGTATCCCTACCCTCAGGCGGGGCAGGCGGGCTATTCGTCGATGGCCGACGTGCTCGCCCGCGCGGTGCTGTTTGCCGACTGGGAAGTGGTGGGCGCGGGCGCGCTGGTGCGCGCGGGGTCGGTGACCCGGATCGTCGAGATCGGGCTGTTGCCCGCCTACCGCTCCGACGAATTCCTGCGCCGGATCACCTGGCGGCTGATCGCCGATGCGAGCCACGAGTTGACCGAAACCGGCGTGATCGAGGACGGCTACGGGGCGCCGATGGAGATTGCCGGTTTCGTTGCCCGCCGCCGTGCGAACCGGGTCGAGGACAAGCAGATGCGGCCCTGGCCGATCGGGCGGATCACGATCCCGCCGCCGCCGGGAAAACGCCGCGCCCCGAGCGCGAAACCGGGGCGCGAGCCGGAGGGGATCCCGCGGCTGCCGAAAGGTCGGGTCATGTGACGGATGAAAGCGGTGCGCCGGGACGGGGCGATGCGCTCCCGGCTTTGATCTTGCGCGCGGCCATGATAGGAAAAGCCGAAATTCAGGGGGTTCGATGACGGACAAGGCGCTCAAACCAGCAGTTAAGATCGGGCTCGAATACGGGCCGATCATCGCGTTCTTCATCGGCTACATGCTGCTCAGGGATCGCGTCTTCACCGTTGGCGGCACCGAGTATTCCGGTTTCGTCGCGGTCACCGCCATGTTCATACCGCTGCTCGCCGTGGCGACCTTTTTGCAATGGCGGCTCTCCGGGCACCTTTCGAAGATGCAGATCGCCACGCTGGTGATCGTGATTGCCTTCGGCGGGCTGTCGGTGTGGCTGAACGACGAGCGATTCTTCAAGATGAAGCCGACGATCATCTACCTGCTGTTTGCCGGAATCCTTGGCTTCGGGCTGCTGCGCGGGCAATCCTACCTGCAAACGGTGATGGATCAGGCGATGCCGCTCACGCGCGAGGGCTGGATGATCCTGACCCGCCGTCTCGCGGCCTTCTTCTTTGCGCTGGCGCTGGCCAACGAGGCGGTCTGGCGCACGATGTCGACCGACGCCTGGGTGAGCTTCAAGACATTCGGCCTGCCGATCGCGATCTTCGCGTTCTTCATGCTGCAATCGGGTGTGTTTTCCCGTCACGGCACCGACGAGGAACACAAGGACGTATAGGGCGCGTCCGGGGCCGCGTCGTCACATCGGCCAGACGATCAGCAGCAACGGCACGCTGACGGCGACGACCAGCACTTCGAGCGGTGCGCCAAGTTTCCAGTAATCGCCGAACCGAAAGCCGCCGGGGCCGAGAATCAGGGTGTTGTTCTGATGCCCGATCGGCGTGAGGAAGGCGCAGGAGGCCCCGATCGCCACCGCCATCAGGAAGCTGTCGGGGTTGGCACCGAGTGCGGCGGCGGTGCCGAGGGCGATCGGGCACAGGACGGCGGCGGTGGCGGCGTTGTTCATCACGTCCGACAGGAACATGCTGGTGACCAACACCACGACCAGCGCCGCAACCGGGTGGCCCTGGGCGATGGTGTCGACAAGGAACCGCGCAAGCAGGTCGGCCGCGCCGCTGCTCTGCATCGCGCCCGCAACCGGGAACAGCGCCCCGAGGAGCACGATCACCGGCCAGTCAATCGCGGTGTAGACCTGCCTTGGCGGCACCGTGCGCAGGAGCATCGAAGCCAGCATCCCGAGCGTGAATGCCGCCGCTGCCGGAAGCAACCCGAAGGCAACGATCGCGATCGACGATATCAGGATCGTGCCGGCGATGATTGCCATGCGCTTGTCGGGGATGCGCAATTCGCGTTCGCCCAGTGGCACGCACCCGGTATCGTTGATGAATTCGGCCATCACCTCCGCCGGTCCCTGCATCAGCAACAGGTCGCCCGACTTCAGTTTCAGGGTGCGCAGCCGCGACCGCGGCGGATGCCCCGCGCGCGATACCGCCAACAGGTTGATCCCGTACCGGGTTCGCAGGCGCATTCCGTTCGCCGACCGGCCGACGATGGTCGACCCCGGGAGAACCGCCAGTTCGCGCAACACGATATCCTCGTCGCGCCTGGCGTCCTCGTCCTCGTCCTTTTCCTCATTCTTCTTCCCGGACTTGTCGTCCTTGGCAGCGGTCGTGTCCGCGGCCGTCTCGTTGTCCTTCGCAGGAGCTACCTGTTCCTCGAGCTTGATGTCGAAAACCGAAAGCGCCTCGGCAAGCGCATCGACATCGGCGTCGAGCACCAGCACGTCGTCGGGATGAATCCGGCGTCCGCCGTGCGGGGCATTTATGCGCACCTCGTTGCGCACAAGCCCCACGATCTGTGCGCCGCTGTCGTCGATCTCGCGCTCGAAGGCGCGCAAGGTGAGGCCGACGGCCTTGCTCTTCTCGGGCACGCGCGCCTCGGTCAGGTAGGTGCCGGTATCGAAACCGTTGCTCCCGGCGGATTTGCGCGCAGGCACCAGCAGCCAGCCGGTGGCGGCGATGAACAGCACCCCGAGACCCGCGACCGCGACGCCCACCGGCGCAAAGTCGAACATCGCGAAATGCCCCATCCCGGCTTCGTTGCGAAAGCCCGAGACGATCAGGTTGGGCGGGGTGCCGACCAACGTGGTCATGCCGCCGAGGATGGTGCCGAAGGCGAGCGGCATCAGCATCTGGCCCGGCGTCATGTCGAACCGTCCCGACAACTGCATCGCGATCGGCATCAGGAGCGCCATCGCGCCGACATTGTTCATGAAGCCCGATAGCGCCGCGCCGAGGCCGGTCAGGGCGATCATGCTCGTCACCCGGCCGGCGTCGCGCGGCAGGATGCTGCGCGCCAGCCAGTCCACCGCGCCGGTGTTCTGCAGCCCCCGGCTGAGCACCAGGACGCAAGCCACCGTGATCACCGCCGGGTGGCCGAAACCGGCAAAGGCCTCCGCGGCGGGCACCAGTCCGGTGACGATGCAGGCCGCCAAGGCGAGGAGCGCGACAACGTCGTGGCGAAACCGGCCCCAGAGAAACAGCCCCAAGGTGGCGGCCAGAACGGCGAATATCAGGATCTGTGGGAGGGTCATGCGCGCGATCCTTGTTCCGGGGCCAGTTCAGATGAACAGACCGGCGGGGCGAATTCAACAAGGGGTTTGGGCCACGCGGCCGTGACCATGTGGCCGGCGGCGCGCCGGCACCTTTGGTGTCGCGCTGCCCGCGATTGCCGCGGGCAGCGCGAACCGCGGCGGGTTGCCCCCGGCGCTCAGCGGCGGAACAGCACCTTCTGGGCGTCCTTGTCGTCGGCCAGGTTCTTGCGCTTTTCCGCGCCGACCGCGATGCCGCGCCGCACCGCGGGTCGGGCGGCCAGCGTATCGAGCCAGCGCGCGAGGTGGGGCTTGTCGTCGAGCGTCTGCTCCTGTCCTTCCCAGAGCGAGGCCCAGCCGTAGCAGGCGATATCGGCGATGGAATAGAAATCTCCGGCGAGGAATTCAGCGTCGGCCAGCCTGCGGTTCATCACGCCGTAGAGTCGGGCGACCTCGGCGCGGTAGCGGTCCTTGGCGTAGGGCAGGTCTTGCGGCGGGTCCATGCTCGGTGCGTACTTCAGGAAGTGATGGGCCTGGCCGGCCATCGGCCCGAGCCCGCCCATCTGCCACATCAGCCATTGTTCCACCGCCACCCGGTCGCGCTCGCCCTCGCCGTAGAACCTGCCGCTCTTGCGGGCGAGGTATTGCAGGATCGCGCCGCTCTCGAACACGCTGATCGGCGCGCCGCCGGGGCCGTCGGGATCGACGATCGCGGGCATCCGGTTGTTGGGGGAGATGTCGAGGAAGGCGGGTTCATACTGCGCACCCTTGCCGATGTCGACGTAGCGCACCTCGTAGGGCAGGCCGATTTCCTCCAGCGCGATGGTGATCTTCCAGCCGTTCGGTGTGGGCCAGTAGTAAAGCTCGATCGGTGTCATCTGTGGCTCCTGTTGCGTCGCCCGGCAGACTGCGACCGCTTGACGCAAGGCGCAAGTCACGTTACCGAGCGGCTCGTGGCGATTTGTGCACCGGATTGCGGGCCACGTTAAACATGCCGCTAAAAAGGTCAGGGACTGGAAGACTGACGGCCCCCGGCGCTCACGCGGTGGGGGCTTTTTTGTGCGGGAGGCGCGCATGGACGACTGGAAACCGCGAACACGGGCCGCGCATGGCGGCACCCGCCGGTCGCAATACGGCGAGGTGAGCGAGGCGATCTTCCTCACCCAGGGGTTCGTCTATGACAGCGCCGAGCAGGCCGAGGCGCGGTTTCTGGAAAGCGGGCCCGACGAGTTCATCTATGCCCGCTACGGCAACCCCACGGTGCGGATGTTCGAGGAGCGGCTGGCCGGGATCGAGGGCACTGAAGACGGTTTTGCCGCCGCCAGCGGCATGGCCGCGGTGAACGCGGTGCTGATGGCCGCGACAAGGCCGGGCGACCGGATCGTGGCGGCGCGGGCGCTGTTCGGCTCCTGCCTCTACATCCTCGAATGGCTGCGCGGTTTCGGCGTCGAGGTCGTGCTGGTCGATGGCACCAGCGCCGAGGACTGGCGCGCGGCGCTCACCGAGGGCACCAGCCTGGTGTTTCTCGAAACCATCGCCAACCCGACGCTCGAAGTGATCGACATCGCGCTGGTGGCGGAGCTGGCGCACGCCGTTGGTGCCCTGCTGGTCGTCGACAACACCTTCGCCACGCCGGTCGGCGCGAGTGCGGCGGCGGCGGGGGCGGACGTGGTGATCTATTCGTCCACCAAGCATATCGACGGCGGCGGGCGCGGGCTTGGCGGCGTTGTGCTCGGCAGCGAGGACTTCATCCGCGGCACCTATGAGCCCTACGCCAAGCATACCGGCGCGGCACTCAGCCCGTTCAATGCCTGGATGCATCTCAAGGGGCTTGAAACCCTCGACCTGAGGGTGCGGGCGATGGCGGAGAGTGCGTCGCGGATCGCTGACGCGCTGGCCGGGCACGGCGCCTTCGCGCGGATGATCTATCCGGGACGGGCCGATCATCCGCAGCATGCCGCCGTGGCGCGCCAGATGGACCATGGCGGCACCATGCTGGCGCTGGACCTTGCCGGCGGCAAGGCGGCGGCATTCCGCTTTCTGGACGCGCTTCACATCCCCGTGATCTCGAACAACCTCGGCGATGCGAAATCCATTGTCACCCACCCCGCGACAACCACCCACCAACGGCTCCCGGATGAGCAAAAACAACTGCTCGGGATCACTCCGGGACTGGTGCGCCTCTCGGTCGGGCTGGAAGACAGTGACGACCTCATCGCCGATATCGAAGCAGCACTTGCGGTGATCTGACTTGAATTCCTGACCGTAGCACTTGGTAATTGACGCCACGGTGGCCTATATTTGGTTTCCGACGGACCTGGGAGGCTGGGCAATGAACCACGTGACCCCTAAGTTGAGACCCGCGCCTGGCGCGGACGACGCAAGGCAGGCGCTCGAAACCCTGCGCGACTGGGCCCGTGGTGCCGAGCCCTCCGAGGTTGCGCGGCTCGATCCGGCGATCGCCCGGCTGCTGCCCGAGCGGGTGGTGTCGGACTACCCGGACCTCAACCGCAATTATCCGCACGATTTCGTGCCGGACGCGGCCTACAAGGCGGGGATGCCCGATCTTCAGAATGGCCCGGCCTCGCTGATTCAGGGCGAAAAGCAACTGATCCAGCACGTCGGGATTTCCAATTTCCGCCTGCCGATCCGCTATCACACCCGCGACAACGGCGATCTGACGCTGGAAACCTCCGTCACCGGCACGGTGAGCCTTGAGGCGGAGAAGAAGGGCATCAACATGAGCCGCATCATGCGCTCGTTCTATGCCCATGCCGAGAAAACCTTCAGCTTCGAGGTGATCGAGGCCGCGCTCGATGATTACAAGACCGATCTCGACAGCCTCGACGCCCGGATCGAAATGTCATTTTCCTTCCCGATGAAGATGCAGAGCCTGCGCTCGGGGCTGGAAGGCTACCAGTACTACCAGATTGCGCTCGAACTGGTCGAGCAGGACGGGGTGCGGCGCAAGTTCGTTCACCTCGACTATGTCTATTCCTCGACCTGCCCCTGCTCGCTGGAACTGGCCGAACATGCGCGCCAGGTGCGCGGTCAGCTTGCCACGCCGCACAGCCAGCGCTCGGTGGCGCGGATCTCGGTCGAGGTAAAATGCGAAAAGAGCTGCCTGTGGTTTGAAGACCTGATCGACATGGCGCGCGACGCGGTGCCGACCGAAACGCAGGTGATGGTGAAGCGCGAAGACGAGCAGGCCTTTGCCGAACTCAACGCGGCCAACCCGATCTTCGTGGAAGACGCCGCGCGGCTGTTTACCGAACAGCTCAAGCGCGACGAGCGGATCGGCGATTTCCGGGTGGTGGCCAGCCATCAGGAAAGCCTGCACAGCCATGACGCGGTGTCGATCCTGACCGAGGGCGAGACCTTCCGCAGCCAGTCGCTCGATCCGAAACTGTTTTCAACGCTGATCCACGCCGGCTAGGCTCGATCCGGGAGGGTCGTGCCATGAAAGCTGCCGTCTGCACCCGTTACGGGCCGCCGGAGGTGGTGGCGCTCTGCGACGTGCCGACGCCCGTGCCCGGTGCAGGCGAGGTGCTGGTGCAGGTGCGCGCGGCCACGGTAAGCCGAACCGATCGCGAGACCTTGCGCGGCCACCCGTGGTTCGCCCGGGCCGTTACCGGTCTGGTGCGGCCGAAGATACCGATCCTCGGGGTCGATTTCGCGGGTATCGTCACCGAAGTCGGGGACCGGGCCACCCGGTTTCGACCGGGCGACCGGGTGTTCGGCCTGTCGCCCGAGCGTTTCGGGTGCCATGCCGAATACCTGGCCATCGCCGAGAATGCGGCGGTCGCCGAAATCCCCGACGGCATCGCGTTTCACGAGGCGGTGGTGGGCGAGGGGGCATGGTATGCCCACAGCAACCTGGAGGCCTTCGGTCTGTCGGAGGGGCAATCGGTGCTGGCCTACGGGGCCTCGGGCGCGATCGGAACGGCGGCGGTGCAACTGGCCAAGGCGCGCGGTGCCACGGTGACGGCGGTGGTCGCGACCCGGCATCTGGACCTTGCGACGGCGCTGGGGGCCGACCGGGTGGTGGACTACACCGCGGAGGATTTCACCGCCCGTCCCGAGCGCTACGATCTCGTGTTCGACGCCGTCGGCAAGACCAGCTACCGCGCCTGCAAACCGCTGCTCAAACCGGGGGGCGCGTTCCATGCCACCGATCTGGGCCGCTGGTGGGAGAACGTGTTCCTGTCGCTCTGGTCGTCGGTGACCCGCTCGGGGCGCGTCGCCATCGGTATGCCGGTGCGGCCGGAAGCGGTGGTCGGGATGCTCGCGGAGCTTCTGGCCGACGGTCGGTTGCGCGCGGTGATCGACCGGCACCATCCGCTGGACGAGATCGTGGAAGCCTACCGCCACGTCGCAACCGAGCAGAAAACCGGCATTGTCGTGATCGACGTTGCCGGGTAGTGACCGAACGTTCACCGCACCGGCGCGAAACTGTCGGCGCGGGCCATGTCCCAGAACTTGGCGAAGGCGGGGTGGGGCACGTTGTGGTCGAGCAACTCGCCGGGACGGACCCAATCATACTGGCTTTGCGCCGAGCGCACCTCGCGGCTGTTGATCCGCATCATCAGGTGCTCAGGGGCGAGATCGGCGGGATGATTCAGCCCGCAGGCCTCGATGGTTTCCTTGAGCGTTGCCAGCGTGTTGGCGTGGAAATTCGTCACGCGTGTGGCCTTGTCGGGCACGTCGAGCGCCTTGTAGCGGCGGGGGTTCTGCGCGGTGACGCCGGTGGGGCAGTTTCCGGTGTGGCAGGTTTGGGCCTGGATGCAGCCGAGCGCGAACATGAATCCGCGCGCCATGTTGCAGGTATCGGCCCCGAGTGCGCAGGCGCGGGCGATATCGAAGGCCGAGATCAGCTTGCCCGCCACGACGATCCGGGTGGCCTCGCGCAAGCCCAGACCGACCAGCGTGTTGTGCACCAGCATCAGCCCCTCGCGCAGCGGCGCGCCAAGGTGATCGGCAAACTCCGCCGGGGCGGCGCCGGTGCCGCCCTCGGAGCCATCGACGGTGATGAAATCGGGCTGGATGCCGGTGTCGATCATCGCCTTGGCCATGGCGAACACTTCCCAGGGGTGACCGACGCAGAGTTTCAGCCCCACCGGCTTGTCGCCCGAAAGGTCGCGCAGACGGGCCACGAATTCGAGCATCTCGATCGGGGAGGTGAAGGCGCTGTGTTTGGTTGGGCTGATGCAATCCACGCCCAGCGGCACGCCGCGCGCCTCGGCGATGAGGTTGGTCACCTTCGCACCGGGCAGGATGCCGCCGTGACCGGGCTTGGCCCCCTGGCTGAGCTTGATCTCGATCATCTTCACCTGGTCGCCGGTGGCCTTTTCGGCGAAGGCTTCCGGATCGAACCTGCCGGCGGCATCGCGGCAGCCGAAATAGCCCGAGCCGATCTGCCAGACCAGATCGCCGCCGTGGGCGGCGTGAAAGCGCGAGATCGCGCCCTCGCCGGTGGTCTGGGCAAAGCCGCCGCGCGCCGCGCCGATGTTGAGCGCCTCCACCGCGTTGGGCGAGAGCGCACCGAAAGACATGCCCGAGATGTTGAGCACCGAGGCCGAATAGGGCCGTGCCCGCCCGGCCCCGAAGGTGACCCGAAAATCGGCGCTCTCGATGTGGCTGGGCAGCATCGAGTGGTTGATCCATTCGTGCCCCACCGCCTGCTGGTTCTTCAGCGTGCCGAAGGGGCGCAGGCCCTTGATGTTCTTCGCCCGGCGATAGACCAGCGCGCGCTGTTCGCGCGAGAACGGCACCTCGTCGTGGTCGCTTTCGAGGAAATACTGGCGGATCTCGGGCCGGATACTTTCGAGGAAGAAGCGCATCCGGGCGAGCACCGGGTAATTGCGCAGAACCGCGCGTTTGCGCTGGAGGATATCGTAGGTGCCGATGGCCGCGCCTGCCAGTCCAAGCGCGAGCACCGCGCCGCCCCAGAACGGCAGCGCGAAGCCCAGGGCCGCGCCGACCGGAACCGCGGCGAGGAAGCCCAGATAGGGCAGATAGCGAATATCGACCATGGCCGAACCTCCCTTGAGCATGCGCCGCCCGCCGGGGCTGACCGACGAAACCTCCCCGAAGTCAGCCTCGGGCAGGGTGCGACATCTTGTCAAGTCTGAGGGCAATGGGCCAGTTTTGCGAAACTGCCGTGGTTCGGTCCAAATCAAGTCAAATCCGAGCCATTTTGACGTGAGAGTTCACGTTCACTGAATGCTTTTTCGTGCAGACTGCCGGTCGGGCCTGGGCGTGTGGAAGGTGGTTTCCGGTGACCCAACCGGCTGGACATCGAACGGGGCCACCTGGCTCCGCGAGGGCTTCGGTGCGCCGCCGTGGCGTTACCGCCGCCTCGTGCCGCCGAACCGGGGCAGGACTGCACATGTATAGTGCGAGGGTGTGACCATGCCGACGACTTTTGATATTTTCTACCTCGGCATCGGCCCGGAATTCGACACCGTCGAGGGCAATCATACCTCGGAAAACCACACTGCGTTGAACGGCTTGTCCTTCGGTGGCGGTGCCGATCCGCTGTATCAGAACGTCCAGACCCTTGCGCCCGATCCGGTGCAGGGTCCGGGGACCGACGGCGACGCCACCGCCTATGCCGCAGACAATGCCGCCGCCAACGAGCGTTTCCAGATCGACGGCGGCGCGCCGCAAACCTTCGACGCGCTGATGGTCTATGCCGATACGGTCGTGACCTATACCGATGGCACCACGGCGATGATCGAAGCCATCGTGATGCAGGACACCGACGGGCGGCTCTACCTGATCCCGACCGCCTCGGGGCCAAACGCCGACACCGAGACGCTGGAAGCCAAGCCGATCGAGGCGATCACGCTGGGGACCGCGCAGCCCGCGGGGGGCACTGGCGTCTATGGCATGTACGCCGACCGCTACCAGATGAACCTCAAGGACGAGATCGTGGAAGGCACCGGCGGCGGCGACCTGATCGACGCTGGCTATACCGACGACCCGGAGGGCGACCGTGTCGACAACGCCGACAATTTCGAGGGCAACGACGATGACGTGATCGAGGCCGGCGCCGGCGACGATACCGTTTACGCGGGGGCCGGCGACGATACCGTCTACGCGGGCGATGACGATGACCGCGTCGGTGGCCGCGCAGGCGATGACGCGCTTTTCGGTGAGGCCGGCGAAGATACGCTCGATGGCGGCGGCGGCACCGACACGATTGATGGCGGTGGTGGCCATGACGTGATCCATGGCGATGGCGTCACCCCCGCCGACGCGGTGCTGGTGGCGTTCGAGGATTTCGGGGATGGCGCGTCGGGCTGGACCGAAGCCAGCACCGACAGCGGGGGCGCGTTCGGTGACTTCCTCGGCCGTTTTGCCGGAACCGGAGGCGATTCCAGCGGTGGGGCGCTGACCGAAAAGACATTCGATCTGGCCGATGGCTACAGCGCCGTTGTGGTCGAATTCGACCTCTACATCCTCGACAGCTGGGATGCCGACAATCCGACCTTCAGCGTCGGGCCGGAAGGCGATGCCTTTCAACTCTACGTCAATGGCGAACAGATCGCCAACGAGATGTTCTCGTGGAACGACGCCAGCTTCGACGGCGACCGGAGCGGCACGATCACCGCCGGCGGCGTCGATTACAGCTACAACTTCGTGCAGGCCGAGAGCGGCGATCTTGGGTTTTCGAGCGATTGGGAGGACCAGATCTGGCACGTCCGGCTGGAGGCGGAGGATTACACCGACGACCAGATCACCCTCGGTTTCGGGTCGACGACGAACCTGAGTGTCGACGACGAATCCCTCGGGATCGACAACCTTCATGTCGTCTCGACCAACGATACCTCGGTCGATGTCACCGAGGCTGGCGGGCATGACCTGCTTTTCGGTGGCGACGGCGATGATACGATCTACGGCGGCGCGGGCGACAACACCATCGACGGCGGCGAAGGCGATGACCTGATCGACGACGCCCCGGGCGCAATCCTTTCGGGCAACGACGACCTCGACGGCGGCATGGGCAACGACACCATCTATGCCGGGGGCGGGGCCGATACGGTGCTTGGCGGTGCGGGCGATGACCTGATCCTTGGCGAGTCCGGTGACAACCTGATCGACGGCGGCACCGGCGACGATACGATCTGGAGCGGGTCGGGCGACGATTCAATCACGGGCGGCGACGATGCCGACACCGTCGTGCTTCAGGATGGGTACGGCTCCGATACCATCGAAGGCGGCGAGGGCGGCACCGACCGGGACGCGATCGACGCCAGCGCGCTCACCGGCGACAGCACGCTCACCTTCACCGGCGACGAAGCGGGCACGCTGGCATCGGGACCCGACGGCGCGGCATTCATCGAGATCGAAGAGGTCCGCCTCGGTTCGGGCGACGATACCATCGACGCCTCCGCGACCTCGGGCGGCGTGGAGGTTGACGCGGGCGAGGGCGATGACCTCATCACCGGCGGATCGGGCGGCGATAGCCTCGCGGGGGGCAGCGGCGCGGACACGATCGCAGGCGGCGATGGCGACGATTTGCTCAGCGGCGGTGCGGGGGACGATCTGTTCGCGTTTGCCGACGGTAACGGTGGCAACGTCGTTTCGGATTTCGACATGGCGGACGCCGATGACGACGGTTTCACCAACGACCAACTGGATGTGTCGGACCTGACCGACGAAGACGGCAATCCGGTCAAGTCCAGTGATGTCGAGGTTTCGGACGATGGCTCGGGGAACGCGGTGCTCACCTTCCCGGGCGGTACCAGCGTGACGCTGCTCGGGGTCGATCCCGATGCGCTTGATGCCGGAAGGCTCTATTCGATGGGGGTGCCCTGCTTCACGGCAGGCACCCGCATCGCCACGCCGGGAGGTCCGCGTGCGGTGGAAAGCCTCAAGCCCGGCGATCTGGTCTCGACCTTCGATGGCGGGGCGTTGCCGGTGGTCTGGACCGGGCGGAGCGATCTTGATGCCGCGGCGATGACCGCAAGGCCCGATCTCCGCCCGGTGCGCATTCGCGCGGGTGCGCTTGGCAATGGGCGCGATCTCCTGCTTTCGCCGCAGCACCGGGTTGCGCTGGGCACCGCGGATCGGCCGGAAGGTTTCGTGCGGGCGCGTTGGCTGGCGGAGGATGGCGACGGGCGCTTCCGGTTCGCGAGGGGCAAGCGCGCCGCCGAGTATGTTCATGTCATGCTTCCGCGCCATGCCGTTGTGCTGGCGGAGGGTGCATTGGTGGAAAGTTTCTACCCTGGCCCGCAGGCGCTGGCGGCGCTCGATGTCTTTGCCAAGGCCCGTCTGTTCCTGCGCTTCCCGTC
The DNA here is from genome assembly GCF_900177545.1 of Maritimibacter sp. HL-12. Taxonomy (GTDB): domain Bacteria; phylum Pseudomonadota; class Alphaproteobacteria; order Rhodobacterales; family Rhodobacteraceae; genus Sinisalibacter. The sequence goes on along the minus strand of NZ_FXBQ01000001.1, from coordinate 1,027,361 downwards.
GCTCGCGGGCATCCGCAGCCCGGGCGACGCGCGTTTGCAATACGGGCCGCTTGCCCTGCCCGAACTGGAACGCCACGAGATGCTGGCCCTGATCCCGCTTCCGGGCGTGGCCCCGGTGCGCGGCTTGGGGCCGTGCCGGCAAGGACGCTCCGCCGCGGATGCTTGACACCGTGCGCGCGGCGCGCCAACGCTCTCGGCCATGATCGACATGCGCCCAGTGTTCTACGTTATCGGCCTCGTCGTCGCCATTCTCGGGGCGACCATGCTGGTGCCCATGGCGGTGGATCTTTACTACGACAGCGACGACTGGGCGGTGTTTCTCACCAGCGCGGTGATCACGGTGGTGGTTGGCGGCACCATGGCGATCGCAACCGCCAACAGCGCGGGGCCCGGGCTGACGATCCGGCAGACCTTTCTGCTCACAACCCTGATCTGGATCGCGTTGCCGCTGTTCGGCGCGCTCCCCTTCATCCTCGGTGAACTCGATGCCCGCCTGGTCGATGCCTTTTTCGAGGCGATGTCGGGGATGACCACAACCGGCTCGACGGTGTTTTCCGGTCTCGACGATCTGCCGGCCGGCCTGCTCCTGTGGCGCTCGATGCTACAATGGTTCGGCGGCATCGGCATCATCATCGTCGCGATGGTGTTCCTGCCCGAACTCAAGGTGGGCGGCATGCAGGTGTTTCGCACCGAGGCATTCGACACGATGGGCAAGGTGCTGCCCCGTGCCGTCGAGATCGCGGGACAGCTCATCTGGATTTATATCGGGCTGACAATGGCCAATGCGCTCGCCTATCTGGTTCTCGGCATGGGGCCGTTCGACGCGATCAACCATGCGCTGACGACGATGTCGACCGGCGGGTTCTCGACGCGCGATGCCAGCTTCGGGGCCTTCCAGGGACCGGCGGAATACGTCGCCTCGGTTTTCATGATCCTCGCGAGCCTGCCCTTCGTGCGCTACATCCAGATTGTCGCGGGCACCGCGCGGCCGATCTTCACCGATCCGCAGGTGCGCGCCTACCTCGGCGTGATCCTGACGCTGACGATCACCATGACGATCTTTCGTATGGTAGTGAACGCCGACAACTTCGAGCACGGCTTTCGCGAGGGGCTGTTCAACGTCACCTCGATCATCTCGGGCACCGGCTACGCCAGCACCGATTACCAGCTCTGGGGCACCTTTCCGATGGTGGCGTTCTTCTTCATCGGCCTGATCGGCGGCTGTGCCGGGTCGACCTCCTGCTCGGTCAAGGTGTTCCGCTACCAGTTGCTCTTCGCCGCTGTGAAGGCGCAGGTGCGCAGCATCCACTCGCCGCACGGCGTGTTCACGCCGCGCTACGACGGGCGGACGGTGGGCGAAGACGTGTTGTCTTCGGTCATGGTGTTCTTCGTGATGTTCGTGGTGTCGCTCGGTGTCTTGTCGGTGGCGCTGAGCCTGACCGGGCTTGACATGGTTACATCCATTTCCGGTGCCGCGACGGCGCTGGCCAATGTTGGCCCGGGACTTGGCGACATCATTGGCCCTTCGGGCAACTTCGCGCCGATCAACGATGCCGCCAAGTGGATCTTGATCGCGGCCATGCTGATCGGCCGACTTGAGTTGCTGTCGGTCTACGTGCTGTTCACGCTGCGGTTCTGGCGCAATTGAGGAGAGGCGATATGGACCACGACAAACCCGATGCGGCGGCACTTCTGCACCTGCGCGCGGCGGGGCTCGCGAAGGGCGACCCGCTGGCGCTGCCGATCACCCCGGCCTCGATGTTTTCGCTGCCCGGCGCGCCCGAGGCTGGCGTCGATGCCTATGGTCGGATGTCGAACCCGACATGGCGCGCGCTGGAAGAGGCGCTGGGCCATCTCGAAGGCGCGCCCGCGCTGGCCTTTCCCTCGGGCATGGCGGCGATTTGTGCGGCGCTGTTCGCCACCCTGAAAGCCGGTGACAGGCTGCTGCTGCCGGCCGATGGCTACTATACCCCCCGTGTTCTGGCCGACCGGTTTCTTGCCGGCCTCGGCATTGCCGTTGAAACCCGGGCCACGGCACGGATCGCTGAGGGGGGCTTTGACGGCTTTCGCGCGGTTCTGATCGAAACCCCGTCGAACCCCGGGCTGGAGATCTGCGATCTTGCGGAGGTCACGGCGATGGTGCGCGGCGCGGGCGGCATTTCCATCGTCGACAACACCACGATGACGCCCTTCGGCCAGCGCCCGCTTGCCCTCGGTGCCGATATCGTGGTGGCGTCCGACACCAAGGCACCGGGCGGGCATTCCGACTTGTTGATGGGCCACGTGGCGAGCCACGACACCGGGCTCATGGACGGGGTGCGCGACTGGCGCACGCTGACGGGTTCGATCCCGAGCGCCTTCGATGCCTGGCTTCTGCATCGCAGCCTCGAAACGCTGGAGCTGCGCTTTGCGCGGATGTGTGACAGCGCGGGCGAGATCGCGGCGCGGCTGGCCGGGCATTCGGCGGTGCGGGCAGTGATCTATCCCGGCCTCGCAGGGCACCCGCAGCACGCGCTTGCCGACCGCCAGATGCGGCGCGCGGGGTTCTTGATCGGTGTCGTGCTCGATGACGCGGCGGCAGCGGATCGGTTCATCGCCGCCTGTCCCCTGGTCGAGCCGACAACCTCGTTTGGCGGCGTCCATACGACGGCCGAGCGGCGCGCGCGCTGGGGAGATGCGGTGCCCGACGGTTTCCTGCGGCTTTCGGTGGGGACCGAACCTGTCGACGCGCTCTGGACGGCGATCGACGAAGCGCTGCAGGATGCGACGATCTGAAGCGACCGGCGGGAACCTTGCGCAAGGGGGCCCGACATTTCGGGCGGCGCATGGGGCAATCGACGCTCAACGGCAGCTTGCGGGCTGGATATCGGCACGGATTGCCGTAATCTCACGGCAGAATCCGAAGGGAAATCCCAATGAACCTGTTGCGTTACGTGCTGGTGAGTCTGTTGCTCGTGATCGCCGCGCCGGTTCAGGCGCAAGACGGCACGATCACCACCGAGGAAGGCGCGAGCTCGGCGGTGCAGGCACAATCCGATGCCGCCATCGCGACACGTATTCGCGACATCATTCATGAACTCGAAGGCTATGAAGATGTGACCGTCGCGGTGAAGGCCGGTGTGGTCACGCTGCGTGGCACGACGCTCGACGCGGGCCTGGTCGAAGAACTCGGGCGGCTGACCGCGCGGGTCAATGGCGTGGTGGCGGTGGAAAACCGGGTCACCTTGTCGACCTCGGTGGCCGACCGGCTCACGCCCGCCAAGGACCGGCTGCTCAGCCGGGCGCAGCAGGGGGTGGCCTACCTGCCGCTGGTGGCGGTTGCGCTCCTGGCCTTCGTGGTGGTGACATGGATCGGGGTGATCCTCGCGCAGTTTCGCCAACCTTGGGACAGGCTGGCCCCGAATGCCTTCATTGCCGAGCTTTTCCGCACATTCGTAAGGCTCGCAGCCGTGATCGCCGGGGTTGTCGTGGCGCTCGATATCCTCGGGGCCTCGGCGTTGCTTTCGACCATCCTCGGGGCCGCCGGGATCGTTGGCCTCGCCATCGGTTTTGCCGTCCGCGACACGGTGGAGAATTTCATCGCCTCGGTGCTGCTGTCGATCCGCCAGCCATTCCGGCCGAACGACGCCATCGAGATCGGCGGCGACGAGGGCAAGGTGATCCGGCTCACCAGCCGGGCGACGATCTTGCTGTCATGGGACGGCAACCAGATCCGCATTCCCAACTCGACCGTGTTCAAGAGCCGGATCGTGAACTATTCGCGCAACCCAGAACGGCGGTTCAAGATTGATTTCGGGGTCGCCTACGGTACCGATCTCGTGGTGGCCAAGACGCTCGCGGAAGAGACGGTTGCGGGTCTGCCCTTCGTGCTGAAAATCCCGACGACCATGGCCTGGACGACGACGTTGAACGGTTCCGATATCGGGATGACCGTGGTCGGCTGGATCGACCAGCGCGAGACAGGGCTCGATGCGGCCCGCTCGGAGGCGATCCGGCAACTGCTGATCGCCTTCGACAAGGCCGGGATCGAGATGCCGGAACCGACCTACCGCCTGCTCACGCGGGCGAGCAGCGAGGTGCCGGTGCCGCCGATGCAGGCCGAGCCCGTTACCCCGCAAGCGAAAGCCGCGCCACCCGCGGGCGACGCGGTGCAGACCGCCCCCGCGATCGCCGAGCAGGAGCTTGAGGAATTGATCAAGGAAGAGCGGCACAAGACCGAGACCAAGGACTTGCTGGCGGAATCTGCGAAGCAGGAATAGCGGCCTTTGGAGCGGATTTTGGGTTGCGCGCTCCTGTGGCTTTGAGTAGGAACACGCGCACCGTTGGGGTGTAGCCAAGTGGTAAGGCAGCGGTTTTTGGTACCGTGTACCGTAGGTTCGAATCCTACCACCCCAGCCAGCACAGCTAAATTAAATGAAATCAACGACATAAACGGGTCTGCCCGCTCAGGCCGTAGCAGCTTTTCACAGCAGTTTTCCGTTGCAGATTTGGCCCCTGAAGGCTCGGTTCGCCGCGTTTGAATGGCGCAAACATTCAGTGGCAGCGTGAGTCGCCCGGTGTCCTTCGTGCCGATCATCGACGGTGCCTTCCGCTGGGATCGCTGGGCTGCCCCGAAGACCAACGGCCCGTTCGACCATCACGCAGCCCGCATCGGCGATGACCTGGTCCGCTTCGTCTATGGCGAGCATTTCCCTTAACTCGCCTCCTTCCGGGAGAGCGCCGAGGGGCCCCGGACGGTCCATTGCATGATCGGCGCGGTCTTCACCGAGTTGCGCACCAAGTTTCCGCTTCGGGCTGCTAGCAGACCTCGGCTGCGGGGAAAATCGAACTCTTTTGAACGATTCGCGAAATTGTCCGCTCAATCTCGAAGACTCCGCTCTGACATAACCCGATCAATTATCCCCAATTTATGAGAAGCAGGCATCACATAGACCATGAATACGAAGAAAATACTGCTGAATTGGCCATATAGTGAAAGTGGAGTTCGCTCGCAGAAGCGACCAGACCGAGCGATGGGCCAAAAGGCTTTCGCAAAAAACAGAGAGGATCATTCATGAATATCATTCTGAAATCAGCCGTTGCGTCGGTTGTCGGGGGGGCGATCCTGTTGTCCGCTTCGGTGGCTGCATCCGCTGACGAACTGACTGACCGTATCAACTCCGGAGAGCCGATCCGGCTGGGTTTCGCCACGGCCATCCCTTGGGCCTATCCCGGTGACAACGCTGAGCCCCTGGGATTTGTAAATGCGTTGACGCTGGTTGTGCTCGAAGAAATGGGGATCACCAACTACGAGACCTCCGTGAACGAATGGGCCGGTCTTATTCCAGGGCTTCAGGCCAATCGCTACGACATCGTCACCGGCGGCATGTACATCCTGAAGAGTCGTTGCGAAAACATGAACTTCTCGGATCCGATCGGCATCTTTGGCGACGCGATGCTGGTGCCGGCCGGAAACCCCATGGACATCCACAACTACCAGGACGTTATTGAGACCGGCGCGACGCTGGTGACCGGCGCCGGCTTCAACACCGTCGAGGCGGCAAAAAAAGAGGGCGTTCCGGAAAGCCAGATGATGCTGGTTGCCGGTGAGGTCGAAATCCTTGCAGCGATGAATGCAGGTCGCGCGGATGTGGCCGTCCAGACCTTCTTTGGCGCAAAAGAACATGTCGACAAGTCAGACGGCCGGTTTGACGTGACCGATCCGGCCGACATGCCGGATTGGACTCAGAACTGGGTCGGTGTCGGCTTCCGCAAGTCCGACACGGATTTTCTGGCGGCCTTCAACGAGGCCATGGCCAAAGTTATCGGCAGCGAGAAGTGGATGGCTGCAGTGGCCCCTTATGGATACACCGAATTCCAGTTGCCGGGTCCGAATGCATCGACCGCTTTTGCCTGCGCCAACCGCTGATCACTTAGGAATTGTGTCAGGCGGCCCCGTCGCCTGGCACTCCTATCGGGAGCACCACCGTGAGCTACTGGGAATTCCTGGCGGAATATCTTCCAAAACTTGCCAGCGGCGCGCTCATGACCATCGGGGTCATGATCTGCGCGACTCTCCTGGCCGCTGCAATCTCGATACTCTTCGGCCTGATGCGGCTGTCGCGCAACTGGGCCTTCCAAGGACCGGCCACCGTCTATATCGAGTTTTTTCGCGGAACGTCGCTGTTGGTGCAGCTTTACTGGATCTATTACGTTCTGCCGCTGATGGGCCTGACGCTGACGCCATTCGTCTCGGGGGTTCTTGCGCTGGGTTTGAATTTCGGGGCGTACGGAGCCGAGATCGTTCGCGGCGGAATCCAGTCAGTGCCGCGCGGCCAGTGGGAGGCTGCAAGGGCCCTGAACCTGTCCGTGTCACAGCAGATGCGGAGCATCATAATTCCGCAGACCTTCCCGATCGTCCTGCCACCGGTGGCAAATCTGACCGTTGAATTACTCAAGGCAACGGCGCTCGTTGCTTTGATTTCGGCGGTCGACCTGATGTTCGTCGCTAAGCAGATCAACGCCACCACGTGGCTTTCTGCTCAGACATTTGGAACCGCATTGCTGATTTATTACGTCATGGCGCGCATTGCACTGATCCCGTTCCTGCGGTGGCTCGAGGTACTTGCCGCCCGCAAGGTCGGCAAGGCATGAGGTCGGAATGATGGAATGGCGTTGGGACTTCACGTTTGAAATACTTCCACGGATGCTATGGGCCACCGGCAATACCCTTCTTGCCGCCGGCGTCGGGTATTTGATCGCGGTGGTGGTCGGACTCGTCCTGATGCTGGGGCAACGCACACCCTCCAGAATCATCAACGTGCTGGTGCGCGAGGCGGTGGAATTCATTCGCTCAACCCCGCTTCTCGTGCAGTTGTTTTTCGTTTTTTTTGTCGCGCCGCAGTTCGGGATCAAGCTGTCGGCCTGGAACTCGGCAATGCTGACCATCGGCCTGCACTTTGGAACGTACTTGTCCGAAGTTTACCGTGGCGCGCTGGAAGGTGTGCCAAAGGGGCAATGGGAGGCCTGCCGCGCGCTGAATTTCTCGACGGCCTATACTTATCGTCGTGTCGTGCTTCCGCAGGCTTTTCCGATCGCCCTGCCGGGTATGGGCAATTACCTGGTGGGCATATTCAAGGAAACGCCGTTGCTCGCCACGATCGGCGTTGCGGAATTGATGCATACGGCCAACGCTCTTGGAGCGGAAACCTATCGCTATCTTGAGCCCTATACGATGGTTGGGTTCATCTTCCTGATCATTTCACTTCCTACGGCCATGGGGCTGAGGCGGCTCGAGGCTGCCGTCTCCCGGGCGCAGGGCAATACGCACCTTTAAGGCGGTAGAATTCAATGGATACAATACACCCCCAGAAGATCGCCCAGGGTGGGCCGCTCGTGCGATTTGCCGATGTCACGAAAAGCTACGGTGACCTCACGGTACTGGACCGGCTGAACCTCGATATCGAGCAGAACGAGATGGTGTCGATCATCGGTCCCTCGGGGTCTGGCAAGACCACTGTTCTGCGCGTTTTGATGACACTGGAGACGATCAATGACGGGGTCATCTACGTGGACGGCGAACCGCTTACGCATATGCCCAAAGGGACGGGCCTCGAGTTTGCCAGCGAGAAATACCTTCGCGACAGGCGCTCCAAGATCGGCATGGTGTTCCAGCAGTTCAATCTGTTTCCGCACATGACTGCGCTTCAAAATTGTGTCGAAGCGCCGATGAAGGTGCTTGGGCTCAGCCGCGATCAAGCCGAGGATCGGGCGCTTGATCTGCTGAAACTGGTCGGGATGGAAGAAAAGAAGGATCATCATCCGTCGCGCCTGTCAGGCGGTCAGCAACAACGCGTCGCGATTGCCCGGGCGTTGGCGATGCGGCCCAAGGTCATGCTGCTGGACGAAGTGACCTCGGCACTTGATCCGGAGGTCATCGGCGAGGTTCTGAACGTCATCCGTTCGCTCAACAGCGAACACAGCCTGACGATGATCATGGTGACCCACCAGATGGGATTTGCCAGGGAAATCTCGGATCGGGTCTGTTTCTTCTACGAGGGGAAAATCGCCGAACAGGGGACCCCGGACCAATTGTTCGATGACCCGCAAAACGAACGCACCAAGCAGTTCCTGCACGCCGTTCTGGACGCGAACTGATCCCACCCATGTCGCGCTGACTTACAGCCACGTGCCAGAACAAGATAGAAAGGCCGGCGCCATGACCCCGGGGCTCGAGAACACGATTGTCGATCACGACGCCTATAGGCGCAATGTCGCGCACCTGCACGAACTCGGGGTCGTTCTGCCAAAGATATCGGAACTGGCCGATCCTGTCGGACAACTTTCAAGCAAGATGCATATGGTGGCCGACGTGGACCCCGATGTCGCCGACCCACGCAACCTGTTTCGCGTGCACTGGCACAACAGCCGCGACCGGAAAACCCTGAGTGCCGTGCCCGAGCACCTCGTCCTGGGCGAAGACCTGACCGGCGTGAAGGCCAGGATCGTGATCGCTCTTGGCAACCGCTTTCCGATGATCAACTGCCACAAGGTCCTCGCCGCGTATGGCTGCCTCATCCCACGACTGATATCGGGCGTGTTCGACGCGCCCCGACACCGGGCCGTCTGGCCCTCCACCGGCAATTACTGCCGCGGCGGCGTGGCAATAGCCAACCTTCTGGGCTGTCGCTCGGTCGCGGTGCTGCCCGAGGGGATGAGTCAGGAGCGGTTCGATTGGCTGAACTCATGGCTTGCCGACCCGAACGACATCTATCGCACGCCGGGAACCGAAAGCAACGTCAAGGAAATCTATGACGCTTGCCACGATCTCGCGCGAAGCTCCGAGAACCTTATTCTGAATCAGTTTGCCGAATACGGAAACTATATCATCCACCGCTCGGTTACCGGACCTGCGATGGAGCGGATTTTCCGCCATCTCGATCAGTCGAAAAATCTCAAAGCCCGGGCTTTCATCGCGGCGACGGGATCGGCAGGCACCATTGCCGCCGGTGATCACCTGAAGGCGTCCCTGGGCACTCAGATCGGGGTTATCGAGGCGCTTGAATGCCCGACATTGCTGTATAATGGATATGGCGAGCACAACATTCAGGGCATAGGCGACAAGCATGTGCCGCTTATTCATAATGTCATGAACGCCGATTTCGTGATTGGCGTCTCTGACCGCGCCAGCGATGGGTTGAACCTGGTTTTCAACACCGCCGCCGGGCGAAAGTTCCTTTCGAATTGCCGCGGAATCGGCCAGCATTCTATCTCTGATCTGGGAGATCTCGGCCTTTCGTCTCTGGCCAACGTCATCGGGGCAATCAAATACGCAAAGTACATGGATCTGGGTCCAGATGACGTCGTGATGACCGTGGCAACAGACGGTGCGGACCTCTACCGAACCGAACTGGGCATCGCTGAGCGGGAATACCATGTTGACGGTTTAGATACGGCGCGCGCCGCCGAGATCTTTGGCCGCGCAATCCTCGGCGCCGCCACTGACAACATGATTGAAATGAACCGCCGCGATCGGGAGCGTGTGTTCAACCTGGGGTATTATACCTGGGTCGAACAGCAAGGCATCACCCTTGCGGATTTCGACCGCCGCCGAGAACAGGCATTCTGGGATGGTCTGCTCGATTTGGGGCCTGTGTGGGACGGCATGATCGAAGCTTTCAATCGGGAGTCTGAGGGATGACAGATCGCCCGATTTTCCCTTTGACGGCAGCGCACTGGGGGGTTTATCGCGCCGAGGTTGAAGATGGCAGGTTAAAGGCGCTGCACCCCTTCGAACACGATCCCGATCCTTCGCCCATTGGTCAGGGATACTTGGGTGTGCTTGATGATCCGTTGCGCATCAAGGCACCGATGGTTCGCAAGGCTTGGCTCGAAAACGGGCCGGGCGCGGCGTCCGATCGCAACGGCGACGATGCTTTCGTCAGGGTAAGCTGGGAGACAGCGGAACAGCTTGTTGCCGATGAGTTGCGCCGCGTTTGCGCCGACTTCGGAAACCAGGCAATCTTCGGTGGCTCTTACGGATGGTCGTCCGCCGGCCGTTTCCACCATGCGCAAAGCCAGTTGCACCGGTTCCTGAATTGTGTTGGCGGCTACACCCGCTCGGTCAATTCCTATTCGCTCGCCGCAGGAGAGGTGATCCTGTCCCACGTTCTCGGCGGCGACGCTCGGTTCATTCATGCACCTACGCCCTGGCAGTCAGTCGTTGAACACACCGACTTGCTGGTGGCTTTTGGCGGCATGCCGCTCAGGAACGCCCAGATCAGCTCGGGCGGCACCGGCCGACATCGCGCGCGCGAGGCGCTTGAGCAGGCGAAGCGTGCGGGGGTCAGTTTCGTGAACATCTCGCCAATCCGCAGCGATGTAGCCGACGACCTCATGGCACAGTGGCTTCCGGCGCGGCCAGGAACCGACGTGGCCATCATGCTTGGTCTGGCTCACGAACTTGTTCGCAACGACTGGCACGATGCCGCATTTCTCGATCGCTACACGACCGGCTTCGACAAGTTCGCCGACTACCTGACAGGCAAGGCCGACGGTATTGCGAAAACGGCGGAATGGGCGGCAGGGATTGCCGATCTCCCGGCGGGGACACTCGAGGAACTCGCCATGCGAATGGCTCGGTCGCGCACGGTTATCTCGGTAAGCTGGGCACTGACACGCCAGGAGCACGGAGAACAGCCGTTCTGGATGGCCACCACGCTTGCGGCGATGCTGGGACAGATCGGATTGCCGGGCGGCGGGGTCGCTTTCGGCTATTGTGCGGCCAACTCCATTGGTAATGAACGACGCCCCGTCAGCTACGCGGCGTTGCCCCAGCTTGAGAACCCGGTCAAAGACTTCATTCCGGTCGCCCGGATCGCTGACATGTTGCTCAACCCGGGGGCAGAGTTCCAGTTCAATGGGCAGAGCCTGACATATCCCGATATCCGGCTGGTTTACTGGGCCGGGGGCAATCCCTTTCACCATCATCAGGATCTGACACGCCTGTGTGCCGCCTGGCAAAAACCGGAAACCGTCATCGTTCACGACTGGTGCTGGAATACACTTGCCAAGCGGGCCGACATCGTGCTGCCCTGCACGACCCCGCTTGAACGCGACGACATCATGTTGACACCGCGCGACCGATTCATCGTCAGGATGAAAACCGTTGTCCCGCCAATCGGCGCGGCCCGCAGCGATCACGACATCTTTCGCGCGATCGGCCGCAGGATGGGCGTGGAGCACCAGTTCACGGAAGGCCGCTCAACGGACGAATGGCTGGAATGGCTCTACCAGGAGAGCCGACACCGCGCATGCAAGGCGGGTATTGATCTGCCGGACTATCCGTCATTTTGCGAAATGGGCTGGTATGAGACCCCACCTCCAGCCGGATCGGCGGACGCTTTCAGCGCGTTTCGGAATGATCCCGATGGCGCCCCGCTGAACACGCCCAGCGGCAGGATAGAAATTGTCTCAAGCGCCATTGCGTCCTTCAAGAGCGCATCGGTATTGCCACATCCCGCTTGGCACGAGCCTGAAGAGTGGCTGGGCAATGCCGGTGACAGCTTTCCTTTTCACCTGATTTCCAGCCAGCCCCCCGACAAATTGCATTCGCAGCTTGACCATGGTCCGGTCAGCAAATCGGAAAAGCGCAATGGACGTTCGCCTATTCGCATGCATCCGTCCGACGCCAAAGTTCTGGGCATAGCCGAAGGAGATACGGTTCGCGTATACAACGCGCGCGGTGCCTGCCTTGCCACGGCGAAACGGGACAACGATCTGCTTCAAGGCGTTGTTCAGATGAGCACCGGCGCGTGGCTTGACGCGGTGCGGCAGGATGATGGTACCTTGCTTTGCCGTCACGGCAATCCCAACACCGTCACCCGCGACCGCGGAACGTCCGAATTGGCGCAGGGTCCGACAGCGCATTCCTGCCTCGTTGCCATCGAAAGGCACGAAGAGAGCGGCCCAATAGAAGCTTTTTTGCCACCGATCATCGAATGAGGTTCGTGGAGTGGAGGTTCAGTCCGTTGTGGACCATCACTCATCCGATGCGAGCGCGACACACAGTGCGGCGCGCAGGACGGTCAGCGGCGCAAAACGTTCGGCGAGGATGCAGGTTGCCCGTGTCCGGCATCGTGATGCCGGTTTTCGGCGGAATGTGCAGCAAGCTTGTTGGATTTAACTTGTTCATGATATCAAAGTATTAGTGACGATCTCATCGAATACTGGCTTGAACTTGATGTGGCCACATCAGAATTCAGGGCAAAGAGAGGCGAACGCGTTGTGAGAAATATAGACGATTCTGATCTGATAATCCTGCGCATGTTGCAGGCCAATGCGCGCGAGCGTCTCGAAACGATGGCTCATGAATCCGATTTGTCCGTGGCGACCGTGCAACGGCGAATTCGCGCATTTCGGGATGCGGGAATAATATCCGGCGAGGTAACGTTGGTGGAGCCCAAGGCCGTCGGCTATACAATGACCGTCGTGATCCTGGTTGAACTCGAGCGGGAAAGAATTGATCAGATTGATGCGTTTCGCCGCAAGGTGAAGGCTGAGCCACAGGTGCAGCAATGTTACTACATCACGGGCGACGCAGACTTCGCATTGATCGTCTTGGCAAAAGACATGGACGATTATGAAAAATTGACCCACCGGCTGTTCTTCGAGGATTCGAACGTCAAGAGGTTTCGGACATCAGTCGTGATGGGGCGCACCAAGATCAGCCTTGATGTTCCATTACTCTGACGCTTTGCCGCCTCTCGCTCTCATTGGAGATGCGCCTTCGCCAAGTTTGCCCAAAACAGCGCTCCGGTCTCCAGAATTCCGTCGTTGAAGGCATAAGAGGGGTTGTGGAGCGGCGCGCTGTCGCCATTGCCAAGAAAACAATAGGCACCGGGTCGCCTCTCGAGAAACAAACCGAAATCATCCGACGCCATGAGCGGCGAACAATCTCCATCGACAAGCCCGGCGCCGACGACCGATTCCGCCACCTTTTGCACAAATATCGCTTCCGCGCGCGTATTGCAGGTGGCACTGAATTCCCGGCTATACTCCATGATGCAAGTTGCGCCATGCGCGGCGCATATGCTTTCAGAAATCCGGCGCATGGATGTTTCGATTATACGGCTCACTTCTGGCCGGTAGCTACGTACATCACCGGTGAGCGTAACCTGCTCCGGCAGTATGTTGCGACCGCCGTCGGTGACGAAATCGGTTACCGAAACGACCGCTGGGGTCAGCGGGTCGAGGCTGCGCGAAACGATCGTCTGCAATGCCGTGACGATTTCAGCCGCCGTTGTGATTGCGTCGATCCCGCTTTGAGGCATGGCGGCATGAGTGCCTTTGCCAATCACCCGCAGGCTGAAATTGTCCTCACTCGCCATTATCGGGCCCTGTCGCACGGCGAAATGCCCCGCCGCGAGCCCCGGCAAGTTGTGAATCGCGAAAATGGCATCGACCGGAAAACGCCCGAACAGGTCGTCCGCAATCATGGCCCGCGCCCCTGTGCCCTGCTCCTCGTCGGGCTGGAAGACAAAAACCGCAGTTCCCTCAAAGCCGTCCTGAACCGCAAGAAGGTGCGCGCCGCCGAGCAGCATGGCCATGTGACCATCGTGCCCGCACGCGTGCATCCGGCCGCGATGAAGCGAGCGATGCCCGTGCGTGACATCCTCGGCAATCGGCAGGCCATCGAGTTCAGCGCGAAAGCCGATCGCCTTGGACCCGCTGCCCCGGCGCAACACGCCGACGACGCCGTTTCCGCCGATGCCGCGATGCACATCGAGCCCGGCCTCGCTCAATACCTGGGCGACGAAATCGGCGGTCTCATACTCCTGATTGCCAAGTTCAGGGCGCTGGTGCAAATGGTGACGCCACGTTTTCATCCGGGCCAGAAGGCCGTCCGGCATGTGTTGCGCAGCGATCATCTTTGATCCTTCGTTGAACTTTCGCGGCACCGGGGCAATCACCAATTGGCACCAGCAATGCAAGGGCGCCCATGCGGGTTCGGCACCGTAGCGCCACAAGCATATTTTTTCAGCTCTGCGTGATAGCCACACATCGCCCGCGGTCCTAGTTTGACTTGAAAATGTCACGACAACGCTCGCCCATGCGCAACGTTCCCGAATATTGGGATATATGATCGCTCCATGATGATCACCAACCCAAGACCGATTGAATCGCAGTCGCAACGCGCATTCAGAACTGATGCAGCGCGCCCTTTGTCGATGCTTGCCCAATGCCCTGTATATCAACCGTCCCCGTTGGACAGGATGCCGGAGCTTGCCGCGCATCTTGGCCTGGGTGCCGTCTGGATCAAGGACGAGACGCAACGGATGCGGCTTGGCAGTTTCAAGGCTCTGGGTGGCGTTTTTGCGGTTGCGCAGATGATACGGGACGCCGCGGGTGTTGACGATTTTGCCGCAGCAACGGCGCGGGCGTGCGCAGCGCAGATGACCTTCATTACAGCGAGCGCAGGCAACCACGGCCTGTCCGTTGCGGCTGGCGCTCGGATTTTTGGTGCGCACAGCGTGGTTGTTCTCGATGGTGCGGTTCCCGAAGGTTTTGCTGCGCGAATCCGAGCGCTGGGGGCTAAGGTGCGACGGGTTGCGGGCTCCTACGAAGATGCGGTTGCCTACGCGAGTGCGGCGGCTGCAGCAAATGACTGGATCTTGTTGGCGGATGGGTCGTGGCCCGGATACGTCGACAGGCCCGCGCTGGTGATGGAGGGTTACAGTGTGCTTGCGGAAGAATGCCGCCGGACCTTTTCCGACCGCGACACATGGCCCAGTCATGTTTTTATCCAGGCCGGTGTCGGCGGTCTGGCAGCCTCGCTTGCCGGGCATATCCGCGATAACTGGGCAGTGCAGCCCGTGATCGTGGTGGTCGAACCCGATAGCGCGGCGTGCCTCATGCAAAGCGTCCGTGCAGGCCGGTTGACACGTGCCGAGGGAGTTGCGTCTGCAATGGGCCGGCTTGATTGCAAGGATGCCTCGCTGATCGCCTTTGATGCTCTGTGGCAGGATGCGGATGCGTTCACCACCGTCACCGACGACCAGGCCAAAGATGCTGTCGCGCTGTACGCCCGGCACGGTATCGACACGACCCCCAGCGGGGCCGCGCCGCTTGCCGCACTTGCGGCGGCCGATCTGGACAGCGACTCACGGTGCTTGATCATCGCGACAGAAGGACCGGCCGGCGGCCGTCCAGCAACGGCGGATCGTTCAGATGAGCAATGAAGAGCCGCAATGGAAAGGATGACTGAGTGCGATCGGGGTTTTCCGCCCGCCGAATACCAGGGGCGGGTCGCGGCTCTGCAACATCGGATGACACTGGCGGGATTGGATGCGCTGCTGCTGACCACACCGGCCGACGTGTTCTACGTGACCGGATTTCTGACGCGGTTCTGGGAAAGCCCGGCGCGGCCGTGGTTTGTCATCGTTCCGGCTGACGGCGATCCGATCGCCGTGATCCCTTCGATCGGCGCCGATCTTATGCGCCGCACTTGGGTCACCGACATCCGAACCTGGGACGCGCCGCATCCCGCAGATGATGGCGTTAGCCTGCTGGCCGCCACGCTTCGTGAAGTGGTGCCGGAGCATGGGAAAATTGGTCTGCCAATGGGGGCGGAAACGCACCTGCGCATGCCGCTTGCCGATTACGGATCGGTGCTGAACATGGTCGCGCCGCGCGCGATCGTGGATGCCACCGCCGTCATGCATCGCGTGCGCGAAGTCAAATCCGAGGCAGAGATACGCAAAATCCGAAACGCCTGCCGTGTTGCGGATGCTGCCTTCGCGCGCGTGCCAGAGTTCGCAGGCGCAGGCCGCCCGCTCGATGAGGTATTCCGCGACTTCCAGATTGCGCTTCTTCAAGAAGGCGCTGATTGGGTTAGCTATGTCGCCGGCGGTGCCGCCCGGGGTGGCTATGGCGACGTGATCTCGCCCGCGGATGCACGTCCGTTGCAGCCGAACGATGTGTTGATGCTGGATACGGGTGCGGTGCGCGATGGTTACTTTTGCGACTTCAACCGTAATTTCGCCGTTGGTCATGCCGAAGACGCCGCCCGCCGTGCCCATGCTGCGCTTTTTGCGGCGACCGAAACCGCCATCGCCGCCGTCCGTCCTGGCATGAGCGCGGCCGAACTGCACCGCATCATCTCCGGGGCGTTGGTGGCGGAGGGCGCCACACCCTGCGCCGGGCGTTTGGGTCACGGGCTTGGCCTGACGCTGACCGAATGGCCCTCGCTGACGCCATTGGATCACACGTTATTGCGCGAGGACATGGTGCTTGCCATCGAGCCGGGCGTCGAGATAGCGCCTGGCCGGATCATGGTACATGAGGAAAATATCGTCATCCGCGCTACCCACGCTGAACTGCTGTCGAGCCGCGCATCCGCGAACTTGCCTGTCCTGACGTGACCGCGACGCCGATGATCGAGAGCGGCCGCATCGCCTTTCCTGGCGAAGCTCCTTGGTTGGCCGAGGTCAGGCGCGCGCTCATGTTGTTCCCGAAAGGCCGAAACGACGACCAGGTGGACAGTCTCACGCAGCTTCTCATGTAGCTGGACAAGCCGCGTTCCAGAACTGGCAGTGATGAGCCGGAGCCCGCGCGAAGGGGCTCCGGCCCGTCTGGCAGCGCTACTGCACTTCGATGATCCTGCGCGCGAGCACCTTCTGTGCCGGGATATCGAGGAAACGCAACTCGTAGGTGCCCGGCTCGTCCGGTAGCGACAGGCTCACCGGCGCATCGCTTTCGATCTTCACGGCCGTCAGCCATGTGAAGATCGCCTGGTCCGCACGGGCGATGGTGATGCGCTGGTCGTCACTGCGGTTCGCCGCGCTCCAGCCCACCTCGATCGTCGCCCCCGCCGCGGCGGCATCGGGGGCTTCGAGCGACGCACCGTCCTGCAACGGTGCATCCGCCGCCAACACCTCGATGGTCTGTCGCGCAAGGGTCCGCCCGCCTTCGTCGAGCACGTAGCGGACTTCGTAGAGACCGGTCTCCTCCGGCGCGCGCAATTCGCCTTCGGTCTTGTCCCGCACGCGGAGATGGGTGTCGCGGGTGCCTTCCTCGGCGCCCGTGGGCACGATGGTGACGTAGTCGATCTCCGAGACGGTGCCGGTCCAACTCACCTCTACGGTATCGCCCGCGCGGATCTTCTCGGGCGCGGTGAGACTCACCTCCGGTTCGGTGATCTCGATCGGCTGGGCGGCCAGCGTGCGGCCGCCCTCGTCGAGGACGTAGCGGACTTCGTACAT
>NZ_FXBQ01000001.1:0-1008926 GCF_900177545.1 Maritimibacter sp. HL-12 | reverse complement strand
CTCACCTCGAACTCCGATCCGGCCAGCGCGGTGGCAGGCGCGGTGAGGCTCACGTCATACGCGGGTTCCGGCTCTGGTTCCGGCTCAGGCTCCGGTTCCGGTTCCGGTGCGGGTTCGGCCACGGCGGTGCTGACGGCTGCGAAGGCCGCGCCCAGTTCATCGGCATTGCGCGCCGAAAGATACTGGCCGCCGGTGTTCTCGGCGATGCAGGCGAGCGCGCTGGTGTCGGCGTCTCCAAGGCCGAAGCCGACCACGTGCGCGGTGAAGCCGACGCCGGCCTGTTCGAGCGTTTCGGCGAGCGCACATGGGTCGCGGTCACAGCTTTCGACCCCGTCGGAAATCAGCACGACGGTGGCGGGCGTGTCGGTGTAGGAAAGCGCCATCGCGGCCTGCTCCACCGCGCTGGTGAGCGGGGTTTTACCGGTGGGCGTGATCGCGCCGACCCGTGCCAGGATCTCGTCGCGGGTGCCGGTTCCGGGTGCGACGATGGTTTCGATGTCGGAGCAATCGCCGCGGCGACGGTGGCCATAGGCCATGAGACCCACCTGGCGCGTCTCGGCCCAGTCGCCCAGCAGTTCGCCCATCACCTCGCGCGCGATCTCGACCTTGGCGGTGCCGTCGATCTGGCCCCACATCGAATTCGAACCGTCGAAGACGATCATCACTTGTTCTTCGGCGGCGATTGCAGGCGCGGCGAAGCCTGCCCCTGCGAGCAGCACCGCGGCCGCTTTCATTACTGTCCGTTTCATTGCGTGTCCCTCGTTTTCGATTTTCCCGGTCTTCCCAGTCGTCCCTTGAACCGAATCTGTCGTGGTGTCTCCGATCATGGTACACGCCCGTTGCTGAGCGCGCCGATTTCCGTGCCGCCCGCCTCGAGTTGCCCGGCCGAGTCGGCCATCGCCCGGGACAAGGCGGCATCATCGCGCCCGGTCACTTCGCTTTCGGCCTGGGCAAGGATCTTGCCGGACTGAAGGTCGATCACCTGGGCAAAGACGGCGTAACCGTCGGGGTCTTCGAGCGGATGGATCTTGAAGTTGAGCAGCCGGCGCGGTGGGTCGAGATCGCCATCCTCGGCGCGGCAGACCTCGCGAAAGCGCGTCGCTTCGCGGGTGCCGGGCAGGATCGCGTTACCGGTCCCGAGCAGGAAGCTGATGTGCCGGGTCGAGCCCTCGCGCGACTCGGTCGCCACGTCATGGTCCGTCTCGTTGGCGCGATAATAGTCGGACAGCCCGAACTCGGCCGAAGGCGGGGTCAGGCTCCGGCCCGCGAGAAACGCCTGTGCGGCGGAGTTCTCGAGCGAGAAATCCTGGCGCTCGCCGTCGAAGATGCAATCCATGGGCTGCCCTTCGGTTCCCGACACCAGCGTGAGCTTCATCCCGCGTTGGGCCGTCATCCCGCCGCCGGTGGCGACCATCCAGCTGTCGATCAGGCGCGGGGTGAGGGCCGCGAAGTTGAACACCCGCGTGGCCCCGCCGCCCGTGAGCGTTGCCGTCCAGCCGGAGGTGGCCGAGCGGACAAGGTCCATCCGCACCCCCTGGCCGACCATCGCGATCCGGTCGCAGCCTTCGTAGGTTAGATCGACCATGCCCTCGTTGCGGGTGCGGGTGAGCACCACCACGCCCCCCGGCGCGGCGAGGGTCACCGTTCCCGAGACCACGTTGTATCGTCCCTGGCAGGGCAGGGTCTGCGCCTGCGCGGAGGTGGCGAGCAGGGCAAGCCCCGCGAGGGCGCGCGCCGTGTTGCGTGCAAAGGAAGTTACCGAGCGTCTCATCTTTCTGTCCTTTCAGTCGTCTGGATGGTCGCCGTGCAGCCTGTCGATGATCCGCCGCGCCGTGGCGATATCGGCAAAGACTCCATGCAGGTCGTCCTCGATCTCGTCCGCCGGCACGGTGAGCCGGCCCATGGCGAAAAAATCGTCATCACGCTCAAGGGCCATGAAGAACGACTCGTCGTGAAAACCGGCCTCGAGCCCTTGCGCTCCGGGCCTGCCGCTTTCGGCCTCGGCGATGCGCAGGAAACTGTCGAGAAACCCCGGCACCAGCACCTTGCGCGCGGTCTCGGCATCGGCCGCATAGGCGGTGAAGGCCCGGTCGAACGCCTCGTGGCCGGTTTCGATTTTCGGAAGATCACGCCCGGTGGCACCGAACATCTCCATGAGCTTGTTGCCCGGCCCGTAATTGCGCACCAGCAGGATGCGGGTGGGAATGGGCTCGGGCACGCCGACACGCATGAGAAGCCCCTTGAACAGCGTCGTCTCCGACCTGTCGGTGCCGTGCCGGTCGTCGCTCGTCCCGCGGCGCTCCTTCGTCGAGATCAACTCGGCTTCCACGATCTCGAAGGGGGTATCGCGCCACCGGCCTTCCAGTCGGTCCGAAATCTCGGCACGGCTGAAGCGCCGGATAACGCCCAGTTTTTGCATCCGCTCCAGTGGAAAGCCCTTGATCGCCTCGGGATCGAAGCTGATGTCGCCAAGGAAATCGCAGACGTCAGGCATCACGGTTCGCGCGACCGAGCCGCTCCATTTCGCCGCCTGCCGCCGCCAGAGAAGGAGGGCCCCGACCGCGCCGAAGGCGAGAGGGATCGCGAAGCCCGCGATGACACCGCCAATCCCTTGCGTGCCCGTGCCGAAGGTCACGAACAGCAGTCCGAGCGCGGCACCGGCCGCCAGCGCAAGGCCGGCGTGGCGCCTGGCGGTTTTCAGGAGCGCTTGCCGTCGGTTCTCGAGTTCGCTCAGCCGCGGCGCGATCCGGGTTCCGAAGACTTCGGCGAATCCCTTTTCGATCGGTGCGCGCTCGGTGAAACTCATGCTCATGCCTGCTCCAATTCCTGGCCTGGCAGATGGTCTGACTGGGTCAGGGCAGCGTCCAGTCGTCGTGCTCGATCCGCATGATGCGGACCGCAGGCGGATCGAGCGAGGGATCGACCCTGAGGCGAAACACGACCCGCTGTGGCATTCCGAAATTCTCGAAACGCGCATGTACGGTGATCATCCCGCGAAACATTTCGTTCCCGGGCTCGGGAAACACCTCCAACCCGGTGATCTCCGCATCCTGCGCATCGAAGAGCGGGTCGGCCCCGGGGCCTTCGGCCAACCGGTTCACGACATCGGGAAAGAAGTAGCGCCGCGCCGCGGATGGCTGAAGCGGATCGGACGCCCGCCCCTCCATCGCGTCCTGGCGTTGTTGGTAGAGATCCTGCACGAGCCTCACCGCCTCATCCACCAGCGGATCGCCCTGGCTCTGGCCAACGGTGGTGTCTTCAGCGAGGAAACGGGCCGAGACCCAGCCGGACGTGGCGTCTTGCGGGTCTTCCACAAGGCACCAACGCGGCGGCAGGTTTGCCCGCTGTGTTTCGCTCAACGACTGGAACTGGGTAAACGAGAAGTAGGGCACGCAGGTTACGAGCTGGAGCCCGGTGGCGTCGGGGGGCAACGTGGCGATCACGAGGTGATCGGTTCCCGGCCCGGAGCGCATGTTGAGCACGTCATTGGGTGCGACGTCGACGACACGCCAGGCATCGGGGCCGTGTCCGTCCATCTGGGAAAGCGCGGCCGACGGCGCGATGAGCAGTAATCCGATGAGAACATGGCGAAAATGGCGCAGCATAGGAAACCTTCTTTGCGAAAATGCACGGGTCAAAGTGATGAAGTCCGGGCAAGCCTAGCAACCCGACTCGACGCGTGTCAAACGCGCGGAGGCGGGGTCTTGGCGGGCCGGTTGAACTTATCCGGCGCAGTCATCGGGGCGTTGAGGGGCGGTCCTTGCCGGAGGTGCAGGTGCCTGATTTCACGCCGAAACGCAGGATACCAAGTTTGGCGCGCAGGTTGAGGACCTTCATCGCATTTCCGCTTTTCGACAGGCCGGCAGCCGGGTGCGCCGGGCCTGCTTTCGAGATGGCACCGATCACGCGGGCTGTCGATGACGGGGATCAAGTCGGATGATGTCCGGGGCCGAGGTTCGTGCGCGCAAGGTGTGGGCCTCATTTCGGCAAGCGCGCCCGTGCGGCTCACGAAGCCGTCATTGCCCTTCTGCCCGCTCCTGCGCTAGACACGCGGGGATACCGAAGGAGTGCCCCGACATGCCCCATTACCGTTCGCGCAAATCCACCCATGGCCGCAACATGGCCGGGGCCCGTGGCCTCTGGCGCGCCACCGGGATGACCGACGAGGATTTCGGCAAGCCGATCATCGCCGTGGTCAACAGCTTCACCCAGTTCGTGCCCGGCCACGTGCACCTCAAGGACATGGGCCAGCTTGTGGCGCGCGAGATCGAGAAGGCGGGCGGCGTGGCGAAGGAGTTCAACACCATCGCCATCGACGACGGCATCGCCATGGGGCATGACGGCATGCTCTACTCGCTGCCCTCGCGCGAAGTGATCGCCGACAGCGTGGAATACATGCTCAACGGCCATTCCGCCGATGCGATGGTCTGTATCTCGAATTGCGACAAGATCACGCCGGGCATGATGATGGCGGCGATGCGGCTCAATATCCCCGTTGTCTTCGTGTCGGGCGGGCCGATGGAGGCCGGCAAGATCAGCCCGGACGTGATCGACCATGACCTCGACCTTGTCGATGCGATGGTCGCGGCCGCGGATGACAAGTACACCGACGAACAGGTGCTCGCGATCGAACAGAACGCCTGCCCGACCTGCGGCTCCTGCTCGGGCATGTTCACGGCGAACTCGATGAACTCGCTCGCCGAGGCGCTGGGAATCGCGCTTCCGGGCAACGGCTCGATGCTGGCCACGCATGCCGACCGCGAGGCGCTGTTCAAGGAGGCCGGGCGGCTGATCGTCGAGATCACCAAGGCGCATTACAAAGAAGAAAAGCCGGGGATGCTGCCGCGCGACATCGCCTCCTTCAAGGCCTTCGAGAACGCCATGAGCCTCGACATCGCGATGGGCGGATCGACGAACACGGTGCTGCACCTCCTGGCCATCGCCCACGAGGGAAAAGTGAACTTCACCATGGACGATATCGACCGGTTGAGCCGCAAAGTGCCGGTTTTGTGCAAGGTGGCCCCCGCCAAGCAGGACGTGCACATGGAAGACGTGCACCGCGCCGGGGGAATTTTCGGCATCCTTGGCGAGATGTTGCGGGCGGGCCTTCTGCACGGCGAGGTGCCTACCGTGCACAGCGCCACGATGGCCGAGGCGATCGCCAAGTGGGACGTGATGACCGCGAACGATCCGGCCGTCGAGACCTTCTACCGCGCCGCCCCGGGCGGGGTGCGCACCACCCAGGCGTTCTCGACGCAGAACCGCTACAAGGATCTCGACCGTGACCGCAAGACGGGTGCGATCCGCGCGGTCGACCATGCCTTCAGCAAGGATGGCGGGCTTGCGGTGCTGTTCGGCAATATCGCCGAGGACGGCTGCATCGTGAAAACCGCGGGCGTGGATGACAGTATCCTGACATTCACCGGCACTGCCCGTGTCTTCGAGAGCCAGGACAGCGCGGTGAGCGGTATTCTCGGCGGCAAGGTCAAGGCCGGCGACGTGGTGGTGATCAGCTACGAGGGGCCGCAGGGCGGACCGGGGATGCAGGAAATGCTCTATCCCACCTCCTACATCAAGTCGAAGGGCCTTGGTGCCGCCTGCGCGCTGCTCACCGACGGGCGCTTCTCGGGCGGCACCTCGGGGCTGTCGATAGGTCACGTCAGCCCGGAGGCCGCCGAGGGCGGGCTGATCGGGCTGGTGGAAGACGGCGACACCATCGAAATTGACATTCCCGCGCGCACGATCCACCTCGCGGTGGACGAAGCCGAGATCGAACGCCGCCGCGCGGCCAAGGGTCCGCTGCCCTGGGGGCCTTCGGAAGTGCGCACGCGCGAGGTCTCGACCGCGCTCAAGGCCTACGCGATGCTGGCCTCCTCCGCCGCCAAAGGTGCCGTGCGGAAGTTGCCGGGCGAGGATTGATGCTGTGACCGTTTCGCGCTTGTGCTTGCCGACAGGCTGCGTGCCGGTTATCTGACCGGCAACGGAGAGGATAGCGGTAATGGCGCCACGCGGCGAGGCGAACAGAGAAGAGCGCGAAAAGTCCAAGCGGATCGGCGCGCTGGGCGAACTTTGGCCTTTCGTGCGTCCTTACAAGGGCCTGCTCGGGGCGGCGCTGGTCGCGCTGGTCTTCACCGCGGCAATCTCGCTGGTCATGCCGGTGGCCGTGCGCCGGGTGGTCGATGGCTTCACCGAGTCCGAACTGGTGATGCTCGACCAGTATTTCTTGTTCGCGCTCGGCATCGCCGTGCTGCTCGCCTTCGGCACCGGCCTGCGCTACTACCTTGTCACCCGGCTCGGCGAGCGGGTGGTGGCCGATATCCGCGAGGCGGTGTTTTCCCGCGTGATCGGGCTCAGCCCGGCCTTCTACGAGCGGATCATGACCGGCGAGGTGCTCAGCCGGATCACCACCGACACCACCCTGATTCTCAGCGTGATCGGCTCATCGGTTTCGGTGGCGCTGCGCAACGTGCTGATCCTGATCGGCGGCATGATCATGCTGATGCTCACCTCGGCCAAGCTCACCGGGCTGGTGCTGCTGCTGGTGCCTGCCGTGGTGGTGCCGATCATCGTGCTCGGGCGTCGCTTGCGGGTTCTGGGCCGCGAAAACCAGGACTGGATCGCGCGCTCCTCCGGCAATGCCTCCGAGGCGCTGCTGAGCGTGCAGACGGTGCAGGCCTTCACCCACGAAGAGCCCTCGCGCGCGGAGTTCCGCGAGGTGACGGAGGAAAGTTTCCGCTCGGCAGAAAAGCGAATCGGAACCCGCGCGCTGATGACGGTGATCGTGATCACGCTGATCTTTTCCGGCGTGGTCGGCGTGCTCTGGGTCGGGATGCGCGATGTGACCGGCGGCAGCATGACGATCGGCGCACTGGTGCAGTTCGTGATCTACGCGATGATGACGGCGGGCTCGGTGGGCGCGCTGAGCGAGATCTGGTCGGAGCTTCAGCGCGCGGCGGGTGCCACCGAGCGACTGGTGGAATTGCTCACCGCCGAAGACGCGGTGCGCGATCCGGCCATGCCGCGCAAGGTGCCCGAAACCGTGGAGGGCGACATCCGCTTCGAGACGGTCACCTTCCGCTACCCGGCCCGGCCCGACCACCTTGCGCTGGACCACGTGGATCTGCACGTGAAGCCCGGCGAGACCGTGGCGTTGGTCGGCCCCTCGGGCGCGGGCAAGACGACGATCATCCAGCTTCTGCAACGTTTCTATGACCCGAGCGAGGGCGCGGTGAAGATCGACGGGATCGACCTGCGCGAGATGTCGCGGCCCGATTTCCGGCGCAAGATCGCGCTGGTGCCGCAAGACGCCGTGGTTTTCGCCACCACGGCGCGCGAAAACATCCGCTTTGGCCGGCTCGATGCCACCGATGCCGAGGTCGAGGCCGCGGCCCGCGCCGCCGCCGCGCATGACTTCCTGCAAAAGCTCCCAGACGGCTACGACACCTATGTCGGCGAGCGCGGGGTGATGCTTTCGGGTGGGCAGAAACAGCGCATCGCCATCGCCCGTGCGATCCTGCGCGACGCCCCGATCCTGCTGCTCGACGAGGCCACCAGCGCGCTCGACGCGGAAAGCGAGCGCGCGGTGCAGCACGCGGTCGACGAAATGGCGAAGGACCGCACCACCCTGATCATCGCCCACCGGCTGGCGACGGTGAAGAAGGCCGACCGGATCGTTGTGTTCGAGGATGGCCGGATCGTGGCGCAGGGCAGCCACGACGATCTGGTGGCCGAGGACGGGCTTTATGCCCGCCTTGCCCGGCTTCAGTTCACCGACGGAATCGCGGCGGAGTAACGCAGGGTTACGACCACGTCAGACTTGCGAGCGCGCGCCAGTTCGACCATCCTTTCCGAAACGGCCAGAAGTGCCGCAGGGGAGGAACGAATGCCGCGCTATGCCTATGATCAACCGTCCGACCGCGATGCCGTCGAGAATGAAAAAACCTGGGATTCCCGCAACAACCCGGTGACCGTCTACGAGCTTCTGAAGAAGACGGCGGATGCGCAGGGGTCGAAGAATGCGGTCTCGTTCCAGATCCTGTCGGGGCCGAAGGACAAGGCCGAAACCCTGTCGTGGCGGCAGTTGCACGACAAATCGGTGCAGGCGGCCAACCTGTTCCGGTCGCTTGGCGTCGGCGAGACCGACGTGGTGGCTTTCATCTTGCCGAACGCGAACGAAACGCTCCTCGCGCTGATCGGCGGCATGATCGCGGGGGTGGTCAACCCGATCAACCCGTTGCTCGACGCCGACCAGATCAGTGCGATCCTGCGCGAGACCGGGGCCAAGGTGGTGGTGACGCTCAAGGGCTTCCCGAAGACCGACGTGGGCCAGAAGGCGCATGAGGCGGTGGCCAAGGCACCGAACGTGACCGATGTGCTGGAGGTCGATCTCAACCGCTACCTCACCTTCCCGAAAAACCTCATCGTGCCGCTGATCCGGCCCAAGGTGAAACCGACGCACAGGGCGCGCGTGCAGGATTTCAACGCCGCCATCGCGGGCCAGAACACCACGCTCGATTTCGCCGATGGCGGGGAAGACCGGGTGGCGGCCTATTTCCACACCGGTGGCACCACCGGGATGCCGAAGGTGGCGCAGCACAAGTATTCCGGCATCGTCTACAACGGCTGGCTCGGGGCGAACCTCTTGTTCGATCCTGATGACAACATCATCTGCCCGCTGCCGCTGTTCCACGTCTTCGCGGTGCACGTGGTGTTCATGGCGGTGCTGACCGCCGGGGCGCACGTGGTGTTCCCGACGCCCGCGGGCTACCGGGGCGAAGGAGTGTTCGACAACTTCTGGAAGCTGGTCGAGCGCTGGAAGATCAACTTCATCATCACCGTGCCCACCGCGATCTCCGCGATGATGCAGCGCCCGGTCGATGCCGACGTATCGTCGCTCAAGGTGGCGTTCTCGGGTTCGGCACCGCTGCCGGTGGAATTGTTCAACCGTTTCGAGAAGGCCACCGGCGTGACGCTTGTGGAGGGCTACGGGCTGACCGAGGCGACCTGCCTCGTCTCCTGCAATCCGCTGGGTGAAGGCAAGAAGAAAATCGGGTCGGTCGGCGTGCCTTTCCCCTACACCGACGTGAAGATCCTGCAATGCGACGGTGACGGCGTGGTGCTCAAGGAATGCGGGGTCGACGAGGTGGGCGAGATCTGCGTTGCCAACCCCGGCGTGTTCACCGGCAGCACCTATACCGACGCGGCCAAGAACAAGGGGCTGTTTGCCGCCGGCACACACCTGCGCACCGGTGACCTCGGCCGGATCGACGAGGACGGCTATCTCTGGATCACCGGCCGTGCGAAAGACCTCATCATCCGTGGCGGCCACAATATCGACCCGGCCGAGATCGAGGAGGTATTGGCGGGGCACCCGGCGGTGGCCTTCGCCGGCGCGATCGGCCAGCCGGATGCCTTCTCCGGCGAGATCCCCTGCGCCTATGTCGAACTGGTGTCGGGGGCGACGGTGACGTCGGACGAACTGCTCGCCTATGCCAGGGAACACATCCACGAGCGCGCGGCAGTGCCGAAATACATCGGCATCCTCGACGAGTTGCCGAAAACCGCGGTGGGCAAGGTGTTCAAGCCCGAACTCCGGCGCGATGCGATCACCCGGGTCTACAACACGGCGCTGGAGGGCGCGGGGATCAACGCCCATGTCGCCGAGGTGGTGGAATCGAAGAAGCTCGGCCTCGTGGCGCGGCTGAAGGCCACCGGCGAGGTGGACTACGAAGAGGTCAAGCATGTGCTCGGCGAGTTTACCCGACCCTTCGAGTGGATGGACTAGGCAGGCAGGGCGATGCGCGCGGTTCCCGAAGATCCGATCACGTTGACGCTGCTGTCCGGGGCGCGATTCCGGGTGGACGGGCATGGCTACCTTGCGGATCCGAACGACTGGACCGAGGATTTCGCGGACTACACCGCGCGCGAAGAGGGGATTGAATTGACCCCTCGACACTGGGAGCTGATCCGCTGGATCCGTGCCGAGGAGGCCGATCACGGGGTGATGCCGGATGCGCGCTTCGCGATGAAGTTTCTCGGCGGCGCGCAGGGCAAGCAGGCCGGGCGCGAGGAACTTTTCGCGCTGTTTCCCTATGGCTACGTCAAGCAGGCGATCAAGATCGCGGGGATGCGCCAGCCGCGGGCCTGGTCGACGGGCTAGGCGCAAGGGTTTCGCCCCGGGCTTTGCCCGGAGCGACCGGGCGGGGGGCGCTGCCCCCCGCACCCCCCGGAGTATTTTACCCAAGAAAAAGGGGCGGGGGCGTGGTTTTCAGCCCTCGTTGAGCTTGTCGAGCCGGGCGCGCACCGAGAGGCCGTGGGCTTCGAGGCTTTCCGATTTCGCCAGCGTTTCCGCCGCCGGGCCGATTGCCTTGAGCGCGCCGGGTGTCATTTTCGCGATGGTCGTGCGCTTGAGAAAATCGAGCGTCGAGAGGCCGGAGGAAAACCGCGCCGAGCGCGCCGTGGGCAACACGTGGTTGGGGCCGCTGACGTAATCGCCCACCGCCTCCGGGGTCCATGCGCCGAGAAAGAGCGCACCGGCGTGGTTGACCTTCGCCGCCAGCGCATCGGGATCGGCGACGCAAAGCTCGAGGTGTTCGGGGGCGATCCGGTCGGAAAGCCGGGCGGCTTCTTCGAGGTCTGCCACCGTGATCACCGCGCCGAAATCGCGCCAGCTTGCGCCGGCGATGGCGCGCCGCTCAAGTGTTTCCAGCCGGGTGTCCACCGCCCTGGCCACCGCGCGGCCGAAGGCCTCATCGTCGGTGATCAGGATGGATTGCGCGCTTTCGTCGTGCTCGGCCTGGCTCATCAGGTCGAGCGCGAGGAAATCGGGGTCGTTGTCGGCATCGGCAATCACCAGGATCTCGGACGGACCGGCGATCATGTCGATCCCGACCTTGCCGAACACCCGCCGCTTGGCCGCCGCGACGAAGGCGTTGCCGGGGCCGGTGATCTTGTCGACCGGCGCGATGCTCTCGGTGCCATAGGCCAGAGCGGCGATCGCCTGCGCTCCGCCGACGCGGTAGACCTCGTCGACCCCCGCGATCTCGGCGGCGAGCAGCACCAGCGGATTCACCACGCCGTCGGGGGTGGGCACGGTGATGGCGAGGCGTTTCACGCCGGCGACCTTGGCAGGCACCGCGTTCATCAGCACCGAGGAAGGATAGGACGCCAGCCCGCCCGGCACGTAAAGCCCGGCGGCGGAAACCGGCGTCCAGCGCCAGCCGAGGGTGGCACCGTCGGGGTCGGTCCAGAGGTCGTCGTCGGGCATCTGGCGGACGTGGTAGGCGCGGATACGGTCGGCGGCGAGTTCCAGCGCGTCGCGCTCCTGCGGCGACACCTTGGCCACCAGCGCGGCGATCTCCTCGGGGCCGAAGCGCATCGTCTCGGGGGTGAGGGCGAGGTGGTCGAACCTTTCGGTGAGTTCGATCACCGCCGCATCGCCTCGCTTGCGCACATCGGCGATGATGTCGGCCACGATCTCGTCGACATCGGGGCTGTCTTCGCGCTTGGCACCGAGCAGGGCGGTAAACCGCGCCTCGAAATCGGCGTCGCGGGTATTGAGGAATTGCGCCATGGGTTACTCCGGGTGCCGCGGGGTCTTGCGCGAAGGCGCAAGGTAGGGGCGGGTCACATCCTGAAGCGTCACGTCGAGCGCCTCGACGTCGAGCGCGATGGTTCCGTCGCCCGCGAGGGTGAACATGACGCGCCCGGTGCCATCTTCGCCCGGCTCGAAGGAGATGGACAGAAGCGACAATACGAGATCCTTCTCGCCCCGGTCGATCCCCTGGGATTGCACTTTCTGCACATCCGACACAACGAGCACGGATTGCACCCGTTCCACCGGGCGGCGGCGGCGGGCGGCCTTTTCGACGTCTTCCCAGCGAAAGCGGTTGAGCAACAGGGCGAAGCGCCGGCGCCCCGGCTGCCAGCTCATCTCGGTGATCGGAAACACCGCGTCCTGCGCCAGCGCCGAGATCACGGCGAGATCGTCGCCATCGAGCGCCTTCAGGCGGACCGGCGCTTCGCCGCCGTCTTCGAATCTTGCGTCTTCGGTCATGTGCCCTTCACCCGTTCGATCTTTGCACCCACGCCGGAGAGCTTGCGGACAACGTGCTCATAGCCCCGGTCGAGGTGATAGACGCGGCTTACCACGGTTTCACCCTCGGCGGCGAGGCCTGCGAGAATGAGGCTGACGCTGGCGCGCAGATCGGTGGCCATCACCGGCGCCCCCTTGAGGCGCTCGACCCCGGTGACCCGCGCGGTGCCGCCTTGCACCTCGATCTCCGCGCCCATCCGCACCAGTTCGGGCGCGTGCATGAAGCGGTTCTCGAAGATCGTTTCGTGCAGCGTACTCACGCCTTGCGCGGTGGTCAGCAGCGCCATCATCTGGGCCTGGAGATCGGTGGGGAAGCCGGGGAACACTTCGGTGGTCACGTCCACCGCGCGCACCCGGCCGCCGTCGTGGCGTACGCGCAACCCGCGCCCGGTTTCCTCGACCGAAACCCCCGCCTCGGCGAGCTTGTCGACGAAGCTTGCCACGAGATCGAGCGTGCCGCCGAGGCATTCCACGTCGCCACCGGCGATCACCGGGGCGAGCATGTAGGTGCCCAGTTCGATCCGGTCGGTGACCACGCGGTGAGTGGCCCCGCCGAGACGATCGACGCCCTGGATCTCGATCCGGTCGGTGCCCGCGCCCTCGATCTGCGCCCCCATCGCGTTGAGGCAGCGGGCGAGATCGACGATCTCGGGCTCGCGCGCGGCGTTGGAAATCACCGTGCTGCCCTTGGCGAGCGTCGCCGCCATCATCAGGTTTTCGGTGGCCCCGACCGAGGGAAAGGCGAGGTCGATCACCGCGCCTTTCAGCCCGCCCGGGGCCTTGGCATGCAGGTAGCCGTCCTTCAGGTCGATCACCGCCCCGAGCTTTTCCAACCCGTCGATGTGAATGTCCATCGGCCGCGCCCCGATTGCGCAACCGCCGGGGAGCGACACCTCGGCGTGCCCCGCGCGCGCCAGCAGCGGCCCGAGCACGAGGTTGGAGGCGCGCATCTTGCGCACGATGTCGTAGTCGGCCCGCGTCGAGGTCAGATCATGGCTCGACAGCGCCAGCACCTTGTCGTTTTGCAGGCTGGCGGCATCGGCGCCAAGCGATTGCAGGAGCACGGTCATCGTTGCGATGTCGGACAGGCGCGGCGCATTTGTCAGGATCAGCGGCTCTTCCGAGAGCAGCGTGGCCGGCATCAATGCGAGGCAGGCGTTTTTTGCGCCCGCAATGGGGATTTCCCCGTTCAGCGGGCCATTGCCCGTAACCACGATAGAATCCATGCCGCCTCTCTATTTTTCTTTGTTTGTTCTTGTTGCGTCGTCGCGCGCCCTGACCTGCGCCTTGCGCCGGGCCATGTTGGCCTTCAGCGCCGATTTCAGCCGTTCCTCGCGCGGAGCGGGCTTCTTCTTCGGTTGGTCGGAGGCGGCTTTGCGGTTCATGCCGCTCTCTCTAACCCGTTGGGCAAAAGGCGTCCAGATTGCGCTTGCGCCCTCGGCGAAATGCGTCTAATCAGCCGCCCACGGTTCGCCGCAGTAGCTCAGTGGTAGAGCGCACCCTTGGTAAGGGTGAGGTCGGGAGTTCAATCCTCCCCTGCGGCACCATTTGATCCGATATCGTCCCTGTTTTTCAATGGCTGGTGTCGGGTATTCATATCCCCACACGCCCTTTTGACCACCCTTCGCCTTGTGAACCAGCTCGCCGTCGCGCCGCATTCTCGGTTGCGACCAGAATAGCCAACTTCATAGGTTCAGCAGCACGACAACTGGTCTCGTCAATCCGGGCTGAGGACCGTCTCCTCCGCCACATTCAGAGACTTGATCCGTCCAAGGGCCCTTCGGTGGATTGCCGGTCGAACACCGCGGTGCGGCGGTTATGCCGGCGTGGTGCCGGCGCGACCGGCGAGGAACATCGGCCCGCCCAGCCAGCGGGGGAAGCCGTAGGCATTCACCATGACCACGTCGATATCGGCCCCGTTGCGGGCGATCCCCTCCGCCAGCACCTTTTCGCCCTCGGATTGCATCGTGCGCAGAATCCGATCCATGATCTCATCGGCCGAAAACGCCTTTCGGGTGATCCCCTTGCGGCGGGAATCCGACAGGATCAGCGCCTCGACCTCCGGATCGGGAAGCGCTGTGCCATTCTCGTAGAGATACCAGCCGCGCCCGGTCTTGCGGCCGAAATGGCCCCGTTCGCACAGCTTGTCGGCGATTTCCACGTAGCGCTGCGCGGGGTCGCGCGTCGCGGCCTGCCGCTTGCGCATGGCCCAGGAGATGTCGAGCCCGGCGAGGTCCTGCATCTGGAACATGCCCATCGGCAGGCCGAAACCGGTCATCGCGGCGTCGATCTCCCAGGGCAGGGCACCATCCTCCAGCATGTATTCGCACTCGCGCCGGTAGGCCGACATGATCCGGTTGGCGATGAAGCCGTCGCAAATGCCGGCGAACACGGCGATCTTCTTCAGCCGGCCGGCTAGGGCCACCCCGGTGGCAAGCACATCGTCGGCGACCTTGGCCGGCACGACGATTTCGAGGAGTTTCATGATGTGGGCGGGCGAGAAGAAATGCAGCCCGAGCACGCGCGACGGGTTCGCGACCGCGCAGGCGATCTCGTCGACGTCGAGGTAGGAGGTATTGGTTGCGAGGACCGCGTCGGGGCGCGTCGACGCATCAAGGGCGCGGAACACCTGTTTCTTGACCTCCATGTCCTCGAACACCGCTTCGATCACGATGTCGGCCCGGTCGAGGACATCATAGCCGGCGGTGGCGCGGAACGCGGAGATCATCGCGGCGTGCTGCCGGTCGGAGATCACGCCGCGCTGGCGCGAGCCGTCGAGAATGCCCGCGACCCTGGCGCGCCCGGCCTCGGCCGCGGCCGTATCGCGTTCCACCATGATCACGCCGAGGCCCGCCAGCAGCCCGGCCGCGGCGATGCCGGCGCCCATCGTGCCGCCGCCGATGACGGCGATGCTTGTGCAGGGGCGCGGCGCGACGTTTTTCAGCCGGTCGATCCGGGTGGTGTCGCGCTCGGCGAGATAGACGTGGCGCAGGGCTTCCGCCTGCGGGTCGTCCCTGAGGGCGAGGAAGGTTGCCCGTTCGGCGTCGAGCGCCTGCTCGGCTGGCAGATCAAGGGCATTGAAGATCGCCGCGGCGGCGGCGCCGGGAGAGGTCTGCCCGCCCGCCCGGGCCCGGATCTTCGCGGCCCTGGCGTCCAGCGCAGCCCTGTCGTCGGGTTGCCGCACCGCCCGTGCCAGCGTTGCGGTCCAGGCGCTGTCGCGGGCGGCCTGCGCGGCCCGACGCCTCGCCTGTTCGAGCAGGTCGCCATCGGCAAGCGCATCCACCAGACCCGCTTCCTGCGCCATCACGGCAGGGATCGGCTTGCCGCCGGCCGCCATGTCCATCGCCAGTTCGGCGCGCACGAGGCGTGGCAGGCGCACCGTGCCGCCCGCCCCCGGGATCAGGCCGAGCGTGACCTCGGGCAGGCCGAGGCGCGCCTGCCGGTCGGCCACCCGCAGGTGGCAGGCCATCGCCAGTTCCAGCCCGCCCCCGAGGGCGGTGCCGTGAATCGCGGCGACCCAGGGTTTCGGGCAGGTCTCGATGCGGTGCAGAACGTCGGGCAAGTGCGGCGTCCGGAGCGGCTGGCCGAATTCGCCGATATCGGCCCCGGCGGCGAATGTCTCGCCGGCGCACCGCAGCACCACCGCCTCCACGCCCGGGTCGCCTTCGATCGCATCGACCGCCCGAACCAGCCCTTCGCGCACCGCGCGGTTCAGGGCGTTGCAAGGAGGATTGTCTATCGTGACGGTGGCCATGCCGCTTTCGGTGGTGATCGAAACGCTCATTCCGGCGCCCCCAGCAAGGTTTGAAACAGCGTACATGGCGGGCGCTCGTGCCCGTCAGTCACATCGAAATGGTGCCGTCCCGGATCGGCCGCGGGCCGGCTTCACTGAAAGGCCTGGTGCCCGGTCTGGGCCCGGCCGAGGATCAGGGCGTGGATATCGTGGGTGCCCTCGTAGGTGTTGACCGCTTCGAGATTCATGACATGGCGGATCACCGGGTATTCATCGCTCACCCCGTTGCCGCCGTGCATGTCGCGCGCTTCGCGGGCCACGGCCAGCGCCTTGCCGCAATTGTTGCGCTTCATCATGCTGATGAGTTCCGCGGAGGCCGCGTCCTCGTCCATCAGCCGGCCGAGCCGGAGGCAGCCCTGCAGGCCGAGCGAGATCTCGGTCTGCATGTCGGCCAGCTTCTTCTGGATCAACTGGGTGGCAGCAAGCGGGCGGCCGAACTGGGTGCGGTCCATGGTGTAGCTGCGCGCCGCGTGCCAGCAGGCTTCGGCGGCGCCGAGGGCGCCCCAGGCGATCCCGAACCGCGCCCGGTTGAGGCAGCCGAAGGGGCCGGCGAGCCCCGAGACATGCGGCAGGAGGTTTTCTTCGGGCACGAAGACCTCGTCCATCTGGATCATGCCGGTGATCGAGGCGCGCAGCGAGAACTTGCCCTCGATCTTCGGCGCGTTCAGCCCTTTCATGCCCTTTTCCAGCACGAAGCCACGGATCTTGCCCTCGTGGGCGTCGGACTTGGCCCAGACGACGAAGACATCTGCGATCGGTGAATTGGTGATCCAGTTCTTCGCGCCCGAGACCAGGTAGCCGCCATCGACGGGCTTTGCCCGGGTGACCATGCCGC
Source organism: Maritimibacter sp. HL-12 (assembly GCF_900177545.1). Lineage (GTDB taxonomy): Bacteria > Pseudomonadota > Alphaproteobacteria > Rhodobacterales > Rhodobacteraceae > Sinisalibacter. The sequence continues at coordinate 992,204 of NZ_FXBQ01000001.1, read as the reverse complement.
CGGGGTCGGACCCGTGGTCGGGTTCGGTCAGGCCGAAACATCCGACCCATTCGCCGCTGGCCAGCTTCGGCAGGTATTTCTGCCGCTGCTCCTCGCTGCCGTAGGCGAAGATCGGGTGCATCACCAGGCTGGATTGCACCGACATCGCCGACCGGTAGCCGCTGTCGACCCGCTCCACTTCCCGCGCGATCAGCCCGTAGGAGGTGTAATTCGCGCCGACGCCGCCGTATTCCTCGGGAATGGTCGCGCCGAGCAGTCCCAGTTCGCCCATCTCGGTCATGATCTCGCGGTGGAAAACCTCGTTGCGATTCGCCTCGACGACGCGGGAGAGAAGCTTGTCCTGGCAATAGGCCCGGGCCGAATCGCGGATCATCTTTTCCTCTTCCTCAAGCTGGTTATCCAGCAGGAAGGGGTCATCCCAGGTCATCGCGGGCGGCTTCTGGCGCGCATGTTCGGGGGTGTTCCTGGTCATGACAAGCTCCGTTGTGTCTCGGGATCGTCTTAGCTGGCAGGGCAAATTACTTCAAGTATGAAAGTTTAAGCTTGAAACATAATTGGAGCTTCTCTAGCCTTGATCGCGAGGGGCTATGCGCCCTGCTTCATGCGCTTCGGAGGGTTCGTTCGTGAAAGTCATCTGTCTTGGGGGCGGTCCGGCGGGCCTCTATTTCGCCATTTCCATGAAGCTTCGGGATCCGTCCCACGACGTGACCGTGCTGGAGCGCAACCGCGCGAACGATACCTTCGGCTGGGGGGTCGTGCTGTCGGACGACGCGCTGGAGCGGATGCAGAAGAACGATCCCGAGAGCACCCAGGCGATCCGCGATCACTTCGCCTACTGGGACGATATCGCAGTCGAGCACAACGGCGTGCGCACCGTGTCGGGCGGGCACGGTTTCGCCGGGATCGGGCGGATGCAGATGCTGATCCTGCTGCAGGAGCGAGCGCGCGCGCTTGGCGTCAACCTGCAATTCGAGAGCGAGTTCAAATCGGCCGAGGAATACCGCGCGGACTACGATCTCGTGGTCGCCGCCGACGGGATCAACTCGCTGGTGCGCAAGGAATACGAGGACGTGTTCCGCCCCGATATCGACACCCGCCTGTGCAAGTTCATCTGGCTCGGCACCCACCAGAAATTCGACGACGCCTTCACCTTCATCTTTGAGAAGACCGAGCACGGCTGGATGTGGGCGCATGTCTACCAGTTCAACGACGACACGGCGACCTTTATCGTCGAATGTCTGCAGCCCACCTGGGATGCCTGGGGGTTCGAGCACATGACGAAGGAAGAAACGGTCGAGACCTGCCGCAAGGTGTTCGAGAAATACCTTGGCGGCCATGACCTGATGTCGAACGCCAGTCACCTGCGCGGCTCGGCGGTGTGGATGAACTTCCCGCGCGTGATCTGCGAGAAGTGGTATCACGAGAATGTCGTTCTGGTCGGCGACGCGGCGGCGACCGGGCATTTCTCGATCGGGTCTGGCTCGCGCCTGGCCTTCGACAGCGCGATCGCGCTGGCCGACTACCTGCACTCGGAGCCGAGCCTGGAGCGGGCATTTGAGCGCTACCAGGACGAACGCCGGCTCGAGGTTCTGCGGCTGCAATCGGCGGCGCGCAACTCGCTGGAATGGTTCGAGGACGTGGAGCGCTATCTCGATCAGGACCCGGTCCAGTTCAATTACAACCTGCTGACCCGGTCGCAGCGGATCAGCCACGAAAACCTGCGGCTGCGCGATCCCGACTGGCTGGAGAGCGCCGAGCGCTGGTTCCAGACCCAGGCCGGCGTTGCCCCCGATGCGCCGGTGCGCGCGCCGATGTTCGCGCCGTTCCAACTTGGCGACATGGCGCTTGAGAACCGCATCGTCGTCTCGCCAATGGCCCAGTACAAGGCGGTCGATGGCTGCCCGACCGACTGGCACTTCGTCCACTACGCCGAGCGCGCCAAGGGCGGAGCTGGGCTGGTCTATACCGAGATGACCTGCGTCTCGCCCGAGGGGCGGATCACGCCCGGCTGCCCCGGTCTCTACGCCCCCGAACACGAGGCGGCCTGGAAGCGGCTGGTGGATTTCGTCCATGCCGAGACGGAGGCGAAGATCTGTTCGCAGATCGGCCATTCCGGGCGCAAGGGCTCGACGCAGCTTGGCTGGGAGGAGATGGACGCGCCGCTCGCGGCGGAAAACTGGGAGCTGATCTCGGCCTCGGCGATCCCGTGGTCGAAGCGCAACGCCCCGCCCCGCGCGATGACCCGGGACGACATGGACGAAGTGCGCGACCAGTTCGTCGCCGCGACTGAAATGGCCGCGCGCGCCGGGTTCGACATGGTCGAACTGCACGCCGCACACGGTTACCTGATCTCGTCCTTCATCTCGCCGGTGTCGAACCGGCGCGATGATGACTACGGCGGCAGCCTTGAGAACCGCATGCGCTACCCGCTGGAGGTGTTCGGCGCCATGCGGGCGGCCTGGCCTGAGGGCAAGCCGATCTCGGTGCGCATCAGCGCCCATGACTGGGTCGGCGAGGATGGCGTGTCCCCGGAAGATGCGGTGGAGATCGCGGGCATGTTCCGCGCAGCCGGCGCCGATATCATCGACGTGTCGGCCGGGCAGACCAGCGTGGAGGCGCAGCCGGTCTATGGCCGGATGTTCCAGACACCGTTTGCCAACCGGATCCGCAACGAACTGAACATGCCGACCATGGCCGTGGGCAACATCTACGAGACCGACCACGTCAACTCGATCCTGCTGGCGGGTCGTGCCGATCTGGTCTGCCTCGCGCGGCCGCACCTGGCCGATCCCTACTGGACCCTGCACGCCGCCGTGGAGCTGGGCGACACCCATGTCAAATGGCCCGATCCCTATCTGGCGGGCCGCGACCAGGCCTATCGCCTGCGCGAGAAGCAACAGGAGGCGATCCGGGTATGACGCTCGAAGGGCACCGCGTATTGATCACCGGCGGGGGCACCGGTGTCGGCGCCGACATGGCGCTGGCCTTTGCCGCGGCCGGTGCCGAGGTGATCTGTTCGGGGCGCCGCGCCGGTCCGCTCGAGGCAGTGGCTGCGCAGTCGCCGGCGATCCGGGCGATCCCCGCCGACGTGACCGACGAGGCGTCAGTTGCGGCGCTGTTCGAGGCGGCGGGGCCGGTCGATATCGTCGTCGCCAATGCGGGTGCGGCCGAGAGTGCGCCTTTCGCCAAGACCTCGCTCGAACGGTGGAACCGGATGCTGGCGGTCAACCTCACGGGGGCATTCCTGACCTTGCGGGCTGGCCTGGCGCAAATGGATGGTTGGGGGCGGCTGATCGCCGTCGCCTCGACCGCCGGGCTGAAGGGCTATGAATACGTGGCGCCCTATGCGGCGGCCAAGCATGGCGTTGTCGGGATGATCCGCTCCGTCGCGCTGGAGGTGGCACGACGCGAGATCACCGCCAACGCGCTTTGCCCCGGGTTCCTCGACACCGAGATGACCAGCCAGTCGATCGCCAATATCGTCTCAAAAACCGGGATGTCGGAGGCGGAGGCCCGCGCCGCGCTGACCAAGCACAACCCGCAGGGCCGGCTGATCCGGCCCGCCGAGGTGAGCGCCGCGGCGCTGTGGCTGTGCGGGCCGGGCTCGGAGGGGATCAACGGCCAGGCGGTCGCGATCGCGGGGGGCGAGGTATGAACGCACTGGCTCCGCTCGACCGCCGCCGCCTGCGGACATGGCTCCGGCTGTTGCGCGTCACCCGCCGCACCGAGAACCATCTGCGCGAATTCCTGCGGCTGAACTTCGACACCACCCTGCCGCGCTTCGATGTCGCCGCCGCGCTGTATCGCAGCGCTGGCCCGATGAAGATGAGCGATCTCAGCCAGCGTCTGCTGGTGTCGAACGGCAATGCCACCGCCGTGGTCGAGCGCCTCGAAAAGGACGGGATCGCGCGCCGCATTCCGAGCGAGATCGACCGCCGGGTGGTTCTCGTCGAGCTGACCGGCGACGGCCGGACATGGTTCGAGGAGGTCGCGCGGGCGCACGAGGCGGAGATCGACAGGCTGTTCGCGCGGCTCGGCCACGCCGAACTCGATACCATCCGTGATCTTCTGCATCGCGTCGAAGGAGAAAACGATGACCAAGATGGCTGACCTGAAACCGCGGCATTTCGAATGGAGTTGCACCGGGCAGATCGCGACGATCCGCCTGAACCGCCCGGACCGCAAGAACCCGCTGACCTTTGAAAGCTACGCCGAGCTGCGCGATACCTTCCGGGCGCTGGCCTATGCCACGGATGTTGACGTGGTGATCTTCGCGTCCAACGGCGGCAATTTCTGCTCCGGCGGCGATGTGCACGATATCATCGGCCCGCTGGTGGGCATGGAGATGAAAGACCTGCTGGCCTTCACCCGCATGACCGGCGACCTGGTCAAGGCGATGATCGGGTGCGGCAAGCCGATCATCGCGGCGGTCGACGGGGTCTGCGTTGGTGCCGGTGCGATCGTCGCCATGGCGTCGGACCTGCGGCTCGCCACCCCGGAGGCCAAATGCGCCTTCCTGTTCACCCGCGTCGGGCTCGCCGGCTGCGACATGGGTGCCTGCGCGATGCTGCCGAGGATCGTCGGGCAGGGGCGCGCGGCCGAACTGCTCTACACCGGGCGGACGATGTCGGCGGAAGAGGGCGAGCGCTGGGGTTTCTGGAACACGTTGCATGCCGCCGACCATCTCGAAGCGGAGGCGCGCAAGCTCGCCGAACGGCTCGCGGCCGGGCCGACATTCGCCCATGGCATCACCAAGACCCAGTTGAACCAGGAATGGAACATGGGGCTCGACCAGGCGATCGAGGCCGAGGCCCAGGCCCAGGCGATCTGCATGCAGACCCGCGATTTCGAGCGGGCCTATCACGCCTTCGTCGGGAAGGAAAAACCCGTGTTCGAGGGCGACTGATGGCCGACCGAAGCTTTCTCGACTGGCCGTTCTTCACGCCTGACCATGCCACCTTCGCCGGGGCGCTGGACGATTGGGCAGGCCGGGAGCTGGCGGCGATCGACCACGGCGACACCGAGGCCGCCTGCCGCGCGCTGGTGCGCCGGATGGGCGAGGCGGGATGGCTCGTGCACACCGCCGCGGAGGCGGGCGAAAGCCTCGATGTCCGCCGCCTGTGCCTTGCCCGCGAAACCCTGGCCCGCCACGACGGGCTGGCCGATTTTTCCTTTGCCATGCAGGGACTTGGCACCGGCGCGATCTCGCTGTTCGGTACCCCGAAACAGCAATCCGAATGGCTGCCCCTCACCCGCAGTGGCCAGGCGATCTCGGCCTTCGCCCTGACCGAGCCGCAATCGGGCTCGGACGTCGCCAATTCGACGATGACGGCGGTGCGCGACGGCGAATCTTACGTGCTCAACGGCGAGAAGACCTGGATCTCGAACGGCGCCATCGCGGATGTCTTCACCCTGTTTGCCCGGACCGGCGATGCGCCGGGCGCGCGCGGTCTGTCGGCCTTCGTTCTGCCCGCCGGTCTGCCCGGGTTCGAGATCGTCGAACGGCTCGAAACCATCGCGCCCCACCCGCTGGCCACCTTGCGGTTCAGCGATTGCCGGGTGCCCGCCAGCGCCATGCTCGGGGCGTCGGGGCAGGGGTTCCGCATTGCCATGTCGGTGCTGGACGTGTTCCGCTCGACCGTGGCCGCGGCGGCGCTCGGCTTCGCGCGGCGCGCGCTCGACGAAGCGTTGACGCGGGTCCGGGCCCGGCACGTGCAGGGCGCGCCGCTGTTCGATCTGCAGATGGTGCAAGGCCACATCGCCGACATGGCGCTCGACGTCGATGCCGCCGCGCTGCTGGTCTACCGCGCGGCCTGGGCCAAGGACACGGGCGCCGCGCGGGTCACGCGCGAGGCGGCGATGGCCAAGCTCTTCTCCACCGAACAGGCGCAGCAGGTCATCGACCGGGCCGTTCAGCTGCACGGCGGCGACGGGGTGAAGTCGGGTGAGACGGTCGAGAAACTGTATCGCGAAATCCGGGCCCTGCGGATCTACGAAGGGGCATCGGATGTGCAACGCGTGGTGATTGCCCGCCAGGTGATGGCCCAACACGAAGGGGAGACATGAATGCTTGGACCGAGTGCGCATATCGACACGTTTGCCCGTGACGGGCTGCCGCCACAGGCGCAGTGGCCCGACTTCCTGCTCGACGGCTTCGACTACCCCGAGCACCTGAATGTCGGGGTCGAACTGACCGACGCAATCGTCGAGAGAGGTTTCGGCGACCGCACTGCCCTGATCGGCAACGGACGCCGACGAACCTACAAGGAACTGGCCGACTGGACCAACCGCCTTGCCCGGGCGTTGGTCGAGGATCTCGGGGTCAAACCCGGCAACCGCGTCCTGATCCGGTCGGCCAACAATCCCGCGATGGTGGCCTGCTGGCTTGCCGCCACCAAGGCGGGGGCGGTCGTCGTCAATACCATGCCGATGCTGCGGGCGGGCGAACTGGCCAAGATCGTCGACAAGGCCGAGATCAGCCATGCGCTGTGCGATACCCGGCTGATGGACGACCTCGCCGCCTGCGCCAAGACCAGCCGGTTTCTCAAGACGGTGGTCGGGTTCGACGGCACCTCGAACCACGATGCCGAGCTTGACCGGCTGGCGCTGCAGAAACCGGTGCATTTCGAGGCCGTCCGCACCGGACGCGACGATGTCGCCTTGCTGGGCTTCACCTCCGGCACCACCGGCAACCCGAAGGCCACGATGCATTTCCACCGCGATCTCCTGATCATTGCCGATGGATATGCCCGCGAGGTGCTTCAGGTCACGCCGGACGACGTGTTCGTGGGCTCGCCGCCGCTCGCCTTCACCTTCGGCCTGGGTGGGCTCGCGGTGTTTCCGCTGCGCTTCGGCGCCACTGCGACGCTGCTGGAGAACGCCTCGCCGCCGAACATGATCGGGATCATCGAGGACTACGGCGCGACGGTTTGTTTCACCGCGCCGACCGCCTACCGGGTCATGTTGAGCGCGATGGACGAGGGCGCTGATCTGTCCAGCCTGCGCGCGGCGGTCTCGGCGGGTGAGACCCTGCCGGCGCCGGTCTACGAGGAGTGGATGGCCAAGACCGGCAAGCCGATGCTCGACGGGATCGGCGCCACGGAAATGCTCCACATCTTCGTGAGCAACCGGTTCGAGGATGCGCAGCCGGCCTGCACCGGGCGCCCGGTCACCGGCTACGAGGCCCGGATCGTGAACGACGAGATGATGGATCTGCCCGATGGCGAAGTGGGCCGCCTCGCGGTGCGCGGCCCGACCGGCTGCCGCTATCTCAACGACGATCGCCAGAGCGAGTATGTGCGGGATGGCTGGAACATCACCGGCGACAGTTTCTGGCGCGACGAGGACGGCTACTTCCATTTCGCCGCGCGCAACGACGACATGATCGTGTCCTCGGGCTACAACATCGCCGGCCCGGAAGTCGAAGCCGCGCTATTGGCCCACGAGGCGGTCGCGGAATGCGCGGTCGTGGGGGCGTCCGATCCGGAGCGCGGCCAGATCGTCGAGGCGCATGTGGTGCTGGCGCCGGGTCACAAGGCATCGGCCCAGTTGATCAAGGCGCTTCAGGACCACGTCAAGGACAGCATCGCACCGTACAAGTACCCGCGATCGATCCGGTTTCACACCGCGTTGCCGAAGACGGCCACCGGAAAGATCCAACGCTTCGTTCTGCGTGAACTGCGTCCGCAGACCGACTAGGGTGATTACCGGGGGCCGCGCGGTGATGCCGCGAGCCGAACCCGGCAGGGCGGATCGCGCCGAGCCCAAGCGCGATGCGGACGAGATTGGGCGCAATAAAAAACGGATCCGCAAAGCGGTCCGAACATCGAAACCCAACAGGAGGAAGACATGACACTGAAATCAATGATCGCGGCGGCGGCGTTTGCGGCGCTGGCCGGCGGTGCGCAGGCGGATGTGAAGGTGGGGATGATCACCACGCTTTCGGGCGGCGGCGCGGGGCTCGGGCTCGACGTGCGCGACGGGTTCCTGCTCGCGCTCAAGCAATCGGGGCGCGACGATATCGAGATGATCATCGAGGACGACCAGCAAAAGCCCGACGTGGCGGTGCAGATCGCCGACCGGATGATCCAGGCCGAGGATGTCGACGTGCTGACCGGCATCATCTGGTCGAACCTCGCGATGGCGGTGGTGCCGGGCGCGGTGGCGCAGGGCAAGATCTACCTCTCGCCCAATGCCGGCCCCTCGGCGCTGGCGGGCAAGGGCTGTCATCCGAACTACTTCAACGTCGCCTGGCAGAACGACAACCTGCACGAGGCGGCGGGGGCCTACGCCAATTCGGCCGGCTACACGAATTCCTTCATCCTCGCGCCGAACTACCCGGCCGGGCAAGACGCGCTCACCGGCTACAAGCGGTTCTACGAGGGCGAGCTTTCGGGCGAGGTCTACACCAAGCTCGGCCAGACCGATTACGCCGCCGAGATCGCCCAGATCCGCGCCTCGGGGGCCGACAGCGTGTTTTTCTTCCTGCCCGGCGGGATGGGGATTTCCTTCCTCAAGCAATATGCCGACTCGGGCGTCGATATCCCGCTGATCGGCCCGGCCTTCAGCTTCGACCAGGGCATCCTGCAGGCGGTTGGCGATGCCGCCCTCGGCGTGGTCAACACCAGCCAGTGGGCGAAAGACCTCGACAACCCGGCCAACGCGGCCTTCGTCGAGAGTTTCGAGGCCGAATACGGCCGTCTGCCCTCGCTCTACGCCTCCCAGGGCTTCGACACCGGCAACCTGATGATCAGCGCGCTGGACAAGGCCGAGGTGTCGGACGTGGAGGGTTTCCGCGCCGCGCTCAAGGCGGCCGATTTTGCCTCCACGCGGGGTGATTTCGCCTTCGGGCCGAACAACCACCCGATCCAGGACATCTACGTGCGCGAGGTGATCAAGGAGGGCGATATCTACACCAACAAGACGATCGGCGTCGCCATCGAGAACCACGCCGACGCCTACGCGGCCGAGTGCGGCATGTGATTGAAACCTGCGCCGCCCAGGGCTTCGTGCCGGGGCGGCGCCTGCTGCAGGTGACGCACCGATGTCGTCCATTCTCCTGATCGAGCAGGCCCTGAACGGGCTCCAGTTCGGGGTCATGCTGTTCCTCATGGCGGCGGGCCTGACGCTGATCTTCGGCGTGATGGGGCTGATCAATCTTGCCCATGGCTCGCTGTTCATGATCGGCGCCTTCGCGGCGGCGACCGTCGCGGCGGCGACCGGGTCCTTCCTGCTGGCGCTGGCGGCGAGCCTCGCGGCGGCGGCCGTTGCCGGGGTGATCGTCGAAGTCGTCGTGATCCGCAGGCTCTACGATCGCGACCACCTCGACCAGGTGCTGGCGACCTTCGCGCTGATCCTGATCTTTTCCGAAGGCACCCGCTGGGTGTTCGGGTCCTTCCCGTTGTTCCTCGACCGGCCCGACTGGCTCTCGGGCTCGGTCATGTTGCCCTTCGGCATCCGGTATTCGCTCTACCGGCTGGCGATCATCCTCGTCGGCCTTGCCGTCGCCGCCGCCTTGTTCCTCATGATTTCGCGCACCCGGATCGGTATCCAGATCCGGGCGGGCGAAAACGACCGCGAGATGATCGGCGCGCTCGGCGTGAACATCTCGCTGCTCTACACGCTGGTCTTCGCCCTCGGCGCGGCGCTGGCGGGCTTTGCTGGTGCCCTGATCGGCGCGATCCAGTCGGTGCAGGTTGGGATGGGCGAGCCGGTGCTCATCCTCGCCTTCGTGGTGATCGTGATCGGCGGGATCGGCTCGATCAAGGGGGCTTTCATCGGCTCCATCCTCGTCGGCATGACCGACACGCTGGGGCGCTCGCTGCTACCGGCGCTGTTCGGGCTGTTCATGGACCCTGCCGCCGCCACCTCCGTCGGGGCGTCTCTCGCCTCGATGTCGATCTATATCCTGATGGCCGGCGTGCTCCTGTTCCGCCCCAAGGGCCTGTTCGGAGGGACCTGACATGCGAAGAGAAACCATCCTCAACTTCAGCCTGCTCGGCCTGCTGTTCCTTTTCCCGCTCTGGGCCTGGGTTGCCGACGAGCCGTTCCTGATCACCCTGGCGACGCGGGCGGTGATCTTCGCCATCGCCGGTGTCGGGCTGAACCTCGCCCTCGGCTTCGGCGGGCTGGTCAGTTTCGGCCATGCACTGTTCTTCGGGCTGGGCGGCTATGCGATGGGCATCCTCGCCCATCACGCCCAGACCTATGTACCGATGTTCACCTGGCCTTTCGTGATCGAGGGGACGACCTCCATGCCGATCATCTGGCTCACGGCCATCGCCGTCTCGGCGCTCGTGGCGCTCGGGGTCGGGGCGCTGAGCCTGCGCACCTCCGGCGTCTATTTCATCATGATCACCCTGGCCTTCGCGCAGATGTTCTACTACTTCGCAATCTCCTGGTCGGCCTACGGCGGCGAGGACGGGCTGTCGATCTACGTGCGCAACGAGTTCCCCGGCCTCAACACGATGGACCCGATCCAGTTCTACGCCATCTGCTACGTGATCCTGCTGGTCATGCTGTTCTTCGTGTTCCGCCTGTCGCGCTCCTCCTTCGGGCTGATGCTCGGCGCTGCGCGACAGAACGAGGACAGGGTCCAGGCGCTGGGGCAGGTTCCCTACCGCATGTATCTGACCGCCTTCGTGATTTCCGGCGCGATCACCGGGCTCGCCGGTGCGCTTTTCGCCGATCTCAACCGTTTCGTCAGCCCGGTGATGTTCGACTGGCATACCTCGGGCGAGATCATGATCTTCGTCATCCTCGGCGGCGTCGGGCGCGTGCTTGGCCCGGTGGCGGGCGCAGCGTTGTTCATCCTTCTGGAACACAGCCTCGGCGGCGTGAGCGACTACTGGCACATCTACCTCGGCGCGATCCTGCTGGGCGTGGTGCTGTTCGCGCGCGGCGGATTGTTCGGCCTGATCGCCGGGCGGGAGGTGGCGCATGACTGATCCCGTCCTCGAAGTGCGCGGCGTGAGCAAGAGCTTCGGGGCGCTCATTGCCAGCAACGACATCAACCTCGATCTGTACCCGGGCGAGATCCATGCCCTGATCGGTCCGAACGGTGCGGGCAAATCGACGCTCATCAAACAGATCTCGGGCGGTTTGCGGCCCGACAGCGGCCGGGTGCATTTCGCCGGGCGCGACGTGACCGATCTGTCGACCGCTGCGCGCGCCCGGCTCGGCATGGGGCGGACCTTCCAGATCTCGTCGCTGGCGATGGATTACACCGTGCTGCAGAACGCGGTTCTGGGCGCGCTCGGTCATCGCGGCGATGTCTTTCGCTTCTTCCGACCGGCGATGACTGATCCCGAGTTGCTCGACCGGGCCCGGGATTCGCTGGAAACCGTCGGGCTCGAGGAGTTTCACGCCGTCCGCACCTCAGAATTGTCGCATGGCCAGCGCCGCCAGCTCGAAGTCGCCGTCGCGCTGACCCTGTCGCCCAAGGTGTTCTTGATGGACGAACCGATGGCGGGGCTGGGCGGCGAGGGATCGCATCGGCTGATGGGGTTTCTCGACGGGCTGCGCTCACAGGCGCCGATCCTGCTGGTCGAACATGACATGGATGCCGTCTTCGCACTCGCCGACCGGATCAGCGTGCTGGTTTACGGCGAGATCATCGCCACGGGAACGGTTGGCGAGATCCGCGAGAATCCAGAGGTACGCAGCGCCTATCTTGGCGAGGAGGATGCCTGATGAGCCTGTTGAAGCTTTCGCATGTCTCGGCCTTCTACGGCGCCAGCCAGGCCCTGTTCGACGTGCACCTGTCGCTCGAGGACGGGCAGGTTCTTGCGCTGATGGGGCGCAACGGCATGGGCAAGTCGACCACGGTGAAGGTGATCTGCCGGCTGCTCAGGCATCGCGGCGGCTCGGTCATGTTCGATGGCCATGACCTTGCGCCGTTACCGTCATACCGCGCGGCGCGGATGGGGATCGGGCTGGTGCCCGAGGGGCGGCGCTGTTTCACCAACCTGACCGTGCGCGAGAACCTGATCGCCGCCGCGCGGCCCGGCGTGTGGGACTTTGAAGCCGTGGCGCGGCTGTTTCCCCGGCTTGAAGAGCGCAAGGACCAGCTTTCGGCGTCGCTCTCGGGCGGCGAACAGCAGATGCTGGCCATTGCCCGCGCGCTGATGACAAATCCGCGCCTGCTGATCCTCGACGAAGCCACCGAGGGGCTCGCCCCGGTCGTGCGCAACGAAATCTGGGCCGCCGTCGCCCGCCTCAAGGCGGAAACGGAGATGGCCATCCTCGTCATCGACAAGTCGATCCGGGAACTGTCGCGCGTGGCTGACCGGGCGGTGATCCTTGAAAAGGGCCGCTCCGTCTGGCAGGGGGCGTTCGGCGAACTGGGTGCCGACGTGCGTGACCGGTATCTGGGGGTCTAGGCGTGCAGTACGTGTTTGCGCAAAAGGTGCTCTTCAAGTTCTGCGATCCGGCCGGGATCGTGTTCTTCCCGCGATATTTCGAAATGATCAACGATTGTGTCGAAAGCTTCTTCGACGAGGCGATCGGATTTCCCTTCGAAAAACTGCTCGAGATCGGCGGCGTGCCGACGGCGGAGATCAGCACGCGGTTCAGGGCCCCGAGCCGGCACGGCGACATGCTGACGATCTCGCTGGGCTTCGAAAGGCTCGGACGCAGCAGCCTCGGGCTGTCGATTGTCGGGACCTGCGACGGGGAAGCCCGTTTCGAGTCTACCTCGACACTCGTCTTCGTTGACCGTTCAGGAAAGCCGGCCCGGTGGCCCGAGGCGGTGAGAGACAAGCTGAATTCATACGTGAAAGGACCGCAAAAGTGACGCATGACATCATTCAACCGGACGGCTGGGCCCCGGCGAAAGGGTATGCGAACGGCGTGTTCGCAAAGGACGGCACGCTGTATATCGGCGGCCAGATCGGCTGGGACGAGTCACAGGTGTTCCGCTCCCATGATTTCGTCGGCCAGATGGAGCAGGCGCTGTTCAATATCCGCGCAATCGTCCGCGCCGCCGGCGGAGACGTGACCGACATCGTGCGCCTGACCTGGTATGTCACCGACAAGTCGGAATACCTGGCGCGCCAGCGCGAGGTGGGCGAAGCCTATCGCCGGGTGCTGGGCCGGCATTTCCCGGCTATGACGATGGTGGTGGTCAGCGCCCTGATCGAGGACGCGGCCCTTGTCGAGATCGAGGCCACGGCCGTGCTGGGCGCGGCGCCGGCCTGAGCCGGGGTGCCCTGGCGGCAGCCAGCCTCCCCCCGTCTGCGCTTGCCGGGCGAGGGCGGCGATAGAGGCAGTGCAGGCGGCCTTTCCGAATGATCTGACGGCCCATGCGACGCCGGACGCGGCGCAGACAGCCTTCGCGAAGGATTTAAAAACCTTCAATCGCTCTCCGGCCGCGCGAGCTTGGTCGCGACTGGGGCCTGTGACAGGCGCTGAGCAAACTGCGCCAATCGAAGAAACGCGGCGCCTCCGACTTGGAGGCTGAACCTCGCCGCGCGGGCAGCGCGACACGGATACGGGTTCTGGCCAGGCCGGGGCCGGTCTGGCCCGGCTACGCGAACGCGTTGCCAAACAATGTCTCGCGGGGGGAGCACCCGAAGGTGTCACGGTAGGCACCGGAAAACCGGCCGAGATGGGAAAATCCCGAGTCGAACGCAATCGACTGGACAAGCGTCTCGGGCGGGCAGGTCTGAAGCAGGAAATGGGCGTGGTTCAGGCGTTGACGCATCAAGTATTGGGTGGGGGTGCAGTTGAAGTGACTCTGAAAACCCAATTGCAGACTGCGGATGCTGCAATCTGCCTCGGCGGCAATCTGCGCGATCGTGATCGGCTCCGACAGGTTTTCCATCATGAACGCGCGTGCCCGCAGAACCTGGCCGGAGGAACACTGCCTCGCCGACCCGGAAAGCATGTGGCTGACGGCACTTGGCTGTGCCAAAAGGAACCCGGTGATCAGGCGTTCTTCGAAAAACGCCTGATGTTTGTGGGCGGTCGGGCCGAACGCAACGCCCTTGCCCGCAACTTCGACGGTTGCCAGCAGGTTTCGTTTCCAAGCCCGCAGAGCCGGGGACGAAAGTGTCACTTCGGGATCGAACAGAACGGGGTGCGGCAGGGCGCGTCCGACGAGCTGTTCCGCGACCTGACACAGGGCATCGCGGTCAATCTGGAGCAGAAGCTTTTCACAGCCTTGGCCCCAGGTCATGCCCGTGTCACGAGTCGGGTTCAGGATCGAGGCTGTTTCGCGCCCCGCCGCAACGGTCTTGCGCCCATTGCGGACCGTTGCCCGCCCACGCACCGGGATCTGCACGAGGTAGAAATCGGTCAGTTCCCCGGGATTGATCGTCACCTCGCAGCCGTAGCGCAGGTAGTTCAACGACAGGGTCTTGCCCGCCGCATGATTGTGGGCAACCGCAAAGGCTTCGTGGTTCCGCGCCGGGATCAGGTCGTGCGGACAAAATTTCTGCGCAACCACATTGCGGGCAACGTCAACTTCCTTGGTCTGAAACAGACGGTGCGCGCTGAGCGGTTCGGCGTGGTCTTGGAGGTCTCCAACACTCATCCTGGCCAGTGTAGGTAGGTTTTGCCCGGAAACCAAAGCCTTTTGCCGGTGGCCTATTTTCTTGCGTTTTCTGGATAAGGCAATTGCGTCCGCGGCGCTAGGCTCCCTGCGACAATTTGTCACTCAGGGAGGAGAAAATGAAAGAAACGATTGGAGTAACCGCAGCCGACGCCGGGCTTGGCGGGTTTGCCTGGAACGTTGTCGGCCAAATCTACACACCGAAATTGCATTCCGATAACGCCATGATCTGGCAAGCCCTCGTGCCGGCCGACACCTTCGTGCCGCCGCATGTGCACCCCACGCAGGATGAGTGGATTCTGGTCACCGAGGGCGAACTGGAAGTGGATTTCGGCTATGAGACGGGGGATGTGAAACCCAACAAGGCCGGTCCGGGCGATCTGGTGCGGATGCCGATGGGCGTGGCGCACGGGGTCTTCAACCGCTCTGGCGCAGAGGCGAAATGCGTCTTTGGAGTCGCCCCGTCCCGCAAGCTCTTTGATCTGTTCTGCGCCCTGGATGGCGTCACCGATCCCGAAGAGCTTGTGCGTCTCTCGGCGCTGCACGAGGTCGATTTCCTGCCGCCCCCGCCCGACGCGTAGGGAGAACCTAACATGGTTACGAGAAAGAAGGTCGCCGTGATCGGCGGCGGTGTCGCCGGTTTGGCTGCAGCCAAGGCGTTCGACGAAAAGGGCCACCGTGTCATCGGCTTCGAACGCAGCCATGACTTCGGCGGCGTATGGGAGCTGTCACGCTCATATCCCGGGGTTCAGACGCAAAGCCCGAAGGACCTGTACAGGTTCACCGACCTGCCGATGCCGGACGAGTATCCGCAATGGCCCAAGGGCCCGCAGGTCCATGCCTATCTCCACGCCTATGCCGACAAGCACAAGCTGGGTCGGCTCTATCAGCTCAACACGGATGTTGCCGGGATGGAACGTCGTGCCGACGGAAAGCCGGGCTGGACGCTGACACTGGAAAGCGCGGGCCGCACGCGCAAGGAGGACTTTGATTTCGTCGCGATCTGCACCGGGCAGTTTTCCTACAAGAACATCGTCTCCCACCCCGGGAAGGACGAATTCATCGCGCAGGGCGGACGGGTGATGCATTCGTCGGAATACACCGACCCGGAGATCGCGCGGGACAAACATGTCGTGGTGCTGGGCGGGTCGAAATCCTCGACCGATATCGCCGTGAACGCTGCCGAAAACGGTGCCAAACAGGTGACGATGGTCTACCGCAAGAACGTCTGGCGCTTGCCGTATTTCATCGGGGGGATCAACTTCAAGCGGCTGCTCTACATGCGGGCGCAGGAGATGCAGTTCAACAGCTGGGGCCGTAGCCCGTTGAAAAAAGCGGTTGCGACGATCACCAAGCCGCTGGTCTGGGCCAATTTCCGTGGGCTGGAAACCATGCTGAAGATGCAGCTCGGGTTGAAGAAATGGAACATGGTGCCCGAAACGCCGATCGAGAAGGAGGCCAGCTGCTCACTGCCATTGGTCACGCCCGGGTTCTTCGAAAACCTCGAGACCGGCCGGATCAAATTGGTTCAGGGCAGCTACGACCATTATGACGGTGACGCCGTTGTCCTGACCAACGGTGACCGGGTGAAATGCGATGTGTCGGTCCTGGCAGTTGGCTGGAAACTGGGTGTTCCGGTCCTGCCGGAAGAATACCGCGAGAAGCTGATCGAGGACGATGGGCAGTACCGGGTTTACCGGCTGTCGGTCAATCCGGACCTGCCCGATATGGGCTTCGTCGGGTTCAACTCGAGCTTCTGCACCGTTCTCGCGGCCGAGATGATCGCCAACTGGCTGGTTCGCTATGCGGACGGCCAACTGGCACATCAGCCAAGCGAAGCAGAGATGAGCGAGAATATCGAGATGATGCTGAACTGGCGGCGCAAGGAACGTCCGGCCGCACAGGTCTATGGCGGTCTGTGCTCCGCTCCGTTCCACTTCAAGCATTTCGATGAATTGCTTGCGGACATGGGGGCGAGAAAAACCAAGCGGTCGAACCCGCTGGCAGAGCAATTCTCGTATCCCGACGCCGATGCCTACGGAAGATTTCTGGCGTCGACGCCGCAATACCTGGCTGGATAGTGTAAAAGGCACCGGGATCTGACAGCAGCGCCAAAGGGACAGCTCAAGGAGATGCAACAGGGGAGGATACCGGGCTCACT
Source organism: Maritimibacter sp. HL-12 (assembly GCF_900177545.1). Taxonomy (GTDB): domain Bacteria; phylum Pseudomonadota; class Alphaproteobacteria; order Rhodobacterales; family Rhodobacteraceae; genus Sinisalibacter. Next base: position 975,492 of record NZ_FXBQ01000001.1, on the reverse strand, counting down.
GCAATCATCAAGAAATGCAGATGATACAGGAACCCGCGACCCGACAGAACCACGGCGAGAAGGGCGTAGTATTGCTGCCCCGGGTCATTGGCGCGAGTTCCCTCGGGCCAATGACCCGGGACAACAGCAGGAAGCGCACGCGATTGCCGCGTGCGGAAAAGACCAACGATCCCGATCGCCGGCCGAACGCGCTATTGCCTGAACTCGTGCCTCCCTTTTGCGCGGATCTCCCCCAACTCGCCTGATGGCAGGGAAAAACGGCTCAGCACCATTCAGACGGCTCGCTACGGCGAACCGCGCTGGGTGCAGACCTTCTGCACAACAAGATCGAAGGACTGGAGAATACCGCAAGCCGGCATTTCGAGGTTGTCATAAGGCCTCTCCTTCGACTTGGCTCCTCGCCACGGGTCTTGCTCTGGATGCAGCGCCAGTATCTCGCGCCGCAAGCCGTGATTTGCCGCGCCATGGCAGCATGGCCTAACCTTGCCCCAGAGAAAGGAGAAGCCAATGCTGACGCGACGCAGACTCACCCTCTCGATACTAATTGCAGGACTTGCCGCACCCGCGCTTGCCCATCATGGCTGGCGCTGGACCAGCGGCGAAAACATCGAGCTCACCGGAATCATTCAATCGGCGCAACTTGGCAATCCGCATGGCGTGTTGCAGGTCGATGTCGAGGGAGAAATCTGGGAGGTCGAGATCGGCCAGCCCTGGCGCAATGAAAGCGCTGGCCTGAGTGATGCCGATTTCGCCGAGGGCCGGGAGATCGTCATCGAGGGTGAGCCCTCGGCGGATGTGGAGGAGCGGCTGCTCAAGGCCGAGCGTATCTGGTTCGACGGCAATCTGCACGACCTCTATCCCGACCGCGGCTAGGGCGTGGAGTCGCTGATCGAGGTTCTCGCGGCCAGCGCTCCCGCCCAGATGATGCGCACTGGCCGCTGGATCTATGCCGCCGTCAGCGGCGGGCATGTGCTGGGTATTGCCCTGTTGGTCGGTGCGATCGCCAGCCTCGATCTGCGGCTGATTGGGCTGTGGCCGACCGTTCCCGTGCCCGGATTGGCGCGGGTGCTGGTGCCGGTTGCTGCCTTCGGATTGACGCTGGCCATCATGACCGGGGTGCTTCTGTTTCTGGCCGGACCCGCCGATTACCTGCAGATGCGGCTGTTCTTGCTGAAACTGACGCTGATCGCCTTCGGCACCGTCCACGCCCTGTGGTTTCATTCCACCAACAGCTTCGCGCGCCCGAACATCGGCCTCTGGCGTGTCGGTCTGCTCTCGCTCCTGATTTGGCTTGCCGTGTTGGTCTGCGGGCGGATGCTGGCCTTCGTGGACTAGGCAGCCGCCCACCGGACGAAGGGCCGTGTTGCAAGACCATGCCGCTCAGGATGCCATCGTTTGCAACGTGTCGGGGGCGCGCGGTCTTGGTCGTGACACGGTGATCACGGCGACCCCGGCAAGCCAAGCTACCTGTTCGAGGTGCACGGTCACTTGATCCCGGCGCTGCACCACCGGATCGACCAGGGGGTCAGAAGCTGCCTCCCGACGAGAGATTCAACAGAAGGCGATGGAGTCATTCGGCCTCGGCCAGACCCGGCTGGGTGTCGCCCCGAAGCTCCTCGGGCACGGTCCATCCCGGTTCGACCCCGGTCATGTCCGGCAGGTCATGCGCGATGCCCTTGTGGCAGTCGATGCAGGTGCGCTCGCCGCTCAGCAGGTATTCGGTGTGGATTTCCGCAGCGCGAGGCGCCTGTCGGCTGAGGTCCATTGCCACGTCGGAATGGCAGTTGCGACATTCCAGACTGTCATTGGCCTTCAGCCGCGCCCATTCCCGCTTTGCCATGACCAGCCGATGATCGAGGAACTTCTCTCGTGTGCTGATCGTGCCGAAGACGTGACCCCAGACCTCCTTGGAGGCCTGCATCTTGCGGGCGATCTTGTCTGTCCATTCGTGCGGCACATGGCAGGCCGGACAGCTCGCGCGCACGCCGGAACGGTTGGAGAAATGGATGGTGCGCGACATCTCCTCGTAAACGTTGGCCTCCATCTCGTGACATGAGATGCAGAACTCCTCGGTGTTGGTGATTTCCAGTGCTGTGTTGAAGGCGCCCCAGAAGATGACGCCGCCGATGAAGCCACCGAGCGTCAGGAACCCCAGGCCGAGTGTGCCGGCCGGAGCCCAGAGGACGTTCCAGAACCAGCGCAAAGGTCTCGTGATCCAGCGCATGTCACTCGCTCCCCGCGCCGACAGCACCCATTTCGGACATGTCGGTGAAGGTATTGCCGATCAGGGCGGCGGTGTCGGCTTGCGGCACGTGGCATTGGGTGCAGAAGTAACGGCGGGGCGAGACGTCGGCCAACATCTGCCCCTCGCGCGTCATGTAATGGGTGATCGAGATCATCGGCGCGCCGGAACCCTGCACATGCTCCCGCCGGTGGCAGGTCATGCAGCGGTTGGCGTTGACCGACAACTGATAGCCCTCGATCGAGTGCGGAATGATCGGCGGTTGCTCAGGGTAGGCCCGCATCTGGCGCTCGTCGTCGGTCACGTAACGCTCCAGCGGCTCGGCCGGGACCGATTCCATCGGGTCGGGCTGCGGGCCCGACAGTTCCGGCACGGTCTGTGCCAGCACGACCGTTGCGGCGAAGCAGGCGGCGAGGATTGCGGAAAGGCGAAACTGTCTCATCATACCGGCTCCACGCGCACGGCGCATTTCTTGAAGTCAGTCTGTTTCGAGATCGGGTCGGTCGCGTCCAGCGTCACCTTGTTGATGAGCTGGCTCGCGTCGAACCACGGCACGAAAATCACACCCGAGGGCATCCGATTCCGCCCCCGCGTTTCCACCCGGCTGCGGATCTCGCCGCGGCGCGAGATTACCCGCACCTCCATCCCCTGGTTCAGTCCGCGGTTGCGCGCGTCGATCGCATTCATGAACACCATGGCACCGGGAAACGCCTTGTAGAGTTCCGGCACCCGCATCGTCATCGAACCGGAATGCCAGTGTTCCAGCACCCGGCCAGTGACCAGCCACATGTCGAACGCGTCATCGGGGCTTTCGGCCGGCGGCTCGTAGGGCACGGCGATGATGACTGCGCGCCCGTCCGGCCGGCCGTAGAATTCGACGCCGGCGCCTTCGGTGACATAGGGGTCATGACCCTCGCGGAAGCGCCATTTCGTCTCCTGCCCGTCAACCACCGGCCATCGCAGCCCGCGGTTCTGGTGATACGTGTCGTAGGGCGCGAGATCGTGCGCCTTGCCGCGCCCGAACGCCGCGTATTCCTCGAACAGGTCCTTCTGGATATAGAACCCGAAATGCTCCGCCTCCTGGTTGGCGTAGTCCGCATCGACGTCTTCCAGCGGATAGCGGTCCACCTCCCCGTTGGCGAAGCACACGTCGAACAGGGATTTGCCGCGATAATCCGGATTGGCCTCCAGAACCTCGGCCGGCCAGACCTCGTCAGTGGTGAAGCGCTTGGAAAACTCGGCGAGCTGCCAAAGGTCCGATCGGGACTCGCCAGGCGCATCGACCAGTTGGTGCCAGGAGTGTGTGCGTCGTTCGGCGTTTCCGTAGACGCCTTCCTTCTCCACCCACATCGCCGCCGGCAGGATGATGTCGGCGGCCATGGTCGTCACTGTCGGATAGGCGTCCGAGACCACGATCAGGTTGTCGGGGTTGCGATAGCCGATGTAGGTCTCGTTCTGGGAATTGGGCGCGGCCTGGAGGTTGTTGTTCACCTGCACCCAATAGAAGTTGAGCTCCCCGTCCTTCAGCATCCGGTCCTGCTGCACCGCGTGAAACCCCGGTCGGGTGTTCAAGAGGCCGTTCGGCAGCTTCCACAGCTTCTCGGCGATGGCCACGTGGTCTGGATTGGTCACCACCATGTCGGCCGGCAGCCGGTGCGCGAAGGTGCCCACCTCCCGAGCCGTGCCGCAGGCCGAGGGCTGGCCGGTCAACGAGAACGGGGAGTTGCCCGGTTCGGAAATCTTCCCGGTCAGAAGGTGGATGTTATAGACCATCTGGTTCGCCCAGACGCCGCGCACATGCTGGTTGAAGCCCATGGTCCAGAGCGACATGACCTTCTTGTCCGGATCCGCGTAGAGCTCCGCCAGTTCCTCGAGGAACCCCGGCTCGACTCCGGAAAGCTCGCTCACGTAATCGAGCGTGTAGGTTGATACATGGTCCCGAAACGCGGCGAAATCGCTGTCCTCCATCAGGCCGGGATTGCCGGCACCGGTGGCCGCCGCCTCGAGTTCGTGCTCGGGCCGCAGCCCGTAGCCGATATCGGTGGCACCCTTCTTGAAGACCGTGTGCCGGTCAACGAACTCCTGGTTCACCCGGCCGGTCTCAATGATGTAGTTGGCGATGTAGTTGAGGATCGCGAGATCCGTGCCCGGCTTGAACACGATGGGGATGTCGGCGAGGTCCATCGACCGATGCGTGAATGTCGAGAGAACCGCGCACTTCACGCCGGGCGTGCCGAGCCTGCGGTCGGCCAGCCGCGTCCAAAGGATCGGGTGCATCTCGGCCATGTTCGAGCCCCAGAGCACGAAGGCGTCGGCGTGTTCGAAATCGTCGTAGCAGCCCATCGGCTCGTCGATTCCGAAGCTCCGCATGAAGGCCGTGGCGGCCGAGGCCATGCAATGTCGCGCGTTGGGATCGAGGTTGTTGGAGCGGAACCCGGCGCGCATCAGCTTGGACGCGGCATAGCCCTCCATCACGGTCCACTGGCCGGAGCCGAACATGCCGATGCCTTCCGGCCCCTTCTCGGCCAGCACCTGCTTGACCTTCGCGGCCATCACGTCGAAGGCCTCGTCCCAGCTTACCGGCTCGAAGGCGCCGTTCTTGTCGAACTCGCCGCCCGACTTGCGCATGAGCGGCGTGGTCAGCCGATCCTCACCATACATGATCTTCGACAGGAAATAGCCCTTGACGCAGTTCAGCCCGCGGTTGACCTCGTGCTGCATGTCGCCATGGGTCGCGACGACCTTGCCCTCCTTCACGCCGACCATCACGCCGCAACCGGTGCCGCAGAACCGGCAGGGTGCCTTGGACCACTTGATTTCCAGCGCGTCGACCCCGCCCGGCACGGGCTGTGCGAGGGCATCCTGCGGGAGCCCGACCGCGGACGCGGCAAGCGCTGCGGCATGAGCCTTGAGAAGCTGGCGACGCGTGAGATCAAGTGGCATGGCTAGTCCTCCGTTTCCTCCGCATGCTCGAAGACCATGTTGGCCACCAGCACGCCTGGCATCAGGTTGATTTCGGTGAGCCGGTCGCCCAACTCTCCGGTGCTCGTCCCCTCGATGGTGATGATGATCCGTGTGGCGTCGCCGCCATGCACCTCCACCCCGTCCAGCGCCTCTACGCGGGCGCGCACGGGTTCGCGTTCCTCCGCGGCGACGTTCACCACGGCCGACGAGACATGCCAGCGACCCTCAGGCATCTTCGACCTCCCTCTCGACCGCGCGGATGGCATCGGCCGGACAACATGCGACGCAGGCTCCGCAACCGGTGCAGGCGGTGGGGTCGAGGCGCGGCAGGAAGGGTGCGCCGATCCGTGGTTGCAGGGTAATCGCGTCATAGGGACAGGAATCGCGGCAAGACATGCAGGCGATGCCAGCCTGAACGAAGCAATCCGTGGTGATCTCCATGACGTGCGCCATATCGGCGGAGGCCTCGAATACGGGTTCCGGACACGCCGCCGAGCAGGCACCGCAGAAGGTGCACTCACCCAGATCGGGATGCAGGTCCACCCCGTCGCCAGAGACAACAAGAATTCGTTCGGGGCATGCGGTCACGCAGAGGCCACACCTCGTGCAGGCATCCAGGGAGCCGAGCAAGACCCCGGGCGGGCGCGGCTTGAACGCTGCCGGGCGCGGCTTGCCACGCAGCAGAGCGCGGCGGGATATGGTGGGCGGCCGCGCCACCCCGCCTCAATGTCCCGGCGGCCCGGGCGGACTGGCGATCATCTGATACATCCAGACGAGAAACCCGTAGCCACCGACGACGCCGACTGCGATGACAGGCCATACACCGAAGGCCAGCACCAGAAAACGGGTCAACTCGGTGCGGCGACTGGGTCGTTCCGGTCGTATTCCGGGTTCGGTGGCTTGTCGATCTGACAATGCTGCCTCCCCGCCCCTGCTTGGCAGGGGCTTTCGCGTGTTTGTTCACGAGCGGATCTCGTTGACGTTAACAAACCCCTAACAGGATGCAAACCGGATTGTCCCAGCCGGTGCGAACCTGCTGAAAACCGCCGGTAAACGAGACGCACCACCGAAAGCCTCGGGTGCTTGGCGCGGCTTTTTTCGACGCGCTGCATGGCAGGTGAGTGCGCACAAGGCTGCTCGACCCGCGTGCCGTCGGCCCGCGACAGGCGCGCGACGTGACCCGATGTGGTGGGGCCGAATGCCCAAAGCGAATGGCAGGATCGCCCTGCACTATGTGCGTTCGCCGATCACCAAACTTCGCCGTCGCAGTGAACATCTGCAGTTCCGGCCGCCGTGCAGGCTGACGTGAACGCCCGCTCCCGCCCTTTCTGCCGTTGAACATCCGCGCAAAGGCACGGTCCGACCGAGGTGTCCCGGTCGCTCCGTTCCGCCACGGCCAGGATCCCTCAGTGGCGGGATACCGCCTTGGTGCCCCTAGGAGGCAAGCGCCGCTTTGGTGCGTCCCTCGGCGGCCCAGATCGCGCCGCGTCGTATGATCTCGGTCACTTGCGGCACCTTGAGGTCGTCGAGTTCGTGGCCGATCGAGCAATAGAAGACCCGGCCCTTGTTCCAGCGCCGCTTCCACACGACCGGGATCACCGTACCCTCGATCCACCACAGATGCTCGCCGGAGAAGGTGGTGGTTGCCAGCACCTCGTTCGAGGGGTCCACCAGCATGTAATACTGCTCGGAGGTCAGCCGGAAGCTCCTGATGCCCTTGACGATCGGATCGGCCGGCCGGCAGATCGTCACGTCGTAGTCGATGTAGTCTTCGCGGGGCTGGAGATTGTCGGGCCAGCCCGGCGGATGGGCGACGAACTGGCCGCCGATCAGGAAATGGTAGGTCGGCCGGTCGCGGAAGGCATCGCCCATGTGGCCGTGCCAACCGGCGATGCCGCAGCCGTTCGAGATCAGTTGCAGGAGCCCGTCTTCCTGCAGCTTGGTCATGTTGCCGTACTTGTCCTTGTGGCCGGAGCGGGCGGAAGACCAGATCGGGGTGATCAGGTCGAGATCTGCGAGCGTGTCGGGGTGCTCCAGCGGCTCCAGCGTGTCATAGATATCGACATCGAAGCCGTTCTGCCGCAGCAGGTCGGCATACCAGGTGCTGAAATCGGTCGGTGCGTGGCCTTGCCAGCCGCCGACGAATAGCGCCGCTTTCATGGTAACTTCTCCCTCATGAATGTCAGGATCGAGGCCATGTCTCGCGCCGCATAGCCGGCGGCTTCGGCCTCTTTGAGATTGTCGAGCGTGACGCCTCCCTGCGGCATGGCCACGCCGAAGCGTTTTGCCAGGGCTGCGGTCAAGTCCATGTCCTTGCGGGCCAGCGCGACGGTGAAGGTCACGTCGTGGCTGGTCTCGTCGAGATAGAGCGGGCGGCGGTAGGACAGCATCGGTGCCGCGGCGGCGCTGTTTTCGATCACGTCGAAGGCGCGCTCGGGCGCAATGCCCGCAGCTTCGGCAAGAGTCAGGGCCTCGGCAAGGCTCTGGTTCAACCCGTGGATCATGGAATTGACCGCGAGCTTCATGACCGCCCCTGCGCCGACAGAGCCAAGACACAGGACGGGGTGTCCCATCGCCTCGAGCACCGGGCGGAGCGGCGCAGCCTCGGCTTCGCTGCAGCCGGCCATGATGGTCAGCGTCGCGGCCCTTGCCGCGCCGGTCGCGCCGGAAACGGGGGCGTCGATCACGCGGCATCCCGGCGGCGCGGCATGGGCAAGTGCTGCGACATGATCGGGCGACAGGGTGCCCATTTGCAGAAACACCGTCGCGCGCGGGGCCGTGAACAGGCCAGCGTCGCCAAGATGCACGGCCTCCGACGAAGCATCGTCGGCCAGCATCGTGACGATGATATCCACCGCTTGCGCCAGTTCCGCGGGGGTTTCGGCCACGCCGCACCGATGCTGTGCGGCGAAATCGCGCGCCTTGTCGATGGTGCGGTTCCACACCACAACGTCATGCCCGGCGGCCACCAGGTTGGCGGCCATCTCGACGCCCATGCGGCCAAGGCCTGCGAAGCCGATCCGCATGTCAGGCAACTTTCTCGGTGATCCCGGAGATGGCCTGGATCAGGTTGTCCTCGGTCACTTCCTCGGAGGTGAATTCGCGCATCACCTTGCCCGAGTACATCGCCACGATGCGATCGGAGACATGCAGCACCTCGGGCATTTCCGAACTGATGACGATCACGGCGAAGCCTTGCGCGGCAAGATCGCGGATCAGGCTGTGGATCTCGGATTTGGAGCCGACGTCGATGCCGCGCGTCGGTTCATCCACGATCAGCACATCCGGGCGCATGGACAGCCATTTTCCGATCACGATCTTCTGCTGGTTGCCGCCCGACAGGTTGCCGACGAGTTGCCGCCAGCCGGGGGTGCGGATATCGAGCTTGTCGCGGTACTGGTCGAAGATGGCGATCTCTGCCCCGTCGCTGACAAAGGGCCCGGCGGTCATGTCATCGACTTGCGGCAAGGTCATGTTGTCGCGGCAATTCATGCTCAGCACGAGGCCCTGGCCCTTGCGATCCTCGGGCACCAGCGAAATGCCCATGCGCACCGCGTCGATCGGCGAGTGGATGCGCACCTCGCGCCCGTTGAGATAGATCTGCCCGGCGGTGGGGTTACGCAGGCCGAAGATCGTCTCGGCAATCTCGGTGCGCCCGGCACCGACAAGGCCGTAGAAGCCCAGAACCTCGCCCTTGCGCACCGCAAAATCCACGTCCTGAAACAAGGTTCCGCAACTCAGGCCGCGCACCTCGAGCGCGACATCCCCCATCTCGTGATGGCTTTCGTTGCGCGACAGATCAAGGCTGCGGCCGATCATCAGCTTGGTCACCTCGTCCTCGTCGGTGTCGGCGGTGATGAGTGTTCCGCGATATTGTCCGTCGCGCAGAACGCTGATCCGGTCAGTGATCTTGAAGACCTCTTCCATGCGGTGCGAGATATAGACGATGCCGACGCCCTGCGATTGCAGATCGGCTATCACGTCGAACAGCACCACCTTTTCCGCATCGGTCAGCGAGGCGGTTGGCTCGTCGAAGATCACCGCGCGGGGCGACACGGTCAGGGCGCGGCCGATCTCGACCATCTGCTGGTTGGCGATGGACAGATCGCCGACACGGGTTTTCGCGGTGAAGCGCACGTTCAGCTTCTTGAGGATGGCGTCGGTCCGGGCGTAGAGCTTGGCCCAGTCGACCCGGCCGAAGGATTTCAACGGCAGTTCGCCCAGAAAGATGTTCTCGGCAACAGTCAGTTCATCTGCCAGGCTGAGTTCCTGGTGAATGAAGACCACGCCCTTGGCCTTGGCCTGCATCGGCGAGGTCATGACTACGGGCTCTTCGGCGATGAAGATCTTGCCTTCGTTCGGGGCGTGGATGCCCCCCAGAACCTTCATCAAGGTGGATTTCCCGGCGCCGTTTTCACCCATCAGGGCGTGAACCTCGCCGGGGCGCACATCGAAAGACACGCCATCGAGCGCCCGCACACCGGGAAAGGATTTGACGATGCCCTCAAGGCGAAGAACAGGTGTTGGATCGGTCATATCTTCAACTCCCCTTGACCCTTGCGGTTCAGTTGCCGGTCGAGGATCAGCACCGCGATCAGGATCAGGCCGATCACAAGGTTGACGGTTTGCGTATCTGCCCCGATATGGCCCAGCCCCTTGCGCAGGAGCTGGATCGCGATGACTCCGCCCAGCGTCGAGATGATGGAGCCATAGCCGCCAGCCAACTTGGTGCCGCCGAGCACGACGGCGGTGATTGCCCAAAGCTCGAAGAGCATCCCGTCATTGGGATTGACCGAGCCGCTCTCGGAATAGAACACCACCGCCGACAGCGCGGCCAGAAAGCCGATCAGGATGAAGTTCAGCAACATGTGCGGCCCCACCCGGATGCCGGCATTCACGGCCGCTTCGCGATTGTTGCCGATGGCATAGGCGTTGCGGCCATGCACGGTGCGCGTCATCAACAGCCACAGCACCAGTGCAGCGCAAAGCAGGAACCAGGTTGGCGTGTGCAGGCCGAGGAAATGCCCCTCGGCAAAATCCACCAGGGTCCAGTTGAGGTGGCTCGTGGGTTGTTCGCCGTTGAACATGAAGACGAGCCCGCGAAACCCGAGCATCGAGCCAAGCGTGACGATGAAGGCATCGACCCCGGTTTTCCAGACAATCAGGCCATTGATCGCCCCCAGCGTGGCACCTGTCAGCAGGGCAAAGACCCAGGCCAGCGGGATCGCCCAATCGCCCAGCGCCTGCATGAACGGCCATGTCATGCTGTCGAGCAACACGATCGCGGCGAGTGCGAAGGTCGCGCCCACGCTCAAATCGATATTGCCGTTGATCATGATGATGGTCATGCCCAGCGCGATGATCCCGATCGGCGCCGATTGCTTCAGCAGCAACAGCATGTTGGCGTAATCCATGAACGCCTTGTCGGATACCGAAAGACGGTCTCCGATGATCGAGAAGAACGCGAGTTCCACCAGGATAAAGGCCCAGATCGCGCCCCGTTTCAGGATTTCCTTGCGGTTGTCCGTCGTCATGTCCGGCGCTCCTTATGCAATCGGGGACCAGAGGCGGCCCCGCTTGGCGGCAACATCGAGCCAGACGGCGAGGATGATGATGGCCCAGGTCACGATGTACTGGACGTAGAAGTCGAGGCCGACCAACAGCAGTCCGTTCTGGATGAATCCGAGGATCAGAACGCCGACCACGGTCTTGAACACGGTGCCCGCCCCGCCGAGCAGCGACGCGCCGCCCAGGATCACTGCGGCGAGCACTTCGAGTTCCATGCCCTGCCCGACGGTGTTCTGGCTGCCGAGGCTGCGGCTGGCCTGCAACAGGCCGGCCATTGCCACGCAGAAGGCCGAGATCAGGTAGGTGAAGAACACGATGCGTGCGCGCGGGATGCCCGAGAAGGTGGCGGCCTGCCCATTGCCCCCGACCGCGTAGACCTTGCGCCCGAAGGGTGTTCGGGCGAGCAGCAGGCTCAGCAAGACCGCCAGCAGCGCGAAGATCAGGATCGGCATGGGAATGCCGAAGATGCGGTCCTGCCCGAAGAACGAGAACCAGGTGCCGGACTTGTCGGCGATATCCATGTTCTTGCCGCCCGACCAGGTCAGGGTCAGGCCGTGAATGGCCGACAGCATCCCCAAGGTGACGATCAGCGAATTCAGCTTCAGATAGCCGACAAGGAAACCGATGAACGCCCCCAGAAGCAAGGTCAGGCCGAACATCGCCGGAATCGCGAGCGTCGGGCCGATCTTGTCGTGCAGGTCGAGCACCACGATCGTCGAGAAAGACATCATCGACCCGACCGAGAGATCCAGGTTGCCACCGATCACGACGAAGGTGACGCCCAGAGCCATCACCCCCAGAATGGCGGACGACCGGATCACCCCCGCGATGTTGTCGATCGCGATGAAGCGTTGGTTCGCCAGGGCGAAGCCGATCATGAAGACGGCAAAGGCGATCAATATGCCCTGCTTGGCCAGTAGTCGGCCGATGTCCTGTTTCGTGAGCGTCATTTTTCCATCCTCCCCGCGGCCGTGCCGCTACACCAACGTCATGCCGCCATCGATCATGATGATCTGCCCGGTCATGTAGTCACTGTCCCGCGACGCCAGAAAAGTGGTTGTCCCGGTGATATCCTTGGGCGTTGCGACACGGCCCTTGAGGATCTCGGCAGAGAATTCCTCCATCGCCTGTCCGGGTCTCTCGGCCGCGCCGATCTCCATCAGGTCCTGGTCGACCTGCTCCCACATCTCGGTGGCGACCACGCCGGGGGCAAAGCCGGTCACCGTGATGTCGTGTTTCGCGAGGTCGCGGGCACCCGATTGGGTCAAGGACACCACGGCCCATTTGCTCGCGCAATACGGGGCCACGTTGTCAAAGCCCTGCCGGCTGGCGATGCTGGCGGTGTTGATGATCTTGCCGCCTTGGCCCTGGGCGATCATCTGGAGAGCGGCCTCCTGCATCCCGATCATGCAGCCCAGCCCGTTGATTCCCATTATGAAATTCCAGTTGTCTTCGGTGACGTCGAGAAAATTCATCGGCCTGTTCACGCCGGCATTGTTGAACTTGACGTCCAGTCGGCCGAATTGTTCGACGGTGTGGGCAATCATCGCCCGGACCTGTTCGCGGTTGGTCACGTCGACCGCCGCATGGGTTACCTTGCTGCCGACGGCCGCCGCCCGCGCGGCGTTGGCGTCTGCGACTTCGGCCACCTTGTCGGCGTTGATATCGGCAAAACACACCTGTGCGCCCTCTTCGAGCAAGGCTTCGCCAATAGCGCGCCCGATGCCTTGCGCTCCCCCTGTCACGATACACGATCGCCCCGAAACACGCGACATGCCGCCCCTCCTGAGACTGATACTCTGCTGAAAACTCGAGACGCGCGGGGCAGACGCACCCGCCCCGCACGTCCCGGGAGGAGATCAGAACACCGGCTTGGTGAACTCGTCCATGTTGTCCTGGGTGATCTTCGGCGTGTCGAAGTAGTTGAGGAAGGGCACGTCTTCCCCGTTCAGAACGTCGAGCGCGGTTTTCAGCGCGGCCTCGGCGTCATCAACCGGCGACTGGTAGATCGAGCCCCAGTATTCCCCGGCTTCCATGGCTTCGTAGCCGACGGAGAAGTTGGTTGCGCCGACGAAGATGATCCCTTCGCGGCCAGCCGCCCGGGCGGCGTTCAACGCGCCGACACCCATGTTGTCATCGCCGGCATAGACACCGTCGATGTCGTCGTACTTGACGAGGAAGGCTTCCATCACCTGTTGCGATTTCTCGCGGTTCCAGTCGCCCGGCTGGGTCTCGACCAGGGTCACATTCGGGCAGACTTCGGGCAGACGTTCATCGAAACCCTGCTGCCGTTCGATCGCGGTGGTGTAGCCGGGCTGGCCGGAGATCTGCACGACGCGGGCTTCGTCCTCGATGCCCATGTCCTTGAACTTGTCACACATGATCTCGGCGGAGCGCGACCCTTGGGTGATGTTGTCGGGCCCCGAGAATGACGCGACGAAGTCAAAACCCTGCTCCGCGATGTTCGAGTTGGTCACGATGACCGGGATACCCGCCTGATGCGCCTTGCGCACGGCGGGGATCACCGCTTCGCCGTTGGTCGGCCAGATGATGATCGCATCAACTTCCTGCTGGATCAGGTCTTCCATCTGGGCGATCTGGCGGGCCACGTCGCCGCCTGCGTCCAGCACGACGACTTCGACATCGTCGTTGGCTTCGGCGGCAGCGATGAACGCCCTTTCATAGGTGGTCTGGTAGCTGTCGACACCGACGTTGTTCTGCGTGATGCCGATCACGTAAGAGTCTGCCATCGCGAAAGTCGCGAAGGCGGACCCGGCAATCGTCGTTGTGGCCGCGAGAACGGCCTTCTTCGTGAAGTTCATCTAAGGTTCCTCCCAATCATTCCTTTGTGTGACTGCGCAGTTCCCCCTCCCGGGAATCACCTGCGACAATCTGACAGTTACTCATCCCGAAAACCGCCTCCGGCACCTGCCCAAAAATATTCATTCTGGATGTTTATCTGTCCGATATGGATTTTTTTGCGATACTGGACGGATATCAAATTGGACAAACAGGAGGCTGTGATGAAGCGCGAGTCGAAAACTCTCAAACCTATCCTAGCGGATGCGAAGCCTTTGAACAAAGCGGTGGACAAGTTTATCCAAAATGAACATGCCGATGGCGTGATCGCCAAGGCCGTGTCCGAGCCGCAGCGGGGAGATGTGCTTCACCAGGTCGTGCAATTCATGCAGGACCTTTGCGCCGAGGTCGAAACCACGCTCGAGCCGAGCGCCCCGAACCCCTATCTCAACATGAGCCTGCACCTGATCCAGAGCCACCTCGAGGGACGGCTGGTAACCGCCTCGTCGGTGATCGCGGCCTCGGGTGTGCCCTATGCCACCGCGAACCGGAAACTTGCCGAGATGCAGAAGGCCGGGCTGATCCGCCAGCGCCCGCGGTCGAAGACCGGCAAGAGCTTTTCGTTGCACCCGACGCGGGCGCTGCTGTCCGACTGGAGCCAGCTTGCCGACCGGATCCACCGCTTCGCCGAGGTTCGGTTCGGCACCTCCGACCAGACGGCGGAGACCGCCGATTACTATTTCGGCGGTTCCTACATGCCGGCGCAGTCGCAGATTCAGCCGCCGCGGGCGCTGCCGTCGCCGCTCAAGCTGTCGGGCGGTCTGCGAATCCTCGTCCACGGCGATCCGACCTTCATGGTCATGGACAACCTCAAGCGCCAGTTCGAGCAGATTGTCGGCACCAAGATCAGCCAGCGCGCCTTCTCGATCGATCGGCTGCATGAAGAAGCCCGGCGCAATGCCGAGCGACCGGCAAGCCGCTACGATCTTATCGCGGTCGACCTGCCCTGGGTTGGAGAATTCGTGAAGCAGGGCGTGCTGCTGCCGCTCGACAAGGTGATGGATATCGACCGGCTCGATCCCGGCGATTTTCACACCGCGGGTTGGCGCGCCGCGCACTGGGGGGGCCGCCCCTACGGCGTGCCGAGCCAGACCACGCCGGAGCTTCTGTTCTACCGCCGCGACCTGTTCGCCGAGGCCGGGATCGAACCGCCGACCACCAGCGCAGACCTGCTCGCCGCGGCCCGGCATTTCCATGACCCGACCCGTGGACAATACGGCATCGCATGGAACGCTGCGCGCGGCACCGCGCTCGGTCATACCTTCATGATGACCTGCGCCGATTTTGGCCAGCCGATCTTCAATCTGCCCGAGATCGCCGGCGGCTTCGACGCAGATCATCTCGACCGCGACGATCTCGTGCCCATGATCGACACGCCGCGCGGCCGGGATGCGGCGGAATACCTGATGGCGCTGCTGGAGTATTCGCCGCCCGATATTCTCTCGATGTCGTGGTACGAGCGGGTGCGCCCCTATGCCGCCGGAAAGGTGGCGATGGCCTACGGCTACACCCTGCTCGCGCCCTACTTCGAGCTCGACCCGGCCTCGCCGGCGCATCGCAACACCGGCTACCTGCCGCATCCGCACGGGCCGCACGGCATGCCGCTCGCCCCGGTTGGCGGCTACGTGCTGGGCATACCCGCCAACCTGCCGGACGACCGGATCGACGATGCCGTCGAGGCGCTGATCGCCTTCACCTCGCCGCAGGCGCAGAAGCTCTACGTCCAGAACGGCAGCCGCACGGCGCCGCGCTACTCGGTTGGCGCCGATCCGGAGGTGCGCAGCCTGTCGCCGATCTTCGAAGCGGTCGACCAGATGTCATGGCGCGACGAGCTGCAGTTCTGGCCGCGCCCGCCGGTGCCCGAGATCTGCGAGATCATCTCGATCTGCGGGGAAGAGTTTCACGACATGCTCCGCGGGGTCAAAACCCCGCCCGAAGCCTTGGCACGCGCCCAGGCCAGATCAGAAGAACGCATAATATCAACGGGTTAATTAGGGAGGACACCATGGACCCCAGTCGCTTGAAAGGTAAGAACATCCTCATCACCGGGGCCGCGCGCGGCATGGGGGCGGCGAATGCGGAAAGCTTTGCCGACCAGGGCGCGAATGTTTGTCTGGGCGATCTTTCGCTGGACGAGGCGCAGGCCGTCGCCGACCGCATCAACGCCGCCGGGAACGGCAAGGCCATTGCGGTCCGGATGGATGTCACCAAGCGGGCCGACAATGCCGCCGCCGTCGCCGCCACGGTCGAGGCGTTCGGGTCCATCAATGTCGGCCTGTTCAATGCCGGTCTGAACAAGCCCCGGTTCTTCATGGATATCGACGAAGACAACTGGGACCTGATCATGAACGTCAACACCAAGGCGATGTGGCTCGGGATGCAGGAGACCGCGCGCCAGATGATCGCCCAGGGTCCGATGGAGGGGCACCCCTACAAGCTGATCAACGTCGGCTCGATCGCCTCGCGCAAGCCGCTGGTGGATGTCACCGTCTACTGCACCTCGAAATACGGCTGCCTCGCGCTCACCCATTGTGGCGCGATCGGGCTGGCCGAGCACAACATCACCGTCAACGGCTACGCGCCCGGCGTGGTGGTCACGCCGCTGTGGGAGCAGCTCGACAAGGATCTTGTCGACATCGGCTTCAAGGAGCGCGAGGGGCAGGCCTACGATGACATCGTGCGCGACGCCTTGCAGATCAAGCGGGTGTCCTATCCGAACGACATCGTCGGCACCGCCTCTTTCCTCGCCAGCGACGACAGCGACTACATGACCGGGCAGATGATCCACATCGACGGCGGCTGGTGCATCCAGTGACGCCGCCGGGCTGAGCCCTTTCCATCGCATTTGAAACACCGGCGCCCACAAGCGCAAGGAGACCTGCCATGAATACCAATGCTCTCAACCCGCGCATCCTGCAGCCGGGCGACATCGACCCCAACTGGCGTTGGGACAAGCACATTCCCGCCCTCGGCCACACCGCCGTCGATTTCGAGCGCCGCGTCGATCACGACCGGCTGCGCCGCTACCGTCTCAGCCGCGCCAAGGACGCGCTCAAAAAGTCGAACCTCGGCTCGCTCCTGCTCTTCGACGTCAACAATATCCGCTACGTCTCGGGCACCAAGATCGGCGAGTGGGAGCGCGACAAGCTGTGCCGGTTCTGCCTGCTGGCAGGCGACGAGGAACCCTATGTGTGGGATTTCGGCTCGGCCGTGGTGCATCACCGCGAATATTGCGACTGGCTCGACCCCCAGCGCCAGCTTGCCGGTGTCACCGGCATGCGCGGCACCATCCCGCCGGAATTCGGCCTGATGAAGCGCTACGCCGAGGAGATTGCGGCGCTGATCAAGAAGGCCGGTATGGCCGACATGCCGGTGGGCGTGGACTACGCCGAAACCGCGATGTTCTTCGCGCTGCAGGAGGCCGGGCTCAACGTCGTCGATGGCCAGCAGGTCATGCTCTCGGCCCGCGAGATCAAGAACGTCGACGAGATCCAGCTTCTCAACCAGGCCGCCAGCATGGTCGATGGCGTTTACCACATGATCTGGGAGGAGCTGAAGCCGGGCGTGCGCGAAAACGATATCGTCGCGATGTCGAACAAGCTGCTCTACGAGATGGGGTCGGACGATGTCGAGGCGATCAACGCGATCTCCGGCGAGCGCTGCAACCCGCATCCGCACAACTTCACCGACCGGCTGTTCCGGCCCGGAGACCAGGCGTTTTTCGACATCCTGCAAAGCTACCAGGGCTACCGGACCTGCTACTACCGCACGTTCAACATCGGCCGCGCGACACCCTCGCAAAACGACGCCTATATCCGCTGCCGCGAATGGCTCGACAACGCCATCGCGCTGATCCGGCCGGGCGTGTCGACCGACGTGGTCGCCCGGGCGTTCCCGGAATGCCACGAGTTCGGCTTTCCCGACGAGCTTTCGGCTTTCGGGCTGCAATTCGGCCACGGTCTCGGGCTCGCGTTGCATGAACGCCCGATCATCAGCCGCGCGGTCAGTCTGGATAACCCGATGGAAATCCAGACCGGCATGGTCTTTGCACTGGAGACCTATTGCCCTGCCACCGACGGCTACTCGGCGGCCCGGATCGAGGAAGAGGTCGTGGTCACCGACAAGGGCTGCACCGTGATCTCCCTGTTCCCGGCCGAAGACCTGCCGATCACCCACCGTTATTGACTGGTGGAAAGTCCCCACCGTCCGATCGAGGACCGTTCCATGGCCAAAGCCAAGACCAAATCCAACGCCGAGGACTACCTGCGGATGTACCGCCAGATGGTCCGCATCCGCACCTTCGAGGACAACGCCAACCAGCTCTACCTCTCGGCCAAGATGCCGGGGCTCACGCACATGTATTCCGGCGAGGAAGCGGTGGCGGTGGGCATCTGCGAGGCGCTCACCGACAGCGACCGGATCACCTCCACCCACCGCGGCCACGGCCATTGCGTGGCCAAGGGGGCGGAGTTCAAGGAGATGTTCTGCGAACTCCTGGGCAAGGAGGAAGGCTATTGCCGCGGCAAGGGTGGCTCGATGCATATTGCCGACCAGAGCCACGGCAACCTCGGGGCCAATGCCATCGTCGGCGGGTCGATGGGCATTGCCACCGGCTCGGCCCTGCGCGCCAAGTTGCAGGGGGCCGACGATGTGACGGTCTGTTTTTTCGGCGACGGGGCGACCGCGCAGGGGTTGATGTACGAGGTCATGAACATGGCCGCGCTGTGGAAGCTGCCGGTGATCTATGCCTGCGAGAACAACGGCTATTCCGAATACACCAAGACCGAGGAAATCGCCGCCGGGTCGATCACCGCACGCGCCGAAGCCTTCGGAATCGAGGCGCACAAGGTCGATGGGCAGGACGTCCTGGCGGTCAACGAACTGGCGCAAAAGCTGGTTGCGCGGGCCCGCAAGGGCGAAGGCCCGTTCTTCATCGAGTTGATGACCTATCGCTACCACGGCCACCACGTCGGCGACATCAACCGCGCGTATTACCGCTCGAAGGACGAGGAGCGCGACTGGAAGGACAACCGCGACCCGATCGTGCGGTTCCGGTCCTACCTCGTGCAGGAAGGGCTCGCGTCCGAGGAGGAGATCG
Source organism: Maritimibacter sp. HL-12 (assembly GCF_900177545.1). Lineage (GTDB taxonomy): Bacteria > Pseudomonadota > Alphaproteobacteria > Rhodobacterales > Rhodobacteraceae > Sinisalibacter. Next base: position 956,761 of record NZ_FXBQ01000001.1, on the reverse strand, counting down.
AGGCGATGAATGCCGAGATCGAACAGGACGCGACCGAGGCCGTCGCCTATGCCGAGGCCGCCCGCTACCCCGACGTGTCCGAGGTGGACATGCACGTCTACGCGGACTGAGGAGAGACAAGATGCGCGAGATTACCCTGTCGCAGGCCGTGAACGAGGCCATCGCCGAGGAGATGCGCCGTGACGACACGGTGTTCCTGCTCGGCGAAGACGTGGCCGAGGCCGGGACGCCGTTCAAGGTGTTGTCCGGGCTGGTCGAGGAGTTCGGCACCGACCGCGTGATCGACACGCCGATTTCCGAGCCCGGCTTCGTCGGCATGGCGGTGGGCGCGGCGATGACCGGGGCGCGGCCGATCGTCGATCTGATGTTCGGCGATTTCATCTACCTGGTGATGGACCAGCTCTGCAACCAGGCGGCCAAGCAGCATTACATGTCGGGCGGCAAGCTGACCGTGCCGATGGTTCTGCGCACCAACATGGGCGCGACCCGCCGCTCGGCGGCGCAGCACAGCCAATCGCTGCAGGCGCTGGTGGCGCATATTCCGGGGCTGAAGGTGGCGATGCCCTCGTCGGCCTACGAGGCCAAGGGCTTGATGAAAACCGCCATCCGCGACAACAACCCGGTGGTGATTTTCGAAGACAAGTTGATGTATCAGGACAAGGCCCCGGTGCCGGAGGAGGAATACCTGATCCCCTTCGGCGTGGCCAATGTGCTGCGCGAGGGCACCGACATCACCCTGATCGCCACGTCCTCGATGGTGCAGGTCTGCGAAAAGGCGGCCGCGATGCTCGCGCAGGAGGGCATCAGCGCCGAGGTGATCGACCCGCGCACCATCGTGCCGCTCGACGAAGACACGCTGCTGGCCTCGGCCAGGAAGACCAGCCGCGTGATCGTGGTGGACGAGGGCCACCAGAGCTACGGCATCACCGGCGAGATCGCCAGCCGGATCAACGAGAAGGCCTTCTACCACCTCGACGCGCCGGTGCTGCGGATGGGCGCGATGGACGTGCCGGTGCCGTTCAGCCCGGCACTCGAAGACATCACCGTGCCGACGCCCGAGGGCGTGGTGGAGTACGCCCGCAAACTGATGTCGGGGGAGATGATCCATGCCGCATGACGTGACTATGCCTCAGCTTGGCATGGCGCAGGATGCCGGCAAGATCGTGTCCTGGCTCAAGGCACCGGGCGATGCCGTGGCCAAGGGCGAGGCTCTGTTCGAAGTGGAAACCGACAAGGCCACGATGGAGGTCGAGGCGCAGGCCGACGGGTTTCTGACCGGCGTGACCGCCTCTGAAGGCGACGATGTGCCGGTGGGCGCGGTGATTGCCCGGATCTCGGACAGTGCGGAGGAGGATGCTGCAGCGCCCGCCGGGGCGGCGGAGGCTCCCAAAGCCGACGAGGACGCCTTGCCCCGGGGCCATTCGGTGACCATGCCGCAACTGGGCATGGCGCAGGATACCGGGGTGCTGGTTGCCTGGCTGAAATCCCCCGGCGATGCGGTCGCGGCTGCGGATCTTCTGTTCGAGGTCGAGACCGACAAGAGCACCATGGAGGTCGAGGCGGGCCGTGACGGCTACCTTGCCGCGACCCTTGCCGAGGCAGGCGAAGAGGTGCCGGTGGGCGGCGCGGTGGCCATCATCAGCGATGAGGCTCCCGCAAACCCGGTGGCACGATCCGTGTCGGTGTCCGTGTCCCCGGAGCCTGCGGCCGCGCCGACAAGGCAAGAAGCAGGGCCGAAGCCGGGACCGGCCCCCAGACCCGCCGCCCCGCAACAGGCGGGCGGGCGCATCCTCGCATCGCCCAAGGCCCGGCGGCTGGCGCTGGAACAGGGGCTCGATCTTGCGCGTCTTGCGGATGAAGGCCACCCGATGCCCTACCACGTGGCCGATCTCGACAGGCTGCGGGCACTGCCGTCCAAGGCCGCGACCGGCAGCGCCGCGTCGGCGCATCTCACCGCCCGCGTGCCTGCCGAGGGCTTTGCCGGCTTCACCGCGTTCCTCGATGGCGCGGCGACGCGAGGCGCGGTCTGGGCTGCCTTCGCCGGGGCCAGCCTCAGGGCGTCGACCGGGGCCGAGGCGCTCGTGGTGCGCGTCGATCAACCCACCCTCGCGACGACGGTCTTTTTCGCTGATCCCGACTTCGGACCGCTATCCAAAACGGCCCCTGCGGAGGATCCGGGCCCGCCCGCTCTGATCCTGCGCGACCTCACCGGCAGCCGCATCACCGGCGGCGCGCTGGGCGCTGCCGAGGCCCCGGTGCTGACCATCACCCAAGATGGCGAGGCTTACGCGCTCAGCCTCGACTTCGCCCCCGGCGCGCTCGACGCCGATGCGGCGATCGTGCTGATCGATGGATTTGCCGGCCGGCTCGCCGAGCCGCTCAGGCACCTTCTCTGACCCGAAAGGCTCACGACATGGACCACACAGATCTCTACATCAACGGCGCGTGGCGCGAAGGTGCCGCGGGCCAGCGCTTCGATGTGATCAACCCGGCCGACGAAACCGTGCTTGCCTCGGTTGCTTCCGCCGAGATTGCCGACGCCGATCTCGCGCTTGACGCCGCCGAAGCGGCCATGGCCGACTGGGCCGCCCGGACGCCGCGCGCGCGGGCGGAAGTGCTGCGCAAGGCATGGGAATTGATGACCGCGCGTCTGCCCGATTTCGCCCGGCTGATCACGTTGGAAAACGGCAAGGCGGGCACGGATGCGATGGGCGAGGCCACCTATGCCGCGGAGTTTTTCCGCTGGTTCGCCGAGGAGGCGGTGCGCGCCGACGGGATGATCACCCATGCGCCGGCCTCCGGCGCGCGGATCATCGTGCAGCACAAGCCCGCCGGGCTTGCCGTGCTGGTGACGCCGTGGAATTACCCCGCCGCGATGGGCACCCGCAAGATCGCCCCGGCGCTCGCGGCGGGGTGCGGCGTGATCATCAAGCCTGCGGGGGAGACCCCGCTGACCATGCTGGCGCTGATGCCGTTGCTGGCCGAGGCGGGCGTGCCGCCGGGGCTCGTCAACGTGCTGCCCACCACGCAGTCGGGCCCGCTCGTCGATCACATGCTGCACGACCCGCGCGTGCGCGTGGTCAGCTTCACCGGCTCCACCGGTGTCGGCCGCAAGCTGCTGCGCGGGGCTGCCGACCAGGTGTTGAAGCCGGCGATGGAACTGGGCGGCAACGCGCCGCTGATCGTGTTTGAAGATGCCGATATCGACGTGGCGGTCGAGGGCGCGATGCTGGCCAAGATGCGCAACCTCGGCGAGGCCTGCACCGCCGCCAACCGCTTCTATGTGCATGAAGACGTGGCCGAGGTGTTCACCGAGCGCTTCACCGCCGCGATGGCGGCGCTGAAGATGGGCAACGGGATCGAGAACGATGTCGATGTCGGTCCGCTGGTGAACGCCGATACCCGCGACAAGGTGGCCTACTTCGTCAGTGACGCGGTGGAAAAGGGGGCCGAGCTGCGGCTGGGCGGCGCAGTGCCGAACGGGCCGGGCTTTTTCTACCCGCCCACCGTGCTCGCCCGGGTGCCTGAAAATGCCGACTGCCTGCGCGACGAGATCTTCGGCCCGGTCGCCGCGATCCAGACCTTCACCGAGCAGGACGACGTGATCGCCCGGGCCAACGACACCGAATATGGCCTCGTCGCCTATGTTTTCACCGAGAACATGAAGCGCGGGTTGCAGGTTTGCGAGCGGCTCGAATACGGCATGGTCGGGCTGAACCGGGGCCTCGTCTCCGATCCCGCCGCACCGTTTGGCGGGGTCAAGCAATCGGGGCTGGGGCGCGAGGGCGGCCACGAGGGCATGCTCGAATTCATGGAAACGCAATACATCTCGGCAAGCTGGTGAGGAGGCGGATATGGCAGATCTGATAGCTCCGCCTTCGGTCCGGGCGCTGGCCCGCCAGAAGGGTATCGACCTCGAGAAGCTGGCCGCCGAACTGGGCCGCACCAGCATTGCGCGGGAGGATCTTGAGGGCGCTCCCGCCGCGGCCGGCCCGACAGGCGACACCTCCTATTGGCAGGTGAACCATGGCGACTACGGCCCGGTCACCGAGGAGCCGCTCAGCCGGTTCGCACAGGTGGCGGCGCAGAACCTCGCCGCAGCGCAGGCGCTGATCCCGGCGGTGACCCATCACGACCGCGCCGACGTGAGCGCCATCGAAGCCTTGCGCAAAGAGCTCAAGCCCGAGGCGCAGGCGCGCGGCATCAAGCTCACGGCGCTGGCCTTTCAGGTCAAGGCGCTGGCGCGCGCGCTCGGCGAGTTTCCCAGGTTCAACGCCTCGCTCTCGGCCGATGGCGAGACGCTGGTGCTCAAGCATTACGTCCACATCGGCATCGCCGTCGATACTGCGCACGGGTTGATGGTGCCGGTGCTGCGCAACGTCGACAAGAAGGGCCTGTGGCAGATCGCGGGCGAGATCGCCGATCTTGCCGGTCGGGCGCAGGAGCGCAAGGTGCGCCCCGAGGAGATGGGCGGGGCCTCGATGACGATCACCAACCTCGGCGGCATCGGCGGCACGGCATTCTCACCGATTGTGAACCCGCCGGAACTGGCGATCCTCGGCATCACCCGCACCGAGATTTCCCCGGTCTGGGATGGCGCGGCCTTCCAGCCGGTGCCGATGGTGCCGCTCGACCTGAGCTATGATCACCGGGTGATCAACGGCGCGGATGCGGCGCGGTTCATGATCTACCTCGCCGGGCTGATCGCCGATCCGCGCCGGATCATGGTCTGAGGAGGGCCCGCATGGCTGACAAACACGCGCCATTCATCGTGCTGGGCGCGGGCCCCGGTGGCTACGCCTGCGCTTTTCGCGCCGCCGATCTTGGCCTCGATGTCACCCTCGTGGACCCGCGCGCGAGCCTCGGCGGGGTCTGCCTCAACGAAGGCTGCATCCCGTCAAAGGCGCTGCTGCACGCCGCCGAGGTGATCCGCGAGGCGGCGCATATGGCCGCTTGGGGGATCGGGTTTGGCGATCCGAAGCTGGACCTCGACGCGCTCCGGGCAAAGAAGGATGGCATTGTTCGTCAGTTGACCGATGGCTTGTCCGGGCTCGCGCGACGTCGCAAGGTGCGGGTGGTGCGTGGCGCGGCGGTATTTTCCGGGCCGAAGAGCCTTGAGATTGACGGCGAGACGTGGAGCTTCGACAGGGCGGTGATCGCGGTGGGCTCGGCCCCGGTGCAGTTGCCGGGTTGGCCCGAGGATGCGCGGATCTGGGATTCCACCGCCGCGCTCGAACTGCGGTCGGTGCCCAAACGCCTTGCCATCGTCGGAGGCGGCATCATCGGGTTGGAAATGGCCACGATCTACGCCGCCCTCGGCAGCGCCGTGACGGTGATCGAATTCCTCGACCAGATCGCCCCCGGCGCGGATGCCGAGGCGGTGCAAATCCTGCGCGCCGCGATGGAAGGGCAGGGGGTCACGATTCACAGCGCCACCAGGGTTACCGCGGTGAAGGCCGGCAAGGCGGCGCTGACGCTCGCATGCGAAGGTGCCTTCGAGGGCGAGATCAAGGCCGACGCCGCGATCCAGGCCGTTGGCCGCCGCGCCAATGGATCGCTGGTGAACGCGAAGGCGGCCGGGGTGGAGGTGGACGCGCGCGGCGTCATAGCGGTGGATGCGCAATGCCGGACGCAGGTGCCGGACATCTTCGCCATTGGCGATGTCACCGGCAACCCGATGCTCGCCCACCGGGCCACCCACCAGGGCCACGTCGCCGCCGAGGTCGCCGCTGGCCATGCCGCGGGGCTGGATGCCCTGATCCCCTCGGTCGCCTACACCAATCCCGAGTTGGCCTGGGCTGGACTCACACCCGCGCAGGCGAAAGAGGCGGGCATCGCCCACAAGCTCACGAGCTTCCCCTGGGCGGCGAGTGGCCGCAACCTCGCTTCGGGCGGGAGCGACGGGCTCACCAGGATCGTCTACGACCCCGACACGCACCGCCTGCTGGGGGCCACCGTTGTCGGTCGCAATGCGGGCGAACTGCTGGCGGAACTGGTGCTGGCCATGGAGATGGGCGCGACGCTCGAAGATCTGGCGCTATCGGTGCATGCCCATCCCACATTGTCCGAAACCGTGGCGTTTTCCGCCGAGCGCGCCCTCGGGACTCTCACGGATCTATGAAAACGACCGGCATACATATCGACCTTGCCGGGCAGACCGCGCTTGTGACCGGCGCGAGCCGCGGGATCGGACGCGAGATCGCCCTGACACTGGCGCGAGCCGGGGCGAACATCATCGCGGTTGGCAGAAACATCGAGGCCAAAGACAACGGCCTTGGCGCTGAAATCAGAGAGCTGGGGAAGGAATTCCACGCGGTGGACTGCGACCTTGCGGACCGATCCCAGATCCGCGCACTGATCAGCAGGTTGGCGGCGGAAGGGCGGAAGGTCGATATCCTGGTCAACAACGCTGGTGTCATTCGTCGTGCGCGGGCTGTGGATCATGCGGACGCGGATTGGGATGACGTGATGGCCGTCAATCTCGACGCGCCGTTCCTGCTCGCGCGCGAACTTGGTCGCCAGATGGTCGAACGCAAGCACGGCAAGATCATATTCGTCGCCTCGGTGTTGTCGTTCCAGGGCGGCATCCAGGTTCCCGGCTACGCCGCAAGCAAAGGCGCGATCGCTCAACTCACGCGGGCCCTTGCGAACGAATGGGCACCCTTTGGCGTCAATGTAAACGCCGTGGCCCCCGGTTATGTCGATACCGCCAATACCGCCGCTCTGAAAGCCGACGAGTCCCGCAGCGCCGCCCTGATGGCCCGGGTGCCCGCCGGCCGGTGGGGTACGCCGCAAGACATCGTCGGGCCGGTTCTGTTTCTCGCAAGCGGTCTGGCGGACTTTGTTCACGGCGCGGTCCTGCCGGTGGACGGGGGCTGGCTCGCGCGCTGAGACGGCACTTGCCGCAAGGTCGAACGCGATGATTGCGCGGACTCCGATCCTGATCGACACACCGAAGGGATGCTGGTCCGGCCGCCGAAACCCCGCTTTTTCGATGCGCTGAACTGGACCCGATCGACCGGGCAAACTGTTGGCCGTTCCGCAACAGAGAGACGCATGGGGCGGGATTATTTCTCGCGGGTTAGCAATTTGGGGTTGTGCGCGCTTGTCTGGCGATCTTACCTGAAGACCATGGGTCGGAATCAAAACATAGATGAATTTCTGGTGGACCTCGGCGATCAGGCCCCGTCGGGTTACTATCTCGCCTTGCACGTGAGGTTCGCCGCGCCGCTCATGATGTTTCAGACCTATGATCCGCGCTGGATCGACCACTATACCCAGAATGCCTATGCCCTGCGCGACCCGATTGTCGCCTGGGGTATCTCGCGGACTGGTGCCACCCGCTGGAGCGAAATAGACCTCCCCGATCCCTTCGGCATCATGATCGAGGCCCGGCAATTCGGATTGGTTTATGGTGTTTGTATCTCCTGCGGGCCGATGAAGTCGCGCACCATCGCCTCGGTGGCGCGTGCTGACCGGGAATTCAGCGACGAGGAGATCGCGACGATCACCGGCATTGTTCTGCGCCTGCACCACGAGACCGAACCCCCCGACAATCTCACGCCCGCCGAGATCGAGGCGTTGCGGATCGTCGCGTCAGGGGAGCGCTATGCCGCCGGTGCCGCGCGGCTCGGAATTTCCGAGTCTGCGCTGAAGGCCCGGTTGGCGTCGGCGCGCAGGAAGCTATTCGCCCGCACCTCTGCCGAAGCCATACAACGCGCGAAGGATTACCGGTTGCTCTGAGCCTGTCAGGCTACCGGTCAAACCTTTCGAAGGTACGCGGGGCCCAGGTCGGGGGCGGCGGATAGCTGCTGTTCAACCCTGACTTGGAGAAAGACCATGCAAACGACCACACTTTCCTTCGCCAATCTGCACAACCATGGCGAGCTTTTTGCCAACCTGCTTCGCGCTAGACGGCAGAGCTTCATCGTCCAGAACAACTGGGATCTGCCCGAAGCGATGGGCATGGAGTTCGATCAATACGACACCCCTGCAAGCCGCTGGGTGGCGGTGCACGACTTCGGTCGCGTCTATGCCGGTATCCGCCTCACGCCGACCACGGCGCGGGTGGGGATCTACACCTACATGATCCGCGATGCCCAGCGCGGGCTGCTCGACTCGATCCCCTCCGATCTGCTCTACGAGGAGGCCCCGGTGGCGGAGAACGTGTGGGAAAGCTCGCGGGTCTTCGTGGCCCATGACACGCCGCAGAAGTTGCGCCGGGTGGTGCATCTGCATCTGATCGAGGAGATGACCAAAGCCGCCCGCGACCTTGGGGCCACCCGGGTGCTCGGCCTGATCCCGGCAAACTGGCCGCGCTGGGCGCGCCGCCGCGGGCTCGACGCGGAAGCGGCCGGACGCGTGATGCATATCGACGGGATCGACAACCAGGTGGTGTCGATCAACCTCAGCGAGAAGATGCACTGAGTCCAGCACCTGCCCCGGCGCGATGCCGGGGCAGGGTTGCGACCCCGAGGGTTGGCGCTGGCCGCGATTGTGCCCGCGGGGCGCATGGTTTACCCCTTTCCGGCAGGACCAGACCGGAAAGGCCCAATGAACCGCATTGCAAGGATCGAGATAGACGATACCGGCCTCGCCGCGCCCACGCCCGAGATCGAGCAGGAGCGCAGGGTGGCGGTATTCGACCTGCTGGAGGAAAACAGTTTCGCACCCGTGGCGCGCAGCGAAGCTGTGCTGCCGGAAGGCCCCTACGCGCTGCGCCTGTCGATCCGCGACAAGCGGCTGGTGTTCGATATCGAAACCGAGGCGGGCGAAAAGGCCGGCGAGTTTCACCTGTCGCTCGGGCCGTTCCGGCAGGTGGTGAAGGATTATTTCCAGATCTGCGAGAGCTATTTCGACGCGGTGAAGAAGCTGCCCCCTGCCCAGATCGAAACCATCGACATGGCCCGGCGCGGCATTCACAACGAGGGTGCCCGGGTGGTGCAGGAGCGGCTCGAAGGCAAGGCCGATGTCGACACCGACACCGCGCGTCGCCTGTTCACCCTCATCTGCGTGTTGCACTGGGGTTGAGGCGGTGGGTGCGGCGCTCCCCCAGTCGGTGCTGTTCTGCTGCGATCACAACGCAGTGCGCTCGCCGATGGCCGAGGGCATGATGAAGAAGTTCTATGGTGAGCGGGTTTATGTGCAGTCAGCCGGGGTGAAAAGCGAGCTCGACGTGGACGGGTTTTCGGTGACCGTCTGCGACGAGATCGGCGTGCCGCTGCACCAGCACAAGGTGCGCTCCTTCGACGAGATGCAGGAATGGGGCGACGACCTGTCGGCCTATGACCTGATCGTGGCACTCAGCCCGGCAAGCCAGCGCCGGGTTCTCGAACTGACCCGTTACCATCACCTCGAGGTGGAATACTGGCCGGTGCTCGATCCGACCGGGCTGGGAACGAAGCGCGACGAGAAGCTTTCGGCCTACCGCCAGGCGCGCGACCAGATCCGCGACCGGATGATCGCCCGCTTCGGCCCGCCGCTGCCCGACACCGACTACGAAGGAGATTGAGCGCTATGAGCAAGGATGTGATCGCCCGCTATTTCGACGCCTTCAACCGGGGTAATATCGACGGGATGCTGGCAGTCCTTTCCGACGACGTAGCCCATCACGTCAACGAAGGGCAGGTGCGGTGCGGCAAGGATCTCTTCCGGGCCTTTTGCGAGCACATGGCGCGCTGTTACCGCGAAGAGCTGCGCGACATGGTGGTTTTCGCCGAAGGCGACCGGGCGGCGGCGGAATACGTGGTGCACGGCACCTACCTCGCCACCGATGAAGGGCTTCCCGAGGCGCAGGAGCAGGGCTACGTTCTCCCCGCCGGGTCGTTCTTCACGCTCGAAGACGGCAAGATCGCGCGGGTGACAACCTATTACAACCTTGCCGACTGGCTGAGGCAGGTCTCGTGATCGAGGTCCGCCCGCTCACCGGCGACGATCTCGCCCGCGCGCTTCCCGAGGTGGCGCGGCTGCGCATCGAGGTGTTCCGGGCCTGGCCCTACCTTTACGATGGCGATCTCGCCTATGAAGAGCGCTACCTGCAAAGCTACCGGGAGTCGGACGCGGCGATCGTGGTTGGGGCTTTCGATGAAGGCCGGCTGGTGGGCGCGGCAACCGGCACCCCGATGGAAGACCACGCCGAGGATTTCGCCCGCGCCTTCGAAGATACCGGCTATCCGCTCGACGAGATTTTCTACTGTGCCGAGTCGGTGCTGTTGCCCGACTACCGGGGGCAGGGCATCGGCCATGCCTTCTTCGATCAGCGCGAGGCCCATGCCCGCGCGCTGGGGCGCCGTTTCGCCGCCTTCTGCGGTGTGGTGCGGTCGAACGACCACCCCGACCGACCGGAGGACTACCTGCCGCTCGACGGATTCTGGCGCAAACGCGGGTATTACCCGCTTGCCGGTGTGATGGCCGAGTTTTCCTGGAAAGACATCGGCGAGACGGAACAAAGCCGCAAACCCCTGCAATTCTGGATACGAAAGCTCGAACCATGAAACTCGCCGCCGCCTGCTACCCGATCGACTGGATGGAAGGCTTCGATTGCTACGCCGACAAGCTCGCCTCATGGGTGTCCGATGCAGCAGGACAGGGGGCCGATCTGCTGGTGTTTCCCGAGTATGGCGCGATGGAACTGGCCGCTTTCGCCGGGCGCGCGGTGGCGGCCGATACGCAAGGCTCGATGCGGGCCGTCAGCGTGGCCCTGCCGCGCGCCTGGGATCTGCACGCCGAGCTTGCCGCGCGCCACAATGTGCACATTCTCGCGGCCTCCGGCCCGTATTTCGCAAGCGATCACGCGGTAAACCGGGCGATGTTCTTCACCCCTGACGGCAAGCGCCAGCCGCATGACAAGCAGATCATGACCCGCTGGGAGCGTGACCCGATGGACGTGCGTCCCGGCGACCCGCTGGTGGTGATGGAAACCGCGTTGGGCCGGATCGGCGTGCTGATCTGCTACGACGCCGAGTTTCCGCTGCTGGCCCGGGCGCTGGTGGAGGCAGGGGCCGAGATCATCCTCGTGCCCTCCGCGACCGAGGCGTTGGAGGGGTTCAGCCGGGTGCGCGTGGGCGCGATGGCGCGCGCGCTCGAAGGGCAATGCGTGGTGGTCCACGCCCCGACCCTGGGGGCCGCGCCGTGGAATCCGGTGGTCGATGAAAACACTGGCGCTGCCAGTATCTATGGCCCGCCCGACCGGGGTTTTCCCGCCACCGGCATTCTTGCCGAGGGCGCGATGAACGCGCCGGGCTGGACCATCGCCGAGGTCGATCTTGCCCGCGTGCGCGCCGCCCGCGCCGACGGCAACGTGCTGACCATGGCGCATTGGTCCGAGCAGCCTCCCCGGCTGCAATCGGTGCGATGCGTGACGCTGGCGTGATTAGAGCTTGAAAATCCGGGTCAATGGGGCCATTTAGATCGCGCCCGCAGCATGGTGGGCGATCAATAACGGAGTGACCATGGCCAAGGAAGAACTGCTCGAATTTCCAGGCGTCGTGAAGGAACTCCTGCCGAACGCGACATTCCTGGTCGAGCTGGAAAACGGCCATACGATCATTGCGCATACGGCAGGCAAGATGCGCAAGAACCGCATCCGTGTTCTGGCCGGCGACCGGGTTCAGGTTGAAATGACGCCCTATGACCTCACCAAGGGCCGGATCAATTTCCGCTTCAAGTGACGTGGGCGTGCCCTTTGCGTCCAAACTGATCCTCGGCTCCGGCTCGCCTCGGCGGGCCGAACTGCTTTTGACGCTGGGGATAACGCCGCACGCGGTGCGCCCGCCCGAGATCGATGAAACCCCGGCCAAGGGCGAGATCCCGCTGCATTACTGCCGCCGCATCGCCGCCGAAAAGGCTGCCGCGATGGCGGTGGGCGCGGGCGAGGTGGTGCTTTGTGCCGATACCACCGTGGCGCTGGGCCGCCGCATCCTTGGCAAGCCCGGGGATGAACGCGAGGCGGAAGCATTCCTGCGCGGGCTCTCGGGGCGGCGTCACCGGGTAATAACCTCGGTGGTTGTGCGCAACGAAGGCACGAGCTTTGCCCGCGACGTGGTGACCAGCGTGAAGATGAAGCGGCTCAGCGATGCCGAGCTTGCCGCCTACCTTGCCTCCGGCGACTGGCGCGGCAAGGCCGGTGCCTATGCCATCCAGGGCCCGGCCGGGGCCTTCATCCCGTGGATCCAGGGCAGCTACACCGCCGTGATGGGCCTGCCGGTGGCCGAGACCGCCGCGCTTCTGGTGGCAGCGGGTTACCCGGTGCACGAGGGCTGGGCATGAAGGGCAGCGTGATCGCACTCGACGAGATCGCCGGCCGCAAGGCTGCGGCGCGGATCATCGATGGTCAGCTCGACGATCTGCTGATCGACCCCGCCCCCGAGGATGCCACCCCGCGTCCCGGCGCGATCTACCGCGCGATCTGCGACCGTCCGGTGAAAGGGCAGGGCGGGATGTTCGTGCGTCTGCCGGAAGTCTCGGGATACCTGCGGCAGGCGCAAGGGTTGAAGCCGGGCGCGGCCGTGCTGGTGCAGGTCACCGGCTGGGCCGAGCCGGGCAAGGCGGTGCCGCTGACGGCCAAGGTGCTGTTCAAGTCGCGCTACGCGATCATCACCCCCGGCGCGCCGGGGATCAACCTGTCGCGCCGGATCCATGACGAGGAAGAACGGGTGCGCCTGCTCGACATCGCGCACGAGGCCGCGGGTGAGGCCGGTGAGACCGGGCTGATCCTGCGCTCGGAGGCTGTCGAGGGGGACGATGCGGCGGTCGCCGACGATATTGCCGCGATGCATGAACTTGCCCGGGCGGTGGCCGCCGATGCCGACGGGCGCGCGCCCGATCTGCTTGTCGATGGCCCCGATGCCCATCTGCTCGCCTGGCGCGACTGGGCCGCGCCGGATCAATTCGACGACACCCCGGGAAGCTTTGCCCGTCATGGCGCGGATGAGATGATTGCTGCATTGCGTGCTTCTCTCGCCCCGCTTCCCGGGGGGGCATTTGCCCATATCGAACCAACCCGTGCACTCGTCGCCGTCGATGTGAACACCGGCGACGATACCTCGCCCGCCGCCGGTCTCAAGGCCAACATCGCCCTCGCCCGCGCCCTGCCGAGGCTGCTGCGCTGCAAGGGACTTGGCGGGCAGATCACGCTGGATCTGGCACCGATGCCCAAGAAAGACCGGCGCGGGTTCGAACAGGCGCTGCGCGCCGCCTTCCGTACCGATCCGATCGAGACCGCCCTTGCGGGCTGGACGCCGCTGGGGCATTTCGAGATGCAGCGCAAACGCGAACGTCGCCCGCTCGAGGAGGCTCTGGGATGAGCTGTCCGATCTGTGGCAAGGATGCGGTGAAAGCCTACCACCCGTTCTGCTCGCGCCGCTGCGCCGATGTCGACCTTGGCCGCTGGCTCAAGGGGGCCTACGCGATCCCGGCCGAGCCTGTCGATGACGACGACACCAGCTCTTTGCCATCGGCAACACCGTCACCGAAACCGCACTGATCCCGCGGCTCTTTTCCCTCTGGACACCAGCCCGGTGCCCGACTAGAAAGCCGCCACCCGAACGCATCGCCGTTCACCCGTGCCCGGGTAGCTCAGGGGTAGAGCAGTGGATTGAAAATCCTCGTGTCGGTGGTTCGATTCCGCCCCCGGGCACCATTAAAACTCAATTAAATCAATTTTTTAGCCAATGATTTCCGGTCTCGTGAGGCCGCGCAGGTTGGTGTGGGTATCATTTGGGTAGCACTGTAGACGGTCTGCTGACTGATGCTCGGCGCACGTAAAAGGAACGCCCAGACCAAGGGAGTAGAAATTTTCTTTCCGAGGGGGCTTGAAATGCTCAAGTGATGCGCAGATGTTATTCGCACCGGAGGTCTGACGGATCAACGCGGTCATAGCGACTGCAGAATGAAGGCGGACAGAGAAGGTCACCTAGAGCTGGTGGGCCTCCGTTGGTTGAAACCATATGGAGGCTGGCATGTTGTTCAGCATGATGGGGATTTGCGGCCCCGATACCGCATACCTTTTCGTCCAACTGGCGCATCAGACCGCGTTCGAAGGCCATTATGGCTTCGGGCGCTTTTTTGTGTTCCGGCAGTTGCTGATCCGTTATGTATGGATTGGTGGCGATCTGATCGAAATCGTTTTCGATCATCTGGAAGTGTTCGTCGCGTAAGGCGACTTGGCGTGTCCGGGTTGTCCGGGCACGCGCCCAACCTGAAACGCGGCCGAACAGTGGCTGCACAAGCTTAGGACAGCATATCATGACTATCGAAGCAAAGATTGAAGCCCCGAAATCTGATCTCGACAAGCAGAAAGCTTATGCCGAGAGCCTTTCGGCAAAGGGTTTCAAGTACACTTTCGCCGTCGGCACGGCCTTTGTCGAAAGTATGCGGAACACTCACTACAAACACACTGGTACCGCACTCGACGAGTTGATCGACAACTCAATCGAAGCTGGAGCGACGCAAGTGTGCATAGCGCTTGGGTATAGTGGCAAGAGCACCGCTACGCCCGACGCACTCGCCGTGATCGATGACGGTCATGGCATGCCTAAAGGAATGTTGCAGCCGGCTGCCGCGTGGGGTGGCACTCATCGTCACAATGAAGAGAACCGGAGTGGCTTCGGGCGCTTTGGTTTCGGCTTGCCTAGCGCATCCGTTAACCAAGCCCGTCGCTACTCAATTTTCTCGATCACAGAGGGCGGAAACTGGCGGTCTCTTACCGTCGACCTCGATGACATCGCTGCAGGAAAATATACGGACAATACGGATACCGTGCGCATGCCCGACGAAGTAGAGGGCACCGAACCACCGAAATGGGTCATGGAACATATTTCGGAACACATGCCCGGCGGCAAACTCACGCACGGAACCATCGTGCTGTGGGAAAAAATGGACCGGATCAAGTGGAAGACCACAAAGGGGATGCGCGACAACCTCCTGCAGCACTTCGGGGTGATGTTTCGGAACTACCTCCAGCAAGTCGGTCTAAAGTTTGATGGCACCTCCATTGAGCCGCTTGACCCGCTCTTCCTCACACCCGGTTTCCGCTACTTCGATGAAGACGAAGATCGTGCGAAAGCGTTGGAGCCAGCCGAAATTGAAGTGAAGTCCAAGCGCAACCCAGACAAGAAGGTCAAGATCGCTATCCGGTATGCGCTGTTCCCCCATCGCTTCTTTTCTAGGGACAAAGATAAAGATGCTCAGCACGGGAACTCCAACAACCGCTTCAAGGTAGCGAATGATCATCGTGGCGTAATTGTGTGCCGTATGGGACGCCAGATCGACGTGGTTGAGCGCACGCCTTGGCGGGGATTAGAAAAGTTCCGAAACGATGACCGCTATTGGGCGCTTGAGATCGACTTTCCAGCCGAGCTTGATGAAGAATTCACGATTGCGAATTCAAAGCAAGGCGTGGTCATGTCCGACCGGATCTGGGATTTGCTGCAGGACGCGGGCGTGGAGCGTGTCATCCGCACTCTACGTAAAGAGGTGTCTGCAATGCAGAAAGCCGATGCCTCAAAGCCCGAGGACCCCGAGAAAGATCGAGCGTCTGAAGCTTCGATGAAGGAAAGCGAGAAATTCCGGCGCAAGCGCGCTGGTGGCACTTCGGCTGAGCGTGAAGCCAAGGCACGGGAGCAATTCGAACAGTACGTCAAGCAGAAAGCAAAGGAGCAGAAACGCCCCGAGGAGACGGTTCGGAATGAGGCGCAAGAAGAGGAAGCGAAGCACCCGTATAAGGTAGAGTTCGCAAGTCATCCTAATGCTCCGTTTTACAGGGTCATTCAGCGCGGCGCGATGAAGGTGCTCGAAATCAATATGTCACACCGTTTCTACACCGATCTTTATGCGTCGGCTGCCGCGAACCGGTTTCTGCGCGCTGGCCTTGAGGTAATGCTCTTCTCAGTGGGCGAAGCTGAACTCGATGCCCTGGGCAATCAGGACAAGTCGAACTTTTACCATGTGGAAAAGATTGCATGGTCTGAAAGACTGGAAGTCGCCCTCGACGTTCTGCATCGCTTCGGTCACGACGAAGATGTTGTGGACAGCGAAGACGACAACATCGCCGCAGAATAAGTTTTCCTTCACTATGCAGCGCGGGCCATTTAGGTGGCCCGTGCATTCTGTTATGAACGCCACATGAAAAATCAAGAAAAAACCAATGGCCCGAGCTACTTCTTCCCTTCGAAGATATCTGAAGGAGGAAGAAAGCGTATCCAACAGAAAGTTGAAGATACTAAGAATATTGATTTCGAGGAAAGAGCAAGAGAGTTCCGGCGCTTTGCAGATAAATTCAGTATGCTCGCGACGGATACGGACGCATGTGGCAACCTGCGTATGGCCGTAGCTTACTCAATCCTATCCGACCTTATCGCGCAAGGTTGGAAAATCGATTTCAATGATTTCGGAATTACCGTGGAGTCTGCCTCGTTTTCTCCACTTGAAGGCGAAACCGTTGATCACGCCAAAAAACGAATTCGAGCCGGCCTTGAAATTGCAAGTAATCGCCAGCTTGGCGAGGCTTCGGTTCAAGATTTTATGAAGCGAATGGAGCGTGAACGGCCCTTTGAAGGGAAAAAGGTTTCAATTCTTTCTTTGATTGATAATGGAGCGGATTTGGCGTCTGCGCTGCAACAGGCGCAGAACTCGCAAACGCGGGAAGGCCGAATGGACGCGTTGGGAAAAATCGTTCGGCCTGTCTTGCAAGAGTGCTCGACCGATGCAAGGTGCGAGTACACTGGATTCAAGCTTCAAGACATCTGGCGCTACTTTCGATACACGTGGTCCCTTGAATACAACCCCCTACCGGGACGAACGCAGAGATTCCTATTGCGAAACGGGGCACGAAAAAACCACCCCGTTATAGGCATTGCCATGCTCGCAAGTCCAACTGCAAATTTGGGCAGCCGGGATAGATGGATCGGCTGGCAGGTTGATGCGCTTTCTGAAAAGATTATGGCCGGTGAGTATGAAGCGGCGCGTGTGGGAAAACGCCTGTTAATTGCGCTTGAGAACGCAATCAACGATATCCGCCACGATGATCTGATCACAGACGATGAGATCGTGCATCCGACTTTTGACACATTGATCCGTTTGGAGCGTGGCGCTGCAGAAGGCGCCGCACAAAGAAAACGAGACTTGTCGTCGACCGAAGACAATGAGCCAATCGATATTAGAGGCTACAAGAAAGAAGAAATCGGTGACGACGGGTGGCGACGCCTTTCAGAAACAGGGCTATTCCGAAAAAAGAGGGCTGAACAGCTAGCCCCCTTACTCAAAGCTGTGCAAACCCTTGTCCAATTGGGAATACGGAAGGAGCCAGCGGCTGCTACTTATCTCGCATTCACTGACAAAAATGGGCAGAGCGCCATTCGTGTTGCGCTCAATGAGATAAAGAAACGGCACCTAGCGACTGAGGTGGCCGACTTGGCTGTGTGTGGTGCAATCGCGCCTTACAATACTCTACTTGGTGGTAAGCTGGTTGCACTCGCGATGGCCTCACGCGAGGCGCGAAAGCTCTATGGTAAACGGTACTCAAATCAAGTCAGTGAGATCGCATCCCAAATTGCGGGGCGCTCGATAGTTCGAAGTTCAGATCTTAAGCTCATCACCACAACCAGCCTATACGGTGTTGGTAGTAATCAGTATTCGAGTCTTGCGCTGCGGCGCGAACGGTTTGAGCGTCTCAGCGCTGATGTGGTCTGGAAAAAGCTGGAAAGCGGAACAGGAGTAAGCATCACGCATCTGAGCGAGCAGACGGTGACACTCATGCGCCAGTTGGGTACAGCCGTCTATGGTCGTCGAAGGATCAATAGTGTTTTTGGCGAAGGTAGTAGTCCGCGGATGCGCCAAATTCGCGAGGGCCTAAACCTTTTGGGCATCAATGACGACTCTCTCTTGAAGCAGTCGCATGGACGTAAAGTGTATGGGTGCGAGCTTTATAAAGACGCGAAAGACGATATGCTTGGGTTTGGCGCGCGGTCTAAAAGAAGAACTTCGTCTACACTTCGAAGCATCTCAAACTGCTGGATCGAACGTTGGCTAAGTCCACGAATCGACAAACCGGGCATCTTGGATGCAACAAAAAATCTCGGGCCGCATTCCATCAGTGAGAGTCTGAAGCTCCGTGCCGTTAAAGGCGGGCTTGCGGCTCAACCTTCACCAGATGGTGAGGCAACCCGCTCCAATACATTGTCGATCAACGACAATAGCTCGGCTGTGTCAATCTCCTCACCCGCTCTTAAAGACGCGGCCACGGCCTCCAAAACATAGAGCATGTCCGGTGCAGATCGAATAAGTGTGAGGCTCCTCTCGAAACGATCTAGCTTGCTTCTGCTGCCCGAAATAATTGTCCCAACATGATAGCCGCTGTGCGGGTCAATGCTGAACAGGTTTTTTCGTGTACTGGAAACGGTGTCCGTGATCTGCCATTCTCCGTAAGTCTTCCGTGACGCATCCTGAGCAGGAGCAGGCGGCAAAAGCCCTTTCGGTTTTTCAGTTTTTCTCATTGGTTCACTTGCTCTTTTTGCCTTCGTCTTCTGCTACTGGGGCACAATTGGAAAGAGCTTTTCGGGCTTCCTTCTCGGCGGCGGACCCCTTCACCCACTGCCACGGTGTGCGCGGCTTCCGCGCCTTCGCCAGTTCAGGGTTCGCCTTGGCGTCGCTGGCTGCGGCGCGCAGGCGTTCACGGGCCTCGCGTGGGTCAATCTTGAGTTCGTCGCAGATGGCCTTGAGCGTCACAATGTCGGTCATGTCGATCTCCTAAGTTGCTGATGCAGATCGATAAGACGAAGGCTGGCAGCGTGTCAGGGATAACCCCAGAACATCTTTAGCTTTTCTCGATCTGCTGCTATGACTGATCTCGACGCGGCAGACGCAGCCGTGTTGGGGCGTGGAAACCCCTCTCTGACTAGGCCGGGCAACCGGCTGAACGCCTTTGACCTATGGTCGGGGTGCCTGTGTTATACAACAGGCCGCCCGGCTAAAGGCACAGGGTCCGTGTCAGAGCGGATTTCCAACACCCCGATCACCAGTCAATTGCGAGGGCGCTCGCAGATCGGGGTTTGGTGGAACTGGCGCTGTCCCATCCCGTCGCTTGGACCGACCGTGCGAGCCTGCCTGATCGTGCAGGCGTGTATCTGATTGCGCGCGGCGAACCGGGAAGCACCGTCTACATCGGACGGACATGGGGTGCGAAGGGGATACGCCACAGGATACGGACGTTCCACAGGTCAGCGACCACCGGGCAGAAGGGCCACGCAGGGGGCGTCACGTTCCATGGCGTGTTCGATGGCGACACGGCTGGCCTGTTCGTTTCGGTGCACCTGCCAGACGGCATCGACCCCAAGCCGGAAATCCTGCACCCCTACATCGCCTATGCCGAGCGACGGCTGATCTGGGAGCATGTCGAGACGCATGGCGGCCTGCCGGTGTGCAACTCGGAATAACCTGCAACAAACCCCGAGCATCGACAGCGAAACGCGCGCGCGGCGGCGTTGTATTGAGCCAGGAGCGCCGAGGCGTGCTTCGCGCATGGTGATCCCGTCGCAAAACCGGCTGGCGCGCTGTGCGCCGCGCTCATTGCGATCATCCCGGCATCTGCACGGACACGGCTACCCCTGTGGTCTCCATAGTCCGCGCGGGAATTACCCTGACGGGCGATGGTCCCCGATCTTATTGCGCTGGCATTGCAAGCAGCCAGCGAGGAAATCGGCAATGACTATACGCGCGACATGGGCCTTCAATGGCCAGACGAAAATCATTCTGGGCAACTGGCACCGTCTGTGGTGCCTGCTGTTCGGCCCCTTCTATTACCTGTTCAAGGGCATGTTCCTCTGGGCCATCTTGTCGTTCTTCACGCTCAACGGCCTGTGGATCGGCTTCCCCCTGTTCAACCGCGCCATCGTGCTGCGCCATTACCATCGCAAGGGATGGGTGCAAGAATGACCGCCCGAGCAGTTTGCCACCCGAGTGGAACCCGGCGCGCGATACCGAAACCCAGCGCGACTGCGGACCGCATGATTTGGCACGACAATTTGGGTCCGGCTCGCATCCGACAGACTGATAGATAGTCAACGGGTCGGTCCGAGGCGTTCCGCGCGGCGCTGTCACAGGGCGACCACAGGGGGGTGGGGGGAGGCGTTTTTTTATCGGCGCGCGCCTCGTGGACGGACAAGGGGTCATACATACTGCCGAGATTTTCGGCCCCCAGCCGATTTCAAGACCGTCAAGAACGCCAAGGCCGTCATGCATGTTCGTGGCGATGTTGAGGGTTCGAAGTGCGCCAACAAACACGATGGCGCTGTTGGCGTTCTTGGCGCACTTCATATCCTACCTGTGGTCATTCTTCGTCTGGCAGCGACAGCACCCAGCTTTTTCCCTTCTTCTTCGACACCACGCCCAAGGATCGCCGGGCGCGTTCCAGCGTCTTCTCGGAAATGTCGCGCGCGGCAGCTTCCTTCTCGACCTTGGTCGTCGGCTCTGGACCGTTCTTGAGGAACACGCGCAGGAACTGGATTGCCTCGTCGAGCGCCGACATCTTGGGCGTGCCACCCTCGGACGAAATCAGGTCATCGATGGTGATGTCTGACGGCCCCAGCCAGTTCAACGTCGCCATGCCGCCGTCCTCGGCGTAAATCTCGTAGCTCTGGGTCTGACCACGCTTCGCGATGTTGTGCTTGATATGAACCACCAGCTTGGTCGAACTGTCGTTCGGGTGTTCGCACACCAGAAATGCCGACCGTGCCGCGCCGATCACGTCCATCGACCCACCACCACGATAGATGGCCTTGTCGTGCTTGGCCTTGGTCAGGTGCCGGACGATCAGCACCGCCGTCTCGCCGGTTTCGGCGATGTCCTTGAGGAACGACAGAAGCTGCCGGATCACGTTCGGCTTATACATGTCCTGCCCACTCGGCACGTAGGCGAACAAGGGGTCGAGGATCAGCAGGTCCGGTGGCTTGCGCCTCACCTCGCGCATGAGGGCGTTTAGCCCCTTCTCGTCGAGGGACAGGAAATCGCCCTGCACGCGAATGCGCGTTGGATCGCCCCCCATCGCATCGATGCGTGGCCTGATCGTGTAGGCCGCGTCATCCTCAGCGCTGAGGTAGAGCACGCGACCGCGATCCAGCTTCTGCCCCTCGGGCAGTTCGCCACCGATGCTGATCTGCGCGGCAAGCTGCATGGCGAGGAACGATTTACCCACGCCGGGGTCGCCCTCCATAATAGTTATCATGCTGAACGGGATGAACGGTTCCCAGAGCCATTCGACCTCCTTCGGATCGATGGTGTTCAGATCGACAAACAGTTCCTTCTTCTTGGAGGTCATTGCGCTGCCCCCACTCGTGCGATGATGCGCGATATTTCGGTTTCCAGCGCGTTCTGGTCGTCGCCGTACTTGTCGCGGAAATACGGACTGGACCAGATCACGCTGGCGATCTCGTCGAGTGTTGCGCCTGCCTCGTGCAGGCCAGCGACCATCGCGAAGATCCTGCTGGATCGATCCGGTGCCTTCACGCGGTTGTGCCGGATCAGGTGGCGCGTTGAGGTGTCCAGCTTGGGTCGATATTTCCTCAGGACGGCGAGGCGGTCATGTGCATGGGGGTTCATGGCCAGCGCGTCGGGTTTTGTCGCGCCAACGCCATGGTGACCCGACAGTAGCTTGGGGCGGGTCTTGATCGGGCTTGAGTCGAATTTCAACAGGGGAATGAACGGCTTGTCGTAATCCGGCTTGTGGTTGAATGACCCCGGCAACCGAAGCAGCTTGTTCGGCGCGCTGCCACCCTTGTCGCCGCCATGACGATATGTGAGCGCCTTCGAATAGGCTGACGCCAGCCCGGGCATGTGCGGCCGGTCCCAGAACCACAGAGCCTGCGTTCGACCCGGCGACGTCTCCCAGACAACTGACGGCTTCGGCTTGAATGCGAACGGGTCGGCTTTGTCCACGTCGCACCAGGCAAACCAGCATTCTTGGGAAACGCTGGTGATTTTCCGATCTTTCCGCGTGTATGTGTTTGGGCTGTAATATTGATCCCATTCATGCCGACTGTAGTGGCGCAATAGGTCGACCACACACATGTCGTCGTCAATCTGCACAAACTCCTGAACCATTCTGGTTGAACCCTTTTTGCGGAAGCACAGCGAGGCATAAGTCTTCTCGCCGTCGCCCACCTGTGGTCCCCAGATCGCGAAAAGGAACTCGTCCTGATCTTTGACGGTCATGCGATCTGGCCATCCGTCTTCCCAAAGTGTTGGCGTCAAGAAATCATCGATTTCGGCTGTCATGATGTATCCATTCATTAGGTGCAGCAGCACTGGTCGCGCGAAACGCGCGTTGTTTCAGGCCGCGATATGTCGGGGGGTGGCAGGGCGCTTTTCGCCCCACCGATGATGTTGTCAGCAGTCGCAGACCGGCCTCTGCGGACGGATGCCCGTGAAGCGCTCAAGCCAGTCGTCGACCTCGTCCGCGTCCCACATGAGAGGCGCGACCCGGCGAGGAAACTTGCCTTGGGCTTCGAGCACCCTCAGTTGATCTGGGCTGTTCAGCACGCCCAGTTCTTCGAGGCATTTTGGGCAATAGCCCCTTTTCATGATGATCTTCATGGCTGGCTACCCCGCGTCTGCGTAATGCGTGCGGGCGCGCTCGGCGGCGCGTTCAGCGAGCCAGTCCTCGATCTCGGACAGGAACCACGCAACGCTGGTCCCGGCCATCCTGATACGCCGAGGAAAGCGCCCACGGGCCTCCCAGCGCAGCAGGGTCGTGTTGCTCACGTTGATGCCAAGGCGCTTGAGATCAGCGCGTGTGGCCAAGGTCTTGCGACCGTCGTTTATATTCATGATGGTCCTCCATCGGTTGGATGAAGGGGTCGACCCCAAAGGGGTGCATGCAGTCGAAGATTAGCAGGGGCGATGCGCCGAAGCGCGGGACACAAATCAGGTGTTTTCGTCCCAGATCACTTCAGACTGAACGCCGAGGTTCTCGAGCAATTCGAGAACGGCAATCATCGTTCGGGTATGGGGCGCGTCAGGATCGAACAGAGACTCGATTTCGGCCATTTCCCGTGTCGTCAACTGGGCACCGGCCTTCCTGCGCAGGCGATGCTCAACAGCGTCATCGCTCACGTTGTCGCTTTTTCCGGCCAGTTCCGCGAAACGCCGTGCGGCCTCGCGAACTTTCATGGGGTCACGCGCGATTTCAGTTTCCCATTCGGGCGTTTGAGGCTTTTCGTTCTTCTTCGCGATGGCTCGTCGAAGACCATCAAGCTCACGCTTGCGCACCTCATCAACGACCTTGAATAGCGCCAGATCATCGAATGCGGCCGTTCGACCACGCCCACGCTTTTCGCCGAATAGGGCCTCGCGCACGATTGCCAGACGTTCGGTCTCGCTTTTCCTGTCGGGATGTTCGTAGGCGCGGATGATGCTGAGAAGCAGGAGGTCAACCTGACGCTTGCGCAATTTCGGTTTCGGTGGCGTCATTGCTTGACCTGACCAAGTTCATCACATGTTGCGACCAAGCGCCGAGCGCCTCGCGCTTCTCGTCCGCGTATGAATAGACATTGTAGATAGCAGCAACGCCCGAGACCACACCCGTTTTGTGGTTCAGCAGCGCCTCGGTCACGGGCTGGGGGACGCGCAGCATCGCCATGTTCGTGGACATCGTGCGGCGCAGGTCGTGGATGATCCACGGTTCCGTGCCTTCGGGCAGCGCCTTGTCTAGCCGGTCTTTCAGGCGACCGAACCCCGACACGGGCGATTTGCCGGTGGTCGTGAACACGTAGTCCGAGCCGAGGAACCTCGGCACCCTGCGCAGAACGTCCAGCATCGCGTCGGTGATCGGCACCGTGTGCTGCCTGCCGTTCTTGGCGCGCTGCGAAGGCAGGGTCCACAGGCGTTTTTCGAGGTCGAGTTCCGACCAGCGCATCTCGGCGACCTCGGCGCGCCTCTGGCCGCTGAGGATCAACAGTTTCATGCAATCCCCGAAAGGATAGCCTTCGGCGTCACAGGCCGTCCACAGCGCGCCCAGCTCGTCGTCGGTCAGGACACGCTCGCGCGAACGTTCCTTGGACAGCGGTTTCATCCCGGCGATGGGGGAGGCATCGATCATGCCGCGCTCGACGCACCAGCCCATGAGGTGCTTGAGGTGGGCCAGCGCCCGGTTCGCGCTGACCGGCGCGGACTTGTGGATCACGTCGCAGGCTTTCACGACATCGGCGCGCTTGATCTCGTCGATCCGTTTGCCGTGCAGGGGCGTGAACTTCGCCAGCAGCGCTTCCTTGCGCTTCCAGTCGCGGTTGTGAACCTTCGCGTGCTTCTCGATGTAGTCAGGAATCACGTCGCCCAGCGTGGGTTTGGTTTCGGCCTCGACGCCCGTGCGATCTTCGAACCGGCCCGTCTCGATTTCGTAGAGAACCTGTCGCACCCGTTCGCGCGCCTCGGCCAGCGACACGACGCCGAACCGTCCGATGGTCAGGCGACGCATCTTGCCGTTGATGCGCTTGTGCAGGCAGAACGTCTTGGTGCCGGACGTGCTGATGCGCAGGACGAGGCCCGGCATCAACTCGTCCCGGAAATCGAGACGTTTCGACGGGCTGGGCTTCTGCCCCTCGATGAACTTGGTGGTGAGTTTGCGTTTCATAAGCCCATGATAAGATGGGCGGATGAGCCGCGTCAGGGACAACCCTAGAGGGTTTGCAGGGTTTTGGATCGGGATGCACTGGATCGAGATACCCGTGTGGTCTTCGGCGTCCGTGGGTATCACTGGGGTAGCAGGAGCAGCGTGCTTGAATGCTCCGGCGCGAGACGGGTAGAGACGATCTGCCAAGCGCAAAGATCAAGGTTTTCAACCGGCTACGTTACGGGTTGAGCGATCCTGAGACAGTGCGCGCGGATCAACAGACCAATTGAAAATCCTCGTGTCGGTGGTTCGATTCCGCCCCCGGGCACCACTTCGCTCAGAATTGGTCATCCTCCGCAGAGACACCATGCAGCTGGACCTCGAATTCTGAACAGCTAGACTTGGTCCGCCCCGCAAGCATTTGAAATTCAAGTGCTTCGCGGGACTTTGACCTTCAGGTTTCCGAGAATCAACCATCAGAAAAGAACCAGTTGCTCCGGGTTTTTGCGGGCGGCTCTACGCCCTTGATCCGAGAAGTGCACGATATTGCGGTTTTGCCTGTCGGTGAAGTTGAGGATCTGAATGTCGCCGTGGGCGGGCAGACAACGTTCGATCCGGTTTACCCGCGTCTGGAAGGCTTCCTTGCCATTCACAAACCGTGCGAAGACCGAGAACTGGCTGCGTTCGAAGCCTTTATCGAGTGAAAAGTGGCGGACGGAAAACCTGTCGCCGCTTTGCGTTGCGGTTTCGTTTCGGTGGGAAGGTCGAACATCAACAGTATCCACATGTTCCGGTATCCTGACAGGAAGGTTGCAGGCTGTGTCACGACCCGAGGCCCGCAAGGACCAGTGAATCGGGCGGTTCGGGCAGGGCGAGCGCGAGTTTTCCGGTTTCGAAGCTCCGGCCGAGTGACGTTGCCAGTCGGGTGAGGGCGACGGAAACCGGCGTAAGCCCGTCGCCGAGCGGCAAATAAAGCACGATGAGCCGCGCCAGACCATCGAAACGCGACGCTTGCTTCACCGCGAAGCCGCTGCATTATCAAACCAAACAGATGAGCCAGATCCTCTCTTGGCTCAGGCCGCCATATGTCCCAAAATCCCTGACGATGGACAGCCTTGGTTGCGGTGCCTGCAACGAGCTGCATCAATGCACGGTGGACGTGTATGTAGAACGCCGGATAGGGGGCGTTGCCCTTGCGGTAGTGCATCAAAGCACGAGCCGCCGTTGCCTCGACTTCGTCGGAAAGCCCTCGGCGGATCTTGTCGTCGAGCGCAATATTGTAAACCGCTCCGCGGACGAGGTGGGCCTCAGGCGGTACCTCGGCAAGCAATGCGCCGCATTCCTTTGACATCTCGGTATCCATCTGGCGGTCGTCGTAGATCGCCATGAGAAGACGGGCGAGCCTGAGTTGCACATCGCTCGCAGCTTCGGGATTGCTCATGGCAAGGTCGAGCACGCGGCGAGCATGGCCGACCTGACCCATCGTCATCGACGTCATGGTGCGAAGCGAAAGAACGCTGGGGTCGACCTCATCCCGGCCGAAGGCGGCGAGCACGTCATGTGGCCTGGGCTCCATGGAGGTGGCCGAACATCACCCCTCCGCAGCGACTCAAAAGGTCCAGGGCCGACTTGCGCTGGCCTGCTCGCACCAACGAGCGGATCGCGAAATCTGGCTGGGCGTTGCGAAACAGCACCTCCGCCGCACCCGGCGACACGGGCTCCATTTTGAGGATTTCTTCGAGTATGCTGACGGCTATGCAGCCGGACTTCAGTCTCCAGACCTTTGACGGATCCACCGTAAGCAATGGCGCCAGCCAGCGAAGATCTGCGCGATGCCCAACATCCAACTGCTCCTCCGCGAGACCGTTGCGACTGAGCGCAATGGCTTGAAGAAGGTCGATCAGATCGGGGTGAAGTTGCTTGAGAACCACGTCCGACAGAAAGGTGCGTGCCGTATTGCGGTCACCGAACGCGCGATCATGGTGCACCGCAATAGCTGGCCAACCACTTCCAACTGCAGCCGTACCCGCGGCAAAGAGATCGGTGTTTCCGAGTTGATGAAGCTTGCCGTAGATCGCGAGGCGCGAATAATCTTGAACATGTTCCGGGATGGTGACAACGATCCAGAGCCGGTCCGGCTCATCCGGTAGCCTGATATCTGATCCATCCTGCAGATCGATGAGGATCGGGCCCCGCGCAGGTGATGGCTCGACGGGCGCGGTGCGGTGCACCGGCGCACCGGTCATCGCCGAGATGCGTTTTAACAGCGTGGATTTTCCTGCGCCCGGAAGCGCGTGTATCAGACAAACTCCCGTCGCGCGCGCGAGGAGCTGCTCGGCAAGGGCTGACTGGTGGGCATCGAGCCGTGCAGCGAGGTCTTGGGTCATTTCTTCATGTTCGGTAGGTTGTCACGTTCTCAAGGCAAGGAGAAGGTGCATGGAGCGAGCGGCCATCGCTCACCGTTCCTCACGGAACTCCAGTCTGATCGCAATGCTCCGCCGCTCTCAGCGTGCGACGCCTCTCCCTCTCGAAGGAAGCGGCGCGGCCGCGGATTCCTCTGGCGGGAAGGCTACCGATGGTTCCCCCGCCCACCTGGGATTTCGAACACGGAAAGCGTGAGGGAAAGTCAGACGTCAACGCAAGACGTCGTCTCCCACGTCGGCCTCGCAGCAGGAGGTGACTCGACCCGCGCGCAGCCGTGCCTGAACTTCGTCCTGCGAAAGGCCAAACGCGGCCGCCGGCCGCGCGGCGTTGATGACGACACCCCGGGACTTGCGCGCGACGATCGTTACGTCGTCGCTTTCCAATAGTCGTTGGCCGCCGCCACGGTGGCGAAATGGGTTGCAACGATCTGGCTGGAGGCGATCAATGCATCCGCATCCTCGGCGTAGACCGGGCGCAGCTTCTCTCGCACCTCCGCGTCGGGCTGGGTCATCTTGATGGCGACACGGGACAACTTGACCGCCAGTTCATACCCCTCTTGCGGCGTTGCGGTTCTCAGGGTGGGGAGCCATGTAGTCATCGGGCATTCCTTCCATTCTGTGGTTGGTGTTTTTCACGCCCGCCGGTGGTGACCGTCAGGACGAATTTCCGTCAGCCCGCCGGTATCGGGTCGAGCGCGATATCGGCGAGCGTTGCGCGGTCGAGGTCGGCGAGAAAGGCCGCCTCCGCGGACCGCATGCGCGCCTTGAGCCGGCAACGGCCATCGATCGTGCAGGCACCGCCGTCGGCACTCAGGCACTCCACGAGCGGCTGGCCGTCCTCCAGCAGCCGCACCACGGCACCGAGCCGGATCTCCGACGCCGGCCTGACAAGCGCTGCGCCGCCACCTCCGCCACGGCGCGTCTCGATCATCCCGGCCTTTGCAAGTCGCTGAATGATCTTGGCCAGATGGTTGCGCGAAAGGCCGAACTCGTCGGCCAGGTCAGCGGTCGAGAAGGCCTGACCCGGGGCGCTTGCCATGCGCATCAGCATGCGCAGGCCGTAGTCGGTGAAGGAGGTGAGGCGCATCGCCGCGAACTCGCATGAATTGGTATTTACAATACTTATTACCAGGCCTAGGCTTGATTGCAAGACTTAAACCATGAGGCTTTCATGTCCGCGTCCGAACCGTCCTTGAAGCCCGCCTCCGCCCGGCCGGAGATGACGGCGACCATCATGACGGAAACCGGCCTCGACGAAGGCATCCTGCGCGACCTGGTCCATTCCTTTTACGGCAAGGTCCGCCGCGACGCGGTGCTCGGTCCGATCTTTGCGGCACGCATCTCCAACTGGGAACCGCATCTGGATCGGATGGTCGCGTTCTGGTCCTCGGTCGCGCTGATGACAGGGCGTTACCACGGCCGACCTGTGCCGGCGCACACGCCCTTGCCGATCGACGGGGCGCATTTCGAGCGCTGGTTGAGGCTGTTCCGTGAGACGGCGCACGAGGTTTGCACGCCTGCGGGCGCTTGGTACGTCATCGAGCGCGCCGAACGGATCGCCCGCTCGCTCCACATCGCGGTGCAGGAAGCGCAGACCGCCCCCGACGCCGTCCCCAACCTTCGCTGACGAAAGGATGCTCCGATGACCGAGATCGCCCCGATCGATGATGCTGCCGAACTGACCCGGTTTATCGAGACGCGCTATCATGCCCGCCATCGCCAACAACTGCCGCCTCTCGCAGAGATGGCCGAGAAGGTCGAGATTGTGCACATCGGCGACGACAACCTGCCCGAAGGTCTCTCTACCGTCCTGCGCCGCATGATCGGCGCGATGGAGGTGCACATGAAGAAGGAAGAGCTGATCCTCTTTCCTGTCATCCGCAAGGGTGGTGGGCCCGGCATCGAGAACCCGATTACCGCGATGCGCGCTGATCACGACGATCATGCGGCAGTTGTCGCCGAAATCCGCGGGCTGACATGCGATCTGACATTGCCGGATGGTGCCTGCCGCACCTGGACCAGCCTCTATGCCGGTCTGGACGAATTCCTCACCGATCTCGAGGAACATATACGGCTGGAAAACGACGTGCTGTTCGCGCAGTTCGAGCCCGGTGACAGGGCTCATGCGTGACCATCACTTCCTGCAGGCAAGCATGCGCCCATGCCGAGCGGCTCCACGCCGTCGCCGGATGGCGGGGAAGGTGGCAGCCTTGCTGGCGGATTTTCGGTCCGAAGGCTTCAGACACGATGAGGCGACAAATGCGCGAAAATGACCGGACAGCAGGCCGCTACGCTTCACCGCCCTGCATGGCGGGCGATCTGGCGCCTGACCATGTCGATCCGCTGGGCGACGACCCTGAGCAGCTGCGCGACGTTGGGCCTTGGCGCCGAGCCGAGCGGCTGCGATTGCGTTCCGAGCGCCAGGCGATGAGTGTTGAGGCGCGCAAGTCTGTAAGCGCTGCTCTGGCCCGGCACCTGAAAGACCTGTTGGCGACCCGCTTCGGCGACATGCAGGACCTCGTCTTCTCGTCGTACTGGCCGATCAAGGGCGAGCCCGACCTGCGCCGCCTGATGGCTGACCTGCATGGGCTTGGTGTGCGGGTCGCGCTGCCCCTGGTCGAGAAAAAACGGGCCCCGCTGGTTTTCCGCCGCTGGACGCCCGAGGCGCAGATGGTTCGGGGCGACTGGAACATTCCCGTTCCGCCTCCAGAGGCAGAGGTGGTGACCCCGAATGTAGCGCTGGCCCCGCTTGTTGGCTGGGATCGGGAGGGCTATCGGCTCGGCTACGGCGGCGGATACTTCGACCGCACGCTCGCCTACCTGTCTCCAAGCCCCTTCGTGATCGGCGTGGGCCTGCAGGCGGCTGAACTTGCGACGATCTATCCGCAACCTCACGACATCCGGCTCGACGCGATCCTCACCGAGGAAGGGGGGCAGGTCATGTTCCCCCATGAAAGTGCAGAACAGCCATAGGAGAACAGCTAAATGCTCTGAAACACGCCTCCGCCCGCCGAGGTCGTCGATCTTCGTCCGCGCGAAACCCGGATCGGCGTCCACGCGCGGAGCCAGTTGGCGGCGTCGCTGTCCATCGAACAGGGCTTCCAGATAGCCGCGCCTATTGGCACCTGATCTTGAAGGTCGGCGCGCGCCGCGCATCCCCGGCTCACCGATGAAGATGGGCGCGGATCATGTCGTGCCCCCTCGCGGCAGGTTCTGGCGACCCTCGCCGTTTTTGGGGGACGTTGCAGACGGCGGCGGATGCGCTGTTTCGACGGATAAGACGGTGCAGCCGATTTCGGAATGCCGGATGCGCTGGCTGGCCGACCGTCAGGGCGTCTGCACCAAGATAGCGGTGCATGGACCGGTGGCGTCAGAAATTCGATATCGCACCCTTGATGATCCGCCCCCCGGTGATCTGGGCTTGTGCATCACAACGAAGGAAGCCAGAGGACAAGGGCGGGCACGGCCAACAACAGCGCGACGTGAATCAAGTCGGCAAGGACGAAAGGTGCCGTCCCCCGGAAGATCGTCGTCAGCGGAATATCGCGGGCAACGCCACTCAGCACGTAGACGTTCATTCCCACCGGTGGCGTGATCAGGGCAATCTCGGTCATCCGAACCACCAGAACGCCGAAGAGGACCGCGTCGTATCCCAGCCCGGTGACCAGCGGAAAGAACAGCGGTACGGTGAGCGTCATCATCGCCGAAGCATCGAGGATCATTCCGAGGAACAGGTAGAGCGCAAGGATGATCAGGAGCACGGCCAGTGGCGGAAGGTCGACGGCGCCGACCCAGTTGACCAGGTTGAGCGGGATCGTCGTGACGGTGACAAAAGCGTTGAAAACCAGTGCGCCGAACAGGATGCCGAAGATCATCCCCGTGGTCCGCAAGGTGTCGAAGGCGGCGGTGCGCAAGGCGGACAGGTTGAGCTTGCCGCGCAGACCGGAGATGAGCAGTGCTCCGAAGGCGCCCATGGCCCCTGCCTCGGTGGGTGTGAACCAGCCCCAGAGAATGCCGCCCATCACGAAGATGAACAGCAGGATGACATCGCCCGTGCGCACAAAACCCTGCCAGCGCTCGCGCCAGTCGTATCGGGGGCCTGCCGGACCGAGAGCGGGCTTGATCCGGCACCGGATGGCGATGACCGACATGTAGAAAAGCGCAAGCAGGATACCCGGGATGATGCCGGCGGCAAACATGTCGCCGATCGAGGTCTCGGTCAGGATGCCGTAGATGATGAACATTCCCGAGGGCGGGATCAGGCTGCCGATGGTGCCGCCGGCCGCGACCGACCCCGAGGCCAGTGACAGCGAGTAGCCATGACGGCGCATCTCCGGGAGCGAAACCAGCCCCATCGTCGCGGTGGTCGCCAGCGACGAGGCATTGACCGAGGCGAAGCCGGCCGAGGCACCTATCGTCGCCATTGCCAGCCCGCCGCGGCGGTGCCCGAGCATCCGGGCCGCGAAATCGTAGAGATCTTTCCCGATGCCAGAGGCGAACAGCACATGCGCCATGAACAAAAAGAGCGGCACCGTTCCGATGGCGTAGTTCGTGGCCAGGTCGAAAGCGATCACCCCGACCTTGATGACGGCGGCGTGAAAGCTGATCAGCAGCCCGAAGCCGATCACCCCGACCAGCCCCATCGCAAAGCCGATGGGCATGCCGAAAGCGATGAAGCCGAACATCGCTGCGATTCCGATCACTCCAGCCAGAACCGGTGTCATTTCCGAGCCTCCCATCCGGCGATGAGCCGGGTCGCTCCCAGCACGCAAACGGCAATCAGCACGGCTATCGCCGTGACCATGAGCCATCGAAACGGAGCGACCGGGATATCGAGCAGCGGCGTTACCTCACCCTGTTTTCCACGGCGCAGTGCCTCCTCGATCCCGGCATAGAGGACGAAGCCCCAGAAGACGGTGCCAGCCAGCAGCGTGAGCCCCTTCGACAGGCCCGAAAGGCGTCGGTTGAAACTCTGAACCAGGAGATCGACCCGGGTATGGGCGTCCTCTCGCGCGGCGAAGACAAGCGCACAGGAAACGGTGGGGATCAGCAGCAACTCTGCCAGCACATAGGTGCCGGGAAAGGCGATCCCGATGGCGCGAAATGTCACCGTCACGACAGTCAACGCCATCAGTGCCAACAGTGATACTATGCCGAGAACCGCCGCCCCTTGCACGATCACGCCCAGAAATCTTTCGACCGGCCGCATGGCTCTTCCTTTCCGAAAGCGGGGGGCGCAGGCCTTGCGCCCCCCATTCCGCCTATTCGCCAGATGCCGCGCGGATCGCTTCGTGCACCTCGGTGCCCGGCTTGCCCATGGCGTCGAGTTGCTCGGCGACCGTGCGGATCGCGGGCGCGAAGGTTTCGGAATATTCCGCGACAACCTCCGGTGCGACGGCATTGAATTGCACGCCCTGCTCCAGGCCATATTCCCGGCCCGCGTCCTCGGCCTCCTGGGCCAGTTCAAGCGTGCGCAGGCTCAGCCACTCGGCGTTGTCGTCGAATACCTGCTGGATGTCTTCCGGCAGGCTGGCCCAGACATCGCCGTTGACTGCGCGTGACGGATAGGCACCGCGGGAATGCGGCAGTTCGGAATAGAAATTCACCACCTCCGCGAAGCTCAGAGATTTCAACGCCTCGTAGGGAGCGATCACGCCATCCACGACACCCTTCTCCAGCGAGGGATAGGTCTCGGTCATTGGCATGGTCACGCCTTCGGCGCCGAAGGCCGCGAGCGGGCCGATGAAATCCACCGCCGAGCGGATACGCAGGCCTTGAAGGTCATCCAACGTCTCGACGGGCGCATCGCGCAACAACAGGTGCATCGGTGTCCCGACGTTGTAGCCAACGACATGAACGCCGTTCAATTCCTCGCCGAAGACGGGGAATTCCTCAACGAGGTCCATGTAGACGTCCAGAACCTTCTCGGGGTCGGTGTAGCCGTAGAACATCCCAGGCACGAGCCGGTTCATGTCATATCCAGAGCGCGCATAGATCGGCGCGATATAGGAGACATCTGCGACGCCGGCGGCCAGTTCGTCCACTCCTTCGCGCGAGGTGACAAGGGCACCGCCCCAATAGGGCGTGATTTCCACGCGCCCGCCGGATTGTTCTTCAATCCGCGCGATCCACTCCGCATCGGCCGCGCCGTAGGGGTGCGTCTCGGTATAAGGCGAGGCGTAGGTCAGGTTGAAATCGGCTGCCCAGGCGGGCAGCGCGGATATGCAGAGCGTGGCAATTATGGTTGTTCTGAGCATGGTTTGGTCCTCCCTGGATTGTGGGTCAGTCGTGTGCCGGGGTTGATGGCCCGGTCTGTTGCGCGGGCACGGGCACCAGCGCGGTTATGTCCTTATCCGAAAGGCCGAGGCCGCGCAGGACCTCGCCAGTATGGGTTCCTGGTAACACCGCCGGATCAGGCGGTGTGAAAGGCCCCAGCCGCACAGGTGGCCCGGCTTGCGTGAGGGATCCTCCGGGTGCTTCGAGCGCGATCACCATGCCGCGCGCGCGCAGATGCGGTTCCTGAAGTGCCTCGGCGAGGCTGTTGACCGGGGCGAACTGCGTGCCAGCCGCTTCAAGAAGCTTCAGCCAGTGCGCGCGGGGTTGCGTGGCGAAGATTGCCTGAAGCCCGGCGCGGATCTCGGCTCGGCGGCTTTCGTCCATCTGCCAAGCAGCGTATTCCGGTTTGCCGATGGCGGTGCAGAAGGCGGACCAGTAGCGCGGCTCCATGTCGGTGGTCACCAGCCATTGGTCATCCGCGCAGCGCCAGAGCCCCACGTCGGCCCGCCTCGAGCCGCGCGGTGGAAGGTCTGACAGGTCTTCGTAGCGGGCGATGAGGTTGGCCAGCAGGACGAGCGCGCAGTCGGTCATGGACACGTCGACATGCTGTCCCTTGCCGGTCGACCGCGCCTGCATCACGGCGGCCAGCGTGGCGAAAGCGGCATGTGCGCCCGTGGTCACGTCTGCGGCGGCAAAACCGGGCAGGCCGGGGGCGTCCGGATTCTCGCCCGTGCGGCTCAACACCCCGGCGAGCGCCAATGCGACCGGGTCGTGCCCGGGCTTGTCGCGCAGCGGTCCGGTCTGGCCGCAGAGGGTCAACGATGTGAAAACGAGCGCGGTATTTTCAGCCGACAACCTGTCATAGCCAAGCCCCAGCCGGTCCAGGACGCCGGGGCGGTAATCCTCGACCACCACGTCCACGGTTGCCGCCAAGCGTCTGAGCACGGACTGGGCCCGGGATTCGCCAAGGTCGAGGCAGATGGATTTCTTGCCCCGCGCCAGCATGTCGCGTGCCCGTTGCCGCGCGCGCCCGGCGTCGTCGAGCCGGTCCCAACCGAAGACTTTCGCCTGTTTGGCCAGTTCGCGAGGATGCTCCACCCGGATCACCTCGGCACCCTGGTCGGCAAGGAGCCAGGTGCAGTAGGGCCCCGGCAGGAGCCGCGAGAAGTCGAGAACGCGAAGACCCGTCAGCGCAGTCATGGCCTGCGCCCCGCATGGACGGCGAAGATCGCCCCCGGCACCCCGTCGGGGTCGAACACGCCCCGCGCCTTCAGTTGGGGTGTGTCCCGCACTTCGCTCAACCGGATGATCGGCGACAGTCCCCAGCCAT
Source organism: Maritimibacter sp. HL-12 (assembly GCF_900177545.1). Taxonomy (GTDB): domain Bacteria; phylum Pseudomonadota; class Alphaproteobacteria; order Rhodobacterales; family Rhodobacteraceae; genus Sinisalibacter. The sequence continues at coordinate 922,134 of NZ_FXBQ01000001.1, read as the reverse complement.
GTTCGAGGGACCAATCCGCCAGCGTTTTTCGGTCATGGCGGGCAAAGAAGGCCGCGACAACATCCTGCCAGCGGTCGATGACCGCCTGATCCGTGTCGGCGACTAGGATTTCTTCCCAGTCGATCTGCGCCAGTTCACCGGCCGCGCCCTCGGTCTGCATCACTCGGACCAGCGCGCGCATCATGCCGGGATTGTCGATCATCGACCAGGTTACATAGCCATCCGCGCAGGGCCAGATCTGGCGCACTCCGGACTTGCCGCGCACCAACATGTTGCCGCGACGCGTGCCGATCCGCCCTGTATGTTCGTACATCACCGCCTCGCGATAATTGGCGAGCGCGGTGGCCTGCAGCGCCGAGAGCGTGATGCGCTGGCCCCGGCCGGTATGGCGCCGCGCCCGAAGCCCCATGAGCGCGGCAGTCGCCGCCTGGATACCGGTCAGCGCATAGGCTTGCTCGCCCGGCAGGCGTAGCGGCGGTCGGTCGGGCGTGCCGGTCACATGCATCAGCCCCGACTGCGCCATCAGCGTCAGGTCGGTGACCGGGCGTGTCTCGCCGGGAAAGCCGGTGGCGACCACATGCACAAGGCGCTCATACCGTGCCGCCATGGCGTCCACGTGATGGCGGGGGGTGCTGCGGCGGTCGTCGAGCAGGATGTCGGCGTCGTCGAGGAGCGTCTCCAGCGGTGCGTCGCTGCGGACCATGCCCTTGTGCCAGGCCTTCGCGCGCGCCGGGGTGAGCGGAGCCGCCTGCGCGAGCACGACCTCGGCCCCCAGCCGCGCCAGGATGCTGCCACCGAAATCCACGAGGTGGTCGGCCAAGACCACCGCCCTGATGCCTTCCAGCAACTTCATGCCAATGCCCCCTCGGCCACCAGTTCGGCGACTTCCGCCTCGGTCAGTCCGATTTTCTCGAATACGGCTGCGTTGTCTGCGCCAAGGCAGGGCGACGGGCGCACATCGCCCGGCGTGTCGCTGAATGTGTAGGGCGGCGCGGGCATCTTCGCCGGGCCGATCACCGGGTGTTCGACGCGAACGAAATGACCCGCCGCGTTCAGGGCAGGGTGCTCCGACACGCCCTTTCCGTCCAGCACCGCTGCTGCCGGAATGCCTGCCGCGACCAGATCAGTCTCCAACGCGGACGCGTCCCGGCCGGCCGTCGCCTCCGCGACCGCTGCGTTTCCGAGGATCTCTTCCAGCGCCGCCCGCTGCGCGTCGTTCTCGCAGGCGATGGCGATCCATTGGCTATCGCGGCATGGGAAGACACCATGGGGCGTCATGTCCGGATCGTCATTGGCGGGCTTCTCCGCAGGCATTTCGGCAAACAGGTCGCCCGCGACCTGCACCATCGCTTCGATCTGACTGACATCCACCCAGACGCCCGCTCCGGTCCTGTCACGATGCTCCAAGGCCGAAAGGATCGCCACGGTCAGCATCATCGGCGCCACCACGTCGCCATAGGCGAAGGGCGGCATATGCGGCTCGCTACCCGGCCAGCCGGTCATGTCGCAATGGCCCGACCAGGCGGCGGCGGAATTGCCGTAGCCACGAAAGCCCGCCATCGGCCCGGTGCGTCCGGCCACCGAGACACTCGCGAGGATGATCCCGGGCCTGATGTCCTGCAGGCTGTCCCAGCCGAGCCCGATACGATCCATGTAGCCGGGGCCGAAATTCTCCACCACCACGTCCGCCCAGGCGACGAGCCGTTTCGCGACATCCACGCCGCGTGGGTCCGACAGGTTGATCGTCACGCTGCGCTTCGAGGTGTTGGTCTGGGCAAAGAACACCGAGGCATCGGGGTTGCGCCCGTCGCCGCCGGCGAAGGGTGGTGAGCGCCGCCCCAGATCGAGACGACGGGCCGACTCGATCTTGACCACCGTCGCCCCGTTGTCGGCGAGATCCTTGGTCGCACGTGGGCCTGCACCCACCCACGAGAAATCCGCCACCTTGAGCCCGTCGAGCGCTCCCATCATCCGGCCTCCAACTCATCCAGCGCCGCGCTGACGCGCGCCTCCATGGCGGCGCGATCCCAGTCGCGGGGATCGACCATGTCCGAATGGACCTCGACAACCTTGATGCCCGCCGTGACAAGCGCCTCGCGCGCAAAATAGGATCCGTATCCCGAGAATCGGTCATGTTCCGGCACCAGCATCACCGCCACGTCGATGCGCCAGCGCCGCGCTTCCCGGACGAGCCATTCGTTGACCCAGGGCGGTTGATGAAGCTGTTCGTTCATCGCCGAGACCCGTGCGGCCAGTGCGCGCAACGGATCGCCGTGATCAGCGCGGATATAGCCATCGGCGGCAAACGGCAGATACATCGACCAGACAAAGACCGCGCCATGCGTCTCTTCGAAGGCACGGTAGAAGGAGGTGTCGAACCACAGGCCGGCACCGATCCACATCATGCGGATGCGTTCGTTCTCACAGATTGCATCGCCCCGCCCGATCCGTCCGGCCACCTCGTCTCGGAAGGCCCGGACATGGCTCATCGCCCAGTCAGAGCCGCGATGCCATTGCGGAATCATCACGTTGGGCATCTGCTCGGCGATGCCCATCGGACATTGAGCGGCCTCGGCGATCAACTGGGCGACCTCGTCAAGCACGCGCTCCTGTTCGTCGATCCGCGCCATGTAGGCAGCAAAACCCTCGTGGTCGAACACTCGCCCGGTAAGACGTTCCAGAGCGGCGATGAGATCCTCCATCTCGGCTACCATGAGGTCCAGCCGTGCGGTTCCGTACAAGTCTTCCCAGTCTTCGCGGGCGTGGATCCACCAGTCGGGCGTTGGGTCCGGCGTGGCAGGCGCGGAGAGAAGGTGCAGTTCGGCGCCGGTCAGTTCGGCCCAAAGCTGGAAAAGGCGTGGATGCTCGTCCGAACTCGCCCTTGCGCAAAGGATGGCGGGGGCGGGCAGGCCGCCCCAAGGCTGGCGGTCGAAATCACCTTCCATCTGCGCAATCAGAGGCAGGCTGGAATAGCGTGGCAGATGGGCATGGAACCCGAGCCCTTCCATCCGGTCGAAATAATGCGGTGCCAGTTGCTTTGCAGATATCACGGCAGACCACCACTGGTTTGTCACAATGGGCGTGTCCATGAAGTGAAACAGCTCGTGAGGCGTATCGGCGTTGACGAAGGCGAACGCGGCCCCATCGGTGATGCGCGCTCGCAGGCCCTTGAGCCAGTCGCGCTGGAAGGCGGTTGCGGTGTTGGCACAGGTCATGCGAGCGCCTCCGCGATGCCTGCGCGGGCCATCGCCCTCCACGCCTCGTCGGGGCGGAAAGGGCGGAAGCCGAGGTTCAGGAACCGTGCGCCCCGGGCGGTTGCAACGTCGCGCAAACGCGGCAAGTCCCAGCCGAAGGAATCGTCGTTGGTGTCGAGGCTGGCGATGACCAGATCGGCACTCTTGATCGTGTCGTGCAGCGCACGGGTGAAGCGTGCAGGTGGCGCGGCCCTTGGCGCGAGCGGATCGTGGACGATGTCGCGCAGGAGATCGGCGGCGCCAGTTGGCTGCGGGGCGCGTCGGCCATAGTCCTGAATGTCGGCGCGGACCTGTCCGAATTCGGCGCAGAGGTCGTGCAGGAGGGGAATATCGCATGCCGTTCCCAGCAACACGATTGCCGGACCGGAGGGCCGCGGGCGCGGCAGCGGGTCGAGCAAGGCGGCGTGGGTCGCGGGGGTCATCCAGCGGCCCGCATTGCGTGCGATGAATACGTCGCGCCCGCCGGGAGGGAGCGCATCGAGCGCCGCGCTACGCCTCTTCTCGGCCTCGATGGCCTCGGACAGCCGGTCATGGTCCAACCGGGTCGCAAGGGTCTCCTCCAGATGCGAGACGAGCCGCTCGAGTTCATGTCGGTTGAAGGTTTCGGCGGGAATGCTGTCGGTGTGCAGCAGATTCCAAAGGTGAAGTCGCGGAGCGGCACCGGGAACCCGACCCTGCCGGCGCAATTCCAGCGCGTATTGATAGGCAGCCAGCGCGGCCACGTCGTCACGCGCGAAAAGCAGCGTGGCGAACCTGTCGAACGCGCCGGCCGCGAAGCGGTGCAGGAAGCGGGTGGTGAAGGGATCGAGGAAGGGTTCGGTAACCGACGCGACAAGATCGGAATACGGACCTTCCGTCTCGTCCGACAGCGGCGGTGCCTTGACATCGACCGCGAGTCCGCCGAGCGCAGCGACGAGGGGCAGGGGAACGCCTTCGCCAAAGACGCCTACCAGCGGGGCGCCATCAGCTTGCACGCCATCGGCGCGTTCGGCAAAGGCTTGTTGCAACGTGGCATGAACTGGCACCGCGCCCTCCCCTGCGTTGGTGTCCGTTTCATTTGGTTCATCATGGAAACCTTTTTTAGATCCTGTCAACACCCATATTTGACAAGTGGGAGACATTCGGCATAGCGAATGGAAAACATGGGGACAGGATGGCCATGGAGTATGAAGAAGAACCCGAAGGCAGGCTCGACCTTGGCCACCTCTATTCCGACATTTCCTTTGTCACGCGCATTCTCCGATCAAGAATACTCGAACGCAACGAAGAGTTCTTCACCAAGCACGAGGTGGCCGGTGGTGAGGTGGCGGTTCTGAACCTGATCGCGATCAATCCGGGTTTGAGTCAAAAGGACCTGGCCCAAGCCATCGTGCTTCGCAAATCCGCCCTGACCAAGCTGGTCAACGAGCTTGAGTGCGTGGGGCTGATCGAGCGCAGGAAGGAAGCTACGGACAAACGGCTCAACGCCCTTTACCTGACCGAGGCGGGTGCGGCACGGGTCGGTCGGATGCGTCTCGACATGTCGCGGATGCAGGAAGAACTGCTCGCGCCGCTGTCACAGGCCGAGCGTGCGCTATTGTTCGAACTTCTGTGGCGGCTGATCGACTCCGCTTCGGGCAGGAGAGACCCGTCGAATCGTCTGGACCCTTGACAGCCTTTGACAAACGGTTTCTCTTTGAAACCAAATTGGTGTTGGCGCGGTCGTGTTTCGGGCCGGTTGACAGGCTGAGGAGAATGGCATGGCGAAACCGCTCGAGGGGATCCGCGTGGCAGATTTCAGCCACGTCATCGCTGGTCCGCTGGCAACGCAGTTCCTGAATCTGCTGGGGGCGGAGGTCATCAAGGTCGAGCCGCCCGCCGGTGATCCGATGCGGTTCTACACCCGTGATCCGGCGCGACGCGGGATGGCGGAGCCTTTCGTGGGGGCCAACGCGGGCAAGAAATCCGTGGTGCTGGACCTCAAGTCCGAGACCGGGCGCGCCGCTGCGCGGGGGCTGGTCGCCTCGGCAGATGTTTTCGTCGAGAATTTCCGCCCCGGCGTCGCGGACCGGCTGGGGCTGGGGGTCGAGACATTGATCCACGCGCATCCGTCACTGATCTGCTGCTCGGTGTCGGGCTTCGGGCAGGGCGGGCCGATGCGCGATTTTCCCGCCATCGACCAGGTGATCCAGAGTGTGTCTGGCCTGATGCTGTTGTCCGGGCAGGAGGGCGAACCGGCGGAACGCATCGGCTTTCCCATCGTTGATACCTATTCGGCGCTGCTCTCCGCCTTCGCGATTCTCTCGGCAGTCCTGCAGCGCGAGCGTGATCCGCAGCGGCGCGGGCAGGTGATCGACGTGTCGATGCTGGATGCGACAATGGTGATGATGAGCTCGGTTGTGATGCCGATGATCCTGACGGGTCAGCAACCGGTGCGGGCTGGCAACCGGGGCTTTTCCGGCGCACCCACGGCAGACACGTTTCCCACGGCCGAAGGGGAGATCACCATCGGCGCGGTGCAGCAGGTTCAGGTAGCCCGCTTGTTCAGAACCCTGGGCTGCGCGGAGTTGCTCGAGGACGCACGCTTTGCCACGCCGGAGGCGCGCATGACCCATGACTCGGCGCTGCGGGCCCTGCTTGTCGAGCGCTTTGCCGCGCGCAGCGCCACGGACTGGGAGGCAGCCCTGGCTGCGGCCGGGGTGCCTGCGGGCAAGGTGCGGCCGCTGGCCGAGGCGATCGAGATGGACCAACTTCAACAGCGCGGCCTGTTCCTCGATCTTGGCGATGGCTCACGGGTTCTGAATGCGGGGTTCCGCTTTGATCACGACGGGCCGGGTGTCGACCAGGTCGCACCGGGGCTCGGGGCGGATACCGCCGAGGTGCTGGAGGCGCTCGGGATCTCTGCGGATGCCGGTTGACTCAGTCGAAGACATCGTCGGGCAGGGCCGCCGTGTGCGTGTTTCCAGCGCGAATGTGGCTGCGCATCGCGGCTTCGGCGACGTCCTGAGCCCCTGCGAGGATCGCGTAGGTGACGAACCGATGGCCCTCGTTCGATTGCCGCATCTGTTCGATCTCGAATATCCGGGGCAGGCGTAGCCCAAGATAGGGAATGCGCACCCGTTCGATCAGGTCGGCCAGATGCGCGTTGTCGGCGATGGTTTCGATCAGGGTGTGATAGGCGCGGTTCTCGCGGCTGTAGGTCTCGAGGTCTTGCGCGGCCTCCGCGGCGTCCATCCGCTCCTGCGCCTCGCGCAGGGCGGTGCGCCGCTCGTCGGTCAAGGGCTTCTCGGCGGCAAGGCGGGCGGCGAGGCTTTCCAACACCTCGCGGACCCGGCCCATGTCGAGAAGTTCAGCCCGGGTGTAGCGGCGCACCGCGACGCCGCGGTTTGCGAGGGATTCCAGGTGTCCCTCGCCAACAAGAACGCGAAACGCCTCGCGGATGCGACCCCGTCCGACATCGAAAGCCTTGGAGAGTTCGGTTTCGATCAAGCGAGTCCCCGGCCGCAGTTCGCCCGAGAAGATTCGCGATTTCAGCGTCGCGACGATGTCTTCCGTGGTGTTCGACGGGTGAGGTGTGCCGATCTCTTGCATGGTCGTATCCTTCTTTTGTCGACAAAATGGCCAGATATCCGCCTCTCAGGCAAGTTTCCTAAAAGAATTGTTGACAGAAATACAGTTTCCAAATGAAACTTTTGGAAAACAAAAAACAAACATGCGCGCATCAACAGGGAGGAAACGATGCAAGACCATGGATTTATTCGCGGAAGCCTGGCGGCTCTTGCCGCCTGCGCCGTCGCACTGCCCGTCATGGCGCAGTCGGAGGACGACACGCTCGTCGTCGCGCTGCCAACCTTTTCTGAACAGACGATGACGCCATGGGGTGGGTCTGGCCAACGCAAGACCTACCTCGACACGGTCTATGAATACCTCGTCTATCTCGACGCCGAAGGAAATACCGAGCCCGGACTTGCCGAGAGCTGGACGGTCGAGAACGACGGCACGAGATGGACGTTCACCCTTCGCGAGGGCGTGCCGTTCTCGGACGAAAGCTGTGGAACGGTCACGGCGGAAGACGTGAAATACTCTATCGAACGGCTGATTGCCGAGGACAGCCGCGCCGGCCCGGCCTCGACCATGCGGCGGATTATCGACACGGTCGAGACACCGGATGAACGCACGGTGGTGGTCAACCTTTCGGCACCGGATTTCCTGCTCGATGCCGGGTATTTCGGCGAGGCGCAACAGCTTGGCATCGTCTGCAAGAGCTATTCGGAATCTCAGGGCGAAGCGGTTGATTCCGCGCCGCCGGTGGGCACCGGGGCATATGTGCTGGAAAGTTTGGTCGACGGGTCCGAGATCAACATGGTGCGCCGCGATGGCGATCATTGGCGTGTCGACCCGCAGTGGGAGCGTATCAGCTTCCGCGCCGTGCCGGAGGAGGCGACGCGCGTCGCCATGCTACGCGCAGGCGAGGCGGATATCGCGCCGGTGAACTTTGACAGCATCGCGGGCCTGGAAGAGGCAGGCATTCGCATTGTCTCGGCGGAGAAGACGTGGTCTCCGGTCATTCGGCTCGGCGGCGTGGTGCAGTCCGATCCCGAGCGGTTCAACGCCGAGCTGCCTTGGGCGGACAAGCGCGTGCGGCAGGCGATGAATTATGCCATCGACAAGCAGACGATCATCGATGAGCTTTTCGCGGGGCAGGGCACCGTGGCCAGTGGCGACACGCCGGTCGCCGCGTGGGATAGCGTGCCGCCCTATCCCTATGACCCGGACAAGGCGAGGGACCTGTTGGCCGAGGCGGGCTATGCGGACGGGTTCGACATGGTGCTAAAAACCTTCACCACCACGCCCGGCGCAGAGCTGCCGCTGATGGCCGAAGCCGCGGCGCTCTATCTCGCCGAGGTCGGCATCAACGCCACCATTGAGCCGACCGACTGGCCCAGCGTCCGTTCGGAATGGACCGGCGGTGGCAAGCTCGACTTCGCCATGACGCATCGGGGCTTTCCCTTCCCCAACCCCGAGAACGGGGTGGAGGCAGGGTTCTCCGAGCGGTCGCTGTTCGCCTCCTTCACCTCCGATGAGCTGGAGGCCAAGCTGGCGAGCCTTGCGGCCGAGACCGACCGCGCCGAACGGCGGGAGAAACTGACCGATATCGGGCAGTATATCCGCGACGAGGCCGGGGCGATCTTCATGGTGCTTGCCAACGAGCCTTACGGTGTAGGGGCAGATGTAAGCGATTGGTCGATCGACACCTCCTATGTCTACAACTTCGATCGGGCCGGAAAGGCCCAGTGATCACGCAGGGCGGGGCGTCGCGTCCCGCCCGCCTCAACCTTGACTCTTTGGAATGCACCGAATGACTCGCCTGATCATGGGCCGTCTGGCCGAGGCGCTTGCCGCGCTTCTGCTGATGAGCCTCGCAATCTTCTTGTTGAGCCGCGTCACCGGCGATCCGGTGGCGCTGCTGCTGGGCGATGGTGCCACGGCCGAAGACCGTGACCTGCTGATCGCGCAGCTTCGTCTCGACCGTCCGCTGTGGGAGCAATACATCTCCTTCCTGGGCAATGCGCTGACCGGGGATTTCGGGCAATCGGTCGCTGCGGGCCGACGCGACGCACTGGAACTGGTGCTGGACCGTTTGCCAGCCTCGCTGTCGTTGGCCGGCGTGGCGCTTGGCTTCACCCTGGTGACCGGTATAGCCATGGGGGTGCTTGCCGCCATAACGCGCGGCAGTGCCGTGGATTTGTTGGTGCGGATCGTGGCGCTGCTGGGCCAGTCGGTCCCGGCCTTTTGGCTTGGCATCGTTCTGATCTACATCGTGGCCGTGCAATGGGGCTGGTTGCCGACCTCGGGCTATGGGACGACCGCGCATTACATCCTGCCCGCGCTGACGATGGGAACCTTCACCCTCGCCGCCGTGACCCGGCTGGTGCGGGCTTCGATGCTCGATGCGCTGGGCTCGGAATACATCAAGCTCGCGCGGATCAAGGGTCTTCCGGAGGCCACGGTGATCCTCAAGCACGCGCTGTCGAACAGCCTCATTCCGGTCGTGACCTTCATGGGCGCATTCTTCGCGACGATGATCACCGGCGCGGTGGTGGTCGAAACCGTTTTTGCCTGGCCCGGGATCGGGCGGCTTGCGTATGAGAGCATCGTCTCGCGCGATTTCCCGGTGATCCAGACCGTCGTGCTGGTCATTACCGCCTCATTCATCCTCGCCAATTTCTGCGTCGATATGCTCTATCTCGCCATCGACCCACGCATGAGGGATCGCGGCTGATGCAAAACGTCACTTTCCGCGCCGCGCTTGTCCTGCTCGCGCTCTTCGTCCTGACGGCGGTCTTCGGCCCTTATCTTGTCGAGCACGACCCGTTGAAAGGGAGCCTGCGTGCGCGGCTGGAGCCGCCGCTTTGGGCAGGTGGAACGTCGGAGCATCTGCTCGGCACCGACCGGCTGGGCCGCGATATGCTGGCCCGGATCGTTTCCGGCGCGCGGATCTCGCTCACTGTCTGTGTCGTCGTCATTGCCATCGCGGGCAGCATCGGAACCGCGCTCGGCATGCTGTCGGGCTATGTCGGTGGCTGGCTCGACCGTGTCCTGATGCGGCTCGTTGACCTTGCCCTTTCGCTGCCCGTCATTCTGCTTGCGCTGCTGGTCGGTGCCGTCTCGGGGCCGTCCTTCGGGAATATCGTGCTGGTGATCAGCCTCGTGCTCTGGTCGCAATATGCCCGCATGGCGCGAGGCGAGACGTTGCGCGTGAAGAACGAGGACTACGTCGATCTCGCCCGCACATCCGGTCTGGGCCACGTGCGGATCATCGCGCGGCATATCCTGCCCAATATCGCGCCCGCCCTGATCGTCGTGGCGACGCTACAGGTTGGCGTGGTGATCGTTCTGGAGGCGTCGCTCTCCTTCCTCGGGGTAGGCGTGCCGCCGCCGAACCCGTCATGGGGATCCATGGTGGCCGACGGAAGGTCATATGTTGTCACCGCATGGTGGGTATCGCTGTTCCCCGGCATCGCGATCCTGCTGGTCGTGATGGCAGTCAATATCGTCGGTGACGCGCTGACGGATCGCATCAATCCCGCGCTCAGGGGGCGCACGGCATGACCCTTCTATCCATCCGAAATCTCACTGTTCGACTGGGGCGCGATGCACTTGCGCCAACGATCCTCGAAGAGGTTTCGCTCGATGTCATGCCGGGCGAAACGCTCGGTCTTGTCGGCGAAAGCGGGTCGGGCAAATCGACGTTGGGCATGTCGGTGCTGCGCCTGACGCCGCCGCGCCTTGCCGAAGGGACCAGCGGGGAGATCCTGTGGGACGGGCGCGATATCCTGACGATGCGGGGGCGGGATCTGCGCGCGTTGCGCGGGGCCGAGATCTCCATGATCCTCCAGGATCCCATGGCCTCGCTGAACCCGGTCTTTTCGATTGGTTCGCAACTGACCGAGGCGCTGCGCCGCGCGGGGCGCAGCGACCTGATGCAAGCGGCCGAGGCCGCGCTGGCCGAGGTTAGAATCCCGTCACCTGCCGAGCGGCTGCGGTCCTACCCGCACCAGATGTCGGGCGGGATGCGGCAGCGCGTGGTATCGGCCATCGGGTTGGCGCAGGAGCCGCGGCTGATCATCTGCGATGAGCCGACCACCGCGCTCGATGCCACCATCCAGTATCAGTTCCTTGAACTGCTGCGTGCACTTCAAGGGGCCCACGGAATGGCGATGCTGTTCGTTACCCACGATTTCGGCGTGGTCGCACGCATCTGCGATCGTGTCGCCGTGATGTATGCGGGCCGGATCGTGGAAACCGGGCCGGTGCGAGAAATCTTCAGCAATCCGCGACACCCGTATACCCGCGCGCTGCTGGCGGCAGTGCCTTCGACCTCGACCGCGCCGGACCGTCTGCCGGTGATCGAGGGCGCGCCGCCCTCCATCGGCAACCGTCCCGGCGGCTGCGCCTTTCACCCGCGCTGTCCAATGGCGGGGCCAGATTGCCAACGTCAACCGCCGATGGAGAGGCTGGCCCCCCGCCACGAAGCCGCCTGCTGGCGTGCCCGCGAGGAGGCCGCCGCATGAACGCTATTCTATCGACACATGCCCTCGGGCGCACCTTCCGCACGCGTGGCGGTCCCCTGCATGCCCTCAGCGATGTCAGCATCGATTGCATGCCGCGCCATTCCCTGGGTGTGGTGGGCGAGTCAGGCTGCGGAAAGACCACGCTGAACCGGCTGATCCTGATGCTCGACACCCCCACGGAGGGCGAGGTTCGGTTCAAGGGCAAACCGCTTCGCATGCTTTCCGTCGCTGAGCGCCGCGCCTATCGCCGCGCTGTGCAGCCGGTTTTTCAGAACCCCTATTCCTCGCTTAATCCCCGTCTGCGTGTGCGCCGGATCATCCGCGAACCGCTGGCAGCCAACACCGACCTGAGCGGTCCGCAGATCGACGCCCGCGTCGACGAGGTGCTGGAGGCGGTGGGCCTGACGGCCCGCGATGCCAACCGGCTTCCGGCCGAGTTCTCGGGCGGGCAGCGCCAACGCATCGCGATTGCCCGGGCACTCGCATCTAAGCCGGAGCTCATGCTGCTGGACGAACCGGTCTCGTCTCAGGACATCTCGATCCGGGCGCAGATCCTCAACGTGCTCACGGAGCTTCGGGACGAATACGGGCTCGCGACGCTGTTCGTGAGCCACGACCTCGCAACGGTGCGATTCATGTGTGACGAAGTCGTGGTGATCTACCTTGGACGCATCGTGGAGCATGGCCCGGCCAACCTGATCTGCACGGCACCGCGCCACCCCTATACACAGGCGCTGCTCGCCGCGACGCTGCCCGCCGATCCCGACGCGCCCGCCATGGCTGTCCCGCCGGAGGGAGAGATCCCATCGCCGCTCGCGCCACCGCCGGGCTGTGCCTATCACACGCGCTGCCCATTCGCGCGCGAGATCTGCAGGAGCGTGCGCCCCAGGGCGGAGGCCGACGAAGCGGGCGGGGCGGTTGCCTGTCACATGGTCAACCAGGGAGGCTGGTGACATGACCTGCCGATTCATGGCGGTGGGCGACATCGCCCCGGACCGCGACGATCCGAAGTCGATCTTTGCCCATGTTCGCGACCGGATCCGCGCCGCCGATCTCGGCTATTGTCAACTCGAGGTGAACCTGACCACGCGCGGACAGCGCGTTCCGCAGGCGCGCCACACGATGCGGGGCAAGCCCGAGATCGCCAACGCACTGGTCGATACCGGCCTTGGCATCGTGTCATTCGCCGGGAACCACACGATGGACTGGGGGCCGGAAGGGATGTTCGACACGCTGGCCAATCTCGACCGCGCGGGGGCGCGGCACATGGGGGCCGGGGCGAATATCTTGGAGGCCCGTGCGCCCGTGATCGAGGCGCGCGGCGGTGTGCGCGTCGGGTTCCTCGCCGTCAACTCGATCCTGCCACAGAACTACTGGGCCGATCATGACAAGCCCGGCTGCGCGCCGATGCGAGGGCACACGGTCTACGAGCAGATCGAACACGACCAGCCCGGCACGCCCGCCCGTGTGCACACCTTTCCGCATAATGAAGATCTCGAGGCCCTGACCAGCTCGATCCGCGCTCTGAAAGAGCAGGTGGACATCGTGATCCTGTCACACCACGCGGGCATCCACTTCGTGCCCGCCGTGATCCCCGATTACCAGCGCGCGGTCGGGCGCGCAGCCATCGACGCGGGGGCGGACATGGTCTTGGGATGTCACGCGCATATTCTGAAAGGGATCGAGTTCCATCGCGGCAAGCCCATCGTGCATTCGCTGGCCAATTTCGCGCTGGATCTGTGGATGACGCCGGAACACGCCGCGTCGCGGGGGTTTCGCGAAATCCAGGCCCTGAGCCCGGGCTGGGAGCCGGATTTCACCTCAAGCTACAACTTCCCCCCCGATAGCCGCATGAGCATCGCGGTTGAAGCCACGCTGACGCGCGAAGGTCTACGCGATCTCGCACTGGTTCCGGTCTGGATCGAAAAGGATTCCGCTCCGCGCTTCGTGTCGCAACGAGAGCCCGAGTTCGACCGCATCCTGGCCTACCTGCGCAAAATCACCGCGATCGCGGATCTGCCCACACGCTATGAAGCTCTGGGCGATACGATCCGGCCGGAACCGGCATGAACCTGACACGGGATATCGCGGTGCGCGTGGGCGCCTGCGGATGGAACACGCTGCCGTCCGAGGCGCGTCATGCCGCCCGGCTGTGCCTTGCCGACGGGCTGGCCGTGATGCTGGGCGCACTGCGGCACGAACCCGTGGTGGTGCCCTTCTCAGCGCAAGCACGGCTTTATGGTCCGGGGCAGGCGAGTTTGCTCGCGGGAGGGACCGCACCGGTGCCCGCCGCAGCGCTTGCCAACGGCGCGCTCGCCCACGCGCTGGATTTCGAGGACACCTTCGATCAGGTGGGGCTGCATCCCAATGCAGCGGTGATCCCGACCGTGCTGGCGATCGCCGAGGCGGAAGGCAAGACGCTGGGTGACATCTTGCCGGCCATGGCACTCGGTGCCGATCTGGCCTGCCGGATCGGTCTGTCACTGACCACCGATCCCGGCCGGCGCGGCTGGTATCATCCGCCGATGATAGGGGCCGTGGGCGCGGCTCTGGCGGGGGCGAAGCTGCTGGGCCTCTCGCCCGATCAAACGGTGGCGGCTCTCTCGCTGGTGCAAGTGCAATTCGCCCTGACCGACGCGCTGAAGCGAAGCCCCGCCTCCGATCTGCGTGCCGTCCGTGATGGGTTCGCCGCGCGCGCCGCAACCGAGGCGGTGCTTCTGGCCCGCGCCGGTGTGACCGGAACTGCCGATCCGCTCAGCGAGGAAGGCGGCCTTGTCCATCTGCTGACCTGCGCGGCACCGGATCCAGCCCCCTTCGCCTCCTTTGGCAAGACCTTCCTGACGTCGGAGCTTTCCCTGAAGCTCTGGCCTTGCTGTCGGGGCACCCATCCGGCCATCGCGCTGGCACTTGCATTGCGCCGCGAGGGTATCGTGCCGGATGATCTCGAAGCCGTGGTTTTCACCGTTGAACCACCCGATGACATGCTCTTTGCGCCGCGCGCGGATCGAATCAGGCCTGGCTCTGCGATAACGGCGAAATTCTCCGTTCCCTTCTGTTTCGCCCGCGCTTTACTGCACGGCGCACCCGGCCTTGACGCATTTTCCGATACGGCGCGGCGGGATGTTCCCACGCTGGCACTGGCCGACAAGGTCGAGCTTGGTGCCTGCGGCGACGCCATGGGACGAAAGGCGCGGCTTGTCTTCAAGGACGGCACCACGCGCGATCGCACCCTGCCGCCGCCACCCGAATTGCGGGCCGGCACGGCAAGCTACACCGATATATCCCCGAAACTGCGCGACTGCCTCGGCCCGTCGCAGGCACTCGACACGCTGCTTTCTCTCGAAACTGCCGACCCATCGCTGCCGGTCAGCGCCCTGATGACCGTGCTCGCGACGGCTCGGCCCAACTGAAGGACACGCCATGCGCCCCCTCGATAACCGCCCGCAGCCCCGCAACACCGACCGTTTCTCGAAGGCGCACGATTTCGATGCGAGCGTTGACGATTTCGACGCCGTTCACGCCCTCTTCGCAGATCTGCGCGGGCGCTGTCCGGTCGCGCATTCCAATGACCTCGGGGGCTTTTGGTTGTTCACCCGTTACGAGGATGTCGAGCACGCCATCTCAACCCCCTCAGAATACACGACGACCGTTCAGAACGTCGTGCCCCGCGTCGCCACCACCGGGCGCCGACCGCCGCTTCATCTCGATCCGCCGGAACATACGCCCTACCGCCGTTCTCTGACGCCGCTGTTCCGCCGCGAGCGGATGGAGTTCTGGGAAGGGTCGATCCGCGAAATGGCCGAGGAGCTTTTCCAGCCCCTGCTTGCCCGTGGCGAATTCGACGCCTGCCGCGATTTTGGCTATCCGTTGCCCGCCAAGGTGCTGGCGGAGTTTTTCGGGATCTCGGCGGAGGATGCCGAGACCATCCGCCGGATCGGCAATGACTTCACCATCGCGCTTGAGAAGATGGATATGGAGATGATCCAGAAGTCCTCGCTCGTGCTCTACGAGGCTGCCGCACGGCTGATCGAGGACCGCAAGGCCACCCCCCGCGATCCGGGCTCGGATCCGGTCAGCGCAATGCTGGCCATGCGGCACGAAGGAAAACCGCTGCCCGATGATGGTATCCTCGGAACGGTGCGCCAGTTGCTTGTGGTCGGGATCATCGCGCCGACCACCTTCATCGGCTCCATGGCCATCCACTTTGAGCGCCATCCCGAGCACCTTGCTTTGCTGCGCAAGGAGCCCGACAAGATCCCGGCCGCGGTGGACGAACTTCTGCGCCTCTATACACCCTATCGCGGTTTCGCCCGCACGCCCGTCGATGAAGTCACCGTCTGCGGGCGCACCATCCGCCAGGACGAGCCGATCGCGCTGGCCTTCACGGCCGCCAATCGTGACCCGGCGGTGTTCCGGGAACCCGACGAATTTCGCCTCGACCGGCAGAGTGAACCGCCACATCTGGCCTTCGGGCGCGGCCCGCACATGTGCGCTGGGCGCGGCATTGCGCTGGTTATGATCACGGCGACACTGGAGCTTTTCGTGCGGCACATCGAGCGGTTCGACATCACCGGTCCGATCCCGATGACGACATGGCCGGAATACGGGCCGCTCAGCGTCCCGCTGGCGATTACCCCGGTGAAATAGAAAAAAAGGCCGGACAATCGCGAAGTGCGGCCAAGGCCGGTTCACCCGGTCACCGGGCCTTGAGGCGGTCGTCGCGCCGCGCGGCAAGGTTGTTGTGCTTGGTCTTTGCACCGCGCCCGATCACATGAACAGCTTCCGCGCGATCTCGAAGGAAGTTGAAATCGTGATGTCGGTGTTTTTCACCATGCCGGAGTTCGAAATGGCGATCCGGGCGCTTGACGGGGGCACATACGCCCCGCAGCATCTGGTTTCCGACAAGGTGCCGCTTCTGAACATGCCCGACGCCTTCGAGGCATTGCGGCAGCGCACCACCCAGTGCAAGGTGCTGGTCGATCCCGGCGCTTGAGCGCAGGTGGCCGGGCACCGCATCCGGCGCAGAAACCGAGACCCCGCGCAACAGAAGTGTCGGGCGAACTTGCATCTTTCCGGCGGGCCATCCGGGTCCCGCCGCCAGCGATCACCAAGGAGACAAACACATGAAAACCCGTGCAGCCGTGGCCTTCGCGGCGAAGCAACGGCTCGAAATCGTCGAGCTTGATCTCGAAGGTCCGAAAGAAGGCGAGGTGCTGGTGGAAATCATGGCCACCGGGATCTGCCACACCGATGCCTACACGCTCGACGGCTTCGACAGCGAGGGTATTTTCCCCTCCGTGCTCGGCCACGAGGGCGCGGGGATCGTGCGCGAGGTCGGCGCGGGGGTGAAATCCGTCAAGCCCGGCGATCACGTGATCCCGCTCTACACGCCCGAATGCCGCGAATGCAAAAGCTGCACGTCGGGCAAGACCAACCTCTGCACCTCGATCCGCTCGACGCAAGGCAAGGGGGTCATGCCCGATGGCACCTCGCGTTTCTCCTACAAGGGGCAGACGATCTACCATTACATGGGGTGCTCGACCTTCTCGAACTTTACCGTTCTGCCCGAGATCGCGGTGGCAAAGATCCGCGAGGATGCCCCCTTCGACAAGGCCTGTTACATTGGCTGCGGCGTAACCACCGGGGTCGGGGCCGTGATCCACACTGCCAAGGTCGAGCCCGGTGCCAATGTCATCGTGTTCGGCCTCGGCGGGATCGGGCTCAACGTGATCCAGGGCGCCCGCATGGTCGGGGCCGACAAGATCATCGGCGTCGATATCAACGACGAAAAGAAAAGCTGGGGCGAACGCTTCGGCATGACTCACTTCGTCAATCCGACCAAGGTGAAAGGCGATCTCGTCGCGCACCTTGTCGAGCTGACGGACGGTGGCGCCGACTACACCTTCGACTGTACCGGCAACACCGACGTGATGCGCACCGCGCTTGAGGCCTGTCACCGTGGCTGGGGTGTTTCCACCGTCATCGGCGTGGCCGAATCCGGCAAGGAGATCTCCACCCGCCCGTTCCAGCTCGTCACCGGCCGGGTCTGGAAAGGCACGGCTTTCGGGGGCGCCAAGGGGCGCACGGACGTGCCGAAGATCGTGGACTGGTACATGAACGGCAAGATCGAGATCGACCCGATGATCACCCACGTGCTCTCGCTCGAGGAGATCAACAAGGGCTTCGACCTGATGCACGAGGGCAAGTCGATCCGCTCGGTCGTGGTGTTCTGATGACGTTGGAGACGATTTCGACCGCGAAGGCTCATGGCGGGGTGCAGGGCGTCTACCGTCATGCCTCAACGGCGACGGGCACGCCGATGGAATTCTCGGTCTTCGTGCCTGACCATGCACCGGGCCAGACGCTGCCAGTAGTCTGGTATCTCTCCGGGCTCACCTGCACCCAGGCCAATGTTACCGAGAAGGGTGAATTTCGGGCCGCCTGCGCCGAACACGGGCTGATCTTCGTCGCGCCCGACACCAGTCCCCGTGGTGCGGACGTGCCGGACGACCCCGAGGGCGCCTATGATTTCGGTCTCGGGGCGGGGTTCTACCTCGATGCGACGGAGCCGCCCTTCGATCGGCATTACCGGATGCGGGGCTACCTCGAAGACGAGTTGCCGGGCGTCCTCGCCGCGCACTTCCCGGCCGACCTGACGCGCCAGTCGATCATGGGCCATTCCATGGGCGGCCATGGTGCGCTCACGCTTTCGCTGCGCAATCCGGGCCGCTATAGTGCCACGTCGGCCTTCGCGCCGATCGTGGCTCCAAGTTCGGTGCCTTGGGGCGAAAAGGCACTTGCCGGCTATCTTGGCCCCGACCGCGCCAAGTGGCGCGACCACGACGCCTGCGCCGTGATCGAGGCCGGCGCGCGCGTGCCGGAACTTCTCGTCGACCAGGGAACTGCTGACGGTTTCCTCGAAGGACAGCTCCGCCCGCATCTGCTCGAGAGGGCCTGTGACGGGACGGGCATCAATCTGACACTGAGAATGCAGGAAGGGTACGACCATTCGTATTTCTTCATCTCGACCTTCATGCCCGACCATATCGCCTGGCACGCCGATCGGCTGAGAGCCTGACCCGCGCGAATGGTTTTCAAACACCCTGGGGGATCGCGCCGCAGGCGCACAATGGCCGTCGACACAGGTTCAAGCACCGATCCAAGGTTTCAGATAATTCGCGCGCAGTATGAATCTCAGTCTTCCAACCATCGTCATCAGCCTCTTGTTCTCGGTTTCGGCATTCGGTCCGGCAGACACCAACAGCGCAAGGCCTTCCGTTTCAGCAAGCATTGCGTTGTGGCCTCCCTCGCCGCGGATGGGTTAACCGGCCGGTTCCGGTGCTTCGGTCGGTTTGTCGTCGTCGCCTTGGCCTGCATGCTGTGGCGCGCGCGCCGGCCTTGTCGGGCACGTCCGGGGAAGCGGCCCAGGTCAGGCGGTGCGGATTGACCCCTTCGGGCCCATAGTTGCGCTTGACGATCAGATCGCCCTCGTGACCGTCGACCGTGGCGGTGGAGTAGAAGGTTTCGAGCTGCATGCCGTGCGGGTCGGTGCCCTCGTAGGGGGTGTGGTGGATCATGCCGGGCCCGGCGAGGCGCACGGCCTGCATCGCCTCCCGGATCAGCGCCGCGTAGTCGGCATCGGCCTGGGTCCCAAATCGCGGCGGCGAAGGGCACGGCGGCGATAATAACGTGTTTCATGGCTGTCCTCCCTTTGGTGTGACTGGCCACAGGACGACCACGCGGCGCAGTCGTTTTTCACGCGCCGGCCACGTTTCGGTAACCGATGCCGCGCGATCACCTCCGTGCGAGATCACGCGTTGTTTTGTTGCCGCGGGCCATGCCGGGCCCGAGGTTGGTCGCGGGAGTTCTCATGAACAGGCGCGTGCTCATAGCTCTGGTCATCGACGCCGCCCCCGGCGCAATGCTTGCCGGATCGCCGGACACCGCGTTGCTGCGCTTCTCGAATGCGACGGCGGAGCGGTCTCAGGTCACGGCACGCGGGATCGACCCGGCTGGGCGCGCCGGGCGCAGCCACGCGGCCGGTGAAACGCTGTGCCTGAACCACGCCGGGCGCGGTGTTGGCTCTGGCGTCGACACACCTCAAAGCCTCGAAAGCGGTTCGCGCCCGGTGCCTGTGGGCGGGCGGGACACACGCGCGAGCTTCGGGCGTTTCGACCGCTGTGCCGGGACCAACCGGGATGGTTGACCGCCGCTTGGATACCCTGCCGACATCAGGGGCGCTGCGCCGCAACCTCGTGCGGCTCTGCGTGGTCGCCGCGGTGGTCTGGGGCCTGCATCTCGGGCTTGGCTGGGCCCGCCTCCGGCTGGGCACAGGGGGACCGGCGGGAACGCTGATGCCCATGCTCATAATTGGCACGCTTGCACTCTACGCCCTGATGATCGCGGTACCGTTTGTGCCGGGGGTCGAGATCGGCTTGGCACTGATGGCGATCGAGGGGCCGACGATCGCGCCCTGGATCTATCTGGCAACGCTGTGCGGGCTCACGCTCGCCTATGCCGCCGGGGCGTTGGTGCCTTACGCGCTCCTGCACCGGGTCCTCGCCGATCTGCGCCTCACCCGCGCCTGCCATCTGCTCGCACGTGTCGCGCCGCTCGGCCCCGATGCGCGGCTTGAGTTGCTGCGGAGTGTCACGCCGGTGCGGCTGCGGCCCCTCCTGCGGTTTCGCTACCTTGTGGTTGCGCTGTTGGTGAACATTCCGGGGAACGCGGCGGCTGGTGGCGGCGGAGGTATCCTGTTTCTCGCCGGTTTCAGCCGCCTGTTTTCGCCATTGGGCACGGTCGCCACGCTGGCCCTTGCCGTTGCGCCGGTGCCGCTGCTGTATTGGTGCTTCGGGACTGATGCGACAGGCTGGCTGAAGTGAGGGCGATCCCGTGCGTGCCGGGTGGTGTGAAGTAAAGACATTGGGCCCACCCGTGGTCGATGGATGGGCCAAGGACTTCAGGCCGGCACGCTGCGACCGTTGGTCAGCGCCTGGAATACACCGTCCGGGACGGCCCCGAAAACGAGGTGCAGCGCGCGCGTCATCATCGGTGCCATGATCCCGAAGGCCAGGCCTCGGCGGCATCGAGCCCCTGCTGGCCACGCAGGATCAGCACCGCCCGCTGAGCCGAGGGCAACGCCTCGATCGCGGCGTTCACATGTTCGAGCACGCTGCGGCCTTCCACCACCCGTTCCGGCGTGAATTCGTTCCACAGCCCAAGCATGTCTTTCCAGCGCCCCCGCCCGTCAAACGCGGCCTGCAAACCATTGTCTTTGCCGATCTCGTCGAACGACACGCTGCGCCCGTCGCGCTTCAGCCGCGAACGGGCCTTGTTCAGCAGGATAGTGAAGATCCAGCCCGCCAGAGACGACCGCCCCTCGAACCCGCCGATGTTCTTGAGCACCGCGATCCAGATTTCCTGCGCCAGTTCTTCCGCCGTCGCATGATTGCGCATGAGCCCGGCGCACATCCGCACCATCGCCGCGTTATGCTTGCGGTAGAGCTCTTCAAAGGCCGCACATTCTGACGGCTGTACTTGAAGGGACGCGCAGGACAGTGGCCGGCGGCAGAAGTGCCGGGGCCGGTCATTCGTCGGATTGCGGCTGAACGGTCATACCGGGCTGCGGGTGGCGCTGCAAAACCGGCCTCCTGCGATGCTTGCGCATGCTCGTATTGAGCGGGTTGCCTCCGTGCGGGACCGGCCCTTCGTTGTGCGATGTCAGGAACGCGCGGGTGGATGTCGGCCACGCTCCGGACAGGGCGGGAGCGCATTCAAGATCTTCTGACCGGCTCAAGACCAGCCGCACCGTGCAGCGACAGGCGATGGGCCATGCTTGGTATCCCGGACACGCAGCTCACCCAGACCGGGCGCCGCTCGTCAGCCCGTTTACCGAGGCCACCAGCGCGTCGCGGTCGATGCGGAAATGCCGGTAGAGATCGCCGATCGTCCCCGTCTGTCCGAAATGTTCAACCCCGTGGGCAATGACACGATGCCCCGCGACCGAACCGAGCCAGCTCAGGGTGGCCGGGTGGCCGTCCAGCACGGTGACAAGGCTGCAATGCCGTGGCAAGGGGGCGAGCAGCCGCTCGACATGGCTCACCGACGCCGGATTGCCCCGCGCGCGTTCGCGCTGCGCCGCAGTCCAGCCTGCGTTCAGCCGGTCGGCCGAGGTCACGGCCAGCACGCCAATGTCGCGCCGCACCCCGCCGATCATGCCCGCCGCCGCGATCGCCTCGTCGGCCACGGCACCCTGATAGGCGATCACCACCTCGCAGTTGGGGCCGGGCGGACGCAGCCAGTAGGCACCGTCGATCGCGCCCTGCCGGAAGGCGTCGTCGTGGCGCTTGCCCGGCTGTTCCAGCGGTTTCGTGGTCAGCCGCAGATAGACCGAGCCGCCGGTCTCGTCGCGCAGCCAGGTGCGCTCGTCCGGGTCGTCCTCGCCATCCCGCTGCAGGTAGTCGAAGGCCCATTCCATGATCACGGCCAATTCATCGGCGAAAGCCGGCTCGAAACTGGCCAGACCGTCCTGCGCCATACCGGTCAGCGGCGTCCCGATGGACTGATGCGCACCGCCCTCGGGCGCGAGCGTCACGCCCGAGGGCGTGCCGACGATGAGGAAGCGCGCGTCCTGGTAGCAAGCGTAGTTCAGCGCATCGAGGCCGCGATGGACGAAGGGATCGTAGACCGTGCCGATGGGGATCAGCCGCTTGCCGAACAGGCTGTGCGACAGGCCGGCGGCACCGAGCAGCAGGAACAGGTTCATCTCGGCGATGCCGAGTTCGATGTGCTGGCCCTGCGGCGTGAACTCCCATTTCGCGGTCGAGGGGATGCGGTGCTCGATGAAGGCGTCCTTAAGGGCTTTCCGCGCAAAGAGCTTGCGCCGGTTGACCCAGGGGCCGAGCGAGGTGGTGCCGGTCACGTCCGGCGACATCGTCACGATCCGGTCGGCGAACCCGCTGTCACCCTTCGCGAGGTCGTCGAGGATCTTGCCGAAGGCGATCTGGGTCGAGGTCTCGCGGTCGGTCGCAACAGAGATCCGGGGTGCCGCGAGCTTGTCGTCGGAATGGCGGCGCGTCCCCTTGGCGAAGAAGGGCACCCGGTCGAGGAAGGCGCGCAGGGCGTCCGGGTCCGCGACCCCGGCGAAGGGCTCCCATTCCTGCCCTTCCGGCACGCCCATATGCTGCTGCCACTCGGCCATCTGGGCCTTGGTCATCAGCCCGCCGTGGTTGTCCTTGTGCCCCGCGATGGGGGTGCCCCAGCCCTTGATCGTGTAGGCAAGAAAACAGGTCGGGCGGTCGTGGTCGACGGCGGCGAAGGTCTCCGCCATGGTCTGCACGCAGTTGCCGCCGAGGTTCTCCATCAGCGCGGCCAGTTCCCTGTCCGAGCGCCGGTCGATCAGCGCGGTCACGTCGCCCTGGTCGCCGAGATCGTCCATCAGCCGTTGCCTCCAGACCGCGCCGCCGCGGTAGGTCAGGGCCGAATATTCCGCGTTCGGGCAACGGTCGATCCAGTCGCGCAAGGCCTCCCCGCCCGGTTCCTCGAAAGCCGCGCGTTGAAGCGCGCCATATTTCACCCGCACCACGTCCCAGCCGAAGGCGTCGAAGATCTTCTCGACCCGGCCGAACAGCCCCTCGCGCACGATCCCGTCAAGCGACTGGCGGTTGTAGTCGATGATCCACCAGCAATTGCGAAGGTCGTTCTTCCAGCCCTCCTGCAACGCCTCGTAGATATTGCCTTCGTCCAGCTCCGCATCGCCCACCAGCGCCACCATACGCCCCATCGGCAGCCCCGCGCCCCAGTCCTTGGCCGCGACGTAATCCTGCACCAGCGAGGCGAAAGACGTGATCGCTACGCCAAGACCGACCGAGCCGGTGGAGAAATCCACGTCGTCGACGTCCTTGGTCCGGCTCGGGTAGCTCTGCACCCCGCCGAAGCCCCGGAACGCCTCCATCCGGGCGCGGGTCTGGTTGCCCATGAGATATTGCATGGCGTGAAAGACCGGCGACGCGTGAGGCTTCACCGCCACCCTGTCTTCGGGACGCAGCGCCGAGAAGTAGAGCGCGGTCATGATCGACACCATCGACGCCGAGGACGCCTGGTGGCCGCCTGTCTTGATGCCATCCACCTTGGGGCGGTTGTGGTTTGCATGGTGGATCATCCAATGCGACAGCCACAACAGCCGCTGCTCAATGGTGTTCAGGTGGTGTGCGTCGGAGTTCATCGTATCCTCGCAGGTCTCAGGCGTTACCCATAGCGCGTAGAGGGGCCAGCGCGCCATCCAGATCGGCTAGGATGTCGGCCACGTCCTCGAGCCCCACCGACAGGCGGATCAGCCCGTCGGCGATGCCATGGGCGGTGCGTTCTTCGGGGGTATAGGTGGAATGCGTCATCGAAGCCGGGTGCTGGATCAGGGTTTCGGCATCGCCAAGCGACACCGCCCGCGCGATCATCCGCAGCCCGTTCATCATGCGCCGCCCCGCCTCCAGCCCGCCTTTCAGCTCGAAGGCGATCATCGCGCCGGGGCGCGCCATCTGGCGGCAGGCCAGCGCGTGCTGGCCGAAACTCTCCAGCCCCGGATAATGCACCGTGGCGACCTCGGGATGATCCTCCAGCCACGCGGCCACCGCCTGCGCGCTGGTGCAATGCCGCTCCATCCGAAGCGCGAGGGTTTTCAGGCCGCGCAGGATCAGCATGGCGTTGAAGGGGGCCATGACCGCTCCTGTCATGTCCTTCATGCCCACCAGCCGGATCTCGGTGATCGCCTCGGCCCGGCCGACCACGATGCCCGCGACCAGATCACCATGACCGCCGAGGTACTTGGTGGCCGAATGCAGCACCAGGTCGGCCCCGAGCGCGATGGGCCGGGTCAGGTAGGGCGTGGCGTAGGTATTGTCGACGACCACCTGCGCGCCGCCCGCGTGGGCCACGGCGGCGACCGCCTCGATATCCACCAGGCGCATGTTGGGATTGGCGGGCGTCTCGAAATAGACCACGCGGGTGCGGTCGGTCATGGCGGGTGCGAGGTTGGCCGGGTCGGTCAGATCGACATGGGTGATGGTGATGCCGAACTTGCGCAACCCGTGGTGCATGAAGGCGAAAGTGCAGCCGTAGAGCGTCGTGTCGACGATCACCTCATCACCCGGCGAGAGCAGCGTCCAGAGCACGGCCGTGATCGCCCCCATGCCCGAGGCCAGCCCCAGCCCTGCCTCGGCCCCTTCCAGATCCGCAACGCGGCGTTCGAGCAGGTCGAGCGTGGGGTTCGAGATCCGTGAATAGACATGGCCCGCGCGCTCCCCGGCAAAGATCTCGGCCCCTGCCTCGGCCGACTCGAAGGCAAAGGTCGAGGTCAGGTGCAGGGGAGGCGTGAGGGCACCCTCGTGGTCGGCCGGGTCGTAGCCGAGGTGAATGGCGCGGGTTGCGAAGCCTTGGGATTGAGTCATGTTCGATCTCCTGTTTGTGGCAGGTTATCGCGAGATTGGCGCCTACGGATTGCGTTTGTGACCCTGATCTGCGATCAAATTGGCATATACTGCCAAATCGAGGTCGGAATGGACGATAAGGACCGCCAGATCATCCGGGCCCTGCAATGCGATGGGCGCATGTCGAACCAGGATCTGGCGGCGGCGGTCAATCTCTCGCCTTCGCCCTGCCTCCGCCGCTTGCGCAACCTTGAGAAGACCGGCGTCATCTTCGGCTATGCAGCGCGGGTGGACGCCCGCGCCTACGGATTGCCGATCACCGCTTTCGTCCGCATCCGGCTGGAGCGGCACGATGAAGCCACCGTCCAGACCTTCGAACGCGAGGTCGGTCAGATGGACGAGGTGCTGGAATGTCATGTGATGACCGGCCAGACCGATTACCAATTGCGCGTCGTCGTGGAGTCGCTGGATGATTACGAGCGGTTCATCCGCGCGCGACTGCAGCGAGTCGGAGGCATCGGGTCGATCGACACGAGCTTTGCCTACGGCACCGTGAAGGACCGCATGGTATTTCCGATGCGGTAGATCCCGCATCCTGTGAAGCAGTTGCGCCTGAGAACGCAAGTCTCTCGCGCTCGCGAGCGGCCTCGCGTTTCGGTGGGGGTGTTGACCGCCCCAGGGAAAGGCAGCCCGATGGCTTGCTATCAGCGA
Organism: Maritimibacter sp. HL-12; assembly: GCF_900177545.1. Lineage (GTDB taxonomy): Bacteria > Pseudomonadota > Alphaproteobacteria > Rhodobacterales > Rhodobacteraceae > Sinisalibacter. Next base: position 896,694 of record NZ_FXBQ01000001.1, on the reverse strand, counting down.
GAGATCTCGATCTGACGTCCGCAAGTTTCGGGCGCATCGTCGGTCTCGAAGCTCCCATCCGCATGAGCCGGCCCCGACGATCTCCGTCGCGCCCTGCGCTTGCCAATAGCCTTTACCCAACATCGCGGCCCCGGCTCGGGCGGCAAGGACCAAACCGGGGCTTTTTGGGGCAAGCCTCAGTGGTCGTGCGGGTTGCGGCCAGAGGCCAGCGCCAGGTGATGGGCTTGATGGTGCATGCCCACGGTCATCAACCCGATGAAGCCAAGGCCGCGAATGCGGGCTGCGTCGGGTCCGGTCACGGACATGATCGCGCCGCCCGCGGTCTCTTCGGCCTGCATGGTCCAGCCTTCCACGCCGTTCATCGTGGCCACATGGGCGATCACCATCGCGCGGATCGACGCCACGACAGCCGGATCGGCGGAGGTGATTGTGAACCGCGCCCCGCCGTCGATCTCTTCGCTGGCGACCGCCGCGCGCAGGGTCACGTTGTCCATGTCGATGAGGTGCTGGCGCAGGGCCTCGATATCGACCCTGCTCCAGTCCGTCGCGGGGTCGGCCATCAGCGCGGCGGTGATTTCCTGAATGGCGGCAAAGGCGGATTGTCCACCTTCACGCAGGGTGGGCGCGGCGTCATGCGCATCATGATCATGAGCTGCGGAAGGCGAAGCCGTGGGAAGCAACAGCACAGCATCTGCGGGGATCAGGATCTCGTCGACATGGCCTGACCGCGTTCCGTCCGCCGACACGAAATGCAGGTGCAGGCGCTCGCCCGGATGCGAGGCAACGCCTTCCAGCGCGGCACCGGTGTAGGCCCCGATGATCTCGCCGCTGGAGCCCGCTTCGTCATAAAGGTTCATCCCCGACTGGCTGTTGGCATGGCCTCCGCCGTTTTCCGCGCCATGACCTCCCTGCGCGCCCGGCGCCGGGGCCTCGCCGGTCACCACGTGCCAGACCAGTTGTGGAAAGCGGCCTTGCACGCGGATCGGAAATCCGCCCGCCGGATCGAGACCAAGGCTTTCCGCCTGCATCTCGATGAAATGCGCCAACCGGTCGGGTGCCATGTCATGCGGGATCGTAACGGACTGCCAGTCGGCAACCGTGCCAAAGGCGAGGATGACCGCCTCCTCCCCGGCTTCCGGCGGCGTCACGCGCGCCTCGGGGTCGTCGCCACGGCTGACCAGAACCGAACCGTCACGGATCACCACTTCGCCGCGCAGGCCGGCAGTGGCCCCGACGCCCCATGCCGAAGGGGCGTTCAGCGTATCGAGCGCTACCGTGCCCCCGGTTTCGCCTGTGTGCATCATGTGGCGGAAATTGCCATGCACCGTCAGCTCCTGCGCAAGTGCAAGGCAGGGCAAGGTTGCAGCAATCAATGTGAGTGGGATCAGCTTCATCGGGTGGTCTCTCGTTTCCTGTTTCGCCCATATTGCAGGACCGATGCCCCCGTCATATGATCGCAATCATGTCGGGAAGCCTTGAAACCCTGTTCGCAGGATCACGATCCGTTGATCTCCATGCGGGAGCGGTCTTGTTCCGCAGCACGGCACCAGTTTCGGAGATGTTCATGGTTGCCGAGGGACAGATCCACCTGTGCCGTCACACGATGCACGGCTCGGAAATGGTCTTGCAGCGAGCCATGCCGGGAATGGTCGTGGCCGAAGCGTCGGCCTATTCGGAAACCTACCATTGTGACGCGATTGCCGCGACGGACTCCGTCCTTCTCGCCTTGCCGAGATCCGTGTTTCTATCGGCGTTGGCTGCCAACCCCGACCTCGCGGCCAACTGGGCTGCCACGCTGGCCCGGGGCGTTCAGGCCGCTCGGTTCAGGTCTGAAATCCGGTCGTTGCCACGGGTGGCCGACCGGCTGGATGCCTGGATCGCAGAGGGAAACCAGTTGCCGGAAAAGGGCCATTGGCAGGATGTGGCGAATGAACTGGGGATTTCCCGTGAAGCCCTTTACCGCGAACTGGCCCGACGCCGGAAAGCGCCATCCGCATGAGCTATGTCTGGTTCATTGCCGCAGCCGTTGCCGAGATCGCGGGAAGACATAAGCGGCCTATGGCGGGATCTGTGTCGCCGCCTCGATAACCTGGATGTGGCCGATCGGGGGAAACCGGCCAGACCTCTGGGATCTGGCCGGCTTGGCGCTCTGTCTGATCGGCAGCGCGGTGATCCTGCTGCCGCAACGCGGATGACGGCTTACGGTTTGTAGGCCGCGTCCTGCTGCCAGCCGGTGAAGCCGGTCTGCATGGCGACGACGTTCGACCGCCCGGCCACGCGCAACGCGAAGGCCGCCTGCGCCGAGAGACTGCCGGTGTTGCAGAACAGGATGGTCATGCCGTCCTCGGGGATCTCGTCGATCCGGTCGAGCACTTCGCGCCATTCGATGTTGACGGCACCGGGAATCGTGCCTTCGCCGAACTGGCCGGCGTCGCGGGTGTCGACGAAGAGCGCGGTCTCGAAGACGGTCTGATCAAGTTGCTGGGGCAGGATGATGCCGGACTCGTAGTCCGAGAACATCATGTATTCCTGCATGGCCTCGACGGCCGCATCCTGTGCCAGCGCGGGCGCTGCGTGCAGCCCGAGCGCGACACTTGCCGCCGCGAGAAGGTGTTTCAGGGTCATCCGGGGTCTCCTCCGTTCCGGTTACGTGGTGTTCAGGTGTTTTTTGCAAGCCAGCCGTTCGTGCCGCCTTCGAGCCAGAGGGCACCCGGGTGGCCGAGCTTGTCCAGGATGTCCGCGCCCTCGGCGGACCGCCCGCCGCCCTTGCCGCAGATCGTCACCGGCGTTTTTCCGGCGGGGATTTCGTCTGCCCGGGCCGCGAGGTCTGACAGCGGGACATGCACGGCGCCCGCGACATGCGCGGCGGCGTAGTCTTCGGCATCACGGACGTCGATCAGGTGGAAGCGATCAGGGTCGGCCGCGAGGGCACCGAGCGTCAGCATCCCGGCCATCAGAACACCAGCACCTTGTCGGCGGCGAGCGTCGCCTGGGCAAGTTCGTCCATCGTCGAGCGGGTCGCCCCCGCCATCATGTCGCCTTCGGCGAGGCCGCGCGCATCCATGCAGGTGCCGCACATCAACACGCGGCCCTTGGCGGACAAGACACGGCGGATCATCCGCTCGAGGTTGTAGAAGCCATCGGGCGTCGTCTGCCCGGACTTGGCGCAGAGCACCGCATCGGCCATCAGGAAGACGGTGATCTCCGCCTCCGGGTCGTTCTTGGCGAGCGCATGGGCCATGCGCAGGCCGTTGAAGCTGCGCTCGGTGCCATAGGGCGGGTCATTGAGCAGGATCAGGTGTTTCATGGTCAGTCCTCAGTCTTGGGCGCGCGTTTCAAGTTTTTCGAGATATGCTTCGATCCGCCGGGCATTCGCGCCGCGGTCGATCTGGCCGAGACGCGAGCGCGAGCGCATGTCGATGCGGGTGCCCGTGTCGGTCTTCGTGATGCGGATCGCCACCTCGTCCTCGAAGCCAAACAGGCGGCTGGTGGCGATGGCCTCGATCTGGCTTTCCGCAGGGTCGGCGGAGAGCACCTCCCAGCCGTGGTTTTCCACGAGGGCAAGCGCCGCCGCGAAGGCCTCGTCTGCGGCGACCGGCAGATCCAGCGGGCGCACATCCGGATAGGCAGCGCGCTGCGGCCCGGTGTTCTCCGCCGGGTAATCGCTGGGCGTGGCGGTAAACCAGAACACGGGAGGATCGTCCGTGTCGGTCGAGATGTCGTTGATCGGCGACGTGGTGCGGGCGGTGATCTCGAAGGCGGCACCGAGGCCCGCGACGGGCAGCGACAGGATCAGCCCCAACAGGACGATACCACCCCCGCCGCGCGGGTTGCGCCCCCGGGCCACCAGCCCGCCAAGGGCGGCGACAACACCGCCAGTTGCCGCCCATACCCCCCAACCGGCAAGCTCATAGGCTTGTGGCCAAGGCCAGCCACCCGCCCGGAAACCCCGGATCGACACCGCCAGAAGCCCGAGGGATGCGAGCCCCAACAGGATCGAAAGCAGGCCGAGGCGGCGGGCCGAGGCGCTATGCATCAACGGTCTCCGGCTGATCGGCGGGGTTCAGGCGCGGGTGGGTTTCCTCTCCGAGCCAGAACAGCACGGCGCCCGAGACGAACATCGAGATCGCGACGAACCAGAACGCCGCCTCTGCCGCGCCGGTCAGGCTGGCCGCCAGCCCGAGGCCGAGCGCGCCGATGGCGTAGCCGAGGTCGCGCCAGAAACGGTAGATGCCGATCGCCGATCCGCGCCATGCGGGCGGCGTGATGTCGGCCACGGCCGCCGAGAGGTTGGGATAGAGCAGCGCCATGCCGAAGCCCGCCACACCGGCCGAAACCGACCACCACAGGCTGCCCTCGCCCAGCACCACCATCGCGACGCCTGCGCCGCTGATCCACATACCCAGAACGTTGGGCCAGAACCGGCCGACATGATCCGAGAGCCGCCCGGTGAAGAGCTGTGACCCACCCCAGACGAAACCGTAGACGCCGACGATCCAGCCGACTTCAGGCAGGCTCGCGCCCCGCGTCACGAGGAAAACCGGGAACAACGCCCAGACCAGCGCATCGACGAACTTCTCGACGAGCCCTGCCTGGCTGATCGCGAACAGCCGCCGGTCGCGCCAGCTCATCAGCGCGAACACCTCGCCGGTGGTGGGATGCTCAGAGACGCCCACAGGGTAGCGCGGCAGCGATTTCGGCGGTGCTGCCTTGTGCGCGGCGGTTTCGGCCTTGGCCCAGGGCAGCGTGTCCTTGACCCAGACCACGGTGAGCACCAGCGCCAGCAGGACGACGGTCATGCCGAAAACGAGCAAGCCCACGCGCGCACCCAGGGCTTCGGCGGCATAGGCCGTTACAATACCGGCAATCGCCACGCCGACATAGCCCGAGAACTCGTTGAGCCCCATGGTCAGCCCGCGTTCCTCGGCCTTGGTGATGTCGAGCTTCGCGGTCTGTGTCATCGACCAGCAAAGGCCCTGGTTGACGCCGAGCAATACGGTCGCGGCGACAATCCAGCTCCAATCCGGCGCATACCAGATCATCACCGGGATCGGCAACGCCACCACCCAGCCCCAGAACAGCACGCGCTGGCGTCCGATCCGCTCCGACCAGCGCCCGGCGACGAAGTTCATCACCGCCTTTACCGCGCCGAAGGCCACCACGAAGGAGGCGAGCAGCAGGAATGAGCCACGTTCAAGCCCGAACTCGCTCTCGCCCAGCGCCGGAACGACGGTGCGTGTCATGCCGATGGCAAAGCCGACCAACATGACCTGGATAAGCTGATGCGAGACCTGTCCAAGGTTCTCGCGGATGCCGCGTTGCAGGTTGCCGGTCGTCATTCGGGTGTCTCCTTGCTGGTGATGCGCGGATCGAGCGCGTGGCCCGATGCCGGGCCGCGGACGGGCTGGATCAGCATCCGGTCAAGCCACAAGTCGCGCCTGGTGCGGAACTGCTCGATGCCAATCTCCATGCCCTGATGCCCCCTGGCGGGCTGGGCGATGTAGGTGCCGAGCAGCCTGTCCCACCACGGCAGGTTGAAGCCATAGTTCGAGTTGGTCTCGCGCGGATCGACGGAATGGTGGACGCGGTGCATGTCCGGCGTCACCACGAACAGGCGCAGCACGCGGTCGACCGGACGCGGCAGGTCGATATTGGCGTGGTTGAACAGCGCGGTGGCATTCAGCAGCACCTCGAACAGCAGCACCGCGATAGCGGGCGGGCCGAGGGACGCGACCACCGCCAGCTTGATGCCCATCGAGATCAGGATTTCAACCGGGTGGAATCGCAAGCCTGTCGTCGTGTCGAATTCGAGATCGGCATGGTGCATTCGGTGCAGCCTCCAGAGGCCAGGGATCGCGTGGAACATCACGTGCTGAAGATAGATCGCGAGATCGAGCAGCAGCATCGAGGCGACGATGGCAACCCATACGGGCGCATTGACGTTGTTGAACAATCCCCAGCCGTGGTCCTCGGCCATGACCGCAAGGCCGACCGCGACGATGGGAAAGGTCAGCCGCAGGATCGCGGTGTCGAGCACCACGAGCGCGAGGTTGTTGGTCCAGCGGACAACGCGCGGGATTTCTCGCCGCCGGCGCGGCGCGGCCACCTCCCAGAGTGCCATTACCGCGAGGATGCCGAGAAAGGCAGCGAGGCGGATGGTCGGTTCGGCGGCAAGGATGGTCTCGGACATGGGATTTCGACTTAAGCCTTGTGGGATGCGATGGAATCGTTATCATTCAAATAGTCGCTTGAATGATCTAACGACTGGAGAAGACCCGTGTCAACCAACCCGAAGGCAGCTCTGCTCGAAGAATATGCGCTTGTCGCCCGTGCGCTTTCCGCGCCGGCGCGGCTCTCGCTGCTGGAACAACTGGCGCAAGGAGAACGCGGGGTAGAGGCGCTCGCGGCAAAGACCGACCTCACGATCGCCAACTGCTCGCAGCATCTGCAGCAGTTGCGCCGCTCGGGCCTCGTGACCAGCCGCCGCGACGGCAAGGCAATGATCTACCGGCTGACTGATTCGAAGACGTTGGAGCTGATGGACCTTCTGCGCATCGTCGCCGAGCGCAACCTTGCGCAGGTCGAGCGCATCCTGCGGGGGCTCTCGGGCGGCGAGGACGCACCAGAACCGGTGAACCGGAAGGATCTGGCGGCACGGCTCGCCGCAGGCTCCGTCACCGTGCTCGATGTTCGGCCCGCCGACGAATTCGCCGCGGGCCACATTCCCGGCGCGCTGAACGCGACGCTTGCAGACATCGAGCGGATTGCGCCCACGCTGGACCCGGACTCCGAGATCGTTGCCTATTGCCGGGGGCCATATTGCGTCTACGCCCACCAGGCCGTCACCGCGTTGAGACGCCACGGCCTGAACGCCCGGCGCATGGAGGGTGGCCTGCCGGAATGGCGCGAGGAGGGGCGCAAGGTTGCGTTGCGTGCCGCTTCCTAGAGCACAGGCAACTGCACAAGGATCGTGGGGGCGACATGTTCAGGGCAAGCGCGCCTGCGCATGAGCCCGACGGCACTGCGGCCCTGCGCGCGTGTCGGGTTCTCGGTTTCCAGCGGGCCGAAGGCTGAAACGATACCGGCCTCAACCAAGGAAGTCCGCTCCGCCGCCGGTTTCAAAAAAGGGCCTCGCCATGGTCGTGTTATATCGGTATAACACTGCCGACTCACCAGACTGTGAAGCCCGACCATGGCCAATTCTCGAAACCCGCGCTCCCGGATCACAGGTGTGGTGGCCCTTGTGGCCGCGGGCTTTGGGGTATTGACGATCGTCGCTGCGGGGGCGGTGCTTTTCGGCCCGGGACAAGGCCTTGCCGGCGCAACGATCCCCTTGGTGCTGTGGGCCAACCTGTTCCTCGGTTTCGGCTATATCGCGGCAGCGGTTCTTCTCTTCATCGGCAGCCCCTGGGCCTGGCAACTGGCGCTCGCCATCGCCGCCGCCACCCTGATCGCCGCCCTCGGCTTCGCCGTCGAGGCTTTGCGCGGCACGCAGGTCGAGCCTCGGACCGCCGTCGCGCTGGGCGTCCGGATGGCGTTCTGGCTCCTTGTCGCCCTGTTCGCGCGAAGGGCCCGTGGATGAGCAATCGCCGCACCCAGATTCTCGATACCGCGCTTGCGCTCGCCTTCGATGGCGGACCGAAGGCGGTAACCACAGTGGCCATCGCCCGGCGCCTTGGTCTGACCCAACCTGCGATCTACCGGCACTTCCGATCCAAGGCCGATCTCTGGCGCGCAATCACCGACCGGCTGGGCGGCGAGATTGCCGCCAACATCGACGCCGCCGTGTCCCTCGAAGCCCCCGCCATCGACCGGCTGCGCGCCCTCGTGCTTGGCCATCTCGCCTTGGTAAGTCGCACGCCGGCATTGCCTGAGATCATGGTCACACGCGATATAGACGACGAAAAAGCCGCCGTCCGCGCGGCGATGCAGGAGCGCATTCTGGCTTTCCAGACGGTCCTCGTTCGGCTCTGCGCCGACGCCCGGTCCGAGGGTGCGCTGGGCGGGAATATCTCGCCGAACGATATGGCAACCCTGCTGATGGGCGTCATGCAGAGCCTCGTCCTACGTCTCTTGCTGAACCGCGACCCCACGAAACTCCTGGATGAGGGCGAACGGCTCCTCACTCTGCAAATCTCCGCCCTCGCGCGGGAAAGCGAGGCATGATGCGCAACGCCTTGAAATTGATCCTGCTCACCCTGCCGCTGATCGGGGCGGGGGTGGGTTATCTCGCCTTCACGGTTCAGACCAAGGCACCGCCGGATCAGGTCGTGGCCGCCGAGCGGGCGGTCGCGGTGCGCGTGATCCCTGCGCGCGCCGGGGCGGTGGCTCCCACGCTGCGCGGCTACGGACTGGTGACCCCGGCGGAAACCTTCGAGGCTATCGCCCAGGTTTCCGGCACGGTGGCCTGGACGAACCCCGGCCTGCAACGCGGGGTGGCCCTGCCTGCCGGCACGCCGCTGCTGCGCATCGCCGAGGAGGATTACGACCTCGCGCTCGCCCAGGCCGAGGCCAACCTGCGCGCCGCCGAGGCGAAGCTGGACGAACTCGCGGTCTCGCAAGACAACCAACGCGCCGCCCTCGAGATCGAGCGCGAGGCGCTTGCGCTCAAGGCAGCCGATCTCGCCCGCGCCCGCAGCCTGTTCGAAGGCGGCAACCTGCCACAATCGGGGCTCGACAATGCCCGGTCCGCCGAGCTGGTCCAGCGTCAGAAGGTACAGGGGATCGAGGCGGGGCTTGCGCTCATCCCCACCCAGCGCGCGGTGCAGCAGGAACAGATCGCCGTATCGCGCGCTGCCGCAGAAGCGGCCCGGCTGAACCTCGGGCGCACCACGCTTACCCTGCCCATCGAGGCCCGGGTGGCCTCGGTCACGGTGGAAGCGGGGCGCTTCCTGCGGTCGGGCGAAGTGGCGGCAACGCTGGACGGGACCGGCGTGGCCGAGGTGGAAGCTCAGGTTCCGGTCGCCCGTCTGCGCGCGCTCCTGCGCCATGCCGCCCCCGACGCCGCAGCCTTCGCCGCCGACCCGGCGGCGATGACCATGCTGCTCCAGAGCCTTTCGCTAAAGGCGGAGGTGCGGCTTGTTCTGGGGGATGAAACCCTCACCTGGCCCGCACGCGTTGCCCGGGTGAGCGAAACCATCGACCCCCGGACAGGTATGCTCGGGGTGATCGTCGAGGTCGAGGATGCCTATTCCGGTGCCGCCCCTGCCGAGCGCCCGCCACTGACCAAGGGCATGTTCGTCGAGGTCGAGATTGCCGGGAAGCCTGTCGAGGGCCTGGTGGTGCCGCGCGCGGCCCTGTCGGGCAATAGCCTCTGGCTGGTCGGCGCGGACGACCGGCTTGTCGCGGCGACGGTTGCCCCGCTGCTGACACAGGATGAGCTTGCGGTGATCGGCGAGGGGCTCGACGCAGGTGCCCGCGTGGTGGCGAGCGATATCCCGTTCGCGTTGCCGGGGATGCTTCTCGCGCCGGTCGAAGATGATGCCCTCGCGGCCGCCATGGCGCGCGCGCGATGATCCGTTTTTTCGCTGCGCACCCGACAATCGCCAACCTGTTGATGATCGTCTTCATCGGCGCGGGGCTCATCGCCGCGCCGACGCTCCTGCGCGAGACCTTTCCCCGCGCCGGGGCGAATGAGGTAGAAATCTCGGTGCCCTATCCGGGCGCGCGGCCGGAAGACGTGGAAACCGGCATCTGCAAGCTGATCGAAACCGCGCTCGACGGCGTCAACGATATCGAAACCAGGTCCTGCGAGGCGCGCGAGGGCCTTGGCCGCGCCATTGCCCGCATGCGGGAGGGCGCAGATTTCCAGGGTTTCGTCGCGGAGGTGACGGCCGAGATCGACGCAATCGGCGACTTCCCCGAACGGGCAGAACGCCCCGAGATCCGCGCGCTGGGATTGACGGATTTCGTCGCCTCGGTGGCGGTAACGGGCCTCGACGACCGGCCCGATCTCGAAGCCTATGCCGAGGCCCTGCGCACGCGGATGCTGCAAGCGGGGCTCCCACGGGTCGAGATCCGGGGCTTTCCCACGCTCGAACTTCGGATCGAGTTGAACCCCGTGGCGCTTCGCCACTACGGTGTGTCGGTGGCCGACGTGGCGAAGGCGGTTGCGGCCGAAAGCCTCGACCTGCCGGCAGGCAATCTCAACAGTCCCGCCCGCTCGCTTCTTATCCGCGTTGCCGAGGAGCGACGCACCCCGTCCGAGCTTGCCGACGTTGTCGTGCGCGCCTCGCAGGGTGGCGGACAGGTCCGGGTGGGCGACATCGCGACCGTGAGCGAGAGCTATGCGAATGCGGATGATGCGATCTTCTACAATGGCCGCCCCGCCGCGCTCCTCGACGTCACCAAGACCCGCTCCGAGGACTCGCTGAACACCATCGACGCGCTCACTGCGTTTCTCGAAGGCGAGCGTGCCGCTGCGCCGCCCGGCGTGTCTCTGGATGTCACGTCTGATGGCGCAACAGTCATCCGGGAAAGGTTGATGCTGGTGGTCGTGAACGGCTTGCAGGGCCTCGCCCTCGTCTTCGCCGTGCTTTGGCTCTTCTTCGGGTTGCGCTTCGCCTTCTGGGTCACCGCAGGACTGCCGGTTGCCTTCATGGGTGGTCTCGCGATCATGGCGGCCTTCGGCTACTCGCTGAACCTGATGACGACGATCGGCCTGCTCATCGTGATCGGCCTCTTGATGGACGATGCCATCGTGATCTCGGAAAACATCGCCCGGCACAGGGAGAAGGGCGCAGACCGGCTCGACGCGGCTATCCGCGGCGCGCGTCAGGTCTTTCCCAACGTGCTTGCCTCGTTCGCGACCACGGCGATGATCTTTGGTTCGCTCGCCTTCCTCAAGGGCGATCTCGGTGCCGTGCTGCGCGTCGTGCCCGCGGTGATGCTCTTCGTGCTGTCGGTGTCGCTGATCGAGGCCTTCCTGATCCTGCCGCACCACCTCCTGCGCAGCATTGATGCCCGCCGAGAGGGGCGGCTCGCCCGGGTCGCCGATTCGCTGCTGGGATACTTCACCGATGCAACGGGCCGGCTCGCAGATGGTGCCATCCGCGCGCGTTACGCCGTAGCGGGGGCGGCGGTCGCGATCCTCCTGGTCGCGGTGGCGCAACTGGCAGGAGGTGCGCTGAAATTCACGGCCTTCCCCGAGATTGACGGCGACGTTGTCGAAGCGCGGCTGCTGCTGCCCCAGGGCACGCCACTGGCGCGCACCGAGGCCGTGGTGGAGGCGTTGATCGCGGGCATCGGGCGGGTGAACGCGGCCACGCCCCAGCCGGGGGGTGCCGAGCTTGTCCAGGGGATCACGGTGCGCTACGGCGTCAACCGGGACTCCTTCGAGGCCGGGCCGCACCTTGCCACCGTCTCGGTCGATCTCCTGCCCTCGTCGGAACGGACGCTGCGGCCTGATACGGTGATGGCAGCCTGGCGCGCGGAGGTGGGCAGCCTGCCGGACGTGATCGCGCTCAAGTATGCCGAGAGCACGATCGGGCCGGCGGGGATCGCCCTCGACATGCGGTTGAAGGGCGACGACCTCGAGTTGCTCAAGTCTGCCGCCCGGGAACTCACTGCCTGGCTTGCGAGCTACCAGGGCGTTACCTCGGTGATGGACGACCTGCGCCCCGGCAAACCCGAACGGCGGATCACGCTCAACAATGCGGCGGGGCCAATGGGCATCACCGCCGCCATGGTGGCCGACCAGTTGCGTGGGGCCTATCTCGGCACCACGGTCAGCGAGATGCAGGTCGCGGGCCGGTCTGTCGAGGTGACCGCACAGCTGACCGACGAAGCCGCGGCGCAGCTTGGTTACTTCGACGATTTCGTGATCGTGCGGCCCGATGGCGCGGCCGTGCCGCTCTCGGTGGTGGCCGACGGAGAAAGCGGGCGGGGGTTTGCCCGGATCAACCGCGAGGATGGCGTGCGCACCATCACGGTGCAAGGCACGATCGACACGCGCCTCGCCAATGCCAATGCCATCGTCAGCGACACGCTCGACCGCTTCGCGCCGGACCTGCTGCAACGCCATCCCGGGATCACGCTGGACGTGGAGGGCCAGCGCGCGGAGGCGGCGAAAACGCAGCTTTCGATGATGAAGGGATTCGCCATCGGGCTGTTCGGGGTTTTCCTCCTGCTCAGCTTCCAGTTTCGCAGCTACATCGAGCCCCTCGTGGTCATGCTGGTGATCCCGCTGGCGCTCACGGGAACCATTTTCGGCCATCTCGCGATGGGACTCGATTTCTCGATGCCGAGCCTCTTGGGCTATGTCGCACTCGCCGGAGTGGTCGTGAACAACTCGATCCTGCTCGTCGGATTCATCAAGGACGAACATGGCGCGGGGCCAGGCGGCGTTACCGGGGCCGCAGGCCGGGCGGTGCGGATGCGTTTTCGCGCGATGTTCCTCACTACCACGACAACCGTTGTCGGGCTGATCCCGATCCTGACCGAAACCAGCCTTCAGGCGCAGATTCTCGTGCCGCTGGTGGCGAGCCTTGTTTTCGGCCTCATCGCGTCGATCCTCGTGGTGATCCTGGTCCTGCCGGCGGTCTATGCCATCCTCGACGATTTCGGGCTTGCCCGCATCGGCGCAGCGGCGGGCTCAGATGACGCGGAGAGCCGGGGCACCGAGGTCCGACCAGGTGGCGCAGCCCGGCGAACCGCACCTTCGGCGCAACGTCAGGGGTGAGGGTCAGACAGCGCATTCGGAATTCCTTTTCCTGAGCTTGTTCAGTCGGTCTTCGCCCGCATCGGGACCGGCCGCACCGAGGCCGTGCTGGCGCGTTGGCGGTTGGCCCGCTGCCCCGCCCAGACAGAGCCGAGGACAATGATCGCGCAGCGCGGCCGTCATCCCTTGGAGATAGTCGAAAGGCGCGATCCGCATCGCGTCGATATCGACACACTCCGGCCGGTCACTGACCTGCCGGCAGACCGTCGAGGCGAAAACAGCGGCGACCTTGCCCACACGCGCGTTCCGCGCCCAGAGACCGCCCGCCTGGTCGAGGAAAGACTTCATCTGCCCGGCCATCATGCCGAACAGGGTCGGGGTGCCGAAGATGATGGCGTCGTAGGCTTCCAGATCTGCCGGCGCGGCAACGGGCGTGTCATCCGCCGCGAAGCCGGCCTTCTGCCGGACGGCATCGGGGACGGTTTCAGGCACCCGCCGCAGATCGAAATGGGTGCCGGGCACGCTGCGCGCGCCTTCGGCCCCGGCCTGCGCAAGCGCGCGGACATGGCCATAGCTGGAATAGTAGAGAACGAGAACGCCAGGCTGAAAATGGGCTGTGACCGATCACTCCCGGAGCCGCGTGTGAACGGGCATTCCCGGCTGTCAAGGTCGCCGGGAATGCCATCGCCCATCATAGGGCTGGGTGGGGCGTCCCGAGACTGGTAGAGTCCCGCATCGGCCGCTGGCAGGCTCAATCCGAAGGGTGCCATTGAATGCAGGGTTTCACGTTTCAGCTTCATCAATCGCGGTCGATCAAGCTGACGTCGTCTCTGCGGCAGGCCATCGAAGCCTTGGGGATGTCGAACCAACAGTTTTCCGATTTCCTGCTGTTTCGCGCCCGCCTGAACCCGTTCCTGGAACTGCAGCTTTCGGATCGGGGCGGTGGTGCGCCGGCCAGAAGCGACACTTCCTTCATGCCGGGTTCCGGTGCGGATGATGGGTATTCCATCGAAAACATCTCCGCCGCGCCCGCAGGCCTGCTCGAACACATCTGGCAGCAGGTGCCCTTGCTGCTCAAAACGCCGCGCGAGTTTGAGATTGCCGAGCACCTGGTCGCAGCAATAGAGCCGACGGGGTGGTTGGGGCAGCCTCTGGAAGAGATCGCGCGAGAAGCCGAAGGCACGCTTGAGGAAGCAGAAGATGTTCTTCACAAGCTCCAACAGGTCGAGCCCGCAGGGCTATTTGCGCGTAACCTCGCGGAGTGCTTGAGGTTGCAGGCTGTTGATGCGGACGTGTTCGATCCGGTCATGGAAGGTGTGCTCGCAAACCTCCAGTTGATCGCGGAAGGCCGCCTGGACCACCTGGCGGAGATTTGCGATGCCGGCGTCGAGGATGTCGCGGCCCGCCTGCACCGAATCCGCAGGTTCGATCCCAAGCCCGGTGCTGCGTTTGGCGACCGGAACGAGCCTTCGCTCAGGCCGGATCTCACGGTTTTCGAAAGAGAAGGCGAGTGGGTGGTGGATGTCCGCAATCCCATGGTCCGTGCGATCCGGGTCAGGTCGGCCGAGGAAATCGCGACGAGCGGCAGCCTGACTGTGCAGGAGCGCGAGCTGCTCCAGGAAGCACGCTCGATCCAGCGCGCGGCGGAACGGCGCGACGGCACCATGGTCAAGGTCGCCGCCGAAATCGTGCGACGTCAGGAGGGATTCTTGCGGCAGGGCCCCGCGGCGCTTCTGCCGCTTCGGCTTGCCGATATTGCCGATACCGTAGGTGTTCATGCGAGCACGGTGAGCCGGATCACGTCCGATCGTCATATCGAGACACCACGGGGCATCTTGCCGCTGCGGTCTTTTTTCAGTGTCGCGCTGAATCAGAGTGACGGGGCAACCCCGGTTTCGGCCGCGGCCGTGCGGGAAGACATCCGTCGAATGATCAGTGCCGAAGACAAGGACGCGCCCTTGAGTGACCAGGATATCGCGAGGAACCTGAACGAGAAGGGTCTCGCCCTCGCCCGGCGCACCGTCACGAAGTATCGCGTAGAGCTTGGGCTGGCCAGTTCCACGGCAAGAAGGAGAGCCTGCAAGTTGCAAAGGGCGCTCAAGAAGCCATGACCATTGTACACGCAGGGCTCTGCGTGAAGCACCCGTAAGGCGCGTGAGATTCACGCGGCGCGCGACGGGACAGTATGCCGATCCGAATTCCTGCAGTGTAAAGCACAGAAAGTACTGAATAATTCCCATGATTACATTCACAAAGCCGCATGGCATCAATATTGCATGTAAGAAAGTGCCCGCTTCGGTGGGCACAGTCGACAAGGCGCCGACAGCGTCAGTCAAAACAGGGAGACAGTTAGATGAACAAGATACACCGCGCAGTGCTGGCGTCGGTGGTTGCCTTGGCAACCGCGGCTCCGGCGGTGCATGCCGCCGATCTGACGATTGGCTTCACGCTTGATGCAGATACCCTCGACCCGGCAAATCATCGCAAGCGCGAAACCGAAACAATCATCCGCAACATGTATGACGGCATCCTCACGCGCGATTCCGAGATGAACGTGGTGCCGGAAATCGCGGAGTCCTTTACCCAGGTTTCGCCCTCCGTCTACGACTTCAAGATCCGCAGCGGTATCAAATTCCATGACGGCAGCGATCTCACGGCGGAAGACGTCAAGTTCACGCTCGACCGCCTGACCGTTGAAGGCGCGATGGGCAATGACCAGACCAGCCCGCGAAAAAGCCTTCTCGGTCCGCTGGAATCGGTGGAGATCGTCGATGGTGATACCGTGCGGATCAACCTGTCGGAGCCTTGGCCCATCCTTCCGGCCATGCTGCCCTTCCAGGAGGTCGTCTCCAAGGCCTTCGTCGAAGAGGTCGGCACAGAAGGCCTCGCGACGCAGGTGAACGGCACCGGTCCGTTCAAGCTCGTCGAATGGCGCAAGGGCGACTCGATCATCATGGAGCGGTTCGACGACTACTATGGCGGCGCGACCGACATCGAGCCCGTCGGCCCGGCCTGCGTCGACCGCGTGATCTTCAAGATCATCCCCGAGACCGCCTCGCGCGTTGCCGCGCTTCTGTCGGGCGATGTCGATATCATAAACGAGCTTCCGACCTTTTCGATCGAACAGGTGAAAAACAACCCCAACACCGACGTCATGACGGTGAACGGCACGCGCAGCTTCTTCATCGCGATGAACATGGAAGGTGAGCACTTCGATGATCCGAAGGTGCGCCAGGCCGTCGCCCACGCCATCGACAAGGATCTGATCATCGACCGTATTCTTGGTGGCAACGCGGCGAGCATCGATGGTATCCTCTCGCCCGATGCCTTTGGTTCCAGCGAGTTGCCGAGCTACGACTACGATCCCGAAAAATCCAAGGCCCTGTTGGCCGAGGCCGGCTACCCGGACGGCATCGAGGTGACCATGGACGTCGAAGGCGCATTCAAGGACACCGCCGAAGCGATTGCCTCACTGCTCACCAATGCGGGTATCAAGACATCCGTCGCCGTGGGCGAGGGCGCGCAACTGTCCAACAAATGGCGCACCAAAGGTGAGCCGAAGAGCGGCGACATGTACTTTTCTTCCTGGGGCAACGGCTCGCTCGATCCGTTTGACATCTTCACGCCGACGCACCGCACCAATGATCGCGGCAACTCGGCTGGCTATGCGAACCCGGAACTCGACGCGCTCCTCGACGCGGCCGCGGTTGAACTCGACACTGAAAAGCGCGCCGAGATGTATCGCGAGGCTGAGCTGATCGTGAACCGCGATCTGCCCTACGTCTACCTTTGGGTGCCGCAGGATATCTATGGGGTGTCGAAGCGCCTCTCGGGCTGGAAGCCGAGCGCTGACAGCCGGATCAACCTGCACGATGCCTGTGTCGACTGAACCAGGGTATACTCGCGGAGGGGACGGTCATGGGCTTTGGTAAGTTTCTCGAAAGGGTGCTTCATCTCGTGCCCGTCCTCCTCGGGGTCAGTGTGATCGTGTTCATCATGATGGCACTGACCCCGGGCGACCCGGTTCAGATCATGATCGGGGACCAGGCGATCACACCCGAACAGGAGTCGGCGCTGCGCCGCGACCTTGGCCTGGATCGTCCGATGCTCGAACGGTTCTTCGTCTTCGTCGGAAATGCGGTTCAGGGCGACTTCGGCGAAAGCTTCTACCATCGCCGACCCGTGTCGGAGGTGATCGCTGAACGCTTGCCGGCCACGATCGAACTAAGTCTCGTGGCGCTGATCTTCGCGCTGGTCACCTCGATCCCGCTCGGCGTGCTCGCGGCGATCCGCAAGAACTCGATCTTCGACCGGATCGCCACGGTTATTTCGCTCCTCGGGGTATCACTGCCCGGTTTCTGGTTCGGCATTCTTTTGTTGATGTTGTTCGCGGTGCACCTGAACATCCTGCCCGTCGCCGGGAGGATCGGATATGCAAGCGAGATCGCGCCGATAACGCATTTCCTCCTGATCGATACGCTGCTGCGCGGGCGGCCCGATGCTTTCCTCGATGCTCTGTCACACATCGTATTGCCCGCGATTACGCTTGGCTTGCCGATGACGGCAATCCTGATGCGAGTCACGCGCAGCTCGATGCTCGAGGTTCTGCAGCAGGATTACGTCACCTTTGCCGAGGCCAAGGGCCTTTCGCGCCGCCGGGTTCTGTTTCGCCATGCGCTGAAAAACGCGCTGATCCCGACGGTCTCTGTCGCCGCGATCGAAACCGGCTCGCTTCTGGGCGGCAACATGATCGTCGAGACGGTATTCGGCTGGCCGGGGCTCGGCCGCCTCGTGGTGGAGAGCATCTTCCTGCGCAATTACCCGCTCGTTCAGGCCGCCGTGCTGCTCTACGCGGTCACCTACGTGCTGCTGAACTTCTTCGCCGACATCCTCTACACCGTGCTCAACCCGAAGGTTAAGCTATGACGAACGTCGCGGAAATCTCCCGCCCGCCGGAAACGATCTTCCAGCAGAACCTGCGCAACTTCATGGGCAACCGGCTTGCCGTGGCCAGCACTGCCGTGGTCTTTCTGTTCATCCTGCTCGCGATCTTCGCGCCCTTGATTGCACCGCACGACCCGAACACAACCGATCTGTTCCGCCGGTTGCAACCGCCGGCATGGGTCGAGGGGGGAGAGTGGAGCTATCTGCTCGGATGCGACCAACTCGGGCGCGATATCCTCTCTCGCATCATCTATGGCGCGCGCATCTCGATCTTCATCGGGGCTGCCGTGATCCTCGTCGCGACAACCATCGGGATCATCGCCGGACTGTCAGCAGGCTACCTGCGCGGCTGGGTCGATGTGGTGATCTCGCGGCTCGTCGATATCCTGCTTGGATTTCCCTACCTGATTTTCGCCATCGGCCTCATGGCCATGATGGGGCCGGGTCTGATCAACATCATTCTCGCCTTGGCGTACAAGGAATGGGTGATCCCCTGCCGCGTGGTCCGGGGCGAAACCCTCGCGACGCGTGAGCAGGAATACGTCGAGGCAGCGCGTGCCCTGGGTGCGTCGCGCAAGCATATCATGATCAAGGAGATCCTTCCCAATATCCTGTCGCCCGTGGTCGTGGTGTCCACAATCCGCATGGCGCATGTGATCATCCTCGAGGCGTCACTCTCGTTCCTCGGGCTTGGCGTGCAGCCGCCGACCGCGTCCTGGGGGTCGATGGTGTCCGATGGCCGGGCCTTCATCCTCGAATCCTGGTGGGTGTCCACATTCCCGGGCCTCGCGATCCTGCTGCTCGTGCTCGCGATCAACGTGGCAGGCCAAGGCCTGCGAGATGCCTTTGACCCGAGGTTTCACGAATGAGCGCGCTGCTTGACGTCAAGGGCCTGCGGACGGTTTTCGAAACCCGCGCCGGCACCGTCTGTGCCGTCGATGGCGTGGACGTGGAGGTTCGCCGTGGCGAGTGCCTCGGGATCGTCGGGGAATCCGGGTCTGGCAAGAGCGTGACCTTTGCCTCGGTGATGGGACTGGTGCGTTCGCCCGGCCGGATCGACGCGGGCGAGATCCTTTTCGATGGCCGCGACCTGCGCAAACTCTCGCAAAAGGAGCTGCGCGCGGTGCGCGGGCGCGATATCGCGATGACGATGCAGGACGCGCTGACGGCGCTCAACCCGGCGCTCACCGTTGGCGTTCAACTGGCCGAAGTGCTCGAAGCCCACGACGAGACCCTGCCGCGCGGTCGCAGGGCCCGCACCCGCGCCATCCGCGAGCGTTCAGCCGAAATCCTGGGCCTCGTGGGCATCCCGTCTCCGGACAGTCGGCTTTCGCAGTATCCGCATGAGTTTTCCGGCGGTATGCGTCAGCGTATCATGATCGCGATTGCACTTGCCTGTCGGCCGAAACTCCTGATTGCCGACGAGCCGACGACCGCGCTCGATGTCACGATCCAGGCACAGGTTTTGGAGTTGATCTCCGACATTCGCGCGAAACTCGGGATGAGCGTGGTTCTGATCACGCATGATCTCGGTGTGGTGGCCGAGCATTGCGATCGGGTCATGGTCATGTATGCGGGGCAGGTGGTGGAAGAAGGGCCGACGACCGAGGTGATCGGGTCGCCGAGCCACCCTTATACACGCGGTCTGCTTGGCTCGATTCCGCGCCTCGCGCTGCGCGGCCAGCCGATCCACCCGATCGAGGGGCAGGTGCCCGACCTGATCGATCTGCCCGCGCAATGCCGCTTCTACTCGCGTTGCGCTGACCGCACCGATGCCTGCCTGACGCCAATTGCCGTGCGGCAGGTTGGCCCGCACCGCAAGGCGCGCTGCATTCTGGCCGGGGAGGACACCCAATGAGCACCGAACCGCTTCTGAAAGTCGAGAACCTCACGAAGCATTATGTTGGCCGCCTCAGCCTCGCCCAGCGCCTCGCGCGCGAGAAGCCAAGTGTGGTGCGGGCGGTGAGTGATGTAAGCCTCGAGGTTCGGAAGGGCGAAATCCTTGGTTTGATCGGAGAAAGCGGCTGCGGAAAATCCACCCTTGGCCGCGCAATCCTGCGCCTGCACGAGCCAACCTCGGGCCGGGTGACCTTCGACGGCCAGGAGGTTACGACGCTCGATCCAATGGCGTTGAAAGACATCCGTCGCCGGATGCAGATCATCTTTCAGGATCCCTATGCCTCGCTCAATCCGCGCCGGACGGTGGCCGAAATCGTGGGGCTGCCGCTCAAGCTGCATGACCTCGCTACTTCAGCCGATGACTTGCGCGCCAAGGTGATCGCGATCATCGAGCGGATCGGTCTGAAAGCAAACCAGCTCGATCGATATCCGCACCAGTTTTCGGGTGGGCAAAGGCAGCGTATCGGAATCGCCCGGGCCTTGATTTCCAACCCGGACTTCATTGTCTGCGATGAGCCCGTGTCGGCTCTCGACGTTTCCATCCAGGCCCAGATCATCGAGCTTCTGCTGGAACTCAAACGCGAGATGGGGCTGACCTACCTGTTCATTTCGCACGATATCTCGGTGATTGGCTACCTCGCCGACCGGGTTGCGGTGATGTATCTTGGCGAGATCGTGGAAATGGGGCCGGTCGACGCGGTGCTGTCCGCCCCGCGCCATCCCTATACGCAAAGCCTGATGTCGGCGGTGCCCGATGTCGACCATCCGGGCCATGCCCAACGCGTGCGCCTGACCGGTGATCTTCCCTCGCCGCTCGATCCGCCGTCGGGATGCAAGTTCCACACCCGCTGTCCGCTTGCCGTAGACCGCTGTCGTTCCGAGGCCCCGATATCGGAGGATCTTGGCGGCGGGCATCGCGCTGCGTGTCACCGGTTGCACGAGAAGCTTTCGCTTCTCGAAACGGCATGAGCCCGGCCGGGATCGGTCCCCGCGACGCCAGCCCGCTGGTTCTTGCGGGCACGCCGGAGGCGCGCGGGCGGGGGCAGGCCCAAGGCCGGCGCGCGGAGGCGGCCCGCGTGCGGGAGGCGACGGTGGGTCGCGTGGCGCTCGCCCGGGAAGAGGGGCTCCTCGATCAGAGCGCCCTTGCTTACCTCGCCGCTCAACGCGCGTTTCACGAGGCTCACGATCCGTCGGGCATGGCCGAGCTGAGCGGCATCGCCGAAGCTTTCGAGCTGCCGCTCGACGCCTTGTTCGTGCATCTTCACCTTGGCACCCTGCGCGACTTCACGGGCGGCGCGGTGCTTGAGGATGGTTGCAGCGCCTGGGCGGTGAGCGATGGCCCCGAGGGGCCGCTCGCGGTCAAGAACCGCGACTATTCCGGAGCGCACCTGGGGATCCAGCACGTTGCGCGTCATTCCGGGCCGGATGTGAAGACCGGCTCATGGCTTGCCGTTGGCAGCTTGGGCAGCCCGGGCGCCTATTCCAGCGGCATGAACGCCTGCGGCCTTGCCGTCGTCGATACCCAGGTTTCGGTGCGCACCCACCGCGTGGGCTGGCTGCGCTATTTCCTGATGTCGCGCCTGCTCTCGAAGTGCGCCGACGTGGCCGAGGCGCTCGATTTCATCCGAGGTGTGTCCCATGCCGGCGGCGGCACACTGGTGCTTGCCGACAAGGGCGGCGCGGTCGCGGCCGTTGAACTGGGGGCACGCGAAACCGTGTCGGTGACGGACGCTCCCGTATGGCGCACAAATCACTATGTATCGCCCGAACTGGCCGCCGACACACTTGCACCGGGTGATGACCGGATCGCGCAGAACTCGCGCGACCGGTTCCGCTACCTCGGTGAGAAGCTGCCGCATCAGGACTGGAACACGCCAACCGCGGCCCGCCTCATGGCCACCCACCCAGACACCGAAGAAGCCGCCGCGCCGCTCTGCCAGCATGCCGCGGGCGAGGCCAGCCAGACCCTTTCCACCGCGATTTATTCGTGTAGGCTCGGAGTGCTGACCTTCAGTGAAGGCAATCCCTGTGCCGGGCGGTGGCTAAGATACTCCCTCCCAAAATAAGCTCGGAGCCGGGATATGGGACGGGACATGGCAGACTACAAAAACGAGCTTGTCGGCGATCATCCCAGCATCGTTGACCTGAACCGACTTATCAGTCGTGTTGCCACCAGTCCGGCGCGCACGGTTCTGATTTATGGCGAGACCGGCACCGGCAAAGGGCTCGTCGCACGCTTGATACACGGCCTTTCATCGCGGAAAGACAAGGAATTCGTTGATATCAACTGTGCCGCCATCCCGGCGAGCCTGCTCGAGTCGGAATTGTTCGGCCACGAGAAAGGCGCTTTCACCGGGGCGGTTGACCGCAAGCTCGGCCTCATCGAAGCGGCGAACCACGGAACGGTTTTTCTTGACGAGATCCGCGAGATGGATCTCACGCTTCAAGCCAAGTTGCTGAGCCTGCTCGACACCCACCAGTTCCGGCGTGTCGGTGCGGTGCGGAGCACCACCGTGGAAGCACGGTTCATCGCAGCGACGAACAAGATCCTCCTTTCGGAGGTCAATGCCGGCGCATTCCGCGAAGATCTGTATTACCGGCTTCAGGTCGTCGCCATCAACATCCCGGCGCTGCGTGACCGGGGCGATGACGTGCTCACGCTGTCGCGGCATTTCATCGCCCGTTACAACACGATCTACAATCGCAATATCCGCGGCCTTTCCGACGAGGTAACAGGGATTTTTCTGCGCTACGACTGGCCCGGCAATGTGCGAGAGCTTGAAAACCTGCTCGAGCGGATCTTCATCCTCGAAGATGAAGATATCGTATTGCCGAAACACCTGCCCGACCGGATCATTCGCACCGTCCGTGCCGGTGGGACCGAGGCGCGGGTGGCCGGTCCGGGCAAGCTTCAATCAGCGGCAGGCAACTTCCATGAGGCCACGGCAGACTTTCAACGCAAACTCGTCGCAAGGGCTCTGACCGAGGCGAATGGCAACGTTCAGGATGCTGCCAAGGCTCTTGGCATCAGCCGCCACGCCCTACGCCACCAGATGCAGAAGCTCGGTCTCTGACCAGCGTGAAAACCCCACATCAACGCGTGAAGAAGGCGCAAACCTCGTTTGCGATGTTCTCGCACTCTGATTTGTCCAATACATAACAATGGGTTGATTGCTTTGAAGGTGTTGGCATGAAAAATGCATCTAAATCTGTCAGACGCCAATTCTCGCGAGGACCACATGCAATCCCTGAAGATCATCTGCCCCAACGGGCATCTCGGCTTCGCGCCGCTCAAGACGGAGAGCTTCCGCCTCGGGGTTGCCGCAAGGCCGGATTTCATCGCTGCGGACTCCGGAAGCGACGATATTGGCCCAGTGCCGCTGGGCAGTGACACCTGCGCAAGCCCCAAGGCCTGGCAGAGGCACGACCTGGAAGCGATGCTGCTTGCCGCGCGCAAGACCGGAGTTCCGATGATGATCGGCTCGGCGGGCGATACCGGCACCAACAGTCGGGTCGATATGTATGTCGACATGATCAGGGAGATCGCGGCCGAGCACGAACTTCCACCCTTCAAGATCGGCTGGTTCTACTCGGAGGTCGACAAGGAACTCGTCCGAGGCAAGATCCGTTCCGGATCAGCGGTGCACGGCCTCGACGTGCGT
This sequence comes from Maritimibacter sp. HL-12, assembly GCF_900177545.1. Classification (GTDB taxonomy): domain Bacteria; phylum Pseudomonadota; class Alphaproteobacteria; order Rhodobacterales; family Rhodobacteraceae; genus Sinisalibacter. The sequence goes on along the minus strand of NZ_FXBQ01000001.1, from coordinate 873,531 downwards.
GAAGCCCTTACGGAGGCAGAACTCGACGCGACCGACCGTATCGTCGCCATGGCTGGCGTGCACCCCTACCTGGAACTCCTCGAAGCAGGGTGCGACGTGATCATCGGCGGGCGTTCGTCCGACAGCGCGATCTTTGCGTCGGCGGCGATGCACAGGGGCTTTCCCGAAGCTCAATCCTACTACCTCGGCAAGGTGCTCGAATGTGCGTCCTTCTGTGCGGAACCCTACGGCGCGAAAGAGACGGTGCTGGGCGAAATCACCCCCGATGCGGTCAATGTCACCGCCATGGCGCCCTGGCAGCGCTGCACGATCGCCTCGGTCGCGGGCCATGCCATGTATGAGCGTTCGAACCCGTTCCACGAATTCGTGGCCGGTGGCATGCTCGACATGACGAATTGCCTCTACGATCAGGCGTCGGAGAAGACCACCCGCGTAACCGGCATGGAATTCGTGCCGGCCGAGGAATTCCGGGTGAAGCTCGAAGGTTCGGGCAAGATCGGTGAGCGCTTTGTCGGCATGGCCGGGATCCGCGACCCCTACACGATCGCGCATGTGGATGACGTCATCGCATGGGCCCGCACCCAGACCGAAGAACGCTTCGGCAAGGAGGGCTGGGAACTTCATTACAACGTCTTTGGCCGCAACGGCATCATGGGCGACATGGAGCCTCTGAAGGACCGGCCATCGCACGAGCTGTGCATCGTCGTCCAGGGCGTCGCGCCAACCCAGGAGATGGCCGAAGAGGTGACAATGACCGGTACCCGCCAGTTGTTCTACGCCCGACTGCCCGACGTGAAAGGCACCGCGGGAGGCGTTTCCTTCATTTTCGACGAGGTCATGAAGGCGAGCCCGGCTTACCGCTGGACCATCAACCACACCATGGCCGTGGATGATCCGCTGGAGCTTTTTCCCACCCATACGGCAACCATCGGCTGAGGACAGACATGAACACGCCCAAGAAACTCGCCGACCTGGCCAAGACGATCCGTTCGAAGAATGCCGGGACCGACAAGATCACCTTCGACATCATCTTTCGCGAGAAAGACACCTACGAGCTGGTGAAGCGCTCAAAGGCCCTCACCCGCGAAAGCGTGTGCAAGGTGCTCGGGATCGACCCGGACCGGCTGACCGATTTCGTCGAATACGACCCGGCGAACGCGATCAAGTTCACCATCCTGCGGGTCCGACCGAGCGGAAGCGCCGGCGATGGTGACATCTTCGGAGCGCAGCAATATGCGCCGTTCCTCGATCTTGAAGTCGATATCACCGCCTGAGCGCGGGGCAGGGAGGATAACATGGCGCAAGAAAAGGGCTATGGCCCCGAGCTTTCCGCGTTTGACTGGGCGGACCCGTTTCGCCTTGACGATCAACTGACCGAAGACGAGCGCATGATCGCCGCGAGTGCCCGGGCCTATGCACAGGACCGTTTGCAAAGACGTGTCCGCGCCGCCTATCGCGAAGAGCAGATCGAACCTGAAATCTTCCGCGAGATGGGCGAGATGGGCTTGCTCGGCGTGACCATCCCCGAGCAATTCGGCGGGCTGGGTGCGGGCTACGTCACCTATGGCCTCGTCGCGCGCGAAATCGAACGGGTCGATTCCGGCTATCGTTCGATGATGTCGGTGCAATCGAGCCTCGTGATGTATCCGATCCATGCTTACGGGTCCGAAGAGCAGCGGTGGAAATACCTCCCCGGCCTCTCCAACGGCGAATTCATCGGGTGCTTTGGCCTCACCGAGCCCGATGCGGGGTCCGACCCCGGCGGCATGAAGACCCGCGCCGAGAAGATCGACGGTGGCTATCGGCTTACCGGATCGAAGACGTGGATTTCCAACAGCCCGATCGCAGATGTCTTCGTGGTCTGGGCCAAGTCTGCCGCTCACGGCGGCAAGATCCGGGGCTTCGTGCTGGAAAAAGGCATGAAGGGCCTCTCGGCACCCAGGATCGGTGGCAAGTTGAGCTTGCGCGCCTCCGTCACCGGCGAAATCGTGCTCGATGGTGTCGAGGTCGGCGAAGAAGCGCTCCTGCCTAACGTGGAGGGGTTGAAGGGCCCCTTCGGGTGCCTCAACCGCGCCCGCTACGGCATTGCCTGGGGTGTGATGGGCGCGGCCGAAGATTGCTGGCACCGCGCTCGCCAATACGGGCTCGACCGCAAGCAGTTCGGTAAACCGCTCGCGCAAACCCAGCTATTCCAGAAAAAGCTTGCCAATATGCAAACCGAGATCGCTCTTGGCCTTCAGGCTGCGCTGCGTGTGGGCCGGCTGATGGATGCAGGGCAGGCCGCGCCCGAAATGATCTCGATGATCAAGCGCAACAACTGCGGCAAGGCACTCGACATCGCCCGTCACGCTCGCGACATGCACGGCGGCAACGGCATTCAGGAAGAATACGGAATATTCCGGCACATGGCGAACCTCGAGACGGTCAACACGTATGAGGGTACGCACGATGTGCATGCCCTCATCCTCGGACGGGCGCAGACCGGGTTGCAGGCGTTCTTCTGATGGGCGCACCGCTCGAAGGCATCCGCGTGCTCGATCTGAGCCGGATTCTGGCAGGCCCCTTCGCCGGCCAGACCTTCGCCGATCTCGGTGCCGAGGTGATCAAGGTCGAAGCGCCGGGCGGTGATGATACCCGCACCTGGGGTCCGCCCTTCATCGCGCGAGAAGACGATCGGTCGGCGGCCTATTACTACGCGGCGAACCGCGGCAAGAAATCCGTGGTGGCGGATTTCACCACTCCGGAGGGGCGGGATTTCGTCCGCAGCCTTGCCGTCGAGGCAGATGTGCTGATCGAGAATTTCAAGTTCGGCGGCCTCGCGAAATATGCGCTCGACTACGAGGCCCTTGCCAAGATCAATCCGCGCCTAGTCTATTGCTCGATCACCGGGTTCGGCCAGACCGGTCCCTATGCCGATCGGGCCGGATACGATTACCTTATTCAAGGCATGTCGGGGCTGATGTCGATCACCGGCGAGCCCGAAGGCGATCCGCAGCGCGTTGGCGTTGCGGTAACCGATCTTTTCTCGGGGCTCTACGCCGTTATCGGCGTGCTGTCGGCGCTGCGCGAGCGTGACCGCACAGGGATGGGCCAACAGGTCGATATCGCCTTGCTCGACAGCGCGGCGGCGATGCTCGCCAACCAGGCGATGAACTATTTCGCGACCGGCGATGCACCGGGCCGGATTGGCAATCAGCACCCCAACATTGTGCCCTACCAGGTTGTCCCGGTGTCGGACGGCAGTATCATCATCGCCGTCGGAAACGATAGGCAATACCGCAACTTGTGCGACGTTCTCGCCCGCCCCGAGCTGGCGAGCGATCCCGACTTCGCCACCAATCGCGTTCGGGTCGCCAATCGCGACAAGCTGATCCCCTTGCTGTCGGCCGAAACACGCCGCTGGACGAAGGCGGCGCTCCTCGCGGCGCTCGACGTGGTGAAGGTGCCGGCAGGGCCGATCAATTCCATCGCCGAAATCTTGGACGATCCGCAGATAGAGGCGCGCGGGATGCGCATCAAGCCGGGCGGCGTCGAAGGGCTCCGAACACCGATCCTGTTTTCCCGCAGCGCACTCGCGATCGACAAGACGGCACCTTCACTGGACGAGCACGGCGAAGCTGTGCGGGGGCAGGGCTTCACCTCGAAAGTTTGAGCATGTTCACCCCCCGAGGGCGGCCCGGAGGGTGATTTCGGCATGACCATGCACACGCTCTAGATGCCCTCGGGTTCGCGCGCCCATATCAACAGCAGCTTCGGCTTCAACCAGCGGCCTCTGATGACACCGGCATGGCGCAGACCCTCGTTTACCGCGACGACACCCTTGTGTGTGGGGACCGCAAGCGTTTCGATGCCCAAGAACCCCTGCAGGGTTTCTCTCTCGACCGCCACGACCGGTCTTTCTACACCGTGCCGGACGGGTTCCATACCGCTGTCACGCTGGCGACGGGCGGGCCGACCCTGTCCGGTTCGCGGCCGCGGGCCGCCATCCCTGTCGCGGGTCGGGCTCAGGTCCGCCACGGACGAAAGCGGGCTCGGTAGGCGGACGGGCTCGTGCCGCTGTAGCGCTTGAAGATGCGACGAAAGAACGCCGCGTCATCGTAGCCGACCGCCCGCCCGACCCGCTCGATCGACGGCGCGCCGTCCTCGAGCATGGTTCGAGCGGCGGCGATGCGAAGCATCTGAAGATAGGCACCGGGCATGTGGCCGGTTGCCTCCTTGAACCGGCGCACGAAGTTGCGCGGACTCATGCCGGCGATGTCGGCAAGGTCTTCGATCCGAAGATCACGCGCGAAATGCACGCCGAGATGGTGCTCGATGTCCTGGATCTGTCTGTCGTCATGGGGGCGCGCGATCGGCAGCAGGGCATAGCCGGACTGGCTCGGCCGGGGCATGTCGAGAAGAAGGGACTTCGCTACCTTGACGGCAACATCGCGGCCGCAAAGCTTTTCGACGAGATGCAAGCTCAGGTCGCTCGCGGCGTTGACGCCACCGCCACAATAGATCCCCGCATCCTCGGTGATGAGCAGGTCGGTCTGCCAGTCGACATCGGGATAGCGTTGCCGGAACCCTTCTGCGACACCCCAATGGGTGGTGGCGCGGCGACCGTCGAGCAGCCCTGCCTCGGCAAGGAACGCGACGCCGGAACAGACCCCGGCGATCCGCGTTCCGCTCCGGTATCGCTCCGACAGCCAGGGCGGAAGCGCAGAGTGCCGCGACATCCATTCGGCCGGCACCGGCCCCGAGGCCGACACCATGACAAGGTCGACCGGCCCGAGATTTCCGATTGCCCGGTCGGGCGCGATGTGCAGGCCGTATGCGCTTTGCACCGGCTTCCCGTCGATCGACGCGGTCGTGACGCGAAATCGCGGCTCCGGATCGGACCCGCACATCTCGTTCCACATCGTTCCGGCCGAGGCGAAGACTTCGATTGGGCCGACGGCGGTTGAAGCGTAGCCTTCATTGACGAGAACGATCGCGACATCCAGTATGTCGTTCCTCTCTGTCATGACCCCGAGACTGCCATAAAAGGGCGAAGGTTTCACCCGGCGCGGAAGACATTGGCACGATCGCCCCCGCTTTCTGTCTGCATCGCCGGGTGCCAATGCACACGGTCTGCTGCCAATCTGGGCCTGCAACCAAGAAGGAGGCAAAGATGGAACTCTACATCATCCGCCGCCACGGCATCTGGTCGAATGAAGACGAGCTTGCGGAGACCAACAGGAAATCGCTTGAGGTCGGTGAAGAGATGCAGGACCGACTGCGCTGGATCCGCAGTTACGCGGTGACCGAGGAAGATGGCCGGATCGGATCGGTCTGCATCTACGAGGCCAGTGACCGCGAGGCGATCCGCGAACACGGGCAACGTATCGGGGCGCCGAGCGAGGATATCCGCCTTGCCCGCGGCACCGCCGTCAAGCGGGCCGATCCCGAACCGGTGATATTTGTCTGACCGTCACGGCACCGGGGAGCGAAGCATCGCCAAGCGGCATGCGGCGCGGCCTTGCGCGGCCTCTGGGCCGGGGAAGCGGGGAGTCCCGCTTCGTCGGCCGGCGTGTGAAACCGGAAGCCAAGGCCGTTCGGCGAAAGCGGGCGCGGTGCGTTCGGCAAGGATACGAAAAACGCAGGCGCCGCAGGCATCGCTTGCTCCCGGACGCACTTGATCGGGCGGCGGTTCAAGGCAATCTTCCCGTGAACCCGGCGCAAATGGACAAGTCGGCTGGTCTGGGAGCCTCGCTGCCCTTGACAGCACTTGCGCCGACTTGTTGCATGGACCGGGAAGGGGTGGCCGGTGACAAACGCTGCAATCAGACTTTATCTGTCCGTGTGTGACATGCTCGACCGTGTGACGCTTGCGCTTTGCGCAATGGCTGGCGCGGTTCTGACGGCCGTGGTGCTGCTGAACGTGGTGTTGCGCTATGGCTTTGGTGCGGGGTCGATCAAGTTTCAGGACCTCGCGGGCTACGGTTTTGCCGTGTTCCTGATCCTGTCCCTGCCGCTGGCACTGGCGCGCGGAGCGCATGTCCGCGTCGAGGTGGTTTCCGAACGTCTGGGCCCGCGCTATCTGCGCGCCGCCGACGCCTTGGCCTGGGTTCTGGTGATCCTTCCGTTGTTCGGGCTGATTGTGTGGGCCGGGTGGCGGGATATCGTGTTTGCCTGGGACATCGGCGAGGGGGCGGTGACTCCGGGCGGACTGGGCGGCCTCTATCTCGTGCGCACGGCGTTGCCCATAGCTGCGGCGCTGATGATCCTGCAGGGGCTGGCGTGCTTGCTGACCCCGCGCGGTTCCCGGCAGAACAAGCGACAGATCCGCGAATGAGCCCCCAGGAACTTGTCTTGATCGCCATGTTCTTGGGCCTGTTCGCCGCGATCCTCTCGGGCATTCCTGCCATGCTGGCGATCGCCGGGGTGCCGCTGGCCACCGCCTGGATCGCAGGGCAATTCGGCTTTTTCAACCTGAGTCTGCTGAGCCTGTTTCCTGCCCGTGTCTGGGGGGTGATGACCAACACGCTGTTGATGGCCGTGCCGCTGTTCGTGCTGATGGGCGTCGTGCTGGAACGGTCGGGTCTCGCCGAGCGGATGTTGCGCGTGCTGGCCCGGCTGATGGGCGGCAGCCCGCGCGGGATGGCGCTGTCGGTGCTGCTGTTTTCAACCGTCATCGCGGCATCGACGGGGATCATCGGGGCCACCATCGTCATGCTGGTGATGATCGCGCTGAAGCCGATGATGGAGGCGGGCATCCACCGCCGTCAGGCGGCGGGGCTGATCACGGCGTCGGGTACGCTGGGCCAGATCGTGCCGCCGTCCATCGTGCTGGTTCTGCTGGGCGACCAGATCGGCAATACCTATCTGGAGGCGCAGCAGAGCGCGGGCAATTTCGCGCCGGACGCGGTTTCGGTGGCCGATCTGTTCGCCGGCGCGTTGTTGCCGGGGCTTTTGCTGGTTGGGCTGTATGCGCTTTGGCTGGCGGTGTCGGTGCGCCCCGTGTCGGGTGCGGCACATGCGCCCCGAGAGCCGGTTTCGGCCTCCGAGGTGGCGTTTACCTTTCTGCCGCCGATGCTGCTGATCCTGGCGGTTCTTGGGTCGATCCTGGGCGGGGTGGCCACGGCGACCGAGGCGGCGGGGCTGGGCGCAGTGGGCGCGCTGTTGATGGCCGCGTTCGTCCAGGTGCGCGGGGTGGAACGCTGGTTGATCGGTTTGGCGGGGGTCTCGGCCTTCGCCCTTGTCGGACTGCGTGTGACCGGGCTCGACCGCGCGGCGCTGGACACGCCTGCCGGGATGTTGGCGGCGCTGGCCGCGGTGGTGATCGGGCTGGGCGCGCTGGCCGCGGTGCTGCGCCTGTGGCAGCGCGGGCTGGCGGGCGAGGCGATGGTCGAGACAATCAAGGTGTCCGGCATGGTCTTCGGCATCGTGATCGCGGCCTCTATGCTTGCCCTGGTATTCCGGGGATTGCATGGCGACCAGACGGTGGCCCACCTGATGGACGCCCTTCCGGGAGACGAAATCGGCGCGGTGCTGCTGGTGATGGCGGTGGTGTTTGTTCTGGGCTTCATTCTGGACGCGGTCGAGATCATCTACATCGTGGTGCCGCTGCTGGGCCCCGCCGTGTTGATGGGGGAGGTGTCGCCGGTCTGGTTCGCGGTATTGCTGGCGATGAACCTGCAGACCAGCTTTCTCACGCCCCCGTTCGGGTTCGCCCTGTTCTATTTCCGGTCGGTGGCCCCCCCGACGATCACCACCTTCGACATCTATCGCGGTGTGATACCCTTCGTGCTGCTGCAACTGTTGGCGCTGGCGATTCTGTTTGCCTTTCCGGCGCTGGCGACATGGCTTCCGGGCCTGTTCTTTCAATAATCATCAGAGTTTTGACACCAACTGTGGAGGACGACATGAAACGCAGAACTTTCCTGGCCTCGGGCGCGGGCATCGGGGCGGCGGCACTGGCCGCGCCAGCGGTGGCCCAGGGGCGGATCGAATGGGACATGCCTTCGGGCTTCCCCAAGGCGGCCCCGGGCGTGGGCACCAACGGCGCGCGCTTTGCCGAACTGGTGGAAAAGATGTCCGACGGGCAGATGGTGCTGACCCATTACGGGGCAGGCGAGCTGGTTCCGCCATTCGGCGTTGAAGACGCGGTGCAGCAGGGCAACGTGCCGATCGGGCATTCCACACCCTATTACGCCGCCTCGAAAACCGCCGCCGCGCATTGGTTCACCGGCGTGCCCTTTGGCCTGACCGCGACCGAGCACTACGCCTGGCTGCGCTGGGGCGGCGGGCAGGAAATCTGGGACGAGATCTACGCCGAGCGGAACCTCAAGCCGTTCTATTCCGGCAATTCCGGCGTGCAGGCCGGGGGCTGGTTCAAGAGCCGGATCGAAGGGCTGGACGATCTGCAGGGCCTGAACATGCGCATCGCCGGTCTGGGTGGCGAGGTCATGCGCAAGCTGGGTGTCAATGCCGTGCTGATGCCCGCGCCCGAGATCTTCCAGGCCATGCAGTCGGGGGCCCTCGATGCCGCCGAATGGGTGGGCCCGATGCTGGATCAGGCCTTCGGTCTGCAACGGATCACCAACCTGTGCTACGTGCCCGCCTATGCCGAGCCCTCGGCCGGGCTTGAGATCATCGTCAATACCGATGCCTTCGCCGAACTGCCCGCCAACCTGCAGGCGATCGTCGAGGCCGCGGCGCTGCAAAGCGCGATGGAAACGATGGGCCAGTTCGATTGGTTCAACGTGACGGCCATGGCGCAATTGCAGGAGGACGGCGTGGAATTCCTCGCCTTCCCGGACGAGGTGGTTTCGGCCATGAAAACCGCCTGGGGCGAGGTGAAAGAGGAAACCCGCACCGCCAGCGCCGACGCCGCCCGCGTTCTGGAGAGTATCGAGGCCTGGGAGGCAAACGCCCACGCCTATAGCGCCGTCTTCCTTCAGCGCTACATGGCCGACCGCGGTTGAGACATGGAAGCCAGGGGGCGCTTTGCCCCCTGGCAACCGGATCGTGTGATGCCTGTGTTTTCCGCCAGATCTCCGGTCGGGAGAGGCGCGGATCCGGTTGAGGGCTTCGCCACGGTGATTATTGCTCAGGCATTGCCCAGGAGATGCGAAATCCGGCGCGCGGTGTCATGGACTTCCCGCCTGACCTCCTCGGGAACGCTGGAGCGTGTTTCGGTGGCCAGCGTGGCGTTGATCGCCGCGATCACGTTGCCGGAAAGGTCGCGCACCGGGGCAGCGGCCGAGGCAACGCCAGCCTCGAAACTGCCAACCTGAACAACCGTTTCCGCCGCGCGGTCGCGTCGAGACCGAGCGAGAATGTCGGCAAGCCCGAGGACGGTCCCGCCCGAGACCGCCGGTGCCGCGTCGCGATAGAGGGCGGTTATCGTTTCGTCGTCCAGCGCGGCAAGAAGAACCCGCCCCATCGTCGTGCTCGCCGCCGGCAACCGGCTGCCGACGTGGACGATGCTGCCCATGCCCAGTCGGCTCGGGGCGCGCAGCATGTAGAGCACGCGCGGCCCGTCGCGCACCCCGAGGTGGGTTGACCAATCCGTGCGGTCGCGCAGCCGTTCAAGCTCGGGCATGGCAATCTCGACCAGTTCGCGATTGGCCATGTAGCCGTAGCCAAGGCGCATCACCTCGGGGCCAAGGCTGTAGGTCTTGTTGCGCTCGTCGTGCAGCAGATATCCCATGTGGGTGAGCGTGTAGACCGTCCGGAAGGTCGCCGAACGGCTTTGGCCGATGACGCGGGCAATATCGCTCAGGCTCAGGACGCGCCGGTCCGGCGTGAAGGCACCCAGAACCTGCATGCCGCGCATCAGGCCGGGGACGAGGTATCGGTCAAATTCCGGGTCGGGTGTTTTGTCCATAAAACGGAGTATGGAGTGCAAAACGCAACTCGGCTACCCCGATTCCATCGACACAAGCGCAACAGGACACAGGAGAGTTGACCAATGAATAGCCAAGCCGGAACGCCAAACCCTCTGGCCGAAGACCTGAAAGCCCACGTCGGCCGCTTCACCGACAAGACCTTCGATTGGAACGCCTTCCCGTCGAACGCCGGGTTCGACGAGCTGGCACGCGCCCAGATGCGTTACATCGGGGCAGGGGGCTCACCCAAGGTTGGCGATACCTCGACGCTGAAGCCCGACCATTTCACGCTATCGCTGATCTACAAGGAGCCGGGCCGTTATGCCGCCTGCCACAGCCACGAGATCGAGGAGAGCTTCCTGATCATCAACGGCGCGCTGGTGGTCGGCTGGGAGCGTGACGGCGAGGTGGTCGAGGTCAATCTCGGTCCCAAAGACATGATCCTGAACGCTCGCGAGGTGGGCCATGGCTTCCGGGTCGACGGAGTCGAGCCGGTGCTGATGTCGATCTCGGTCGATGTCGGCAAGCCACTGCCGCCGAAATATCACTACCACCCGAAAGATCACGCGCCCGAACTGGCCCGCAGCTTCGGGGCGGAACCGGGCAAGACCATGCCGTTCGATCCCCTCGGCGACCATCCGCTGCAACAGATGATGGGCAAATACGTGGTGCGCCACGCCGAGCTGCCGACGATCTGGGAAGATGCGGGCTTTACTCGCAAGGTCTATGTCGGCCCCGGTGGGATCGACAACGACACCTGCCGCAAGGAGATGTGGGGCATCCCGAGCCGCGTGGGCGTGAAGGCATTCACCCGGGATGTGGAAGACGCCTACCTCGTGCTCGAAGGCTCGCTGACCGTCGGGTGGGAAGACGGCGGCGAGCAGGTCGAGGTCGAGCTCGGGCCGCGCGACCTCGTGAAAACGCCCGCGGGAAAAGCACATTGGTTCCGCAACAACGGCGCCGGTGCAGCCACGGTCTGGGCCGTGATCGGCACCGCCAACGACGATGGCGTGAAATACGAAGCCGCCTGACCCTCGCTCATGGGCAGGCTGGGCCGCTCCGCTCCGGCGGGGCGGCCCATTTTTGTCTGCGAAGGAAAAGAAAAGGGCACCTGGCCGAAGCCGCGCGCCCTTTCATGGCCTGCGCCGATTGTCTCGCTCAGGTCATCGCCGGCGCACCTAGCGAAGTTGCCCAGGCGTTGTAGCCATAGACCCAGTCGGCATTGCCGCCCTGCTTGAGCCAGTCGTTCGCCAGCGAGCCGCGCTGGACCGCGGCCGTCCGGTCGCGCCGGCTGTCTTCGTAGAGGCGAAGGGCGACGGGCACGTCGTCGGGGCGGTCGTCGAGGGCGCGCGCGAGCAACACCGCGTCTTCAATCGCCATACAGGCACCCTGGGCCATGAACGGCACCATCGGGTGCGCGGCGTCGCCCAAAATGGTCACGCGGCCCGCCGACCAGCGCGGCATCGGCTCGCGCACGTGCAGGGCCGAGCGCGTCACCTCCCCCACTGCGTCGAGCAGGGCACGGGCCTCGGGATGGAAATCGGTGTAGGCCGCGCGCAGTTCGGCGGGATCGCCGGGCAGGGTCCAGCCTTCCTGTTCCCATTCGGTCTCGCCGGTGGTGGCGAAGATGAAGATCTCCTCGCCACGGCTGAGCGGGAAGGTGACAATCTGGCGCTCCGCCTCGGGCCCCCACCACTTGGTGAAGCTGTCGAGGTTGTCGAGCCCGGCGACGGCATCGCGCGGCACGACCGCCCGCCAGGACACGAGGCCGGTGAAGCGGGGTGCGTCGGCGCCGAACATCTGTGTGCGCAGCACGGAATGAATCCCGTCGGCACCGATCAGCACGTCGGCCGGCTCGCTGGTGCTGCCATCCTTGAAGGCAAGCCGGACCTTGCCGCCATCTTCGGTGAAACCCGTCACCGCCGTGGCGAAACGAATCGTGCCTGGCGCGAGTGCCTGTTCGAGCGCGGCGAGCATGTCGGCCCGGTGAATGGTCAACTGTGGCGCGCCGCACTTCTCTTCGGCGGCGGTGCTCATCGGCAGGCGCGAGGTCTCGCGGCCGTCGTCCCACATCCGGCTGATTCGGTATTCGGGCCGGGCGGCGGTCCTGCGAAGTTCTGCGCCGACACCGGCACCGAGTCCGTCAAGCGCATGTACGGCGTTCGGGGTCAGGTTCACGTCGGCACCGACACGGCCAAAAGCCTGAGCCTGTTCGAAAATCTCAACGTCGTGACCGAGCGACTGCAAGGCGATTGCCGCCGTCATGCCGCCAACGCCGCCGCCGGCAACTGCAATCCGGAGTTTCGTCATGTCATCTTCTCCCTGTTCCTGACAAATGTTCAAAAAAGAACAAATCATTCAATTATGAATAATCGTCGGATGATCGCGGAACGTCAACTCCTTTGCCGTCCGCGCGGTCACTCAACGCCGAAGCTGCAAATATTCCTTGACTCGAAGCGCACCTGCCCGCCAAACTCGTATTTGAACAAAGTGTGCAAATATGAACTATGCACGAAACAGGGAGTGCTGAGACATGGACGCTTTCAGGGACAGGCTTTCGCAACGGGCGCATGATACCGGACGACCGGCGCTGGCGCACCAGTGCCGGGGGCGTGATTTGACAGAGGCGGAAAAGGCGCTCGCCTCGGCCCTGATGGATATCTACGGCTCCGGTACGCACAGCTTCGATGCCGTGGCCGAGGCCCTGACCGAGCGCGGGATCGTCGCGCCGCTTTCGGGCACGTCGGACTGGACGGCCGAAAAACTCGATGCCGAGCTTGCGGGGATCAACGCCGCGCTCGACGCCGCCTATGCGGAGCACGGCTATGGCGCTTGAGTTCCGCCACGTCTCGAAGAGCTTCGGCGGGCGCGACGGCGGCTCGCTGCTGGCGGTAGACGACGTGAGCTTCCGGGTCGAGGAAGGCGAGTTCGTCTCGGTCGTCGGGCCGTCGGGCTGCGGCAAGTCCACCATCCTTTCAATGACCGCGGGGCTCTACCAGCCGACGGAAGGCGAAGTGCTGGTGAGCGAAGAGCGGGTGACGGGGCCCAACACCCATGTTGGCTTCATGCTCCAGAAAGACCTGCTGCTGCCTTGGCGGAGCATCATCCACAATATCGAGTTCGGTCTCGAATCCCGCGGCGTTCCGCGCGCCCAGCGCCGCGAACGGGCGATGCGGGAGCTTGCCCATTGCCATCTCGAGGGCTTCGAGAATCACTTTCCCTACCAGCTTTCGGGCGGCATGCGGCAACGCGCGGCCCTTGCCCGCACCCTCGCGATCGATCCCGAAATCATCCTGCTCGACGAGCCGTTCTCGGCGCTCGACGCGCAGACCAAGCTTCTGCTTCAGAACTCGTTTGCCGGCACGATCAAGGAGGCCGGCAAGACCACGTTGCTGATCACCCACGACCTTTCGGAAGCGGTGCTGATGTCGGACCGGATCCTGGTTCTGAGCGAACGTCCCGGCCAGATCATCGCCGAGATCACGGTCGATCTGCCGCACCGCGACAAGCCGATCAAGCGGCGCCTCATGCCGGAAGTGGGCGACTATGCCGCCCAGCTCTTCAAGCATCTCAAACTCGAAGAAAAAGCAGCCTGAACAGGGAAAAACCATGAAACAAACTCTACTCAAGACCATCACCGCCGCGGCTTTCGCGATTTCAGCCAGTGCGGCGCTCGCCCAGGAAAAGGTCACCTACCTTTTCCCCGCGCCCGATTTCCTGCCCGCCTTCGCACCGTTCCAACTGGCGAAAGGCAAGGGCTACTTCGAAGACGCCGGGCTCGACGTGACCTTTCAGGTCGGCAAGGGCGGGGCCGATGTGGCCACCCAGGTGGCGCTCGGCAACGCCGATCTCGGTGGCGGCATCGGCGACACCCCGATCATCGTGCGCGCCAATGGCCTGCCGATCCGCGGCGTTGCCCTGCTCGGCGGGCGCGGCCTGACCCAGCTTGCCTGGCGGGCCGACAGCGGCATCACCGGGCCGGAAGACTTCGCAGGCAAGTCGATCGGTGTGCTCGCGTTCCAGGATACCACCTATTACAACCTGCTCGGCGTGCTCGCCTCGGTGGGGCTTTCCAAGGATGACGTCGATATCCAGGCGGTCGGCTCGGGCGGGATCATCCAGCTCAACATTTCGGGCGACCTTGATGGCATGTCGGGTGTGCCGGAGTGGATCGCGGCGATCGAGGGTGCCGGCGTCGAGATGGGCCAGACCCCGGTCGACACGATCTTCCCCGCCATGGCGCAGGCGATCATCGCCTCGGACGAAACCATTGCCGAGCGTCCCGAAGTTGTCGATGGCTTCGTGAATGCCGTACTGCAGGGCATCCGCGACATCGTGGCCGACCCGGCACAGGCGGCGAAGGACTACGTCGGCATGGTGCAGCAGCACGAAGGCCAGGAAGCGCAGATCGAAGCGATCATGCGGTCCTATGCAACGCTGATCTACCCCGAGGGCGAGAACCAGCCGCTCGGTGCCTTCGATCCCGAGCGGATCGCGGCGGTGCAGGACTTCTACCTCGACAGCGGCATCGTCCAGACCGCCGTGCCGGTCGACGAGCTCTACACCAACGACTTCGTCAAATGACCGACGCAGCACAAAACACGACCGGGGCCGTGAAGGCCCCGGTACCCCCCGCGGCCGGATCCGCCAGAAGGAGCCCCTCGATGCTTCGCACCCATGCCACCAAGCTGACGAGCGCCGCTATCCTCATCCTTGTTCTGGTTGCCTGGGAAGTGCTGCCGACCGCGCTCGACGTGCCGCGGTTCATCATCCCGACGCTGTCGGATTCGATGATCGAACTCAAACGGATGTGGACCAACGAGGGTCTGCTTGGCCACGTCACCTCGACCGCGCTCCTGACGCTGATCGGTTTCCTGATCGGCAGCCTGCTTGGTGCCGTGATGGGCTACCTGCTCGGCATGTCTACCTTCTGGGAAAAGGTGCTGTCGCCCTACATTCTCGCGCTTCAGATTGCTCCCAAGGTCGCCTTCGCGCCGCTGTTCATCATGTGGTTCGGCTACAACTCGATGCCGAAGCTGCTGGTGACGGTGCTGATCGTCTTCTTCCCGGTGCTGGTCAACGTGCTGCAGGCGATGCGCACCGTCGACCGCGACCTCGTAAATCTCGCGCGTGCCTACAATCTTACCCGGATGGGCATTTTCTGGAAGGTCGAGATGCCTTCGACTCTGCCCAACCTGATGGCGGGCCTGCGCATCGCGTCGACCCTGGCGGTGATCGGCGTGACGGTCGGCGAACTGGTCGGTGGCAACACCGGTCTCGGCTACCTGATTTCCTACGGCGGGGGCCAGGCCAACGCGGCCATGGTTTTCAACGCCATCATCCTGCTCACCGTGATCGGCTTCGTGCTCTACGCCGCGCTCGAACGGATCGAGGAACGGGTTCTGCATTACCTTCCCAAGGCTGATCACTGATCGCCAAGGGGGCTACGGGAGACAAATCATGACTGCAACCGACAAGAAATCGCTCATTGAAAATCGGGTGAACGAAGGCCTGAAGGGGCAATGGTACCCGGTGGCCAAATCGGTCGAGATCAAGACAACGCGGCCCTATGGCGCACGGCTGCTTGGCGAGAAGATCGTGCTCTGGCGTGATGGCACCGGCAAGATTGCCTGTATCGAGGATTTCTGCCCCCACCGCGGCGCGCCGCTGAGCTATGGCGAGATCCATGGTGGCAATATCGGCTGCCGGTATCACGGCGTCATCGTGAACGGCGAAGGGGTGGTCGAGCGGGTGCCGGCGATGCCCGATTGCGCGCTGGAAGGTCGCAAGGCGCTGACCTCCTACGCCGTGACCGAGAGCAACGACGCGGTTTTCGTCTATGTTCCGTCGGTCGACCAGCCGGAGCCGCCCGAACTGGTGATGCCGAAAGAGCTGCGCAGCGACAGCTGGACCGGTTTCCTTTGCACTTCGATCTGGGAGACCAACCACCGCTACGCGCTCGACAACCTCGCCGACCCGATGCACGGCTGCTACCTGCATGCCGAGAGCTTCACCCTGGCCTATGGTTCGAAACAGGACTTGATGAAGCTCGACAAGACCGAACACGGCTTCCGGGTCGAGCGGGTGGGCCAGGTAGGCGAGAACTTCGACTGGTCGGAGTTCGAGATCCATCCCGGCAACATGTTCTGTTTCCTCGACATTCCCTATCCGCCGGCGGCGGGGCCGGGTGGGTTCATGCGCATCGTCGGCTTTGTCACACCGATCGACGCGCGCACCACCAAGGTGTTCTTCTGGCGGCTGCGCGAGGTTGAGGGCACCGCGCGCGAAAGCTGGCGCTTCCTCTATCGCGCCCAGCTCGAGGAAAACCATTGGAACGTGCTCGAACAGGACCGGGTGATGCTCGAAGGCATGCCCGACGACGCCCGCAAGCGGGAGATGCTCTACCAGCATGACCTCGGCGTGAGCCGGTTGCGGCAGATGCTTACCCGGGCTGCGAAAGCCCAGGTCGAAGCCGAGATGAAGGCTGCCGAGGTGGCGGCGGAGTGATGCGGCTGGACGGGCGTCATATACTCGTGACCGGTGCGGCGCGCGGCCTCGGGGCCGAGATCGCCCGATCGCTGGCCGCGGCCGGGGCCTCGCTGATCCTCGCCGATATCGCCGAGGACGAAGGACGCGCCACCGCGGAGGCGCTGGGCGCAACCTTCTTGCCTGTCGATCTCGGCGATCCGGCATCGATCGAGGCGCTCGCGGTGACCCTGTCTGATATCACCGGCGGCGCGTTGCACGGGCTCGTCAACAACGGCGCCATTGCCACCGGGATCGGCGGGATCGGCTTTGAGGATGTCGAGATCGAAACCTTCGACCTTGTCCAGCGGGTCAACGTGCGGGGGACCTGGCTGATGACGCGTGCGGCGGCGCCGCTCCTGCGCGCCTCGGGCTCGGGGCGGGTGGTCAACATGGCGTCCGACACCGCGCTCTGGGGCGCGCCGAACCTGATCTCTTATGTCGCCTCGAAGGGGGCGGTGATGGCGATGACCCGCTCGCTCGCCCGCGAGCTTGGCCCGGACCGGATCGGTGTCACCGCCGTGGCGCCGGGGATCCTCACCACCGAAAGCACCGACTACGTGCCCGAGGCGCGCCACAGGCTTTATGCCGAGGGGCGCGCCGTGCCGGGTCCGCAGGGGCCGGAAGAGATTACCGATGTGGTCGCCTTCCTGCTCAGCGAGGGGGCGCTGACACTCACCGGGCAGGTGCTGCCGGTCAACAACGGCTTCGTGTTCTCATGACTGATTGGCACCGCCATGACGTGAACGGGATCGAGGTGCTCGAACGGCCGGGTGCCGGTGCGGCGCTCGTGCTGCTGCATGGCATCGGATCGCGGGCCGCGTCGTTCACGTCGCTGCTTTCGGAGCTTGCGCCTGAGACCCGCGTGATCGCGTGGAATGCTCCGGGCTACGGGGCATCGCGGCCGCTGTCCGAGCCTTGGCCGGAGGCAAACGATTATGCCGCCGCGCTCCTCGGCGTGTTCGATGCCCTTGGCCTGGTTGAGGTGACGCTTGTGGGTCACTCGCTTGGCACGCTCACCGGGGCGGCCTTCGCCGCGCGCCATCGCGACAGGGTGGCCCGGCTCGTACTTGCTTCGCCGGCGCTGGGCCACGGCGTGCCGCGCGGCGCGGCCTTGAGCCAGGCCGCCCAGGCGCGGATCGACGATCTGGAGCGGATGGGTCCGGTCGCTTTCGCAAAGGCGCGCGCGCCGCGACTGGTGCACGCGCCTCAGGCCAATCCCGAGTTGGTGGCGCAGGTGACCGACGGGATGTCGGCGGTGACGATGCCCGGCTACGGACAGGCAGCGCGGATGCTGGCCTCCGGGCGTCTGCTCGACGATATCGAGCGGCTCGCCGTCGCCACCGACGTGGTCGTGGGCGCGGAAGACGTGGTGACACCGCCCGACGGGGCCTTCAGGGCCTACGGTGCTGTCCCGCCCCGTCACCGCGGTCGTTACATTCTCGTGCCCGGTGCCGGGCACGCGCTCTACCAGCAAGCACCCGCCGCCTTTGCGGCCATGCTCGAAGATCAAACGGAAACGGCGTGATGACAGCGTCGGCCAGAAGAAGGACAGAAACATGACCGAGACGATCCGGGTCGGAAACCTGCGCGGGATCATGATGCGCGCGCCGGGCATGATCGAGACCCTGCCGTTCTACCTCGATATGTGGGGGCTCAGCCTCGCGCATCAGGCGGATGGCGAGGCGCTTCTGCGCGGCACCGGCGCGGAACCGTTCCTCTATGGCCTCAAGGACGGTGACACCTACGGCATCGAATACGTGCATTTCGCCATGCCCGACCGCGCTTCCATGGATGCCTTGCACGCGCAAGCCGTCGCCCGGGGTGCCGAAGTGCTTGGCGCGCCGGCCGCGTTTGACGATTGGACCGGCGGCTACGGTTTCGAGGTGCTCGATCCCGACAACCGCCGACTGCGCTTTCGCACCGAGGCGCGCGTGCTGGACGATGAGCCCGATTGGGCCAAACCGCGCAAGGTCAGCCACGTCGTGCTCAACACCCCCGACATGGACGGGGTTCAGGCCTGGTATGAAGACGTGCTCGGGTTTCGCACCTCCGACTACTCGGCCGACCAGATGGTTTTTCTGCGCTGCAACACCGACCATCACTCGATCGCGCTGGTCCGCACGCTATATCCCAGCGTGAACCATGTTGCCTTTGAACTGCCGTCGCTGGACGAGTTCATGCGCTCGATCGGGCGGATGAAGCAGAAGGGCCACGTGCCGAGCTGGGGCCCGGGGCGACACGGGCCGGGCAACAACCCGTTCGCCTATTTCGTGTCGCCCTCGGGCTACGTGATCGAGTTCACCTCCGAATTGCAGCAGATCGACGAGGATACCCACGAGGCGAAGGTCTGGTCGCGGACCGATCCGGAATCGATGGACCGCTGGATGACCGCTGGACCGCCCACGCCGGCGCAACGCGCGGTGATGCAGGGGCGCCCCGATCCGGGTTTCCCGCATCTCGCCAAACGCAACCGGGGAGCGGCCTGATGAACTATGGCTATGACGGTTCTGTCGCGGTCGTGACCGGAGGTTCCTCGGGGATCGGCCTTGCCACGGTCAGGGTTCTGCTGGAGGAGGGCGCACGGGTTGCCCTCTGCGCCCGCAACGAAAGCCGCCTCGAACAGGTGGCGGATGTGCTGCGGCGCGATTTCGGTGAAGACCGCGTATTGGCGCGCGCCTTGTCGGTGCTCGACAAACCGGCCGTTCAAACCTTCGCCGCCGAGGTTGAGCAGGCCTGGGGCCGTTGCGATCTTCTGGTCAACAACGCCGGTGCCGGGCGGCAATCGACTTTTGCCGAGACATCAGACGAGGATTGGCGCGCCGAATACGAGCTGAAGCTGTTCAGCCAGATTCACCCGATCCACGCCTTCCTGCCAATGCTGCGTGCGGCGAAAGGCGCGATCGTGGCGGTGAACTCGTTGCTGGCCTACCAGCCCGAACCGCACATGGTCTGCACTTCTTCGGCCCGGGCCGGGGTGCAGAACCTGCTGAAATCGCTCAGCATCGAGCTTGCCCCCGACGTGCGGGTCAATTCGGTACTGATGGGGCTGATCGAATCCGGTCAGTGGACGCGCCGTTTCGCGGCGCGCGAAGACCAGTCGGTGAGCCGTGCCGAATGGTATGGCGCGCTCGCGGCGCGCAAGGGCATTCCGCTGGGCCGCCTCGGCGATCCGGGTGAAGCCGCCAATGCGATCGCCTTTCTCGGCTCGCGCGCGGCCAGCTACATCACCGGCGCACAGCTTGACGTGTCGGGCGGCCTGGCCCGCCATATTTAGGGAAATGGGTATGAAACACGAAACAATCGCGCAGACCGCGAGCGTCGGGGACTACATTGCCCGGTATCTTGCTGACGTGGGCGTGACCACGATGTTCGGGGTAATCTCGATCCACAACATGCCTATTCTCGACGCGGTGGCGCGCCAGGGTCGCATCCGCTTCGTGCCCGCGCGCGGCGAGGCGGGGGCGATGAACATGGCCGATGCCTATGCGCGCGTCTCCGGCGGATTGGGTGTCTGCATCACCTCGACCGGCACCGCGGCGGGAAATGCCGCCGGGGCACAGGCCGAGGCGCTGACCGCGGGCAGCCGGGTGCTGCACATCACCAGCCAGGTTGACCTTGCCTATGCCGACCGCGACCGGGCCGCGATCCACGATGTGCCGCGCCAGCCCGAAATGCTGCGCGGTGTATCGAAAGCGGTGTTCCGGATGTGGGACGCAAACGGGGCCGTCGGTGTGCTCACCGCGGCGGTTTCGGCGGCGTTGTCGGCACCGACCGGGCCGGTCAGCCTTGAAATCCCGGTCGATGTCCAACGCTGCGCTGCGGTTGCGCAGGACGTGGTTCTGGTGCCAGAGCCAGTACGACCGCGCGCCTCTGACGCGGCGCTCGACGCATTGGCCGCCGCGCTGCTGCGTGCCCGTCGACCGCTGCTCTGGCTCGGCGGCGGCGCGCGCGGTGCAACGGTCGAGGCGACGGAGCTTATGAACCGCGGCGTGGGCGTAGTCACCTCGACCAACGGGCGCGGCACGGTTTCTGAAGAAGCGGCCGCCAACCTCGGTGCCTTCAACATGGGGCCGGATGCGGTGGCGCTCTATGAGAGCTGCGATCTGGTTCTGGTCGTGGGTTCGCGCCTGCGCGGCAACGAAACCCGCAACAACCTCATGCCGCTGCCGCGCCCGCTGCTGCAGATCGACGCCGATGCCAGCCAGGGCGGGCGCAACTACCCGGTCGATCTGTTCGTCCACGGCGATGCCGCCGATAGCCTGCGCCGCCTGCTCGACCGGCTGCCGCCGAAGCTCGATACCGATCCGAACCTTTCCTTCGACATTGCCCGCGCCCGGGCCGAAGCCGAAGGAAAGATGCGCGCACAGCTCGGGCCCTACCGCGTCGTCGCCGACGCGATCAGCGAGGCGGTGGCGGCGGGCGGGCACGCCTGGGTGCGCGACGTGACGATCTCCAACTCCACCTTCGGCAATCGCTACGTGCGGCTCAGCCGGCCCGAGCAAGGCGTGCATGCGCTGGGCGGCGGGATCGGCCAGGGGCTGGCGATGGGGGTCGGCGCGGCGCTGGCCTGTGACCCCGGGCAGAAGGCGGTGACCCTCGTGGGCGACGGCGGCACCATGCTCGGCCTTGCCGAAATGATCACCGCCGTCGATGAGGCGGTGCCGCTGGTCTACGTGCTGATGAACGATCAGGCCTATGGCGTCATCCAGAATATCCAGGATGCGCAATACGACAGCCGCCGGCACTACTCGGCGCTGGCGGTGCCCGAGTTCGAGACCTTCTGCGCCTCGATCGGCATGCCGCACCGAAAGGTGACGCATGTAGACGCCTTTGCCGGCGAACTCGACGCCGCCCTGGCGGCGAGGGGACCGAGTCTCATCGAGATCGACATGAATGCGATCGGCCCGTTCGGCGAGGCCTTTGCCGGTCCGCCCGCCGGGGCGGCCCAGAAAGGGGACTGAGCGATGCATCTCGGCCTCATCGGCTACGGCAATATCGGTGAAACGCTGATGGACTTCCTCGCCTGGCCGGACGCGCCCGAGGTGGGGCGCGTCACGGTGTTGGTGCGCGCGGGCAGGGGCGGGGCGACCGCGACAGCGCTCGCTGGCCACCAGTTGCCCGTCGAGGTGGTCGAAGACACCGACGCGCTTGTGGCGGCGCGACCCGATCTCGTGGTCGAGGCGGCGGGGCATTCGGGCGTGAGCGCCCATGTGCCGGCCTGTCTCGAAGCGGGGATCGAGGTGGTCGTGGTATCGGTTGGTGCTTTGGCCGACGACACGCTCGCCGCAAGGCTCGACGCGGCAGCCCGGAAGGGCGGTGCGCGCTATATCCTGCCGGCCGGTGCCGTGGGCGGGATCGACCTCGTGTCGGCACTGGCCGCGGCGGGGGAGGTGAACCTCACCTATCGCGGCACCAAGCCGCCGGCGGCCTGGGCCGGAACCCCTGCCGAGCAGGCACTCGATCTTGCCGGGCTGAGCGCGGCGGAGACCTTTTTCACTGGCACCGCGCGCGAGGCAGCCACGGCCTATCCCAAGAACGCCAACGTGGCTGCAACCCTTGCCCTTGCCGGGCCGGGGCTCGATGCAACACGGGTCGAACTCGTGGCAGACCCGGCGGCGCCGGGCAACCTGCATGGCTACGAGCTTGTCTCGCCGGCGGCGCGGGTGCGGGTCGATATCGAAAACCTGCCCTCGGCGGGCAATGTGAAAACCAGCGTGGCAACAATCTACTCGGTGCTCAGGGAGATCCGGAACCGCGTCGGGCCAAGGGTGATCTGATGAAGGATGGCGACGTGGAAAACGACCTGCCGGAAGGCAAGCTCTACCTTGGTGGTGAGTGGCGCACGGGGCGCGGGGCCGAGATCACATCGGTCTTTCCGGCCGATGGCAGCCTGAACCGGGTGCTTGCGGGTGCCAGTGCCGAGGATGGCGAAGACGCGATCGCGCGGGCCAAGGCGGCGCAGGCCGACCCGGCTTGGCGCGGGCTCAAGCCGCACGAACGCGCGCGTTTTCTCTACCGGATCGCCGACGGGATCGAGGCCAATGCCCAGCGGATCGCCCGCATCCAGTCGCGCGACACCGGCAAGACCTTGCGCGAGACCGGCGCGCTCGCGGCCTCCGCGGCGGGCACCTTCCGCTACTTCGGCGCGGTGCTCGAGACCATGGACGAGGAAATCACCACCCGGCGCGGGCCGTCGATGACGCTGTCGGTGCACGAGCCGCTGGGTGTCGTCGCCGCGATCACGCCGTGGAACTCGCCGATTGCATCGGACGCCCAGAAGGTCGCCCCGGCGCTCGCGGCGGGCAACGCGGTGGTGCTGAAACCCGCCTCATGGTCGCCGCTCACCGCGCTGGAACTGGCCCGGATCGTCGATCAGGCGGGGCTGCCCAAGGGGCTGTTCTCGGTGCTGCCCGGCTCGGGGCGCGAGATTGGCAACCTGCTTGTCGAGCACCCGGATATCGCCAAGGTCAGTTTTACCGGCGGCACCGAAACCGGGCGCGCGCTCGCGGTGAAGGCGGCACAGAAGCTGATGCCGGTGAGCCTCGAGCTTGGGGGCAAGTCACCGACCATCGTGTTCGAGGATGCCGACATGGATCAAGCGCTCGCCGGCGTGCTCTATGGCATCTTCTCATCGACCGGGCAAAGCTGCATCGCCGGCTCGCGGCTTTTCGTTCAGCGCAGGATCTACGATGAATTCGTCAGCCGCCTGGTGGCGGCGACGGAGCGGCTCGTGGTCGGCCACCCGTTCGACGACGCCACCCAGATCGGGCCGCTCATTCACATCGATCACCGCGCCGAGGTGGCCGCGCATGTGGCGCGCGCGTTGGAGGACGGGGCCGAGTTGCTCACCGGCGGGCGCGCGCCGGAAGGCGCGGCTTATGCGGGCGGCAGCTACTACCTGCCGACGATCCTCGCGGGGCTGCCCAACACCGCCCGGCTCTGCCGCGACGAGGTGTTCGGCCCGGTGCTCGCGGTTCTGCCCTTCGACGACGAGGATGACGTGATCGCGCAGTCGAACGACAACGAATACGGTCTTGCCTGCGGGATCTGGACCCCCGATTTCCCCCGCGCCTGGCGGGTTGGCGGCGCGATCGAGGCGGGCACGGTCTGGCACAACACCTACAAGCAGTTCTCGGTTTCGACTCCCTTCGGCGGCGACGGCGCGAGCGGTATGGGGCGCGAGAAGGGCCGGCAGGGCCTGCGCGCCTACATGCGGCAAAAGAGCTTCTACACCGATCTGACGGGCGCGCCGCTGCCCTGGGCCGGCGCGGCGGTGTCGTCGTGACCGGCAAGATCGCCATCGTCGGGGCGGGACCGTCCGGCTGCTTCCTCGCCCAGGCGCTGCTCAAGGCCGCGCCGGATCTGGAGGTCGATTTGATCGACGCGCTGCCGGTGCCTTACGGGCTGGTGCGCTACGGCGTGGCTGCCGATCACCAGGGCACGAAGGCCGTCACCCGCCAGTTTGCCCGTGTCTTCGAGCGGCAGGGCGCGCGGTTCTTCGGCAATCTCTGCATCGGGCGTGACATATCGCTCGACGATCTGCGGGCCGCCTACGATGTCGTGGTGCTGGCGGCGGGGATGTCGGTGGATAACCGTCTCGGGGTGCCCGGCGGCGATCTCGAAGGCGTCTACGGTGCCGGGCGGATTACCCGCGCGCTCTACGAACACCCCGACGCCGAGGCGCTGCCGGATCTGGGGTCCCATCCGCTGATCGTGGGCAACGGCAACGTGGCGATCGACCTGCTGCGCCTGCTGGCCAAGCAACCCGAAGAGCTGGCCGGGTCCGATCTCGGGCCGGGGCCGAGCGACTGGCTGGCGCGGAGCGGGATCGAAACGATCACGGTCACGGGCCGGTCGCCCGCTGCCCGCGCGAAGTTCGATCCGGTGATGATCAAGGAACTGGCGAAGCTCGGCGGCGTGTCGATCCGTGTGATCGGTGCCGGCGAGGCCCCCGACGACGAGGCGGCCAAACGTCTCGACGCGCTGGCGGTGATTGACGGCCACGGCGACGGTCCCCGCAAGATCGACTTCCGGTTCGAGCTGACGCCGGCCGAGGTGCTTGGCGCGGCGGGGAAAGTGACCGGCATGCGGTTTTCAACCGCTGCGGGCGACGCGCAACATATCGCCTGCAGCTCGGTGCTGACTGCGATCGGCTTCGGCCCGGCGGACGACCTGCCGCGCGAGGCCCTCATTGCCGCGGCCGCGGATCGCGAGGCGGGTGCGCTCGCCCCCGGGCTTTACGCCACCGGCTGGTTCCGCCGAGGGCCACGCGGCACGATCCCCGACAACCGGGCCGATGCGCAAGCGCTCGCGGGGCGCATTCTCGCGGAGATTTCCGCCAGTCCCGCGAAGCCGGGCCGCGGCCTGTTCGACGGTCGACCGGGGATCGTGGATTACGACGGATGGTGTCGCATTGATGCCGCCGAAACGGCCGCCCCGTCGCAGGGGCGGTGCCGGATAAAGATCCCGACGCGCACGGGCATGACGATGGCCGCAATTGAAGGAGCGACGAGCAGATGAAGATCAGCATTCTCTATGGAACGGAAACCGGCAACGCCGAGATGCTGGCCGAAGACATTCAGGCCGAACTCGACGCCGCGCATGACGTGACCTGCGACAACCTCGCCGATACCGACCCGACCGCGCTCGATCCGACAAGGTTCTACCTGCTGGTCTGTTCGACATATGGCGACGGCGAGTTGCCCGCGTCGGCCCAGCCGTTCGCCGAGGCCATCGACAAGGCCGGTCCCGATCTCTCGAACGTGCATTTCGCGATCTTCGGCCTGGGCGACAGCGAGTATCACGAGACGTTCAACGGCGGACCGAAGCGCCTTGCTGAACTGATGATCGCCCGGGGGGCAAGGCAGATCGGCGACCGAATTGCACATGATGCCTCCGGGCCCGACCTGGCCGAGGACATCGCGTTTCCCTGGGCCGAACAGGTCTTGGCGGAGGCCGAGGAACGCCTTGGTGCACCGGCATGACCGATCCGGCCGAGATCCGGGCGGCGCTCATGGCACCATTCCGCCACGGCTCACACAGTGGTTTCGCGGGGATCACCTGTTCAGGCCGGCTCGATCTCTCCGGACTCACGCTGTCCGGGGTCGATTTCTCCGGTGCGCGATTTGTCGAGGGGATCGACGCGCGGGGCGCGCGGTTTGAGGGGATGAGCTGGTTCATCGGTGCCGAGTTCGATGCCATGGCCTTGTTCGACGGTGCCTTGTTCTGCTCCGACGCGCGGTTTGAAGACGCGGCGTTCGCAGGCGAGGCGGGTTTTGGCGGTGCCGAGTTCCGCGGGATCGCCCGGTTCGACCGCGCCCGGTTTGCCGCGGGCATCGATGCCTCGGGCGTCACCTGCAACGGGAATTTCTCGCTCGAAGACGTCGCCGTTTCGGGTTCCGCGCGGCTTGCGCGAAGCGAGTTCATGGGCGGTTTGTGGTGCCACAATGCGCGCTTGCCGTCGGCGACCGACCTTGCGGGCACTCAAGTGCACGGTCGGCTCTGGCTGCGCGGGGCGCGGTTGGGCAATGCGCCGCTGCGCGCCGGAGATGTCGAGATGGCGTTCGGATATACCTACACCTGAGCGCGATCACATCTGTTCTGCGCCCCAGCCGCGATAGCCGAGCGCCTCGGAGATATCGCGCGCCGCGGCCTTCAGCGTCGCTTCGATCCGTCCGACGAGCGGTGCATCCGCGGCGAAGGCGCTGGCATGCCCGGTAACATTGATCGCGGCGATCGCCTGGCCCTGGTGATCGTAGATCGCAACGGCGGCCGACCCGATGTCCGGTTCGAAATTGGCCACGCTCCAGGAAATCCCCTGCGACCTGTCTCTTTCCAACTGCTCGCGCAGATCTTCAAGCGAGGTGCGGGTTTTTTCGGAATAGGCCTCGAGCGTCTTGCCGGCGTAGAGTTCTTCGAGGTCGCGCGCCCCGAGCGATGCCAACAGGATGCGCCCGATCGTCGTTGCATGTGCGGGAAGCCGGGTGCCCTCGCGGACCATGCTCGCGAGATGTGAGTTTGGCGTCTCGCGCGCAAGATAGACGATCTCGCGGCCGTCCCGGACCCCGAGATGGGCCGACAGGTTCAATTCTTCGACCAGCCTGCGCAAGACCGGGCGCGACGTTGGCACCAGGCCACGTTCGTTCAGCGCCAACGAGGCAAGCGTGATGAGCCCGGTGCCAAGACGGTAGCCGCCGCGCTCGGGGATCTGGTCGATCATCCGCTCCGCCTCCAGCGTTGCAAGGAGGCGGATCAGCGTGGTCCGGTTGATCCCGATCTCCTTGGCAGCCTGGTTGGTGTTCTGGCATCGGTTTCCCGCCGCTATGAACCGCAACACCTTGAAGGCGCGTTCAACGGGAGGCACCGAGTAATCGGGGCTCGCTTTATCGGGTGTGGGGTCTTCGTTCATGACATCCAGTTGAACATATTTGAACACAACATGCCATAATAGAACACAATGGTGGCCGAAAGCTCTTTTTCGGACTGACCGGTTTGGAGCGGGTGGTTCAATCCCGCCGCGGCAGATCCTCATCAGGATCGGGTCTGGCCTTTCTCGTGGACAGGCCTCGCCTGTCGAGGGATCGAGCTTCGGTTCATCGCCCCTGCCGTCATCTCGGCGATTGGACAACGACGTTGACTTCGGGGTGCAGGACTGTGTTCAATCAGATTGAGGCCGACCGAACGCGTTGCCCGTGAACCTTGGTCAATGCCATGCCTGACCGGGTCCATCGTGGCATCATCTGGTCCTCCCGCCAAGCGCGAGCCCCGTTTGGCGATATCGAAATCTCCCGACTGGAAGGATCCGCCATGACATCCCAGCCCGGCTCCACTTTCCTCGACAGTGTCGAGGCGCATTTTGACCAGGCATTCGACCATATCGAACTGCCGCCCGGGCTTGCCGAGCGGATCAAGGCGACGAACTCGATCTACCGTGTCACCTTCGGGGTGCGGCTGCGCGGCGAGTTGATCAGCTTCACCGGCTGGCGGGCGGTGCATTCCGAGCATGTCGAGCCGGTCAAGGGCGGCATCCGCTACGCGGCCGACGCGAACGGGGAGGAGGTCGAGGCGCTCGCGGCGCTGATGACACTGAAGAATGCCTTGTCGGGGGTTCCCTTCGGCGGCTCCAAGGGCGCGCTCCGCATCGACCCGCGCGACTGGTCCGAGGCGGAGATCGAGAAGATCACCCGGCGCTTCACCCAGGAGCTTGCGCGGCGCGGGCTGATCAGCCCCGGGCGCAACGTGCCGGCCCCCGACATGGGAACGAGCGAGCGCGAAATGGCGTGGATGGCCGACGAGTACCGGCGAATCTCGCCGCTTGAGACGCTGAACGCCGCGGCCTGCGTCACCGGCAAGCCGTTGTCGCGCGGGGGGATCGCCGGGCGGACGGAGGCCACCGGACGCGGCGTTGCCTATGTTCTCGCCGAACACCTCGAACGGTCGGGGCGCAAGGATGATCTGCGCGACGCGCGCGTGGTGATCCAGGGTTTCGGCAACGTCGGCTCCCACGCCGCGCTGACGCTGACCCGCGAGTTCGGTGTCAGGGTCACGGGCGTGCTCGAGCGCGACGGCTGCCTGTTCGACGAGTCCGGGATCGATGTTGAGGCGCTGGCGGCGCATCTTGCGAAGGGTGCCGGGATCCAGACGTTCCACCAGGGGCAGGTTGAGTTGCCCGCGCCGGAGGCGATTTGCGTCGATTGCGATATCCTTATCCCGGCCGCACAGGAGGGGGTGATCACCGCAGCCAACGCCCATGCCATCAAGGCGAAGATCATCGTCGAGGCAGCCAACGGCCCGATCGACTTCGATGCCGATGCCATCCTCTCGGAGCGCGGCGTCGAGGTGATCCCCGATCTCTGCGCCAACGCGGGCGGCGTGATCGTCAGTTACTTCGAGTGGGTCAAGAACCTGACCCACATGCCGTTTGGCCTGATGGAGCGGCGCATCTCGCAGCGGCGGTTCAGCCACGTGGCCGATCTGATCGAAGCGGCGCGGGCGGAGGCGATCCCGGCCAAGATCCGCCAGGACCTGTCGGAAACCGGGACCGAACTCGATCTGGTTCGCTCTGGTCTCGAAGAGATGATCCGCGCTGCCTATCGCCGCATGGCCGACAGGCTGGCTGAAGATCCATCGCTCAAGACCCTGAGGCGCGCGGGCTATGTTCTTGCGATCGAGGATATCGCGCTGGCCTATCATGACCTGGGAATTTGACGTACCGGATGGTGCCTGATCGCCGCGACGGATGGATCGGTGCGCGCGAGCCGCACGCCTTACGGTTTCGCCCTTGAACGCGACATGATGAAGCGTTCGCCGGAGGCCACCGTGACAACGTCACAGTCGATTTCGAACACCGAACCGATGGTTTCCGAGGTCATGACCGCTTCGGTCGGGCCCTGGGCGGCGATGCGGCCCTGTCTGAACAGCACGACCTCGTCGGCGTAGCGCATCGCGAGGTTCAGATCGTGCAGGACGAGAACGAAGCTACGGTGCTCGGATCGGTTCAGCCGGACCACGAGATCGAGCACTTCGAGCGCGTGGGCGATGTCGAGATGGTTGGTGGGTTCGTCGAGGAAGATCCGTGGACTGTCTTGTGCCAGGGTCATCGCGATCCATGCCCGTTGCAACTGGCCGCCGGAAAGATGACCCAGCGCGCGGTCGGCAAGTGTGGTCATGCCGGTGGCCTTGAGGGCACGCTCGACGGTCGCGTGATCGGCGGCAGAGGGGGCAGAAAACCGGCTGCGGTGAGAAAACCGCCCCATCATCGCAAGATCGGCCACGCTCATCTCGTCGGGCGCTTCGGGCGACTGGCTCAGCATGGCGATTTCGCGGGCAAGGGCGCGCGGTTCCCAGTCGGTCAGCGGGCGTCCTGCCACCGACGCTGCCCCTGCACTCGGGCGATGCAGGCCCCTCAAGACGCGCAGGGCCGTTGATTTGCCGCTGCCGTTGGGGCCGCAGAAGGCGATGACCTTTCCCTCGGGCAAGTCGAGGTCAATCGCGTCGAGCGCCGTCTGGTCGTCATAATCGGCGGTGATCTGGGTCATTCGGGCGAGGATATCAGCCATGGGTGCCTTGCCTTCGGATCAAGAGGGTCAGGAAGAGCGGCGCGCCGATCAGGGCGGTGATCGCCCCGGCGGGCAGTTCGAGCGGGGCCGCGATCAGGCGGGCGAGGGTATCGGCGCCCAGCACCAGCAGGCTGCCGATGAGCGCCGTCGCGACGAGGTATCCGGGTGCGAAAGCGCCGATGACCAGACGGGCCGCGTGCGGCGCAATGAGCCCGACGAAGCCGACCGCGCCCACCTGCGATACGGCAAGAGCGGTCAGGGCGACGGAGATCGCAAGAAGGACGATTTGAGTGCGGCCGACCGGAAGCCCCGTCGCAGCGGCCGTCTGTGGATCGAGCGCAAGTTGACGCAGAGGCAGATTGAGCCATGCGAGCACCGGGGCCGCGACCGCGAGGCCCGCCGCAACCACGGCGACATCGCCCCAGTGCGCCGCACCGATCGTCCCGGTAAGCCATGTCAGCGCCTGCCCTGCGCGGTAGACCGGCCCGATGATCATCACCAGTGTCACCGCCGCCTTGGCCAGTGCGGCGAGGGCGATGCCGTAGAGGATCAGGCGCAACGGCCCGCGTCCACGGGGATCGGCAAGGGTGAGCCCGCCCGCGATCAGGGCGAAGCCAAAGGCACCGATTGCGGCGGCGAGCGGTTGCCAATGGATCGACACGGTCAGGCGGTTGGCCTCATCGGAGAAGACCCACAGGAAGGAAACCACGCCGAGGGCGGCGCCATCCGTGATGCCGAGAATCGAGGGGGCGGCCATCGGGTTCCGGGTCACGCGCTGCAGCAGCGCCCCGGCGAGCGCGAGCGCCGCCCCGGCAAGGATGGCCAGCAGCACCCGGGGCAAGCGCAGTGTCCAGACGATCACCTCGTCCATCCGCGCGCCCTCGCCGAAGAGAGCAGCCAGCACCCGCCCGGGGGGTATCAGGCTCGATCCGAGCGCAAGGCTTGTCACGAAGCCGGCGACGACCGCCGCCGTCAGAAGGCCAAGGCGCGATACTGTCCGTAGCCGCATCATGCCGCGCGCGCTCCGCGTTTGCGCAAGAGCGCGATCAGCACCGGCACGCCGACGATGGCAAGCACCGCGCCGATCGGAGCCTCGCCCGGTGCGACGATGAGGCGTGCGAGGATGTCGGCCAGAACCGCGACGAGCGCGCCGGAGAGCATCGTGAGCCCCGCCAGCGTCAGGAAAGCCGGGCGGCGGCGAGTCAGCCGCATCGCCATGTGCGGTGCCACGAGGCCGAGAAACATCACCGGGCCCGCCATCGCGACGGCCCCCGCGGCGAGCAGGGCGGCCGCGCCAAGCGCGAGCATCCGGGTGCGCATGACATCGACACCGATCCCGCGTGCGCTGGCATCATCGAGTTGCAGGGCATCGATCGATCCGGCAATCGCAACGAGGCCGACGAGAACGAGCCCAAGCAGGCCGCATCCGAGCCAGAGCAGGCGCAGGTCGCGATCGGCAAAGCCGCCGGACAGCCAGAACAGCAGGGTTTCGAGCGCGGTTTCGTCGACCAGAAGCAGGATCTGTGTGAGCGAGGCAAGCATCGCGGCAATCGTGACCCCGACCAGGAGGATCGTGGCACGCCCGGCATTCGGCCCGAGCCGCAGGGTGAGGGCGAACACGACGGCGGTTGTCACGAGGGCCCCGAGGATGGCGAAGCCGCCAACTTGCAACAGACCGGAATAGCCAAACACCGAGAGCCCGACGGTAACGGCGAAGGCGGCGCCTGCGTTGGTGCCGAGAAGCCCGGGTTCGGCGAGTGGGTTGCGGGTTGCGGCTTGCATGATCAGCCCCGAGAGCGCGAGCGATGCCCCGGCGGTGATCGCGATCAGCGTGCGCGGCAGGCGCAGGCTGCGCACGATGATCTCGTCGGTCTCGATTCCTCCGGTGAGCCCGCGCCAGATGGTGTCGGGATCATAGGTGCGCAATCCGACATGCAGGCTTGCCACCATCGCCGCGAGCAAAGCGGAGAGGAGCAGCAGGGCCATTGTGCGAGAGGAGCGGGCTGGGCTGAGGGTCATTGCCTCCGAATTGCATGGTTGACTCTTTTCGTCAACTAACTGAAAACCTTTTCCGACAAAAACACTCTGAAAGGTGAATACATGCGCTTTCTTCGTTCCGCCGTGATGGCATTGCCCCTGGCTGCCGCTCTCTTTGCATCCGGCGCGCAGGCGCGGGAGGTGACCGACTCGATGGGCACGGTCAGCTTGCCGGACGATCCCCAGCGCGTCGTTGTGCTCACCAATGAGGGCACGGAAGCGGTTCTGGCCCTCGGCGTGACGCCGGTGGGGGCGGTGAATTCCTGGGTCGGCGATCCATGGTGGTCGCATATCGAGGATCTCATGGGCGACGCGGTTCCGCTCGGCACGGAGAGCGCGGTGAACCTCGAACTTCTTGCAGCCCTCGAACCCGATCTCATTCTCGCCAACAAACAGCGGCACGAGGAAATCTACCCCCAGCTCACGGCGATCGCCCCGGTGGTGATGTCGGCGGAACTGCGGGGCGACTGGAAGATCAACTTCGAGCTCTATGCCGAGGCGCTCGGCAAGTCTGCCGAAGCAGAGGCCGCGATCGCCGACTACGACGCGGCCGTGGTTGATCTGCGCGACCGCCTCGGAGACGCGGTGAACGAGGAGGTCTCGGTGATCCGCTTCCTCCCCGGCCAGATCCGGATCTACCAGCTCAATTCCTTCTCCGGCGTGCTGCTGAAGGACATCGGCTTCAATCGGCCCGACAACCAGAATGTGGACGACTTTGCCATTCGCACCGGCAAGGAAAGTATTCCCGACATGGACGGGGACCGGATCTTCCACTTCACCTGGGAAACCGGCGACGGTGAAGGGATCAAGGCGGCGGAAGACGTGCTGTCCGATCCGCTCTGGCAATCGCTTTCGGCGGTTCAGGCCGGCAAGGTCCACGCCGTCGATGACGGTGTGTGGAACACTGCAGGTGGGATCATCGCCGCGCGCAGGATGCTGGCGGATATCGCGCGAATCTACGGCGTCGAATAGACCGCACATCTCGATACCCGACGCGCCGAACCCCGATCCCGGCGCATCAATGTCACGGGTGCGCAACGCACCCGTGACACGGCCTTGCCGGCGGTGAGCCGGCACAAGGCGGGCATCCCAAGCCCTGTTTTCCTTCACGATCACCAAGGCCAAGGCGCAAAGACGCGCGACAAGGTCGACCGCTGCCAAAAGCCGCGCCTTGGCGATCCCACGCCCCGGTTGCACCGGCCGGGCCGACGAGTCCGCATCACGTCCAGGGCCGCGCCCATTGGGCCTTGCGAAGAAAACTTCAGCGGATGTGCGGTCGCGCCTCAACCGACCCTTCGCCGCCAACTTTCCGTCGCGGCAGGCTTCGCGAGATCGACATATCCCTGTTACCTCGGAGCAATATGCACGCCTCCGTCAGCCGTGAACAGGCGCGCTTCCCGCGGCTTGCTCCGAACGGCTCGCGACAGAAAATGATGGGGTCCCAGATCATGAAAAGCACACTTCTCACGGCAACCGCTTTGGCGTTTGTGATGGCCGCGCCGACGGCGCAGGCCCAGACAGAGATCGAATGGTGGCACGCCATGGGCGGCGAGCTCGGCGAGCGGCTCGAGGCGATTGCGGAGGGCTTCAACGCAAGCCAGTCCGAGTTCAAGGTGGTGCCGAGCTTCCGCGGTTCCTATGCCGAGGCGATGACCGGCGCGATCGCCGCCTTCCGCGCCAACGAGCAGCCGCACATCATCCAGGTTTTCGAAGTCGGCACCGGCACCATGATGGGGGCCGAGGGCGCGATCTACCCGATCTACAAGCTGATGAGCGATTTCGACGTGCCGTTCGAACCCGAGGCCTATCTCGATACGGTCGTCAGCTACTACACCGATCCGGACGGCAACATGCTGTCGTTCCCGTTCAACTCCTCGACGCCGATCATGTACTATAACCGCGACATCTTCGAGGCGGCAGGTCTCGACCCCGATGCGCCGCCGGCGACATGGGCGGAGATGGAAGCGGCGTCGCTGCAGATCATCGAGTCCGGTGCCGCAACCTGCGGCTTCACCACGTCATGGCCGAGCTGGGTCATGCTGGAGAACTTCACCGCCTGGCACGATATCCCGCTCGCGACGAAAGCCAACGGCTTTGACGGCTTCGACACCGAGTTCGCGTTCAATTCCGACCTCGTCGTGCGTCACTGGGACAACCTGAAAGCCTGGCAGGACGCCGGCGCGTTCCGCTGGGGCGGCCCCGGTTCGGGCCCTGACTCGGCGCCGATGTTCTACTCCGGCGAATGCGCGATGTTCTTCGGTTCCTCCGCCAGCCGTGCCGGTGTGCTCAACAACGCGGAGTTCGATGTCGGTTTCGCCTTCCAGCCCTACTACGACGATGCCGAGGGCGCGCCGCAGAACACGATCATCGGCGGCGCGACCCTGTGGGTGCTGACCGGCCATTCGGATGACGAGTACCAGGGCGTCGCCGAGTTCTTCGAGTATCTTTCGCAGCCCGAGGTCCAGGCAAGCTGGCACCAGGATACCGGCTATCTGCCGATCACGCAGGCCGCGTTCGACCTGACCGCCGAGCAGGGTTACTACGATGCGAACCCGGGGGCCGACACCTCGATCCGCCAGATGACGCTGAACCCGCCGACCGAGAATTCCCGCGGCCTGCGCTTCGGCAACTTCGTCCAGATCCGCGACATCATCTCGGAAGAGATGGAAGCGGTGATGTCCGGCGCCAAGACCGGCCAGCAAGCCACCGACGACGCGGTTCGTCGCGGCAATGCGCTGCTGCGCGAGTTTGAAGCGTCGATGAACTGATCCGACGGCATCCGGTCCGCCCCTGCACTGCCGGGGCGGACCATTTCATTTTTTTCCCCACCGCTCGGACCACAGGCAGATGCAAACCAAGCGCACGACCTTTTCCAACTGGTGGCTGCCCTATGCGCTGCTCGCCCCGCAGGTGCTTGTCACGCTGATCTTCTTCATCTGGCCCGCCGCGCAGGCGCTCTGGCAGTCGCTTTTTCGCCAGGGCGATGCGTTCGGCATCCGGCCGCCAACCTTCGTTTGGCTGGAGAATTTCGCGGCCCTGTTCCGAGACACGCTCTATCTGAACTCGCTCAAGGTCACCCTGATCTTCTCGGTCGGGACGACCGTTCTGGGGATGTCGGCCGCCCTGCTGTTCGCGATGATGGTCAACCGCATGATCCGGTCGCGCGACACCTACACCACCTTCCTGGTCTGGCCCTATGCCGTCGCGCCCGCCATCGCCGGCGTTCTGTGGTGGTTCATCTTCAACCCCAGCATCGGCATCCTTCCTTACGTCATGGAAGGCGTCGGCTATGACTGGAACCACCGTTCCAGCAGCAGGGACGCCATGATCCTCGTCGTCGTGGCGGCCGCGTGGAAGCAGGTTTCCTACAATTTCCTGTTCTTCCTGGCCGGGCTGCAATCGATTCCGCAGTCGCTGATCGAGGCGGCGGCAATCGACGGTGCCAGCCGGAGGAAGCGGTTCCTGACCATCATCCTGCCGCTGCTGTCGCCGGTGACGTTCTTCCTGCTGGTGGTAAACATCGTTTACGCGATGTTCGACACCTTCGGCGTCATCCACGCCACCACCGAGGGCGGACCGGCGCAAGCCACAAACATTCTTGTCTACAAGGTGTTCCGCGACGGTTTCGTCAATCTCAACACCGGGTCTTCCGCCGCGCAGTCGGTGATCCTGATGGCAATCGTCATCGTTCTGACCGTCATCCAGTTCCGCTATATCGAGCGGCGCGTGAACTATTGAAGGGCCCGACACATGGTCGAAAATGATCGCTGGGGCATGCTGTTGTCGCACCTGGTGCTGATCCTTGGCGTCGGGCTGGTGGTATTCCCGGTCTATGTTGCCGTGATCGCCTCGACCCATCCGCCGGGCACCTTCGTGCGCGGCGTGATGCCGTTGCTGCCGGGACCAAACGCGCTGGAAAACTACCGCACTGCAATCTTCGATGGGCGCTCCGTGGCGGGGACGCCGCCGATCGGAGGGATGCTGTGGAACAGTTTCGTCATGGCCATGGCGATCACCATCGGCAAGCTGTCGATCTCGATCCTGTCGGCCTTCGCCATCGTCTATTTCCGCTTCCCATTCCGGATCTTCTTCTTCTGGGTGATCTTCCTGACGCTGATGCTGCCGGTCGAGGTGCGGATCGTGCCGACCTTCGAGGTGGTGGCCAACCTCGGCATGCTGAACAGCTTCGCGGGGCTGTCGATCCCATTGATCGCGAGCGCCACCGCCACCTTCCTGTTCCGGCAGTTCTTCATGACCGTCCCGGAAGAGTTGATGGAAGCCGCCCGGGTGGACGGCGCGGGGCCGATGAAATTCTTTCGCGACATCCTGCTGCCGCTCAGCATCACCAACATCGCGGCGCTCTTCGTGATCATGTTCATCTATGGCTGGAACCAGTATCTCTGGCCGCTGCTGATCACCACCGACCCCGAATTCTATACCATCGTGATGGGCATCCAGCGCATGGTCACCGGCGGTGACAGCGAACCGCTTTGGCACCTGGTCATGGCGACCGTTGTTCTGGCGGCATTGCCGCCGGTGCTGGTGATCCTGTTCATGCAACGGCTGTTCGTCAAAGGCCTGACAGAGACGGAGAAATAACCTCATGGCCTCAATTCACATGGACGACCTGCACAAGGTCTATGGCGGCGGCGTCAAGGCCGTGACAGGCGTCAGCCTCGACATCGCCGACGGCGAGATGATCGTGCTTGTCGGGCCCTCGGGCTGCGGCAAGTCCACGCTTCTGCGCATGGTGGCGGGGCTGGAGACGATCTCGCGCGGCACGCTCAAGATCGGCGACCGGGTGGTCAACACGCTGGAACCGGCCGAACGCGACATTGCCATGGTGTTCCAGAACTACGCGCTCTACCCGCACATGACCGTCTTCAACAACCTTGCCTATGGTTTGAAGAACCGCAAGGTTCCGAAAGACCAGATCGGGCGCCGGGTGCGTGAAGCGGCGAAGATGCTCGAGATCGAGGAATACCTCGACCGCAAGCCGCGCAACCTGTCGGGCGGACAGCGCCAGAGGGTGGCGATGGGCCGCGCGCTGGTCCGCGAACCGGAGGCGTTCCTGTTCGACGAGCCGTTGTCGAACCTCGACGCCAAGCTGAGGGTGCAGATGCGGGTCGAGATCCGGCAGTTGCAGAAACGGCTCGGCACCACGTCGCTCTATGTCACCCATGACCAGCTTGAAGCGCTGACCATGGCGGACCGGCTGGTCGTGCTGAACGCGGGGCAGGTGGAACAGGTCGGCACCCCGATGGAGGTTTTCGAAAAGCCCGCCTCGGTTTTCGTGGCGGGCTTCATCGGCTCGCCGGCGATGAACATGTTGGATGTCGACTATCTGCGCGAGACCGGCGCAGGCGATGCCCTGCACGGCTTTCCGCCGGGCACCGACCTGATCGGCGTCCGGCCCGACGACCTGTCGATGACCGCGCCGGAGGGGCCGCACCTGCGGCTGAGCGGCCAGGTTGCGCTGCTGGAACCTGCCGGGGCGGAAAGCCACATCTACGTCACGCTTGGCGGGAGCGCCCAGCCGATCACGGTGCGCGTGCAGGGCTTGCCGACGGTGGCGGAGGGAGCAGATTTGAACCTCTTCGCCCCGCTCCCGGTGTTGCATCCGTTCAACCGCGCTTCGGGCCTAAGGGTGGCCTGAACGGGGTGTTTGCCCTGCCTTGACGGAGTTCCGGGCGGTTCTTCGGCACCGACTGCATTCTTGACCCGGGCGTGGCATATTCGCTGTTACTCGCTCTTGTGCAGGGCGGTCTCAAACACCCCTTCGACGGGCATGCAGTCGCTCAGGTCAGCCTCGGCGACGAAGCCGTCTTTCCGGCAGATCCGCGCGCTGAAGCGGCCCTTGGCACTGGCCGCGCCGTCTTCGAGCGACAATGCT
This sequence comes from Maritimibacter sp. HL-12, assembly GCF_900177545.1. Lineage (GTDB taxonomy): Bacteria > Pseudomonadota > Alphaproteobacteria > Rhodobacterales > Rhodobacteraceae > Sinisalibacter. The sequence continues at coordinate 836,161 of NZ_FXBQ01000001.1, read as the reverse complement.
TCGAGTGCCACGGTCAATTCCGCCTCGCTGCCTTCGCTGTGAAAGAAGGGTTGGCTCATCCCTTCAGGCCACCACGAAACCGATGCGTCCATCATCGAGGCCGAAGCGTCTTCGCCCATCAAAGAGAATTCAATCGACAGGACGTTCTGCATGATGCTGTCGGCCTGCGGGTCGTGCGCCTGGATGGTGACCGATGTCACCGGGCCGAACGCGGCGAACTCCGACGTTGCCGTTCCCTCGGACGGCACGGAGAGCGTTTCCCCGGAATAGCGGGTTCCATCGAGGGTCGCTTCGACCGTCCCGAGCGGATTCGTCTTGGGCTGTGCCAGAGCCGGATGCGCCAGCGAGAGGGCAATCCATGTCATCGCCAGAACGGCCGTTGTGCGAGACTTGTTCATGATCGAATTCCTTGTGTTCAATTAAGCCGGGAAGACGCCGGGCCGGCTAGTGCGAAAGCGCAGGAAGGCCGTCCCGGTGACAGCGTCACGAACGTGACGCGCAGAAACTATCGCTTCGGTGTGGCGATTCCAACCCTGCATCCTCGGGGCGAGTCCGGGGTCGGGCGGTCCCCGGATGAGTTGGCGGAGTTTCTCGAACAAGGTTGCTCAGCGCGGACCGCAAAGGGCCGAAAACCTTCTGCCATGGAGACAACTAGATCTGCTTCACAGGCAGACGCCGGGCCCTGGCCGCTGCCGGGCCCCGCTCGGCGCAAGCATTGCCGGGAGGCACACCATACAAGCGAAAGTTATACTTGGCTTTTCCGTCCTGTACTCCAATACTCGATCCATGGCGCATGACAGAACCAAAGACCGCGAGATAGCCGACTGGCTGGCCAAGGAAATCGCCGCGTTGCAACCGGGCGACCGGCTGCCGCGGGTCCGCGACATCATGGGCCGGTTCGGCGTCGGGCAGCGCCGTGTCGAGCTGGCGCTTGCTCCCTACGTGGAGGCCGGGCAGATCACCGCACGGCGGGGAGGCGGGTTGCGTATTGCCGATCCGTCCGAGGCCTCCGATCGGGCCGAGTACGAAGCCGATGTGCTGATCCTTTACCGGCTCTCCGACAGCCGCCTCGCGCGCAACCTGATGCAGGAGATCGAAGTTCGCCTGCGGTCGCGCGGGCTGACCATGCTGCACATCGGTTATGACACCGAGACCAAGCCGATCTCGCTTCTGGACCGGATGCAGCGGTTCCGAGTCTGCCTTTTGCAACTGCATTTCGAAACCCTGTCGCTGGCCTTTCTGGCCGCGCTTCACGCCCATGCCGACCATCTGGTGATCGACGGTGTGTCGGTTACGGGGATCGAGGCGGACGGGATCGGGACAAACTGGCGCGAGGCGCTGACGGTGGCCTTTTTCGACCTTTTCCATGCCGGTCACCGGCGGATCGGGTTCCTGACCTCGTCACACCCGGCACGCCAGATCGCCATGGCCCGGCGCGAATATGGCCTGCTGTGCCGGACGCTGACACCGGCGCGTGAAGACCTGCTCATCGAAGTCGATCGCTTGCCAGGCGAATATACCAGGGCCGAGCTGTCGGCGGCGATTTCCGGTGCCGCCGGGCGGATGGATGCGCTGATTGCATGGGGGGTTGTCGAAGGTTACCTGCTGGAAAGTGCGCTCGCCGAGGCGGGCCTGGTGCCCGGTCGCGACATCAGCGTGATCCTGCTGGGCAGCACAGATTTTCCCTCCGAGCATCGCAACATGTTCGATGTGATCGGCAACAGCAACGCGGCCAAGCTCGATCTGTTCGAGAATGTCATCCTCGATCGGATGAGGGGGCGGTCGCGGCGGGTCGAGACCCATTATCTCCCGATTGCCCTGATCCGCCATGGCAGCAGCCGGGCCGATCTCGAATAAGTATAATTTTGAGTATCTTTGAAATATACTTGAATAGCTTCCGACTCTCGAATCAAGGGAGTCGGCGGCGTCATGGACGGCAACAGCGCGAACACTTACGGGGTTGCGATCATCGGCGCAGGCGAGCGCGGCGTCTATTACATCGGCGCGCGGATGGCAGAGAGCGCGTTGGAGGCCGGGCTGCGCATCGTCGGAGTGCAGGACCGGCTGGCCGACCGCGCCCGGTTGTCGGCCGACCACCTCAACGCGATCTACGCCAGCCGGGGCATCAATCACCGGGTCGAGGTGTTTGCCGATCTCGACGCGGCGGTGACCGACCCGGCGGTGCGTCTCGTGCTGGTCACAACTCATACCAACGCCCACCGCGCCCCGGTCGAGGCGGCGCTGGCGGCGGGCCGCCATGTCTACCTCGACAAACCCATTTCCGTCACGATGGAAGACGCCCTCGCGATCCGCGCGGCCGAGACACAGGCCGCGCACCCGGTGATGATGGGCTTCACCCGCCGCTACGAGGTGCCCTGGATCGAGGCGGTGCGAATGGCGCACGAGGGCGAGATCGGTGCGCCGCAGATGATCCTGCTTCGGTCGGTCATTCCCTACACCCGCTATCTGCAATTGTGGCACCGGGAGCAGGCGCTTTCGGGTGGGGCGCTCAACGACAAGGGATCGCACCATTTCGACGTCTTGAACTGGATCGCGCGCAGTCCGGCGGTGCGGGTCTCGGCGCAGGGCGGGCGCTCGGCGATCTTCACGCCCGACCCGGACGCGCCCGCGCGCTGCCGCGATTGCGACCGCGATTGCCCCTACCGGCGGCATGAAACCCTGATCGACCGCGCCGAGGGCGTGGCCCGGGTGCCGAACGAAAGCTGGGTGACCGCCGACGCATCGCAGGACCGCAACGACAACTGCGTCTACCTGCCGGGATCCGATATCGACGATCACGCCATCGTCACGGTCACTTATGAGAACGGCATGGTCGCCTGCCTGTTCCTGGCCATCTTCGGCCCCTTCGCGGAAGACCAGGAAACCCTCGAGATCGTCGGCAGCACCGGGCGGCTCCGGATGGAACGCCACTCCGGCGCGATCGACCTCGTCACCGCCCACGGCCATGAGCGCGAGGTTGTCCACCCCGATATCCCCGATCGCGGGACGAGCCATTTTGGCGCCGACCTGCAACTGGTGCGGTCGCTGCGGCGGTTTCTCGACGGCGAGAATCCACCCGTGGGCGTGCCGGAAGGCATCGCGTCGTTGCGGCTGGTTCTGGCTGCGCAGGCGAGCCTGCGCGCCGGGGGCCGCCCGGTCGACCCAAGAACAGGAGATTGGGCATGATCCGAGCCCCCTTGCCCGCGTCGCTGACGCCGCTCGCCACCGAACTGGGCCTGCGTCCGTTCTATGGCGATATCCACAATCATTCCGATCTCAGCTATGGCCACGGCCGTTTCGCCGATGCGCTCGCCCGGGCCGCGCTGCAACTCGACTTCGTGTCGATCACCGGGCACGCGCATTGGCCCGACATGCCGGTGGATGACCCGTCGGTGGCCCATATTGTCGATTTCCACGTCAAGGGCTTCGCCAAGCTGCGCGCCGGTTGGATGGATCATTTCGAGGCGCTCAAGGCGGCGGACGGTCCCGGATTTTGCGTGTTTCCCGGCTACGAGATCCATTCCAACGCCGACGGGGATTACACGATCGTCTATGCCGATCTCGACCCCGCACCGCTCCACCTGGCCGACACGCCAGCCGATCTCAAAGCGGCACTGCGGCAAAGCAAGGGCGCGCGCGCACTCGCCTTTCCGCATCACATCGGCTATCGCCAAGGGGCGCGGGGGATCAACTGGAACACCTTCGATCCGGCGCTTTCGCCCTTTGTCGAAATGCTCTCGATGCACGGCTGCGCCGAAACCTCCGAGACCGACCGGGGCTACCTGCATTCGATGGGGCCGGTCGATGGCCATTCCACCATGGCGCACGGCCTGGCGCAGGGCCATGTTTTCGGAATCGTCGGCAATACCGATCACCATTCCGCCTTTCCGGGCAGCTACGGGCATGGCCGGATGTGTGCCTATGCCCGCAGCGGTGGGCGCGATGACCTGTGGCAGGCGTTCATGTCGCGTGCGACCAACGCGCTCACCGGCGACAACATTCACCTTCTGGCGGCGGTCGGCCCGGCGATCCAGGGCGGTATCGTCGCGCCGGGCACGTATGATCTGCGGATCGAAGCGGTGGCCGGCGGTTTCATCGACAGTATCGACGTGATCCGCAACGGGCAGCTATGGCATCGGATCAGCCCGGAGCTTGACCCCGCGCCGATCGGTGCGGCCGACGAGACCCTGTTGTTTCTGGAACTCGGCTGGGGTGCGCGACGCTCGCGCCACGACTGGACCGGCACGCTCTCGGTCGAAGGCGGCGAGATCCTTTCGGCCGAGCCGCGCTGGCGCGGGGCGGAGGTGGTTTCGCCTCTGGAGGGGCAGGATGGCGGCGCGCCGCTGCCGGAACTGGTCGCAGACGGCAGCGGATTGCGCTTTGCCGTGACCGCCGAGGCGAACCCGAACAACTTCACGTCCGCCACCCAAGGGATGCTGCTGCGCCTGCGGCTCGACGCGGGCGCGACGATCCGCGCGGAGCTGTGCGGACAAAACATCGAGCTGCCAGCCGAACGGCTGTTCGAAAGTGCGAAGTCGGGCAATCTCGGCTCGATCGACAGCCCGGCCTGGCGCTTCCACGCCATGCCACGACCGCGCCAATGGCAGTGGCACGGCCGGGTGCCGCTCGGCACGGTCTCGCCGGGCGAAAACATCTATCTCCGCCTGCGGCAGGCGGGGGGACAGATGGCGTGGACCTCGCCGGTCTTTTGCCGCGCGGAACAAACCTCATAACATGATTGCAACAGGAGGAAGACAATGACCCAATACTTGAAATCTCTCGCGGGGGCTGCGCTGGTCAGCCTTGCCGCCTTTTCGGTGCAGGCCGAAACGCTGAACATCGTGCACGGCGCGGTCGGCATGGACGACGAGATCCTGCGCCGGCAACTCGATGCCTTCGAGGCGGCCACCGGTCATACCGTCAACATCGTTTCGATGCCGGAATCGACGACCGATCAGTTCAGCCAGTACAAGCTCTGGCTTTCGGCGCAGTCGTCCGATATCGACGTCTACCGCCTCGACGTGATCTGGGCACCGCAGATTTCGGAGCATTTCGTCGACATGAACGAGGCGGTTGAAGATATCCGCGACCAGTTCGTGCCCTCCGCGCTGGATGCGCAGACGGTGGATGGCAAGCTGGTGGCGATGCCGATGTTCATGGGGGCACCGGCGCTCTACTACCGCGCCGACCTGCTTGAGAAGCACGGCAAGAGCGTGCCCACCACCTGGGAGGAACTCACCGCCACGGCGGCCGAGGTGATGGAGGCCGAGCGCGCCGAAGGCAACGGCGACATGTGGGGCTTCGTCTTCCAGGGCGCGGCCTACGAAGGCCTGACCTGCAACGCGATGGAATGGGTCGGTGCCATGGGCGGCGGCATGATCGTGGGCGAAGACGGCAGCGTCGGCATCAACAACCCGCAGGCCGCGGCGGCGATCGACCTGGCCGCTTCGTGGGTCGGCAGCATCGCCCCGTCCGGCGTGCTGAACTACAAGGAGGAAGATGCGCGTGGCACCTTCCAGTCGGGCAACGCGGTGTTCATGCGCAACTGGAACTACGCCTATGCCCTCGTCACCGGTGATGACAGCCCGGTGAAGGACGCGGTCGAGGTCGCTCCGCTGCCCGGCGGGCCGGGCGGGGCCGTGGCCACGCTGGGCGGTGCGGCGCTTGGGGTTTCGGCCTATTCGGAGCACCCCGAAGTGGCGATCGAACTGGTGAAATTCCTGGTGAACTTCGAGAACCAGAAGATGCGCGCCATCGACACCTCGCGTCCGGCCACGATCACGGCGATTTACGACGATGCCGAGGTGGCCGAGAAGATGCCGTTCATCCCGCTGTGGAAGCCGGTTCTTGACGGCACCACCCCGCGTCCGGCGTTCTCGACCAAGCGCAAGTACAACGAGGTGTCGGCCGAGTTCTGGACTGCTGTGCACAACACGATGTCCGGCAACGGCACCGCCGAGAGCAACCTTGCGGCGCTCGAAGCGCGCCTGACCCGGCTCAAGGGCGACGCGTGGTAATCTGCCACTCCGGCGCGGCGGCGAAAGCTGCCGCGCCTCTCTCGAGGCCATATGGATGCGGAAACGATGACAGCCCCTGATCTTTCCAGGTTGGCGCGGCAGCGCAAGCGGGCGGCATGGGCCTTCCTCGCGCCGATGCTGATCGTTCTGGCGGCGGTCGCGGCCTGGCCGCTCGCGCGCACCATCTGGTTCGGCTTCACCGACGCCTCGCTCGACCAACTGGGAAATGCGCAGTGGGTCGGGTTCCAGAATTACCTCCACTGGTTCGATTATGGCAACGGGCAGGGCGAATGGGAGGGCGTTCTGGCCGATCCGCGCTGGTGGCGCTCGGTCTGGAACACGATCTGGTTCGCGGGCCTTTCGGTGAGCATCGAAACCGTGTTTGGCCTCGTCATCGCACTGGTGCTGCACCGCAGTTTTCCCGGCCGGGGCCTCGTGCGGGCGGCGATCCTCATCCCCTGGGCGATTCCCACCATCGTTTCGGCCAAGATGTGGGCCTGGATGCTGCATGACCAGTTCGGCATCGTGAACGACATGCTGATGCGTGTCGGGCTGATCGACAGTGCCATCGCCTGGACGGCGACGCCGGGCACGGCGATGTTCGCCATTGTCGCGGTGGACGTATGGAAGACCACGCCGTTCATGGCGCTGCTGATCCTCGCCGCGTTGCAGATGGTGCCCGATGATATTTACGAGGCAGCGCGGATGGATGGTGTGCCCGCGTTCAGGCTGTTTCGCAAGGTGACCTTGCCGTTGATCCTGCCGGGGCTGCTGGTGGCGGTGGTGTTCCGCACGCTCGACGCGCTGCGGGTGTTCGACCTGATCTATGTCCTCACCCCCAACACCGACGCGACGCGCTCGATGTCGATCTATGCCCGCGAAAACCTGTTCGATTACGACAAGTTCGCCTATGGCTCGGCCGCCTCGACGCTGCTGTTCTTCGTGATCGCCCTGATCACCATCACCTTCATCCGCGTTACCCGGATGAACCTCGAACGCGAGGACTGACACGATGGCACGCCTCAAGACTTACGGGTTCTATCTTCTCGTCGCGGTCATCGTGCTTCAGGCGGTGTTTCCGTTCTACTACGCGATCCTGACCTCGCTCGAGACCGGGCAGGCGATCTTCGACATCAACTACCTGCCCGCCGCGCTGGATTGGTCGAACTACCGCTCGATGCTGTCGTCCGGCGTCTTCGGGCGGCAGTTTCTGAATTCCGCGGTGACCGCGTCGGCTGTCGTGGTTCTGTCGCTGGTCCTCGCGACCACGGCGGCCTATGCGCTCGCGCGGATCCGGTTCCGGGGCAGGGGGCTTTTGCTTCTGACCATCCTCTCGGTCAGCATGTTCCCGCAGATCGCGGTGCTCGCGGGCCTGTTCGAGCTGATCCGCGCCTTCGGGCTGTTCAACTCGCTCTGGGCGCTGGTGTTTTCCTACATGATCTTCACCCTGCCGTTCACCGTCTGGGTGTTGACCACCTTCATGCGCAAGCTGCCGGTGGAGATCGAGGAAGCCGCGATCATGGACGGCGCATCGGCGCTGACGATCATCTGGCGGGTGTTCCTGCCGCTGATGTGGCCGGCGATGGTGACGACGGGCCTGCTCGCCTTCATCCACGCCTGGAACGAATTCCTGTTCGCGTTGACCTTCCTGTCGACCGACACCCAGCGCACGGTTCCGGTGGCGATCGCGATGATCTCGGGCCGGTCGGAATTCGAGATTCCCTGGGGCAATATCATGGCCGCCTCGGTCGTGGTCACGCTGCCTTTGGTGGTGCTGGTCCTCATCTTCCAACGCAAGATCGTGTCCGGCCTGACGGCGGGCGCAGTGAAAGGATGACAGATGGCACGGGTTGAGTTGCAAGCGGTGCGCAAATCCTTCGGAACGGTTGACGTGATCCACGGGATCGACCTCGACCTCGCCAGCGGCGAGTTCGTGGTTTTCGTCGGCCCCTCGGGTTGCGGGAAATCCACGCTCCTGCGGATGATCGCCGGGCTCGAAGACATATCGGGCGGCGAGCTGCGCATCGGCGGCGAGAAGATGAACGATGTGCTGCCGGCAAAACGCGGCTGCGCCATGGTGTTCCAGTCCTATGCGCTCTACCCGCATATGACGGTGCGCGAAAACATGGCCTTCGGTCTCGAACAGGCGCGGTTGTCGAAGCGGGAGATCGAGGAGCGGGTCACGCAATCGGCCCGGATGCTGCAGATCGACCACCTGATGGACCGCAAGCCAAAAGCGCTTTCCGGCGGGCAGCGCCAGCGGGTTGCCATCGGGCGGGCGATCTCGCGCCAGCCGAGGGTGTTTTTGTTCGACGAGCCGCTGTCGAACCTCGATGCCGCGCTGCGCGTCGATACGCGGATCGAGATCGCGGCCCTGCACCATCGGCTGCATGACACCACGATGATCTACGTCACCCACGACCAGGTCGAGGCGATGACGCTGGCCGACCGGATCGTGGTTCTGAACGCAGGCAAGGTCGAACAGGTCGGAACGCCGATGGACCTGTATGAACGCCCCGCGAGCCGTTTCGTGGCAAGCTTCATCGGCAGTCCGCGGATGAACCTGATCGAAGGGGCCACGGCCGAGGCGATGGGCGCGGCCTGCGTCGGCATCCGCCCCGAGCACCTGCACGTCGCACAGGATGGCCCCTGGGCGGGCAAGGTCGTGATGGCCGAGGCGCTGGGCAGCGACACTTTCCTGCATGTCGAAACCGCCGAGGCGGGCCGTGTCGTGGTGCGCATTCCGCCCGGCGAAACCCCGACGCCCGGCACCGCGCTGCACCTCGCGCCGGATGCGGCCCGGCTGCACCGCTTCGGGGCCGATGGCGCCCCCCTCGCCTGAGCAAGAAAACAAGGAAGACACGATGACCAGCCCGAACGGCCTTCGGCAGCTCGAAGCCGAAATGGAGCGCCAATTCTCCGATGCCCAAGCCACCTGGAATGCGGTGGCCGCGCCCGCCGCCGAGGCGGCCCGCAGCATGAAGGCCACGGGCCGGCTGCTGCTTCTCGGCATGGGGGGCTCGCACTGGGTCAACCGGATGGCCGAACCCTTCTATCGCCAGGCTGGCGTCGATGCCTCGGCGCATGTGCTCTCGGAATACATGCGCGCACCGCTGGATCGCCCGGCCACCCTGTTCCTGACGTCGCAATCGGGCGCTTCGGGCGAGGTCGTGCGGTTTCTCGATGACCAGCCGCAAGGCACCGTCTTTGGCCTCACCCTCGACCCCGACAGCCCGCTCGCGCGGCGGACCCGGCCCCTGATCGGATGCGGCGGGGTGGAACTGGCCTATGCGGCCACCCGGTCGCTGCTGGTGACGTTGACGATGCACGCGGCGGTGCTCGCAGCACTCGGTGCCGACATGGCCCCGTTACGTGCCGTGCTTGAAGAGGCATCGCCGCCCTACAGCCCGGAGCTGCGCGATCTGATCGCCGAGGCTCGCAATGCCGTTTTCGTCGGGCGGGGGGCGTTGCAGGGCGTGGCGGATGCGGCGGGCCTGAGCCTGATGGAGCTGGCGCGCATCCCGGTTCTGGGCCTCGAAGCCGGCCAGTTCCGCCATGGTCCGTTCGAGATGGTCGGTCCGGAGACGGCGATCGTGTTTCTGCGCGGCAAGGGTGACGAGGGCGACAATATCGCGGGGCTCGCGGGTGAGTTGATCGGCCATGGTCTGCGCCCCGGCATCGTCGATCTCTCGGGCGAGGCCGCGGTGCCCGGTGCGGTGACCTTGTCGCTGCCCCCGCGCCGGGGGATGGCTGCCGCCGCCGCCGCCCTGCCGGCGTTGCAACGCGCCGTGATCGACGCCGCCGCGCGGATGGTGCCCGATGTCGGCATGCCGATCCGCTCCACGAAGGTGACCAGCGGTGAGGCGGCCTGATGGAACGCGCGATCTGCGTGATCGGCAATGCCAACCTCGATGTCGTCATGGGGCCGCTCGACGGCTGGCCCGAGCCGGGCACCGAGGTCTTTCTGCCGAAATCCGATTTTCGGATCGGCGGGTCGGCGGCGAACACCGCGCTCGTGCTGCGCCGGCTCAGTGCCCGGGCCGGGCTGGTTTCGGGCTGCGGCACCGACCCGGCGGGCGACATGATCGCCGCGCGCTTCCGGTCTGGCCTCGACCGGATGACGCGCTTCGAGACGGCAACCGGGGTTTCGGTGGGCGTATTGTTCAGCGATGCCGAGCGCAGTTTCCTGTCGACGCCGGGCCACCTTGCCGAATTGACCCGGGCGACCTTCCGGGCTGGGCTCGACGACTGGCCACTTGACGGCGCGCTGGTGATGGTCAGCGGGGCCTTCGCCTTGCCGGGGTTGCTGGCCGACCACGAGGCGCTGCTCGACGATCTGCGGGCAGCGGGTGCCGAACTGGCGATAGATCCCGGCTGGCCCGACGCAGGCTGGAGCGCGGCGACGCGCAAGCGGGTGTTGGGCTGGATTGCCCGTGCCGACCACGTTCTTCTGAACGACAAGGAACTCGCCGGTCTGACCGGGTGCGACGATACGCAGGAGGGCCTTGCCCGGCTGGCCGAACAAGCCGCGCCCGGCACCTGCCTTGTCGCGAAAGCCGGGGCGGCTGGGTGTTATGGCCGGCAGGGCCAGCTTGCCGCCCATGCCGATGCTGACCGGATCGCGGTGTTCGACACGGTCGGCGCGGGCGATGCGTTCAACGCAGGTTATTTGTTCGCGGTCGCGCGGGGCGAGCCGCTCGCCGCGGCGCTGTCTTCGGGCAACCGGGTGGCCGCCCGCGTCGTCGCGCAGTTTCCCCGTTCCCCGGAGCCGTTGACCGCCCCGCCCCTGCCCGCGGATCGGTGAGGCGGGATGTGCGCCGCGGCCCGGACGGCGCGCGGGGCCGCAGCTTCGGGGTGCCGGGGTTGACCCGTGCGCCGGATTGGCCGACTTTCGTCCCCGACGGTCCGCCCTTCCAGTATGCCGGATGAAAGGACAACATGATGCGCGCCAAGGCCATTCTTCTGTTCGTCGCCGCTGTCGTCTTTGCGCTCGGGCCATTCCTGGTGCCGGGCTTCGGGGGATTCGACCCGATGCTTTACCCCGATCCGCAGGTCGATCCCCCGGTGCAGCCGGCGGGGTATGCCTTCGCGATCTGGGGGCCGATCTACCTGTGGATCGTGGCGGCGACCGGGTTCGGGCTCATCCGTCGTCCCGACAACCGGGATTGGGACCGGCACCGTGCGGCGCTTCTGGTCTCCCTCGTGATCGGCGCGATCTGGCTTCCCGTGGCGATGGTGTCTCCGATCTGGGCGACGATCCTGATCTTCGCGATGCTGGTCTCGGCGGTCATCGCGCTTGCCCGCGCGCCCTTGGCCGACCGCTGGCTCGGCAAGGCCCCGATCGCGTTTTACGCGGGGTGGCTCACCGCGGCGAGCTTCGCCTCGCTTGGCCTCACCGGTGCCGGCTTCGAGATCGCGTTCGGCGAGGTGGTCTGGGCCCAGATCTGCATTGTTCTGGCCTTCGTGGCCGCGCTGCTCATCCACTGGATGCGGCGGGACGAGCCGGTCTATTTCCTGTCGGTGATCTGGGCGCTGATCGCGATCGCGGTGAAGAACGGTGCGGCGATCCCGAGCGTCACCTGGCTTGCCGCAGGCGGGGCCGGGATTCTGGCGGTCGTGATGATCGCCGAGATCCTCCGCACTCCTCCCGGTCGGGCGCCATCGTCCTGAACGCGGGTCGGTCGCACCGATAGCTCCGCACGCGGCACGTCGCCTCTGAGCCATGTCGCATTCTGCAAAATGGTTTCGCAAACCAGCACGTCAAAGGCGTGGCTCTCCTCCAGACTGTGTCGGGAAGGAGACCCGACATGACAACCCTGACCAAGCCCCGTAGCCGCGCCGGCGGGCGCGCCGCCCGGCGCAGCAGCCGCGGCGCGGTGACGTTCGACATGTTGCCCGGTCTCACCCGGACCCTGCCGACTTGCGAGCCGATGAACGCGGACCAGATCGCACAGATCGACGGGGCCTCGATGGATATTCTCGAAGAGGTCGGCGTGATCTTCCGCGACCCTGTTGCTCTGCGCGACTGGCGTCGGGTCGGGGCTGACGTGCGCGGCGAACGTGTTCACCTCGACCGCGGCCTGGTGCGCGAACTGGTTGCCACGATCCCCTCGGATTTCACCTATCACGCCCGCGATCCGCGAAAGAACGTTCGTCTCGGCGGGCCGCATTCGATCTTCGTGCCGATGACCGGCGCGCCCTACCTGCGCGACCTCGACGATGTTCGCCGCAATCCGATGCTGGCCGACCTCTCGATGTTCCACAAGCTGGCGCACATGATGCCCGCCCTGCATTCCTCGGCGCATCACATCGTCGAGCCCTACGATCACCCGATCAGCCAGCGCCACCTGCGGATCACCTATTCCTCGATGAAATACTCCGACAAGACCTTCATGGGGATGACGACAAGCCCGAAAAACGCCGAGGACGTGATGGAGATGTGCGCCCTCCTCTTCGGTGCGGATTTCATCGAGTCACACCCTGTCACCACCGGCAATTGCAACGGCAATTCGCCGCTGGTCTGGGACGAGACGATGCTCGGCGCGATGCGCGCCTTCTGTCGGCGCAATCAGCCGGTGCTCTGCTCTCCCTTCGTGCTTGGCGGGGCCAATACGCCCGCAAGCGTTGCCGCCTCCGTCGCGCAGCTCAACGCCGAGGCGCTTTCGGCGCTGGCCTATACGCAGGTGATCCGCCGCGGCTGCCCGGCGATCTACGGGCACTACCTCTCGACGGTGTCGATGCGATCCGGCGCGCCAATGGCCGGAACCCCGGAAATCAGCCTGATGAACTTCATGATCGGCCAGATGGCGCGGTTCTACGGCGTGCCGTGGCGCACCTCGGGCGCGCTCGGCGGGGCCAAGACCTTCGACGCACAGGCCGGGTACGAAAGCGCCGCGACGCTCTCGGCGGTGATCCATGCCGGGGCCAATTACATCTGGCATTCGGCGGGGTGGAACGAGGCGGGAATGCATTGCTCGGTGGCCAAGTTCGTGGTGGATGCCGAACAATGCGCGATGGCCTACCGCATGGCGGAAGGTCCGCAATGGGGGGATTTCGATCAGGCCCTGGCCGCGATCCGCGATGTCGGGCCGGGCGGGCATTATCTCGGTCATCCGCATACCCAGGAGAATTTCCAGACCGCGTTCTTCATGCCCGACCGTTTTGACAACAACTCGATCGAGCAATGGGTGGCGGACGGATCGAAGGAGATCACCGAGCGCGCCCTTGTTCATGCGCGCCGCCTGCTCGAGGCCTACGAGGAACCCAGGCTCGACGAGGGCGTGAACGAGGCGCTGCTTGACTATATCGCGCGCCGCGAGCGCGAAATCCCCGCCGCCGACGCGCTCAACCAGGAGTATTGAGACATTCGCCCCAGCTCGATACAACGGCTCGTTTCCTGGCCTGCTTGCGCCAGCAATGGCACGCCGGGGAAGCAGGGCAGCGCCGCACTTCACTCCGCGCCCGCGCGCCATTCCTTCCAGCGCAGCACCGCGTTGGCCCCGATCTCGCGAAACGGTTGCGGCGGCAGGCGTTTCGGGGCCGGTTCGGCGGTGAAATGGCGGGTGATGGCGCTTGCCTGCCCGCAGGCCAGCTCTGCCGCGCCGATCCCCGTCAACGTGCCGCGCGCGGTGCCCAGCCCGTTCTGCACGCAACCGGCGTAGAGCCCGGGCTCGATCTCGCGCATCACCGAAACACCGTTCAGGCTCAGACACAGGTGCCCGGCCCAGAAATGCGCCATCTCCATCCCCGCAAGCTGCGCAAAGCGCTGGTCGAACTTGCGCCGCATGACGCGGGCGGCGCGGGCGAGGTCGGATTGCCGGGGCACCATGCCGGGCCGCAGCACCGCGCAGGTGCGGGTGACGATCCGGTTGCCGCCCTGGCCCCGGTCGATCCGGCGCATGGTGGTGCCCATCGGATCTGAGGGGGTAACACCCCAGCGGCTCTGCCCGCCGAGACGTTTGAGCGTGTCGGCGTCGAGGTCCGGCGTCATCGTGGCAAAGAGGAAGATCTGCATCAGCCGATCGCGCGCGATGCCGAAGCTTTCCAGGTGCCCGTTCACCGTCAGGATCACCTTGCCCGCGCTCAGATCCCCCTGGGGTGTCTCGATCCGCCACGCCGCACCTTCGCGGGCAAACCCGGTGACCGGGCTTTCCTCGAAGATCGCCACGTCGTCGCGCCGCAATCCGGCCGCCAGACCGCGCACGTAACCTGCGGGCTGCAGCATCACCGTGCCGGGGGTGTAGAGGCCGGAGCGGTAATGCGCGCTGCCGGTCAACTCCCGCATCGCCTGCGCGTCGAGCATCTCGGAGGGTTCATCGAGGCTCGCGAGGTGACGGGCATAGCTTTCGATGTGAGCGTGTGCCGCTGCGCTGGCCGCGCCGTTCACCTTGCCGGCGGGGTCGAAAAAGGCGGGGTCGATACCGTACTGCGCCACCGCCTCGCGGCCGAACGCCTGCGCCATGCGGTTGAGCGCGATCATCGCGCGGTCGTCGCCGGTGCCGGCGTAGTCCTCGCTGGTCAACTCGTGCGGCAGGTCGATCATGAAGCCCGAGTTGCGGCCCGCCGCGCCCTCGGCAATGCGCCCCGCGTCGAGCACCGCGATGCGCGCGCCGGGGGCAAGCTGCGTCAGCCTTCGCGCCGCCGAAAGCCCGGCGAATCCCGCGCCGATCACCGCGAAATCGGCGGTGGCGTTCCCCTCCAGACGCTCGGCCGCGTCCTGCGCCGGCAGGATCGCGTTCCACGCGGCGGGGCCAAGGTGGTGCGGGGTCCGGCTTGCGGTGTAGCGCGTCAATCCACCGCCTCGTCCGCGTCGTCGGCCAGATCGAGCCAGATGGTCTTGAGCTGGGTATACTGGTCATGTGCGTGCAGCCCGTTGTCACGCCCGCCAAAGCCCGATTGCTTGTAGCCGCCGAAGGGGGTCGAGATATCGCCCTCGCCGAAGCTGTTGACCGTCACGGTGCCCGCCCGCAGCATCCGCGCGCCGCGAATGGCGCGCTTGGCGTTGGCGGTGAAGAGCGCGGCGCAGAGGCCGTAGTCGGTGTCGTTGGCCACCGCGATGGCCTCGTCGAAGGTGGCAACCTCGATGACGCTCAGCACCGGGCCGAAGATCTCCTCGCGGGCCAGCGGGTGGTCGTTGCCGGGCAGGGCAACCACCGTCGGCTCGACAAAGCCCTTGTCCGCCGTGCCACCCAGCAAGATAGTCTCCGCCTGGTCGAGATAGCCGCAGACCTTGGCGAAATGCCCTTCGCTGACCAATGCGCCGATACGGGTTTGCGGGTCCAGCGGGTCGCCCACCACCCATTCGCGGGCATGGGCCTCGATTCGCGACAGGAGCGCCTCCCTGACGTCGCGGTGCACGATCAGCCGCGAGGTGGCCGAGCAGTTTTCGCCCATGTTCCAGAACGCACCCTGCACCACATGCGCCGCGACCCGGTCGAGGTTCTCGGCGTCGTCCATCACGATGGCGGGGTTCTTGCCGCCCATTTCCAGCACCACCTCCTTGGCGTTGCTCTCGGCAGAGTAGGAGAGGAACCGCTTGCCGGTGACTGTCGACCCGGTGAAGCTGACCATGTCGACATCCATGTGGCGGCCAAGCGGCTCGCCCACCTCCGGCCCACCGCCGGGGAGCACGTTCAGCACCCCGCGCGGCAGCCCCGCCTCCTGCGCAAGTTCGGCCACCCGCAGCGCGGTGAGGCTGGTCTCCTCGGCCGGTTTCACGATGACCGAACACCCCGCCGCGAGCGCCGGACCGATCTTCCAAGCCAGCATCAGGAGCGGGAAGTTCCACGGCAGAACGAGGCCCACGACCCCGATCGGTTCGCGCAGCACCATCGCGATGTGATCGTCCGACGCGGGGGCAACCTGGTCGTAGATCTTGTCGATCGCCTCGGCGTGCCATTTCAGGCAATGGATCGTTTCGGGCAGATCGACGGTCTCGCAATCAAAGATCGTCTTGCCGGACTCGAGGCTTTCCATCACCGCGAGTTCGCGCGCATTGCGCGACACCAGCCGGGCAAACCGGATGAGCACGTCCTTGCGCTCTGATGGATGCAGGCGCGACCAGCGACCATCGTCGAACGCGGCGCGGGCCTTGGTTACGGCAAGCTCGACGTCCTCGGCACCGCAGGCGGCGATTTCGGCCAAGGTCTCGCCGGTGGCGGGGTTGCGCGTGGCAAAGGTCTTGCCCGAGATCGCCGGGCGATAGCTGCCGTCTATGAAAGCCCCCGTGGGCAGGGTCAGGCCGGCGGCGATGGCCGCGTATTCGTCGCGTGTCAGCAGGCCCATGTCTCAGCCCTCCGTCGTGATGCTTGCAATGGTGGTTTTCAGAACGCGCACCACCTGTTCCAATGTGCGTTTGTCGTCCTTGTTCAGTCCCTTGAGCGGCGGGCGGGGCGGGCCGGCGTCGATCCCGGTCAGGGTCACGCCGTGCTTGATCGTCTGGACGAACTTGCCGCCCTGTTCCAGCACCCGCATCAAAGGCAGCATGGCCGACATGATCCGCCGCCCCTTGGCGAAATCGCCCTCGACAACGCAGGCGTTGTAGAGCGCGACATGCTCTTTGGGCAGGAAGTTGGAGCCGCCGCAAACCCAGAACGGCGCGCCCCAGGCAAAGAACTCCAGCGCCTGATCATCCATGCCACAGCCCATCTGGATATGCGGGTAATCGCGCGCCAGGAGGTGCACCCGGTTGATATCGCCCGAGCTTTCCTTGATGCCGCAGAAATTTCGCGAGCGGCCGACGCGATCGAGAAACGCCTCGCCCATCATCGTGCCGGTGCGGCCGGGGTAGTTGTAGAGCATGACCGGAAGGTTCGCCGCCCGGTCGATGGCCAGTGCGTTGGCCGCGTTTTCCTGGTCGGTCGGCACCGCGTAAGGCGGCGAGGCCAGCAGGATCGCATCGGCCCCGATTTCGCGCGCAGCCTTGGCCAGCGCGATGGAATCGGCCGTCAACATCGCGCCGGTGCCCATCACCAGCGGCACGCGGCCCTTGACCATCTCGTGGGTGAGCCGCGCCAGCTCTACCCGCTCGGCCAATGTCTGGGCATAGTTCTCGCCGGTGGAGCCGCCGGTGATGATGCCGTGCACGCCACCTGCGATCAATTGCTCGATCACCTGCCCGAGCGCACCCGGGTTCACCGACCCGTCGGCATCATAGGGGGTGATGACGGGGGTATAGATCCCGTCGAAGCGAAAGATTGGTGTCATCGCGGTCCTCATCCGGGTCTAGGGGCGGGCATGGCTGCCCATCGGCAGGTCGAGCGCCGAGGGCATCACGAAACGTTCGATCTGGTGGCGCGAGAGGTTCCAGTGATCTTCGGCCAGGTGCGCCGCCGCTGCCTCGTCGCGGGCGGCGATGGCATCTATGATGGCGTCATGCTGGCGGCTGGCTTCCGAGACATTCTCGGCCATGGTGCTGTTTTCCGGGCGGTAGAAGGTCATCGAGATCCGCGCGTGGTCGATCAGGAGCCTGTGGAATGACGGCAGCAGGTAGATATTGCCTGCCATCTCGCCGGTGATCTCGTGAAAGCGGTTGTTGGCCAGCGTTCGGTCGGGCGTGGAGCCAACCCGGAGCGCGGCGCGGAACGTCTCCTGTGCGCCGCGCAGGGCCTGGATCTGCACGTCGGTGGCGTTGTGCGCGGCCAGCCGCAGGATCGCGCCATAGATCATCGGGGCGGCCAGAAAGAAATCCCGCAGCGTGGTGTGGGAAAGGTCCGACACGCGCGGCCCGCGATTGTCGCGCAGATCGACATAGCCCAGCCCGGCCAGTTCTCGAAACACCTCGCGCACGGGTGTGCGCGACAATTCGAACGCGCCGCAGATCGCCGCCTCGTCGAGATCGGCCCCGGGGCGGATCGCGGTGGTGAGAATCGCGTGTTTGAGATGCGTCGAAAGCGCGGTCTTTCGGTCTCTTGCGGCCATTTCCGGGCTTCCTTCGGGATCAGATATGTCTTGCTTTCTAAAGAATACACTTTGTATACGCAATGGATAATTCAAGACTGGGATGTGTGAACACCCAAGTAAGGATGCCGCCCGCCGATGGATCCGCGATGAAAGAACCGCAGCATTTCATCTTCGCCCTGGTCGAGGATTTCTCGCATCTCGCGTTTTCCTGCGCGGTCGAGCCGCTCCGCATTGCCAACCTCCTGAGCGGCGAGACGCTCTACGGCTGGCGCTTCGCGTCGGAGGATGGCCAGACCGCCACCTGCTCGAACGGGTCGGTGACGCTGGTCCATCATGGCTTCGACACGGTGCCGAAATGCGACCGGTTGTTCGTGCTGTCGGGGATCAACATGCGCGCGCATCTCTCCCCGACGCTCCAAACCATGCTGCGCCGCGAAGAGCGGCACGGCACCCCGATCGGCGCGCTGTGTTCCGGTGCATGGATACTCGCCGAAGACGGGTTTCTGAACGGCATGAAAGCGGCGATCCACTGGGAGTTCCACGACAGCTTCATGGAGCGGTTTCCCGAGGTGAACCTTGTGCGCAACGTCTTCGTCGCGGACGAGCGGCATCTCACCGCCTCGGGCGGCACGGCGACGGCGGATCTGATGCTGCACCTGATCGAACGCGATCACGGCTACGACCTGTCGGTGGCGGTGGCCGATCAGATGGTCTACAGCGCCGTGCGCGAGGCCACGGCGGCGCAACGCGTTTCGCTGCAATCGCGCAACGGTATCCGCAATGCCCATCTCACCCGCGCGATCCAGCTCATGCGCGAGACCATCGAGGAGCCGCTCAGCCCTGCCAAGATCGCCGCCGAGATCGGCATTTCAACGCGACAACTCGAGCGGCTGTTCGGCAAGTTCCTGAACACCTCGCCCAAGAAGTATTTCATGGAGCTGCGACTGGAGCGCGCCCGGCACCTGCTGGTGCAAACCGAGGCCTCGGTGCTTGAGATCGCGCTTGCGTGCGGGTTTGAAAGTTCTGGCCATTTCTCACGTGTCTATCGCGCTGCCTTTGGCATCGCCCCGATGCAGCAGCGCGGTCGTTTGAGCTGACCCCGAAAGCTGGCTGGACAGCGAGCCGAGCGGCCGAACCGCCTCGGCTGGCGACCGATCCCGTTCCGCGCCCCTTCGCCTCGGCACAGGCCGCACCTCCACCGCGGCGCGTGCCACGGTGGGGAGCCCGAAAAAACGGTCTTTGCACTTGCGAGGCTGCTCCGGCCCCGGAAGATGTCAGACCCATACCTTGCGCAGAATCCGGACGATGCCCGAGATCAAGGCCTTTGACGCGCCCGCGAGCCTCGGGCTGCGCCGTACCGGCCGCGCCATCTTCGGACCGACACGCCAGTAGAACGCGATGAAGGCGCGCCCCCAGGCGCGATGCACCAGCCAATGATCGCGAAAGGCGCGCAGGAACACCACGTCGGGATGCCCGTGGTCACCATAGGCCGCGGTGGCTACGAAACACGTGGCAAGCTCGGCCTCGGGGTCTTCTTCCTCGGTCTCCTGTTCCTCATCATTCACGGGAACCATCGGGAGCATGTGGTAAGCCTCGTCGTCCTCCTCGTGATTGTGCTGGTGCTCATCCTCGTCCTTGTCGTCAGGGTCATCGTCGTGGTCGGGCGCTTCGGACCCCTCGTCGATCTCGTCTTCGGTCACGTAGGTATAGCCGCCGGGGCTGGGTTCCTGGAACGGCGTGGCACCATACTGGAGCCCCTCGACCATGAGGCTCGGCGGCTCTTCGTCGTCGTAGAATCCGCTTTCCGCCCTGACGCCCTGGAGCATTTCCTCTTCCGGATCGGGCGTGATCGTGATGATCGGGTCTTCTTCCTCCGCCCGGATCTCTGCGGCTTCCTGGAATGCCTCCAGGGACACGCCGCTCAACTCGACCGAGCCGGTCTCGCCGTAGTTCATGACCGTGTTGCCGTCCTTGTTCTCGAACAGCTCGACCGTCAGCGGATCAATGTCGTCCTGCAAGGTGATCAGATCGAGATCGACCTTGAAGTCGAGGATCGTGTCGTGGCCGCCTTCCTCGTAGAAGTGGAAGCGGTTGATCGCATCTTCGCCGCCGCCGCCTTCGAGCGTGTCGTCTCCGCGACCGCCGACGATGGTATCGTTGCCCTCTCCCCCCGACACGACGTCATCACCCCGGCCACCTTCCAGGTGGTCGTTGCCGCTGTCGCCCTCGACACTGTCATCGCCGTCGCCGCCCCAGATCATGTCGTCACCGGATCCACCGCGGAGGTCGTCGAAATCAATGCCGCCGGCGATCAGGTCATCGCCCTGACCACCATTCACCGTGTCATTGCCGGTGTTGGCATCAATCACGTCGTCGCCGTCGCTGCCATGCATCACCTGGCCCCCGGTTGCACTGTGGGCATGCATGTTGCCCTTGCCGCCGAACATATGCGCCGCGGTCTTGTCGCCGGTGTCGGCAAAGACCTCGTGGCCGTCGGGATACCAGTCCAGGTTCAGTTCATCTTCGCGGTCCTCGTAGAACTCGCGCGGAACGAAGTTCTTCGGGTTTTCATATTGAACCGTCTCCGCCGACCTGAGCGTTTCAAGGGCAGGGGGGCGCAGGAAGTGGCGCTCCTCGCCGGTCATCCCGGAGGTTCCGTTCTGAAGGTCGCGCGCGCCGTCGAGGGCGTAAAAGATATCCTCGCCGATGGCGAGAAAATACTGGCTGCCAAGATCCTCGTCGATGAACTCGGGATGTTCGATCTCGATCACCCGAACCTCAACCGACCCGCCGCCGGGCAGCGTGACGTTGCGCGGCAGATCGGTCAGGTCAATCTCGGTATCCTCGATCAGGATCTGGTCCGAGGTCGGGTCGAAATCATCGAGACGGCCGACGATGGGAGAGAGATTCTCCTCGATATTCGTGAACTGGAACGTGTCCTGGCCATGCCCGCCATAGACGTGGTGGCCCTGCATCCCGATGGCGTCGGGGTCCTTGGTGACATCGAGCACGAACCAGTCGTCGCCTTTGCCCGCGAACATATGGATCTGGCCGCCGTCGGGCACCGACCCTTCAAGGATGTCGTCGCCGTTGAACGATGAAAGGCCGGTGCCATCATGTCCCTCGACGCTGGGATCGCGATGGTGGATCAGGTGGTCGTTGTAACGTCCGCCCTGGATCATTTCCGTCGTGAAATCATCGCGGATAACGTTGTCTGCAATCGGTCGGGTGCGAGCCATCAGCTTTCTCCACCTGGGCCGCTGACGTTGCCCATTCGGGCGCGCGAGACAGCGGCGGGTTGCGGCCGGGGCATGGGAAGATCGCCTTCAGGGTGGATCTTCGCGAGGCCGCGCATGGCTTGCGTCATGGGGAGCGGCGGCAGGCCCCTCGGCTTGTGGTTGGCGGGGTAGGGCGGGTTGGCCTCACACGCGGGTCGCGTGCGGCGGGGCCTCGGTTTGATCCGGGCCTTGATGCCAGTGGCATGAGTGTCGAAAACGTGGTCCATTGATTTGCTCAGAGCTCTTTTCTTCGCTTGAGAACGGGGTGGGCCTTCTTGAACGAAGGCCTCGGTCAGCGCCGCCGCGCATGCGTTCGGCCGAACGCGGGCGCGCTGTGGATTGGGTTCGGGGCGCTTCAACCGGCGCGCATTACCGGTTTGCGGGGGCCGGCAACGGGGTGATCGCGTCGCGCTTTCGGGCAGCCGGGCGTCCGTAGAGAAACCCCTGGATCAGGTGGCAGCCGTTCTCGCGCAGCCAATTGGCCTGCGACGCCACTTCCACGCCCTCGGCGATCACCCGCAGCCCGAGCGCGGACGCTAGGCCGATGGTGGCGCTCACGATCACCGCATCGCGTTGTTGCTGTGGCAGATCGCTGACCAGGCTTCGGTCCAGCTTGATTTCCTGGATCGGCAGCGTCTTGAGGTGCAGGAGCGACGAATAGCCGGTGCCAAAGTCGTCGAGCGACAGCGAGACACCCATCTCGCGAAAAGCCTGGATGTTTCTGAGCGTCACCTCGTTGCGGTCGAGGGCGGTCCGTTCGGTGATCTCGAGTGTGAGGTGTGCCGGATCGACCCCTGTCCGGGTCAGGCTGTCGGCGACGGATTTTGCAAAGCTCCGCTGTCCGAACTGCGCCGTGCTGACATTGGCCGAAATGCCAACGCTGCGGGGTGCGCCGTCCGCCTTGACCCGGGCCAGCTCGTCGCAAACCGAGGCGATTACCCAGAGGTCGAGCGCGGCCACCAGTCCGTTGTTCTCCGCAATCGGAATGAAACGGTCTGGAGGAACGAAGCTTCCGTCAGGAAGCGGCCATCGCAACAGCGCTTCGTAACCGATGACCTTCGGCCAGCAGTACGACGCATCGACCTGTGGCTGATAGTGCAGCAGAAGGTCGCCGTTCTCGAAGGCTCTGGTCAGCTCCGCCGAGTCTGCCATCATTGATCGCACCGCGTTGAACACGGGCGCGGTTTGAGTTGGGGCTTCAACCGAGGTTGTGTTCGGTATTACGAAATTGGACAAGTTGAGTGCGCGTCCCATCATCATGGCGACACCACGCGATTGCGCCCAAGGCGCTTCGCTTCCATGAGCGCATGGTCGGCCGCGAGTTCTATTGCATCGGAGGTGTTGTGCGTTGCGTCGAGTTCGGTCAGCCCCACGCTGACCGTCAACGAGACCGCGTCGGCCCCGCCAAACCAGGCGTTGGCCACGGTCCAGCGCGTCCGTTCGGCCCAGATCCGGGCGGAGGCGAGGTCGGTGTCCGGCAGCAATACGGCGAACTCCTCGCCGCCAAGGCGGGCGACCAGGTCGTTCTCGCGGCATTGGTCCGAGATGACGGCGGCGAACTCGCGCAAGACGCGGTCGCCGACCGGGTGGCCATGGGTGTCGTTCACCGACTTGAAAAAATCGATGTCGAGGAAGGCGACGACGGCGTTGCCCGGGCGGCGGCGCAACCGTTCCATTTCCCGGTTCAGCCCGGCCTCGAAGCTGCGCCGGTTGAAGACCTTGGTCAGCGGATCCCGATTGGCTTGGCGACGCAGGTCCAACTCGTTCATGACGAGTTTTGCGCAGATAGTGACGAATTCGATCTCGCGCCTGTTGAATTGCCGCGGCGTGCTTTCGAAAGCGCAGATCGTGCCCAGGTTGTATCCGTCCACCGTTGTCAGCGGTGCACCAATGTAGCAGCGCAGGAAGGGCGGCCCGGTGACGAAAGGGTTGTCGCGCACACGGGCGTCCTCAAGGGTATCCTCGATGACAAGGGGCTCGTAGCTTTGGATCGCGGTGTTGCAGATTGCCGCTTCTCGCGCGCCCTCGCCCACGTCAAAACCCTGTTTCGCCCTTAGAATCTGCTTGTCCGCGCTGATCAGACTGATGGTGACCATCTCCATCCCGAGCATGAGCTGAAGCAGCCGGGTGATATTGCGAAAGCCGGCCTCGGACCCGTAGGTTGACGCATCGAGAGCGAGGAAAGCCTTCATCCGGCCTGCTTCATCCGAGAGCTTGTGAAGTTCTGTCGTCATGGTCAGCCAACACTCCCTTTGATGAGACGGTGAAGCAGACGGGTGCCCAGCGAGGTTCACCAGTCGTTCGCGTTCAGGTAGTTGAGATCGAACTCGGGCAGCACGTCCTGCATCGCCCCGATCTCGTCCAGTTCCAGCAGGTCGAGCTGGACCAGCTTGGATTTGTTCAGAAGCACGGTCCTGTCGCGCAGCTTGAACGGGATGAACGCCCGTTCATCGCAAAGCACGTCGAGCACGCGCTGGTTCTGCCGGACATGGACGCCGCCGAAGTGCTGGCTTCCATTTTCCAGGGTGGCTTTGACCGGCACGCAGTATTTCGGGTATTTCATTGAGGTGCCCCGCATTCATTGAGAGAGTCGTTCGAGAAAACCGAACAGGGAAACGCATGTTGGAACGCGATCAGAGGCCGCAGCCGGTTGGAGAATTTCAGGATCCGGACGCATGGATGGAGGCCTGCGAGGTGTTCGGCGAAGACGGCGCGTTGAGCCGTCTGCGCATTTTCTGCAAAGAGCTGGCGGACCATCTCGACCGGATCGAGAACGCCCGGCCAGGCAACGCGGCGCTCCGCGATATGGCCCACCGGGCCGCCGGCCGCGCCGGGATGTTCGGTTTCTTGGCGCTTGCGAGCGCTTCCGCCGACCTTGACGAGGCGGCGCGTCACGACCGCGGCGTGGCCCTCGCGCTTGAGCGCTGGATGCAGCAGGCGCAACGCGTTGCGAAGGCCGTGCCGGAGTGACCGGCGGGCGCCGGCGTCGCCAGTCGGCGCAATGCCGCCGCGAAAACCGGGCGCGAAGGCCAAGGCGTTGATGCCGGGAAGTGGGCTTGCACAGGCCATTGTCACGGCGCTCCGATCGCTTGAATGATCGCCGGGGTCGCGATCACCGCGAACAGGACCGGCAGGAAGAACAGGATCATCGGGACAGTCAGCTTCGGCGGCAGCGACGCGGCCTTCTTCTCGGCGGCAGCCATGCGGAAATCGCGGCTCTCCTTGGCCAGAACCCGAAGCGTCTGTCCCAATGACGTGCCGTATTTTTCCGATTGGATCAGGCCGATGATCGTGGCCTTGATGCTGTCCAGGCCGGTTCTCGTGCCGAGGTTCTCGTAGGCTTGCCGACGATCCGAGAGAAAGGCGAGTTCGGCGGTTGTCAGCGACATTTCCTCCGCCAGTTCCCGCGATTGTGCGCCGATCTCCTCGGCCACCTTGCGAAAGGCGGCCTCGCTGCTCATCCCCGATTCAACGCAGATCAGCAGGAGGTCGAGCGCGTCGGGCCAGCTTCGGCGCAGGCTGCCTTGCCGCTTGGAAATCAGGTTGCGCACGTAGAGCGTGGGCAACCAGTACCCGATGACCGCGCCCACGGAGGCCATGGCGGCGATGATCGGCAACGGCAGGTCGGGTTGCACCACGAGCGCGATATAGCCAAAGGCAATGCCCGGCATTGCCACCGCCGCGATCAGCCGCGAGGCGAGAAAGGTTACCAGCGGGGCGCGTCCGCGCAGGCCCGCCATTCCCAGAAGCTGCGCGGCCCCGCTTTCGTCGGCCAGCCGCTCCAGGCTCAGCCGTTCCACGATCCCGACGAAAAGACGGTTCGGCTTCTTGGCGAAGAGGTGTGAGCGCCCGGCAACCTGCGCGCCGCTGCGTGACCGCTTGCTGCGGGGTGACTGGCGCTGGCCTTGCTCGATCAGCCTGATCCGCTCCGCCAGCCGGTCGCGGGCGATCCATGGCCAGGCGACCGCAAGAATGGTGGCGAAAGTTGCGAGCGCAGCCAGCAAGATGATCGCTTGCTGAATCTGCGGGGATGTCAGTTCAATGGGCATGTCCTGTCTCCCTCACATGTCGAAGTTGATCATCTGGCGCATCACCAGCACGCCGATCACCATCCAGAGGGCGCAGGCGGCCATCACGGCGAGGCCGAGGTTGGTCTGGTAGAGAACCGCGAGGTAGTCGGGGCTGGTCAGGTGAACGAGGCCCGCCACGACCACCGGAAGCGCACCGATGATCCCTGCCGAGGTCTTTGCCTCCGCACTCATCGCCTTGACCTTGGCGTGCAGTTGCCGGCGTCCGCGCAGAACCGTGGACAGGTTGCCCAGAGCCTCGGTCAGACTGCCGCCCGCGCGGTTCTGGATCGAAACCACGATCGCGAGAAACCCGACCTCCTGAAGCGGGACGCGCTGTGCCAGACGCTCCACCGCCTCCTGGACGGGAACACCTACCGATTGGTCCTCGACAACCTGCCGAAACTCGCTGCGGATCGGGTCTTCGGTGTCGGCGGCGACGATGGCCAGGCAATCGGCCAGCGGACGCCCCGCGCGCACCCCTCGAACGATCACGTCGATCACATCGGGGAACCCCGCCGCGAATTTGGCCAGCCGCCGCCGGCGCAGGATCTCGACGTAGAGGTGCGGCAATGCGAGGCCCGCTGCCAGTGCGATGGCGGCGGCGATCAGCGGCCCCGATCCCAACGATAGGGCGAAGGCGCCGACGCCGACGACCACGCTCATGAGCCAGTAGAAAAGCGGTTTCCACGCCAGACCCGCCTCGCGCAGACGCCGCTCGAGACCCGGCCGCCGGCGTTGGTTCCTGCGCGCCCGGTGCCGCTCCTCGATCTCTTTCAACGTCTTCTCGATCGCCTTGCGACGGGTTGAGGCCTTGCCGCCCGAGGCGGTCGGGCCGCTCTCGCCGAGGCCCCCGCCAAGCGCGAGCGCGATCCGGCGCTGGCGCAATTCGCGCGCCTGGATCCAGGGCAGCATGAGGCCGAGAATCAACCCCGCCACAGCCAGTGCAACGAGCGGCAGCATCAGGAGGGAGAAGTCGAATTGTGCCATCTGCTCAGCCATGGATTGCATCAGTTCGCGACGGCCGACGCCTCAAGGGCGCGGGCAAGTCGTTCGTCTTCACCGAAATTTCTGGCGCGGTCCCAGAACGCCGGGCGTCCGATCCCGGTCGACTGATGCCGACCGAGGATCTGGCCGTTGTCGCCTTCGCCGAGCATCTTGTAGACAAAGATGTCCTGCAGGATCGGAACCTCGCCCTCCAGACCCAGAACCTCGGTGATATGGGTGATCCGCCGCGAGCCGTCGCGCAGGCGCGCGGCCTGGATGATGACGTCGATCGACGAGACCGCCATCTGCAGGATCGTCTGCGACGGCAGGTCGAAGCCGCCCATGGTGATCATCGCGCCCAGCCGCGTAAGCGCCTCGCGCGGGTTGTTGGCGTGCAGGGTGCCCATCGAGCCGTCGTGGCCCGTGTTCATCGCCTGCAAGAGATCGAAGGCCTCGGGGCCACGGACCTCGCCGACGATGATCCGCTCGGGACGCATGCGCAGGCAGTTCTTCACCAGATCGCGCATCGTCACCTCGCCGGTGCCCTCTACGTTCGCCGGTCGGGTTTCGAGCCGGACAACATGGGGCTGCTGAAGCTGAAGTTCCGCGGAATCCTCGCAGGTGACGATGCGCTCGTCCGCGCCGACGTATTTCGTGAGGCAGTTCAGGAGGGTGGTCTTGCCGGACCCGGTGCCGCCGGAGATCAGCACGTTGCAGCGGACCTTGCCGATGATCTTGAGGATCTCGGCCCCCTCGGGCGTGATCGACCCGAACTCGACGAGTTGGTCGAGCCTCAGCTTGTCCTTCTTGAAGCGCCGGATCGTCAGGCTCGGGCCGTCGATCGCCAGCGGCGGGATGATCGCGTTGACACGGCTTCCGTCCGGCAACCGCGCGTCGCAGATCGGGCTCGACTCGTCCAGCCGACGACCGACCCGGCTGACGATGCGCTGGCAGATGTTGAGAAGCTGTTCGTTGTCGCGAAAGCGGATGTTCGTCTGCAGAACCTTGCCGCCGACCTCGATGTAGATACGGTCGGTTCCGTTCACCATGATATCGGCGATGTCGTCGCGCTCCAGCAGCGGCTCCAAGGGGCCATAGCCAAGCACATCGTTGCAGATTTCTTCCGTCAGCTCGGCTTGCTCGCTTGCCGACAGCACGGCGCGTTTGGCCGCGAGGATCTCGGCCACAACGCTGCCCACCTCACGCCGCGCGGCCTGAAGGTCGAGCCGGCCGAGTTCGGTGATGTTGATCGACTCGATCAGGGCCCCGAAGATCTCTTTCTTCAGGTCCGCGTATTCGGCAGCCGTTTCCGGCGCGGCGGCCTTGATGGCAACGGGCCGCGGCGGCGGCGGTGCCTCCTGCGTCCGCGTCAACCGGAGTGGCGGGCTGCTCGGACCACGATCCGGCACCGCCACCGCCCGCGTGTTGTCGGTGGCCGAAGCTGCTGGCGCCCGTGCATCAGTGGGAGCCGTCCGTTTTCCAAAGGGTTTTGACATCATTCGTTTTTCAGAGTGCGGAGGGGGGCGATCCGGTTTCGCATTCAACGAAGCCCGAGCAGAAGGCGCAGCGGGCCGCGCGGCCGCGCCTTGCTCTGCCCGCTCAGGGACTGGGCGAGGTGCCGGACAGATCCTTGCGCCTTACTGCGGGGCGCGTGCTCGCGGAGCGCGCGCCCTTCGGCCGCGGCGGCTCCGAAGGTCACCGGATCGAACGTGATCGTCGGGCAGGTTTCGAGGCCGATGCTCTTGGCGAACTTGTCGGGCGCGATCTCCTTGCGCCGCGGCACCCGGCAACCGTTCAGGATGACCCGGGGCGGCGCATCGTTCGGACGCAGCGCTCGCAACCGCTCCAGGAGCGCCCGCACATTGCGCAGATTGGGCAGATCGGGCGCGGCCACGACGATCACCTCGTCGGCCGACGTCAGGGCATCACGGCTGCCGGGAGACCAGTCGTGCGGCAGATCAACCACGACATGGGGAAAAGATGCCCGCGCGATCTCGATCAGGCGTTCGACAGCTTCCGGGGCGGGTTCGATATCGCCGAGGGCGTCGTCGAACCCGGGCAGAACACTCAGGAATTCCCCGCGCTGAACCACCAGTCGATCGAGCAGCGCCGCATCGAGCTTGTCGGGCGCGGCGAGGTATTTTTCCAGCCCGGTTACCGGTTTCAGATCAAGGTTCACGGCCGCCGATCCGAACCGGAAGTCCAGATCGAGCAGCAAGGTCGGGCTGGACCGCTCCTCGGCGAGGGTCCAGGCGACGTTCTGCGCCAGGGTCGAGGCTCCCACGCCGCCCTTGGCGCCCACGAAAACGTAGACTTTCCCGAGCTGGGTCGCGGACTCCTGCCCGAAGAGCTTCTGGATCGTCGCGACATAGGCCAGCGGTGTGATCGCGCCGACAAGGTATTCGGCGACCCCGCGTTTCATCAATGTGCGGTAGAGGCCGATGTCATTCTCGGCACCGATCACGACAACCTTGGTCTCGGGATCGCAAATCTCCGCAAGCGCGTCGAGTTCCTTCAACAATTCCTCGCCGGTGGTGGAAACCTCGACGACGAGGAGCGACGGTGTCTGTCGTGTCGCAAAGGACCGGCGCAGCCGGTCGATCCCGCCATCGTTCACCTCGGTCTTGACCCGGGTCAGCCGACGATCCGAGCTCGCACGCTCGATCGCGCCACGGGTTGCGGCCGTCAGGCAGAACGCGGCCGCCGTCAGATGCGGCACACGGACGCTCGACGCAGCCTGCGAGGGAGTCGCGGCGGCGTCTTCGTTGACCGGGATTGCGGCATGTTTCATTTCTTGTTCCTTTGCCCAAACGGGGCGCTGTGCTGGCAATGCGACGATGGATCGAGGTCAGTTGATGACGGCGTCCTCGACGCTGGTTCCGCGACGGACCCGGATCGTCTTGGTTGGCTCCATGTCCATCATCGACGCCTGGTCGGGATTTTCGTTGAACGGTCTCAGCGACAGCGAAAGCGTGCCGGTTGCTTCAGCGGCGGTGACGGCTTCCACCTGCGGATCCGTCAGTTCGAGCGTCGCCGTCTTGCCAAGAACCGTGCCGGACTCGGTGTCTTCGGTGGTCTGGTCGATGGCCAGCACCCGAACGCCGCGCAGGATGGTGCGGCTGCGAACCTCCGAGCTGCCGGGCTCGCGCGCCGCTTTCATTGTGTGAAGCACATCGACGCGGTCGTGCGGCAGGATGAACCCGCCAGCCGTGCTTTGGGCGTTCACGTTGATCGCGACCGCGCGCATGCCGGGCATGAGGGAGCCGGCCAGAAAGCCGCTTTGCTGCGCTGCGAGCGACCAGCTCGCGA
Source organism: Maritimibacter sp. HL-12 (assembly GCF_900177545.1). Classification (GTDB taxonomy): domain Bacteria; phylum Pseudomonadota; class Alphaproteobacteria; order Rhodobacterales; family Rhodobacteraceae; genus Sinisalibacter. The sequence goes on along the minus strand of NZ_FXBQ01000001.1, from coordinate 806,602 downwards.
TCGGCTCGCCAGCCGAGATCGCGCGGTTGGCAAAATAGCCGGTGAACTTATCGAGGGCGTCCGGCTGCGCCCCGCGTTCGATGAACTCGGACGGCACGTCCCCCGCCGGCCATGTCTGCCAGCGGAAATCCTCGGGGTTCATTCTCTGCCCACGCGGGACGCCGCGCGCGGCGACGAGAACCGCGGTGGTCACGGTCGCTGTCGGGGCCGACTCGACGACCGCGGGTTGCGGTGCGGTTTCCTGCGCCGCGATCCACGCTGCGGCACCACCAGACCCGAGGGCTATGATCAGAATGAGAGGTCTAAGCATGTCGGTTCCTCCGAGCAGCGGGACCGAGGTCGTTCAGCCCGCCAAAAGGGCCCTCGGCTGTAGCAACACGACGGCGATGGCCGCCGTCGCAATGGCAATCCCATAGGGCACGGGTGCCTTCGGATCGTGCATGGCACGGGTCCGGGGGGCTTCGAGGCGCGACGGGCCGAGCGTGCGACATGCGAGCATCACCAGGGTGAGGAGCCCACCTGCCAACGCGGTCAACAAGAGCATCGCCGGTGTTGCCGCGGGTCCGAGCCAAAGCCCGTTGACCGCAAGCAGCTTCACGTCGCCGCCGCCCATCCATCCGCGTGCGAACAGGAATAATCCGCCCGCGAGGATCGAGAGCCCGACCGCCAGCGCGGCGCTTCCGGCGGGGCCTGCCAGTTCCTGTGGCGTCTGCGCGACGCTGATCAGGTAGCCCAGCAGGAGAAAAAGAATGAGCGCATTGGGTATGCGCATCCAGATTGCATCGCTGGCACCTGCGAAGATCTGTCCGCCGATGAACCAGACTGGAGCGAAGCTCGCGATGCCCTCCTGCATGTTGATTAGTCCTACCGACGCGGCACCGCCCTGCGCCCGACCTGGGGGGGAAAGCTGGTGCAGGTGCGGTGCCGCGCCAGAGCCGTTATTCGCCGGCGGTGGTCAGTTCGGTGGAAACATCACCGAAGATGCCGGCAAGATCGGTGCCGAGCGTCGTAAGCGCGGTGATCAGCGCCACGGCGACAAGGGCAGCAATCAGGCCGTACTCGATGGCGGTCGCGCCCGATTCACTTCGTTTGAGTTTGAGGATGAGTTGCAGCATGGGTGGCTTCCTTCTTCCGTGTGTGATCCGGCCTTGCCGGCAGGGACAGCGGCCTTCGAACACCGAAGCCCCGACCGCCCTGGACGTGTCTGTCGTCTGTGATGGAAGATGCGGTCCATGAGGGCTGGAAACTAGCTGGCTTCCTGGCCTAGCCATATGGTCAGGCCATCATGTCAGCCCGCTGCGGCGCGCACATTCAGACCCTTGGCGTGCGCTTGTCCGCCAGCACTTGCTGCACCATCTGGATCAAGTCTTTGGTGCGGAAGGGTTTGTGAAGCATCGGTGTGTCACTCGGGGCCTGGCGCTCTTTTGGCAGGGCCTCGCGGGCGTAGCCCGATGTGAACAGCACCTTGAGGCCGGGATGCATCTTCTTCGCATCCCGGGCGAGTTCGACGCCGTTGACGCCGGACGGCATGACAATGTCGGTGAACAACAAGTCGATGTCGCTGCGCTTTTTCAGAAGATCGAGGGCGTCGGCTCCGTTTTTGGCCTCGACGATTCGATACCCCATCCGGCTCAGCACCGTGCGCACGAATGTCCGCAGTTCGGTGTCGTCCTCGACAACGAGGATCCGTTGGCCGCCACTAATTTCGTGGGCTTTGTGGGCTTCGCTTGGCGCGACGGTTTCCGCCTCGTCGGACGCCCGAAGGCAGAGCGTGACGGTCGTGCCTTCACCGGGTTCCGATTCGATTCTGGCATGGCCGCCGGACTGCTTCATGAGGCCATAGACCGAGCTGAGCCCCAGTCCCGTTCCGACGCTGGGATCCTTGGTCGTGAAGAAGGGTTCGAACGCGCGATCCGCGACCTCCGGCGACATCCCGCTACCATCGTCGACAACATCGACTTCGATGTATTCGCCGGGCACGCAATCGTCGGGCAACTCACCATCGGTGACCGTTACCGACCGCGTTTTGACGATGATGCAGCCATCCTCCTCGATCGCGGCCATGGCGTTGAGCATCAGATTGAGCAGCGCCGACTGCATCTTGTCGGGGTCGACATAGGCCACGGTCGGCGAGTCGGTCAGGTCGTATTCGATCTCCACGCTGGCGTCGATCGCGCGTTTGAACAGGCTGGCGGATCGCCGGATAAGCCTGTTGATATCGGTCGGGCGCAGTTCGAGCGGCTGGCGCCGCGAAAAGGCCAGCAGGTCGCTCGACACGCGGGCACCACGTTCGGCCGCGTCCTCGATCGCCTGGATCAGCGGGCGAAGCCGGGAGTCGTCGCCGAGATCGTCCAGAAGGATATCGCAGTTGCCGAGAACGATCGTGAGCAGGTTGTTGAAATCATGCGCGATGCCGCCGGTGAGCTGCCCGATGGTTTCGAGCTTCTGCGCCTGGTGCAACTGGGCGTCAAGCGCCCGCATGTCGGTGACGTCCGACATGGCCCCGACCATGCGCCGGGGCGTGCCGTCGTCATCCCGCACGATGAACGCCCTGTCGCTCAGATAGCGCCACGCGCCATCTTCCCCCCAAACCCGGTATTCCATGCGCCACGATTCCGCGTCGCTGGCCAGTGATGCATTGAGGCTCTCGGTGATCTTGAGGCGATCATCGGGATGGATACGCTCAAGAGCGTTTTCGATGCGCCGTTCCGGAATGCTGTCGTCGTGCCAATGCACGAGCAAGGGGCTGAAGACCTCATCGGAATCGCCGCTGTTCCAGATCAAGCCCGTTTTCATGTCCCAGTCCCAGATGATGTCGCTGCTCGCCATGCTCGCGAGGCGAAACTGCTCCTCGCGCGCGTGCAGGCGGTCTTCGATATCCCGCCGCCTTGACCTGTCTCGCTGAACGGCGACGAAATGCGTGCAGTTTCCGGTTGCATCGAACAGCGGATTGATATCGATCTCGGAGGTGAAACGGGTGCCATCCTTGCGGTAATTCGTCAGCTCCGCGCGCACGTGCCGGCGGTACTCGAGGGCGTCGCGGATTTCCTTCAGACGCTCCTTTTCGGTGTCGGGTCCTTGAAGAATGCGCGGCGTTGCCCCCAGGGCTTCGGCGCGGGAGAATCCGGTCGTTTTCTCGAAAGCCTCGTTCACGAAAACGATCCGCGGGCCGGGCAGGTTGATTTCGCGCGCCTCGGTGATCATCACCACATCGTTCAGCCGCGAAACCGCCGCGTCGAGCAGGCGCAGGCGTTCGCGCGCCGCACGTTCTTCGGTCCTGTCGTTGAGATAGACCGCAACGCCGGCAGGTGTCACGTGCACCGCAACGGCAATCCAGGACCCGTTGACGCCGATCTCACCCTCGAAATTCTGGCTCTCGCCGGTTTCCAACGCATCGGTGACCAACCATTTCAGCCTCGGGGCGACCTTTGCCGGCAGATCCTCCCATATGTTTTGACCGACAAGGTTTTGGTCGTGCACGCCGAGGATGCTGTGTGCCCTGTTGTTCATGTACTGGATCGCGCCGTCCTGCTTGAGAACGATGAAACCATCGCCCAGAGAGTCCACGATCGTTTGCAGCAGTGCCCGGATATCTTCGGCAGCAAACCGGGCCCTGACCAACTCCCCCACATCCTGCGTTGCCCCGTAGACCGCGATGATCTTGCCAGATGCGTCACGCTCCGCCTCGCCGATCACCCGCAGCCAGGTTTCCTGGCCGTCCAGCCTGCGGAAACTTCCGATCTCGTCAAAGCGGCTGCCCGCCCCGACGCAGGTCCAGAAGCCGCGCTCCACCCGCAGGCGCTCATCCTCATCGGTGAATCGGGCGACAACATCTTCGATCAGGAGGGTATTGCCGGTTTCGGGCCCGATCAGCTTCGCGGTGTCTCGGGTGCCGCTGAGTTTGCGCGTTGCAATTTCGTAGCGCCAACCGCCGACGCGCGCGGTGTCACCGGCCAGCCGTTCGAGCCGCAGGGATCGCGCCAGCGCCATCTCGTTGCGCTTGAGGTCGGTTACGTCTTGCACGATACCCGAGATCCCGTCTTGCGAGTCGTCCAGCACCGCCCCGCTCGGCCCGGTCCGGGAACGCAGAACGCGCACCTCTCCGTCCGCGCCAATGGCGCGGAACTCGGCGTCGGTCGTCCGGCGTTCCTCCAGGCTGCGCATCACCGCGGCATCGAAGTCACCCCGATCTTCTGGCAACACCCGCTCCCTGAATTCATCGATCCGGACGATTTCCTGCTCTTCTGGAAAACCCATGATCGCCCGCATGTGCGGAGTGGAGCGAACCGATTCCCTATCGGGAAGGAGCGTCCAGGTGCCAAGCCCGGCAAGTTCACAGGCCTGATCCAGGGCCACGGTTTTTGCCCTGAGCAGGGCTTTCACCTCATCAAGGGCTGCGTCATCGGTCGGGGCATCCTTGTCGCGGCGCGCGAGCCGCACGGCGATGAGCGATGCCGCAAGCCCGACCAGCACCGTTAGCAGCGCCAGCGCCGCGAAGATCCAGAGCGGCCCCGCCAGCAGGCCGCGCTCCGGCGACACCGCGATGACGTGGAAGGTTCGGTTGCCGAGGGCAAGGTTGCGCACCGCCACGTCGCGGATCGTTCCCGCAAGGTCGGCCCGGCCGATCTCGTTGGCCGCTGGCGCGTCGAGCCGCGCGCCGATCGACACGTCGTCGAGGCTGGAGGCAACGACGGTGTCGGACGGGTCGGTGACAACCAGCCCCGCCGCGCCATCGCCAACCCCGGCCAGCATGGGGTCCGCCATCCCGTCCAGCCGGACCCCCAAGACGACGACATTGCCGCTGTCGGCGTTGGCCGCATCGACCGGGCGCGCGACGAGCAGGACCGCATCGCCCGTCGCCGGGTTCACCTGGTGGCCGTCGTAGGCCGTGGTGCCGGTCTCGCGCATTTCGCCAAACCATGACCGGCCTGAAAGATCCCGGGCCAGCGCCTCGGCAGGGGCGACACAATCAACGCGCCCGTCCGGTCCTGCCAAGCCAATGAACGAAACGGCCCCGCCCAAGGCCGCTTGAGCCGAGGCAAGGGCATCTTCGCAGCCCGCGCCCCCGGAAGGTGCCGACGCGAGGATCGACGCCGTCGATGCCATGTGATCAAGCCTGCGGGCGAATGCCTCCGAGGCGGCCTCGGCGCGGCTGCGGAGCTGTGCCGACCGTTCCCCGGCGATCTGGCGCTCGCTGATATACGCGGCGACGGCGATAGCCAGCACCAGCGACGCGGATAGCAACACGACGAAGCGCGGCAATATTTTTTCAACTTTCATGGTTTTCGCATCAACCTTCTCTCCGGCGCGAAGGCAATTCCAGGTGATTGGGCCAAAGAGCCGACGTTCAATCTCGGTGGCGACGAGCTTGAACCTGCGAATGCGCGTGTGCGATCTGTCGTGCTTCGGCGATCACGTGCCCGCGGTGACGCCCGGGATGCTTCCCAAGCGCATTTCGAGGTGTGGAGGAGTCTAGTCATTGCGGTGCGATCCGGCCAATGGTTTCTGTTCACGGGGTTTCCGAGGGCAGAATTCTTGCCCGGACAGATTTCCAACCCCCTCGGTAAAGGGCTCAAACTGTTGAATTTCATCCCGCATCCAGGGCTCCAAAACACCATCCGCCGCCGTCCTCCGACCGCCATCCGGCCCCCCGTGATCCTGCCTTCGAGCTTCGGGAAATCAATCTGGCGGGCGGTTTTGCCCGCATCGGTCCGGGCAATCTCGCCCACGCGGTTCGGGCAAGCCGGCAACTCCCCGTCAGGGTGCGATTTCCACCACTTCGACCACGGGATGCGCGAGGCGGTGTTCCTCCGCTAGCACGAATCGCTGCAAGATCTGACTGTCCATAGGTCCGGGCCATGTGGACAGCTACAGCCCGGCAACGGGGTCCGGTAAGGTCCCGTTTTACCGTTCGATGCAGGATTCCAACCAGATCGGCTCGAGCAGTGCAGGATCAGGATCATGACGCCGGAATGCAAGGGAAGGTACGCGGCCCTGTCGTCGGTCGCAAAGGGCCTCGCGCCCGGCGCGTCGGGGCTGCGAAGCGCAACGCCAGGCAGCTTCGTCGGGGCGTTTACCAAGTGCGAAAGCGGTGCGGTTGCCGTCATTGCGGGGCTGGCGATCCCGGTGCTGCTCGGCTTTGCCGGGCTGGCGCTGGAATACGGCCAACACCTCGTGGTGCGCGCCGAGGCGCAGCGCACCGCCGATCTCGCCGCGCACGCGGGCGCCGTTGCCTATTCTCGCACCGGCGGCACCGGCCCGATGGTCGATGCTGCCAACCGGGTCGCGCGCCTGAACGGCTTCAGCGACGGTGAAATCGTCGTCGAACTCGACGCCTCGATCCCGACGGCCTCCGGGACGGCCGTCCGTGCGACGGTCACCGCGCCGAAGCTGCTCCTGTTGCCGCGCCTCGTGGGCGGCGACACCTCGGTCGATGTTGTGGCCTCGGCGGTGGCGGGCGCACTGGGGGGCGCACCGGCCTGTATTCAGGCCCTCGATCCCGATGGCAGCGGGATCAGTCTCTCCGGCGGTGCCTCGGTTCAGTCGCAAGACTGTGCGGTTGCATCGAACGCCGGGGTCGAGGCTCCCTGCGGCACCAGCATCATCACCGAAGACCTCAGCTACAATACCGGGCCGCACCCGCTTCCGGAATACTGCCAGACCATCAGGACACCCGACGGCGGCGAGACGCAGATCGTGCGTCAACCCACCTCCGATCCGCTGGCCGGCTCCGATGCGATCACGCGCGCCAGTGAGCAGATCGCGATGACGGAGGAACTCTCGGCCCCCGATCTCGCGGTCGTGGCGACAGGCCCCGATATCGACTTCGGTTGGAACCAGGGGGCCACCATCGCCCAGGCCGAGGCGATTGGCTGCACCGCGTCGTTCACGTATTCGGGCAACATCTGGACCTTTTCCTGCCCTGGCCTGTCCACCGTCAATATCGGTCGCATCACGCTTGGCGGCGGTCTGACGCTGGACTTCAACCCGGGCGCGTCGCAAGAGACGATCTACAACCTGTCGGGCGGCATCCGCAACAACGGTGCGCGGATGACCTTTGCCGGCGGCACCTACAACGTGGCCGAGGGCATCAACACCGGCGGCGGGTCGATCACCGAGTTCGGCGCCGGCACCTATCGCATCGGCCGGTCGACCCAGAACTGCAGCGGGGCATATTACAGCATCTGCAACACCAGTGAATTGGTCTTTGACGGCCCCAGCGATTTTGTCCTGCCAAGCGGCGTCTGGAACAGTGGTGGCTCGGTCCTGACCCTCGGCACGGGCACCGGCAACAGCTTCCGTTTCGGCCCATCCTCCGATGGCGATGCCATTGCGCTCGGCGGTGGGTCGCAGACCTTCATGGGCGATGTCGATGACGGCGTCTTTGAAGTCGCCGGGTGGATCGACGGCGGTGGTGGCGGCAGTTGCCTGGTGATCCCCGAGGCGGAACTCCACGAGATCAACGGGTCGATCGTAGCCTCGGGTGCGATTCGCTTCGGTGCCGGACTTTATGTCGTGAACGGATACATGCATCTCGGCGGCAACGGCGGCGGCAGCGCCATGTGCGGCGGCGAAACGATCAGCGTCGAGGCCGAAAACACCACTTTCGTGATCTCGGCGGCGGGCGTTGAGCCCGGCGGCTGGAGTTGCCGCGATCAGGCCTTTTGCGTCACTGCCGGATACAGCAACGTGCGTTTCACCGCGCCGCAATCCGGCCCCTTCACCGATCTTGCCGTGATCGGGCCGCTTGATCCGTCGCGCAACGCCGGTGCCTTGTTTGCCGCCGGGGCCAGCGGAAGCCAGATGTCTGGTGCGCTCTACTTTCCCAACGATCCGATCACCTTGACCGGGGGGGCCAGCGCCAATGCCGGGTCCGCGGGGTGCCTTCAGTTGATCGCGGCCGAAATCACCATGTCAGGCGGCACATCCGTTGCATCGGAATGTGACCTGCCGCAATCCGGAGGCGCCGGTCAGGTGGCACTCCTGCGATGACGCGGAACGGGGTTCGCATGGTCCGGTGGCTGCGCCAGAACGACAGCGGCAGTATCGCGGTCGAGTTTGCCCTCGTCGCGCCCGTCTTGATGTTCATTCTCGCCGGGGTGATCGACATTGGCAGCGCGACCCATGCCAAGCTCTCGCTCGATGCAAGGGTCACCACAACGGCGGAGTTCGCGTTGCTCCAGACCACACCCGGCGATCAAGCGGCGGCGGAAGATCTGGCCGTGAGGCTTGTCAACTTGCTGAGGGGCGGTGCAGACGAAACCGCCGAAGTGGTTGTCAACAATGCCGCCAGCGCGGCGTGGAACGGTTCCGAGGTCACCACGGCTTCCCGACCGGGCGACGCGTCGATGTGCTACTGTCCAACCCTCATGGAGAACGATATCGCCTGGGGACAGGCGACCGACTGCGGCACACCATGCGCCTCTGGCGACAGCGCCGGGCACTTCGTTCAGGTTTCCGCAACGACCCGCCATTCCACGATCTTTCCGGGCTATGCCTTCATCGACGGCGATCGGGTCGAGACACGTTCCGTGCTGAGGATGCCGTGACCTTGAGGCGCGCCATCAGGGCATTTCTGTTCAATACACGTGGTGCCGTTGCGATCGAGTTCGCCGCCATCGCGCTGCCGCTGATGCTTCTGTTGGGCGGGTCGATCGAAGTCAGCCGGTATGTCTGGACACGGCTTGCGTTGCAGGATGCGGCGTCGACCGGGGCCCGCTGTGTCGGCCTGCGCCTCGCGCCCTGCTTTGCGGCGGAAAACATGGATGCGAGCGGGACGGTCGGCTTTGTGCAGGCGCAGGCCGGTGCCTGGGCAATCGAGATCCCGGAAGGGTCGGTCACACCCGAGGCGGCCACGGCCTGTCATGGCGTGGCCGATTTCGCCAAGATCGAGATCCGTCACCGCTTCACCGACGTTCTGGCGATCCTGCCTGAAACCTGGATCGACGTGGAAGCCTGTTTTCCCGTCATGCCGTCGGAGTGACCGTGGCGACCGTGGATGAGGGTCCTTGCCGAACGACGGGGACGTGGCCGGGCGCGGGTTCTTCGGGGCAGACCCTTGCGCGAAGCTGTTTCCGCCTGCATGATGACGGTGCCAGGGCCATTCGGGCTCGTTGGTTGGTCCGATTTTTTTCGCAATGGAAGCCGTCAGATGAACGCAGCTTCACAGGTGCTCATCGTCGATGACGATCAGATGATGCTGGATTTCACAGCGCGCGCGCTGCTTTCGCTCGGCTATGAATCTGCCACCGAAACAGATGCCGCGATCGCACTGCGCTTGCTCGAAGAGAACCTGCAGATCCGGGTTCTGGTCATAGATCTGCGTCTGAAGGTGGGATCGGAGGGCGCGCAGATCGCGCGCCAGGCTCTTGCGATCCGGCCCGATATCCGCGTGCTGCTCACCTCGGGCGATCCCGCTGCGCTGCAGTTCGCCGGTCGGGATATGCCGCAGGATGTCGAGCTGTTGCCAAAACCCTACCGCCGGCACGATCTTGCCGCCCGGATGTCGCGCTTCATCGACCCGGATGCAGCGACCATCGGGGCCGGGTTGAAATAGCCGGACCGGATGCCGGTTCAATCGCTGTCTCTGAGAAGGTGAGCGCCGATCATCGCGGCCTCGACCCGGTTTGATGCTCCGAGGACGCGGAAGATGAAAGACATGTGAAACTTGACAGTGCTCGGGTTGATGCCAAGCGCCCGCGCGATCCCCTTGTTGGACTGGCCCGCCACCAGAAGGCGAAGCACCTCCAACTGCCGGGGAGTCAACGCGGCGAGCGAGACGGAGGAACGATCGGTCTCGGGGTCCCTCGCGGTCTGCTCGGGCTCCAGTTCCGGCGTGAACGGCGGGATGTAAACCGCCCCGTCGGCAATCTTCTGGAGCGCCGTCTCCGTTTCGCCGATGCCGAGACCCTTGTTGATGAAGCCATGGGCGTTTGCCGAGAGCGCCATCAGGATATCTTCCCGAGCCCTGGAGGCCGACAGCACCACGAGCCGGATATCGGGTTGTGTGGCCTTCACGGTTTCGAGCAATTTTCGATTGTCGATCCCGGGCATGTTCAGATCGACGAGTCCCAGACCGAATTGGGAGTCGTTGGAGAGCTGTGCAATCGCATCCCCGGCCGTCGCGCAGGTGACGACTGACTCAACCCCGAACCTGTCGCGCAGCACCGTTTCAATGGCGACACGAAAGAACTCGTCGTCATCGATGACAATGACGGGCGAGAGCGTTGACAGACTGATTTGCGTCGACATCGGGCGAGCCTCGAACTGATTGAAAATCGTTGCCATTTGCCCAGACTCCAAGTCTAATTGGAGTTGACGGTCGAAATCAAGCACCCGCTGCGCTTGGAAACCGGACCGCGCCTGATGCGCGAGAACCGCGGGTCGGGCGGCATCCCGCCCCGGCCTGAAATCCCCGTAGCACCCTGAAGACGTGTTGCGAAACGGGTAGGGTGGCTCGGGCGCGCCCGATCCTGGGTGCTGGTCGGCAATATCAGCAAACCCCTTGAATGCACCAATCCCCGGACGATGCCCAGGAAGGGGTTTTCGTTTGAAACGAGGTGCTTCAGTGGTGAGCCGTGCAGGATTCGAACCTGCGACCCACTGATTAAAAGTCAGTTGCTCTACCAACTGAGCTAACGGCCCACTGCGGAGCGGTGACTAGAACGCAGGTCCCATGGGGTCAAGCGAAAAATCCTTCTGATCTGGCGAATCCGGTTTGCCGGGCGTATATGGCGGGAATGGACAGCGCGTACCCGGATCAGGGCCTTGCCTTCATGAAATGGCATGGGGCCGGAAATGACTTCGTGATCATCGATTCACGCGGGCGGGAGCCTGTTGTCACCGAGGCCTTGGCGCGCGCGCTGGGCGACAGGAACCGGGGTGTCGGGTTCGACCAGCTTGCCGAGATGCGCGACAGCGACGTGGCAGATATCGACCTCGATTTCTGGAATGCCGATGGCAGCCGCGCCGGGGCCTGTGGCAATGCCACGCGCTGCGTTGCACGCTACCTGCTCGACAAGACGGGCCGCGAGACCCTCTCGCTGCGCACCGAACGCGGCGTGCTGGAAGCACGCCTGATCGAGGGCGCGGTGCATGTGAACATGGGCCACCCCCAGACCGACTGGCGCGAGGTGCCGCTGGCGCACGCGGCCGATACCGCGCATCTGCCGCTCGACGGCGATCCGGTGGCGGTGGGCATGGGCAATCCGCACGCGGTGTTCTTCGTCGATGACGCCGAGGCGGTCGACGTCGCCGGGATCGGGCCACGCATCGAGCGTGACCCGCTGTTTCCCGAGCGCACCAACGTGGAGTTTGCCGAAGTACGCGGCCCGGACGAGATCCGCATGCGGGTTTGGGAGCGGGGCACCGGGATCACCCTCGCCTGCGGCTCGGGGGCCTGCGCCACCGCGGTGGCCGCCGTGCGGCGCGGGCTGACCGGGCGCGAGGTGCGCATGGAGGTCGATGGCGGCTGGCTGGCGCTCGACTGGCGCGAGGATGGCGTCTGGATGACCGGCCCCACCGCGCATGTGTTCGACGCGGTGCTCACCCGGGATTTCCTGGAGGGCATCTGATGGCTGCCAAACCCCCGGTTTTCGCCACCCTTGGCTGTCGCCTGAACGCCTACGAGACCGAGGCGATGAAGGCGCTCGCGGAGCGGGCGGGCGTCGAGGGCGCGGTGGTGGTCAACACCTGCGCGGTCACCGCCGAGGCGGTGCGCAAGGCGCGCAAGGAGATCCGCCGGCTCAGGCGCGAGAACCCCGATGCTAGGCTGATCGTCACCGGCTGCGCCGCCCAGACCGAGCCTGAGACTTTCGCCGCGATGGGCGAAGTCGACGCGGTGATCGGCAATGCCGAGAAGATGCAGCCCGAAACCTGGGCCGGGCTGATGGCGTCCACCGAGAAGGTGCGGGTCGACGATATCATGTCGGTCACCGAGACTGCCGGGCACCTGATCGACGGCTTCGGCACCCGCAGCCGGGCCTACGTGCAGGTTCAGAACGGCTGCGATCACCGCTGCACCTTCTGCATCATCCCGTTCGGCCGCGGCAATTCGCGCTCGGTGCCGGCCGGCGTGGTGGTCGAGCAGATCAAGCGGCTGGCCGGTGCCGGTTTCAACGAGGTCGTGCTCACCGGGGTCGACTTGACAAGTTGGGGCTCCGATCTGCCTGGCGAGCCACGGCTTGGCGATCTCGTGATGCGCATTCTGAAGCTGGTGCCCGATCTGCCTCGATTGCGGATCTCATCGATCGACAGCATCGAAGCGGATGACAACCTGATGCAGGCCATCGCCACCGAACCGCGCCTGATGCCGCATCTGCACCTTTCGCTCCAGCATGGCGACAACCTGATCCTGAAGCGGATGAAGCGGCGGCACTCGCGCGACGATGCCATCGCCTTCACCGAGGAGGCCCGCCGCCTGCGCCCCGGCATCACCTTCGGGGCCGACATCATCGCCGGGTTCCCGACCGAAACCGAGGCGCATTTCGCCAATTCTCTCAAGCTGGTCGAGGAATGCGGGCTGACGTGGCTGCACGTCTTCCCCTATTCGCCGCGCTCGGGCACGCCCGCGGCGCGGATGCCGCAGGTGGCGGGTGGCGCGATCCGCGGCCGTGCCGCGCGTCTGCGCGAGGCGGGGCAGGCGCGGGTTGCCGCGCACCTGGCGGGGCAGGTGGGACAGCGGCACAGCGTGCTTATGGAAAACCCGCGCATGGGGCGAACCGAACACTTCGCGGAGGTGGTCTTTGCCAGCGACCGGCCCGAAGGGCGGATTGTTGCGGCAATGATCGAGGGGCATGACAGCGCCCGCCTGATCGGCGCCGATGCGCCAACCGGTTGAAGCCACGCGCAAAGGCGTGGACAGAACCGGTGCCGCTGCCTAGATTCGAGTTTGCCCACTGGGAGAACGCCATGCCTCTGCCTCTCGCCCCGATCACCGCCATCGCGTTGCGCTACGGCACCGTCGCCCTGGCCACCTATGCCGTGGCCCGCAGCATCGAGCGTGGCCGCCGCGACCAGCGCGCCGAAGATGCCTTTGATGAAACCCCCGAGGGGCTGACCGCGCGGCGCGAGGATGAACAGCTCAACGCCACCGGCCGGTTGCGGCGGGTGATCCGGTTTGGCCCGAGCGGCCCCGGCATCGAGATCGACGCCAGCGCGCTCGGTCGGGTCCGGTTCCGGAGAGTCTAGGATGATGCAACTGCTCTACGCATCGGCTTCGCCCTACGTGCGCAAGGTCCGGGTGGCTCTGCATGAACTGGACATGAGCGAGGGGGTGGAACTGGTCGAGGTTGCCACCTCGCCGACCAGGCCCGCGCCCGAGGTTTCGGCGGCCCACGCGCTGAAGAAGATCCCCGCGCTGATCCGCCCGGATGGCTGCACGCTCTACGACAGCCGGGTGATCACCCGCTATCTTGACGCGCGGGCGGAGGGGCGGCTCTACCCCGACAGCCACGTCTGGGAAACCCTGACGCTGGAAGCCACTGGCGACGGCATCATGGATGCGGCGGTGCTGATGGTCTACGAGGGCCGCTGCCGCCCGGAAGACAAGCAGGACAAGGGCTGGCTCGATGCGCAATGGGCCAAGATCGAAAACGCGCTCGATGCGCTCAACGCGCGCTGGATGAGCCACCTTGCCGGGCCGCTCGACGCCGGGGTGATCTCGGTCGGCTGCGCGCTCGGCTACCTCGACTTTCGCCACCCCGGCCGCCCATGGCGCAAGGATCGCGACGGTCTGGATGACTGGTTTGCGGTTTTCTCCGAACGCGCGAGCATGAAGGCGACATTCCCGGCCTGACGAATCCGCGACCTCAGGCTAAGCCCCGTCTCTTGCGATTGCGCCAGAGCCGCTCAAACCCGAAACCCACGATCCAGCCTGCGAGCACCTGCCAGGCGTTGTGCGCGCCCGCGTCCACCCGGCTGGCCCCGGTGAATCCTGCTGCAACGATCAGCCCCACCCGCATCGCCGGGTTCGCGGCAATGCAATCATGCACCAATGCGCTTGCCCCGAAAGCGGCATGGGCGCTGTGTGCCGAGGGGAAGCCGCGTTCGCCTCCGCGGGGTCGGGCGTTGATCTCGGCATCTGCCAATGCGGACTTGGTGCCCTGTACCGTGGCCTCCATCGCCGCGAAGCGCAGCAGGGTTTCGGGCCATGTGCCATTTGCGATGGAGCAGATGCCGGCCAGGGCGGGCAAGGTCCAGGCGATGCGATCGCCCCAACGTTCCGGCACCGGCGGAACGGTTGCCAAAGCCGCCGCAAAAATCACCAGAATCAGAAGGTTGCGCCACTTTCTCAGCCAGTCAGACATCTGCGTCCCTCCCGGTGGGGAACTCTATTCGGCCATCTGGTGCCCGTCCAGCCGAAGTGAACCTGCGACGATCCGGCCCATGATTCGCTGGCCTGCGCGCGATTGTCCGCTGGACTGGCGGATTTTCGCGCGCTAAACACCCGCGCAATGGGCTGCGGGTAACTGTGGCCCGTGGTCTTTTGGCCGCGCCTGCGGCTCAAGAAGGGAGAAGATCTCGTGTCACACGCAGACGATCACGAAGGAACCCGCAGGGATTTCCTCTATTACGCAACGGCCGGGGCCGGTGTCGTGGCCACGGGCGCCGCGGTCTGGCCGCTGGTGAACCAGATGAACCCCTCCGCAGACGTGCGCGCCCTGGCCTCGATCCGGGTCGATATCGCCGATGTGGTCGAAGGCAGCCAATTGACGGTGAAATGGCTCGGCAAGCCGGTGTTCATCCGCCACCGCACCGATGATGAAATCGAGCGTGCGCGCAGCGAAGACATCGAGGGCATGCCCGATCAGTTCGCGCGTAACGACAATGCCGACCCGAGCCTCGATGCCTCCGATGAGAACCGCACCCTCGATGAAGAGGGCCGCTGGCTGGTGATGATGGGGGTCTGCACCCATCTCGGCTGCGTGCCGCTCGGCAACGGTGCCGGTGAATACAACGGCTGGTATTGCCCCTGCCACGGCTCGCACTACGACGCGTCTGGCCGCATTCGCAAAGGCCCCGCGCCTGAAAACCTGCCCATTCCGGTCGCCGAATTCGTTGACGAAACGACGATCAAGCTGGGCTAAGGGAGGAAACACATGTCCGGTATTCCGCACGACCACTACGAGCCGAAGGGACGGTTCGCGACGTGGCTTCACAACCGCCTCCCGATTGTGGGGCTCGCCTATGACACCTTGATGATCCCCACCCCGAAAAACCTCAACTGGTGGTGGATCTGGGGTATCGTCCTGGCCTTCACCCTGGTGTTGCAGATCGTCACCGGCATCATTCTGGTGATGCACTACACCCCGCATGTCGACCTGGCCTTTGCCTCGGTCGAACACATCATGCGCGATGTGAACGGTGGCCACATGCTGCGCTACATTCACCAGAACGGCGCGTCGCTGTTCTTCGTGGCTGTCTACATCCACATCTTCCGCGGCCTCTACTACGGCTCCTACAAGTCGCCGCGCGAAGTGACCTGGATCATCGGCATGCTTATCTACCTCGCGATGATGGCAACCGGTTTCCTAGGCTACGTTCTGCCCTGGGGGCAGATGTCGTTCTGGGGTGCCACGGTGATCACCGGCCTGTTCGGCGCGATCCCCTTCGTGGGCGAAGCGATCCAGACCTGGCTGCTCGGCGGCCCGGCGGTCGACAACGCTTCGCTGAACCGCTTCTTCTCACTGCACTACCTGCTGCCTTTCGTGATCGTCGCGCTCGTCGCGGTGCACATCTGGGCCTTCCACACCACCGGCAACAACAACCCGACCGGCGTGGAAGTGCGGCGGGCCTCGAAGCAGGAAGCCGAGAAGGACACCCTGCCGTTCTGGCCCTACTTCGTGATCAAGGACCTGTTCGCGCTGGCGCTCGTGCTCTTGGTGTTCTTCGCCATCGTCGGCTTCATGCCGAACTACCTCGGCCACCCCGACAACTACATCGAGGCCAACCCGCTTTCGACGCCCGCGCACATCGTGCCGGAATGGTATTTCCTGCCGTTCTACGCGATCCTGCGGGCCTTCACCGCGGATGTCTGGGCGGTGCAACTGGTGAGCTTTGTCACCGGCGGTATCGTCGATGCGAAGTTCTTCGGCGTGCTCGCGATGTTCGGTGCCATCCTGGTGATGGCGCTGGCCCCGTGGCTCGACACCTCGAAAACCCGTTCGGGTGCCTACCGGCCGATGTTCAAGTTCTGGTTCTGGCTGCTGGCAATCGACTTCATGGTTCTGATGTGGGTTGGCGCGCAATCGACCGACGAGCCCTATGCCACGATCTCGCTGATCGCTTCGGCCTACTGGTTCGCCTACTTCCTCGTGATCCTGCCGCTGCTTGGCTGGACCGAGAAGTCGAAGACGCCGCCGGCAACCATCGAGGAAGACTTCAACCACCACTACCCCGAAGCCTCCGGCTCGGCGGCTGAGTGAGCGTAGAGAAAGGATCAACGAAATGATCAGGAAACTCACCCTCACCGCGATCACCGCCATGTCACTGGCCTTCGGCGGTGGCGCGGCTCTGGCTGCGGGCGAAGGCGGACACATCGACGATTACGCCTTCTCCTTCGAGGGGCCGTTCGGCACCTATGACCAGCAGCAGCTTCAGCGTGGTCTCAAGGTCTACACCGATGCCTGCTCCGCCTGTCACGGTCTGCGCTACGTGCCGCTCCGCACGCTCGCCGATCCGGGCGGGCCGGCCTACACGGAAGCAGAGGTGCGCGCCTTTGCGGCCGAGTATTTCGAAGTGTTCGACGAGGAACTCGACGATTACCGGCCGGCAACCCCCGCCGACCACTTCCCGACCGTGTCGGGCGAGGGCATGGGGCCGGACCTTTCGCTGATGGCGAAGGCCCGCGCGGGCTTCCATGGCCCCTACGGGTTGGGCATCAACCAGCTCATCAAGGGTATTGGTGGCGCGGAATACATCACCAGCTACCTCCTCGGCTACACCGGTGAGGAAGACGAGGTGGCGGGCCAGTTCCTCTATGAGAACACCGCCTATTCCTCGGGCTGGGTGCAGATGGCACCGCAATTGTTCGAAGGTCTCGTCGAGTACGACGACGGCACCCCGGCGACCGAAGAACAGATGGCGAAAGACGTCGCCGCCTTCCTGATGTGGACGGCGGAGCCGAAGATGATGGCGCGCAAGCAGGCCGGTATCGTGGCGGTGACGCTGCTCGTGCTGCTCACCACGCTGCTCTATCTCGCCAACAAGAAGCTGTGGTATCCGGTCAAGCACGGCGGCAAGCAGGCACGGCTCTGATCGGGCTTTGAGAATCGGGAAAGGGCGCTCTTCGGAGCGCCCTTTTCGTTTCAGCCCGGTTGGCCAAGATAGTCGCGCAGCGCCTCCGGCGGATCGGCGAATATTTCCGACGTCGGCACCGGCGGATGCGCCGCGCCATCCGCGACAAGGATCACCCCGTCGGCCAGCGCCTTTGCGTCTGCGGGTTCGTGGCTGACGGTGAGCAGCGTCGCGCCGGTTTCGCGTACGATCTCCGCCACGAGCGCCAGCATTTCGACCCGCAGGGCCGGGCCCAGTGCGCCGAAAGGTTCATCGAGCAGCATCAGCGGTTTGCGGCGCAACAGAGCGCGCGCAAGCGCGACCCGCGCGGCCTGTCCGCCGGAAAGCTGACCGGGCTTGCGCGCCGCGAGGCCCTCCAGCCCAACCCGGTCCAGCGCCTCCTCCACCGCTATGTGCTGCGCCTTGTCGAGCCTCAGGTCGGGCCGCAAACCCAGACCGACATTCTGGGCGGCGGTCAGGTGCGGAAACAGGTTGTTGTCCTGGAACAGGATCGAAACCGGCCGCGACGCCGGGGGCAGCGGCGTGATGTCGGCGCCGTCCCACAGGACGCGGCCCGCAGCCAGTGGTTGAAACCCGGCAATCGCGGCCAGCAGGGTCGATTTCCCTGCCCCGGAAGGGCCGAGCACGGCAACCCGCGCGCCGCGCTCGATGCGGAAGTCGGCCCGCAGTTTCCAGTCGCCCCATTGCACAAGCACATGGTCAAGCGTCAGCATCGAGACGGCCTCCCCGGTCGAAGATCCAGAACAGCGCGAGCGAGAGCGCCAGCAGAACCAGCGCCGCCCCGGCTGCAAGGTCCATCCGGTAGGCCGCCATCAGCCGGTAGAGCGTGAGCGGCAAGGTGCCCTCGTCGGGCGCGGCAAACATTGCCACGACCCCGAGATCGCCCATGCTGAGCGCGGCCGCAAGGCCAGTGGCAAAGCCGAGCGGACGGCGCAGGCGTGGCAGCCAGAGGTGGCGCAGCCGCGCCCACCCGGTCATCCCGAGCCCGTCCGCGAGTTGCCCGAAATCGGCCTCGACCTGGCTCAGCGCCGGCATCAATGCACGCAACGCGAAGGGCAGTGCCATCACCGCGTTGACAAGCGCCGTCACCGGCAGCGCAAGGCGAGAGGGATCGACGAAGGGAAACAGCAGGATGAACAGCCCGGTGCCGATCACCAGCGGCGAAGCGGCGATGGTGAGCGTGCCGATCCCCTCGGCGAGCTTCGAGCGGCGGTGCTGGGCGAGGGCGGCAATCGGCAGGGCGAGCGCGAGCGTCAATGCAGCCGAGGCCAGCGCCACGGCCAGCGAGCGCAGCGCCGCCCAGCCGACCGAGGCAGGCAGGTGCAAAAGCGTGGGGAGCCCGTCGCGCGCGATCATCGCGAGCGGCAGGATCAGAAAGAGCGCGGCAAGACCGATCAGCGCGGCGTCCTGGATCCGCAGGAGCGGGGTGGCGGCGTCCCACCGTGTTACCGCCCGGTCAAGCCCAGCGCCGGAACCTTCAGGCAGGCTCACGCGCAGCGCGATAATCGCGGCGGCACCCGCCACGCCGACCTGCACCAGCGCCAGAAGCGCCGCCTTGCCGAGATCGAAATCGAAGCGAAAGGCCTGGTAGATCGCCAGCTCGATCGTTGTCGCACCAGGCCCGCCCCCCAGCGTGAGGGCCACGGCAAAACTGGTGAGACACAGCAGGAAGATCACGAGGAAGGCCCCGGGCAGAACCTGCCGCAGCATCGGACGCTCCAGCGTGCGGGCGATGTCGGCGGGGGCAAAGCCGAGCGAGGCCGCGAGCCGGAAGCGTTCGGCGGGCATCGCCAGCCAGCCTTGCAGGATCAGCCGCGTGGCGAGCGGCAGGTTGAAGAACACATGCGCGATGACCACGCCGTGAAAGCCGTAGATCGAGATCGGCTCCAGCCCGAGCCAGCCCAGCGCGGTGCTGAAAATCCCGGCGCGGCCGAACACCGCGATGAGCCCGAGCACCGCCACGATGACCGGCAGGATGAAGGGCGCGCCGAGCAGCGTGATCAACACGCTCCGGCCGGGAAAGCGGCGGCGCGCCAAGGCCCGCGCCACCGGCACGGCGAGCGCCACCGAGAGCGCCGCCGACAGCGTGGCCTGCACCAGCGTGAAGCGGATCGCGGCCCAGTCGGCGGGGCCGAGGCCGGCGGCCGCTTCTGCCCGCAGCGTCACCGCCACGAGCGTGCCCAGCACCAGCGCGAGCACGAGGGCGAGCGCAGCCGCCCCCGTGACGTCGGCGCGGCTCAGCGGGCCGAGGCTGCGAGCCATTCCGCCAGGGCTTCGTCGCGCATTTCGCGGGCCTCATCGCCGAGGTAGAGCAACGAGGTGTCGGGCTTTGCCAGCGTCTCGAATCCCTCGGGCAAGCCGCCCTCCGGGGTCACCGCCGGATACATCCAGTTGGTTTCCGGGATCAGCGCCTGGAAGGCGTCCGACAGCATGAATTCGAGGAAGTCGTCGGCGAGGTCCGGCTGATCGCTGCTGGCGAGCTTCGCCGCCACCTCGATTTGCAGGTAATTGCCTTCGTCGAAGGCCGCCGCCGACTTGCTGTCATCGTCCTCGGCGATCAGGTGATAGGCCGGCGACGTTGTGTAGGACAGCACCATGTCGGCCTCGCCTTCGAGGAACATGCCGTAGGCCTCCGTCCAGCCCTTGGTGACCGTCACGATCTGCGGGTTCAGCCGCGCCCAAGCATCGGCGGCCTCGTCGCCGTAGACCGATTTCATCCAGAGCAGCAACCCGAGGCCGGGGGTCGAGGAGCGCGGGTCCTGGATCAGCAGCGAGTGGTCCGAGGCGATGAGATCCTCGAAGGAGCTTGGCGGCTCGGGCACGTTTTCCTTGTCGTAGACGAAGGCGAACCAGCCCCAATCGAAGGGGATGAAGGTATCGTCGTTCCACGCGATCGGCAGGTCGAGCGCGGGCGTGTCGATCTGGGCGGGCGCAAACAGCCCGGTTTCGCTCGCTGCGGCCGTCAGGTTGGTATCGAGGCCGAGGGCGATATCGGCCGGGCTGCGCGCGCCTTCCAGCCGCAACCGCGCGAGAATCTCGGCACCGTCGCCGACCGAGACGAATTGCAGATCGCAGTCGCAGGTTTCCTCGAAGGCGGCCTCCACCGCCGGGCCGGGGCCCCATTCGGCAACGAAACTGTCGTAGGTGTAGATCGTGAGCACGGGGGTTTCCGCCATGGCCACGCTGGCCAAGGTGGATAGTCCCGCTGCGATGGTGAGTGCTTTCATGTCATCCTCCATACGGGCGGGCGGCGTTCCGGTAGGATGATCCTGACCTTCCCTCCGCCGGTCCTAACCGGTTCAGGTTCAACGGGTTCACTTGCGCATCTCAGCCGCGAGAAAACTCGCGGCACCCCGAGGTGGTACCAAACCTATGCCTCAACGCTTGCCCCTGCAAGGCCAAACCCCTACACGGTTTTGCGAAGGGAGCCCGGCCATGATGAACAGCTTCGGACATGTCTTCCGTGTGACCACATGGGGCGAAAGCCACGGACCCGCGCTCGGGGCCACGGTCGATGGCGTGCCGCCCGGGGTGAAGCTGGATGCTGTGATGCTCCAGCACTGGCTCGACCGACGCAAGCCCGGTCAGAACAAGTTTACCACCCAGCGGCGCGAAGCCGACGAAGTACGCATCCTGTCGGGCGTCTACGAGGGCGAAACCACCGGCACGCCTGTCCAGCTCATGATCGAGAACACCGATCAGCGCTCGAAGGATTACGGTGACATCGCCGAGAAGTTCCGCCCGGGTCATGCCGACATCACCTATTGGCTCAAGTACGGCATCCGCGATCCACGCGGCGGCGGGCGCTCCTCGGCGCGCGAAACCGCCGCGCGGGTGGCCGCGGGCGGCGTGGCGCGGGAGGTGCTGAAGGCCTTGGCACCGGAGGTCGAGATCCGGGGCTACATGACCCGTATGGGCATTCACGAGATCGACCGGGCGCGCTTTGACTGGGACGAGATCGAGCGCAACCCGTTCTGGACGCCCGACCAAAAGGCGGCGGAATCCTGGGCGGGCTACCTCGATGCGCTGCGCAAGGCCGGCAGTTCCGTCGGCGCGGTGATCGAGGTGGTGGTGCGCGGTGCGCCCGCCGGGCTCGGCGCACCGGTCTATGCCAAGCTCGATACCGACCTTGCCGCCGCGATGATGAGTATCAACGCGGTGAAGGGCGTGGAGATCGGCGAGGGGATGCAGGCCGCGATGCTGACCGGCGAGGAGAACGCCGACGAGATCGCCATGGGTCCGGATGGGCCGGTGTTCAGCTCGAACCACGCAGGCGGCATCCTTGGTGGGATCTCCACCGGGCAGGATATCGTGGTGCGTTTCGCGGTGAAGCCAACAAGCTCGATCCTCACCCCGCGCAAGACGATCACCCGCGCCGGGGAGCCCGCCGAGATCGTCACCAAGGGCCGGCATGACCCCTGCGTCGGCATCCGCGCCGTTCCCGTGGGCGAGGCTATGGCGGCCTGCGTGGTGCTCGATCACCTGCTCCTGCACCGCGCGCAGGTGGGCGAGGGGCCGCGTGGCCGGATCGGCTGATTATCCGCCGCAGAGCGTGGGCACCGGCCCGCAGGCGACGGCTGCGGGGGCCGCCGTCGCGGCGGTTTCGCAAGAAGGGTGCTGATGCTCACCGTTTTCTCGATCACCTTCCCGATCTTCGCCATGGTCGTGCTCGGTTACGGGCTGGTTTGGAAAGGCGTTTTCAAACCCGCAGACATGCGCGTTTTCGGCGCTTACGTGATGAACATCGCGTTGCCTGCGCTGATCTTCTCCGCGGTGGCTTCGCGGCCCGCGCGCGAGGTGTTCAACCTCGCCTACATGAGCGTCTATCTCGCCGGGGCACTGGCGACGATGCTGGTTGCTTTCCTGTGGTTTTCCGCCAGCACCGATCCGGCCCGGCGCGGCGTGGCGGTGATGGGTGCGTCCTGCCCGAATTCCGGCTTCGTCGGCTATCCGCTCATGTTGATCCTGCTGCCCGATCAGGCCGGGTTGATCCTCGCGATGAACATGCTGGTGGAGAACGTGGTGATCGTGCCGCTGGCGCTGGTGATCCTCGAACTGGGCAAACCGGCGGGGCAGGGCCATCCCATGGTCAAGGTCTGGCGTGTGCTCACAGGCGTGATCCGCCGCCCGATGGTGATCGGGATGCTGCTTGGCCTTGCAGTATCGCTCACGGGCATCAGTTTGCCCGGCCCGGTCGATCGCCTCGTCGGCCTGCTCGCCGCCTCCGCCGCGGCGCTTGCGCTCATTGTCATCGGCGGGTCGCTCGCAGGGATCGAGATACGCGGCAACCGCGCGCTCGCCGGGCAGATCATGGCCGGAAAGCTGCTGGTCCAGCCCGCCTTCACCTTCCTCGCCGTGCTCGCGCTCGGCGCGCTCGGCGTCGGCCTCACCGGCGATCTGCGCCTTGCGGTGATCGTCTCGGCGGCGGTGCCGATGTTCACGATCTACGCGGTCTTTGCGCAGGAAGTCGGCCACGAGGGCCTTGCTTCCATCGCCCAGCTTGGCGCGACCATGGCGGCCTTCGTGACGCTCAACATCCTGCTCGCGGTCCTCGGCTGACCGCGCCACCCCCAGGTCCGCCCCGGGGTAATTTTGTCGCAGGCCGTCGCATCCTTGCCGGGATTGGTGGCTTGTCAGACCGGCGTTGAACGCTATCTTCGGCTCAAAGGAGTTGCTGCGGTGCAGAAAGACAAAGGTCCATCGGGGTCCACCGGGTTCGACGAGATCACCCCAACGGCGGCGATCAGTGCCGAGCGGCATGGCGGGCGGGCAAAATGCCTGCAGCGGTTGATTCGGCTCGACATGCCGGTGCCGCGCACGCTGGCGCTCGATTTCGACGCGGTGCACGCGCTTTCAACCGGCGAGATGCCCGATCTCGACGCCATGCTGGCGCGGCTCGGACCGGATCCTCTGGTCTCCGTGCGCCCGTCGTCGCAGGTGCCCGACTGGGGCGGGCCCGGCGCTATTCTCAACATCGGCATGAACGATGCGCTGCACGCCCGGCTGGCCGAGAGCCACGGCGAGGCGGCGGCCAATGCGCTCTATCTGCGCTTCATCCAGTCCTTCGCCGTGCACGTCGCCCGGCTGGATGCCGACGAGTTCGAAACCGTCGCCACCCCCACGGCGCAGGCGCTGGCGCGCGCGCTCGCGGCCTACGAGGCCGAAACCGATGAGCGGTTTCCGCAAGACCCGAAGCGCCAGCTTGGCGAGGTTCTGCGCTCGATGGCGCGGGCATGGGAGGGCACCACCGCCCGGCTTCTGCGCGAAGCCAAGGGCGCGCCGGCGGACGCCGGCCTCGGGCTCGTTGTCCAGAAGATGGCGCTCGGCGTCGGCAACGGGGTGTCGGGATCGGGCGTGATCCAGTTCGTCAACGGCACCACCGGCCAGCGCGAAATACGCGGCCGCTACATGTGCCAGGCGCAGGGGCGCGACGCGCTCAACGCCAAGGAGGGCGGCGGCGCGATCCTCTATCTCGCCGCCGATCCGCGCGGCGGCTCGATCGAGGAAGTTCTGCCCGAGGTCTGGGCCGATCTCCTGCGCTACGGCGATCTCGCCCGCACCCGGCTGCGCGAGGAAATGCAGATCGAGTTCACCGTCGAGAACGAGCGGCTGTTCATCCTCGACGCCGTGCGCGTGGCGCGCAATCCGCGCGCCAACCTGAGGATCGCGGTGGCGCTGGCGAAGGACGGGATCATCTCCGAGGATGAGGCGGTGCTGCGCGTGCCGCCGCGTTCCTTGCCGGAACTCCTGCACAGCCAGGTCGATCCGGAAGGCGCGCGCGACGTGATCTTGCGGGGCATTCCCGCCTCGCCGGGGGGCGCGACGGGGCGGGTGGTGTTTTCCTCCCGCGCGGCGCAGGCGATGGCGGCGCAGGACGAGGACACGATCCTTGTGCGCCGCGAAACGACGCCGGAAGACATCCGGGGGATGCATGCCGCGCGCGCCGTGCTCACCGAGCGCGGCGGGGTGACGAGCCACGCCGCGGTGATCGCGCGCGGCCTCGGACTGCCCTGCGTCGTCGGGGCCTCCGACATCACGCTCGATCTCAAGGCGGGCACCTTGACGCTGCCCGACGGCCGGGTGCTGCGCGAGGGCGACGTGATCACCATCGACGGAACCCGCGGCCATGCCCTCGCCGGCGCCGCGCCGATGCTGGCCCCCGCGCTGGGCGAAAACTTCGCCACCCTGCTGGCCTGGGCTGATGCGGCGCGCGACATCGGTGTGCGCGCCAATGCCGATACGCCGGAAGACGCCCGCAAGGCACATATGTTCCAGGCCGAGGGGATCGGTCTTGCCCGCACCGAGCACATGTTTTTCGCCGAGGACCGGCTGCTCGCCATGCGCGAGATGATCTTTGCCGACGACGCCGAGGATCGCCGTTCGATCCTCGACCGAATCCTGCCGATGCAGCGCGCCGACTTCATCGAGTTGTTCTCGATCATGGCCGACATGCCGGTGACGATCAGGCTTTTCGATCTGCCGCTGCACGAATTCCTGCCGCAAGGGCGTGAAGGCTTGCGCGAGCTGGCCGAGGCGCTCGATCTGCCGGTCTCGGACGTGACCCGCCGCGCCGAGGCGCTCTCCGAGTTCAACCCGATGCTCGGGATGCGCGGCGTACGGCTCGGCCTGACGGTGCCCGAAATCTACGACATGCAGGCGCGGGCAATCTTCGAGGCCGTGGTCGAGGTCGCGCGGGAAGGGGCGGTGGTGGTGCCGGAAATCATGATCCCGCTGGTTTCGGCCCGGCGCGAAGTGGAAATCGTGAAGGCTCGGATCGACGCCGTGGCGGCGGCGGTCCGCATCGAGCGCGGAGCGGAGTTCGACTACCTTCTCGGCGTGATGGTGGAAACCCCGCGTGCCGCGCTGAGGGCGGGCGAAATCGCGCCGCATACCGCCTTTCTCAGCTTCGGCACCAATGACCTGACCCAGATGACCTATGGTCTCTCGCGTGACGATGCCGGGCGGTTCATGAGCCAGTACGTGAGCCAGGGCGTCTACGCGGAAGACCCGTTTCACGTCCTCGATGCGGAGGGCGTCGGCGAGCTTCTGACCATCGGTGCCGAGCGTGGGCGCGCGGGCAACCCGGCGATCACGCTCTCGATCTGCGGTGAGCACGGCGGCAACCCCGAGTCGATCGCCTTCTGCCGCGCGGCGGGGTTTGATTACGTCTCCTGCTCGCCGTTCCGGGTGCCGGTGGCGCGGCTCGCTGCGGCGCATCTCAGCATCGCCGAACGCGGCGCAGTGCGCCCGCCGCGGATGTATTGAGGCCCCGGGCGATAGCGGTAACAGGCCACTAGATCTTGCAGGGTGCCACTACATGTAGTGTGGGCATGCTATTTCAGCGCGATAAGTTGCTGAAATTATGGACTAATTTCCAGCCGTGCGGTAGAAACTTGCCCAAGGGAAACGCTCCGGACCGACTGGGGGGGAAAGATGAGACGGATCGTTCTGGGCGCGTTTGCTGCGCTGGGTATTTTCACGTCATCAGCGCTTGCGGAGGGTCGCGGAGCGCCCGAGGCTCTGGTTGCGCAGCTTCTCGACAGCGAACGCGTGGCGCGCGCCGGGGTCGGGGCAACCCGGATCGCCCGGCTCGCATCGGTCAATCCCACGTCGAAGGCGGCAGCCCTGCAATCGGAGACCTGGATCTCCGGCCAGCCGGTGGCCAATGGCGGCGATCAATGGCGCTGCCTTGCCGAGGCGCTCTATTTCGAGGCCCGGGGGGAAAATGCGAAGGGGCTCTTTGCGGTGGCGGAGGTGATCCTGAACCGGGTCGATTCCGCCCAATATCCCGACAGCGTCTGCGGCGTGATCCAACAGGGCACCGGCAAGCGCTATGCCTGCCAGTTCACCTATACCTGTGACGGTCGGCCCGAACATGTCTCCAACCCCGACGCCTTTGCGCGGGTGGGCAAGGTGGCCCGGGTGATGCTCGATGGCGCGCCGCGCAACCTGACCAATGGGGCGCTGTTCTACCACACCGACGCGGTTGCGCCGAGTTGGTCGCGCAAGTTTGACCGGACGGCCTCGATCGGGGTGCATCACTTCTACCGCTGAGCGCGCCCGGTGCGTCGGCGAAGGTCAGCCGCGTGTCGCGGCCGGGCTGGAAAGATCTGCTGACTTGCCCCATGGTGCCGCCCGGAAGGAGACCGCCACCATGACATCCGATACCCGCCTCGCCTTCGAGCCGCCGCTGGCCCGGGCCGAGGCCACCGGCCAGCCAAGCCGCCCGCATGACCGCATTTCGCTGCGCGATCACGTTGTCGAGGCCGATATCGGCGCCTTCCAGCTTGAGCGTGGCAAGCGTCAGCGCCTCAATTTCAGCGTCGTGGTCGAGGTGGCGCCGCCAAAGGCACCGCTCGACGACGATGTCGACAGGATCCTGTCCTACGACACGATCACCGAGGCGATAGGCCATGAACTGGCCGCGGAGCGGCTCAACCTGCTCGAAACACTGGCCGAAAAGATCGCCGACCGGATCCTCCATGCGCCGCAAGCGATGCGGGTTTTCGTGCGGATCGAGAAGCTCGACCGGGGGCCCGGCGCGCTGGGGGTCGAAATCGTGCGCGCACGCGGCCAGACCCCGCCCACCGCACCGGATGACGACGAGGTGCCGCATCCGGTTGTGGTGCACCTTGCCAACGCGGCGATTGCCGATGAAAGCCTGCCCGCCCTGCTCGACGCGCTTGCCGCCGATCCGCGCCCGGCGATCCTGTGTGTCGGCCCGAGCGATCTGCCCGCGCCGCAAACCGGCCACGCGATGACCCAGCGCCGGATCGACCTGCTCGCGATCGAGCAGAATGCCTGGGTGCTCGCCGCGCGCGATGATCGCTGCGTCGTCGTCGCCACCCGCACCGAATTGGATTGGGCGATGAAACATGGCCAGATCAGTGTCTGGGCGCCGTCGAAGATCGTGCTCGATGCGGTTGACGGCCCTTCCGCCAGCCCCCGCGATGCGGCCGCGCTCAGCGCCTGGTTCGCGGGGCTGATGCACGCCACCGAGCTGGTTTGCTTCGGCGTCGAGGCCCCCGAGTCCGCCGTGCCGGTGCGCAGTCTTGACCGCGGAGAAAAACCATGACGTCCCGTTACCGCCCGATCCCCCGCCTCGGCCCGCGCTCCGGCGGTCATGGCGGCAGTCTGCCGCTCGCGGGCAGCCGCAGCGCCTGGTTCAACGCCGTGGAACGGCGCGCCGAGGACGGCAGCCTCAAGACGATCTCGCCCGGCGGGCTGAACGCCGAAAGCCGTGCCCGGCTCAGCGCCGAGCGCCCCGCGATCTGTGGCCTCAGCCTCGACCGGCCGCGGGTGATGGGCGTGCTCAACGTCACCCCCGACAGCTTCTCCGATGGCGGCGATCACGCCGAGATCAGCACCGCCGTGGCCCGCGCGATCCGCATGGCCGAAGAGGCCGACATCATCGATATCGGCGGCGAGAGCACCCGGCCGGGCGCGGCCGACGTGAGCACAACGCAGGAGATCGCCCGCATCGTGCCGGTGATCACCGGGATTCGCGAGGCGGGGGTGACCACCCCGATCTCGATTGACACCCGCAAGGCCGCTGTCGCCGATGCCGCGCTCGATGCGGGTGCCGACATGGTCAACGACGTGGCCGCCTTCGGCTACGATCCCGAACTGGCTGCACTCTGCGCCGAACGCGGCGTGCCGGTCTGCCTGATGCACGCCAAGGGCACGCCGGCCGACATGCAGAAGGCCCCGGCCTATGACGACGTGCTGGCCGAGGTGCTCGACTTCCTCGAAGAGCGGATCGACTACGCGGTAGGGCAGGGCATCGCGCGCGAGAACATCGTCACCGACCCGGGGATCGGCTTTGGCAAGACCACCACCCACAACATGACCCTCTTGCGCAACCTCGCCGCGTTCCACGATCTTGGCCTGCCGGTTCTGCTCGGGGTCTCGCGCAAGCGGTTCATCGGCGAGATCGGTGGCGCGAAGGAGGCGAAAGACCGCATGGCGGGGTCGCTGGCCGTTGCGCTACACGGGGCTGCGGAAGGGGTGCACATCCTGCGTGTGCATGATACATACGAGACAACACAGGCGCTGCGGCTCTTCGCGGCGATCAACGAGGCAGAGTGACGCGATGAGCCGGAAATTCTTTGGCACCGATGGTGTGCGGGGCCTTGCCAACAGCCACCCGATGACGGCGGAAACCGCGCTGCGCCTTGGCGCGGCGGCGGGCCGTTTCTTCCGCCGCAACGGTGACAACAAGCACCGCGTGGTGATCGGCAAGGACACCCGGCTTTCAGGCTACATGCTGGAAAGTGCGCTCACCGCGGGGCTGACCTCGACAGGCATGAACGTTCTGCTGCTCGGCCCGGTGCCGACGCCCGCCGTGGGCCACCTTACCCATTCGATGCGCGCCGATCTCGGGATCATGATCTCGGCCTCGCACAACCCCTACCACGACAACGGCATCAAGCTGTTCGGCCCCGACGGGTTCAAGCTCTCCGACGAGGACGAACTGGCGATCGAGGCGATCCTCGAAGGCGAGATCGAACCTTCGAAACCGGAGAATATCGGCCGCGCCAAGCGGATCGACGAGGGCCGCCAGCGCTACGTCGAGTTCATCAAGACGACGTTCCCGTCCGGGCACCGGCTCGACGGGCTCAAGGTGGTGATCGACTGCGCCAACGGCGCTGCCTACCGCGCCGCGCCGGAGGCCTTGTGGGAGCTTGGGGCCGAGGTGGTGCCGATCGGGGTTTCGCCCAACGGGCGCAACATCAACGACGGTGTCGGCTCGACGGCGACGGCGCTCGCGCAGGAGACGGTGCTGCAATCGGGAGCGGATCTCGGGATCTGCCTCGATGGCGATGCCGACCGCGTGATGCTGATCGACGAAAACGGGCGGGTGGCCGATGGCGATCAGCTCATGGGGCTCTTTGCCCGGACCTGGGCCGACGAGGGGCGGCTCAGGCACGGCACGCTCGTCGCCACGGTGATGTCGAACCTCGGGCTGGAGCGCTACCTTGAAGACGGCGGGCTCAAGCTTCTGCGCACCGGGGTGGGCGATCGCTACGTTGTCGAGGCGATGCGGGCCGGCGGCTACAACCTCGGCGGCGAGCAATCGGGCCACATCGTGATGACCGATTTCGCCACCACCGGCGACGGATTGCTTGCCGCGCTGCACTTCCTTGCCGAGATGGTGTCTACCGGAAAGCGTGCGTCGGAGTTGACGCAGGTGTTCGAGACCGTGCCGCAGATGTTGAAAAACGTGCGCTATGTGAACGGCAACCGGCCACTGGAGAGCAGCGAGGTTCGAAAAGTGATCGAGTCCAGCGAGATTGCCCTGCAAGGCAAGGGTCGGCTCCTGATCCGGGCCAGCGGCACCGAGCCGCTGATCCGGGTGATGGCGGAATGCGAGGACGAGGTTCTGATGGAAGACGTCGTCGAACGCATCGTGGCCGAGGTTGCCCGGGTAGCCGGCTAGCGCCGCACCAGCCGACGCAGCGCGGCCCATTGGCTCAGCGCCATACCTGCAAGAACGAGCATGAGCGCGACAAGGAAGGTGGGCGGCACCGCCTCGCCGAGAAATACCGCCCCGAGCGCGACCGAAACCACCGGCACGATGTAGTTCACAAGGCTCATGAAGGTGGAGCCCGCGCTGCGGATGATCGCCACCCGCAGGAGCGTGGCCGCGGCCGTGGGCAACAGCCCGAGCACCGCGAGTGCCGTCAGCGTGGCCGGATCGGGCAGGGGCGGCGGCCCTTCCACCACGAAGGCGGTGGGGACCACGAGGGCGGTGCCGAACAGCAGTTGCACGGCGGCCAGTCCGATCGGGTCTACCGGCGGCAGGCGCTGCATCTGCACCGCGCTCACCGCGTAGCAGGCCGCGGCGGCGAGGCAGGCCAGCCGCCCGGCGACCTCGCCTTCAAGACCGGTCGAGACGAAGGCACCCGGCCCGATCAGCGCCACAACCCCGCCGAAGCCGATCGCGAAACCTGCAAGCTTGCGCAGGGTCATCCGCTCGCCGGGCACCAGCAGGTGCGCCAGCGGCAGGATCATGATCGCTACGGTGGCCATCGAGATCCCGGCAAAGCCGGAGGTTACCGTCTGCTGCCCCCACGACAGCAGCATGAACGGCACCGCGGTGGAGAACACGCCGATGAAACCGAGCCAGGCCCAGTCGGCTAAGCTGGGGCTTGCATGGAACAGCCGCGACCCCCGGACCAGCCAGATCGCCGCGAGCAGCACGGCGGCAAAGCCGATCCGCGCAGCGGCCAGCCAGAACGGCGTGATCCCCCTCAGCGCGATTTCGATCACCAGGAAGGTGGCGCCCCAGACAAGGCCAAGGACAATCAGCATGGCCCAGCTTCGGGGCGTGATCTCGAGTGTGGTCATGCCGATCCTGTGCCACTTAAATATCTGATCTGCAATGAAAAAGGGCCCCCATCCGGGAGCCCTTTCCTGCCGCGGGACGTGCCGGGCTCAGTTCTTTTCCTTGTCGACCATCTTGCCGGCCGAGATCCAGGGCATCATCGCGCGCAGCTTCTCGCCGGTCGCTTCGATCTGGTGCTCGTCGTTGATCCGACGGGTGGCCTTGAAGTAGGGCTGGCCGACGGCGTTTTCCTGCATGAAATCGCGCACGAATTTGCCGGTCTGGATGTCGGTCAGGATCTCCTTCATCGCTTTCTTGGTCTGCTCCTTGGGCAGGATGCGCGGCCCCGAGACATACTCGCCATACTCCGCGGTGTTGGAGATCGAGTAGTTCATGTTGGCGATGCCGCCTTCGTAGATCAGGTCGACGATCAGCTTGACCTCGTGCAGGGTCTCGAAATAGGCCATCTCGGGGGCGTAGCCGCCTTCCACGAGGGTCTCGAACCCGGCGCGGATCAGCTCGACGAGGCCGCCGCACAGCACGGCCTGCTCGCCGAACAGGTCGGTCTCGCATTCCTCGCGGAAGTTGGTTTCGATGATCCCCGAGCGCCCGCCGCCGATGGCCGAGCAATAGGACAGGCCGATGTCGAGCGCCTTGCCGGAGGCGTCGTTGTGCACCGCGACGAGGCAGGGCACGCCGCCGCCCTTGACGTATTCGCCGCGCACGGTGTGGCCGGGGCCCTTCGGCGCCATCATGATCACGTCAACGCCGGGCTTGGGCTCGATCAGGCCGAAATGCACGTTGAGGCCGTGGGCGAAGGCAATCGCGGCGCCTTCCTTCAGGTTGTCGTGGACGTATTTCTTGTAGGTCTCGGCCTGAAGTTCGTCGGGCATGGTGAACATGATCAGGTCGCACCAGGCGGCGGCCTCGGCGATGCCCATCACCTTGAGGCCTTCGGCTTCGGCCTTCTTCGCCGACGCCGACCCTTCGCGCAGGGCGACCACAACGTTCTTCGCGCCCGAATCGCGCAGGTTCAGCGCGTGCGCGTGGCCCTGGCTGCCGTAGCCGAGAATGGCCACCTTCTTGTCCTTGATGAGGTTGATATCGCAGTCACGATCATAATAGACGCGCATGGTGTGGCTCCCTTGGTGGATGTTTCGCCGGGCATCCTAGCGATTGGTGCGGAATACGGTTTGCAAAATGGCGTACTTTCCGTGATTTTCGGTGTAATCAATTCGCACCTGAGCCGTAGTACGAGAAAATCATGCAGATCGACGATACAGACCGCCGCCTCCTGCGCCGCCTGCAGGCCAATCCCGGGCTGAGCACCGGCGAGTTGGCCGAACTGGCGGGCGTCACCCCCGCGACCTGTTCGCGCCGGATCGAAAAGCTCACCCGGGCGGGCGTGATCCGCGGCCAACATGCGGTGATCGACTGGGGCAGTCTCGGCTACGAGGTAGAAGTGTCGCTTCGTTTCACGCTCGACAAGACCAACCCGCGCGCCTTCGACGAGTTTCTCGCCGCTGCCCGCGCGGTGCCGGAGGTGACGGAAATCCAGACCTTCCTCGGCCGCGTCGATGTGCGTCTGCACGTGATCGCCCGCGACATGGGCCATTACCAGCAGATCTACCGCGAAAAGATCCTCACCCTGCCGCATATCGCCGATATCGAGGCATTGATGCAGGTGGCGGTGATCGCCGAGGGCGAGGCGTTGCCACTATGATCCGGCTTGACGAGATCGACCGCGCGATCCTGCGCGCGCTGGCCGAGGACGCCACGCTGTCGGCCGGTGCCCTCGGGCGGCGCTTTGGCCTGAGTCAACCGGCGGCCTGGCGCCGGGTCAGGCGTTTGCACGACGAGGGCGCTATCCGGCGACGCCGCCTCGACCTCGACCGCGAGGCGCTGGGCTTTGGGGTGACGGTGTTTCTCGGCGTCAAGCTGGCCGCGAAGGGACGTGTTTCGCTTGAGGATTTCGAGCGCGCGGTGCGGGCGATCCCCGAAGTGCAACTCGTCCATCACGTGCTCGGTCACTATGATTACCGTCTGCGCGTGGTGGCGCGCGACCTCGCCGATTTCGAACGCATCCTGCGCCGCCGGATCATGACGCTGCCGGGGGCGGGCGAGGTGGAGGCCAACGTGCTTCTGAGCGAAGAGCGCCGCCCGGGGCCAATCCAGGACGTGCCGTGACGACCGTGCCGGGCAACTGCCGCGAGCAGGCGGCTTGCAGCGCGGGTTCTGGTGCCGGTCACGGTCGCAACGGTTGCGCGCTTCCGTCTGCGACTTGGGAGCGCATGGGGCTAAGGTGCTTGCCCTGCTATAATAGTGAGTGCGCGAATACCCGGCCCGGGCGGTAGTTTGCGGGGCCATCTAGGGAGGTGCAAATGACATCCCAGACACGTGGCCCCAACCGATGGTTCGTCGTGCTCGGCGCGGTGTTGATGCAGCTCAGCCTTGGCGCGATCTATGCCTGGTCGGTGTTCACGCCCTCGCTGATCGCGGCGGGCTGGAGCCGGATGGAAACCCAGATCGTTTTTGCCGTCGGCCTCGCCACCTTCGCGCTGGTGATGGTTTTCGCCGGGCGGTTGCTCACCCGCTACGGCCCAAGGCGGCTCGCCGTCGCGGGCGGGTTGGTGCTTGGTGCGGGCTACCTTTTCACGGGCCTCGCGGGGGCGACGAGCTTTGCCGTCGTGGTGCTCGGGATCGGCGTGATCGGCGGCGCAGGCATCGGGCTTGGCTACGTGGTGCCGATCGCCGTGGGGATGCGCTGGTTTCCCGACCGCAAGGGCATGATCACCGGGCTGGCCGTGGCCGGTTTCGGCTTCGGTGCGATGGGTTGGGTCAAGCTCGCCGGGGCATGGGGTCAATTGATCGAAACGCTGGGGCTCGGGCCGACCTTCATGATCTACGGCGTCGCCTTCGCCGTGCTCATTCTCATCGGCGCGATCTGGATGCGGATGCCGCCGAAGGGCTGGGTGCCCGCAGGCTTCTCGCCGGATGCCGCCGCCAAGGGGGGCGAGGATTACAGCCTTGCCGAGATGCTGCGCACGCCGCAGTTCTACCTGATATTCCTGATCTTCGCGGTGTCCGCCGGGGCCGGTCTGATGAGTGCGGGGCTGATGAAACTCTACCCGATCGAGGCGTTGATGGCCTCGGGCTATTCCGCCGTCGAGGCCAGCGCGATCGCGGGGACCGCGATGGCGGTGTTCTTCTCGCTGGCCAACGGCATCGGGCGTATTCTCTGGGGGATGATCTCCGACCGGATCGGGCGGCGGCGCTCGATCCTGATCATGACCGGGCTTCAGGCCGCCACGCTCTTTGCCTTCACCGCGATGGCGGGCACACCCTGGCTGCTCTACCTCGGCGCTGCGCTGATCGGCTTCAATTTCGGCGGCAACTTCGCGCTGTTCCCGGCGCTGACGGCCGATCTCTTCGGCAACGCCCGGGTCGGCCAGAACTATCCTTACGTGTTTCTCAGCTACGGCGCGGGCGGGATCGTCTTCCCGATCCTTGGCGGCCTGCTGGGCGACATGGGCAATTTCCCGCTCGCCTTTTCGATCACCGCCGTGGCCTGCCTCTTCGGCATGCTGGCCACGGCCCTGATCCGCAAGCCCGATCACGAAGAAGCCACGCATCACTTCTCGACGCATGGATTCATGCACCAGATGCACTGGGACCAGCTCGAAGAAGCGATCGACCACGCGCTGCACCCCGGCTATCGCGGCGGCAAGTGACCGGCGGGCACGCGGGCGGTCTTGGAAAACGCGCGCCGATCGGCTAGACCGGGACATACTCCTTAAACGACGAACGGGTGATGCGGCTGGGACGCGCGCTGACGGACAATTGGGCCCTTTTCCTCGGCATGCTCATGCTGATGGTTGCCAATGGCCTGCTCGGCACCCTGCTCACGATCCGGGGCAACGAGCTTGGATTTTCGATCCTGACGATCTCGTTGATGCAGGCGAGTTATCCGCTCGGGGCACTCGCCGGCACCGTTGCCGCACCGCAGCTGATCGAGAAGGTGGGGCATATCCGCGCCTTTTCCGCCCTTGCCTCGCTGG
Source organism: Maritimibacter sp. HL-12 (assembly GCF_900177545.1). Classification (GTDB taxonomy): domain Bacteria; phylum Pseudomonadota; class Alphaproteobacteria; order Rhodobacterales; family Rhodobacteraceae; genus Sinisalibacter. Next base: position 771,922 of record NZ_FXBQ01000001.1, on the reverse strand, counting down.
TCTCGATTGCCGCGATCGTGCACCTGCTCACCTCCGACCCCTATTCGTGGAGCTTGATGCGCCTGCTCTCGGGGGTCTGCCTGCCGGGGCTCTACGTGATCACCGAAAGCTGGCTGCACGCCAAGGCCGAAAACCGGATGCGGGCGCAGATCCTGTCGATCTACTTCATGATCCAGCTTGGCGGACCGGCGCTCGGCACCGCGATGGTGGGCTTGCCCGACCCGACCGGGGCGATGCTGTTCGGCGCGGTTTCGATCCTGATTTCGCTCTCGATCGTGCCGCTGCTGCTGTCCGACAACAGGGCACCGGCCTATGTCGTGCCCGAACGGATGCGGTTGCGCGAACTTTACCGCGTCTCGCCAATGGCGGTGGCGGGGATCTTCGTGGTCAGCATCGGGTTCGGCGCGTGGTTCATCAGCCTGCCGCTCTATGCGCTGGCGCGCGGCTTCAACGAGGCGCAGGCCTCGGGTGTGCTGGTGGTGGCGATGATCGCCTCGGCGCTGGTGCAATACCCGGTGGGGTGGATCGCCGACCATTTCGACAGGCGAAAAGTGGTGATCGTGCTCGGCGTCGTCGCCGCGGCGGCGGCGATATGGCTGGCCATCGACCGAACCCCGGGCCACGTGGTGATCGGCTTTGCGGTGATCGCGGCGGCGACGCTGCCGATCTATTCGATCCTTGCCGCCCACGCCAACGATCACCTGACCTATGCCCAGATCGTGCCCGCAAGCGGCACCATGGCGTTCCTGCTCCAACTCGGACAATTCTTCGGCGCGCTGATCGGCCCGAACACGATTCCGCTCGCTGGCGGGCGCGGCCTTCTGATCATGCTGGCGGGGATCTGCATCGTCGTCACCGTGATCGCGGTTGCGCGGCGGGCGCGCACGCAGGCCCCGCAGGAAACCGGCGAAACCCCGGCCACCGGGGTTCTCGGCATCGCGCAGCCTGGCGTGTTCCAGGCCGAGGTGATGGCCGACAAGGCGGAGGCGCGGCTCGGCGCTACTGGTTCTGAGCGATGAAATAGCCGATCGTACCGCCGACTATGGCCAGCACCAGCACCGCGAAAGCGATCTTCCAGGCCGACCATGGGCGCTCGCCCTGCACCTTGCCGGTGCGGCCGTTGACGACGAAGCGATAGCTCTTGCCGCGATACTTGTAAGCCGCCATCCAGACCGGCAGCAGGATGTGCTTGAAGGTCACATCCGACACCGTGGTGCTGACGTTGTGCACGCGCTGGCGGTCGCCGCCGATATCGCGGCGCACATCGGAGAGGATCACATTGTCCATCAAGGCGCGGGCCTCCTCGTAGCCTTCGGGCAGTTCGATGGTGTAGCCCTCGGCGCGGTATCCGGCCAGAAACTCCGGCCGGTAGGGCTCCAGCGCCTTCAGATCCCAGGGCTCCAGCCCGTCGGTGTATTGTTTCGGCAGGGCGCGCGAGGCAAGTACCAGCACATCGTCGAAAAACCGCGCCACGTGGCCCGATTTCGGGCTCCAGCGCACCCGCTGTTCGCGCACTTGGGTGCGCTTGCCGTTGCGCGTGACAGTTTTCGTCACGTAGTAGACGGTGCCGCGCTCGCCGCGATAGGCCGAGGCGGTGTCCGCGTCGAAGGTCCAGTAGGGCACGTAGATGCCTGACATGCGGCGGCCCTTGCGGGCGTAGTCCTTGAGCCCGTTCGGCGCGAACCAGAGCCGTCCGAGCCAATCCTTCATCGCCTTGCGGGCGTCATCCTCGGTCAGCCCGAAGGGCAACAGCCCGCCCGGCTTGATGTGGCGGTGGGTGCCGGTATCGGTCACCACCGGGGTGGCGCAATAGGGGCATTCGGCGGCGTGCAGATCGGCATCGAACTCGACCTGCGCGCCGCAACTCGGGCAGGATGAAACCCGGGTAACCTCCATCTCGGTTTCGGGCAGGTCGGCGTGCAGCGCGGCCTCGAAATCGAGTTCGCGCATCGCCCGGGCCCGGCCGCCTTCGCTGTCGATCTCTTGGGCGTGGCCGCAATGGTCGCAGACCAGCTTTCCGCCCGTCGCATCGAAGCGCATATCGCTGCCGCAGGCGGAGCAGGGGAAGCGGTGTTCCTCGACCGGGGCGGGTGGGGGCGGGGGCATGCCTGCGGTCATGTCAATTGCCTCCCGGGTGTTCGAAGCTCACGAGCTGCGCGATCTCGCGGGCGCTGGCGGTGGTAAAGCGGATGACATGGCAATAGAGCCGCGTTTCACCGTTCCGGGTGATCCGGCCGGAGACCGACCCGGCCTTGCCGTGGGTGGCCACCTGTTCCACCCGGATCCGGTCCGCAGGCGTGATCGCGGCCACGGCGGCGGCGATCGTGTCACGCCCCGCGAGCGCGCCGCTTGCCCTGTCCCAGACGGCGTCCGGGGCAAGAAGCGTGTCAGGCAATGCGCCAACGCCCATCAGCGCAAGGGCGATCTCCTCCGCCAGCGCGTTCTTTGGGCTGTTGCCGCAATCGGGGCTGCGGATGACGTCGGGCATTGGTGCCTCAGCTTGCGGGCGGCGGTGGCGGCGGCGGCAGGATGGTGAAGAGCTGGGCCAGTTCGGCCACGTCATCGGCGCGCTTCCAGCCGTCCTGCCCTGCGGTCCAGACAAGGCTTTCCCTGGTCAACTCGCCCGCCTGCGCCTTGCGGCCCATGGTGGCGCGGCTGAACGGGCCGAGGGTTTCGCCGTTGACAGCGATGTGCCAGACCTTCTCCGCCGGCGCCGGCGGCGGGGCGGCGGGGGCCTGTGACGCGGACGGCGCGGGTTGCGCCGGGGCGGCGCCCCATGGCCCCGCCTGCCCCATCTGCCCGGCCATGCCCATGCCGAGCGCCGCGCCCATGCCGGCTCCCATCGACGAGGCCATGGCGGAATCCTCCGACCCCATCGCCTCGGCGGCGTTGAATTTCATGTATTGGTCGAGGTTGCCGACGATCCCCATCGAGGTGCGTTTGTCGAGCGCCTGCTCGACGGCGGCGGGCAGCGAGATGTTCTCGATGTAGAACTCGGGGATCTCGAGGCCGTAGTCGGCCACCACCTTGGAGATCTCGGCCGCGACGAGCTTGCCCAGTTCCTGGGTGTTGGCCGCCATGTCGAGCACCGGGATGCCGGACCCGGCAACGATCCGCGAAAACGCCTGCACGATGATGTTGCGCACCTGGAAACTGATCTCGTCCATGGTGAACTCGCCGTCGGTGCCGACGATCTCGCTCAGGAAGTGCCCGGCGTCGATAACCCGCACCGCATAGGTGCCGAAGGCGCGGATGCGCACCGGGCCGAACTCGGGGTCGCGGCACATGATCGGGTTCTTGGTGCCCCATTTCAGATCGGTGAAACGGGTGGTGTTGACGAAATAGATCTCGCTCTTGAACGGCGACTTGAAGGCATGGTCCCAGTGCTGGAGACTGGTCATGATCGGCATGTTGTTGGTTTCGAGCATGTAGAGCCCGGGGGTGAACACGTCGGCAAGCTGGCCTTCGTGCACGAACACCGCTGCCTGCCCCTCGCGCACGGTGAGCTTGGCCCCATACTTGATTTCGTGGCCCTCGCGCTGGAAGCGCCAGACCATGGTGTCGCGGGTGTCGTCGGTCCAGTGGATGACGTCGATGAACTGGCCGGAAAGAAAATCGAGAATGCCCATGTATTTCTCCTATGCTTCTCCGCCCATCAATTCGCGGGCAATGCGTTCGACGATGGGGCGCGCCTCGGACTCGGACATGCCGGGGCGCAGGCGTTTGTCGTAGAGCATCTCGAGCAGAAGCTCGTCGTGCCGGGTGAGGAAGGCGAATTCCTCGTCGTCGTTGAAGATCGAGGGCCGCGCGAGCGGGTAATCGTTGGACAGCCCCATGCCTTGGGAGATCTCCTCGTGCAGACAGGACGCGCGCAGCAGGTCGGGGTGTTCGGCCCGCACCACGGCAATGGCCTGGTTGTAGGTGCCGTCGCCCTCCGGGTCGGTGGCGAAGGCGAGGCAATAGGTGGTGCGCGGCAGGTTGATGACGGTGTTGAGCGCGGTCGACGAGATATTCGGCATGATTCGGCGCAGCGCCGGCCCGAGCGCACGCCGCTCTTCCTCGTTCACCACGAAGACGCGGAAATTGCCTTGGCCGGCGGGAACCTGGCTGATCGCGTGGCCGGTCGCGCGAGACAGCCGCGCGAGCAGCCGCGCGGTTTCGTGCCTGTCGCGGGTTTGGTCGGCTTGCGGCACCGAAGCGCCAAATTCGATCGAGAGCGTAACCGGCTTTTCCCAGCGATGCACCCGGCTGGGCTTCTCGCGGGCCACCAGCCGTCCACCGACATCGGAATATTCCTCGAACAGCGCAATCCGGATGAAGTTGCGCACCAGTTCCCGCGTGCCGAAGGGCGCATCGACCCCGCCGCCATCGGTGCGCATGAGGCCCTGCGTGAGCAGGCCGTTCTGCACCCGCGCGTAGTAGTCGGCAAGTTCGGCGCTGGCCGGCGAGGGCGTGGTGAAGACCTCGCCGGGCGCGGGTGGCGGCGGGTCGGCAACCGCCGAGGCCGCGCGCGGATCGCCCGCCTCGCAACCCGACAGGGCCACGGCCACGACGAACGCGAAGCCAAATGCCGCCCGAACCCGCATCGCCTACTTGTCCTCGATCGCGCTGCCGACCTCGTGGCCGTAGGACGTTCCCCGCGCCTTGGCGGAGGCGAGCGTGTTCTTGAGCTCGGCTTCCATCTTCTGAAGCTCGTCTTCCGCCGCTGCACGCTTGGCCTTGCCCTCATCGGCGATCTGCAGGCTTTCCTCGATGGTGGCGATGAGATCGGCGTTGGCCGACTTGATTGCCTCGATGTCGAAGACGCCGCGCTCCATTTCCTCGCGCACCGCCTTGTTGGCCTCGCGCAGGTTGGCGGCGTTGGCTTGCAGAAGCTCGTTGGTGAGATCGGAAGCCGCCTTGACCGCCCGCGCCGCTTCCGCCGAACGCTGGATCGTCACCGCCTGGGCCAACTGGGTTTCCCACAGCGGCACGGTGTTGACGAGGGTGGAGTTGATCTTGGTCACAAGGCTCTTGTCGTTTTCCTGCACCAGCCGGATCGAGGGCAGGCTCTGCATCGTCACCTGGCGTGTGAGCTTGAGATCGTGCACCCGGCGTTCCAGATCGTCGCGCGCGGCCCGCATGTCGCGCAATTCCTGCGCCTTGATCACGCCTTCGTCTTCGGGTGCTGCCTCGACCTCCTTTTCCTTGGCGGGGATGGTCGCGTCGTCAAGCTCCTTCAGTTTGGCCTCGCCCGCGGCGATGTAGAGCGCGAGCTCGTCGTAGAAATCGAGGGTCTTCTCGTAGAGCTTGTCGAGCGACTTGATGTCTTTCAGCAACGTGTGCTCGTGGTGAAGCAGGTTGTCGGTGATCTTGTCGATCTGGCCCTGCACATCCTCGTAGCGGGCCATGAATTTCGCCGCCGGGGCGGTGCGGCCGAGCAGCTTTTCCCACCACGACCGCTTGCGCCGCATGTCGAGTTCCGTCACCGAAAAACCTCGGATCGTGGTGACGATATCGCGCAAGCCGTCGCCCGCGGGGCCGACATCCTTGTTGCGCACGCCCTGAAGCATTTCCTGGCTGATGACCTGAAGCTCGGACTGCGCCGCCGAGCCGAAGCCGATGATCGACTGGCTGTTGGCCATGTCGATCTCGGCCATCCGCTTCGAGATCTCGGCCTTCTGGCCTTCGTCGGCCTCCTCGAAGGGCACGAGGGCGGTGGAGGGTTCGGGCAGGATCACGGCGGTCACCTCCTCTACGGCCTTGAGGTCGTCTTGCGCCTTCTGGCGGGTCTGGACTACGGACATCTGGTTTCCTCGCTAATTTTGTTCGTTGGTCATCTGAACGCCCTCGCGGGCAAGCCTTTCGCGCAGAACCTCGATCTCGACGTCCAGATCGCTGCGGTCGTCAATAAGCAGTTTTTGTGTCTTGCCGGTAAAATTGGCTTCGAGGTCGTCGAGCAATCGCAGGTAATCGGCGCGCGCCTCGGCGCTGCGCGAGCGGGCGTATATGTCGGCGAACTTCGCCGTCGCGTCGCGCGCGCCCACGAGATAGACCGACAGATACTTGCGCGAAGCGGTCAGATCGCGCGGGTCGTCCTCGATGGTGCGGAACATCGCGCGCGCGCTGGCGAGAAAGCGGTCGAGCCGGGCCTCCAGTTCACGGTCGCGGGCGCGCTGGATCGCGTCTTTCATTGCCAAGAGGTGTTTCTCGGCCTCACCCACGGCGCGCGCCACGCGGTCGGTCTGGAAAGTGTCGATCCCCTCCATGCCCTTGTCTTTCAGCGGGTCGAGCCCGAAGGCGAAGCCGTGCAGCACCGCGCCCAGCACGGCAAGGATCGCCGCACTCACCACCCCGCCATCGGCGAAGGCGGCAAGGCCAAGCCCCGCGCCGGTGAGGATGCTGGCGAAGATCTTGCGCGGGATCGCCGGGCGGCGCGCGATCTTGCGCGCGTCATAGGCTTCCTGTGCAAGAATGCCTTCGCGGGTGAGCCATGCGGCGAGGATGAGCAGGCCAAAGGCGGCCAGCGTCATCGCCAGTCCGACGGGTGCGAGGAAGAAGGCGCGCAGCGCCAGGGGCAGCGGCGCGAGGAAAAGGAAGTTCACCCGCCCGCCAGCCCTGGTGCGGACCTGCCCGGCATAGGGGCCGGCCTGCGACGGGGGCGACGCGGGCGTCGGCCCGGTCTTGGGGTCGGGGCTATGACGTCCGCCATAACGCTGCGCCATCACACGCCCCCCGTGATCGACACGTAGAGGATCAGCGCCACGAGCAGGAAAAACGCCAGTTTCTGCAACCCGGTATCGGACACGACACACCCCTTCCGCCGGACCGTCCGGCCGCTCCAGATATAGGGCGTGCAGGGCAGTCTTACCAGAATTTTCCGGGGGAATATCTTGTCTTGGCTCCCCCTTGCCGATCGGAGCAACCAGCGGCGGCGGCGGGTTTCCTTGATGCAGAGAACCAGCCAGATCGCGGAGCCCGCCATCGCCATCCCGGCAAATTAGAACCCGGCCTCCAGCGCCCCGCCAGCGCCACGCCACCATGGCCTGCGCCCGCGGTGCACACGGCCGCGCTCGAGTCCCCGGCATCGGACACGCAAAGCCCTGGTCAACGCCGAGCAGCGCAGTCGCGGCCACGCACCGGATCCAGATAGGGAAACGCCGTATCCCGACCAGCCCCGACACGAACCGGCAGGAGCTATTCGGCGAAGGGTCGCGGGTTGGGCGCGGATGCCGCGGGGGCGGGGTGCGATTTCCCGGCCTTCTCAGCCGCGTCGGGGCGTGCCTTTCGGTTTTGTCGCCCCACGCGCGGGTTTGCGTTCGTCGCGCGCCGGTTTTCGTGCAGCGTTCGCCGGTTTCCGCGCAGCGTTCGCCGGTTTGCGCGCGGTCCCGGTCTTGTCGCCGTCGTCTTCCAGGCCAAGCTGATCGCGCAGCACGCGCGCCTTCACTTCCTCGACCGCGCCGGGCTTGAGATCGCCCAGCCGGAATGGACCGTAGCTGACCCGGATCAGCCGGTTCACGGTCAGCCCCACGGCCTCCATCGCGCGGCGGATCTCGCGGTTGCGGCCCTCGCGGATGCCGATGGTAAGCCAGGCGTTGGCGCCCTGCTGGCGGTCGATCGTCACGCCCATCGGCTGAAACCGCTCGCCGTCGATCACGATCCCTTTGCGCAACGGTGCCAGATCGTCGTCGACCGGCGTGCCATGCACGCGCACCCGGTACTTGCGCACCCAGCCGGTCGACGGCAATTCGAGCCGGCGCTTGATCGTGCCGTCGTTGGTGAGCAGCAAAAGCCCCTCGGAGTTGATATCGAGCCGTCCCACGCTCATCACCCGGGGCATGTCTTCGGGCAAGGCGTCGAACACGGTTTCGCGGCCCTTTTCATCGCGCGCCGTGGTCACCAGGCCGAGCGGCTTGTGGTAGAGCCACAGCCGGGCCGGTTCCGGCGTGCCCACGGGTTTGCCATCGACCACAACCTTGTCGGCTCCGGTAACGTTCAGGGCCGGGCTCGCGATGATCTTGCCGTTCACCGCAACGAGGCCGGCCTCGATCATGCGCTCGGCGTCGCGGCGGCTGGCGATGCCGGCGCGTGAGAGAAACTTGGCGATGCGCTCGCCTTTCGGGGTCTCGGTGTTCATCCTCCCCGCTTAGGCGTGCGCGGCGGGCTTGTCCAGCGCGCGCGGGCGGGGCAAGAGGGGGCATGAGTTTCACGTCGCACATGCAAGCCGCTCTCGCCGAAGCCCGCGCCGCCGCGTTGCGCGGCGAGGTGCCGGTGGGCGCGGTGCTGGTCAGCCCGGAAGGGGCGGTCGTGGCGCGCGCGGGCAACCGGACGCGCGAATTGTCCGACCCGACAGCGCATGCCGAGATCCTTGCGATCCGCGCCGCCTGCGCCGCGCTGGGCACCGAACGGCTCACCGGGCACGATCTCTATGTCACCCTTGAGCCATGTCCGATGTGCGCCGCCGCGATCTCCTTTGCCCGCATTCGCCGCCTCTACTACGGTGCGGCAGACCCGAAGTCGGGCGGCACCGCCCATGGCGCGCGGGTGTTCGCACATCCGCAATGTCACCACGTGCCCGAGGTATACGACGGGATCGGCGCGGCTGACTCCGAGCGGCTGCTCAAAGGTTTCTTCGACCAGAAACGCTGAACAATCGGCAGGCCGGGGCACCACTTCGCGGGGCGGGCGCCGGGCTTGGTCGTTTTCGTTCGTCCAAGCGTCGGCTGGTTGTTTCGCAGCCGCAGCCGATCGGGCAGGATGACGCCAGTTCTTCGAGGGAGTCGCACGATGAAGACCCATGTGAAAGCGCTTGTCGTCGGCGGTGGCGCCGTCGGAGCTTCCATCGCCTACCACCTTGCCCGTGCGGGCTGGACCGACGTGATGCTGCTCGAACGCGACGAGCTGACCTCCGGCTCGACGTGGCACGCCGCGGGCCTGCTGCCGCTGTTCAACATGGGCTATGCCACGACGCATATTCACGACTACAGCGTGAAGTTCTACAAGGCGTTGGAAGAGGAAACCGGGCTCAACGCCGGGTTCTCGGTGGTCGGCAACCTGCGCATGGCGCAGAGCGCGGAGCGGATGGACGAGTTCCAGCTCTATGCCAGCACCGCCGAAACGGTCGGCATCCCCTACGAGTTCCTCACCCCCGACGAGATCAAGGCACGCTGGCCGCTGGTGCGCACCGACGATTTGCGCGGCGCGCTCTACCACCCCACCGACGGCTACATCAACCCGGCCGACGTGACCATGGCGATGGCCAAGGGCGCGCGCCAGCGCGGGGTGGTGATCGAGCGGAAATGGCAGGTGGACGGCTACCGCTGGACCGGCTCGGAGTGGATCGTGACTGTCACGAAGATGGGCGAGAAGGGCGGCAACCTCGTGCCCACCGAGGAGCAGGTGGAAATCCACGCCGAGCACGTGGTGACAGCCACCGGCAACCACGCCCAGCGCACCGCGCGTCTGCTCGGCATCAAGATCCCCGCGATCCCGGTCGAGCACCAGTTCATCGTCACCGAACCCGATCCGGCGCTGCTGGAGTATCGCAAGACCCACGGCGAACACCCGGTGCTGCGCGATGCCGATGCCAAGTGGTACGTGCGCGAGGAGCGCGGCGGCTGGATTCTCGGCCCCTACGAACGCAATGCTCCGGCGCGCTTCGAATATGGCGTGCCCGACAGCTTCCGCGCCGATCTCTTCCCGCTCGACCTCGACCGGATCGAGGAGGAATACATGAGCATGATCCACCGCATCCCGTCGTCGGAGGAGGTCGGGCTGAAGGACGATTTCAACGGCCCGATCTGCTACACGCCCGATGGCAACCCGCTTGTCGGCCCGGCTCCGGGCCTGCGCAACATGTGGCTGGCGGAGGGGTTTTCCTTCGGCATCACCGCCGCCGGCGGTACCGGCTACTACCTCGCCCAGATGATGGTCGAAGGCGAGGCCGAGATCGACATGGCCTCGCTCGACCCCAAGCGCTACGGCGACTGGATGACGACGGAATACGCCGCGCGCAAGAACGAGGAATGCTACGAGCACGTCTATATCCTGCACCACCCCGACGAGGAGCGCCCGGCCTGCCGGCCCCTGCGCACCGCGCCCGCCTATGATCGCCAGAAGGCGCTGGGCGCGCAGTTCGGGCAGGTCAACGGCTGGGAACGGCCGAACTATTACGGACCGCTCGACGCGTCCGAGGATTTCGACCACGAGGCGCGCAGCTTCCGGCGCGGCGGCTGGTGGCAATATGCCAGGGCAGAAGCGGAAGCGATCCGCGAGGGTGCCGGGCTGATCGACGCCACCGCCTTCACCAAGCATCTCGTCCGCGGGCCGGGTGCCACGGCTTTCCTCGACTGGTTCACCACCAACAAGCTGCCGAACGTGGGGCGGATCAACCTGACCTACGCGCTCACCGAGACGGGCACGACGCGCACGGAATACACCATCGTGCGCTACGCCGAGGACGAGTATGTGCTGATCTCGTCGGGCGCGCTGACCGCCTATGATGGCGATTACCTGCGCAAGGCCGCCGCCGACAGGATAGGGGATCTGGGCTATATCGAGGTCCACGACATCACCACGCAATATGGCGTGTTCGCCATCGCCGGGCCGAAATCGCGCGATGTTCTGAAAGAGCTGGTCAAGGATGCCGACCCCGACACCGTGCTCGGCAACAAGCGGTTCCCGTGGCTGTCGATGCGCAACATCGAGCTTGGCATGTGCCCGGTTCATGCCGTGCGCGTGGCCTACACCGGCGAGCTTGGCTGGGAGTTGCACCACCCGATCGAGATGCAGAACTACCTTTGGGATCAACTCATGGCGGCGGGCGCGAAGCACGGTCTGAAGCTCGTGGGCGCACGGGCGCAGAACTGGCTCAGGCAGGAAAAGAGCTACCGCGCCTTCGGCACCGAGCTTGGCCGCGACGCCACGCCGCTCGAAGCCGGGCTCGACCGGTTCGTGGATCTTTCGAAAGATTTCCTCGGCAAGACGGCGATGGAGGCCACCGGCATCCGCGCGATGTGCGTGACCCTGCTGATCGACGGGCCGGACGACGCCGATCCCTGGGGCCGCGAGGCGCTTTATGCGGGCGACACCAAGGTGGGCCGGCTCACCTCGGGTGGCTATTCGGTGGTGTTCGGCAAGTCGATCGGCATGGGCTACGTCCGGCCCGACCTCGCCGCGCCGGGGACGAAGCTTCAGGTCATGATGCAAGGCAGGTTGTGGGACGCCGAGGTGGCGGAAGACAGCCCGCACGACCCCCAGAACGCCCGGATCCGGCTGGACGGCTGACCGGATCGGCGGGGGTGCCACCCCCGCCGACCCCGGCGGGGGCGCTGCCCGTCGTGGCGAAGGCGCGCCGCCGGCGTGACACCCCCGGGGGACTTTGGACCCGGTCAGGGGGTTGCCGGTCTTCTTTCCCGGAGGCAGGCTCGGGGGAGAGGTGCGGTATGGACGATGACGCGATGATCACCGGCAGTTGCCTCTGCGGCGCGGTTCGTTTCGAGATCACCCGCCCGCAGAGGGTCACAAGCTGCAACTGTTCTGCCTGCCGCCGCTATGCGGCGCTCTGGGCCTATGCGCCGCCGGCGCGTGCGTGCATCGAGGCCGCACCGGGGGCGACGATTGCCTATTCCCGCGGCGACCACGATCTGGCGTTCCATAGTTGCGCAACCTGCGGGGTGACCACCCATTGGGCCAGCCTTGTCGATGATCGCCTCGCGCTGAACATGCGCCTTGCGGACGACCCCGACGATATCGCCACCATACCGGTGCGGCCCTTCGACGGTGCCGACACCTGGCGCTTTCTCGACGAAACCTGATCCATCGCGCGGCGCGGGACCGTAGCGTTCAGCGGGCGCAGGACGGCAGACAAGACTCCGTGCGCCCGTGTTGCAATGCGCCGCAGCGCGTGGCTAATAGCCTGTAGGGCAGCGAGACGGGCGGGACGTGATGGCAGGCAGTCGAAGACTGGCGGGAGCGGTGATGGCGCTGCGCATGCGCCTGTTCGTGCTTTGGGCGATGCTTATCGTCCTGGTGCTCGTGGCCGTGACCGGGATCGCGCGTATCCGCTTCGACGACGAGTTGTTCCGGTTCTTCGACAGCGATCTTGCGGCTTTCGACGATTTCGTGGCGCTGTCGCAGGCGTTCGAGGGTGATTCGAACGACGTGATCATGCTGGTCGAGGCGCCTGATCTTGCCGAACCGGCGGTGGTGACGGCGATATCGGATTTCCTGCTCGATGCCCAGTTCGTGCCCGGCGTGCGGGCCGCGATCTCGCCGCTTGCATTGCGGGTGGCGACTGAAAACGGCGAGTTCGAACCGTTGTTTCCCTATCCGCCGCCGCCGCGTGACGTCATGGCGGCGCGGCTCGACGCGGCGCTGGAAAACGATCCGTCCCTTGCCCGGCTGATGTCGGCCGACCGGGGCGCGATGGTGGTGGTGCTGCCAATCACCGAAGACGGCGTGGATGACCTCCGGGAGCGGCGCGATCAGATCGGCGCGCTGCAGGACCTGGGTGAGCGGCTTGCTTCGGCGGCGCCGGGGGTTTCGGTTGCGCTCTCGGGCTACCCGGTGTTGCGCGACAGCGTGGCCCGGGCGCTGATCGACGATATCGTCATGCTCACGGGCATTGGAATCATCGTCGGCTTCATCATCGCGATCACCACCTTCCGGTCGCTCAGGCTCGGGCTCCTGACGCTGCCGGGGCCGGTGATGGCGGTGGCGCTGGCGATCGGGTTACACGGCCACCTCGGCGTGGCGATCAACACCATGACCATTGCGCTGCCGGTGCTGGTGCTGGTGCTGGCCACGTCCGACAGCGTCCACATCGGCTTCGAACGCTCCCGGCAAGGTGGCCGCGGCAGCGCGCGGGCCACCTTCAGGGCCGTGCGCCGTGTGGCCATTGCCTGCATCCTTGCCGCGATCACCACCGCGGTGGCCTTTGCCGCGCTGTCCACGTCGCGCTCGGAGATCCTCGCCGAGATGGGGCGGATGGGGGTGATCGTGACGCTGGCCTCGGTCTTTACCGTGCTTTTGACGCAGACCACGGTGTTGACCACGGCGGGGCGGTTCGCCTGGTTCGCGCCGCTGTTCGACCGGCTGTCGGCCCATCCGCCTTTCGGACGGGGACTGGAGCACCTGCCCCGGTTTGCGTTCGGAGCGCCGCGTTTGCTGGCCTGGTTTGGCCTCGGGCTTCTGGCGATCTCGACGCTGCTCTACAGCCAGGCCGGCCCGCGCTATTCGCTGATGGACAGTCTCAAGCCCAGCAGCCCGATCCGAACCGTGTTCGAGCGTGTCGAGGAGCGGGTTTCGCCGGTGAGCCAGATCCAGATCCCGGTCACCAGCACCGACCCCGCAATCGTCGCCCGGGTGCAGGACGTGGTTGCCGAGGTGACCGGCAGCGAGCAGGTTCAGTCGATCGCTGGTGTCATGGGCGGCGTGGACGTGGTGGAGGAGGAACTGCCGGAGCCGCTGGCGCGCCGCCTGGTCTCGCGAGATGGCACACAGACGCTGGTGTCGGTGCCGTTTCGCTACGAGAACGGCGAAGAGACGCTGGCCTTGGCCGACCGGATCGACGCCGCGCTTGCCGCCGAGCCGGGCCTGGAGGGCGTCGAGGTTGGCCGTGTGACCGGGTTGCCGGTGATGTCGGCGCGGGTGGCGGGCGTGGTGCTCGACGAGATCAACCGCAGCCTCCTGATCGCGCTGGGCGGGGTTGGGGTGCTGATCTGGCTGTGGCTCGGCAACCTGCGGGTTGCGCTGATCGCGTTGGTGCCCAACATGCTTCCCGTCACCCTGATCGGGGCCTGGCTGATGCTGACCGGCAAGGGCATCGAGTTTTCCAACGGGCTGGCGCTGACCGTGGCTTTCGGCGTGGCGGTCGACGACACGCTGCATGTGCTCAACCGGCTGCGGCTGAACGGCGGTATCCCGCATTTCGACCGCGCCCGGGTTTTTTCCGCGATCGAGGAGGTGGCCCCGGCACTGGTGACCACCTCCATCGTGCTGGTGCTCGGCATGGGCGGCACGCTGCTTGCGGAAAACAAGGGGGTCAGCGATTTTGGCAAGATCGCGATGGCGGTTTATGTGCTTGCCCTGATCGCCGATCTCGTCATCCTGCCCGCAGCGCTTGTGGTTTTCGGCCCGCGCCGCGACCGGCACAAGGAGAAGGAGCCGACATGATCCGCATCGCCACCGCCGTGATCCTCGCAACCGCAAGCCCGGCCGCCGCCACCGAGATTTTCGAGGCCGAGGGGGCATGGGTGGGTGAGGGCCTGCTCGCCACCGGTGCCGAGGCCCCGCTCGAACGCGGGCGGTGCCGGGTGGAGATTGCCCCGGACCCGGAACAGCGCGACGTGAGCGTGACCGGCAGTTGTGCGGTTGCGGCAGGGGTGTCGGATATCTCGCTCAGGATCCTGCGCTCCGGCGATGCCCGGGTCAATGCGGGCTTCTGGTCGGCGGCGACGGGGCAGACGGTGCAGTTTTCCGGCACCGAAATCGGCACGGCGATCGAGATGCAGTCCACCACCGTTCTGTTGGTGGACGAGACACCCTATGAAAGCCGTGTGAGTGTGAGCGCCCCCGACGCGGAGAGCTTTGCAATCCGGCAGTTGCTGCGCGCCGAGGGTGCCGAGGCCTGGCGGCTGGTCGTCGACATGACCTACCGCAAGGCCGGGGGCTGAGCCCCTATTCAACCAGCACCGAACTGGCCTTGTTGTTCAGCAAGGCACCAAGCACCGGCACGTTGCTGTTCATCGTCCGGCAATAGCCGCCGAGGTTGGTCTCGACGCAGAGCGTCGCCTGTGCACCGCCGAACAGAGCCACCGAGGTAGCGCGGTCGTTCGCGGCTGGCGGCAATACGTCGATCCGGCCTTGGCGCATGCAGAAATGATCGCCGGTGTAGCCCGGAAGATCGAAGAAGCAGGCCTGTTTCAGTGCCGGAAGCGAGCCGGTGTACACCCGCAGCGACGAAACCTTGTTGTCGAGGTATGGCCCGAGCTGGGCTTCGCTCGTGGTCAGGTCGCGGCAGTACGGCCCCATGTTGGCGTTCTCGCACAGGCGGACCCTGGCGTTGCCTTCAAGCCGCACCGAGGTGATCCGGTCGTTGGCGACGGGTGGCAAGCTCGGATAGAGACCGACTTCGCGGCAGATGCTGTCGCCGGTGTAGTTCGGCCCGTCGAAGAAGCAGGCGCGGTCGGGATCGCTCGGGGGCAGGCCGCCGCCGCCGCCACCACCGGGCGCGCCGCCGCCATCGCAAACGATCGACAGCGTGGGCCCACCGGGCCCCAGCGTGAGCTGGAAGCGGCAATCAGGGGTGGGCGCGCCGCCATCGGTGACCGGTTCGAGGTAGGACGCGTTGACCCAGCCATCAGGACCGGCGTGGCCGATCTGGCACCACCCGCCCGGCTCGCATTCCTCGACGGTGACGGCCTCGCCGGGGTGAAGCGTATCGACCACCGGGTTTTCCGCCCCGGGCCCGGACCGCACGTTGAGCCAGGTTGTTGCGGTGGCATCGAGCGCCGCCGCCGACAGGGTCATCGCCAACAGGCTCAAACCGGCCGCGGCCAGCGTGTTCAGGATATTTCGGATGGGTTTCATGGGGTCCCCCTTTTCCGGAGGTTCCGGGATTTGGTGATCTACAGATCACTTATCGGAGTCCGGTGAGCCCCTCGCCATGAGGCAGGTCAAACAGCCTGTCGCCCGGCCAAAATCAGCCGGTCGCGGATCATGGATCTGGAGGGAAATTGGTGGAGCCGAGGGGGATCGAACCCCTGACCTCGTCATTGCGAACGACGCGCTCTCCCATCTGAGCTACGGCCCCAACGAGGCGCTATCTGGCGTTTTCCGCCGCCGGTGTCAAGCGCGAAACCTGCGACCAAAGCGGTGCCTGTGCCCCGCGGTCAAGCCGCGGTTCAACTCGCGACTTTCGCCTTTGTGCGCACGAATTGCTCGATTGCGCTTGCCGGCACCGCGCCCGACTGGCGCGCCACTTCACGACCATTCTGAAACAGGATCATCGTGGGAATGCCGCGGATGTTGTTCTTCGTCGACACCTTGGGAAAATCCTCGGTGTTGATCTTTGCCAGCCGCGCGCCGCTGCCAAGCTTCTGGGCCGCCTTGGCGAATTCGGGAGCCATCATCCGGCAGGGACCGCACCACGGTGCCCAGAAATCGACCAACAGCGGCAGGTCATCGTTCTTCGCGGCCTTGGCGAGCACGCCGGCGTCCATCTCGCGCACCTTGCCGTCGTTGAGCTTGCTGCCACAGGTGCCGCATTTCGGCCCGGCACCGATCTTGTCGGACGGCACGCGGTTCACGGCACCGCAATCGAGGCAGGTCATTTTCAACGCGGCGGCCATGGTCTTCATCCCGTGATAAATTCAATGTGGCGCATATGTGCACTTGCAGGAAGGCGGTTTCAACCCCATCCTGACCCGGTAACGGGAGAATGCCATGACGCCCTGGTCCGACCTCACGCCCGATCGGCAGTTGCAACTGCGGATGGACTACCAGGCCCATCTCGACAGCTTGCCGCCAACCTGTTCGCTCGACGACAAGGTGACAGCCTTTGCCAACTGGCTCGCGTCGCACGATGTCGCCTTTTCTATCGAGGACGTTTCGCCTAAAAGATCTCGCAAGTAAGCGGGGTGTGCGATGGTGGATGGCGTGAAAACCTACGACGTGGTCGTGGTCGGGGCAGGGCCGGCGGGGTCGTCGGCGGCGCGGCGCGCGCGGGCGCTGGGGCTTTCGGTGGCAGTGATCGACCGCGCCACCTTTCCGCGTCACAAGCTCTGCGGTGCGCTGCTCTCGGGGCGCGGCCAGAAGGCGATGCGCGATATCTTCGGCCTCGAGGTCGATCCGGAGCATTTTCTCTATTCCCGCAAGGTGGCGTTCAAGTGGGATGGCGAAACGCTCGCCGAGTTCGATGCGCCCTATGACCTGACCTATACCTACCGGGTAGATCTCGACCACCGGCTGCTGCGCGAAGCCATCGCCGCCGGGGCGGAAGACTACCAGGGCACACGGATCGAAACCTTTGACGATGCCGCCAACGCGCTGGTGCTCGCCGATGGTACCCGGATCGGCTATGGTGTGCTGATCGGCGCCGATGGCGCCGCCAGCCCGGTGGCGCGCCACATTTTCGGCCGCGCCTTCGACCCCGACAAGATCGGCTTCGCCTTCGAGGCCGAGGTGCCGGGCGGTTGCGATGCCGATGCGCGGATGTCGATCGACTTCCGCATCGTCAACTGGGGCTATGGCTGGAACTTCCCCAAGCTTGATACCCGCACCATCGGCCTTGGCTCGATCAGGTCTCTGGATCAGGACCTCAAGGGAAAGATGGCGCAGTACCTCGATCTGGAAGCCGGGGCGGCCGGCGAGGGCGTGAAGATCAAGGGTGCGCATATTCCACTGGGCGACTACCAAAAGGTGCCCGGGCGCGGCAACATCCTGCTTGCCGGTGATGCCGCGGGGCTTGTCGATGGGATCACCGGCGAGGGGCTGGCCTACGCGATGGAGAGCGGCGCGGAGGCGGTCGCGGCGGCGGCCGAGGCGCTGAAGGCGGGCAAACCGGCCACCGCCACCGGGCTCTACCGCAAACGCATCCGCTACATTCACACCGAACTCGACAAGGCCAACAAGCTGCGCCACTTCGAGTATTCCGATCGCTTCTCCAGCCTGTTCAAGGAAAAGCTCGCCACCTCGCTCACCATGCGCAAGGCGTTCTTCGATCTGCTGGCGGGTGAGACGACCTACAGCGCGATCGAGAGACGCATCCCGAAACAGATCGCCGGGAAGATCGCGGAAAAGATGACCGGCTGGCCCTCGAAACTGGCCGGGCGGCTGCGCGGTTAGCCCGCCGGTTGCGGGGTTCGCACCGATCCGGTGCGGGTCACGGAAGCCGAAGGTCCGGGGCAGCGCCAAGTGGGAGCGGGCCCAGAAAGGCAAGCCCACGCTCGAAACGCAAGGTGACATCGAGCGTGTCGGGGTCGCCGGACAAGGCGGCGACGAGGGTGAGGCCTTGCAGGTAGCGGCGCGCTTCGCCCTCGCTCAAAACGCCCGTCGCCTCGGCGATCTCGACCATTTCGCGCCAGTTCACCGCTTCGAGCGCAATCTCGCCTTGAGGCTCGCCGTCGGCGTCGATCTCCAGCGTGCCCGACCCGGTGAGCCGAAGCTTGCCCCATCGGGCGGTGAAGGCCTCCAACATCACATCCCGGGGCTGCGGCCGGGCAACCTCGATGGCGCGCCGGTCCCACGGCCGGTCGAAGCGCACCCGGGCCGAAAGCGTCACTTCGTCGATCACCGCGCCGAGCCCCGCCACCCCGTCGAGCCGGTCCAGCAGCGCCGAGCCGGGATCGACCCCGACGGCGGTGAGATAGAGATCGTTGACGCCCTTGTCGGCCTCGCCCGGCGTCTGGCGCATCGAAAGCTGGGCGCGCTCGAGCGTTGCCGTCCCGTCATTTGACGAGACAAGCCGGGCCGGGCCGGTTTCGATCGTGCTGCTGACCGTTTCGAGGCTCAGGCTTGGCGCGAGAATGAGCGAGGCGCGCATTGCCTCGGCCTCTATCTCGTAGGCCGCATCGGGGGTTTTGAACCGTTGGAGGCCGGGGAATACCGCGATCAGGTGGTTGGGTTTGTAGCTCAGCGACAGGAGCTGGAACAGCGGAGCCGACCAGGCCACCCCGGTATCGGGATCGGACAGGTCCAGTCCCTCGAAGGTGGTGTCGAACCGGCTGGGAAAGCCGCGCGTGTCCAATGCGGCGACCTCGGCCCGCCAGCCTTCGGCCCGCCTTTCGTCGAACCAGTGCGCGAGCGCCTTTTCCATCGCGGTCGCGCCCACGAGCCAGAACAGCCCCCAGCCGAGCGCGGCGAGAACGGCGAGGAGCATCAGCACGGTCAGCTTGCGCATGGGGGCCTCTCTGCTAGGACTGGTGTCGTTCTAGCGGCGTTACGAAGCGAGGGCCAGCGGCATGGCGCGCAAGGATCTCTGGGTTTTCGGATACGGGTCGCTGATCTGGCACCCGGGCTTCGACCATGTCGAGACCGTGCTCGCCACGCTGCCGGACCATGCCCGCAGTTTCTGCATGCGGTCGATCCACCATCGCGGCACCACAGCGCACCCCGGCCTGGTGCTGGCGCTCGATCCGCACCCCGGCGTGGCCTGCACGGGAATGGCATTTCGGGTTGATCCCGGCGCGCACGAGGAAACCATGGCGGTGCTGCGGGAGCGCGAACTGATTTCGTCGGCCTATATCGAGCAAGTCCACCAACTGGCGCTCGCCGACGGGCGGCAGGTGGATGCGGTGACCTACGTGATCGACCGCGATCATGTGCAGTATTGCGGCGGCTTGCCGCTCGACGAACAGGCAGCGATCATCGCTCGCGCGGTGGGCGACCGGGGCCCCAACCGCGACTACCTTTTCAACACCGCCGACCACCTCGCCGCGCTCGGCATCGAAGATGCCGAGTTGAGCTGGCTGGCCCGGGTGGTGCGCGCGATGGACACCTGAGGCCGAAAGCGGCATTTCCCTTGGCACTGGTGCAGCTTGCCCCTATCCTCGCCGGCGAGGAAACAAGCAGGCAAGGGGGTCCTCATGGACCAGCCCGATCTCGGGGCAGAACCGAATTTCACGCGACCGGTGCGGCAGATCATCCTGATGCTTGTTGCCCTCGGGCTGGTGGGTTTCGGGGTTTTCATCGCGCTGCCCAAGGTATTGCCGGTTTTCCTCGCCAACCTCTACCTGAACGGTTTCATCGGCTTCGTGTTCGTCATCGGCCTGTTCGCCACACTCTGGCAGGTGGTGCAGGTGTTTGCCTCGGTCAGCTGGATCAAGGGTCATGTCCACGCGCGGGCAGGCCATGATGCCAACCGCCCGCCGCGCCTGCTCGCGCCGCTGGCAGGGCTTCTGCGCGGGCGCGGTCAGAGCATGCAGATCGGGGCCACATCGGCGCGGTCGATTCTCGAGTCGGTCGCCCAGCGTATCGACGAAGAGCGCGATATCACGCGCTACATCACCAACCTGTTGATTTTCCTTGGGCTTCTTGGCACGTTCTTCGGTCTTGCCACGACGGTTCCGGCGGTGGTCGAAACCATCCGCTCGTTGGCACCCGAGGAGGGCGACGGCGGCGTCGAGGTGTTCAACCGGCTGATGTCGGGGCTCGAAAGCCAGCTTGGCGGAATGGGCACGGCGTTTTCCTCGTCGCTGCTCGGCCTTGCGGGCTCGCTCGTGGTGGGTCTGCTCGAATTGTTCGCCACCCACGGCCAGAACCGGTTCTACCGTGAACTCGAGGAATGGCTGTCGTCGATCACCCGGTTCGGCTTTGCGCCCGGCGAGGGCGAGCCGCCGACCGAGGCCAGCGGTGCCACGGTCTGGCTGGCGCATATGTCCGAGCAGATGGAAGCACTGCAGCAGATGTTCACCCAGTCCGACGTGAGCCGGGCCCTGGTCGACGAACGCCTTGGCCAGCTTGCCGATGCGGTGGAGCGGCTGTCGCGGCAGATCGAAGCGGAAGGGGTATCGACGCCTTATCTCATCCGCATCGCCGAGGGGCAGGAACGGATGATCGCCGCACTCGAAGGCCGGGCGGAAGAGGGCGGCGCACATGTCGATGCCGAAAGCCGGATGCGGCTGCGCTCGATCGACGTGCAGCTCCTGCGCATCCTCGAAGAGATTTCTGCCGGGCGACAGGAAAGCCTGACCGATCTTCGCTCCGATCTCGCGGCGCTCACGCGTGCGGTTCGCCAGCTTGGCGGCGGGCGAGGGGGCTGAGATGGCGCTCAATCGCCGAGGCACCCGCAACGTCTCGACCGCGATCTGGCCGGGTTTCGTCGATGCGATGACGGCGCTTCTCCTGGTGCTGATGTTCGTGCTCACGATCTTCATGGTGGTGCAATTCGTGCTGCGCGAAACGATCTCGGGGCAGGCCAGCGAGCTTGATGCGCTCTCCGCCCGGGTGGCGGAACTGGCCGAGGCGCTGGGGCTGGAACAATCGCAAAACCTTGCCCTGCGCGACGAGGTGGGGCGTTTGAGCGCCACGCTTGGCGATGCGCGCGCCGAGGCCGAGGCACAATCGGCACTGATTGCCTCGCTCACCGCGCAGATCGCCGAGCGGGACGAGGAAATTGCCGGGCAGGAGGCGCAGATCACCGCGTTCGAGGCCCAGGTTGCCACGCTGCTGGCGTCGCGCGACGAGGCATTGGCCGAGGGCGAGGAACTGTCGGCGCGGGTCGAAGAACTGGAAGCGGCGGAAGAGCGGCTGATCACCGAGCAAGAGGCGCTCAACCTTGCGCTCGCAAGGGCCCGCGACGAGATTGACGAACAGACCGAGGCTGCCCGCCTTGCCGCCGCGCGCCGCGAGGCGCTGGAGGCGATGATCGCCGAGCTCGAGGCCGGGGCAGCGGCGCGCGAGGAAAGCCTTGCGCTGGCGTTGTCGCAACTCGAAACGCGCGAGGCCACGCTGGCCGATGTGCTCGCAAGGCTCGAGGCCCGCGAGGCCGAAACCGATGCGATGGCGGAGCGGATCGAGACGCTGGAGGCCGATCTCAGCGAGGAAGAAGCCGCCCGACTGGCCGAGGCGGCGGCGCTTGAGGAATTGCGCGCGCGGATGGCCGATGTGGATACCACGCTCGACGAGGCCGAGGCGGCGCGGCTGGCCGAAACGGCAGCCGCCGAGGCGTTGCGCGCGCGGCTTGCCGAGGCCGAGGCTGCCCTCACCGAAGAAGAAAGCGCGCGACTGGCCGAGGCGGCGGCGGCGCAGGCCCTGCGCGAACGGCTCGCCAATGCCGAGGACGAGTTGACGGCGATGACGCTCTCGCTGGAGGAGCGCCGGAAGGAAGCGGAAGAAACCCTCACCCTGCTGGCTGCGGCGGAAGCCGCCAACGCCGATCTCGACGAACGCCTTGCATTGGCACTTTCGGAACTGGAGGCTCTTGAAGGCGACGTTGGCGATCAGGCGGCGCTGCGCGAAAGGCTCGCCGAGGCGCTCGCCGCCAAGCTCGCCGCCGAGCAGGAGGTTGAGACCGCGTTGACCGAAAGCGAGCGCCAGGCTGCGCTGCTGGCCGCCGCCAATGAAGCATTGTCGCGCGAGGAAGCGGCTTCGGCCGAGGCTCAACGGCGCGTGGCCCTGCTCAATGAACAGGTTGCCGCATTGCGGGCGCAACTCGGGTCGCTGCAGGAGGTGCTCGACGAGGCCGCCGAGCGCGATGCCGAGGCGCAGGTGCAGATCGAGGCGCTGGGGTCGCGGCTGAACGCGGCACTGGCGCAGGTTGCCGCCGAGGAGCGCCGTAGGGCCGCGCTCGAAGAGGCCGAGCGCAAGCGCCTCGAAGAGGAAGCCAAGCAGTTGGAGAACTACCGCTCGGAGTTCTTTGGCCGGCTGCGCGAAATCCTCGGTGACCGCGAGGGCGTGCGCATCGTCGGCGACCGCTTTGTGTTTTCGTCGGAGGTTCTGTTCGATCCCGGCAGTGCCGATCTCTCCCCCGGCGGTGTGGAGCAGATCGACCGGGTGGCGCGGATCCTTTCCGAGGTGTCCGACGAGATTCCGCCCGAGATCGACTGGGTGATCCGCGTCGATGGCCACACCGACAAGACGCAACTGGGGTCCACCAGCGACTATGCCGACAACTGGGAACTGAGCCAGGCCCGGGCGCGCTCGGTGGTGCTCTACATGATCGAGGAACTGGGCTTCCCGCCCGACCGCCTCGCCGCAACCGGCTTTGGCGAGTATCAGCCGGTGGCCGAAGGCGATAGCAGCGCGGCCTATGCCGCCAATCGCCGGATCGAACTGAAACTGACCGAGAAGTGAGCCGTTGACGCGCGCAAGGTGCCGGAGATGCGCGCCCGGCAGGAAGCAGGCGCGGTCAGGGCTTTTTGAAGATCGCGACGAGATTGTTGGCAGGCATCTCGATCAGGGCAACCCGGTTCAGCCCTGCCTTGGCGGCCACGGTCTCGATCCATTCGAAATCCTTGTAGCCGATCGACGGCTCGGCCGCGGTGAGCCGGGCGTGGAAGGCGGCGTCGCCCTCGGAACGGAAGGTGCCGCCAAGGCGGAACGGGCCATAGACGCAGAACTGCCCGCCCGCTTCAAGCGCGCGCGCCGCGCCGCGAACGACGTTGGTGGCGCCGATCTCCGGCAGAAGGTGCATCAGGTTCGCAAGGTAGACCACGCGCACCGGCTCGACCGTCCAGTCGGGCGTTGTGGCGTCGAGGACCACGGCCACGCGCATGTTCTTGACGCCCTCGGCGGCGCGCCATGCGTCGATGCTGGCAAGGCGGGCCGGGTCGATGTCGGTGGGCTGCCAGTCGAGGCCGGGATTGGCGCGGGCCAGCGCCACCGCGTGTTCGCCGGTTCCGGCCGCGATCTCCAGCGCACGGCCGCTTGCCGGCAGCCAGTCGGCCAGCGCCGCGACGATGGCCGAGGCGTTGCGCACCGCGGCGGGGGCCGAAAGCCGCCCGTCATCGAGGCTGTCGGCGTTGCTATGCGTGGGCGTCATGTCACCTTTGCGGGTCATTTCGGCAGGTTGCACCGCCTTGGCTGATTGGGCAACATGCATTGCAGCACGAGGAGCCTGCCATGACGCTTGAGATCGAAACCATCCCTTGCCTTGCCGACAACTACGCCTTCCTCGCGCATGACCGCAAGACGGGTGCCACGGCCTTGTTCGATGCGCCCGAGGCATGGCCGATCCAGCGCGAGCTTGAAAAGCACAATTGGCAGCTCACGCATATCTTCCTGACCCATCACCACGCCGATCATATCGACGGGGTGGCCGAACTGGTGGCGGCGTTCCACCCCGAGGTGATCGGTGCCGAACGCGATGCCCACCGCCTGCCGCCGCTCGATACCGCCGTGAAACCGGGTGAGACCTACGACATGTGGGGCCGCGAGGTGCGGGTGTTCGATGCCGCCGGGCATACCAGCGGCCACGTTGCCTACTACCTGCCCAAGGCCGGCGCGGTTTTTACCGGCGACAGCCTGATGGCGCTGGGCTGCGGCCGGCTGTTCGAGGGCACGCCGACGCAGATGTGGGCCACGCTCAGCCGAATCGCAGACCTGCCCGACGACACCATGGTGTGTTCGGGCCACGAATACACCGCGGCCAACGCCCGATTCGCCCTGACCATCGAGCCGGACAACCCGGCGCTCATCAAGCGCGCGGCGCAAACCGAGCGCGCCCGTGCCATCGGGGTGCCCACCGTGCCGTCCGCGCTGGCGCTGGAAAAGGCCACCAACCCCTTCCTGCGGGCGGGCGATCCGGTGGTGAAGGCAGGGCTTGGCCTGTCGGGCGCACCCGATGTCGAGGTTTTCGCCCATATCCGGGCCGCGAAAGACAAATTCTGAGCCGAACTTCGCCCCCTCTCATCCTCGTGAGACTTAAAATTTCAGAAAAGCCTTGAAGACGCGCCGGGAAAACCGAACTCTAATACTATCGGAACAGGGTTGAGGCCGGGCAGAAGCGCCTCGACCCCGAAAACGCGAACGAGGAGGGAAAAAGGTGCCATCCTTTTCCAACACGCTAGAACAGGCAATCCACGCGGCGCTGGCTCAGGCCAACGAGCGACGCCATGAGCTGGCAACGCTCGAACATCTTCTGCTCGCCCTGATCGACGAGCCGGACGCGGCGCGGGTGATGAAGGCCTGCAGCGTGAACCTCGAAGAATTGCGCGCCACGCTGGTCAAGTACATCGACGAGGATCTGACCACTCTGGAAACCAATATCGAGGGCTCCGAAGCGGTGCCCACGGCGGCCTTCCAGAGGGTGATCCAGCGCGCCGCGATCCACGTTCAGAGCTCGGGCCGGACCGAGGTGACCGGGGCGAACGTGCTGGTGGCGATCTTCGCCGAGCGCGAATCGAACGCCGCCTATTTCCTGCAGGAGCAGGACATGACCCGCTACGACGCGGTCAACTACATCGCCCATGGCGTGGCCAAGGACCCGTCTTTCGGCGAATCCCGGCCGATATCGGGCACCCCGGAGTTCGACGACACCGCCGTTGACGGCAGCGACGACGACTCGTCGGAAGGCGACAGCGCGCTCGGCAAGTATTGTGTGAACCTCAACGTGAAGGCCCAGAAGGGCGCGATCGACCCGCTGATCGGGCGCGATTACGAGGTCGAGCGCTGCATCCAGGTGCTGTGCCGCCGCCGCAAGAACAACCCGCTGCTGGTGGGCGATCCGGGCGTTGGCAAGACCGCGATCGCCGAGGGGCTGGCGTGGAAGATCGTCGAGGGCAATGTGCCCGAGGTGCTGGCAAAGACCACCATCTTCTCGCTCGACATGGGCGCGCTGCTCGCCGGAACGCGCTACCGGGGCGATTTCGAGGAACGCCTGAAAGCGGTGGTGAACGAGCTTGAAAACCACCCCGACGCGGTGCTCTTCATCGACGAGATCCACACCGTGATCGGCGCTGGCGCCACATCGGGCGGCGCAATGGATGCCTCCAACCTGCTCAAACCCGCGCTTCAGGGCGGCAAGCTGCGCACCATGGGATCGACCACCTACAAGGAATTCCGCCAGCACTTCGAGAAGGACCGCGCGCTCGCGCGCCGGTTCCAGAAGATCGACGTGAACGAACCCACGGTCGACGACACGGTGAAGATCCTCAAGGGCCTCAAGCCGCATTTCGAGGAGCATCACCGGATCAAGTATACCAACGACGCGCTGAAAACGGCGGTCGAACTCTCCGACCGTTACATCAACGACCGCAAGTTGCCCGACAAGGCGATCGACGTGATCGACGAGGCGGGCGCGGCGCAGCACCTGCTCGCCGCCTCCAAGCGCAAGAAGTCGATCGGGGTGAAGGATATCGAGGCCATCGTCGCCAAGATCGCCCGCATTCCGCCGAAGAACGTGTCGAAAGACGATGCCGAAACCCTGCGCGACCTCGACGCCAAGCTCAAGCGCGTGGTGTTCGGCCAGGACCGGGCAATCGAGGCGCTGGCCTCGGCGATCAAGCTCGCCCGTGCGGGCCTGCGCGAGCCGGAAAAGCCGATCGGTAACTACCTGTTCGCCGGCCCCACCGGGGTGGGCAAGACCGAGGTGGCGCGCCAGCTGGCCGACAACCTCGGGGTCGAGTTGCTGCGCTTCGACATGTCGGAATACATGGAGAAACACGCGGTGTCCCGCCTGATCGGCGCACCGCCGGGCTATGTCGGCTTCGACCAGGGCGGCTTGCTCACCGATGGCGTCGACCAGCACCCGCATTGCGTGCTTCTGCTCGACGAGATGGAAAAGGCGCACCCGGATGTCTACAACATCCTGCTTCAGGTGATGGACCACGGCGAGTTGACCGACCACAACGGTCGCACGGTGAATTTCCGCAACGTGGTGGTGATCATGACCTCGAACGCGGGCGCGCAGGAGCAGGCCAAGGAGGCCATCGGCTTCGGGCGGTCGCGCCGCGAGGGCGAGGATACCGCCGCGATCGAGCGCACCTTCAGCCCGGAGTTCCGCAACCGGCTCGACGCGGTGATCAACTTCGCGCCGCTCGGTCGCGAGGTGATCCTGCAGGTGGTGGAGAAGTTCGTGCTCCAGCTCGAGGCGCAACTGATGGATCGCGGTGTGACCATCGAGTTGACCCGCAAGGCGGCCGAATGGCTCGCCGAGAAGGGCTATGACGACAAGATGGGCGCACGCCCGCTGGCCCGGGTGATCCAGGAGCACATCAAGAAGCCGCTCGCCGAGGAACTGCTGTTCGGCAAGCTGACCAAGGGCGGGATCGTCAAGGTCGGGGTGAAGGCCGGCCAGATCGACCTTGTCGTCGAGGAGCCCGGCAAGCTGCGGTTGACCTCGCGCAAGAAGCCGCCGCTGCTGACCGCCGACTGACGGCGGCATCCGGCACAAAGGGAAAGGGGGGCTTTCTGCCCCCCTCGCCCGTGCCGGGCTCACCCCCCGAAGGTATTTGACGACCCAAGAAGCACCGAGGCGGGAAGGGCTTGACGCAGGCCGTGCGAGGCGCGACCAAGGTCGCATGATCCGGTTCAGCTTGCTTGCCGCCCTGTTGCTGTTCGCCGCGCAGTCCGGCCGCTCCGACACGCTGCGCCTTGGCTTGCCGCTTGACTGCGTGCCGGGTGAGAGCTGTTTCATCCAGAACTTTGTCGATACCGATCCGGGGCCGGATGCGGTCGATTTCGCCTGTGGCGGGCTCACCTATGACGGCCACAAGGGCACCGATTTCGCGCTGGTGTCGCGCGCCGCGATGGTGGAGGGAGTGACCGTGCGCGCTGCCGCGCCAGGCGTGGTGCGGGCCAGCCGCGACGGCATGGCCGACACCGGGCGCGACGGCACGATGCCCGAAGACCTTGACGGGCGCGAGTGCGGCAACGGCGTGGTGATCGACCACGGCGGCGGTTGGGAAAGCCAGTATTGTCATCTCAAGGCGGGATCGGTCAGCGTGGCGCGCGGCGCTCGGGTCGCGACCGGCACGCCGCTTGGCGAGGTCGGCTATTCCGGCCTGACCGAAACCCCGCATCTCCACCTGTCTCTGCGCAAGGATGGCACGGTGGTCGATCCCTTTGCCCCCGATGGCACGCGCCGCTGCGATCCCGATGCCCGCCCCGGTGACACACTTTGGGCGGACCCGATCACCTATGTGCCGGGCGGCCTCATCGCGCTCGGCGCGGCCGCCGGGGTGCCCGCGTACGACGCGATCAAGGCCGGCCGGGCCGGACGCGCCAGCCTGCCCGCCGACGCCCCCGCGCTGGTCGGCTGGGCCTATCTTTTCGGCGCGCGGGCGGGCGACGTGGTGGAGATTGTGATCGAGCAGCCGGACGGCGCGATCTGGCACCGCCATGACATCGCTTTTGAAAAACCCTTCGCGCAGGCGTTCCGCGCCTCCGGCAAACGCCGTCCTGCCGACGGCTGGCAGGTGGGTGAATGGACCATATCGGCCCGGATGATCCGCGACGGTGCGGTGATTTCGGGTGCCGACGTTGCGGTGACGATCCGGCCTTGAGACAAACCCGGTCGATGCCCGGGCGTTGCCGCCATGTGCCATCGAGTTGGTCCCGGAAGGATCGGGGCATCGGCGCAAGACCCGTGCCGCCACCGGGGAGGGAGGGCCGGTTTGCAGACGCGCGCCGACCGAACGCGGTTTCATCGCCTCCGGCCTTCAACGCTCTGGCGAATCCGCCATGATCGGCTAGTCTTTGGGCATGCATCTGGACGTTCAGGACCTCAAGAGCTTCTATTACCGCTCGGCACTGGGCCGCGCGGCGCAACGCGCGGTGCGCGGGCAGGTCTGCGCCCTGTGGCCAGAGGCGAAGGGCCAAACCGTGCTTGGCTTCGGCTTCGCCGTGCCGCTCTTGCGGCCCTATCTCGACCAGGCGCGCCGGGTGATCGGGTTGATGCCCGGGCCGCAGGGGGTGATGCGCTGGCCGGTGGGCCTGCCCAATGTCTCGGTGCTATGCGATGAAACGCTCTGGCCGGTGGATACCGGCGTGGTCGACAAACTGGTTCTCATGCATGGGCTCGAAACCTCGACCGATCCCGATACCCTGTTGCAGGAAGCCTATCGCACATTGGGCCCCGGCGGGCGTGCGCTTTTCATCGTGCCCAACCGGGCCGGGCTTTGGTCGCGGTCCGACGCCACGCCGTTCGGGTTTGGACGACCATATTCGCTCAGCCAGCTTGAACGTCTGCTGCGAGATCACGGGTTTTCGATCGAGCACCACGCCGCCGCGCTGTTTCAGCCGCCGTCGAAGCGGCGGTTCTGGCTGAAGACCGCCCCGGCATGGGAGCGTATCGGGCAATCGCTGCCGATGGCGCTTGCGGGCGGGGTTCTGATCGTCGAGGCCTCCAAACAGGTTCCGGCACCGCGCCGGCCTGGTTTGGGCGAGCGGGTCAAGCGCCCCCTCGGTGTGCTCGAAGGTCTTGGCCTGCCGGAACCCAGCCGCAAGTCCTGATCGGCTCTGACGGCCCGGTGATCGCGCGGGCGCAGACATCCAGCGGGGGGATTCGCAGTGCCGGAATCTGGGATTTCCCGCCTCGATCCGGCATTGGCGTGATGCAATACGCCGCAGGCATGTTAAAGGTTTATGAATAGATCTTTAATGTTGGCGATAAACCCGCGCAACAGTGTTGCGGGACGGTTGTGCCTCTGCTAGACCCACGCCGATTTCAGGTCGCTCGCATTCCGCGCGGCATCTAGGGGCCGCCCCGGCTTGCCAAGGCAGGTAACAGTGGGGCTAAAGACATCGGAAGGGTGGACGTGTCCGAAGCTTCGATCTCAACTGGCATCGCCCAGCGATACGCAACGGCCGTTTTCGAACTGGCCCGCGAAGACAAGAAACTTGCCGCCGTGGAGAAGGATCTCGATGCGCTCGACGCCGCGATTGCCGAGAGCCCCGATCTGGCCGCGATGATTGCTTCGCCGGTCTATTCGCGCGGCGATCAGGCGAAGGCGGTGACCGCGCTGGCGGCGAAGATGGGTCTTTCGGCGATGATCGCCGGGGCACTGGGTGTGATGGCCGAAAAACGCCGTCTGTTCATCCTGCCGCAATTCATCTCCAGCCTGCGCGCGGCGATTGCCGAAGACAAGGGCGAGGTGACTGCCGAAGTGACCGCCGCCAAGGCGATGACCAAGGCCCAACAGGACAAGCTCGCCAAGGCGCTGAAGGCGTCCGTTGGCAAGGATGTGAAGATCAAACTGGCCGTCGATGAAAGCCTCATCGGCGGTCTTGTCGTCAAGGTTGGCTCGAAGATGATCGACAGTTCGATCCGCTCGCGGCTCAATGCACTCCAGAATTCCATGAAAGAGGTCGGATAAGAATGGGTATCCAAGCAGCCGAGATTTCTGCGATCCTGAAGGAGCAGATCAAGAACTTTGGCCAGGAGGCCCAGGTGGCCGAAGTGGGCCGCGTGCTTTCCGTCGGTGACGGTATTGCCCGGGTCCATGGCCTCGACAACGTGCAGGCCGGTGAGATGGTCGAATTCCCCGGCGGTATCCGGGGGATGGCACTGAACCTCGAAGCCGACAACGTCGGTGTCGTGATCTTCGGGTCCGACCGGGACATCAAGGAAGGCGACACCGTCAAGCGCACCAAGTCCATCGTGGACGTGCCGGTGGGCGACGCGCTGCTTGGCCGCGTGGTCGACGCGCTCGGCAACCCGATCGACGGCAAGGGCCCGATCGAGGCGAAAGAGCGCTCGGTTGCCGACGTCAAGGCGCCGGGCATCATCCCGCGCAAGTCGGTGCACGAGCCGATGGCCACCGGCCTCAAGTCGGTTGACGCCATGATCCCGATCGGCCGTGGTCAGCGCGAATTGATCATCGGCGACCGCCAGACCGGCAAGACCGCCGTGGCGCTTGACACGATCCTGAACCAGAAGAGCTACAACGAGGCGGCCGGCGACGACGAATCGAAGAAGCTCTATTGCGTCTACGTTGCCGTTGGCCAGAAGCGCTCGACCGTGGCGCAGCTCGTCAAGAAGCTGGAAGAAAACGGCGCGATGGAATATTCCATCGTGGTGGCCGCCACCGCTTCCGACCCGGCACCGATGCAGTATCTCGCGCCCTACACCGCCACGGCGATGGGCGAGTTCTTCCGCGACAACGGCCGCCACGCGCTGATGGTCTACGACGACCTTTCCAAGCAGGCCGTGGCCTACCGCCAGATGTCGCTCCTGCTGCGCCGTCCGCCGGGGCGTGAAGCCTACCCGGGCGACGTGTTCTACCTGCACTCCCGCCTGCTCGAACGCTCGGCCAAGCTGAACGAAGACCACGGCGCGGGTTCGCTGACGGCGCTGCCGATCATCGAAACGCAAGGCGGCGACGTGTCGGCCTTCATCCCGACCAACGTGATCTCGATCACCGACGGCCAGATCTTCCTTGAGACCGAGCTGTTCTACCAGGGCATCCGCCCGGCGGTGAACACCGGCCTTTCGGTGAGCCGCGTGGGCTCCTCGGCCCAGACCAAGGCGATGTCTTCGGTTGCCGGCCCGGTGAAACTGTCGCTCGCGCAATACCGCGAGATGGCCGCCTTCGCACAGTTCGGTTCCGACCTCGACGCCGCCACCCAGCGGCTTCTGAACCGGGGCGCGCGCCTGACCGAGCTGATGAAACAGCCGCAGTATTCGCCGCTGACCAACGCCGAGATCGTCTGCGTGATTTTTGCCGGGACCAACGGCTACCTCGACAAGATCTCGGTGAAGGACGTGGGGCGCTACGAGAAGGGTCTGCTCACGCACCTGCGCACCGACCACAAGGACCTTCTCGACGATATCACCAACAACGACCGCAAGGTCAAAGACGAACTGGCCGACAAGATCAAGGCCGTGCTCGATGCCTTCACAAAGGGCTTTTCGTAAGGCTTAGGTGATCTCAAGAGGAGGCTGGCAATGCCAAGTCTTAAGGACCTGAAAAACCGGATCGACAGCGTCAAGTCGACGCGAAAGATCACCAAGGCCATGCAGATGGTGGCCGCCGCGAAATTGCGGCGGGCACAGGATGCGGCCGAGTCGTCGCGGCCCTATACCGAGCGGTTCAACGCCGTTCTGGCCGGGCTTGCGAAGGCCGCGGCGGGCTCCGAAGCCGCGCCGAGGCTGCTGCGTGGCACCGGCGACGACAAGGTGCACCTGCTCGTGGTGATGACCTCCGAGCGGGGTCTCTGCGGTGGTTTCAACTCGTCGATCGTGAAGCTGGCGAAAACCCACACCGACAGGCTTACCGCCGAAGGCAAGACCGTGAAGATCATCACCGTCGGCAAGAAAGGCCGTGAGCAGCTCAAGCGCGATTACGCGGATTTCTTCCTCGATCACGTCGATCTGGGCGATATCCGCTATATCGGATACGACAGCGCCCAGGCGATCGCGCGCGACATCATCGCCCGCTTCGATGGCGACGAGTTCGACGTCGCGACGATCTTCTTCAGCCGTTTCCAGAGCGTGATCAGCCAGATCCCGACGGCGCAGCAGATCATCCCGGCGACCTTCGACGAGGTCGAATCTGCGACCGAACAAACCGGCATGGTGTATGACTACGAACCCTCCGAGGAGGCGGTTCTTGCAACCCTGCTGCCCTCGGGCGTGGCCACCGCGATCTTCTCGGCGCTGCTGGAAAACGCGGCCTCCGAGCAGGGCGCACGGATGTCGGCGATGGACAACGCCACCCGCAACGCGGGCGACATGATCGACAGGCTGACGATCCAGTACAACCGCTCGCGCCAGGCCGTCATCACCAACGAGCTCATCGAAATCATTTCGGGCGCCGAGGCGCTCTAAACGGAACCGGAGACGAAACACATGGCAAATGCAAAAGGCAAAGTGACCCAGGTCATCGGCGCCGTTGTCGACGTGCAGTTTGAAGATGAGCTGCCGGCGATCCTGAACGCGCTCGAGACCGAGAACAACGGCAAGCGTCTGGTGCTCGAAGTGGCCCAGCACCTTGGCGAAAACACCGTGCGCACCATCGCGATGGACGCCACCGAGGGTCTCGTTCGGGGCCAGGAAGTGACCGACGTGGGCACGCCGATCATGGTTCCGGTCGGCAACGCCACGCTCGGCCGCATCCTCAACGTGATCGGCGAGCCCGTTGACGAGAAGGGCCCGGTCGAGGCCGAGGAACGCCGGGCGATCCACCAGGAAGCGCCCGAGTTCAAGGAACAGTCGACCGAGACCGCGATTCTGGTCACCGGCATCAAGGTGATCGACCTGCTGGCGCCCTACTCGAAGGGCGGCAAGATCGGCCTGTTCGGCGGCGCGGGCGTGGGCAAGACGGTTCTGATCATGGAACTGATCAACAACATCGCCAAGGTGCACTCCGGCTACTCGGTGTTCGCCGGGGTTGGCGAGCGCACCCGTGAGGGCAACGACCTTTATCACGAGATGATCGAATCCAACGTCATCAAGCCCGACAACCTGTCGGAAAGTCAGGTGGCGCTTGTTTACGGTCAGATGAACGAGCCTCCGGGGGCCCGTGCCCGCGTTGCGCTCACCGGCCTGACGCTGGCCGAGCAGTTCCGCGACCAGTCGGGCACCGACGTGCTGTTCTTCGTCGACAACATCTTCCGCTTTACGCAAGCCGGTTCGGAAGTGTCGGCGCTTCTCGGCCGTATTCCTTCGGCGGTGGGCTACCAGCCGACGCTGGCGACCGACATGGGCCAGATGCAGGAGCGCATCACCTCGACGAACGCCGGCTCGATCACCTCGATCCAGGCCGTCTACGTGCCCGCCGACGACCTCACCGACCCGGCACCCGCCACCACCTTCGCCCACCTCGACGCGACCACGGTTCTCAACCGCGCGATCTCGGAACTGGGCATCTACCCGGCGGTTGACCCGCTCGACTCCAACAGCCGGATCCTCGATCCGGCGATCGTGGGCGAAGAGCACTACCAGGTCGCGCGCGACGTGCAGAACATCCTCCAGCGCTACAAGTCGCTGCAGGACATCATCGCCATCCTCGGAATGGACGAGTTGAGCGAGGAAGACAAACTCACCGTCGCCCGCGCCCGGAAGATCCAGCGCTTCCTGTCGCAGCCGTTCGACGTGGCGAAGGTGTTCACCGGCTCGGATGGTATCCAGGTGCCGCTCGAAGACACGATCAAATCGTTCAAGGCCGTTGTGGCTGGCGAATACGATCACCTGCCCGAAGGCGCCTTCTACATGGTCGGCGGCATCGAGGACGTGATCGCGAAAGCCGAGAAAATGGCGGCCGACGCGGCCTGATCGACGCCAGATAGGAGGCCTTGATGGCTGACATGATGCAATTCGACCTGGTTTCGCCCGAGCGCCGTCTGGCCTCGGTCGAAGCCAGCGCGGTGCAGATCCCCGGCGCAGACGGCGATTTCACGGCCATGGCAAACCATGCGCCGGTCATCGCCACCCTGCGTCCCGGTATCGTGACCGTGCAGGGCGCGAACGGCGAGGAGAAGTTCGTGGTGACCGGCGGCTTCGCGGAGGTCTCGCCCGAAGGCACGTCGGTTCTGGCCGAGCGTGCGATGCCGGTGAACGAAGTGACGCAAGAGGTGCTCGACGATTTCGTGAGCGCCGCCGTGGCCGCGCGCGACAACGCAACGCCGGAGATGCTCGACCAGCTTGCAAAGCAGGTCGGTGACATCGCGCAGATCGCCTCGGATCTCGGGCTGCAGGCCAAGGCGGGCTGACCGGGTCCACCTTTGAAAATCGAAAAACCCCGTGCCTTTGCGGCGCGGGGTTTTTTCATGACAGAAGCGTCGTGGCTCCCCGATTGCATCCGCAGATGCGGCAAATTTACGCCAACCGGGCGAATTACCGCCGAGCGCGTTTTCGCAATTTCGTGAGCACGCCCCACCAGCGGCACCAAAGTGTTACACTTGTCCTCACTTCCATTCGCAACCCGTATCGAAAGGAGGATGACATGCACATGTTGAAACTGGTGAGTACCTCTGCCCTATTGCTCGCCTTCGCCGGACCGGCGCTCGCCCAGGATTCCTACGGTTCCGACGAGTCGGCGGACTCGGAGATGTCTGGCGACGCGATGGACAACGGCATGGAGACCGTGGTGATGACCGGCCAGGCAGGCGATGAGGTTTTCCTCATGGATTCCAACAAGATGACCCTCTACACCTTCGACAATGACAGCGAAGGCATGTCGACGTGCTACGATTCCTGCGCCGAGAACTGGCCGCCGCTGACCGCCCCCGAGGGGACGGACCTTCCGCAAGGCTACAGCCTGATCGAACGTGACGACGGCGCCATGCAGGTCGCCTACCAGGGCGAACCGCTCTACCTTTGGAAAGACGACACCCAGCCCGGCGAGATGACCGGCGACGGGGTTGGCGGTGTCTGGCACGTCGCCCGTCCGTAACGCTGCGCGACGACCTCGCGCCGCCTGAAAGGCGTGATCCGCTTGCAGAGTAGGTGGGCAGTATCGGCCCCGGCCGGTGCGGATCGGGGCCTTTCCATCGGTGAACGCACCTCCCCGGAAAAGTTCGGGGTCGGGGTCCGCTTGGCGAAGTTCAGAGCAACGAGTCCCAGTCGTCCTCGTGCCGGACTTCGCCGAGCGCGATCCAGTCGGCCCGGACGCGGGCAACGTGGCTGTCACCCCAGGTGCGGAAGACGAGATCGAACCCGCTCGTCTCGACATTCTCCGCAGAGATGTCCATTCGCTGGTTCGTGCTGTGGTCGACATCCCACATCGACATGCCCACGTTGACAGCGGGGGCCTGCAGAAAGGGTTCGCCGAAGTCCACGCGTTGGCGCAGTTCACGTGCGCCTTCCCCGGTCCACATTGTGCCGTTGTGCTTGTAGTCCGAGAACAGCATCAACGAGCCCTGGTCGATGCCCAGCCGGTGGGTTCTGATCTTCCACATGGCGGATTGCCCTGCCCGTTGCGCTTTGCCGCAAGGATGCCCCGGATCGCGGCACGGTTGCAAGGCCGGTCACCGAATGCGCTTGCGCCGGGGGTTGAGCGCCAGGAGCGCGGGCGCGGCGGCAAGCAGAAGCACGCCCGCCGCGAGAAAGGGCATGCCGGGCAGGTAGAGCGGCGCGTTGTCGGCGGCGAACACCCTGAACAGCGGCGTCGCGACCAGCGGGCCGAGGATCGCGGCGATCGAACCGAGGGCGGCAATCACGCCTTGCAGCAGGCCCTGTCGGTCTTCGGCTACGGCGTTCGACATCATTGCCGTGATCGTCGGCGGGAACATGTCCGACAGGCAGGCGATCGGCACGAGCGCGAAAACGACCCATGCGGCGGTTGTGAAACCGAGGCCGAACAGCGCCACGACCGCAGCCATCCCGGCGAACAGCAAGGTGCGGTAGTCGCCGATGCGTGGCACGAGGAAGGGCAGCACCGCGCCTTGGGTGAAGGCTACACCAGCCCCGTAGGCGGCAAATGAAAGCCCGATGGCAGCAGCCGTCCAGCCGAAGGTTTCGCGCGCCCAGAACGACCACAGCGCAGGGTAGACCATGTTGGCCAGCTCGAAAACGAAGAGCAGCGCCAGCGGCACCGCGAGCCCGGGCAGGCGGAAGGCGTCGAGGATCGCCCGGAACGGGTTGAAATCGCGCCTTGTGAAGCGCCGGCGACGTGCGGGCGGCAGGCTTTCGGGCAACACAAGGAGGCCGAGCGCGACGTTTGCGGCGGCGAACGCGGCCGCGACCCAGAACGGGGCCGTGACATGCCATGTCGCGAGGATTCCGCCGAGCGCCGGGCCCATCACGAAGCCCACACCGAAGGCCGCACCGATCAGGCCGAAGTTCGCCGCGCGTTTCTCGGGCGGCGAGATGTCGGCGAGATAGGCGGTGGCGGTGATGTAGGTGGCCCCCGCCGCGCCCGCGAGCAGGCGGCCGAGGAGGAGTACCCAGAAGGTGGTTGCCAGCGCCATGACCACGTAGTCCAGCGCAAGAGTTGCCAGCGCCGCGATCAACACCGGCTTGCGCCCGAAGGCATCCGACAGCCCGCCAACGATGGGGGCGAACACGAATTGCATCGCGGCATAGGCGGCCAGCAGGATGCCGCCCCAGATCGCGCCCGAGGCGGTATCGCCTGCGCCGACACGCGCCATCAGGTCGGGCATCAGCGGAAAGATGATGCCGATCCCGATCGCGTCGATCAGGATCGTGGCCAGAATGAACAGGAGCGCGGCACGCGGCGGGGTTTGCATGTCTTGATCTAGCCCGCGTTTGCGCCTCCGGCAAGCAATGGTGTTTGATCTGACGCAAGGCCGCATGCGATGATCCCGGTAAGGTTGGACAACCATTCCGCAGGAGGAACCCCCATGAGAGTTTTCACCGTCCTCGGCCCGTCGCACGCCGGCAAGTCCACACTGATCGAGGCATTGGTCGGGCTTGATGGCAAGCCGGGCAAGGTGTTCGAGGTGCCCGGGGTTGCCAGCGTGCGCAGCTTCGATTTCATGGACGAGTCCTGGGCCGCGATCGACATCGCCGGCGGGGCGGAAAACCTTTCTCCGATCGGGCCGGCGCTGGCTGCCTCCGACGCGGTGGTGCTCTGCGTTCCCGCCGATGCCGAGGCGGCGGTTCTGGCCGCGCCCTACCTGCGGATGATCGAGGAGGCCGGGGTGCCCGCGCTCGTCTTCATCAACAAGGCCGACGCGCCCGACAGCCGGATGTCGGAAACCGTGTCGGCGCTGCAGGCCTATTCGCGGCACCATGTCGTGCTGCGCGAAGTGCCGATCCGCGAGGATGGCGAGATCGTCGGGGTGGTCGACCTGGTATCGGAGCGCGCGTGGAAATTCCACGAAGGCGAGCCGTCGTCGCTGACCCAGATCCCCGCCGACCTGCGCCCGCGCGAGGCGGAGGCCCGCGCCGAACTGCTCGAGAGCTATGCCGATTTCGATGACGCGCTGCTTGAGGAAATCATCGAGGACAAAAAAATTCTGCCCGACGAGGTCTATGAGGTCGCGGCGAAGACATTGCAGCACCATGATCTCGTGCCGGTGTTTCTCGGTTCGGCCGAACATCGCAACGGCATCACCCGACTGATGAAGGCGCTGCGCCACGAAGCGCCCGGTGTCGAGGTCGCGGCGGCGCGGCTGGGCGGTGAGGCGGTGGCGGTGGGCGCGATGGCGGAAATGGTCAAGCACCTCGGCAAGACCGTGCTCCTGCGCGCGCTCGGCGACAACGTGGCGGCGGGGCAGGGGCTGGGCGGTGCCAACGTCGGCTCGCTCACCGATCTCGATGCCAAGACCGGGCTTTCAAGCCTCGCGCCCGGTGCTGTCGGCCTGACCGTCAAGACCGACCATCTCAGCGGGGGCCGGGCTTTCACGGCCGCCGCGGTTCAGGATCTGCCGGGCTGGGCTGTGCCGCATGCCTCGACCTATCGCCGGATCGTGACGCCCGTCCACGAGAAGGACGAGGCGCGGCTGTCGGCGGCCATCGAGCGGCTGGTGGAAATCGACCCGGGGCTGGTGGCGAGCCAGGACGAGCGCAGCGGCAACCCGGTTCTGGCCACCCAGGGGCCGTTGCACATGCGTCGGCTGATCCGCAAGCTGGCCGAGGATTTCGGCATCGAGGTGGAGGAAGGCGCGGTTCCCCCGGCCTTGCGCGAGACCATCCGGCGCGGCACCGAGGTGCAATACCGGCACCGCAAGCAATCCGGCGGTGCGGGGCAGTTTGCCGACGTCGTGGTGGAGTTGCGTCCGGGCGCGCGCGGCTCGAACTTTGCCTTCAGCGACAGCGTGAAGGGCGGCGCGGTACCGAAGAACTACATTCCCTCGGTGGAAGCAGGCGCGCGCGACGCGCTGGCGGAGGGGCCGAACGGCTTTCCGGTGGTCGATGTCGCGGTGGAGCTGAAAGACGGCAAGAGCCACTCGGTCGACAGTTCCGATTTCGCCTTCCGCACTGCCGGCAAGAACGCGATCAAGGAGGCGCTCGCGGAGGTCGGGACGGTGCTGTTGCAGCCGATCATGAAGATCGACATCCACGTGCCGAGCGTGTTTTCGGGTGGCCTGGTGCCAGTGGTGTCCGGCCTGAAGGGGCAGGTTCTCGGCTTCGAGGCGCATGACAACGCCGCCGGGTGGGACGTGTTCCAGGCGCTGTTGCCAATGGCGGCGGAGGACGCGCTGTTCAACACGCTCGCCGGAGCGACGCGAGGCACCGCGTGGTTCGTATCGACCTTCGACCACTATGAAGAAGCGCACAAGGAAGACCTCGTCGGCCTGCTCGGCTGATCGCTGTCATATCGGGGTCAGCGGCGAAGGTCGCTGGCCCCGAAGGGCGCCTAGCCCAGCAACACGTCGAGATGGCGCACCACCGAGCGCCCGAGCGCGTGCGGCTCGTAGCCGCCTTCCAGCATCGACACGATCCGGCCCTTGGCGTGGCGTTCGGCGATCTTGACCAACTCGCCCGTGAGCCAGCCGTAATCGTCGTCGGTGAGCGCGAGTGACGACATGTCGTCGGCGACGTGGGCATCGAAACCTGCGGAGATGAACAGCATCTCGGGGGCAAAACTGTCGAGATGCGGCAGCCAGTGATCGGTGATTGCCGCGCGGAACTCCTTCGATCCGGCCCCGGCAGGCAGCGGCACATCGACGAGGTTTTCGGTTTCCTTCTCGTGGCCGGTGAAGGGATAGAACGGGTGCTGGAACGAGGAGCAGAACAGCACCCGCTTGTCGGCCTTGAAAATGTCTTCGGTGCCGTTGCCATGGTGCACGTCGAAATCCACGATCGCCACCCGGCTCAGCCCGTGCACCTCCATCGCATGCGCCGCCGCCACGGCGATGTTGTTGAACAGGCAAAACCCCATCGCCTGCCCGCGCACCGCGTGGTGGCCGGGCGGGCGCACGGCGCAGAACACCGGGTTGACCTCGCCCTGCATCACCAGATCGACGGCCAGAACCCCCGCGCCCGCCGCGCGTTCGGCCGCCGCCAGCGTTCCCGGGCTCATCACCGTGTCGCCGTCGATCTCCACGGGGGCTGCGCCCTTCGCGGGCGCCATGGCATAGACGCGGTCGAGATAATCCGCGTCGTGCACCCGTTCGAGATCGGCCCGGGCGACCTTCGGCGCATCGAAGTGGCGCAGCACGTAGTCCATCCCCGAAGCGATGAGCTGGTTGGTGATCGCCTCCAGCCGCACCGGCGCGTCGGGGTGCAGATCGCCGGTGACGTGGTCGTGGCACTCGAAGTGCGAGATGAAACCCAGCATCGGCCGCTCCTCAGAGATAGCGCTCGACGAGCATCAGTTCGGGGTCGTCGGGGTCCATCCGCTGGGTGAAACCGAGATCCTGCATCAGCTTGAGCATCGGGGCGTTGTTCCGGAGCACGGTGCCCTCCATCACCGTCATGCCGTGATCGCGCGCCGCGCCGAACAGCGCCTTCATCAGCCGCGTACCGATGCCCTGGTGCTGGACCTTGTCGTTGACCACGATGGCGAACTCGCAACTGCGCCCGTCGGGGTTGATGACATAGCGCGCCACGCCAACCTGTTGCGAGGTCTCGCCGCGCTGCACCATGGCCACCATCGCCATTTCGCGCCGGTAGTCGATCTGCGTGAACTGCACCAGCATCTCCGGGCTGAGCTCGTTCATCGCCCCCATGAAGCGGAACATCTTGGCCTCGTCGGAAAGCTCGCGCACGAAGGTCTGTTCGCTTTCGGCGTCCTCGGGACGGATCGGGCGTATGATCAGCGGTGTGCCGTCGGTCAGGTAGTCCTCGCGCACGAGGTGGCGCGGGTAGGGGTGGATCGACACGTGATCATAGCGCCCGTCGCGCGCCGGCGGGCGGGCCACCCGCACCCGGGCATCCACCGCCAGCACCCCGTCGGGCCCGGCGAAGAGCGGGTTGATATCAAGCTCCACCACCTGCGGCAGTTCGCACACGAGGTCGGAGACCCGCATCAGCACGTCGATCACCGCCTCGCGGTCGACCGGCGCGCGGTCGCGGAAAGCATCGAGCAGGCGCGATACCCGGGTGCGGTTGATCAGCCGGTCGGCCAGAACCGAGTTCAGCGGCGGCAGGGCAACGGCGCTATCCTTGAGCACCTCGACCATGGTGCCGCCGGCACCGAACAGGATGGTGGGGCCGAACACCTTGTCGCGGCTCGCGCCGATCACCAGTTCGCGCCCGTCGGTGACCTTGGCCATGGCCTCGACCGTCACCCCCTTGATCCGCGCGTTGGGACGGGCCTTCTTCGCCGCATCGACAATGGCGCGGAAGGCGCGCTTGACCTCGGCGGCATCGGAGATGTTGATCCGCACCCCGCCGACGTCGGATTTGTGCGAAATGTCGGGCGAGTTGATCTTGACGGCCACCGGAAAACCCACGGTTTCCGCCGCCACCAGCGTCTCGGCCTCGCTTTCGGCCTCCACGGTCATGTTGGCGGGGATGTGGAAGGCGCGCATCAGGGCCTTCGACTCCACGTCCGACAGCATGTCTCGGTCTTCGGCGAGCACGGCATCGACGATCATCCGAGCACCCTCAAGGTCGGGGTGATGGGTCTCCGAAAGTGGCGAGGGGGTTTCGAGCGCGAGGCGGCGGTTGCGGTGATGCTGGGCGAGGTAGGAAAACGCCGAGACGGCGGGTTCCGGCGTGGCAAAGTCGGCAATGCCGTTCGTCGACAGCAATTCGCGGGCTTCCGAAACCGAGGTTTGGCCCATGAAGCTCGCAAGCACCGGCTTGGTGCGCTTCTTCGGCAGCGCGTCGATCACCGCCTTGGCAATGGCCTTGGCGTCGGTCATCGCCTGCGGCGTGAGCAGCACGAGCAACCCGTCGACGTTGGGGTCGTCGTACACGGCTTTCACCGCCGCGCCGTATTCCTTCGCGCCGGCATCGCCGAGCACGTCCACCGGGTTGCCATGGCTCCAGTAGCGCGGAAGGATCTTGCCGAGCGCCTCGATGGTCTTTGGCGAGAGCTTGGCAAGGTCTACCCGGGTGTCGCCCGCGCGGTCGGCGGCGAGCACACCCGCGCCGCCGCCATTGGTGACAATCGCCAGCCGGTTGCCGGACGCGCGCTTGTTGGAGCTGAGAATCTCGGCCGCTGCGAAGAGCTGGCCGAAGGACAGCGCCCGCACCGCGCCGGTGCGCTCCAGTGCCGCGTCGAA
Organism: Maritimibacter sp. HL-12; assembly: GCF_900177545.1. GTDB lineage: Bacteria > Pseudomonadota > Alphaproteobacteria > Rhodobacterales > Rhodobacteraceae > Sinisalibacter. Next base: position 730,480 of record NZ_FXBQ01000001.1, on the reverse strand, counting down.
CACCGTGTCGGTGCCCATCAGCGCGCCGGTATGGGTGGCCGCCGCCGCCGAACTGGAAGCATGGCGACCCGATTTCAGCACGATCACCGGCTTGAGCCGCGTTGTCGCCTTCATGGCCGAAAGAAAGCCCGGAGCGTTCCGGATACCCTCGACATAGAGCAGGATCGCATCGGTGTGCGGGTCGGTGGCGAGAAACTGCATTACGTCGCCGAAGTCGATATTGGTCGAGTTGCCGAGCGAGACCAGTGCGGAGAACCCGAGGTGGTTGGGTTCTGCCCAGTCGGAAATCGCCGAGTTCAGCGCGCCGGACTGGCTGATCAGCGCGATCCGGCCCCTTGGGGTGCCGGCGCGCAGGAAGGTGGCGTTCATGTTGTGCCAGGGCCGCACGAGGCCCACGCAATTCGGCCCCATGAAGCGCACACCCGCGCGCTGGGCGGCCGCGATCAATTCCTTCTCCTGGTCGACGCCATCGCCGCCGCCCTCGCCGAATCCGGCCGACAGGATGATCGCGTTCTTCGTGCCCACCTCGCCCAGATCGCGGATAATGCCGGGCACGGTGCGCGCTGGCGTGGCGATCACCGCGAGATCGACCTCTTCGCCCACGTCGAGGATCGAGGGGTAGCACTTGAGCCCGCTCACGGTCTTGTGCTTGGGGTTGATCGGGTAGATCGGCCCGGTGAAGCCATCGGCGCGCAGGTTGGCGAAGACGAGGCTGCCCACGCTCTTGCCGCTCTCCGAGGCACCGTAGACGGCGATCGAGCGCGGATTCATCATCTTTGCAAGGGGGTTGGCGTCCATTTGTATTCTCCTGGGTCCGGGCAATGCACCCGGTTGACTTGCTCGATCCTCCCCCTGTGCGCGGGATGCCCGACGAGCGCAAGCGGGTCTTTGATATCGGTCAACATGGCATGCATGCACTACGGTTTCGTTGCGTCAGCCAAATCGTGCCGGGTCGAGCGCGGCGCGGGTAACCCCGTCGAGCGGGCTCGGGGTGCCGGCGACGAGATCGGCAAGGAACTGGCTCGCGGCGGGCGCGGTCTGGAAGCCATAGCCGCCTTGTCCCGCGCACCACAGAAAATCGGGGTCCTGCGGCGAGGGGCCGAGCACCAGGTTGCCGTCGGGCGAGAAGGTGCGCAAACCCGCCCAGTTGGCGATCATCCGGGTGACCGGCGTGGTGACATGCGCCTCCCATCCGGCAATGCCCGTCGCCAGCACCATGTCGTCGGCCCAGGCATCGTGCGGCTCGACCGGCGCGGCATCGGCGGGCGAGATCAGCACCGCGCCCGCGTCGGGCTTCATGTACCACGCCTCGCCCGCGCCGAACACCATTGGCCAGCGGTTCACGTCATGGCCCTCGGGCGCGGCGACGCGGGCCATCGAGCGGCGCTTGGGGGTGAAGCCGAGCGGCGCGATCCCGGCCATCCGCGCGATCATGTCGACCCAGGCCCCGGCCGCGTTCACCAGCCGGCGCGCGCCGTAGGTTTCGCCGCTGGCGTCTACCTCCCAGCCGGTGGCGGTGCGGCGGATCGCGGTCACCTGCGCGCGGGTGACGATCTGACCATTGGCCCGGATCTCGCGGGCGAAATTCTGGATCAGCCGGTCGGTGTCGATATCCCAGGCCTCTTCGTGCCAGGCCGCGAGGGTAACGACCTCGGGGTTGAGCACCGGCACCATGGCGCGCGCCTCGTCGACGCCGATCCGGTGCAGCCCGATCTCGGCGATGTCCGCGGCAAGGGCCTCCTCGTCGCCGTCGCTGCCGATGAACATGATGCCGCGCGGGCTGAGCACCCCACCGTTGGCATGGCCGTGGTACTCGGCCGAGGCGCGCGAGAGGGCCACGGTGGCGGCCAGCCCGTATTGCTGTTCGAACAACGCCGCCGAGCGGCCCGAGGCGTGGTAGCCGAGCGCATCTTCCGCCTCAAGCAGGGTGACGGAGCCAAGCGCCGCCAGCCGGGCCCCGGCCGAGGTGCCGGCGATGCCGCCGCCGATGATCAGGAAATCATCCATGGCGGCGAGGCTGCCACGGGCGAGCGGCAAAGAAAAGGCCCCGTGCGCGCTGCGCGCGGGGCCAGTGCCGGGCGGGACGAGGCCCGGGGTTTCGGGGTTTAACGTGTCGCTGTGGCGGGGAAATCCTGCGCGTTCACGACTCCGTCCCGGTTCCGGTCGAAGCGGGCAAGCCACGCTTCGCCGGTGTTAACAAACTCATCGCGGCTGATCTGGCCGTCGCCGTCGGCATCGAGGGTGCCGCCAACCTGCTGCTGCATCGCCTGCGGGCCAGCCATGCCGCCGTGCGGCGGCATCGGTTGCCCATTCCAGCCGGGTTGCATCATGCCCTGCGGCGGGCCGTAGCCCCATCCCGGCGCGCCGTCCCAGCCCGGTTGCGCCGCGCCTTGACCCCAGCCTTGCGGTGCCTGGCTCCAGCCCGGGTGCGGCACACCATAGCCGTAACCCTGCGGCTGGCCGCCCCAGCCGGGCGCGGGCATCATCTGGCCCTGCCGCGCCACCCCCGGGCCGCGCCCGTAGCCGCCGCCGAACCTGCCTTGCTGGCCCCGCATTGCCATGTCCGGGCGCTCCTGCGCCGCTTGCATCGCGTCGCGCATCGCGTCGTGATTGGTCAGTTCCTCTGCCGAGAGGAAGCCGTCTTCATCGAAATCGAAGGTGGTGAACAGATCGCCGCGGCGTTCGAGCACCTCTTCGAGGGTCACCTTGCCGTCGCTGTCGGTGTCCCAGTTGATGAAGAAGTTCTCTCCGGGTGCCTGTGCAAACCCTGCAACCGGCAGGGCAAGGGCGAGCAGGGCAGCGGACAGAAGCGATGTTCCGGCGTGACGTTTCATGATGCGACTCCTTGATGCATGTCTTTCGGCTCTGATTGTCAAACGCATGGGATCGCGGTTTCCGTCGCGAGCGGCGCGTCGGTGCCCGGGCGCAGCACGAGAAAAGGCCCCGCGCGGGGGCGGGGCCTTTCGAGCTTGTTCCGTTCGGGAGATCAGTTGGGAATTTCGCCCTCGATACCCTCGACGTAGAAATCCATGCCCAGCAGGGTGCCGTCGTCGGCGGTTTCGCCTTCGGCGAGCCAGGCCGAGCCATCCTGCTTGTTGAGCGGGCCGGTGAAGGGGTGGTACTCGCCCGACGCGATCGCGTCTTTCAGCGCCAGCGCCTCGGCTTTCACCTCGGCCGGAACCGCGTCGGAGATCTCGCCGATGCCGACCATGCCCGGGCCGATGCCGTCCCATGTGTCGGCGGTTTCCCAGGTGCCGTCGATCACTGCCTGCACGCGCTCGATGTAATACGGGGCCCAGTCGTCGATGATCGAGGAGACCCGCGGCATCGGCGCGTATTCCGACATGTCGGAGGCCTGGCCGAAGGTGTAGACGTTACCCGCCTCGGCGGCGGCGGCTTGCGGCGCGGTCGAGTCGGTGTGCTGCAGGATCACGTCGGCACCCTGTTCGATCAACGCCTTGGCGGCGTCGGCTTCCTTGGCCGGATCGAACCAGGTGTAGGCCCAGATGATCTTGAACTCGACATCCGGGTTGACCTTCTTGGCGTGGATATAGGCCGAGTTGATGCCGCGGATCACTTCCGGGATCGGGTAGGAGGCGATGTAGCCGACGATGTTCGAGTCCGTCAGATGCCCGGCGATGGTGCCCTGCACCGCGCGGCCCTCGTAGAAGCGTGCGGAATAGACCGCGAGGTTGTCGGCGGTCTTGTAGCCGGTGGCGTGTTCGAACTTCACGTCGGGGAACTTCTCGGCGACGGCGACGGTGGCATCCATGAAGCCGAAGGAGGTGGTGAAGATCAGGTCGGCCCCGGACAGCGCCATCTGGGTGATCGCGCGCTCGGCGTCGGCCCCTTCGGGCACGCTTTCCTGGTAGACCGTTTCCACCGCATCGCCAAAGTGCTCCTCGACCGCGAGGCGGGCCTTGTTGTGCTCGTAGGTCCAGCCGCCGTCGCCGATCGGGCCGACGTAGATGAAGCCCACCTTGGTCGTGTCCTGCGCGGTCGCGGTGCCGGCAAGGCCAGCGGCGAGGGCAGCACCGACGGCGAGGGTTTTGAATAGATTCATGTCAGTCTCCGTTGTTGGTAGTCAGGTTTCGGATCGAGTGCCCGCCCTTGTCTCGCAGGCGGATCATGTGGTGGCATGGAAAACCCGCCCGAGCGAGCCGGGCGCGCCGTGCTTGCCGCGCAGCGAGATTACGACCAGCACGAGGATGGTGACAAGGTAGGGCGACATCGAGAGATATTCGACCGGGATCGCCGCGCCTGCCGCCTGAAGGTTGAGCTGCAACACGCTGACCCCGCCGAAAAGATAGGCACCGAGCAGAACCCGGCCCGCCCGCCAGGAGGCGAAGACGACGATTGCCAGCGCGATCCAGCCCGCGCCCGCCGTCATCCCCTCAACCCAGGTCGGCACCCGAACGAGGCTGAGATAGGCACCACCCATCCCCGCCATGGCACCGCCAAACAGGATCGCGGCGAGGCGCACACGGATCACCTTGTAGCCGAGGGCATGGGCGGCGGTGTGGTTCTCGCCCACCGCGCGCAGGACCAGGCCGGCACGGGTGTATTTCAGACCGGCCCAGACGCCGAGCACGATCAGCAGCGAGATGTAGACCATCGGATCGTGGCGAAACAGGATCGGGCCGAGCACCGGGATATCGGCGAGCAGGGGAATGTCGAGCTTGCCGAGCGAGGGTGCCTTGATGCCCTCATAGGGTTTGCCGATCAGGGACGACAGGCCGAGGCCGAACAGCGTGAGCCCGAGCCCGGTGGCGACCTGGTTCGACTTCAGCACCTGGGTGATCAGGCCGAACAGCAGCGCGAGCCCCGCGCCCGCCAGCGCGGCGGCGACGAATCCCGCCGCGGGGCTGCCGGAATTCACCGCCACGGCGAAGCCGACCACCGCGCCGGTGATCATCATGCCTTCGACCCCGAGGTTCAGCACGCCGGACTTTTCCACAACCATCTCGCCGGTGGCGGCCAGCAGGATCGGGGTGGCCGCCACCATCAGCGAGGCAAGCAGGAGGATGGGATCGATCTGTCCAAGGTCCATCACGCGGCCCTTTCAAAAGGTGCGCCTGCGGCGCGCTCGATTTGTTTGCGTTCAGGCCACGCAGGCCTTTGGGGTTCCACCCCCAAACCCCCGAGGTATTTCTGGACCCAAGAAGACAGGGGCGTTGTGATCGGGGTCATGCCGCTTCCCGGGTCTTGAGGCGGATGCGGTAGTTGGCAAAGACATCCATCGCCAGCAGGAAGAACAGCAGCATGCCCTGGAACAGCTGGATCGCCGCGGCGGGCATCCCGAGCATGAGCTGGGCGAGTTCGCCGCCGATATAGGTGAGCGCCATGAGCAGGCCCGCGAGCAGGATGCCGATCGGGTGGAGGCGGCCGAGGAAGGCGACGATGATCGCAGTGAATCCGTAGCCCGAGCCGAAGTCGATCGAGATTTGCCCGGCCGGGCCGGAGACCTCGAACAGCCCGGCCATGCCGGCGAGCGCACCGGCCATGCCGAGGCTGAACACCACCAGCCGGGTCGGGTTCACGCCTGCAAAGCGCGCCGCGCGCGGGGCCTCGCCGGTGAGCCGGATGGCGAAACCCATCTTGTGGCGGGTCATCAGCACATAGGCCGCGATCACCGCGATGAAGGCGGCGATGACGCCCCAGTGCATGCCGGTGCCGGGGAGCAGTTCGAGGTTGGAAGCCGCCGGGTAGTCGCGCGCGAAGTTGCGGCTGCCGGGAAAGCCGCGGCCCTCGGGGTTTTTCAGCAAGCCCGACGCCACCGAGGCAAGGATGTTCTCGGCGACGTAGACCAGCATCAGCGAAACCAGGATCTCGTTGGTGCCGAGGCGGGTTTTCAGGAGCGCCGGGATCATTGCCCAGACCCAGCCGCCAAACGCGCCCGCGAGCACCATGGCGGGAAAGACCAGCCGGCTTTCGGTGGGATAGAAGGCGAGGCCCACGCCGGCGCCGACCACCGCGCCGATGATGTATTGCCCCTCCGCCCCGATGTTCCAGATCCCGGCGCGAAAGCCGAGCGACAGGCCGATCGCGATCAGGATCAGGGGAGCCGCCTTGACCAGCAGTTGCGGGCGCGAATAGCTGGCGAAGGTGGGATCGAACAACGGATCGACGAAGATCGTGCGGATCGCCTCCACCGGGTTGGCACCGAGCGCCCAGAACATCACCCCGCCCGCCAGCATGGTGGCGATCACGGCAAGAATCGGGGTGAGACCGAGCATCAACCGCGAGGGTGCCGGGCGTTTTTCGAGCACGAACCTCATGCCAGCACCTCCGCGATGGCGGCTTCGTCGGCCACGTCCATGTCGTGTGCCCCGCCCATCATCAGGCCGATTTCCTCGATGGTCAGTCCGCGGGCGGGGCGGATCGGGGCAAGGCGGCCCTCGTTGAGCGCGGTGAAATGGTCGGCGATTTCCATCAATTCGTCGAGGTCCTGGCTGATCACCACCACGCCGGCCCCGGTCTGGGCCAGATCGAGCAGGGCCTGCCGGATCGCGGCGGCGGCGGAGGCATCGACGCCCCAGGTTGGCTGGTTGACCACGAAAACATCCGGTTTTTGCAGGATCTCGCGCCCGATGACGAACTTTTGCAGGTTGCCGCCGGAGAGCGCGCCCGCGGCGGTATCGGGCCCCGGGGTGCGCACGTCGAAGGCTTCGATCACCCGGGCCGCGAATTCCCGGGCCTTGCCCCAGCGGATGAAGCCGCGCGACGAGAGCCGCTCGCGCACATCGCCAGTGAGCAGGGCATTCTCGGTGAGCGACATCTCCGGCGCGGCGGCGTGGCCAAGGCGTTCCTCGGGGGCCGCCAGCAGCCCGAGCGCGCGGCGCGCATTGGGGCGCAGGCGGCTGATATCGCGCTGGCGCAGAAGGATGCTGCCGCTGGGGGCTGGGCGTTCGCCGGAGAGCGCGGCCAGCAATTCGTCCTGGCCGTTGCCCGCGACACCGCCGATCCCGAGGATTTCGCCGGACAGGACCGACAGCGACACATCGCGCAGCGGTGTGCCGAATCCGCCGGGCGCGGGCAGGCTGAGCCGCTTGACCTCGAGCAGCATGTCACCGGTTTCGCCGCCCTCGCGCTCGGGGACGTGGAGCGCGCTGCCCACCATCATCTCGGCGAGGTCGCGCGCGGTTTTCTCGCGTGGGTCGCAGGTTGCCACCACCTGGCCGAGCCGAAGTACGGTGGCATGTTCGCACAGGCTGCGGATCTCTTCGAGCTTGTGGCTGATGTAGAGGATCGAGGTGCCCTCGGCGGCGAGCTTGCGCAGGGTCTTGAACAGGATGTCCACCTCCTGCGGGGTGAGCACCGAGGTGGGCTCGTCCATGATCAGCAGGCGCGGGTTCTGCAACAGGCAGCGCACGATCTCGACGCGCTGGCGCTCGCCCGCCGAAAGCTCGCCGACGATACGGTCGGGGTCGAGCGGCAGGCCGTAGGCTTCGCTGACCTCGCGGATCCGCGCGCCAAGCTGGCCCTGGCCGGGCGGATCGTCCATGCCGAGGGCGACGTTCTCGGCCACGGTCAGGGCATCGAACAGCGAGAAATGCTGGAACACCATCGCCACGCCCGCGGCCCGCGCCGCGCGCGGGTTGGCCGGCATGAAAGGTGCACCGTGCAGGAACATCTTTCCGGCGTCCGGTTTGACGAGGCCGTAGATGGTCTTGACCAGCGTCGACTTGCCGGCCCCGTTCTCACCGAGCAGGGCGTGCACCTCGCCGGGCTGGATCGCGAAGGACACGGCATCGTTTGCCACGACGCCGGGATAGGCCTTGGTCAGGCCATCAAGCGTCAAGAGCGCGTCTGTCATCCCTGTTCCCCTCGTCCCCCGGCGCCGGGCGTTCCGCCTCGTTTTCCGCCAGTTCAATCAGTAACGCGTGGGCAACGCCCACGGCAATGGCTTGCGGGTGTTTTCCGAGGCGCTTGTCGCCGATCGGACAGCGGATGCGCGCGATGGCGTCGGCCGAATGCCCGATCTGCCCAAGCCTTGCGCGGAACCGGGCCCACTTGGTGGCCGAGCCGATGAGCCCGAGGCTGGCAAAGCCCTGCGCAAGGAGCGCGTCGCAGAGGGCAAGGTCGAGCGCGTGGGAATAGGTGAGCACGATGTGATGCGCGCTTGGCGGGGCAGCGCTGGCGGCGCGGGCGAGATCGGGTTCGGCGCGCGGCGCAACGCCCTCCGGGATGGTGGCGGGGAAGCGGTCTGCGCCGGTGTCGGCCCAGGTGAGTGCCAGGCCGGGGAGTGGTGCGAGTGTGTCGATGAGGGCGCGCCCGACATGGCCGGCACCCCAGATCCAGATCGGCGTGGAGGGCGCATCGACCGGTTCGACGAACCAGCCTTCCACCAGCCCTGGGCTTGGGCGCGTACCGGAGCGCCGGGCCTCGGCACGCAGGCGCTGCACCGCGAGCGGCGGCATTGTGCCGGCACTGTCCTCAGCGCGGCGGGCATGCACGGACAGGTCCAGAGCGGCAAGAGCGGCGGCGTCCCAGGTTTCAAACAGGAGCGTGACTGCGCCGCCGCAGCATTGGCCCATGTCCGGCCCGAGCAGGGCCTTGCGGATCGCCCTTGTCTCGTCCCGGGTCAGCATGTCGCGCGCCTGCGCCGCCGTCTCGTACTCCAGCGCGCCGCCGCCGATGGTGCCGTGCTGGCCGCCGGGCCAGACCAGCATCGCCGCCCCCACTTCGCGCGGGGCCGAGCCCAGCACCTCGGCCACCACAACGCGCACCACGCGGGCTTCGGCCGCCACGGCGCGGGCCAGGGCTGCCCGGTCGAGGCTCATTGCTGCACCCGCCGCGCCGCCATCAGCACGCGCTCCGGCGTGGCGGGGGCGTCGAGCGCGGGATAGTCCTTGCCGCATGCCGCCACCGCGTCGGACAGCGCCATCAGCGCCGAGATGCCGAGCATCAGGGGCGGCTCGCCCACTGCTTTCGAGCGGAAGATCGTCGGCACCGTGTTGGGTTCGCCCCAGAGCGCGACGTTGAATACCGCCGGCAGGTCCGACGCGGTGGGAATCTTGTAGGTGGAGGGGGCATGGGTGCGCAGCCGGCCCTTGTCGTCCCAGACCAGTTCCTCGGTGGTGAGCCACCCGGCGCCCTGCACGTAGCCGCCTTCGATCTGGCCGATGTCGATCGCCGGGTTCAGGCTCTCGCCGACATCGTGCAGGATGTCGGCGCGCAACAGGCGGTATTCGCCGGTGAGGGTGTCGATCACCGCTTCGGTAACCGCCGCGCCGTGGGCGAAGTAGTAGAACGGGTGGCCGGTGCCGGTGGTGCGGTCCCAACTGATATCGGGGGTCTTGTAGAAGCCTGCCGCCGACAGGCTCACGCGGCCCTCGTAGCAGGTGCGCGCGGCCTCGGCAAAGGAGAGGCGCATGTTCCCGACATGAACTTTTCCGCCTTTGAACACCAGATTTCCGGCCTTTATTCGGTGTTCTTCTGACAGATATCGAACCATCCGGCCCTTGATCTCGTCGCAGGCGGCCTGTACCGCCATGCCGTTGAGATCGGAGCCGGAGGAGGCGGCGGTGGCGGAGGTGTTGGGCACCTTGTGGGTGTCGGTCGCAGTGATCTGGACCCGGTCCATGCCGATCCCGAAGGCGCTGGCGGCCACCTGCGCCACTTTCTGGTTCAGCCCCTGGCCCATCTCGGTGCCACCGTGGTTGAGGTGGACCGAACCGTCCTGGTAGACATGCACGAGCGCACCGGCCTGGTTGAGGTGGGTGAGCGTGAAGCTGATCCCGAACTTCACCGGGGTGAGGGCGATGCCGCGCTTGAGTACCTCGCTCCCGGCGTTCCAGGCGGCGATCTCGGCGCGGCGTGTCTCGTAATCCGAGCTTTCGGCGAGCACCCGGACGATATCGGGCAGCACGAAGCCCCTGACCGGCTGGCCGTAATGGGTCTCCTGCACCCTTGTCCTGGTGTAGAAATTCTTTTGCCGGACGGCGAGCGGATCAAGCCCGAGGTGGTGGGCGACGTGGTCGATCACCCGCTCGATTCCAAGCATCCCCTGCGGCCCGCCGAAGCCGCGGAAGGCGGTGGCGGAGGCGGTGTTGGTGCGCAGCCGGTGGCTCTCGATCCGCATCGCGGGAACGAAATAGGCGTTGTCGGCATGCAACATGGCACGGTCGGCCACGGGCGCGGTGAGATCGGCCGACCAGCCGGCGCGGACGTATTGGATGAAGTCGACCCCGGTGAGACGCCCTTCGGCATTCACACCCGCGCGGTAGCGGATGCGGAAATCGTGGCGCTTGCCGGTGATCACCATGTCGTCGTCGCGGTCGTAGCGCATCTTGCAGGGCCGGCCGGTTTTCTGCGCCATCACCGCGCAGGCCACCGCGAGCCAGTTGCCCTGGCTCTCCTTGCCGCCGAAGCCGCCGCCCATCCGCCGGGTCTCGACCCGGACGGCGCTCATGTGCACCCCGAGCGCCTCGGCCACCTTGTGCTGGGCTTCGGTCGGGTGCTGGGTGGAGGAATGCACGTGCATCTCGCCAGCCTCGCCGGGCAGCGCCAGCGCGGCCTGGCCCTCGAGGTAGAAATGCTCCTGTCCGCCGATCTCGATTTCGCCCTCGATCACATCGGCGGCCTCGGCCAGTGCTGCCTCGATATCGCCGCGCGCCCAGGTGAGCGGGCCGCCCTCGAAATGGCTGCCCGCGGCGAGCGCGTCGTCGATGGTCAGGATCGCCGGGCGCGGCTTGATGGTAACGCGGCCCAGCCGTGCCGCCGCCCGCGCCGCGCGGTGACTGGTGGCGGCGACGAGAAAGATCGGCTGGCCGTGGTAATGCACTTCGCCGGTGGCGAGCAAGGGCTCGTCATGGGCAGCGGGCGCGCAATCGGCGGGCCGGTCGAGATCGTCGGCGGTGAGCACGGCGACGACGCCCGGTGCGGCCCGTACGGCGGCGAGATCGGTCGAGGCAATCACCCCCCGCGCGATATCCGCAAGCCCGAAGGCGAGGTGCAGCGTGTTCGGCGGGGTGGGAATGTCGTCGATGTAGCGCGCCGCCCCGGTGACATGCAGGCGGGCGCTGTCGTGGGGCAGGGGCTTCGTCACGCTCATGCCTGCACCTCCGCCAGGTTCACCGGCGCGCCGTGGTCTTCGAGCCAGCAGCGCATCAGCATGTTCGCCGCCGCTGCGAGGCGATAATCCTTCGAAGCGCGCATGTCGCTCAGCGGGGTGAAATCCTGCGCCATCGCCGCCATCGCGGCCTCGACGCTGGCTTTCGTCCATGGCTGCCCGGTGAGCGCCGCCTCGACCGCGCGGGCGCGTTTTGGCGTGCCGGCCATGCCGCCGAAGGCGATCCGGGCAGATTGAACTTTTCCGCCTTCAACGATGATATTGAAGGCTCCGAGCACGGCAGAGATGTCTTGATCGAACCTCTTGGAGAGTTTGTACACGCGCAGCCGGCTTGCCTCGCCGGGGGTGCGCGGCACCGTGACGGCCTCGACAAACTCGCCGGGCGCGATGTCCTGCTTGCCGTAGTCGATGAAGAAATCCTCCAGCGCGATCTCGCGGGTGGCCTCGCCACGGCGCAGGATCAGCGTGGCCCCGAGCGCGATCAGTGGCGGCGGGGCGTCGCCGATCGGCGAGCCGTTGGCGATGTTGCCGCCCACGGTGGCGGCGCTGCGCACCTGCGCGGAGGAGAAGCGCGCGAGCATGTCGGCGAAATGCGGGTGGTGGTCGGCCATCGCCAGACGCAGCGCCTCGATGCTGGCAGCAGCGCCGATGCGGATCATGTAGGGCGCGGTTTCGATCCGGACCATCTCCTCGATCTGGCTGACGAAGACCACTTCGCCGAGATCGCGGAACTGCTTGTTGACCCAGAGCGCCACATCGGTGGCCCCGGCGACGATGCGCGCGCCGGGGTGGTCGGTCAGGAACGCCGCCAGGGAGTCGATCGTTGCAGGCAGGTGCGCCTGCGATGCGCCGCGCGGGTCGGGGCCGGTGGGCAGATCGCGCAGCCACTTCGGCACCTGCTTGGGCGCGGCGATCTCGGCGGCCTTCAGGATCGGCGCGTAGCCGGTGCAGCGGCAGAGGTTTCCGGCGAGTTGGCGGGCATGATCGGTTTCGCCCGCGATCTGGCCGGCCGCGAGGCTCACCACGATGCCCGGTGTGCAGAAGCCGCACTGGCTGCCGTGATGCTCGACCATCGCCTGTTGCACCGGGTGCAGGCTGCCGTCGGGCGCGGCCAGCCCCTCGACGGTGGTGAGGGCCTTGCCGTCGAGCTGCGGCAGGAACAACAGGCAGGCGTTGAGCGCGCGGCTGCCGTGGGTATCCGTCACCATCACCGTGCAGGCACCGCAATCGCCTTCGTTGCAGCCTTCCTTGGTGCCGGTGAGGCCGCGCGTCTCGCGCAGCCAGTCGAGCGCCGTGGTCGTCGGGTCGACGTCCCTCAGCGTCACGGTCTCTCCGTTGAGAAGAAACGCGATGTCCATGTAATTGTCCGCCGCCTTACCCTGTTGGCCCCGGCAACCCTTCGATGCGGCGTAGAAGGGCGAGGTTATCGTTGCCCCCAAGAAAGCGCAGAAATCCGCCCAAGGCAAGCCGCGGTTGATCGAGGGCAATGCCTTGAAGCGGGCGTTGTGCGATCAGGGGGCGCAAACCGGAGGGTGGTGCCATGAAAATCGTCGTTCTCGTGATCGGAGTGGCGCTGGTTGCCGTCGGGCTTGGGCTCGGGGTGCTGGCGGCGCGGTTCTCGCGCGATCTCGCCCGGTTTGAGGCCCGGCTGGCGGCGGTGCCGGTCGGGACGGTGCGCGAAGATCTCCCCGAGGTGATCCGCGACTTTGCCCTGCGGAGCCTCGCGGGCAACCCGCCCGCGCCCGCGATCCGGATCGAACAGGCGGCCGAGATGCGGCTCACGAAGGGGGCCGAGTGGCGAGCCCTCGCCGCGCGCCAGACCATCGCCGTGGCCGGGCCCGGGTTTGCCTGGATCGCGGTGATGCGGCTTGGCCCGGTGCCTCTGGTGCGGGTGCTCGACAGCTTCGAGAACGGCGAGGGGCTTCTGGAGGTTCGCCTCCTCGGCGCGCTCCGCCTCGATGCACGCTCCGACCCGGAAACGGCGCTGGGCGAGGGTTTGCGCTATCTCGCCGAACTGCCCTGGGCACCCGACGCGATCCTGGTGAACCGCCAGATCGCATGGGCACAGACCGACGCGGGCATCATCGCCCGGATCGAGACCGCGGGCGGGCCGGCGGAGGTGACCTTCACGCTCGATGCGGGCGGCGACATCGTGTCGGTGCTCGCGCGCGCCCGCCCTGCCGTGCTGGCCGATGGCACCCCGGCCCCGCTCGACTGGCACGGTCGGTTTTCCGACTATGTCGAGATCGGCGGGCGGCGCGTCCCCACCAGTGCCGAGGTCGGGTATGATTATCCCGACGGGTACGAGGCCTATTTCCGGGGGCGGATCAAGGCTTTGGTCGCGGTGGAGTAGGGTGGGGCCGATCGCGGCTTGCTCCTGACGCGGGTGGCTCTAAACTCGCCTCCATGCCAGCTCCCCGATTCATCCACCTGCGCCTGCACACCGAGTATTCGCTCCTCGAAGGCGCGGTGCCGGTGAAGAAGCTGGCCGGGCTCTGCGAGGCGGCCGGCATGCCCGCGGTGGCGGTGACCGACACCGATAACATGTTCGCCGCGCTGGAATTTTCGGTGTTGGCCTCGGGCGCGGGGGTGCAGCCGATCATCGGTTGCCAGATCACCGTGGCCTGGGATGTGCCCGCGCCGGGGGCCAAGCCCCGCGCGGCGGCACCGGTCGTTTTGCTGGCGCAGAACGCGGCGGGCTACCGCCACCTCATGAAGCTCAATTCCTGCCTCTATGTCGGCAAGCACGATGGCCTGCCGCAGGTGACGCTGGAGGAGCTCGAGGCCCATGCCGAGGGGCTGATCTGCCTCACCGGCGGCGCGGAAGGGCCGGTTGGCCAGCTCTTGCAGACCGGCCACCGGGCCGAGGCGGAAGCCTTGATGGCGCGGCTCGCGCGGGCCTGTCCGAACCGGCTCTATGTCGAGCTGCAACGCCATCCGGGCGAGGGGGGCGGGCTGCCGGAGGCCGAGCGGCTGACCGAGCGCGGTTTCATCGAGATCGCCTATGCGATGGGTCTGCCGCTGGTCGCCACCAACGATGTGTATTTTCCGAAAAGCGACCTCTACGAGGCGCATGACGCGCTGATCTGCATCGCCGATGGCGCTTACGTCGACCAGCAGGAGCCGCGTCGCCGGCTCACGCCGCAGCATTACTTCAAGACCCCCGCCGAGATGGCCACGCTCTTCGCCGACCTGCCCGAGGCGCTGGAAAACACCGTCGAGATCGCCCGGCGCTGCGCCTTCATGGCCGAGCGGCGCAAGCCGATCCTGCCGCGCTTCGCCGATGACGAGGTCGAGGAGTTGCGCCGGCAGGCGCAGGCAGGGCTGGCCGCGCGGCTTGCCGTGATCCCCCACGCCGCCCCGGTCGAAGACTACGAAAAGCGGCTGGATTTCGAGCTTGGCATCATCGAATCGATGGGTTTCCCGGGCTATTTCCTGATCGTGGCCGACTTCATCAAGTGGGCCAAGGAGAACGATATCCCGGTGGGCCCGGGTCGGGGTTCGGGTGCAGGCAGCCTCGTCGCCTATGCCCTCACCATCACCGATATTGATCCCTTGCGCTACTCGCTCCTGTTCGAGCGCTTTCTCAACCCGGAGCGGGTGAGCATGCCCGACTTCGATATCGACTTCTGCATGGATCGCCGCGAGGAGGTGATCGCTTACGTGCAGGAGAAATACGGCCGCGAGAAGGTGGCGCAGATCATCACCTTCGGCGCGCTTCTGTCGAAGGCGGCGGTCCGCGATATCGGCCGGGTGCTGCAGATGCCCTACGGGCAGGTTGACCGGCTCTCGAAGATGATCCCGATCGAGGGGGTGAAGCCGGTTTCGATCGAAAAGGCGCTGAAAGACGAGCCGCGCCTGCGCGACGAGGCCCGGCGCGAGGAGGTCGTGGGGCGGCTGCTGGATTATGCCCAGCGAGTCGAGGGGTTGCTCAGGAACGCCTCCACCCACGCCGCCGGCGTGGTGATCGGCGACCGCCCGCTCGACGAGTTGGTGCCGCTCTACCAAGACCCGCGCTCCGACATGCCCGCCACCCAGTTCAACATGAAATGGGTGGAACAGGCGGGGCTGGTGAAGTTCGACTTCCTCGGGCTGAAAACGCTCACCGTGATCCAGAACGCGATCGACCTGATCCACGCGCAGGGCCGCGATCTGCATACCGCCCCGGATGGCACGCGGCTCTACGACCCGCCCGAGGGAGCCGAGAACGATATCGGGGCGATCCCGCTCGACGATGCGCGCACCTACGAGCTTTACGCCAGTGCCCGCACCGTGGCGGTGTTCCAGGTGGAAAGTTCGGGGATGATGGATGCGCTGCGGCGCATGAAGCCCACCTGTATCGAGGATATCGTGGCGCTCGTGGCGCTCTACCGCCCCGGCCCGATGGAGAACATCCCCACCTATTGCGAGGTGAAGAACGGCGTGAAGGACCGCGCCTCGATCCACCCGCTGATCGACCATATCCTCGAAGAGACCCAAGGCATCATCGTCTACCAGGAACAGGTGATGCAGATCGCGCAGGAGATGGCGGGCTATAGCTTGGGCGGTGCCGACCTGCTGCGCCGCGCCATGGGCAAGAAGATCGCCGAGGAAATGGCCAAGGAGCGGCCCAAGTTCGTCTCCGGCGCGAAGGCCAACGGGGTCGACGAGGCCAAGGCCTCCGAGGTGTTCGACCTGCTCGAAAAATTCGCCAATTACGGCTTCAACAAGAGCCACGCCGCGGCCTACGCGGTGGTGAGCTACCAGACTGCCTGGCTCAAGGCGAACCACCCGGTCGAGTTCATGGCCGGCGTCATGAATTGCGATATCCACCTCACCGACAAGCTCGGGGTTTACGCCGAGGAGGTGCGCCGGGGGCTGGGGCTGGAGATCGTGCCACCTTGCGTCAACCGCTCGGGGGCCACCTTCACGGTGCGAGAGGGCCGGGTTCACTATGCGCTCGGCGCGCTGAAGAATGTCGGCGTCGAGGCGATGAAGCTGATCGTCGAGGCGCGGATGGGCGAGGGCGGCGAGAAATCCTTCGTCACGCTGTTCGATCTCGCCCGCCGGGTCGATCTCAAGCGCGTGGGCAAGCGCTCGCTCGAAATGCTGGCGCGCGCCGGGGCCTTCGACGTGCTCGATCCCAACCGCGCGCGGGTTTTCGACAGTCTCGATGCGCTCACGAACTATTCCGCCGCGATCCACGAGCAGCGCGCCTCGAACCAGGTTTCGCTGTTCGGCGAGGCGGGGGACGATCTGCCCGAGCCACGGCTCAGCCCGGTGGGCGACTGGCTGCCTGCCGAGCGGCTCACCGAAGAGCACAAGGCGATCGGCTTCTATCTCTCCGGCCACCCGCTCGACGACTACCTGCCCGCGCTCCGGCGCAAGGGGGTTCTGACGCTCGAAGAGGTGGCGGCGAAGGCCGAGCGCGCGCCGCTGGTGGCCAAGATGGCCGGTGCGGTTGCGGTGAAGCAGGAGCGCAAATCGGCGCGCGGCAACCGCTTCGCCTTCGTCGGAATGTCGGACCCGACCGGCTTTTTCGAAGTGACGGTGTTCTCCGACACGCTGGAGGCGGCGCGCGATCACCTCGAGGTCGGGCAGAACGTGGTGCTGACCGTCGAGGCCAACATGGAGAGCGAACAGCTCAAGCTGCTGGCGCGGTCGGTCGCGCCGGTTGATACCATCGTCGCCGATGCCGGCGGCATGTCGCTCAGGGTGTTTCTCGACAAGCCGGAGGCGGTGACGCCGGTGGCGAGCCTGCTGGCACGGGCGGGTGAAATGGCCAGGGGTGCCCGGCCCGGCAGCGTTTCGCTCTGCTTGATGGGGCCGGGCCTGCCCGGCGAGGTCGACATGGACCTTGGCACCGATTTCCCGCTCACACCGCAGATCAAGGGCGCGCTCAAGAGCCTGCCCGGGGTGATGAGCGTGGAAGAGGTTTGAGCCTCGTCATCCGGCTCAGGTGGTGAAGGCGATCACCGCGAAGATCACGATCAGGATCGAAGTCAGGATCGCCAACCGGCCCAGCAGCTTCATCGTCGCCGCCGGGGGTGGCGACTTCGTTCGCGCGGCCTGCAGGATGTAGAGGTTCATTCTCAGCGACAACAGGCTCAGCACGACGACGAATGCGAGCTTGACCCAGAATGCCCAAGGCAGGATCGCCCAGCCATCGAAGATCAGGTAGACCAGCGCGATCCCGGTCAGCCAGAGCAGAATGATCGACACGCCCGCTGTCTTGGCGATCACTCCGGAAATGCTGCCCAGAACCGGCTTGACCGGCGGATCGGATATCGCCGCCCGCGCGCCGATGATCGCGTTGGCCAGCCCCCCACCGATGCCGACGGCGAGGGACAGGTAGTGGACGATTTTCAGGATCTCGATCATGGCGGCTGTGCTCCCCCTGTGCTTGCCTGTGTGCGATGGACGCAGCCTAGCATGGAACCGCCAAGATCCCTACCAATGCGGCGGTTTCTGGTCGGCGAGGGGCATCTCGGCACCCTGGTCGGCCTGGCGCTCGGCTTCGCGCTCGATCACCCGCCCAAGGCGGCGGTTGAGCGCGGCGATCTCGCCATCCTGCCGGGCAATCACCTCCGAAAGCTCGTCGACGGTGCGCCCGAGATGGGCCAGTGTTTCTTCCAGCATGGTCAGTCTGTCGGTCATGGGTCACTCCTTGACCCATGTCATAGCCCCTGTGCCGCGCCGGTGCGAGCCTTGCCGCGACGAAAGGAGGGCAGAATGAAACGCCTGGCTCTGGCGATCGCCGCGATCGGAATCGCCACCTCTGCGCTGGCCTATGACGGCGAGCAATACGTCACCTGCAATCTCGATCCGAACGGTGAAAACTGGGTTGCGCTCAAGGCCGCGCCCGATCTGGGCTCACAACGGCTGATGAAACTGGGCCCCGGCACCTTCCTGATCACCATGGAGCCCTATGCCAGGGGCAAGTGGCGGCAGGTGATCGTGCAGACGGATATGCAGGATTGGTCCTATGCCGGGCCGAGCGGCTGGGTCTACACCGATTACATCTGCGAAATCCGCTATTGAGCCGCGCTTGCCCCGCGCGGGCACCCGGGCTAAACCGCGCCCGAGGTAACGACGGGACACGCCATGGCCAAAGACAAGAAGCAGCCCCGGCCCAAGGCCGAAACCCCCAAGGGGTTTGCCGACTATTTCGGCACGGAAGTGGACGAGCGCAAGGCGATGCTCGACCGCATCGCCGCCGTCTACCATGCCTATGGCTTCGACGCGCTCGAATCTTCCGCCGTGGAAACCGTCGAGGCGCTGGGCAAGTTCCTGCCCGATGTCGACCGGCCGAACGAGGGCGTTTTCGCCTGGCAGGACGACGACGAGAAGTGGCTGGCGCTGCGCTATGATCTCACCGCGCCGCTCGCCCGGGTCTATGCCCAGCACCGCAATGATCTGCCCACGCCTTACCGGCGCTACGCCATGGGCCCGGTCTGGCGCAACGAAAAGCCGGGGCCGGGGCGGTTTCGGCAGTTCTATCAATGCGATGCGGATACAGTTGGGTCTGCGAGCATGGCCGCCGACGCCGAGATCTGCGCGATGCTGGCCGATACGCTGGAACAGGTCGGCATCCCACGCGGCGACTACGTGGTGCGGGTGAACAACCGGAAGGTTCTGAACGGGGTGCTTGAATCCATCGCACAGCAAATCATCAATGAGCACTACCCTTTCGGGCCGCGAACCCACGGTTCAGGTGGAGCCGAAGACATCATCAAGCGCAAAGATGAATGGCAAGCCAATGTTCTGCGCACCATTGATAAATTCGACAAGGTCGGGGTGGAAGGAGTGCGCGAACTCCTAACTGCGGGCCGCGAAGACTCTTCGGGAGCATTCATTGAAGGCGTTGGTTTGACGTTTGAGCAAACCGAGCCGGTGATCGCCTTCCTCACCTCGAAGGGCGCCGACAACGAGGCAACGCTCGCCAACCTGCGCGCCGCCGTGGGCGAGAGCGCGGTGGGCACCGAGGGCGTGGCCGAGCTTGGCGAGATCGCCACCCTCCTCGCCGCCCAGGGCTATGGCCCCGACCGCATCGTGATTGACCCCTCGGTGGTGCGCGGCCTCGGCTATTACACCGGCCCGGTCTTCGAGGCGGAACTCACCTTCGAGATCACCGACGAGAAGGGCCGCCCGCGCCAGTTCGGCTCTGTGGCGGGGGGCGGGCGCTACGACGATCTCGTGGCCCGCTTCACCGGCCAGAGCGTGCCGGCCACCGGCGTGTCCATCGGTGTCGACCGGCTGCTCGCCGCGCTGCGCGCCAAGGGCCGGATCGGCGGCAGTGCACGCGGCCCTGTGGTGGTGACGGTGATGGACCGCGAGCGCATGGCGGATTACCAGGCCATGGTGGGCGAGTTGCGCCGGGCGGGCATCCGCGCCGAGGTTTACCTCGGCAACCCCAAGAACTTCGGCAACCAGATGAAATACGCCGACCGGCGCGGCGCGCCCATCGCCATCATCGAGGGCGGCGACGAGAAGGCGCGCGGCGTGGTGCAGGTCAAGGACCTGGTGCTGGGTGCCGAGATCGCGCAGAACGCGACGTTGGAAGAGTGGAAGGATCGCCCCTCGCAAACCGAGGTGCCCCGGGGTGAAATGTGTGATTTCGTCAAGTCGCTCTGGGACAAGTACAATGGCTGACGCCGCCGCCATCCGCGACGAGGCGGCCCGGCTGCTGGCCTTTTTCGAGGCAAGGGGCGCGGTGCGGGTGGAAACCCCGGTGCTGCAACCGGCCGAAACCCTGCTCGATCTCTACGGCGAAGACATCCGTGCGCGCGCCTATGTCACCGCCGACCCGGTGGTGGGCGAGGCGATGCTGCGGCCCGATTTCACCGTGCCGGTGGTGCAGATGCACATGGCGCACGGGGCCGAGCCCGCGCGCTACACCTACGCCGGCAAGGTCTTTCGCAAACAGGAGGAAGCCACCCACCGCGCGCCGGAATACCTCCAGGTCGGCTACGAGGTGTTCGACCGGGCCGATCCGGCGGCGGCGGATGCCGAGGTTTTCGCGCTGATCGCCGAGGTGCTGGCACCGCTCGGCCTGCGCGCCGCGACCGGCGATATCGGCCTGCTGATCGCGGCGATTTCCGGCCTCACCACCACCGCGCGGCGCAAGGCAGCCCTCCTGCGCCACCTGTGGCGTCCGCGCCGCTTCCGGACCCTGCTCGATCGCTTCTCGGGCCGCGCGCCCGCGCCTGCGGGCCGGGCGGACCTGCTCGCCCGCGCCGATCCGATGGCCTGCGACGCGCCGCTCATCGGGCTGCGCTCCGCCGCCGAGATCGCCGAGCGGATCGAGGCGCTGCGCGAGGATGCCGCCGCGCCGCCGATCCCGGCCCACGAGGTGCGCCTGCTCACCGATCTCATGGCCTTGCGCGAAACCGTCGATAACATCGCCGAGCATCTCCAGGATCTCGCCGTCGACATGCCCGCGATCGCTCCCGCCGTGGCCCGCTTCACCGCCCGCGCCGAGGCGCTGGCCGCCCATGGCGTTGATATCACCCGGCTCGATTTCGAGGGCTCCTACGGGCGCACCTCGCTGGAGTATTACGACGGCTTTGTCTTCGGCTTCTACGCCGAAACCCGGCCCGATCTGCCCCCGGTCGCCACCGGCGGGCGCTATGACGCGCTCACCCGCGTGCTCGGGCAAGGCGGCGAGATCCCGGCGGTGGGCGCGGTGATCCGGCCCGAACTGGCGTTGCAGGTCGCGGAGGGGCGGGCATGAGCGTGAAACTCGGGGTGCCCTCGAAGGGCCGGCTGATGGAAAAGACCTTCGACTGGTTCGGTGCCCGCGGCGTGCGGTTGGCGCTGAGCGGCTCCGAGCGGGAATATTCCGGCGCGGTCGAGGGTATCGACGGGCTGGAACTGGTTCTGCTCTCGGCCGGCGAGATCCCGCGCGAACTGGCCGCCGGGCGCATTCACCTCGGTGTCACCGGGTCCGACCTCGTGCGCGAGAAACTGGGGGCCTGGGACGAGAAGGTGGCCGAACTTGAACCCATGGGCTTCGGCCATGCCGATCTGGTGATCGCGGTGCCGAAAGCCTGGGTCGATGTCACCACGCTCGATGATCTCGACGCGGCGGCGGCGGCCTTCCGCGCGGCGCATGGCTTCCGGTTGCGGATTGCCACCAAGTATCACCGGCTGGTGCGCGATTACCTGCGCGAGCACGGCGTGGCCGATTACCAGCTTGTCGACAGCCAGGGCGCGACCGAGGGCACGGTGAAGAACGAAACCGCCGAGGCGATCGCCGATATCACCTCGACGGGCGAAACCTTGCGGGCCAATCACCTCAAGGTGCTGGCGGGCAGCCCGGTGCATCGCAGCCAGGCAACGCTGTTCAAGTCGCGCAAGGCGCAGTGGAGCGAGTCCGACCGGGCGGTGCTCGCGGCCCTCAAGGCCCGTCTCGGGTTTGGCGATTGAGGCAGCCAGGCGGTGCGCTCTTGGCGCGCTCGATCTTGTGACAGGGGGGCGCTGCCCCCCTCTTGGCCTGCGGCCAATTCACTCCCCGGAGTATTTTCGCCAAGAAAAAGGGGTCAGGCTTCCATCCAGATCGTCACCGGGCCATCGTTGACCAGGCTCACCTTCATGTCGGCGGCGAACCGGCCCTGCGCCACCGTGATGCCCTCGGCGCGCAGCCGGTCCGCGAAGTGGTGATAGAGCCTTTCGCCCTCGGCCGGGGCGGCGGCGGTGGAAAAGCCCGGGCGGTTGCCGCGCGAGGTATCGGCGGCGAGGGTGAACTGGCTTACCACCAGCGCCGCGCCGCCGGTATCGAGCAGCGCGCGGTTCATCTTGCCAGCCTCGTCCTTGAAGATGCGCAGCCGGGCGATCTTTGCCGCGAGCTTGTCGGCATTGGCCTCGCCGTCGTCCGCCATGGCGCAGACCAGCACGAGCAGTCCCGGGCCGATTTCGCCCAAGGTCTCGCCGTCCACCCGCACGGCGGCTTCGGTCACGCGCTGGATCAGCGCCCTCACAATTCGCGCGCCCAGGGCGGGTTGGCACCGGCGCGGCTCACGGTGATCGCGGCGGCGGCCACGCCGAGATCCAGCGCCGGGGCAAGGGCCTCGGCGGTGAGCGCCGCGAGGCCCGGCTTGTTCAGGAGCCCGGCGCGCGAAAGGCCCGCCAAGAGCCCGGCGTTGAAGGTGTCGCCCGCGCCGACGGTATCGACCACCTCGACCTTGCGGGCCGCCACGAAGCTTTCGCCCCCCGGCCAGAAGGCGCGCACGCCCTTCGCGCCCTCGGTGAGGCAGACGAGGTGCGCGCCGCCCGCGAGCAGGTCGCCGACCGAGGTGCCGAGCCAGACGAGGTCTTCGTCGGAGACCTTCACGATATCGGCCGCGCCGAGCATGGCCGCGAGGCGGGACCGGTAGCCCGGTTCGTCGGTCACGAAACCGGGGCGGATGTTGGGGTCGATCATCGTCACCCGCGCACCGGCCTCGCGCAGCATCAGCGCTTCGTAGGCTGCACCGCAAGGTTCGCCGACGAGAGAGATGCCGCCGAAGAACAGCGCCTCGACATGCGCGGGCAGCGCGGGCAGATCGTCGGGCGACAGCATCCGCCCGGCGGTGTTCTCGTCGTAGAAGGCATATTGCGCGTGGCCGTCGGTGAGGGTGACGAAGGCGAGCGTGGTGGGCCGGGCGCTGCGCCGGGCGAGGCTTGCATCGACGCCGGAGGCGGCCAGGGCGTCGTCGAGCAACTGGCCGAACAGATCGGTGGACAGGCCGGAGTAGAACCCGGCCGGCGCGCCGAGCCGCCCGAGCGCGATCGCGGTGTTGAACACCGCACCGCCGGGGTAGGGCGCGAAAGCCGGTTCGCCCGCCGCGGTCTGCCGCGGCAACATGTCGATCAGGGCTTCACCGCAGCACAGGATCATCGCTCGAACCTTTCGATGTTTGCGCAAACGGCTTAGCGCGCCGCGCCTGCGCAGGCAATCCGCCCGCGAAAGGTTTTCGCAGATCCCTCAAAATCCGGGGTGAAAACACCTATATATGTACCGAAAGGAGGGCTGAAATGGTTGAGAAATCGCAAACCGGCCTATGGCCGTCTCTCTATGATCCGTTCCGCACCTTCGGGCAGAAGCTTGCCGAGTTTTTGTCGCCGGCGTCGGACGCGAGGTTCGCGGATGACACCTACACGATCACGATGGAGCTTCCCGGGGTCTCCGAGGATGACATCGAGTTGACCGTGAACGACGGTGTCGTGAGCGTGCGCGGCGAGAAGAAGACCGAGCGGGAGGAAAAGGGCGATACCTGGTATTTCACCGAGCGTCAGTATGGTGCGTTCAGCCGGTCGTTCCGGCTGCCGCCGGACGCCGACGAAACCGGGGTCGCGGCGGGCCTCAAGGATGGTGTGCTGACCATCACGGTGCCCAAATCGGAGCCGAAGGCCGCTGCCGCCAAGAAGGTCGAGATCAAGAAAAGCTGACCGGGAAGGTGCACCTCGGGCAGCGAGAGAGGGCGGCTCCACGCGGGGCCGCCCTTCCTTTGCGCGGTCAGATCACCAGCGCGATCACCAGGGCTCCGAGCCCCAGTTCGGCCCCGTGCCCGAAGGCGCGCAAGTGCGCCGTCCTGCCCGCGCCCACCCCGGCGATCCCGTCGCGCAGACTGGCCGAGGTGAGCGCCACGGCGAGGGTGAGGAGGGCTGTGCCGAGGCCGATGGCGTAGGTCGCCGCGATACCCACCAGCGGCGCGCCGATCAGAACCGTGAGCAGCATCACGAAAAGCGCCCCGGTGCAGGGCCTGAGCGCCACGCCGCCGATCAGCAGGAGCGCCTCGCCCCAGCCCGCCCGGGCCGCAGCGTCCGGGTCGGGGACGTGGTCATGGCCGCAGCCGCAGGCGTCGCCATGGTGGTGGTGATCGGTTGCCTGCATTTTCCAGAAACCGCGCAACCCGCGCCAGACCAGCCAGGCCCCGAGCGCGGCGATGACGAGATCGCCCGCCCGTGTCACCGGCCCCTCGGCAATGCCCACCAGCGCCTCGCGGCCGAGATCGAACACGAGTGCCCCGCCGAGCACCAGCGCCACCGCCGACGTTGCCTGCGCGAGGCTTGCCGCGAGGGTGATCGCGCTCACCCGCCATAGCGTGGCGCGCGAGGAAAACGCCCAGGCCCCGAGCACCGCCTTGCCGTGACCGGGGCCCGCGGCATGCAGCACGCCGTAGACGAAGCCGAGGCCGATCAGCCCGGTGACCGCGCCCGGTTTGCCGGCCTTGAGCGCGCGCACCGCTTCTGCGAGCGTGGCCTGAAATTCGCGCTGGGCGTCGAAGATCGCGGCGCGCGCGGCGCCGAGGCCTCCAAGTGCCCAGAGCACGCCCAGCCCGAGCGCGATCACGGCAAGGGCGAAGATCAGTCGCCGCATGTGATCCGAAGCTCCTCGGCATAGAGCCGGCCGATCTCGCCCAGCCCGGCTTCTTCCGGATCGGTTTCGGGGGGAAGGTTGGCGATTTCCTCGGCCAGTTGGCGGCTGATCTTCGAGGTATCGGGCGAGACCAGGTCCGCGCGGCAATCGTCGCGGCCGGTGAAGACGGGCAGCGCGGCGATGGAGTAGCCGACGTAGAACAGAGGGTCGAAGGCGCGCAGCACGAGCCCCGCGCCGATGTCGACCGGTTCGGCGAGGGCGCGGGTGTGCATCGAAACCGCCTGGCCGTCTTGCCAGTCGGCGGCCCAGTCGGTGGGCGGGCCGAGATCGAGGCGCGCGCCGCCGGTTTCAAGTTCGACGTCGCCGCCGAAATCCTCTGGCCAGTTGGCGTCCCATTCCTGCATGGACGCAAGCTCGCTTTCGGAAATGTCGCCGTCTCCATCGGCGTCGTAGCCGCCGTCTTCCACCATCAGCAGCGTGAACAGCGGGTCATAGGTCCATGTGCTGCGCACGGCGATGAGTTGGCCTTCGGGGTTGAAGATCAACGCGTGCGAGGCATCGACGAAGACATGCGGATGCGCGGCGATCGGCGCTGGCAGGGCGGCGAAGGCCAGGGAAAGCGAGAGGGCGAGCGAGCGATGTGTCATCGCCGGTTGTTAAACGCGCTCGGGTGCGCGTGGCAAGACCACCCGATGTGGCAGATCGGCAAGAATGCGCGAGGGGCGCAGATCATGCCCGCCGCCCGGTTCGGTTGCGGCTCGACGGGGAAGGCCCGCGGTCCAGACGCAAGCCATGCCGGATTGGCACCGGCCCTTCCGCATCCGGGTTTGCGCATCCGCCACACCTGCCGGGGAAAGCGGCAAGAGGTGCAACCAAAAGGCGAAAGGTGATTCCCTCGGCCCGGTTTCGATGCTATTTGCGGTTGAAAACGCCGTGCATCGAGAAAACGGCGAGATGAGGCAGTGAACGGAAGCGTGATGAAAAAACTCCTTTTGGCCACCATGGTCGTGGCGCTTTCCGGGTGTGGCGGGCTTTACAATTCTCCAAAGGTCGTGGCCGGGGAAAGCGCGGTGGGCGAGGTTCGCGTCATCGCGATCGACTCCAGGAGCGTCGGCGTGGCCAACCAGTCGGATTACCGGCCGCGCACCTTGCCCGCGGTGTTTGCCCGCAGCGCCGGCACTGCGGGAAGCGCGATCGGTGCGGGGGCGATTCCCGAACCGGCCTTCATGCCGGAGGATCGGCCGACGCGGCTCGCAACCCGTTTGCCGCCGCCGTACCAGCCGGGGAACTACCAGATCGGTGTCGGTGACGTTCTCCTGATCTCGACCCGCGAGACCGCCAGCACGGTCGAAGCGCTGACCGGCCTGCTTGCGGCGCAGAACCGGCGTCAGGGCTATACCGTGCAGGACGACGGGGCGATCACGATCCCCGAGATCGGACGGGTGCGCCTTGCCGGGCTGACTCTTGAAGAAGCCGAAGCCGAGGTGTTTGAAGCATTGGTCGGCAACCAGATCGACCCGACTTTCTCGATCGAGATTGCCGAGTTCAATTCGCAACGGGTCTCGATCGGGGGGGCCGTGCGCGCACCCATGACCGTGCCCTTGACGCTCAAGCCAACCAAGCTCGCGGAAGCGCTGGCCGCCGTGGGAGGTGTCACCGTCAAGGATCGCGACTATGCCTCGATCCGGCTGTTTCGCGATGGCGCGCTCTACCAGATCCCCCTGCGATCCTATCTCGATGACCCGGACCTGCAAAAGATCGTCCTGAAGGACGGCGATTCCATCTTCGTGGACACCGAGTTCGATCTGGAGAAGGCACAGGGATATTTCGCCCAGCAGATCCAGCTTGCGACGTTCCGCCAGACCGCGCGCGATGCAGCATTGCGCCAGCTTCAGACCGAGGTGGAGCTTCGGCGCAACGAACTCGACGAGCAGCGCGAGGCTTACCGGGCGCGCGTCGATCTCGATGCAGTCGAGCGCGACTATGCCTATATCGCGGGCGAGGTCGGGGTGCAGAACCGCTTCGTCCTGCCGTTCGAGCGCAAGGCCACCCTGGCCGATGCCCTGTTCGACAAGACCGAAGGCGTGCCCAACCGGACCGGCAATGTCTCGGAGCTCTACGTGTTGCGAGGCAATGCCGACGGGCATGGCGTTGACGCCTGGAAACTCGATGCCCTGAACGCGGCCAACCTCGTGCTTGCGACGCGTTTTGAACTCCGGCCCAACGATATCATCTTTGTCGCCGAACAGCCGGTGACGGCGCTCGACCGGATGATCAGCCAACTCGCGCCCTCGGTCGCACTTGCGCGCAGCTTCTGACCGGGCGGACGTTGCAGGATCTGGTCGCGGCCCGCGCGTAACCCCGCGCGGGCGCTGTCAGTTCGAGTGCAGGAAATGCATCACGTCGCCGTCCTGCACCACGTAGCTCTTGCCCTCGGCGCGCATCTTGCCCGCTTCCTTGGCGGCCTGTTCGCCGCCGCAGGCCACGAAATCGTCAAAGGCGATGGTCTCGGCGCGAATGAAACCTTTCTCGAAATCGCCGTGGATCACACCCGCCGCCTGCGGGGCCAGCGTGCCTTCGCGGATCGTCCAGGCCCGGGCTTCCTTCGGGCCGACGGTGAAGAAGGTTTCGAGATGGAGAAGCGTGTAGCCCGCCTTGATCAGCCGATCGAGCCCGGCCTCGGCGAGCCCGAGCTCTTCAAGAAACACCGCCTGTTCGTCGGGATCGAGCTGGCTGATCTCTTCTTCGATCCGGGCCGAGATCACCACCACGCCCGCGCCCTGCTCCGCGGCCAGACGCTCGACCCTGGCCGAGTGTTCGTTGCCCGTGGCGGCCTCGTCCTCGCCGACGTTGCAGACGAAAAGCACCTTCTTGGTGGTGATGAGCTGCAAGGCGCGCCAGGTCTTGAGGTCGTCCGCCGCCACTTCGACGCTGCGCGCGGGCCGCCCGGCTTCGAGCGCGGCAAGCGCCGCCTTCAGGAGCCGCTCCTGCTGGATCGCCTCCTTGTCGCCGCCGCGCACCTTGCGCACGAGGTTCGCGAGCCGCTTCTCGATGCTCTCCATGTCGGCGATCATCAGCTCGGTTTCGATCACCTCGGCGTCGGCCACCGGATCGACCCGGCCGTCGATATGGGTCACGTCGCCGTCCTCGAAACAGCGCAGCACATGGGCGATGGCGTCGGTCTCGCGGATGTTGGCGAGAAACTGGTTGCCGAGGCCTTCGCCCTTGGAGGCCCCTTTCACCAGCCCGGCGATATCGACGAAGGTCATCCGCGTCGGGATGATCTCCTTCGATCCGGCGATCTCGGCCAGCTTGTCGAGCCGCGGGTCGGGCATTGCCACCTCGCCCACGTTGGGTTCGATGGTGCAGAACGGGAAGTTCGCGGCCTGTGCGGCCGCGGTGCGGGTCAGCGCGTTGAACAGGGTGGATTTACCCACGTTGGGCAAGCCCACGATCCCGACCTTGAAGCCCATTTCGCTCTCCTCGCTAGGTTTCGGCGCGTTCTATTGGTTTGGGTGAATGCGCGCAAGCGTGGTAAGATCGGGCTTTTGAGAGAGAGTGAAAATGAAACTGATTCCCTACATCTTTTTCAAGGATCAGTGCCGCGCCGCGATGTCGTTCTATGGCGAGATTTTCGGCACAACCCCCGAGTTCATGACCGTCGGCGACATGCCCGCAGAAGACCAGGCACAGATGCCGGGCGTGCCTGCAGATGCGGTGATGCATTGCGGGCTGCCGATCGGCGATGGCTGGCTCTACGCGAGCGATGACCCCTTCGGCGAGCCGCCGGTGATGTCGGGCTGCAATGTCAGCATTACCCTGCCGGATGAGGCCGAGACCAAGCGGGTCTGGAACGCGCTCGCCGATGGGGCCGAGGTGCGCATGGACCTGGAGCCGCAATTCTGGTCGCCGCTGTTCGGCACCCTCACCGACCGGTTCGGCATCCGCTGGATGGTGATGTGCGACGGTCCTGCGCCCTGACCCCTTCGTCGGCCATTGATTTTCCCGCGCCCCTGTCGCAAACCCTGCGTGACCGACGGAAGGGACCAAGTCATGACTCGCATCGACGACACGTTCGCCCAACTCAGGGCCGAGGGGAAGAAGGCCTTCGTCGCCTACATCATGGCGGGCGATCCCGATTACGCCACCTCGATGGAGGTTCTGCGCGGCCTGCCTGCCGCCGGTGTCGACGTGATCGAGCTTGGCATCCCCTTCACCGACCCGATGGCCGACGGGCCGACGATCCAGCTTGCCGGGCAGCGCGCGCTGGAAGCCGGGCAAACGCTTCAAAAGACGCTCGACATGGCCACCGAGTTCCGGAAGTCCGATGACACCACGCCGATCGTGCTGATGGGGTATTACAACCCGATCTACAATCGCGGTGTTGCGCGGTTTCTCGAAGACGCGAAGGCGGCCGGTATCGACGGGCTGATCGTGGTCGACCTGCCGCCCGAGGAGGACGACGAGCTTTGCATCCCGGCACAGAAGGCCGGGCTCAACTTCATCCGCCTCGCCACGCCCACGACCGATGACAAGCGCCTGCCCAAGGTGCTCACCAATACCTCGGGCTTTCTCTACTACGTCTCGATCACCGGGATCACCGGCGCGGCGGAAGCGCAGGCGGGCGATGTGAGCCCCGAAGTGGCGCGGATCAAGGCACAGACCGATCTGCCGGTGATCGTCGGCTTCGGGATCAAGACGCCGGATGCGGCCGAGCAGATCGCCAGCGTCGCCGACGGCGCGGTGGTCGGGTCGGCCATCGTCGATCTGATCGGCAAGGGCAAATCCCCGGCCGAGGTGCTCGGGTTTGTCAAAGGTCTCGCAGACGGCGCGCACAGGGCCTGAGCCGAACCTTACGTTCGTGCCTTGATCAGGTGGTTGCCGATGTAGCTCGCCACCCGCTCGCCGTGCTGGTTGACGACGTCGTGGCGGATGCGCACCCGCCCCCGGTTGGGCCGCGAGGCCGAAGGTTGCGCGCTCACCACTTCCGCCTCGACGTGGATCGCGTCGCCGGGAAACACCGGCTTGTACCAGCGCACCTCGTCCATTCCCGAAGCCCCCATCGAGGCTTCATTCCAGACGCCGGCGGCCATCGACAAGTTGAAAGCCACCAGCAGCGTCTGCCAGCCGCTGGCGACCAGCGCGCCGAAGTGGCTGGCCCGGGCTGCGTCCTCGTCGAGGTGGAAGGCCTGCGGATCCCAGTCGCGGGCGAAGTCCACAACCTCGTCGCGCGAGAGCGCGCGGGCCTGCGTGGTGAATCGAAAGCCCACGGGCAGGTCTTCAAAATATCGTTGCGTCATCCCGCCAGCACCACGTCGAGAAACATCATCAGGATCACCCCGACCATCAGCCCGACCGTCGCCCGGTTCTGGTGACCGTGGCGGTGGGTTTCGGGGATGATTTCGTGGCTGATGATATAGAGCATCGCCCCCGCGGCGAAGGCAAGGCCCCAGGGCAGGGCATAGACCGAGACCGATACCAGCGCGGCACCGAGCACGCCCCCGACCGGCTCGACCAGCCCGGTCAGCAGCGCGACCCAGAAGCTCTTGCCGCGCGAATAGCCCTGACCCCGGAGAGCGAGCGCCACCGCCAACCCCTCAGGCGCATTCTGCAGGCCGATACCGGTGGCAAGCGAGACCCCCTTGGCCACGTCGCCGCCGCCGAAACCGACCCCGACGGCCATGCCCTCGGGAAAGTTGTGGATCGTGATCGCGATCACGAAAAGCCAGATCCGGGCGAGCGCGCCCGGGTCGCCGCCTTCGGGGCCGGCGACGAAATGCTCGTGCGGCAGCGCCTCGTTCATGGCCGCCACCGCGATGGCACCGAGCGCGATCCCTGCCGCCGCGATCAGGGCGGCGATCGCGGTGCCGCCGTAATGGGTTTCGCCGGCGTCGATCCCGGGCAGGATCAACGAGAAATAGGAGGCCGAAAGCATCACCCCGGCGGCGAAACCGAGGAAGGTGTCGTTCATCTGGCGGGGTATTGTCCGCCCGAACAGCACCGGGATCGCCCCCACCGCCGTCATCAGGCCCGCCGCGAGGCTGGCCAACAATCCCCAAGCCACGATGCTCATGCGATCTGATCGCGCGGATTGCCCTGCGGCGCAAGCGCAATCCCGTGATTGCGGGCGGCGGCGGCTGCGGGTAACAGGGAGGCAGCGTTTCCGGAGACCGCCCATGCCCGTGATCACCAATATCGACGATTTCCACCGCATTTATCGCCGTCGCGTGCCGAAGATGTTCTACGACTATTGCGAGACGGGAAGCTGGACCGAGCAGACCTTCCGCGAAAACACCTCCGATTTCGCACAGATCCGGCTGCGCCAACGGGTTGCGGTCGACATGTCGAACCGGTCGACCCGCAGCACGATGATCGGCGAGGAGGTGGCGATGCCGGTGGCGTTGGCCCCGGTCGGGATGACCGGCATGCAGCACGCCGATGGCGAGATCAAGGCCGCCCGCGCGGCGGAGAAGTTCGGCGTGCCCTTCACCCTCACCACGATGTCGATCTGCTCGATCGAGGACGTGGCCGAGCACACCGAGAAGCCGTTCTGGTTCCAGCTCTACGTGATGCGCGACGAGGATTTCCTGCGCCGGATCATCCAGCGGGCCAAGGATGCGGGCGTTTCGGCGCTGGTGGTGACGCTCGATCTGCAGATGCTCGGCCAACGTCACCGCGACATCAAGAACGGTCTCTCCGCACCGCCGAAGCCGACGCTGGCCAACATGATCAACCTCTCGACCAAGTGGCGCTGGGGGCTGGGCATGCTGGGCACCAAGCGCCGGCAGTTCGGCAATATCGTCGGCCATGTTTCGGGGGTGTCGGACCCGTCCAACCTGATGGCCTGGACCGCCGAGCAATTCGATCCGCGCCTCGACTGGGGCAAGGTCGAGGCGATCCGCGACATGTGGGGCGGCAAGCTGATCCTGAAAGGGATCATGGAGCCGGAAGATGCGGTGATGGCGGCGAAGATCGGGGCCGACGCGATCGTGGTCTCGAACCATGGCGGGCGCCAGCTTGACGGCGCGGTGTCGTCGATCCGGGCGCTCGAGCCGGTGCTCGACGCGGTCGGCGACAAGATCGAGGTTTGGCTCGACAGCGGCATCCGCTCGGGGCAGGACGTGCTCAAGGCGGTGGCGATGGGCGCGAAAGGCACGATGATCGGGCGGGCCTATGTCTACGCGCTGGGCGCGATGGGCGAGGCGGGCGTGACCCGGGCGCTCGAAGTGATCCACACCGAACTCGACAAGTCGATGGCCTTCTGCGGTCACCGCGACATCACGCAAGTCACCCGCGATATCCTGCGCGTGCCGCGCGGCTTCTCGGGCGACTGGGACTGAGCGACGCGGTGCTCTACTTCCACGCCCAGAAGCTGGTGTTTCTCGAAGTGCCGAAAACCGGCTCCTCGGCCGTGGTTTCGGCGCTGGGCGATCTGGCGGCGATGCAGATCAGCCGCCCGCCCGGCAAACGCCACATGAACGCGGGGCTTTTCAACGGCAAGCCGCGCGCCTTCATCCGGCAGGTCTGGGGAAGCGAGGTCGAAACCTTCGCGGTGATGCGCGAGCCGGTCGACCGGCTGGTGAGCTGGTATCGTTACCTGCAACGCCCGACCCAGCCCGAGGGGCCGGAGAGCACGCACGAGGTTTCCTTTGCCGATTTCGTCTCGGCGGCGCTTTCGGGCGATCCGCGCTTCCCCGGCATCGGACGGCAGGACAGGTTTCTGATGGGCGAGGGCAAACGCCCGCTGGTGACGCATATCTTCCAGTATGACCGGCAGGATCTGCTGGCGACCTTCCTCGAAGCCCGGTTCAACCGCGCGGTGGCCTTCGAGCGGGTGAACGTATCGACCGGTGGCGCGGTCGAGGTGCCCGACGAGGTGCGCGACGCCGTGCGCGCGGCACGCCCCGACGAGGCGCGGCTCTGGGACAAGCTGGCGCGCGACGGATATCTGCACACCCCGAAAGCGTGAAGCCCGGCCGCGTCAGCGCTGGCGGGTCAGCACCAGCACTGCCGGCACGATCAACGCGACGATCAAGGCCACCACCGCGAAGGAAACCCTCAGGTTCCATAGTTCCGCAAGCCCGCCCATCATCGAA
Source organism: Maritimibacter sp. HL-12 (assembly GCF_900177545.1). Classification (GTDB taxonomy): domain Bacteria; phylum Pseudomonadota; class Alphaproteobacteria; order Rhodobacterales; family Rhodobacteraceae; genus Sinisalibacter. The sequence goes on along the minus strand of NZ_FXBQ01000001.1, from coordinate 697,971 downwards.
GGGCCGATGAAAAAGCCCATGAGCCCTGCCATCCAGGCCCGCGAGATCGCCAGCGGGCGGGCCTCGTCGGACACCATCCGCCCGATGATCGAGTTGGTGGCCGGCACGATCACCGCCATGCCGAGTCCGAGCACGCCGACCCCGACGATCACTACCAGCTTGGTCGGCGCGGCGGCAATGACGATCGCGCCGATCATGCCGAGCACCGCCGAGGTGAGGATGAGCCTGAGTTCACCGATCCGCGCCGCCGCGACCTGTCCGCCGAGCCGCCCCGCGAACATCACCAGCCCGAGCACGGCGGGGCCGAAACTGCCTTCGCCGGGGGCACCGCCGAGCGTGCGCTCGATATGCAGGGCCGACCAGGCTTCGGTCGCGTTCTCGCCGATGAAGCCTGAAAACAGGATCAGCCCGCCGAGCAGGATCACGGCAAGCGGCGGCACAGCACCGCGCGCGGCATCTTCGGGGTCGTCAAGCGGCGGCAAATCGACCCGCTCCCAGGCGATGAGCACCGACCCGAGCGCGAGCAGCGAAAGCACCGGCAACACCTCCGCCGGGCCGTAACCCGCCTTGCGGGCGAAGGCCACGCCCAGCGCGGTGAGGCCGAAGGCAAGCGAAAAGGCGGCGTGGTTGACGCTTTGCAGGTGCATCCGACGGCGCGCTTCGAGCTGGGCGATGCGCACGTTGGCGGTCATGTCGGCCAGCGCCACCGCGGCACCGGTAAAAAACAGCGCGAAGGCCAGCGTGACCGGGGAGGACGCGGTGAGCGGGGTGAGCACCGCGAGGGCGATGCCGAGACCGGCCAGCGGCAGCGCGAGGTTGCCGAGTGCGCGGCCGAAACGCGGCGCAAGCGCGAGCGCGATCATCGAGCCGACGGCGGGTGCGATCAGGGCCGCCCCCAGTTCGGCGTCGGAGGCACCGATCCCGGCCTTGATATCGGGCATCAGCCCGGCGATCCCGCCCCAGTTCACACCCACCGCCGCGAGCGTGAGCATCGGCGCGCGAGTCGTTCGTGCGGCCATGACCACCGACATCGCCTGCTTCCTTCTCATCGAGTCACATCGGCGCCACCGCTACGCCCCGCGGCGCTCGGCCGCAAGCTCCCGCCAGGCCGGTTCCGGGGTATTTTGCACTTCCCAAGCCGGCCGATGTGGTCTATAGCGCGCCTCTCGTGCGGGCGTTGCACCCTTGGAGGAACACCCGCGACACTTACAAACTGGAGACTACCCATGGCTCGTGAAATCCCTGATTTCCACGCCACGGTACGGACGGGGACAGGCAAGGGGGCCGCTCGTCATTCTCGCCGCACAGGCAACGTACCGGGCATCGTATACGGCGGCGGCAGCGATCCGCTCCCGATCGACATTCCCTTCAACGTCCTGTTGAAACGCCTCAAGGAAGGCCGTTTCCTCTCGACGCTGCTCAACCTCAAGGTCGATGGCCACGACGACGTGCGCGTGATCTGCCGCAGCGTTCAGCGCGACGTTGTGAAAGACCTGCCGACGCACGTCGATTTCATGCGCCTGCACCGGACCACGCGGATCAACCTGTTCATCCACGTCGAGTTCGAGAACGAAGAGACCGCCCCCGGCATCAAGAAGGGTGGCGTTCTCGTGGTGGTGCGCCCGGAAGTCGAACTCAACGTCGTCGCGGGCGATATCCCGGAAAAGATCGTGGTCGACCTCGCTGGGCGCGATGTGGGCGACGTCATCCATATCTCCGACGTCACCCTGCCGGCGGGCGCGAAACCGACGATCGACCGCGATTTCGTGATCGCCAACATCTCGGCACCTTCGGGTCTGCGCGGCTCGGACGAAGAGACCGACGAAGAGATCGAAACCGAAGTGATCGGCGAAAGCGAAGAGTGATCGTCGCGATCGTTTCGGCAGGATCAACGCGGGCCCCCGGGCCCGCGTTTTCATTTTCGGAGCGGTGTCGGCCTAGCGGCAGCGAATCGTCGGCGCGCCGTCTTCCACGCGTCCGATCAGGGCCGCGCGGTGGCCCGCTGCGATCAGCGCTTCAACCAGGTCTTCCGCTGCACCCGCATCGACGGCGGCCAGCAGCCCGCCCGCGGTCTGCGGATCGTGCAACAGCGCCGCGCGCGCCCCGGCACCGCCTTCCACCGGCGCGGCGGCGCGGTTGGCCTCCCAGATCGACGAGCGGTGCCCGGCCTGAGCCAGTTCCAGGGCGCCGGGGTAGAGCGGCAGCGCGTCGAGCTCGATCTCCGCGGCCACGCCCGAGGCCCGGCAGATCGCCATCAGGTGCCCGGCAAGGCCGAAGCCGGTCACATCGGTCATTGCATGCGCCCCGGCGAGGAGCTCGGCCGCGTCGCCCTGCGGGCGGGCCATCGCCTTCAGCATCCCGGCGACGTGCCGCCCGTTGGCCGCGGCCAGCATCTCGGCGGCAAGGATCGTGCCGCTGCCGAGTGGACGTGTGAGGATCAGCGCATCGCCCGGTCGCGCGCCCGCGTTGGTGATCGGCGCACCTTCGAGAAGCCCGGTGACGGTGAAGCCCAGCGTCATCTCCGCGCCCATGGTGGAATGCCCGCCGACGATCTCCGCGCCCTCTGCGATGAACACCTCATGCGCGGCGCGCATGATCTCTGCCATGCTGCGTGCCTGCAAGGGTTCGGACATGCGCGGCAGGATCACACTCGCCAGTGCCGCCTGCGGTTTCGCGCCCATCGCCCAGATATCGCCCAGCGCGTGAATGGCGGCGATCCGGGCGAGCAGCGCCGGGTCGGCGGTGAAGGCGCGCAGGTGGTCGGTGGTGACGACCTGCCGCGCGCCGCCGATCGCGAGCACCGCGGCATCGTCGCCGGGTCCGGTCAGCACGTCGGGCCGCCCGAGCGCGGGCAGGCCCGCGAGCGCCGCGCCGAGCGTGCCCGGTCCCACCTTGGAGCCGCAGCCCGCGCAGAGCGGCTTGTGCGCGCCCTTGAGTTCCCCGGCCACGCCCTCGGTCACCGGGCGGGGCAGCGGCGGCGGTGCCATCCGCGGCAAGTCATGGAACATCCGCATGAATTTGCGGTCGATATGGTCCTTCCAGCGCCAGAGCAGCGGGCCGGAGATCGTCTGCCCCCATTTCTCCGCGAGCGCCACCTTGCCGCCGAGCGAGACCAGCTTGAGGTAGTCGCCCTGCGGGCGATAGGCACGGGTTTTCCCGCCCGAGAGCACGGCACGCAGGTTGTCGAGCAGCACCGGGCCGGAGCGCACGGCATAGACCCCGGCCTTGGGGCGCGGCGCGTGGGTCATGTGGGCGCAATCGCCCACCGCGAACAAATCCCGGTGGCCTTCCACCCGCAGGTGGCTGTCGACCCGGACAAAACCGTCATCGGTGACCGGCAGCGGGCTTTGCGCGACCCAGGGATGCGCCATCGCCCCGGCCACGCCGACGGTGAAATGCGACCGCACGTGATCGCCCCCGTCCAGATAAACGCCATCGGCCTCCACCCGCTCCACCTGCGCGCCGGTGTGCACCGACAGGCCGAGATCGTCGAGCGCGGCTTGCAGGCGCAGCGTCGTGCCGGGGTTGCGCCCGGTGATTTCGGGCGCTGCCTCGATCACGCTCACCCGCGCCGCGCCGCCCACGTCGCGGCGCAGGGCATGGGCCATCGCCAGCGCCAGTTCCACCCCGGCCACGCCGCCACCGATTACCGCCACCTCGGGTGCGACCTCGCCGGCAGTGGCGCGGGCGAGGAAGGCGCGCCAGCGTGCGGCGTAGCTGTCGAGCGGCTTGGCCGCGGTGCCATGCTCGGCGAAGCCGGGCAGATCGGGCATCTCGGTGTGAATGCCGACGTCGAGCGAGGCAACATCGTAGCCGATTTCGCCGTGGCCTTCGACGGTGATGGTTTTTGCCGCCGGATCGATCCGCGTGGCGGTGCCGATCACCAACCGCGCACCGGCGAATCGGGCAAGCTGCACAAGGTCGATATCGAGGGCCTCGCGGCCGTAATGCCCCGCGACATGGCCCGGCAACATGCCTGAATAGGGCGCGGTCGGGCCGGGGTTGATCAACGTGACCCGGGTGCCTTCGAGCGGCTTCATGCCCCACATGCGCAGCACCAGCGCATGGGCATGGCCACCGCCGATGAGCACGAGGTCGCGGGTGAGGGGCAGGGGCATTGCTTGCATGGGCGCGCGCCTTCTTGTCGGTCCCGGAGGGATAACGCGCCCCGGACCCCGCGCCAAGGTGACTCTCGGACGCTGACGTGAGGGAAGTTTGTTCAAATCGTTCAGTCCTTATTGAACATCCCGAACGCATCGCCTATGTCGCCGCGCATGACATCGCCAACCGAAGACTTCATTGAACAGATGGGCCTGATGGCCCAGTCCGAAGGTGGGCCGCGGATCGCTGGCCAGATCCTCGGCTATCTTATCGTCGAGGGCGAGCCGCGCACGCTGGCGCAGATGACCGAGGCGCTGAAGATCTCGAAGGCCTCGGCCAGCACCAATGCGCGGCTGCTCGTCCTCAAGGGGTCGGTGCGCCGGGTCTCGCCGGTGGGCCAGCGGCAGGACGCCTACGAAGCGCTCGACTTTCCCAACCTCGCGGTGATCCGCGCGCTTGGCGACCGATTCCGCGACCATGCCGACAAGATGACGGAAATCAGCGCGGGCTTTCCCGAGAGCCATGCCGGTGCGCGCGAGCGGGTGAGCCGTTTCGCCGACTTTCACCGCAAGACCGCCGATTTCATCGATGCCTGGACCGAAAAGCTGGCCGAGGACGCCGGCCTCGCCGCAACCGACAGGGAAGACACCCGATGAACAAGGAAATCACCAAGCCCGACTGGGCGATGAACCAGCGCGAGCGCGCCGCTGCCGAGCGGATCGCGCAAGGCCTCGCGCCGAAGCGGCGGCGTCGCTGGCCATGGTTGGTGCTGGTGCTACTGCTGATCGCCGGCGGGGCGGGATGGTTCGTGCAGAGCGGCACGCTGGCCGAGATGCAGGCAGACCGTGAGGCGGCCGAGGCCGCGGTGCTGGCAGAGGCCGAGGCTCGCGCGGCGCGGGCGGCCATCGTGCAACTTGCGCCCTTCGAGGTGACCGAGGTTGCCCCCGCCACGCTCACCGAATCCTTGCGCATTACCGGTTCGCTCACGCCGGTGCGCCGGGCGCATCTGTCGTCGGAGGTTTCGGCCCGGGTCGAGACGGTGATGGTGCGGGCAGGCGATGCGGTGGCAAAAGGCGACGTGCTGGTGAGGTTCGATCCCGAGGCGCTCGACAGCCAGCTTGCCCAGGCCCGGGCCAATGCCGAGGCCACGCGGGTGCAACTGGAACAGGCGCGCACCGATTTCGAGCGCACGCAGAGCCTGGTGGAACGTGGCCTCCAGCCACAGAACGCGCTCGACCGGGCCCGCTCCACGCTCGATCAGCTCACCGCCACGCTGGCGGCGCAGGAAACGCTGGTGGCCAATGCCGAGCGCGGACGCGACCGGGCGACAGTTGTCGCGCCCTTCGACGGGGTGATCTCGGAGCGCTCCGTCGATCCCGGCCAGTTCGCCGCCACGGGCACGCCGCTGGTCACGCTCGTCGATCTCACCGCGCTCGAGGTGGAGGCCACCGCGCCGGTGGCATTCGCGCCGGTGCTCACCGCGGGGCTTGCCGTCGATATCAGGGTCGAGGGCTTTGGCGAGCGGGTGTTTCGCGGCCAGGTCGAACGGCTGAGTCCGATGGCGATCGAGGGCAGTCGGATGCTGCCGGTTTACATCTCGCTCGCGAATACCTCGGGCGAGTTGCGCGGTGGCATGTTTGCCTCCGGGCAGATCGTGCTCGAGGCGCACGAAGGGGCCATCGGCTTGCCGGTGGGGGCGCTGCGACGCGACGCCGAGGGCGCGCATGTGCTGGTGATCGAGACCGGCACCGCCGAGCGCCGGGCGGTCGAACCGGGCCGCACCTGGGACGCGGGCGCGCTGGTCGAGATCGTCTCGGGCCTCGCACCGGGCGAGGTGGTGGTGAGCGAGCCGATGCCCGCGCTACGGGCCGGTGACAAGGTCGAGCTCCTGGGGGCGGGACAATGATCCTGACCCGGATCTCGGTGGCGCAGCCGGTTTTTGCCACCATGGTGATGATCGCCATGGTGGTGATCGGGGCCTTTTCCTACATGCGGCTGCCGATCGAGCAACTGCCCGATGTCGATTTTCCGGTGGTCGCGGTCGTCACTTCCTACCCCGGTGCGACGCCGGAAGCGGTGGAGAATGACATCGTCAAGCCGATCGAAGACAGCGTCGCGACGCTGGCGGGGATCGACAGTATCGAATCCGTCGCCCGCACCGGCTCGTCGCTGGTGCTGATCATCTTCGATCTCGAGGTGAAATCCTCCGACGCCGCGCAGGAGGTGCGCGACAAGGTCGCCCAGATCCAGGGTTTGCTGCCCGACAACGCGGGCGACCCTCAGATCCTGCGCTTCGATCCGGGCGAACTCCCGGTGATGTCGGTAGGAATCAGTTCCGACGAGATCGGCGTCGGCGAGCTGACCCGGCTCACCGAAGACGTGATTGCCAAGCGGCTTGCCAACATCCGGGGCGTTGGCCGGGCCTCCGTTGTCGGCGGGCGGTCTGCCGAAGTGCAGATCGACATCGACCCCGACCGCCTCACGGCGCTTTCGGTCGGCGTCGCCGAGGCGCTCGGCGCGGTGGCGGCTGAGAACCAGGATCTGCCCGCAGGCGCGATCACCGGCGACGGGGCCACCACCTCGGTACAGGTCGAGGGACGGCTCGCCACGATCCGCGATTTCGGGGATATCATCGTCACCCGCCGCGCCGGCCAGCCGATCCGGCTGGGCGATATCGCCGATATCGAGGAGCGGCTGGCCGAGTCCACCTCGCTTGCGATGCTCAACGGCGATCACGCGCTGGCGATCGACGTGGTGAAAACCCAAGGTGCCAACACCGTTGCCGTGGCGGAAGCCGTGCTTGAAGAGGTTGCGGCGATGCAGGCCGACGACGCCTTCGCCGATATCAAGATCGAAATCCTGCGCGACAACGCCAAGCCGGTGACCGACAGCTTCCACTCGGTCCAGAACATGATCTTGGAAGGCGCGGTTCTCGCCACCTTCATCGTGTTCCTGTTCCTGAACTCGTGGCGGTCCACCGTCATCACCGGGCTGACGCTGCCGATCTCGATCATCGGCACGATGACGGCGATCTATTTTCTCGGCTTCACCCTCAACATGATGAGCCTGATGGCGCTTTCCCTCGCGATCGGCATCCTGATCGACGATGCCATCGTGGTGCGCGAAAACATCATGCGCCATCTGCACATGGGCAAGAGCCACATGCGCGCGGCGCTGGAAGGCACCAACGAGATCGGTCTCGCGGTGCTCGCCACGACGCTTTCCATCGTCGCCGTCTTCCTGCCGGTGGCCTTCATGGAGGGGATTCTCGGGCGCTTCTTCCTGCAGTTCGGCGTCACCGTGTCGGTGGCCGTGCTGATCTCGCTGTTTGTCTCCTTCACCCTCGATCCGATGCTCTCGTCGGTCTGGTATGATCCGTCGATCGACCCGAAAGCCAAGCGCGGTCCGGTCGGGCGGGCGGTGGCGCGGTTCGACGATTTCTTCGTCTGGCTCGGTGAGCGCTATGGCGGGCTGCTGCGGCGGGCGCTGAAGTTCCGCAAAACGACGATCCTCGTCGCTTTCCTCGCCTTCGCGGGCGGGATCGGGATTTTCACCAAGGTGGGGGCCGAGTTCGTGCCGGCCGCCGACACCGGGGAGTTCCAGGTCGATCTGTCGCTGCCGGTGGGGACCTCGCTTTCGCGCACCGCCGAGAAGATCGCCCAGGTCGATGCGCTGCTGCGCCGGGAGATCCCCGAGATCGAAGGCACCTATGCCACGGTGAACTCCGGCACCACCAGCGGCGACAACAACGCCACGATCATCGCCATTCTGGTGCCTGAAAGCGAGCGCGACCGCAGTCCCGGTGTTCTGACCGGGGTGGCGCGCGAGGTGCTGCAATCCGTGGGCGGGGCCGATTTCATCGTCGGTGCCTCGAACGGCATGGGGCCCGCGGGCCAGCCGGTGGAACTGCGGATCTACGGCAGCGATCTCGGGGTGCTCGAACGTCTTGCGGCCGACCTCAAGGCGCGGCTCGAAGCGATCCCGGGGCTGGCCGACGTATCGACCACGCTCGACGACCCGCAACCCACGCTTGGCATCCGGATCGACCGCGAGGCCGCGTCCGATCTCGGCGTTTCGCTCCAGCTCGTGGGCGACACGCTCAAGCCCATGCTCGGCGGTCAGACCGTCTCGGAGTGGACATCGCCTCAGGGCGAAACCCTCGACGTGGTGCTGCGGCTGCCCGAAAGCGCTCGCTCCGACGCCAGCGTGCTCGGCGCTCTGCCGCTCGCGCAATCGCGCGGCGGGGTGATCCGGCTCGACCAGGTGGCCGAGATCGTGCCCTCGCAGGGCCCCGGCGAGATCAACCGGCAGGACCGCGACCGCGCGGTGCGGGTGACGGCGAGTCTTGATGGCGTCGCGCTGGGCGACGTCAACGCCGCGCTGGAGGAGGCCAAGGCGAGCCTCGATCTGCCGCTCGGCTACCGCCTCGGCACCGGCGGCGAGACCGAGCAGCTTGCCGATTCGATGATGGCCGCCGCGGCGGCGCTGGCGCTGGCGGTGATTTTCATCTACCTCGTGCTCGCCTCGCAGTTCGGCTCGTTCCTGCAACCCTTCGCGATCATGTCGTCGCTGCCGCTGGCGCTGATCGGCGTTGCGCTGGGCCTGCTCGCCTTCGGCTCGACGCTGAACATCTTCTCGATCATCGGTTTCATCATGCTGATGGGGCTGGTGACGAAAAACGCGATCCTGCTGGTCGACAACGCCAACCAGCACGTGCGCGAAGGCGAAAACCTCTACGACGCGCTCGTGCTCGCCGGGCGCACCCGGTTTCGCCCTATCGTGATGACAACGCTGGCGATGATCTTCGGCATGCTGCCGCTTGCGCTCAACCTGCATGGCGGCACCGGGCAGAACACCTCGATGGCCCACGCGGTGATCGGTGGGCTGATCTCGTCGTCGCTGCTCACGCTGGTGGTGGTGCCGGTGCTGCTGACCTATACAGACGGCCTCGGGCGCCGGGTGGCGCGGCTGTTTCCCGCGCCCCCCGATCACGATGCCTCACCGGCCGAGTAGCCGGGCAATCGACTGAAGGATCACCGCGTTGGTGTTGAGGTTTGTATAGGTCTCGGTGGGGCGGTCGCCGGTCTGCCTGCGGGCGGCATCAAGACGCCGCCCGCCTTGCGCTCGGTGGTCTGCGCAGGTCCAATACCCGGGCCGGGCGATCGGGCCGGGCGGTGCCGGTCAGCCACAGACCTGGAAGTCCACCACGCCTGATCCGCTGCCGAACCGCGACATCGTGTATTTCTCGATATCGATGAGATAGCCGTCGCCGCCGAGGTTGTTCGTGCAGCACCCGTTGCAATCGCTGTCGGAGCAAAGGTCGAGGACCTGGACGACGATTTCACGGCCGCCTTGGCGCAACCGAAGCATCTTTCCCCGGAATTGGTTCCAGTGCTTCTGATGGACAGCCGCGATGTTGCGTTGCGCGACCCAGCTCTCCGACTTCTTGCCGTTGACCCCTGCGAACGAACCCTGCCATTTGCAGCCATTGTACTTGGTGCACTCCTCGCTCCCGGGATCCGGGTAGCTCTCGTAGTTGGTGAGGCGCGCGCGCTGCCACTCGCCCTCGCAGGTGACCGTCGCCTGAGCGGTCGACGCGGTCGGGAGCAGATGAAGGGCGGCGGCCATCAAAAAGCCGAAAACCTTCGGGCGGACCATGCGCGGCGCGCGCTTTGCGCTTGCGTCGGCGGTGGGCGAGGGTATCAGGGTAGGATGCGACCGGGCCCCGCCAAGCAGGCGGGCGAGGATGGTTTTTAGCATGTGTGTTTTCCTGTAGTGGTTCTTGTTCTTGCTGATCTTGGACCTCGCAAGTTTCGTCACGAGACCTGAGTGGGTGATAACTTTGACGGGAACGAGACCAAAAAAAAGCAAAATCAGCCCGGCACGCCATATCCCGGGTATTTCGGCAGGTTCTTGCCAAAATGTCGCATCGGTCGGCGGATTTCGTCACGGGACCAGATCAACTGAGCGTGCGCGTCAGTCGCGATCCGGGATTGTCGAGAGCGCTTCTGCCGATCGGTCGTGCCGACACGGCGTGACCATCCCAGGTCTTCATGAATCACCCTGGGGTTGTGGCTCCCGCCAGCGGATCACGGCCGTTTGGTTGCGTTGTGCCGGCCATGCCGCGGCAACGGATTGGATATCCGACCCGTCGAAGAGGAAAGCCGCGCGCCCGCATCGAACCGACAGGCTTGATCGCGTTCGTTTCGTCACCATTTCATAGGTGGTTCGAGTTCCGGAATTGAAAATCGCCTGTGATGAAACTGGCTGGTCAGCGCCCTGAAAGAGCGTTTAGCATGATCCACGAGAATCCCTGTTCTTGGCGCGCCGCCCGTCCATGGCCGTGCGCGTCCAGACTGGCCCCGCGGTGACGAGCGGGTATTGGCCATGACGCAGCCGGAGCAGGAAGGACCGCCGATACAGCGGGTGTTGCCTGATCGACAGGACAGGGTATTCGAAGATTCTTCCGGGCATCGGCGGTTGTTCGTCGTTCTGGTTTCCACTCTCCTTTCGTTGGTTCTCACGTTCCTGGCGCTGGATTACCTGTGGCGCGTGGTGACTCTCGAACCCGTGGCAGGCCTTGTCGGGGAACCTGCCCCGCAAGCGGCGGAAGACACTGCAACGCGACCAGATGACCTGCGCCGCGTTGCGCCTAGCCTGCACCTGGCCGAGGACCGCTGCGGCAAGCCGCGCGGTGAAAGCACGGGAGCGGAGGTATTCGCGTTTCTGAAGGCGGACGATCGCAAGGGCCAAGCCGCGTTTCGGGTGCGCTGCGACGCGATCGACGCGCTCTTGTTCGAGGCGATGACCTTGCGCGAAGACGGCTCGATCGACCTTTTGCCCGACCTGCGATCCGCCGGGACGCTGAAAAACCTGCTTGACGTGGACCACCTTCCACCGAGCTTCGCGGTTGTTACCCCGGAACCCGCGAACACGGCATCCGGCCTGTCCGATCGCCTCTTGGTTGCGGACGGGGCGGATACGCTGGCCTCGCGGCTCATCGAAGCCGCCGAAGGGATCGGCGCCGATGGCGCCTGTCTCGATCTGTCCGCTCACGCGGACCTGACCGATCAGGCCGCACGGCGGTTGGTGGCGGCCTGGTCTGCGCGCGCCGCCGTGCCGGGGCACGAGATCTGCCTGATTGCCGGACCGGAGGCGGATTTCTGGCGCGACAGGGAGGTGGTCGCGGGCCTCGATCACGCGGTCGTGCAAACCTTCGAGATCGCCAGCCAGCCCGCGGCGCCCGCTCCGCTCGCCCGCCTCGACACCGGTCCGGGGTCCGCGCTGGCGGCAATCCCCCGGGAGAAGCTGGTTCTGGCCCCGGGGTCGTTCGGCTTGCTGTGGCGCAGCGGGGTGCGCGCGTCCTCGATGGTGTCTTACGCCGACACCATGTTGCTTGCCGATCAACATGGCGCTCAGGTTCTGTTTTCCGAGACGGCGGGCAATTCGCAGGCGAGTTTTATCGATGCCGACCGGCGCCATAACCAGATCTGGCTGGCCGATGGGGTCGCCACCTATCACGCGATGCGGGCCTTGCCCGGGCAGAACCGGTTCGCAATCTGGCCGCTGGGCTATGAGGACCCGGCGGTCTGGGCGCTGCTCGATCAGGGCCGGGGCGCGCCCGCGGGGCCTGCACCGCTCGATGGTCCTGTCAGCCTCGCCGATCAGGTCGCAGCGTTGGGCAACGGTGCTTTCGTCACCGAGGCCACGCCGTCGCGGGCGGGGCGCCGCGCGCTGGTCCTGAGCGAAAACCGCGACCGGATCACGCAAGTCACCTATAGCCGGCTGCCGGTGCCAACGCGGCTCGACCGTCACTGCGCCGGCCAGCTCGGGGATCTCTCGATCACGTTCAACGGCTTCCCTTCGGAAGATGATCTGCCCGGGTTGCTGGACGCACTGAAGGCGCGCAACGTCACGGCGACATTCTTCGTGTCGACCGGCCAGTTGCTCGATCGGCCCGACGCTGCACGCCGGGTTTTCGAGCAAGGGCATGGCTTCGGCACGACGGTCGTGCGGCTTTTCGACTACGATCTGTTCGTCGATGGCCTGCGGCGCTTCGGGCTCAACCAGATGCAGATGCAACTCGCCCATGAAACCGGTCAGCGCAGCGCCTTCATCCGCGAACGCTCGGGCCGCCTTGCCGCGCCGGAGACGGTGCACGATCTCGCCTTGCTCCGGGAGGCGCTCGCGGATGGCTACGTTGCGGTGGATGTCGGGCTCGATGTCGTGCGCGCGGACGATCCGGGCGAGTTGGCCGACACGGTACGCCGGGCCACCATTGAAACCGGGATGAGTCTTCTCAGCATCAACCTCGACAGCCACCAAAACGTTGGCGCCGGGCGCTGGGTGCCGGCCCTGCTCGACGCCCTTCAGGACGACGGGTTTCGCTTCGTCGGCCTGTCGGAGCTTGCGGGCGGCGATAACCGCCTCGACTCCCTTCCGGCAGAGCGTGCCGAAGCCCTGCGCGATACCTTCGCCTTCGCGGTGATCGGATCGCTGCAGGGCAAGGTGGCGCTGCTGCTGGTTCTCCTGCTCGCCTTCAACCTGATCCGGTCGGCGTTCTATATCTCGCTGGCCTTCCTGCGCCGCCGAAAGGTGACCTTCGATCCCGGTTTCACACCGCTCGTCAGCATTCTGGTTCCGGCTTTCAACGAGGAAAGCGTGATCGTGCGCTGCGTGGACTCCCTGCTCGCTTCCGATTATCCGGATCTGCGCATCGTGGTCATCGACGACGGTTCCACCGATCACACCGTCGAGATGGTTCAGAGGAACTGGGCCGGTGATCCGCGCGTAACGCTGCTGACGGAAGAAAACCAGGGCAAGTGGCACGCCGAGAACTACGCGATCGCCACGATCGAGACGCCGATCTTCATTGGCGTCGATGCCGATACGGTGATTGCGCCGGATGCGATCTCGTGGCTCGTGCAGCAGTTCAAGGATCCGCGGGTCGGCGCGGTGGCGGGATACGTCGAGGTTGGCAATCCCTCAAACCTGCTGACCCGGTTCCAGGCACTCGAGTACATCGTCGGCCAGGGTCTCGCGCGTCGCGCCTTCGAGGTTTTCAACGGCATCCTCGTTGTTCCCGGCGCGATCGGGGCCTGGCGGACCGAGGCGGTGCGCCAGGCCGGCCTCTACTCGCCGAGCACGATCACGGAAGACGCCGATCTGACCGTCGCCGTGCACCGGGCGGGCTATCTCGTGCGGTTCGAGGAAAAGGCACTCGCCTACACCGAAGCGCCCGAACGGGTGGGCGCGCTGATGCGGCAGAGAATCCGCTGGTCGCTCGGCATGCTGCAAACCTCCTGGAAGCACCGCGGTGCGCTTGCCGAGGGGCGCAGCGTCGGCCTGATCTCGATCGTTGACGCGATCTGGGTGGGGTTCATCACCTTCCTGCTGTCGCCGCTGGTCTACGTGCTCGGTGCCCTGTATCTGGTGCGCGCGGGCTTTTTTCTCGCCACCAACGGCTTTTCCGGCATCGACATCATGCAGCTCGTCCTGATCGGGAGCATCCTTGGTCTCGTGCTGGTCGACGTGGTCACGGCCCTCGCCGCGTTCCTGCTCGACCGTCGCCGCGATCTTCGCCTCGTGGCTCTCGTGCCGCTTACCCGCCTCGGCTATCGCCAGCTCTTGATGGTTGCCGCGCTGCGGGCGCTGGCGCGCGCTGTGACCGGAAGACTCTATGGCTGGAACAAGCTCAGGCGGACGGGTGCGGTCCACGTGCATCAAGAGCGCGTGAAGGTTGCCATCAAGGAAGTTCCGGCGGCGTAGGGCCGCTTGGTTGGCTGGTTCCGGGTTGCTAGGTATTGAAACAGGGGCGGGCTTCTCCCGCACTGCAAGGACGTGCCGCATCATGCCTACACGCCGAAACCTTCTGCGAGCCGGTCTGGCTGCCGTGCCGCTGGGGGCCGCGACTCTCCGCTTCGCCTTCGCTCAGGGGGCGCCCGATAATCTCGTGCTCTGCCTGACCGGCATCGGGCCGAAGACCGCGCCGGAGAGCCTCGCGGCGGTGGCCGAGGTCTTCATTTCAAACGCGATCCCGTTGTGCCTCGTGCTGGAGGGTGACGCCCCGCTGTCGCCCGCGATGGAGACCGCCGCCGATCTGGCGCGGCGAGAGCCGGGCCTTGTCGAACTGGTGGCGGGATACGCGCCCGGGGCGGCGAGCGCGCGCTATTTCCAGATGCTGGCGGCGGGCACCTTGCGCCGGCGTCTGAGCGACCTGGCCGAGGTCGGCGCACCGGAGGGGGACCCCTTGGTGGTGCCCTCGGTCTTTGTCCGTGGCACCGGCGACGGGGTGGATTTCCCGGCTTTCCGCTCGGCCGGCTTCCATGCGCTGCTGGCGCTCGGGGGCGATGGCGAGGGCGAGGCCGCCCGGCTGTCGAGCATCGGGCGGCAGCAGATCGTCTATTCCGGCGGGATCGAGTTGGACCTGCAATCCGGTGTCGCGACGGCGATCACCCGTGTCGAGACCCTGCTGCAGGCCGCCGGGGGCGGACTTCTCGCCTTGCGCGTGCCGATCGGGGCAGGGCCGGATGCCGAACTGCTGGCAGGATTTGAAGGCGTCGCCTCGCGGCTGCGGGTCGCGATGGATCGCGGGGTCCGGCGCTGCACGCGGCCGATCGATCTGGTGCTGAGACTCAGTGCGCAGCCCCCGGCCGGCCTCGCGATCGTGCTCAAGCCCGAGAGCGAGAGCGATCTGCAAACCGGCGGGGTGATCGCCGGCCTGATCGGCGAGCTGGATCGCAACGGGTTGCCCTATACGCTCCTGCGCGACGATACGCAGGGTGCAGGCGCGTCGGCATCGGCCCATTGCGTTGCCGACGGAACGGCGCTCGCGGCGGACGCGGTCATCCCTCCCTGCGTCGTGGAGATGAACGGGGCCGGCGTCTCCGAGGCGGACCCGGCGCGTATCGTTCTCTTCGAGGAGGGCGCTGCGACGGGCCCCTATCTCGGGTCAGACGCCCGGCTCTGGATCCCGCTCCTGCGCGGAAGCGACCTTGCGCGCCTCGGCCCCGATGCGCCTGTTGCGTCGTCCGATCACGCGCTTCTGGTGACCGCCGGGGACGTCCCCACCGAACTTGATCGCGCTGCTTTGGCGCTTGCTCTTGCCCGCCTGCGCGACGGGGGGACGGTGCGGTTCTTCCCGGTCGTCGACCTTGCCGAACACCTCGTGGCACCAACCCCAATCCTCGCGCGTTTCCAGTCCGCGCGCCTGCGCCGGCACAGCGATCCGCCGCAAACCGGACGGCTGGCGGCGGTGGAGCGCGAAAAGCTGCAAGATGATGCCGCGCTGGCCTGGCGCTATTTCGCGCGGCATTCCAACGAAAAGACCGGCATGGGCGCGGGCACCGTCCAGAAATCCGATTCCGGCCTGATCGCCTTTCAACAGGCAACGCTCTGGGATCTGGGCAGCCAGGTGCAGGGCATCATCGCGGCCCGCGAGATCGGGCTGGTCGATACCGTTGAGGCCGGCGCGCAGATCGAAGCGATCTTCGACCATGTCCCGGTGCAGACAATCGACGGGCTGCGGCTGCCGCCATTGTTCCTTTCGACCGACAGCGGCGAGGCATTGCGCCGGGGCTTCGATCTCTGCGACACGGCGCGGATGCTCATCGCGCTGGCCTCGGCCCGTGACGCCGGGCTTGTTTCGGAGGCCTATGCCAGCAAGCTCTTCGAAAGCTGGGACATCGCCGCGACGCTCCGCGACGACCGCCCTTTCGATCACAAGGGCGGCGGTTGGGTCGAAGCCTTCCAGAGCCATTGCACGCCCTATGTGCGCCGGGGCCTTGCCGGTTGGGGGATCGAGGTTGCCTCGCCCTATCCGGAACCCGACAGCGGTGACGGCCCCGATTTTTGCATGAGCCTTCTGCACAGCGTGGCGTTCATCGGCCATTACACGACCGAACCGCTGCTGCTCGAAGCGACCGAGTTGGGCCATTCCGAAGCCTCGCATTGCCTGAGCGAGTTGCTGTTCGACGCCCAGCTTACCTCGTTCGAGACGACCGGCCGGCTCAAGTGCGTTTCCGAGATTTCGCTGCACGAGGCACCTTGGTTCACCTACCAGGGGCTGCGCATCGATTTGCCGGGAGAACAGGGCTGGGTGATCATGGCGGCCAACCCCGACCCGGCCTATGACACCGATGGCTTCCGCGCGAAGGTCGAGGTGATCAGCGCCAAGGCGGCCTATCTCTGGGCCGCGCATTACCCGCATCCCTACACCCGGCGGCTGGTGGATCTCATCCGCGAGAAGGCCCGTATCGAGGGATTGGGGTTCTCGATCGGCGTTTTCACCGGCAGCGGCGAGGCCATGCCGGGCTATACCGACATCAACACCAACGGGGTGATCCTGAGCGCCATCGCGCACCAGCTGCGCAACCGTGGATGACCGCGCCCGCTCAGCGCCGGGAGATCAGCGCCATGGCGTCGCGCACCGTTTCGATCCTGATCGCGCCTGCATCGCGCGCCTCGGCGGCGCAGCTCATGATTTCCTCGAAATCGTTGAGGGCCAGCGTGTAGGGCTCGGGATCAGATTCAACGATCTGATGGAACATCAGCACCAGCCAGATACCGTTCGCGGCGGCGGCGCGGATCTCGGCGCAGTAGTGTTCCGGTGGCGTGTTCCAATTCACGTTCATGCGCGAGATCATCGCCCGATCGGTGGTTGCCGGGTGGTTGCGGCCTTCCGTGCCGCCCCAGGCAAGCAGGTGATTGCTGAAACGCTCGGTGACAAGGCCGACCGTTCTGGCGTCGTGGTCGCCATAGGGCGAGGCGAAGGAGACGGGCCGAACGCCAACATAAGCCTCGATGGCTTCGCGGGAAACGTCCAGTTCGCGAATGATATCGGCGGTCGGCAATTGCGTGAGGTGGGGGTGGGTATCGCTGTGCGAGCCGATTTCCCAGCCGGCAGCGCGAAAGGCGCGAACCTCGCGCCAGTTCATGAACCAGGAATTCGGATCGCGCTGGCTTCCGTCGGCCTCGCTGGTGATCACGAAGAGCGTGCCGACGATGTCGTAATCCTTGGCGATCCGCAGCCCGTGCTTGTATTGCGAGCGGCTGGCGTCGTCGAAGGTGATCGACAGGAGCCCGCGCGGGGCTTCCTGAGCCGACGCCGCCAAGGGCAGGCTGACGGCGAGCAGGAGACAAGCGAAAAATCTTTCAAGGCCATTCATCCGCAGACGTTCCTTCGGTGGCTGAACCTTGGAACGAGTCTTACGCCTGTCAAGGCGCGAGGCAATCGAAAAAGCCGGTGCTGCGACGATCGGGCAGTGCGCGCGCCCCTGTCCATTCGCATCTTTGGTGGGGGGAGGGGAAAGGTCATGAGGGGTCCACGGGCAGGCGGGCGGATCAATGCACGCGCGGTGCAGACGGGGAGGGCGCGGCGGTCTCCCGGGACGAAACTGGCATGATCGCCAGCGCGATGAGCCTTGAGGCCCTCGAGGCCCATGTCGCGAGACCGCGCGTTTTCGCAACTGCACGCTCGAAAGCCTCGCCGACTGGCCCAGGCAGACACCGGGCAAACGGGTCGTTCCCGATGTGAAGGGAGATACGCCGACGGCCCTGAAGGTGATCGCTGCCCGTTATCCCGACCTTGTCGACCGCTTTGTGGTTCAGATTTACCAGCCGGAGGATTATCCTCTGGCCCGCGCGCTCGGTTTCGACGAGGTGATCTGGGCGCTGTACCGCTACGCTGGCGATGACGACGATGTTCTGTTGTGGCTGCGTCACATGGACCTCAACGGTCTTTCCCCGCCCGAGCCGGACGCGCGCGGTGGGCTCGCGCTCCGGGCCTTGGAAGAGACCGGCGTTTTGAGCTGGCCGCATACGAACAACGATCCGCAGGTTGTTCGTGGCCTCAAGGCACGTGGTATCGGCGAGGTCATGACCGACGGATTGGCTCCGAACGATCCGGGCTGACCCGGCGGGGCCGGGCGTGAATCTACAAAACCGACCGCAGAGTCGAGAAAAGTCTTGATCCGAGCGGCATTCCGTGGCGGAGTAAGGATGCGCTGAACGCCAACGCGCCTGTGAAAGCCGATCCCCCCGCACCATTAGGTATTGCAAAGAACTGTTATGCGGAATAACAATACCATCCAGATAGTTGCGTCGTTGCGCCGCAGATTTTTGCTGGAATGGGGAGATTCCGGTGGAAGAAAGCGGCAATATATGGCAAATAGCGCACTATAATGCCAATAAGCTTGGTTACCAGGGAGGAAAACCAATGACCAAACGCAAAACGATTCTCGGACTCGCCGCTGGTGTGGCGCTGTCGGCGCTGACCGCCGGTTCGGCCATGGCGCAGGAGGTGACACTCAAGCTGCACCAGTTCCTGCCCGCGCAGGCCAATGTGCCGAAGCTGGTGCTCGATGTCTGGGCCGACAACGTCGAGAAAGACTCCGAAGGCCGCATCAAGGTCGAGCGTTACGCCGCGATGGCGCTGGGCGGCACGCCGCCCGAGCTGATGGACCAGGCGATCGACGGGATCGCCGACGTGGTCTGGACCGTGAACGGCTACACCCCGGGCCGCTTCCGCACCACCGAGGTGTTCGAACTGCCCTTCATGGTGGAAGATGCCCGCGCGGCGTCCTGCGCCTACAACAAGATGTTCGACGAGCACATGAAGGACGGCGAATTCTCCGATCTGAAAATCGTCGGCACCTGGGTGCACGGCCCTGGCCTGTTCCATACCAACGAGCCGGTGACCAAACCCGAAGACCTCCAGGGCATGAAGATCCGCGGCGGCTCGACCTCGGTGAACAAGCTGCTCGAGCGCGTCGGTGCCACCCCGGTGGGGATGCCGGTTCCGGCGGTGTCCGAGGGCCTGTCGAAGGGCGTGATCGACGGCACCACCATTCCGTGGGAAGTCACCTACTCGCTGAAGGTTCCGGAGCTGGTGACCAACCACACCGAGTTCGAGGGCCCCGCGCTCTACAACCTCACCTTCGTTCTGGCGATGAACAAGGACGTGTACGAGAACCTCTCGGATGAGAACAAGGCTGTGATCGACGCCAACTCCGGCCTCGAGTTCTCGGTTTTTGCCGGTGGCACGCAGGCCGATGCGGATGGCCCGGCGCGCCAGGTTGCCGTTGATCTTGGCAACAACATCATCACCGTCTCGGAGGAAGAAGCCAAGGTGTGGGATGCGATCGTCAACCCGATCTACGCCGAGTGGGTCGAGGAGATGGACGCGCTTGGCAAGGACGGCCAGGCCCTGATTGACCAGGCCCGGTCGCTGATGGCCGAATGTGCTGCCGACATGGCCAGCATCGACACCTACGGCGCAAAATAAGCGTCGGGCGCGCGGCGGGCAGAAGCTCCGCCGCGCGCACTCCAATGTCAAGGATGGCGGGGTGACCGCCGGGGGGCAGATCATGCATCGCTTCTTTCTCGGAGTGTCGAGATACATGGCCATCGCCGGGGGTTTCGTGCTGAGCGCCCTCGTGGGGATCGTTGTGATTTCGATCCTCGGGCGTGAACTCAACGCCCTGCTGCACAATGACTTCTTTCAAGGCTTCGCCAAAGGCTTCGCCGATTGGATGCTGGGCGTTCAGGTGCCGGGCCTCTGGGGTCCGATCAAGCTCGGCCCGGTCAACGGCGATTACGAGCTTGTCGAGGCTGGCATCGCCTTCGCGATCTTC
This sequence comes from Maritimibacter sp. HL-12, assembly GCF_900177545.1. Lineage (GTDB taxonomy): Bacteria > Pseudomonadota > Alphaproteobacteria > Rhodobacterales > Rhodobacteraceae > Sinisalibacter. The sequence goes on along the minus strand of NZ_FXBQ01000001.1, from coordinate 678,238 downwards.
TCCTTCCTGCCCCTCGCCCAGATCACCGGGGCGCATGCCACCGTCGATATTTTCACCTCCTGGCTGCCCGAGCGCGGTGACCGTGTGCTCACGGCCGTGATCGACACCGTCTTTGCCATCGTGTTGATCTTCATCGCGATGCAGCTTTGGGAGGGCACGCAGGACAAGTTCAACCGTGGCCAGACCACCTTCCTTCTGCAAGTGCCGATCTGGTGGGGCTATGCCGCCAGCCTTGTCGGCGCCGCACTTGCGGCGGTGGTATCCATTTATCTCGCGCTCGCGCGCATTGCCGAACTGGCGACCGGCCGCAAGATCGCGCCTGTCGGTGAGGGAGCGGAACATTGAGTAATATCGAAATCGGACTGTGGTCTTTCCCGCTCCTGATGCTGGCGATCTTCCTGCGGGTGCCGATCGGGCTGGCCATGTTCCTCGCGGGCTTTCTCGGCCTTGGCGTTGTCAACGATGGCTTCTCCACCGCCCTCGCCAAACTGAAAACCGAACCCTACACCACCTTCGCGTCCTATTCGCTCTCGATCGTGCCGCTGTTCCTGCTGATGGGCCATTTCGCCACCATCGGCGGCATGAGCCAGGCGCTGTTCCGGGCGGCCGAGGGCTGGCTCGGGCACCGCAAGGGCGGTGTGGCCATGGCCGCGATCGGTGCCTGCGCGGGCTTCGGGGCGATCTGCGGCTCCTCGCTGGCGACGGCGGCCACCATGGGCCGCACCGCGCTGCCCGAACTGCGCAAATACGGCTACTCGGGCGGGTTCTCCACCGCCACGCTCGCCGCCGGCGGCACGCTGGGCATCCTCATCCCGCCCTCGGTGGTGCTGGTGATCTATGCCATCCTCGCCGAGCAGAACATCGCCAAGCTCTTCCTCGTGGCGATCATCCCCGGCCTGCTGGCGGCGCTGGGCTACATCCTCACCATCTCGATCTATGTCCGTCTCAATCCCGATAGCGCGGGCGTCCGCCCGCCGGTGCCCTACAGCGAGCGTTTCGTCGCCCTGCTGAACGTCTGGCCGGTTCTGCTGGTCTTCGCTCTCGTGGTGGGCGGCATCTACGGCGGGCTGTTCACGCCCACCGAGGGCGCCGCCGTGGGGGCGCTCGGCACCGGGCTGATCGCCTTCGCCAACAAGGGGCTCAACTTCAAGGAATTGCTCGGCTCCTTCACCGCCACCGCGCGCTCGACGGCGATGATCTTCTTCATCGTGCTCGGCGCGGCCTTCTACAACGGCTTTCTCGCGGTCACGCAAGTGCCGCAAACGGCGGCGGGATGGGTGGTGGAGCAGGGCTTCAGCCCCTGGACCGTGCTCATCATCATCCTCGTGTTCTATCTCCTGCTCGGCTGCTTGATGGACAGCCTGTCAATGATCCTTCTGACCATCCCGATCTTCTACCCGATCATTTCGGTGCTCGATTTCGGGCTGGTGGATTTCGTGTCGATGCAGCACGACATGATCCGTGAGGCGATCAAGGCTGGCGCGGGCGAGGGCGTCGCGCCGGAGGTCCTGGACGAGATCAAGGCATTGCTTGCCCAAGGGGTTGAGGTGCCGCGTCAACTTGCGGCCGAAATTGGGGTGCGGTTCACCGAGGCGCGGGCCAACGCGATCGGCGTGGAATACACCGCGCTGTGGTTTGGCATAATCGTGCTGATTGTCGTCGAGGTTGGCCTGATCACCCCGCCGGTGGGGATGATCCTGTTCATTATCAACGCGATGGACCGGTCGACGCCGATCATCGAAACCTACAAGGGGGTGCTCTATTTCATCACCTCCGACATCATCCGCGTCGCCATTCTGATCCTGTTCCCCGCGATCACCCTGTTCCTCCTGTACTGACCGTGCAGGAGGGGCCGGGTAGCGTTGGCACGCCAAATAGATATGAGTTATAATTATAGTTACTTAAAATGATCTCGGAAAGCGGAGCGACACCACAGATGGCAGACGGAATCCTCAAGATTGCGCTTTCCGATGACGGCATCGCGACGCTGACGATGAACCGGCCCGACAAGCGCAACGCCATGTCCGACGACTTGCTGGCGGCGCTCGACGGGTTCTTCTCCGCGCCGCCTGCGGGCGTGAAGGCGGTGGTGCTTACCGGCACGGCGGGGCACTTTTGCTCCGGTCTCGATCTTTCCGAGCACGTCGCGCGTGATGCCGAAGGCACGATGCGCCATTCGCGCGGCTGGCACGCCAGCATGGACCGGATCCAGTTCGGCGGGCTGCCGGTGGTGTCGGCGATGTTTGGCGCGGTGATCGGCGGCGGGCTGGAACTGGCCACCGCCACCCATGTGCGCATTGCCGAACCCTCGACGATCTTCCAGCTTCCCGAGGGACGGCGGGGGATCTTCGTCGGCGGCGGCGCGAGCGTGCGGGTCGGGCGCATCCTCGGGGCCGACCGGATGATCGAGATGATGCTCACGGGCCGGAAATACGACGCCGCCGAAGGCCTCGCGCTGGGCCTTGCGCATTACAGCGTGGGCGAGGGCGAGGCGCTGGCGATGGCCGAGGACATCGCCCGCCGGATCGCTTCCAACGCGCCGCTGTCGAACTACATCATGATCCAGGCCATCGCCCGGGTTGAAGACATGTCGAAGGCCGACGGGCTGTTTACCGAAAGCCTCTGTGCGGCGCTGACGCAAACCAGCCCCGACGCGCTCGAAGGGTTGCAAGCCTTCCTTCAGAAGCGTGATCCAAGTTTTCGATGAGAGGAGTAGCCATGGCCCGTGACGCAGCCCTGAAACCGGCCCCGCCCGCGCCCACGATCTCCGACGCGACCTTGCGCGAATTCACCGGCTACAACATGAAGCGCGCCTTCATGGTGATCCAGGCCGATGTGACCCGAACACTGGAACCGTTCGGACTGCGCATGGTCACCTATTCCGCGCTTGCCATCGTCGGCGACAATCCGGGCCTGAGCCAGACCCAACTTGCCGCCGCGCTGGCGATCGAGCGCCCCAACCTCGTGGTGATCGTCGATGAGCTGGAGGGGCGCGATCTGGTGAGCCGCGACCGCGTGCCGACCGACAGGCGCACCTATGCGCTGCGCCTTACCGCCGAGGGGGCACGGCTTCTCGCCCGCGCGACGGAAGCGGTGCGCGGCCACGAGGCGCGGATGATGAAAGGGATCGGCGCAAGCGAGGAGACCACGCTGATCGCCTGTCTGAACAGGATCGAAGCATCCGAGACCGGGAGGAACTGATGAACGCGAAGTATCGCCCTCACGCAACGCGGCTGGAAGAACGCCGCGATGGCAGCCTGATATACACGTCGGGTTACGAGATGAGCCCGGTTGCCAACACCACCGGCGACTGGCTTCACAAGTGGGCTGCCGAAACGCCGCTGCGCACTTTTCTCGCCGAGCGCTACGGGGCCGGCTGGCACGAAGTGAGCTATGGTCAGGCGCTGGAGCAGGTGCGGGCAATCGGCGAGACGCTGGTCGCCCGCGGGCTGAACGAACACACGCCGATCCTGGTGATGTCGGGCAACGGCGTCGATCACGGGCTGCTGGCGCTTGCCGGGCAATACGTCGGCGTGCCGGTGGTGCCGGTGGCCGAACAATACGCGCTGATCCACGGGGCCCACGGCCGGTTGCGCCACGCCATCGAGTTGGTGAAGCCGAAAATGGCCTACGTGGTCGATGCCGATCACTACGCTGAGGCGCTGGCACTCGATGCGCTCGACGGGGTCGAGATCATCGCCTCGCGACCCGGTTCTCACGCCGGTGTCACCCCGTTCTCGGCACTCCTGAAGGGCGATGTCACGGTGGATGTCGATGCCGCGCACGCCTCGATCGGACCTGACAGCGTGGTGAAGATCCTGCTCACCTCCGGCTCGACCTCCGCGCCCAAGGGCGTGCCGACGACGCACCGGATGATGTGCGCCAACCAGACCCAGCTGCGCGACGCGCTGCCCTTCATCGGGGCCTGCCCGCCGGTGATTGTCGACTGGCTGCCGTGGAACCACGTTTTTGGCGGCTCGCACAACTTCAACATGATCCTCGCCAACGGCGGCACGCTCTACATCGACGATGGCAAGCCGGTGCCCGCACTGATCGGGCGCACGATCGAGAACCTCTCGATGGTGGCCCCGACCGTGAGCTTCAACGTGCCGGTGGGCTTCGCGGGGGTGCTGAAGGCGCTCGAAGCCGACGCCGAGCTGCGCCGCCGCTACTTCTCGGAACTCGACATGATCTTCTACGCCGGGGCTTCGCTGCCGCAGGAGGTCTGGGCCGGATACGAAAGGCTCGCCCGCGCCGAGCGCGGCGAGATCCCGCTGATCACCTCGTCCTGGGGCCTGACCGAAACCGCGCCGGCGGCGATCATCCAGCACCAGCCACCCGATCGGTCCGGCATCGTCGGCGTGCCAATGACCGGGGTCGAGGTCAAGCTCATCCCGGATGCGACCGAGCCCGACCGCTTCGAGGTGCGGGTGAAGGGGCCGAACATCTTCACCGGCTATCTCGACAACCCGGAGAAAACCGCCGAGGCCTTCGACGAGGAGGGCTTCTTCCTCACCGGCGACGCGATGCGCTTCGTGGAGCCGGGCGTGCCCGACATGGGGCTGAGGTTCGATGGGCGGATCTCGGAAGACTTCAAGCTGCTCACCGGCACATGGGTGCGCGCCGCCCAGCTTCGACTCGACATGCTCGCCTGCATCGGGCCGCTGGCGCAGGATATCGTGGTGACGGGCGCTGACCGGGGCGAAATCGGAATCTTGATATTCCCCAACGTTGCCGAGATGAAAAATGAGGGGTTCAAGTTCGAATCCGACAAGGGAGCGCTCACCGACAAGATGCTCAAGAGCGAGATTCGCCGCCGCCTCGCGGAACGTGCGCAGGAGGTGCGGGGCTCATCCACCCATGTTGCCCGTGCCCTCGTGCTGGCCGATCCGCCCGACATGGGCGCGGGCGAGATGACCGCCAAGGGCAATCTCAACTATCGCCGCGTGCTCGATCACCGCAAGAACCTGCTCGACCGGCTCTACGACGATGCCGACCCGGCCACGATCACGATCTGAGGACGCGCCATGCCCGGTTTCATTCCCTACGGGGCCTATTGGTCCACGCCCTTCGTGCGCTGGCAGAGCGCCTTCGCGCATCTCAACTCGATCGAGTTCGCAGCCCACGTGACCAAGAAGGCGATGGCCGAACGCGGGATCGCGCCCGACCAGATCGACCATTGCGCCTATGGTCTCACCGTGATCCAGCCCGGTGCCTTCTACGCCACGCCCTGGTTCACCGCGATGATCGGGGCCGAAGGCCTGCCGGGCCCCACCATGAACCAGGCCTGCGCCACCGGCCCGCGCCTGCTGTCCGCGGTGCTGGGCGAGATCGCGCTGGGCAACGCCGGAACCGCGCTGATCGCCTCGGGCGACCGCACCTCGAACGGCGCGCATGTCTATTATCCCGCACCTTCCGGACCGGGCGGCACCGGGCAGTCGGAAGACTGGGTGCTGGGCAGTTTCAACCACGACCCCTGGGCCAAGGGCGCGATGGTCGACACCGCCGAGAACGTGGCGCGGCGCGAGGGGATCACCACCGCCGAGCAGCACGAGGTGGTGCTGCACCGCCACGCGCAATACCACGACGCGCTGGCCGATGGCCGCGCCTTCCAGCGCCGCTATATGCAAGCCAGCTTCGACGTGCCGGATGCGCGCTTTCGCAAGACCGTGGCCAGCATCGAGGGCGACCAGGGCGTGCACCCGGTCGACCCGGAAAAGATGGCGGCCCTCGCCCCGGTTCGCGAGGGCGGCAGCGTCACCTTCGCCGGCCAGACCCACCCCGCCGACGGCAATGCCGGGATGATCGTCACCGACAGCGCGGGCCGCGCCGCCGAGATCGCGGGCAGCGGCCCCTCCATCGAGGTGCTCGCGGTGGCACAGGCGCGCGAAGACAAGGGCTTCATGCCCGCGGCACCGATCCTCGCCACGCGCCGCGTTCTGGAGCGCGCCGGGCTTTCGATGTCCGATGTCACCACGATCAAGTCGCACAACCCCTTCGCGGTGAACGATATCGCCTTCGCCCGCGCCTTCGGCCTCGACTGGCGCACAATGAACAACTACGGCTCCTCCCTCGTTTGGGGTCACCCGCAAGGCCCCACCGGGTTGCGCGGCATGATCGAGATGATCGAGGAGCTGGAAATCCGCGGCGGCGGCATCGGGTTGTTCCAGGGCTGCGCCGCCGGCGATTCCGCCATGGCCGTATTGATGAGGGTATCATGATCGACCTCGACAAGATCCGCGCGATCGACATTCACACCCACGCCGAGGAGCCCTGCGGTTGCCACACCGACGATGGCTATGACGAGCTGCAAAGCACCATGGCGACGTATTTCGGCGCGCCTTGGGAGCATCCGCCCACGGTGCAGGAAACCGCCGCGCATTACCGCGCGCAGAACATCGCCGCGGTGATCTTCCCGGTCGATGCCGAGCGCGAAACCGGCTACCGGCGTTACCGCAACGAGGAGGTGGCCGAGCTGGCGGCGCAGAACGATGACGTGCTCATCCCCTTCGCCTCGATCGACCCGTGGAAGGGCAAGATCGGGGTGCGCGAGGCGCGGCGGCTGGTGCGGGATTTCGGCATCAAGGGCTTCAAGTTTCACCCCACGATGCAGGGCTTTTACCCCAATGATCGCATGGCCTATGCGCTCTACGAAGCGATCGAGGACGAGGGTGCCATCGCGCTGTTCCACACCGGGCAAACCGGCGTTGGGTCGGGCATGCCCGGCGGCAACGGAATGCGGCTGAAATACTCCAACCCGATGCATCTCGATGACGTGGCGGTGGACTTCCCCGACCTCAAGATCATCGCCGCGCACCCGAGCTTTCCCTGGCAGGAGGAGGCGCTGAGCGTGGCCCAGCACAAGCCCAACGTCTATATCGACCTTTCGGGCTGGAGCCCGAAGTATTTCCCGCCGATCCTTGTCAAATACGCCAACTCGATCCTGAAGAAGAAGGTGCTGTTCGGCTCCGACTGGCCGATGATCTCACCCGAGAAATGGCTCGCCGCCTTCGAGACCATCGACATCAAGGACGAGTTGCGCCCCGACATCCTCAAGAACAACGCCGCCCGCCTGCTCGGGCTGATGGACTGACATGAAACCGTTTTCCGCCCCCGTCGACGATATCCTCTTCACCCTCAACCACGTGGTCGGCGCACCGCGGCTCGCCGACTACGACGCCGAACTCGCGGGCGAGATCGCCGCGCATTTCGCCGCCTTTGCCGAAGGGGTGATCGCCCCGATCGACGAGCCGGGCGACCGCGAGGGTGCGCGGCTGGAGGGCGGGCGGGTGCGTCTGCCCGAGGGCTACAAGACCGCCTACGACGCCTTCGTGGAGCAGGGCTGGACGAGCCTGACCGCGCCGGAAGCCTACGGCGGGCAGGGGCTTGGCGGGGTGATCGGCGCGATCGTCTCCGAGATTGAAACCGGCGCCTCACAGGCCTTCAACATGCTGGTCAACCTCGTGCCCGGCTCGATCCGCACGATCATGGCCTTCGGCAGCGACGACCAAAAGGCCCGCTTCATCCCGCCGATGGCCGGGGGGCGCTGGCTTGGCACGATGTGCCTGACCGAGCCGGGTGCCGGGTCCGATCTTGGCCGCGTGCGCACAAGGGCCGAGCATGATGGCGCGGGTTGGCGGATCACCGGCGAGAAGATCTTCATCTCCGGCGGCGATCAGGACATATCGGAAGGCATCTTCCACCTCGTGCTCGCCCGCACGGGGGCCGCGGAGGAGGGGGTCAAGGGGCTTTCGCTCTTCGCCTGCCTCTCGGAGCACGCCGATGGCAGCCGCAACGCGGTGCGCGTCACCCGGATCGAGGAGAAAATGGGCCTGCACGCCCAGCCCACATGCCAGCTTGCCTTCGACGGGGCCGAGGCCGAGCTTGTGGGCCGCGAGGGCGAGGGGCTGAAGGCGATGTTCACCCTGATGAACCACGCCCGGATCGACGTAGGCCTTCAGGGCATCGCCCATGCCGCCCGCGCCTACGATATCGCCGCCGCTTACGCCGCCGAACGGGTGCAGGGCCGCGATGATTCCGGCCCCGTCAGCATCGACCGGCACGGCGACGTCGCCCGCATGCTCGCCGAGATCGACGCCGCCGCGCTGGGCGGGCGGGCGATGGCGCATCTCGCGCTGGTGACCATGGAGGCGGGCGACGATCCCTGGCTCGTCGAGTTCCTCACCCCGGTGGTCAAGGCGCATTGCTCCGAAGCGGGCATGCGCGCGGCGGAAACCGCGATGCAGGTGCTCGGCGGCTATGGCTACCTCGAAGAATACCGCCTGAGCCAGATCTACCGCGATGTGCGCATCGCCGCGATCTACGAGGGTGCGAACGGCATCCACGCGATGGCGCTTGCCGGGCGGTTGCTCCGGCTCGAAAACGGCGCCGCATTCGACGCCTTTGCCCGGCTGATCGAGGCGACCGAGCCAACCGCGGGACTCACGCGCGCTTACGCGGCGTGGCAGGCTGCCCGCGCCCGGCTCGAAACCATGCCCGATCCGGGGCCGGTGGCCACGCCCTTTTTGCGGCTCACCGCGCGGGTGCTCGAACAGGCGGTCTGGGCGCGCATCGCCGCCGCGGCGGAGCACCACCCCGACCCGGCGCGCCTTACCCGTGCCGCCGCCGTCGTCGCCCGGCAGGCCGCCCGCGCCGAAGCCGATCTCGCCGAGATCACCGCGGCCTGATCCTTCCCGGGTCGGGAAAGGCCTCGGGGGAGCGTCACGCCGGAGGCGTGTCTTCGGCAAGTCGGGGCAGCATCAGCTTCGCGACGGATCGTCGGGGTGGGGGGGCACGCCGACCGGATCCTGGTGGATCATCACGTCGCTGTCGGGATAGGCAAACAGGATCGCGCGGCGCAACGCGGCGGCGGTGGCGTGGGTTTCGTTCAACGATTTCTCGCCATCAAGCTCGATGTGAACGGTGACGAAAAGCTTCGAGCCGGCGGTGCGCGTCTTGAGGTCGTGAAACCCTTCCACACCGGGAAAACCGCCGATCACCGCCTTGATCCCCGCCACCACCTCTTCGGGGGCGGCACGATCCATCAGCGCATCCCATGCCCCCCGGAATATCCGCAGCGCGCCGACCGCGAGCATCGCCCCGGCACCCAGGGCGACCACGCTGTCGATCTGGTTCAGCCCGAGGGCTGCGGAGGCCCAGAGCGACAGGATTGCGCCGATATTGGGCAGCAGGTCGCCAAGATAATGCAGGCTGTCGGCCTTCACCACGCGCGAGCCGGTGCGCCGGGCGACATGGCGTTGCCAGAACACGAGGCCGAGGGTCAGGCCGATGGAGATTGCCATCACCACCATGCCCCGGCCCTGCTGCATCAGCGGTTCGGGCGCGTCGGCCAGCAACCGTTCCACCGCCGCCCAGCCGATCACCCCCGCGGAGACGAGGATGAAGACCGACTGGGCGAGGGCCGCGAGGTCTTCGGCGGAGGTGTGGCCATAAGTGTGGTCGGCATCGGCCGGACGGGCGGCATAGGCAATCGCGGCCAGACCGCCGAGCGACACCATCAGGTCCATCGCGCTGTCGGCGAGCGAGGCGGCGATCGAGAGCGCATGGGTTTCGCCGAGTGCCCAGAGCTTCAGGGCCACGAGCAAGGTGGCCACGGTGACCGAGGCGAGCCCGGCCGAGAGATTCATCGTGGTCTTCTCGCGCATCTGCCTCGCCCCCAGGTTCGGGGCTGCTGATAGCGCCGGGGAGGGTGCGAGGGCAAGCGTGTCGGGATCAGAGGTAGGCTTTTTCCCGAATCCGCGCCACGGCCCGCTCGGCAAAATTGTCTTTCGCTTCTTCCAGAAGGTTGCGATGGAGGAACCAGTAGAAGAACTTTTCGTATGGAAAGCCCTCCATCGCGTCTGGCCCGTAATCGAGCGCGTCGCGCAGGTCGCCCGCGGATTTGGCGGTGAGCGTGGCGTGGCGGTAATCGGACTTGGCGCAGGTCACCACCGTCTTCTTCTGCATCAACGCCTCGAAACCGGCGCTGGAGTTCTGCGTGACCACAACCTGCGCGGCCGCGATCAGATCGTGCAACGAGGCCTCCGATACCCGCACGTTCTGGTAATCCTGCGCCACCGCCATCAGGTCGCGTCGGGCCGCTTTCGATTGCCTCGGGTGCAGTTTGACGTAGACCAGCCTGCGCCGGTCGAATTCCGCGGTGGTGCGGATCATCTGCTCGTTGCTGAGGTGATGCGCGCGGTTGCGCAAGCCCTCGATCTCTTGCGTGAACACCACCGCGTGTGCGGGTTCGAGCATGTCGGGCATGCGCTCGGGCTGCGGTGCCTTGGAGACATTCTCGCGCAGCATCCAGCCGGTTACGCCGTTGAAGAAATACTCCGCGTGCCCGCGATGCACCCGCTCGGGGCAGAACTGGGTGAGACGCAGCGACGAGTTCCAGAACACCCCGATTTCATCGAGATACCAGAAGCCGGTGATGTAGCCCTGATCGACGTGCAAGGTATCGGGGCCGTAGCCGGGCATGTCGCCCATCATCACGTGCACATGTTCCGCGCCGGGTTCGCGCAGGATTTCGGCTGGTTTCGAGCGGGCTTTCACCAGGCGGGTTTCGACACCCTGATGGGCGAGTTCTCCGACCAGCTTGGGCCAGAACCCGTCGGACCCGGCGCGAACCGCCCCGCTCCACCCAGCGTCGGCGTGAATGACCACCGTGCGCCGCCCCGAGCGGTTCAGGCTTTTTGCCGCTGCCGGGGAGGAGACCTCGTCGACGCCTAGTCGAAAACCTCTTGCGCCCGCACGCCCCACAAACCCTGCTTCACCATCCATCCTTTGACCCCTTCCACACGAACCCTGCACCAGTCGAGCGTGCACCTGTCGATCGCGACGATAACTCCTGCTTCGAGCCGGGCATTGACCGGCGCACCGGCGTCGGCGCGGGCATGGAGCGGCACGAGATCGGCTTCGACCAACCCGCTCCGGCTGCCGGACAAGAGCGAGTAATGCACCCAACCGCCCATCCCGTCGCGATCGCGCACCCGCCGCCAGTGGCCATATTCGCCGATGACTTCGAGAGGCATGCCCCGACGGGTGAATATCCAGTCGACCCGGTGGGTGAGCGAGGGACCGCGCCGGACGTTGCCTTCGCCGGTCTTGAGCGAGACGAAGCGGGGCAGGGGGAGGTTGGTCACCGGGCCACGGTCGAGCGCAAGGGCCGATCCTGCAAGCGCAAGCGCCACGCCCAAGACGATCGACGCCAGCCGCACCTGTCCCGTGCTGTTCATGTCCTGCCCACCTGACGCGTTGTTTTCGTTGTCTTTCGCCTTGCGGCGCTTGTGCCTCATCGCGTTCGCTGCCACCATGCCACCGGGAGACCCCTGAGGCAAGATTTGGGAGGCGGTGAATGGCCACAGAACGGCTGAGTGTTGTCGTGACGCGACGGTTGCCCGAGCCGGTCGAGTCGCGGCTTTGCGAGTTGTTCGACGTGACGCTCAACGAAAGCGATGCGCCGATGAGCCGCGAGGCGCTGGCCGCGGCGATGCGCGCCGCCGACGTTCTGGTGCCGACGCTGACCGACCGGATCGACCAGGGATTGATCGCGCAGGCCGGCGACAAACTCAAACTGATCGCCAATTACGGTGCCGGGGTCGATCACATCGACGTCGCCACCGCGCGCCAGCGCGGCGTTCTGGTGAGCAATACGCCCGGCGTGGTGTCGGAGGATACCGCCGACATGACGATGGCGCTGATCCTCGCGATCACCCGCCGCATTCCCGAGGGGATGGCGGTGATGCAGGCCGGCTCGTGGGAAGGCTGGTCGCCGATGGCGATGCTCGGCGGGCGTATCGCCGGGCGGCGCCTGGGCATTCTCGGCATGGGCCGGGTGGGGCAGGCGGTGGCGCGGCGGGCGCGCTGCTTCGGGATGGAGGTGCATTATCACAACCGCCGCCGGTTGCACCCCGATATCGAGGCCGAGCACGATGCGACCTACTGGGACAGTCTCGACCAGATGGTGAGCCGGGTCGATATCCTCTCGATCAACTGCCCGCACACCCCCTCGACCTTCCACTTGATGAACGCGCGCCGCCTCAAGCTGATGAAGCCCGACGCGGTGATCGTGAACACGTCGCGCGGCGAGGTGATCGACGAGAATGCCTTGACGCGGATGCTGCGCGCCGGCGAGATCGCCGGGGCCGGGCTTGACGTGTTCGAGCATGGGGCCGAGGTCAACCCGCGCCTGCGGGCGCTGCCCAACGTGGTGCTGCTGCCGCACATGGGCTCGGCAACCCGCGAGGGCAGGGTCGAGATGGGCGAGAAGGTTCTGGTCAATATCAAGACCTTCGCCGACGGCCACCGCCCGCCCGACCTGGTTGTTCCGGCGATGCTCTGACCTCACAGAAGGTTTGCCTTGATCCCGGTCTTGGGTCAAAGTGTCGCAGGTGTGGAGGGGGTTCGACCTGCCCCGCCGCGCTTCCTGGTGCCTGTCGCCGGGCCACCAAAAAACAAGATAACGACCGGGAGGAACCATGAATTACCTGAACAGAGTATTCGCTGCCCTTGCGCTTGCCGTCGTCGCGCTGACCGCAGGCTGCGGCGTTGCCGAAGCGGCTTCGGATCGCTACGGCACCCAGAAGGCCGTCTATCATATCAACGTCAACGGCGGCGAGGGCGATGCCTATTACATCGGTGCATTGCGCAATATCCAGAACCACCTCAACGCGGTGGGGGCGGAGAACATCGAGATGCGCGTCGTGCTGCACGGCAACGGGCTGAACCTGCTCGCAAACGCGCTTACCAACGAAACGCTTCAGGCGCGGGTGGTGGAACTCAAGGGGCAGAACGTCGCCTTCGCGGTCTGCAACAACACCATCGTCGGCTGGGACATTGATCCCGACGAGGACCTTTTCGACGTCTGGGAAGAAGATATCGTGCCCTCCGGCGTGGCCGAGCTTTCCTATCTCCAGCAACAAGGCTTCACTTACGTCAAACCTTGACGCGACCGGATTGTGCCGCGCACCATCGCGGCTGAAACCGGCAAGTGACGGGCGGCCTTGCGGTCGCCCGTTTGCGCGCCAACGCGCCTTGAGGACTGCACAATGCCGCTCGCCCGCCACGCTGCCCTTGCCATGCTGGCCCTGCTTGCAGCCTGTGCCCGACCGCTGACGCCGAACGAAACCCGGGCGGCAGAGGCGCTGTTCGGCGACACGCTCGATGCCGAGACGGTCACCGTGCGGGCAGGGGTGGGCCTGCTGCCGCTGCCGCGCGAACCGAAACCGGACCCCGACGCCGAGGCACCCGCCGCGATCAAGCCGCCGCCGGGCCTGTGCGACCGCAAACAGGGCACCCGCCGGGTCTGGCGCTGGCCTGCCGCCTTCGTGTTGCAGAACGAGGTTTTCTTTTCTTACGATTTCTACCCGCACGATGCCTTCCGGGGGTTCCCCCGAAGCGCGCCCTATCCGGCCTCGGTGATCATGGCGCACGAGCTGGTGCATGTCTGGCAATGGCAAAACCGCGCCCACACCGGCTACACCCCGACCCGCGCCGCGGGCGAAACCGTGGCGAATATCGACCCCTACTGGTTCAACGTGGATCGCACCGCGGAGTTCTTCAGCCTCGGCTACGAGCAGCAGGGCGCCATGGTGCAGGATTTCGTCTGCTACGCGATGTTCGACAGTAACAACCCCAAGGTCGAGGAACTGGCGTCGATCCTGCGTCCGGTGCTCCCGGTGGACGATTTCCTGACCCTTCTGCCCGGCCGCTGAGTCGGGTCAGAGCAGTGTGCCTGCGTAATGGGTCTCGTAGAGCGGCTCCAACGTGGGATCGTCGAACAGCGACGACACGCTGGTGCCGCCCCAGATGTTGAGAATCGCCTGTGCGAAGAGCGGCGCGGTGGCCACGACGCGGATGTTTTCCGCCGCCAGAACCTGTGGCGTGGGCTGGATCGAGTCGGTGATCACGAGGCTTTTCATCGCGGAGCTTGTCACCCGTTCCACCGCCGGGCCCGACATCACGCCGTGGCTGATATAGGCATGGACCTCCTTGGCCCCGCTTTCGCTCAATAGCTCCGCCGCCTTCACCAATGTGCCCGCCGTGTCGCAGATATCGTCGACGATGATGCAGCGCTTGCCCGACACGTCGCCGATCACGGTCATGTCGGCCACCTCGCCGGGCTTTTCGCGCCGCTTGTCGACGATGGCGAGCGGGGCGTTGATTCGCTTGGCCAGTTCACGCGCCCGCGCCACGCCACCGACGTCGGGGCTCACCACCATCACCTCGTCGAGGCAGTCGCGGAAATGGTGCCTGATATCGAGCGCGAAGATCGGCGAGGCATAGAGGTTGTCGACCGGGATATCGAAGAAGCCCTGGATCTGCGCTGCATGCAGATCCATCGTCAGCACCCGTTCGATGCCCGATTGGGTGATCATGTTGGCCACCAGCTTGGCGCTGATCGGCGTGCGCGCCCGCGAGCGGCGATCCTGCCTGGCATAGCCGAAATAGGGGATCACGGCGGTGATGCGCGCCGCGGACGAGCGGCGCAGGGTGTCGGCGATGATGAGCAGTTCCATCAGGTTGTCGTTCGCCGGGTTCGAGGTCGGCTGGATGATGAACATGTCCTCGCCGCGCACGTTCTCGTGGATCTCGACGAAGATCTCCTGGTCGTTGAACCGTTCGACCCGCGCGCTCACGAGGTCGACCTTTGCGCCCCGGTGGATCGACATCCGCCGGGCCACCGCCTCGGCAAGTTTGCGGTTGGCGTTGCCCGAGATGAGCTTGGGTTCGTTGATGGCAGCCATGCGTAGGGTCCCCGGCGTGATCAAGCTTGGTAACAGAATCGCGAAACCGCGACGTTGACACCGCTTAGCACCGGGCTAGGCTCAAGGCCACCGCAAGGGGCCCGGGAGGCACAAAATGCAACGTGTAGATTATTATTTCAGCACCATTTCCCCCTACACCTACCTCGCAGGGCCGCGCTTCGCCGCGCTCGCCGCCCGCCACGAACTGGATGTGATGTGGAAGCCTGTCGACATCGTGGCGCTCTACGGTCGCACCGGCGGCACCTTGCCGGGCGAACGCCACCCGTCGCGGCAAGCCTACCGGTTGGCCGATCTTGCCCGCCAGGCCAAGCGGCACCGGCTTGCGATCAACGTCGAGCCTGCCTTTTTCCCGACCAACCCGGCACCTGCGTCCTATGCCATCATCGCGGCGCAGAGGGCGGGCGGCGGTGACATGTTCGCGCTGGTGCAAGGCATTCTCACCGCCTGCTGGGCGGCTGATGAAAACATTGCCGAGGACAGCGTGATCAAGGCGGCGCTCGAAGCCGCCGGGTTTGATCCCGCGCTCGCCGACAGCGGCTTGTTCGAAGGCGCGGAGACCTACGGGCGCAACCTCGAAGAAGCGGTTCAGGCCGGGGTTTTCGGCGCACCCTCGTGGGTGGCGCAGGACGGCGCGCTGTTCTGGGGGCAGGACCGGCTCGACGATCTCGACGTGCATCTATCGGCCGCGACGTGAGCACCGCCATAACCCGCGAGGTCTGCGGGTTTCCGACCCATGTGGTTCATGTCGGGTGCGGCGTGCGGCGCGCGCTGTTCATCCATTGCACGCTCGGCCACACCGGCACCTGGACCCGGGTGCAGGCGGCGCTGCTCGAAAAGCTCGCGATGACCGCCTTCGATCGTCCCGGCCATGGCAAGAGCGCCGGGTGGTCGGGCGAGGGCGGGGCCCTCGGGCTGCATGATCTTACCACCCGGATCGCGGCGGCGCTGATCGACAAGCGCGCCGACGTGATCGGCCACAGCTACGGTGCCACCGTGGCCCTGCGGCTGGCCATGGAACGGCCGGGGATGGTGCGTAGTGTCACCCTGATCGAGCCACCGCTGTTTGCCCTCGCCGCGGGCACGGCGGCCCACGAAGCGCACATGTCGGCGATGGCCGGTTTCGGTGCCGCGCTGGCGGCGGGTGACCGGGAGGCTGCGGCGCGCGTTTTCCAGACGGCGATGAACCCCGATGCGCCGTGGTCAAGCCTTTCCGACCGCGCCCGCACCCGTCTTGCAGATCAGATCGAACGGATCGCCGAAGAACGCGGCGTCACCATGGATGACGCGCCCGGCCTGACCATGCCTGATCGGATCGAGGCGCTCAGCCTGCCGGTGCTGCTGATCGAAGGCAGCGCCTCGCCGCCGATCGTGCACGCGGTGCACGAGGCGCTCGCGGCCCGGCTGCCGCAGGCACGGCGGGTGATGGTCGCGGGGGCGGGCCACATGTCGCCGCTCACGCACCCTGAAGGCGTGGCGGGCGAGATCGCGGCGTTCCTGAAGGTCTGATCAGCCGGCCACCAGGGCGACGAAGCGGTCGATATCCGCGTCGCTCACCGCCCAGTCGGTGACCATCCGCGCGGCCAGCATTTCCTCGGGGTCGTCGCCCTCGAGCTCGCTTTCCCAAAGGTAGTACTGCGCGCCGGCCTCGTGCAGCCGGCGATGCGCCCTGCGCGACCATGCTGCAAAGGCCATGTTGGCTTGCGGCGGGTAGAGATAGGCGACGCCGGGCACGGCGCGGAGCCCTTCCGAAAGCCGGGCCTGCGCGGCATTGGCGGCGCGCGCGGTCTCCAGCCAGAGCCCGTCTTCGAGATAGGCGAGCATCTGCGCCGAAAGGAACCTGTGCTTGGAAAACAGGTGTGCCCCGCGCTTGCGCCGAAGCTCGAATTCCCAGGCCTTGGCCGGATCGAACAGGATCACCGCCTCCACGCCCATGAGGCCGTTCTTGGTGCCGCCAAAGCTCACCGCATCGACGCCCGCCTTCCACGTCATTTCTGCCGGGCTCGCCCCGGTCGCCACCAGCGCATTGGCAAAGCGCGCGCCGTCGAGATGCACCGGCAGGCCGTAGCCCTTCGCCACCGACGCCAGCGCCGCCACCTCGGCCGCGCTGTAGACGGTGCCACGCTCGGTGACATTGGTGATCGAGACCGGCCCGCGCTGCGGACCGTGCACGCCCCGGCTCTCCTCGATCGCGATCGCGGCTGCGAGCACCTCCGGGGTCATCTTGTCGCCGTCGCCCACGAGGGTGAGCTTGGCACCGCCGCTGTAGAACTCGGGCGCGTTGCATTCGTCTTCATGGATATGCGCGACCGGCGAGCAGAACACCGTCTGGAACGGCTGGCACAGCGTCGCCAGCGCCAGCGCGTTTGCCGCCGTGCCGGTGGCGACGAGATAGACCGCGGCCTCGGGGGCCTCGAAGATCTCGCGGATCCGGGCCCGCACCTCCGTCATCAGCGCGTCGGCACCGTATGGCATCGCGTAGCCTTCGTTTGCCGCGACCATCGCCTGCATCACCTTCGGATGCACCGGGCCGGAATTGTCGGAAGCGAAATGCATGTCAAATTTCCTCGTCGATCACGTGGTCTTCCCAGTCTTCTTCCGGCACCTCGAACTCGGGCAGGGTTTGCCCGCGCATCGAATGGCCCCGGTGCACGCTTTCCGGATCGCCCGTCAACAACGGGTGCCAGTCGGGCAGTGGCTTGCCTTCGTGGCGCAGCCGGTAGGCGCAGCTTCTGGGCATGAAATAGCCCACCTTGTCCATCGTCTCGGGGCTGAGCACGATGCATTCGGGCACGAATTGCAGCCGGATGTCGTATTGCCCGCAGCGGCAGGTCTTGTCGTCGAACAAACGGCAGGCGATGCGCGTGAACACCACCTCGCCACTGTCTTCGTCTTCGAGCTTGTTCAGGCAGCACTTGCCGCAGCCGTCGCAAAGCGCCTCCCATTCGGGTGGCGTGAGGCTGTCGAGCGGCAGCTCCCAGAAGCGTTTGCGCAGGCGAGTCGTCATCGCGGCACCCTCGCTCAAGGCCGGGGGAAAGAAAACCCCGCCGCGTTGCCGTCGCCCGTAATACCACCCGTGAACAGGTCCGGGGGGCGGGGCAGGCACGACAGGCGGGCCCGGGGATGGCCTCAAATCGCCGCGAGAATGGACCGCGCCCGCGCGCAATCGGCATCCATCTGCGCGATCAGCGCTTCGAGCGAGGCGAATTTTTCCTCGGGCCGCAGGTATTCGATCAGCGCGACCGAGAGATGGGCGTCGTAGAGATCGCCCTTGAAGTCGAACAGGTAGCTTTCGAGGTTGGGCAGGTTTTCGCCAAACATTGGCCGCACCCCGAGGCTCGCCGCGCCGCCATAGCTGCCCGCGTGCGGCCCGGTGAGCACATCCACCTTCACCGCGTAGACGCCGAAGCGCGGCGGGTGCAGCCCGGCGATCGACATGTTGGCGGTGGGATAGCCCAGATCGCGCCCGCGCTGGTCGCCCCGGATCACCTTGCCGTCGATCCGGTGCCAGTGGCCGAGCATGCGCGCAGCATCGCCCGGCCGGCCGTCGGTGAGCGCCTGGCGGATCGCGGTGGAGCTGATTTCCTCGCCGGTGTCATGCATCAGCGGCGCGACGGTCACGCCGAACCCCATGGCGCGGCCGAACTCCGCAAGATCGGCGGCATTGCCCGCCCGGCCCTTGCCGAAGTGAAAATCGTCACCGACCACGAGGTGACGCAGGCCCAAGCCTTCGACGATGACCCGGGCGGCGAAGTCTTCCGGGCTCAGCGCGGATAACGTGTCGTTGAACGAAAGCTCGTAGAGCTTGTCGATGCCGAGCCAGCCGAGCCGGTGCGCGCGCGCCTCGGCATTCATCAGCCGGAACGGCGGTGCCTTGGGGGCGAAGTATTCGCGCGGATGCGGCTCGAAGGTCATCACCCCGAGCGGCGCGCCAATCTCGGCGGCCCGCTCGCGGGCGATGCCGATCACGTATTGGTGGCCACGGTGGACACCGTCGAAATTGCCGATGGCCGCCGAGGCACCCCGGTCCTGATCCTCGACAAATTGCCAGTCTCTTACGATCCGCATGGCCGGGAGTTAGCTCGCTGACGCTGGCTGTGCAAGATACCTTTGCCGCGCCGCGAAGGTGTGCGCCTCAGTCGAACTTCGCGGAAGGCGCCAGAACCGTGGCCTCACCCTTGAGCACCAACTGGTGGCCGACGTGGCACTCGGTTTTCAGCTGCACCCGGCGCCTCGAATAGTCGATCTCCATCACCGTGACCTCCGCGCGCACCGTGTCGCCGGGGCGCACCGGGGCGATGAAGCGCAGGTTCTGGCCGAGATAGACCGTGCCATGGCCCGGAAGCTGCTCGCCGATCACCGCCGAGATCAGCCCGGCGGTGAGCATGCCATGGGCGATGCGGCCCTCGAAGATGGTATCCTGTGCATAATCGTCGTCGAGGTGGACCGGGTTGCGGTCGGTCGAGACTTCCGCAAAAAGCTCGATGTCGCGGTCGGTGACCTGCTTGGTGAGATGGCGCTTCATGCCGATCTCGAGATCCTCGATGCAGATCGTGCCGCGGGGCAGGTTGTCCAACATCCGGTCCTCCGGGTAATAATCTCACGCCTGACGGGCGATGTCGGCAACAAGATTACTTTGCAAGCGCAGAAAATCAAGCCCCGGTTTTTGCGCTAACGCAGAAAGCCCATGGCGAAGGTGGGGGTGACCATTGCCCTTTCGACGTAGGCGGCAAGCGCCGCCGCGTCGGGCTGGCGGACGGTGTTGGTCTCCCTGGCCGCCAGTCCGCCGGTGATGAAAAGGGAATCGATGTCTTCGCCCTGTGCGCCCTGAATATCGGTGTGGATGCCGTCGCCAATGGCGAGGGTGCGGGCGTTGTCGGGCGACTTGCCGAGCGCGGCAAGCCGGGCGCGGGCAAGATCGTAGATCGCCGGGTGGGGTTTTCCGAAAAAGAGGCTTTCGCCGCCCATCTCGGTATAAAGCGCCGCCACGGCACCGGCGCACCATTCGCGCACATCGCCCCGATCGACGACGATATCGGGGTTGGCGCAAAGCAGTTTGAGGCCTTTTTGCTTGGCATAGAGCAGGTGCGGGCGCAGATCGGCCGGGTCGGCCAGCGGGTCGAACGGGCCGGTGCAGACGATGCCCTCGGCCTCTTCGAGCGGCACGCGGGCAATCTCCACCGGGTTTTCAACCAGCGCCATCGGCTCGAAGAACACCTCGTCATGCGGCTCGCCCATGAACCAGACCTTGTTTCCCGCCGCGCCGCGATACATCGCCGCGCGGGCGGCATCGCCGGAGGAGGCGATATCGTCCCAGGCATCGCCCGGCAGGCCCATTTCCTCGAGGTGCGCCTGCACCGCGCTGCGCTGGCGCGGGGCGTTGGTGACGAGAATCACCGTGCCGCCGGTCGCGCGGAACCCCTGCAGGGCCGCCACCGCGTCGGGGAGGGGCCGCACGCCATCGTGCACGCAGCCCCAGAGGTCACAAAGCAGAACGTCGTAAGGCGCGGCGATCTCGTCGAGGCGCTCGATGATGCGGGTCATGGGCGGGGCTCCTTTCGGCGCTCTTGTGCCCGCGCGACGGGCAAAAGGAAAGAGGCTGCGCTCACGGCCTCGTGGCTTGGCATTCCGGATCACCATGCACATATATGGCAAAATGAATATGACATGTGAGACCACCAGATGAGCAATATCAGCAAACGCAGCTTTCTTGGCATCGGCATCGGCGCGCTCGCGGGTGCCGTCGGCATCGGCTACGCGATGACCAATACCAGCGCGGCCGGTTTCGAGCACCGGTTCATGAGTGTCGAGGAGATGCAGGCCACCGGCGGCTTGATCGTCGATATCCGCACCCCGCCCGAATGGGTCGAGACCGGGGTGATCGACGGCGCGCGGCTCGTCACCTTCAACGACCCTGAGAGCTTTCTTGCCCAGGTTGGCCCGGCCATTGCCGATGGGCGCGATCTCGTGCTGATCTGCCGCTCGGGCAACCGCACCGCGGCCGCAGCCCGCGCGCTGGAAGGTGTCATCCCGAACCGTATCGTTTCGGTCGACGGTGGCATGCGCAAGGTGATCGGCGACGGCTACAAAACCGTGCCGCCGAGTTGAGCGCCCCACCTTCGGGGTTGACCTGCGGCCCTGTGACGCGCTGGAATGGTTTTGAACGCGGGCCGGGGCAACATATTTGTCAACTTGAATATGAATGTGGCCCGATGGCCCCAGAAGGAGACAAGCGATGTTCGGTTTCGGCGCGGCCCCCAAGATCGAGGGGTTTGAACACAAGGTGATGAGTGTGGACGAGATGAAGGCCGCAGGGGCCCTCATCGTCGATATCCGCACCCCGCCGGAATGGTATCAGACCGGCGTGATCGAGGGTGCCAGGCTGGTGACCTTCCAGGAGCCTCAGAGCTTTCTCGATGCGATCAAGGACGAGATCGGCGACGGGCGCGATATCGTGCTGGTCTGCCGCTCGGGCAGCCGCACGCAGGCGGCGGGGATGTATCTCGCCCAGATGGTCGAGAACAACGTGATCTCGGCGGCGGGAGGCATGATCGAGATCGCCGGTCGCCAAGGCTACCAGCCGGTTGCGCCGCAACCCTGACACGACAGCCCGCGGCAAGAAAAAAGGGGCACCGCACGGGTGCCCCTTTCCTTTTGCCTTTCCCGATGCTCAGAGCGCGAGGTTCGGGATGATCTGCTTCTTGCGGCTCATGATGCCGGGGAGCACCACGGTGTCGCCCGTCACGGTGGCGGCGAAACTCTTTTCCGCCAGCGTTTTCACCAGATCGTTGGGCACCAGCAGGGTCGATTCCTCGTTGAGGATGTCGACGACGAAGAGCAGCACCTGGTCGACGCCATCTTCCTCGGCCACGATTTTCATCGCCTCCATCAGGCTTGCCTTGCGATCGAGCGGGATTTCGGGCGCGGTCGTCTCCAGCACCGAAACGCGGAATTTCTTGCCGCCCACGGTGTATTCCTTCGAGTCCATCCGCAGAAGCTCGGCGTCGGTGAAGGCCGACACGTCGGACTTGGCGGCAAACAATTCGGCGGCATAGTCGGGGATGGAAACGCCCAGTTCATGGGCGAGGTCTTCGGCCACTTCGCGGTCGTGCGGCGTGGTCGTGGGCGAGCGGAATTCGAGCGTGTCCGAGAGGATACAGGACAGCGCCAGCGCGCGCACCCAGTCGGGCATCTTGGCGGTGTCGTCGCCCATCAGGTCGTAAAGGATCGTCGCGGTGCAGGCGAGCGGGCGGATGGTGATGTCGATCGGCCCTTTCGTCTCCAGCCCGCCGGCGAGCTTGTGGTGATCGACGATCTGGCGCACGTCGGCGGCGTTGATGTTGGCGGGCAGTTCGGCAGGGTTGTTGGTGTCGACGATCACGCAAGGCTGGTCGGCCTCGACATCGGCGATGATCCGGGGCTTGGGCACGTCCCACCGCTTGAGCATGAAGGCGGCCTCGGTGTTGGGCTCCCCCAGCAGCACCGCCTCGGCCTCTGTGCCGCGCACCTCGTTGAGATACCAGGCCCAGATGATGGGCGAGCCGGTGGAATCGGTGTCGGGGGATTTGTGGCCGAAAACGAGGGTGGTCATGGCATGTGTCCGTTCGTCGTGAGGAAGTTGCGGGCGTTATAGGACGGGGGCGGAAGCTTGTCACGGGGCCGTTCGCAGACGCGGCATCGCGGCGGGCGCGCCACGGCCTTTCGCGCCCGGGCACAACGGGGTTAGATGGCGGCCATGGCCCGACTGCGTGAAACCGATCTCTACCCTCCGGTGAAGGCCCATCTCGAAGCCGCCGGTTATACCGTCAAGGCCGAGGTGGGGCCGGCCGATGTGATCGCCGTGGCGGGCGACGATGTGCTGGTGGTCGAGCTCAAGGCCGGGTTCTCGCTGACGCTCCTGCAGCAGGCGGTGGCCCGGCAGGCGATCACCGATGCGGTTTATGTCGCGGTGCCGCGCTGGCAGGGTCGGGCCGGGTGGAAGGCGTTCAAGGGCAATATCGGTCTGTGCAGACGGCTTGGGCTGGGCGTGCTTTCGGTGCGCCTCGACGACGGGTTCGTGCAGGTCCATGCCGAGCCGGTGCCGTTCCGCCCCCGCAAGTCGCCCAAACGCAAGGCGCGGCTTCTGGGCGAGTTCGCCCGGCGCGACGGCGACCCCAACACCGGCGGCACCCGGGGCAAGGTGATGACCGCCTACCGGCAGGAGGCCGAACGCATTGCCGCCTACCTCGCCGAACGGGGCGCGAGCCGGGGGGCGGAGGTGGCGCGGGCGACCGGGGTGGCGCGGGCGACCGAGATGATGCGCGCGAACCATTATGGCTGGTTCGAGCGTGTCTCGACCGGGGTTTACCAATTGAGCGACCAGGGCCGACGCCTCGCGGGCGATTGACTCGATCCCGGCGCGGTGTCAGAATTCCCTGACCTGAGAGGAGTGCCCTGACGATGATCTCGCTTGGCTTTTTCGCCCGCCGCATCCGCTGACGCGCTCCACGCGTCGGCCAGGTTTTCGCGACAGTTTTTTCTGCACCAGAAGGCCTCGTGGCTGATTGAACTTCTGCGCCTTCGGGCGTTCTGACACTTATCCGAACAGGAGGTCTCCATGACCGACAAACCCAGGTCCCCCGCTTCGGCGGGCAAGGCAGCGGTGCAAGCCGACAAGAACCACCGCGCCCCGAAACCCGATCGCGCTCCCGCGCATCACCATGGCCAGCCGGCCAAGGGCGGCTTTGACAAGAAGGTGAAGCCGATTCCGCTGACCGGCAAGCACCGGGGCCGCTAGGCTCGTCCCGCAGGGGCGCGGGTTCGCCCGCGCCCCAATGGCGTTTGTGGCGCTTGTGGCGCTTGCTGATCCTGAGTTTTTTGATCAGGATCAAGGTGCCTTGCCTCAAACCGAGGCAATACGGCGGCATTGCCCGGAGGCCGACATATGAAAAACACCCTGTTTCTCGCCGCTTCTGCCCTTTTGCCGCTGGCGGCAATGGCCGAGCCGATGCGACTCGACGCACTCGGCGAAGCGCTGTTTTTCGACGTGAACCTTTCGTGGAACCGCACGCAATCCTGCGCCACCTGCCACGACCCTGCCTTCGGCTTCACCGATCCGCGCGAAACCGAACTGGGGCGGATGGTTTCGCTTGGCGACGACGGCGAGAGCCTCGGCGACCGCAACACCCCGACCGCGGCTTACGCGATGTTCTCGCCGCGCTTCGAGAAGCTCGATCCCGGCGTCTATCGCGGCGGGCAGTTTCTCGACGGGCGCGAAGCCGATCTCGAAGGGCAGGCGGGGGGGCCGCCACTCAACCCGATCGAGATGGGGATGCCCGACAAGCAGAGCGTGGTGGCGCGGCTGGCCGAGAACCCCGATTATGTCGAGGCGTTCTCGGCGCATTTCGGCCGCGATGTCTGGGACGATACCGACGCCGCCTATCGCGCCATGACCGAGGCGATCGCCGCTTTCGAGCGCACCGATCTGTTTGCGCCGTTCGACAGCAAGTATGACAGGTTTCTGCGCGGCGAGGTGGACCTGACCCCGGAAGAGGAACTTGGCCGGATCCTGTTTTTCTCGGAGCAGTTTACCAATTGCAACCTTTGCCACCAGTTGCGCCCCTCGCTGATCGCGCCAGACGAGACCTTTTCGAACTACGAGTATCACAACATCGGCGTTCCGGTGAACGACAGGGTGCGCTCGATGACCGGCTTTGACGGGATCGACCACGGCCTTCTCGCCAACCCTGCGGTCGACGAGCCGGAGACAGATGGACAATTCAGGGTGCCAACCTTGCGCAACGTCGCGGTCACCGGCCCCTACATGCACAACGGGGTGTTCGAGGACCTGCGCACCGTCGTGCTGTTCTACAACATGTTCAACACCCGCGATCCGGAGCGGCTGATCAACCCGGAGACCGGCGCGCCGTTCCGCGACCCGGAGGTGCCGGGCACGCTTTCGATGGATGAGCTCACCCACGGCCCCGCGCTCGATGACCGCCGCGTGGACGCGCTGGTGGCCTTCATGGAGACGCTGACCGACGCCCGGTATGAACATCTCCTTGACGACTGACGCGCGCCGCCGGTGAAGGGTTTCGGCTTTCTGCTCCATGTGCGTTGACACCGGGTGCTGCAGTGAAGCCGGAAGAGGCCGTCTGTGGACGGGCAATGACGGTAGGGGCTTGGAAATAAGGGGCGAAAGTGGGTGGCGTGCACGATGGGCGACGCCGCGGGCTTGTCATGCAGTGACACCGGAAATGGGGCATTTCGCGGCGGAGGGGCTTCGAGGCGGGGCGCTGGCGCGATGCGCGGGGTGAGCTGCTGCATGGCCTTTCAAACAAGGCTTAAATGCCCTCGTAAGCCAACGGCAACCGCGAAGATCAGGGCCGAACCGGCGTGCGGAACCGGGACGTTGGCGTCCCAGAAAGCGGCGCGCGTCCCAGAAAGCGAAAAGAAGCGTGAAAACAGCGGCTTGACCTGTCAGCGGTGTCAGGTTCCGGTTTGCGAACTGGGACGCGGTTTTCGCTACTCTATCGCTTCGACGGTGGCATCGCAGGTCTCGTTGTCGAACGTGCCGATAGCCTTGGAGAGGACCACGCCGCCAAAGGCGTTCTGGGCGCGAAACGTCATCAGGAGGCGGTTACGGCCTTCCGGGTCGACAGGCCATGTCCTGGTCTCGACATGATCGAAACTCTTCGGATCGTTCAGGCGATTCTTGACCCTGCGAACGAACTCGGTCTGGCTCCCGTCCCACGGGCTCAGGCAGTGCTGCCCGTAACGTTTCTCCTCGGCCTCCTCGGCAGCCTTGCGAGCCGCTTCCTCGGGGTCGACTTCGATGATCGGCGCCACAGTTTCTGTCTTGTCGTTCGCGGTGTCGTCCTTGGTGAAATAGAACCAGGCAAACAACCCGATCAGACCGAGGGCCACGACACCCCTCACGTAGTCCTCGGCGGATGCATCTTTGCTCAAATCGTACACTCCCAAATTCTGAACATAGTGTTAGTTGGCCTCTTCACCTCCAAGTATGCCCCGACCAGACGACTTCGCCAATGACCTCATTGCCCGGTCTATAATGGCGCGAGCACCATTCTGACCCGCGCAATAGGTTGGAAATCGTCAGCCGTAGCTGTGTGCACGACCAAAGGGGGGTAAGCGAGGTTATCCGAAATCATCACCACCCAGCCTTCGAGATGCTGCTTTCCGTTCGGACGCTGAAGGCGCTTTATCAGGATCGCGCCCTCGTGGCGGACGATGTAGATGCCCGGCGAGGACCAGTCGCCATGGGCGCGAAAATCGACCAGCACCCAAGCCCCATCGGGGATGGTAGGAGCCATGCTGTCACCCTTCACGCGGACAAGCCCCGCGAGGTCGGCCGCTATCCCGTGACGAATGAGCCAGCTACGGGTGAAAGCCACCTGGTGCGCGGCCTCCTCGGCAGCGGGCACGATACCATTCCCGGCTGAAGCTTCGATCTCGTAGACCTTTATCGCGTTATAGTCCTGCCCAAAAATCTGAACATCACCTGATAACGGTTTGTTTCCATCAGCGGGGCCAATCGGGGGTTGGGTTTCGCCTTCATCGTTGAGAGAGAACAACCAGTTTAGATCGACAGGGAAGATTTCCACTAACTTGGCAACAAACTGGTCGTTCACCCGTTGCCGACCCGATTCGATATCTCGGATTTTGGAGGGCTTCTCCCCGAGAGCTTCAGCAAAGCCATCCTGTGTGAGGCCTGATTTGGCGCGAAGTTGCTTTATTTTTAGGGCGATAGTGGACATTTTCCACTCCAACGAGGGAATGGATATTTTCCACTTGATGTAACAGTGGAAAATATCCATTATGATGCTACCAAGGCAAGCGACACGGGTAGCACAATGACAGACGCGAAAGCGAAATTCCAGCCGGGCGCGATCCTGCATGAGACGCTCGTGGGGGCGTTTCGCGCTAACGGCGACAATCTCAACGCCTGGTGCAAGCGCAACGGGATCAAGGTCGAGGTGGCGCGCAATGCCACTTTTGGGCAATCGCGCGGGCCGGTCGGGCGCGCGGCGCTGGAAAAGATGATCGATGCCGCCGGGCGCGAATTCGTGGAACAGGCCTACGCCCGCCGCCTTCTTGAGCACGCGGCCCAGTTCAAGGGAGGCAAGTGATGACGTTCGCTTCCCGACAAACGACAGCCCTTGTCAGCCTTGCGGCGGCGTTGGCGCGCCATGAAGGGGTTTCGGTCGAGGCGATTTCCGGTCGCGCCATGGGCAAAGGCAGGTTCTTCGCGAAACTCGAAGCGGGCAGCGATTGCCGGACTGCGACGGCCGAGCGGGTGCTCGACTGGTTCGATGCGGTCTGGCCATCCGATCTCGATTGGGCCTGCGCCATGCCACGCCCCTCCGGGCGCCCGGCCGCGGCCTATCTGGTCGACTATGACGCCGAGGTAATCGCCGAAGTTACAAATGCGCCGATCTGGCCCAACGGGCGTCGGCCAGCCTGGTGGCACGACGTGCCGGTTCGGACATTCCTGACCCAGGCTCACCGGCAAATGTCGTTGCTTCGCGCCGAGAAGATCGGTGCGGAAAAGTTCGGGGATCGCTGCCCGAAGAAGTCGGCCATCCACCTCTACTGGCAGCGTCTGGACAGGGTTTTTGGACACGAAGGAGCCGCGTGATGAGCAACCGCAGACCGATTGAACCGTTCTTTCCGCCCGAGGAGATGGCGGCGCTACGGGCTGGGCGCCGCGCGCGCCGCGTCCAGGGTGTGAAGAATGTCTTGAAGATCTTGCAGGAGGCCCAGCTGCATGGACTTCCGAGCGACGATGATGCGGCGCTCGATGTGCTCGCGGAGCGCCTGTATGTCGCGTTCTTCGAGGTGTGACGTGAGCACGCCCATGAAAAACCCCATGTACAGGTCAAAGCGCTCCTGGAGCGCAGCGTTCTTGCGCTCCAGGGCTGTCAGCCGCTCTTCGATCTCGCTCATCCCATTCCTCCGTCGTTTTGTTGGCACCGACGATGAGAGGACGGCGGCCCGGTTCGGTCAAGAGCCGGCCGCCACCTTCTCCTCCACTCCGGAACCCCGGCCTGTCCGGGGGCTGCCAGCCTCGCGCCCCTCCTCCTCCCTGGCGCGGGGCTGGCGGCTGGTGTGGCCGTGGATCACCGACACGATCGGCGCGATCTCGATCTTTGTCATCCTGATCGGCGGGCTGTTTTTTTTGGAGGTGCTTCGGCCATGACCGCGCGCGACGAGTTCAGCATCGACTTCATCGCCGAGGGCAGCGCGATGGTGGCGGTATTTCACAAAGGCCGCCAGGTTTCGCCCGCAAGCCGCAACCCCGAGAAGCTCAGACCGATCCTCGCCGAAAAACGCCGCATCGCGGCGCGCGCGGGCCGGGCATGGCGGTGCTGCCTCTCCTGCGGGGAACGTTTTCTCAGCGAGGGTGTGCACCAGCGGCTGTGTGCAAAGCACCGCTCGGCGGCCAGCGCGGAAATGCCCGACCAGGAGAGCCCGTCTTACCGCTCGATGATGGGGAAGTGACGATGCATGCCGCCCCGCTCACATCCGCCCGCCTGCAGCGTGTGCTCGCCGTGCTCAAGGACGGCAAGCCCCACACGACGCGACAGATCGTGCGCCGGGCCAATGTTTGCGCGGTGAACTCCTGCATTGCCGAGCTGCGCGCGCATGGGGCGGAGATCGCCTGCGAGGTGGTTCGGGTGAAGGGCAGCGGGCGGCGGTTCTATTACACGATGACGAAAGGGCCGGATGATGCGTGAAGGCAAGGTCATCGGCACCGGCACCATTCGGCCCGACGACATCGAAGTCGGCAAGCGCCTGCGGCCAGTGAGTGAAGCCGGTGTTCAATCGGTTCTGACGTCCTACGAAGAGATCGGTGTGATCAAGGACCCGATCGACCTGCGCAAGATGAAAGAGGGTGCGCCACGGCTGATCGCGGGCGCTCATCGCCTGGAGGCCGCACGCCGCCTCGGGATCGAGGTGCCCTACAAGCTTTGGGATTGCACCGCCGACTGGGCGCTGATGTGCGAGATCGACGACAACCTTGCCGGTGCCGATCTGACCCCGCTCGATACGGCGGTTTTCTTGGCGGAGCGCAAGAAGGTCTACGAGAAGGTGCACCCGGAGGCGAGGCGGGGTTTTGCAGGCGGAAAAGCGCGCCACGGTCAGCTAACTGTAAACATGACAGTTAGCAGCTTCGCAGCTTCGTCGGCAGAGGCAATGGCCTGTAGTGAGAGCACGGTCTACAAGTTGCTTCGGGCGGGTCTCGCGCTCTCAAGTGACGAAATCCGCTGGCTGCGCGAAGCGCCGAAACAGCCGACAGGCAAGGACCTCGAAGCCCTCTCGAAGATCGGTGATGAGCACGAGCGCAAGCAGGTGTGCATCGCGCTGACCAACGGCAAGGCGAAGAACGCCGCCGCCGCGCGGCGCGCTCTGGCCGCCGAGAGGGGCGAGAAACCAGCCGTTAAATCGCCCCGTGAACAGGCCCTTCAACGGCTGGTCGAGGCCTGGGAGCGCGCTCCGCTGGAGGTCAGGCGTGCCTTCGTCGCCGAACAGTTCGACGCTGTCGCGGACCTCGTTTCCGACGAGCACGAGCGGAGGGATCGGTGACCGTCACTCCGCGCCAGACCTGGTGGACCGCTGCCGAAATCGCCGCCTCGGGCCTGCCCGGCATGCCGACGACGAAGCGCCGCGTGAATGCGATGGCCGCGCGCGAGGGCTGGCAGTCCGACCCGATGCGGGCGCGGCGGCGGTTGGGGCGCGGCGGCGGCTGGGAATACTCTTGGGAGCTGTTCCCGCTCACCGCACGGCGCAAACTGCTCGCGGAGGCCGGGACGCAGGATGACGCGCCTGCGCGCATGGAGCGCGGCGAGGCCTGGGCGTGGTTCGACGGGCTGCCGCAAAAGGACAAGGACAAGGCGCGGCACCGTCTCGCGGTGATCGAGAAGGTCGATGCCCTGGAACGCGGCGGCACGACCCGCAATCTTGCGGTCACCGAGGTGGCGAGGCTGGAAGGTGTGAGCGCGCGCACGATCTGGAATTGGCGCGGTCTGATCGAGGGGATCGCCCCCGAGGACCGGTTGCCATATCTCGCCGATCAGTATCGCTCCGCGCGGCCGATCGGCGGCGACAAGGGCATCGGCTCACCCGAATTCTGGGAGCGGCTGAAGGCGCTTTATCTGCGACTTGGCGGACCGGCCTTCCGGCAGGCCTACCGTGATGCGGCCCGACTGGCTTCGGATCAGGGCTGGGAGATCCTGCCGGAGCGCACGGCGCGCCGTCGGCTCGACGAGCTGGTGCCGCGCGTGGTGCAGGTCTTTGCCCGCGAGGGCGAACAGGGGCTTGCCCGCTGCTTCCCGCCGCAGGTTCGTGACCGCACCCAGATGGCGGCGCTGGAAGGCGTGAACGCCGACGCCCACAAGATCGATGTCTTCGTCGAATGGGAGGATGGCACGATCAACCGCCCGCAGATCGTGGTGTTCCAGGATCTCTATTCCGGCAAGCTGCTCTCGTGGCGGGTCGACCACAGCCCCAACAAGGTGGCGGTTATGGCGGCGTTCGGCGATATGATCGAGGGCTACGGCATCCCGCGCCATTGCCTGTTCGACAACGGTCGCGAGTTCGCCAACAAGTGGCTCACTGGCGGGACGCCCACGCGCTTTCGCTTCAAGGTGCGCGACGACGATCCGCTCGGCGTGCTGCCGATGATGGGCATCAAGGTTCACTGGGCGCAGCCCGGCCATGGTCAGGCCAAGCCGATCGAGCGGGGTTTCCGGGACTTTGCCGAGATCATCGCCAAGGATATCCGGTTCGCCGGGGCCTATACCGGCAACCGGCCCGACGCCAAGCCGGAGAATTACGGCAGCCACGCGGTGCCGATCGAGACCTTCCTGCGCGTGCTGGATGAGCGGATCGACGAGCTCAACGCACGGCCAGGGCGTCTCTCGCCCACATGCCAGGGGCGGAGCTTCGATGAGACCTTCGCCGAGAGCTATGCGAGCGCGCCGATCCGCAAGGCGACCGATGAGCAGCGCCGCCTCTGGCTGATGGGCCAGGACGTCAAGAAGCTCGACGGCAAATCGGGCCGGTTCAAGCTGTTTGACAACTTCTATTGGTCACCCTGGATGGCAGAGGTCGTCGGGCAGAGGGTGACGGTGCGGTTCGATCCGGAAGACCTTCATGCCGGTGCCTATGTCTACGGGCTCGACGGGGCGTTCCTTGGCTACGCCGAATGCCAGCAGAAGATCGGTTTCTTCGATGCGGCGCACGCCAAGGCCGAAGCACGTCAGCTGGCATCGTTCAAACGGGCGCATCGGGCATTGCTCAAGCAGGAGCGCGCGCTCGGACCCAAAGACCTCGCCGCCGAACTCGACGCGCTCGCCCCGGCACCGGCGGCATCGGTGGAGGCCAAGGTTGTACGCCCTGAGTTCGGAGCCGGTCGGGGCAATGGTCCGCTTGTCGAGCGCCCCGTGCCTCAAGCGCAGACCGACCCGGAGGCCGAGGCCCGGCGCGAGAGCTTCGTGGCCGAGTTCAAGGCCCCGGCAAAGCCGGAGCGCGAGACGGAAACCAAGCTCGACCGGCTGAAGCGCGCGCTGGATATCGAGGCGCGGCTGGATCGTGGCGCGCCCGTCGGCACGGCCGAGATGAAGTGGTTCGAAGGCTACGCGACGCTGCCGGAATACCGGTCGCAGCGCGAGATGTACGCGGAATTCGGAGAGGCGATGTTCGCCAAATGAAAGCCGCCCGCGAGCGGCCAGGCTCGGCGGGCGGATCAACAGAGTGGAGGCTGAATAATGGCAGGAGAGCAGAGACTTTACAACAACGTCGCGCCCTTGGCGAATGTCCAGGCGCTGACGGAGCTCGTCGACCGGGTGCAGAACCGGCCGCACGGGCTGCCGGGCATGGCCTGCTTCTTCGGTCGGTCGGGCGACGGCAAGAGCACGGCGGGCATCTATGCGGCCAACCGGTTCCAGGCGGTCCTCGTCCAGGTCAAGAGCGCCTGGTCGCCCAAGATGCTGTGCGAGGCGATCCTGCGTGAGACCGGGGCCAGCCTGAAGCGCAGCGAAACGATCGGACACATGGTGGAACGGATATCCGAGCAACTCGCCTATTCAGGCACGCCGCTCTTGATCGACGAAGCCGACCACCTGGTGAAGAAGCGCACCATCGAGATCGTGCGCGACATCCACGAGGGCTCGGGAGCGCCGGTCATCCTGATCGGCGAGGAGGAGATGCCGCAAAAGCTCAAGCAGTGGGAGCGGGTTCACGGACGGATGCTCGACTGGGTCGGTGCCCAGCCCGGCAGCATGGCGGACGTGGCGATGTTGGCGCCGATCTACGCCGCTGGCGTGGATATCTCCGAAGACCTGCGGGCCGCGATCCTGCGCGCCTCGCACGCCTCGGTGCGGCGCATCTGCGTGAACCTCTCGCGTGTCGCGGAACACGCCCGCACGCAGGGGCTTGACCGGGTGACGGCCGAGGACTGGGGCAAGCGCGCGCTCTTCACCGGCGAGGCCCCGGTTGCGCGGAGGAACATCGCATGAGGGGGCCGATCCAGAAGCACACGAGCGTGTCGCTCCGCCTCCGCCTACTGAGCCGGCTACGCGGCGGAGCCGCCTTCACCAAGGGCGCGCTCCGCGTCGCTCTCGACGCCCAGGAGGGGCAGCTGCGCGAGGTGCTCAATCGCCTCCGCGATGATGGCTGGATCGAAGAGGTTGGCCTTGATCCACGCCGGTCGAAGCTGCTTGCCCTGACGGAGGCAGGCAAGCGCGGCGCTGAGGGTGAGCTGAGCACATTTGGCCAGCTCAAAGGGGATGCCCAGACGAACATGTGGCGCACGGCGCGCCGGATGCGGGAGTTCACTCCGGTGGACCTCACCGCCTGGGCGTCGGTGCCCGGTGCCGAGGTGGACCTTCAAGCTGCGCGGGCCTTCTGCGCGATCCTCCTGCGCGGCGGCTACGTGCGCGTGGTGCGCAAAGCCAAATCCGGCGTCAACGAGGCGATCTACCGCTTGATCAACGACACCGGGCCGCGCCCGCCAGTCGAGAAACGGGTGCGCGCGATCTACGACGCCAACGAGGAACGGCTCGTGCATGTCCCGGGGAGCGGGCAATGACGATCCTCAAGGATACAAACCCGCTCGCCACCATACGCGAGGCCTGGGGGGACGACGCGCCGGATTGGATCGTCGCGCTGGCCGATGAGGCGGCGCAGACCTCGCAGGCCAAGGCCGCTGCCCGGATCGGACGCTCGGGCGCCCTGGTCAGCCAGGTGCTCCATCGCCGCTACACCGGCTCGATGGTCGTCGTCGAAGAGCTTGTGCGCGCCAAGATCATGGCCGAGCTGGTGAGCTGCCCGTCGCTCGGGGAGCTGCCGCTCGCTGAGTGCCGCGATTGGCGCAGCAAGGCCCGCCACTTCATGTCGACCAACGCGATGCGGGTGCGGATGTACCGCGCCTGCACCCGCTGCCCGATCTTCAAGGAGGCCGAGAGGAAATGACCGAGATCATATACAACCTCACGCCCCTCGGCGGGCCTGTGCGGATCAGCGCCGCCGAGCTTACCCGGCTCGCGGCCGAGGCCAAGACCGAGGTGCAGGCCGGGCCGCGCGGCTGGGAGCGGTTGAGCCCGGTGAAGATCATCGCGCTCGCCTGGTTCGCCGACAGGTTCCTGCAGAACGCCGCGCCTGTATCGAAACCCGCCGCCACGCCGAAGCCAGCGCCGGTGGCAATTTCCGACGTGTGAGAAGGAGACGACCATGAGCATGTATGTCAGCATTTCCGAAAGTGAGATTGCCGAGGCGATCGTGCGCGGAGATATCGGCCTCGCGGACTTGCTGGAGGCGCTGCGGATTGAGGTCGGCGACAACTACGAGTTCGCGGAGTTTGTCGCCACCGATATCTCGCGACACCTGGATGAAATCCACATCCGCCCCGACGGAATAGACGGTTTTTACGAGAGCATCCAGAACGCCGCCGAGAAACTGTCTCTCGATGCCGCTGCGGCGCTTCTCGACGCCAACTCAGAGGAGACCGAAGTATGACCGAGTTCACCCCCCATCCCATCCCCGACGGCCGTCGTGAGATCGACGGCAAGCCCTACATGACCGACGCCAAGGGCAACCTCGTGCCGGTGGAGTTGATCAAGCCGCAGCACCAGCTCGAGGACGAGATGGTGCGCAAGGTGATCGGCTACGCGGACGCGCTTTCCGACCAGGTTGCCCGGTTCAAGGCGCACACCTTCGAGGATCTCGGCGATTTCGAGGCGCTGCTGGCGCAGGACTACGGGCTCACCAAGGGCGGCGCGCGCGGCAACAAGACCTTCATGAGCTTCGACGGGCTCTTCAAGGTGCAGGTGCAGGTGGCCGATTACATCGACTTCGGCCCCGAGCTGCAGATCGCCAAGGGGCTGGTCGATGAGTGCCTCAACGAGTGGTCTGCCGACAGCCGCCCGGAGATCCGCACCATCGTCACCCGCGCCTTCAATACCGACAAGGCGGGCCAGATCAACCGCTCCGAGATCTTCATGCTGCTGAGGCTGGAGATCGACGACGCGCGCTGGGCGCAGGCGATGCAGGCGATCCGCGATGCCATGCGGGTGGTCGGATCGAAGACCTACGTGCGGTGCTACCGCCGCGCCGCCCAGGACGCCCCCTGGCAGGCGATCACCATTGATCTGGCGAAGGCGTGAGGTGAGACGATGACCGCTTTCGCCCACCTCGACTTCGACCGGGAAGCCTTCGCCATCGTCGCGGTGGTGGCTGAGGCGCATGATGTCGCCCCACGCGTGGTGCTTGGCGAGAACCGCCAGCGCGGCGTCGTGGAGATGCGGCGCAAGTGCGCCTGGCTCATGCGCGCGGTGCTCGATCTGTCGCTGAACGAGATCGGTCGCCAGCTCGGTGGCTACGATGCCAAAACCGTGAGCGAATACGTCGCGCAAGCCGATACCCGGATCAAGGCTGATCCGCTCTATGAAAATGAACTCGACCGACTGCGCAGCCGGTCTGCCCAGGTGATCGGCGAGTATCGCCGGTTCGATCTGATCGAGGACGACGCACGACCGATGCATGACGCATTGGCGGTGGCGCGCCGGATCATGCGCACCCCGCGCGGCGAGCTGCGCGTCTCGGGGGCGGAGGCGCGCGCGCTGGCGGAGGCCTATGTGGACCAGCTGCTTGCCACCGTGGAGGCCCGCCCATGAGCGCTACACTGCGCCGCACCATCTTTGCCGCCTGCCGCGAGCTCGGCCTTGATGGCGACGCCCGCCACGATCTGCAACTGCGGGTGACGGGCAAGACCAGCCTTTCCGACATGGATGCCCGCGAACTGCGGCTGGTGGTCAGCGAGATGAAGCGGATGGGTTTTCGTCTTTCCCGCGGCCCTCGCAAGCGCGCGCCGCGGGGCGATTTGCGCTTTGCCCACGTGCTCTGGCGGCTGCTCAACGAGGCCGGGGTCGTGAAGGTGCCCGGCGCGAAGGGGCTCAACGCCTTCATCCGTGCTCGGTTCGAGGCCAAGTGGGGCCACCTGCCCATCGACATCGACGCGATGCGTGACGCGGACCAGATCAACGATGTGGTCGAGGCGCTGAAGGCGTGGTGTGTGCGCGAAGGGATCGAGCTGGAGCGATGATCAAGAAGCCCCGCGTCCAGGTCAGCGACCATGCCGTGATCCGCTACCTTGAGCGGGTGCCCGGCATGGACGTGGAGACCATCCGCCGTGAGATCGGCCGGAAGGTGGACCGTGGCGCGGATCTCGGGGCGTGCGGGGTCCAGATCGGCGGGTTCGTCTACAAGATCCGCGATGGGGTTGTCACCACCGTGCTGCTCGCGTCGCAACCCGAAACGGGCCAGCGCCAGGTGGCGCGGCGGGGGGAGCGCGATGAGTAATGAGCTTCCAGGGGTCGCCGCCGAAATCGAGGCGCTGATCGGGCTGGATCTGACCGTCAAGCTCCTCAAGGCGCGCGGCGGCACCGATATCGAGATCCCCGCCCGCGCCGATGGCTCGAAGCTCGCAGGGATCATCGGCGTGAAAGCGACCGACGCGCTCATCCGTGATTTGGGTAGGGGCAGGATCACTCTTCCGTGCGCCTTCATGCGCGGCCAGGGCGCGCGTCGCCACGACGCCCGGGAGATGCTGAGGGCTGGAAAATCAGTCAGGGAAGTGGCGCTTGCCTGCGACATGCATCAGCGCACCGTGGCCCGGATCAAGGCCGATCTCGATGCCGCAGACGCTGACGCGCGGCAAGGTCGGCTGCCCCTTTGACAAGCCACAGGCCGCTCTGCCAGAGTGCGCCGAGGCATCGATCCGCCCGCCCCCATGACAGGTGTCAGGGGATATTCTGCCCACATGATTTGCGACTGTCCGAGGGAACAACCCCAGGGGGCAGCTTATGGCGACGACGTCGAGCAAAGGCATTGCGGTGCTGAAGCAGGAGGAGGGCGAGGTGCTCAAGGCCTACCGTTGCCCGGCTGGCAAGATGACCATCGGCGTCGGCCTGACCGCCGCGTCCGGCGTGATCGATCCGAAGCCCGGCATGGTGATCACGGCGGGCCAGTCCTCGGATCTTCTCCGCCAGGCGCTGCGGCGCAACTACGAGCCTGCGGTGGCCAAGGCGATGCCATCTGCGAAAGCGCACGAGTTCGACGGCGGCGTGCTGTTCCACTTCAACACCGGCGCGATCGGGCGGGCAAGCTGGGTGAAGGCTTGGCGCACGCGCGACTGGGATCGGGTCTCGGCGAAGATCGTGCTGTGGAACAAGGGTGGCGGCAAGGTACTGCCGGGCCTCACCCGCCGCCGCGCCCGCGAGTTCAAGATCATGCGCTACGGCGATTACGGCCTGCTCGGTGAAGTCCCGAAGGCCAGTTCCGCCGACAGCGACGT
Organism: Maritimibacter sp. HL-12; assembly: GCF_900177545.1. Lineage (GTDB taxonomy): Bacteria > Pseudomonadota > Alphaproteobacteria > Rhodobacterales > Rhodobacteraceae > Sinisalibacter. The sequence goes on along the minus strand of NZ_FXBQ01000001.1, from coordinate 641,617 downwards.
CGCCAAATGGGCGCTGCCAGTCGACCGCGACGAGATCGCGCGCATCCGCGCCGCCTTCGCGAAGCTCGGCTACGCCCCGGGCAATGACGGTGGCGGCGTTCATCGCGACGCCGTCACCCGGTTCCAGCGTGAGCACGATCTCAACGTCGACGGTATCATCGGGCGCGCCACGCTCTCGACGCTGCAGCGACGCCTCGACGCGACCCGCAAGGCCGCCACCGCCACCACTGGCGCAGCCACGGGCGCTGCAGGCACCGAGGGCGCCGACGCCGCCGGTCTCGCCGTGCCCGACTGGGCGCTCTGGGTCGTGGCCGGTTTGGTTGCTCTCATCGCGCTCCGCCTCGCCTGGTCCTACCGCGACGTGATCGCGGCCAAGGTCCAAAACATCGCACCGGGTCTCGCCCGCACCCTTCGGAGGTTCTAGATGTCATCCGCCCTGATCGGGCTGGCCGTTTCGGTTGGCGCGCCCCTCGTATCCAAGATCATCGCTCGCAAGATCGGGGCCGAAAACTCCGAGCTGGTCACGTCGGTGATCGAGAGTATTGCCCAGTTTGCCGGGGTGACACCCGACGCGGTCGAGGGGCTGGCGCAGTCCGATCCCGACCTCATCCGCGACGCCATTTCCGCTACCGAGGCAATGTCACCCGCGCTGATCTCGCTCTACACCAAGGGACTGGAGTACCAGATGTCCGCGCTTCAGGTCGATACCGACGGGCCGCTCTGGATGCGGGCCTGGCGGCCGGGCGGGATGTATCTGCTCGGGTTCCTCTGGCTCTGGAATGTCGTAGTCCTGCATTCGCTCAACGCAATCTTCAAGATTGCCCTGCCGCCCATCGACGTCGCGGTTCTGTTCCAGCTCACAGCCGTCTATCTCGGCCTCTACATGGGCGGGCACACGGTCAAGGACGTCGCCGCCAGGAAGTGGGGCAAGACATGAGGTATCTTGCGCTCACGGCGGCGGCGATCCTCGCCGCCACCCCGGCCTTCGCTCAGGCAGCTATGGGTGCGCTGGTTTTCGACTGGACCGTGAGCCTCGGGCTGCTCCTTGCGCTCGGCAATATCATCTTCACCTTTTTCCGCACGCGCCGGAAGGCGGTCGAAGATCAGTTCACGGTGGTGAAATCGGGGATCGACGCGAAGTTTGAGCAGGTCGAAGACCGGTTTGCAGAAGGCTCGAAGCGGATGGATCGTCACGATCTGAGACTTCAGTCGCTTGAGCAATCGGTCCACAACATGCCGGGCCGCGAAGACCTGCATCGGGTCGAGATGCTGATGGCCGAGATGGGCGGCAACATGAAGGAAATCCGGGCGGTGATGGAGGGCAACGGCGCGATCATGGCCCGGCTAGAACAGGTTGTGACCCGCCACGAAGAACACCTGCTCGACGGAGGCAAGCGATGAGCGATTATGCGGAGACCCTGCGCAAGCACCGCCGACTGGCGATCCTGCGCCACCTTGAGAGCTGCGCCGAGTACACGTCAAATGCTTCGATCCTCGGGGATGTGCTCGACGGTGTCGGCATCCCCTCCACGCGCTCACAGGTGCTGGGCGAACTGGCATGGCTGCGGGAGAACGGCTTGGTGATCTACGATGATCGTTCCGATTTCATCGTGGTCGAGGCGACACGGGCCGGTCTCGAGATCGCAACCGGCGTCGCCCGCCACCCGGAGATCCAGCGTCCGCGGCCGAGGGACTGAACATGCCCCCGCCGCGCAAGGTCGATCTCCTGCCCGACGAGCTAAGGGCCTGGCTGAAGGACGCGCTCCAGGAGCGCGGGTTTGCGGGCTACGAAGATCTCGCCGATGATCTAAACGCAATGCTGGAAGGTCGCGGGCTTGAGCTCAGGATCGGCAAGTCGGCTCTGCATTCCTTTGGTCAGGAGCACCGCGAGTTCGTCAAGTATCAGGAAGAGGCCTCGCGCTGGGCCGCTGACTGGATGCAGGGCAATGGGCTCGAAGAAGAGGCAAAGCGCCACAACGTGCTTTTCCAAATGATCACCACGCTGGCTTTCAAGGTGATGATGGGAATGCAGAACAAGAGTGCCGACGAGATCGATCCGAAAGAACTGCACTTCCTCGGCCGGATGTTGAAGGACGTGATGGCATCGTCCGGGATCCGGGAAAAGCTGGTGGAAGAGGAGCGCAAGCGGATCGCCGAGGAGGCGCGCGCGGCAGCGATGGCGGAGGTTACCGACCGCCTCGATGAGGCTGAGGCCGAGGGCGGGTCCATGGCCGATGCCGCGCGCAAGGCGCGCGAGATCATGGGGTTCGAATGATGCTGAAGCCCGATATGAAGAAGGGACTTGCGGTCACCCTGGCGATTGCCGAAACGCGGCGGGCCAGGTTCGGGATCCTGCTGTTGGTGCGGGTATTCGGCGAGAGACGGGAGATTGAACACCTTGGCTACATCCATCGCCTGCAGCGGTGGCGTGGCCGATGGTATCATACCGCCATCCGCGAGGCGGGCTAATGACCGCCCCCTTGGAACGCGCGGTCTCCTGGCTCCCCTATCAGCGCGCTTGGATCAAGGACCAGAGCCGCTTCAAGATCGGGATGTTCACCCGACGCGGCGGCAAGACCTTCGGCTCATCCGGCGAGATCGTTGACGATTGCACTTTGGCCGAGATCGACGGGCGCAAGGTGCGGTGGACCATCCTGAGCCGCTCGGAGAACACGGCCAAGGAGGCGTTGAACGATGCGTTGAAGCCGCTCACCCGGGCCTTTTACGCGGCCTATAGCGAGCTGGCAAAGCGGGGCGAGCCGACCTTCGTCGAGGATGCCTTCCACGTTCCGGCGCATTACCGTGAAGTGCGCCAGGGTGACAGGGTGTTCAAGGTCGACGTGCCCGAGGCAACCTACAAGACCCACGAGGTCCATTACCCTGGTGGAAGCCGGGTGATCGCGCTCTCGGCCAGCCCCGATGCGGCGCGCGGCTTCGGCGGCAACCTGCTGCTCGACGAGTTCGCCTTCCATGCCGACAGCCGTGCGATCTGGGCCTCGGCCTATCCGGTTGCGGCACGGGGCGGGCACAAGATCCGGGTGATCTCGACGCCGAACGGCAAGGGCAACAAGTTCTACGAACTGATGACGGCCGAAAACAACGTGTGGTCGAAACACGTGGTCGACATCTACGAGGCCGTGCGCCAGGGCCTCGACGTGAACATCGACGAGCTGCGCGCCGGTATGGCCGACGAGGACGCCTGGGCGCAGGAGTTCGAGCTCAAGTGGCTCGACGAGGCGTCGTCGTGGCTCGACTACGACCTGATCTCTGAATGCGAGCGGGACTGGGCCGGGCAGCCTGGGCTCTACGAGGGCGGGCAGGTTTTTGTCGGGGTCGACATCGCCGCGCGCAACGACCTGTTCGTGATCTGGGTCGACGAGCTTGTGCGCGATCGGCTCGTCACGAGGGAGATTATCGCGAAGAAGCGTGTCACCTTCGCCGAGCAGGATCGCCTTCTCGATGATGTGTTCGATCGGTACCGGGTGGTTCGGGCGGCAATGGACCAGACCGGCATGGGCGAGAAGCCCGTGGAGGACGCCAAGCGCCGCTACGGTGAGAGCCGGGTAGATGGCGTGCTGTTTTCGGCCGCCCGAAAGCTCGAGATGGCCACGGTGCTGAAGGAACGGATGCAGGACCGCACCAAGCTCATCCCGGCTGGAGACCCGCTCCTGCGCGCAGATCTTCACGCGATCAAGAGCCGGGTCGGTGCGACCGGCATCCGTCGCCTGGTCGTCGACGGCGACACCGACGGTCACGGCGACCGGTTCTGGGCGGGCGCGCTTGCAGCGGCGGCCGCGCAGACCGACTACCAACCTTACGCCTACCAGCCGGTGAGTGCCGACCCGAGGGGCGACGACGACCGCCCGATCCGGCTGACTGCCGGATTCGGCGCAGCAAAAGGAGTATGGTGATGGCAGAGATTGAAGTCGCGTCGCAGCTGCTCGGCCCCGATGGCCGCCCGGTGGTGCGCAAGGTGCTGACCCGCGAGGTGGCGGAGCCCGGCATCACCTCTGTTCGCCAGGCCTTTGCTCCCACCGTCGCGTCGGGGCTCACGCCTCAGAAACTCGCCGGGATTTTGCGCGCATGTGACGACGGCGAAACCTATGAGTTCCTCGTGCTGGCCGAGGAGATGGAGGAGCGCGATCCGCACTATGCTTCGGTTCTGGGAATGCGAAAGCGCGCGATCTCCGGAGTGACCCCGACTGTCAAGGCGGCCTCCGAGGATCCGCAGGATGAGAAGATCGCAAAAGCAGTGCGCGAACACATTGCCGAGCACGATGGGTTCTCCGACCTCGTTGAGGACGCGCTTGATGCCCTGGGCAAAGGGTTTTCGGCAATCGAGATCGTCTGGGGGAGATCGGCACGTCTGTGGTGGCCCGACCGCTTCCGTTACCGCCCCGGACATTTCTTCACCTTCGACCGCGACACCGGCGAGGAGCTGCGCCTGCGCGATGTGAGCGCGCCTGTCGACGGGCTCGCGCTCGATCCGTTCAAGTGGATCGTCCATCGCGCAAAGATGAAGTCGGGCCTCGCCATGCGTGGCGGCCTCGCCCGTGTCGTCGCCTTCAGCTGGATGTGCAAGGCCTACGATCTGAAGGACTGGATGGCCTTCGTCGAAACCTATGGCTTGCCGCTCCGGCTCGGACGCTATGGTCCGGAGGCGACGGCGAAGGATGTGCAGACGCTCTTCACGGCAGTGGCCAACATCGGCACCGACGCGGCGGCGGTGCTGCCCAGATCCATGGAAATCGATTTCGAGCAGGTCTCGGCCGGCTCGGTCGGCGAGCGGATCTTCGAAAGCCTTGCGCGCTTTCTCGACGAACAGATATCGAAGGCGGTGCTAGGGCAGACGATGACCGCCGACAACGGTTCGTCGAACTCCCAGGCGCAGGTGCACAACGATGTGCGCCTTGATCTCGCCCAGGCCGATGCCCGTGGCGTGACCGGAACGCTCAACCGCGATCTGGTCCGCCCCTTCGTCGATCTCAACTTCGGCAAGCAGGCCAGGTATCCGCACCTCGCGATCGATATCGAGGAGCCCGAAGACATCACCGCGCTCGTGAATGGGGTAGCAAAGCTCGTGCCGCTCGGTCTCCGGGTGAAACAATCCGAGTTGCGCGGGCGGCTCAAGCTATCGGAACCCGAGAAGGAAGACGAGGTGATCGCCGGTCGTCCGGCAGCGGCGCTGCCTGCCACCAACACCGCCCTCAACCGCGAGACCGTGCCATCTGACGAGATCGACGAGATCGAGGCCGAGATGCAGGCTGACTGGGAAGATGTCATGGAACCGATCCTCGGCCCGATCGAAGACCTGATCGCCGAGGCCACGAGCTACGAGGATGCGATGGAGCGGCTTGCCGAGGTCCTGCCGAACATCGCGACCGCGCCGGTGATCGGGGCGCTGGTGAAGGGGATGTTCAAGGCCCGGGTAATGGGAGACGTGAAGGATGGCTGAGATCTTCATGCTGGCATTCTTGGCCGGTGTAATCGTCGGGGTTATTGCAACCCTGATCTATTGGCCCTGGGTCGACCCGATCGGAGCTGCCGACGATGAAGCCGGTCGGGGCGCGGTATGCCCGCACCCTTCATGCCCCTCCGCGCCGCCACCTCCGAAACCGAAATGGTAGGAGGGCGCGTTGCCCGATTTCACCGACCAACCCGGCTACAGCTTCACCCCCGGTCCGCCGCCGGAGGCCTCGCGGTTCCTGCGCAACAAGGGGATGACACCGTCCTTCTCCTGGGAGGATGTCGAGCCCGAGGAGCACGCGGTTGCCTTCACGGTCGCCAAGGCGATGGAGCTGGACGTGCTGACCGCGATCCGGGAGGAACTGCAAAAGGCGGTCGACGAGGGTCTGCCCTTCGCCACCTTCCAGAAGCAGTTGCGCCCGCGCCTTCAGGAACTCGGCTGGTGGGGCAAGTCCGAGGTGATCGACCCACTCACGGGCGAGCTGGTCAAGGCGCAGCTCGGGTCACCCCGTCGGTTGCGCACGATCTACAGGGCGAACCTCGCGTCGGCACGGTCGGCCGGGCAATGGGAGCGCATCCAGCGCAGCAAGGACGCGCTGCCCTACCTCGAATACCGGCTCGGTCCAAGCGAGGTGCACCGCGAACACCATGCCGACAAGGAGGGGCTGGTGCTGCCGGCCGATCACCCGTTCTGGCAGGAGTGGATGCCGCCCAACGGCTGGGGCTGCAAATGCTGGGTCAAGCAGCTCACCCAGCGCCAGGCCGAGGCGAAGGGGATCAGCGCCGACCCCGACACGCCGCTTCGGCGTGTTGTCAACAAACGTACCGGTGAAGTTAAGGATGTCCCTGTCGGCATCGACCCGGGCTGGGAGCGCAATCCAGGCCAGCAGCGCCTTGACGCTCTAGAGCGCCTGACGGAGGGCAAACTCCGCGATGCGGATCCGCAGGTTGCCCGTTCTGCCATGCGAGACATGGCGAGCAGTTGGCGCGCACGCAGGGTCCTGGCAGGCGAGGCGCCGGGAACGGTGCCGGTTGCGATGCTGGACGAAACCCTGCGGGGGATCATCGGGTCTGATACGGCCATTGTTCGGATATCGGAACAGACCGCCCTGAAGCAGGTGTCGAAGCATCCGGAGATTTCGCCCAAGGACTACGTGCGTCTGGTCGAGTTGATCGAGGGCGGCAGGGTGATCCGGGTCGACGAGCGAAACCTGGCATTCCTGGAGCGGACAATCGACCTGCCGTGGATCGCCGTAATCAAGCGGACGGTCGCGGGAGACGAACTCTACCTGACCACGTTCTACAAACTGCATTCCGCCCGCTACCTGCGCCGGCTTCTGGAGCGTGGGGAGGTGGTGAGAGAGTGACGCGCCCGGAGGGACGTCACATCCCTCGCGACCCTTGGCCGGCTAGACGGGATACTTGGCTCGGGCGCACCCGATACTTGGCCCTTTTGACCCGGAATTGCAATGCCGTGCGCCGGTGCGACCGAACCTCTGCGACAGATCGCGCCGTTAAACGGTCATTTAACGGGGCAGGAGCGGCCTTGCGGATTAATCCGCCTCCGCCTACGCTGAGGCCGACGAGGCGGCTCTGCGGCCCGCTCAGCGCCTCGTCGGGTTTCCACACTCCGAAGGCTCCGACACCCTGACACCTGTCAGGGGTGTTTTGCCCTGCTGCCCCGGCCATTGTCGGCTCATGATCAAGTCGCTCGCCACCACCACCCCTCTTGCGCTCAACTTCCTGGACGGCAGCGTTCCGGAGTGGGTGCAGCTTCTGCCTGCTGGCCCGAAGATCTCGGGGCGGGATGGGCGCGCGTGGTCGCTGCCGAACCCGGAGGATGTCGTCGTCCGGTTCCGCGAAGACCAGAAGCGCCCCCAGATCGACATCGAGCATGCCTCGCAGCTCAAGGCGCCGAATGGCGACCCGGCCCCGGCCGTGGGCTGGATCGAGGACATGGAGGTGCGCGAGGGGGTGCTCTGGGGCAAGGTCGAATGGAACCAGTCCGGTCGCGCGTTGATCGCCGACCGTGCCTATCGCTACCTCTCACCTGCCTTCCGCTTTGAACCGGGTTCCGGGGCGATCCTGAAAATGGTCTCGGCCGGTCTCACCAACAATCCCAACCTTCAGCTCGCCGCCCTCAATGCCGAGGGCTCCGAAGAGGAGAACATCATGGACAAGGCGATCCTTGAGGCGCTCGGCCTCAACGCCGATGCCACCGCCGCCGATGCGGTCGTGGCGATCACCAAGCTCAAGGAGGAGAAGGCGACTGCCCTCAACTCCGCGCAGCACCCCGATCCGGGTCAGTTCGTGCCACGTGCGGATCACGACCTGGCGCTCAACCGGATCGCCACGTTCGAAGAGGGCGAGAAGGCTCGCCGTGAAACCGGGATCGAGCAGGCGGTCGACGCCGCAATCGAGGCGGGCAAGATCGCCCCGGCCTCGCGCGACTATCACCTGGCCACCTGCCGAGCCACCGAGGACGGGCTGGAACGGTTCCAGGCGTTCGTGGGCACGGCGCCGGTCATTGCCGACACCTCCGGCCTTGACGGCAAGAAGCACGACAAGACAGCCACCGCACTCAATGCCGAGGAGAAGGCTGCGGCCGACGCCCTGGGCCTGAGCCATGAAGACTACGCCACGGCGAAACAGGAGAACGCCCAATGATCGTCACCGCCGCCTCGGTCGCCGCGCTCCAGATCGGCTACAAGAAAGCCTTCCAGGACGCATTCAACGCGACCCGCCCCGCGAGCGACTACCAGAGGGTCGCGACCGTCATCCGATCCACCTCGAAGTCGGAAACCTACGGCTGGCTCGGCAAGTTCCCGAAGATGCGGGAATGGGTCGGTGATCGCGTGATCAAGGACATGGAGGCCTTTGGCTACACCATCGTCAACAAGGATTTCGAAGCCACCGTCGGGGTCGACCGCAACGATATCGAGGACGACAACCTCGGGGTCTACACGCCGCTCTTCGCCGAGATGGGTCACTCTGCCGCCCAGCAGCCCGACGACCTCGTGTTCTCACTGCTCAAGGCCGGCAAGACCACCTTGTGCTTCGATGGCCAGAACTTCTTCGATACCGACCACCCGAGCTTCGACGAGGCCGGGGACGTGATCACCGTCTCGAACGTCGACACCTCGGGCGACGCCACAAGCAACCCGTACTGGTACCTGCTCGACACGACCCGCCCGCTGAAGCCGCTGATCTTCCAGGAGCGCAAGGCGCCGGAGTTCGTGTCGAAGACCGACCCGAAGACCTCGGACAGTGTCTTCAACTCGAAGACCTTCCTCTACGGCGTCGATGCGCGCTCGAACGCGGGCTTCGGTTTCTGGCAGATGGCCTATGCCTCCAGCGCGGATCTCGACGGCGACGCGCTCGACGCCGCGATTGCACAGATGCGCGGCTTGCGCGACGTGAATGGTCGTCCGCTTGGCATCAAGCCCAACCTGCTCGTCGTCGGGCCGGAGCTCCGCTCGGCGGCCAACAAGACCGTGAAGGTGATGCTCGGCGATGGCGGTGCCTCGAACGCGAACTACAACGCGGTCGAAGTGCTCGACACGGATTGGGTGGCGTGATGAGCGCGCGCCTGGTCAAGACCGTCGCTGGTGTCGAGAGCTTCTGGCGCTGCGGCCGGCAGTGGACGAAAGCGGGAACCATCGTGCCCGTCGACGATCTCACCGACGACGAGTGGAAGCGCATCATGGAGGAGCCCCGGCTCGTTGTTGAACCGGCGAGTGAAGCCGACCTGGTGGAGAACGGCGACGACGAGGCGCTTCGGCGTGTCATCGCCGAGGCGATCCACCAGCTCGGTGCCGAGGACTTCCAGAAGGATGGCAAGCCGAGGATCGAAGCGCTCAAGGAGCTTCTGCCCGAGGGCACGAAGATCAACGCGGCGCTCCGCGACGAGGTTTTCAAGGAAGAGGTCGAGGGCGGGTTCACCGCCCCGGCTGAGGAATAAACCCCAGAGGGGCCGTTCCGGGGGGGGCGGCGGCCGACGGCGGACAAGCCGAGTGTGAGCCCCCCCAGCGATTTCGAATGACCGGACGCGGGCGAGCAGACATCCCCCCAGGTGGCCAGTGGCCGGTCGAAGCCCGAGGCGAGGTGGCAGCGCCGCCTCGGGCAACCTGAACCAGGACCGGAGCCAATGGCCTACGCAACGCAGACCGACATCGAGGAGCTCTACGGCGCAAACGCGCTCTACGTTGCCGACCGCGATGGCGACGGCGTGGCCGATGTTGCGGCGGTGACCCGCGCGCTTCAGTTGGCCTCCGGCGAGATCGACAGCTTCCTGGGCGTGCGCTACTCCGTGCCGCTCACCCATGTTCCGGAGATCGTCGGCCAGGCCTGCGTCGATATCGCGCTCTACCGCCTCGCGCTCTCGGCCGACGTTCTCTCTGAAGAGCACCGTCGCCGCTATGAAGACACGATCGCCCATCTCAAGCGGATCGCGAAAGGCGAGGCCATGCTGGTCCTGCCCGCCGAGCCGCTCGTCGAGGGGGAGGAACCATTGCCCGACGGGCCGCAGCCGATTGTGGCCGGTGGCCCGGAGAAGCTCTGGACCCGCGACAAGACGAGGGATCTGTGATGGCCGGCCTACTCTACGCCGTCGAGATCCAGAAGATCGCCGCCGTCGCGGGCCGGTTCGAGGGGCTGCACGAGCGGTTGCCCGATCTTGCCTTCGATATCGGGCAGCTTCTGGAGAACTCGACCCGCGAGCGGATCGCGACCGAAAAGGAAGGCCCGAAAGGCGGGGCATGGCCGGACTGGTCTGGGGCCTACGCCGCGACGCGCCACGGCGGGCACTCGCTCCTGGTGGGCAACAACGATCTGCTGACCTCCGTCCAGAACTATACCGATGGCACCGAGATCCACGTCGGCTCTCCGCTCGTCTACGCCGCGATCCATCATTTCGGTGGGGCCGAGGTGGGATCGAACATCCCGGCGCGGCCCTGGCTGGGGCTCTCGGACGATGACCAGGAGGAGATCCGGGCGCTGGTGATCGGAGAGATCGAGGACCTCCTGCAATGAGCGTACCCGAAACCCTCCTGGCCGATCTGCCCGAAGCCATTGCCGAGCGCGTCGGTGTCGTACTCCCCGACCTGAAGAATTGCCGGGCGATGGCAGGGCGGTTCGATCTTGCCCGGCTTCAGGCCAGTGGCATCATGGCGCCTGCGGTCATGATCTCGCGCCTTGACGGGCGGATCGATCAGCAGTTGGGCGGACCGTTCATCACCTTTGCTTTCGACATGGCGGCGTTCGTCGTCACCCGCGACAGCCTCGGGCTCTCCCGCGATCGCGCCGCCGCGAACATCGTCCAGGCGCTGCTTCAGTTGGTGCCGAACAATCGTTGGGGGTTCGAGGATGTGGGGGAGGCCGAGAAGGTGCGTGCGCTGACCTTGGTGAGCACCGCGAGCGAAAAGCTCAATGTTCACCTTGCCGCTGTGAGCTGGGTGCAGCCGGTTGCGCTCACCGAGGTGCCAGCCGCGGAGCCCTTGCCAATCGATCTCTACGTCAACCCGCATATCGAAGGGGGGCAGGCATGAGCATGGCTGCAGCCGAAGGGGACCGTCGCGTGGCCAATGTGGTTCAGATCGGAACGGTTACCGATGTGGATGCCGCGACCTCGCGGGCGCGGGTGAAGGCCGGCGAAATCGAAGGCTGGTTCGCCGTGGCGCATATGCGTGCTGGTGCGCTGAGCTTCTGGTGGATGCCCGCGGTGGGTGAGCAGGTGGTGGTCGTCGTGCCCTCCGGTGAGGCAGCGCGCGGCGTGATCCTGGCCGGGATCTATGCCGGCAACGCTCCCTCGTCCGATCCGGCAACGCCGATGATCGAGCTCGGCGGCGGCAAGCTCGTTGTCAATGGCGACATCGAAGTCAACGGCGAGGTCACCGCCAACGGGATCGCGCTTTCAACCCATGTCCACGGCGGCGTCATGCCGGGTGGCGGCAATACAGGAGGACCGCAGTGATGGCGGACAAGAAAGCTGACAAGAAAGCTGACAAGAAAGCCGAGCAGAAGACCTGGTTCGAAGTGCAGAGCGACGGATGGATGGCCGGGCGCCGGGTCAAGAAGGGCGATCTGGTCGAGATGACCGCCGCTCAGGCGAAATACGAGAACGTCAAACCGGCCTCCGCCCGGAAGGTATCGGCTGCAAAATCTGAACCGGCCAAGGAGAGCGACAAGTCGTGATCGGGATGGATCGGCATAGGGGGCTTTCGCTCGACGGTGACGCGCACCTGACGCAGTCGATCGGCGACATCCTGTCGACGCCGATCGGCAGCCGCGTGCTGCGGCGCGACTACGGGTCCAACCTGCCGCGCCTGATCGATGCCCCGATCAACGGCGAGACCGTGATTGACCTGTATCTTGCCTCCGCCGAAGCGATCGAGAAGTGGGAGCCGAGGTTCAGATTGAGCCGGGTCCAGATCGCGGGCGCCGGATCCGGTCAGGTCGATCTGGCGCTCTTGGGCAGCGTTGATGAGGGCGTTGAAACCACCTTGAACCTCACCATGCGAGGTGTCGCATGACCGGCTTTTCCGCCATCGACCTGGCCACGCTGCCCACGCCGGAGGTGATCGAGCAGCTGGATGCGGAAGCGATCATCGCCGCGCTCAAGGCGGATGTCGCCGCCCGCGCGCCCGAGGTGGCCGCCGCGCTTGATCTTGAGAGCGAGCCGATCATCAAGATCCTCGAGGCCGCCGCCTACCGCGAGCTGCTCTTGCGTGGCCGCGTGAACGATGCCGCTCGCGCTGTGATGCTGGCCACGGCCACGGGGGCGGGGCTGGAAAATCTCGCCGCGCTCCTGGGCGTCGTGCGCCTGGCTGGCGAGACCGACGACGATCTGCGCGGGCGGATCCAGCTCTCGCTTGAGGGTTTCTCGACGGCTGGACCGGTGGGGGCCTACGCCTACCACGCGCTTGCGGCGCATGCGGATGTGAAGGACGTGGCCGTTGACAGCCCGACGCCCGGCGAAGTGCGGGTGACGGTGCTGTCACGCGACGGTGACGGCGTGCCAGGACAAGAGGTGCTCGACGCGGTTGCGGCCGCGCTCAACGCCGATGACGTCCGCCCGCTGTGCGATACCGTCGAGGTCGAGGCGGCGACCGTGACCTCCTACCAGGTCACCGCCGAGATGGATCTGGCGCCCGCCACAAACGAGGCCGATGTGCTCGCGACCGCCGAGGCGGCGGTGGAAGCCTATGTTGCGGCCCAGCACGCGCTGGGCGCGCAGGTCAGCCTCTCCGGTCTGTATGCCGCGCTGCATCGACCCGGCGTTGACCTCGTAGACCTCACCGCACCGGTGGCAACCATCACCGCCGGGCCGCGCGAAGCGCCGTATTGTACCGCCATCACGCTCACGGTGGCCGCATGAGCATGATGCAAACCATCCTGCCACCCAACCGCACCGACGCCGAGGAGGCGCTCGATCTCGCCGTCGCCGCCCGCATCGAGGGCGTGCCGGTGCCGGTGGCCACTCTCTGGGATCCGGAAACCTGCCCGGCCTCGCACCTGCGCCACCTCGCCTGGGCTCTTTCCGTCGAAGATTGGGATGAGGAATGGCCGGAGGCCACCAAGCGCGCGGTGATAGCGGCGTCGGTGGATGTGCATCGGAAGAAGGGCACGCCGGCCGGGGTGCGCGCCGCAATGACCGCGATGGGCTATGGCAGCGCCGAGATCGTGGAGGCGAGTGACTATCCGCAGCTCGGCGGGCCGTCCGTCACCGGCGCCAGGTATCCGCTCGGGCGGTTGTGGCGGCTGGGCGACGCGGGAATGGCGCTGGGGCCGGCACCCCGCGCGACGCGGGAGCGCGCCCGGCCATTGGGGCGGGCGTGGCGGTTGGGAAAGCCCGGCCATTGGGCCGAGTATCTCGTCCGCGTTTACCAGGTGATCTCCAAGGCTGATGCGGACGCGCTTGCGTCCCGCCTGGCCAAGGTGGCGCCCGCGCGCTGCCGTTTGAGCGCTATCGTGTTCGCCGGCGTGCGGCACGAGCTGGGTGCCGGTGTGTGGGCTCTCGGTCAGAACATCCCGCTCGGCGGGTCATATATCTACGAGGACATTGCAAATGGTTAACGTGGCGACGGTCAACAATCTGCCGATCGAGACGGGCGATCAGGCTATCTGGCCCGACGGCATCGTGATGCAGGAGGACGGATGGTGGCCGACAGGTGGCCCCGTCGAGCCGGAAAACGATGGCGGGCTTCAAAACTGGCAGGCCCTGCAACTCGGGCAGCGCACCGAATGGCTGCGCTTCCAGCTCGGCGGCCTCGGTGGCACCGCGAATTCTTCGGCGGATATCGACGCGCTGGATGCGACTGGCATGGTCGAGATCACCTCGGCGGCCACCGGCAACCCGGCACCGGGTTACGCAGGCGCGCTGGTCCACACCGAGGGCACGGGCGGCAAGGCGCGCCAGCTCTGCGTGTCGGATGATGGTTGGGTTTATTCGCGGTTGCGCACGGACGCGGTGCCAACTTGGACGGAATGGACCAAGATCACCCCGGACATTGCCCCCATGAGCGCGGGGGATAGCTTTACAGGAGTGGTCAACTCGGCGTCACACTCGAGCAACAGTTGGGCGACCGCCCAGACCTTTGATGGCCTGTCTAGCGGACTATGGATCGTGACTGTCTCGGCCGGTGTTACCGGGACTGTTGCCGCTCAGGCGCGACTATCGCGGTCGGACGGCGCCAGCAATGTATCTGCCTCCGCGGGATACGAAGTCTTCTCGCCCAGCCTCTCCCAAACCGGGTCTATGATCATCGACGGGCACGACGTGAATTTACAGACCGCTCGAAACGACTCCGCTGGCATCGCGGAATTGCGAACAATAACTGCTTACGGCTTCAAAGTAAGGGATCTGTGATGGACCATTTCCAAAATGTGCACGACGTGGTTCGGGCCACCTTCGGAGAGGACAGTGTGATCCTTGCCGACGGCTCAATCAAGCTGGTGACAAGTGATCGGATTTTGAGCGCCGACGAACTCGATCAGGTATTACCCAAAAGTGATGATCTGCGCCTGAGCGCGGCCAAAGCCGAATGCCGCGCGCGCATCTACGCGCATGCATCCGCCGAGGCGCAAATGAACATGGCGACGGCGGCGGCGATTGCGTCCGGCGTGCCCGAGCCCGACCGCAGCCCGGACCAGGTGTCCCTGCTCGCGGGCGTCACCGCCGCGCTCGAATGGGTCGCGGCGATGCGGGCCACCGCCGCCGCGCTCGCCGAAAACCCCGACGCCGATATCACCGCCGATGCGTCCTGGCCCCCGGTGCCCCCCGAGGCCGCTGCCGTGGCGGCGATGTTCTGAAGGAGAACGCTGATGTTGCTATCGACCATCTTCAACCAAGGAGGCTCCAATGCCTGACTATTTCCTGCACGGCTGCGAGGTCACGGAGGTCGATGACGGCCTGCGCCCGATCCGCACGGTGAAGTCCTCGATCATCGGGTTCGTAGGCACGGCCCCGGACGCCGATGAGGCCGTGTTCCCTGCGGACACGCCGGTTCTGATTACCGGCCCGCGCATGGCCGCCTCGCTGGGCGCCGGCGGCACCCTGAAAGACGCCTATACTGCCGCCTATCGCGAACAGGCTGCGGCAGTGATCGTCATCCGCGTCGAGGAAGGCCTAGACGCCGCTGCGACCGAAGCCAACGTGGTCGGCGACGAAACGCTGCAAACCGGCTGCTGGGCGCTGCTGACCGCGCAGGCTCTCACCGGCCAGACGCCGAAGCTGCTGGCCGCGCCCGGGCATACGAAACCGACCGACCCGGCGGTGAAGAACCCCGTGGCGGTGGCGTTGACGAGCATCGTCGATCAGCTCATGGCCTTTGGTTACATCGAGAGCCCGAACACCAACGAAGCCGACGCGATCGCCTACGAGGGGCTTTTCGGCAGCCAGCGGCTCGCGATCGTCGACCCCCATGTGCTCGTCTACGACACCACTCTGGCCGATTATGTCAGCCGTCCCGGGTCTGCCGTGGTTGCCGGGATCCAGTCGCGCGTCGATGGCGAGCGGGGGTTCTGGTGGGGCGCGTCTAACCAGCTTGCAAAGGGTATCGCAGGCACGTCGCGTCCGATCGGCTACAAGCTCAGCGATCCGAACACCGAGGCCAATCGCCTCACCGAGCACGGCATCATCACCTTCGTACGCGACGAGGGGTTCCGCGCCTGGGGCAACCGGTCCACCTCGGACGATCCCCTCTGGGCGTTCTACGCCGTCCGGCGCACGGCCGACATGGTCTATGAGAGTGTCGAGAGCGCCCACCGCTGGGCGATGGACCGGCCGTTCTCGGTGCAGCTGCTCCTCGATATCCGCGACAGCGTGCAGGCCTACATCAACCAGCTCGTTGCCCGCGGTGCCCTCCTGGGCGGCAAGGTCTGGATCGACCCCGAGCTCAACACCGAAGCCGATCTGAAGGCCGGCAAGCTCACCATCGACTTCGACATCGAGCCGCCCGCTCCGCTCGAACACCTCACCTTCCGCGCCCACCGCGAGGGTTCCTACTACGAGGAACTGGTCGCGGAGGTCGTGGCAACCGCCTAAGGAGGACCTGACAGATGGCCTACCCCCGCAAGATCCGAAACTTCAACGCCTTCGTCGATGGCGTGAGCTACTTTGGTCGGCTCACCGAGGGCACTCTTCCGCAGGTCAAGATCCAGACCGAGGCGCACCGTGGTGCAGGCCAGGACGGTCCTGTCGGCATCGACATGGGCACCGAGGGCATGACCGCCGATCTGACCTTCGCCGAGTGGCCGGTCGATGTGATGAAGATGCTCGGTACCGTCCAGCGCTTCGTGTTCCGGCCCGCCGCCGCCTCGGCCGAAGGCGGCGGCGACGCCGATACCATCATCGCGACTGTGAGCGGTCTGATCACCGCGCCGGAAGTCGGTACGCTCAAGCCGGGTGAGGGATCCAACCTCAAGCTCGCTATGGACGTCCGCTATTACCGGCTGGAGATCAACGGCGATGAGATCTGGGAGATCGATCTTGCCGCCGGGATCCGCAAGGTCGGCGGTGTTGACCAACTCGCCGAGATCCGCCGCGCAATGGGCATTTAAGGAGGGCTTGAAATGCACGATGAAGGCACTGTGCGGCTGCTTCAGCCAATCAAGCGGGGCGATGAGGAGATCCGCGAAGTGGCGATCCGAATTCCGTCCGTGGGGGCGCTTCGCGGGTTGAAGCTCACCAACGTGTTGCAGATGGACGTGAACGCGCTGAGCGTCCTTCTGCCGCGTATTTCCCAACCCGCTCTGCTGCCGGACGAGGTCGCCGGGCTGGACCCGGCCGACTTCATGACCCTCGCGGCGCGGGTGGTCGGTTTTTTTATGACCCCGGAAGCGAAGGCCGAGGCGGAGGCGGAGCTGCGCCTCAACTAGTCGAGGATGTGGAGGAGGCGATGGCGAACATCGCCGTCGTCTTCCACTGGCCGCCTTCGGAGATGGTCGACATGAGCCTCGAAGAGCTGAGCCGCTGGCACGAACTGGCACTTGACCGCGCGCCGAAAACGGACGGACCCGATGAGTGATCTGAACATCGAACTGATCCTGAAGCTCGTCGACAAGGCGACGGCCCCGGCGCGCAAGGCGATGCAGGCGATCGAGCGTATCGGGGGGCAGGGCATGATGCGGCATGCCCAGACCGTCACCCGTGGCGCGCGGATGATGAAGTCCGGTCTCGGGGATGTCGGTACCGCGGCGAGGCGGGGCAGCACGATGATGGTGGCCTATACCGGCGCGGTCACCGCGCTGGGCCTTGCCCTGCTCGGGCCGTCACGACAGTTCGAGAAATTCCAGACGATCCTCACGACCACCGAGGGCTCCGCCGAGGCGGCGAAGGCCGCGATGGGCTGGGTCGAGGAGTTCGCGGTCAAGACGCCCTACGAGCTCGATGGGGTCATGGACGCCTTCGTGAAGCTGCGCGCCTACGGGCTGGATCCGACCAACGGGCTCCTTCAGACCCTCGGCGACACCTCTGCGGCGATGGGAAAGCCGCTGATCCAGGCGGTGGAGGCGGTGGCCGACGCGGTGACCGGGGAGAACGAGCGGCTCAAGGAGTTCGGGATCAAGGCAGCGAAGGTGGGCGATTACATCGAATACGCCTACACGCTCGACGGACAGTCGAAAACCATGCGCGCCCTGGCGAGCGACCGGGCGGCGATCGAGGCAACGCTCACGGAAATCTTCGACGCGAAGTTCGCAGGCTCCATGGAGAACCTGTCGAACACCTTCGACGGCATGCTCTCCAACGTTGCCGACCACTGGGCCAAGTTCCAGCGGATGATCATGGCGAGCGGCGCGTTCGAGTTTCTCAAGGGCGAGCTGCGCGCGCTCCTCGATCTGCTCGACGAGATGGCGGCCGACGGGCGGCTGCAGGCGATGGCCGAGGTGGTCGGCGATCACATCCTGGCGGTGCTTCGCGGCATCAAGGCGTTCGGTGTCGGGGCATGGGAGGTGTGGCAGGAGCTCTATCCCTGGCTGGAGGCAACGGCGGCGCTGCTCGGCGGGTGGGAGAACCTCGCCTGGTTCGCGGCGGCGCTGCTGATGGGGAAGGTGGTGCTCGGGCTCGTGCTTGGCTTTGCAAAGCTGGGCCTCGGCCTCTTGCTCGTTGGCAAAGGCCTTTTCAAACTGACTGGTGCCGCGCGCCTCAGCGCGTTCGCGCTGAGGATGGTGGGCCGCGCACTCCTCTGGCTCGGCCGCGCGGCGCTTTTCACCCCGATCGGATTGACCATCGCCGCCATCGCCGGGGGGGCCTGGCTGATCTATTCGAACTGGGATGGCATCACCGCCTGGTTTCGCGATCTCTGGGCCGATGTCGAGGACACCTTCGGTGGCTTTGGCACGTTCCTCACCGGCGTGTTTCAGCGCGACAGCGACCTTGCCGTTGAAGGCGTGAAGCGCAGCTGGGGCGGGCTGAAGAATGCCATGCTCAAGTACTACGGGCTGATCTCGTTTCCGCTCCGGCTGGTCTGGGAGGGTGTGATCAAGCCGGTGATGGACAAGCTCGGGGTCACCGACGCGATCGAGCGGGGATGGGAGGCGTTGAAGAACACGTTCGACACCGTGCTCTCGGCGATCGGGGGTTTCTTTTCCGACAACTGGGACACCTCGATCAAACCGGTGATCGACCTGCTGATCGCAACCAACCCGATCGCCGCCGCCTGGGAAGTTGCGCGCGCGGCGCTCGGGCCGATCCTCGACGCCATCGGTGCGATGTTCTCGCGGCTTGGCGGGATTGTCGCGCCGGTGGTTGCCGCCCTCAAGACGGCGGCCACCTTCGATCCGGTCGGGATGTCGCCCGCACAGAGTGCCGCCATGACGGCCGGGATGAGCCGCCAGGCCACCGACTATCCCTACAGCCCCCATTATGCAGGCGAGCCGATCACGCCGGGCGGGCAGCGCGCGCTTGGTGGCCCCGTGCGGGCCGGGTTCCTCTATGCGATCAACGAGGAGGGCCAGGAGTTTTTCGAGCCCGCGACCGACGGACGGGTGGTATCGGCCCGCACCTTGCGGGCGGGCGGCGCGGCGGGCGGGGGCAGCTTCAGCATCGGCGACATCCACATCCACGCTACTCCGGGCCAGTCGGCCGAAGAGATCGCGCGCTCGGTGATGCGGCGGATCGAGAAGAAGGCCCGCGCCGCAGGTTTCGCGCTGCACGACGGAGGGGCCTATGCTCGGTGATCTGGTGATGATGGCGCTCGGGCTGTTTCGGTTCGGGGCATCGGCCCCGAGCCATCAGATTGCGCGGCGGAGCTCGTCATGGCGCTGGGAACCGGTGCCACGCCTGGGGGTGCCCGAGGGCCTGCAGTACCTCGGCCCCGGTGAGGATATCATCACCCTCGAAGGGGTCATCTACCCGCATTTTTCCGGTGGTCTGCGGCAGGTCGACCGGATGCGGGCCATGGCCGGAGCTGCAGTGCCGACACCGATGATGCTGGTCGACGGCGGGGGCTGGGTCTGGGGCCTGTGGGTGATCCAGAACATCGAGGAGACCAAGAGCTTCCTCATGGCCGACGGCGCGCCGCGAAAGATCGAGTTCACCATCACGCTTAGGGCCTATCACGGATGAAGACCTACCGCACACGCCAGGGCGACATGCTGGATGCAATCTGCAAGGCCGAACTTGGTTCGCAGCACCATGTTCCCGCCGTGCTCGCTGCAAACCCTGGTCTTGCGGCTCTGGGGCCGATCTACGAGCCCGGGCAGATTATCGTCCTGCCGGAGGTGGAGGAACCGGTTGACACCGGCGTCTTGCGGCTCTGGGGGCGCGGCTGATGCATCCCAAACACAAGATCACGATCGACGGCAACGCCTTTGCCGCCGCCGCGCGGCTCCTGATGGTAGAGGTGACGGACGACGACGGCGACGGGGCCGACCGCGTGGAGATCACGCTCGACGATGCAGGCGGTGTGCTGGAGATCCCCGAACGCGGCGCAATGATCGACGTCTCGCTCGGCTACCGCGAAACCGGGCTCACCTGGCTGGGCAGTTTTGCGCTCGACGGGGTGAGCGGCGAAGGCCCGGTGCGCACGATGACGATTACCGGCACCGCCGCCGATATGGCCGGTCCGCTGCGCGCGCCGAAGTCGCGCGCGTGGGAGGAGAAAACCCTGTCCGACATCGTTGGCCAGATCGCGAGCGAGGCCGGGCTGTCTCCGACGGTTGAAGCCGGGATCGGCGCGACCTTCTACCCGTTTCTCGCGCAGACCGCCGAGAGCGATCTTCATTTCCTGACCCGCCTCGCGGCGGAACTTGACGCCATTGTCAAACCCGCTGCGCAGAAGCTGGTAGTGGTGCCCAAGAACGAAGGGATCAATGCCGAGGGCGAGCCGATTGTGCCGATCCGTGTGGTCCCGGTAGGGATTTCGGACTGGACCTGGCAGCTCGAGGAACGGGGCAACTACGGCACCGTGGAGGCAGAGTGGCGCGACATCGAGGCGGGAGAGACCCGCAAGGTCACCGCTGGTGACGAGAAGCCGGTGAAACGGCTTCGCCACGTCTATGCCACCGAGGCCGAGGCGGCGAGGGCGGCCGAGGCCGAGCTGAAGCGCGCACAGCGCGAGGCGGTGACGCTCAACGTGACGCTGGCCTACTTCAATCCCGCCGCTTTCGCCGGGGGGACGGCCATCATCGCCCGCCTCAAGCCCGGGTTCGAGGGCGAGTGGTACATCAAGCGCGTCACCCACCGCATGCCACCGCTGGTGACCGAACTTGAGCTCAAGAAGGGGGTGCCGGCATGAGCCGCGTGGGCCTAGCCTTCTATTGCGGCACCGGAAAGTTGACGGACCGGCTGGTTCGCAGTTCGACGCGGTCGCCCTACAGCCATGTCGAGCTGGTGGACTGGGGAACGATCGAGAAATCCGATTGCGGGCTTCACCGGCAGGGAAGGGCGATCTCGGCCTCCTGGCGCGATGGCGGCGTGCGCGAAAAGCGGATTATTTTTCACTCGAACCGATGGGCCATGATGCCGCTTTCTCCTTGGTATCCGCCCGCTGCCTTCTCGATTGCGCGGGCCGAACTGGGCGCAGGATACGATCTGCCGGGTATCGTGTTCAGCCAGGTATTCAGAGCCCGCCGCCAGATCCCCGATCGGTGGTTCTGCTCCGAGCTTTGCGCCCACGCGCTTGGTCTCGCCGCGCCTTACACCCTCGCCCCTGGCGATCTCGCCTTGCGGGCCTCCGAATTGAACATGGCCTTTAAACGGGGCCTTCAAGCCTCCGGTTAACGGGAGGCCAGGGGGTGCACCAACACCCCCCGACACGGGGCCGAAGTTCCACCCACGACCCCGCCGACCCACAGTGCTTCAAGGCCGCTCCCTCCCTCGCGAGGGAGGGGCAGATTGAGGCGATTCGAGCATTATGGAAAGCTCCCCCCTGACCCCGGTCACCCCGGTGAAACCCGTCGCGCCCTGGCTCGGCGGCAAACGCAACCTGGCCAAGAGGATCGTGAAGATCCTCGATGGCATTCCCCACCAGGTCTACGCCGAGCCGTTCCTCGGAATGGGCGGTGTGTTTCTGCGGCGGACATCGCGTCCGCGTTCCGAAGTCATCAACGACTACAGCCGCGACGTGGCAAACCTGTTTCGCATCCTGCAGCGCCACTACCCGCAGTTCCTCGACACGCTTCGTTTTCAGCTGACGACCCGAACGGAGTTCAACCGACTGGTCGACACCAACCCGGACACGCTGACCGATCTGGAGCGCGCCGCCCGGTTCCTCTACCTCCAGCGGACGGCCTTCGGCGGAAAGGTTTCCGGGCGGAACTTCGGTGTTTCGAAAGACCGCCCCGCGCGGTTCAACCTCACCACGCTGGAGCCTGACCTCGAAGACCTGCACACGCGCCTCTCCGGCGTGGTGATCGAGTGCCTCGGCTACGCCGAATTCATTGCCCGCTATGACGGCCCGGGAACGCTGTTCTACCTCGATCCGCCCTATTGGGGGAACGAGAACGACTACGGCAAGGACATGTTCGGAAGGGAGGATTTCGCACGCCTCGCCCAGCAGCTCGCCGCGATCGAAGGGCGGTTCCTCATGTCGATCAACGACCTCCCGGAGGTGCGTGAGCTGTTCGGCCGGTTCGAGCTGGCCGAGGTGCAGACGAGCTACACGGTGAGCGGAAAGAGCGGGAGCCGGGGGAAGGTGGGGGAGCTGTTGGTGACAAGCCCTTCGATATCTGATTCAATGACCCGTTGAAGGGGAGTTCGATATGGCCCAAAATTCTACGATTGAATGGACCGATGCGACCTGGAACCCGGTCACGGGTTGCACCAAGATCGGTCCTGGCTGTGACAATTGCTACGCCGAGAGGTTTGCCGAACGTTGGCGCGGCGTTCCCGGCCACCCCTACGAACAAGGGTTTGATCTGACCCTTTGGCCAAACCGTCTTGCTCAACCCGCTCAGTGGAAAAAGCCGCGGATGATCTTCGTAAATTCGATGAGCGATCTATTTCACAAAGAGATTGACCGGAGCTATATTGATCGGGTTTTTGCCGTGATGGAGAGCGCTGACTGGCATGTCTACCAAGTGCTTACGAAGCGAAGCTCTCTCATGCTCGACTATGTCGAAAAACGCTACGCGGGTGGAGGGGTGCCCGACCATATTTGGCTTGGGGTTTCGGTTGAAGATCGAGCCCACCGCAGTCGTATCGAGCACCTGCGCCGCATCAACTCCCGGGCACGTTTCATCTCCTTTGAGCCACTCCTCGGGCCGATCGGCGACGTTGACCTGGCTGGGGTGGCTTGGGCAATTGTTGGGGGCGAGAGCGGACCGCGGGCGCGCCCGATGCACCCATCGTGGGCTACTGAGATCCGCGACATATGCCAGCGCGATGACGTCGCCTTTTTCTTCAAACAGTGGGGGGGGGCACGGCCGAAATCGGGCGGGCGCCTGCTCGACGGTGAGGAGTGGAACGGGTTCCCGACGCATATTGTTCCCGAACCGATCCTCGATGCCCTCCGCTCTTGAACTCTGTACCGAGGATTGCCGAATCAACGACCGGTTGTTCTACTTGCCTCTAATTCAGTCGCGGGGGAGGTAGATGGGCGATTTTTACAGGGATCGGGAGCAGACCGAAGCGAAGCATGCACTACTCAGGAGGTACCTCGAAAACTTCGCACACAAGGTGGTCCGGACATATGGCAGTATTGACTATGTCGACGCGTTTTGTGGCCCCTGGGAAGAGCGCGATGCCGAAGGCCTAAGCGATACATCAATCGCCATCGCTCTATCGAATTTGCAGAGCGTGGCTGAGACCTTGCCGGGCGACAGAAAGACGGCCATTCGGTGTATCTTTAACGAAAAGAACAAGCAGTCTTTTGCCAGGTTGGAGGCGTTCATCGATTCGGCACGGGATAAATATCCCCTCCTTGAAATCCACACCCTAAACGGGGTTTTCGAGGACAATGTGGCGAAGATCAAAAGGCTGGCGACGAACAAATTCATGCTCTTGTTCGTTGATCCGACGGGGTGGAGCGGGTTTTCCCCGGATGCACTGAAGGCTCTATCGGGTCAGCGAAACTCCGAAATCATGATCAACTTCATGCGGAGCTTCGTTGAACGCTTTCTATGCCCGCCGGTTCCGGAACAAGCTGATCGTCTCAGGGAACTGCTAGGTGCAGAGAGATCCCAGCGCCTTGCTGGCAAACGCATCCCGATCACAGAGATCGAGGAGGAGCTGACACGGGTTCTGAAGGAAGATTTGGGTTTTCGTTTTGCTGCCAGTTCGCCAATCCACAACCCGGATCGCAATCAGATCCATTTTCAGATGTTCTACGGCACGCATCATCCTGCCGGGATGGAAGTGATGCGCCAGGCGGAGTTCAAGGCGCTATCCCAACACGACCAGAGTCGCTTTAACAAGGCCCAAGACCCCCAGCAGCCCGACTTCCTTGCCGGGTTAGTCGATGTTGAAGGACCTTATCTGCGTGAACGTCGACAGCACCTGAAGGGTCTTCGCTCGGCGATACTGGAACGGCTTGATCATTCGTCGCACAATCTCAAGTTCTCAACCTTGCGGGCTGGTATTCAAGAACAGCTTTTTCTGCGCGGAAAAGAAATTGGCGACGCAGTCATAGCACTCGCTGCGGAAGGGCTCGTTGAGCCAACGTGGAAAACTCGAGGGGGGAAGCGGCCGATCGATGATGACCTGATGCGCCGACGCTCTGGTTGACAGCACCATCTAGTCGATTGCCAAAAATCACTTGCTGCAACTTCTCGTGTCAATCACTGCAAAACCTTTTGGCGAGCTACACTCCAGTCCAGAAATTTTTCCCGGCCTGCGCTGTTGACAGCCCCGGCGCGTCTGCCTAGCTAAGCGTCGTTAGCACTCGCCTCCGGTGAGTGCCAAGACCCAGGATAACCGAGTTGAGGAGCCTCAGAAATGGCATTTACTCCCCTGCATGATCGTGTGCTCGTTCGTCGCCTCGAAGGCGAAGAGAAAACCGCTGGCGGCCTGATCATCCCCGACACTGCCAAGGAAAAGCCCGCCGAGGGCATTATCGTGGCCGTGGGCGCTGGCGCGCGCGACGACGACGGCGACCGCATCCCGATGGATGTGAAGGAAGGCGACAAGATCCTTTTCGGCAAGTGGTCGGGCACCGAGGTGACCGTTGACGGCACCGAGATGCTGATCATGAAGGAATCCGACATCATGGGCATCATCGCCTGATTGTCGGACCGGATTTCAAACCAATAGAACACAGGAGCTAGGAACATGGCGAAAGAAGTCAAGTTCGGCAACGATGCCCGCACCAAGATGCTGCGCGGCGTGAACGTCCTCGCCGATGCGGTGAAAGTGACCCTCGGCCCCAAAGGCCGCAACGTGGTCCTCGACAAGTCCTTCGGCTCGCCGCGCATCACCAAGGACGGTGTGACGGTTGCCAAGGAAATCGAGCTTGAAGACAAGTTCGAGAACATGGGCGCCCAGATGGTGAAGGAAGTCGCTTCCCGCACCAACGACGAAGCCGGCGATGGCACCACCACCGCCACCGTGCTTGCCCAGGCGATCGTGAAGGAAGGCCTGAAGGCCGTTGCCGCCGGCATGAACCCGATGGACCTCAAGCGCGGCATCGACCTTGCCACCAGCCGCGTCGTGGAAGCGATCAAGGCGGCGGCGCGTGACGTGACCGATTCCGACGAAGTTGCGCAGGTTGGCACGATTTCGGCGAACGGCGAGGCCAACATCGGCCGCTTCATTGCCGATGCGATGCAGAAAGTCGGCAACGAGGGCGTGATCACCGTAGAAGAAAACCGCGGCATGGAAACCGAGGTCGAAGTCGTCGAAGGCATGCAGTTCGACCGCGGTTACCTTTCGCCCTACTTCGTGACCAACCCCGACAAGATGCTCGCCGAGCTCGAGGATTGCTACATCCTGCTGCACGAGAAGAAACTCTCGTCGCTGCAGCCGATGGTGCCGCTGCTCGAACAGGTGATCCAGAGCCAGAAACCGCTCCTCATCATTGCCGAGGACGTGGAAGGCGAGGCGCTGGCCACGCTCGTGGTCAACAAGCTGCGTGGCGGCCTGAAGATCGCTGCCGTCAAGGCGCCTGGCTTCGGTGACCGCCGCAAGGCCATGCTGCAGGACATCGCGATCCTGACCGGCGGCCAGGTGATCTCGGAAGATCTCGGCATGAAGCTCGAGAGCGTCACCATGGACATGCTCGGTACCGCCAAGTCGATCACCATCTCGAAGGAAGAGACAACGATCGTCGATGGCCACGGCGACAAGGCCGAGATCGAGGCGCGCGTCGCCCAGATCCGCACCCAGATCGAGGAAACCACCTCCGATTACGACAAGGAAAAGCTGCAGGAGCGGGTTGCCAAGCTCGCCGGCGGTGTCGCCGTGATCCGTGTTGGCGGGATGACCGAGGTCGAGGTGAAAGAGCGCAAGGACCGTGTTGACGACGCGCTCAACGCAACCCGTGCGGCGGTTCAGGAAGGCATCGTCGTCGGCGGTGGCGTGGCACTGGTGCAGGCCGCCAAGAAGCTCGAAGGTCTGGCGGGCGACAACTCCGACCAGGCCGCCGGGGTCGCCATCGTGCGCCGCGCTCTGGAAGCCCCGCTGCGCCAGATCGCCGATAACGCCGGTGTCGATGGTGCCGTGGTCGCGGGCAAGATCCGCGAGTCGGACGATCTCAGCTTCGGCTTCAACGCCCAGACCGAAGAATATGGCGACATGTTCAAGTTCGGCGTGATCGACCCGGCCAAGGTGACCCGCACCGCGCTGGAAGACGCGGCCTCGATCGCCGGTCTGCTGATCACCACCGAAGCGATGGTTGCCGACCTTCCCGCCAAGGAAGGTGCCGGTGGCGCCGGCGGCGGCATGGGCGACATGGGCGGCATGGGCGGCATGATGTAAGCGCCTCCGGCGGGCTTTGCCTGCCGGGCCTTCGCTCAAATGCAAGACCGGGAAGGGGCCGCCAGCACGCGGCCCCTTTTCCCTGTTTTTCGGGCGAAAACATTTTTGCCCATCCGTCTTACAAATGACATGGCAAACGCCTATGTTAACGTGAGTAACATTAATTCGGGGGTAGACCCATGCTGCGTGCAATCATTCCCTTTCTTTTCATAGCGCTCGCCACGCCCGTCTTCGCTCAGGATGTGGCCGATTGGCGGTTCGGCGGCGATGCCTTCCTTGCCGGGCGCAGCGTGACCCTTTCGGGTGATGCGGTGGGCGATCTTTTCGCGGCGGGCGACAAGGTGACATCGAGCTCGGAAGTCGAAGGCTCGGCCCACATGGCCGGGCGCTACGTCACGCTCACCAGCCGGGTTGGCGAGAATTTCTACGGTGCCGGGATGGAAGTCGATATCGAGGCCCCGGTTGCCGGGAACGTCACCATCATGGGCCAGCGGTTGACGGTTGCCGAGCCGGTATCGGGCAACCTGCGGGCCACCGGATCGCGTGTCCGGCTCACTGCCCCGGTGGCCGGCAATGCGCTGATCGCGGGCGAGACGGTGGACGTGAGCGCCTCGATCATGGGTGATCTCGCGCTGGCCACCCCGGATGTGAGCTGGGGCGAGGCCGCGACGGTGGCGGGCGAGGTGCATGTCTACACCGACGACCCCGACAGCATCGAGGTGCCCGAGCGGGTGGCCTCGGCGGATCGTGTCACCTTCCACCCGGCACGCGCCTTCGATTCGGACGACGGCGATGCACAGGACGAACGCCCCGGTTTCCTGACCCGGCTGCGGGGCTGGCTCGGCGGGATTCTCGCGGTGGGTCTTCTTGGCACGCTGTTCGCGGCGATCGCGCCGAAACAGCTCGCCGCCCTGCGCGAGCGCGTGCTCGACCGTCCATGGCGCACCGGGCTTCTCGGCTTTGCCGGGCTGTCGGCGCTGGTCGGTTCCGTCGTCTTCCTCGCCATGACCGGGATCGGCATCGTGGTGATCCCCTTCGCACTGATTGCGGCGGTCCTGCTGGGGATCGGCGGTTACGTGGTCGGCACCTATTCGCTTGGTGTCTGGGTTACCGCCGTGGCCGGCCGACCGATGCCGAAATCGACCGGAGACCGGGCGCTTGCGGCCTTTTCCGGTGCGGCGATCGGTGCGCTGATCGGCCTGATCCCGTGGCTTGGCTGGCTCGCTGTGATGGCGATCTTCCTCGTCGGTGCCGGGGCTGTGGTGGTGCGGATCACCCGCCCGGCCTTCGGGGTTGAGCCGTCGGTATGAGTTTGGCGGGCGCGCGCCGACCCTTTGCGCGCGCCCGTTCCCTTGCCTGCCACCACGTCTATCTGTCACGCATGACCCGCCTCGCTGCCGTTCTCCTTCTCGCGCTCCCGGTTCTCGCCCCGCTCCCCGCTCAGGCCCGGGAGGGGGAATGCGTGGTGCTTCTGCACGGGCTCGCCCGCACCGCGGCGTCGATGCGGGTGATGGAAGAGGCACTGGTGCAGCTTGGCTACGAAGTGGTGAACGAGGGCTACCCTTCGACGGAAGCGACGGTCGAGGAGCTTGTTGACCTTGCCGTGCCCGGCGCAGTGCAGAAATGCGGCGGAAAGACCACGCATTTCGTCACCCATTCGATGGGGGGTATTCTCGCCCGTGTCTGGTTGCGCGATTTTCGCCCGCCCAACATGGGCCGCGTGGTGATGCTTGCGCCGCCCAACCAGGGGTCGGAACTTGTCGATGCTTTCAGCGAATACCAACTCGGCGATTTCGGGCCCTTTGAGTGGCTCAACGGCCCGGCAGGGCTGGAACTGGGCACGGACCCGGATTCGGTTCCGCGCACCGCCGGTCTGCCGGCCTTCGAACTTGGGGTGATCGCGGGAAACCAGTCGATGAACCCGGTGTTCTCGGCCCTGATCGAAGGCGAGGACGATGGCAAGGTTTCGGTCGAGAGCACCAAGGTTGCCGGCATGGCCGACCATATCGTGCTGCCGGTCACGCATACCTTCACCATGGTCAGCCCGCTGGTGATCGCGCAGGTGGTGACCTTTCTCGAAACCGGGCGTTTCGATGAAAATCTCGACTACGGCGACGTGCTCGACAGGATCCGCAAGGAAGCCGGTTACGAGTGATCCAGCGCCGGGCCGGTGATCCGGTTGACGTGGCCCATCTTGCGGCCCGGCTTGGCCTCGGCCTTGCCGTAGAGATGCAGGGCATTGGCCGGGTCGGCGGCGAGCGCGGGCACGCGCGCCATGTCGTCGCCGATCAGGTTTTCCATCACGACGTTCGCATGGCGCCTGCCATCGCCGAGCGGCCAGCCCGCGACTGCCCGGATGTGCTGCTCGAACTGGTCGATCACGCAGCCGTTCTGGGTCCAGTGGCCCGAATTGTGGACCCTTGGTGCGATTTCGTTGACCACAAGCCCCGCGGCGGTGACAAAGAATTCCACACCCATGACGCCAACGTAATCGAGCTTTTCGGCGATGGTTTGCGCTGCCTGCATCGCGGCTTTCGCGCGGGCATCGTCGACCGCGGCCGGCACCGTGGTTGTCGCGAGGATGCCGCCCTTGTGCACGTTCTCGCCGGGATCGAAACAGGCCACCGCGCCGTCGAGCCCGCGCGCCACGATCACGCTCACCTCGCGCTCGAAGTCGATGAAGCCTTCGAGAATCGCGGGTGCCTCGCCGATGGTTTTCAGCGCCTCGGCGGCATCATCGCCGGTGCCGAGCCGGGCCTGGCCCTTGCCGTCGTAACCGAGCCTGCGGGTTTTCAGGATCGCGGGGGCGCCTATGGCTGTGAGGGCCGCCAACAGATCTGGTGCGCTGTCGACCGGCGCATGGGGGGCGACGGTGAGACCGCAGCTTTCGATGAAACCTTTCTCGGTCAACCGATCCTGGCTGATCCGCAGCGCCTCGCGGTTGGGGCGGATCGGGGCAAGTTTTTCAAGGATGTCGAGCGCATCGGTCGGGATGTTCTCAAACTCGTAGGTGATGACATCGACGCTCTCGCCGAAGGCCCTGAGTGCGGCTTCGTCATCATAGGGCGCGGTGGTAACACGGTCGGCGACATGGCCCGCCGGCGGGTTGGCACCGGGCTCGAAGATATGGGTTTTCAGACCAAGCCGCGACGCTGCAACCGAGAGCATGCGGCCAAGCTGGCCGCCGCCAAGGATGCCGATGGTGGCACCGGGGGCGAGGGGATCAGTCATCTTGCGGCTCGTTGGGAATCGAGGCCGAGAGCGCCGCGCGCCACGCGTCGAGGCGTTCGGCCAGCGCGGGATCGCCAAGCGCAAGGATGCCAGCCGCCATCAGCCCGGCATTGGCTGCACCCGCCGCGCCGATCGCCATGGTGGCGACCGGGAAGCCCTTGGGCATCTGCACTATGGAATAAAGACTGTCGACGCCCGAAAGCGCCTTCGTCTGCACCGGCACTCCGATCACCGGAACGCGGGTCTTCGAGGCCATCATGCCGGGCAGATGCGCCGCGCCGCCCGCACCGGCGATGATGACATGCAGGCCCCGGCCGGCAGCCGTCTTGCCATAGTCCCAGAGCCGGTCGGGGGTGCGATGGGCGGAGACAATGCGCGCCTCGTAGGCAACGCCAAGCTCGTCAAGAATGCCGGCGGCTTCCTTCATCGTGGGCCAGTCTGACTGGCTGCCCATGATGATCCCCACTTTCACGTCTGACATAGGCGCCTCGCTGTCGGGCCGGTGCTTGGAAGCGGCGTTTTACGCGCAAACCCGTGGTCACGCAATGATATCGGGGGTGAGCTTGTCTTCGATCCGGGCGATCTTGTCTTTCAGCGCGAGTTTCTGCTTTTTCAGGCGCTGGATCGTGAGCTGGTCGGCGGTTGCGCGGTCTTGCAATGCGACGATCGCTTCGTCGAGATCGCGATGCTCGCGTTTGAGCACTTCAAGCTCCACCCGCAAGACATCCTCGGTTTTCATTTCTTCGGCATTGGACATCGAACCTGAGTCGCTTTCTGCACAGTTGCAATAACTTAGCGCCGCGCTCTCGAACCACCAAGCCTTTTGCGCCCCTTGCAGCCGGAAGGCCCTCTCCCCATATTTTCGGTGTGGGCCGCCGAAAGCGGGGCGCACACGACAGGTCGCTTATGACAAGGACGTGGACATGACGAAACTGACGCTGGGCACACACCCGTTCCTGCTCGGGTTCGACCAGCTCGAGCGGATGCTCGAACAGGCCGAAAAATCCGGAACGGAAGGCTACCCGCCTTTCAACATCGAACAGGTGAGTGAACGTGCCTACCGGATCACCCTCGCGGTGGCCGGGTTCGCACAGGACGATCTCTCGCTCACGGTGGAAGATCGCAAGCTCGTGGTGCGCGGGCGCAGTCCGAAGACGGATGAGAGCCGCGTGTTCCTGCACCGTGGTATCGCGGCGCGCCAGTTCATGAAGAGCTTCGTTCTGGCCGATGGTGTCGAGGTCAAGGGGGCCGCGACCGAGAACGGTTTGCTGCACATCGACCTTGAGCGCGCCGAGCCGGAAAAGATCGTGAAGTCGATCCAGATCCGCAAAGGGTGAGCCCATCGGGGACGCCCGCCCAAGTGAGGAAGGAGAGCGTTATGGATGTGAAATACAAGGCTTTGCCGGAGAGCGAAGACCGGATCGTCTACGTCCGCGAAGTGGCGGTTGAGGATCTGCCCGAAGAGGTGCGTCGCGAAGTCGGCGGCCTCAAGAAGCTCTACGCCGTGCATTCGGCCGAAGGCGAGCGGCTGGCGCTGGTGCGCGACCGCGAAATGGCTTTCGTGCTGGCACGCCAGAACGATTTTGCGCCGGTCACGGTGCACTGAAGATCATCTTGCCACGTTGGCCCGGCGCAGAGCGCGGGCCGGGCCACGGGCGGTTTTCTACTTGTCTCAATCCCCCTTTGCGTGCCTGAGTTGGCCGATTTCGCGGCGCAGCGCCGCGAGTTCCGCAAGGATCTCTGCCTGGGCGTCGGCCGAGGCGGCTTCGGGGGTATTCTCGGCATCCTCGACCGCGTGCTGGCGCTGCATCGCATCGACCACGATCCCGATGAACAGGTTGAGCACGGTGAAGGATGTGACGAGGATGAAGGGCACGAAGTAGAGCCAGGCGAAGGGGTAGATCTCCATCACCGGCCGCACGATCCCCATCGACCAGCTTTCCAGCGTCATGATCTGGAACAACGAGTAGAACGACGCGCCGATGCTGCCGAAGAATTCGGGGAACGACGCCCCGAAGAGCTTGGTGGCCATGACCGCGAAAACATAGAACACCAGCATCAACAATCCGACGATCGAACTGATACCAGGGATTGAGGTCAGCAGGGCCACCACGACGCGGCGCATCGAGGGCACCGCCGAGACCAGCCGCAACACCCGCAGGATGCGCAGGGCACGCAAGACCGAGAGCGGGCCGGTTGACGGCATCAGCGCCACGCCGACGATGATGAAGTCGAACAGGTTCCATGGATCGCGGTGAAACCGGGTGCGGTAGACAACAAGTTTGGTGAGAACCTCGGCCGCAAAAATCCCAAGCACGATCTTGTCGAAGGCAAGCAGTTGCGGGCCGATCAAGGCCATGACGCGCGGGCTTGTTTCCAGCCCGAGCGTGATTGCATTGACCATGATCAGCACGATGATCGCGGTCTGGAACCAAGACGATTCCAGAACCGCCTGAACCTTTCCGAGCGGGCCGGGTTGACGCGGTGGAATCTGCCGCAGATCGCCGTCTGCGGATTGCGGTTCCACGTTGCTCTTGTCCATTCTTCTCCGACTCCTCACCAAGCCTTCGCCAAGACGTCATGCCTTGGTCGCGTGGAATGTATTTCGGGCTGAAACCAGCCCTGACAAGGGGGGCGATTGCCGATAGGTCGCCGCGAGATGGGCGCTGGGTGAAAAATTCCGCGCGATGCCCGGCCCGACCGCTACTGCGCGGCGATCAGACCCATCGATTCCAGCTTCAGGACCACCTGGTGGGCGCAGTTGTCGACCTCGACACCCTCGGTATCGACCCGCAGTTCGGGGGTTGCCGGTTCCTCGTAGGGATCGGAAATGCCGGTGAATTCCTTGATCTTGCCTTCGCGCGCCAGTTTGTAGAGCCCCTTGCGGTCGCGTCGCTCGCATTCCTCCAGCGAGGTGGCGACGTGCACCTCGACGAAAGCGCCGTATTGCTCGATTTCTTCGCGCACGGCGCGACGGGTGGCGGTGTAGGGCGCGATCGGGGCACAGATCGCGATGCCGCCGTTCTTGGTGATCTCGCTCGCCACGTAGCCGATGCGGCGGATGTTGAGATCGCGGTGCGCCTTGGAGAAGCCGAGTTCCGACGACAGGTTCTTGCGCACCACGTCGCCGTCAAGCAACGTGACCGGGCGGCCGCCCATCTCCATCAGTTTGACCATCAGGGCATTGGCGATGGTCGATTTGCCGGAGCCCGAAAGCCCGGTGAAGAACACCGTGAAGCCCTGCTGCGAGCGCGGCGGCGAGGTGCGGCGCAACTCCTTCACCACCTCGGGGAACGAAAACCAATCGGGGATCTCGAGCCCTTCGCGCAGGCGGCGGCGCAACTCGGTGCCCGAAATGTCGAGCACGGTGTCGCCTTCGGGCACTTCGGTGACGGGGAAGTATTGAGCCTTTTCCTGCACATAGACCATGTGTTTGAAATCGACCATCTCGACGCCGATCTCGTCCTGGTATTGCTTGAACAGCTCCTGCGCCTCGTAGGGACCGTAAAAATCCTCGCCCGCCGAGTTCTTGCCGGGACCGGCGTGATCGCGCCCGACGATGAAATGGGTCACGCCGTGGTTGGCGCGGATCAACCCGTGCCAGACCGCCTCGCGCGGGCCGGCCATGCGCATGGCAAGGTTCAGCAGGCTCATCGACGTGGTCGATTGCGGATATTTGTCGAGCACCGCCTCGTAGCAGCGCACGCGGGTGAAGTGATCGACGTCGCCGGGCTTGGTCATCCCCACGACCGGGTGGATCAAGAGGTTGGCCTGGGCTTCCTTGGCGGCGCGGAAGGTGAGTTCCTGATGCGCGCGATGCAGCGGGTTGCGGGTCTGGAACGCCACGATCCGGCGCCAGCCCAGCTTGCGGAAATAGGCGCGCAGCTCGTTGGGCGTGTCGCGCCGCCCGCGGAAATCGTAATGCACCGGCTGCTGGATGCCGGTGACCGGTCCGCCGAGATACACCTTGCCGGCGGTATTGTGCAGGTAGTTGACGGCCGGGTGCGCCACGTCGTCGGCCCCGAACACCATCTGGGCCTCGCGCGCCTTGTTCGGCACCCAGGAATCGCTGATCGTCATGGTGGCGAGGATCACGCCTTCCTGGTCGCGCAGCGCGATGTCCTGCCCCTCTTCGAGCCCGGCGGCGAAATCTTCCGACACGTCGAGGGTGATCGGCATCGGCCAGAGCGTGCCATCGGCCAGACGCATGTTTTCCACCACGCCGTCGTAATCCGCTTCGCTGAGGAAGCCCTTGAGCGGGCTGAAGCCGCCGTTCATCAACAATTCCAGATCGCAGACCTGGCGCGGCGTCAGATCCCAGCTTACCAGATTGGCCGCCTCATGCTTCAGCTTCTGCGCGCTGTCGTAGGACACGTAGAGTTCGGAAATCGGGGCTAGGTTGGGCAACATCATGTACTCGGCCTTGTTGTTCATTGCTCAGGATGCCGTGCAAGGGACGGCTGGCGCGCGCATCTACGCGCCAGAGGGCTGCGGTTTCAAGTTCAACCGGGGCGATAACCGGAAATTGCGGCGAAAATGGCTCTGCTTGACGAAAAAAACCGCCCCCGGTTTCGGGGGCGGTCGGGTTTTCGGGAAATCGTTTTTCGCTCAGGCGATCTCGGTCACGACCGTCTCGGTCACGTCGTCCATTTCGGCAATGAACTTTTCGGCATCCAGCGCCGCCATGCAGCCCATGCCCGCCGAGGTCACGGCCTGGCGGTAGACGTGATCGGTGAGGTCACCTGCGGCGAAAACGCCGGGGATCGAGGTGCGGGTGGTGCCAGGCTCGACCTTCACATAGCCGCCGTTGTGCAACTCCAGCACGTCTTTCACCAGTTCCGACGCTGGGGCGTGGCCGATCGCGATGAAGACGCCATCGGCGGGCACCTCGGTGATCGCGCCGGTCTTGACGTGCCTTGCGCGCACCCCGGTGACGCCCATCGGCATGTCGGTGCCGACGATCTCGTCGATGGTGTGATCCCAGAGCACCTCGACCTTCGGGTGCTTGAACAGGCGGTTTTGCAGGATCTTCTCGGCGCGCAACTCGTCGCGCCGGTGGATCAGCGTGACCTTCTGGCCGAAGTTGGTGAGGAACAGCGCCTCCTCCACGGCGGTATTGCCGCCGCCGACCACGACGATGTTCTTCTCGCGGTAGAAGAAGCCGTCGCAGGTGGCGCAGGCCGACACGCCGAAGCCCTTGAACTTGTCTTCGCTGGGCAGGCCAAGCCACTTCGCGCGAGCGCCGGTGGCGAGGATGACCGAATCG
Organism: Maritimibacter sp. HL-12; assembly: GCF_900177545.1. Lineage (GTDB taxonomy): Bacteria > Pseudomonadota > Alphaproteobacteria > Rhodobacterales > Rhodobacteraceae > Sinisalibacter. The sequence goes on along the minus strand of NZ_FXBQ01000001.1, from coordinate 606,803 downwards.
GCGGTGTAGATGTCGCCGGAGTCGCCCCGGGCGGTGAAGGGGCGCTTGGTGAGATCGAGATCGGTGATGATATCCTGGATGATGGTTGTGCCCATCGCCGCGGCGTGGTCCTGCATCTTGACCATCAGTTCAGGCCCCTGAACCTCGGTGAAGCCGGGATAGTTTTCCACCTCGGTGGTGGTGGTGAGCTGGCCACCCGGCTCCATCCCCTGCACGAGGATCGGCGAGAGCATGGCGCGGGCGGCATAGACCCCGGCAGTGTAGCCCGCCGGCCCGGAGCCGATGATGAGAACCTTGGTGTGATGTGTCTCGGACATGGTTTTATCCCTCGGAATTCATGGTTGCCTCCGATATAGTCCGGTCGGCACGGCCCCGAAACCCCTTGCGACATGCTGTCAACGGGCCGGGGTGCGACCACATGTGCCGGAAATGATCTTGCGCGGTGGCGAAACTTTATTGCGCATCGCTGCGCGCGCGGGTAGATTCCGCGCAACTTTGCCAAGGAATTCCCGATGTCACCTCACAAGCTCGACGCGATCGACCGCATGATTCTCGCCGAATTGCAGGCCGACGGGCGTATGACCAACGTGGAACTGGCCAAGCGGGTGGGCATTTCCGCGCCGCCCTGTCTTCGCCGGGTGCGTACGCTGGAGGAAGCCGGGTACATCCGCGGCTATCACGCCAAGGTCGATGCGCGCAGGCTTGGCTTCGAGGTGCAGGTCTTCGCCATGGTCGGGCTGGTCAGCCAGGCCGAGGCCGATCTCGTGGCCTTCGAGGAACGTTGCCGGGCGTGGCCGTTGGTGCGCGAGTGCCATATGCTGAACGGCGAGGTGGATTTTCTGCTCAAATGCGTCGCGCCGGATCTTTCGACGTTCCAGAACTTTCTCACCGAGCAACTGACCGCTGCGGAGAACGTGGCGAGCGTGAAAACCTCGCTGGTGATCCGGGATGCCAAGGACGAGCCGGGCGTGCCCTTCGACGTGCTCGAGGCGCGGGTCAACACCGCGCCCTGAGGCGCTGCCGGGAAAAAAGCCGCTCCCCCCAGGAGCGGCCTTTCAGGTCTTGATCGAGATACGAGGGCGGCGGATCAGGCGGCGAGCGCACGGGCGCGGGCAGCGGCCTTCCAGCCGGCGCGACGGCTGCCGCGGGCCCACGGCAGGGCGATCGTTTCGGTTTCGGCGGCCTTGATGACCGATTTCATCCAGCGTTTTCTCATCTTTCTGTCCCTTCGTTCGGCTTTTCCGTGGCCAGTGCTCTCCAGCCGGCATGAAGACGTTATCGCCTTGGATTGGGGCAGGTTTTGGGCGCGCGGGGGGAAAGTCGGCGGCGCTTTGCGGTCAACAATGAGCGCCATCCCCTTGGGGGTGTTTCCCGACCGTCGACAATTTGCGGCGCTACAGGCGGATCGCCGAAATCAGCCGGCCATAGTCGGGTTCTTTGCGATGCACCGAGCGGCGATAGGAAAAAAAGCGCTCCGCGTCGGCATAGGTGCAATCGCCGGTCCATTCGGCATGGCCCACGCCGGCCCGCCGCAAACGGTCGAGACCGAAGGCCGGCAGGTCGAAGAGGGCGCGATCGCCGGTGCCGCGCTTGAAAAAGCGGGCATGGTCGGGGCTTGCAATGATGAACCGGGCGACGAACTCGGGGCCGACTTCGTAATTCGGCTGGCTGATCGTCGGGCCGATCACTGCGGCTATCCGGTCCCGCCGCGCGCCGAGCGCCTCCATCTCGTCGAGCGTGGCTTCGAGCACACCGTCGAGCGCCCCTTTCCACCCTGCATGTGCGGCCCCGATCACTCCGGCCGCCGGGTCTGCAAACAGCACCGGTTCGCAATCGGCGGTGAGGATCGCGAGGGCGATGCCGGGGGTGGCGGTGACCATCGCATCGGCTTCGGGGCGGGGCTGCCCCAGCGGTCCGGTGACGCTGACCACGTTGGCGCTGTGGGTCTGGTGGACGGTGACGAGCCGATCCGGCTCCACTGCCATCGTTGCGGCCACCCGCGCCCGGTTGAGCGCCACGGCTTCGTTCTGATCGCCGGAACCGCCGCCGCAGTTCAGCCCGGCATAGATCCCGGACGATACGCCGCCGCTGCGGGTGTAGAACCCGTGGGCGATGCCGTCGAGCGCGGCGGATGTGATGGCATCGAGAGTCATTTTTCCAGTCCGGCCAGCATGGGCGCGCCCGGTGGCACGAGGGCGAGCACCTTGAACAGCGTTCCCATTTCGTCGGGGTGCGTCAACCGTCGATGCGCGGCGACATGCGCCTCTCGAGCGGGGCCGCTCAGCCGCTGGGCAAGGGTCTCGGCGCGCGGCGTAATCCCGAGGCGTTCGAGAAACACCCCCTGTGGCGTGAGGCGCGACGTGGCAAGCTCCTGTGCGGCACGCGCCAGTGCTTCGAAATCGACATGCGCGGTGAGGTCGGCCGCGCCGGGGGTGGCGAGCGGATCGACCGGGGCATGGCCCTGGACGGCCTGCAGGGTATCGCCGAGTGACCGCCAATCGCCGTAATCGACGATCAGCGCCGCGCCGCCGTGGGCTGCAATGCGCCGGGAGATCTCCGTCATGATCGGCATGGCGGCGGGGCAGATCTCGACCAGCCCGCCCTCGGCCACGTCGCTGCGGTGGGCAAGCTCGGGCGGCTGATCGGGCGCACCGATGCCGAAGGCGAGGGCCGCCCCGTCGAGCCCGACCAACCGCTCGCGCCAGTTATCGCCCGCGCGGATGAATTGCCGGATCGGAAGCGCATCGAAAAACTCGTTGGCGATCAGGAAAAGCGGGGCCTCGGGGAGGGTGTCGGTGCGGTCGTGATGGGTGATCGCATGGCCCGCCAGGGCCACGCGCTGCTTTTCGCGCAAGGTGGGCGAGGCTTCGACGAGATGCACCCGGAGTGCGTCGTGAAAGCCCGGCACCTGCTTGGTGGCGCGCAGGATATCGGCCATCAGCGTGCCGCGCCCGGGGCCAAGCTCGGCCAGTGTGATGCGCCCGGGCGCGCCCTGATCGATCCAGGCCTGCGCCAGCGCCAGCCCGACAAGCTCCCCGAACATCTGGCTGATCTCCGGCGCGGTGGTGAAGTCGCCCGCCGTCCCGAGCGGATCGCGGTTGGTGTAGTAGCCCCATTGCGGGTGCAGCAGGCTTTCGGCCATGAACTCGGCCACCGTGATCGGTCCGGCCTCGGCGATCCGGGCCCGGAGCGCCGCTTCGAGGCTCATGCCCGCGCGCGCCGGGTGGCCCAGATCAATGTGAGCACACCGGCGACGATCATCGGCAGGGTGAGCACCTGGCCCATCGTCATGCCGAGAAAAACGTGGCCCGCTGGATTGTCGTGGGTGATGTATTGCGCATCGGCCTCGCGGAAGAACTCCACCGTGAAGCGCGCCAGCCCGTAGCCGAGGAAGAAGGTGCCGGCGATCCGCCCCGGTGTTTTCAGCCAGCCGCGCCCGTAGGCGAGGAAGGCGAGCACCGCCATCAGCACCAGCCCCTCCAGCGCCGCCTCGTAAAGCTGCGAGGGGTGGCGCGCGCATGGCCCCTCGACGCCGGGGCAATCCTGCGCCCGCGCACCGGGGAAGATCACCCCCCAGGGCGCATCTGTCGGCCGGCCCCATAGCTCGGCATTGATGAAGTTCGTCACCCGCACGAGGCCCAGCCCCGGCGGCGTGGCCAGCGCGATCAGGTCGGCAACCGAGGCGGTGGGCAAGCCGTTGCGTCGCGAGAACAGCCAGGCCCCCAGCACCACGCCGAGAAAGCCGCCGTGAAACGACATGCCACCCTGCCAAACCTTCAGGATTTCGAGCGGATTGGCGAGGTAGTAGCCGGGCTGGTAGAACAGCACGAAGCCAAGCCGTCCGCCCGCGATGATGCCCACCACCATCCAGGTGACCATCTCTTCGAGTTGCGCCCGGGTCATCGGCGCGCCGCTTTGCCACAGGGTAGCGTTGGCAATGGCGCGCGACATGATCCACCACGCGATCACGATACCGGCGATATAGCCCATGGCATACCAGCGCAGCGCGAAGTGGAAGCCGCCGAGGTCGATCGAGAAGATCTCGGGCGAGAGGTCGGGGAAGGGGATCGCGGCAAACATGCCGCCTTGTTGCGGCGGCGCGCGCGGGGTGTCAACCTTGTGGATCACGCCTGCCTGCGCCATATTGAGACAAAGCGCATGGAGGCGGCAATGCAAACCCGAAACAAGGTTCTCGACGACATATCGCAACTGATGACCAACGCCATGGGCGTTGCACAAGGCGCGCGGTCCGAGGCGGAAACTGCGATGAAAAGCTGGATGGACCGCTGGCTGGCCGACCGCCAGTTGGTGACCCGCGAGGAATTCGACGCAGTGCGCGCGATGGCGCAAAAGGCGCGCGAGGAGAACGAGGCGCTGAAGGCGCGGATCGAGGCGCTGGAATCGGCCGGCAAGGTCAAGGCCAAGAAGTGAAAGCCCTCGCGCTTGCGGCCTTGCTCGCGGTTGGTGCCCCGGCTGCGGCTTGTGAGCTACCGGACAATGCCGCGCGCCTGATGGCCGATGCGGGCGCAACGATGAACGCCGAGCGCAAGGCGGCAGGGCGCAAGGCGCTGATCCGCGATGCCCGGCTCGACAAGGCCGCGCAATCACATGCCTGCTGGATGGCCGAAACCGACACCTTTTCGCACAAGGGCGCGGGCGGCAGCCTGCCCAAGCGGCGGATCACCGCCACCGGCTATCGCCCGATGCTGACCGCCGAGAACATCGCTTTCGGCCAGAGCTCCGGCGCGCGGGTGATCGCGGAATGGATGGAGTCGTCCGGGCACCGCGAAAACATCCTGCGCCGAGGCGTTGTCGAGTATGGCGTCGGCGTGGCGCTGATGCAGGGGCGGCCGGTCTGGGTAATGGTCTACGCCGACAAATAAGCAGCCGCGTTTGCGTGAAATGTGAAAACGCCGCCCCGGAAAGGGCGGCGTTTCGCGTTGGAAATATCTGAATCCGTCAAGTTCAGATCATCTCAGGATCGGCGGCTTGGTCGGATCGCTGCCCGGCGCGGGGTGGATCTCTTCATAACCGTCGTCATCGCGCTCGCCCGCGTCGGGGTTGGGGAATTCGTAACGCAGGCCCATGTGGTCGAGGTGTTCGCAGATCGGATCGTTCGCCGCGAAGAAGGCCACGTCGACGCTGGCCAGATCGGTGCCCGAGAAGATCAATGCCTCGTGGGTGGCACGCGCCAGCGCCTCCTCTGCACCGGGCTGGGCGTCGATGAAAGCCAGAAGCCAGCCCTCGCGATCGTCGGAATAGGTGCCTTTGACGAAGACCGCATGGCTCGCGAGCCCGGCGGCGCTCACCAGTTTTTCCTCCAGCCCCTCGATCAGCCCGTCAGGCAGGCCGAAGGGCGGGGCGATGGCGATCAGCGAGGCTTCGCCTTCGGCGGGCTTGTTCGCCAGCGTTTCGGACAGCCAGTCCATCGCCGTTGACGGCAGCATGATCGAAGAAACCGCCACGTCGAGGTTCAGCGCCAGCCCGACACCCTGACCGGCGATCGCCTGCGCGATCACCCGTCCCGGCAGGGCGGCATAGGGCAGGGGTTTGTTGCCGTAGTCGGCGGCGAAGGCCCCGAGCCGCTCTTCGGTGTCGAACACAAGGGCATAGCGCTCGATATTGGCGGTTTCCTTGTTGTCGATCTCGAGCACCTCGGGATCGAGCACCTCGCCCTCGGGCTCCTTGGAGAGCAGCACGAACAGCGTGGTGTCGGCGAGACGCTGGTAGAACTTCAGCCGGGCGGCATCGTTCTCGGGGTCTTCCATCATGTCGGCGTGGACATGGTCGAGCGGGGTCAGGGCCATCAGGTTTCTCCTCCGAGTTCTTCGGCCACGCGATTGCGGAGCACCGGCAGAAGCTCGGTCTCGAACCACGGGTTTTGCTTGAGCCATCCCGTATTGCGCCACGACGGATGTGGCAAGGGAAAGACCGCGGGCGCATGGTCGCGCCAGCCCCGCACGGTTTCGGTCATTCGGCTCTTTGCACCAAGATAGCGGCGCTGGGCATGAGCGCCCACGAGCAGCGTCAGGCGGACTTCGGGCAAAGCCGCGTCGACGGCATCGTGCCAGGTTTCGGCGCAGATCCGGGGCGGCGGCAGATCGGCGCCGCGCGCGTCATAGCCGGGAAAGCAGAAGGCCATCGGCGTGATCGCCACGCGGGCGCGATCGTAAAAGGTTTCGCGGTCCACCCCCATCCATAGGCGCAACCGGTTGCCGGAGGCGTCGTTGAAGGGCAGGCCGGATTCGTGCACGCGCAGCCCCGGTGCCTGCCCGATCACCCGGACATGGGCGGAAGGGGCGAACCATGCGACCGGGCGCGGCGCATGGCCGGTGGCGGTGGCGGCGAAGGCCTCGGTACAGAGGCGGCAGGCGGCAATCTTGTCGGCAAGCGCGGGCATGGCCCAGAGATAGGCCGGGGCCGGGCAGGGGGCAACGGCGCTCTGGATATTTCGACATTCATGAAAATGTTCTTGCATGATGCCAATATTTCGATATTTGTAGAAGTATGAAAAACGAATCCTGCTCCATCACCGCCCTGCCTGTCGAGGTTGCCGCCTCGGCCTTCGCCGCGCTCGGCTCCGAACAACGTCTCCAGGTGCTGCGCCAGCTTGTGCGGGCCGGGCCGGAGGGGCTCAGCATGGGCGAACTGGGCGTGCGCACGGGCGTGACCGGCTCGACCCTGACCCACCATCTCAAGATACTCGCGAGCGCCGGGCTCGTGAGCCAGGAAAAGCGCGGCCGGTCGATCATCTGCGGTGCCGCCGACTACGACAAGATGCAGGCCCTGGCCGACTACCTGTTGTCGGAATGCTGTGCCGATTGCGCGCCCGGGGAGGGGCAATAACATGGCCGATACCACGCAAAGCACTTTTGTATCCCGTTTCAGGCCCGACTGGGCCTGGGTGGTGATCCTGTCAATCCCGGCTGTGCTTGCGGTCGTCGCGCCCGAGGCGTTGCGCCCGACGCTCGAATTTGCCGGGCGTGCCTTCGCGCAGACCGGGGTTTTCATCCTCTTCGCGGTCTCGGCGGTGGCCTACATGAAGGCGACCGGGGCGGAGAACCTCCTGGCGCGCGCCTTCGAGGGGCGCGAGGTTCGGATGATCTTTCTCGCGGCCCTCATGGGCGGGCTGTCGCCGTTCTGCTCCTGCGAGGTGATCCCGTTCATCGCCGCGCTCTTGGCGGTTGGCGCGCCGCTCTCGGCGGTGATGGCGTTCTGGCTTTCGTCACCGCTGATGGACCCGGCGATGTTCCTGATTACCCTCGGTGAGCTTGGCCTGCCATTCGCGCTGGGCAAGACGGTGGCGGCGGTCGGGCTTGGCGTGTTCGGCGGTTTCGCGGTGCGCGGCCTGACGAGAAGCGCATTGTTTGCCGATCCGCTGAAGAATGCGCCGGTGCAAAGCTGCGGCTGCAATACGTCGTGCGGGACCGACAAGCCGTTCTCGGGGGCCGTGGTCTGGAAGTTCTGGCCCGATGCCGACCGACGCGAAACCTTCCGCAAGACCGCGCTCGAAAACATCCTGTTTCTCGGCAAATGGCTGCTGCTGGCCTACATGATTGAAGCCCTGATGGTGCGCTACGTGCCTGCCGATCTGGTCGCGCAGATGCTTGGCGGGAATGGCGTGGGCCCGGTTGTGCTCGGGGCCTTCGTGGGTGCCCCCGCCTATCTCAACGGCTACGCCGCGGTGCCGCTGGTGGCCGGCCTGCTCGAACAGGGTATGAGTGCGGGCGCGGCGATGTCGTTCATGATCGCGGGCGGGGTCAGCTCGATCCCCGCCGCCATCGCGGTCTGGGCGCTGGTGAAACCGCGGGTGTTTGCCGCATATCTCGGACTCGCCGTGACCGGGGCGATCATCGCCGGTTTGGTCTGGGGCCTCGTCGCCTGAACGGCGGGCTTGTCAGACCCCGAGCCACCCGGCACCAGCGTCGATCCGTCCCACCCCGGGTGGGGCGGCTTCGGCTTGGCTTGAATATCCTCAAATCGTACACAGATAGGGGGGAGCCGTGCCATAGTCTCGCCGAAATCGGCCCCGAGCCTTTGTTTTATGGGCGCGACGCGCGACATAATGGTGCCAGATTAGGCCCTTATACCCCTTCATTAACAATGCTCGACTACAAGGGCGCAAAGAGGCACAATGCGGGGCCGAGGCACGCAAACATGATCGAGTTCAGGAACGTCAGCAAGTCCTACTGGACGGGCAAGCAGCGCAAGGTCATCCTCGACCATGCGTCGTTCCGGGTTGAACCCGGTCAAAGCCTCGGGATTCTGGCCCCGAACGGATCGGGCAAGACCACCGTCATCAACATGATGGCGGGGCTGGAAAAGCCCGACGAGGGCGAGATTGTGAAAACCTCGCGCGTCTCGTTCCCGCTGGGCTTCATGGGCGGCGTGATTTCGCGGCTCTCGGCGAAGGAAAACGCCCGCTACGTGGCCAAGCTGTATGGTCTGGACCCGGACTACATCGAGGCCTATACGCGCTGGTTGTGCGGGTTGGAGGAGTATTATGATTTCCCGGTTGGCACCTATTCGTCGGGCATGCGCGCCCGGTTTTCATTCTCGCTGCTGTTGGCGCTCGAGTTCGATATCTACCTGATCGATGAAGGCATGCCGCAGACGACCGACGCGGAATTCAATCGCAAGGCGGGTGACGTGCTCAAGGAGCGGCTGAACAACGCAACCGTTGTCATCGTCAGTCACCAGGCTAAAACGCTGGAAAAATTCGCCAGCTCCGCGGCTGTTCTCCGCGACGGGCAATTGCATATGTTTGACACCTTGGAAGAAGCGAAACAGCTGTATGACTACCAAACCCAAGGCTAAGAAGTTCCGCATCCGCCGCTCGTCGGTGTTCGATGGCGGGCAGGCGACGGAAGAGGCGCGGCCCGATCCGGCAGAGAATGCGCCGCGCTCACTCAACCCGCTCGAAGAATCGGTTGTCGATGGCACCGAAGACGGTTTCCCCGATGAGGGTTTCTCGACCGCCGGTCGCGGGTCGGCCAAGCCGGCCAACGACAACCCGGACGACACCGGCGATGCCCATGGCGAAGACGAACTGGCGGCGATCCGCAAGGAGGGTCTGACCGGGCGGCAATTGCGCATGGCCCGCAGGCTTGCGCAGAAGCACGGTTTGCCCGCCACCTCCGATTACGATGCGGTACGGCTCCTGCGCCGTGCCGGGATCGATCCGTTTCACCGGGCCAACATGCTCGAACTGGTTTCTGCCGACGGCGGGCCGCTGAAGGGTCCGGGTGGTGGCAACCTGCCGCAAACCGTGCCCGGCGGCGGTGCCGGATTGCCGCAGACGATCCAGAGCCAGAAGGCGCAACTGCCGTCGACCAACGTGATGAATGCTGCCGAGCGGGCGCGTTCGGTGATCGAGATCCAGAAGGACATCGCCCGCCGACGCCGGCGCAAACTCGTTCTGCTCTTCACCCGGCTGGCGTTTTTCGTTTTCCTGCCAACCCTGCTGGCGGGGTATTATTACTATGCTATCGCCACGCCGATGTATGCCACCAAGTCGGAGTTCGTGATCCAGAAGGCCGAATCCAGTCAATCGGGCCTCGGCAGCCTCTTTGCCGGCTCCGGGTTGGCGACCAGCCAGGATTCGGTCACCGTCCAAAGCTATCTGACCTCGCGCGACGCGATGCTTCGGCTCGATGCGGAACTCGGGTTCAAGTCGCATTTCTCGGACCCCGAGATCGACCCGATCCAGCGCCTTGACGCGAACGCGAGCAACGAACAGGCCTACAAGCTCTACAAGCGCAACGTGAAGATCGGCTTTGATCCGACCGAGGGCATCGTGAAGATGGAAGTCGTCGCGGCAAACCCCGAGCTTTCGGCGGCTTTCTCGGAAGCGCTGATCCGCTATTCCGAGGAAAGGGTCGACAATCTCACCGCGCGGTTGCGCGATGACCAGATGGCCGGCGCGATGGAAAGTTACCTCACGGCCGAGGAGCGGCGGGTGGAAGCGCAGAGTGAAGTGCTGCGCCTGCAACAGGATCTTGGCGTGTTCGACGCAACATCGGACGCCAGCGCCGTGATGACACAGGTCACCAATTTCGAAACCCAGTTGGCCGAGAAACAGCTTCAACTGCAACAGCTTCTGGACAATGCCCGGCCCAACCAGGCGCGGGTGGAAGGGGTTCGCGGTGATATTCGCAGACTCGAGTCGCTGATCGTCGAGTTGCGCGGCAAACTTACCGAGGCAGGCGGCACCACCGCGTCCGGCGGCAGCCTCGCCCAGATTTCGGGCCAGTTGGCGATCGCTCAATCCGATCTCGAAACCCGGACCGCGCTGTTGCAGCAGGCGCTCCAGCAGCTCGAATCCGCGCGGATCGAGGCCAACAAGCAGACCCGCTATCTCGAAATGGGCGTGCACCCGGTGGCCCCCGACCAGCCGACCTATCCGCGCGCCTTCGAGAACACGATCCTCGCCTTCCTGGTGTTCTCGGGGATCTACCTGATGCTCTCGCTCACCGCCTCGATCCTGCGTGAGCAGGTCTCGGGATGACGCGACACCGCCGGCTGGACATCGGCGGCGTCACCATCGGCAACGATATGCCGCTGGTGCTGATCGCCGGGCCATGCCAGCTTGAGGGGCTCGACCACGCGCTCGCCATCGCCGAACCCCTCAAGGCGGCGTGTGCCGCAAACGGGCTCGGCTTCATCTTCAAGGGGTCATTCGACAAGGCCAATCGCACAGCCGCGGGCACGCCACGCGGGCCCGGGATGGACGCCGGACTCGCGGTTCTCGCCGGTGTCAAGGCGCGGCTCGGCGTGCCGGTGCTGACCGATATCCACCTGCCCGCGCAGGCCGCGGTGGTGGCCGAGGTGGCCGATGTGTTGCAGATCCCCGCCTTTCTCAGCCGCCAGACCGACCTGTTGCAGGCCGCCGGGCGAACCGGGCGCGCGGTCAATATCAAGAAGGGCCAGTTCCTTGCCCCGTGGGACATGGCCCGCGCGGCAGAAAAGGTTGCCGCCACCGGCAACGCGGCGATCCTGCTCACCGAGCGCGGCACGAGTTTTGGCTACAATACGCTGGTGGCCGATATGCGCGCGCTGCCGATCATGGGGGCAACCGGCTACCCGGTGATCATGGATGCCACCCACGCGGTGCAGATGCCGGGCGGGCAGGGCGAGGTTTCGGGCGGAGACCGGCGCATGGCCCCGGTGCTCGCCCGCGCCGCTGTTGCGCTGGGGATTGGCGGTGTTTTCATCGAAACCCACCCCGACCCGGACAACGCCCCGTCGGACGGGCCAAACATGATCCGGCTCGACGACATGAGCGGGTTGATCGGCGATCTCGCGGCCTTCGACCGCTTGGCCAAAGCGCGCCCGATGCGGCTGGACTGACCGGGGCAAGGCCCGCGCCAACTATCGGGCCGACACAATTCTCTCGCGCATGTTATCGGTGCCGGTGATGCCCGGCGGTGGCCAAGCCCGGCGGGTGTGTCTACAGGTACGGGGATGAAAATCCGCGGTCGGGCAAGCGTGCGTGATGTCGGCTTGCGCGGTGGCGGAGGTGGTCCCGTGTGACCGCCATGGTCCGTCGCAAGGAGGTTTGACTGCATGTGGAATGACCGTTTCGCCACCGCCGATTACGTGTTCGGAAAAGAACCGGCCGCGTTTCTCGTTGACCACGCGTCCTGGCTCACGCCCGGCGCGCGCGGGCTTTCGGTGGCCGATGGCGAGGGGCGCAACGCGGTGTTCATGGCCGAGCGCGGGGTCGAGACCGTGGCGATGGACGCGAGCGAGAACGCCATTTCCAAGGCCCGGGCGCTGGCGCAGGAACGCGGCGTGGAGGTTGCTTTCCACCGTGCCGACATCTTCGACTGGGACTGGACGCCCGAGGCGTTCGATCTGGTCGTCGCGGTGTTCATCCAGTTTCTCGCGCCGGCCGCGCGCAGCGCGATTTTCGCCGGCATGGTGCAAACCCTGAAGCCCGGCGGCGTGCTTTTGCTGCACGGCTATACGCCCGAGCAGATCGCGCATGGCACCGGCGGTCCGGGCGTGCCGGAAAACCTCTACACCGAGGCGCTGTTGCGCGAGAGCTTCGCCGGGCTGGAGATTGTCGAGCTCAGGGCCTACGAGCGCGAGATCCGCGAAGGCGTGGGGCATAGTGGCCTGTCGGCGCTGATTGATCTCGTGGCGCGCAAACCGCTCTGAGGCTTGCGGGGCCTGACGGGGCATGCCACAGAAAAGCATGACCGCAGCAAGCCCGTTCCGCGCCCAGATCCGCGCCCATCTGGCCCTTGGCCTGCCGTTGATCGGCAGCCACCTTGCGCAGATGGCGATTGGCACCACCGACATGGTGATGCTCGGCTGGTATGACGTCGAGGCGCTGGCCGGGCTGGTGCTGGCCACCACGCTCTACATGGTCGTCTTCCTGTTCGGCTCGGGCTTCGCCTTCGCGGTGATGCCGCTGGTGGCGGCGGCGGCGGAGGCGGGCGACGAGGTGCGCATTCGCCGTGTCACCCGGATGGGGCTGTGGATTTCCACCGGCTTTGCGCTGGCGGTGATGCCGCTGTTGTGGTTCTCGGCACCGCTCCTGCGGCTGCTCGGGCAGGAACCGGCGCTGGCCGAGGGCGCGCAGGATTACCTGCGGATCATGGGCTGGGGGATTATCCCCGCGCTCGCCGTGATGGTGCTCAAAAGCTACCTCTCCGCGCTCGAACGCGCCCGGGTGCAGCTTCTGGTGACGGTCGCGGCGGCGCTGGCCAACGTCGCCTTCAACCATGCCTTCATCTTCGGCAACTGGGGCGCGCCGGAACTGGGCATCAAGGGCGCTGCCATCGCCTCGCTCGGGGTGCAGATCATCTCGGTGGGCGCGCTCGTCCTCTACGCCATCCGCAGCTTCCCAGGGCACGACCTTTTTGCCCGGCTCTGGCGGCCCGACCCGGAGGCGCTGCGCGAGGTTACCGCGATGGGCTCGCACGTCGGCCTCACGGTGCTGGCCGAGGTCGGGATGTTCTCGGCGGCGGGGCTGCTGGTGGGCCTGCTCGGCACCGTGCCGCTCGCTGCGCATGGCATCGTGCTGCAGATCACCTCGCTCGCCTTCATGGTGCCGCTGGGGCTGTCGAACGCCGCCACCGTGCGCGCGGGCCGCGCCTTCGGTGCGCGCGACGGGGTGGCGCTCCGGCAGGGCGCCGCGGCGGCGCTCACGCTCGGGCTGGGCTGGGCCGGGCTCGCGATGCTGGCCTTCGTGGCGCTCCCCGAGGTGCTGGTGGGGCTCTACATCGAGCCGAACGAACCCCTGCGCGCCGAAATCCTCGCCATCGGCCGGGTGCTCCTGCTGGTCGCGGCGCTGTTCCAGTTCGCCGACGCGACGCAGGTGATCGCCGTTTCGCTGCTGAGGGGGATGCAAGACACCCGGGTGCCGATGCTGATCGCGGCGGGGAGCTACTGGCTGGTTGGCATGTCGGCGGCCTGGGTCTTCGGCTTTGTGCTGGGGCTCGGCGCGGCCGGGGTCTGGCTCGGCCTGCTGGCCGGGCTGGCTGCGGCGGCGGTGCTGCTCGGCACGAGGTTCTGGCGCCACGCGCGGGGGGTGTGAAGGGGCGGTGTTGGTGCCGGGATGAATCCGGGCCTACGGTGCCGCCCGTTGTTCCGTATGCATCGGTAGGCTTGCGCCCGGCCCGAGGGGTCCGATGTCGGTCGATTCAAGCACAACAGAGGTTCGCGCCCGGACCCGAGGGTGGGCGCACTTCGCGCCCGCCCTGGGGGCGGGTCGGGCGCGAACCGGATCGCAGGCGATCCGGTGGGGGGACTCGTGGGATAGGTCATTTCTCGGGTCGGATGTGGGGCTGTGGGTTGGCACCCACCCTACTCACGCGGCGTTTGTGCTCGTCAAACCCTTTCGAAGAACTTTTTTCGGAGTTTAGGCGCGATCGCTTCAATTGCAGGCTTGATTTCGTTCGCTGCGGCTCTTGAAGCTTTGATTGAAATTTTGTGGTCGCCGCTTTCTCGACCGACATCCTTCTCAACCAAAGTATTCCGCATAAGTTGAAGAATACGTTTGAATTCCTCCGAGAGTTCTTCCTCCACGAATATATCATTGAGGAAAACAGCGTTCCCAAATTCTTGCACAGCACTCCAAGCTTTATTGGATTTTGCGCGATCTTGAATTGCGAAATACTCCTCAGAAGGCTTAGCCGACTCAAGAATAATACGTTTCTGCGATTTCAATAGATCGAGGCTGTCCAAAAATTCACGGCGCATATCCTCTGGCATCTTCCCAATATCTTGATACTGCTGTATGGCCGATACATAATCTTGGAGTTCACCTTGGGCAATATTCAAAAGACGCCAACACTCGGACAATGCTGCGAACTCTTTTTCTTGACTTCTGACGGTAGCACTCAAAGAGCCATCTATTCTGGCTTGAAGCCCGGCGAGCTCCTTTGCATTGTCATGGCGAAACACCTCAATTTTTCGTGAGAATATATTCTCTAACCACGTTTGGCCCAAAAACCGGAACAAGGCAAACGCAACCACGGCGCCGCCCCCTCCCGCAGTGATTAAACCTAGGACTATCTCCGATACGTCAAGGCCACTAAGCATTCATAGACCTATATCCATCGTACGCACTTCATCCCCTCAAAACCCCCTCGAACTCCCGCCATTCCCCCTTGGACATGCCGGAGGTCTCCTGCGTGACCGTCTCACCCTTCACCATCCGCCGCACGCAGTCCAGCGCAGTGGCCGAAAGCGTCGCGCCACCCATGCGGTAGTCCTCGAACGCCCCGTAGGCGAAGGGCACCCAGTCGGCGACAACCGCCGCGATGGCTTCGGCGTAGACGCGAATCTCGTATTGGGCGTGGGGGTCGGCGCGCAGGCGGAGGAAGTGGAAGAGGTTGTGCAGGTCCACCTTCCAATACCACTGCGTGTAGATATTGGCGGGCAGGTTCATCCGGGCCAGTTCGCGGGCGAGGCCCTGCTGGCCGTCCTGGCCGATCATCGCCTGGTAATTGTCGTAGGCGCGGGCGCTGTCGGCCTTGAGGATTTCGAGCACGCGGGCGGCTTCCTCGTCGGCAAGCAATTCGCCGCGGCCCTGGTTGTTGACCGTCGATTGCGCGGCGAGGTGCTCGCGGGCGGGGATGTAGAATTCGCGATCAAGGATCGAGTAGCGGGCGGAGTATTCGTTGACGTTGGCGGTGCGGTGGCGGATCCATTGCCGGGCGACAAACACCGGCAGTTTGACGTGCAGCTTGATTTCGCACATCTCGAAGGGGGTGGAATGCCAGTGGCGCATGAGGTAGCGGATCAGCCCCTCGTCGTTCTGCACGCTCTTGGTGCCCTTGCCGTAAGAGACGCGGGCGGCCTGGCAGATCGCGGCATCGTCGCCCATGTAGTCGATCACCCGGACGAAGCCGTGATCGAGCACGTCGTGGGCGTTGTAGAGGTGGCGCTCCATGCCGGGGGCGGTGGCGCGCAGGGTCTCGCTGGGTGCCGAGCGCAATGCGTCGATCTCGGCCTGTTGTTCCGGGCTCAGGGCCATGGCGAATCTCTCCCTCGTTGATCCGCCCCACTATATCTTGCGCGATGCGCATACGCACCCGCGACATGACGGAGCATGGCGTGAGCGCGGGGCCGGGCCGGGGAGAGCCTAGTAGATGTAGCGGATCTGGTCGGTCCAGAAGCGTTCGATCCGCTTGAGCGCGGCGTTCACCTCGTCGAGCT
This sequence comes from Maritimibacter sp. HL-12, assembly GCF_900177545.1. GTDB lineage: Bacteria > Pseudomonadota > Alphaproteobacteria > Rhodobacterales > Rhodobacteraceae > Sinisalibacter. The sequence goes on along the minus strand of NZ_FXBQ01000001.1, from coordinate 591,131 downwards.
GGCCGGGGGCGAGGATCGCGCGCGCCTCCAGCCCCTCGGCGTGGCGGACGAAGAGCGTGGCCACGGTTTCGCGCACCTCGCGGCCCTTGGCGGTGAGCCGGACCCGGACCGAGCGACGGTCGATCTCGGAGCGCTGGTGGTGCATGTAGCCCATCTCGACCAGCTTCTTGAGGTTGTAGGACACGTTCGAACCCTGGTAATAGCCGCGCGACTTGAGTTCGCCCGCCGTCACCTCGTTTTCCCCGATGTTGAACAGCAGGAGCGCCTGCACAGGGTTGATCTCGAGCACGCCGAGGCGCTCGAACTCATCCTTGATCACGTCGAGCACCAGCCGGTGCAGCCGCTCGACAAGGGCCAGCGACTCGAGATAGTCGCCAAGGTAGCCCGGCTTCAGGGCCTGCCCGATGGATGAATGCATGCTCATTCAACTCTCCACCAATTCCGATTGATCTCGGACCATCGGCGGAAACATCGAACATTCGGTTAAGCGACGCGGAAAAAAGGAAATTTCGCGCGGCCTTCGGACTATATGGTTAACCGCGCGCGGCGGTGCCGGCGTGCCCCGCGATCTCGTCGATCAGCGCGGCGAAGCGCGCGGGCGGCAAAACCTGCCCGGTGACCCATTGGTAGAGGTCCTGGTCGTTTTCCTCCAGCAACGCCTCGTAGCGGTCGAGCGCGTCGGCGGACATCGCGCCGAGACGCGCATCGCAGAACCGCCCGAGGATGATGTCCATCTCCTTGGTGCCGCGCCTTGCCGAGCGCATCGCCAGCCGCTTGAGGCGGTTTGCCGGTGTTTCGGTCATACCAGCGACGCTTCCATCAGTTTTTTGAGGTTCTTTTCCAGCCGGGCGAGGCGGTTGGCGGCCTCGTCGATATCGCCGCGCAGCTCGCGCATTTCGAGCAGAACCCGGCGGGCATCATGGGTAAGCGCGGGCTCGACGCCGGGCGGGTCCACGCCTTCGCCGTTGCCGTTGAGCAGCCACATCAACGAGACGTTGAGCAGACCGGCGAGCATCTGGAGGCGGTTTGCGCGCGGCTCGGAGAGGTCGTTCTCCCAGGCGGCCACGGTCTTTGACTTTACCCCGAGACGCTTGGCGAGGTCCTTCTGGCTGAGACTGGCTGCTTCGCGGGCCGCGGCGAGGCGATCGCCAAAGGTGGCGTGCTCGTCGGAAAACCAGTCGTCGGTCACGATGTCGGTCATGCAAGATCTCCCTACGCGCTTGATCGCGCTAAGGCCCCAATCTAAGAGATGCAGGAGAAAAGCACAAATCCGGGACCGACCATGCCTTTCCTTTCCGCGACGCTCGACCGCGTCAAACCGTCGCCGACCATCGCCGTGACCACCCTTGCGCAAGAGTTGAAGGCGGCGGGGCGTGACGTGATCGGCCTTGGCGCGGGCGAGCCCGATTTCGATACGCCCGACAACATCAAGGCCGCCGCAGTGGCCGCGATCGAGGCGGGCAAGACGAAATACACCGCGCCCGACGGGATGCCGGAACTCAAGCAGGCGATCGTGACCAAGTTCGCCCGCGAGAACGGGCTGAGCTACAGCACCGGCCAGATCAGCGTTGGCACCGGCGGCAAACAGATCCTCTACAACGCGCTGATGGCTACGCTGAACCCGGGCGACGAGGTGATCATTCCCGCGCCCTACTGGGTGAGCTATCCCGACATGGTGCTGCTGGCGGGCGGCGAGCCGGTGGCGGTGGAATGCGGGATCGAGACCGGCTTCAAGATGACACCCGACCAGCTTGAGGCCGCGATCACCCCGCGCACCAAGTGGCTCATCTTCAACTCGCCCTCCAATCCAACCGGCGCGGGCTATACCCGCGACGAGCTCAAGGGGCTCACCGATGTGCTGATGCGCCACCCGCAGGTCTGGGTGATGTCGGACGACATGTATGAGCACCTCGTGTTCGACGATTTCACCTTCACCACGCCCGCCCAGGTCGAACCCGGTCTTTACGACCGCACGCTCACCTGCAACGGCGTGTCAAAAGCCTATGCGATGACAGGCTGGCGGATCGGCTATGCGGGCGGGCCGGAGGCGCTGATCAAGGCGATGGGCAAGATCCAGAGCCAGAGCACCTCGAACCCCTGCACGATCAGCCAATGGGCCGCCGTCGAGGCGCTGAACGGGCCGCAGGACTTTCTTGCCGAAAACCGGGCGACCTTCCAGCGCCGGCGTGACCTCGTGGTGCGAATGCTCAACGCGGCGGAAGGGGTCGATTGTCCCACGCCGGAGGGGGCCTTCTATGTCTACCCGTCGATTGCCGGTTGTATCGGCAAGACCAGCGCGGGCGGCGCGAAGATCGAGACCGACGAGGATTTCTCCCGCGCGCTGCTGGAGGAAACCGGCGTCGCGGTGGTGTTCGGCGCGGCCTTCGGCCTCAGCCCGGCGTTCCGGGTCAGCTATGCCACCTCCGACGCGCAGCTCACGGAAGCCTGCACCCGGATTCAACGGTTTTGCGCGGGGTTGAAGTAATCGGGCGGAAGCCCTTGAACCGAAAGGCCCGCTGGCGTTAACTGTCCGCGGTCCGCGCCGGGGGCCTCCCTTCAGGCGGCGAGAAACGAGCAGAACCATGACAACCGAGTTGCCCGACTATTACTTCCGGGTCCGTGAAAACGGCGCCTTCGTTTTTCGCGTCGATACCGAAAACCGCCATCGCCGGATCGAGATGGACCAGATCGCGGTCATCAACATCAAGAATGGTGAAGTAAAGGCCCATGGCGACCGCGAGTTGAGCGCCGAAGACCGGGCCGCGATCGACGCATGGATCGAGGATCGCAAGGCAACGCTTGCCGCGCGCGATATCGACGACATCCTGCGCGCCGTCGACCACCTCAACCTGACCGCCCACTGGGCGCAATCGCGTGCCTCGGAGGAAGACCTCGAGGCGGTGACCGACGCGCTCCTGCTCGCGATGCACGATCTGCGCAGCGTGCTCGTGCGCAAGAAGGCCGAACGGCTGAGCTAACGGGCTGTCTGCGGGCAGTGCCCGGTTTCACCGGGACGCAACCCGGCGGCGCTGCCGTGCGCGGTCGCAAGCATTGCTCCGGCAGGTCCGGCCGCGACCGGCGCGATACCTGCGCAGAACGCAAAACCCCCGCCGAGCTTTCGCCCGACGGGGGTGATCTTTTCCTGAAAGCTCAGGCTCAGGCGAGTTTGATCGAACCAGCCGATTCGCGGCCGTCACGGCCGGACTCGAGTTCGAATTCAACTTTCTGGTCGTCCGCCAGGCCGGTGAGGCCGGCGCGCTCGACGGCCGAGATGTGAACGAACACGTCCTTGCCGCCGTTATCGGGCGCGATGAAGCCGAAGCCTTTGGTGGCGTTGAACCATTTCACGGTGCCAGTGGCCATTCCGTTTTCTCCTATCATGTGCCGCCCGCAACATGCAGCGGCTCGGTAGCGCAGTCGTGTCTCAGTCCGACTGTCTAGTGATAGAAGGCGGGAAGATAGATCTGTGGTACAGTCCCCAAATGGGGCTTCGTGGCCCATTTTGCAAGGAAAATCGACGTGGAGGCGTGATTCATCCGGATCAGGTGTCGGGGCGTAACCTAGTCAGACCCAAGGATCGGACCCTGTGATGCAAACCCTCGTGCTTTATTTCGTAACTGCAATTGTCTTTCTCGGCATCGACGCCGTGATGCTGAAAACCGTTCTTCGCCCGTTGTTCGAGACGCGCCTCGGCGACTGGATGCTCGACGATATCCGCATCGGACCGGCGGTGGTCTTCTACCTGTTCTACGTCGCCGGGGTGTTGTGGTTCGTCTCGCTTCCGGCGTTGAAGGAGGGTGCGCCGGTTCATGCGCTGATTGGCGGGGCGATCCTCGGGGCCCTGGCCTATGGCACCTACGAGTTCACCAATTATGCCACGCTGGCCCGATGGGCACCGCAAATGGTGGCCATCGACGTGGCTTGGGGGGCGGCGCTTACCGGGGTCTCGGCCTGGGCGGGGGTGATGGTGGCGCGCGCGTTCGGCTGACATGAAAAACCCCGCGCCGGGGGGCGCGGGGCGATCCTGCAAGGCAGGTGGTTCAGAGCAGCTTGAGTTCGCCTGCCGACTCGCGGCCGTCGCGACCTGCGATCAGTTCATACTCGATCTTCTGGTCGTCCTTCAGGCCGGTGAGGCCCGCGCGCTCGACGGCCGAGATGTGGACGAAAACGTCCTTGCCGCCGTCATCGGGCGCGATGAAGCCAAAACCCTTGGTGGAGTTGAACCATTTTACGGTGCCAGTGGCCATCCGATCTCTCCTTCATGTTGCCCGCCCGCGGAATTGCGACGGGGTGGTGCAGCCAGTCTTCAGCCTTCGGCTGCCCCGGAAGGGAGCGGTCGTCTGGAAGTTCTGTTGTCACTGGAATAGGGTGGCAAACCGGTAAAAAAAGGCAAGCAAAGTTTTCATGAAACGGAGGCGGATGTGAAGGTCTACGGGATCGCAAACTGCGACACGGTGAAAAAGGCGCTCAGGGCACTGGCGGCGGCGGGGTTTTCGCCCGAGTTGGTCGATATCCGCAAGTCGCCGCTGGAAGATGCTGAAATTGACCGGTTTTTCAACGCGTTTGGTGAGGCACTGGTGAACCGGCGGTCAACAACCTGGCGTGGGCTTTCGCAGGCGGCGCGCGAACAGGCCCCTGAGCGGCTGATTTCCGCCCATCCTGCCCTGATGAAGCGCCCGGTGATCGAGGCAGAAGGCGATTTGACGCTCGGATGGGATAAAACCGTTCAGGAGCGGTGGCTTGGCAGCGCGGCGTGACGTGCCTATCTGGGAAGGACAAGGCGGAGGGAAGACATGCGCAACGCGGCACTGGTTCTTGGCATCATCGGCGGGGCGATCGGCATGATCGTGGGGTTGTTCGGCTATGGCTGGACATCGCTTGTAGAACGTGAACCCGACGTCGAGACGATCTTCGGCAATTTCGACAACCCGGCTCTCGTGCGCTTCACCTCGATCGCCGCGCCGGTGCTGGCGATTGCAGGGGGCGCGATGGCGAAGGTGCGCGCGCTCTGGGGTGGCATCCTGCTGCTTGTCTCGGCGGTGCTGATGCAGCAAGCCTTCAGCTTCAACACCGCGACGATGTTTCCCATCGTGATGGCTGGGCTGGGTGGCATTCTCGCCCTTGCCGCGGGCAAGCCGGACGAGCCGAAATCACATTTCTAGGCGCCGCGCGATCAGCCGGTCGAGCGAGAGCGGGCCTGCCCCTTTCACGATCAGGGTGACGAAGAGCACGATCCAGAACAGCCGCTGGTCGAGGATATGGCTGTCGGGCACCCGGTCGAACCATGCGCCGATGGCGCTGGCGTCGGTGCCGTGGCCGATGATGTCGGTCAGCGATTGCACCACGACGAAACCGATCATCCCCAAGCCCGCCAGCCTTGTGGCGAGGCCGAGGATAATGAGCGCGGGCAGGATGAATTCCGCCAGCGTTCCGGCGGTGACCACGGCCCAGTGGAACAACCCGAGTTGCGAAGCATCGTAGCCCGCGGCTTCCATCGCGCGGGGAAAGATCTGCGCATAGGCCCCGAGGGAGGGCGAGAGGAAGCCGAACAGACCGTCGCCCAGCTTGGTCAGCGCCGAGGTCCAGAAATACCCTGCGAGCGTCGCGGCGAAGGTGAACCGCGCCAGCAGGGGCAGCAGCCAGTCGCCGGTGGCATCCAGACGGGTGAGCAGGGCTTTGATCATCCGGGTACCTCGATGGCGATGATGGACTTGGTGTCAAGAAGGAGCGTGAGCGTGGCCGCGAGGTCGATCTCGTCGCCGGCAGACTCCAGCGCAGCGCCGAACGGACGGCCGGCCAGCAGAGCCTGGATGAAGCGGGCCGACGCCGGCGCGATGGCGCGCGGCCAGGGGTCCCAGTCCGGGCGGCTGACGAGCACGGTCTCGGCCCCGCCTTTTGCCGGCGGTGCCCCGGCCTCGGAGTTGGCGCGCCAGATCGCGTGGATCGGGTAGGGTGAGGCCACAAGTCGGGTGGCCGGGGCAAAGCGCAGGTGCGCGTCCATCACCCGGGGGTCGGCAAGGGCATCCGGTGCCACGGGCGCGGCATCGGCCGCGTGGTAGGCTTCGCGCAGCGCAAATTCCAGCCGGCCCACGTCGGCAAGATAGGGCAGGTGGGCGACCGGCGCGAAGGTTTCCAGAAATTCGGGAAAGGCGGCGCCGTATCGTGCCAGCACCGGCGACTCCGGCGGATGCGACCGCACGAAAACCCCGGCCATGGCGCGGAAGAACTCATCGCCCACGAGTTTGAGGATCACCGGAAAGCCGGTGGCCATGGCTTCGGTGAGGCTCACCACCACGTTGTTGCGATACACCGCGAAACGCCGGTCGGCGGGGCCGCCACGGGCATCGCTCAGTCCCGGCGGGATGGCCGCGGTCGGGTCGAGCAGGGCGGGCGCGAAGGCACTCATGCCTGCGTCTCGGCCAGCATGGCGTGCGCCCGCGCCGCTTCGGCTTCGAGCACCGGCCAGCCAGGCACGTCGTTGTCCCATTCGATGAGCGTGGGCATCGGCCCGGTGCGGCCGAGGGTGTGGGCATAGAGCGCCCAGACCGGATCGACCACCTCGGCGCCGTGGTTGTCGATCAGCAGCGGCGCGCCGCGATCGTCTTCCTGCGCATCGTGGCCGCCGAGGTGAATTTCCCCCACCGCCTCGACCGGGAAGGCATCAATATAGGCTTCGGGGTTCTCGCCCCGGTTGGTGCAGGCAACAAAGACGTTGTTGACATCGAGCAGCAGCCCGCAGCCGGTGCGCCGCACCAGTTCGGTGAGAAAATCGGTTTCGGCCATCGTGGTTTCGTCGAAGGCCAGGTAGGTCGCCGGATTCTCCAGCAGCATCCGCCGCCCGAGCGTATCCTGCACCTCGCAGATGTGATCGGCGACACGGGCGAGGGTGGCATCGGTATAAGGCAGCGGCAGGAGATCGTTGAAGAAGGTGCCGCCATGGCTCGACCAGGCGAGATGCTCGGAAAAGCTGGCGGGGTTCAACCAGTCGACGAGGCGCTTGAGCCTGTCGAGATGGGTGCGATCAAGCGGGTCTTCGCCGCCGATCGACAGCCCGACGCCGTGAACGGAGATCGGGAAAAGCGCGGCCAGCGCGCGCAGTTGCGCCAGCGGGCGGCCGCCGTCGCCCATGTAGTTCTCGGCGTGCACTTCCAGCCAGCCGACAGCGCCGGGACCCGCGAGGATGTCGCTGTAGTGCTGTGGCTTGTAGCCGACGCCGGGAATGGCCGGGAGCTTCGGGGGGCGGGTGTCGAACATGGCGGCCTCCGGGGTCTATCCCCGGGCCAGAACGGCCCGGGGATTGGCAATCAGGCGTCGGGAATATCGCGATCAAGCTCCTCCAGCGACCCCATGCGCTCGACGCCGTCATCGGTTGCGGACGCCTCGATCACGGTGTCTTCGCAGGTGCCGGCGGGCACGAGGGTCCAGGCGTTGCCCTGGTAGTCGACCGTCGAGGTGCCGGCGCAGGTGGTGCCGGGTCCGGCGGCGCAATCGTTCTCGCCCGCCTTCGAGATACCGAAGCACTTCTCGTTCTCCTGTGCCTGTGCCGGCAAGGTGTGAGCGGCAAGCGCGGTGGCGACGGCGGCGGCAATGGACAGAGACTTCATCGGCTTGTTCATGGGGTCCTCCTCAATTGAACCATTCCAGTAGATCGCCCGTATCGGCGATAGGAAAAAGCTACCGGCTGCGGTTCGTCACGCGCCATACACAGGGACGTGCGGCACCGTGGCGTGACCGCTTGAAACAAACGAAAGTTTGATTTGACCTGAAAAAAAGGCGACCCGAAGCCCGCCTTGATGTTTTATTTCAACGTTTTGGGCTGAGGCTTCAGCGCAGGTCGGGGGGTGTGGCCTCTGCTGCCAGATCGGTCACCACCTCGTCGAGTGCAACAACCCGGGTTTGTTTCTCGCCCAGACGGCGCAACGAGACATTGCGCTCCTCGACTTCCTTCATGCCGATCGCGAGGATCACCGGCACCTTGCCTACCGAGTGTTCGCGGACCTTGTAGTTGATCTTCTCGTTGCGGGTGTCGGCCTCGGCGCGCACGCCTGCCGCCTTCAGCTTGTCGACCACCTCGTGCACGAAGTCGTCGGCGTCCGATACGATCGAGGCCACCACCACCTGGCGCGGGGCGAGCCAGAACGGCAACTTGCCCTCGTGGTGCTCGATCATGATTCCGAGGAAGCGCTCGAACGAGCCAAGCACGGCCCGGTGCAGCATCGTGGGCCGGTGCTTGGCACCGTCCTCGCCGATGTAGCTCGCGCCAAGCCGCTCGGGCAGATTCGGGTCGACCTGAAAGGTCCCGAGCTGCCATTCGCGGCCGATCGCGTCGGTGAGCTTGAAATCGAGCTTGGGGCCATAGAACGCGCCCTCGCCGGGGTCGATCTCGAAATCGGCACCGGTTGCCCGGATCGCGGTTTCCAGCGCGCCTTCGACGTAGTCCCAGCTCTCGTCGGAGCCGATCCGCTTTTCGGGCCTGGTCGAGAACTTGATCTTGAAGTCGTCGAACCCGAGATGGGCGTAGACCTCGCTCAACATGTCGATGAAGCTTTTGCACTCAGCCTCGATCTGGTCTTCGGTGCAGAAGATGTGCGCGTCGTCCTGCGTGAAGCCGCGCACCCGCATCAGCCCGTGCAGCGCGCCCGAGGGCTCGTAGCGGTTGCAGGAGCCGAATTCGGCCATGCGCAGCGGCAGGTCGCGGTATGACTTCAGCCCGACATTGAAGATCTGCACGTGACAAGGGCAGTTCATCGGCTTCAGTGCGTTGATCGTCTTTTCGCGCGCGTGCTCCTCGTCAACCTCGACGATGAACATGTTCTCTTGGTACTTGTCCCAGTGGCCCGACGCCTCCCACAGCTTGCGGTCGACAACCTGCGGCGTGTTGACCTCGACATAGCCCCACCGCGCTTGTTGGCGGCGCATGTAGTCTTGCAGCGTGGTGTAGATGGTCCAGCCGTTGGGGTGCCAGAATACCTGGCCGGGCGCTTCCTCCTGCAGGTGGAACAGGGCCATCTCGCGCCCGAGGCGCCGGTGGTCGCGCTTTTCGGCCTCCTCGAGCATGGTCAGATACCGCTTCAGCCCGTCGCGGTTGAGAAAGCCCACGCCGTAGATCCGCTGCAGCATCGGGCGGTTGCTGTCGCCGCGCCAATAGGCCCCGGCCACCTTCATCAGCTTGAAGGCATCCGCCGGCACTTGCCCGGTGTGTTGCAGGTGCGGGCCACGGCAGAGATCCTGCCAATGGCCATGCCAATACATCCGGATCGGCTGGCCGTCATCCGGGATCGCGTTGACCAGTTCGACCTTGTAGGGCTCGTTGTTGGCCTCGTAATACCTGATCGCGCGCTCGCGGTCCCAGACCTCGGTGGTCACCGGGTCGCGGCGGTTGATGATCTCTTTCATCCGGGCCTCGATCTGGCCGAGATCTTCGGGCGTGAACGGCTCCTCGCGGTCGAAATCGTAATACCAGCCGTTCTCGATCACCGGGCCGATGGTCACCTTCACATCCGGCCAGATTTCCTGCACCGCCCGCGCCATGATGTGGGCAGCGTCGTGGCGGACCAGCTCCAGCGCCTGCGCCTCGTCCTTCATGGTGTGGATGGCGATCGCGGCATCCTCTTCGATCGGCCATTGCAGATCGTGGTGCTTGCCGTTCACGGTGGCCGAGATCGCCTTCTTGGCCAGCGAATTGGAAATCCCGGCGGCGACCTCGGCGGGCGTCACGCCGGCCTCGAACTGCTTTGCATTGCCATCGGGGAATGTCAGGGAAATCTGGGCCATACGGCTCTCTCCTCGTCGGTTTGGCGCCCACGGAACGCCCGGCTGCGGGTTATGTGTGGCCCCCATTTGCCCCCGGATTCCAGCGAAGTCAACGCGGCTGCGGGCATTTGTGGCGTTTTGGCGCTGACCCGTCACCGACTGGCCGCTACTGTGGTGCCATGATCGAGCAATTGTTCACCAGGATCGCGGGCAGGCCCGAGCTTGACCACGAAGCGGGCAACGGGCTTCGCCACGTCGCGGCGCTGTCGATGACCAAGCTGGCCGACGGGTTGATCGACCCCAAGCTGGTGCTGGCTTGGCTTCTCAATGCTCTCGGGGTGCCCGCGGCATTCATCTCGGCGTTGGTGCCGATTCGTGAGGCGGGGGCGCTGCTGCCACAGGTGTTTCTCGCCGCCGTGCTCGCGCGGATGCGCCAGCGCCGCTGGATGTGGGCGGCGGGCACCCTGGCCGAAGGGGCGGCGGCGGCGTTCATCGCCCTGACCGCCCTCACCCTCACCGGCGCGGCGGCGGGCTGGGCCTTTGTCGTCGCCCTCGGGGTGCTGGCCATTGCGCGGGCGGCGGCGAGCGTGTCTTACAAGGACGTGCTCGGCAAGACGGTGGGCCGGTCGCGCCGGGGGGCGGTGACCGGGGCCGCCGGGTCGCTGTCCTCCGCCGGGGTGGTGATTTTCGCGGCGCTGCTCATTCTCGACGTTCTCGAAGGCACCGCCGCGTTGGCCGGTGCGGTGGCGCTGGCGGCGTTGTTGTTTGTTGCCGCCGCCGTCGTGTTCGCAACTCTGCGCGAAATGCCCTCGGAGACCGGCGACCGCGCCGGCGACCTCGTCCTGTTCCGCTATTTCCGCGAGGATCGAAACTTCACCCGCTTTGTCGTGGCGCGCGGTTTTCTGACCGCCACGGCGCTGTCGCCGCCCTACATCGTGCTCCTCGGCGGCGATGCAGAGGGCGCGCTCGGGCAGCTTGGCGCGCTGGTGATCGCCTCGGCGCTGGCCTCGTTCTTGTCGTCGTGGATCTGGGGCCGCTTCGCCGACCGGTCGTCGCGCAAGGTGCTGATCGCGGCGGGGCTGATCGGGGCCGGGGCGATGGGCCTTGCCGTCGCTCTTGGCACCTATGCCGCCGCATGGGCGCTTCCCGGCGCGCTCTTCGTGCTGATGGTTGCGCATCACGGGGTGCGCAACGGTCGCTCGACCTACCTTGTCGATATCGCCCCGGACGACGCCCGCGGCGGATATGCGGCGGCGTCCAACACCGCGATCGGTGTGCTGCTGCTGGTTTCGGGCCTGTTCGGCGGCGCGCTCTCGATGCTCGGCCCCGTCGCCGCACTTCTCGGTTTCGCGGCGTTGGCGGTTATCGGCGCACTCGTTGCGCTGGGCTTGAAGGAGGCTGAATGACGCTTTCATTTCCCGGTGCCATCGGGCAGCATGACCACAGCACAGAGAGCCGGCATGACCACCCCTAGCACCCACGTAACCGCCGAAGGGCGGCGCATCGCCTTCCACAAGACCGAGGGCCAGACCCCCGGCGTGGTGTTTCTCGGCGGCTTCATGTCCGACATGGACGGCACCAAGGCGCTGGCGCTGGAGGAATGGGCGAAGGTAAATGGCCAGGCCTTCCTGCGGTTCGATTATTCCGGGCACGGACAAAGCTCCGGGCGCTTCACCGAAGGCTGCATCGGCGACTGGGCGGCAGATGCGCAAAGCGTGATCGGCGCGGTGACCGAGGGGCCGCAGGTGTTTGTCGGCTCCTCCATGGGAGGTTGGATTTCTGCAATCCTGATCCGGGAGATGCCGGAAAAAGTGGCCGGGTTTGTTGGAATCGCAGCGGCACCGGACTTCACCGAAGACAGCATGTGGCGCGATTTCTCCGATGCGGACAGGGCCCGGTTGATGGCTGAGGGGCAGGTGCTTCTGCCTTCCGACTATGGCGATCCCTACCCGATTACGCGGCGGCTGATCGAGGACGGGCGCCGCCACCTCGTGTTGCGCGCGCCGCTGCACATGCCCTTCCCGGTGCGGCTTTTGCAGGGTACGGCAGACGAAGACGTGGAGCGCGACGTGGCCCTGCGGCTCCTGGACCATATCGAGGGCGACGATGTGCGGCTGATCTTCGTGAAGGGCGCCGACCACCGGTTTTCCTCGCCGGACTGCCTCGCGTTGATGACGCGCACCGTCGAAGAGGTGCTCGGGTGACCGAGCCGATCCTTCTGGTGCCCGGCATGATGTGTGACGCGCGTGTGTTCGGTCCGCAGATCGACGATCTCAGCCGCGATTTCACGCTTCAGGTGGCTCAGGTCACGAGGGGCGAGAGCATTCGCGAGATGGCGGCGGAGGCCGTGCATCACGCACCGCCGCGCTTTGCCCTGGCCGGTCATTCGATGGGCGGGATCGTGGCGATGGAAATCCTGCGCCGGGTGCCGGAGCGGGTGACCCGGATCGCGCTGATGTCGACCACGCCGCTGGCGGAAACGCCCGAACAGGCGACGTGGCGTGAGCCGCAGATCGTCAAGGCGCAATCGGGCAACCTGGGCGAGGCGCTGCGCGGCGCGCTGCCGGTTGACAATCTCGCTCCGGGGCCGGGACGGGCAAAGGTGCTGGCGGTGCTTGACGAAATGGCGGCCGACATCGGCGTGGCCGCCTTCATCCGCCAATCGCGCGCCCTGCAACGCAGGCCGGACGCTCAGAAGGCGTTGCGGACGACACGCGCCCCCGCGCTGGTGCTCTGCGGCGCGCATGACAAGATCACGCCGGTCAAGCGCCACAGCTTCATGGCCGAACTGATCCCCTATGCCGAGTTGGCGATCATCGACGAGGCCGGGCATCTGCCGACGCTTGAGAGCCCCGAGAAGGTCAACCTGGCGCTGCGCGCCTGGATGGATCTGCCGATGATGCTGCGCTGACGATCAGAGCAGGCGCAGGCTGGCTTCGAGAAACGGGTACCGCGCGACGGCGGGGGTGACGATCAGCTCCGCCAGCAGCGGCTTCAACCGGGCGGCGAGATCGCCCGGCATATCGGCCAGAACGCCTTTTCGTGCCGAGAGCGTGATCCGCCGCGAGAGCGGGGCGAAGGGCAGTGGCGCGATGTCGACGGCATCGACGAAGCGCAGGGCGCGCAGCACGCCGAGGGGGGTGAGGATCGTCCAGCCCGCGCCTGATGCCACCATCGCCATGATCGCGTGGTAACTGTCGATCTCGAAGCGATGCGCCAGGGTGAGGTTCTGCCGGGCGAGGTGTTCGGCGATCTGGCGGCCCATGTAGTGGCGCGGGGTGTAGAGGATCAGGGGCAGGTTCGCGAGGCTGTCGAGCCCGGTGCCGGTGCCCCGCGGCACGGCGGCGACGAAGGGCTCTTCGAGCAGCGGGTGCACCTCCATCCAGTCGGCGGCGGCGCCGATCTCGGCGGCCACGATCACGTCGAGGGCGCGGGCGTCGAGCTGATCGGTCAGCCGGTGGGAGGCGCCGGTCTCCAGCAGAAAGCGGGTTTCGGTGAGGCTGGTGGCCATTTGCGCGAGCAACCGCGGGGTCACGTCGGCGTCGAAATCCTCGATCATGCCGAGGCGGAACCGGGTCAGGCGGGCGAGATCGGCGCGGGCCAGTTCGGCGCGCGCCTGCTCGGCCTCGCCGACGATGGCCTGCGCCCGTCGGCGGAACAAATCGCCCGCCGGGGTGAGGCTGAGCGGGCGGGCAGACCGGTCGACCAGACCCGCGCCGAGGCCCGCTTCGAGGTTGCTGAGCTGCTGGCTGACGGCCGAAGCGCTCGCACCGAGGCGGCGCGCGGCGACCGAGATCGACCGTTCCTCGGCGATGGCGAGAAACACCTCGATTCCCCAAAGCGTGATCCGCCCCGTGGCTTCAACCATGCTATCGGCCCTTCGCACCCCGAGGCGATGCCGCCCCGGTGGTTACAGCCCCGAAAGCTTCGACTGAAGCTCGGCGAGCTGCTTCTTGATCGCGTCGATCTCGGCGTCCTTGTCGGATTTCTCGTCTTTCGCCGAGGACTTGGCGGACTCGTTCGCGTTGCCTTCACCCGCGTCGTCCGCGGTGCCCCATCCCTTCATCATCGCCTTGAGGAAGGCCTGTTGCTGCGCCTGCATGGCCTCGAAACCGGGCATGGTCGCCATCGGGTTGGGCATCTGGCCGAAGTTTTCCAGAACCTTCGACTGGCCTTCGCGCAGCATCTCGAAGGACGCGGCGAGGAACTGGGGCACCACGCTTTGCGCCTGCGTGGTGTAGGATCGCACGAGGTCGTTCAGCACATCGACAGGCAGCACGCTTTCGCCCCGGCTCTCATGTTCGGCGATGATCTGGAGCAGGTATTGCCGGGTAAGATCGTCACCCGACTTGAGGTCGATGATCTGCACTTCGCGGCCGTCGCGAATGAACCCCGCGATATCGTCGAGCGTGACATAGTCCGAAGTTTCGGTGTTGTAGAGCCTGCGGCTGGCATAGCGCTTGATCAGAAGCGTGTCGCTGTCCTTTGCCAATCGGGCATCCTCCCTCGCTGGTTCCGGCAGTTTGCCGTTGCAGAAACAACCCTACGTTACCGTTGAAACGAAAAGCAAGCATCCCATTGCTTGCAGCTTCCGGGGGGCGGCGACGAAAAAGGGCGAGCCGGCGGCTCGCCCTCGAAGTCGGCTGGCCGGGAGGCGACCAGCTTCGGGAGAAGGATTACTTCGCGGAGGCTTTCTTGGCCGCCTTGGTCACCTCGTCGGTGGCCTTTTTCATCGCCGCGGAGGCTTCCGCGCCCATGTCCTTGCCGGAGGCGAGCATCATCTCGACGGTCTCCATCTGGACCTTCTTGGCCACTTCGGCGAAGGCGGCCATGTTTTCGGCGGCCATCTCGGCCTGGGCCGAGGCGAAATCGGTCATTGCCTTGGTGTAATCGGTGGCCTCGTCCTTGACGGTGGTCACTTCGCCGATCTTGCCGAGGGTGTCTTTCGTCCACTTCGTGGAGATCTCGACCGACTGGTTGGCGGCGTCGATCGCCATCTTCGAGAACTTCTCGCCCATCGCGGCCTGCGACTTGAAGGCACCTTCCATCGCCGACATGTCCATCGGGAATGCGCCCATCATGTCTTGAAACATCTTGGTGTAATCGTTGGTCTTGGTCATGGTAATCTCCGGTCGTTTGCCGGGCCGCGCCCGGTTCATTCTGCAACTGCAAAGAATATGGATGCTGCAGTGCAGAAAATCAAGGTTTTTCTGCACTGCAGCATTGACCGGGTTTACCTTGCGTCAAATGCCGGGAAAATCAGGTATTTGGCTGGGCGACCACGTAGGTGCCGGGGGCCGGGGCGAGCACCGGGTGCTCCGAATCGCCGGGATTTCGCGCGGGAATTTTCTCGCCCGAACGCGCCGCGAGCCAGTCTCCCCAGCGAAACCACCAGGTGCCGGCATGGAAGGTCGCATCCGCGCGCCAGGTTTCCGGATCTTCGGGCCAGTCCTCGTTGGTGTAATGGCCGTATTTCTTTTTCGACGGCGGATTGACGATGCCGGCGATATGGCCGGATTCGGAGAGGATGAAGGTCTTGTCGTCCGCCCCCATCGCGCGAATGCCGCGATAGCTCGACCGCCAGGCCGCGATGTGGTCGGCCTCGCAGGCCACCGCGCAAAGCGGCACGGTCACGTCGGTGATCTTGAGCCGGTGGCCGAGCAGAGGAAAGCCCGCGCCAGACCCGGCGAACTCGTCCTGCTGGCACAGCCCGCGCAGGTATTCGACCGCCATCTTGCCGGGCAGGTTGGTGCCGTCGCCGTTCCAGTAGAGCAGATCGAAGGCGGGCGGCGCTTCTCCCATCATGTAGGCGCGGATCGCCGGCTTGTAGATAAGGTCGTTCGCCCGCAGGAAGGAAAAGGTGCGGCTCATGTAGAGCGACGACATCAGCCCGGTTTCGCGGGCCTCTGCCTCGATGCCATCGACGAAATCGTCATCGAGAAACACCCCCACCTCGCCCTGATCGGAAAAATCGGTGAGCGCGGTGAAAAAGGTGGCCGAATTGATGCTTTCGTCACCGCGCTGCTTGAGCAGCGAGAGTGTCAGCGCAAGGGTGGTGCCGGCAATGCAGTACCCGACGACGTTGATCCTGTCCTGCGCGGTGATCTTCTTCACTTCGGAGATGGCGGCAAGATAGCCCTCCTCGACGTAGTCGGCTAGCCCGACATCGGCATAGGCGGCATCGGGGTTGACCCAGGAGACCACAAACAGCGTGAAGCCTTGCTCGGTGATCCAGCGGATCAGGCTGTTGTCTGGCCTGAGATCGAGAATGTAGAACTTGTTGATCCAGGGCGGGAAGATCACCAGCGGGATCTCGTGCACCTGCTTGGTGCGGGGCGCATACTGGATCAGCTCGAACATCCGGTTGCGATAGACCACGGCGCCTTCGCTGGTGCCGAGATTTTCGCCCACCTTGAAGGCATCGGGATCGGACAGGGTGACGATCAGTTCGCCGTCGTGCTTCTCGAGGTCGCGGATCATGTTCTCCAGCCCGTCGACAAGCGATTGCCCCTCGGTCTCGATCGCCTTTTCCAGTGCATCGGGGTTGCTGGCAAGAAAGTTGGTGGGTGCCATCATGTCGACGATCTGGCGGGTGAAATAGCGCATCCGGTTCTTGTCGTGCTCGTCCACCCCCTCGATCTCGTCGACGGCCTTTTCCATCGCCTCGGCGGAGATGAAATATTGCTGCTTGAGGTAGTTGAACCACGGGTGCGTCTGCCACAACGGATTGGCAAACCGCGGGTCGTGGGGGGTTTCGTCTTCAGGCACCAGCGCGCCCTTGCCGTCGAGCAGGGCCTGTTGCGCCTCGATCGCGTGGCCCAGAGTCTTGCCCCAGTATTCGAGCTGCTGTTCCCAGACCTTGGCGGGATTTGCCATCATCTCGGCCCAGTAGGCACCCATCGCCTTGCCGACGAACTCTGGCCCCGGCCCTTGCAGAGAGGGGCGGATTGCCTTCTTGTGCGCCATCGCGGCGACAAGCCGGGCGGTGAGCGCCTCGATCTTTTCCATGTTGGTGCGGAGCGTCTCGCTCATCTGCGGCGGTGCGCTGTCTTCAGTTGTCATAAATCTGATTCCGCCCTATTGTTTTCGCACCCGCAGCATTTGCCGCAAGGTTCTCCCTTGCGACAGGCTATCTGACACGAGCGTGGCAAGGCAACAGGGAGGGCGCATGATGCGCTTCATGGCGACCTACGACCTGATGGAAACGATGCGCACCACGCAACAGTGGCTTGGTGCGACGGCGTCTGCCTTCGGCTCCTACCCGGCGGTTGCGGCGCTGCCGAACCCCTACTTGCAGTGGCTCGCGGCCTGGGGCGAAGTCACCGAACGCAGCTTTGCGCGGATGGTGGCCAAGCCCGATTGGGGGATCTACTCGGTGGTCGGCGATGACGGGCGCGATCACGTGGTCAGCATCGAGAAGCTGGTCGAGCGGCCGTTCGGCGATCTTGTGCATTTCAAGGTGCAGGGCCGACCGGAGAAAGCGCGCCGGGTGCTGCTCGTCGCGCCGATGTCGGGCCATTACGCCACGTTGCTGCGCTCGACGGTGAACTCGCTGCTGCCCGATGCGGAAGTCTATATCACCGACTGGCACAACGCGCGCGACATCCCGGTTTCCGAAGGCAAGTTCGACATCGAGGATTACACGCTCTACCTCGTCGAGTTCATGCGCGCGCTCGGGCCCGACATCAACGTCATTGCCGTCTGCCAGCCCGCGCCGCTCACGCTGGCCGCCACCGCTTACCTCGCCGAGCTCGATCCCGAGGCGCAGCCGCAGACCCTCACCCTGATCGGCGGCCCGATCGACCCCGACGTGGCGGCAACCGATGTGACCGATTTCGGCCGCCGGGTCACGATGGGCCAGCTCGAAGAACTGGCGATCCAGCGCGTCGGCTTCAAATACAAGGGCGCCGGGCGGATGGTCTACCCGGGGTTGATGCAGCTTGCCGGCTTCGTGTCGATGAACGCGGAAACCCATTCGGGTGCTTTCGCCAACCAGATTCAAAAGGTCATGAAGGGCGACGCCGCCGACCACGACAAGCACAACAAGTTCTACGATGAATACCTTGCGGTGATGGACATGACGGCGGAGTTCTACCTCTCCACCGTCGAGCGCATCTTCAAGAAACGCGAGATCGCGAAGAATGCCTTCACCGTGAAGGGCCACCGGGTCGACATCGGCAAGATCACCGACGTGGCGATCAAGACGGTGGAAGGATCGAAAGACGATATCTCTGCGCCCGGCCAATGCGCCGCCGCCCTGACCCTCTGCACCGGCGTGCCCGAGGAGATGAAGGCGGGTTACATCGAGATCGGCGCGGGCCATTACGGGATCTTCGCCGGCAAGTCGTGGCGCAACCACATCCGCCCGCTCGTGCTGGAGTTCATAGATCAACACGCCGGCGCCCACGCGGCGCAGGCGCGCAGGAAGAGGGCAGGCAAGGCTGGAAAACCAGCGCTGAAGGCGGTCTGAGGCGGGCGGCAAGGCGTTTGGATACGCCTTGCCCCGTGCGTTACACGTCCTTCAGGTGCCGTAGGCGCGCACCGCCCCCTTCACGTCGTCCGCCGCCGCAAGCAACGCCTCGGCGATGAAATCCAGTTCCGCGCGCTTCAGCCGCACCGGCAAGCGGGTGTCGCAGGCGCGCATCAGCATGGCGCGGGTCTGCGGCAGCGGGCCGGGGTTTTCCGGCAGGAACTGCCAGTTCCAGAAGGCGCGGGCGTTGTCCTGCGACAGGCCGAACACCTGCACGCTCACGCCGCGTTCGCGCGCGATCGCCTGAAACAGCGTCACCTCGTCGTCGGTCATGCCGACGAGGTTGAACTGGATCGAGTCGGGTGCCCGGGTTTCGGGGCCGAGCGGCGGCGGCACCTCGATCCAGTCGCTGGTGTTCAGCCGCGCGGCGACGTGGTCGTGGTTGGCCAGCCCGTCACGCACCCGGCGCGCAAGCTCGCCGATCTGCGGGCGCACCACCGCGGCCGACAGGTTCGACATCCGGGTGTTGTAGAGCGGCAGCCGGTTCTGCCAGCGGGCGAAGGCCTCGGCCAGTTCCGCCGAGTTCTGCCCGCGCGGGCCCTTGTGCTTTTTCCAGTTGTGCTCGTAGGCACCCGACATGATCACCGCGCGGGCGATCACCTCGGCGTCGTCGCTCACCAGGATGCCGCCTTCGCCGGCGTTGAGCATCTTGTAGGACTGGAACGAAAACGCGCCGATCTTGCCGATGGTGCCGATCTTGCGGCCATGCCAGAGCGTGCCGAGGCTGTGGGCGGCATCTTCGATCACCGGCACGCCGCGCGCATCGCAGAGCGCCATGATCGCGTCCATGTCGGAGGTGTGGCCGCGCATGTGGCTGATGATGACGGCGTCGATATCGTCGGTGAGCTTGGCCGCGAAATCGGCCATGTCGATCCGGTAGTTGTCGCCGACCTCGACCAGCACCGGCACGCAATCGGCGTGGACCACCGCCGAGGGCACGGCCGCGAAGGTGAAGGCCGGCACCAGCACGCGCGCATCGCGCGGCAGATCGAGCGCCTTCAGCGCGAGGAACAGCGCCGCCGAACAGGACGCGACCGCCAGCGCGTATTTCACCCCAAGGGCTGCGGCGAATTCCTGCTCAAGCAGTGCCACGGGCGCGTCTTCCGGCGCGGTGTAGCGAAACAGGTCACCCGAAGCGAGCAGGCGGTCGATTTCGACACGCGCGGCCTCGGGAATGGGTTCTGCGTCGTAAACGTTCGGGGTCAGCGCCATGGGTCTCTCCCTTTTCGGCTTTTCCGAAATCCTTTTTCGGAAAAATCGTAACAGGATCATGACCCGTGTGACAGTGTTTTGTAACGCTCAGACGTTCAGCAGCAGGTGTTCGCGCTCCCAGGGGCTGATCACCCCGAGAAACTCGGCATGTTCGGCCCGCTTGATCGCGCTGTAGACGTGAACGAATTCAGGGCCGAGAAGCTCCTTCATCGCATCCGCGCCTTGCAGCAGGTCGAGCGCCGCGGCCAGATCGCGCGGAATGCCCTCGTCGCTGTCATAGGCATCGCCGCGGAACTGCGGTTCGGGCCGGCGCTCCTCGACAAGCCCGAGATAGCCTGCGGCAAGGCTCGCCGCGATCGCGAGGTAGGGGTTGGCGTCCATCCCGGCGAGGCGGTTCTCGACCCGGCGGCTTTCGGGGCCGGACAGCGGGATGCGAATGCCGGTGGTGCGGTTGTCGCGGCCCCATTCGAGGTTGATCGGGGCGGCGTGGTCGCGCACGTAGCGCCGGTAGGAGTTCACGTAAGGAGCCAGCAGCGCGATCACCGAGGGCAGGTGGTGTTGCAGACCGCCGATGAAGTGGAAGAAGGCGTCGGTATCGCCGCCCTGGGGGCCGGCAAAGATGTTGTGCCCGGTTTGCGCATCGACGATGGAATGGTGGATGTGCATCGCCGAGCCCGGTTCGTCGCCGATCGGCTTGGCCATGAAGGTGGCGAAGCAATCGTGGCGCAGTGCGGCTTCGCGGATCAGGCGCTTGAAATAGAACACCTCGTCGGCGAGCTTGACCGGGTCGCCGTGGCGCAGGTTGATTTCCAGTTGCCCCGCGCCGCCCTCCTGGGTGATGCCGTCGATCTCGAAGCCCTGGGCCTCGGCAAAATCGTAGATGTCGTCGATCACCGGGCCGAACTCGTCGACCGCGGTAAGCGAATAGGCCTGTCGCGCGGCGGCGGGACGGCCCGAACGGCCCATCATCGGTTCGATCTGCTTGGCCGGGTCGATGTTGCGCGCGACGAGATAGAATTCCATTTCCGGCGCGATGACCGGCTCCCAACCCTCGGCGCGGTAGAGCGCCACCACCCGCTTGAGCACGTTGCGCGGGGCGAGCGAGATCGGTTCGCCGGTTCGGTCGTAGGCGTCATGGATCACCTGCAGCGTCCAGTCCGCCGTCCACGGCGCGGCGGTGGCGGTTTCCATGTCGGGTTTGAGGATCATGTCGCGCTCGACAAATCCTTCCTCGGCGGCGTCGTCCGACCAGTCGCCGGTGATGGTCTGGAAGAAGATCGACTCGGGCAGGTGGAACGTGGATTGCCGGGCGAACTTGGCGGCAGGTACCGCCTTGCCCCGCGCGATACCCGGAAAGTCCGAGATCACGCATTCCACTTCGTCAAGCCGCTTGCCTTCGAGATAGGCCCGCGCCGCTTCAGGCAGGGCATTGGTCCAGTCGGTCGTGGCCATCACTTGGCTCCTTTGCGCAGGAAATCGGCCATCCTCTGGCCAATCTCCGCGTTTTCGGTTTCGCTGCCGAGCTCTGCGCGCGCCTTGGCAACGAGGTCGTCCGGCACCTTGGCGGCGCGATGGTCGATCAGCCCTGCGATCATCTCGGAGGTGAACTCGGGGTGCGGCTGGATCGTGAGCACGTTCTGCCCGATCAACAGCGCGGCGTTGGCGCAGAAGGCGTTCGATGCGATCACCTGCGCGCCCGGCGGAAGCTCGGTCACCTGGTCCTGGTGCCATGCGTTGAGCGCCAGCGTCGCATCGCCGAAATCGTATTGCTGACGCCCGACGGCCCAGCCGCCGGCGAACTTTTCCACCTTGCCACCGAGCGCCTGGGCGATCACCTGGTGGCCGAAGCAGACGCCCACCAGCGGCTTGCCCGAGGCCACGATCTCGCGCACCAGCCCTTCGAGGCGGGGCAGCCACGGATGGGGTTCGTAAACCCCGTGGCGCGATCCGGTGATGAGCCAGCCGTCGGCCTCATCCGGTCCGTCGGGGAAGATGTTGTCGACCACGTCCCACCGGTTGAAGGTGAAATCCTGGCCCGCGAGCAATCGCTCGAACATGTCTGCATAGTCGCCCAACTCGCCCCGAACCTCGTCGGGGGCGTGGCCGGGCTGAAGAATGCCGATCCGCATGGTGCACCGATTTGATCAAATTTCGCCTGCAGCCTATCCGAGCCCCGAAAGACCGGCAAGGGGGGCTCTGCGCGCTTTTTCCTGGTGGAAATACTCCGGGGGGTCCGGGGGGCGGAGCCCCCCGGCGGTTCGCCCGGGCGCAGCCCGGGCGAACCTCAGCGGATCAGGTTGGGCCGGATGCGCAACCGGCGGCGGGCTTCCTGCGGCAGGTGCCGGTTGAGATAGCGGTTGGCAATGCCGTAGAGCCCGATCACCGCCAGCGTGAGCAGGATGAAATAGAAGGCGAGGATCGGGTAGGGGATGAAGGGGTTGAACGTCTTGTCAGCGAAGAACTGCGCGTAATACAGCGCGTCGCCGCGCTGCTGCCAGGCCGGGAAGCCCGAGAAATAGACCAGCGTCGTGGCGTGGAACAGAAAGATCGCCTCGTTGGTATAGGCCGGCCAGGCCAGCCGCAGCATGGTGGGAAAGGTGATCCGCCGGAACCGTGACCAGCCCGAAAGCCCGTAGGCATCGGCGGCTTCGAGATCGCCCTTGGGGATCGACTTCAGCGCGCCGTGAAAGATTTCCCCGGTATAGGCGGAGGTGTTAAGAAACAGCACAAAGCCAGCCCCGAGCCATGCCGCCGTAAACGGTTGGGCGGCCGGTTGAACTACGTTACGGAAAAAACCCATGATCGCGTCCTGAAGACCGACAGTAACAAACGCGTCCGGTAGCACCCAAAAGAGAATCTGGATCAAGAACAAGCCCTCTGAGTTCTTCAGCGAGAGAAAGGAGAAATAGGCAAAGAAAAACTGGATGAAGAGCGGCGAGCCGCGGAAGATGAAGATGAACCATTCCGCCGGCTTGCGGGTGATCCAGAGCCGCGAGCCCTTGCCGAGCGCGAGCAGGGTGGCGAGGAAAAAGCCCGCGGCCAGCGCCATCACGCCGAAATAGATGTTCCAGATCATCCCCGAACCGATCAGGGTGAATTGCTGGCAGAGGGTGAAATCCGACCGCGGCAACAGCCGCTCGCCGATCCCGATGGCGCGCAAGCCGTAGTCCGCTATGGTTTGAAGGCAGCTCATGCGCCCGCCTTTCGCATCGCTTCGCCCGCGGCGGTGGCCTGTCCGAGCGAGAAGCGGCGGGTCAGCCGGTCAAGCACCTTCTCGGAGACCCAGGTCAGCAGGAGATAGAACACCAGCAGCGCGCCGAAGTAGAACATCCGCCAGTCGCCATGGGGGTAGTCGGTGAAGCGCGCCTGCTTGGTGCCGCCGAGGTCGCGCGCCCAGTAGACGACATCCTGTATCCCGAGCAGGAACAGCAGCGGCGTGGCCTTGACCATGATCATCCACAAGTTGCCAAGCCCCGGCAGCGCGTAGATCCACATCTGCGGCACGAGGATACGCCGGAACGCCTGCGCGTGGCTCATGCCGTAGGCTTCGGCGGTTTCGATCTGGGCCCGCGGTACCGCCTGCATCGCGCCGTAGAGTACCTGTGCGGCGAAGGCACCGTAGACGATGGCGAAGGTGAGAACGGCGACAAGGAAGGCGTAGGTGTCATGCACCCAGGCCGGGCTGTTGGAGAGCGGCATCTTGGCCGCGGTGCAGACGACGAAATCGTTGCCCTGCCGGATCGGCTCGCTCCAGTCGGGGCATTTGATCTTGTGACGGATGTACTCGAAGGCCTGATCCAGCGCGATCACGAAGAACAGGAAGAAGGCGATGTCGGGCACGCCGCGGACGATCGCCGAATAGGTCTTGCCGAGGATAGAAAGCGGCAAGAACCGCGAGCGCGCCGCCGTGGCCCCGGCAAAGCCGAACAGCAGTGCCGCGGGCAGGATAATGGCCAGCAGAAGTAGCACCGTCCCGAAGGAGGCGTAGAAGGCCATGTGCTTGCCGGTGGTGAGGTAACAGGCAAACCAACTCAGGCCCTCGAGCGAGGAAGGATCGGCGCAGGATTCAAACATCGTCGCGTGTCGGGCAGGGCGCGCTTGCGCCCCGCCCGGACTTCGTCAGCAATCGTCGAAAGTGCTGGCGACTTCCCATTTCTCGATCAGCTCGTTGAGCGAGCCATCGCACTTCATCTCGCCGATCACCGCGTCGAACTTGTCTTTCAACTCGGTGTCGCTTTGGCGCAGGCCCATGCCGACGCCGCCGCCGATCTGCTCTTCGCGCTCCAGCAGCACGACGCTGTCATCCTCCGCGACGATCGCCGCGAGGTAGGACTTGTCGGCCAGAACCGCGTCGGCCTCGCCGTTACGCACTGCCGCGACGGTTTCCTCGGGGGTGGCGAACTCGACCAGCGACCAGCCCTGCTGGGCGACGAATGCGGCCTGGATCGTGCCGGTCTGGGCCGCGACCACGCCGCCTTCCAGATCGGCATCCGCCGACAGCGCGAGGTAGGCGGAGGGATCTGGCGGGGTGTATTCCTGCGTGAAGGCGATCACCTCGGCGCGCTCGGGCGTGATCGACATGCCGGCGATGATGGTGTCGTAGTTGCCCGACACGAGGTTGGGGATGATCGAATCCCAGTCGTTCACCACCCATTCGCAGTTCAGCTCGGCACGCGCGCAAAGCTCGTCGCCGAGTTCACGCTCGAAGCCGGCCACTTCGCCGCTGTCGTCGAGGTAGTTCCACGGCGGGTAGGCGCCCTCGGTGCCCATGCGCACCACGTCCTGGGCCATGGCCGCGCTCGACGCGAGTGCCAGCGCGGCGGCTGAAAGGATCAGTTTGTTCATCGATTCTCTCCCTGTTTCCAGTGATTCAATCCGATGCGGAATGCGACAGGAACTGCCGCAGCCGCTCGGTTTGCGGGTTGTTGAAGACCGCCTCGGGGGGGCCTTCTTCTTCGATCTTCCCCAAGTGAAGGAAGATCACGTGATCCGCCACATCCGCCGCGAGGCGCATGTCGTGGGTCACGATAATCATGGTGCGGCCCTCGTTGGCGAGGTCCTTGATCACCCGGATCACCTCCTGTTCCAGCTCGGGATCGAGCGCGGAGGTGGGCTCGTCGAAGAGGAGCGCGCGTGGCTCCATGCACAGCGCGCGGGCGATGGCGGCGCGCTGCTGCTGGCCGCCCGAGAGCTGTGCCGGCCAGACATCGGCCTTGTCGCCAATGCCGACCTTGTCGAGATAGCCCCGCGCCGCCGTTTCCACCTCGGCGCGGTCGCGCTTGAGCACGTGCAGCGGCGCTTCCATGACGTTTTCGAGTATCGTCATGTGCGACCAGAGATTGAACTGCTGGAACACCATCGAAAGATTGGTGCGGATGCGCGTCACCTGCGCCCGGTCGGCGGGGTAACGGGCCGGGCCCTCGCCGCGCCACTGGATCGGTTCGCCCTCGAACAGGATTTCGCCCTGCTGGCTGTCTTCGAGCAGGTTTGCACAGCGCAGGAGGGTTGATTTGCCGGAGCCCGACGAGCCGATCAGCGCCACCACATGGCCGCGCGGTGCCAGCAGATCGACCCCCTTGAGCACCTCAAGGTCACCATAGGCCTTGTGCAGGCCGCGGATCTCGATAACGGGCGGGTCGGTGTCTTGCACGGCGTCCTGGCAGCTGGTTGTTCCGGGGTCCGAGTAAGGTGCAAAATGTCCGGCGATGCAACGGTTTTTCCCGTTTGGTTTCCGTTGCGTCAGGGCATGCGGGACGTTTTCACCCGATATGCGGGCAGGCTTTGGATCCTGTGCTCACGATTTCGCCGCTTGTTGCCTGGCGATGTTGGAATCGCGGTCGCTCACGCCCAGAAAACTGGCCACCATTCGCATCAGCGCGGCTTCCTCGTCGGCGCGCACGCCATCGGCCAGCACGACGGCCCAGGCGTTTTCCACAACGCGGCGGCGGTCTTCGTAGGGCACGGCCTGCTTGATCGCCTGGGTGAAGCGCACCGTGTCGGGCGCTTCGGCTTCCAGCGCCTCGGCCTGATGGCGCAACTCGGTCGCCTCGGCCTGGCCGAGATGATAGCGCGCGGCAATGATCGCTTCGATCTGGTTGATCTCCGCGCGGTCGTAATCGTGATCCGAACGGGCAATCCGCACCAGCAGGGCAGTGAGGGCGAGGCGGGCGTCTTCGTCGTCGAGCGGTGCCGGCTCGGGCGCGAAGAGGGATTTGATGAGACGGTCGATCATGCTGGACGATATAGGGCAATCGCGGCGGCACGACAATCTTTGCCGCCGGTCAGTCGCCCGGTTGCGGTCCGGCGTAGCCTTCGATGATGACCAGATCGCCGATCGACACCGGATCGCGCAGCGCCTTGGCGGCCTGGTATTCGGGGCTGTGGTAGCAAGCGCGCGCGGCGTCGATGCTGGGAAACTCGATCACCACGTTGCGCGACCGCGCCGCGCCCTCGACCGCTTCGAATGCTCCACCGCGGACGAGAAAGCGCGCGCCGAACCGGGCGAAGGGCTTGGCGTTGGCGTCGATATAGGCCCGGTAGGCGATTTCGTCCTGCACGTCGATCCGGCCGATCCAGTAGCCTTTCGCGGTCATCTTCCGCCCTCCTGGTCTGGCAAGGACCCGGCCTCGGGCGCGATGCCGAAGGCCGCGTCGATTTCGGCGAGCAGCGCCTCCTCCTCCGGATTCAATGCCCGGTCGGCAAGCGCGACCTGGCGCATGGCCTCCACCAGTTCCGCCCGCGCCGCTTGGGCCACCCCGTTCTGAACCATCCCGGTAAACGTTCCGGTGTCCGGTGCCTGCGCCTCCAGCTTCTCGCAGGTGGCGCGCAGTTTGGCCGCCTCCACCGGGTTCAGCCCATGCGCGCGGGCGAGGATCCGGTCGATCATGGCGATCTCCTCGAACACGTATTGCGAATCGGCCTTGGCGATCCGCACCAACAGGGCACCCGAGGCCAAGCGGGCGTCGAGCGGCGGCAGCGGCGTTTCGGGCCTGATGCCGCGCAGCCGGTTCAGGAACTCGGTGAACATGGTGTCGTCTATCCCTCGTCACTCCGCGCCAAGGCTAGCGGTGCGGGCGCGTTGCGTCCAGCGTTCAGCCGCTGAGATCAGGCAGCGGGTAGCGGATATCGTCGATGGCGATGCCGCCGGGGTCGTCGTTGGTGATCGTCACGCCCGCGAAGCCCGGCCCGGCGCTGACGAAACCAAGGCCAGCAACGCCTTGGCTGAGGGCGATTTCGTGCCGGTCGATCAAATCACCTGCCCGGCTGTAGAAACGGAGCGTGGCGGTGCCCGGGGGCGGGCGGGCACCAAGCGGATCATGGTAGTCGGCGTGGATCTTCAGCGCCAGCGCGCGCGCATCGGCCTCGAACAGCAGCGCCACCGCACCCTCACCGCGCGCCTCGATGGCGGGAAAGCCTGCCGGGCCAAGGGGAAAGAGCGCGTTGGAGCCGAATCCGGCGTGGTAGGCGGTTGCAAGGCCCTGCCCGGCGTCAAAGGGCGCAAGCGTGAGCGGCGCGCGCGGCGCGTCCGCCAGCCGGTCATGCGGCGCGCCGGTCACGGTCTGGCCCGCGAAGGCCTCGCCAATCGCCAGCCCCGGAGCCGTGAGCGGTGCGCCGTGCGCCTGTCCCGGCTCGGGCAGGACGGGGAGGGTCTCGAAATCCATCCGCCCCGCCAGCGCGAGGCTTTCGGGGTCAACCTGCTCGACCGGCCCGGCCGCCGCGGCCTGCGTAAAGGCAAACGCCACGGCCAGTGCGCGGATCACACCAGCCGCTCCACCTCCATCGCCGCGCGGATGAAATCGGCAAACAGCGGTGCGGGGGCGAAGGGTTTCGACTTCAACTCGGGATGGAACTGCACACCGATGAACCACGGATGATCGGCCCATTCGACGATCTCGGGCAGCCGCCCGTCGGGCGACAGGCCGGAGAACTTCAGCCCCTTGGCCTCAAGCTCGGCGCGATACTTGATATCGACCTCGTAACGGTGGCGGTGGCGCTCCTCGATCTCGGTGGTGCCGTAAACCTCGGCCACCTTCGAGCCCGGCGTCAGGGCCGCGGTATAGGCGCCGAGCCGCATCGTGCCGCCCTTGTCGTCGGTGGCCTTGCGAGTCACGGTGTAATTGCCCTGCACCCATTCCTTGAGGTGATAAACCACTGGGGTAAAACGTTTTTTTCCGGACTCGTGGTCAAATTCCTCGCTCCCGGCATTGGCGATGCCCAAGGTGTTGCGGGCCGCTTCGATCACCGCCATCTGCATCCCGAGACAAATGCCGAGATAGGGGATCTTGCGCTCGCGCGCGAACTGCGCGGCGCGGATCTTGCCCTCGGTGCCGCGTTCGCCGAAGCCGCCGGGCACGAGAATGGCGTGATAGCCTTCGAGCCATGGCCCCGGATCTTCCTTCTCGAAGATCTCGGCGTCGATCCACTCCGCGCTGACTTTCGTCCGGTTGGCCATGCCGCCGTGGGTGAGGGCTTCCTTGATCGACTTGTAGGCGTCTTCGAGTTGGACGTATTTGCCGACGATCGCGACTTTCACCTCGCCCTCGGCGTGGTTGATGCGGTCTTCGACGTCCTGCCACCGGCTGAGGTCGGGCTTCGGGGCGGGGCTGATCCGGAAAGCGTCGAGCACCGCCTGGTCGAGGCCGACACCATGATAGGCCATCGGTGCCTCGTAGATCGACTTGAGGTCATATCCCGGGATCACCGCTTCCTTGCGCACGTTGCAGAACAGCGCGATCTTTTCGCGCTCCTTGTCGGGGATCGGGTGTTCGGCGCGGGTCACCAGCACATCGGGTGCGATACCGATAGAGCGCAATTCCTTGACCGAGTGCTGGGTCGGCTTGGTCTTCAACTCGCCTGCCGCGCTGACGTAGGGAACAAGCGTCAGGTGCATGAAGATGCATTGATCGCGCTCGCGCTCCTGTGCGAACTGCCGGATCGCCTCGAAGAACGGCAGGGCCTCGATGTCGCCCACCGTGCCGCCGATCTCGCACAGCATGAAATCCACTTCGTCGTCGCCGGTGCCGATCCAGTCCTTGATCTCGTTGGTGACATGCGGAATCACCTGGATGGTCTTGCCGAGGTAATCGCCGCGGCGCTCCTTTTCGAGCACGTTGGTGTAGATCCGGCCCGAGGAAACCGAATCCGTCGCCCGCGCCGCGACACCGGTGAAGCGTTCGTAATGTCCCAAATCGAGGTCGGTCTCGGCGCCATCGTCGGTCACGAACACCTCGCCGTGCTCGAACGGGCTCATCGTGCCGGGGTCGACGTTGAGATAGGGGTCGAGCTTGCGCAGCCGAACCGAAAACCCGCGCGCCTGCAACAGCGCGCCGAGCGCGGCCGATGTCAGGCCCTTGCCGAGCGAGGAAACCACGCCGCCGGTGATGAAGATGTAACGTGCCATGTGCGCGGCTGCCCCCGTGATTATGTTTTGATCTGGCAGTGATCGAGCGCCGGGCAAGCGGCCGCGCAAATCACTGCATCACGGGAGTCAATGGATAGACGATTCCCGGCTCCCGCGCAACCGAGACGCTAGATGATGATGTGAAATTCCTCGCACCATCAATGTTTTGTGGTTGGTTCAGGGGGTGCCTGCCCCGCCCGGGCGGGGCGCCGCCCGGTTTTCGTGCCCTCCCGGGGCCTCAGTCCGCGCGCGGCGGCGTCACCGGCGCATCGTCGGTGGCGGGCGGCATCATGTCGGTCACGTCCGGTGCGGCCGGGGCGGGCACGGGCGCGGTTTCGGTCGCTTCTCCGCCGACCCGGTCGATCACCGAGGAATCGGCGGATTTGCGCGCCGAGACGATCGTCATGGTCAGCGAGATGGCGAGAAAGGCGATGCCGAGCACCCAGGTCATCTTGCCCAGCGCCGTGGCCGCACTGCGCGCGCTCATCACGCCACCGCCGCCGCCACCGCCGATGCCCAGGCCGCCGCCCTCGGAGCGTTGCATGAGCACGACCGCGATCAACGCGAGCGCGAGGATCAGGAGGATGACGAGAAGAACGTTTTCCATTGGGGCCCCGGGTTTCGGACTTGCTGCGCGTATCTAGGAGGTTCGCCCCGCCGTCGCAACCCAAAACCGGGCAAAGGCCCGGCCCGGAGATTTCGGTTTCACCCGACCGGCGGCTTCGGTATAGCTCTGCGCGGTTACACAGCCGGAGGATTTCATGGCCAACGTTGTCGTCGTGGGCGCCCAGTGGGGCGACGAGGGAAAAGGCAAGCTGGTGGACTGGCTCAGCGAACGCGCCGACGTGGTCTGCCGGTTTCAGGGCGGCCATAACGCCGGACACACGCTGGTGATCGACGGCGAGGTGTTCAAGCTCAACGCGCTGCCCTCGGGCGTGGTGCGCGGCGGCAAGCTCTCGGTGATCGGCAACGGCGTGGTGCTCGATCCGTGGCACCTGGTGTCGGAGATCGCGGCGATCCGCAAGCAGGGCGTCGAGATCAGCCCCGAAACCCTGATGATCGCGGAGAACACACCGCTGATCCTGCCCTATCACGGTGAACTCGACCGGGCCCGCGAGGCGCAGGCCAGCGTGGCCAAGATCGGCACCACCGGGCGCGGCATCGGCCCGGCCTACGAAGACAAGGTCGGCCGCCGGGTGATCCGCGTTGCCGACCTCGCCGATCCGGCAACGCTGGAATTGCGGGTCGACCGGGCGCTGGTGCACCACAATGCCCTGCGCGCGGGCCTCGGCCTCGACGCCATCGACAAGCACGCGCTGATTGCCGCCCTGAACGAGATCGCGCCCGAGATCCTGCAATATGCCCAGCCGGTCTGGAAAGTGCTGAACGAACAGCGCCGCGCCGGCAAACGCATCCTGTTCGAGGGCGCGCAAGGGGCCCTGCTCGATATCGACTTCGGCACCTATCCCTTCGTCACCTCCTCCAACGTGATCGCCGGGCAGGCCGCCACCGGCACCGGCATCGGCCCTGGCGCGATCGACTTCGTGCTCGGGATCGTGAAGGCCTATACCACCCGGGTCGGCGAGGGGCCGTTCCCGACCGAGTTGTTCGACGAAGACGGGCAGCGCCTCGGCGAGCGCGGCCACGAGTTCGGCACCGTGACCGGGCGCCAGCGGCGCTGCGGCTGGTTCGACGCGGTGCTGGTGCGCCAGACCTGCCTCACCTCCGGCGTGAACGGCATCGCCCTCACCAAGCTCGACGTGCTTGACGGGTTCGAGACGCTGAAAATCTGCACCGGCTACGAGCTTGACGGCGAGGTGCTCGACTACCTGCCCACCGCGGCCGACCAGCAGGCCCGGGCAACACCGATCTATGAGAGCATGCCGGGCTGGTCGGACTCCACCGAGGGCGCACGGAGCTGGGCCGAACTGCCCGCCGAGGCGATCAAGTACGTGCGCCGGGTCGAGGAACTGATCGGCTGCCCGGTGGCGCTGTTGTCGACCAGCCCCGAGCGCGAGGATACCATCCTCGTCACCGACCCGTTTGCGGATTGAGCAGATGACCTTCAAAGCCCGCAAACGCCTTGCCATCGCCGTGCTGGTAATCGGCCTGCCGCTCTATATCGTGGTCGCGGTCAATCTCGTGGATCTGTTCGAAACCCGTCCGCCGATCCTCGTGGAACTGGTGATCTACATCGGCCTCGGGGTTGCCTGGATGCTGCCGCTGCGCAAGCTGTTCCTCGGCGTCGCCCGGCCCGACCCGGACGAAAACGACAAGGCGGAGTGACCGGGGCCACTCCGCCTTGCAGGCAAGCTGCGATTGCGCGGCTCAATCGTCGGCGTCGTAGAACCGGCTGGCCTCGCCGAGAACGAAGGTTGCGCGACGCGGCCGGATGATCTTTCCGCTGTCGATCAACGGGCTCAACGTGCTCAACACGTCGTGGCGCGACAGCTCCGGACGGGTGCCGGTCACCAGGGAGACCACTTCCGGCCGGGTTACGTTCGCCTTGCCGACCTCCTGGGTCATGTAGGCAACCGCGGCCTCGACGGTTTCCTCGGCACCGGCCGCACCTTGCTGTTCGAGAAAGGCTGCAAACCCCATCGACAGCGCTTCACGATCGGATTGTTCCCGGGGTTCGGCGCTGCTGTCCTCGGACGTGACCGTTTCGGGCGCGGTTTCGCCGTGCGGATCGACTTCGGCGAGCCTTGGCTTGGGTGCGTGGTCTTCGTTCCCTTCCTCGGCGTCGTCTTCTGCGACCGCGTGAAGGGCGCGCGCCACGGCGACGTTGCCCTTGGTCACGCGGCGCGGGCGTATTGGCGCGGCGGTGTGCAAGGCGGAGGGCGCGTTGCCCTCGTTCCTGGGCGCGTCGATGCGCTGTTCGGACACCAGCACCAGCGGCGCAAGGCGGCGGGGCGGGCGGCCCGAAGCAGCTTCCCCGGTGCCGGTCGGGCGGCGCGGACGAACGACACGCTCAAGATCGGCACGGTAGGCGTCGCGCGGATCTTCTTCCTCAACCGGACCTTCCTCGGCTTCGCGGTCGGCGCGGGTGGCCTGAACCGCCGCCTTGAGGTGACGGATCGCCGAGTGCCGACGCGACGCTTCGCCACTCTCGAGCTCGGTGTTGGTCTTGGCCAGGATCCGGTCGATCGCGCCGTCGGTCTCGCTGATGTCGTGGTCGTCGAAAGCGGTGCGCGGGGTGGCTTTGCGGGCGCGGATACGATCCGCCGGGGCTTCCTCGTGCTCGACGGGGAGGGCCTCTCCCCGATCCGCGGGTTCGGGCGCTTCGGGCTGCTGCAGCCTTGCCATATCGCGCGATTCGCGCTCGACCTCGGCCAGCTCCGCCGCCAGTTCGGCCTCCTCCTCTTTCGAGAGCGAGCTTGTACCGGGCACATCGACCTCGGCGAACTCGTCGGAGTCGAAATCGACGCTTGCGGTGTCCTCGGTATCCGGCTCGTCGGATGGCGCGGCCGGCACCTCGGCGGCCGGTTCCTGCCACACCGGGCTGCGCCGCACCTTGATGACGCGGGCCGCAGGCTGACGGCGTTCGACGGCAGCTTCTTCGGTGTCCGCGGTCTCATCGGCACGATCAGGGCTCTTGTCCTGTTTCAGCGCAGCAAGGACGCGGGCGGTTTCGTCTTCATCGTCCGGCGTTTCTGCCTCGGCGGCCAAATCGTCCTGTTCCGCAGGCGGGGTTTGAGATTGCGGCGCTTGCTGTGCGGCCGGGTCGTCGGTTTCTTCCATCACCGGCGGATGGCCGAGCGAGCCGATGACCGCACTGATCGCGGCGTCGTCATTCTCGAAACTTGCGGCAACCGGCTGTGATGCCACCTCGGGTTCGGTGCGGCCCTCGTCCGGTTCCAAGCCGATCCCGGCGGCGTCGCCAGCTTGCGAAAGCGCGTCTTCCAGCACTTCGGTGTAGCTTGGCTCAACCGGATTACCGGCGAAGAAGGCATCGGTGCCGTCGTCTTCCACGTCGTCGTCCGAGAGGCCACGGGCCCCTTCGACAACGGCGCGGATGCGCGCGAGTTTGGCCGCGGCCGAGATGTCGCCGGCGGCTTCGGCTGCAGGCGCTGCGGCGGCATGCTGGCGGGCGCGTTCCTGTTCATCGCGTCGAGCCCGCGCGGCTTCCGCCTCCCGCCTGGCTTCCGCCTCCCGCCTGGCTTCCGCTTCCCGCTCGGCCTGGGCTTGCCGTTCGGCCTGGGCTTTTGCCTCTTCGTCGGCGCGGCGTTTCGCTTCCGCCCGGGCCGCTTCGCTGGCTCTTTCTGCCTCAGCTTTGCGTGCCGCTTCGGCTTCGGCCTCAGCTTTGCGTGCCGCTTCGGCTTCGGCTTCGGCCTTGCGGGCCTCTTCTGCTTCGGCCTCAGCTTTGCGTGCCGCTTCGGCTTCGGCTTCGGCCTTGCGGGCCTCTTCTGCTTCTGCCTCGGCCTTGCGGGCTGCTTCGGCCTCGGCTGCGCGTTTGGCGTCAAGTTCCGCCGCCTCGCGTTCGGCTTTCGCTTCGGCTTCGCGGGCAGCGTGTTCCTCGGCTTCGCGGCGCAGGGCTTCGGCTTCGCCGTCATCCGCGAGGAGGGCGTGGCCGGGCTCATCGAAATTTTCTTCGGATTGGCGCAGCACCACGCCGTTTTCACTGATTCGCGCCTCAACGCGTTTCCTGACCTCGCGCTCAGCGATCCGGTGCAGCATTTCGGCATCCGGCGTCGGCGGCTCCGCGCCGAAATACCTGTCATCCGCGGCAAGATCGCGGAAGTACTCGGCAATCGACTTCATCGTCGAGAACGGATCATCGAATCCTTCCAGCGTGCAGCTGAAAGTGCCATAGGAAACAGTGAGGATCCTGCTTGTGCTCACCATGTACTCGTCGCTTTCTCCCCCGATCCAGCAACAATAGGTTTACCATGTCTCCCCTGCGAGAATTGCACAATTCCGCGAAAATCGAGGTATTTTTTCGCGGCGGGATTATGGTTAGTTTCGCAGACGGAAACATTTAGGCACATGGCAAGCAGTTTATCACCCTTTTTGGAAATGGTCACACTTCTCGGCGGAGGTGAGCTTACCGCGCGAACCGTTTCCGAACTCTTGACGCGCGCCCCGAATCTCGTGGTTTGCGATGGCGCGGCGGCGCGCGCGCTGGAGATGGGGCTCACCCCCGAGCGGGTGATTGGAGACCTCGACAGCCTCGATGCGGCCACCCGCGCCCGGCTCGATCCGGACACGCTGCACGAGATCGCCGAGCAGGACAGCACCGATTTCGACAAGGCGCTGCGCACGATCGCGGCACCGCTGGTGCTGGGGGCCGGGTTCATGGGCCGAAGGCTCGATCATGAACTCGCCTGCTACAACGCGCTGGTGCGCTACGCCGACAAGCCCTGTATCCTCGTCGGCGAGCACGACATCTGTTTCCACGCGCCCGGCCCCCTGCGGCTCGATCTTGCGCCCGAGAGCCGGGTGTCGCTGTTTCCGATGGCCGAGGTGGTGGTGAGCACGCGTGGCCTCGTGTGGGAGCTGGAGCGGCTGGAGCTTGCGCCCTGGGGGCGGGTCGGCACATCGAACCTGGCGCTTGACGGGCCGGTCGAGATCACACCGGACGGCGCGGGGCTCCTGGTGATCCTGCCGCGCGCCGGGCTTTCGGCAGCGATCGCCGGGCTCAGCAGTTCGGCACGTTGACGGCAAGACCGCCGAGCGCGGTCTCCTTGTATTTCTCGCTCATGTCGCGGCCGGTCTCGAACATCGCGCGGATGCAGTTGTCGAGCGGCATGAAATGCGTCCCGTCGCCGCGCATCGCCAGTGCCGCGGCCGAGACCGCCTTGATCGCGCCGAGCCCGTTGCGCTCGATGCAGGGCACCTGCACGAGGCCGCGCACCGGGTCGCAGGTCATCCCGAGGTGGTGTTCCAGCGCGATCTCGGCGGCGTTCTCGATCTGCCCGGGGCTGCCGCCCATCACCGCCGCGAGCCCCGCGGCGGCCATCGCGGCGGCCGATCCGACCTCGGCCTGGCAGCCTGCCTCCGCCCCCGAGATCGAGGCGTTGTGCTTGATCACGCCGCCAATCGCGGCGGCGGTGAGCAGAAAATCAGGCAGGCGCGCGCGGCTGGCACCGGGCATGTGATCGAGCCAGTAGCGGATCACCGCTGGCACCACGCCCGCCGCGCCGTTGGTGGGGGCGGTCACCACCTGGCCGCCGGCGGCGTTTTCCTCGTTCACCGCCATCGCGTAGACCGACATCCACTCGTTGGCGATGTGCGGCTGGGCGATGTTGAGCCCGGCCTCCTCCTTCAGCCGGGCGTGGATCGCCGCTGCGCGCCGCTTCACCCCGAGCCCGCCGGGCAGCACGCCGCCCTCGTCCAGCCCCCGGTCGATGCAATCCTTCATCACCTGCCAGATCCGGGCGATCCCGTCGGATATCTCCGCCTCGCGCCGGTGCACCCGCTCGTTGGCGCGTTTCATCTCGGCGATGGTCTTGCCGCTTTCGCGCGCCATGGCAAGCATTTCGGCGGCGGTTTCAAATGGATAGGGGTGGACCTTGGCGTCTGATCTGTCGCGCGCGGCTTCGGCGGATTGTTCGGCCTCGGTGACCACGAAGCCGCCACCGATGGAATAATAGGTTTCCTGCACGATCACGTCGGCCTGCGCGTCGGTGGCCATCAGCACCAACCCGTTGGGGTGGCCAGGGAGCGGCGCGCCCTTGTCGAACTCCAGATCGCGGGGCGGGGCGAAGGCAAGCTCCGGCAGGCCCGGGGGTGAGACCCGGCCGGTGGCGGAAATCTGCGAAAGCGTCGTCTCGGCGGCAGCGGCGTCGTAGGTGTCGGGCAGGAAGCCCGCGAGACCGAGGATCACCGCCCGGTCGGTGGCGTGGCCGATGCCGGTATGGGCCAGCGAGCCGTGCAGGGTGGCGCGCAGGCCATGCGCCACGAGGTGGCTTTCGCGCAGCTTGTCGAGAAAGCGCCCGGCCGCCACCATCGGCCCCATCGTGTGTGACGACGAGGGGCCGATGCCGATCTTGAACATGTCGAAAACAGACAGAAACATACGCGCGCTCCCAAGGTTGCCGGGTCAGGATGGCGCAGGCGGGCCGACGGGCAATCCCGAAAGCGACATATCGCGCCCGGTTTGGCGCGGATGCGGCCTCAACTCGGGCGCGTGAGCACGAATCCGAGACCGATGGCGATGCCCGCTGCCTGCAGGGCCAGAACCCAGGCGGGGGCGCCGAGAGCGAGGCTGAGCACGACCACCAGTCCGATCGCGAGAACCGCCCGGGTCTTGTTGCGCCGCGAGATCGCGCCGCGCTCGGACCAGTCGCGGATCGGCGGACCGAGGCGGGGATGCTCCGCCAGCCAGGCCCGCAGCCGCGGCGAGGACTTGCTGAACCCGAATGCGGCGACGAGCAGGAACGGGGTGGTGGGCAGGCCGGGCAAGGCCACGCCGACAAGCCCTAGCGCAAGCGCGCTCCAGCCAAGTGCGAGGAAGGCGATACGAACCATCGGCGCGCCTCAGACGATCCGCCGGGCGAGGTCGGCCGCCGGGGCGTCGACCTGCCAGAACGCCTGCGCCTCCGGCCCGATCCGGGCAAGCACGCGGTCGAGGTCTGGCTGGCGCAGGGCGCGGCGCAGGGAGCGGGCGACGGCGGCGATCGGGGCGTCGGGGGTGAGGTTGTGGTGCAGCCTGAACGCGCGCGCTTCGGCTTCGAGCGCGGGGCGCGCGGCCCAAGGCGCCGGTGCCTCGTCCGGGTTCCAGCCCGCGACGAAAAGCGCGCGCAGCACTGCCGGAAGCACATCGGCGAAGGCCATTACCTCGCGCGGCGTGAGCCGACGGCGGAAGGCGACGAGCACGCCTTGCACGGCGGTATAGGCCATGTTGTCGCTCTCAAGCCCGAGGCCATCCTTCGCGTCGGCGAGGAAGGCTTTCCAGTCCTTGCTGGCGTGTCGGTAGGCCCATGGCATCGGCATGGCGCAGATATAGGGTCGCACGCGATCACAGGGAAGGGCGCGGCAACCACGCCGACATTTGCTGCTCGCCTCTCTCCCGCAACTTTTCTATAAGCGGTGCAAACGGGATTGAAGGAGCCGGGGATGTCATCCAACCTTTCACCGATAGATACCGCGAAATTCGTTGCCGCAAAGCGGGCGGTGGATTTCGTCGAAGACCGGATGCGGGTGGGCCTCGGCACCGGCTCGACGGCGGCCTGGATGGTGCGCGCGCTGGGTGAACGGGTGCGCGAGGAGGGGCTGAGCATCATCGGCGTGCCGACCTCGACGCGCACGGCCGAACTGGCCGCGCAGGTGGGGATAAGGGTGGTGAGCCTCGACGAGGCGCGCTGGCTCGATCTCACCATCGACGGGGCCGACGAGTTCGATGACGATCTCAACCTGATCAAGGGCGGCGGTGGCGCGCTGTTGCAGGAGAAGATCGTCGCCACCGCCTCCGACACGATGGTGGTGATCACCGACCCTTCCAAACATGTCGAGCATCTCGGCGCCTTCCCGCTGCCGGTGGAGGTGGTGCCGTTCGGCTGGCAGACCACCAAGGCGCTGATCGAGGAAAGCCTCGATGCGATGGACGTGCTCGGGCGCAGCGGCACGCTGAGGATGAACGGCGAGGCCCCCTTCGTTACCGACGAGGGCAATCACATCGTCGATCTGCACCTGCAAAGGATCGAGGACGCGCGCAAGCTGGGCCTGGTGCTGAACCAGATCCCCGGCGTGGTCGAGAACGGGCTGTTCATCGACATCTGCGACAAGGTGGTGATCGGCCATCAGGACGGGCGCGTCGAGGTGATCGACATCAACGAGGGCACCCACCACGAAAGCCGCATCGAGTTTGCCGAGACCGACAATATCTTCAAGGACATCTGAGGCGGCGATGAGCGAGATCGTGTTCGAGGTTCTGCCCGCGCGCAAGCGGTTGAAGGCGATCCAGGCGCTGGGGTTTGGCGTGACCGGGGCCGGTGCGGCCTGGTTCGCGGTGAGCGGGCAGGGTTGGGGGTTCTGGCTGCTCGCGGGGCTCCTGCTCGGAATGGCGGTGGGCAAGATCATATCGCTCGCGCGGATGCGCTACGTCGCCAGGGTCGATGCCTCGGGGGTTTCGGTCTGCCTGCCGACCGGGCGCGAGATGCGGGGCGGCTGGGGCGAGATCGAGGCGCACACGATCGATCCCGCGCGCGGGCTTGGCGGGCTGGTATTGCGGGCCGGCGGCGGTGGCCGGGTGCGGATCTTGCCGGTGGCGACCCGTGACATGGGGCCGGAAGCGGCGGAACGGCTGATCGCGGCGCTGAAGGAAAGGCTGCCGAAGCTCGAATACCGGGTGCCCAGCCTCGGCGCGCGCAAACGTTAGCCGGGCGCGCTTTCCAACCAGCCAAGGTTGCGGTAGTCAGTCTGCGAACCAGCAAGGGGTCCGGGCATGACCACATTCGACTATGATCTTTTCGTGATCGGCGGCGGCTCCGGCGGGGTGCGCGCGGCACGGGTGGCGTCGGAGACCGGCGCGAAGGTGGGACTTGCGGAGGAACACCGCATGGGCGGCACCTGCGTGATCCGGGGCTGCGTGCCGAAAAAGCTGATGGTCTTTGCCTCGCACTACGGCCCCGCGGCGGAAGATGCGCGCGAATACGGCTGGGACTACGAGGGTGGCCACTTCAACTGGAGCCGGTTCCGCCCGAAGCTGCATGAAGAGCTTACCCGGCTCGAAGGCATCTACCGGGCCAACCTCGAGCGCGCCGGCGTCAAGATCCACGACGCCCGCGCCACGCTGACCGATCCGCATACCATCGAGCTTTCGACCGGCGAAAGCTTCACCACCAAGCATGTCCTGATCGCCACCGGCGGCGCGCCTTACGTGCCGAACACGCCGGGCGCGGAGCTTGCGATCACCTCGAACGAGATCTTCTCGCTCGACGCCTTCCCCGAGCGCATCCTGATCGTCGGCGGCGGCTACATCGCCTGCGAGTTCGCCACCATCTTCAAGGGTCTCGGGGCGCATGTGGCGCAATGGTATCGCGGCGCGCAGATCCTGCGCGGCTTCGATGACGAGGTGCGCGGGCACCTCGCCGAGATCATCCGGGGACACGGCGTCGATCTGCATGTCGGGCTCGAAGTCGAGCGGATGGAGCGGCGCGCGGGGCGGATCTGGGTCAAGGGCACCGACGGGCGCGAAGACCAGTTCGACCACGTGCTCTACGCCACCGGCCGTCACCCCAACACCGATGGCATGGGGCTGGCCGAAGCCGGGGTGCGGCTCGGGCGCTGGGGCGAGGTCGAGGTGGATGATTACGGCCAGACCAGCGTGCCCTCGATCTACGCGGTAGGCGATGTGACCAACCGGATCCAGCTCACCCCGGTGGCGATCCGCGAGGGCATGGCCTTCGTCGAGACGGTGTTCAACGGCAACCCGACCAAACCCGATCACGATCTCGTGCCCTCGGCGGTGTTCACGACGCCGGAATACGGCGCGGTTGGCCTCTCTGAGGAACAGGCGCGCGAGCAGGAGCCGGTCGACGTTTATTGCGCGGCTTTCCGGCCGATGCAGACAAGTTTCATCGGTCGCAGCGAGCGGGTGCTGTTCAAGCTCGTTGTATCCAGGGCCACCCGGAAGGTGCTGGGCTGCCATATCGTGGCCGATGGCGCGGGCGAGATGATCCAGCTTGCGGCGGTGGCGATCAAGATGGGCGCGACCAAGGAAGACTTTGACCGCACCGTGGCGGTGCATCCGACGATGGCTGAGGAAATCGTGCTGATGAAACAACCGATCCGCAGCCATTGAACCGGCACGCGGGTTGAAAACCGGGGTTCGGGGCCACACTTCAAGGCCAAACTCCTTGTGATCAGAAGAGAGGAAGCAAACCAAATGGCGAGCGACAATGGCGGCCCCTGGGGCGGCGGCGGACACCGCGGCGGCCCGGGCGGCTCGAACGGCAGCGGGGGGGGCGGTCGGCGCCCGGGCGACGGCAACGAGCCGCCGCAGATCCCCGAGATCGACGAGTTGATGAAGCGGGGCCAGGAGCGACTTCGCGTTCTGATGGGCGGCGGCGGCGATGCCCGTCGCGGCGGCGGTGACGGTGGCGGCGGCGGGCCCAAGATCGGGCGCGGCGGCCTCGGCCTTGTTGCGCTTGCTCTTGTCGCGGCATGGATGTTCGCCTCGTTCTACCGGGTCGATACCTCGGAGCAATCGGTCGAGCTTCTGTTCGGTGAGCGCTACCGGGTCGGCACCGAGGGCCTCAACTTCGCGCCCTGGCCGGTCGTGACCAAGGAAATCTACCCGGTCACCCGCGAAAACATCATCAACGTCGGTTCGGTGCTCGAAAATGGCCTGATGCTGACCGGCGACGAGAACATCGTCGACATCGACTTCCAGGTGGTCTGGAACATCGGCAACATCGAGGATTTCATCTTCAACCTTGCCGAACCGGTAAACACGATCACCGCGGTTTCGGAATCGGCGATGCGCGAGATCGTGGCGCGCTCCAACCTCGCACCGATCCTCAACCGCGACCGTGAAGCGATCGCGCAGGAACTGGAAGAACTGATCCAGAGCACCCTGACCAGCTATGAAAGCGGCGTGAACATCGTGCGTGTGAACTTCGACAAGGCCGACCCGCCGCCGGACGTAATCGACTCCTTCCGCGAGGTGCAGGCCGCCAAGCAGACCCGTGACACGCTGGAAAAGCAGGCCGACGCCTACGCCAACCAGGTCGTCGCCGGAGCGCGCGGTGAAGCCGCGCAGCTGCTCGAAGAGGCCGAAGGCTACCGCGCCCAGGTGGTCAACGAGGCCGAGGGTGAGGCCGCGCGCTTCATCTCGATCTACGAAGAATATGCGAAGGCGTCGGATGTGACCCGCAAACGTCTCTACCTGGAAACGCTCGAACGCGTTCTTGGCGGGGTCGAGAAGATCATCATCGACGAGGGTGCGCAGGGTGAACAGGGTGTCGTGCCCTACCTGCCGCTGAACGAACTGCGTCGCAGCGCGCCGTCGTCAACCACCAATTCAGAGGGGTCGAACTGATGCGTCGCTCTCAAATCGCGATCGGGCTCGCCGTCATTCTCGCCGTGCTCGGGCTCAATTCCTTCTACATCGTCGATGAACGCGAAAGCGCGCTCCGGCTCTGGTTTGGCGAAGTGACCGCCGAGATCCGCGAACCCGGGCTCTATTTCAAGGTGCCGGTCCTGCACGAGATCGCGAAATACGACGACCGGATCCTGCCGATCGAAACCGCGGCACTGGAAGTCACGCCGGCCGACGATCGACGTCTCGTGGTCGACGCTTTCGCGCGCTGGCGCATCGTCGATTCCACGCAGTTCCGCCGCGCGGTGGGCGCCTCGGGTGTCGAAGGCGCGCGCCAGCGTCTGGAGCGGATCCTGAACTCCCAGGTGCGCCAGGTGCTCGGCCAGGTCGATTCCGGCACCGTGTTGTCGGTTGACCGTTCCAACCTGATGAACCGGATCCGTGACAACGCGCGCCGTGAGTCGGAGGGCCTCGGCATCGAGGTCATCGACGTGCGGATCAAGCGCGCCGATCTGCCCGAGCAGAACCTCGAGGCCACCTTCGAGCGGATGCGCGCAGAGCGCGAGCGCGAGGCGGCCGACGAGATCGCCCGTGGTCAGGAAGCGGCGCAAAGGGTGCGGGCGCAAGCCGACCGGACGGTGATCGAGACCACGTCTGAGGCCCAGCGTCTGGCCGACATCACCCGAGGCGAGGCCGACGCGCAGCGAAACGCGATCTTCGCCGATGCCTTCGGGCGCGATCAGGAGTTCTTCGCCTTCTACCGCTCGCTCAGCGCCTACGAAGAAAGCATGAAGGGCGAGAATACCACGCTGGTGATTTCGCCCGACAGCGAGTTCTTCGATTATCTCAAGTCTGATACCGGACGCGAGTGATGGGCTGGATCGCACTTGGCCTCGGCCTCGTGCTGGTGATCGAGGGGCTGGTGTTCGCACTGGCCCCTTCGCGTCTTGACGAGATCGTGGCGATCATGGCCGCGCTTTCGCCGGAACAACGCCGGCTGATCGGTCTGGTCGCCGTGGCGCTCGGCGTCGGCCTGGTCTGGCTCGGGCGCAGCCTGGGCGTTTGAGCGCGGCCTGCGCCCAACCGGCGGAACCTCGCCATTTCACTTGTCCGTGAAAAGCGTTGCGTTTCTTTGTGTTGCGCCAATGCCGCACTATCTCCAAAGTCTATGGCAGGGGGTGCACACCGCGTGCTCCCCGAGGAATTCACGAAGGAGGCCCAAGTGACCGCTGAGGTTCGACCCATCCCCGTTTTCAATCGCGCCCTCTGGCCACAGGCGTTTTTTGCGCTGGTGCTGGCGGTGGCGCTCGCGCTGGTGCCGGCGATGCGCGCGGAGGCACGCGGCGTGCCCGAGAGTTTCGCCGATCTCGCCGAGCAGGTCAGCCCGGCGGTGGTGAACATCACCACCTCGACGCTGATCGCCCAGGAAACCCAGCCGCACCCGATGGTGCCCGAGGGCTCGCCGTTCGAGGACTTCTTTCGCGATTTCTTCGACAATGAGCGCGGTGACCAGCCGCGCAGCCGCCGTTCGAGCGCGCTCGGCTCGGGTTTCGTGATCTCTGAAGACGGCTTCATCGTCACCAACAACCACGTGATCGACGGCGCCGACGAAATCCTCGTCGAGTTCTACAACGGTCGCGGCACGCTCACCGCCGAAGTGATCGGCACCGATCCCAACACCGATATCGCCCTGCTCAAGGTCGAACCCGAAGAGGCTCTGCCCTTCGTCAGTTTCGGTGATTCCGACGTGATGCGGGTGGGCGACTGGGTGATGGCGGTGGGCAACCCGCTTGGCCAGGGCTTCTCGGTATCGGCCGGGATCATCTCGGCGCGCGGGCGCGAGCTCAGCGGCACCTATGACGATTTCATCCAGACCGACGCCGCGATCAACCGGGGCAACTCGGGCGGGCCGTTGTTCAACATGGGCGGCGAGGTGATCGGGGTGAACACCGCGATCCTGTCGCCCACCGGCGGCTCGATCGGCATCGGCTTCTCGATGGCCTCGAACGTGGTCACAAAGGTGGTGGACCAGCTCAAGGAATTCGGCGAAACCCGCCGCGGCTGGCTCGGCGTGCGGATCCAGGACATGACCGAGGATCTCGCCGACGCGATGGAGCTCGACAGCACCGCCGGCGCTCTGGTGACCGATGTGCCCGACGGCCCGGCCAAGGATGCCGGGATCGAGCCGGGCGATCTGATCCTGAGCTTCGATGGTCAGGACGTGCCCGATACCCGTGGCCTCGTGCGCATCGTCGGCGATGCGCCGGTCGGCAAGACGGTGCGCGTGGTGGTGCTGCGCGATGGCGAAACCCAGACCCTGCGGGTGACCCTCGGGCGTCGTGAAGACGCGGTGGCCTCTGACGACGGCGGCCAGCCCCCGGCTCCGCCTGCGCCGGAAGAGAA
This sequence comes from Maritimibacter sp. HL-12, assembly GCF_900177545.1. Classification (GTDB taxonomy): domain Bacteria; phylum Pseudomonadota; class Alphaproteobacteria; order Rhodobacterales; family Rhodobacteraceae; genus Sinisalibacter. The sequence continues at coordinate 547,850 of NZ_FXBQ01000001.1, read as the reverse complement.
AACCGTGCTCGGAATGGAGATCGCGGAGATGACGGATACCCTGCGCGAAGAGCTTGGCCTCGACGCCAATGCCAACGGGCTGGTGATCCTGACCATCGACGAAGCCAGCGAGGCCTGGGAAAAAGGTCTGCGCGCGGGCGACGTGATCGAGGAAGCGGCGCAGAGCCGGGTGACCTCGATCGGTGACTTCGAAGACAAGATCGCGGAGGCCCGCGACGGCGGTCGGCAATCGGTGCTGCTGCTCGTGCGCCGGGCAGGCGATCCGCGCTTCGTGGCGCTCTCGGTCGCCGAGTAGAAAAAAATCAGGGCCCCCGCAACGGCGGGGGCCTTGCTTGAAACGCCGCCCCCTCGGGGCGGCTTTTTCTTCGCCTGCGGTCCTGCCTCGGGCGGTCAGAACCGGTGGTAGACGTCGCCCCGGGTGAGGCCGATATCTTCAAGCTCGTGGTCGCTGAGCCTTTCCAGCGCGCGGCGCGTGGCGCGGCGCTCCTGGGCTTCGGCGATGCGGGCGGCGATGGTTTCGATCGCGCGGGTGAGGCGCGGGGCAAAGGCGAAGCCGTGGCTGCGCAGGGTGGTGGTGTCGATCACGCTCATGTTTCTGGTCTTCTCGAAAGGCGGAAATCCGGGTTGGCTGCTGATTGCTGCAGCCGCGTGGATATGATGCTCTTTCTGCACTTGCACAATTGACGGATTCGCATTGCCCTCATGCGCTTTCCGCATGGGTGCCAATGGCGCTCAGGCGTGGCGTCACGGGATTTCACTTGGCGAATGTTCGCCTTTCGTGCTAACCGGGGGAAAACCATGAGGGCAGGGCGGCACATGCGCGTGATCGGGATCGACCCGGGGCTTCGCAACCTCGGCTGGGGCGTGATCGATATCAACGGCGCGCGTATATCGCATGTCGCCAACGGCGTCCTGCACGGCGAAGGCCCGGGGCTTGCCGAGCGCCTGCTCGCACTGTTCGAGGGATTGACCGAGATCGTAACCTGCCACGCGCCGGACGCGGCGGCGGTGGAACAGACCTTCGTCAACCGCGACGGTGCAGGCACGCTGAAGCTCGGGCAGGCACGCGGGGTGGCGATGCTGGTGCCGGCCCGGGCCGGCATCCCGGTGGGCGAATACGCCCCGAACCAGGTCAAGAAAACGGTCGTCGGCGTCGGCCACGCCGACAAGCGCCAGATCGCCCACATGGTGCGGCTCCAGCTTCCCGGCGTCGAGATCGCCGGGCCCGACGCCGCCGATGCGCTGGCGATCGCGCTCACTCATGCCCATTTTTCCCGCGCTGGCGGCAAGCTCGAAGAGGCGCTGCGGCGGGCTTCGGCATGATCGGGCGGATCGCCGGGCGGCTCGACTACCGGGGCGAAGATCACGTTTTGATCGACGTGCGGGGGGTTGGCTATATCGTCCATGTGAGCGAGCGCACCCTGGCGGCCCTTCCCGGCACCGGCGAGGCGGTGGCGCTCTGGACCGACCTCATGGTGCGCGAGGACCTGCTGCAGCTGTTCGGCTTCACCACGCTGATGGAAAAGGAATGGCACCGGCTCCTGATGAGCGTGCAAGGCGTGGGGGCGAAGGCGTCGCTCGCCATCCTTGGGGCACTCGGGGCAGACGGGGTGAGCCGCGCAATCGCGCTGGGCGATTGGAACGCGATCAAGGCCGCGCGCGGCATCGGGCCGAAAACGGCGCAGCGCGTGGTCAACGAGTTGAAGGACAAGGCGCACGGGGTGATGGCGATGGCCGGTGCCGCGGCGGCCATGCCCGAGGCCGCGCTGGTCGAGGCCGATGGTGCGGACGCCATGCCTGCGCCCGGCCCGGCTTCGGCGGCCCCGCCCCGCGCCGATGCCGCCGCCCAGTCCGAGGCACTCTCGGCCCTGCGCAACCTCGGCTATGCCCCGGGCGAGGCCGCCTCTGCTGTCGCGACCGTAATGGGCGAAAGCCCGGACACCGACACCCCCGCCCTGATCCGCGCCGCCTTGCGGCTGCTGGCGCCGAAGGGGTAGGGAAAGCAGATGCACGAACCCGACCCCACTCTGCGCCCCGAACCGCGCCCCGAGGACGTCGACCGGGCGCTCAGGCCGCAGCGGCTGGTGGATTTCATCGGCCAGGCCGAGGCGCGGGCCAACCTCGCGGTGTTCATCGAGAGCGCCCGCCAGCGCGGCGAAGCGATGGACCACGCGCTGTTTCACGGCCCGCCCGGGCTGGGCAAGACCACGCTCGCGCAGATCATGGCACGCGAGCTTGGCGTGAACTTCCGCATGACCTCGGGGCCGGTGCTGGCCAGGGCGGGCGACCTTGCCGCGATCCTGACCAATCTCGAGCGCAATGACGTGCTGTTCATCGACGAGATCCACCGGCTGAACCCGGTGGTCGAGGAAGTGCTCTACCCGGCGCTCGAGGATTTCGAGCTCGATCTGGTGATCGGCGAGGGCCCCGCCGCGCGCACCGTGCGGATCGAGTTGCAGCCCTTCACGCTGGTCGGCGCGACCACCCGGCTCGGCCTTCTCACCACGCCCCTGCGCGACCGTTTCGGCATTCCCACCCGGCTCGAGTTCTACACCGAGGACGAGTTGCACGAGATCGTCACCCGCAACGCGGTGAAGCTGGGGGCGCCCGCCGATACCGAGGGTGCGCGCGAGATCGCGCGGCGCGCGCGGGGCACGCCGCGGATCGCCGGGCGGCTGCTGCGCCGGGTGCTCGATTTCGCCGTGGTCGAGGGCGAAGGCCACATCACCCGCGCGATCGCCGACAACGCGCTGACCCGGCTCGGGGTGGATCATCTCGGGCTCGACGGGGCCGACCGGCGCTATCTCGGGCTGATGGCGGAGCATTACGCCGGTGGCCCGGTGGGGATCGAAACCCTCGCCGCCGCGCTTTCGGAAAGCCGCGACGCGCTGGAGGAGGTGATAGAGCCTTACCTGTTGCAACAGGGCCTGATCCAGCGCACCCCGCGCGGCCGGATGCTCGGGCAGCGGGCCTGGACCCACCTCGGCCTGCCGCCGCCGCGCCCGCCGGGGCAGGCGGAACTGTTCGAGGGATGAGGATTGCCGAAGGGCAGGCGCTTGCCGTGGCGCTGTCCGACCGATGCGCGCCTTGGCACATCGTCACGCATCAAGAGGAACCAAGCGCGCGGGCGGCCGCATGGATTTCGGCGTCCGGGCGCGGGCGTGACCGGGGCAAGACGCCCGAAACCTTGCGCGCGGCGGTGGCCGAGGAACTGGCCGATCTTTTTCCACAGGTGCTCTTCCTTGCCGAGCGCGCGGGGATTGGTCTCGGCGATGCCCTGTTGCGCAAATGGGGACATCATCTGGAGACCCGGCCTGCGTGACGCCGGGCGGTGCCGCTTGCCCTCGCCGCGCCGGCTCCCTAGCATTCCGGTGACGTGCCCGATGCGGAGGCCCCATGCGCCGGTTGATCGTTTTTCTCGCCCTGATCCTCGCCGCGCCTGCGGCGGCATTCGACACACAGGCCGGGCGGCTCGAAATCCTCGACGGCGACTGGGAGTTCCCCGGCAAGCGGCTTGCCGTGGGCGGCCAGATACTGCCCTTGCCCGGCGAACCCGAGCTTGCCTTTCTCGAAGAGCGGTTCGGCGACTGGGTGCTGATCCTCGTGTCGCAAGGCGGCAATGCCTGCAACGGCAGCTATGTCTGGTTTCACGCCCGGCCGGGCGATCTGCGCTTCTCGCCCGAATTCGGCACCTGCGCCGAGGCCTATGACGTGCGCGAGGGCGATGGCGTGCTGGCCGTGACCATGGCGCGCATCGATCCGGGCCGCCCGCCTGTCACCTACCTGTGGGACGGCGCGCGGCTCACGCAAGAAGACGCGCCGCGCCGCGCTTCGGGCATGACGCCCGGGGATGGCCCCGAGTTCTGGATCGGCCGCTACCCGTTCGAGTTGATCGAGGCGGCCGATTATCAGGACCGTCTCGCCGCTATGATGGCCCCCGAGGCGCTCGTCGAGGCCGATCGGCTGATCGACCTTTCCTCGCCCTTCCGGGTGGAGGGCGATTGGATCGTCGGCACGGGATGTGTGAAATTCGCCTGCCAGAGCGCGCGCGGCGCGGTGGCAGTTTCGCGCGCCGACGGGCGCGTGATCGTGGCTCTGACCAGCCCGGAGCAGGGCGCGCGGCTCTACGGCAATCCGGGTGGTCCGCTGCCGGAGACGATCACCGCGCTTCTCGCGGGGCAATAGGCGCACCCGGGGCCGGTTGCGCGCACGCAAGCGAGGTTCTATGCCTGCGCGCGACAGATTTCGCCACGATGGGGGAAAGCGATGACGCCCGAAGAGGTTCAGGCCCTGTTCGAGGGCGATGGCGGCTACGCCTTCGCACGCTGGGGGCGGCAGATCGTGCCCGTGGTCTTCGGCGTCGAAGACGAAAGCCTGCCGGTGATCAAGGGGGCCTTCGAGGCGGTGGCACGGCTCGCGGGCACCGAGGTTGCCGAAACCGATCCGGAACTGGGTGCCAACCTGATGCTGTTCTTCCTGCGCGACTGGGGTGAGCTTCTCGACGTGCCGAACCTCGACGCGATGCTTCCCGGCCTGCCCGATACCGTGGGCCGCCTCGAACGCGCCGGGGCCAGCCAATACCGCACCTTCCGCTTCGACGAGGCCGGGGCGATCCGCGCCTGTTTTGCCTTCCTTCGGATGTCGGGCGGGATGGAGAAGCTACCGGCCGAAACGCTGGCCCTGGGCGAAGCGGTGCGGGTGATGCTGACCTGGAGCGAGGCGGCCTTTGCGGAGGCCTCGCCGCTCGCCCGCCACCCGGAAACAGCCGCCGCGATGCTGCGGCCCGAGATCGCCGGGGTGATCCGCGCCGCCTATGATCCGGTGATGCCCCCGGCCAGTACCGACCCGGCCCATGCGCTGAGGCTCTGGGCGCGGATGCAGGCATGAGGGCCTTCATCGCCCTCGACCTGCCAGACGTGCTGGCCGACGCGCTGACGCGGCTTCAGGCGGGTTTGACCGTGGGCCGTGTGCTTCCGGAGGAGAACCTGCACCTGACCCTCGCCTTCCTTGGCGAGATCAGCGAGCCGCAGGCGCGTGACGTGGCCGAGCTGCTGGCATCGCTGCGGTTGGCGCCGGTGCGCATCGAACTCGGCGGGCTCGACCTGTTTGGCGGGCGTCGCCCCGGCGCGCTGGTGATCGCGGCGCGGGGGGAGGGGCTCGCGCCCCTGCACGACAAGGTGGCCCATGCGGTGCGCGACGCCGGGGTGACGCTCGGACGCCGCCGCTTTCGCCCGCACGTCACGCTTGCGCGCCTGCCGCGCGACATGCCCGCGCGCGACCGCGCCCGGCTCGGCGAATTCCTCGCCCTCAACGGCGCGGTGAAGTTGCCGCCGGCCCTCGCCGAAAGCCTCACCCTTTTCCGCTCCCACCTGCGTGCGGAGGGCGCGATTCACGAGCCGCTGGCGGAGTTTCCGCTTGGCAACCAGGAGACACCATGACCCACCGCCTGCGCTTGCGCGTTTACTACGAAGACACCGACGCCGCCGGGATCGTCTATTACGCCAATTACCTGCGCTTCATCGAGCGCGGGCGCACCGAGTTGGTGCGGGCGCGCGGGGTGGATCAGCGCGCGCTGCGCGAGGCAGAAGGGATCGTCTTTGCCGTGCGTCATGTCGAGGCGGATTATCTCGCGCCGGCCCGGCTCGACGACGAGATCGAAGTAGAAACCTCGGTCGAAAGCGTCGGCGGCGCGCGGCTGACCATGCTCCAGGAGATCTTCCGCGATGGTCAGAAGCTGTTCTCCGCCCGTGTCGTTCTGGTGGCGATCAACGAGGCCGGGCAGGCGGCGCGTCTTCCGGCGAATATCCGCCTGTTGTTGCACTGAAGCGCCGCAAATCCCGCCGATGAGGCGGTTTCGTTGGATTTCCCCGTTGATCTGGGCTATTTCTTGCCACAATTGCCGCCCGTAAGAGGCGGACCCAAAGAGGCAGGCAGATCGAGATCATGGAAACGGAAACTCTCGCTTTGGCGCAGGAGATGGATTTCTCCTTCTTCTCGCTGTTCCTTCGCGCAACGCTGGTCGTCAAGCTCGTCATGCTGCTGCTGGTGGCGGCATCGTTCTATTCCTGGGCGATCATCGTCACCAAGTTCATCCAGTATCGCCGGACCCGGGCGCAAGCGGCGGGCTTTGACCGCGCCTTCTGGTCGGGCGAACCGCTCGACGAGCTGTATGACACGCTCGGCCCCAATCCCGCCGCCGCACCGGAACGGGTTTTTGCCGCGGGGATGACCGAATGGCACCGCTCGCACCGCGCCGATGGCGGGCTGATCGCGGGCGCGCAGGCCCGGATCGACCGCTCGATGGACGTGGCGATCGCCAAGGAGGCCGAAGGGTTGAACCGGGGGCTGTCGTTCCTCGCCACCGTGGCTTCGGCGGCGCCCTTCGTCGGGCTGTTCGGCACCGTCTGGGGGATCATGAACAGCTTCATCGAGATCGCCCAGCAGCAGAACACCAACCTTGCCGTCGTGGCGCCGGGCCTCGCCGAGGCGCTTTTTGCCACCGGCCTCGGCCTGCTCGCGGCGATCCCGGCGCTGATCTTCTACAACAACCTCACCGCCCAGAGCGATGGCATCGTCGCGGGCTGGGAAGCCTTCGCCGACGAGTTCGCCACCATCCTCAGCCGCCAACTGGACAGTTGAGATGGGCGGGAGCGTTGCACAGGAGAAACCCCGCGCCCGGCGCGGCCGTCGCCGTGGCCGCCACCGCGGGTTGATGGCCGAGATCAACGTCACGCCGTTCGTCGACGTGATGCTGGTGCTCCTGATCATCTTCATGGTCGCCGCGCCGCTGATGACGGTGGGCGTGCCGGTGGAACTGCCGAGAACCGCGGCCACGCCGCTGCCCTCGGTGGAGGAGGAGCCGCTCACGGTGTCGATCACCGCCGAGGGCACGATCTCGCTGATGGAAACCGAAATCGCGCCGGATGAGTTGATCGAGAAATTGCGCGCGGTTGCCGCCGAGCGGCAGGACAACAAGGTATTTCTGCGCGCCGACGGGCGGGTGCCCTACGAGGCGGTGGCGCAGGTGATGGGCGCGCTCAACGCGGGCGGGTTCAACAACATCGGCCTCGTGACCGAAACCGACGGGCCGTCGATGGACGGGCGATAGATCGCTGCGATGAGAACGGGCTACATCATATCCGGCATCGGGCACGGGCTTTTGATGCTTTGGATCCTGTTCGGCGGGCTGTTCCTGCGCGGGCCGGAAGAGCCGCCGCTCAGGGTGTCGGAGGTGTCGCTCATGTCCGGCGCCGAATTCGCCGCGCTGACCGAGGCGGCGCAGGCACCTGCGCCCCCGACGCCCGAGCCAGAGCCCGCGCCGCCGGAAACCTCGCCCGCACCGCCGCCGCGTCCGGAACCGGAGCCTGAACCGGAACCGGAACCCGCGCCCGAACCTGAACCCGAACCTGAACCCGAGCCGGAACCCGAGCCGCCTGCACCCGAGGTTACGCCGCCGCCCGCCGACCGGGTGGCGAACGAGGTGATCGAAGCGCCCGACGAGCCGCTTCCCGAGGGGCCGGACCTGGTTGAGGAAAGCACGCCCGAGGAGGCCGAACCCGATCAGCCGGTCGAGGAACTGCCCGAGCAGGCGCCGGTCGGCACGACCACGCAGATCGTCACCGAGGCCGACCGCCCGGAGACCGCGCCGACAGCCTCGCCGCGCCCGCCGCGCCGCCCCGAACCTCCCACGCCGGCCGAAACCGCCGCCGCGCCGGAACCGGAGCCCGCGCCCGACCCCGAACCCGCCCCGGCGGACAGCGACGCGATCGACAGCGCCGTGAGCGACGCCCTGGCCGATGTTCTGGGCGAGGCGGAAAGCCCGCCCGGCCCAACCGGCCCACCGCTGACCAGCGGCGAGCGCGACGGGCTGCGCGTGGCGGTGTCACGCTGCTGGAACCTTGGCTCGGCCTCGACCGATGCGCTCAACACCACGGTTGTGGTGCTGGTGCAGATGTCGCGCGACGGCCGGCCGGAAGGGGTTGAGATGGTCTCGTCGGACGGGCCGACCCAGGAGGCGACGCGGATCGCTTACGAGGCGGCTCGGCGCGCGGTGATCCGCTGCGGCACCTCGGGCTATGGGTTGCCGGCAGAAAAGTACGACCAATGGCGCGAGATCGAGATGACCTTCGATCCCGGCAACATGAGGATCAGGTGAGGTTATGATTGTATGTAAGGTGAAGCCGGAATCTGGCCGATTCTCGCCGAGACAGGGCCTTGAGAGGTGGCGTGACGGCGCGAACCGGGGTAATCGGAAGACCGAGGAAACATGATGAAACTCATTCGCATTCTGACCATGGCTTTGGCCCTGATCGGTCTGGCCCAGACCGCAACCCACGCGCAGCCGCTGCGGATCGTGATCGACGAGGGCGTGATCGAGCCGCTGCCGGTCGCCCTGCCCACTTTCGTGGCCTCGGGCGGGGAGGCGGCGCAATACGCGGAAGAGATCACCCGGCTGATCGCCGCCGATCTCACCGGCACCGGGCTGTTTCGCGAAATTCCGGCCTCGGCGCACATCTCCTCGGTGACCAGTTTCGACGCGCCCGTGGCCTATTCCGACTGGAAAGCGATCAATGCTGAGGCGCTGGTGGTCGGCGCGGTGGAAATGGGCGGCGAGGGCGATCTCGTGATCAAGTTCCGCCTGTTCGACGTGTTCTCCGGCGCGGCACTGGGCGAGGGGCTGCAATTCTCCGGCACCGTTTCGGGCTGGCGGCGGATCGCGCACAAGGTGGCCGACGTGGTCTATTCGCGGATCACCGGCGAAGGCGGTTATTTCGACAGCCGGGTGGTGTTCGTCAGCGAACAGGGCCCGAAGAACGCCCGCCAGAAACGCCTGGCGATCATGGATTACGACGGCGCGAACGTGCAGTACCTGACGGATTCCAATTCGCTGGTGCTCGCGCCGCGCTTCTCGCCTTCCGGCGACAGCGTGCTCTATACCTCCTACGAGTCCGGGCGGCCGCAGATCTACGTGCTTGACGTGGCTTCGGTGAACCGGGTCGCACTCGACACTTCGGGCGGCAACATGAGCTTCGCGCCGCGGTTCTCGCCCGACGGGGAATCGGTGGTGTTTTCGCTCGAACAGGGCGGCAATACCGATGTCTACACGGTCGGGCTGGACGGCAGCAACATGCGACGGCTCACCGACTCGCCTTCGATCGAGACCGCGCCCAGCTTCTCGCCGGACGGCAGCCGCATCGTCTTCGAGAGCGACCGGTCCGGCACCCAGCAACTCTATGTCATGCCCGCCTCGGGCGGCGAGGCCACGCGCATCAGCTTCGGCCCGGGGCGCTACGGCACCCCGGTCTGGAGCCCGCGCGGCGATCTCATCGCCTTCACCAAGCAGAACGCCGGGCGCTTTCACATCGGCGTGATGCGGACCGACGGTTCGGAGGAGCGGCTGTTGACGGCCTCTTTCCTCGACGAGGGGCCGACATGGTCGCCAAACGGCCGGGTGATCATGTTCACCCGTGAATCGCAGGGCGAAAGCGGTGCGCCCGCGCTCTACTCCGTCGATATCTCGGGCCGTAACCTGCGCCGGGTGGCCACGCCTTCAGCCGCCTCCGACCCGGCCTGGGGGCCGCTGCAGAACTGAACCGGCCGATTCCCAACCGGCCCGCAATCTGCTAGACTGACCGCAACGAGCAACAAGAACACTTCTGAAACAGGACATTTCCGATGAAACATCTCACCATCCCCGCGATGCTGATTGGCGCGCTTGCGCTCTCGGCCTGCGACAGGAACAGCCGCTTCGGCGATGACGCCGCGACCGCCGGGGCGGGCGGCATCGTGCCGGGCTCGCCCTCCGATCCGGCCTCGCCGGCCTATTTCGAGCAAACCATCGGCGACCGGGTGCTCTTCGCCGTCGACCAGTCGACGCTCAGTGGCGAAGCGCAGGACGTGCTTGCCAAGCAGGCGTCCTGGCTGATGGAAAACCCGGAATACTCGGCGATTGTCGAGGGCCATGCCGACGAGCAGGGCACCCGTGAATACAACCTCGCGCTGGGCGCTCGCCGGGCCAGCGCGGTGCAATCCTACCTGATCGACCGGGGCGTGGCCCCGAACCGGTTGCGCACCGTGTCCTACGGCAAGGAACGCCCGCTCGAGATCTGCTCCGACGAGACCTGCTACGCGCAGAATCGCCGGGCGGTGACGGTGCTCACCGCGGGTGCGGGAACGAGCTGAGGCAAGCGGCGCAGGAGGCGAAAGCATGGGTGTTCTGGCTCGGATGATCGCGGCAACGCTGGCGCTGGTGTTGCTCGCGATGCCGCTGAAGGCACAGGACCAGTCCCAGACCCTGGCCGACATCCGCCAGGAACTCACGGTGCTGTTCGTCGAGATCCAACGCCTCAAGAGCGAGTTGAACACCACCGGCGGAGCCTCGGCCCCCTCGGGCGCAGGCTCGACGCTCGACCGGGTCAACGCCATCGAGGCGCAAGTGACCCGGCTCACGGCGAAAACCGAAGAGCTTGAGTTCCGCATCAACCAGGTTGTGAGCGACGGCACCAATGTTGTCGGCGATCTCGAATTCAGGCTCTGCGAACTTGAGGCCGATTGCGATATCTCGACGCTTGGCGAAACCCCGACGCTGGGCGGCGAAAGCCTGCCCGGTGTGACCGACCCGGCCTCACCCTCGATCGCGTCCACGCTCGACCCCGCGCCGGAAAGCGGGGGCGAGCAACTCGCGGTGGCCGAGCGCGCCGATTTCGACGCGGCGCTGGCGGCGTTTGAAAACGGCGACACCGAAGAAGCCGCCGAGCTGTTCGGCCGTTTTGTCGAGACCTATCCCGGTGGGCCGCTGACCGGCCGGGCGCACTATCTGCGCGGCGAGGCGCTTGAAGCGCAGGGCATGCTGGCCGATGCCGCGCGGGCCTGGCTGGCCTCCTATTCCGGCGATCCGGAAGGCGAAAACGCCGCCGACGCGCTGTTCAAGCTGGGCACCGCGCTGGGCGAGCTTGGCCAGCTCAACGAGGCCTGTGCCACGCTCGGCGAAGTCGCCAACCGTTTCCCCGGGTCTGCCGCCGAGTCGGATGCGCAGGCGGCGCGGGCCGACCTGGGATGCAACTGACCGACGCCGACGCCTGGGTTCGGTTCCACATCTGCAACGGCCCCGATTGGGACGATGTCGCGCGCCTCGGCGTCGCGGTTTCCGGCGGCGGCGATTCGATGGCACTGCTGCACCTGCTGGGTGCGTGCGCCGCCGATCATGGCGTGACCCTCGAAGCGGCGACGGTGGATCACGGGCTCAGGCCCGAGGCGGCGGCGGAAGCGGCCTTCGTGGCCGAAACCTGCGCCGGGCTCGGCATCCGCCACGAAACCCTCCAGTGGCAGGATTGGCGCGGGCAGGGCAACCTTCAGGCCGAAGCCCGTGGTGCGCGCTACCGGTTGCTGGCGCGCTGGGCAATGCGTCGTAACCTCGACGCGGTGGCCCTTGGCCACACGATGGACGATCAGGCCGAGACCTTCCTCATGCGCCTGGTGCGCGAGGCCGGGGTCGATGGCCTTGCCGCGATGGATCGCCGCTTCCGGCGCGACGGTGCCACTTTCTGGCGCCCCGCGCTGATGCTGGAGCGGGCCGAGCTGCGGGGGTTTCTTACCCGGCACGGGCTCGCGTGGCGCGAAGACCCCACGAACGACGATGCCGCCTTCGACCGGGTCAAGGCCCGTCGCGCGCTGGCCGCGCTCGCTCCCCTGGGGCTCGACGTGCACCAGCTGACCGGGGTGGCGGTGAACATGGCCGCGGCCCGCGCCGCGCTTGAGCAAACCACCTTTGAGACGGCGCGCCGGATCGCCCGGGAGCAGGCCGGGGACGTGGTGATCGACCGCGACGGCTATCTTGCCGCGCCATGGGAGATCCAGCGCCGCCTGCTGGCGTCGGCGCTTGTCTGGGTGTCGGGCGCGGACTATGCCCCGCGCCGCGACGCGCTTGGCGCGCTTGATGCGGCGATCCTGCGCGGCCGGACCCACACGCTCGCGGGCTGCCTGCTGGTCGTCGACAAGGCAAACTTGCGTATCGCGCGGGAATTCAACGCCGTGAAAGACCTCGTCGCCGAGCAGGATCACCTCTGGGATGCGCGCTGGCGGATCGAGGGGCCGGGGGCTGGTCTGACGATCCGCGCACTTGGCGAGGCGGTAAAGGACTGCCCCGACTGGCGAAACATCGGCTTGCCGCGGGCTTCCCTGATGGCGAGCCCCAGCCTTTGGGACGGCGATCGCCTTGTCGCGGCCCCTGTCGCGGGGCATGCAAATGGCTACTCGGCAACAATCGACCATCCGAAGGGCGATTTCCTCACTTCGATTTTATCGCATTGAACATGGGCGTATCCTCCCTATTTTAGAGCCAACCCCTGCGCTCGGGCGTAGTGTGGGCAGACTTCAAGGGAGACCGACTTGGGCAACGCGAAAAATCTCGCCTTCTGGATCGTGCTGTTCGTACTGATCCTGGCCTTGTTCAACCTTTTTTCGAACGGCCAGACCGGCGCCGCCTCGCAGCAGGTGAACTATTCCGAATTTGTCGCCGCCGTGGATGCGGGAGAGGTGACCAAGGCCACGATCGACGGCGAAAACGTGCGATATGTCGGTGCAGAGGGCAAAATCTACTCGACCATCCTGCCCAGCGACGCGGCAATCACCGATCGACTGATCGAGAGAGGCGTGAACGTGCAGGCCGAGCGCCAGGCGCAATCGGGCTTCCTGTCGTTGCTGTCGCTCTTGCTGCCGGTGCTGCTGTTGATCGGCTTCTGGTTCTTCATGATGAACCGGATGCAGGGCGGCGGAAAAGGCGGGGCGATGGGGTTTGGCAAATCCAAGGCCAAGATGCTGACCGAGCGCGAAGGCCGGGTGACCTTCGACGACGTGGCCGGGATCGACGAGGCAAAGGACGAGCTCCAGGAAATCGTCGAATTCCTGCGCAACCCGCAGAAATTCTCGCGCCTCGGTGGCAAGATCCCCAAGGGCGCGCTGCTTGTCGGCCCTCCGGGCACCGGTAAGACGCTGCTTGCGCGCGCGATCGCGGGCGAGGCGGGCGTTCCGTTCTTCACCATTTCAGGGTCGGATTTCGTGGAGATGTTTGTCGGCGTCGGTGCCAGCCGGGTGCGCGACATGTTCGAACAGGCCAAGAAGAACGCGCCCTGCATCGTCTTCATCGACGAGATCGACGCGGTGGGCCGGAGCCGTGGTGCCGGCTATGGCGGCGGCAACGACGAGCGCGAACAGACGCTCAACCAGCTTCTCGTCGAGATGGACGGCTTCGAATCGAATGAGGGCGTGATCATCATCGCGGCGACCAACCGCAAGGATGTGCTCGATCCGGCCCTCCTGCGCCCCGGCCGCTTCGACCGGCAGGTGACGGTGCCCAACCCCGACATCAAGGGCCGCGAGAAGATCCTCAACGTCCATGCCCGCAAGGTTCCGCTCGGCCCCGATGTGGATTTGCGGATCATCGCGCGCGGCACACCGGGCTTTTCCGGGGCCGACCTTGCCAACCTCGTGAACGAGGCGGCGCTGACGGCGGCGCGCGTTGGCCGGCGCTTCGTGACGATGGCCGATTTCGAACATGCCAAGGACAAGGTGATGATGGGTGCCGAGCGCCGCTCGATGGTGCTCACCGACGAGCAGAAGGAACATACCGCCTATCACGAGGCGGGGCACGCCATCGTCGGGCTCACGCTGCCGAAATGCGATCCGGTCTACAAGGCCACGATCATCCCGCGCGGTGGTGCGCTCGGCATGGTGGTGAGCCTGCCCGAGATGGACCGGCTGAACTGGCACAAGGACCAGTGCGAGCAGCAGCTTGCGATGACCATGGCAGGCAAGGCCGCCGAGATCATCAAGTGGGGCGAGGACGAGGTGTCGAACGGCCCGGCCGGCGATATCATGCAGGCCTCCGCGCTGGCCCGCGCCATGGTGATGCGCTGGGGGATGTCGGACAAGGTCGGCAACATCGACTACGCCGAAGCGGCCGAGGGCTATTCGGGCAACACGGCCGGGTTCTCGGTATCGGCAAACACCAAGGAGTTGATCGAGGAAGAGGTGCGCCGTTTCGTTCAGGACGGCTACGCGCGTGCCAAGCAGATCCTCGAAGATCACAAGGACGAGTGGGAGCGGCTGGCGCAGGGGCTTCTCGAATACGAAACCCTGACCGGCGACGAGATCAAGCGCGTGATCGCGGGCGAGCCGCCGCATATCGACGAGGACAATGATGGCAGCGCCGAAAAGGCCGAGCCGGACTCCTCGCTGGCGGCGATTCCGAAGACCAAGCCGCGCAAGAAGCCCAAGGGCGGCGGGCTGGAGCCGGAACCTTCGGCCTAAGCGTGACCACGACCGCAAATAACGACTGGAACCCCGGAACCTATGCAAGGTTCCGGGGTTTGCGTTTGCGCCCGGCGCGCGACCTGATCCATGCCATCGACACGATACCGGCCGGTCCGGTGGTCGATCTGGGCTGCGGAGCCGGGACGGTCGGGCCGGTGCTGGCCGCGCGGTTTGGCGATCGCTCGCTGATCGGCGTCGACACCTCGCCGGCGATGCTCGCAGAGGCCGCGAAGGTCGGCATATACGACCACCTCACGCGCGCTGATATCGCCGGATGGACGCCGGAGGGCCGCGCCGCGCGCCCGGCGTTGATCTTCTCCAACGCGGTGCTGCACTGGCTCGACGATCACGAAAGCCTGCTGCCTCGTCTTGCGCGGTTGCTGCCGCCCGGCGGCGTTCTCGCGGTGCAGATGCCCGGCCAGTTCCACGCGCCAAGCCACCGGCTCCTGCGCGAGATCGCGGCAACGCTCTTTCCCGACAGGTTCGGCGCGATCGCAACCGGATCGCCGGTCTCCGGGCCCGACGACTATGCCCGCCTGCTCGCCCCGTTCGGGCAAGTGCAGGCCTGGGAGACAACCTATAGCCAGCGGCTCGACGCCGGGTCAGACGCACACCCGGTGCGCCGCTTCACCGAATCCACCGCGATGCGCCCCTTTCTCGGCCCGCTTTCCGAAGGCGAGGCCGATCAATTCATCGCCGCCTACGAGGCCGAGCTGGCGCGCGCCTATCCGCGGGAAGACGACGGTTCGGTGCTGTTTGCCTTCCGGCGTGTCTTCTTCACGCTGGAACGCGCTTGATGCCCGCCATTTGCCCCGCGCGGCCCGCATTATGCATACATTCTTGGGGCGGAACTTGCGGCAAACCGCGAAAAACGGTGCTGAATGTCGCCATTCCCACCATGTGAATGCAATAGATCCACCCGAGCGTGCTTTCTAAGGCTCTGATAATTAGAGCGGGTTTCGCTTAGGAAACGGAAGTTTCCAGTCGAGGCCGCTCGCGCTGCAAAAGATGTCGGAATCCCGCATGCGTTTGTTGTTGTATACATGTATAGACGTGGCAACATTGCCAATCTGCCTGAACAAGGATCAGTCATGACCCACAAGACCGATATCGAGATCGCCCGAGCCGCCAACAAGAAACCGATCCAGGAGATTGGCCAGAAACTCGGCATCCCGACCGATCACCTGCTGCCCTACGGTCATGACAAGGCCAAGGTGGGTCAGGCGTTCATCAACGGGCTCGAAGACCGGCCCGACGGCAAGCTGATCCTCGTCACCGCGATCAACCCCACGCCTGCGGGCGAGGGCAAGACCACCACCACCGTCGGCCTCGGCGACGGGCTCAACGCGATCGGCAAGAAGGCCGCGATCGCGATCCGTGAGGCCAGCCTTGGTCCGAACTTCGGGATGAAGGGCGGCGCGGCGGGCGGCGGCTATGCCCAGGTGGTGCCGATGGAGGACATGAACCTTCATTTCACCGGCGATTTTCACGCCATCACCAGCGCCCACAACCTGCTTTCGGCGATGATCGACAACCACATCTACTGGGGCAACACGCTGGAGATCGACGAGCGCCGGATCACCTGGCGCCGGGTGATGGACATGAACGACCGCGCGCTGCGCGACATGGTGGTGGGACTTGGCGGCGTGTCGAACGGCTTCGCCCGCCAGACCGGGTTCGACATCACCGTGGCCTCCGAAGTGATGGCGATCCTCTGCCTTGCGAGGGATCTTGACGATCTGCAGAAGCGGCTCGGTGACATCATCGTGGCCTATACCCGCGAGCGCACCCCGATCACCTGCCGCCAGATCGGTGCCGACGGGGCCATGACCGTGCTCCTGCGCGACGCGATGCAGCCCAATCTGGTGCAGACGCTGGAGAACAACCCTGCCTTCGTTCATGGCGGCCCCTTTGCCAACATTGCGCATGGCTGCAACAGCCTGATCGCCACCCGCACCGCGCTGAAGCTCGCCGATTACGTGGTGACGGAAGCCGGGTTCGGGGCCGATCTCGGGGCCGAGAAGTTCATGAACATCAAGTGCCGCAAGGGCGGTATCGCGCCTTCGGTGGTGGTGATCGTGGCGACGGTGCGCGCGATGAAGATGAACGGTGGCGTGGCCAAGGAAAACCTTGGCACCGAGAACGTGGATGCCGTGGTTGCGGGCTGCGCCAACCTTGGCCGCCACATCGAGAACATGAAGAGCTTCGGCGTTCCGGTGGTGGTCGCGATCAACCATTTCGTGACCGACACCGAGGCCGAGATCGACGCGATCAAGGCCTTTGTCGCCGATCACGGTTCCGAGGCGATCCTTGCGCGGCACTGGGCCGAAGGCTCTGCCGGGGTCACCGAGCTGGCCACCCGCGTGGCCGAGATCGCCGATGCCGACACGGCCAACTTCGCACCGCTCTACGACGATGAGATGGGGCTTTTCGCCAAGATCGAAACCATCGCCAAGCGCGTCTACCGTGCCGACGCGGTGCTCGCCGACAAGAAGATCCGCGACCAGCTGCGCACCTGGGAGGAGGCCGGCTTCGGCGATCTGCCGGTCTGCATGGCAAAAACGCAGTATTCCTTCTCAACCGATCCCAACCTGCGCGGCGCGCCGACCGGCCATTCGGTGCCGGTGCGCGAGGTGCGACTTTCGGCCGGGGCGGGCTTCATCGTGGTGATCTGCGGCGAGATCATGACGATGCCGGGCCTGCCGTCGAAACCGGCGGCGATGTCGATCGGGATCAACGCGGCAGGCGAGGTCGAGGGGTTGTTCTAAACGGTATGCGGATGTATACCGCACCTGCCCGGCGCTCCCGCCGGGCAGAAGTGCAAGGACAGATTGATGACCAACCGTTTGCCCCGCGCTGCGATCATTGATGGCAAGGCGATCGCGGCCGGTATTCGCGCCGACGTGGCCGCCGAAGCCGCAAGACTCGCCGAACAGGGATGGACGCCCCGGCTCGTGTCGGTTTCGGTGGGCGATACGGCCGCGTCCGAACTCTACGTGCGCAACCAGAAAAAACACGCGGAAGACGCCGGCGTTGCCTTCGAGGCGCGCGGCTACCCGGCCGAAACCTCGCTGGAACAGCTCATTGGCATCCTGCAGGGGCTGAACCACGATCCGCGCGTGAACGGCATCATCATCCAGCGGCCCTTGCCCGAGCATATCCCGGTCAAGGCGCTGCAAAAGGCGGTGCATCCGCTGAAAGA
Organism: Maritimibacter sp. HL-12; assembly: GCF_900177545.1. GTDB lineage: Bacteria > Pseudomonadota > Alphaproteobacteria > Rhodobacterales > Rhodobacteraceae > Sinisalibacter. The sequence goes on along the minus strand of NZ_FXBQ01000001.1, from coordinate 530,338 downwards.
CGTCGAGGGGATGCACCCCGCCTCGATCGGCAACATCGTCTACAACGATCTCGCACTCGGCCCCTGCACCGCGGTGGCGGCGGTGGAGATATTGAAAACCCTGCCGCTCAAGGTGGAAGGGCTCGACGTGACGGTGATCGGGCACAGCGAGATCGTCGGCAAGCCGATCGCCTTCCTGATGATGGGTCTGGGGGCGACGGTGACGGTGTGCCACCACATGACCCGCTCGGTGGCGATGCACAGCCGGGCGTCGGATGCCGTGTTCGTGGCTGTCGGCAAGGCCGGTCTGGTCACCGGCGACATGATCAAGCCGGGGGCTGCGGTGATCGACATCGGCATCAACCGGGTGGACGGCAAGACGGTGGGCGACGTGGATTTCGACAGCGTGGCGGAGGTGGCCGGCTGGCTCACCCCGGTGCCCGGAGGCGTCGGCCCGGTGACGGTGGCGACGCTGATGAAGAACGCCGTGCTGGCGACGCGGCTGCAAATGGAGCACTACCGCGACGCATACGCGAAAACCGATATCTGAGGGGGGAGCGGACATGACCGCGAAGATCATCGACGGAAAGGCCTTTGCAGCAAATGTGCGGGGCAGGGTGGCCGAACAGGTGGCCGGGATGAAAGCCGCGCACGGCATCACGCCGGGCCTCGCGGTGGTGCTGGTGGGTGAAGACCCCGCCAGTCAGGTCTACGTGCGCTCCAAGGGCAAGCAGACCGTCGAGGCGGGAATGAACTCGTTCGAGCACAAGCTCTCGGTCGATACGCCCGAAGCCGAGCTTCTGGCCCTGATCGACAGCCTGAACGCCGATCCTGCCGTCAACGGCATCCTCGTCCAGCTTCCGCTTCCCGGACACATCGACGAAGAGAAGGTGCTTGCCGCGGTCGATCCCGCCAAGGACGTGGATGGCTTTCACATCTCCAATGTCGGCCTGCTGGCGACCGGCCAGAAGGCGATGGTGCCCTGCACCCCGCTGGGGTGTCTGATGCTGTTGCGCGACGAGCTTGGCGATCTCTCGGGCAAGAACGCGGTGGTGATCGGCCGGTCCAACATCGTCGGCAAGCCGATGGCCCAGCTTCTGCTGCGCGATAGCTGCACGGTCACGGTGGCGCATTCGCGCACCCAGGATCTGCCCGGCACCGTGCGCCGCGCCGATATCGTCGTGGCGGCGGTGGGGCGGCCGGAGATGGTCAAAGGCGACTGGTTGAAGCCCGGTGCCACGGTGATCGACGTCGGCATCAATCGCCTGCCGCCGGTGGAAGAGGGCGGCAAGGGGCGTCTGGTAGGCGACGTGGATTTCGCGAGTGCCGCCGAAGTGGCGGGTGCAATCACCCCGGTGCCCGGCGGGGTCGGCCCGATGACCATCGCCTGCCTGCTCGCCAATACCCTCACCGCGACCTGCCGGGCCAATGGGCTGGCAGAGCCGGAAGGGCTGACCGCCTGACCTCGATTGCAGGAAAAGGTAAAGAAGGGTGGCTGGGATGGCCGCCCTTCCGCTTTGAAATGTGGGAAAACTGAAAGCCAGGGCGTCAATCAGTGAACCGGGGCGGGCGCTTCTCGAACCCCGCCATCACCGCTTCGATCTGGTTGGGCCGGCCCACCAGCGCCTCTTGCGCGGCGCTCTCGGCAAGCAGCGCCTCGGCGGCGGGCATCAGTGCCGTCTCCCCGATCAACCGTTTGGCGGCGCGCACCGCGTCGGGCGAGCGGGCGGCGATCTCCCCGGCCAGGTCCGTGGCACGGGCGAGGGGGTCGTCGGCGATCTCGGTGACGAAGCCCCAGCCGAGCGCGGCCTCGGCCCCGAACACTTCCGCCGTGTAGGTCAGCCGCCGGATCACGTCGGACCGGGCAAGGCGTGGCATCAAGACCATGCCGCCCATGTCGGGCACCAGCCCCCAGCGCGTCTCCATGACCGAGAACCGCGCTTCTGGCGCGGCCACCCGGATATCGGCCCCGAGCATCACCTGGAAACCGCCGCCGAAAGCATGGCCGCGCACCGCCGCGATCACCGGCTGGGGCAGGTCTGCCCAGACCATCGCGGCGGCCTGAAAAAGGTTCGAGGCGCCATGGCTGCGGGTCATGAACCCGAGCTCGCGCGCAAGGCGGGCGATCTCGGGCATCGTTGCGGTATCGAGCCCGGCGCAGAAGCTTGTACCCGCCCCGGTGAGCACCACGACGCGGATGGCGTGTTCGCGCGCGAGGCTTTCGCCCGCCTCCACCAGCGCCTCGATCAGCGGAATATCAAGCGCGTTGAGCTTGTCGGGCCGGTTCAAGGCCACGGTGGCGACGGGGCCATCGCGGGTGATGGTGATGCGATCAGTCATGGGTTTCTCCCTTTGGCGAAGGATGGCCGGGGCGCGGCCTTGGTGCAAGGCTCAGCGCGGCATCGGGATAGCGCGCGGGACCGGGCCAATGAGCACCGCGAGCGCGCCCGGACCCATCAGCCCGGCGAGCGCGGCGGCGTCGCTGCGCAACCCGCCGGTATAGGTGCCGTAGGCGGGCAGGATCGCGCGGGCGCGGTCAAACAAGAGGCAAGGGCGCGCCCCGCCGCGCCCGCCCGCGGAGAGCCGGGCCTTGGGGTGGTAGTGCCCCGAGATCTCGCCCGATGCCCCCGGCTCGGCGATGTGCCGGAAGGTGAGCGGCCCGAGGTGCAACGCGGCGCGGTGGGTGCCGCCGAGGTCGAGTGGGCCGGGATCGTGGTTGCCCTCGATCCAGACCCAGTCACGCCCCGCCATCAGCCGGGTGAGCCAGTCGCGCGCCTCCTCATCCAGCCCCTTCGCAGCGGCGGTATCGTCGAAGGAATCGCCAAGGCAAACGACGGTCTGCGCTTTCGTCTGCAAAACGTCGGCTTCCAGTCGGGCAAGCGTGTCGCGGGTCTCGTAGGGCGGTAACAGCGCGCCGGCGTTGCGGGCGTAGCGTTCGGAGCGGCCAAGGTGCAGATCCGAGACGCAGAGCAGCCCCGCCTCGGCCCAGAACAGCGCACCGGAGGGCAGGAAGACGAGCGACGCGCCCGAGAGGGTGAAACCGTAGGAGTTCATGCTTCGTTCTGAACCCATCTCGCCGGAAAAGGCAAGCGCTGGACCCGGCGCGCGAAGGCCGCGCGCCGGTTTTCTGCGTCACGCCGGGTCAGGCCGCGCGGGCCGGAGCGAACCGCGTGTAGAACCGCTCGCCGGCCTCGGCCATTTCGCGCAACAACCCGGGCGCGGCAAATCGGGGGCCATGCTCGGCTTCCAGCGCCTCGGCAATCTCCACCGCCTTGCCTGCCCCGATCATGTCGAGCCAGGAGAACGGCCCGCCCGACCACGGCGCGAAGCCCCAGCCGAGGATCGCGCCCACGTCGCCCTCGCGGATGTCGGTGAGCACGCCGTCTTCGAGCGCGCGCACCGCTTCGAGCACCTGCGCCATCATCAGCCGGTGCTGCACGGCGGTGAGTTCGGGCTGGTTTTCGGCCAGCGGGAACCTCTCCACCAGCCCCGGCCAGATCCCCTGCCGCTTGCCCTTGTCGTTATAGGAATAGAAGCCCGCGCCCGCCTTGCGGCCCATCCGGCCCTCGCCTGCGAGCCAGAACACCACCTCGTCGACGTCGCCATCGGGATAAGCGTCGCCCATCGCCGCCTTGGTGGCCTTGGCGATCTTCACCCCGAGGTCGATCGAGACCTCGTCGGTGAGTTGCAGCGGCCCCACCGGGAAGCCGAGCAACTCGGCGGCGTGCTCCACCATCCAAGGTGCCACGCCTTCGCCCACCATGCGGATGCCCTCGTTGATGTAGGGCAGGATGCAGCGGTTGGCGTAGAAGAAGCGCGCGTCGTTCACCACGATCGGTGTCTTGCGGATCTGGCGGACAAAGTCGAGCGCCCTGGCCACCGCGCGGTCGCCGGTCTCTTTGCCGCGGATGATCTCGACAAGGTTCATCTTCTCGACCGGCGAGAAGAAGTGGATGCCGATGAACCGGTCGGGCCGCGCGCTGGCGCGGGCCAGATCGCTGATCGGCAGGGTCGAGGTATTGGTGGCGAAGATCGCATTCTCGCCCAGCACCGCCTCGGCCTTCGCGGTGACCTCGGCTTTCACGCCCGGATCCTCGAACACCGCCTCGATCACCAGGTCGCAGCCTTCGAGTGCGGCGTAATCGGTGGTGGCGGTGATGCGGGCGAGGGTGGCCTCTTTCTTCTCGGCCGTCGCCTTGCCGCGCGAAATGCCCTTGTCCATGTAGGATGCGGTATAGGCCTTGCCCTTGTCGGCGGCCTCCTGTTTGGCGTCGATCAGCACCACCTCGATGCCCGCCATGGCCGAAACCAGCGCGATGCCCGCGCCCATCATGCCCGCGCCGAGCACGCCGAGCTTCTGCACCCGCTGGTCGTCGACCCCCGCGGGCCGCACCGCGCCCTTCTCGAGCGCGCCCTTGTTGAGAAAGAGCGAGCGGATCATCGCGCCGGAGGTGGGATCGAGCACCACCTTGGTGAACCAGCGTGCCTCGATCTTGAGCGCCTCGTCGAAACTCACGAGCGCGCCCTCGTAAACCGCCGAGAGCAGCGCCTTCGCCGCCGGATAGACCCCCTTGGTCTTGCCATGCACCATCACCGCGGCCCCCATGAAGGTGGGGAACCCGGCGGGCGTGTAGGGCGTGCCGCCGGGCATCTTGTAGCCCTTGGCGTCCCAAGGCTTGAGCAGGTCGGCGTCACTGGCGTTCAGCACCCAATCTTTCGCCTTGGCGAGAAGCTCCCCGGGGGCGACCACCTCGTCGACCAGTCCCGCCGCCTTCGCCTTGGCGGGGGCCAGCGTCTTGCCTTCGAGCAGGTAAGGTGCTGCCGCCATGGCACCGAGCTTGCGCACCAGCCGCGTGGTGCCGCCCGCACCGGGGAAGAGGCCGACCATGATCTCGGGCAGACCGATCTTGCCCTTGGTGTCGGCGGCGAAGATGCGGTGGCAGGCGAGCGGAAGCTCGTAGCCGATGCCCATGGCGGTGCCGGTGAGCGCGGCGGCGATCGGCTTGCCGCCCTTGTGAGTTTTCGCATCCATTCCGGCGCGCTCGACCTTGCGCAAGATTGCGTGCATCCGCATCACGCCGTCGAACACGCCCTTGGCCGGATCGTCCGCGACGGCATCGCGCAAGGAGGCGAGGATATTGAGGTCCATGCCGCCCGCGAAACTGTCTTTCCCGGAGGTAATCACGGCACCCTTGATGGCGTCGTCGGCCAGCACCTCGTCGATGCACGCGTCAAGCTCGGCGAGGCCCTCGAAGGACATCACGTTCATGGATTTGCCGGGGCAATCCCAGGTGATGACGGCAACGCCGCTTGCGTCGGTTTTCAGTGTGAAATCAGTCATGTCTCGTCCTCCTCACACGCGTTCAATGATCGTGGCCGCGCCCATGCCCGAGCCGATGCAGAGCGTGGCAAGGCCGGTGGCGCGGTCGGTGCGTTCCATCTCGTCGAGCAGGGTCGACAGGATGATCGCGCCGGTGGCCCCGAGCGGGTGGCCCATCGCGATGGCGCCGCCGTTGACGTTCACCTTCGCGGTGTCGGCGTTGAAATAGGTCAGGAAGCGCAAGACCACCGAGGCGAAGGCCTCGTTGACCTCGAACAGGTCGATATCGGAGAACTGCATGCCAGCGGCGGCCAGCACCCGCTCGGTGGCGGGCACCGGGCCGGTGAGCATGATCGTGGGATCGGTGCCGACGCGGCTGGTGGCGACAACGCGGGCGCGCGGCTTCAGCCCGTGGCGCTCGCCGAAATCCTTCGAGCCCACCAGCACGGCCGCCGCGCCATCGGCGATGCCGGAGGAATTGCCCGCGTGGTGGATGTGTTCGATGCGCTCAAGCTCGGGGTATTTCATCAGCGCGATCTGATCGAACCCCGGCATCACCTCGCCCATCTGCTTGAAGCTGGGGTTGAGCGTGGCCAGGGTTTCGGCCGTTGTTTCGCGGATCATCTCGTCGTGTTCGAGAATCGGCAGCCCGTTGATGTCGGTCACCGCGACCTGCGACGTGAACCGGCCTTCGCTTGTGGCACGCATCGCGCGACGCTGGCTCTCGACGGCGAGCGCGTCGGCGTCGTCGCGCGAGAAGCCGAAGGTGGTGGCGATGATGTCGGCGGAGATACCCTGGGGCACGAAATAGGATTTCATCGCGAGGTAAGGGTCGGCGGCGATCGCGCCACCGTCGGAGCCCATCGGCACCCGGCTCATGCTCTCCACCCCGCCGGCGATGAAGGCGTCGCCCGCGCCGCCCTTGACCTGGTTGGCGGCCATGTTCACCGCTTCGAGGCCTGAGGCGCAGAACCGGTTGATGGAAACACCGGGGATGCGCTCGTCGAGATCGGAATAGAGCACGGCGGCGCGGGCAAGGCAGGCACCCTGTTCGCCGATTTGCGTGACGTTGCCCCAGATCACGTCTTCGACGGCGTGGCCTTCAAGCCGGTTGCGGCGGGCCAACTCGTTGAGCACCAGCGCGGACAGCCGCACGGCGGGCACCTGGTGCAGCGTGCCGTCGGGCTTGCCCTTGCCACGCGGGGTTCGGATCGCGTCGTAGATATAGGCGTCGGTCATGTCTCTCCCTTTCGAATGTCGGCGCCCGACGGCGCGGGCGGCGGTGGGGGTTTCACACCCCCACACCCCCGTGGAGTATTTTTTCCAAGAAAAAGGGGGCGTGTTCACGGATTGTTAAGGTTAACGGGCGCAGGATGGCGGTGCGGTACAGGCTGGAGAGCCGATGACCGCCCAAGGAAAAGGCCCGCCCCCTGCTGCCGATTGCACTGGCCCGGTGGAGGCGGGGCCGATACAGGCGTGAAGCGCTCACGCAGCTTCCGGTCCGGGGCCAGCCCTCGGGCCGGTTGCTCATGGCAGGTGCGCGGGCATGCGCTCCGGCAAGCGCGCGCGGCCGCCCTTTTTCTTGGCACAAATACTCATGCCGGCCTATGGATCGCGCGCAGGTGGTCACCGTTTGCGCGCCTCAAGCTCGGTGTTGAAGATCCGCAGCCGGTGGGTGAGTTTTTCCTCGTCCGTTACGCTGTCGAAATGCTCGAACAGGAAGGACAGGGCCTCGCCCTCGTCGAGGCCCGCCTCCCCGGCGAAGCGCTTCAGGCGGCGGTAGCCGTCTTCGGTCATGCCGACCTGGAAACGGCGGGTCAGGCGGAAGCGTTTGGGCATCAGAACGCCTCCGCTTCCAGCGCCATGACCGGCTCTGCGCCGCTCTCGATACGCGCAAGCTGGGTGCGCGTCTCGGGCAGGCGGCGGGCCATGTAGAACCGGCCGGTGGCGAGCTTGGCCTCGTAGAAGGCGGCGTCGCCCCGGCCTTCGTCGAGCGCCGCCCGCGCGGCCTTCGCCATCTTCGCCCACATCAGCCCGATCGCGACGTGGCCGAAGAGGTGCATGAAATCATAGGCACCGGCGAGGGCGTTGTTGGGGGCCTTCATGCTCGATTGCAGGAAGTAGCTCGTCGCGGTCTGGAGGTCTTTCGAGGCGGCCTTGAGCGGATCGAGGAACTCCGCCTTGAGCGTCGCGTCGCCTTCGTTGTCCTTGATGAAGCCTTTCACCATCTCGAAGAAGGCCATCATTGGCTTGCCACCACCGGCGGCGAGCTTGCGGCCGACGAGATCGAGCGCCTGGATGCCGTTGGCGCCCTCGTAGATCATCGCGATCCTCGCGTCGCGAGCGAACTGGCTCATGCCGTGTTCCTCGATGTAGCCATGCCCGCCGTAGAGCTGCTGCGACTGCACCGCGGTTTCGAAGCCGCGGTCGGTCTGCACGCCCTTGATCACCGGGATCAGCAGGCTCACCAGCGCTTCCGCCTCGGCGTCGTCCATCCGCTGGGACCGGTCGATCAGCTCGGCGGCCCAGAAGGTGAGGGCGCGCGCGCCCTCGATGAAGCTCTTGCTCTCCATCAGCACCCGGCGCACGTCGGGGTGGACGATGATCGGGTCGGCCGGGCCTTCGGGGTTTTCCGGACCTGTCACTGCGCGGCCCTGCAGACGTTCGCGGGTATAGGCCGCGGCGTTCTGATAGGCCGCCTCGGCCTGCGCCAGCCCTTGCACGCCGACCGCAAGGCGGGCTTCGTTCATCATCGTGAACATCGCCCGCAGCCCCTTGTGCGGCTCGCCCAGCAAATAGCCGGTGGCCCCATCGTAGTTCATCACGCAGGTGGCGTTGCCGTGGATGCCCATCTTTTCCTCGATGTTGCCCACGGTCACCGCGTTGCGCGCACCGAGGCTGCCATCGTCGTTGACCAGCACCTTGGGCACGATGAACAGCGAGATGCCTTTCACGCCGTCGGGGCCGCCGGGGATCTTGGCAAGCACGAGGTGGACGATGTTCTCGGCAAGGTCATGTTCGCCGGCGGAAATGAAGATCTTGGTGCCGGTGATCCTGTAGCTGCCATCGTCCTGCGGCTCGGCCTTGGTGCGCATCAGGCCGAGATCGGTGCCGGCGTGCGGTTCGGTCAGGTTCATCGTGCCGGTCCACTCGCAACTGACCATCTTCGGCAGCCACGTGCGTTTCTGGTCCTCGGTGCCATGGGCGCGGATCGCGGAATAGGCACCGTGGGTGAGGCCGTGATACATGTTGAGCGCCATGTTGGCGGCGGCGAAGATCTCGCCCATCGCGGTGCCCATCAGGTGCGGCATGCCCTGGCCGCCATATTGCTCGTCACAATCCAGCGTGGTCCAGCCGCCCTCGCGCAACTGGTCGAAGGCCTCCTTGAAGCCAGCGGGCGTGCGGACCACGCCGTTTTCCAGCCGGCAGCCTTCGCGGTCGCCCGACTGGTTGAGTGGCTGGAACACTTCCGAAGCGAGCTTGCCGCCTTCCTCGAGGATCGCGGCGGTGGTTTCGGGGTCGAGCGCATCGTAGCCGGGGATGTCGGCGGTCTGGGCGCTGAGCACCTCGTGCAGCACGAAGGCCATGTCGCGGGTGGGGGGGGTATAGCTCGGCATGGGGGGAACTCCTCGTTTCGGCCCGGGGTGTCGGGGCTATTCGGCGGCGTCGTCGTGGTCCATCGAGGCGAGCATGCGCGCGCCCCAGTCGATCTGTTCGGAGAGGTCACGGATGGCCTCGTCAAGTTCGGCGCGCTGGGCCTTGAGGTCGGACAGGTGCTTGCGTGCCCGGTCCATCGTGGCGCGATATTGCGTCTGCTGCTGGTCGCCGATGTCGTAGAGATCGAGCAACTGGCGGATCTCTTCCAGCGGGAAGCCGAAGCGTTTGCCGCGCAGGATGAGTTTCAGGCGGGCCTGATCGCGGCGCGAGAACAGCCGTTTCTGACCCTCGCGCCGGGGCGCAAGCAGCTCCTTGGATTCGTAGAACCGCAGGGTTCGGGCGGTTACCCCGAAGCTGTCGCACATCTCGCGGATCGTCATTTCGTCACGGCTCATCGCATGCCCTCTCGCTTGCCGCCTGGCGGCTCGATGTGGCCATGATGCACGGCTTTACGTTTACGTCAACGTCATGAGACGGCGATCGCGGGTCGTGACGTTGCGTCTCGCGCGGATGTGAAACGGAACCGGCCGGTCAGTCGAGGTCGCGCGCGACCTCGTCGCGCAAGGCTTCAAGCTCGTCGCGGGCGGCACGCAGATCGGTGATCTGCGCGTCGAGCTTGCCAAGCTGGTCGGTCGCCGCCTCGACCCAGGCGCGCATCTGCGCCTCGGTGCCCTGGTGGTCGTAGATTTCGAGCCACTGGCGGACCTGTTCGAGCGAGAACCCGAAGCGCCGCCCGCGCATGATCAGCGTCATGCGCGCCACCTCGCGCGCGCCGAAAAAGCGGCTTCGGCCCTGTTTTTCGGGCCGGAGCAACTCGATGTATTCGTAATAGCGCAAGGTGCGCGGGGTCACGTCGAACCGCGCGCACATCTCCTTGAAGCTGAGCTTTTCCTCGGTCATTGCCTCGTATCCGCCATTCGCTCCGAACCTAGGGATGGTCGAGGCGGCTGGCAACAGGGCCAGTGCCGCCCTGTAGTTGGGGGTTGCCCCGCCTGCCGCGAGGGCGAATAAACGGGCGAAGGAAACCGGGGAGACCGCCGTGCCGGAGCAAGGACCTGACCGCAAGGCCGAAATCGCGCGCCAGTTCATCGAGGCAATCCCGCATTCGCGCGAACTGGGGATGCGGCTCGAGGAGATCGGTGGCGGCGTGGCCGTGATCTCGATGCCGTGGGATGCGCGCTTCGTCGGCGACCCGAAAACCGGGGTGATCCACGGCGGCGCGGTCTCGGCGCTGATGGATACCTGCTGCGGTGCGGCGGTGATCTCTGCGGAAAAGACCCCGGGCCAGACCGCGACGCTCGATCTGCGGATCGACTACATGCGCCCCGCCACGCCAGGTCAGCGGATCGTGGCGCGGGCGACCTGCTACCACGTGACCCGCTCGGTGGCCTTCGTGCGCGCCGTGGCCCATGACGATGATGCCGAGGTCCCGGTGGCGAGTGCGGCGGGCGCCTTTACCGCCGGGTCTGGTGAAGACCGTCGCCCGAGCACGGAGGCGATCTCGTGAAGCGGCCGGAACCGGTGGGGGTGATCAAGCAACGGCGCGACGCGGCACTGGCGCGGCTGGTGGGCGGCGTGCCCTATATAAGCTGGCTCGGGATCGCGTTCGAACGCAAGGGCGACGAGTTGACCGCCACGCTGCCGTTTGCCGAGAAGCTGATCGGCAACCCGATGTTGCCGGCGATCCACGGCGGGGTGACGGCGGCCTTTCTCGAATCCACTGCGACCATGGAGCTGGCTTGGCAGATGTTGTGGGACGTGGTCGAGAGCAAGCAGCTCGACCCCGAGGAAATCACCGCCGAAACCATGCCACGCCTGCCCAAGACGATTGATTTCACCGTCGACTACCTGCGGCCCGGCTTGCCGCGCGATGCCTATGCCCGCGCCCGCGTGGTGCGTTCGGGGCGCCGGTACGCCAGCGTTCAGGTCGAGGCCTGGCAGGACAACCGCGGCAAGCTGTTCGCCGCTGCAACCGGGCATTTCCTGATGCCGTCGCGTGATGGCTGAGGCCGTCCCGTCTCGCCCCGTCACCCATTCCCGCGTGCTCAGGATCGCCGTGCCGGTGGTGTTGGCCAATATCTCGGTGCCGATCCTCGGCGCGGTCGATACCGGGGTTGTGGGGCAGTTGGGCGAGGCGGTGCCGATCGGCGCGGTGGGCATCGGCGCGGTGATCCTCACGGCGATCTACTGGATGTTCGGCTTTCTGCGCATGGGCACGGCGGGGCTTACGGCGCAGGCGCATGGCGCCGGCGACAGGGCGGAAGTGGCCGCGCTGCTGACCCGGGTGCTGATGATCGGATTGGTCGCCGGGGTGGCGTTGATCGTCTTGCAGGGTCCATTGTTTTTCAGCGCTTTCCTGGTCTCGCCCGCCACCGCGGAAGTCGAGGTGCTGGCGGCGCGCTACATGGAAATCCGGGTCTGGTCGGCCCCCGCCGCGATCGCGCTCTTTGGCATCATGGGCTGGCTGATCGCGCAGGAGCGCACCCGCGAATTGCTGGTGGTGCAGGTTACGATGAACCTCGTCAACATCGTGCTCGACCTGGTGTTCGTGCTCGGCCTCGATTGGGGGGTTGAAGGCGTGGCCTTCGCCACCTTCCTCGCCGAATGGCTCGGGCTCGGGCTCGGCCTGTGGTTCTGCCGCGCCGCCTTCCGCCAACCGGCCTGGCGCGACTGGCCGCGGGTGTTCGACCGGGTCCGGCTGGCCCGGATGACCCGGGTCAACACCGATATCCTGATCCGCAGCCTGCTGCTGGAAGCCATCGTCGTCAGCTTCATGTTCTTCGGGGCGGGCTTTGGCAACGTGACGCTGGCGGCCAACCAGGTGCTGGTGCAGTTCCTGCACATCTCCGCCTTCGCGCTCGACGGTTTCGCTTTCGGGGCCGAGAGCCTCGTTGGCCAGGCGCTGGGCGCGAAAAATCGCGCGGCGCTGCGGCGCTCGGCCATCGTCACCTCGGTCTGGGGCGGGGTGATGGCGCTGGCGATGGCGGCGGGGTTCCTGCTGCTCGGCGGGCCGATCATTGACGCGATGGCGAAAGACCCGGACGTGCAGGCGGCGGCGCGCGCCTACCTGCCGTGGATGGTGGCCGCGCCGTTGCTCGGCTGGGCCCCGTGGATGCTCGACGGAATCTTCATCGGTGCCACGGCAACGCGAGAGATGCGCAACACAACCGCGCTTTCGGTTGTCATCTACCTCGGCGCGCTTGCGTTGCTGATGCCGCCTTTTGCCAACCACGGGCTCTGGATCGCCTACCTGGTCTCCTACGTCGCGCGCGGCGTGGGGCTCGGGCTGCGATACCCGGCGCTGGAGGCCGGGGCCGACCGTTGACAGCGCCTGCCGCCGAAGCGTCGAGTGGCTCAGAGGATGTCGAGCACGGCTTCGGGCGGGCGGCCGAGCCGCGCCTTGCCTCCCGACAGCACGATCGGCCGCTCGATGAGCTTTGGCACCTCGGCCATGGCGCGGATCAGCACCGCGTCGTCACTGTCGCGCGAAAGCCCCATGGCGTTGAACTCGGGCTCCCTGGTGCGCATCGCCTCGATCGGCTTCAACCCCAGATCGGCGAGCACGGCGCGGATCTCGTCTTCGCTCGGGGCCTCGTCGAGATAGCGCCGCACCTGGGGGCTGATGCCCTTCTCCTCGATCAACGCCAGCGTCTGGCGGCTCTTGGAACAGCGCGGATTGTGCCAGATTGTCACCTCGGCCATCAAAGCCAATCTCCTCTCTGTGTGCCCACGGCCTCCGAGACATGAGCGAATCCGTCGCGCGCGAGCAAGGCTTCCAGCCCTTTGACGATGTCGTCCACGAGGCTGAGCCCGTGGTAGACAAGCGCGGAATAGACCTGCACGGCAGCGGCACCGGCGCGGATCTTGGCATAGGCGTCTTCGGCGCTGGAAATGCCGCCTACGCCGATGAGCGGCAGGTGTCCCTGCGTGAGCGCCGAAAGGCGCGCCAGAACTCGAGTGGATTTTTCGAACAATGGAGTGCCGGAAAGCCCGCCTTGCTCGCTCTTGTTTGCACTTTTCAAACCTTCGCGGTCGAGCGTGGTGTTGGTCGCGATGATCCCGTCGAGCCGGACCTCGCGGGCCACCTCGGCAATGGCCTCGATCTCTTCGCCGTCCAGATCGGGGGCGATCTTGAGGAAGACGGGCAGGAACTTCGGCTGCGACTGGCGCTCTTCCAGCACCCGGGTGAGCAGCGCGCGCAGCGCCACCGGGCCTTGCAGATCGCGCAGCCGCTCGGTGTTGGGCGACGAGACGTTGACGGTGACAAAATCGACATGCGCGCCGCAGGTTGCGAGCACCTTGACGAAATCGCCGGCGCGGTCATCGCTGTCCTTGTTGGCCCCGAGATTGAGCCCGATCGGCACCGGGTGGGTCCGGCAGCGCCGGGTCAGCCGGGCGGCGGCGGCCTCCATGCCTTCGTTGTTGAACCCCATGCGGTTGATGATCGCGTCGTCCTCGTAGAGCCGGAACAGGCGTGGTTTCGGGTTGCCCGGTTGCGGCCGCGGTGTCACCGCGCCGACCTCGACAAAACCAAAGCCCGACCGCGCCAGCGCATCGACCACCTCGGCGTTCTTGTCGTAGCCCGCCGCCAGCCCGACCGGGTTGGGCAGCTTGAGCCCGGCGACGGTGGTTTCGAGCGCCGGGCTGCTGTGCAACCCCGGCACCGGGGCCACGCCCGCCTTCAGCGCCATCAGCGAAAGGCCATGGGCGGTCTCGGGACCGAACCGGTGCAGAACCGCCATGCCAAGGCGCTCGAAGGGGGTCATGTCATCGCTCCGGGAAAGCTGTGCGCGCCGTTGCGGCCCAGTGGCAGGGGATGGGTCCAGACCACGTCGGTGGCGTCAAGCTCGCGGTAGAGGTGAGGAAACAGCGCGCCGCCGCGCGAGGGTTCCCAGCGCAGGTCGGTGCCGAGCCGGCCTGCATCGACCGCCACCAGCACCAGCCCGTCTTCGCCTGCGAAGTGTTTCGCCGCCGTCTCCGCCGCCTGTTCGGCGGTGGAGAAATGGATGAACCCGTCGGCCAGGTCGACGGCTGCGCCCGGCGTGCTGCCCGCTGCTTCGAAGGCCGCCCACTCGGGGCTCCGGAAAATCTTGTAGATCAGCATGAAGGCTCATTTGCCCGCGCCGCGCGCCCACGTCAAGGCGGCGCTGTCACGCAGGCGTCACGCGACCATGCGATCTGAACCGCATGTTCAGCTTTGACAGGTGCGGCCGACTCGCGCCAAGCTTGCACCGGTTCAATCACAGGGGGCACCCATGACCACTCGTCTTCTCGCATCCGTCGCCGTGCTGGCGCTGACCACCGGCACCGCATGGGCGGATTATACCCTCACCATCCTGCACACCAACGACCTGCACAGCCGGATCGAGCCGATCTCGAAATACGATTCGACCTGCCCGGAGGAGGACAACGAAGCGGGGGAATGCTTCGGCGGCTATGCCCGGGTGAAAACCGCCGTGGACGCGGCCCGCGCCGCGCTGGAAGGAAGCAACGTGGTGCTGATGGACGCGGGCGACCAGTACCAGGGCTCGCTGATGTACACCACGCACAAGGGCGCGGTCGAGGCCGAGATGATGGGCCGTGTCGGCTACGAGGTGATGGCGGTCGGCAACCACGAATTCGATGACGGCCCCGAGGGGCTGCTCAAGCTGATCGACGGGGTCGATTTCCCGGTGATCTCGGGCAACGTCGATGTGAGCCAGTCCAATATCCTTGCCGACAAGGTGCAAAACCACGCCGTTATGGAGATTGGCGGCGAGCGGATCGGGGTGATCTCGGCGCTGGCCACCGACACCGCCGAGACCTCGAGCCCGGGGCCGAACGTTATTTTCCAGGACGTGATCGACAGCCTCAAGGCCGACGTGGCCGCGCTGGAGCGCGAGGGCGTGAACAAGATCATCGCGCTCACCCATATCGGCTTCGTGCATGATCTCGAGATCGCCGAACAGGTGCCCGGGATCGACGTGGTGGTGGGCGGCCATTCGCATACGCTGATGTCGAACAGCGTGGAAGGCGCCGAGCCCTATCCGACGATGGTGGGCGACGTGCCGGTGGTGCAGGCCTATGCCTACTCGAAGTATCTCGGCCAGCTCACCGTCACCTTTGACGACGCGGGCGAGGTGATCGCGGCCGAGGGCGAGCCGCTCCTGCTCGACGCCGCGGTGGCGGAAGACGCCGAGATCAAGGCCCGCGTGGCCGAACTGGTCGCGCCGATCGACGAGATGCGCAAGGAGGTGGTGGCCGAGACCGCCGAGCCGATCGACGGCGAGCGCGACTCCTGCCGGGCGATGGAATGCCAGATGGGCACCCTCGTGGCCGATGCCATGCTCGAACGCGTGGCCGACCAGGGCATCCAGATCGCGATCCAGAACGGCGGCGGTCTGCGCGCCTCGATCGACGCCGGGCCGGTGACGATGGGCGAGGTGCTCACGGTGCTGCCGTTCCAGAACACGCTCTCGACCTTCTACGTCTCGGGCCAGACCGTGATCGACGCGCTGGAGAACGGCGTGAGCCAGCTCGAGGAAGGCGCGGGCCGCTTCCCGCAGGTGGCGGGGCTGAAGTTCGCCTTCGATGCCGCCGCCGAGCCGGGCGCGCGGATTTCGGACGTGATGGTGGCCGACGGGATGGACTGGAAGCCGATCGACCCGGAAGCAAGCTATGGCCTCGTGTCGAACAACTACGTGCGCAACGGCGGCGACGGCTACCGGATGTTCGTCGATGCCGACGAGGTCTATGATTTCGGCCCCGACCTTGCCGACGTGCTGGCTGAATACCTCGCCGAGCGCTCGCCCTACACGCCCTTCATCGACGGGCGGATCAGCGCGAAGTAAGCGCGGGCGCGGATCCAGATTGTGCGGGCCCTTCGGGGCCCGCGCTTGTTCTGGTCGGATCGCTGACGCAATCCGACCGGGGCGAGGGGGTCTACCCCTCGCGCTCCCCGGAGTATTTGTGCCAAGGTAAAGGACAAGACAGGACAAGGGGAGGCGTGCGATGGAGGGGCGGTGCAGTTGCGGGGCGGTGGGCTATCGGTTGCGGGAGGCACCGCTGGTGGTGCATGCCTGCCATTGCACCTGGTGCCAGCGCGAGAGCGGCTCGGCTTTCGGGCTGAACGGGATGATCGAGAGCCGCCTTATCGAAGTGACGCGCGGGGCACCGGAGGCGATGGAACTTCCCAGCGCCTCGGGCCGGGGCCAGAGGGTGATGCGTTGCCCCGATTGCGGCGTGGCGCTCTGGGCCAGCTACCACGGCACGGGGCCGGCGTTTTCCTATGTCAAGATGGGCACGCTTGAGGCGACCGGCGCGGTGCGCCCGGACGTGCATATCTATACCTCGACGAAACAGGACTGGGTGCAAATCCCCGAAGGCATGCCATCGTTCGAGGGGTTCTACCGCCCAAGCGAGGTGTGGCGGCCCGAAGCCTATGCGCGGTTCAAGGCCGAGCGGGCGCGCACGGCGGGTTGATCTCGCCCGCGTTGCTGCCAGACTGGGGCGATGTGCGGACGCATGGCCAATACGCTGCCCCCCGATTCCGTGGCGAAGCTGTTCGACGCGGCGCCCGCGAATGCGCTGCCGCCGGTGCCCGACTATAACGTCTGCCCGACGCAAGCGGTGGCGGTGGTGACCGCTGATCCGGGGCGCAGGCTGAGGCCGATGCGCTGGGGATTCATCCCGCATTGGTATGACAGCCCGACCGACGGGCCCTTGCTGATCAACGCCCGCGCCGAGACCGTTGCCGAGAAACCCGCGTTCCGGGCTGCCTGCCGCGAGCGGCGCTGCCTTGTGCCAGTGACGGGGTTCTACGAATGGCACCGCAGCGGAGGGGCGAAGCTGCCATGGTTCGTGCAGCGCGCCGACGGGGTGCCGCTGGTGCTGGCGGGGATCTGGCAGGAGTGGGGCGCGGACCACGCGCCGACCTTCGCCATCGTCACCACCGAGGCCAACGCGGCGATGGCACCGATCCATCACCGCATCCCGGTGGTGATCGAACAGGGTGACTGGGGGTTGTGGCTGGGCGAGGAAGGCAAGGGGGCTGCGCGTCTGATGCATCCGCCGGGTGAGGATGTGCTGGCGTTTCACCGGGTCTCGACGCGGGTGAATTCCAACCGCGCCGAGGGACCGGAACTGATCGAGCCGGTGGCGGATTAGAGCCGGTCGCGCAGCCAAAGGAGCGGGGTGGCCGCGAAGAAGAGCGCGCGGCGGTGGCGGCCGAGCGGGAAGCGGCCGAGCGGGGCTTGCATCACCGAAGGGTAGGGCAGGGCGGGCGTTTCTCCCCGGATCAGGCTGGCGATGAGCGCGCCGGAATAGCTCGCCATCGCCACGCCGTTGCCGTGGTAGGCCATGGCGATCCAGGCGTTGTCCATCCCCGGCACCGGGCCGACGAAAGGCGTCAGCCCACGCGACAGGTTGACGAGACCGGACCATTCATGCGCGATTTCCACGCCGGCCCAGGCCGGGAACATCGCGGCGAAATCGGCGCGGATTTTCCGCGCGATGCGGGCCTCGGCACCGGCGGTGGCGCGGTAGCCGCCGCGCATGCCGAAGAGAAAGCGGCCATCGGGCATCAGCCGGAAATAATGCAGAAGCTCGCGGCTGTCGTAGGCCATCAGGTCAGATGTCCAGCCCTGGGCGGCGCGTTCGGCGGCGCTGAGCGGGCGGGTGACGATCACGCTCGATTGCAAAGGCAGTGTGCGGCCGGCAAGCCAGGGCGGCAGGTCTTCCGAAGAATAGCCGTTGGTGGCGATGAGCAGGCAGCGGGCGCGGAGCGTGCCGCCGGGCGTGGCGAGGCGGTAGCTGCCGGCCTCGGTCCGGATCGCGGTGACGGGGGAACGGGCGCGGATATCGGCACCTGCGGTTGCCGCCGCGCGGGCGAGACCCGCGGCATAGGCGCCCGGATCGAGGCCGAACCCCGCCTTGACATGCAGTCCGCCGTGGATACCGCGCGCGGTCAGCCCGCGCTCGGCCAGGGCCTCGGGCGGCAGCACCTCGGCCCGTACGCCGCGCGCCTCCAGCCAGGTGGCCTCCGCGCCGAAGCCCCGGTACACGCGCGGGCGGTGGGCCAGCACCACCTCGCCGTCGGAATGGACATGCGCCTCGATGCCGTGCGCCTCGATCAGCCCGGCGACGAGGGCGATGGCCCGTTTCTGGGCCTCGAACCACAGATCGGCCTCGGCGCGTCCGAAGCGGCGGGCGAGCACGGCATCGGGCGCTTTCGCGCCGCCAAGGCAGCAAAAGCCGCCGTTGCGCCCCGAGGCACCCCAGCCTGGCGCATTCGCTTCCAGCACGGTGACGGAAACACCCGCGCTTGCGAGATGCAGCGCGGCCGACAGGCCGGTATAGCCGCCTCCGATCACCGCGACCTCGGTTTCGGCGTCGCCTTCCAGCGCGGGCCAACCCGCGTCCAACGCCCAGGCGCACTGCGCCCGGGGGGCATCGGCGTAGGCGCGGGGTTCCCAGATCCGGTTCACAGCCGCCCGAGGTAGGTACGATACTCGATCTGGCTGATCGCGGTGGTGAGCTGGGAGATCTCGTCGCGGCGCACGGCGGTGTAGATATCGCGGTACTGCGCGCCGAACACCTGCGCGGCGATCTCGGAATCGGAGAAGGTCTCGACCGCGGTGGCCCAGTCGGCAGTGAGCGGTTCGCCGTGGGTGCCGTTCTCGTCGTCGAGCGGCAGCGGCAGCGGCAGATCGGGGTTTTCCAGCCCGTGCAGCATGCCGCCGAGGATCGCCGCGAGCACGAGATAGGGGTTGGTATCGGCCCCGGCGATGCGGTGTTCGAGCCGGGCCCCGGGGCCGCTGACTTCCGGCAGGCGGATGGCGGCGGCGCGGTTGTCGATCCCCCAGTCGGGCGCGTGCGGGGCGAAGGAGGCAGGCTGGAAGCGGCGGTAGGAGTTCATGTGCGGCGCGAAGATCGCCTGCAGATCCGCCATGGTGACAAGGGTTCCGGCGACCGCCTGCCGGAGCAGCGGCGAAGGGCCCTCGGTGCCATCGTCGAAAACATTGTGGCCGGCCTCGTCGATCAGCGAGATATGGGCATGCATCCCGTTGCCCGGATGATCGGCATAGGGTTTGGCCATGAAGGTGGCGCTCATGCCGTGGCGGCGCGCGGTGCCGCGCACCAGCCGGCGGAAGAACAGCGCATCGTCGGCGGCGGCGAGCGCGTTGTCGGTATGGTGGAAGTTGATCTCGAACTGGCCCGGCCCGTATTCGGCGATCAGCGTGTCGGGCGCCATGCCCTGCGCATAGGCACCGTCGAGAATATCGTCGAGAATGGCCTGGGTCCGGTCGAGCACTTCGAGATCGTAGTTCTGCGCGAGCGGCGAGCGCTCGGGCGGCTCGGGGGCGTCTTCACGGGCGTCACGCGGCTTGTAGAGGTAGAACTCAAGCTCTGTGGCCACGACCGGGGTGAGACCGCGCTCGCGGAAGCGGCCCAGCATCTTTTCGAGTTGGAAGCGGGGCGAGAACTGGGCGACCTCGCCGGTTTCATCGTCCATCTCGACCAGAACCTGGGCCACTTTCTGCCCGTTCGCGGCCCAGGGCACCGGCCGCAGCGTGCCGGGCACCGGGTAAAGCCGGCCGTCGGGATCGCCGACGATGATGCCAAGGCCAGTCGCCTCCACCTCTTCGCCGAGGATGTTGGGGGCATAGGTCGAGAGCGGCAGCCGCACGCCGCCTTCCGACAGCTTGATCTCGTCGTCGCCGGGCAACCACTTGCCACGCAGGACGGCGTTGATATCGCAGAGCATCAGCTCCACGCGGTCGGGGCGGCCCTGCGTTTTGCAATAGGCCGCGTATTCGTCAAGAAAGTCGTTCATTGGTCTGCCCGGTTTTCCTCGGCGATGCGCTTCATGATCGAGCGCTTGGAAATCAGCGAGGTGGTGATGACGCCCACGGTCACAATCCCGATCAGGATCGCCGAGAGCGCGTTGATCTCGGGTGAGACGCCGAGGCGCACCGCCGAGAAAATCTTGATCGGCAGGGTCGTTGCCGAAGGGCCGGAGGTGAAGGAGGCGATCACGAGGTCGTCGAGCGACAGCGTGAAGCCGAGGAGCCAGCCGGAGATCACCGCCGGCGCGATGATCGGCAGGGTGACGGAGCGAAAGGCGTCCCACCGGGTACAGCCGAGATCGCGGGCGGCCTCCTCCAGCGAGCGGTCGAAGGCGACCAGCCGCGAGGTGACGACCACCGCGACGAAAGCCATCGAGAAGGTGGTATGGGCGAGGATGATCGTCAGCATGCCGCGGTCGAGCCCGATCGAGATGAACAGGAGCAGGAGCGAGAGCCCGAGGATCACCTCGGGCATCACCAGCGGTGCGTAGAGCATGCCGGAAAACAGCGTGCGCCCGAAAAATCTTCCGCCGCGCACCAACACGTAGGCCGCCGCCGTGCCGAGCACCGTCGCCAGGAGAGACGAGACCAGCGCGACCCGCAGGGTGACCCAGGCGGCATCGAGAAAGGCCTCGTTGCGGAACAACTCGCCATACCAGCGCACCGAGAACCCGGCCCAGACGGTAACCAGCTTGTTGGCGTTGAACGAATAGATCACCAGCACCAGCATCGGGATGTAGAGAAAGGCAAACCCGAGGGTGAGCGATGTGGCGTTGAACCAGGAGATCCGTCTCATCGGCGCGCCTCCGCCGGGGTGGATTGCGCCACCGTGCCCGGTTCGGTCGTGCCACCCTGCCGGGAAACGTGGGTTTCCCGGGCCGCTTTCCGGATCGCGAAGCGCGCGGTCGTCATACGTCGCTCTCCCACTGCTTTTCTTCGTTCTTGATGAAGAGCACGATCGGGATGATCAGGATCAGGAGCAGGATGATCGCCACGGCGCTCGCCACCGGCCAGTCGCGGTTGGAGAAGAATTCCTCCCAGAGCACCTTGCCGATCATCAGCGTGTCGGAGCCGCCGAGCAGGGTGGGGATGACAAACTCGCCCATCACCGGGATGAACACGAGAAAGCTGCCGGCGATGATACCCTGCTTGGAAAGCGGGATCGTGATCAGCCAGAACGCCTTCATCCGCGAACAGCCGAGGTCTTCGGCCGCTTCAAGCAGGCTGTCGTCGAGCTTTTCGAGCGCGGCATAGAGCGGCAGGACCATGAACGGCAGGTAGGTATAGACGATGCCGATATAGACGGCGGTGTTGGTGTTGAGAATGGTGAGTGGATCGACGCCGAACACGGACAGGAACTGGTTGAGAAACCCCTCCTGCGAAAGGATCGCCTTCCAAGCGTAGACCCGGATCAGGAACGAGGTCCAGAACGGCAGGATCACCAACATCAGCAGCGTCGGACGCCATTCGTCGGGCGCGCGGCTCATCGCGTAGGCGATCGGGTAGCCGACGGCGAGGGTGAGGAGCGTCGAGATCACCGCGATCTGGAGCGACGAGAGATAGGCCTTCCAGTAGAGGCTGTCGGTGGTGAGGAAGATGAAATTGTCGACATCCAGAGCCGACCACCATTCCGTGAAGCCTTCCCAGCCGCGCGCAAGGTCGAGCGTCGGGGTATAGGGCGGGATCGCCAGCGCGGTATCGGACAGGCTGATCTTGAGCACGATCAGGAAAGGCACGAAGAACAGCAGCAGCAGCCACAGGTAGGGCAGGGCTATGAGCGCCACGCGCCTCATTTCGTCAGCACCACGCCCGCGGTCTCGCGCCACGAGAGCCAGACCTCGTCTTCCCAGGTGAAATCGCGCCGGTCGAGACGGGTCGAATTGGTCATCGCCGCCTTCACCATCTGCCCGCCGGCAAGCTCGACATGGTAGGTCGAGACATTGCCGAGATAGCCGATGTCGATGATCGTGCCATGGGCGGCATTGGCGCGGTCGTCGGGCCGGTCGGGGCTGACACGGATCTTTTCCGGGCGGATCGCGTAGCTGACCTTCGTACCGTCGGCGATATCCTGCAGAACCTCTGCGCTGATTGGCGGCTCGCTTTCGGAATAGCGGATCTCGCCGCGGTCCGGCCCGGTGCGATGAAACTGCCCTTCGAGCAGGTTCACATCGCCGATGAAGTCGGCCACGTAAACCGAGTTCGGTGCTTCGTAGACCCGTGCGGGGGTGTCGACCTGGATCACCTTGCCGTGGTCCATCACCGCGATGCGGGAGGCGACTGTCATTGCCTCTTCCTGGTCATGGGTGACGATCACGAAAGTGGTGCCGGTCTTCTCCTGGATGTCCATCAGCTCGAACTGGGTTTCCTCGCGCAGCTTGCGGTCGAGCGCGCCGAGCGGTTCATCGAGCAGGAGCAGTTTGGGGGCCTTGGCCAGCGAGCGGGCAAGGGCCACGCGCTGGCGCTGGCCGCCCGAAATCTGGTGCGGCTTGCGGCGGGCGAATTTTTCGAGCCGGGTGAGGCGCAGCATTTCCTCCACCCGCGCCGCGATGCGATCCTTCGACAGCTTGTCGCGCTTGAGGCCGAAGGCGATGTTGTCCCAGACCGAAAGGTGCGGAAACAGCGCGTAGCTCTGGAACATCATGTTCACCGGCCGCTCGTTTGGCGGCACGCCGCCAAGGTCCTGTCCGCCGAGCAGGATCTCGCCCGTGCTGGGGCGCTCGAAGCCCGCGAGCATGCGCATCAACGTGGTCTTGCCGCAGCCCGAGGGGCCGAGCAGGGCAAAGAACTCACGCTCGTAGATGTCGAGGGTGAGGTCGTCGATCGCAACGAAATCCCCGAATTTCTTGGTGACGCCGCGAAACTTGATCAGCGGCACCGCCTGCGGGTCTTCCCACGGGGCATAGATAACCTGGGAGGGTTTGCGGGGTTTCTCCGCCATGCGCGCCTCGACACTGTCCGACATGAAAGAAAACGGGCCCCCGCGCGGGATGCGCGGGGGCCGGATCGGGCGTCAGGTGCCCGACTTGATCTTGGTCCAGAGACGGGTGACCACCCGCTGCACCTGCGCGTCGTAAGGCGTGGTGGTGAACAGGTTCTCCAGCGTGTCCTCGTCGGGGTAGATCGCCGGATCGCCGATCACGTCTTCCACGAGGAACTCCTGGCTCGCGAGGTTGCCGTTGGCGTAGTAGACGTAGTTCGAGGCTGCCGCCATGTTCTCGGCGTCCATGATGAAGTTCAGGAAGGTGTGTGCCGCGTCGGGGTTTGGCGCATCGACCGGGATCGCCATCTGGTCGAACCACATCTGCGCACCCTCGACCGGCGCGTTGTAGACGATCTCGTTGCCGTTGTCGGCCTCTGCCGCACGATCGCGCGCCTGCAGGATGTCGCCTGACCAGCCCACTGCCACGCAGACGTCGCCGTTGGCCAGCGCCTCGATGTATTCCGAAGAATGGAACTTCGAGATGTAGGGGCGCACTGCGGCAAAGACATCTTCGGCCTTGGCGATCACGTCGGGGTCGTGGCTGTTGGGGTCTTCGCCGATGTATTTCAGCGCCATCGGGATCATCTCGGCCGGCGCGTCAAGGAACATCACGCCGCAGGCGGCGAGCTTTTCCATGTTGTCCGGGTTCAACACCAGTTCGAGCGAGTTGATCGGTGCGTCGTCACCGAGGATCTCGGTCACCTTGCCGACGTTCGCGCCGATCCCGGTGGTGCCCCACATGTAGTTGATCGAGTATTCGTTGCCCGGGTCGTATTGTTCGGTGCGCGACGCGACCACGTCCCACATGTTGTCGAGGTTGGGCAGCTTCGACGGGTCGAGTTTCTGGAACGCGCCCGCGGCGATCTGGCGTTGCAGGAAGGTGCCCGACGGCACCACCACGTCATAGCCGGAGCCGCCGGCGAGCATCTTGGTTTCCAGCACCTCGTTGGAATCGAACACGTCGTAGATGAGGGTGATCCCGGTTTCTTCCTCGAACTCGGTGAGCAGATCTTCGTCGATGTAGTCGGACCAGTTGTAGACCCGCACCTCCTGGGCCAGCGCGCTGCCGGCGGTGAGAGCGAGCGCGGAGGCAAGCAGGGTCGCGGTTGTCTTGCGGTTGATCATCATGTCTTTCTCCCGTTGGTCGGGCGCATGGCCCATCTTGAGTTTTGATCAAAACTAACCTGCCCGGCGGATATGGTCAAATCTTCCGTGCCGGGCTACTCTACGTATCAAGATTATCCGCTTGCGAGGCGAGCGCAATGAACTTCACAGGAAAGGCGGGACCAGTGCGGGAAACAACTGCGAAACTGCCCGACCACGAACGCGCCCACCGGGGCCTGCGCCGGATGGTGCTCTACGGCGAACTCGCGCCGGGCCAGCCGGTCACGATCCAGGGGCTGGTGGAGGCGCTCGGCCTCGGGATGACGCCGGTGCGCGAGGCGATCCGCCGCCTCACCAGCCAAGGCGCGCTGGTGTTCAAGGACAACCGGCGCGTTCAGGTGCCGCAGATGAGCCTGCAGGAATACGGCGAGCTTGCCTTTGCCCGGCTCGCGGTGGAGCCGGAACTCGCGCGCCGGGCCGTTGAAAACATGAGCGATGAGCATGTCTTGCAGCTCGCGGCGCTGGATCACGCGGTTGATCGCGCGATCGAGCGCGGCGATGTGCGCGGCTACCTTGAAAACAACCACCGCTTTCACGCCGAGCTTTATGTGCTCTCGGGCGCGGAGGTTTTGCTGGCGATTTCCGAGATGCTCTGGCTGCGCTCGGGGCCGTCACTTCGGATCATGCTCGGCCGTCACGGCACCGCCAACCTCCCCGACAAGCACCAGGAGGCGCTGGCCGCGATGCGCGCGCGGGATGCCGAGGGCGTGGCGCAGGCGATCCGGGAAGATATCGAGCAGGGAATCGCCCAGGTCGAGCGCGGCCTCGGCCCGAACGGAGATTGATCAAATGCCCGGTCCTTGCGTTGACAGCCCAACTTTTGATCATATTGTGAAGCGCGATTGCGCCCCAAGGAGTCCCCGATGAACAAGATCACGAATCACATGCCGACCGCCGAGCTTCAGGCGCTCGACGCGGCCCACCACATGCACCCTTTCACCGCCAACCACGAGCTTGCCGAAAAAGGGGTTCGGGTGATCACCCGCGCCACCGGCGTGCGGCTGACCGACAGCGAGGGCAACGAGATCCTCGACGCGATGGCGGGGCTGTGGTGTGTGAACATCGGCTACGGGCGGGACGAACTGGCCGAGGCGGCCTACCGGCAGATGAAGGAGCTGCCCTATTACAACACTTTCTTCATGTCGACGCATGTGCCCGCGATCGCGCTGGCCGACAAGCTCGCCGAACTGGCACCGGGCGATCTCAACCACGTCTTCTTCGCCTCCGGCGGCTCCGAGGCGAACGACACCAACATCCGCCTCGTGCGGCGCTACTGGGACTTGCTGGGCAAGCCCGGGAAGAAGGTCATCATCAGCCGCAAGAACGCCTATCACGGCACCTCGGTGGGCTCGGCCTCGCTTGGCGGCATGCAGGGGATGCACGCCCAAGGCGGCTTGCCGATCCCCGACGTGGTGCACATCAACCAGCCGAACTGGTACCTCGAAGGCGGCGAGATGAGCCCCGAGGACTTCGGCATCGCCCGCGCCCGCGAGCTGGAAGCGAAGATCGACGAGTTGGGCGAAGACCGCGTTGCCGCCTTCATCGCCGAACCGATCCAGGGCGCGGGCGGGGTGATCGTGCCGCCCGACAGCTACTGGCCCGAAGTCAGCCGGATCTGCGCCGAACGCGATATCCTGCTCATTGTCGACGAGGTGATCACCGGGTTTGGCCGCACGGCGAACTGGTTCGGCAGCCAGACCTACGATCTCAAGCCCGACATCATGACCATCGCCAAGGGGCTCTCGTCGGGCTACGCGCCGATCGGTGGGTCGCTGGTGTCGGACAAGGTGGCCGACGTGATCGGGCGCGAGGAATTCACCCACGGCTACACCTATTCCGGCCACCCTGTGGCCGCGGCCGTGGCGCTCGAGAACCTGCGCATCATGGAGGAGGAAAACATTGTCGATCACGTCCGCGACGAGGCCGCGCCCTACCTCGCCGAGAAATGGCATCAACTCGCCGATCACCCCTTCGTGGGTGAGACCAAGATCGTCGGGATGATGGCCTCGCTGGCGCTGACCGCCGACAAGTCGGTGCGCAAGCCCTTCGAGGCGTCGCCGGGCACGGTGGGCTACATGGTGCGCGAGCGCTGCTTCGCCAACAACCTGATCATGCGCCACGTCGGCGACCGGATGGTGGTGTCGCCGCCGCTGGTGATGACGAAATCCGACATCGACGATCTGTTTGAACGCGCGGTGAAATCGCTCGACGAGGGTTATGCCAACGTCAAGGCGGCGGGTCTGCTGAAGACCGCCGGGTAACGCCCGGGGCGCGCCCGGTCCGCTGGCGGATCGGGCAAAGAGACAAGGGTGGGGGGCGCTGCCCCCGCGCCCGATCCGCTTGAGGATCGGGCCAAGAGACAAGGGTGGGGGGCGCTGCCCCCCACACCCCCCGGAGTATTTTTGCCAAGAAAAAGGGGCAAGATGGCGCGGCTCGACATTCTCACCGCCAATGATCGACCGGGCGAATACCCGTCGTCCTATTATGCGGCGACGGCGAAGGCGCTTGAGCCTTTCCCGCGTGCCGAGGGCGAGATCACCTGCGACGTGGCGGTGATCGGGGGCGGCTACACGGGGCTTTCGGCGGCGCTGCATCTGGCCGAGGCCGGGCTCGACGTGGTGGTGCTTGAGGCGCACCGGGTCGGCTTTGGCGCCTCGGGCCGCAACGGCGGGCAGGTGCATCCGGGCCAGCGCGTCGACCAGGACGGGCTGGAGCGGATGGTGGGGCGCGAGATGGCGCGTGATCTGTGGGATCTGGCGGTCGAGAGCGTCGATCTCACCGTCGGACTGGCCGAAAAGCACGCCCCCGAGGCGGGCTATGTGCCGGGGCTGATCCATGCCGATCACAAGGCCCGCTTCGTGCGCCACTCGCACGATTATGCCGAAAAGCTCGCGCGCGATTATGGCTATGATCTCATTCGCCCGCTGGACCGGGACGAGATCCGCGAGAAGGTGGGCTCGGAGACCTATTTCGGCGGGGTGATCGACAGCGGCGGCGGGCACCTGCACCCGCTCAACTACGCGCTTGGGCTGGCGCGCGCGGCGCGCGACGCGGGCGCGCGAATTTTCGAGAATTCCCGGGTAGACTGGGTGGCGGAGACCGATCCGGTGCGCCTTGGGGCGAACGGCGCGAAGATCACCGCGCGCCACCTGCTCTGGGCCGCCAACGGTTATCTTGGCCACATCGACCGGCGGATCGCCGCGAAGGTGATGCCGATCAACAATTTCATCCTCGCGACCGAACCGCTCGACGATACCATGGTGCAAAGCCTGATCCCCGGCAACGAGGCGGTTGCGGATTCGAAGTTCGTGATCAACTATTTCCGCCTGTCGCAGGATCGCCGGATGCTGTTCGGCGGCGGCGAGAGTTATGGCTACCGCTTTCCCGCCGATATCGCCGCCAAGGCACGAAAGCCGATGCTGGAGATCTTCCCGCAGCTCGCCGCCGCGCGGATCGACCATGCCTGGGGTGGCACGCTGGGGATCACGGTGAACCGGATGCCGCATTTCGAGCGCATCGCCGGCAATATCCTCACCGCCGGGGGCTATTCCGGCCATGGCGTGGCGATGGCGACGCTGGGTGGCAAGCTCGCGGCGGAGGCGATCATCGGCCAGGCCGGGCGGTTTGACCTGATGGCGCGGGTGCCCACGCACAAGTTCCCCGGCGGCGTGGCGCTGCGCACGCCGCTGCTGGTGCTGGCGATGGTCTGGTTCTCCTTGCGCGACCGGCTTTGAGCGCCCGCCGCGGGGCAGGCGCCGGCTTGACACCGCCTGTGCGCTGTCGAAGCTAGGCGGTTCACGGGAGCGGAGGCAGGCATGGCCGGGCAGTGGGAATTCTGGATCGACCGGGGCGGCACCTTCACCGACGTGGTGGCGCGGCGGCCCGACGGGGCGATCGAGACACTGAAGCTTCTGTCGGAGAACCCCGCGCATTATGCCGATGCCGCCGTCGAGGGCATTCGCCGCTGCCTGCGGCTGGCGCCCGGTGTGCCGATCCCCGATGGTGCGATCCGGGCGGTGAAGATGGGCACCACGGTGGCCACCAACGCGCTCCTCGAACGCAAGGGCGAGCGCACGCTTCTTGTGATCACAAAGGGCTTCGGTGATCTCCTGCGCATCGGCTACCAGGCCCGGCCGCGGCTGTTCGATCTCGCGATCCGGCGCCCTGACCTGCTTTATGAAGCGGCGGTGGAGGCGGATGAGCGGCTCGACGCCGAGGGCGGCTTGCTTGCCCGGCTCGACGAGGCGGCGCTCGGGCGTGCGCTGGAGGCGGCCCGGGCGGAGGGCATCGACGCGGTGGCGATCGCCTTTCTGCACGGCCATGTGAACCCGGCCCACGAGATCCGCGCGGCGGAGCTTGCGCGGGCGGCGGGGTTCTCGCAGGTGAGCACCAGCCACGAGGTTTCCCGGCTGGCCAAGCTGGTGAGCCGGGGCGATACCACGGTGGTCGATGCCTATCTCTCGCCGATCCTGCGCCGCTACGTTGCCCGGGTGGAGGCGGCGCTCGATCTCGGGCGGGCCACGCAGGGGCTCTATTTCATGCAGTCGAACGGCGGGCTGACCGATGCGCATCGTTTTCAGGGCAAGGACGCGATCCTGTCGGGGCCTGCGGGCGGGATCGTCGGCATGGTGCGCACCGCCGAGGCGGCCGGGTTCGACCGGCTGATCGGTTTCGACATGGGCGGCACCTCGACGGATGTGAGCCATTACGCCGGGGCCTTTGAGCGCAGTTTCGAGACCGAGGTGGCGGGCGTGCGGATGCGCGCGCCGATGATGGATATTCACACCATCGCCGCCGGGGGCGGGTCGATCCTGAGCTTCCGCGATGGCCGTTTCCAGGTCGGCCCCGAGAGCGCCGGGGCCGATCCGGGGCCTGCGTCCTACCGCAATGGTGGCCCGCTCACGGTGACCGATTGCAACGTGATGTTGGGGCGGCTCCAGCCGGAGCACTTCCCGGCGGTTTTCGGCCCCGGGGCAGATGCGCCGCTCGACGCGGAGGCGGTGCGTGCCGGTTTCGCGGCAATGGCACGCGAGATCGCCACGGCCACGGGACAGCCCGAGATGGCGCCCGAGGCGGTGGCGGAAGGGTTCCTGCGCATCGCCGTCGACAACATGGCTGCCGCGATCAAGAAGATCAGCGTCGAGCGCGGCCATGACGTGACCGGCTACACCCTGCAATGTTTCGGTGGCGCCGGCGGGCAGCATGCGGCCCGGGTGGCCGATGCGCTGGGGATGGAGCGGGTGTTTCTG
Organism: Maritimibacter sp. HL-12; assembly: GCF_900177545.1. Lineage (GTDB taxonomy): Bacteria > Pseudomonadota > Alphaproteobacteria > Rhodobacterales > Rhodobacteraceae > Sinisalibacter. The sequence continues at coordinate 501,163 of NZ_FXBQ01000001.1, read as the reverse complement.
CACCCGCATGCGGGCGTGCTCTCGGCCTATGGCATGGGACTTGCCGATATCCGCGCCTTGCGCGAGGCGCAGTTCGACGCGCCGCTGTCCGATGCACCTGCCGCAGGTGCGCGGCTCGACGCGCTGGCGGCAGAGGCCGAGGCGGAGGTGCGCGCGCAGGGGGTGAGTTCGGTGCGGCTCGTGCGACGGGTCTTCCTGCGCTACGAGGGCTCGCACCAGCCGCTCGACGTGGAATTCGGATCTGTCGAGGCGATGCGGCAAGACTTCGAGGACGCGCACCGGGCGCGCTTCGGCTTCGCCTCGCCCGAGCGGCGCGTGGTGTTCGAGATGCTGGCGGTGGAGGCCGTGGGCGCGACCGGTGCCGACGCCGAAGGACAGGCCCCCGAGGGCGATGGCGCAGCGGTGGCGCATGTGCGCGCCTGGTTCGGCGGCTGGTGCGAGGTGCCGCTCTACGACCGGGCGCGGTTGGGCGCGGGCGCGCAGGTGACGGGCCCGGCGATCGTCTCGGAGGCCACCGGCACCAACGTGGTGGACCCGGGCTGGCGCGCGCGGGTGGATGCACGCGGCAATCTCGTGATGGAACGCGCGGCACCGATCGACCGCGCGCAGGCGGCGGGCACCGAGGCCGACCCGGTCTTGCTCGAGGTGTTCAACAACCTCTTCATGTCGGTGGCCGACCAGATGGGCGCGACTCTGGCCAACACGTCGTGGAGCGTCAACATCAAGGAAAGGCTCGATTTTTCCTGCGCGATTTTCGATGCACGGGGCGATCTCGTGGCCAATGCGCCGCATGTGCCGGTGCATCTGGGCTCGATGGCCGAGAGCATCCGCACGGTGATGCGCGAGACCGAGGGCAAGGTGAAACCGGGCGACGCCTATATGCTCAACTCGCCCTACAACGGCGGCACGCACCTGCCGGATGTGACCGTGGTGACGCCGGTTTTTGTTGAGGACGAGATCGCCTTCTGGCTCGGCTCGCGCGGGCATCACGCCGATATCGGCGGGCGCACGCCGGGGTCCGGTCCGCCGGACTCGAAGCGGATCGAGGAGGAGGGCGTGCTGATCGACAACGTCCAGCTTGTCGATCAGGGCCGCTTCCTTGAAGATGAGGCGCGCGCGGTGCTTGCCTCGGGGCGCTGGCCCGCGCGCCAGCCCGACCAGAACATCGCCGATCTGAAGGCACAGGTGGCGGCGAACGAGACCGGGCGGCGCGAATTGCTGGGCGTGGTGGCGCGCTACGGGCGCGACGTGGTGCGCGCCTACATGGGCCATGTGCAGGACAATGCCGAGGAAAGCGTGCGCCGGGTGATCGACCGGCTGTCGGACGGCGCGTTCCACCTGCCGCTCGACCATGGCGCGGAAATCCGCGTTTCGGTGCGGGTGGATCGGGCCGCGCGGCGGGCGACAGTCGATTTCACCGGAACGTCAGAACAGCACGAAGGCAACTATAATGCGCCGCTTTCGATCTCAAGAGCGGTCGTTCTTTATGTTTTTCGAACATTGGTGGGAAAGGAGATCCCGCTCAACGAGGGCTGCCTGAAACCTATCGAGATCATCGTGCCGGACGGCTCGATGCTCAACCCGGCACCGCCCGCCGCGGTGATCGCGGGCAATACCGAGGTGAGCCAGGCCCTGTGCAACGCGCTGATGGGCGCGCTCGGGGCGATGGCCGCGAGCCAGGGCACAATGAACAACTTCATCTGGGGCAACGATGCCTTCCAGAATTACGAAACCATCGGCGGCGGCAGTGGCGCGGGGCCGGGCTTTGCGGGGGCCGACGCGGTGCAGAGCCATATGACCAACACCCGGATGACCGACCCGGAAGTGCTTGAGAAGCGCTTCCCGGTGCGGCTGGAAGAGATGTCGATCCGCCGCGGCTCGGGTGGGGCGGGGCGGTTTCGCGGTGGCGACGGCATGGTGCGCCGGCTGCGCTTTCTCGAACCCGTCACCGTCACCACGCTTTCGCTGTCGCGCGTGGTGCCACCGTTCGGCGGGGCAGGAGGCGCGCCGGGGGCGCTGGGCGAGAACATCGCCGAATGGCCGGATGGACAGCGCGTGGTGCTCGCTGGCAATGCCGAGGTGAGCTTGCCTGCGGGCGGGGCGTTCGAGATCCGCACCCCCGGCGGTGGCGGTTGGGGCAATGTTTCGTGACCGGGCCTGGAAAGATTGCATACCGAAAATGGCCGCCACTTGAACATTGTGCCGGGGCGTGCATATTCGGTGCAATTGTATACGGAGGCATACGTGACCGACGCGAAATCCGCCCACAAGGACGCTTATTCCCTGATCCTCGATGCGATTGACGCGGGCCTCTACAAGCCCGGCGACCGGATGGTGGAAAGCGACCTGGCGGACAGGTTTGGCGTGTCGCGCACTCCGATCCGCGAGGCATTGCAACGGCTTGAGACGCAAAGCCTGCTCAGCCGCGACGGGCGCTCGCTGGTGGTCGCATCGCTCGATCACAACCAGCTTGCCGAGCTTTATGCCGTGCGCGCCGAGTTGGAAGGGCTGGCGGCGCGGCTGGCGGCACAACATGCCGCGCCCGAGGAGGTGCGTGTACTGCGCGAGATGGTCGAGGACGACCGCGCGCTGGTGAACGATCCCGGCGCGCTTGCCCGCGCCAACCGGCGGTTTCACAAGCAGATCCACCTCGCCAGCCACAACCGCTACCTCGTCCAGCAGCTCGATCTCGTGCACCGCACGATGGCCTTGCTCGCCACCACCTCGCTCGCGGTGGAAGGGCGCTCGCAAACCGCGATCGATGAGCACGACGCGATCGTGCGCGCGATCGAAACCCGCGACGGCGATGGTGCTGACGAGGCGCTGCGCATCCATATCAGCCGCGCCTTTGAAACCCGGCTCAGGCTCGATTCGACCGGAACGGAAACCCGCGCCTGACACGCCAGACCTCGCCCTCGCCGTGGTACTGGCCATGCTGGGTCTTGTCCCAGTAAAATGGCTTGGTGACCAGTTCGATCATCGCCTTCATCGCCGCCAGCGAGGCGAGCGGCCAGTAGACGTGCAGCGTCGGGACCCATTTCATCAGGTAGCGATGGTCGGGTCCGGAGACCGCGAGCACGCCGACGGCGATGGTGAGGATCTCGGAAAAGGCGAAGACCCCGGCCAGCACCCAGAACATCGGGGCGGGCATCACGTCGACCAGCGGATGCGGCAAGCCCAGCGGCAAGGCCCAGAAGCTCCACAGCACCGGGGCGAGCAGGAATTGGCTGAGCGAGCCCAGAAACAGAAGCTGCACACCGATGAACTTGCGCAGCCCCACCTCCGCCAGCAGTTTGCGCGGGCGGCGCATGTGGACCGCCCATGTCATCGCGTAACCCTTGATCCAGCGCGATCGTTGCTTGATCCAGGGCCAGGGCCGGCAGTTGGCCTCCTCGCGCGTCACCGTGTCGATCAACTCGGTGCTGTAGCCGTGGCGGGCGAGGCGGATGCCGAGATCGGCATCTTCGGTGACGTTGTGCGCATCCCAGCCGCCAAGCTCTTCCAGCGCTGTGCGGCGAAAGAACAGGGTGGTGCCGCCGAGCGGCACGGCAAAGCCCATCCGCTCCAGCCCCGGCAGAACGATGCGGAACCAGGTGGCATATTCCACCGTGAAAGCGCGGGCGAGCCAGTTGGCACGAGGGTTGTAGAAATCCAGCACGCCTTGCAGGCAGGCCACCGACGGGCCGCGCTCGGCGAAGCGGCGGACGACCTTGTGGATCTGTCCCGGCTCCGGCGCATCCTCTGCGTCGTAGACCCCGATGACCGAGCCGCGGCAGAAATCGAGCGCGAAGTTGAGGGCGCGCGGCTTGGTGCGCACGGCACCGCGCGGCACGGTGATCTGGCGCATCCAGCGCGGCAGATCGGACTGCGCCAGGGTGTCTTGCGTGGTGGTATCGTCCTCCTCGACCACGAGGCAGATATCGAGCAGCTCGCGCGGATAGTCGATCGCGGCGAGGCGCTTCACCAGCCGCCCGGCGATCTCGCGCTCCTTGAACAGCGGCACCATGATCGAGACGATCGGCAGGCGCAGGAATCCGGGGCCGCCGGGGATCTGCGACGGGGCGCGGTCCACCCGGCCGCGGTGCCGCAGATGGTGGATCGCGGCGGCGAGCTTGAGCCCGGTGTTGGCGACGAGCGTCGATACCGCCCAGGCCACCAGCAGGGCAAAGCCCGAGAGTGGCGAGACGAGGAACACCGCGGTGAGAGTTGCGAGCAGGGCGGCGGCATAGCGCCAGATCGGGCCGCTCCTCCAGGTGCGGCAGCTTTCGTGTTCTGCCACGCGGGTTTCGGCGCGCCCGGTGAGGGCGCGGTGGCGTGCGGCCACGAGGGCGGTCTGGATGTCCTCCTCGGGTGCCACCGCAAGCCGCACCCGGCCGAAGGTTCCGGGCAGGGTCGGGGCGAGGCGGGCGAATTCATCGGGGCGCGAACAGATGATCACGGTGGCCCCGCCGGCGCGTTTCCACGGAACGATTCCGTTGCGGATGCAGAAATCGGCACCCAGCGCGTCAATCAGCCGTGGGTCGGGCGGTTCGCGGCGCAGATCGGCGACGACGGTTCCGTATTGCTCGGCCAGGGCGTCAAACAGCGCCCCGGGAGAGACCATGCCCTGAGCCAGAAGGATATCGCCGAATCGGGCGTCCTCGCGCGCCTGCAGGGCGAGCGCGCGGGCGAGGTCTTCAGGGCTGAGCGCACCGCGTTCGAGCAGCACTTGCCCGAGAAGACGCCGCCGGGGAAGGGCTTGGTCCGGCACGCTGGCGTGGCCGGGGAGCAGGTGCAGGTTCCCGCGCGGGGCAACGAGACGGGGCGGGGGGGCGCGAAAGATGCTGTAGGTCGCGCGCGCCGGGGCGGGGAAAGCGATCACGCCATCGCCCTGCGCCGATGCCGGGCGCACCCCGCGCGCGGCACCCCCCGCACCTGACACGGTGAGGAAGCGGGGAAGCGAAACCTGTTTGAGCGCGACGGTCATGGCCCTGCCTGAGCTGATGCTGCCGGCAGGATGCGCGCGCCGGGTTAACGGCAGGTTAACGGATACTTACCAAAGCCCGGCGAAATGGCGCTACTTGCGCGCCGCCATCGCTTCGGCGAAACGCTCGAACAGGTAATAGCTGTCCATTGGCCCCGGGCTGGCCTCGGGGTGGTATTGCACCGAGAACACCGGGCGGTCTTTCATCGCGATGCCACAGTTGGAGCCGTCGAACAGCGAGACGTGGGTTTCCGTCACACCGTCGGGCAGAGATTGGCTGTCGACGGTGAAGCCGTGGTTCATCGAGGTGATCTCGACCTTGCCGGTGGTTTTGTCCTTCACCGGGTGGTTGGCCCCATGGTGGCCGTGGTTCATCTTCACGGTCTTGGCACCCAGCGCCAGCGCCAGCATCTGGTGGCCAAGGCAGATGCCGAACACTGGCAGATCGGTGCTGTCGAGGATCTCGCGGATCATCGGCACCGCGTATTCGCCCGTGGCCGCGGGATCGCCGGGGCCGTTGGACAGGAAGATCCCGTCGGGCCCGAGTGCCTTGACCTCTTCGGCGGTTGCGGTGGCGGGCAGAACCGTTACGTCGCAGCCCGACGAGGCCAGCGAGCGCAGGATGTTGCGCTTGGCGCCGTAGTCGATCGCGACGACCTTGTGGATGGGGTTTTGCTGCTTCGTAAAGCCATCCGGCCAAGCCCAGCGCATCTCGTCCCAGCGGTAGGACTGGCGGCAGGTGACGTCCTTCGCGAGATCGAGCCCGACGAGGCCGGGAAAGGCGCGCGCCTTGGCGACCAGGGCCTCGATATCGAAATTGCCCTCCGGGTCATGCGCCAGCGCGACATGCGGGCTGCCCTGCTGGCGGATCGCCCGGGTGAGGCGGCGGGTGTCGACGCCGCCGATGCCGATCCGGCCGCGTTTGCCAAGCCAGTCGGTGAGCCGCTCGGCGGCGCGCCAGTTCGAGGGTTCGGTCGGGTCCCACTTCACAACCATGCCCGAGGCCACGGGATCGGCCGCCTCGTCGTCCTCCGGGTTCACCCCGACGTTGCCGATATGGGGGAAGGTGAAGGTGACGACCTGGCCGGCATAGGACGGATCGGTCATGATTTCCTGGTAGCCGGTCATCGCGGTGTTGAAACACAGCTCGGCGGTGGTGTCGCCGGTGGCACCGAAGCCTGCGCCGTAGAAGATCGTGCCATCGGCAAGCGCGAGGCAGGCGGTGGGTTTGCGGGTCCGGGATGTGGGCGCGGCAGCAGGCATGGCGGTTCCCCTCTGGCCAAATCGTTGCTTTCCTACGGGCGGGCGCGAGCGGGGTCAAGCACCGGGGGTGCAATCGGCGCGGCTTGTCTTGCCTGTTCTGAGCAGGTAAGAGCAGGGCTTTGCAACCGCAACACCCGGGGCCAGAGACCGATGGACATGCGCAGCCGCCTCAACGAGGCTCTCAAGACCGCGATGAAGGAGAAGGACGCCGCGCGCCTCTCCACGCTCAGGCTGATCAATGCCGCGATCAAGGATCGCGATATCGCTCTCCGGGGCGAGGGCGAAGAGACCGAGGTTTCCGACGACGACATCCTTGCCATCCTCGGCAAGATGGTGAAGCAGCGACAGGAAAGTGCGCGCGCCTACGAGGAAGGCGGGCGGCTGGAATTGGCCGAGAAGGAACTGGCCGAGATCAAGGTGATCGAGGAGTTCCTGCCGAAACCGCTCAGTGCGGACGAGACCGAGGCCGCGATCACGGCGGCGATCGCCGAAGTCGATGCCAGCTCGATTCGCGACATGGGCAAGGTCATGGCCGTGCTCAAGGGCAAGTTCACCGGGCGGATGGATTTTGGCAAGGTCGGCCCGGCGATCAAGGCGCGCCTGAGCTGAGACCGGGCCAACGCGGGGCCGCGCGACTTGCCGCGCGGCCCTGACGCCGCGCCTAGCCCTCGCGGCGCGACTTTGTCAGCACCAGCGCGCGTTCGATCTCTGCGAAAAGCGCCGGGCGTTCGTCTTCCGACAGGAACGACCCGATCTCGACCTCGCGCCCGCCGCCCTTGAGGGTGATGTAGTCGGGCACCGGTCCACCCGACTTGTGCAACTGCGCCGTCACCCAGAACGGGTTGGCCTCCCATTCCGCGTGACGGCCATGCGGGCCGTGGCGGGTGAGGTGCAGGTGGTCGGGCCAGATTTCCAGTTCTTCGAGAATCTCTCCGTCGCGGTAGCTCTTGCCGATGAACCACCACAGCCCACCGATGGCGATCAGACCCGGAACGAGCAGCCACCAGACCGCCAATGTGCCGACAAAGGCCGAGATCGGGATCAGGAAAAGCACGTAAGCCATGCCGACGACAAAGGCGAAACCGCGCTTGGGCAGGGACCGGAACGGCCAGGCATGCAGCACCGCGATCGGGGCTGCGCCCTCGGCGTGGCCGGGGGCATCGGGCGCGGGCGGGGTGGTCAGGGCTTTATCCCATTCATAGGGCATGGCGGGCTCCATAAAAAAGGCCCGGGGGGAAAACCCCGGGCCTCTCGGTGTGTTCAGCCGTCAGCCCTCAGTGGGCTTGCGACTTGTCCCAGTCTTCCTGCTTGGGGAGCGTCTCGAAGGTGTGCTCCGGCGGCGGGGAGGGCAGGGTCCATTCCAGCGTGTCGGCGTATTCGTTCCAGTAGTTGTTCTCGGTCACCCGACGGCCGGCAAAAAGCGTGTAGAACACGATGCCGATGAACAGGATGAACGAGGCGAACGACAGGAGCGCGCCGTAGGACGAGACCTTGTTCCAGTAGGCGAAGGCCTCCGGGTAGTCGATGTAGCGGCGCGGCATGCCCTGACGCCCGAGGAAGTGCTGCGGGAAGAAGGTCAGGTTGACGCCGATGAAGAACATCCAGAAGTGCAGCTTGCCAGCCCATTCCGGGTATTGCCGGCCCGACATCTTGCCGATCCAGAAGTAGATCCCGGCGAAGATGGTGAAGGCGGCCCCCATCGACATCGTGTAGTGGAAGTGGGCGACCACGTAGTAGGTATCGTGATAGAGCCGGTCGACGCCCGCCTGGCTGAGCACCACGCCGGTGACGCCGCCGACGGTGAACAGGATCAGGAAGCCGAAGCCGAAGAGCATCGGGGTCTTGAACTCGATCGAGCCGCCCCACATCGTCGCGATCCACGAGAAGATCTTGATGCCGGTCGGCACCGCGATCACCATCGTGGCCAGCATGAAATAGCTCTGCTGGGTGAGGCTCATGCCGACCGTGTACATGTGGTGCGCCCAGACCACGAAGCCGATCGCGCCAATGGCGATCAGCGCCCAGACCATCGGCAGGTAGCCGAAGATCGGTTTGCGCGCGAAGGTGGCGAACACGTGGCTGATCAGGCCGAAGCCGGGCAGGATCACGATATAGACTTCCGGGTGGCCGAAGAACCACAGGATGTGCTGGTAGAGCACCGGGTCGCCGCCGCCGGAAGGATCGAAGAAGGTGGTGCCGAAGTTGCGATCCATCAGCAGCATGGTGATGGCCCCGGCGAGCACCGGCAGCGCCAGAAGGATGAGCCAGGCGGTGACGAAGATCGACCAGGCAAAGAGCGGCACCTTGAACAGGGTCATGCCCGGTGCGCGCATGTTGAGGAAGGTGGTGATCATGTTGATCGCGCCGAGGATCGAGCTTGCGCCGGAGACGTGGACGGCGAAGATCGCAAGGTCCATCGAATAGCCCTGCTCGGTGGTCGAAAGCGGCGGGTAGAGCACCCAGCCTACGCCTGACCCGGCCTGCCCGTTACCACCTGGCGCGAGCAGCGAGGCGACACCGAGCGAGGTGCCGGCAACGTAGAGCCAGAACGACAGGTTGTTCATCCGCGGGAAGGCCATGTCGGGCGCGCCGATCTGGAGCGGCATGAAGTAGTTGCCGAAACCGCCGAACAGCGCCGGGATGACCACGAAGAACATCATCAGGACGCCGTGGTAGGTGATCATCACGTTCCACAGGTGCCCGTTCGGGGTGCAGGGATCGGCCATGAGCCCTTCGAGGCACATGTATTGCACGCCCGGGTCCATCAGCTCGAGGCGCATGAACACGGTGAAGGCCACCGAGATCAGGCCCACGAAGCCCGAGGTGAACAGGTAGAGGATACCGATGTCCTTGTGGTTGGTGGACATGAACCAGCGGGTGAAGAACCCGCGATTGTCGTGGTGCTCCTGCCCGTGGATGGCTGCATCGGCCATGGACGTCTCCCTTTGCTTAAGGCTGCCTGCGGCCCGAGGTCGCAAGCAGGTTTTGGAATTTGTTTAAAGGGGGAATCGGGCTGGGGCAAGTTGTCACAGCGACAATCTGCACAAAAAAACCCCGCCCGGGGAAACCGCGGGCGGGGCTCGTTCCGGCGGGAGCCGGGCTTTTTCTTCGGCGTCTGCCTATTCGGCGCCGAACTGGGCGAGGTAGGCGGCCACGTCGGCCGGCTCTTTCAGGCGCTGCGGGGTCATCGCGGTGCGCACCTTGTCGAGCCCGAGTTTTTCTTCGAGGAACTCCGATGCATTGGGCGTGTAGGCAGCGACCTCCTCGACGGTCCATGCGAAGCCTTCTTCGCCAAGCTGCTGGATTTCATCCGAGTAACGCTTGAAGTCTTCTTGCGTGCCGGCGGTGCGTCCGACGACGCCCCAGAGGTTGGGGCCGGTCTTGCCGCCCTTGACGATCGTCTCGCCGTCGGGGGCAACGATGGCATGACATGCCTTGCACTTGCCGAAATCCTTTTCGCCCTGCTCGACGTCGCCCTCGGCGAAAGCAGCGGTGCCCGACAGCGCGAGCAGGGTGGCGGCGGTGGAGAGAATGGTCTTCATGTTGGTCCTCATCGAGTTGCTACGGGTTTGGTCGCAGGTTTCTGGGCGCGCGGCGGCGTTAATCATCTTCTTGGCGCAGGATTGCGTGACGTTGCCCGATACTTGGGTGTTTTTGGAATGATTCTCAAGCGGCGTCCTGTCGCATCGTCGTGATCAAGCTGCGCGCCGCTCAGCCGCCTTGCATCTCGGCAGGGGCGAAAACCTCGCCAAAACAGCGCTCCAACGCAAGATCGAGGTCGGCCATGGTGACCGGCAGGCCAAGATCGACAAGCGAGGTCACGCCATGTTGACGGATGCCGCAGGGCACGATTCCGCTGAAATGCTCCAACTCCGGGTCGACGTTGATCGAAAGCCCGTGAAAGCTCACCCAGCGCCTGAGCCGCACGCCGATCGCGGCGATCTTGTCCTCGGCAGGCATGCCGTCGGGGCCGGGCGGGCGCTCGGGGCGGCTGACCCAGACGCCAACGCGACCGGGCCGGATCTCGCCCTTGACGTTGAATTCGGCCAGGGCGGCGATCACCCAATCCTCAAGCGTCTTCACGAAGGCGCGCACGTCGCGGCCGCGTTTGCCGACATCGAGCATGACGTAGACCACGCGCTGGCCGGGTCCGTGGTAGGTGTATTGCCCGCCGCGCTTGCTGGCGTAGACCGGGAATCGGTCGGGGGCGATCAGGTCGTCGGGGTTGGCCGATGTGCCCGCGGTGTAGAGCGGCGGGTGCTCGACCAGCCAGATCAGCTCACCCGCCTCGCCGCGCGCGATCGCTTCGGCGCGCGCCTCCATGAAGGCCACGGCATCGTCGTAATCGGTCAGGCCCGGGGCAATGCGCCACTCGGGCCGGGAGAGGGTCGGGGCATCGGTCATGGTGCCAGATTGCACCGCCCGCGGCCGGTGTCAAATCCCCGGTCAATTCGGCAAATTCCCTCTTGGCTTCCCGCTGGAGGGGCGCTAAACACCCCTCCACCAAGCCAAGACAGTGCGGTCGTGGCGGAATTGGTAGACGCGCAGCGTTGAGGTCGCTGTGGGGTAACTCCCGTGGAAGTTCGAGTCTTCTCGACCGCACCATCTTGCCCTCCCCAGACAATGGGATCGGCGCGATAACCGGCCCGAGGCGGGGGCGACGGACTACTCCGAGCGCCCCTTCTTGCCGTTGCCCCAACCCCCCTTGCCGTTCGGGTTTTCTCCGGCCTTGCCGACGTTCTTGTCGTTGCCGGGGTTGCCGTAGCCCTTGCCATCCGACCCCGAGCCGTTGCCGTTGCCGTTGCTGTCGCCGGACCCCGGGTCGCTGTCTTGCGAACCGGCATCGTCGCTCCCGGAATTTCCGCTCGACCCGCCGCCACCATCGGCGGCCTCAACCGATCCGGCGGTGCTGTAGCTTTGCTCGATCTCGGCGATGATGCTTTCGTAGGACGTCCGCTCGTTGATGCGGTCGGTGATGGTCATCGTGGCCTGTGCGATGTCGCTGACAATGGTCAGGGCCATGGTGGCAACGCCGCCCAGGAAGACTACGTAATCCACGGTAACCGCGCCACTTTCGTCGTCGATGAAATTCCTGAGCATGCCGCGATCCACTTTCCGTCCTTGTTCGGTCGCCCCAAGGTAGAGGCGGACCGCGGCGGCGATATGAACAGTTGTTGACGAATTTTAGGCGAAAGTTTGTGCCTGTTTCCGTGGGTGGGCGGCTCAAGACGCAAGGCCGCGCCGGTTCGGGCGCGGGCCTCCATGCCGGTGCCCGCGGCTCAGGAGCGCGAAGGTGCCTCGTCGAGCCGGGCCGACCGGATCTCCGCGCCAATGCTTTCGATCGCGGGTTGACCGAGGCGATCGAGCAGGCGCAACACCTGAGCCCGGGCGCGCGGCCCGGCCCAGTTTTCGGGAAAGAAGACATCGGGCAGGTCCGGGTGGCGCAGCACCAGTCGACGCCAGCCGTGCACCACCAGAACCCGAAGCGCGGCGCGATCGAGCGCCGCGATCTCGCCGCAAGGCAGGGCCTTGGCGGCACCCGCGAGGGTTTCGGCAAAATCGCGGTAAGCGGCGGCAAGCTCGGGTGGCATGATCTCGTCGCGCAGCCATTCGGGCAGGTGCACGGGTTCCCCCTCGAAGGCAAACATCCCATCCGCATCGGCGGGCGCGGGGCCGGGGCCAAGCCAGGCACCGGGCGCAAGGCAAAGGTATCCCGCCGCGGCCTGCACACCCTCGCGTTCGAGCCGTGCCGCGGGGTCCATCGGCCCGGCCAGGAGCAGGTGCCAGCGCGAAGGGTTGGGCGGCCCGGCGGCATAGATCCGCGCGGTGGCCCGCTCCGACTCGGCGCGCCCGGCGTCGGTCAGCCCGTAGTGCGAAACCCGGCCCTCGCGGCGGGAAGCGAGCCAGTCGTCCTTGCGCAGCCGGTGCAGCGCGACCCGCATCGCCTCGGGCTTGATCCCGATCCGGGCGGTGATCGCCGAGAGCACGGGGCCGGGTATTTCGGCCCCCGGCGCGCGGGCAAGATCGCCGAAGATCGTCACGATCAGCGACCACGTGCGCAGTTCGGCATCCTGTGCCAGCGCCGATATCGCGGCTTCGGCGCTCATCAATAGGCGTTCATGGTGAGCAACTCGTATTCCGCCACCATGTCGTCGTCCTGGTTCATCAGCGTGACGTGCCAGCGCACCTCGCCATACTCGGCGGTGCGGCGGGTTTTCTGCTTCACCGTGAGGCGCACACGCAGGCTGTCGCCCGGCACCACGGGCTTGAGGAAGCGCAAGGCGTCGAGCCCGGTATTGGCCAGCACCGGCCCCGGATCGGGCTGCACGAAGAGCCCGGCGGCGAAGGCGAGCAGCAGGTAGCCATGCGCCACCCGGCCGGGGAAGAACGGGTTGGCGGCGGCAGCTTCCTCGTTCATGTGGGCATAGAAGGTGTCGCCGGTGAAATGCGCGAAGTGCTCGATATCGTCGAGCGTGATCTCGCGCGCGGGCGTTCGGATCGTCTCGCCGATCTCCAACTCGTGAAAGCCGCGGGTGAAAGGATGCGCCGGGCCTTCGATCTCGGCCGCCCCCGGCACCCAGCGGTTGCCGATCGCGGTGATGAGGTCGGGCGAGCCCTGCACGGCGGTGCGTTGCATGTAGTGCAGAACGCCGCGCACGCCGCCCAGTTCCTCGCCGCCGCCGGCGCGCCCCGGTCCGCCGTGGATCATGTGCGGCATCGGTGCGCCGTGGCCGGTGGCTTCGGCCGCCGAGGCGGGGTTGTTGAAGTAGAGCCGGCCGTGGGTCGGCCCGGCATCCATCACCACCGCGCGGGCCACGTCGCCCGATTCGGTCACCACCGAGGCCACCAGCGAGCCCTCGCCGCGGTTGGCGAGCGCGATGGCGTGGGCGAGGTCGCGGTAGGGCATCACCGTCGAGACCGGGCCGAAGGCTTCGGTTTCATGCACCTTGGTGGCGGTGTCGGGGTTGGCACAGTGAAACAGCATCGGCGGCAGGAAGGCGCCGCGGTCGACATTGCCGTTGAGGGCGAAATCATCGGGATTGCCGAACACCCGCTCCGCTTCCTCGCCGATGATCGCGGCCTTGGCGAGCACGTCGGCCTTCTGGTCGGCCGAGACGAGCGCGCCCATGCGGGTGTCTTTCTCGCGCGGGTCGCCGATCACGGTCTTGGCGAGGCGGGCCGAAAGCGCCTCGATCACCGCCTCCTGGTGCGCCTCGGGTACGATGATGCGGCGGATGGCGGTGCATTTCTGCCCCGCTTTTGTCGTCATCTCGCGGTGGGCTTCCTTGATGAAGATATCGAAGGCGGGGGTGCCGGGGGCCACGTCGGGGCCAAGGATCGAGGCATTCAGGCTGTCCTGCTCGGCGACGAAACGCACGGCGTTCGCGAGGATGTTGGGCGTCGCGCGCAGCATGGTGCCGGTGGCCGCCGAGCCGGTGAAACTCACCACGTCCTGTCCGCCGAGCCGGTCGAGCAAATCGCCGGTGCCGCCGGCGATGAATTGCAGTGCGCCCTCGGGCAGAATGCCGCTCTCCAGCATCATTCGCACCGCAAGTTCCGTGACGTAAGCCGTGGCGGTGGCGGGCTTGACGATGGCGGGCACGCCGGCCAGCAGGGCCGGGGCGAGCTTTTCCAACATCCCCCAGACCGGGAAGTTGAAGGCGTTGATATGCAGCGCGACGCCCTGCAGCGGCACCGCCACGTGCTGACCCATGAAGCTGCCGGTCTTGCCGAAGCGTTCAAGATCGCCGTCGAGGTAGACATTGCCGTCGGGCATCTCGCGGCGGCCCTTCGAGGAAAACACGAAGAGCGTGCCGATGCCGCCGTCGATATCGAACTTGTGGTCGCCGAGCGTGGCACCGGTCTCGTAGGAAATCTCGTAAAGCGCCTCGCGGCGTTCGTTGAGATAGAGCGCGAGTTGCTTGAGCATCGCGGCGCGCTCGTGAAAACCCATGGCACGCAGGCTGGTGCCGCCTTTCGATCTGGCGAAATCCAGCATCCGGGCAAAGTCGAGCGTCGCGCCACCGGATTCCGCGATCAATTTCCCGTTCACCGCGCTGTGGATGGGCCGGGCACCGCTGCCCGGGGCAATCCAGTCTCCGGCGGCGTAGCTGTGCACTTTGAGTAGGGTCATGTCTTATCCTTGCGGGGCGGTGAGTCCGAGGGTTTCCAGCGCGGTCGCCGCGCGGCGTTCCCAGCAGCCGCGCAACTCGGCGTTGGTCTGGTGGCGCAGACCAAGGGCGGCCAGAAGTGCTGCGCGGCTCGAGATGTCGTGGCCGAAGCTGGCGGCAACGCGCGGCCACCAGTAATCGACGCTGGCCTGCAGCCCGGCGGCCGCGAGGTGCTCCATCCCCTTGCGGGCGGAGGCGGTATGGGCCGCTTCCACCGGCGCGATCTCGCGAAACACCTCCGCGAGCGGGCCGTAGGACACGCGCGAGAACTCGCCGATCTGCTCTTCCGCGGCGAGCCCCATCAAGAGGTGCATCGCCACCGAGTCCGACCAGCCAGAGAACGGGTAGTTGAACACCGAGAGCCGCATGTCGCCCGCGCGGCGGGTGGTGCCGATATCGGCGTCACGCTCCAACCGGTCGGCCCAGGGGTGGGCACCGACGTAACGGTCGGTATTGGCACCGAAATCGCCCATCACCCGCAAGACCCTTCCTGCGTGCGCGGTTTTTTCCATCACGATGCGCGCCGCGGCGATCCGCTCGGGGATGCCGGGGCCGGCGTTTATCATCTCGGCAAAGCCCGCCGCCGCCGCCAATTCGCTGTCGACGAAAGTGGCCATGAGCCTCAGCAACTCGGCGCGGTAACGCGGGGGGGCGTTCTCGGGCGAGGTCAGCACGCCGCCTTGTGCGAGATACTCCTCGATCTTCATATCGGCCTCCTCACTGGTCGTAGTCCACCGCCACACGGTCGGTGAGCGGGTAGCATTGGCAGGTGAGCACGTAGCCGCGTTCCACCTCGTAATCCTCCAGCGCGTGGTTGGCGCGCATCTCCACTTCACCCTCGGTCACCTTGGCCCGGCAGGTCGAACACACCCCCGCCGTGCAGGCAAAGGGCGCGTCGAGGTCATGCGCGAGCGCGGCCTGGAGGATCGAGGTGTCGCGGTCCATCGTGATCGTGCGGCTGGCGCCGTCGAGGGTGATGACGGCTTGCGTGCCGGGGCCGGTGCTGGCGCCCTTGGCGGAGGTTTTCTGCTTCAGCCGTCCCGGCTGGGCCGAGGCGAACAGCTCGAACTTGATCTGGGCGTCGGTCAGCCCGTGATCGCGCAAGCTCTTGGCGATCCCCAGCATCATCGGTTCGGGGCCGCAGATGAAGGCCGTGTCGACGCTGCCCACGTCGATCCAGTGCTCGAAGAGGCGGGCGCATTTTTCCTCATCGACCCGGCCGGTGAACAGCTCGATCTCCTGCGCGTCGTTTTCGAGCACGTGGATCACCGTGAGCCGACCCATGTAGCGGTTCTTGAGGTCTTCCAGCTCCTCGCGGAACATGATCGTGTTCACCGCCCGATTGGCATAGACCAGCGTGAACTCGCTGCCGGGTTCCGCCTCCAGCACCGATTTCAGGATCGAGAGCACCGGCGTGATCCCCGAGCCACCGGCAAAGCCGAGGTAGCTCTTGCGCGCGGAGGGATCGAGCGGGGTGTGGAAGCTGCCCATCGGGGACATCGCTTCGATCACATCGCCGGGCTTCAGCGCGTCATTGGCCCAGTTCGAAAACGCGCCGCCCTCGACCCGCTTGATCCCGACCTGAAGCTTGCCCTCGTCGCGTCCTGCACAGATCGAGTAGCTGCGCCGCAGCTCCTCGCCGTCGAAGTCGCGGCGAAAAGTGAGATACTGGCCGGGGATGAAATCGAAGGCCGCTGCATTACCCGCCTCGGGGGCGAAGGTGACCACCACGGCGTCGCGGATGGTATTGTGAACCTCCGTCACCGTCAGCTTGTGAAATCGTGCCATGTGTCCCTCAGATACATTTGAAATAGTCGAACGGCTCAAGGCAGTCCTTGCAGCGCCATTGCGCCTTGCAGGGGGTCGAGCCGAACTGGCTGATGCGTTCCAACTCGGTGCTGCCGCAGTGCGGGCACTTGTCCGGGCCGCCCGCAGGCTGCGGCGGTGCGATCCCGTAGGCTTCGAGCTTCGCGCGGCCTTCTTCGGTGAGCCAGTCGGTTGTCCAGGGCGGCGAGATCTGGCGCTTGAGCGCGATCTTCTCCACCCCGTGCGCGCGCAGCGCCCGCTCGATCTCGAAGTTGATGAGCGAGGTGGCCGGGCAGCCGGAATAGGTCGGCGTGACGGTCACCGCGAGGGTGTCGCCCTCCCAGGCCACCGCCCGGATGATGCCAAGATCGGTGAGCGAGATCACCGGGATCTCCGGGTCGGGCACCTCGCCCAGCCAGGCCCAGACCTCCTCCGTCGTCGGCGTCATCACCATCTCGCGTCCGGGTAGGCGCGCTGGAGCCATTGCATCTCGGTCAGCAGGTGGCCGAGATGTTCGGAATGGCGCGAGCCGTCGCGCCCGCCGGTATGGGTCCAGCGGCTGTCGGGAAGGGTGAGCGTGGCCTCGACCATCGCCTCTGCGATCAGCGCGTCGTAAGCCTCGCGCAGATCCGCGGGCAGGGGGGCGATGCCGCGCTCGGCGATCTCGCGGTCGGTCGCGTCGGCACCGAAGAGCTCGCCGACGTAAGGATAGAGCTTGTCGAGCGCCGCCTGCATCCGGGCGTGGCTCTCGGCGGTGCCGTCACCAAGGCCGACCACGGTGTCGCGCGAGCGCTCGAAGTGATAGGCCACCTCTTTCGACGCTTTTTCGGCAATCGCCTTCACGCGGTCATCGGACGAGCCTTTCAGCCGGTCGAGGATGATCGACTGCCAGGCGTCGAACAGGAACTGGCGCATGATCGTCTGGCCGAAATCGCCGTTGGGCTGCTCGACCAGCAGAACCGAGCGGAAATCCCAGGCGTCGCGGCGGAAGGCGAGCGCGTCGGCGTCGCGGCCCTTGCCCTCGACCTCGCCAGCAAGCCCGAGCCAGAACTGGGTCTGGCCGATCAGGTCGAGCGCGGTGTTGGCCAGCGCGATGTCTTCCTCAAGCACCGGCGCATGGCCGCACCATTCCGACACGCGGTGGCCGAGCACGAGGGTGTTGTCGCCCATCCGCAGGCAGAATTCGAACAGGGCTTCGTCCATCACATGTGCCCCGCTTCATCAGGAATGTCGAAGAAGGTCGGGTGGCGATAGACCTTCGACTCGCTCGGCTCGTAGAGCGGGCCTTTCTCGGAGGGCGAGGAGGCGGCAATGTGCCGGGCCTCGACGACCCAGATGCTCACGCCTTCGTTGCGCCGGGTGTAGACGTCACGCGCGTTCTTGATCGCCATTTCGGCATCCGGCGCGTGCAGCGACCCGACGTGGCGGTGGCTCATCCCGTGCTGACCGCGGATGAAAACTTCCCAGAGGGGCCATTCTTTCGACATTGCGTTCTCCCTTATTGAGCGGCGGTGCGGGCGGCGCGTTTCTCGGCATGGGCCATCAGCCCGTCGCGCACCCATGCGCCGTCTTCCCAGGCCTTGCGGCGGGCTTCGAGGCGTTCGGTGTTGCAGGGGCCGTTGCCCTTGAGCACCTCGTAGAACTCCGCCCAGTCGGGCTCGGAGAAATCGTAGTGCCCGGTTTCCTCGTTCCACTTCAGATCGGGGTCGGGCACGGTGAGGCCGAGGTATTCGGCCTGCGGCACGGTCTGGTCGACGAACTTCTGGCGCAGCTCGTCGTTGGTGTTGATCTTGATCTTCCAGGCCATCGACTGCGCCGAGTGCACGCTGTCCTTGTCCGACGGTCCGAACATCATCAGCGAGGGATACCAGAAGCGGTTGATCGCTTCCTGCGCCATGCGCTTCTGCTCCGGCGTGCCTTGCGCCATCTTCATCATGATGTCGTAGCCCTGGCGCTGGTGGAAGCTCTCTTCCTTGCAGATCCGGATCATCGCGCGGCTGTAGGGGCCGAAGGAGGTGCGTTGCAGCGGCACCTGGTTCATGATCGCGGCGCCGTCGACCAGCCAGCCCACGGCGCCGATATCGGCCCAGTTCAGGGTGGGATAGTTGAATATCGAGGAATATTTCATCTTGCCCGAAAGCAGCGCTTCGGTCAGGTCGTCGCGGCTCACGCCCAGGGTTTCCGCCGCGCAGTAGAGATAAAGCCCGTGGCCGGCCTCGTCCTGCACCTTGGCGAGCAGGATCGCCTTGCGTTCCAGCGTCGGCGCGCGGGTGATCCAGTTGCCCTCGGGAAGCTGGCCGACGACCTCCGAGTGCGCGTGCTGCGCGATCTGGCGAATGAGCGTCTTGCGGTAGCCCTCGGGCATCCAGTCCTTCGGCTCGATCTTCTCGCCCGCGTCCACGCGGTCCTGGAAATGCCGTTCTTCCTCGGACATTTCCTCGCGCGGTTTCACGCCCTGGCCGGTGGATTTCACCATTTGTGCATACATGGTCAGACCCTTTCGAGGATGATGGCGGCACCTTGGCCCACGCCCACGCACATCGTGCACAGGGCGTAGCGTCCGCCGGTTCGTTGCAGTTCGTAGGCCGCGGTGAGCACCAGTCGCGCACCCGACATGCCGAGCGGGTGGCCCATGGCGATGGCACCGCCATTGGGATTTACATGGGGTGCGTCGTCGGGCAGGCCAAGCTCGCGCAGGGTGGCAAGGCCCTGGCTCGCGAAGGCCTCGTTGAGTTCGATCACATCCATCTGCTCGATCGTCAGCCCGGCCCTGGCCAGCGCCTTGCGGCTGGCCGGCACCGGACCGATCCCCATGATCCGGGGCGGCACGCCCGCCGCCTGCATCGTCACGATCCGGGCCATCGGGGTGAGGCCATGGGCGTGAAGCCCCGCCTCGGAGGCGATCAGCAGGGCCGCCGCGCCATCGTTGACGCCCGAGGCGTTGCCCGCGGTCACACTCTTGTCGGGGCCGTTGACGCCGCGCAGTTTCGCCAGCATTTCAACGGTAGTGCCGGGGCGGGGGTGCTCGTCGGTGTCCACCACCAACGGCTCGCCCTTGCGCTGCGGCACGCTCACCGGGCAGATCTCCTCGGCAAAGCGCCCGGCGGCCTGCGCCGCGGCCCAGCGGGCCTGGCTGCGGGCGGCAAATGCATCCTGGTCTTCGCGGCTGACGTTGTAATCCGCAGCCACGTTGTCGGCCGTTTCCGGCATCGAGTCGGTGCCGTGCATCTCGTGCATCTTCGGATTGACGAAGCGCCAGCCGATCGAGGTGTCGTAGACCGCGCTGGACCGGGAATAGGCGGCCTCGGCTTTCGGCATCACGAAGGGGGCGCGGCTCATGCTCTCCACCCCGCCGGCGATGACCAGATCGTAATCGCCCGCCCTGATCCCGCGCGCGGCGGTGCCGACGGCATCCATCCCCGAGGCGCAGAGCCGGTTCATCGTGGTGCCCGGCACGTCGACGGGCAGGCCCGCGAGCAGGGCCGCCATGCGCGCAACGTTGCGATTGTCTTCGCCGGCCTGGTTGGCGTCGCCGAAGATCACGTCGTCGACCTTCGCCCAGTCCACATCCGGGTTGCGCAGCATCAGCGCGGCGATCGGGATCGCCGCGAGATCGTCGGTGCGCACCGGGGCGAGCGCGCCGCCATGGCGACCGATGGGTGTGCGCTGCGCGTCACAGATATACGCGTCTGCCATATCTGGCCTGTCCTCCCTGATCCTGTCGGCCCTGACCAGGCTGCTGGAAAAGCCGACCGCACGGTCAGGGATACATTCGACCGCGATTCGGCGCAAGCAAAACGTTACGAGATCGGGTGGTCGGCGGAGATGCCGTAACATATGAGGGCCTTGTAGCCCGTCGCATACCAAGGCTAGATGCCGCCATGAGCCGCCCGCCCGCCTCCCACATCACGCTCACCGTGCTCCTGCTGCTGTGCGGGGCGGCCGGCGGCTGGCTGCTGTCGCGGCTCGGTGCCCCGCTGCCCTACATGCTGGGCAGCCTGATCACCTCGGCGCTGGCGGTGGCCCTGTTTCAACACCGTTTCCCGCAAGGCTACGTTTTCTCGCAGCGTTTCCGGATGCTTTTC
Organism: Maritimibacter sp. HL-12; assembly: GCF_900177545.1. Taxonomy (GTDB): domain Bacteria; phylum Pseudomonadota; class Alphaproteobacteria; order Rhodobacterales; family Rhodobacteraceae; genus Sinisalibacter. Next base: position 480,875 of record NZ_FXBQ01000001.1, on the reverse strand, counting down.
GTCGGCGTGATCGGGGTTCTGATCGGCGCGCAACTCACGCCGGCGGTGGCGGCGCTCCTGCCCTTGATGCTGGTTTCGATCCCGGCCATGGCGGTTTTCGTGCTCGGGGCGCACGCGATGAACTACGCCATTTTCCGCCGGCTCGGTGGCTACGACCGCGCCACCGCCTATTTCGCAGGCAGCCCGGGGGGGCTGATCGAATCGATCACCATTGGCGAGGCGGCGGGTGCCGATGTGCGCCTGCTGACGCTGATGCAATTTCTTCGGATCATCGCGGTGGTGGCGCTGGTGCCGGTTGGGATGTCGATCTGGGAGGGCTACCCGGTCGGCTCGGCGGCGGGCCAGAATTTCGCCCCCGGGGCCGCTGGCGATCTGCTCAGCGTGGCGCTGGCGCTGGCACTGGCACTGGCCGGGGTGGCGCTCGGGATCTGGCTGCGTCTGCCGGCGGGCCAGTTGCTCGGGCCGCTGGTGCTCGCCGGGGCGCTGGTGCTTACCGGAATTGTCGATATCAGCGCGCCGCCCTGGTTGCTGGCGGTGGCACAGGTGGTTCTCGGCACCGGGCTCGGGATGCGCTTCACCGGCATGACCCGGTCGATGCTGGTGAAGGGAACCGGGCTTTCGCTCGTCTCGGTGGCCGGGATGATGGGCCTCGGCATCGCGCTTTCGCTCGTCGTGGCCCGGCTGAGCGATCTGCCCGTCGACATGCTGGTGGTGAGCTTCGCGCCAGGCGGCGTGGTGGAAATGGGCCTGATCGCGCTGTCGATCGCGGCCAACCCGGCTATCGTGACACTGCACCACCTCGTGCGCATCTTCCTCACCGTGGGCGAGTTGGCGCTGGTGGCGAAGCTGCGCCGGTTCTGAGCCGTTCAGCGGTTCGCGTCGATCCAGCGCGACATCAGCCCGGCATCGCGAAAGCATTCATCCGGGATTGCCCGGCGCTTGATCCGCGCGATCTTCTCGGCAAAGGCCACCTGCCGCGAGGTTGCCCCGGGCGCATGGCCGGCACCGGGCTTGTGCGCGTCGATCCAGGCCGAAAGCGCGCGCCGATCTTCCAGACCCGCACGGGGGATTGCGGTATCGAGCCTGCGGGCGATGGCGCGGGCATAGTCGAGCTGCTTGGGCGTTGGCGGCAGTTGGACGGTGTCATACATGGCAAACCTCCACGAATTCTTACCTCATGATCGCACATGTTCTCCTTTTGTTCAAGTCTTGCCCGGATCACGACCGCGCGAGACAAACCACCCCGGCTGGCCACTCACCATGAGTTTTTCGCCGGGCGGTCGGTGGGGAGTCAAAATGCCGTCGTCGCCTGCCAGAGCCGGGCGAGGCCGGTTTCGGGGCGCTCGCAGGCCATCCCGAGGTTTTCCCGCATCCGTTCGAGGGTTGGGGCCATCGACGGCGGATCGGTCGGTGACGGGGTGTGGGAGAGGCGCAGAAGGTCGCGCCGCCCGGCGAGTTCTGCAAGGATAGCGGCGAGTTGGCCCAAGGTTCTTGCCTCGCCGGAGCCGATATCCATCGCGCCTGATGCGGGGCTGTCGAGCAGGCGAACAAGGCTTCGCGCGACATGGGCGGTGGAGGCGTAGTCGCGCACCAGCCGGGCCGCGCGCACCTCGGCCGGGTGACCATCGCGCAAGGCGGCGATCAGCGACGGGATCAGCCGTTGCGGGTCTTCGCCCGGGCCGTAGAGGTGAAACAGCCGTGCCCAGAGCAGCTTTTCGCCGGCAATCCGCTCAAGGTCAGAAAACAGCCCGGCCTTTTCGCGGCCATAGCGCGTGGCCGGGGCGAGCGGGCGGGCTTCATTCCATGGCCCCGGCGCGGCCGCGTCGTATTCGGCGCAACTGCCAAGGGCGATCACGCGCTGGCCGCCACCGGCGAGAAACCCCGCCACGAGGTCGCGCGAGGCCGCGCGCCAGAGGTCATTGGCGGGCGATGTCCAGAACGCACCGTGTTCGATCTCCCAGGCACAGTGGATGAGCCGCGGGGCGCGCGCCTCCGCAAGCAGGCGCGCGCGCGCGGCGGGGTCGAGCAGATCGGCGCGGTGCCATGTGACGCCAAGTTGAGGCGCGCCCGCGCTCCGGCTCACGGCCTGCACCGGCACGCCGCGCGCCACCAGTTCGGCCAGCACTGCCCGCCCGACGAAGCCGCGCGCGCCGGTCAGCAGCACCGGCTCAGCCATCGCTGAAATCCGGCCATGAGCGATCGCGCTCCGAGATCACCTCGGGCGTCGCGGGCCAGTGAACCGCGAAGGCGGGATCGTTCCAGCGCAGCCCGCGCGCGGCCTGCGGTGCGTAGGCTGCGTCGATCAGGTAGTCTACCACCGCGCCGGGCGTGAGGGTCAGAAACCCGTGCGCCACACCGCGCGGCAGGAACAGCGCGTTGCCCGCTTCGGCCGAAAGCCGCACCCCGTGCCAGCGCCGGAAGCCGGGCGAGCCGGGCCGCAGATCGAGCGCCACGTCCCAGACCGCGCCCGCCACGCAGCGCACCAGCTTCTGTTCGCCGTGCGGCGCGTCCTGCCAATGCATGCCGCGCAGGGTGTAGGCGTGGGGATTGGTCGACAGGCTGGCCTGAAAGGGCATGAATTCGACGCCCGCCCGCGCGAAGCTCTCGGCGCACCAGGTTCGGCGAAAGCCGCCGCGCGCATCCTCCTGCGCCGGGCTGGAAACCTCGAATACGCCCGGCAGGGGGGTGGGATCGAACCGCATCACAGCCTCCGCATCTCGGGCACCGCCGTCCACAGCCCGCCGGTGAAGCCCGCGCCGCGCAGTTGCGCCGTGAGTTCCGGCGCGATGTTCCATGGCAGGATCAGGATCTCGTCGGGTGCCAGCGCCAGAAGCGCCTCGGGCGACACCACCGGAACGTGGCTTCCCGGCAGCAAACGGCCCTGTTTGGCGGGGGAAACATCAGCGACCGCCATGAAGTCGGTCGCGATGACCCCGGCGGCGTTCAGAAAGGTATTGCCCTTCGCCGCCGCACCGTAGCCCGCGAGCCGCTTGCCTTCGGCCTGACGCTCGGCGAGCCAATCTCGGAATCCGGCCAGAACCTCCGCGACCGCTGCGTTGAACCCCCGGTAGAAGTCATCCCCCTCCAGCCCGCGCTCCGCCTCGGCGCGGCGCTGGGCCAGCAGCGCCTGCGACGCGGGCCGTGCCGATCGGCTGGCGAAAAGCCGCAGGCTGCCGCCATGGGTGGGCAGGTGTTCGAGGTCGAACACCGTCAGCCCGTGTCGGGCGAACAGGTGCTCCACCGCGAGCAGCGACCAATATGCGAAATGCTCGTGATAGATCGTGTCGAACTGCACGCCCTCGACCAGCTCAAGGAGGTGCGGCGTTTCCACCGTGAGCACGCCCTCCGGGGCAAGAAGCGTGGCCAGCCCTTCGGCGAAGCCGTTGATGTCGGGCACATGGGCGAGCACGTTGTTGGCGATCACGAGATCAGCCCCGCGCCCCTGCGCCGCCACGATGCGAGCCGCCGTTTCGGGGGTGAGAAACGCGATCTCGGTCGGCACCCCGGCGGCGATGGCGACCTCTGCGACGTTAGCGGCAGGCTCCACACCAAGACAGGGCACGCCAGCGGCCACGAAGTTCTTCAACAGGTAGCCATCGTTCGAGGCGACCTCGACCACCAGCGAACCCGGCCCGAGCCCGAGCCGGTCGGTCATCGCTTCGCAGTAGCGCCGCGCGTGGTCCTGCCACGAGGCGGAGGCGGAGGAGAAATAGGCGTAATCGCGGAAGATGCCGCTTGCGTCCACCACGTGATCGAGCTGCACCATCCGGCAGGCGGGGCAGACGACCGCGCGGAGCGGAAAGCGCGGTTCCCTGGCGGGGTCGGCCTCGGGCGGCAGGTAGGAATTGGCCACCGCCATGATGCCCAGATCGCAGAACACCTCGCCCAGAGGCGCGCCGCAGGCCCGGCAATGGCTGATCGCCCCTTCCATCGTCACGCCCCGGTCCAGCGGCCGATCGCGGCATCGGCGGCGGGCGCCATCGCCGCGCCTCCCGCCCAGTCGCGATACCATGTGGCGGTGTCGGCCACCGCCTCGGCGGTCGTGAGCCGCGGTGCCCAGCCAAGCCGGGCGCGGGCGCGCGAACTGTCGAGCGCGAGCCGCGGCTTCTCGGCCATCGCCGGGCCATCGGCGGGCCGCCAATCGACCACCTCGCCGGAAGCCGCTTCCCAATGCGCCAGCATATCGGTGACCGAAAGCTCCGCTTCGTCCGGCCCGAAGTTGACCGCCTCAGGCGCGGTCCCCTCAGCCATCGCCTCGGCGAGCAGAAGATAGCCCGAAACCACGTCGAGCACATGCTGGAACGGGCGCGTGGCGTTAGGGCTGCGCAACGCCAATGGCGCGCCTGCGAGCCGCGCGCGCACGAGGTCGGGGATCAGCCGGTCGCGCCCGAAATCGCCGCCGCCGATCACGTTGCCCGCCCGCGCCGTGGCCAGTGGCGGCAGATCGGAGAACGCCGCGCGGTGGCTTTCCACGAGGATCTCACAGGCGGCTTTCGAGGCGGAATAGGGGTCGCCCCCGCCAAGCGCGTCGGTTTCGATGAAGGCGCGCCGGGCGTCGTTGCGATAGACCTTGTCGGAGGTCACCACCACAACCGCCGCCGCGCCCGCGCCGCGCAGGGCAGTGAGCAGGTTGAGCGTGCCGGTGACGTTGCTGGCCCAGGTGCCCGCCGGATCGCGAAAGCCCTCGGAAACGATCGCCTGCGCCGCCATGTGAAGCACGATATCGGCCCCCGCCGTGGCCTCTCGCACCGCGTCGGCATCGCGCAGATCGCCGCGCCGGTCATCGTGCAGGACCTCGCCAGCCTCCAGCGCCGCAAAGGCCGAGGACCCCGGCACCGGATCGAGCGCAAAGCCGGTCACTTCCGCCCCGAGCCCGGCCAGCATCCGCGCGGCCCAGGCCCCCTTGAAGCCGGTGTGCCCGGTCAGGAGCACGCGCCTGCCGGCCCAGAACCGGCGTGAAGGCTGGGCTACCACGTCTTCCAAGGCGCCTGCCCCCCGGCCCAGAGCGCCTCGAGCTGGTCGCGGTCGCGCAGCGTGTCCATCGGCTGCCAGAAGCCGCGATGCTCGAAGGCCATCAACTCGCCATCCGCCGCCAGCCCCTTGAGCGGGGCATCCTCCCAATGCGTCGCATCGCCCGCGATCCGGGTGAGCACGGCGGGCGAGAGCACGAAGAACCCGCCGTTGATCGTGCCGCCGTCGCCCGCCGGCTTCTCGGTGAAGGCCCGCACAAGCTCATCCTCGCGCGCCAATGCGCCGAAGCGCCCCGGCGGGGTCACGGCGGTGACGGTCGCCGCCCGCCCGTGGGCCGCGTGAAAGGCGATCGCGGCAGTGATATCGACATCGCCCAAGCCATCGCCATAGGTCATGCAGAAGGCGCTTTCCCCCTCCAGCAGGTGGCCCACGCGCTTCAGCCGCCCGCCGGTCTGGGTGGCCTCGCCGGTGTCGATCAGCGTCACCCGCCATGGCTCCACCCCGGGGCGCAGCACATCCACCGCACCGGTGGCGAGATCGACGGTGAGATCGGAGGCGCGCCGGGCATAGTTCAGGAAGTAGTCCTTGATCTGCCAGCCGCGATAGCCGAGGCAGATGATGAAATCGGTGATCCCGTGGGCAGCGTAGATCTTCATGATGTGCCACAGGATCGGCCGCCCGCCGATTTCCACCATCGGCTTGGGCCTCAGCCCGGTTTCTTCCGCGAGCCGCGTGCCGCGCCCGCCTGCGAGGATCACTGCCTTCATTCCGATGCCACCTTTCGTGCAAGATCGTAGAACGCTGTCGTGAACCGCTCCGGCTGGCCCAGAGGATTGGCGCGGATCTGCCCGCGCAGGCCCTGTCGGAGAGCTTCGCGCCGGGCGCGGTCTTCGGCCAGGGCGGCGGCGGTGGCGACGTAATCGGCCACCGAGAACACCGCCAGATCGCCCAGCCCTGCGTTCGACAGGTTGGAATAGCTCAGCCGCTCGGGAAAGCCGGGGCCGACGAGGCTCACCGTGGGCACCCCCATCCAGAGTGCTTCGCAGGTGGTGGTGCCGCCGACATGGGGCAGGCTGTCGAGCGCGATGTCGATCTCGTTGTAATGGCGCATGTGGTCGCCGCGCACGCCGATGAAGTCGAGCCTCGCGGGATCGACATCGCGTTTCGCGAAGGCCGCTCGGCTGTTGGCAATGAAGCTCACCGCCCCGGCCTCTGGCCGAAGGAACACAAAGCGCGATCCGGGCACCGCGCGCAGCACCGCGGCCCAGGCATCGAGGCAGGCAGGGGTGAACTTGTAGGGGTTGTTCGCCGTGCCGAAGGTGAGGTGGCCCTTGCGCGCCTCGGGCGTGCCTTCGGCGATCTCATGCGCGCCGAACATCCGCGACATCGCCACCCAGCTTTCGGGCATCTCGAAGGGCCGTTCGATCAGCAGGCGCGGATCGTCGGGGCGGAGGTAGGGATCGGTCAGGATCATGTCGATCTGTTCGAGCCCCGCCGAATGCGGATAGCCGAGCCAGCTTGCCCCGATCCGCGCCGGGCGATGGGCCATGACCATCAGCTTGTTCATCGCCGTAGAGCCACCCAGTTCGAACAGCATGTCGAGGTTGTCGGCGGCGATGCCCTCGGCCACCTGCTGGTTGGGACGTTTCGGCCAGTGCCGGAAGGCGGTGACCCGCTTCGCGATGTGCTGTTGCACCCGGTCGGGCGGGCGCTCGTAGAACGAGTAGCAAAACACCTCCACGCGCGCGCGGTCATAGCCTTCAAGCAGCGGCAATGCGAAATAGCTCACCGGGTGGTTGCGCAGATCCGACGACATGAAGCCGATCCTGAGCTTGCGCCCGGTGGCGAGCGGCGGGGCCGGAAAGGCCGCGTGCAGCGATGTTTCCCAAACCGGGCGGATGCCGGCGCTGGCCTTGCGCCCCCAGTCACGGTGCCACTCGACCAGTTTCAGCCGGTCGTCCAGCGTCTGCACCTGCCCAAGCTCGTAATGCACCGCCGAATGGGTGCCCTCCGCCAGCCATCGCGGCAGGAGCCTGTCGAGCGTGCCGGTCATGGCGAAACGCTCTTCGTCGAGCACCCGCATCAGCACGGTGCGCAGCGCGCGCGCCGCCTCGTGCAACCTGTCGGGAAAACGGCCCATCAGCCGCTTCGCCTGGGCATAGGCGTTTTCGAGGTGCTCCACCTCGCTGCCGTAGCGGCTGCGCGCGAGGCTGTCGATCCAGCGGTTGAGCGCGACGAGCGAGTCCGGGTGCGCCGCCACGGCGCGCGCGTAGGCGGCATTGGCCCCGGCGCGGTCGCCATCGCCGAGCACATGGGCGAGCAACAGGTTGCCTTCGAGGTGGCCCGGGTCGCGCGCGATCAGCGCTTCGAGCAGTTCCAGCGCGCGGGCACTGTCCCCGGCGCGGAATGCCCGGCGCGCCTCGATCACCGTGAAACCGGGCGTTTCGGGGGCCTTGGTGCGCAGACCTTCGGCCAGTGTGCGGGCTTCGTCGTCAAACCCTGCGCGTTGCAGAAGGTCGATCAGCAGGGCTGCAATCTCGGCATCGTCCGGTGCCAGCGCATGGGCCTTGCGCGCACTTTCGAGCGCTTCGGGGATCTGGCCGAGCGCGGCAAGCGCCCGGCCATGCAGGCGCCACAGCTCCGCTGACGTGGGGGCCACGCCGATCCCCTTGCGAAACGCTTTCGCCGCGCCCGCGATCTCGCCGAGCGCCTCCAGAACGTTGCCAAGGTTCTGCCATGCCGCGACCGCGCCGGGCTTCAGCCGCACCGCCTGTTGCAGAACCTCCCGGGCCTCGGCAAGCCGGCCCGCCCGTTTCAGCATTACGCCATGGAGGTTGAGATAGTCGTAATTCTTCGGAGCCGCCTTCAGCAAGGGGCGAAGGGCCGACACCGCCTGGCCGTGGCGTCCGAGCGCGGTGAGCGCAAGCGCCTCCTGGCGCGCGGTCTGGCGCACCGAGGCACCAAGCGCGCGGGCCTCTCCGAGCGCCACCAGCGCCGCTTCCATCCGGCCCGCGCGAAACGCCTCGTCCGCCGATGCGAGCGCAAGTTCGAGCGCTGTTTGCTTGGTTTCCGTCATCACGTCCCGGTCGGCATCACGCGTTTGCACCTCACAAACCCTTGATCCTTCGTAGCCGAGCCGCGCTCCGGCTGACAACAGATACCGGGGCAAATCGCTTGCCTCGGGGGTTTGGGTCTCCATTATGGGCCGCAATCCTTGCGCAAACGCGAAAGACCTGATGCCGAATTATTTCCGCGACTACTTCGACCGGACCGATGCCCGCGCGATCTACAAGATGGCGCATTACCTCGATCTCTACGACCGCCTGCTTGGCCCATGGCAGGGGCGTCCGGATATCGCCTTCCTCGAAATCGGGATCTTCGAAGGCGGCTCGATCGGGATGTGGAAGGGCTTTTTCGGGTCGGGTGCGAAGCTCGTCTTCGCCGATATCGACCCGGGGTGCCGGCGTTTCGACGAGCCCGGTATCGAGATCGAGATCGGCGACCAGGCCGATCCGGGTTTTCTCAAGGCGCTGGCCGAGGCGCACGGGCCGTTCGATTTGATCATCGACGATGGCGGCCACATGATGCACCAGCAGAAGGCAAGTTTTTCGCACCTCTGGCCGCACCTGAAGGACGGCGGCCTTTACGTGGTCGAAGACAGCCACACCAGCTACTGGCCGGGTTTTGGCGGCGGCTTCCGCAACCCCGCCAGCATGATCGAATCCGCCAAGGATCTCGTCGACCGGATGCACTCCTGGTATACCGACGAGGACGACCGCTTCCCGCTTCATCCCGCCGCGTCGCAGGTCGGATCGGTGCAGTTCCACGATTCCGTCATCGTCATCGAGAAGAAGCTCAAGGAAGCGCCGGTGCTGCTGGTGTCGAAGGACGGAAAAACCACCCGCTCGCGCCGGATGCTGGAGATCCGCGGGCGCAAGTCGATCTTTGCGCCGGACGAGGGGTAGCCGCAGGCGATCAGACCCCCGCCGGTTGAACCGGGAGCAGGCTGGTCAGGGCCGGCCGGATCCACTAGACGTCTGGCTATGTCTGCCTTTCTCGACGTTGACTCCAGCCTCACCGGGCGGCGCTGGCTCGGCCCCTCGATCGAGCTCGCCCGCCACGCCGAGGCGCTTGAACAGGCCACCGGCCTGCCGCGCGCCGTCTGTGCCGTGCTGGCGCGGCGCGGCGTCGAGGCGGCCGAGGCGGCGGCCTTCCTTGCCCCCACGCTGCGCGACAGCCTGCCAGACCCGCGCGGATTGAAGGACATGGAAGCCGCCGCCGAACGGCTTCTCGGTGCCATGAACAAGGGCGAACGGGTTGCGATCTTCGCCGATTACGACGTTGACGGCGGCGCCTCCGCGGCGCTCCTGATCGACTGGATGCGGGGCTTCGGTCAGGCACCCACGCTCTATATCCCCGACCGGATCGAGGAAGGCTACGGCCCCAACGTGCCGGCGATGGAGATGCTCGCGGATGATCACGGACTGATCGTCTGCGTCGATTGCGGCACACTTTCGCACGAGCCGATTGCCGCCGCCGTGGCCAAGGGTGCCGATGTGCTGGTGCTCGATCACCACCTCGGCGGCGAAACCCTGCCGCCCGCGCTCGCGGTGGTGAACCCGAACCGGCAGGACGAGGCGGATGCGCCCGGTTATCTCTGCGCGGCGGGGGTGGTGTTCCTGCTGCTGGTCGAGGCCGGGCGGCGGCTGCGGGAAGCCGCGCGGTCCGGGCCCGACCTGATCGCGCTGCTCGATCTCGTGGCACTGGCGACGGTATCGGACGTGGCCCCGCTGGTCGGGGCCAACCGCGCGCTGGTGGTGCAGGGGCTCAAGATCATGGCGCGGCGCGCCCGCCCCGGCCTTGTGGCGCTGGCCGACGTGGCGCGGATGAACACCGCGCCCAGCACCTATCACCTCGGCTTTCTGCTCGGGCCAAGGGTCAATGCCGGCGGCCGGATCGGCGCGGCCGATCTCGGTGCACGCCTGCTCGCCAGCACAGATCCGCACGAGGCGCGGGCCTTGGCCGAACGGCTCGACGCACTCAACAGCGAGCGGCGCGAGATCGAAGCCGGCGTGCTTGCGGGCGCGCTGGCGCAGGCCGAGGCGCGCGGCTTCGATGCGCCGCTGGTCTGGGCGGCGGCGGATGGCTGGCACCCCGGTGTCGTCGGCATCGTCGCCTCGCGGCTCAAGGAAGCCGCCCACCGCCCCGCCGTGGTGATCGGCTTCGAGGCCGACGAAGGCAAGGGGTCGGGCCGCTCGGTGACCGGAATCGACCTTGGCGCGGCGGTTCAGAAACTCGCCGCCGAAGGCCTGATCACGCGCGGGGGCGGGCACAAGATGGCGGCGGGGCTCAGCCTGACGCGGGCCCAGCTCGAACCGGCAATGGCGCGGCTCTCGGACCTTCTGGCGCGGCAGGGTGCCGGCGCGATGGGGCCGCGCGCGCTCGATCTCGACGGGCTTTTGATGCCGGGCGCCGCGACGGTCGACCTCATCGAGCAGATCGAGGCCGCCGGGCCCTTCGGCGCGGGCGCACCCGCGCCGCGCTTCGCCTTCCCCGACGTGGCGATCGACTTCGCCAAGCCGGTGGGCCAGAACCACCTCAAGATCGCGTTTTCCGACGGTCTGGGGGCGCGCCTCGAAGCGATTGCCTTCGGCGCCTTCGATACCCCCCTCGGCCCCGCGCTTTCCGGCCATGGCGGCGCGCGCTTCCACCTCGCGGGGCGACTTGACCTCAACCACTGGAACGGTCGCACGATGCCGCAGCTGCGGCTTGAAGACGCCGCTCCGGTCTCGCCAGCCTGACACGCCCGCCCGCCCTGCGCCCGGGTGGATATGGGGGCGCAAGTTCGGGTTGGATGGCCCTGCACCAACCGCCCTGGTCGCGGCCCGGACGATGCGTTCGGGCGTGCGAAAACGCGCCAAAAGGCCTTCTGGCGTTCCCTGGTGACACCGGCTCCCATCGCGGCACAGGCGCGGGCCGTCCCGCCGGGCCGTTTTTTTCTCCGGCGGCGAAAAGAATCCTCTTGCCCTCACCTTGGCCTTTGCCTAGAAACCGCCGCACCGACAGAGTGGCCCGTTCGTCTATCGGTTAGGACGCCAGGTTTTCAACCTGGAAAGAGGGGTTCGATTCCCCTACGGGCTGCCACTTCTTCCCCGCACATATCATTCGATCCCGGTGGGTTCAGCATCCATGGCCCCGTGCCGGCGCATTGACGCAGTTTCCTCCGGAGCCGCGAATACCGAGGCTGCCTGCCGGGAAAGCTGGTCCGGCAATTCCCCGTGCAGGCCCTCAAACCGAGAAGAACACCAGCGTGAGGGCGAGTGCCTGCATCAGGTGATAGAGCGCGTTGTGGCCGAGCCCGAGCGCCGGCAGGCCAATGCGGGCCGCCTGCAACGCGGCACCTGCGAGCGCGGTGGCGAACCCGGCCAGCCCGAAGGCATGAACGCTGCCACCGCCCTCGACCAGCTTCCAGCCATGTGCGGCGAGCAGCAGCAGCACCGGCGGCAGGCTGAAGCCGGATGCAAGCAGGAAACCGCGGCTGACGAGGAGCGCGAGCAGGAGGAACACCGCCAACTGGCCCCAGCCGACCAGGACCAACCCTCGTGCCCCGAGAAGGTCTGCCGCTATCAGCCAGAGCGCGAGATTTGCCCCGCCAATGGCGGTCAGCACGCCTAGCCAAATGGCCCCGCCGAGGCCGACCTGCGCCCCGGAAAACCAGCCGTGCCAGATGCCGCCCAGCAGGGCGGCCAGTCCGAGCGCGGCGAACAACAGCGCGTAGAGCCCCGGCACCCCGTTGATCGCGGGCAGGGCGATGACCAGCCCGAAGCTCAAGGCCGCGAGGAAAAAATCGGTCCATACCGTGTCGCGGTCACGCATTGACACCTGCCTTCAGAACCGCCGAAAAAACCTTGGAGGCGTTGGCGCGTCGCCGCCCCTGCCACGGGGTGCCAGGAGAGAAAGATCGGAATCGTGCAATTTCAAAGCAGGGAGTCTGCTGTTTTGGCGGCCACAGGATCGCATTCCTGAAACCGCAGTTCACAACGCCCGCCAGCCGATATCGCGGCGGCAGAACCCCTCTGGCCAGTCGATCCGGTCGACCATCGCGTAGACCTCGCGTTGCGCTTCGGCAAGGCTGGCCCCGCGCGCGGTCACGTTGAGCACCCGGCCGCCGGTGGCGGTGACGCGGCCCGCCACCTCGGCGGTTCCAGCGTGAAACACCATGTGGCGCGAGTCCTCCGCGACCCGCTCCAACCCGCGGATCTCGCTGCCCTTCTCGTAGGCGCCGGGGTACCCCCGCGCCGCCATCACCACCGTCATCGCGTGATCGTCGGCCCAGATCGCCTGCGCCGCGCCCAGCCGCCCCTCGGCGGCCGCCAGCATCAGGTCGAGCGCCTGCGCGCCGAGCCGCATCATCAGCACCTGGCACTCCGGATCGCCGAAGCGGACGTTGTATTCCACCAGGCGCGGCTGGCCGTTCTCGATCATCAGGCCGGCATAGAGCACCCCCCGGTAGGGCATCCCGCGCTCGGCCATCACCTTCATCGTCGGGCGGATGATCTCGTCCATCGCGCGCGCGGCAACGGCCTCGGTCAGCACCGGGGCAGGGGAATAGGCCCCCATGCCGCCTGTATTGGGCCCGGTGTCGCCTTCGCCGACGCGCTTGTGATCCTGCGCGGTGCCGATCGGCAGCAGGTTCTCGCCATCGCAGAGCACGAAAAAGCTCGCCTCCTCACCGGTCATGAACTCTTCGACGACCACTTCCGCCCCGGCATCGCCGAACGCCCCGGAGAACATCTCGTCGATGGCGGCCAGTGCGCCGGCCTCGTCCTCGGCGACGATCACGCCCTTGCCGGCGGCGAGCCCGTCGGCCTTGACCACGATCGGTGCGCCCTGCGCGCGGATGTAGGTCTTCGCCGCCTCTGCATCGGTAAACCGTGCCCAAGCCGCCGTGGGCGCCCCCGCGACGTCGCAGATCTCCTTGGTGAAGGCTTTCGAGGCCTCCAGCCGGGCCGCCGCCGCACTTGGACCGAAGGCGAGCACACCCGCCTCGGCCAGCCGGTCGGCCACCCCCGCCGCCAGAGGGGCCTCGGGGCCGATGATAACGAAGTTGATGGCGTTCTCGACGCAGAACTCCGCCACCGCGCCGCCATCCTCGATGTCGAGTTCGGCGCATTCGGCGATCTCGGCGATCCCGGCATTGCCCGGGGCGACGATCAGGCGGTCGCATTTCGGGTTCTGCTTCGCCGCCCAGGCAAGGCTGTGTTCGCGCCCGCCGCCACCGAGGATAAGAATGTTCATCGCCCGCCCTTTTGTGGTCGCATTTTTGTGGCAGGGTCTATGCCCAAGACGGTTCCGAGACAACCCGAGTCGAGTGGCAACCCAGATGTTCAGCGCCAAGAAATCCGCGCCCCGAAACGGCGAGATGACAGATTCGCTCCTTTGGAGCCGCATCCGCATGGCCCCGCTGCCGGCCACGCGCGACGGGCGCGAATTCCACTGCGCGCTGGCACTGGCGAGCGATCTGCCGCTTTCCGAGGCGCGCGAGATCGAGATGGAATACCGCCGCTTTCTGTATCTGGCCGCGATCACCGACGCGCCCCGCGTGGTTCCGCCGCAAATTCGTCGGGCCTGGCAGATGCACGCCCAAAGCCCTGAATACGCATTGTTCTGCAACGGTGTTGTCGGCAAGGCCTTGCCGCTCGACGACGCCACCCGCATGCTCGGCGCGGCACGGGCCTACCACGAAACCCGCGCCGCCTATCGCGCCGAGTTCGGCCAGAACCCGCCCCGGTTCTATTGGCCAGAGGGGGTCCGCCCGCGGGTGCCGCGCTGGCTTGTCGCCCACGCGGTCATCCTCGGTCTGTCCGGCATGGTTGCCTATGCACAGGGCCAACCGCTGATCCTTGCTGGCGGCATCGGCCTTGCGCTGGGTCTTTACGGGCTTGATCTCTACTTCGCCCATGTCAGCCGCAAGCGCAGCGCTTTCGGCGATCGGTTGAGCGACGATCTCAGCCATTTCCTGAACCAGTCCCAGGGCCACTGAGACAGGAGATCGGCACTGGCCCCGCGCCGCGCCCGGCGCTAGTCTCGCGGCCATGGACCTGATCGACGACCCTTCCCAGGCCGGCAACGCGCCGGAATTCACCGTCTCCGAGCTCTCCGGCGCGGTCAAACGCATGATCGAGGGCGAGTTCGCCCATGTTCGCGTGCGCGCCGAGGTGGGCCGCGTCTCGCGGCCGCGCTCGGGCCATGTCTACCTCGATCTCAAGGACGATCGCGCGGTGCTGTCGGGGGTGATCTGGAAGGGTGTTGCCGGTCGCCTCGCCACCCAGCCCGAGGAAGGTATGGAAGTGGTCGCGACAGGGCGGCTCACCACCTTCCCGGGGCAGTCGAAATACCAGATCGTGATCGAGGAGATTGCGCCCGCGGGCGTTGGCGCTCTGATGGCGATGCTGGAGAAACGCAAGGCCCAGCTCGCCGCCGAAGGGTTGTTTGCCCCCGAGCGCAAGGCGGCGATTCCCTATCTGCCGGAGGTGATCGGCGTGGTCACGTCACCCTCGGGCGCGGTGATCCGCGATATCCTGCACCGGCTGCGTGATCGGTTCCCGCGCAAGGTGCTGATCTGGCCGGTGGCGGTGCAGGGCGCCGGATGCGCGCCGGAGGTGGCGCGCGCGATCGAGGGGTTCAACGCGCTCGCCCCCGGCGGTGCGCTGCCCCGGCCTGACCTCATCATCGTCGCGCGCGGGGGCGGGTCGATCGAGGATTTGTGGGGTTTCAACGAGGAAATCGTCGTTCGCGCCGCCGCCGCCTCGAAGATCCCGCTGATCTCGGCGGTGGGGCACGAAACCGACACCACGCTGATAGATTTCGCGGCCGACCGGCGCGCGCCGACGCCGACGGCGGCCGCGGAGATGGCGGTGCCGGTGCGCCGAGACCTGCTGGCCTGGACGGCGGAACAGGAGGCCCGTCTCACCGCCGCGCTCACCCAATGGCTCACCCGCCGCGGCCAGCGGCTTGCCGACCTGTCCCGCCTGCTGCCGCGCCCGGATGCGCTGCTCGACGGCCCCCGCCAGCGGTTTGATCGCGCGGGCGAACGGCTTCCCGCCGCGCTCAGGGCGCTTACCAATCTCGGCCATGTCCGGCTTACCCGCGCCGCGGGCGGATTGCGGCCGAGCCTGCTCACCGGCCGGATCGACCGGCGCCGCGACCGGCTCGCCAGCGCCGCCGGCCGTTTGGCCCCGGCGTTGACGCGGGCCGCCGGGCTGAAGGCGCGCGAATTGCAGGATCGCGCCCGCCGTCTCGATCCCGCCCGTGTCGAAGAAGCCCGCGCCCGGCGTGCCCGCGAGTTCGAGGCGCTCTCCGCGCGCCTCGCCCGCGCCGCCTCGGCCCAAACCCGCCTCTGGCGCGACCGGCTCGAAAGCCTCGACCGCACCCGCCAGACCCTCGGCTACACCGAAACGCTCAAACGCGGCTATGCCGTGGTGCGGGGCGACGGCGCGGTGGTGACCAGCGCAAAGGCGGCCAAGGCCGCCGCCAGCCTCGAAATCGAGTTTTCCGATGGCAGGTTTGCGCCGGATGGCGGTGGGGTGAAACATGCGGCGAAAAAGGCCGCGCCGAAACCGCCCCCCGAACAGGGCTCGCTGTTCTGAACCGCTGGCCCGGGGTTGCGGCGCACCCGACGCGCCGCGCTTCAAAACACCATGGAAACACCTTATGCTCGGGCTGTGCCACGCGAGGAGGCCAAGGCCCGTGTTACGCATTGCGACCTACAACATCGAGTGGTTCAATTCCCTGTTCGATGATGAAGGCGGGCTTCTGGAAGATCACGACTGGTCGGCCCGGCAGGACGTCAAGCGCGGCGATCAACTTGCCTCGCTCGGCATCGTCTTCACCGCGATGGACGCCGACGCGATCATGGTCATCGAGGCCCCGGACGACAACCGCCGCCGTTCGACCGTGCGCGCGCTGGAAACTTTCGCCCACGCCTACGGGCTGCGCGCGCGCAAGGCGCTGCTCGGGTTTCGCAATGACACCCAGCAGGAAATCGCGCTGCTCTACAACCCCGATGTGTTCGACGCGGTGCACGATCCGCAAGGCGATGAAACCGGCAAGAAAGGGGCGCGCGACGCGCCGCGCTTCGACGGGGTGTTCCGCTTCGATATCGACGCCGACGCCCAGCCGGAACTGATCCGTTTTTCCAAGCCGCCGCTCGAGGCGCTGGTGACGGTGAAGGAAACCGGGCGGCGGTTCCGGATGATCGGGGTGCACATGAAATCGAAGGCCCCGATCGGGGCGGAAAGCCCCGACGAGGCGATGCGGCTCGGCATCGAGAACCGGCGCAAGCAGCTTGCGCAATGCGTCTGGCTGCGCCAGCGCGTGGTGCAGCACCTTGCGGCGGGCGAGTCGCTGATCGTGCTGGGCGATTTCAACGATGGCCCCGGCCTCGATGAATACGAAAAGCTCTTCGGCCGCTCCGGGGTCGAGATCGTGATGGGCGAAGACGGCGGCCCGAGGCTCTACGATCCCAACGCCCGGCTGGCCTTCACCCGCCGCGCCGGGGCAATCCCGGTTACCGCGCGGTTCTACATTCACCAGGAAGAGCGCTACCTCGAAGCCCTGCTTGACTACATCATGGTGTCGTTGGATCTGCGCGCCGGGGCCGGTCAGCGCTGGCGGATCTGGCACCCGTTCGACGACCCCGACTGCTACAACACGCCGGAACTGCGCGAGGCGCTGCTGATGGCCTCCGACCATTTTCCGGTCACCCTCGATCTTTCGCTTTGAGCCGGTTTGACAGCGCGCGCACGCGCCCCCACATAGGCGTCATGACACATCGCATGCCTGTTTACGCCCTTGTCGCCGCGCTCGCCTTCGCGCCGGCCTTTGCGCTGGCCGACGACGATGCGCCTCAGCCCAACCCGCAGGTTTCCGAGGGTGCCCAGATGCTCTCGGAGGGGATGAGGCTGCTCCTGCGCGGCTTGATGGATGAAAGCGAAGAAGGTTGGAGCAAGCTGACCGATTGGCTCGGCGATCTCAGCCAGTTCCAGCCGCCCGAGCGTTTGCCGAACGGCGATATCATCATCCGCCGCAAGCCGATGGCGGAGCCGGAAACGGGCGAAACCGATATCTGAGGCTTCAGCCCCGGATCTTCACCACAGCCTCTGCCCCGAGCGCCTGCGCCAGCCCATCGAGCCGCGCCCGCGCCACCTCGCCAAGCAGATCGGCGGCGTCGCGGTCAATCTCGATGTGCAACTCGCGCTTCTTAGGCCGCCACTGCAGGGCCGCCTTCTCGTGCGGCTTGTCCACCGCCAACATCGCGCCGAACCGCATCGCCTTGCCCAGCACCTCGGCTTTCGCCAGTTCGCGTTCGGGCAGGATGGTGAAGACATCGGCAAAATGGCAATCCGCCCGGCTCGACTTGTAGCGGTGCAACAACGCGACGCCGAGAAACACCCGCTCCTCGTGGGTCAACCCGCCGAGGTTGGCACGGGTTGCCGCCTCGAAGGTCACCTCGTGACGGTAGTCGGGGTGGGCGCGCCAGCTTACATCGTGCAGGTAGCAGGCGGCACGCACGATCCGCAGCCGCGCCGGGCTCGCGCCCTTGTAGAGCGGGGAAAGAAATTCGTAGAGCCCCTTGCCGAAGCCGGGAATCCGCGCGTCTTTCTGCTCGGCGAAACGACAGGCTTCGATCAGCGGGTCGCGCATCCGGAGCTGGTCGGGCATCTGTTCGTAGAGAAGCCCCTCGCGGATACCATAGGCCGAAACCGCGATCTCGCGCGGCTGGAAGGTCCGCACCAGCCGCTTGAGCACCACCGCCGCCACCGGCACCAGCGCCATCCGCGCGCCGGATGTGCCCGTTCTGACGCGCAATTCGTCGAGGTCGGAGGCCGCGATCCAGTCAAGCGTCTTGCCCAGTTCCTTCGGCGTCATCCGGTATTCGTGCAGCACCCAGAGCGGGTAGTTGCGCCGCAGCATGTCGAGCTTGGCAATCGCGCGCCACGATCCGCCGACGAGGTAGAGCCGCTTGGGCCGGGTGCCGATCTCGCCGGCGAGCCGCTCCATGACGGTTTTCACGTAGGCTTTCAGGCCTTTCTTGCCGCCCTTCACCGAGGTCAGCTTGAGCGGCCCGAGTTCGGAGGTCAGCCGCCGCCCGACCTGCCCGCCGGAAATCTCCGCCAGTTCCATCGAGGAGCCGCCGATGTCGCACATCAGCCCCTCCGCTTCGGGCCAACCCAGCAGAACGCCCTGCGCCGAAAGCCGGGCCTCCTCCGCGCCGTCGATGACATAGAGCCGGATCCCGGTTTCGCGCTCGATCTCGGCGCGAAATCCCGGCCCGTCCTCGGCATCGCGCAGTGCCGCGGTGGCAACGGCCGACAGCGGCGGCAGGTCCATGGCCTCGGCCAGCAGCTTGAACCGCTTGATCGCCGCCATCGCGCGCACCCGGCCCTCGGGGTTGAGCTTGCCGGTTTCCGAGAGCCCCGCACCGAGGCCGCATAGGATCTTTTCGTTGAAGAAATAGGCCGGTGAGCGTGCCGCGCCGTCGAACACCACGAGCCGCACCGAGTTCGATCCGACATCCAGCACACCAACGCGCGAGAGCGCCCGCGCCGAGGGATCTTCGAACAGGGGCCGGCCGAACGGGCCCCAATGCTGTTCGTCGGTTCCGTCCATGATTCCCCCCGGACTGTCCAACGCGGTTATCGCAAACCAGACCGCTCGGGGCAATGCGATAGGGGAGGCGGTGGCCGGAGGGATCGCCAAAACCCCCAGCGGGTGTCCGCCGGGCAGCTCTGCCGTCGAGATCGACAATCCCGAAAGGTGCAGCCGTTGCGACCAATTGGCGAATTGAGCGGCCAGTTGCCACCGCCTAGATCTGAAACCGGAAACCGTCGCGGGAGTACGACACCCGATGCAGGTGCGCCGCCTGATATCGCTTCACGCTGTCGCTGGCCCGGTGGCCCGCGCGCTGGCGTTATTGGCGATGCTGGTGCAATTCGCTTTCTACGCCGACCATATCGGCGCGGTGGCTGTGAAAGCTCTTGGCAAGGCTGCGCCCGACGCCCGGTTCGGGTTCATGGAGATCTGCACCGGCAACGGCATCGAGGTGATCGCCTTGGGCGAAGGGCCGGTCGATCCCTCGCATGATTGCCCGATCTGCGAAAACGCCTCTGTCATGGCCTTCGGAGAGCCGGTCTCCCTCGACTCCCCGATCTTCGATGTCGTCCCGGTCGAAGTGATCCGGCTGCAATTCGAGACGGCCTCGCTGACCGAGGCCCGCTTTCCCGGCCCGAGGCCGATCCGGGGCCCGCCTGTCATGGCGCGCGCCTGAGCCGTTGTTGTACGTCCCTTCGACGACGGCTCGGGTCACCGCGTAATCCGCGTATCTTGCGACGTCCCGCCCGCGCCTGATCCAGGCGTGGCCTGTGTGGACGTCTGATCACGGCATACCCAGACAGGAAAGACGATCATCATGAACCGTCGCCAATTCATTCTTACCACCTCCACCGGTGCGCTCGCCGCCGCCGCCGGCGCAGCCAATGCCCAGGCCCAGATGCAGGCCCCGTGGGACTGGACGGCCGAGAACGGCCCCGCCAGCTTCCTCAAGGTCGACACCGCGCCGCTGGAAAACGAGTTCGAGAAATACCCGCGCTGCCCCTATTGCGGCATGGTGCGCCAGCAATGGAGTCACACCCGCCACCTCATCGTCTATGACGACGACACCGTCGATGGCACCTGTTCGCTGCATTGCGCGGCGATCAGCCTGTCGATCAACATGGATCGCGGGCCGAAGACGATCTACGCCGGCGATGCCGGCGCGGAGGCCGAGATCAAGCCGCTCGTCGATACGGCGGACATGGCCTATGTCCTCAACCCCGCCAAGGCGGGCACGATGACGGCGCATTCGAAATGGGCCTACGGCGATGCCTCCAAGGCCGAGGCCGCCGCCGCCGAAGCCGAGGGCACGCGCATCGTCGGCTTCGATGACGCCCTGCGCGCGGCCTATGCCGACATGGCGGAAGGCACCATCAAGATCCGGGCCCGCCGCGCCGAGCGCAAGGCGCGCGCGGCCTCCGGCAACTGAGCCACTCAGGCCGCCCCGGTTCACCCCGGGGCGGCCGCTTCCCTGAACGCGAGGATTGAACATGTGCCAATCGCACGATCACCGCGCCGACCGTCGGCGTCTGCTTGCCACGCTCTCCTCCGCCGCGATGCTGGCGGGGATCGGCCTTGCCCCCCGCTCCGCCCGTGCCGCTGCCGCACCGGTGGATCTGCCCGCGCCCGGCCCGCGCGATACCTGCCCGGTCTGCGGCATGTTCGTCGCCAAGTATCCCGAATGGGTGGCCACCGTGCTCTGGGATGACGGCGAGGCGGTGCATTTCGACGGTGCCAAGGACTTCTTCAAATACCTCGACGACCTCGAGAAATACGCGCCCGGCCGCAGCCGCGACCAGATCGCCGGGATGGGGGTGACGGAGTATTACGGCCTCAAACTGGTGGCAGCCGAAGACGCGCTCTATGCCATCGGTTCGGACGTGCTCGGCCCGATGGGGCACGAGCTGGTGCCGTTGATGACCGAGGCCGACGCCACCGACTACATGCGCGACCATCGCGGCAAACGGCTCGTCGCCTTCGGCGATGTCACCGGCGACATGCTCGTCGGCCTCGACGCGGGCCGTTTCGAATGAGCACCCGCCCCCGCTTGCGGCGTTCCAGCGTCGCCTTCGCGCTCCTCGGCGCGGGGGCGGCGGGGCTCGCGCTCGCGGCCCTGCACGCGGCGCTTTCGAAGGCCCCCGGGCAGGCCCGGATGGAAGCCTCCGCCGCGCTGGTGCGAACGGTCGGGCTGACCGATCTCGCGCTGTTCACCGAGGCGCGCTACACCCGTCACCCGGCGATGGCCGACCTCCATGCGCCGTTTCAGGACAATCCGATGTCATTCGAGCATTTCCCCTCGGGCACCTTCGCGCCCCTCAACCGCAATTTCGGCCGGGGCACGCTCGGCTTCGATGAAGCGCAGGTGATCCGATGACCCCAGCCTTCCGCCGCCAGCGCGCGCTGGCCGACTATACCCTTGCCGCCCTCGCCCGCAGGCGGGGCAAGAACATCGGGCTGGTGGTGATCTATGCGCTCGTGGTCTTCGTCGTCGCCTCGGCGCTGCTGTTTTCCTCAGCGCTGCGCCACGAGGCCGACACGGTGCTCGCGGAGGCGCCCGAACTGATCGTGCAGAACCTCGCGATGGGGCGGCACGACATGATCAAGGGCGACGTGATCGACGATCTCGCGGCGATCCGCGGTGTCACCCGCGTCGAGGGGCGGCTCTGGGGCTACTTCTACGACAGCGTGAACGGTGCCAACTACACGCTGATGGTGCCGCTCGACCCCGACCGCGTGCTGGCCCCCGGCGAGGCGATGATCGGCGAAGGCGTGCCACGGGTGCGCGGGATGTTCTGGGAGACCGCGCCGCTGTTTCTCAGCCGCTATTCCGGCGACCTCGTGCGCTTCGACGTGGTCGAGCGGATCAGTTCCGAAAGCGCGCTCGTGTCGACCGACCTGATCTTGCTGAACGAGGCGGATTTTCGTGATTTCTTCGGCCTTCCGGGCGGTGTCTATACCGATATCGCAGTGACGGTCCGCAACAGTCGCGAGATCGAAACCATCATGTCCAAGGCCAGTGCCCTGCTGCCCGAGGCACGGTTCATCACCCGCGACGACATCTCGCGCACCTACCAGAAGCTGTTTTCGTGGCGCGAGGGCATCATGGTCGCGCTCGCCGCGGCGGCGCTGCTCGCCTTCGCCATCTTCGCCGCCGAGAAGGCTTCGGGCCTGTCGGCGGAAGAGGCCCGCGAGATCGGCATTCTGAAGGCGGTGGGCTGGAACATGACCGACGTGATCGCGATGAAGCTGTGGGAGGGCGCGCTGATCTCGGCGGGCGCTTTCCTGATCGGCACGCTGGCGGGCTATCTGCACGTCTTCACCTTCCAGGCCGGGCTGTTCGCACCGATCCTCAAGGGCTGGTCGGTGATCTACCCCGATTTCGCGCTTACACCGCGCTTCGACGGGGTGCAGATCGCCGCGCTCTTCCTGATCACCGTGCTGCCCTATACCGCCGCCACCCTCGTGCCGGTCTGGCGCGTCGCCGCCGCCGATCCCGACCAGGTCATGCGCTGAAAGGCCTCCCGATGATATCGCTTCAAACCGTTACCAAGCTCTACAACGAAGGACGCCCCGGCGAGGTGCGCGCCGTTGACGAGGTGAGCCTCGAGATCGTCCGCGATGCGGTGACCGTGCTCAAGGGGCCCTCCGGCAGCGGCAAGACCACGCTGCTCTCGATCATCGGCTGCATGGCGCGGCCCACATCGGGCCGGGTGCTGATCGACGACCGGCTCGTCTCGGGCTTGCCCGAACGCTTTCTCACCGAGGAGCGGCGCAGCACCTTCGGCTTCGTGTTCCAGCGCTTCAACCTGATCCGGGGGTTGAGCGTGCTCGAAAACGTCACCCTGCCCGCGGCCCCGCTGGGGCAGGACCCGCGCGAGGTCGAGGCGCGGGCGCTGGCGCGGCTCGAGGCGCTCGATCTCGCCGGCAAGGCCGCCATGCCGGTGGAATACCTCTCGGGCGGCGAAACCCAGCGCGCCGCCATCGCCCGCGCGCTGATCAACGATGCGCCGATCCTGATCGCCGACGAGCCCACCGCCAACCTCGACACCGACCTCACCCACCGCTTTCTCGATATCGTAGGCGCGCTGCGCGACGAGGGCCGCACCGTGATCATGACGAGCCATGACCCCCGGATCTGGCAGGCGGATCACGTCAACGCGGTGATCTCGATGCAGGACGGGCGGATCGTGGGAGAATACGCATGATCTTTCAAACCCCGATCCTCGCGCTCCTGCTCGTCTCGGCGCTGGCCAGCGCGGTGGCGCTGTGGAGCGGCTGGTTCGCCCTGCGCGTGCTCCGGCACTGGAACCTCGCCAGCGGCAGCCGCGAACAGTTGCAGCTCGAACGCGCGACCGAGCTTGTCTCCACCCTGTTCCGCTTCGTGATGCTGGCCGAACTCGCCGCCTTGGTGCTCTTCGTCTTCAACGCCGACCGCATGGCACCGCTCTTCGTCGGCGCGATGTGCGCGGTGGGCACGCTCAGCGCCAACGACTGGGGGTTCCCCGCGCTCTATCTCAAGATCGCCGTGTTTTTCGCCGCCTCGGTTTGGCTGATGCTCGACCGCGCCGACCGGCTTGGGCACGACTATCCGCTCACCCGGCTGAAATACGGCGCAATCCTCGCCATCGCGCCACTGGTGGTGGCAAGTGCGGCGGTGCAATTGACCTATTTTCTCAACCTCGAAACCGACGTGATCACCTCCTGCTGCTCGAAGGTCTTCACCGCGGCGAACGACGGGATCGCGTCGGAGATGACAGGGATGGACCCGGCCCGCGCGCTCTGGCTGCTCGCGGGCGCGGGGCTTGCGGTGGCGCTTGCCGGCACCGTGAGCCTGTGGCGCGGGCGCGGCCACGGCGTCTTCGCGCTGGCGGGTGCGGCTTTCTTTCTCGTCGCGCTGGTGGCCATCGTCTCTGTGATCTCGCTCTATATCTACGACCACCCCAACCACCATTGCCCGTTCTGTATTCTCAAGCCGGATTACGGCTATGTGGGTTATGCGCTCTACCTGCCGCTGTTTGTTGCCACCGCGCTTGCGGTCGGGGCGGGCAGCCTGCGCCCCTTCGCGCAGGTCGAGAGCCTCAAGGCAGTGCTGCCAGCCGTGCTGCGCCGCCAGGTGATGCAGGCGCTCGTCGGCTTCGCGATCTTCGGGGTCGTCGTCATCTGGTCGATCGCCAGCTCGCGGCTGATCCTGTTCGGCTGACAATCGGGCCCGCCCGCGGCTTGCCAGCCTGCCAGGACGGTCGGATGCCAGAGGTTACCCGATCTGCCCGGGACATCGGCTCTCTCGTGCCGGAAGATGGTGCCCGCGCCATCTTTTCGGTCGGCGGCACCAGGCTTGCCACCCAGTTGCGGATTTGCCTCGCACTCGCCGCGTCGATCTGCTTTTTTGCGTCCATGAACCTTTCGACGCTCACATACGGCACGGCGCTGGCGATCATGTTCGGCTGGCTTCTCTGGATCGGCAAGCCGGTGCTGCTTCCGGTGCTTGCCGCGATCATCGCGATCTACGTGCTTTCAGAGGCCACCAACTGGCTCGCACAACGTCCGGTGCTGCGGTATGCACCGGCCTGGCTGTTGCGGCTCATCCTACTGGTGGGGTTTTCCGTCGCCTTGTTCATTTTGGGGATGTTCATTACCACCAGCCTCGCTCGGGTGCTGGACGAGATCCCGCGCTACGAAAACAACCTCGACGCGCTCGTGGCGCGCTATGCCACCACTTTCGGGATCGAGGGCGAACCGACGTGGGTTGCCTTTCAGAACGCCACCATCGGCCAGATCAATACAGCCGAATGGATCCCGACGATCCTGAACAACCTTCGCGGCTTCGGCACGACCTTCTTCTTCATCGTGCTCTACGCCTCGTTCCTGTTCGCCGAACGCATCCAGTTCGCCAAGAAGTTCGATCTGGCCACCCGCGACACCAAGCAGCGCGACCAGGCGCTGGCGCTGGTTGACCGCATCAACGACCGGGTGGGCACCTACCTGCTGGTCAAGACGATGATCAACATCATCCTCGGTGGGCTTTCCTACGTTGCGCTCTGGGCCATCGGCATCGAGTTCGCGTTCTTCTGGGCGATCCTGATCGCGGTGCTGAACTATATTCCCTACGTAGGCTCGCTGATCGCGGTGATCTTTCCGGTGCTGCTCAGCCTCGCGCAGTTCGGCACGCTGGGCATGGCGGCGATCACGCTGGTGGTGCTCACCTTCCTGCAAACCTATGTCGCGTCTTTCCTCGAACCGCGGCTGATGGGGCGCACCTTCAACCTCTCGCCTCTGGTGGTGCTGCTCGCGCTGGCGTTCTGGACGGCGCTCTGGGGCCTGCCCGGCGCGATTCTCGCGGTGCCACTCACCACCAGCCTCGTGCTCGTGCTGGCCGAGATCAGGGCCACGCGGCCCTTCGCGATCATGCTCTCGGCGAGTGGCAAGCTCTGAAGCGGGGCGGGCTTCAGGCCACTTCCATGTCCTTGACCCGCATCTCCTCGCCCTCGGTCACCTGCACCTTGTAGCCGCCGCATGTCGGGCAGGGGGTGGCGAGGCGGTCGATCTCGATCGGTTTCATGCAGTCGTGGCACCAGGCCCGGCCGGGTGTGCGCTCGATCACCAGCTCCGCCCCCTCGGCCATCGAGCCTTGCGAGACCGCCTCGAAGGAAAACGACAGCGCCGCGGGTTCTACGTGGCTGAGCGCGCCGATTTCGAGGCGCACCTGCACCACCCGCGCCGCGCCCGCCTTGCGGGCATGGTCTTCGACGATTCTCACCACGCTTTCGGCAAGTGCCATCTCGTGCATGTCGTCCTCCGCTCCGGGCGTGAAAAGGGGCGACCGCGAGGCCGCCCCTCCAGATAACCCGGGCCGTCTTCAGCTTACCTTGATCTGCATCGTTTCCTTGCCGTCCTCACCGACCATGTGCACTGCGCAGGCGATGCAGGGATCGAAGCTGTGGATCGTGCGCAGGATCTCCAGCGGCTGCTCGGGGTTGGCCAGTTCGTGGCCCTTGAGCGCCGCCTCGTAGGGGCCGGCGAGCCCGTTGGCGTCGCGGGGCCCTGCGTTCCACGTCGTCGGCACGACCGCCTGGTAGTTGGCGATCTTCTGGTCCTCGATCACGATCCAGTGGCCGAGGGCACCGCGCGGGGCTTCCATGTAGCCCGCACCTTGGGCCTTCTTCGGCCAGGTCGACGGATCCCACTTCTCCGTGTTG
Source organism: Maritimibacter sp. HL-12 (assembly GCF_900177545.1). Classification (GTDB taxonomy): domain Bacteria; phylum Pseudomonadota; class Alphaproteobacteria; order Rhodobacterales; family Rhodobacteraceae; genus Sinisalibacter. Next base: position 455,055 of record NZ_FXBQ01000001.1, on the reverse strand, counting down.
TGGGTCTTGAGATCACCGGCGCGGATATTGGCGATGAGGTCGTCATACCAGCCGCGCATCCAGTCGAGGTAGATCTTGGTTTCCAGCGTGCGCGCGGCGGTGCGCCCGAGCGTCGAGAACAGAGCCGTCACCGGCACGTCGAGGGTCGAGAGCGTCATGTCGACCAGTTCCTTGGCGTGCGCGTTGCCGGTGGCGTAGAGCATCAGCATCCGGCTGAGCGGCCCCACCTCCATCGCCTTGCCCTTCCAGCGCGGCGACTTCAGCCAGGAGTAGCCCTTGTCGATGTCGAGCTGGTCATAGGGCGGGTTCGGCCCGGTGAAGTTGAACTCGGTCTCGCCCTTGTAGGGGTGCAGGCCCGTGCCCGGTCCGCCCTGGTAGTTGTACCATGCGTGATCGACGAACTCCTGGATCTCCTCCTCCTCGTGCAGATCGACCTCGTGCACGGTGGAAAGGTCGCGATCGAGGATCACCCCGCGCGGTACCAGGAACGACGAGAAATCGTTCGACGCGCCGGTGGGAAAATCGCCGTAGGTCAGGAAGTTGCCCACGCCCTCACCGATCGCGCCCCAGTCCTTGTAGAACGAGGCGATGGCGAGCGTGTCAGGCAGGTAGGCCTGGTTGACGAAATCCTCCATCTTGGTGATCACGCTGGAGACGATGGCGAGGTCTTCCATGTTGATCCCGCCGTCGGAATTGGGCGAGATCGGCGACGGCACACCGCCGACGAGGAAGTTCGGGTGCGGGTTCTTGCCGCCGAAGATCGTGTGCAGCTTGACCACGTCGCGCTGCCATTCCAGCGCGTCGAGGTAATGCGCCACCGCCATCAGGTTGGCTTCGGGCGGCAGCTTGTAGGCCGAATGGCCCCAGTAGCCATTGGCGAAGATGCCGAGCTGGCCCTGTTCCACGAAGGTCTTGAGCTTGGTCTTGACGTCGGCAAAGTAGCCGGGGCTCGACTTCGGATAGCTCGACAGCGACGACGCCAGATCGGCGGTGGCCTTCGGATCGGCGTCGAGCGCCGAGACCACGTCGACCCAGTCGAGCGCGTGCAGGTGGTAGAAGTGCATCACGTGGTCATGCACGTATTGCGCCGCGATCATCAAGTTGCGGATAAGCTGCGCGTTCTTCGGGATCTCGATCTTGAGCGCATCCTCCACCGCGCGCACCGATGCAACGCCGTGCACCAGGGTGCAAACGCCGCAGATGCGCTGGGCGAAGGCCCAGGCATCGCGCGGGTCGCGGCCCTGAAGGATGATCTCGATGCCGCGCACCATCGTGCCCGAGGAATAAGCCTCGGCGATGGTGCCTCCGTTCATCTGCGCCTCGATGCGCAAATGCCCCTCGATCCGTGTGATCGGGTCAACGACCAGTCTCTTGTTCATGCTCTCGTCTCCCCTCTCAATCCTCGTCGTCCAGGTATTCACCGATCATTTCGGTGAGACCCAGAACCTCGATATCGTCCATGCCACGCGCTTCGAGCTGGTTTTCCAGCGTCGTATGGCAGAAGGCGCACATGGTAACGATCTTCTCGGGTGCCACGGCTTCGAACTGCCGCTTCTTGATGTTGAACGCGGTGGCCTGAAGATCGTTTGCCCGTTCGTTGGCCCCAACCCCGCCACCACCCGAGCAGCACCAGTTCATCGTGCCGGCATTCTCGGTTTCGATGAAATTGTCGGCGACCATGTTCAGCAGGTTGCGCGGCTCGCGGTTGATGCCGCCGCGGCGGTTGAGCTGGCAGGGGTCGTGGAAGGTGATGCGATCGTGATCCATTCCCTTGGTCTTGAGCTTGCCCTCGGCCCGAAGCTTGTCGAGCAACTCGATGATGTGCACCACCTCGAAGGGATATTCGCGGCCGATCAGGTTGGGCCCTTCCCAGCGGATCGCCTGGAAGGCGTGGCCGCATTCGGGGCTGATCACGCCCTTCACGCCGAGTTTCTCGGCGGCGTTGACCACGCGCGACACGAGGTTGCGCGCCACGTCACGGTTGCCGAGCTGGATGCCGACATTGGTCGCCTCGAAGCCTTCGGTCGAGATCGTCCAGGTTACGCCGGCCTGGTGCAGGATCCGCGCCACCGCCGCGATCATCTCTTCACCGGAGGCGATTTCGTGCGACGACAGGATCAGCATGTAGTCGACGCCGGGCTTGTCGAGCTCGATTTCCAGCCCGGTCTCGGCGCTGGCCTGCTTGACCCGGGCAAGGAGCGCCTTGGTCAGATCGCCCATCGGCGAGGTGCCGTCGGTGTGGCGCTCGGCGGCACCGACGAGATCGTGCGGCCCGTGGCCCGAGGCCGACATGCCCTCGCGCATCTTGCGGATCATCATGGTGATGTCGTTGCCCACCGGGCAAACCATGGTGCAGCGTCCGCACATGGTGCAGCTGTCATAAACCAGCTCTTCCCATTCGGTGAGATCTTCGTCGGTGATCTTCTTGCCCAGCCCGAGCATGGCTTTCGCCCGTCCGAGCAGGGTGTATTCGTTCGACCACATGCGCCGCATCAGGTCGAGCTTGTGGATCGGCGTGTATTTCGGATCGCCCGTTTCCTTGTAGAACAGGCAGGCTTCCGCGCAGATGCCGCAGCTCACGCAGGAGGTGAAGAAGCTCGCCACCGGTGCGTCGATCTGTTCGCGCAGCGCATTGAGGCCGCGTTCGAGGGTCGCGGTCATGATTCGGCTCCTTTCCGGCCCTGGATCGAGCCGTTGTAGTAGCGCGCCATCGCGAAGGTGACGGCGTGCATCAGCTTGGTGAAGGGGAAGGCGATCATCAGCAGTTCCGCCGAGAGGATGTGCACCGCCATCATCAGCGTCGGGTCACCGAAGATCTGGTTCACGGCGATGTAGCCGGTGACCAGCGGCAGGCCCGAAAGCACCAGCACCAGCCAGTCGTCGAAGCGGGTGAGCGCGCGGCGCACCGGGTCTTTCACCCGGGTCCATGCCAATGCGATCAGCGCGAGCACGCTCGCCGCGGTCGCGGTTTCGATCAGCGCCTTGTTGGCGGCGGGCCAGCTCAGCCCGATCAAGTCATCGACCAGAGCGATATGCGCGCCGAGGAACAGGAAGGCGATGGCAAAGCCGATGTGGAAGACATAGCCGCCGATGTAGGTGACGGGGGCTTCCATCATCGCGCCCTTGCGCGGGACCGAGCGGGTGAAGATCGTCTTCAGCCCCTGGCCCACCGGGCTGCCCTTGGGTTTGGCGAAATCCTTCTTGCGGCCGAGCACGACGATTTCCACCACCCGCAGCAGGATGCCGCCGATCATGATCGTGAGCGCGATGTCGAAGCCGGGGCCACGGGCCCACATCAACAGGTCAAAATATGGGTTGTTCATGACTTCTTCTCCAGATCATGCGCATCCACGGTCTCGTGCGCCTTTCCCGCGCGCGCCTTGCTGGCCCGTCCCAGCGCGCCACCGGCAACGCCAAGCGCCGCCCCGCCCGCAACCGCGGCGATGCCAAGCTTGCGATACTCGCCTGCGGGCACCGAGAGCGGCTTGTAGAACCCGCCGTTGTCCCAGAAATCGGGTTCGGTGCAGCCGAGGCAGCCATGCCCCGCCTGGATCGGGAAGGAGGTGCCGCCGTTCCACTTCACGGTCGCGCAGACCGAGCGCGTGGTCGGACCCTTGCAGCCGAGCTTGTAGAGGCACCAGCCCTCGCGCGCGCCTTCGTCGTCGAAGCCTTCCGCGAACATCCCCTTGTCGTAGAACGGCCGCCGATAGCAGCGGTCATGGATGGTTTCGCCGAAGAAGGCCTTCGGGCGGCCGAGCTTGTCGACCTCGATGCTGTCGAGACCGAAGGTCAGGAACTGCGCCAGAACGCTGGTCATCACGATCGGGATCGGTGGGCAGCCGGGCACGTTGATGATCGGCTTGTCGGTGATGATGTCGCTCACCGAAACCGCGCCGGTGGGGTTCGGATCGGCGTGCGGGATGCCGCCGTAGGCCGCGCAGGTGCCCACCGCCACGATCGCGGCGGCGCCCTCGGCGGTTTCCTTCAGCATGTCGAGGTTCGACATGCCCGCGATGCAGGAATAGCCGGGGTCGCCAATCGGGATCGAGCCATCGACCACCACGAGATAATTGCCCCAGTTGTCCTTCATCGCCTGTTCGCGCGCATGTTCGGCGGCGTCTCCGGAGGCGGCTTGCAGGGTGTGATGATAGTCGAGCGAAATCACGTTGAAGATCAGGTCTTCGATCGTCGGCGCGTGACTGCGGGTGATCGCCTCGGTGCAGCCGGTGCATTCCTGGAAGCTGAGCCAGATCACCGAGGGGCGCGTGGTGGTTTCCAGCGCGTGGGCCACTTTCGGTGCGAGGATCGGAGGCAGGGCCATGGCCGAGGTCAGCGTGGCGCAATACTTCAAAAAGCCTCGTCGGCTGATCCCGTGTGCCTTCATAAGGTCCGGGAGCAGGGGTTTGACCGCCATCGCGTGCCTCCTTTCAATGTGTCCGGCTGTCGTGCTCTTCAAGCCGGATTGCCAGCCGCGTCAGACCTGCTTCTGCGTCCGCGCGCTGCGTTTTCAAAATATCGGGTAGAAATGTGACCTCGACGAAGCGCGACAGCGTCTCGCCGTTCTGGTCGAAATGATCTATGCGCCAAACCCCGGGAATCCCGGTTTCCTCGACGTGGCTGGTGCCAAGCACCTCCAGCGTCGCGCTGAGTTCGCCCTTGCCGAGCACCTCGTCGAGCAGACGCTCGTCGCCGGGGGCGAAGGGGATCGCGCCAAGGTCGATGGTGGTGGTGGTGCCGGTGGCAAGGAGGGTGTCGAGGGCGGCGTGAATCTCTTGCAGCACGGGCCGGGCATTGCCGGTCGAAATATGCGACTTCAGCACTTCGACCGCTTCGCGGCCGTGCGGATTCTCGGCGTTGGTGTTCACGCGGTTGCCCTCCCACACTCCCCGCCGTGAATAACCGGACTGGCGGTAAGTTTGTGGCAGATTGCCGCGCGTTCGATCATGGCGACTTGATCTGCATCAACAAGATGCACGTATCTAATTTTATGAATTTGTTAAGCGTGCCGTCTGGCCTGCGCCGATCAGCCTCGCCAGCGCCGCGCGAGGCCCAGAACAGCCTCGCCCGCTTGCGGGATCGCGGCCGCCACGGCGGCGGTCATATGCTCGCCAACCGTCAGAATTTCCGGCTGAATTCCTATCAGTGCCCGTTTTTCGGGCACCGCGCCGCGCAGCCGCAGACCGTCCATCACGTCGTCGAGGCCGATGTCGTGCGGGTTGCGGCCCCGGGTACGTAAAAAGTGGTCCATTTCGGCCCCTTCAAACAGCTTGAAGGCACCCGGCGCCTCGCCGAGCCATGCCGAATCGCAAACGATCATCGCGTCCGCGTCCTCCATGGCAACCATCAATGTGAGCCCCATGGTGCCGCCATCCATCGCCTCAAGCCCGAGATCGGCGGCCTCGGGCAGCGCGCCGACATGCTCGGCCAGCCGCACCCCCGCCGCCTCGTCGGTCAGCAACACGTTGCCCAGCCCCAGCACCAGGATTGTGGTCTTGTCCATTGTCATGGCGGCGAGCATACTTGGTTCACAGCCCCCGGCAAGCGGAGACACGCCCCATGTGCCTGACCATCCCGATGCGGATCGAGGAGATCGACGGCCACCGCGCCCGTTGCGCCGCGATGGGGCAGGAGCGCTGGGCCGATCTGATGCTGGTGGCGGGCGATCCGCCCAAGCCCGGCGACTACGTGGTGATCCATCTCGGCTTCGTGCAACGCACGGTGCCGGAAGCGGAAGCACTGGAAAGCCACGCGCTGTTTCAGGAAATCGCCGATACCCTCGCCCGCGAGGGGTGATCTGTTTTCAATGAAAATGGCCCGACCGCGTGGATGCGGCCGGGCCACCTCTTTCCCCGGGGCGCCGAAAGGGACGTGAAAGGCGCGCGCGGGGCGTCTTGCGCTGCGGTCAATCGTCGCGTGTGCGGCGTTTGTTCATCAGCTTCTCGTCTTCCTGCAACTCAAGCCACATCGCGTTGACCACGGCAAAGCCGGCGGCAAGGGGCAGGCCGAGGAGCCAGGCGAAATACCACATGTCGTTTCCTTTCTCAGTACATCGCGCCGGTGTCGGTGGTTACGTCATCTTCCGTCACCTTGCCCCACAGCACCTTGTAGACCCAGGCGGTGTAGAGAAGGATGAGCGGCATGAAGATCACCGTGACGACGAGCATCACGAAGAGCGTCAGGTGCGACGAAGAGGCGTCCCACACGGTGAGCGACGAGCGCGGATCGGTCGACGAGGGCAGGATGAACGGGAACATCGTCAGCCCGACGCTCGAAATCACCCCGAAAATGGCGAGTTTCGACCACAGCAGCGTGCCGATGTCGCGCCGCGCCTTCAGCCCCAGGGCGGCCATCGCCATGCCGATGAAGCCGAACGCCGGGGCGATCGCGATCCACGGCCGTTCGCCGTAGGCCGCGAGCCAGGAGCCGCCTTTATCCACCTCCGAGAACAGCGGGTTGGAGGGGCCGTTGGCAACGATCTCGCTGGCGAAGGCATAGCCGTCGATGCCGAAGGCGAGCCAGACACCGGCAAGCGCGTAGCCGATGAACGCCACCCCGGCGGCCCAGAGGCCGATCCGCCGCGCCCGGCCCGCGATCGGGTCTTCCGCCTTCAGCCCGAGCCAGGCCGCGCCGTGCATCACGATCATCGCGGCCGAAACCACGCCGGCGAGCAGGGCGAAGGGGTTGAGCAACCCGAAGAGCTTGCCGAAGGCCGAGCCTTCATAGACCGGCAACAGGTCGTCGGTCAGGTGGAAGGGCGCGCCTTGCAGCACGTTGCCCACCGCCACGCCGAAGAGCAGCGCGGGGACGAAGCCGCCGATGAACAGCGCCCAGTCCCAGCCGTTGCGCCACCGCGCACTTTCGCGCTTGGAGCGATACTTGAAGCCAACCGGGCGCAGGATCAGCGCCGCAAGCACGAGGAACATCGCGAGGTAGAAGCCCGAGAAGCTCATCGCGTAGAGCGGTGGCCAGGCCGCGAAGATCGCGCCGCCGCCGAGGATGAACCACACCTGGTTGCCTTCCCAGACCGGGCCGACGGTGTTGATCACCACGCGGCGCTCGGTGTCGGTCTTGCCGACAAAGGGCAGGAGCGCGCCCACCCCCATGTCGAATCCGTCGGTGAGGGCGAAGCCGATCAGCAGCACGCCGAGCAGCCCCCACCAGATGACGCGCAGAACGTCGAGTGAAATCAGGTCATGCAGGATCATGGGTCATTACTCCGCAGGGGTTGCGATCGGGGATGCACCGGTCGAGCCGCGCAGCCGTCGGGCGTGGTCGTCCATCCATTGCTCGGTTTCCTTCACATCCTGGAACGGGCCCTTGCGGATGTATTTCAGCATCAGGCCCATCTCGATGACGAAGAGCACGGTGTAGAACGCCACGAAGCCCGCCAGCGTCATCGCCACCTCGGTGACCGAGAGCGCGCTCACGCTCATCGCGGTCGGCAGAACACCGTCCACGGTCCAGGGCTGACGGCCGAACTCGGCCACGAACCAGCCCATCTCGGCGGCGATCCAGGGTGCCGGGATCATCCACACCGCGAGGTGCAGCGACCAGCGCGGGAACTGCATCCGCTTGAACGAGGCGCGGATGAAGAAAAAGCCCATCGTGGCGATGAAGCCGAAGCCGAGCCCCACCATGATCCGGAAGGCCCAGAACAGCGGCCAGACCGTCGGGATGGTGTCTTCCGCCGCCATTAGGATCTGGTCTTCCGTCGCGGTCGCCGGATCATCGGTGTATTTGCGCAAGAGGAATGCATGACCAAGATCGTCGGAATGCTCCTCGAAGGTCGCCGTCACCGCCGGATCGACCGCCTCGCGCTCTTCGCGGATCTGCATCAGCGCCTCGTAGGCGATCATGCCGGAACGGATGCGTTCCTCGGCCTGCTGCTCGAGATCGTTGATGCCGGGGATTTCCTCGGTCAGCGACCGGGTGCCGATGATGCCCATCACCCAGGGGATATGGATCGCGAACTTGGTCTCCCGCGCCTCCTGGTCGGGGATGCCGATCAGGGTGAAATCCGCCGGGGCGTCGTGGGTGTCCCACATCCCCTCCATCGCGGCGAGTTTCATCTTCTGGTGGTCGGTGGCCGAGTAGCCCGACTCGTCGCCCAGCACCACCACCGAGAGCGCCGAGGCGAGGCCGAAGGCGGCGGCGACGGTGATCGAGCGGCGGGCAAGGTCGATGTGGCGGTCACGCAGCAGGTACCAGGCCGACACGCCGATCACGAAGACCGCCGCGGTGACGTACCCGGCCGAAACGGTGTGCACGAACTTCGCCTGCGCCACCTCGTTGAACAGCACCTCGAAGAACGAGGTCATCTCCATCCGCATCGTCATCGGGTTGAACTCCGCGCCCACCGGGTTCTGCATCCAGCCGTTGGCGATGAGAATCCACAGCGCCGAGAAGTTCGAGCCGATGGCGACGAGCCAGGTGACGATCGCGTGGGCGACCTTCGACATCTTGTCCCAGCCGAAGAACATCAGCCCGACGAAGGTGGCTTCGAGGAAGAAGGCCATCAGCCCCTCGATCGCCAGCGGCGCGCCGAAGATGTCGCCGACATAGTGCGAGTAATAGGCCCAGTTCATCCCGAACTGGAATTCCATGGTGATGCCGGTGGCGACGCCGAGCACGAAGTTGATGCCGAACAGCGTGGCCCAGAACTTCGTCATCTGCCGCCAGATCGGCCGGTTGGTCATGACATAGACCGTCTCCATGATCGCCACGATGATCGACAGACCAAGCGTGAGCGGCACGAAGAGGAAGTGATACATCGCTGTCATGGCGAATTGCAGCCGTGACAGCTCGACGATTCCGAACTCCATTTCTCTCTCCTGTGTCGGGGCCTTCCGGGCCACGGAGTTTCAAGATCAAAGTGACATGCTGGATGCAACTTTTGATCGGATCATATGGAGATAGGGGCAAATTTCAAAACATGAATCGTGGATGTGACTTTATGTCATAGCTTGATAGCCATCCGCCGCTGCGATTTCGACCGCGCGATGCGCGGCGATCAGGATCGCGGCTTCGGGCAGCGCCGCGCGGATGCCCGCCAGCACGGCCTCGGCGGTGGCCCGGTCGAGCCCCTCGGTGGGTTCGTCGAGCAAGAGCAGGGCCGGGCGCCGCAGGAGTGCGCGCGCCAGCGCCACCCGCCGGGCCTCGCCGCCCGAAAGCCCCGCCCCGCCGGGCCCGATCGGGGCGTCGAGCCCGCCACGCGCGGCGAAGGTGGCCTTGAGCGCGCAGGTGTCGAGCGCGGCAAGCAGCGCGGCGTCGTCGACGTCGGGGGCGGCCAGCGCGAGGTTCTCGCGCAGGGTTCCGGCAACGAGGCTGGTGCGCTGCGGCACCAGGGTGACGACCTCGCGCAGCGCCGCTTCGGGCCAGTCGGCGAGCGGCTGACCGCACAGAAGCGCCTGCCCGTGGCTCGCGGCACTCACGCCTGCGGCAATCTGCAAGACCGTGCTCTTGCCCGAGCCTGAAGGGCCGGTGAGCGCCATCACCTCGCCGGGTGCCAGCCTGAGCGACAGCCCCGAGAACACCGGCGCCGCGGCGCCCGGGCGGTGCAGCGCGATCCGGTCGAGCACGAGCACCGGCGCGGATCGGATCGGTGCCGGGGCGGGTGGCGCGACCGGGGCGGGCGCGGCGTCGAGCACCGGGTCCATGCGCACCGCGGCGAGGCGCATCCGGCCCAGTTCGGTTGCCGCCCGGTGCATCGGCGCGAGAGTTTCGGCCAGCGCCATCGCGGTGAACACGCCCATGGCGGCGAGGGCCGGGGTGAGTGCGCCGGAGTCGACCAACTCGAGCCCGATCCAGAGCGCCACCGCCGTCGCCGTGCTCGCCACCAGTGCCAATGCCGCGCCCGCTTGCCGCCCGGTGCGATCGAGCCCGGCCTGAAGCGCGCGCCGCTTGCTATCGGCGGCGCGCGCGGCCTCCGTCTCGGCGGGAAGGCGGCCATGCACCACGAGGTCGGCGCGGGCGCGCAGCAGGTCGAGCAGCCGGGCGCGGAAGGTCTGGGCTGCGCGTTCGGCCCTGGCCGAGGGCCGCGCCGCCCGCGCCCCGGCCCAGGCCATGATCGCGGTCGCGCCCGCAAGGTAGATCGCGAGGATCGCCGCCGCCACCCGCAGATCGCCCAGCCACCACAGCACCCCGAACACCAGCCCATGCGCGGCCAGTCCCGCGCCGATCGGCAGGATCAGCCGCAGCGGGATGCCGTCAAGCGCGTCGACATCGGCGGTGATGCGGTTGAGTTCCGCGCTGCGCCTTGCCCGGACCATCGCGTCGAAGGGCAGGGCGGCGGCGCGCGCGAGCAACCGGACCCGGAGCGCGGCCAGCACCCGGAGCGTGGCGTCGTGCGTGGTCAGCCGTTCGCCGTAGCGCGCCGCGGTGCGCCCGAGTGCGAGGAACCGCACCATGGCGGACGGGCGGAACACGTCGAAGGTCGCGCCCACGCCGGCCAGCCCGGCGGCGGCGGCGGCGGTGATGAACCAGCCCGAAAGCCCGAGCAGTGCAGCCCCCATCAGCAGCACCACGAGTGCCAGCGCCGCGCCTTGCAGCAGCGCCTTGCGCTGGCTCTGCACCATCAGGCGGAAGATCCGAAGGAGAGGTCTCATGCCGCGCCCCCGATCTCGATCGTCCTGTCCAGCCGGGCGGCAAGGCCCTCGTCATGGGTGGCGACGATCAGGGCCATCCCCGCTGCAGCGCGCGCCATCAGCGCCTTGGCGACGATGCTTGCGGTTTCGGCGTCAAGGTCGGCGGTGGGCTCGTCGGCGAGCAGCAGGGCGGGGTTGGCGTGGAGCGCGCGTGCCAGCGTCACCCGCCGCGCCTCGCCGCCCGAAAGCCCCGCCCCGGTTTCACCCAACCGGGTTTGCGCGCCTGCGGGCAAAGCCGCGACGACATGCGCCACCCCGGCCTGGTCCAGTGCCGCGCCGACATCGTCTCCGGAAGCCATCGCGACGTTGTCGTGCAAGCTGGCGTCGAGGAAATGCGGGGCCTGCGGCATCCAGCCGAGATGCGTGCGCCAGCCGTCGGCGGTGCCGTCATCGAGAAATCGCCCGTTCACCCGGATCTCGCCCGCCTCGGGGCGCAAAAGCCCGGCCAGCGCCATCAGCGCGGTTGTCTTGCCCGCGCCGGAGGGGCCGGTGAGGGCAAGGGTTTCGCCTGCGTGGAGCGTGATGTCGGGCAGGGTCAGCAGGGCATCGCCCCGCCGGATCCGCAGCCCCCGGGTGGTGAGCGAGAAGGGGCCGGGCAGGGCAGGGGCTGCCCCGCCGGTGCCGAAGCCGGGCGCACGCGGCGCATCCTCCCAGGCGGCGATTTCCTCGGCCACCGCCGCCGCCGCGGCGCGGTCGTGCCATGCGGCGGCAAGGTCGCGCAGCGGCTGGTAGAACTCGGGCGCGAGCATCAACAGGAAGATCACCACCACCGGCGAGAGCGGCGCGCCCCATGTCCCGAACGAGATCGCGCCGAGCAGCGAGAAGCCGAGGAACACCGCCACCATCGCCACCCCGATGGCGGCGAACAGCTCCAGCACGGTCGATGACAGGAAGGCGATCCGCAGCACTGCCATGGTGCGGGCGCGCAACCCCTCGGCCTGGTCGGCAAAGCCCGCGATCAGCGCCGGGCGCGCGCCGAGCAGGCGAAAATCTGCGAGCGCCGCGAGCCGGTCGGCAAGCAGGTCGTTCAGCGAGCCGACCTCGCGCATCTGCCGTTCGCTGGCATCCTGCGCGGCCATGCCGACCAGCGCCATGAACACCGGGATCAGCGGTCCGGAGATCAGGAACACCACGCCCACCGCCCAGCTTGCGGCAAAGGCCACGGCCAGGATCACCAGCGGCACCACCGCAACGCGGGCGCGCGCCGGGGTGTAGCGGGTGAGATAGGGGGCGAGCAATTCGAGCTTTTCGCCCGCCAGCGCCGCCACCGCGCCCGCGCCGCCGGTGTCCCCCGCCGTTGCGGGTCCCTCGCGGGTTTCCCGGGCAAGCAGGCGGGCGCGCAGGCCCGCGATCACCCGGTCGCTGGCACGAAAGGCGATGCCGCCGCCGATGTAGCCCAAAACGGCCCGCAGTGCCCCAGTGGCAAGAAAGATCAGCGCCGCCTCCGCGGGCGTAAGCAACGCCGGCGGCACCAGCACGCCGCCGATCGCCAAGGCCACCGCGCCTGCCTGCACCAGCCACAACAGGTTCGCCGCAACCGCGAGGGCAGCGGCAAGTTGAAGGCTCCGGCGCACGGGCAGGGTGAGGCGGGTGATCTGGTCTGCTGTGCGGCGCGCCACGCGATTTCCCTCCTCACCGGCGTTTTAATCTGCATCCCTAATACAGAATATAGGGATCGACTTGCCCATGTGGCCTGATCTAGATCAGTTACAAGAGGTGCGTGCCGTGCTTCTTTGTCGCAAACCGACCAGCAGGAAATGCCCTTTGCGCCTGACAACCCGAACCAACCTCGCGATCCGCGCGCTGATGTATTGCGGCGTTCATCATGGCGAAACCGTGCGCTCCGCCGATATCGCGCGGGCCTGCAATTCCTCCGCCAACCACCTTGCACAGGTGATCAACGCGCTGCACGCGAAGGGCTTCGTTCACGCCACGCGCGGGCGGCTCGGCGGGGTGCGGCTGGCGCGCCCGCCGAGGTCGATCAACATCGGCGCGGTGTTCCGGCTGTTCGAGGCGGACGTGCCCTTCACCGAATGTTTCGCGCCCGAAACCAACACCTGCCCGCTGGTCACTGCCTGCCGGTTGCGCAGCGCGATCCGGCGCGCGCTCGAAGCCTTCTACCACGAGATGGACCTCGTTACCCTCGAAGACCTGACCAAGGGCAACTGCATGCTCGACGACATCTTCCGCGCCGCCGACAGGCTGGGTGCGGGCGAGCCCTGTTCCGGGCCCGAGATTGCCGCCCAACGCTGAAACCTGCGAAGGGTGCCGGGGTGCCGCCGGGCCGAGGATGAAATCGGTTGCGACGGGTCCGGATTCGCTGGCCCCGGATGCGTGGAATCGCTACCATCCATGCGCAAAGACGAGGCCGGGCGCGGGCGCTCAGGTGCTGTTGTTGTGCGGGGTTAATCCCCTTTCATCAACGGCTTGACCCGCGTTTGCCCGATCTTGTGCGAGGCCAAGGCAGACGAAGGGAAGCACTGACATGACCACGTCACGGGCGCAAACCGTCTATCACGCCGCGACCCCCGAGGAGACGCTCGCGGCGCTGGAGACGACGGCGAAGGGTTTGACCGGGGTAGAGGTTGCTGCGCGCCGTGAGCGCTATGGTCCGAACGCGCTGCCCGAGCCGCCGAAACGCAGCGCCATCGTCCGCTTCCTTTTGCAGTTCCACAACGTGCTGATCTACGTCCTGCTCTTCGCCGCCGCCGTCACCGCGGCGCTGGCGCACTGGATCGACACCGGCGTGATCCTCGCCGTGGTGATCGTCAACGCGATCATCGGCTTCATCCAGGAAGGCAAGGCCGAGGAAGCCATGGCGGCGATCCGCGGCATGCTCGCGCCGCGCTCGGCGGTGCTGCGCGACGGCCGGCGGGTGAGCGTCGATGCCGTCGATCTCGTGCCCGGCGATGTCGTGCTGGTCGAGGCCGGCGACCGGGTGCCGGCCGATCTGCGGCTGATCGAGGCGCGCGGGCTGAAGGTCGAGGAGGCAATCCTCACCGGCGAATCGGTGCCGGTCGACAAGACCCTCGGCGCGGTGGCGGAAGATGCCCCGCTCGGTGATCGCGCGCCGATGATGTTTTCCGGCACCCTCGTTGCCGCCGGGGCAGGGCGGGGCGTGGTGGTCGCCACCGCTGGCGAAACCGAGATCGGCCGGATCAGCGGCCTGCTTTCGCAGGTGGAAACCCTCACCACCCCGCTCGTGCACCAGATGGACATCTTTGCCAGGTGGCTCACCGTGTTCATCCTGATCATCGCGGCCAGCCTGATGGCCTGGGGCTACTTTGTCACCCACATGGAATTCGGCGAATTGTTCATGGCGGTTGTCGGGCTTTCGGTCGCGGCGATTCCCGAAGGGCTGCCGGCCGTGCTCACGATCACGCTGGCGGTGGGGGTACAGGCGATGGCCCGGCGCAATGCCATCGTCCGCCGCCTGCCCGCGATCGAAACGCTGGGCTCGGTCTCGGTGATCTGCTCCGACAAGACCGGCACCCTCACCCGCAACGAGATGATGGTGGCCTCGCTTGCCGCCGCCGAACACATCTATTCGGTGGGCGGCAACGGCTATGCCCCCGAAGGCGCGGTGCGCTGGCGCGATGCGGATGTGAACCCCGCCGACCACGCGGTGCTGACCGAGTTTGCCCGGGCCGCGGCCTTGTGCAACGATGCCTCGCTGCACGGTCACGAGAGCGGCTGGCGTGTCGAGGGCGACCCGATGGAGGGCGCGCTGATGGCGCTCGCGGGCAAGATCACCGGCGACGGGTCTGAACCCTTCGCCGACTGGGCGCGCACCGATGCCATCCCCTTCGATGCCGCGCACCGCTACATGGCAACGCTGCACCATGACCACGACGGCACCGCCTGCATCCATGTCAAGGGTGCCCCCGAGGTGGTTCTGGGCCTGTGCGGGGGCCAGCGTGCGTCGGACGGCGGCACCGCGCCGCTCGACCGCGACGCCTGGGCCGAGCGGGTCGAAGACCTCGCGGGCGAGGGCCAGCGGGTGATCGCCGTGGCGGTCTGCGAGGTTGCGCAGGAAAAGACCGTGCTCAATGCCGCCGATCTCGAGGGCACGCTGACGCTGATCGGCCTCGTCGGGTTGATCGACCCGCCGCGCGAGGAGGCGATCAAGGCGGTGGCCGAGTGCCTTGCCGCGGGCATCCGGGTGAAGATGATCACCGGCGACCATGCCGCCACCGCGCGCGCCATTGCCGCGCGCATCGGCCTGCAGAACAGCGACGACGTGCTCACCGGTGCCGATATCGAGGCGATGGACGCGGGCGATCTGGCCGAGGCGGTGCTCACCACGGATGTCTTCGCGCGCACCTCGCCCGAGCACAAGCTGCGGCTCGTCGAGGCGCTGCAGGCGCGCGGCCTGACCGTGGCGATGACCGGCGACGGGGTGAACGACGCCCCTGCGCTCAAGCGCGCCGACGCAGGCATCGCCATGGGCCGGAAGGGCAGCGAGGCCGCCAAGGAGGCCGCCGAACTGGTTCTGGCCGACGACAACTTCGCCTCGATCGCCGCCGCCGTGCGCGAGGGCCGGACGGTCTACGACAACATCAAGAAGGTGATCAGCTGGACCCTGCCCACCAACGCGGGCGAGGCGATGACGATCGTCGTGGCGCTGTTCCTCGGCATGGCGCTGCCGATCACCGCGGTGCAGATCCTCTGGGTCAACCTGATCACCGCGATCACGCTGGGCATCGCGCTCGCCTTCGAGCCTTCGGAGAAAGGCACGATGCGCCGCCCGCCGCGCCCGCGCAACGAGCCGCTGCTCACCGGCGAACTGGTCTGGCATATCGTGATGGTCTCGACGCTGTTCCTCGGCGCGGTATTTGGCGTCTACGCCTTCGCGATCGACAAGGGCTACGATCAGGCACTGGCGCAGACCATGGCGATGAACATGCTGGTGGTGCTGGAGATGTTCCATTTGTTCTTCATCCGCAACATCTATGCCACCTCGCTGACCTGGGCCGCCGTGCGCGCCACGCGCTTCGTCTGGGCCTGCGTGCTGATCGTGGTGGCGGCGCAATTCGCGATCACCTACCTGCCGCCGCTGCAGGCGGTGTTTGGCACTCACCCGGTGCCGTTCCTCGACGGGGTGATGATCGTCGGCATCGGCGCGGTGTTCTTCGCCCTGATCGAGACCGAAAAGCAGATGCGCCTCGCCTTCCGCCGCCCGGCCTGAGCAATTCGGCCGGGGCGCGGCCCGGGACCTGGCCTCCGCGCAAGGGGCCCTTCCGCGCGCTCGGGCGGCGACCACGCGGGGTTGCGCCGCAGGGTGCGCGCGCCCGCCGCTGCGCCGTTTTGGGGTTTCGCAAAGGGGCAAAGGTCAGTATGCGTCACGTTGGTTTAATGTGGCCGAGATATGTGAATGTTTGACGTCGTGATCCCATCCGCAGCAACGGCATTCATCATCGCCTTCGTGGTCGGGATTGTTCTGATGCGGATGCGGGCGCCGATCGAGGGGATCGGACGCGACCGCAAGGACGCGTCCGCGATCCAGGCGTCGCATGTCGGGGAGCCGCTGCGTCTCGGGGGGGTCGCGGTGTTCGCCGGGCTCCTGATCGGGTCGGTTCTTCTGAGCGATCATTCGAGCGGGGAATTCACCATCCGTCTTCTCTTGGCAACGACCCCTGTGTTCCTTGCCGGTCTGGCGGAGGACCTGGGGTATTTCGTCTCGCCGGTGGGACGCTTCATCGCGTCACTGTTTTCGGCGGCATTGGCGATCGCGCTGCTCGGCATCTGGATCCAGGAACCCGATCTGCCGGGGCTCGGCGCGGTGTTCTCGACCCCGCTGGTCGCGATCGCGATCACAGTCCTGTTTGCCGGGTTCTATTGCCATTCGGTCAACCTGATTGACGGGATGAACGGTTTGTCCTCCGTGGTCGTGATTTCGTCGGCCCTCGGCATCGCCGTCGTGGCGGCGGACGCGGACCTTGGGCAGATTTCCGCGCTGTCCCTGCTTCTGGCCGCTGCCATGGCCGGATTCCTGTTGCTGAACTGGCCCAGATCCTTCCTGTTTCTGGGCGACGCCGGGGCTTACGGCGTCGGCCATGTTCTGGTCTGGCTGGCAATCGGGCTGGGTGAACTCGCCCCGGACACGTCGACGGCGTCGATCCTGCTGATCCTGTTCTGGCCGCTGGCCGACACTTTGCATACCATTTTCCGACGCCTTTTTGCCGGGCAGTCGGTCCTGAAACCCGATCGGATGCACCTGCACCAGAAGATCCGGCGCGGGCTGGAGATCGCCGTGATCGGGGTCGGAAAGCGGGAGCGATCCAATCCGGTCACGACGCTGTTGCTGGTTCCCATGACGGCCATGCCGGTGATCGCGGGGGTTTACCTGAAAGACAACGTCACGCTGGCATGGTTGGCTCTGGGCGCGTTCGCGGTCGCCTTTTCAATCACGCATGTCGCGATCACGGCGGCGGTGCGGTCACGCCGTCTTCGGGGCGGAGACCCCGGTGACCCCGACTGAGCCGTTCTCCCTGAACATCGAAATCTCAACCCCGGGGCAGATGGGCGGTATGCACCGTGGCGATGCGCAGCCTCGGCCCTGGCCGCGGGGCGGTGGGCGCATTTCAGACCGGGTGATCGCGACGCGGCTCAGAGATCGAGGCCCGCGTGCCGGTTCACGTCCTTGTAGAGCAGGTAGCGGAACGGCTCTGGCCCGCCGGCGTAGCAGGCCTGCGGGCAAAACGCTCTGAGCCACATGTAATCGCCGGCCTCGACCTCGACCCAGTCGCGATTGAGCCGGTAGACGCCCTTGCCCTGGAGCACGAAAAGCCCGTGTTCCATGACGTGGGTTTCAAGAAACGGGATCACCGCGCCGGGCTGGAGGGTGACGATGGTCACGTGCATGTCGTGGCGCAGATCGTCGGGCGCGACGAAACGGGTGGTGGCCCAGCGGCCCTCGGTGTCGGGCATCGGCGTGGGCGCGACCCTGGCCTCGTTGGTGACGAAGGGCAGCGGCGCGTCGATCCCCTTGGCAGGGATGTAGCGCTTGCGGATCCAGTGGAAGCTGGCGGCGGCCTTGCCGGCGTTGTGCAGCGTCCAGCCGCAACCGGCGGGCAGGTAGGCATAGCCCCCGGGCCCCATGATCTCGGGCCCGGCACCGTCGATGACGAGCGCCAGTTCGCCGCTGGTGACAAAGAGCACCGCCTCGGCACCCGGGTTCGGCTCGGGCTGGTCCGACCCGCCGCCGGGGGCAACTTCGCAGATATAATGCGAGAAGGTTTCGGCAAAGCCCGTCATCGGCCGGGCAATCACCCAGACCCGGGTGTCGCGCCAATGCGGCAGCGCGCTCACCACGATGTCGCGCATCGTCGCGCGCGGGATTACCGCGTAGGCCTCGGTGAACACCGCCCGCCCGGTCAGAAGGTCGCTCTGCGGCGGCAGGCCGCCGGGCGGCGTGGCATAGCTGCGGTCGGTCATCGGTCATGTCTCCTTGCCTGAAACCCGTATAGGCTTTGGGGCACGGCCCGCCAAGGGCATGGTTGCGAAGCCGGATGGTAGCGGTAACTATGGCCGCGATTCGCAGAGGTGGGAGTGATCATGGGCGAGACCGAAGAGCGGGAAATGGTGGACCTTTTCGTGGCGGGCGGCGGGGTGAACGGCTGCGCCATCGCGCGTGATGCGGCGGGGCGCGGGCAATCGGTGGTGCTCGCCGAGCAGGGCGATCTCGCCTCGGCCACGTCTTCGGCCTCCTCCAAGCTCATCCATGGCGGCCTGCGCTACCTTGAAACCTATGAGTTCAAGCTGGTGCGCGAGGCGCTGCGCGAGCGTGCGGTGCTGCTTGCCGCGCTGCCGCACATCGCCTGGCCGATGCGCTTCGTGCTGCCGCACCACACCGGGCTGCGCCCGCGCTGGATGCTGCGGGCGGGGCTGTTTCTCTACGATCACCTCGCCAGCCGCGGCGGGCTGCCTGCGAGCCGGGCGGTGAACCTCACCACCCACCCCGCCGGGCGGCTCCTGAAAAGCAGTTTCACCAGCGGCTTCGAGTATTCTGACGGCTGGGTGGACGATTCCCGCCTCGTTGTGCTAAACGCCCGCGATGCCCGCGAACGCGGGGCCGAAATTCTCACCCGGGCCAAGGTCACTTCCGCGCGCCGCCACGCCGATCACTGGGAGATCGAGATCGACAGGGGGGGCGTTCTGGAAATCCGGCGCGCGCGGATGCTGGTCAACGCCGCCGGGCCCTGGGCCGGGCTCCTGTCGGAGCACATCGGGCCGCGCCACGGGCTCAGGCTGGTGCGCGGCAGCCATATCGTGGTGCCCCGGTTGGAGGGCCACGACCAGCCCTATATCCTTCAGGGACACGACGGGCGGATCGTCTTCCTCATTCCCTTCGAGGAGGATTTCACCCTGATCGGCACCACCGAGGCCGAGCACGGTGCCGACCCTGCCAGTGCCGAATGTTCCGAGGCCGAAACCGAGTACCTGATCGCCTTCGTGAACGATTATCTCGCCAAGCCGGTCACGAAGTCCGATATCGTCTGGAGCTTCTCCGGGGTGCGCCCGCTGATCGAGAGCGGCGGCGATGCCACCTCGGCCAGCCGCGATTACCAACTGGTGCGCGACGACAAGGGCGGCGCGCCGCTGCTCACCGTGCTTGGCGGCAAGATCACCGCCTACCGCATCCTCGCCGAACAGGCGCTCGACAAGCTCGGCGTGCCGGGGGCATGGACGGCGGGGGCAGCGCTGCCCGGTGGCGATTTCGACCGGGCCGAGAAGCCTGCGATGGTCAAGGCGCTGGTTGCCGACTATCCTTTCCTGACCGAGACATGGGCGCGACGGCTGGTGACGGCCTACGGTACCGACGCCCGGCGGATTCTCGGTGCGGCGAAATCGACGCAGGACCTCGGCGGGGATTTCGGTGCCACGCTCACGGCGGCGGAGGTGCACCACATGATGGTCCA
The DNA here is from genome assembly GCF_900177545.1 of Maritimibacter sp. HL-12. Lineage (GTDB taxonomy): Bacteria > Pseudomonadota > Alphaproteobacteria > Rhodobacterales > Rhodobacteraceae > Sinisalibacter. The sequence continues at coordinate 435,491 of NZ_FXBQ01000001.1, read as the reverse complement.
CGAATTTGCCAGGACGGCGGAGGATATCGTCTGGCGGCGCTCGAAACTGGGGCTGAAGTTGAGTGAGGACGAGATCGCCGGGCTTGCGGCCTGGCTCGCCGGGAAGGACAGGTCATGAGCCATATTCTTGCAATCGACCAGGGCACCACCTCGTCGCGCGCCATCGCCTTCGACGCCCGGATGACCCCGGTGGCGCAGGCCCAGCGGGAATTTGATCAGATCTACCCGCAGAGCGGCTGGGTCGAGCACGACCCGGAGGCGATCTGGGAAACCACTCTCGCCACCGCCCGCAAGGTGGCCAAAGAGGTTGGCACCGGGAGTATCGCCGCCATCGGGATCACCAACCAGCGCGAAACCACGCTGATCTGGGACCGCGAGACCGGCACGCCGATCCACAACGCCATCGTCTGGCAGGACCGCCGCACCTCCGACATCTGTGCGTCCTTGCGCGCCGAGGGGTTTGAAGACGTGGTGCGCGGTCGCAGCGGGCTTCTGCTCGATCCGTATTTTTCCGGCACCAAGGTTAAATGGCTGCTCGATCACGTCGAGGGTGCGCGCGCGGCCGCCGAGGCCGGGCGGCTCGCCTTCGGCACCGTCGATACCTACCTGATCTGGCGGCTCACCGAGGGCCGGGTGCATGCAACCGACGCGACCAACGCGGCCCGCACCATGCTTTATGATATCCACCGGGGCGAATGGGACGCCGAGATCTGCGACCGGCTCGGGGTTCCGATGAGCCTGCTGCCGGAGGTGCGCGATTGCGACGGCGATTTCGGCACCACGACGCTGCTCGGCGGCGAGATCGCGATCCGCGGCGTGGCGGGTGACCAGCAGGCCGCCACCATCGGTCAGGCCTGTTTTGCGCCGGGGATGATGAAATCGACCTACGGCACCGGCTGTTTCGCCCTGCTCAACACCGGGGCAGAGGCGGTGACCTCGCAAAACCGCCTGCTCACCACCATCGCCTACCAGATGGACGGGCAGACCACCTATGCCCTCGAAGGCTCGATCTTCGTGGCGGGAGCGGTGGTGCAATGGCTGCGCGACGGGCTCGGGATCATCGGCAAGGCAAGCGAGTCCGGCGGCATGGCGCGCAAGGCCGATCCGGGGCAGGAGTTGATCCTTGTCCCCGCCTTCACCGGGCTCGGTGCGCCCTACTGGGATGCCGAGGCGCGCGGCGCGGTGTTCGGGATCACCCGCAATTCCGGTCCCTACGAGTTTGCGCGCGCGGCGCTCGAAAGCGTCGGCTTTCAGACCCGCGACCTGATGGAGGCAATGTGGGCCGATGCCGGACGCGGCGAAGGGGTGCTCCGGGTAGACGGCGGCATGTCGGCCTCGGATTACACCATGCAGTTCGTCGCCGATATCACCGGCGCGCCGGTCGACCGGCCGAAGGTGGTGGAAACCACCGCGCTGGGCGCGGCCTGGCTCGCCGGGCAGGCGGTGGGCTTCTACGCCGGTGCCGAAGGCTTTGCCGCGACATGGGCGGTGGAGACCCGCTTCACCCCGAGGATGGACGCCGCCACCTGCGAGGCCCGCTACGGGCGCTGGAAGGACGCGGTGGCCCGCACGCTGAGCCGGTAGAGGCGTTTCCGCTTGCACCCCCACAAAATTCCGGCCAAGGGCGAAACCATGCTCGCCTTCCTTCGCCAGAACGCTCCCTTCCTCGCCGCGGGCACGCTGCTCACCTTCCTGTCGAGCTTCGGCCAGACCTTCGTGATCGCGGTGTTCTCCGGCGAGATCCGTGCCACCTTCGGCCTCAGCCACGGCCAGTGGGGCGGGATCTACATGATCGGCACGATGGCCTCGGCGGTGGCGATGGTCTGGGCCGGCGGGCTGACCGACATCTTCAGGGTGCGCGTCCTCGGGCCGCTCATGCTGCTTGGCCTTGCGGCCGCGATGATCGCTCTTGCCTTCGCGCCCTGGGCCTGGTCGCTTGTCGTGGTGATCTTCGCGCTCAGGTTTTTCGGGCAGGGCATGCTCGGCCATGTCGCCGTTGTCGCGATGGCGCGCTGGTTCGTGAAGACCCGCGGGCGTGCATTGTCGATCGCCTCGCTCGGGGTGGCGCTTGGCGAGGCAAGCCTGCCGCTGCTGTTCGCCGCGCTGCTCACGGTGGCAGACTGGCGGCTGCTCTGGCTCGGCGCCGCGCTGGTGCCGCTAGTTGGTGCGGTGGTGGTCGGGCGGCTGCTCGGCAAGGAGCGCACGCCGCAATCACATGCCGAGAGCGACGTGAGCGTCGGCATGGGCGCGCGCCACTGGACCCGGCGCGAGGCGCTGCGCGGGCCTCTGTTCTGGCTGATGCTGCCCGCGGTCATGGGGCCGCCCGCCTTCAACACCGCGTTCTTCTTCCACCAGGTTCATCTTGCCGAGGTGAAAGGGTTGGCGCATGTCGAGCTGGTGGCGCTGTTCCCGCTCTACACCGCGCTTGCGATCACGACGATGTTGCTGGCGGGCTGGGCGCTCGACCGGCTCGGCACCGCGCGGCTGATGCCGCTGTCGCAACTGCCCGTCGCGTTGGCCTTCGTGATCTTTTCGCTCGCCGCAGGGCAGGGAGGCATGTTTCTGGGCCTCGTCTTCCTTGCGATGACCAGCGGTGCGAACGCGACGCTGCCCAACGCCTTTTGGGCCGAGTTCTACGGCACCGCCCATATCGGCGCGATCAAGGCGCTGGCGGCGGCGGCGATGGTGCTGGGCTCGGCCATCGGGCCGGGTCTGACCGGCCTGCTGATCGACCTCGGGATCGGGCTCGAGCGCCAGTTTCTCGGGATCGCGGGCTATTTCCTGGGCGCCACCCTGTTGATGCGCCTTGGCATCGGTCGGGCGGCGCGCCGGTTCTAGGCTCAGTCCGCGCCCGCGCCCGATCTGTCGTCGAGATCGTCGCCGGCGAGATGCTCGGGCAGCACGAGGTTGAGCACGATCGAGAGGAAGGCGGCCGGCAGCAAGCCCGAGGACAGCAGGATCTGCGCGGTTTCGCCGGTGTGCTGGAGCGCCGAGGGTTCAAGCTGGAGGCCGAAACCGACGCTCAGGCTGATCGCGAAGATCACCATGTTGCGCCGGTTCCACCGGACATCCGACAGCATGTTGATGCCGCTGGCCGCGACCATGCCGAACATCACCACCACGCCTCCGCCAAGCACGTTGATCGGCACCGTGTTGATCACCGCGCCGACCTTCGGCACGAAGCCCGCGAGGATCAGGAACAGCGCGCCGAAGCTCACGACATGGCGGCTCATCACCCCGGTCATCGCCACAAGGCCGACATTCTGGCTGAACGAGGTGTTGGGCAAGCCCCCAAAGGCCCCGGCGAGCGCGGTGCCAAGGCCATCGGCGAAGGTCGCGCCGGTCACTTCCCTGTCGGTCGCCTCGCGCCCGGCACCGCCCTTGCAGATCGCCGAGGTGTCGCCCACCGTCTCGATCGCCGAGACCACGGCCATGAAGCACATGCCGATGACGATCGCCCAGTTCAGCTCGAAGCCGTATTTGAACGGCACCGGTGCGGCGAAATAGGCGGCCGAACCGACATTGCCGAAACTGACCTGGCCCATGACCAGCGCCACGGCGTAACCCGCGAGGATACCGATCAAGACGGCGGCCACCGACAGGAAGCCGCGCAGGAAGAACTTGACCGCCAGCGTGACCACGATCACCACCAGCGCCGGCGTCCACATCTGCAGCGTGCCGAAGGCCGGCGTGCCCATTTTCGGCACGCCGCCCGCGGCATACTGGATGCCGACGCGCAGCAGCGCGAGGCCGATCATCAGCACGATCAGCCCGGTCACCAGCGGCGGCAGCGCCTTCCTGAGCGGGGTCACGACGAAACCGAGCAGCACATGGAAGATGCCGCCGAGGAGCACCCCGGTCATCAGCCCGGCAAGACCCGCCGTGCCCGCGCCCGCCACCGCCGGGATCATCACCGGCACGAAGGCAAACGAGGTGCCCTGCACCACCGGCAACCGCGCGCCCACCGGGCCGATACCCACGGTCTGGATCAGCGTGGCGATCCCGGCAAACAGCATCGACATCTGGATCATGTAGGTCATGTCGGGAAAGCCGAGCGCGCCCTGATCGGAGCCAAACCCGATCCCGGCGGCCCCGGCCACCAGAATTGCCGGCGTGACGTTCGAGACGAACATCGCCAGCACGTGCTGGATGCCGAGCGGAACGGCCTTGGCGATTGGTGGGGTGAAGTCAGGATCGCGCAGTTGTTCTGGCGTCCCGATCGAGCTGTCGGTCATGGCTGTCCCTCCCTGAGCGGCCATTTGGCCGTCTACGCCCGTTTTTCGGGCTTATGCCTCGTCGGCGGGCGCTTTTACCATGCAAGCGGTTTTCAACCAATATTCTTCGAGGTTCGCAGTGTCGCCGATCCGGTCGATCACGGCGAAGAGGCCGGGCGGGGTGAGCGGGGTGAGCACGCCGTGCCATGTGCCGCGATGCAGGTTGATGCCCTGGCCCGGCGCGGTGAGAAAGGCGCGCGGGGCTCCCGGCGTGCCGCCTTTGTCGGGGGCGACGATCACGAGGAATGGGTCGCGGCTCATCGGGATGAAGGCCTGGCTGCCCTCGGGGTGGCGTTCGAGCATCTCGAGCCGGTAGGGCAAGGCGCGGGCCTGAGCCTTGAACAGGCTGATCCCGGCCCGGCCATCGGGGCCGAAATCGAGCGCGGCGCGGTCGTGGAAGCGGCCACAAAACCCCTGGTTGATGATCTTGTCGGGTGCGCCCTCGGCCTCCAGCACGTCGCCGAAGGGGGCAAAGGCGGCGGCGGTCAGCGGTTCGGTGGTGATCTCGTGGCTCATGGCAGCATGTCCTTCAACCGCAGGAAGGCGATGCGCTCGACCTGACGGCAGGCTTCGCCGAATTCCGTGGCGCTGTCGTTGTCGAGCCGGCGCTGGAAAGCCCCGAGGATGCCCGCCTTGTCGTGGTCGCGCACCGCGATGATGAAGGGAAAGCCGTGCTTGTCCACGTAGGCCGTGTTGAGCCGGGTGAAGGCGTCGCGTTCTGCGTCGGTGAGCGCGTCGAGCCCGGCGCTGGCCTGCTCGGAGGTGCTTTCGGCGGTGAGGCGTTCGGCCGCCGCGAGCTTGCCCGCAAGATCGGGGTGGGCCTTGAGCACGCCGAGCCGTTCCGCGTGGCTTGCGCTGCGAAACACCCGCGCGAGCGCGTTGTGCAGGCCCGCGGCGCTGTCATGCGCAGGGCCGAGTTCAAGCCCGTGCGCACGTTCGGCAATCCAGGGTGAATGTTCGAAAACGCCACCGAAACGCGCCACGAACGCCGCTTTTTCCAGCGTGGAAGGTTGTATTTGTGTCGTTGGCGGATGCACTTTCGCCCAATGCCGCGCGATCTCGATCCGGCGCGGGAACCACACGCCCTCGTGGCCGATGGCGTGGTCGATGAAACGCCTGAGCGCCAGGATCCGCCCGGGCCGCCCGATCAGCCGGTTGTGCAGGCCGATGCTCATCATCTTCGGACGGCCCGCCATCCCCTCGGCATGAAGCGCGTCGAAGGCATCGCGCAGGTAGTCGAAGAAGTGTCCGGCGGTGTTGAACCCCTGCGGCGTGGCAAAGCGCATGTCGTTGGCATCCAGCGTGTAGGGGATGATCAGTTGATCACGTTCGCCGATGCGGGACCAGTAGGGCAGATCGTCGTCGTAAGTATCTGAGATATAATCAAATTGACCGGTTTCGGCGGCGAGGCGAACGGTGTTTTCCGAACAGCGCCCGGTATACCAGCCCGCCGGGGCTGCGCCGACCACCTCGGTATGCAGCCGGATCGCCTCGGCAATCGCCGCGCGCTCCTCGGACTCGTCCATGTCCTTGTGCTCGACCCATTTCAGCCCGTGGCTGGCGATCTCCCAACCCGCCTCGGTCATCGCCGCCACCTGCTCGGGGCTGCGGGCCAGCGCCGAGGCCACGCCGTAGACGGTGGGCTTGATCCCGAACTCCTCGAACACCCGAAATACCCGCCAGAACCCGGCGCGGGCACCGTAGTCGTAGATCGATTCCATGTTCCAGTGGCGCTGCCCCGGCCAGGCTTGTGCGCCGACGATCTCGCTCAGGAAGGCCTCGGAAGCGGCATCGCCGTGCAGCAGGCAGTTTTCGCCGCCTTCCTCGTAATTCACCACGAATTGCACCGCGATCCGGGCCTGTCCGGGCCATTGCGGATCGGGCGGGGTGGGGCCGTAGCCGCGCAGGTTGCGGGGGTAGCGTATCATCTCTCTCCCTCGAAAAGTTTCGCTTCCCAAAGGGATAGGGGCTTGTGAAGCGCAAGGAAACTGTTTTCACTCGGGGCCGAACTGCGCCCCACCGGCGCAACCGGGAGACCAGAACGATGAGCGGATACCTCACCACCCACGTGCTCGACACCGCCCGCGGACGGCCCGCAGCCGGGCTCGCGATAGACCTTTTCCGCATCGAGGGCGAGGCACGCGCGCATCTGCGGCGGATGGAAACCAACGCCGACGGGCGCACCGATGGGCCGATCCTGCCGGAGGCCGAGTTCGAGATCGGCGACTACGAGCTGGTGTTCCACGCTGCCGCCTATATCGACGCGAACAGCGCCACCCCGGATGCCCCGCGCTTCCTCGGCGACGTGCCGATCCGTTTCACCATGTCGGAGCCCGCACATTACCATGTGCCGCTCCTGCTTTCGCCCTACGGCTATTCGACCTATCGCGGCAGCTGACTGGCCCGCGCCGCAAGGAGACCCCCATGCTCGACCCCACCGTGCTGATGGAATGGCTGGAATTTGCCCTGCGCTGGCTGCACGTGATCACCGCCATCGCCTGGATCGGCTCGTCGTTCTATTTCATCGCGCTCGATCTCGGCCTGCGGCCCTCGACCGACCGGCGCACGGGCGTTTCCGGCGAAGCCTGGCAGGTGCATGGCGGCGGCTTCTACTTCATCCAGAAATACATGGTGAGCCCGGCCCGGATGCCGGCCGAGCTGACCTGGTTCAAGTGGGAAAGCTACGCCACGTGGCTTTCGGGCGCGGCGCTGATGATGGTGGTCTATTACGCCGGATCGGAGCTTTTCCTGATCGATCCCGCCAAGCTCGATCTCGTGGCGTGGCAGGCGATCGCGATTTCCGCGGCGTCGCTCACCGTGGGCTGGCTGGCCTATGACCGGCTGTGCAAATCCGGCCTTGCCGAGAAGCCGACGCTGCTTATGCTGCTCCTCTTCTTTCTGCTTCTGGCGATGGGCTGGGGCTACAACGAGGTGTTCACCGGCCGCGCGGTGATGCTCCATCTCGGTGCCTTCACCGCCACGATCATGACGGCGAATGTCTTCTTCATCATCATCCCGAACCAGAAGATCGTGGTGGCGGACCTGATCGCGGGCCGCACGCCGGATGCGAAGTATGGCAAGATCGCCAAGCTGCGCTCGACCCATAACAACTACCTCACGCTCCCGGTGATCTTCCTGATGCTGGCCAACCATTACCCGCTGGCCTTCGCGAGCGCCTGGAACTGGGTGATCGCCGGGCTCGTGTTCCTGATGGGCGTGACGATCCGGCACTTCTTCAACAGCCACCACGCCCACAAGGGCTGGAAGTGGTGGACATGGCCGATCACCGCGGCGCTGTTTCTGGCCGCCGTATGGCTTTCGACGCAAGGGCAGGAATACCAGAGCTGGGAAGAGGCCGAGGCGCGCCCGCTTACCCCCTACGAGACCCGTTTCGCCGAGGCCGAGGGCTTCGAGGAGGTGGCGGGGCTGGTCATGGGCAATTGCTCGATGTGCCACGCCCGTGAGCCGGCCTGGGAGGGGATCGGCACCGCGCCCAAGGGCGTGCTGCTGGAAACCGAGGCCGACATCGCCCGCCACGCGAGGACGATCTACACCCAGGCGGGGCTGACCAACGCCATGCCGCCGCCCGCGGCGAGCTTCATGCTGCCGGAAGACCGCGCCGCGATCGTGGCGTGGTTCCGCGCCGGGCGGAGCTGAGGCTTTCGCCCGGGCTTGCGCCCGGCCGACCGGCTGGGGGGCGCTGCCCCCCAGACCCCCCGAGGTATTTTTCGACCCAAGAAGAGGGGGCGGGTGCGCGGTTGCGAAAAACCCGGACGTGCGACGATCGGGGGGCTAGAACGCCTTGAAGGTGAGCGTCGTCAGCGAGCGGTCGATGTTCGGGATGTCGAGCAGGTGGCCGTTGACGAACTTGCCGATATCCTCGCCCTCGGGGATGTAGAGCTTCATCAGCAGGTCATACTCGCCCGAGGTGGAATAGAGCTCGGAGTGAATTTCGCGCTGGATGATCTCCTCGGCAACCTTGTAGGTGGTGCCCGGTTTGCAGCGCAACTGGATGAAGACGGGGGTGCTCATGTTCGGCCTCGCGGTGGTTCGCTGCGCAAGGTGACACGGGGCACCGGGCGGCGGCAAGCCCAATTGCCGCCTTTTCAGCCAGCCGCCCCCCGCCTATAAGCGCGGGGGAAACCAGCGGGAGGGCCCCATGCGCAAGGCCAGGATCAGCCGCAAGACGGCGGAAACCGAGATCAGCGTCGAGATCGACCTCGACGGCAGCGGCGCTTACGACAACCAGACCGGCGTGGGGTTCTTCGATCACATGCTCGACCAGCTCGCCCGCCACGCGTTGATCGACATGAAGGTGCGCGCCGCGGGCGATCTGCACATCGACGATCACCACACCGTGGAAGATACCGGTATTGCGCTGGGGCAAGCCCTGCGCGAGGCGATGGGCGACAAGCGCGGCATCCGGCGCTACGGCGAATGCCATCTGCCGATGGACGAGGCGCAGGTGCGCTGTGCCCTCGATCTCTCGGGGCGGGCCTTTCTCGTCTGGAACGTGGAGTTTCCCACGCCGAAGATCGGCACATTCGATACCGAACTGGTGCGCGAATTCTTCACCGCCCTCGCGGGCAATGGCGGCATCACCCTGCATGTCGACCGGCTGCACGGGTTCAACAGCCACCACATTGCCGAGGCCGCCTTCAAGGCGGTGGCGCGGGCCCTGCGCGACGCGCTGGAGGTGGATCCGCGCAAGGCCGACGCGATCCCGTCGACCAAGGGCGCGCTGTGAGCATGATCACCGCGCTGATCGACTACGAATCGGGCAACCTGCACTCCGCCGAGAAGGCGTTCCAGCGCATGGCGCGTGAGACCGGGGCGGGCGAGGTGGTGGTGACCGACGACCCCGAGATCGTTTCCCGGGCCGACCGGATCGTGCTGCCGGGCGACGGTGCCTTCCCGGCCTGCCGCCGGGCGCTGTTTGAGCATTCGGGGCTGTTCGAGGCGATCGACGAGGCGGTGAACGCGCGCGGACGGCCCTTTTTCGGGATCTGCATCGGCATGCAGATGCTCGCCGACACCGGCCATGAATACCAGGAAACCCCGGGCTTCGGCTGGATCGGCGGCGAGGTCACGGCGATTTCGCCCGCCGACCCGGCGCTCAAGGTGCCGCACATGGGCTGGAACGACCTCGTGATCGACCATGCCCACCCGGTGCTCGACGGGATCAAGACCGGCACCCATGCCTATTTCGTCCATTCCTACCATTTCCGCGTGGCCGATGAGGCGGAGCGGCTGGCGCATTGCGACTACGGCGGCGCGATCACCGCGATCGTCGGGCGCGACAATATCTTCGGCACGCAGTTTCACCCGGAGAAATCGCAAGGCCCCGGCCTTGCGATCATCGCCAATTTCCTGCGCTGGGTGCCCTGAAGGGCGGCTTCAGCGCGCCCGCGTCCAGTTCTGCGCGGCGCAGAACAGCCCGCCCGCGACGCAGCCCTTGAGTTCGAGCGCGTCGCCCGACAGCGCCATCCGGCCGATGTAGGTCTTGTCGTTGGAGGGGCGCCAGACCGAGCCCTTGTAGGTGCCGTCGCCCTGGTTCTCCATGTTGATCACCATGACCTTGCCGATGTTCTCCGACTGGTATTCGCCGGTGTCATCGAAGGTGCGGCGGATCCAACCGCAGGTCTTGCCGTCGTTGCAGCCCGACATCTCGACAAGGGCATAGGCACCGTCGTCCACTTCCGTCTTCCACATGCCGTGCACCGGGTCGGCGGCGAGGGCGGTGGGGGCGAGCGCGAGGAGCGCGGCGATCAAGGGTCGTTTCATCTTTTTCCTCCGGTGTTTTTCATCATCCTGCCGGGCGCTGGGCTGCGGCGCAAGCCATCGTGCTTGCCGCCGGGGCGGGCTCATGCGAAAAGCCCGCGCGAATGCACAAGGAGCGCGCCGCATGATCCTCTACCCCGCGATCGATCTCAAGGATGGCCAGTGCGTGCGCCTGTTGCGCGGCGAAATGGCGGCGGCGACGGTGTTCAACGACGACCCGGCGGCGCAGGCGCGCGCCTTCGAGGCGGCGGGTTGCGACTGGATCCACCTTGTCGATCTCAACGGGGCCTTCGCGGGCGAGCCGGTCAATGCCGCCGCCGTCGAGGCGATCCTCGCCACGATCTCGGTTCCTGCCCAACTCGGCGGCGGCATCCGCGACATGGCCACGATCGCGCGCTGGCTCGACAAGGGGCTCGCCCGGGTGATCCTCGGCACCGTGGCGGTGGAGACCCCCGATCTCGTGCGCGAGGCGGCGCGGGCCTTCCCCGGGCAGGTCGCGGTGGGGATCGACGCGCGCGGCGGCAAGGTGGCCACCAAGGGCTGGGCGGAGGAAACCGACGTTGACGCCACCGAGCTTGCGAAAAGCTTCGAGGATGCCGGCGTGGCGGCGATCATCTACACCGATATCAACCGCGATGGCGCGATGCAGGGGCCGAACATCGAGGCCACGGCGGCGCTGGCGCGGGCGGTGTCGATCCCGGTGATCGCGTCCGGCGGGGTGTCGTCGCTCGACGACCTGCGCGCGCTGAAGGCCTGCGGCGCGCCGCTCGACGGCGCGATCTCGGGCCGGGCCCTCTACGACGGCGCGATCGACCTCAAACAAGCCCTTGCCACGCTCAGGGCCTGATCCCCTTTTTCTTGGTGGCAATACTCCGCGGGGGTGTGGGGGTGCGAAACCCCCACGCCGCCCTTGCCGCCCGCGCGGCGGCACCGTATGTGTCGGGCATGCTGAAGACCCGCATCATCCCCTGCCTCGACGTGGCCGACGGCCGCGTGGTGAAGGGCGTCAACTTCGTTGATCTCGTCGATGCCGGTGACCCGGTGGAGGCGGCCAAGGCCTATGACGCGGCGGGGGCAGACGAGCTTTGCTTTCTCGACATCCACGCCACCCATGAGAACCGGGGCACGATGTATGATCTCGTCACCCGCACCGCCGAGCAGTGTTTCATGCCGCTCACCGTGGGCGGCGGGGTGCGCAGCCATGAAGACGTGCGCCAGCTCCTGCTCGCGGGCGCCGACAAGGTGAGCTTCAACTCCGCCGCCGTGGCCGATCCCGACGTGGTGGCGGGGGCCGCCGACCGGTTCGGCTCGCAATGCATCGTGGTCGCGATCGACGCCAAGACCGTGGAGATCGACGAGAACGGCCAGGGCGTGCGCTGGGAGATCTTCACCCACGGCGGGCGGCGTGCGACCGGCGTCGATGCGCTGGATTTCGCCCGCACGGTGGCGGCGAAGGGGGCGGGGGAGATCCTGCTCACCTCGATGGACCGTGACGGCACGAGGGCGGGGTTCAACCTGCCGCTCACCCGCGCCATCGCCGACGCGGTGAACATCCCCGTCATCGCCTCGGGCGGCGTCGGCACGCTCGATCACTTCGTCGAAGGGGTGCGCGAGGGCCATGCCAGCGCCGTGCTCGCCGCCTCGATCTTCCATTTCGGCGAATACACCATCCGCGAGGCCAAGGACCACATGGCCGCCGCGGGCATCCCCGTGAGGTTGACATGACCGCCGAGAGGACTGCGCTCGACCGGCTGGCCGAGACCATCGAGAAACGCCGCGGCGTGAACCCGCGCGACAGCTGGACGGCGGCGCTGCTCGCCCGTGGCCCCGAGAAATGCGCCGAGAAATTCGGTGAGGAGGCAGTGGAGGCGATCATCGAGGCGGTCAAGGGCGACCGCGACAAGCTCGTGACCGAGGCCGCCGACGTGCTCTATCACTTGCTGGTGATGCTTGCTGCGCGCGACGTGGGTTTTGCCGAGGTGCTGGCCGAACTGGAGCGTCGCGAGGGCACGTCGGGCATTGCCGAGAAGGCCGCCCGCCCCGAAGGTTAGCTCTCGCCGAACAGCCGCGCGTGCTCGATCTTCGGGCAGTGGTTCTCGACAAAACCGAGCCCCTTGGCGTCGGCCATCGCCCGCGCGTCCTCGGAGGTCACGCCGATCTGGAGCCATATCGTCTCGAGGTCCGGCAGGGTCGCGAGCGCCTCTTCAACAACCGCGGCGGCAAGTTCGGAGCGGCGGAAAACGTCGAGCATGTCAACCTTCGCCTCGGGCGGGATCTGGCCGAGATCGGCGACGATTTCCTCACCCATGAAGCTCTGGCCGGCGAGCCCGGGATTAACCGGGATCACCCGGTAGCCGCGTTCTGCGAGGTAGCGTGCCACCTTGTGGCTCGCACGGTCGGGGTTGTTGGAAAATCCCACCAGCGCGATCGTGCGGGTGCGCGACAGGATTTCGGTGAGGTGGGTGTCGGATGCTGTGCTCATGCCGTCGTCATAATCCCGGCTGCGGGGAAGGGGAAGCGCTCGCGCGCGGGGGATCAAAGAAAAGCGCCCGGGGAAGGGGGCCCGGGCGCAGTTTGTGGAACGAGGGACAGTGAATTGAGATTACGGACGTTCCACGGCCCGCTCTCACAGCTTTAGGTAGGGTGCCCTTGATCTTGCGGAAGGGGGGATAAAGATTCCGTGAAGCTGGTTTGGTAAAACGGCAATAACTTGCCGATCGCGCCGCGTCATTGCCGCCCGAGCGCGGCGGCGTAGAGCGCGACCGCGGCGGCGTTCGAGACGTTGAGCGAGCCGAAGGCGCGGGCGTAGGGGATGCGCACGAGACGGTCGCAGGTGGTGCGGCTGCGCTCGCGCAGGCCAGGCCCCTCGGCACCGAGCACCAGGGCCACCGGTGCCTGCACCAGGGTGGCGAGAACCGGGCCGACCTCGTCTTCTGCCTCGCCGTCGAGGCCGATCACGACATAGCCCATGTCCTTGAGGCGCAGCATGGTGTCGGCGAGGTTGGTCACCCTCAGATAGGGTTGCCGTTCGAGCGCCCCCGAGGCGGTCTTGGCCAGTGCCCCGGTTTCGGGCGCGGCGTGGCGGGTGGTGGCGATCACCGCCGCCGCGCCGAAAACCTCGGCCGAGCGCAGGATCGCCCCGGCGTTGTGCGGATCGGACACCCTGTCGAGCAGCACCACGACCGGCGCGGTGCCGGGTGGGGCGGCGCAAACCTCGTCGAGACTGCCCCAGTCGAGCGGCCGCACCTCGAGAGCCGCGCCCTGGTGGACGCTGCCGGGATCGAGCGGCGCGGGGAACTTGCGCGCATCGGCGATCTCGGTCTCGAGACCGCCAGCGGCGAGCGCTGGGCCGAGGCGATCGGCGGCGTTGCGCGTGACGATCAAACGGCGCTTCTCGCGCGCCGGGTTCATCAGCGCGTCCCGCACCGCATGCAGGCCGAAGAGCCAGAAAGTCTCATCCGCCGAGGCCCGCCGCGCGCGCTCCTTCTGTACCACCCAATCGGGTTTTCTGGTCACTTTCGCCCCCTTTTCACGTCGGCCGGACAATGGTCCGGGCGGGCGGGGGGTGCAAGGGATTTTCGGCTTGACGGGGGAGGGGCGCGCGAGTATTCCCGCCCTCGTTCCGGTGCCAGCGGCGCCGGCGCGGGCGACGAGCTGCAAGGTGCGGCAGCGGACTGTAACTCCGCCGGGGAGACCCATGCCTGGTTCGATTCCAGGGTCGCCCACCACTTTTTCCTCTTATCAACCGTCAGGGTCACAGACCCCACGTCGCGACCCATCGGTGGGTCAGGGACGATTCCGTGGTGCGCAAACTTCTCGTAATCCAGATCGACGGCCTGCAAGATCCGGCGGCCTGGTTGATCGAGTTCTGCGCAGGCTTCCCCGATGTGGCGATCGTGCTGGTGTCCCGGCATTTCGCACGGAACGATCTTACTGGCGAGCGCCGGATGATCGCCGATGCAAGCATCGCTGATGCCGGCAAGCGTGTTCCCTTTGCAATGGCGGTGACGGCTGCGCTTTCGAACCACGACGAATACCTGGCCCGCCGGATCATCTGACGGTGCCACGCGCTGTTTGTACGCTGCCGCGGAATGCGCCACTGCCAAGCGCAGACCGCCCGAAGTTTCGTCGGCAGGGTGATCTTGATCCTGCGCGCGGCGCGCGCGGATTTGAGCCGCGCCATCGCCCAGGTCATGCCCGGTGCGCGTGCGATTGCTCGGCCGGCGTTTGCCACGCGGCGTCGCCCATCGGGTCACCCTCGCCAAACCGGAACCGGCCGGCGCTGTCGGCCAGCGCCTTGGCTTCGCGTTCCAGTTCGTGGTGCGCTGCGGAGGTCTGCTCGAACATCGCGGCATTCTGCTGGGTGGTCTGGTCGAGCTGGGTCATCGCGGCGTTGATTTCGTCGAGCCCGGACGACAATTCGCGCGACGCCGTTGCCAGCGTGGCCACCTCGCCGCGGATCTCCGTCACCAAGGTGGCGATCTGTTCGAGGGCATGCCCCGAGTCGCCAACGAGTTGCACCCCGGTGTCGACCTGGCTGGTGGTCGTCTGGATCAAACCGGCGATCTCGCGGGCGGCGTCGGCCGAGCGCTGCGCGAGTTGGCGCACTTCGGAGGCAACCACCGCGAAGCCGCGCCCGCTTTCGCCCGCCCGGGCGGCCTCGACCCCGGCATTGAGCGCGAGCAGGTTGGTCTGGAAGGCGATATCGTCGATCAAGCCGGTAATCCTGGTGATCTGCTTCGAGCTTTCGGAGATTCGCTCCATGGCCCCGACCGCCTCGCGCACGGTGCCAAGGCCGCTTTCGGTGCTCTCGCGGGCGGCTTCCGCCCGGTTTTCGGCGATCCCGGCGCCTTCGGCGGCGCTGCGCACCGAGGCGGTCATCTGTTCAAGGGCCGCTGCGGTTTCTTCCAGCGCGGCGGCCTGACGCTCGGTTCTCTGTCCAAGATCCTGGGCCGCCCCGGCAAGCTGGCTGACCTCGCCCAGCATGAGTCCGGACTTGTCGGAAATAGACGCGATCAGCCCGGCCAGCGACTCGGTTGCCCGGTTGAATCCGGTCTTCAAGTTGTCGAACTGGCGCGGCACGGGGACGGTGATGCGGGCGGAGAGATCGCTTTCGGCGAGACGCGACACCGCCTGCTGGAAGGCCCCGATGGCCGCCTTGGTGGCGGTGATGTCGGTGGCGTATTTCACCACCTTGTCGATCTTGCCGGTCGCGCCGGCGATCGGGTTGTAGGTTGCCTGGATCCAGATTTCCCGGCCGTCCTTGCCGATCCGGAGGAACTCGTCGGCCTGAAACCGGCCCTCGCGCAGATCGCTCCAGAACCGGGTGTAGGCCTTGCTTTCGGCCTCGCCGGGCGGCAGGAAAATGCTGTGGTGCCGACCCAGGATCTCGGCCCTGTCGTAGCCCAGGGCGGCGAGGAAATTGTCGTTGACCTCGAGGATCGTGCCGTCGGGGCTGAAGGCGATCACCGCCTGCGAGCGGTCGAGCGCGGCGAGCTGGGCCGCGGCATCGAGGGCTTGCCGTTTTGCGGCGGTGATATCGGACGCCAGCTGGACGATCCGGGTGACCCGGCCCTCCGCGTCGCGCAGCGGGTTGTAGCAGGCTTGCAGCCAGATCTCGCGCCCGCCCTTGGCAAGCCGGCGCACCACGCCGGTTTGCGCCTCGCCTTTGGTGAGATCGGCCCAGAATTCGCCGTAAGCGCGGTTTGACGCCTCGGCGGGATCGACGAGGAGGCGATGGTGCTGGCCCCTGATCTCGTCGAGGCCGTAGCCGGTGGTTGCAAGATAGTTTTCGTTGGCCGTGAGAATGGTGCCATCGGGCGCGAATTCGATCACGGCCTGGGCGCGGTTGGCGGCGGCGATCCAGTCCCGGCCCGAGGCGGCCTGGCGCATCGCCTCGGTAACATCGGTGGCGATCGCGGCAATCCGGTCGACCGTGCCATCAGGGCCGGGCAGCGGAAGATAGGCCGTTTCGAGCCAGACCTGCTGCCCATTCCGGCAGCGGTGCGCGCCGGTCTGCCGCACGGCTTTGCCCGCGGTGAGCTGCTGCCACCAAGCGGGATCGTCATCGCCCTTGTCGCCCGCAAGGAGATCGGCGTGCGACATCCCGGCCATCTCGCCCGCGCCGAGCCCGAGCAGCGCGCAGAACCTCTCGTTGGCTTCGAACACGCGGCCATCGGGGGCAAACCAGGCCACCGCCATGCCGGCGTTGACCGCCCCGGCGAGCGCGCTGTCATCGGCAACGGGCCGGGGCGTGGATGAGCGAAAGCGAAACAAGGGTGCAGCCTCCCGGGAAAGCACAAGGTTCCCCCGTGGTATGCCGCAGAGGGATTGATACTTTCTGAACGCGCGCGTTTCTTCGGCCTTGCAAGATTGTTGCCGGTGATCCGCGGCCGGGGGTGCATCGTTGCGAGCCGAGCGCAAACGCACCGAAAAAACCCCCGCAACGGGAAATTCCTTGTTCCAGATCATGGTTTGGCCGGTTCTTGGGTCGGTAAATGCCCGCGAACCCGGCGAGTCACCAGGCGCGGCGGGCGCGTTCCCACGTGGAGCGAAAGAAGCCGGAGAGACAGACAATGATCGAGTATCGCATCCACGGGCGCGGGGGGCAGGGCAGCGTCGCTGCCGCTTACCTCCTCGCCGCTGCCGCCTTCGAGGCGGGGTTCACCTGCCAGGCCTTCCCGGCGTTCGGCGCGGAACGGCGCGGCGCGCCGGTGATGGCCTTCGTGCGGATCGACGAGAAGCCGATCACGCTCAGAAGCCAGGTGCGCAACCCCGATTTTCTCATCGTCCAGGACGAAACCCTGCTGCTCGACCCGACGCTCACCAACGGGCTCAAGCCGGGCGGGGCGATGCTGGTCAACAGCCGCAAGGCCTCGGCCGAGATCGCCGCCAAGTTCGACACCCGCGTGGTGGCTTTCCCGGCGACCGATCTCGCGGTGAAGGTGATCGGCAAGCCGATCCCGAACACGGCCCTGCTCGCCGCTTTCCTCGCGCTGACCGAACACGTGCCGCAGGCGGCTTTGGCCGCCGCGCTCAAGGGCCGGTTCCACGGCGCGATGCTGGAGAAAAACCTCGCCCTCATCGCCGAGGCGGCGGGCGCCGTCGAGGCCGGGGCATGGAAGGAGACAGCCGATGCGTGAAGCCCTTGAAGGATCGCTTGCCATCGCGCGCGCGGTGGCGCTGACCAAGCCCGACGTGGTCGCGGCCTACCCGATCACGCCGCAGACCCATATCGTGGAGAACATCTCCAAGCTGGTGGCCGACGGCGACATGCACACCGAGTTCGTCAGTGTCGAGAGCGAGTTCTCGGCCGCTTCGGTGGTGCTCGGTGCGGCCGCCGCCGGGGCGCGGGCCTATACCGCCTCCGCGAGCCAGGGCATCCTCTTGATGAGCGAGGTGATGTTCAACATCGCCGGTTTGCGGGTGCCGCTGGTGATGACCATCGCAAACCGTGCCGTGGGCGGGCCGTTGTCGATCTGGAACGACCAGTCCGACAGCATGGCGGTGCGCGACGCGGGCTGGATCCAGCTCCATTGCATCTCGAACCAGGAGGCGGTCGACACCACGATCCAGGCTTTCCGCATCGCGCAGGAAACCGATCTGCCGGTGGCGGTCTGCATGGATGGTTTCGTGCTCACCCATACGATGGAGGTGATCGACATCCCGAGCCAGGACGAGGTCGATGCCTTCCTGCCGCCGTTCGAGTTCGCGGGCGCGCTCGACACCGCCAATCCGCGCTCGATGGGCACTCTGGTCGATCCGAACTACTTCCCCGAGGTGCGCCACAGCCACCACGCGGCGATGGGCAAGGCGCTGGCCAAGATCGAGGAGATCGACGAAGCCTTCGCCGAGGTCATCGGCCGCGCCTCGGGCGGGCTGCTCACCGTGGACGGGCCGAAAAAGGCCAAGGTCGGCATCATCGCCATGGGCTCGGTCGTCGGCACGATGATGGCGGGGCGTGAACACTACGGCGGCGAGGTCGGCGAGGCGCGCATCGTCAAGCTGCGCAGCTACCGCCCGTTCCCGGCCAAGGCCCTGCGGGCGGCGGTCAAGGGGCTCGACAAGGTGATCGTGATCGATCGCGCGATCAGCCCGGGGATGGGCGGCGTGCTCGGCACCGAGGTGTCCGCCGTGCTCTCGACGCTCGACAAGGCCCCGAAGGTTTTCAACTACGCCCTCGGCCTCGGCGGGCGCGACATTCCCGAAACCATGTATCGCGATCTGCTCACCACGATCGAGGCAAAGGACGCACCGCGTTTCGCGGTGTTCGACGCCGATCTCGAAAAACTGCCCCCGGAGGACAGGTGATGGCCAAAACCGACACATCGAAGCGCCTCAACGAGCTCAGGATGAAGCACGGCCGACCGCCGGCGTCGCCGAGCGAGCCGAAGGCGGAAAAACCCGATACGCTGCGCGAGGCACAGCCGCGCTTTCGCGGGCTGGAATCGGGCCACCGTGCCTGCCAGGGCTGCGGCGAAGCGCTCGCCGCCCGACTGGTGATGGAAAGCGCGGGGCCCGACGTGATGGTGGCCAACGCCACCGGCTGCCTCGAGGTCTTCACCACGCCGTGGCCGCAATCGGCCTGGCGCGTGCCGTGGATCCACTCGCTGTTCGAGAACTCGGCAGCCGTGGCCAGCGGCATGGAAGCGGCGATGAAGGCCAAGGGGAAAAACACCAAGATCCTCAGCTTCGGCGGCGACGGGGCGACCTACGATATCGGATTCCAGTCGCTCTCGGGGATGCTTGAGCGCCACCACAACGTGCTCTACGTCACCTATGACAACGAAGCCTACATGAACACCGGCATCCAGCGCTCGTCGTCGACGCCGCACGCGGCCACCACCACCACGAGCCCGGCCGGCAAGGAGCGCATGGGCAAGCGGCATCTGAAGAAAGACCTTCTTTCGATCATCGCCGCGCATCACATCCCCTATGCGGCGAGCGCGAGCGTCGCCTATCCGCAGGATCTGCAACGCAAGGTCCGCTACGCGATGGGGGTGGAGGGACCGACCTTCCTCGTGATCCACTCGCCCTGTCCGCTCGGCTGGCGCCACGACAGCGCGCTCACCATCGAGGTGGCGCGCCGTGCGGTGCAATGCGGGTTGTTCCCGCTGGTGGAACTTGAGCGCGGCGCGCTCACCAACATCATGCCGATCCGCGAACCGCGCCCGGTGCGCGATTACCTCGAACTTCAGGGCCGTTTCGCGCACCTGTTCAACGAGAAGGACTACCGCGCGCAGGAGGAACTCGACCACCTTCAGGCGCTCGCGGATCACAACATGGATATCTACGGGCTGCGCGGCGACGGGCTGGACCCGGTGGACTCGACCGGGATGAGCCACGTGCGCCGCGGCGGCCCGCTCATGGAGGGGCGCTGAGATGACCCAGATCACACGCGGCACATGGGCCGAGGCCGGAACCTCGCTCGACTTCAAGACCGGCAACTGGCGCTCGACGCAGCGGCCCGTTCACATCCACGCCAAGGCACCCTGCCACGCCGCCTGCCCGGCGGGGGAGGACCAGCAAGCCTGGTTTGCCGAGTTGCAACTGGGCCACGCGGAAGACGCGTGGCGCAGCCTCGTGGCGGCCAACCCGCTGCCGGGTGTGACCGGGCGGGTCTGCCCGCATCCCTGCGAGAGCGCCTGCAACCGGGTGCAGCTCGACGGCGCACTCGCGATCCACAACGTCGAGCGCTGGCTCGGTGACGAGGCGGTGGCGCAAGGCTGGGATTATCCCGTTGCGGCACCCGCCGACAATGCGCCGGTGGTGGCGATCGTCGGTGCCGGGCCGGGGGGGCTTTCGGCCGCCTATCACTGCGTTCGGCTGGGGATGCGTGCCGAGATCTTCGAGGCGCTGCCCGAGGCGGGCGGATTGCTGCGCTCCGCGATTCCACCCACCCGGCTGCCGCGCGCCGCGCTCGATGCCGAGTTGAACCGGCTGCTCGATCTGCCGGGGATCACCCTCAACCTGCGCCAACGGCTGGGCCGCGACATCAGCGTTGACGATCTGCGCGAGCGCTTTTCCGCGGTTCTGCTTTCGCCGGGATGCGAGATGCCCAAACACTGGAGCGTGAAGGGGGCGGTGCCCGCCGATCTGCACGAAGGGCTCGCGCTCCTGCGCGACTTCATGGACCACGGCGCGCTGCCGGAGGCGGCGAAAGGCGACGTGATCGTGCATGGCGGCGGCAACACCGCGATGGACATCTGCCGGATCATGAAACGCGCCGGGGCGAAATCGGTGACGCTGATCACCGCGTCCGGCCTGCCCGGGCCGAACACCGCGCCCGACGACCTGATCAACGTGGTGCCGCGCGAGCTGGAAGAGGCGCTGGAGGAAGGGATCGAGATCATCGACCACGCCACCGTGAGCCGGCTGATCATGAAGGGCAGCCGGGTGACCGGGGTCGAGATCGTGGCGCTGAAGAAGGAGAAGGGCAAGGACGGGCGCAAGCGCCGGGTCGAGTTCGAGGGCACCGAGCGGGTGATCTCGGTCGACATGGTGGTGCCTTGCGTCGGCGAACAGGTTTCGCCCGAGGCCTTCGAGGGGTTGCTCGACGGTGCCTATTTCTGGCCGGACAATCCCCATGGCCGGATCGGCGAGCGGGTCTTCGCCATCGGCGATGCACGCGGCAGCCGCGGCACGGTGGCGGCGGCGATCGGCGATGGGCGGATCGCGGCGGAGGCCGTCGCGGCGGAGCTGGCGGGCGAAGCGGACCCGGTGACGGATGCCCGCCCGGAGATGGGTTTCGACGGTCTGAACACCGCCTATTACGCCGGGTCGGCGCGGGTTCCCGTCGCCAAGCTCCCGGTGCCCGAGCGCAC
The DNA here is from genome assembly GCF_900177545.1 of Maritimibacter sp. HL-12. GTDB lineage: Bacteria > Pseudomonadota > Alphaproteobacteria > Rhodobacterales > Rhodobacteraceae > Sinisalibacter. Next base: position 414,613 of record NZ_FXBQ01000001.1, on the reverse strand, counting down.
GTTCGACGCCGAGATCGAGGGCGGCATCAGCCGGGCGGAAGCGCTGGCGGAGGCGCAGCGTTGCCTCTCCTGCGGCAACTGCCTGGCTTGCGACAATTGCTGGACGATGTGCCCCGACAACGCCGTGATCAAGACGGTTGAAATGGCTTCGGATGGCTCGCACTACGTTTTCGATTACGATTATTGCAAGGGTTGCGGGCTGTGCACCGAGGAATGCCCCACGGGCTTTATCCAGAGCGTGCCGGAAACGAGCTGAAACCGGCGTGGCGGCGGGGCCTCATGGCGCGAGGGCGAAACCCTCGCCGTCGCGCCGTATCTTCCAGCTTTTCGGCACCTCGCTGCGGGCGCGTTCGCGGGTGAGTGCCCAGGCGGTGCGGCCCTGCCCGTGATCGGGCGCCATGTGCCAGCGGCTCTCCGCGCCTGCGCTGCCGCCTTCGGGGGTGAGCACGAGGCCAAGGGGGGGCGTGCCCTTGCCTGAGCCCGCTTCCGCCGCAAGATGCATCCGCCGCATCGGGGTCAGCCCCGGCGGCCCCGGCAATTCGCCCACCACCAGCGGCACCGCGCCCGAGCGCAGCACCTCTTCGATCGTCCACAACAGGTCGCGGGCGTGATCGGCCTGCACGAAGGTGATCCGCCCCGGGTCGAGCCCCAGCCCCGCAAGCCCCGGCCCGTGCAGCCGCGCTGCCTCCCAGCCGGGCATGATCCAGAACACCGATCCGGTCATCGCCCGCGCCAGCAGCACCGCGAAAAGGTGGCGCGCCGGGCCATGCGCCTCGTGCACCCGCGCGCGCGCCAGCCGGATCGGCCCGAGCAGGGGCTGGCCGGGATCGGGGCGGTGGGGCTGGCGGGCGAGGCGGGCATGCTGCATGGGGTCAGGATACATGTTCTCTTTTTGTTCCGAAAGGGGGCATGTCCGGGGTTGCAGCCCGGCGTGGCTCGGGTATCTCTGTCGCGAGAACCGCGAACGGGGAGAGACCATGCGCAAGAACAAACTGGCCGGCGGCGCGCTCGAAGTGAGCGAGCTTTGCCTCGGCTCGATGACCTGGGGCACGCAGAACACCGAGGCCGAGGGCCATGCCCAGATCGACATGGCGCTCGATCACGGCATCAACTTCATCGACACCGCCGAGATGTATCCGGTCAACCCGGTCTCGACCGAGACGGTGGGGCGCACCGAGGAGATCATCGGCACCTGGCTTGCGAAGTCCGGGCGGCGCGACGAGATCGTGCTTGCCTCCAAGGTGTCGGGCGACAGCCGCTCGGTGCGCGGCGGCGAGGGCTATTCCGGCGAGATCATCCCGCGCACGATCGAGGCCTCGCTCAAGCGGCTGCAGACCGAGGTGATCGACATCTACCAGTTGCACTGGCCGATGCGCGGCTCCTACCACTTCCGCCAGAACTGGAAGTTCGACCCCTCGACGCAATCGCGCGAGGCCAATCTCGACCACATGCGCGGCGTGCTCACCGCGCTCAAGGATGCGGTGACGGCGGGCAAGGTTCGCCATGTTGGCCTGTCGAACGAGAGCGCCTGGGGCACGATGATGTGGCTCCAGGTGGCGCGCGAGATCGGCGCGCCCGAGATGGTGACGATCCAGAACGAATATTCCCTGCTGTGCCGCCTCTACGACACCGACCTCGCCGAGCTGTCGGCCAACGAGGACGTCAGGTTGCTGGCCTATTCGCCGCTCGGGGCGGGCATCCTCACCGGCAAGTATCACGGCGGCACAACCGTGCCACACGGCTCGCGGCTTGACCTCAACAAGGATCTCGGCGGGCGGGTGACGCCCCGGGTCTGGCCGGCGGCGCAAGCCTATCTCGACATCGCCGCGCGCCACGGGCTCGATCCGGTCCAGATGGCGCTGAGCTGGGCCGCCGACAAGCCGTTCATGGGCTCGGTGATCTTCGGGGCGACCTCGCTCGACCATCTCGGGCGCGCGCTGGGCGCGGCCCATGTGAACCTGTCGGACGAAGTGCGCCGCGAGATCGAGGCGGCGCACAAGGCGCATCCGATGCCGTTCTGATCCGCGCCGGGGGCGGGGGGCGTATCAGGGAAAACCAAAGGAGTTCTCCCATGCGACTCGCCGCCTTCGCCGCCTTCGTCGCGGCGCTTTTCACCGCGCAATCCGCCCAGGCCAACAGCTACCGCGATACATCGAAACCGATGGGCGTGGTCACCAACCTCGACCTCGACCGCTACGCCGGCAAATGGTTCGAGATCGCCCGCTTCCCGAACCGCTGGGAGAAAGGGTGCGAAGGGGTGACGGCTGAATATGGTCGCAACCCCGACGGCACGATCTCGGTGCGCAACACCTGCCGCAAGGGCAGCCCGGCCGGCCCCGTGGAAGTCGCCGAGGCCACGGCAAAGGTGGTCGGCCCCGGCAAGCTCACCGTCAACTTCGTGCCCTGGCTGCCCTTCGCCAAGGGCGATTACTGGGTGCTCTGGGTCGATCCGGCCTATTCGGTGGCGGTGGTGGGCGAGCCTTCCGGCAAGACCGGCTGGATTCTCGCCCGCTCCCCAGAGCTATCGCAGGCGAAATACGACAAGGCCATATCGGTGATGCAGGGCATGGGCTACGATCCGGCGCAGTTGAAGCGCGTCGCGCATTAGGCGCGAGTCTCGGAGGGCCGCGCATGAGGTTTCTTTTCGGCGCGGCGCTGATCGCGCTGTCGGGCTGCACCGCCGGGGCGGAGGGCAATCCCCCGCCAGAGACCGGAGGCATGGCACCGCAAACCGAGGCCGCCTGCCTTGCCGCGGGCGGTCGCTGGGGGCCGGGCGGGCTGTTTCCCGACCCCTTGTGCTTCCTGCCCAACCCCGACGCAGGCAAGAGCTGCGCGAAGGCCAGCGATTGCGTTGGCACCTGCCTTGCCGAAAGCCGCACCTGCGCGCCCGTCCAGCCGATTTTCGGCTGCTACGCCTTTCTCGACGAGGACGGCCGGGAGGTGACGATTTGCGCCGACTGATCCTTGCCGCCACCCTCGCGCTCGCGGCCTGCGGCGAGGGCTCTGCCCCGCCCGACGCCGCGCGGATGACTTCGCTCGTGGGCTTCGAGCCTGCCGGTCTTGTCGGCACCTGGCACGAGGTCGCGGCGATCGGTCGCCCGCCGGGGGCCTCGTGGCAGGTGGACCCGGGGCCGGGCGGCGCGCTCGCGATCAGCACCAGCCGCGACGGTGCAGGGCAAGCCGAGATGGTGGGGCCGGGGCGTTTGCGCCTGAGCCAGTTCGCATCGCCGCTCTGGGTGCTATGGGCCGATGCCGACATGCGCACGCTGGTGATGGGCACCCCCGATGGCCGCATAGCGATCGTGCTCGACCGCGCCGCGCGCGCCGCGCCCGACCGGCTGGCGGCGGCACGGGAGGTGTTGGACTGGAACGGGTACGATCTCGCGGCACTTCGGCGCTGATGTTCGATTTGTGAAAGCATACGGCTATAATTCAGACAAAGCGACCCTAAAAAGGTTCGTATTCTGCAAGCCTGCTTAACCCTCGAAAGGCCCTTTTCCACCCAGCCGATGGAAATGCAATGCTTCGGCGTCGTTCTTGAAATAGGGCACGGTCTCGGGCGGGGCGAGGCTGGGCAGGCGGTGGGCGATCTCGGCCAGCACCACCTGGGTGATGAACGGCAGATCGTAGCGCCGCAGGTCGGCGAGCGACACCCAGTGCAGATGGGCCAGTTCCTCGCAGGCGCGCGAAAAGTCGTCGGGATCGGAGGCGAGGCGGCTGGCGTCGGCGAGGAAGAAGCGTGCATCGAACCGGCGCGGGCGACCCAGCGGGGTGACAGCGCGAAAAATGAACGAAAGCCCTTCCGAGGAGGGCAGGTGGCCGGTCTCGGCAAAGCCGCGCCAATCGGTCGGCACCGGCCCAGCCCATACGCCGGGCACTCCGAGGATCTGTCCGGTCTCTTCCCACAATTCGCGGATCGCGGCGGCGAGAAGCGCCGTTGGGCTGACGGTATCGTTGTCCTGCCCAAGCCGCCCGTAGTCGGGCTCTGCCTCGGCATCGATCACCGGCACCTCGGCGTCGGTCGGATCGACGGCCCCGCCGGGAAAGACGAACTTGTTGGGCATGAAGGCCGCTTGCGCGCCGCGCTGGCCGATGAGCACGCAGGGGTCATTGCCGCCGGGGTCGCGGATCAACACCACCGTGGCGGCATCGCGCACCATTGTTGCCTTGTCGTTGTCATCCACGCGGCTGAGCCTTTCCCGGTCACGCCCCCTTGCGCGCGGGATCGGGCACGTCGGGGGCGAAACCGTGCATCCGCTTGGCCCATTGGAAACCGACCATGAGCCCTTTGAACCTTGGCAGAAGCCAGAGCGACAGCGCAACCGTTCCGATGCCGAAAACGGCGGTCAGCACCATCGGGTCGGGGCGGAACTCGATGAAGGCCCAACCGAGGATCGGTGCCATCAGGTGGCCGACGAGGATGATCGTGAGCCAGGCCGGGCCATCGTCGGCGCGGTGGTGATGCATCTCCTCGCCGCAGACCGTGCAGGTGTCGCGCACCTGTAAATAGCCCTTCATCATCGGTCCGGTGCCGCAAGCCGGGCAGCGGCGCAGAAAACCGCGCCAGGACGCCTGACCGAGATCGCGCTCGTCGCCGTGATCGTGAAAGGCGTGCGGCGCGCCTTGCGCGATCTGCCCGGCATGTTGGGTGGTGGAGGCGTCCATGATGAGGGCCAACCTTTCGTTCGATGTCCTGTTCGCGTGCCCATGATCATAGGTATTGAAAGGCCCCGGTAATATGGCTCAGATCGCCGGTGCGTCCAGATGTCGCAGATTTTGCCCAGCGACGGAAACAGCGCGGCGCTGCGTATCACTTGCATGATCGGGGGCATTTCCGGTCGCCCGAACAGCGGGCAAGCGATACAGAAACGGGAGATATGCAGATGAAACAGGCACTCAGGATTACCGGGCTGGGCCTTCTCGCAAGTGCCGCGGTGGGCTTGGCGGTCACGCCGGTCTTGGCCCGCGGCATGGCTGACCAGCACGGCGCGCGAGGGATATTCGCGGTTGACTTCGCCACGCTCGATGCAAACGGCGACGGCCTCATAACCGAGGACGATCTCGCCGCCCGGGCGGCGGCGCGGCTGGCCGATGCCGATGGCGATGGCGACGGCAAGCTCGACGCGGCCGAGATCGCGGCGCAGATCGTCGCCCGCTTCGAAGGCCGCTCCGACCGGATGCGGGGCGATCCCGCCGCGCGGGCCGAGGCAATGGCCGGGCGGATGATCGAGGCGCGCGACAGCGATGGTGACGGCGCGCTCTCGCCCGAAGAGCTTGCGCCCGAAAAGGGCTTTGGGCGGATGATCGACCGCTTCGACACCGACGACGACAACGCGATCAGCGCTGCCGAATTCGACGAGGCGAAAGCCGAGATCAGCGACCGGCGCGGCAAGCGCGGCTTCGGCAAGCGCGGCGATGGCCCGCGTGGAGACCGCAAGTCGCGCTGGTAGGCCCGCGAATATGGCCCGGGCGACGCACCTCCGCCCGGGATGCCTGGCTGTTGCCGCGTCGATGCGGAAGGTCTAGGCCGGAGACGTGATGAAAATGGCATTCGACGCCCGGAGCGAGCAATCTGACGAGGCTCTGCTGGTTGCCTTCGGCAACGGCGACCGCACTGCCGCGCGGGCGCTCACGGTGCGGCTTGCTCCCCGGGTGATGGGCTTTGCCGCGCGCATGTTGGGCGGCGACCGGCACGAGGCCGAGGATGTCACGCAGGAAGCCATGCTGCGGCTCTGGCGGGTCGCGCCGGAGTGGCGGCCGGGTGAGGCCAAGGTCAGCACCTGGCTCTACCGGGTGACGTCCAACCTGTGCACCGATCGGCTGCGCCGCCGCCGGGGCGTCGGGCTCGACACGATCCCGGAGCCGGAAGACGAGCGCCCGGGGGCTCTGGCGGAAATGATGCAGGCGGCGCGGGCGCGCGCGCTCGACGAGGCGCTCGCGGCCCTGCCGGAGCGCCAGCGCGTGGCGGTGGTGCTGCGCCATATCGAGGGGCGGACGAACCCCGAGATCGCGGAGGTTCTGCAAATCAGCGTCGAGGCGGTCGAGAGTCTGATCGCCCGGGGCAAACGGGCGCTGGCGGCCAGCCTTGGCCAGAGGCGCGAGGAGTTGGGATATGTCGAAGACTGAACCGGACAAGCTGGATGACACCGCGCTCGACGCGATGTTTGCTGCGGCGCGGGCCGAGACACCGGAGCCTTCCGCGGGGTTGATGGCGCGCATTCTTGCCGACGCGGAAAACCTGCAGGCGGCGCGTGACCGGCCACCGCGGCCGATGGCACGGCCCGGACCCTGGGCGCGGTTCGTCGATGGCCTGGGGGGCTGGACCACGCTGGCCGGGCTGGTAACGGCCACGCTCGCCGGGGTCTGGTTCGGTTTCGTCTCGCCCGAGCGTCTCGACACCTTGTCGGGCGGGTTGCTCCTGGCCGACGGTGCCGCGAGCTATGCGCTGGAAGACATCCTGCCCGCCGATGACGGATTGGCGGCGTTCTACGAGGAGGGCGGACAATGAGCGACGATTTCCCGACCCAGGACGCGGCGAAGCGACCCCGGCGCTGGCCGAAGGTGCTGCTGGCGGTTTCGCTGGTCATGAACCTTCTGGTGCTGGGGGCGATCACCGGGGCTCATCTGCGCGACGGGCGGGCACCGGGGGGCCCCGGTTTCGACCGCACCGCGCTGCATTCGACCGGGTTCGCGCCGTTCTTTGCCGCCCTGCCGCACGAGGCGCGGGGCGAGATCGGCGAGGCCTTGCGGCGGCGGGGCGAGGCCGCCCGGCCCGACCGGGCCGCGCTGGAAGCCGAGTTTGCCCGGATCATCGCCGCGCTGAAGGCGGAGCCCTTCGAGCGTGCGGCGCTGGAGACGGTGATGGCGGCGCAGCAGGCGCGGGTGTCGGCGCGCGTGGAGGCCGGGCGCGCGGCCCTGCTCGACGTGCTCGCGGGCATGAGCCCGGCAGAGCGGTCTGCCTTCGCCGAGCGGATGGAAGACCGCATGGCGCGCGGCGACCGCAAGCGCTGAGGCGATCTCGGTGTCCGTTGCCGGGTTTGTTCGCGTTTGACACGAACCATGCGCCGGGGCGGTGGCGTTCAGGCGGCGCGCCCGCCGGCGAAGGTCACGAGGTTGCGCCCGTCGCTCTTGGAGGCATAGAGCGCGGCGTCGGCCTGTTCGATGAGGTTTTGCGGCGTGGGCAGGGTGTCGCCCTGTGCGCCGCCTGCGTAGACCGCGACACCGATCGACACGGTGACGGGCACCTCGACGCCCTGCGTCGCGAGGCAGATCGGGGTTTCGCCGATCACCCGGCGCAACCGTTCGGCGGCGATCTGGGCACCTTCGAGCCCGGTTTCGGGCAGGGCGATGACGAATTCCTCGCCGCCGTACCGCGCCAGCAGGTCGATTTCGCGCAGGTTTTCGCCCAGCCGTTTGCCGGCCTCGATCAGAACCTCGTCGCCGACGACGTGGCCAAAGCTGTCGTTGACCGTCTTGAACCGGTCGAGATCGAGCAGCATCAGTGCGAAAGGCTGGCCGGTCTTGGCCGCTCCCGTGATCATCCGGTCAAGGTAGGCATTGCCATAGCGGCGATTGTAGAGCCCGGTGAGCGGGTCTCGCAGGGCGAGGCCGAGGCGTTCATCGAGGCGGTTGCGCAGCATGTCGGCCTCGTTTTTGCGGGCCAGCAGGGTTTCAAGGCGAATCGCGATCTCCTCGGCGTCGAACGATCCGGAAACGACCGCGCTGGCGCCGATGTCGAGCGCCATGGCCACGGTGCCGGGGGCGTTGGCCTCGTCCAGGATGATGATCACGGCATGACGGGTGGCACCGCGCGAGCGCAATTCGCTGACAAGGCCGATCCCGTCGCCGTGCCGCGCGAGATCGGCGGCGATGACAAAGGCGTCGGAGGCATCGCTTGCGCCGATCGCGTCGAGGGCCTGGGTACGGGTCGAGGTGGCAAACTGCGCCGGGTGACGCGCACCGAGCGCGCGACGCCAGCCAAGCGCGGTTTCGGCGGCCGGCGCGATCAGGGTGACCTGCGCCTGACGGGTGAAGGTGGCGACCGGCTCGGCAAAACCGAGCGCCTCGGCGGTGTTCTGCCTCCGGGCAAGCTCGTCGTGGGTTGCGCGGGTGCGCATCAACGCGCGCACGAGGGCCAGCAGGCTCGGTTCGTCGAGCGGCTTGGCGAGGTAGTCGTCGGCACCCGCGCGCAGGGCCGCGAGGCGCGCCTTCTGGCTCGGGGCACCGTCGATCACCAGAACCGGGATCGCGCGGGTCTCGGGATCGGCCTTGAGCCGCGCGCAGAGGCAGGCACCGCCGCATTCCGCGAGGTGGGCATCGATGATCACGAGGTCGGGCCGGGTGGCCCTGGCGATCGCCAGCGCCTCGGAGCCGCTGACCGCTTGCACCGTCTGGTAACGCGCCGCGGCGAGCTTGACCTTCAGGACGATCCTGTTGGTCGCTGTCGAATCGGCTATGAGAATGCGACCTGCCATGTTCTGCGATCCGGGCGTGTCCAATTGCGGGTTGTTTGGTAAGAGATGCCTCAGAATCGTTAACAAAGAGTTTCCAACAGCGAGCCCCATACCAATGACGCCGGATTTCGCCGAAACAATCGCCCTGCGCGCATTGGCCTGGATTGCCGCCAACGAAGAGCTTTTGCCGGTGTTTCTGGGCGCTTCCGGTGCCAGCGAGGTCGACTTGCGCGATGGCGCGCGCGATCCGGCCTTCCTCGGCGCACTGCTCGATTTCATCACCATGGACGACGCCTGGGTCACGGCGTTCTGCGACAGCGCCGGGCTCGACTACCACGCGCCGATGACGGCACGCGCGGCACTTCCCGGGGGTGGCGATGTCCACTGGACCTGAGCGCCGTGCCGATGGCGTGCTGTTCGACAAGGACGGCACCCTGTTCGATTTCAACGCAACCTGGGTGGCCTGGGTCGAGGCCCTGATCGGCCATTGGGGCGGGGGCGACATGGCGCTGCGGGCCGCGCTCGCCGATGCGGTGGGATTCGACCTCGCCGCGCGGGCGTTCCGCCCCGAGTCCGTGGCGATTGCCGGCACCCCGGAGCAAACCGCGCAGGCGCTCGTGCCGGTGCTCGGCTTGCCGGTCTCCGACGTGGTGGCCCGGTTGAACGCCGAGGCCGCCCGGGCGCCGATGGCCGAGGCGGTGCCGCTCACCGCCTTGCTCGGCGCGCTGAAGGCCCGGGGTTTGCGCCTCGGGGTGGCGACCAACGACGCCGAAGCCCCGGCGCGCGCGCATCTTGCGGCGGCGGGGGTGGAGCAGATGTTCGATTTCATCGCGGGCTACGACAGTGGTCACGGCGGCAAGCCCGCGCCCGGCATGTGCCTCGCCTTCGCCGAGGCCGCCGGGCTGGTGCCCGCCCGCGTGGTGATGGTGGGCGACAGCACCCACGACCTCATCGCCGGGCGCGCCGCGGGGATGCAGGTTGTGGCGGTGCTCAGCGGCCCCGCGGGCGCGGCAGACCTGGCCCCGCTGGCCGACGTGGTGCTGCCCGATATCGGCCACCTGCCGGGCTGGCTCGACGCCGGCTGAAGCGCCGGGGATAGAAAAAAATCGAACGAAAACGCGAAAGCGGCTTCGGTCTTCGTTAACGTCTCCGGGCCAAGGTCGCGCACGGAAAGGACGGCAACCCATGCACGGCTTGATCATCTGCGCGTTCGAAAGCTTCGTGCGCAACACCTACGGAGAGGGGCATTGGGCAGGGCTTGTCGAGCGCCTCGATGCCGGACTCGAGCATTTCGAACCGATGTTTCACTATGACGACGGGCTCGCCGCCCAGCTTCTGGCGGATACGGCGGTTCGCCTCGACAAGCCCGCCGAGGCCCTGCTGGAAGACTTCGGCATCTTTCTCGCCACCCATCCGGCCTCGGAACGCGTGCGCCGGCTCTTGCGGTTCGGCGGGGTGGACTATGAGGGTTTCCTGGCCTCGCTGGAAGATCTGAGCGGGCGGGTGCGGCTTGCCGTGCCCGACCTGCTGCTGCCTGACATCGTGCTGGAAGAGCGTGGCCCGGGCGACTACCTGCTTCGGTGCGATGATGCGCCGCCGGAGTTTGCGCCGGTCCTGACCGGGCTTTTGCAGGCGATGGCCGATGATTACGGTGCGCTCGTTGTGATCGAGCAGGAGAGGCGACTCACGCAGGGCGGTGCCGGTATGGGCGATGCCCGGCTCGCGATCCGTCTTCTGGAGGCAGATTTTACCGAAGGTCGTGGCTTCGCGCTGGCGCAGCGCGCGGGCTAGGCGCGGCGGCGGAGGGCAAGATGCAGAGCGAAACGCACGTATGCCTCGATGCCAATGCCTTCGATATCCTGATGCCGATGCATGTCGTCACCGACCGGGGCGGCATCGTCACCCATGCCGGGCCGGTCGTGCACAAGATCCATCCGGCGGCACCGGTTGTCGGTGCGGCCTTCTTCGACCTGTTCGAAGCCCGCCGCCCACGTCGGGTCGAGAGCCTCGACGCGATCACCGAGCGGGCCGGAAAAAAACTGCACCTGCGCCTGCGCGATCCGGCGCGCACGCCGTTGATCGGCACGGCGGTGCGGTTGCAGGCGGGGCAGGGCGTGCTCGTCAACCTTTCCTTCGGCATCGCCGTGATCGACGCGGTGGCGCGGTTTGGCCTTGCCGGGTCCGATTTCGCCGCCACAGATCTGACGCTGGAAATGCTCTACCTGGTCGAGGCCAAGTCGGCCGCGATGGCCGAGAGCCGCAAGCTCAACGAGCGATTGCACGGCGCCAAGACCATGGCCGAGGCCGAAGCGCGCAGCGATACGCTCACCGGGCTGAGCAACCGGCGCGCGCTCGATCACGTGCTCGAACGCCTGATCGCGCGGCAGACCCCGTTCACCCTCATGCACCTCGATCTCGACTTCTTCAAACAGGTCAACGATACGCTCGGTCACGCTGCGGGCGATCTCGTGCTCACCGAGGTGGCCCGGATCCTGCGCGAGGAATCCCGGGCCGAGGATGAGGTCGTGCGCGTTGGCGGGGATGAGTTCGTCATCGTTTTCAAGGGGATAACCGACGAAGCGCAGATGTTGTGCATCGCCGAGCGGATGATCGGGAAACTTGAGGAGCCGGTGCCCTTCGGCACGCAGCATGCGCAGATTTCTGCCTCGATCGGGCTTGTGCGCTCGTCGCAATATGCCCTGCCCGAGGCCGCGCGGATGATGCGCGATGCCGACGCGGCGCTCTATGCATCCAAATCGCGCGGGCGGGCGCAATGCACCTTCTTCGACGCGACTCTCGAAGCGCACCGGGATGCGCCCGAAGCGCCGCCGGTCGCGCAAACGGCGCCGCAGCGTGAGCGCTCCGGGCCTGGCTGACGGCCGAGACACTGCCGCGCGGGGGTCATCCGTTGTCGTCACCCGCCTGGCTCGCGGCGCAAGCGGCAAGTCGAGCCATGGCGGCACTGCTGCCGAGGAGCGGCAGGCGCAGATCAACGCCGCCGCCCGGCCCGATCAGGTCGAGAAACAGTCCGAGTTCGAGGCGTTCGCTTGCCGCGGAAAACGCCCCCAAATCGAAGCGCCAAGCGCCCGCCTCCCGGGTTGGGGTGCCGGTGTCCCAGGCCAGGCCGTCTAGTCTGAGCCGGGGCGCGGTGGCCTCTGTCAGCGCGCCATCGGGCGTGATGTGGAGCGCGAGTTGACCGCCCGCGGTCGCGCGGAACTCGAACGCCGCGCCGCCGACCGGCGCGCGTGACCGGCAGCCGGGCTCGTCGAAGTCCCAGATCGGTGCGGCGTCGCGCCCGAGCAGGCCGAAGGGACGGCACTGGACCAAGGTTACCGGTTCGGCCGTGCCCAGCCGGGCTTCGAGTTGCGGGGCCGGACCGTCGCTTTCAATGCGGACAAGCTCCAGCGGTGTGACGACACCGGCCGCGAGCGCGTTGACACAGGCGAAGTCGCCGCGCCATGCCGCGTTGGAGCCGGTTTCGGGCAAGGCCGCGAGCCCGCATTCGGTGCCGGTCGCGTTGAAGAGGTGAAGGCGTTGGCTGGCGAGCAGCACGGTCCCGATCGGCGGGCCGTCGAGCGGGTTCAGGGCAGGCAGGATCTCGTCGAGCGTGGTGGCGGCGTCACGCCGTGCGCCGTAGGCAAGGCAGTCGACCAGACCGGGGGCATAGATCCCGCGAAGCTCCACCGGCACGCGGCCCTCGGCCGTAACCGGGGCCGGCAGGTGCGCGGTGGTTTCGGGCGGCAAGGTCGGATCGGGTGCGGGGTCTTCAGGGGCAGGCACCTGTGCCTCGGACGCGGTGCCGGAGGCGGGCGGCGCGCCCATGTCTGGTGCGTCGGCAAGGCTGGAGCCATCCGCCTGCGAATCTTGCGCCAGCGGCATTTCGGCCTCCGGTGCGGCGCCTGTCGCGCCGTCGCCGGTGTCGTCGATTGCGCCTTGCGCGCCTGCGGCCCGCGGTTCCTCTGGCGCTCCGGGCTCGGCGGGCAACAGGCCCGCAAGGCGGGCATTCGCCTCAGCGCGCGTAATAACTGTGTCGTTCCAGATATAGACCGGCCAGAAATCGTAGAAGTTCACGCCTTTCCAGGCCTGGCCTTCTTGCTTCCCGGTCCATTCGGCAAGGTAGCGCAAGGCTTGCCCGCGGTTGAAGGCGCAGGTTTCAACCCGGTCGACATCGACCCCCGAGCGGGCATAGGCCGCGCGCACCAGGGCCTTGAGCGGGGCGAGATCGCCGCCCGCGTCGATGCTGGCGAGCGCCGCACGGCCTTCCTCGGCGGTCAAAGCCGCGCGCATCGCGGCCTGGGCCTCGGGTCCGCCGCAGATCAGCGCGAGATTGGCCCAGATCGCGCTGTCCTGCCCGGTGTAGGTGAAGAGCCGGGTGAGATGCAGCGCGCCGGCAGCAACGGCCTGGGCCAACGCGGCCGGGTCGACGCCGTCCGCGTCGGTGGCAAGCTCGTTGCCCGCTTCGACGATCACGAGCCGGTCGGCGGCTTCGGGCCTGCCTTCGTCGATGCGAAACTCCGGCTCCATCAGCGCCGAGGGATCATAGGAAATCGCGGTGACCCGTTGGGCGGCCCGGGCCTCGATCAGCGCGCTGCGGGCGTCTATGAGCGTGGTGTCGTCGGGGGCGAGGCTCAGCGCGCGATCGAAATCCGCGAGGGCGTTGCCGGTGAGGCCGGCCTTGGCATGGGCGCGCGCGCGCCCCGCCAGCGCCGGCAGGTGCTCGGGGGCGCGTTCCAGCGCCGCGTCGAAGGCCCCGATGGATTGGCGCAGCGCGTTGTTTTCGAGCCAGATTTCACCGATCTCCACGAGCGGCGAGGGATCGTCGGGGGCAAGGGTGCGGGCGCGGTCGAGATCGGCGAGGGCTAGCGCGGGCCGGGCGAGCTTGCGGTGCAGCCCGGCGCGCGCAAGGTAGGGGGCCGCGCTGCCGGGCGCGGCAGACATCGCGGTTTCAAGCAGGGCGTAGGCAGCGGCAAAATCAAGCCGGGCCTCGGCAGCGCGGGCCTCTGCCAGAGGGCCTTCGCCTTGCGCAGGGGCACCGGTCGCGAACCCGGCAAGGCACGCGACGGCCAAGAGCATCGCGGCCCAACCCGGTGTCGATCGCGCCAAGCTCATCAAGGTTTTCCTCCTCCCGGGTCACGGTTCAACGGCGGCGGCGGCAAGTCAACATCGCCCGGCGGCGCGGTCCTGCGTGTTACGTGGCGGCGAGGTGTTTCGCCGCTTCCTTGCGCGCGAAGGGCTTCATCCTCGCGCCGTGCTCGGCCAGGAAGGCGCGGGTGCGCTCCGGATCATGCCGGGAGAGATCGCGCAGCCACCAGGCCACCGCTTTCTGGATGAACCACGCAGGATCGTCTACATACGCGGCGGCCCAGCCCAGCACCCGGTCACGGATCGCCAGTTCGGCGGGTTTGGGATGGTTCTGCCGGGTCCAGGGCAGGGTGATGACAAGCGCGGCGCGACGGGTCCACATGTGGTCGGACTGCGTCCATGCCGCCACCTCGTCGATCCGGGCGGGATCGGCCACCAGCCGTTTCTGCCCGGCAATACAGGCGTGATCGGCGATCGCCCAAGCATCGAAATCTGGCACCCACGAGGCGATCAACGCCCAGGCGGCTTCGTCGGGACGCAGCCGCGCCTGGGTGAGCAGCTTGGCCGCCGCGATCCGCGCCTCGTGGATATCGGTTTGCCACAGCGCCCCGGCCAGCGCTACCCGGGCGGGCACATCGAGCGCGCGCCGCCATTCGGTGGTGAGATCGTTGATCGCCGGGTTGGGCACCCCGAGATAGCGGCGCGGGGCCTTGTGATAGGCCGCCGCACCTTCTGCGCGGCCGGGGTCGGCCAGCGCTTCGAGGGCTGCCAGCGCGGCTTCGGGGGTCATTCGACGGTGACCGACTTGGCGAGGTTGCGCGGCTGGTCGACGTCGGTGCCCTTCGCGACCGCGCCGTGGTAGGCGAGCAGTTGCGCCGGCACCGCGTAGAGCACGGGCTGGATGAATTCCGGCGCATCGGGCATGGTGATCGCCTGCCAGACTCCGTCGCCGGCCTGGGCGATTGCGCGGGCGTCGGAGATCAACAAGACCCGTCCGCCGCGCGCCATGACCTCCTGCATGTTCGACACGGTCTTTTCGAACAACGCGTCATGGGGGGCGAGAACAACCACCGGCGTGGCCTTGTCGACAAGCGCGATGGGGCCATGCTTGAGTTCGCCCGAAGGATAACCTTCGGCATGCAGGTAACTGATTTCCTTAAGTTTAAGCGCACCTTCCAGGGCGAGAGGAAACATCTGGCCGCGGCCGAGGAAGAGCACGTCATGGGTTTCGGCGATCGCCTCGGCGGCGGTGCGGATCGCATCGTCGATGGCCAGCGCGTGGCTGAGCAGGCCCGGCAGTTTGCGCAACGCGGCAAGCATCTCGGCGACCTCGTTCGCATCGAGCGTGCCGCGTGCTTCGGCGGCCTTGACCACCAGCACCGCGAAGGTGGTGAGCTGGCAGGTGAAGGCCTTGGTCGAGGCCACGGCGATCTCGGGTCCGGCGTGGATCTGCACCGCCACGTCGGCCTCGCGGGCGATCGAGCTTTCAGGCACGTTGACCAGCGCGAGCGTGCGGATCCCCTCGCCGGTGGCGAAGCGCAGGGCGGCAAGCGTGTCGGCGGTCTCGCCCGACTGGCTGACGAAAACCCCGAGCGTGCCGGCCGGGAATGGCGGTTCGCGGTAGCGGAACTCACTCGCGACGTCGATATCGACGGGCATGCGGGCGTAGCGTTCGAACCAGTATTTCGCCACCAGCCCGGCATAATAGGCGGTTCCGCAGGCGACGATGGAGAGCCGTTCGACCTTGGCGAAGTCGATGCCGTCGAGATCGAGCGCCACGGCGTCGCCCTCGGGCGACAGATAGGCGTCGAGCACCTTGCCGACCACGGTGGGTTGCTCGGCAATCTCCTTCATCATGAAGTGCCTGTGGCCGCCTTTCTCGATCCGCGCGGCATCCATCAGGATGCGGCGCTCGGCGCGGTTGGCCAGTTCGCCCGCGGCGTTGTAGATCGTGGCCCCTGCGCGCGTGATCACCGCCCAGTCGCCCTCTTCGAGATAGGTGATCCGGTCGGTCATCGGGGCCAGTGCGATGGCGTCGGAGCCGACGAACATCTCGCCCTCGCCGTGGCCGATGGCGAGCGGGCTGCCCTTGCGCGCGGCGATCATCAGGTCGCCCTCGCCTTCGAACAGGAACAGGAGTGCGAAGGCCCCCTCCAGCCGGGCCAGCGTGGCGCGCACCGCCTCGACCGGGCCGAGGCCGTCCGCGATGTAGGATTGCGCCAGCATGGCGACGGTTTCGGTATCGGTATCGGTTTCGTGCGCCATGCCGCGCGCCGCCATTTCGTCGCGCAGAGCGTTGAAATTCTCGATGATCCCGTTGTGCACCACGGCCACGCCGCCGGCGCGGTGGGGATGGGCATTGGCCTCGTTCGGGGCACCATGGGTGGCCCAGCGGGTGTGCCCGATGCCCGAGAAGCCTGCCAGGGGCTCATGCACCAGCCGGTCGGAGAGGTTGACGAGCTTGCCGATGGCGCGGCGACGGTGCAGTTCGCCAGCCGCGTTGACGGTGGCGATCCCGGCGCTGTCATAGCCACGGTATTCGAGCCGCTTCAGCCCCTCGACGATTGTCGGGGCGACTTCATGGGTTCCGAGAATTCCGACTATTCCGCACATGTCCCTTGGTCCTTCCAGCAGGTTCGATCCGTGATACAAGTTTCAGAAATCGAACATTTCAGGCCCGGTTTTTCCCGGATTTCTTTGCAGCCTTCATCTTTTCATACATACGACGCCACAGGCCTTCCTTGATCTCCAACCGTGCACGGCCGATCGCCATGGCCCCGTCGGGCACGTCTCGGGTCACCACCGAGCCGGTCGCCGTCATCGCGTCGTCGCCAATCTGCACCGGCGCCACCAGCATCGTATCGGAGCCGATGAAGGCGCGCGCGCCGATGTGGGTGTGATGCTTGAACACACCGTCGTAGTTGCAGGTGATCGTGCCTGCGCCGATATTGGCACCTGCGCCGACGAAGGCATCGCCGATATAGGTGAGGTGGTTGACCTTGGCGCCCTCGGCGATCTCGGCGTTCTTGATCTCGACGAAATTGCCCACCTTCGCGCCCTCGGCGAGTTCCGCGCCGGGGCGCAGCCGGGCGAAGGGGCCAACTTGCGCGTCCCGGCTCACGTGGCAGCCCTCGAGGTGGCTGAAAGCGCGGATGCGCGCGCCGGTCTCAACCGTCACGCCGGGGCCGAAGACCACGTTCGGCTCGATCACCGCGTCACGGCCGACCCATGTGTCCTGCGCGAAATACACCGTTTCGGGGGCCACCAGCGTGACACCGTTCTCCAGCGCCTCGGCGCGCTTGTGGGCCTGGAACAAGGCCTCCGCGCGGGCCAGTTCGGCGCGGGTGTTGATCCCCAGCGTTTCCGCCTCATCGCAGCTCACCGTTGCCGCCGACAGGCCCCGCGCCCGCGCGATTTCAACGATATCGGTAAGGTAATACTCGCCCGAGGCGTTCGCGTTGCCGACCTCTTCGATCAGCGAAAACAGCGTAGAGGCA
Organism: Maritimibacter sp. HL-12; assembly: GCF_900177545.1. GTDB lineage: Bacteria > Pseudomonadota > Alphaproteobacteria > Rhodobacterales > Rhodobacteraceae > Sinisalibacter. The sequence goes on along the minus strand of NZ_FXBQ01000001.1, from coordinate 397,581 downwards.
TCGGCGGCAACGACGCCGGAGTTGCACAGGCTGATCGCGCGCTCGGCCTCGGTGGCGTCCTTGAACTCGACGATCCGGAGAAGCGCGCCGCCTTCCACAACGAGGCGGCCGTAGCGCCCCGGATCGGCGGCCTCGAATCCCAGCACCACCACGTCGGCCCCGGCGGCGCGCGCCGCCAGCATCGCGTCGAGCGTCTCGGGCCGTATGAAGGGGGTGTCGCCGTAGAGCACCATGGCATCGCCGTCGAAACCTTCGAGCGCAGCCTTTGCCTGCGCCACGGCGTGGGCGGTGCCCTTCTGATCGGCCTGCTCGACCACCGCGATCTCGTTGTCGATGGCGAGGGCCGCGCGTTGCACATCGTCAAACCCGTGCCCCGCCACCAGCACCACGCGCTCGGGCTCCAGCGCCCGGCCGGAGGCGAGCGCATGGGCAAACAGCGGCGCGCTGCCAAGCTCGTGGAGCACCTTGGGCAGGTCGGATTGCATCCTTGTGCCCTGTCCGGCAGCGAGAATAATGAGGCTTGTCGGCATGATCTGCTCTTTTCAAATGGTCGCGCCCGTTTTAACCCAGCGGCACCGCGCTGCAAGGAAAAGGCGCGGACCCATCGGGATAAGCGGGAAGGCGCATGCGCACGGTGATCTTCGACCTCGACGGCACGCTGGCCGATACCTCGGGCGATCTCATCGCCGCGGCCAACGTCTGTTTTTGCGATCTCGGCCTCGGTGATCTGCTCGATCCCGCCACCGACGCGGCCACCGCCTTTCGCGGCGGGCGGGCGATGCTGCGGCTCGGCTTTTCCCGGGCCGGGCAGGGCGACGAGGCGGAGGTGGAGCGTGCCTTTCCGCGGTTCCTCGACCATTACGGCGCGCATATCGACGTGCACACCCAGGTTTATCCCGGTGCCCTGGAGGCGCTGGAGGTACTCAGGCAGGCGGGCTACGCGCTCGGGGTCTGCACCAACAAGCCCGAGGGGCTGGCCGAGACCCTGCTCACCCGGCTCGGGGTGCGCGATCTTTTCGGCGCGCTGATCGGGGCCGATACCTTGCCCACCCGAAAGCCCGATGCCGCGCCCTACCGCGCGGCGGTGACGCGCGCTGGCGGCATTCTCGCGCAGTCCTACCTGCTCGGCGACACCGAGACCGACCGCGAAACCGCCCGCGCCGCCGGAGTGCCCTCGGCGCTGGTCACCTTCGGGCCAACGGGGCGCGGCGTCGAGGCGCTGGCACCCGAGGGCCTGCTTGACCATTACGACGATCTCGCGGCGCTCACCCGCCGCCTGATCGGTTGACGCCGCCCGCGCCCGCCCGCAGTCTCACGCCATGACGCAAGAGAGCTTCACCGGGAATTTCACCCAGACCGATCCGTTGCCGCCCGAGGCCGAGGCGGCGGCGCTGGCGGTGATGCGCTCGGGGCGATTGCACCGCTACGGCGAGGTGCCGGGCGAGGCAAGCGAGGTGTCGCTGCTGGAGCGCGAGTTTGCCGACTGGGCGGGCGCGGCTTACGCCCTCGCCGTGGCCTCTGGCGGCTACGCGCTCGCCACCGCGTTGCGCGCGCTCGGGGTGGGGCCGGGCGACAAGGTTCTGACCAACGCCTTCACCCTCGCCCCGGTGCCGGGCGCGATCGCCAGCCTCGGCGCGGTGCCGGTCTTCGTCGGCGTCACCGAGGCGCTGGTGATCGACCTTGACGATCTCGCCGCCAAGGCGGGCGAGGCGCGGGTGCTCCTGCTCAGCCACATGCGCGGCCATATCGCCGACATGGACCGGCTGATGGCGATCTGCGATGCGGCGGGGATCGCGGTGGTGGAGGATTGCGCCCATACCCTGGGCGCGCGCTGGAACGGCGTGCTCTCGGGGCGTCATGGCGTGATCGGGGCCTATTCGACCCAGAGCTACAAGCACATGAACTCGGGCGAGGGCGGGCTTCTGGTCACCGACGACGCCGGGCTTGCGGCGAAGATGGTTCTGCTGTCCGGCAGTTACATGTTCTACGAGCGCCACGGCAGCGTGCCGCCGCCCGAGGCCTTCGCGGCGGTGAGATATGACATGCCCAATATCTCGGGGCGGATGGACAACCTGCGCGCGGCGGTGCTGCGCCCGCAACTGGCCGCCCTCGACACCCGCTGTGCGGGCTGGAACGCGCGCTACCGTGCGGTCGAGGCAGGGCTTCGGGGCACGCCGGGGCTCACGCTGATCGAGCGCCCCGCGGCGGAGGATTACGTGATGTCGTCGTTCCAGTTCCTGCTGCTTGACTGGGCGGAAGACGACGTGCGGGCGGTGGTGGACCGCTGCGGTGCACGCGGGGTGGCGCTGAAATGGTTCGGCGCGGAGGAACCGCACGGCTTCACCTCGCGCTATGACCATTGGCACTACGCCGCGCCCGGCCCCTTGCCGCAGAGCGACCGGGTGCTCGCGGGGCTGATCGACATGCGGCTACCGCTCGCCTTCAGCCTCGGGGATTGCGCGCTGATCGCGCGGATCATCCGTGAGGAAGTGGCCGGACTGGCCGGATCAAGGCAGGATTGACGCCGTTTTGCGCCGTGGCACCGGTAAAGGCCGGCGGGCCGGGGCGCAGGCCCCGGCCTCACGCGTACCCGCGGTGCCTCAGCCTTTGGCCTTCTCGGCCTCGGCCACGTTTTCCTTCACCGCGATGAAACTGTCGGGCGTCACCGAGATGGTGTCGATCCCGGCTTCGACGAGGAACTTCGCGAAGGTCGGGTTGTTCGACGGGGCCTGTCCGCAGAGGCCGACATAGCTGCCGGTCTGGTGCGCCTTGTCGATCACCGTCGAGATCATCCACTTCACCGCCTCGTTCGATTCGTCGAACAGATCGGCCAGCGTGCCCGAATCGCGGTCCACCCCCATGGTGAGCTGGGTGAGGTCGTTCGAGCCGATCGAGAAGCCGTCGAAGCGGTCGGCGAACTGCTCGGCGAGGATCACGTTGGCGGGGATCTCGCACATCACGTAGATCTCCAGCCCGTTCTCGCCGCGCACAAGGCCGTGGCGGGCCGAAACCTCGAGCACCTTGTCGGCCTCGTCGAGCGAACGGCAGAACGGGATCATGATCACCACGTTGTCGAAACCCATTTCCTCGCGCAGCTTCTTGATCGCCTTGCATTCGAGCGCATAGCCCGGCTCGTAGCTTTCCGAGTAGTAGCGCGAGGCACCGCGGAAGCCGATCATCGGGTTTTCTTCCTTCGGTTCGAACTGGCGGCCGCCGACAAGCTCGGCGTATTCGTTCGTCTTGAAGTCCGACATGCGCACGATGACCTTGTTGGGATAGGCCAGCGCCGCGATCCGGCTGAGCCCGCGCGCGAGCGTGTCGATGAAGAATTGCGACTTGTCCTCGTAGCCCTTGGTCAATTCCTCGATGAAGTCGCGGTCGCTCTCCTTTTTCACCTTGTCGAAGTGGATCAGCGCGAGCGGGTGGGCGATGATCGCGTTGTTGATCACGAATTCCATCCGCGCGAGCCCCACGCCGTCGATCGGCAGGCGCCACCAGCGCGCCGAGGTCGAGGGGTTGGCGAGGTTGAGCATGATCTTGGTTTTCGTCTCGGGAACATGGGTGAGATCGAGCTCTTCCACTTCGTATTTGGCGAAGCCTTCGTAGATCAGCCCTTCGTCGCCCTCGGAGCAATCCACCGTCACGTCCTGCATGTCGTGCAGAACATGGGTGGCGGTGCCGGTGCCGACGATGGCGGGCACGCCCAGTTCGCGGCTGACGATGGCGGCGTGGCTGGTGCGCCCGCCGCTGTCGGTGATGATCGCCTTGGCGCGTTTCATGATCGGCACCCAGTCCGGGTCGGTCTGGGTGGTGACGAGGATCGCACCGTCGGTGAACTTGTCGATGTCCTTGACGTCTTCGATCAGGCAGATCGTGCCGGTGGCCACCGCCGCGCCGACCGAGAGGCCCTTGAGCAGGATGTCGCCGTGGCTAGAGACGCTGAAGCGTTTCATCGCCCCCGCCTGCACTCGGCTCTGCACCGTCTCGGGCCGGGCCTGAACGATGTAGATGCCGCCGTTCACGCCGTCGCGGGCCCATTCCATGTCCATCGGCTGGCCGTAATGGTCCTCGATCGTCTTGGCGTAGCGCGCCAGTTCGACGATCTCCTCGTCCGACAGCACGAAGGCTTCCTTCTCGGCTTTCGAGGTGGGCACGTTCTTGATGTCGCCGCCTTCAAGCCCGGCGTAGATCATCTTCTTCTCTTTCGCGCCGAGCTTCTTCTCGATGATCGGCGTCACGTCCTTGCGGTCGAGGAAGGGCTTGTAGACCTGGTATTCATCCGGCGTCACCGCGCCCTGAACGACGTTTTCGCCAAGCCCCCAGGCGGCGTTGATCAGCACGGCGTGGGGCCAGCCGGTTTCGGTGTCGATCGAGAACATCACGCCCGAACCGCCGATATCGGAGCGCACCATGAGCTGCACGCCGATCGAGAGCGCCACGTCGAGGTGGCCGAAGCCCTGCACGTTGCGGTAGGAAATCGCCCGGTCGGTGAACAGCGAGGCGAAGCACTTGCGGCAGGTTTCCAGGAGGGCCTTCTCGCCCACCACGTTGAGATAGGTTTCCTGCTGGCCGGCAAAGGAAGCGTCGGGCAGGTCTTCGGCGGTGGCCGAGGAACGCACGGCGACCGAGGGGTTATCGCCGCCGACCCGGCGGCCAAGCTCGTGATAGGCCGCGACGATGGCCTTGCGGCTGTCTTCGGGGAATTCGCCCGCGATCACCGCGGCGCGCACCTTCTTGCCGGCCTCGGCCAGCGTGATCTTGCCTTCATCGAGATCGGCCATGGTTTCTTCGATCACGTGGTGCAGATCGTTGGCCTTGATGAAGGCGCGGAAGGCGTCGGAGGTGGTGGCATAGCCCGGCGGCACCTTGATGCCGAGCGGTTCGAGTTGCGACACCATCTCGCCAAGCGAGGAGTTCTTGCCGCCCACGAGAGCGACATCTTCACGCCGGAGCTCTTCAAACCAGATGAGCTGGCGGATGTTTCGGGTCGCAGTGTCCATGATCGCGTTCCTTTCTGTGAAAGTCGCTCCGTGCCTAGCGGGTTTTGCGCGCCGGGGCTTTGACTCGTGTCAAGGATTCCGCGACCGGCGCGCCGCGTGGTGCGTTTTTGCCCCTCTGTTTACGCTGTTTACACGGATTTCGGCGGGCGTGCGAATTGGAACAATCGGCGCGCCTCGTCGGGCTGAACGACGCGGGCGGGCGGGGCGAGCAGCAGGCGGCCATAGAGCGCGCGGTTGGGCTCCTCCGCCATCAGCGCGGCGAACCGCGCCTTGCGCCAGGCCACCGCTGCGTCGTGCAGCCGCGCCAGCACCGGGTCGGTGCGCAGGCGGGCAAGGTGCGGCGCGCTCAGGCTCTCGGCGGCGTCGATCGTGGTATCCTCGACCTGGCACCAGTTGCGCTCGGTCCAGTAATCCAGCCCGTGCGCATCGGCCTGGCGGTTCGGCCGGCCGCGGTCGCGCTTGACGATGTAGCTCTCCATCGCACCGAGCGGGTAATGGTTGAGCTGGGCAAGCCGGTAGTGCTTGCGCCCGGGGGGCGAGAAGATCCGGCCGCGCCGGAAGACCGGCTCCAGTTCGCGCCCTTCGCCATCGAACCAGCGTGCGCTGTCGGCCGCTTCGGTGGGGCTGCGCGGGCGGTGCACGCCGAGTTTGGCGTAGGCACCCGAATTGCGGTAGAGCGTCTTGAACATGAACGCGCGCCATGGCCAGACCATGACCTCCGGCGCGGCGCGGGTGAATTGCCGGGTCACCGGCGCATCGGCAAAATCGCGCAGCCCGCAATTGCCGAACAGACGCCAGGTGAGGGTGATCGCGTCGGCATCGGGCAGGGCGTCCAGGAGCGCGTCGAGCGTGTGGTCGCCCGCGTGGATATTGATGAACTCGTCGATGTCGAGCGTTACCAGCCAATCGGCCTCGCGCACCAGCGGGTGCCTGTCGGCCTGTTTCAGCGCCGAGAACTGCACCCCGCCCTCGTGCGGTCCGGGGTTGGGCAGGTGCACGATCTCGCCGATCTCCTCGAGCCGGTCGAGCATGGCGTCGGTGCCATCGTCGCAATCGTTTGAAAACGCGAGAAAATCTGTGAAGCCCAGCCCCTTGTGGTGGGCCAGCCATTCGAGCAGGAAGGCACCTTCGTTGCGAACGGTGAAAACGGCGGTTGCGCGCAATGGGCAAATCTCCGGGTTCGGACAGGGCGCGCGGCGGCGCGGCGGATGAACTGGGAAAACCCTGAGCGATGTGCGCCGCGAGCGCAATGGGCTGTGGGTCCGGCCCCTTGCGCAGCCCTTCCCCTGTGTCGGCGCGCTGTGTAAGGTCACCGAAAACAGGTTTTGGCAGGTAACGGGCGTATGGCCGAGGTATTCCGGCGACAACTGGTGAGCGCGACGGGGCCGCAGGACGGACCGCACCTGCTCGACGCGGTGTCGTGGACCGAGGACCGCGACGGCACCGGGCACGAGGAAATCCGGGCGTTCTTCGCCAACCCGGCGGCGGCGGCGCAGATTGCGCCCGAGGCGGCGGGTGTCGAGATCGTCGAGCGGCGCGACGTTTCGGGCTGCGCCCTCGTCTATGCCCGCGCGGCGCGGCCGGGCGAGGTTTCCATCGACCTGTTCGAGCACGCCCCCACGCATGAGGCCCCGACGCCCGCGAAACGGGCTTGCACCTTTCGCCCGGCCCGGCCCGACCACGACCGTTTCGACGGGCTGAACTGCCTGTTCGGCCAGCGCCTCGAAGAGCCGCCCGAAACGGTGCTCGACTGGCTGCAATGGCATCACGATGAGCACGGCGCACAGGCGGCGGTGATCCTCGATCGCTGCCCGCCCGACAGCGCGGCGGTTTCCGGCGCGGGGTTCGACGAAGCGCTGCGCGACGGTCTCGCGACGCGCGGCCTCGACATGGTTGTTGCCACGCTCGAAAGCCCGGTGCCGCTCGGCAAGCCGGGCCTTGGCCCCGAGAACCACCCCTACCTTGCCCCCGATGCGCCGGGAAAGGACCGGATGGCGGTGCCCGCCCCCGATCCGTGGCGGGCGCCGCTCGGGCAGGGCATTCTCTTCGAGATCGTGAAATGGCGCTTTCTCGTCCGGGCGCGCGCGCTCGTGGTGCTGGACGTGACCGATTTTCTCGCCCCGACGGGCGCGCAGGGCAACGTGTTCGACGCCTGCCAACAGGCGCGGTCGGGTGTTGTCCTTCTGGTTGGGCGGCGGATCTACCCGTGGCGGGTGCGAAAAGGCCAGCGCGAACGCTTCGCAGATCACATCTGCCGCCAGTTCGACGCGCGGCGGGGGATTGCGAAATGGGGCTGCGCACCGGCGAAGGCGGGGCTCGACGCGACCTGGCGGATGGTCCGCGTGGCCTATGCCAAGCCAGACCCCGACAGGGTGTTCGGGTTCTGGCGCGCGATGGCGATCCGGGTGCCGGGGCGCAACGCGGCCGAGCTTGCCCCCAAGACCTCGCTGGTCGAAGACCCGGTCCTGCTGGACCTCGCGCAGAGCCACTGGGGCCACAAGCCGATCCGCCCGCCGGTGTCGAAGCCCAAGCCCGCGCCACGCCATGCCACCAAGGCCGGGCGCACCGCGATCATCACCACGATGAAGAACGAAGGCCCCTTCATCATGGAGTGGATCGCCTATCACCGCGCGATCGGCGTCGATGATTTCCTGATCTACACCAACGATTGCACCGATGGCACCGACACGATGCTGGATCTGCTGATGCAGAAAGGCATCGTGCAGCACCGCGCCAACCCGTGGCGGCCGGGCGGCGAGTTGAAGCCCCAGCATGCCGCGTTGCAGGCCGCCGAAAGCGAGCCGGTGATCCGCGATTGCGGCTGGGCGATCTGCATGGACGTGGACGAATACATCAACGTCAAGATCGGCGACGGCACGCTGGATGCGCTCTATGCCGCGATGGGCGAGGCGAACATGATCTCGCTGACGTGGCGGCTGTTCGGCAACGATGACGTGCACCGTTTCGAGGATCGCTTCATCGTCGAGCAGTTCACCCGGGCCGCTCCCGAGATCGCGCGCAAGCCGCACCAGGCCTGGGGCTTCAAGACGCTGTTTCGCAACATCGACCTCTACAAGAAGATCGGCGTGCACCGGCCCAAGGGCCTGATCCCCGATTTGTGGGACCAGGTGAAATGGCTCAACGGCTCGGGCCAGCCGATGCCGCGCGAGATGTTCCGCAACGGCTGGCGCTCGACGCTGGAGACCTATGGCTATGACTGGGTGCAGCTCAACCACTACGCGGTGCGGTCCGCCGAGAGCTTCCTGGTGAAACGCGACCGCGGCCGGGTCAACCACGTCGACCGCGACCAGGGGCTGAACTACTGGTTCCGGATGAACCACAACGCCGAGGAGGAAGGCTCGATCCTGCGGATGGTGCCGAAGCTCCGGGCCGAGTACGACCGGCTCATGGCCGACCCGGAAATCCGCGCCGCGCACGAGCATTCGGTGGCCGCGCACCGGACCAGGATCGCCGAGCTTCGGGCCACAGAAAACTACGAGGATTTCTATCGCGAGCTCACCAGCGAACGGTTCGAGCAGCTTTCGCGGATGCTGCACCACTTCGGTGCCAACGTGTTCAACGCCGGGCCAGGGGTGATCCCGGAGGATCTCCATCTGCGCGCGCTGCCGCCGGATTTCTTCTTCACCGTCGAGCACAGCGGGGAAGCGGAGCATTGAGGGGGCGCATTGAGCAAGAACGGGGGAGCCTTAGCCATGGGCCAGACGGTCAGCCTTCCCGCCGATAAGGCACACAATACTGTTTTTCATTTCACAAGACTCCTGACCGGGCGGAAGGATGTGACATGTTGCTAGAGGCTCAGAAAAAATGGCCACTTGCGGCTCGGAAATTCGGCTCGGCCTTTCGATACCAATACGTGGTATCGAAAGCTGAGCTCGATATCCCGCAATTCCGAACCTTTTCGCGAGCATCGTGGAAGATTCATGCCGGCAATGGTTTGCCGGTTTGTCAATTATCTGATCGGAATGGAGGTTTTATTGGATACCTTCTTGGGGTGGCCGTCGGTCCGGTGGGCCTGATCAACGAAAGTGCCAATGTGCTGCCGTTTTCGCTGGAAGATAGGGATTTTTGGAAAGCTTTTGAAAAGTGGCTCATTGACGTAGCGGGGCGCTATGCATTCCTGATCGAAGCCGGCGGAGAGACCCGTTTCTATTGCGACCCGGTCGGGATGATTGGCGCGGTCTACAACAAGGCAGATCGCCTTATCTCGGCGTCGCCATTGCTTGCAATCTTCGACGAGCTGATGCCGAATCCCAAATTCGATTTCGAGGTGATTCGTGAGCATAGAGGTAAGTTCTCGCTGTTTCATACAGCCGACGAAAGGGTGCGGCGTCTCAATCCAAACTACTACCTGGAATTGGAAGAGTTCTCTGAGCACCGGCATTGGCCGAAGAATGAAAAATTTTTGATTTCGAATGACCAGGTACTAGGGGTCTACGACGAGATATTTGATCGGGCTTCGTACAACCTTGCTGAAATCTCTCGTGCCTATCCCGTATCATTCCCGATCTCGGGCGGGCAAGACAGTCGCTTGCTCCTTGCTTTCGCGAAGGACCATGGCTCCCATGTTTCACAATTCTATACCCATGTGAATAACTACGCTACGCGCCGCGATGCTGCAATTGGAGGGGAATTGTGCAAGGCGCTGTGCTTTCGCCACGAAGTCCATGATCGGCGCAATGCCTCTATTCCGAAAAGGCAGCGCAACGAATTTCGGGTATCCTGGAACATGGCGTTCGGCGCTGAGGTGCCGATGCCAGCGGAGTATGAGAACGGTGTGATCTTGCAGGTTCCGGAAAAAAATATCATCTTGCGTGGGCATCAAACTGATATTCTCAGGGCTGTTTATGTTTCCAAGGGTAAAGAACACTGGCAGGAAGCGGATTGGCAAATAAAGCGTCTGCTGATTGTTCCTAGGGAGTTATTCGGCCGAGATACCGTTGACCGTTTTTCGGATGATTTCTTTACTTGGCAACGGTCTCTGCCAGACAACGCGATGGAAAAGGCCGCTGATTTCATGTTTCTAGAAGTCTACTACAATTCTACTGTGGGAGCCACGTTCCCGGCACTTTGGCGCAATTTTTATCTTTCGCCCTTCAATAGCCGACGCCTGATCGGCCTCTCGTTGTCGTTCTCGGAGGAGGCGAGGCGTTTGTCTCTTCCGGTATTCGATATCGTCGAGAGGTATTGCCCCAAATTGTCCAGGATTCCATACGATTTCGAGTTGCACCCAAATCTGGGACTTGTCGGGGACAAAGATCACTATCGGGAGGTGACTGAAAAACGAGTCTGGAAGACCCAACGACGACTCGCCGACCATCTGAAGGCGGTGGGCTGACGCGCAACCATTAAATGGATCCGCGCACTCACAGCCCCTTCATCCCCTGCCGGACCTTGCGGTTGTCATCGCGTGCGAGGATGTATTCGCCGAGGCGTTTCGCCAGCTTGCGGTGGCCCTTGTCGACGGCGCGGGTGAACAATTCGCGCTGGTAGCGCGGGAAGGTCTTTCGGGTGCGCAGCATCTGGTAATAGTCCTGCGATGTCAGCGTGCCCGCGAGTGCGCCGAGGATGATCGGCGTGAGGATGCCCATCTGGCTCAGAGACGAGCCGAGCCGATGGCCGAGCAGCGGCGCGCGCAGGTACTCGACGTTGTCGTGGGTGAAGCGGTTGACGTGGCCGGAATCGAGCGGCTCGTAGGGATCATAGAGAATGTAGACCTTGCGCGCGGCGTCTGAAACCTGTGCCGCATCGCCGTAGGGACCGGAAAAGTCGCGCTCCCAGGCGACCTTGTAGCGGGTTTCCCAAGGCACGATGGACTTGTTGAGCGTGGTCTGCGGGCTGATCGCCACCACGTCCGCCCCCGGCGCGGCGGGTGAGAAGGCGCAGGCGGCATAGCCCCCCATCGAGGCGCCGTAGAAGACCACGCGCTTGAATTGCTTGAAAAATCCAGCGTCGCGCAGCTCGTCGAACTGCTCGGAGACCCACGGATTGCGATACCATGTCCAGCCGCCCGCCAGCACCCCCAGCATCGACCAGCCCTGCTGCTCGATGAAGGCATAGCCCCAGGGCCGGCGGTCGTCGCGCTTGTTCATCGTGATGTCGAGGTTGTCGAAGGTCACCACGAGCGTGTCTTTGTCGCGCGGGACGAACAGGAAGGAATGCCCCTCGGGGCCGGGGCGATAGAACCCGTCCTTGCCCGCCAGCCGGGTGGCGATCCGGTTCCAGCCTTCGTCGTTCTCGGTTGTCTCCGCAGGCATCGGCGTTACCAGAACCCGGGTGACGGGCGCACCGTCGACCTCGCGGGTCGCGATCACGGTGTTGGTGCCGTAACGCTTGAGGAACGGAAACGCCCCGGAGCCTTTCCTGATATCCATGATCACGCGGCTGTCGGCATGCAGGAGCCGGTCGTAGACCGGGCCAAGATTGCGGATCCGGAGGTTGCTGCCAAAGCCGTCGAGATTGCAGAGCACATCCACCGGCTTGAGGTCGTTCTCGGTTTCGATGATCCGGACCCGCTCGGAGGAAATGCCGTTGTGGGCCAGAAACTCGGTGTATTCCGCGATCCAGGGCTGGGGTTCGGCCGCGAACCTGCATCTGTTGTCGAGGTTGAGCAGCCGAACCTCGCACTCATGCTGATGGGCCAGCGCCAGAACCAGGCCGCGCGCCGCACCGGTCATGTCGGCCACCGACGTGATGTCGCCAAGGTCGATGTGGTCGATCAGTCCGCTATCGAACACCGCCGTCCCGCGTTCGCGGATCGGGGCGAGGGCGGGCTGGATGTCGTGCAGTCGGACCAGCTTGTCGAGGTAGGAGCCTTTCGGCGGCAAGCCGTGGTGCAACTTGCCGAGCTGCTTCTTGTTCGAGGCCCAAAGGTGCAGCGCCGTGGTTTCATCGGTGACGATGGCTTCCACCACCTTTGCAGGGCGCAGGAACTTCGCCCGGTCGGGGAAGGTGACCGGGTAGAAGGCTTCGAGCGGCAGAACCTTGTCGGCAAGCCCGAGCAGGTGCACGTAATGGGTGACCATCGACGGGCCCCAGATCCCCCACGGCTGCTGGCTGACATGCACGGGCGCGCCCGCCTCGGCCTTCTGTCGGTAGTCGCGCTGCTTCGCTTTCGGCAGGAATGGCGCGATCGAATGGCGATCTTCGGTGAACGCCAGCATCTGCGCCAGCATCTCGCTGTCGCTCGGCAGGCCGAGCACGGCGTTGTTCACACGCTTTTCGCCGGGCAGTTCGAAGCCGAGCACGTAATCGGTTTCGTAGTCCATCGGGCGATGGCAATAGACATCGGTATCGACCCAGATCATGCCGGGGCATTTGTGGATCATGTGCAGACGGAACAGATCGGCAAACAGGGCGAAACTGTTCTTCAGCTCGTACTTGATGAAATCCTCGGTGTCGATGATCTCGCGCCCGTCCCGGTGGATCACCCCCTCGGGCACATTGGGTATATCGTCGTAGCTGAACAGCGTGATCTTCTGGCCCTTGTCGACAAAGGATCTCAGGCTGAGCTGTTCAAGCCAGCTTAGCGGACCGCCGATCCAGAGGGTTCCGACTTCGCGTTCCCGCCCCATGCTCTGTCCTCTTCCGGCCCGGGCAAGGGCCTTGTCGTTCCGCGGCGCGTTGCCGCTTGCACCCATGCGGACCATAGGGCGTCGGCCGCGGTCTTGCCAAGCGCGCTGTGCGGCGGCGGCGCGGCTGCGGGGAGGATTGTTGTATCGGCTCGCGGCATCCGGCCGCGTGCGGGTCTTGACCCCGGCGCTTCGCCCATGTCCCATGCGCGGGTTGGCAGGGAGGCAGAACGATGACCGCGATACCCGACAGCATAGAGGGCGTGCAGGAGATGCTCGCGCGGCAGGATTACGTCGCGGGCCGTGCGCTCGCCACCGTGGTCTTCCTCGCGCTCCGGCTCGGGCGTCCGCTGTTTCTCGAAGGCGAGGCGGGCGTGGGCAAGACCGAGATCGCCAAGGCGCTCGCCGCAGGTCTCGGCCGCCGGTTGATCCGGCTGCAATGCTACGAAGGGCTCGATGCGGCGTCGGCCGTCTACGAGTGGAACTTCCCCGCACAGATGGTTGCGATCCGCACCGCCGAGGTCACCGAGGGCACCGACCGGGAGGCGCTCACCGACGAGCTGTTTTCCGACCGGTTCCTGATCCGCCGCCCGCTGCTGGAGGCGATGTCGCCCCAGCCCGGCGGCGCGCCGGTTCTGCTGATCGACGAGATCGACCGCACGGATGAGCCCTTCGAGGCCTTCCTGCTGGAGGCACTGAGCGATTTCCAGGTGACGATCCCCGAGCTTGGCACCGTGAAGGCCCCCGAGCCGCCGATCGTGATCCTCACCTCCAACCGCACCCGCGAGGTGCACGACGCGCTCAAGCGCCGCTGCCTTTACCACTGGGTCGACTATCCTGCCTTCGAGCGCGAAATGGCGATCCTCGCCGCACGCTGCCCCGAGGCCTCGGAGCACCTCAGCCGCGAGATCGTGGCCTTCGTCCAGCGGCTGCGCACCGAAGACCTGTTCAAGCGCCCGGGCGTGGCCGAAACCATCGACTGGGCGAAATGCCTGCTCGCCCTCGACGTGATCACGCTGTCGCCGGAGGTGATCGCCGACACCATCGGCGCGATCCTGAAATACCAGGACGATATCCAGCGCCTCGCAGGCAGCGAGGCGATCCGCCTGCTCGACGACAGCCGCAAGGCGCTGGAGGAGGCATGATGCCCGTTCATTCCGGCACGGACTTGCTGGCGGCACACACGCCGCCCCGCCGGCGACGCTGACCATGGCGCTCCCCCCGCTCGATCTGCCCGATAACCCGCAACTGGTGGCCAACCTCGTGCATTTTGCCCGGGCGCTCAGGGCGGCGGGGCTCAAGGCGGGGCCGGGCAAGGTGATCGAGGCGGCGCGGGCGGTGGCGGCGGCGGGGTTCAGCGAGAAGGTGGATTTCTACTGGACGCTGCACGCGGTCTTCGTCTCGCGGCCCGAGGAACGGCGGGTGTTTGCGCAGGTGTTCCGGCTGTTCTGGCGCGATCCGCGTTACATGGAGCACATGATGGCGCTGATGCTGCCCTCGGTGCGCGGGGTGCAGGAGGAGCGCGCGGCCAAACCGGGCGAGAAGCGCGCGGCCGAGGCACTGCTCGACGGGCTGGAGCGCGAGGCCCCGCAGATCGAAGGCGAGGAGCAGGGCACCGAGATCGAGGTTGACGCCACCCTCACGATGTCTCCCGAAGAACGGTTGCGCCGCCTCGACTTCGAGCAGATGTCGAATGCAGAGATGGCCGAGGCGCGCCGGATGCTGGCGCGGCTTGAGTTGCCGGTGAAACCGCTCGCCTCGCGCCGCACCGCCCCGGCCCGTCATGGTCGCTTGCCCGACTGGCGGCGCAGCATGCGCGACGCGGCGCGGCAGGGCGGCGAGTTCAGCGCCCTTGCCACCAAGGCGCGGCGGACCCGCTGGCCGAACCTCGTTGTGCTGTGCGATATTTCCGGCTCGATGAGCGCCTATTCCCGGGTGGTGCTGCACTTCCTCCACGCGGTGGCCAACCGCAAGGGGCAGGGCTGGGCCAAGGTGCATGGCTTCACCTTCGGCACACGGCTGACCAACATTACCCGACACCTCGCCACGCGCGACGTCGATGCCGCGCTGGCCGCGGCGGGGGCCGAGGCGCAGGACTGGGAAGGCGGCACGCGGATCGGCGAATGCCTGCACGCCTTCAACCGCGACTGGTCGCGCCGGGTGCTGGGGCAGGGCGCGGTGGTGCTTCTGATCACCGACGGGCTCGACCGCGACGACCCGGAAAACCTGGCCCGCGAAATCGAACGGTTGCAGCTTTCGTCGCGGCGGCTGATCTGGCTCAACCCGCTGTTGCGCTGGGAGGGATTCGCGCCGCGCGCGGCCGGTATCCGCGCGATGTTGCCTCATGTCGACGCCTTTCGGGCGGGGCACAACATCGCTTCGCTCGAGGCGCTGGCAGAGGCGATCTCGCGGCCCGACGACGCGGGCGAGAAGGCGCGGCTGATGGCGCTGCTCTGAGGATGGGCAGACCGGGTAAGGCCGGGCGACGGACGGGGGAGCAACATGCCCCCCCCTATACCCTATTTGAAGCCGCGCTCGATCCGGTCGAGGGTTTCCATCGCGGGCAGCACCTGCGCCACCGAGGCATTCGGCTCGCGGCCTTCGCGGATCGCCGCGACGAACTCGCGGTCGATCAACTCGATGCCGTTGTTCGACACCGCCACGCCCGACAGGTCGATCGGGTTCTCGTTGCCGTCGAACAGATCGTCATAGCGGGCGATATAGGTGCCGTTGTCGCAGATGTAGCGGAAGAAAGTGCCGAAGGGGCCGTCGTTGTTGAACGACAGGCTGAGCGTGCAGAGCGCGCCCGAGGGCACCTTCATGCCGATGGTCATGTCCATCGCGATGCCGAGATCGGGGTGATGCGGGCCTTCGAGGCCGAACACCTCGCTCGCTGTCTCGCCGGTCTGGTACTGGAACAGATCAACGGTGTGGCAGGCGTGGTGCCAGAGCAGGTGATCGGTCCATGACCGCGGCTCGCCCTTGGCGTTCTTGTTGGAGCGGCGGAAGAAATAGGTCTGAACGTCCATCTGCTGGACTTTCAACTCTCCCGCCGCGATCTTGTTGTGAATCCACTGGTGCGAGGGGTTGAAGCGGCGCACCTGGCCGGCCATCGCCACCAGCCCGGTCTTCTTCTGGGCCTCGACCACACGGATCGAATCCGCGAGCGTGTCGGCCATCGGAATCTCGACGAGCACGTGCTTGCCCGCTTCTAAGCAGGTAACGGCCTGATCGGCGTGCATCTGCGTCGGCGTCGACAGGATCACCGCGTCGACATCGTCGCGCGCGACGCATTCCTCCAGCGTCGTGCCGGCGTGGCCGATGCCACGCTCGGCGGCCAGCGCCTCGATCTTCTCCTTCGTCGGCCCCATCACCGAGGTGACCTCGACGCCCTCGATATTGGCGAGCGCGTCGAGATGCTTGAGGCCGAAGGCGCCATAGGCGCCGGCAACGCAGATCCGCATGGGTTCCTCCCTATCCGTGGTTCTCAAGGATCAGGTGCCCCACCGCCGTGTTCGAGGCGGGCACGTGGTAATGGCGGTGCACTTCCGTCACCTTCTCGTCGAGCGCGCCGCGCATCACCAGCCACATCACCATCTCGATGCCTTCCGAGCCGGTCTCGCGCAGAAACTCGACATGGTCGATCTTGCGGGCCTTGTCGGGCTCGTTCACCAGCATGTCCATGAAGTTCTGGTCCCACTCGGCGTTGATCAGCCCGGCGCGTTCGGCCTGAAGCTGGTGGCTCATGCCGCCGGTGCCGTAGATGTGCACGTTCAGATCCTCGGGGTAGCTGTCGATGGCGCGACGGATCGCCTTGCCGAGATTGTAGCAGCGGTTTGCCGTCGGCGCGGGGTATTGCACCACGTTGACGGCGAGCGGGATCACCAAGGTGCCCCAGTCGTCGCCGGGCTTGCGGTCGCCGAACATCACCGAGAGCGGCACGGTGAGGCCGTGATCCACTTCCATCTCGTTCATGATGGTGAGGTCGAACTCGTCGAGGATCACGCTTTGGGCGATGTGGCTGGCGAGCTTCTGGTGGCCCTTCACCACCGGCACCGGGCGCGGGCCGAAGCCCTCGTCGGCGGGGGTGAAGTCGGCGGCACAGCCGATCGCGAAGGTCGGGATCACGCTTGCGTCGAAGGCGGTGCAGTGATCGTTGTAGACGAGAAACACCACGTCGGGCTTGTTTTCCTCGTTCCACTTGCGCGAAAACTCGAAGCCCTTGAACACGGGCTGCCAATAGGGCTGGTCGGTGATCCCCTGGTCCATCGCCACGCCGATGGCGGGCACGTGGCTGCAGGCGATCCCTGCGGTGATACGGGCCATTATTCTTTCTCCCATTCGGATTTGTAGCGGTTGCCCTCGATCTTGCGGCCACCCTCGACCATCATCTTGCGATAATCGTCGCGGCTCATGTGGCTCATCATCGCGGCGAGATCCTGAAACACGATGCCGTCGAAAGCTGCGAGCTTGGAGGTGTAGTAGATATTGCCGCCCAGCTCGAGCAGCCGGTTCCAGTCGCGGTCACGCACCGCCTGTTTCTGGTCCTCGGTCATGGCGAAACGCGACATGTGCGCCTCGGGGTCGTCCCGGAATGCCTGTCGGTTCTTCTCCTGCCGCAGCGAGATGCAGAACTGGTTCAGCCAGTAGCCCTCGCGCGAGCGGTCGGCGTCGAAAACGAAGGTGCCGGGAATATCGTCGTATGGCTTCTGCGTCATGGGATACTCCTGTTCGCGGGTGCCTGCTGCTTATGAGGTGGGGCCGCGGAAGGGAAATAAAAACCCCCACCCGCCTATTCGTTCTGCCTATAGGCGGTGGTCCGGCACGCGGCTTCGAAATCGCGCGCGTCCCCCATGGTCAGACCGCCGCGCGCACGTGTTCGAGAAACCGCGCCTGGGTTGGCGTCGGCATCCAGTCGGCCCGTGTGGTGATCCCGATCGGCCGTTCCGATCCGGGCAGCGGCAGATCGAGCGGCACCATCAGCCCTTGCGCGATCTCCACCGCCGCCTGCCGGGGCGACAGGATGGTGAGATAGTCGCCGCGCGAAAGCATGCCGCGCACCAGCACCATCGACGAGGTCACCACCCGCACCGGCGTTTTTTCCAACCTGCCGATCCCGAGCGCCCGAAACAGATAGGCCCCCGCCGGGGTTTCCTTCGGCGGCGCGATCCATGGATAGGCAAGGGTATCGGCGAGGCTGAGCCCGGCCCGGCCCGCCAGCGGGTGGTCGGGGCGCACCACCACGGCAAGGGAATCGTCGAACAGACGTTCCTGCACCACGTCTTCGGCGGGCAGGGGGTCGCGCAGCGCGCCGATCAACACGTCGAGATCGCCGTGGCGCAACTCGCGCAGGAGCTCGCTGTAGGGGGCATCGACGAGGCGGATCTGCACCCCCGCCGCTTCGCGCAGAAGTGCGTCGCAGGCACCGGGCAGGATCTCGGTGCGCGACAGCGGCATCGAGCCGACCCTGATCCGGGTGGCGTCCTGCCCGCGCAGACGGGTGAGTTCGTCAAGACCCTGGGCGAGTTCTGCGCCAGCAAGTTTCACGGCGCGCGAAAACGCCTCGGCCTGCGGCGTCAGCTCGATACCACGGCGCCCGGGCAAGAACAGCTTGAGGCCCGAGAGCCGTTCCAGATCGCGCCCCGCGCGGTGAATCGAGGGCTGCGAGATCGCCAGGTTGCGCGCGGCGAGGCTGAAGCTGCCCGCCTCGCCGATGGCGACCAGCGCGCGCAACTGCGCCGCCGTGGCGCGGGCATGAAAATCCGCGACCGGTTTGCCGTCGCGCCGTCCGGCAAGACGCAACGCGCGACCCGCGCCCTGGGCGAGAATGCCGAACATGCGCCGCACCCGAAGCAGCAGGACCTCACCTTCGGGGGTGGGAAACATGCCCTCCGGGCGACGGTCGAGCAGCTTGACGCCGAAGCGCGCCTCGAGCCCGGCAATGGCCTGTGTCACCGCCGGTTGCGACAGGTGCACACGGTGGGACGCGGCGCTGATTCCACCTGCATCCGACACTTCCATGAAAGCCCTGAGGTGCCTGAGATTTGGAAAATCCAATTCCATGACAGTGATCCGACCTTGCTTGAACCGAGACTCGTTTCGGATAGCTATAGCAATTATTTATGA
The DNA here is from genome assembly GCF_900177545.1 of Maritimibacter sp. HL-12. Taxonomy (GTDB): domain Bacteria; phylum Pseudomonadota; class Alphaproteobacteria; order Rhodobacterales; family Rhodobacteraceae; genus Sinisalibacter. The sequence continues at coordinate 378,866 of NZ_FXBQ01000001.1, read as the reverse complement.
TACTGGCGCGGGATTCAAATGGTCATGCGGGTTGCGTGAGACTAATCCGGTGGTCAAACGGGCGAATGCCCAGCGCGGAAAATCAGGGAGACCCTCATGTCGGACAAGAAAACCGCTCTCGTGATCTCGGCCCACTCGGCCGATTTCGTCTGGCGCGCCGGCGGTGCCATCGCGCTGCACCAGGCGCGCGGCTACGACGTGACCGTCGTGTGCCTGAGCTTCGGCGAGCGTGGCGAAAGCGCCAAGCTGTGGAAGCAGGACGGCATGACGCTGGAGACCGTGAAGACCGAACGGCGCAAGGAGGCGGAGGCCGCCGCCGCCGCGCTCGGGGTTTCCGATATCCGCTTCCTCGACCGTGGCGACTACCCGCTCGATCTCGGCCGCGAAACCCTCGACATGATGGTGGACATCATCCGCGAGGTGCAGCCGAAGTGGATGATGTCGCACTCGAAGTGGGACCCGTACAACACCGACCACATGCGCACCACCGACTTCGCGCTGGAGGCCCGCATGGTGGCGCAGGCCTGGGGCCACAACCCCGGCCAGAAGGTGCTCGGCGCGCCGCAGCTTTACCTGTTCGAGCCGCACCAGACCGAGCAGATGGGCTGGAAACCGAACGTCTTTCTCGACATCACCGAGGTCTGGGACAAGAAATGGGCCGCGATCCAGTGCATGCAGGGCCAGGAGCACCTGTGGCACTTCTACGAGAACGTGGCGGAGAACCGGGGCAACCATTTCCGGCGCAATTCGGGCGGGCAGGCCGGCGGACGGGCGGCAAAATACGCCGAAGGCTTCGAGGCGATCTTCCCGCGCACCGTGGACGAGCTGGATTGATGTCGTATCAGGCGGGAACCACGGGCGTCGTCGTCCAGAACATCGAGCGCGCGGCCGCGGAGGTGATCGACGGGCTCGCAAAATGCGGCGTGGCCACGGTGCACGAGGCGCAGGGCCGCAAGGGGTTGCTCGCGAGCTACATGCGGCCGATCTACCGCGGCGCGCGGGTGGCCGGGTCGGCGGTGACGATCCTCGCGCCCCCGATGGACAACTGGATGATCCACGTCGCCATCGAGCAGTTGCAGGCGGGTGACATCATGGTGCTCGGCACCACCTCGCCGTCGGATGCGGGCTATTTCGGCGACCTGCTGGCGACCTCCGCGATGGCACGCGGCTGCCGCGGGCTGGTGATCGACGCCGGCGTGCGCGACGTGGCTGACCTCGAGGCGATGGGCTTTGCGGTCTGGTCGAAGGCGATCGGGGCGCAGGGCACGATCAAGGAGACGCTGGGCTCGGTGAACGTGCCGGTGGTCTGTGCCGATGCCCTTGTCAACCCGGGCGACGTGATCGTGGCCGATGACGACGGCGTGGTGGTGGTGCGCCGCGAGGAGGCGGCGGAGGTGCTCGACAAGGCCCGTGCCCGCGAGGCGAACGAGACCGAGAAGCGCGCCCGCTTCGAGGCGGGCGAGCTTGGGCTCGACATCTACGGCATGCGCGAACGCCTGGCCGAGAAGGGGCTGAAGTATGTCTGATCGGGGCCAAGGTTCGCCGCGCTTGCGCGCGCCGACCCACACGGGGGCGCTGCCCCCGCACCCCCGGAGTATTTTGGCCAAGAAAAAGGAACAAGCCCGTGGCTGACGGCCTGCGCTGCATGTGGATGCGGGGAGGCACCTCGAAAGGGGGCTACTTCCTTGCCGAAGACCTGCCCGCCGACCCCGCGGCGCGCGACGCCTTCCTGCTGCGCGTCATGGGCTCGCCCGACATCCGCCAGATCGACGGCATGGGCGGGGCCGATCCGCTGACCTCGAAGGTGGCGGTGGTGAAACGGTCTGAGCGCCCCGGGGTGGACGTGGATTACCTGTTCCTGCAGGTGTTCGTTGACCAGCCCATCGTCACCGATGCACAGAACTGCGGCAACATGCTCGCGGGCGTCGGTCCCTTCGCCATCGAGCGCGGGCTGGTGGCGGCTGGGGACGGCGAGACGCCGGTGGCGATTTTCATGGAGAACACCGGGCAGGTGGCGGTGGCGCGGGTGCAGACGCCGGGCGGACGGGTACGCTATGCAGGCGAGGCGCGGATCGACGGGGTGCCGGGCTGCGCCGCGCCGGTGCCGCTGGAGTTTCGCGACACCGCGGGATCGTCCTGCGGGGCGCTGCTGCCGACCGGCAACGTGGTGGACGTGATCGAGGGCATCGAGGCGACGCTGATCGACAACGGCATGCCTTGCGTTGTGATGCGGGCGGGGGATCTCGGGATCACCGGGGCGGAGACGCCGGAGGAACTGGAGGCGGACGAGGCGCTGCGCGCGAGGCTGGAGGCGATCCGCCTGAAGGCCGGGCCGCTGATGAACCTTGGCGACGTGGCCGGCAAGAGCGTGCCGAAGATGACGATGGTGAGCGCGCCTTCCGGCGGTGGCGCGATTTCGACGCGGACCTTCATTCCGCACCGCTGCCACAAGACGATCGGCGTGCTCGGCGCGGTGTCGGTCGCCACGGCCTGCCTGCTCGACGGCAGCCCGGCCGCCGCGCTTGCGGTGACCGGCGAAGGCACCGAGCGCCGGCTCAGTATCGAACACCCGACCGGGGAGATGACCATCATCGCCCGGCTGGACGACAATGGAACCCCCACTTCCGCCGCCATCCTGCGCACCGCGCGCAAGCTGATGGACGGCGTGGTTTTCGGAGACTGACGATGGCCGAGACACAGATCACCGACGCCGACTGGCTGGATTTTCACCCCAGCCCCTCGAAGCCGGCATTCGTGCTGCCCGAGGGCGCGGTCGACGCGCATTGCCACGTCTTCGGCCCGCGCGCGGCGTTTCCCTTCGCGCCGGAGCGCAAGTACACCCCCTGCGACGCCGGCAAGGACAGGCTCTTTGCCTTGCGCGACCATCTCGGGTTCTCGCGCAACGTGATCGTTCAGGCGACCTGCCACGGCAAGGACAATGCCGCCACCATGGATGCCTGCCGGGCGGCGGGCGAACGGGCTCGCGGCATCGCCAGCGTGCGCCATGACATCAGCCGCGACGAGCTCGCCGAGATGGACGCGGCCGGTATTCGTGGCGTGCGGTTCAACTTCGTCAAGCGCCTGGTCGATGCCACGCCGCGCGAGCATTTCACGGCCGTCGCCGAGCGTATCCAGGAATTCGGCTGGTCGACCGTGGTCTATTTCGAGGCCGCCGATCTCGAGGATCTGGCGCCGTTTCTCGAAACCCTGCCGGGGATCATCGTGGTCGACCACATGGGCCGGCCCGACGTGGCCAAAGGGGTGGATCACCCCGATTTCCAGCGCTTCATCGAGCTGATGGCGCGCAACGACAACATCTGGTCGAAGGTGACCTGCCCCGAACGCCTCAGTCTCGAAGGTCCGCCGGAATACGACGATGTCGTGCCCTTCGCGCGCCGGATCGTGGAGCTTTTCCCGACCCGGGTGCTCTGGGGCACCGACTGGCCACACCCGAACATGACGTCGCACATGCCCGACGACGGCAAGCTTGTCGACTTCATCCCGAAGATCGCGCGAACACCCGAGGAGCAGCGGCTACTGCTCGTGGACAACCCGATGCGTCTGTATTGGGCGAAATAGGAGCGCAATCCGAAAAGCTTAACCCGGTTTTCGGAACCGATTGCGCGTCAAACACAGGAGGAGAGACGATGGCGGATATGCCAGCGTTCGATTACCATATCGACATTCCCGGAACGACGATCTTCGACGGCACGCAGGCGATGAAGGGCTATGCGCTCAACAAGATGTGCTACGCGTTCAACAAGGCCGAGAACCGCGAGGCGTTCAAGGCCGATGAAGAGGCCTTCATGGAGAAATACGGCCTCAACGATGCGCAGAAGGAGGCGATCCGCAAGCGCGACGTGCTCGGGCTGATCGCGGCGGGGGGGAACATCTACTACCTCGCCAAGTTCGCCGGGATCTTCGGCCTTTCGGTGCAGGACGTGGGCGGACTGCAGACCGGCATGAGCACCGATGAATTCAAAGACTACCTGAAATCGCAGGCCTGAGGAGGAACGATCATGGCGAAAATTCTTGGCGGTATCACCACCTCCCACATTCCCGCGGTGGGCAACGCGATCCAGAAGGAGCTTTACGACGATCCCTATTGGAAGCCCTTCTTCGACGGCTATCCGAAGGTGCACCAGTGGATCAAGGACAACAAGCCGGACTACGTGATCAACATCTACAACGATCACGGGCTCGGGTTTTTCCTCGACAAGATGCCGACCTTCGCGATTGGCGCGGCGCATGAATACAAGAACGAAGACGAGGGCTGGGGTCTGCCGAGCCTCGATCCGTTCCCCGGTGCGCCTGAGCTGAGCTGGCACATCATCGAGAGCATGGTCGCCGACGAGTTCGACATCACCTCCTGCCAGGAACTGCCGGTCGATCACGGCTTCGTGGTGCCGATGCAGTTGTTCTGGCCGGGCGCGCCGCATCACCCCGACATGCCGAAGACGGTGCCGATCAGCGCCAACACCGTGCAGCATCCGATCCCGACGCTGAAGCGGGCACTTGCCTTTGGCCGGGCGCTGCGCAAGGCGCTGCTGAGCTTCCCCGAGGAGGATGCCAAGATCGTGGTGCTCGGCACCGGTGGGCTTTCGCACCAGCTCGACGGCGAGCGCGCGGGCTTCATCAACAAGGAGTTCGACCAGTATTGCCTCGAGAACATCGTGCACAACCCCGATGAACTGACCAAGATCACCCGGATGGAACTGGTCGAGAAGGCGGGCGCGCAGGGCACCGAGTTCCTGATGTGGATGATGATGCGCGGCGCGCTGGGCGACGACGTGACCGAGATCACCCGCAACTATCATATCCCGATCTCGAACACGGCATCGGGCACGCTGTTGCTGGAGTGCGCGGCCTGAAGTTTCGCCCCGGGCTGCGCCCGGGGCGACCGGCCGGGGGCTCAGCCCCCGGATCCTGAGTGGTTGCGCGGGCGCAACCGCGAACCCGGCAGGCGTTTCCACGCGTGGAAACGCCGAGAGGGTCCCGGAGTATTTGGGCCAAGAGAAAAGGGGCTGAAGGGTTATCCCGCGGCCTCGGTCTTTTGGCGGAACTGGCGCGGCGACAGCCCGGTGGCGCGGCGATAGACGCGGGAGAAATGCGCCGGATCGTCGTAGCCGAGCGCATAGGCGATCTGCGAGACTGAAAGGTTCGAATAGACCAAGTTGCGCCGGGCTTCGCGGATGATCCGCTGCTGGATCGCGGCCGAAGCGGGCGCGCCGGTGGCGGCGCGCATGACCCGGCTCAGGTGGGTCGGCGTGACGCCGAGGCGCGCGGCATAGGCCGCGACCGGCAAATGCTCTGCATAGTGGGTTTCGACCAGTGCTTCGAAGCGTCGCTGGAGCGTGGATTCGGCCGGGGTGTCACCCGGGGCGGCGCGCGCGATGGCGCGCGCGACCAGCCCCGCCAGCAGGGCGACGCGGGCGCGCAACTCGTGGGCGCGGGCAAATTTGCGGGCCTCGAAAGCGGTGAAGATCGCCTTGATCGTGGTCTCGATTTCTTCCGTTCCACCTATGACACAAGGCCGCGCAAGCAGCGGGCGCAGGCCCTCGCCCTCGGCCAGTCCCTCGTCGAGCACCTCGGCCGGGATCGTGACCACCCAGCCTTCGGTGCCCGGGGTGAAGCTGTAGGCATGGACGCAGCCGGTGGGGACATTGGCGAGGCTTCCACCTTCGAGCGGGCGGGTCTCGCCGTCGAAGGTGCCGCGCCCGCCGCCGCGCGCCACCAGCAGAACCTGGTGCAGCCGGGCATGGCGGTGCGGGGTGAATTCCCAGTCGTGCCGCACCGAGCGCGCCGCGATGGTCTCGCAATGGACCACGTCGGGCAGGTCGTCGCTTTCGCCGAACAGATTGAAGCTCTCGATCGCTTTCATGTTCGATCCATACATGTTTTGGCCGGGTAGATCCATTCAAATCGGTGCCAATCTTGCGATGATCGGGACAGGACAGGAGGAAACGCCATGACCAATACGATCAAGACCAAGGTGGGTATCATCGGCGGAGGCCCCTCGGGGCTGATGCTGAGCCAGTTGCTCGACCTCAAGGGCATCGACAACGTGGTGCTGGAAAAGCACACCCGAGACTACGTGCTGAGCCGGATCCGCGCCGGCGTTCTGGAGCACGGCTTCGCCGAGTTGATGCGCGAGGCGCAGTGCGGCGCGCGGATGGATGCCGAGGGCGAGATCCACGAAGGGTTTTTCATCAACGATAACGGCAAAATGCATCGGGTCGACTTGGCCGGGCATACCGGCGGGAACTCGGTGGTGGTCTACGGCCAGACCGAGCTCACACGCGATCTTTACGACGCGCGCGAGAAGATGGGTGGCAATGTGATCCACGAGGCGCTCGACGTGGCGATCCACGGTGCCGACAGCGACAGCCCGGCGCTTACCTACCGGCAGGGCGACGAGACCTTCCGGGTGGAGTGCGACTTCATCATCGGGGCCGACGGGTTCCACGGCGTGAGCCGCAAGTCGATCCCGCGCGATGTGCTGAAGGAATACGAGAAGATCTATCCCTTCGGCTGGCTCGGGGTGCTCAGCCGCACGAAGCCGGTGAGCCCCGAGCTGATCTATTCGCGCACGGAACGCGGCTTCTCGCTGTGTTCGCTGCGCAGCCAGGTGCTCAGCCGTTACTACATCCAGGTGCCGCTCACCGACAGCGTGGAAGACTGGTCGGACGAGGCGTTCTGGGATGAGCTCAAGCGCCGCCTGCCGGACGACGTGGCGGCCGGGCTCGAAACCGGGCCGTCGATCGAGAAGTCGATCGCGCCGTTGCGCTCCTTCGTCGCCGAGCCGATGCGCTGGGGCAACCTGTTTCTTGCCGGCGATGCCGCCCACATCGTGCCGCCCACCGGCGCGCGCGGGCTGAACTCGGCGGCCTCCGATATCTACTACCTCTACCACGGGATGATCGCGCATTACCTCGACGGCGACAGCAGCGGGCTCGAGACCTACTCGGCCAAGGCGCTGGCGCGGGTCTGGAAGGCGCAGCGTTTCTCGTGGTGGATGACCACCATGTTGCACAACTTCCCCAACCATCCGGATTACGACCAGAAGTTGCAGGAAGTGGAACTGAGCTACCTGCTCAGTTCCGACGCGGCGATGGCTTCGCTGGCCGAAAACTACGTCGGCCTGCCGTTCTGAGCGAAAGGCGCGCGGCGGTTGACCTAGGTCAAGGCCGCCGCGTACTTTGCGCCCCACACTTGACGCCGAGAAACAGGGAGCGCGCCATGTACAAGAACATTCTCGTCCCCGTGGCCTTCGAAACGGGCCGCGACACGATGAAATCCATCGAGATCGCCGAGGCGATTGCGGGTGCTGACGGCCGCGTCACCGCGCTGCATGTCGTCGAAGAAGTGCCGACCTACGTCGCACAATACCTGCCGGAAGGGCAGATGGCGGCGAATATAAAGGAGATCGAGGATATCCTTGCCGAGCGCCTCGGCGGCCATGATCGCATCGCCGTGAAGGTGATCGAGGGGCACGCCGGCCATTCGATAGTCGACTACGCCAGCGAGCACAATTGCGATTGCATCGTGATCGCCTCGCACCGGCCCGGTCTTCAGGATCTGTTCCTCGGCTCGACCGCGGCCCGGGTGGTGCGTCACGCGCCCTGTTCGGTGCACGTGGTGCGCTGAGCGCGGAGTTGCAGCGTCGGCGTTGAGTGGTTTGGTGCTTTGGCGGGGCAGTGGTAGGCTTGGCCATCATAACGGGAGAACGACATGCCCAAGATCACCGCCGATCCGACTATCCAGACCGTCATCACCACCTTCGAGGTCACACCCGGCACCTGCGATGACCTGCTTGAGGAACTGCGGCTCGCCTGCAACGAGTTTGTCTCGAAGCAGCCCGGCTTCATCGGTGCGGCGATGCATGTGAACGATGCGCGCACGCGGGTTGCGAACTATACCCAATGGGAAAGCCGCGAAGATTTCCAGACCATGCTCAGGTCCAAGGCAATGCGGCAATATCATATGAAATTCAACGATCTGGCGAAGAGTTTCGAGCCAGTGCTTTATGAGGTCGTGACAGCAACCGATTGACGCGGCGCAGGCGATACTTCGCATTGTTTGCGCGGCGACCCGCGACAGCCAATGGAGGATCTGCCATGAGACGTCTATCCAATTTCGCGCGCGCGGCCCTGATCGGGGCGGTCACGGCATTTGGCCTTGCAGGTGCCGCCGCGGCGCAAGACCAGATCGGCAGCTACAGCGCCTTTATCGGCTGGGACGATCTGCACAATTCCAACGGTGTGCGGCTCGGCGCGGCGTGGCAGGTCTTGCGGCAGGACCGCGCCAACTACCACCGTTTCGGCATCCGGCAGGCGGGCGACGATTGGGACCCGTTCTTTGCCAGCATCGAAAACCGTGCCGCGATGGAGCGGATGATCATGAACGGCACGATAGAACCCTCCGCGGCACAGATCCTGTTGCAGGGCGGGGCGACGGTGTTCGTGCGAATCTATGGCCAGGGCAATGTCGGCAACTCGATCCGGGTGACGGTGTCGCGCTGAGCGCGATCAGCCCCCGAGGCGCAGGGCCAGCGCAACGACCGCCGCGATCTCGCGCAGGATCGCGCGTGCGGTGAACAGCGGGCGTGCACCTCTGAGCGGTGGAGCCGCGCCCTCGGCCCGAAGCTTGAGGCGGCGCGCGATGAGCCGTGCTCGTGGCAGGTGCCAGGCGTCGCTCACCAGGACCAGCCTGCTGCCCTCGGGCAGAAGGGCGGCCGCGAAGGCGATGTTTTCCATCGTGCTGCGCGAGCGGGTTTCGAGAATCACCGCGCCTTCCGGCACGCCGCGCGCGGTGAGGAGATCGCGAAGCACTTCGGCCTCGCTTGGTGGATACACGCCGATCCCGCCGGTGGCGACAATGCCATCGACTTTGCCCGCAAGATAGAGCGCCGCCGCCGTCTCGGCCCGCCGCCTGAGCGTGGGAGAGGCGACGCCCCCGGTCCAGACAGCGGCCCCGAGGACAATGGCGAAGGGTCTGCTCATCACGAAAGGCTATCGCCGCGATCGCGCGGGCACCAGAGCCGGTTGCCTACCGGGGCGGTGGCAGCGCGGCCCGGGCGCCGTAGCCGCAGGGTGCCGCGGCGGCCATCGCTGCGGGGCGCAGCGCCGCCATCCGCGCTTCGAGCGCCGCGAGGCGGGCGCGGTGCCACTCGAGGTTGATCGGAACTTTCCGAAGGCTGGTTTCCCGATGCTCGGCGAAACAGGTGCCGCGCCGCCCGGCCTCGTGGCAGGAGATGGGAGCCAGTCGCGTCGCCCTGGTGCGCTCGATCGCATATCCCCGCGCAAGCTCGGCCTCGATCCTGCGGGCCTCGCGCCACGGCCCGCGATACTGCGCTGTTGCCGCCGCGAAGCACTGCGCCTCGGGCGGGAGCGGGGGCGGTGCGCAGCCTGCGGCGAGGGCCGTGCAGAGCGCGAAGAGCAAATGAACTCGGGGCATCCTGGCGCGGAGTTTTGCGCCGCCGTGGTTGCCATCTGGTTAATCCGGGCCGAAAGGTTGCGGCGTTTTGGCCCAGTGGCCGGCGGGAATTTAACCTGTATTGAAGATACAACTTTGATTCACCGGAAAGACGCACCATGCGAGGGCAGGGCAAACACGGCGGGCATGACCATCTCGGCCCCGATATGGCCGCGCGCCACAAGCGTGACCAAGCGGTGTTTCACGCGCTTCTGCGCAGCCACGAGGCGATCCGCCGGCAGGTGACCGACCTTCCCGACGGCATCCGCGCGATCACCGAGACCGACGATCCCGAGCTTGCCGGGCTGATCCGGGCCCATGCCCACGAGATGCACCGCCGCCTCGGGGAAGGCTTCGGCCTGCGGCACTGGGACCCGGCGTTCGTCGAGATTTTCGCCCAGCGCCACAAGCTGCGCATGGTCGTGACCGACACGCGCAAGGGCGTGGTGATCGAGGAAACCAGCGACGATCCCAACGTCGCAACGCTGATCCGGGCGCATGGCGCGGTGGTGTCGGCCTTTGTGAGATCCGGGGAGCGGGCGGCGTCGCTGCCGAGCCCGCTGCCGGAAGAATACGTGCGGGTGGCGTCCTAGGTCCTCCCTGACCACCTCGCCCGCCGTAGCTTGTCCCGCCCCACACCGGACGGGGCGGGACAAGCACCTTCTTTCATGGCAGACTCGCGCGCGGAGGACCCGATTCATGAAAGACCTGCCCATCATCGGCGCGCAACTCACCGTGCTCGATCTGCCGCGGCACCGCGACTGGCTGTTCGAGAAGAACCGCGATCTGGAGTTGCCGGAATTTTGCATGGCCGACATTCTCGCCGCTCCCGATTCCTTCATCGACATGGCAAAGAAGGCGCTCGACGGCTGGCGCGGGCGGCTCGGTATCCACGGCCCCTTTGCAGGCTTCGAACTCGACGTGAAGGACAAGGATATCCGCGCCGTGGTGCAAAAGCGGCTCGGGCAGGCACTCGATGTCTGCGAGAAGCTTGGCGCGACCCAGATGGTGTTGCATTCGCCCTACAATCACTGGGATTTTTCCAACCTCGACAACAATTCCCGCGCCCGGGGCAAGCGGATATCGGCCGTGCTCGACACGCTGGAACCTGCGCTGAAACGGGCCGAGGATCTGGGGGTTGAGATGGTGCTGGAGAACATCCAGGACGTCGATCCGCGTGACCGCGCGGCGGTGGTCGATGCCGCCGACAGCCCCGCCCTCAAGGTCTCGGTCGACGTGGGCCACGCCTACTGGGCGCACAGGATGGCGGGCGGGCCGCCGGTGGACCGCTATGTGTCTTTCGCGGGCGACCGGCTCACCCATGTGCACCTGCAAGATGCCGATGGCTACGCCGACCGGCACTGGGTTCTGGGCGAGGGCACGATCCCCTTCGCCCCGATCTTCGCGGAACTCGGTGCGCTGAAGTCGAACCCGCGGCTGATCATCGAGATCAACGAGTTCAGCCGGGTGCCCGAGGCGGCGGCGCATCTCGAAAAGCTGGGCCTCGGGCAGTAGGCTATTGCCCTTTGGCGGCGAGCCAGGCGCGCATCCAGGCGATCTCTTCTTCCTGCGCTTCGATGATCGCCTCGGCGAGCGCGCGCACCTCGGCGTCGGCACCGTGCTCCAGCACGATCCGCGCCATGTCGACGGCGCCCTCGTGGTGCGGGATCATGCCCTTGATGAAGTCGATATCGGCGTCGCCGGTGAACTCGATCGCCATGCCTTGATGCATCGCGTCGTTGGCGGCGATGTAGGCGCGGGTGGAGGCGGCGGCGTCGGTGGGCATGGCGTGGCCCTCGTGGCCGGAATGATCCTGTGCCGCAGCAGGCGCGGCGAGAAGGAAGGCAACGAGGGCAGGGCGCAGGACTGGGCGCATGACTGGGCGCATGGCAATCTCCGGTTTGAAGGACTGATCGGCTCAGGAACCAACATTCCAGCGCGGGAAGGCAAGTCACGCTTGCGTGCATCCGGGCCGGGCAGAGCGCGGACAAGCAGGGTGCAACATCGCGTCGGGCTTGCTAGGGTGCCGGCATTTGCCGCCATTTCACAGGAACCGAATCCATGCGTTATCTCGCCCTTGCCATCGCCTGCCTTGCCACCCCGGCGCTGGCCGCCGACCCGGTAAACATCCGCCCCGATCTGCCTTCGGTCACGGTGGAGACGCCCGATGGCCCCGCCGTGATCGCCCGCGAGCAAGACCCGGCGGCGAAGCTGGAGGGCGACTGGGCGCTCACCTCGCGCGCCTGCCCGCCGTTCTGCGTGCAGCCGATGGAGCCCGCGCCGGGGGTGCGCACGATCGGCGAGCTGGAGCTTCTGGAGATGCTGGCCGACCCCGACGCGGTGGTGTTCGACAGCCGCACGCCCGACTGGTTCGACGGCGGCTCGATCCCCGGCGCGGTGAGCATGCCCTACACGGAAATGCCCGATCGGCTCGACGAGATCGGCTGCGAACTCGATTTCGACGGCTTCATCTGCGAGGACGTGCCCGAGATCGCGCTGTTCTGCAACGGCCCGTGGTGCGGCCAGTCGCCCACCGCGATCCGCCGGATCATCGAGGCGGGGTTCCCGGCGGAGAAGATTTCGTATTACCGCGGCGGCATGCAGGTGTGGCGGATGATGGGGTTGAGCGTGACGGACGAGTAGGGGGGCTGTAGGCCGGGCTTCAGCCCGGCAAACCGGCGCGGCGTGGCGGGGTGAACCCCGCCCTACGGGTTTTCGCACCTCGCCGAAAATCCCACACCCACCGGATCGCAAAGCGATCCGGTTCGCGCCCCGTTGACCGGCAGGCGATTGCTTGCAATCGCTGAGCGGTGACCCCGCCCTGTCACGCCGGAGGTAGGACATAGGCGTGAACGGGAGGGTGGCCTTTCACTCCCCGGTTGTAATCTATCGAGCGGCTGTTATTTTATGTTCAATACGATCAGAGTGTAGCTTTCACGTTTTTTAACATACCAGCGCGAGGTTGTTGGCAGATGGACTATTCACATATTGACGAATTTGAGCAGTTCTTGAAGAAAGAAATTCAACCAGCCGCGAAAGACATCGAAAAACTCGAGGATAAGAACCGAAAACACATCCAGAAGCTTGTATACACAAATTTGGTGGATCGCTTCGATACGATGGTCGATTCTAGCGTGCTTTCGAATTGCCGCGAGCAGTCGTTTTCTGATGACGCATTGAAAAGCGCCACCTCTCCGGTGACCGAGGCTGAATTGATAACACTGCTAATGCAGGGTGATGAAATTCAAGATGCGCTGACAATTCGGCTTCAGGAAGGCCTGAGAAACTCGGTTTTGCGAGAAAGGCATTCCCAAAAATTCCGGAGGTTGGTTGGTGTCCTAGCGCCCAATTCTGGTGCGGACACTCCGATTCCACGCGTAAACATCTCAACTGGTGCAATCGTAGAAAAGTTCAAAATACAAGACAAACAAGTTCCTCATTCGATTGTGGGATATGCCGACTGGTTATATTCGCGTAGAAATTCTATTGTTCATGGTGCGGGGACCAACAGGTATTTAGAAAATGACAGAAGGCAAATAAAAAAGATATTTAAGGTCGAATTGAAGGCCACATTTCGGATTACCGTTGGATCAATAACGAACGCGGCTAAATTTTACAAAGAGATCATAGACATACTCAAGTCAGAAGAGTGACACCAGATTGTCGCTTATTTCTGGTGTCTTGCGTTATTTTCGCCGCGCCTTCCCGCCCCTCTGCCCCGGCCGCCCCGCCGTTGACCGTCCCTTGACCGCACCCTTCACGGCAGCCTCTCCCGCCGCTTCCACCGCCGACTGCCGCGCCAGCGGGTCGTCCGCCACGGCCAGTTCCACCGCTTCCAGCCGGTGGATCTCGTCCCTCAGCCGTGCCGCCTCCTCGAACTCCAGGTTCTCCGCCGCCTTGCGCATATCCGTCCGCAGCGCATCGAGGTGCGCCGCCAAGTTGGCCCCGACCATCGCCTTGTCGACCTTGACGGTGACGCGGCTCATATCCGTGTCGCCCTGGTAGAGGCCCGCCAGCACGTCATCGACGTTCTTGCGGATCGTCTCCGGGGTGATGCCGTGTTCCTCGTTATAGGCGATCTGGCGGGCGCGCCGCCGGTCGGTTTCGGCCAGCGCGCGTTCCATCGAGCCGGTGATCCGGTCGGCATACATGATCACCCGGCCTTCGGCGTTGCGCGCGGCGCGGCCGATGGTCTGGATCAGCGAGGTCTCGGAACGCAGGAAGCCTTCCTTGTCGGCGTCGAGAATAGCCACCAGCCCGCATTCGGGGATGTCGAGCCCTTCGCGCAGGAGGTTGATGCCGATCAGAACGTCGAAGGCGCCGAGGCGGAGATCGCGCAGGATCTCGATGCGCTCGATGGTGTCGATATCCGAGTGCATGTAGCGCACGCGGATGCCCTGTTCGTGCATGTATTCGGTGAGGTCTTCGGCCATGCGCTTGGTCAGCGTCGTCACCAGCGTGCGCATACCTTTTGCCGACACTTTTCGGACCTCGTCGAGCAGGTCGTCGACCTGCATTTCGACCGGGCGGATTTCCACCTCGGGGTCGAGCAGCCCGGTCGGGCGGATGACCTGCTCGGTGAACACCCCGCCGGTGCGCTCCAGTTCCCAGGCCGAGGGCGTGGCGGAAACGAACACCGATTGCGGCCGCATCGCGTCCCATTCTTCGAACTTGAGCGGGCGGTTGTCCATGCAGGACGGCAGCCGGAATCCGTGTTCGGCCAGCGTCATCTTGCGCCGGAAGTCGCCTTTGTACATGCCGCCGATCTGCGGCACGGAGACGTGGGATTCATCGGCAAACACCAGCGCGTGGTCGGGGATGTATTCAAACAGCGTGGGCGGCGGCTCGCCGGGCGCGCGGCCGGTGAGGTAGCGCGAATAGTTCTCGATGCCGTTGCAATGCCCGGTGGCCTCCATCATCTCCAGATCGAAGCGGGTGCGCTGCTCAAGCCGTTGCGCTTCCAGCAGTTTTCCCTCGCGCTCGAACTCGGCGAGCCGCAGGGTCAATTCCTCCTTGATCCCCTTCATCGCCTGTTTGAGCGTGGGGGTGGGGGTGACGTAGTGCGAATTGGCGTAGACACGCACCTTGTCGAGCGCGTCGGTTTTCGCGCCGGTGAGGGTGTCGAACTCGGTGATCGCCTCAAGCTCCTCGCCGAAGAAGCTCAGACGCCAGCCGCGATCCTCAAGGTGAGAGGGCCAGACTTCGAGGCTGTCGCCGCGCACCCGGAAGGTGCCGCGCGCGAAGGCATTGTCGTTGCGCTTGTATTGCTGCGCGATCAGATCCTTCATCACCTCGCGCTGGTCGTAATCCTGGCCAACCTCCAGATCCTGGCTCATCGCGGTGTAGGTTTCGGGCGAGCCGATGCCGTAGATGCAGCTCACCGAGGCGACGATGATCACGTCGTCACGCTCCAGCAGCGCCCGGGTGGCGGAGTGGCGCATCCGGTCGATCTGCTCGTTGATCTGGCTTTCCTTCTCGATGAAGGTATCGGTGCGCGGCACGTAGGCCTCGGGCTGGTAGTAATCGTAGTAGCTGACGAAGTATTCCACCGCGTTCTCGGGAAAGAAGCTCTTGAACTCGCCGTAGAGCTGGGCCGCCAACGTCTTGTTGGGGGCAAGGATGATCGCCGGGCGCTGGGTTTCCTCGATCACCTTGGCCATGGTGTAGGTCTTGCCGGTGCCGGTGGCGCCGAGCAGAACCTGGTCGCGCTCGCCCGCGGTCACGCCTTGTGACAACTCGGCGATGGCGGTGGGCTGGTCGCCCGCGGGCTGAAACGTGCTGTGCATCACAAAGCGCTTGCCGCCTTCGAGCTTGGGGCGGGCGGGGATGGGCTGGACTAGGGACATGGCGGCACTCCTGTTCGCGCTATGTTCACCCCGTTTCCCCTTGGATGCAAGGGGGCGCGGTGGCGCAAGCGCCACGCTGCACGAAGGTAACTTTCGGGAAATATTGACAGATCAGCAACAATCAAGGACGTTTCGGCAAAGAAAAACGAGGCATCAAAAAGATGTCGAGCAGTCAGGCCACGAAGATCGCGGGGTCCGCGAAACCCAATGCTGGGCGTCCCACGGATGCGCACATGCTCGCCATGGGCAAGTTGTCCTATCTGGCTGCCTTCTGCCCGCGCCACCGCAAGTACCCCGCCGAGGGGCTGGCCCGGCTGTTCTTTCCGGCGATCAACGCCGACTGCGTGCGGTTTTTCGAGAACGAAAGCGGCGCGCCGGTAGCCGCGCTGATCTGGGCGCGGCTGACCGATGCGGCGGTGCACCGCATGGTGCATGAGAAAACCCCGCCGGGTAGCGACGACTGGGCGGCAGGCAACAACCTTTGGTTTCTCGATCTCATCGCCCCTTTCGGCCACGGTGCCGAGGTCGCCCGCCACATCGCCCGCAACCCGCCGGCCGAACGCTTTTTCTTCGCCCGGATCGGCCCTGACGGTGCGGTGCGCAAGGTCGTGGAGGGCGATGCGACGCGCGGGCGGCGCGGGCTGGTGCAGGCGATGATCCTGCAGGCGGAGGTGGCGTAATGGGGTTCCCGGCTCCCGGCAGCGGCAGCGTAACCGAGGATGTGGATGTCGTCGGCGGCTTTCTGACCGCGTCGGGCGATGTCGATTACCGGTTGGGCGATGACACCGGGCAATGGACGGCGGAGACGATTACCGGAAGCCATGGCACGCTGGTGATCGACGAGGATGGCGTCTGGAGCTACAGCGCCGACAATGCCAATCCGTCGATCCAGGCGCTCGACACCGGCGATACGCTCACCGATGTGTTCACCGTCACCTCCGACGGGGGCAGCACCACCGTCACGATCACGATCAACGGCCAGGACGAGCCCCCCTGTTTCACCAGCGGAACGCTGATCGACACGCCGCAGGGGCCGCGACCGGTGGAGAGTCTGCGCCCGGGTGACGCCGTGCTGACCGCCGATCACGGGCTGCAGCTTGTGCGCTGGGTCGGGCGGCGGCGGATCGACCTTGCCGGCCTTGAGCCGGAAGTTGCGGCGCGGCTCGCCCCGGTGCGTATCCGCAAGGACGCCCTCGGCCCTGGCGTGCCTGTGCGCGACGTGCTGGTATCGCCAATGCACCGGCTGTTGGTGGGCAACGCCGCGACCGAGCTTCTGTTTGGGCGAGAACAGGTTCTGGCGGCGGCGGGGCAGTTGGCGAACGGTGCCAGCATCGCGATTCAGACGCTGGGCGTGGTGGACTATGTTCACCTGTTGTTTGACCGCCACCAGCTTGTGCGCAGCGCCGGCCTGACGAGCGAGAGCTTTTATCCCGGCGATGTCGGGCTTTGCGGCTTTGACGTCGGCGCGCGCGAGGAGGTGCTGGGGCTGTTTCCCGAACTGCGCAGCCTGTCGGGGGCCTATGGTCCGACGGCGCGCGCGGTGCTGCGACGTCACGAGGCGGTGCTGCTCGGGTCGGCGATGGCGCGCCATTCCCCCGGCGCGGACAGCCTTGCGGCGCGAACAGGGCGCGCGGCCTGAAGGCGCGGCAATGCCTTGACAGCTTAACAAATCGTCACCACTTAAGCGCGTATTTTTCAGAATAATACACTTAAAGGTGTATTTTCCGGTTGCGCGAGAAGCCCCGGCGCAGCTATGCTTCAGGGGCAAGCAGCAAACACGGCTGCCGGTCCCGGCGAACACCCACCCCACCCCTCGCTCCCTCGCCGCGGATCGGCAGCCAACTTCCCTCTCTTCCTCCTCGCCCCGTTTTTGCCTTGCGAAAGCGCAGTAGTTTTCCGATAAACCGGGCACGCAGAAGGAGAAGCCCATGCGCGCCCGTATCTACCAGCCCGCCCGCAACGCGATGACCTCTGGCCAGGCCCGGACGAAATCCTGGGTCCTGGAATTCGCCCCCGAGGGCGGCAAGGAGATCGACCCGCTGATGGGATGGACCAGCTCGTCCGATACCCAGGCGCAGGTGCGGTTGCGGTTTTCATCGAAGCAGGCGGCGCTCGACTATGCCAGCGAACACGGGATCGAGGCGACCGTGCTCACCACGCACAAGCGCAAGCCGAATATCCGTCCCGGTGGCTACGCCGAGAACTTCGCCCCGAACCGCCGGACAACCTGGACGCACTGAGGCGGTCGGCCCTTTTCAGGCATCGAGAAAGGCACGCGCGGCGGCTTCGAAGGCCCGCGGGCGTTCGGCGTGGAGCCAGTGCCCGGCTTCGGGGATCTTGGCCTGCCGGGCGTTCGGAAACAGCGCCTTGATCGTTGGTCGGTGCTCGGGGCGGATGTAGTCCGAGGCCGCGCCGGCGAGAAACAGCGTCGGTCCCTCGAAGGTCGCGTCCGGCGTGGGAAAGCTCATCACCCGGTCGAGTTCGCGGGCCAGCACCGGCAGATTGAGTTTCCAGCGCCCTTCCTTCACGTCGAGCGATTGCAGCAGGAAAGAGCGCACCGCGGGGTTGGGGATTTCGGCTTGCAGGGCTTCGTCGGCCTCGGTGCGGGATTTCACCGAGGCAGGATCGAGCGCCTGCATTGCCGCGATCAGCGCGCCGTGTCCGTCGCCGTGGTGGTAGGCGACCGGGGCGATATCGGCGACCATCAGGCGGCGCAGACGGGCAGGGGTGGCGAGCGCGAGGGTCATTGCCGCCTTGCCGCCCATCGAATGCCCGATCACGTCGGCGGTGCCGCCGATCCGGTCAATCGTCGCGGCGAGATCCTCGGCCATCTCGTCGTAGCTCTGGCTCTCGGCGTGGAAACTGTCGCCGTGGTTGCGCAGATCGACGGTGACAACCCGGCGCGCTTCGGCCAGCCGCCGTGCGATCACGCCCCAGTTGCGGCCCGAGCCGAACAGGCCGTGGACGATAAGGATGGGCGGGTGGTCCGTATCGGTGCCGTGGGTTTGCATCGCAAGCATGACGCCTAGATAACGGCACGGCGCCACATCGCAAGCCCCCGTTGCGTGATACCCCGTGAAGGCGCGGTGCCGGACCGCTCGTCGTGCTTCAACCGGCTGGCAAAACGATCTAGTCTCGTGGCGAAGGAGAGCTGCGATGGATCTTCAGGCGCGCGCGGACAAGGTGGCGGAGCTGATCGAAGCCCGGCTCGACGTGCGCGGCGCGGGGCTGGAGGGCAAGCTCGCCCGCGCCGGACGGCGTTTGCCGGGGCATTTGCGGCGCGAGCTTGGCTATGTCGTCGAGGCGATGAGAATGAAGGCGAGCCCGCGGCTTGCGCGCCAGATCGACTGGGCGAGGATCGACAGGGCCTGCGCCGAGGCCGAGCGCTATCTGCGCGGTGTCGATCCCTGGGAGCGGCGCCGCGGGATCGCCGTGAACTGGCTTGCGGGCAATGCCTTCAACCTCCTGATCGTGGTGGCGCTGACCGCCGCGGTGGTTGCCTGGCGCGGGCTTTGAGCCGCGATTCCGCGGGCCCTGCGCGTGGCGATTTGTGCTTGGGACAACCGAAAACGCCCGCCGGGAGGGCGGGCGTTTCGAGGCAGGAACTGTCGGGCGCGCGCTATTCCCAGCAACTCACCAGCACGGTGATATCGGCCGCCAGCGCCGAGAGATCGTAAGGCGTGAGCGCGCCCTGGATCTCGGTCGCGGTGGCGCTCACCCCGTTGGCGGCGAGAAAGGCCGAGAGGGTGGCGGACTTGGCGATGAAACCCACGTCGGCGGGCAGAACCTGACCGCTGTCCGAGGGCGCGGCAAGCAGCATCCCGACCATCGCACCGCCCTGGTCGAGCACCGGGCCGCCGGTGTCGCCGTCCTGCGCGCGAATGTCGAGGCGCGCGATATCATCTTCGCCCGAGAGCCCGCGCAGATCGGCGAGGGTGCCATAGGTCAGCGTCGGCGACGACAGCCGCCCGCCGTAGGAATAGCCGGCCACCGCAAGTTCCGATTGCAGCCGCGGCTCGAAGCCGAGCAGTTCGGCCACCCGCATCGGGGCCAACTGGCGCGCGGGCTGCAGCAGGGCGATGCCAAGCGCCTCGTCGGTGGCCGCCACGGTCGCGTCATAGCTTTCGTCGAGCGTGATCCGGCTGCAGCCGGCGACGGCCTCGGTCGTGGTCAGCACCGCACCCTCGGCCGAGACATAAACCCCCGAACGGGCCTTCTCGGCGCGGCGGATCTCCAGCCCCGAGATCAGGTCGATCGACTGGGTGGCGCTGTCGAGCCCGGCGTTGTCGTCGAGTACGTCATCGCCGGTCGAGGCAAAACTTGAGCGCATCGCGTCGAGCACCATGGCGCGGCGGCGGTCGGTCTCGCGGGTGATCTCGCCGGTGTCCGGGTCGGTCACGGTGTCGCCCTGCGGCCAAATCAGCATGAAGCCCTTCACCGCGCCATCGACGAGCGTGGCATGGGTGTAGGAGATCAGCTCGTCGTTCGCGCCCTCGATCGTGAAGTCACTGTCGCGGCGGCTGCGCTCGCCTTCGGGGGGCACCACTTCGAGGGTCTGGAGAATGTCGTAAAGGCCCCAGAGCGTGGCCCGGTCGCCGCGCTGGCTGATCAGGACCACGCGCACACCCTCGTTGCCTTCGTAATGCGCGAAGGGGGCTTCGTAACGCGTGAAGCTCACCATCGCGGCGGGCAGGGTGATCTCGATCCCGGCCTCGACGTCGGTGATGTTGGCCAGCCCCATCGAGTCGAGCACCTCGTAATAGCCCTCGAGCAACAAGGCACGCTGCCGGGTGGTGAGAACGCCCGTCACCTCGAAGCCGTTGTCGTCCTGCCAGGCCGACATTGCGCTGCGGGTGCCGGGGCCAAAGGCGCCGTCGATCAGGGAGGTGTAGAAGCCCTCCCATTGCAGCGCGACCTGGAGTTCCTTGCGCTGGTCGAAATCGAGCGCCTGTTCCGAGCGCAACGCCTCGGCGCGGCTTTCTTCCGGGGCTTGCTGCGGCTCGAGTTCGGGCTCGGGCTCGGGCTCAGGTTCGAGCTGGGCCTCGGCCACGGGCGTTTCCGCAGCGGCAGGCGACGGCGCTGCACCGGGCTCAGCGGCGAGCGCATTGGCCCCCACCGGCCAGAATTGTGATCCATAGGGGGCGCCGTCGGAAACATAGGCGTCACCCGGAAGCAGGCCGCGCTGGCGCAATTCGAGCAAGGTTTCGGTTGCAACCGCCTCGCTGTATGGCCCGAGCGCGATGGCATACCAGCCATTTTGGCCCAGCCGGAAACCGTTTACATCGGCGATGTTCCGGGCATAGCTCCGGGCGGCACCCTCGGCCTCGCGCAAGGTGGCATTGGCCTCGATCTGGACCCAGAAGCTTTGCTGCGCCTGGGCAAGGCTTGCTGAGAAAATGCTGACAAAAAATACCAGTGCGGCAACCGCGCGTGACATATCCCTGTAACCCCTCGGGTTTTCAATTAAACCGTTCGGGTCAGTAACACCAAGGCGGGGCCCGAGGTCAAGCAGGCCCGGCGGCTTCCCCGCGCGGTTGTGAACTGGGTTTTCAGCGGGTCGGGCCGATTGACCCGCCCCGGCGCAGTGCCTATTGAGAGCGCGCACTTCCCCGCGCGAGGACGCATGCCATGGCCGATACCACGCCCACCCAACCCACGAGTTTCCAGGAGATCATCCTGAGGCTTCAGACCTACTGGGCCGGGAAGGGCTGCGCCGTGCTGCAACCCTATGACATGGAAGTGGGCGCGGGCACCTTTCACCCCGCCACCACCCTGCGCGCGCTCGGCAGCCAGCCCTGGGCCGCAGCCTATGTGCAGCCCTCGCGCCGCCCCACCGACGGGCGTTACGGCGAAAACCCGAACCGGCTCCAGCACTACTACCAGTACCAGGTGCTGATCAAACCGAGCCCGCCCGATCTGCAGGAACTCTACCTCGGCTCGCTGGAGGCGATCGGGATCGACATGGGCCTGCACGACATCCGCTTCGTCGAGGACGACTGGGAAAGCCCCACGCTTGGTGCCTGGGGGCTGGGCTGGGAGGTGTGGTGCGACGGCATGGAGGTGAGCCAGTTCACCTATTTCCAGCAGGTCGGCGGGCACGATTGCCGCCCGGTCTCGGGTGAGTTGACCTACGGGCTGGAACGGCTGGCGATGTATGTGCTTGGCATCGACCACGTGATGGACATGCCGTTCAACGCGCCCACCGCGCCGATCCCGCTGAGCTACGGCGACATCTTCCGCCAGACCGAGCGCGAGTATTCCCGCTTCAACTTCGACGTGGCCGAAACCGAGATCCTGTTTCGCCACTTCGAGGATGCCGAGGCCGAGTGCAAGGCGATCCTCGCCCACCCGGCGACCGACCCGAAGACCGGGAGCGAGATCGTCATGGCCCATCCGGCCTATGACCAGTGCATCAAGGCCAGCCATATCTTCAACCTGCTCGACGCCCGCGGCGTGATCTCGGTGACTGAGCGGCAGGCCTACATCGGCCGGGTGCGCACGCTGGCCAAGATGTGCGCCGACGCTTTCGTGATGACCGAAGCGGGCGGGGCGGGGGCAGTGGCGTGAGTGGCAAGATCGTCGGGAGTTTCGTCGTGATCATCGCGCTCATCGCCGGGGTGGCGATCTACTGGCTCCAGCTATATGCCTTCTACGACGAGGTATCGGCCGACGATGCGCGGATCACGCTCGTCAACATTGCCACCGGCCAGCCCGAGCCGATCATGATCTCGGGCTTCGAGGGGATCGACGCGACCTCGTCGCCGCTGCGCTACCGTGCCTGTTTCGAGACCGGGCAGAGCCTCGCAACCCTCACCGAAACCTATGCCGACTACCCCGAGGCGGCACCGTATACCGGGCCGGGCTGGTTCGACTGCTACGATGCCGTGGCGATCGGTGAGGCGCTGGAACGCGGCGAGGCGCTGGCCTTCCTCGGGCAGCGAAACATCTCTGACGGGGTTGATCTGGTCGTCGCCGTCTTCCCCGATGGCCGGGCCTATGCCTGGCGTCAACTCAACGAAAAATATCAGGACTGACCGCATGGATCTCTTGATCGAACTCTTCTCGGAAGAAATCCCGGCGCGGATGCAGGCCCGGGCGGCGGAAGACCTGAAAAAGCTCGTCACCGACGGGCTGGTGGAGGCGGGGCTGACCTACGCCGGTGCCGCCGCCTTTGCCACGCCGCGCCGCCTCGCGCTCACGCTGGAGGGGCTGCCCGCGATGAGCCCGGACACGCGCGAGGAGCGCAAGGGCCCCAAGGTGGGCGCGCCCGACAAGGCAATCGAAGGCTTCCTGCGCGGCGCGGGGCTTTCCCGCGACCAGCTCGAGGCGCGTGAGACGCCGAAGGGCGCGGTCTGGTTCGCGACCATCGAGCGCAAGGGCCGCCCGGCGGCCGAGATCGTGGCGGAGGTGCTGGAGGCCACGGTGCGCAATTTCCCTTGGCCGAAGTCGATGCGCTGGGGCGCGGGGAGCTTGCGCTGGGTGCGGCCCTTGCACTCGATCCTGTGCATCCTCTCCGATGAGCACGGGACGGAGGTGGTGCCGCTGGAGATCGACGGTATCCGCGCGGGCGATACCACGCGCGGGCATCGGTTCATGGCCCCGGGCGAGATCAAGGTGTCGTCCTTCGAGGACTACGTGGCGAAGCTGAAGGCGGCGAAAGTGGTGCTCGACCCGGTCGAGCGGGCCGAAGCCATTCGCCACGACGCCGCGCAGAAGGCCTTCGCGCTGGGCTTCGAGGTGGTGGAGGACGCCGGGCTTCTGGCCGAGGTCGCCGGGCTGGTGGAATGGCCGGTGGTGCTGCTGGGCGACATTGCCGACGACTTCATCGAACTGCCGCCGGAGGTTCTGCAAACCTCGATGAAGGAGCACCAGAAGTTCTTTTCGGTGCGCAACCCCGGCACCGGGCGGATCGAGAAATTCGTCACCGTCGCCAACCGCGACACCGCCGATCACGGCGTCACCATCCTCGCGGGCAACCAGAAGGTGCTCGCCGCCCGGCTCTCGGATGCCAAGTTCTTCTGGGAAAACGATCTGCGCACCGTGGCGCGCGACGGGCTCGAAGCCTGGCTCGACAAGCTCGAACACGTCACCTTCCATGCCCGGCTCGGCTCGCAGAAGGCGCGGATGAACCGGATCGCCCGGCTCGCCGCGCGGATTGCGCCCGATGCCGGGGCCGGGGCGGGCGACGCGCGCAAGGCCGCGCAGGTGGCCAAGGCCGATCTTGCCTCGGAAATGGTCTACGAGTTTCCCGAGTTGCAGGGGGTCATGGGGCGCTACTACGCGAAGAGCGCTGGCTTGTCCGAGGCCATTGCCGATGCCTGCCGCGATCACTGGAAGCCGCTCGGCCAGAGCGACGAGGTGCCGACCGCGCCGGTCGCGGTCACGGTGGCGCTGGCCGAGAAGCTCGACACGCTCACCGGGTTCTGGGTGATCGACGAAAAACCCACCGGCTCGAAAGACCCCTACGCCCTGCGCCGTGCCGCGCTCGGGGTGATCCGCATCTTGCTCGACAATGGCCTCAGGTTGAAGCTCGACCACCTGATCGACGCGCAGATCCTCGAACACCACATTGCCCGCGCCCGCCGCAAGGGGGTGGACGACGGCGAGATCGAGGCGCTCGAAGCCACGCTCGACGAGATCGCTCACCACGGCGTTTTCGGGGCCGCCTTCAAGGCGGTGCTGGCCGCCTTCCACAAGGCCGACAAGGCCCATGCGGTGGCCGAGGGCACCTACATGGCGCGGATCGGCAAGACGGTGCCCGACCTCTCCGACGACCTCCTCGCCTTCATCCACGACCGCCTCAAGGTTCACCTGCGCGACGAGGGCATCCGGCATGACGTGATCGACGCCTGCCTCAACATGCCCGGCAACGACGATCTCACCCTCCTCGTCACCCGCGCCCGCGCGCTTCAGGCGGTGCTGGAAACCGACGATGGCGCGAACCTGATCCAGGGCTTCAAGCGGGCCAACAACATTCTCGCCCAGGCCGAGGAAGCGGACGGGGTGGAGTATTCCTACGGGCCGGACGTGAAATTCGCCGAGGAAGAGACCGAGAAGGCGCTGTTTGCCGCGCTGGATGCGGCCGAGGCAAAGATCGGCCCGGCGATGATCTCGGAGGATTTCGCTGCCGCGATGGGAGCGATGGCGGAGCTGCGAGGCCCGATCGACGCCTTTTTCGAGGCGGTCCAGATCAACACCGACAACCAGGTGCTGCGCCGCAACCGGCTCAACCTGCTCGCCCGCATCCGCGATATCTGCCTGCGGGTGGCTGATCTCACCCGGATCGAGGGTTAGGGCGGGGCAGGGCGCGGGGTGGCGTGATTGACAGCGTTCCCGCCCCGGGCCAAGCAGTCGTGATGCGGCATGACATTCCATATGCGCGGGCCGGTCAGGCTATCGGGCTTCTGGGCGGGTCGTTCGACCCGGCCCACGAAGGCCACGCCCATATCACCCGCGAAGCGCTGAAACGCTTCGGGCTCGACCGGGTGTGGTGGCTGGTCAGCCCCGGAAACCCGTTGAAGCCGCATGGTCCGGCACCGCTTGCCGAGCGGATGGCGCGGGCGCGCGCGGTGATCGACGACCCGCGCGTGGTGGTGACCGATATCGAGGCCCGGATGGGCACGCGGTTCACCGCCGAGACCCTGGCGCGGCTGTTTGCGCTTTACCCGGGTGTCCGCTTCACATGGCTGATGGGGGCCGACAACCTGGCCGGTTTCCACCGCTGGGAACGCTGGGACGAGATCATGCAGGCGCTGCCGGTCGGCGTGATCGCGCGCCCCGGTGACCGGGTGGCGGCGCGCACCTCTCCAGCGGCGCGGCGATTTCGGGCGGCGCGGGTGGCCGGCGCATCGGCCGGGTTACTGGCGCGCACCGAGGCCCCGGCATGGTGCCTGATCAACGTGCCGATGGTGGATACATCGTCAAGCGCGATCCGGGCCGGGGGCGGCTGGCGCAGCGCCGGTGATTGACCGACGCATGGTGCGGGCGAAACACATTTGCGCGACAGCGCAACAATTTGGCGGATTGTTTCCACAACAGATCTTGAGGCGACTCGGGGCAGTCGGTTAACTCGGCGATATGCTTGGGGGCACGACGAGACGAGGTTTTCTGGCGGGGGGATTGTCTGCCGTCGCGGGTGCCGCCTTGGCGGAGGCCCCGCTCGCCTCGTTGCGCCCGGTGCCGCGGCCCGACCTTGTTGGCGGCGCGGCGCCGAAGGTTGCCCGCCTTGCCTCGCCGTCCATCGCGGAGCTGTTTGCCGAGGCACGGCTTGGCGGTCGGGTGGGCTTCGTGGTGGCGGATGCCCGCACCGGGGTGTTTCTGGAAACCCACGAACCCGAACTGGCCTTGCCACCGGCTTCGGTGACCAAGGCGATCACCGCGCAATACGGGCTGTCGACCCTGGGCGAAGACCATCGTTTCCGCACCCGCTTCATTGCCACCGGCGCGGTGGTGGACGGAATCGTCGACGGCGACCTCGTGCTCGCGGGGTCCGGCGATCCGGTGTTGGATACCGATGCGCTCGCCGGGATGGTGGCGGCATTGAAGGCGCAAGGTGTGCGCGGGGTGCGCGGGCGCTTTCTGGTCGCGGCGGGGGCGTTGCCCTACGTGCGCACGATCGACCCGTCGCAACCCGACCACGTTGGCTACAGCCCGCCGGTTTCCGGGCTGAACCTGAATTTCAACCGCGTGCATTTCCAGTGGGAGCGGGCCGAGAGTGGCTGGACCGTGAACCTCGACGCCCGATCGGCCACCCTGCGTCCGCCGGTGACGGTGGCGCGGATGGCGGTGGCGACGCGGGATGTGCCGGTCTACACCTATGCCGACGCCGGCGGGGTGGACGACTGGACGGTTGCCAGCAAGGCGCTGGGCAATGCCGGTTCGCGCTGGCTGCCGGTGCGCAGGCCCGATCGTTATGCCGGCGAGGTTTGCCAGGTGATCGCGGCGTCGCAGGGGGTTCGGCTGCCAAACCCGGAGCCGGTCGAGGGGCTGCCGGATGGCCAGGCGCTGGTGGTCCATTCCAGCGTGACCCTTTCGGAGATCACCCGCGCGATGATGCGCTATTCCACCAACCTCACGGCGGAAGTGATCGGTCTTACCACGAGCGCCCGGCGCGGGGTAGGGGCGGATGATCTGCACGGTTCTGCTGCGGCGATGAGTGCGTGGATGCGTGATGCGTACGGTATCGGCAGCGCGCGTTTTGTCGATCATTCGGGGCTTGGCGAAGATTCGCGGCTGTCGACCGCCGACATGGTGCGCTTCCTCGTGCAGCTCGGGCCGGGGAGCGTGTTGCATCGGCACATGCGCGAGATCACCCCGCAAAACACACGGGGCGAGGCCGATCCGGGGCTCCTGCACCGCATTCAGGCCAAAACCGGCACGCTCAATTTCGTGTCGGCTCTGGCAGGCTATGCCACCGCCACAGACGGTGTGCCGCTGGCCTTCGCGATCTTCACCGGCGACACGGTTCGGCGTGCGGGCATCCGCCCCGAGGACATGGAGAACGCGCCCGGCGCGCGGGCATGGGCACAGCGGTCGCGCTGGCTGCAACACCAGCTCATCAACCGTTGGGCCGGGCTTTACGGGGTATGACCCCGCCTCGCCATCGCTACGGATAGGCTGAAAATGACCGGTCCGCGCCTTGGTTGCGCGAGGTCAGGGCACCTTATTGCTCAACATCCATGTGCCCGGACTGACCGGGCTTTCGGCTGCCAACGACGGGAAGTTTCCGTTCCTTGATACGCTCATGGCGATCGACGGGCGGACCGGCGTGCGCGGACACGGCAGCCCGATGCCGATCTGGGGCGACCGCTACGTAGCCTCGGCGCTCGAAGACGCCGGGTTCCACGGGTCTGAACTGATCGTGCGCGGGCGTCTGATGGCGCTGGTCGAATACATCGAATCGATCCAGCAATAGGATCGTCGCCGCCCCGGTCGTGAGAAGGCCGGGGCGGCGTTTCATGCCAAATTTCTAACTCGAAGCGTTTCGGGACAGCCTCACGTCGCGCGCGGCGGGATATTGATCGCCTTGAGGCTCGCGGGGCGCGTCGAGCAGGATTCAAACCAGCGGTTGACGTTGTCGAGGTCTCCCATGTCGAGCAGATCGAAGGCGTCGTAGTGCCCCGAAAGCACCCGCACCCATGGCCAGACCGCGATATCGGCGATGCTGTAGTCGTCGCCCATGATGAAGGCGCGGCCATCGAGGCGCTCATCGAGCACGTCGAGCAGGCGCTCGGTTTCTTCCTTGTAGCGCCGCCACGGGTATTTTTCCTCGATGTCCTTGCCCGCAGCGGTGTGGAAATGACCGAACTGGCCAAACATCGGGCCGACGCCGCCCATCTGCCACATCAGCCACTGGATGGTCTCGTAGCGCCTAGCCGGATCGGTGGGGAGGAATTTTCCCGTTTTTTCGGCAAGATAGAGCAGGATCGCGCCGGATTCCCACAGCGCCAGCGGTTTGCCGCCCGGGCCGTCGGGGTCGATGATCGCGGGGATCTTGTTGTTGGGGTTGAGCGAGAGGAACTCGGGCGTGAACTGGTCGTTTGCGGAAAAGCTCACCAGGTGGGCCTCGTAAGGCACCCCGCATTCCTCCAGCATGGTGGACGCCTTGATGCCGTTCGGCGTGGCGAAGGAGTAGAGCTGGATGACGGACGGGTCTTTGGCCGGCCAACGCCGGGTGATGTCGAAGGAATCGAGCATGGATATGCGGTCTTTCGCTGGGCGCTTGAGGGTCAATCGACCTTGAGCGTCATGTGACGGGCGCGCGCGCCCCGTTCGATTGCCGCGGCGTGCAGGCGGTCGATGTTCAGTTCGTGGCGGATTTCTTCCAGGATTCGCAACTCGGTCGTGTGCAGGGCACCATCGGCTGCGGCCACGTCGCAGGCCAGCGCATAGGCGGTTTCCCACAATGGCTCGGGCAGGTTTTCCCGCACGAGGCCGAACAGGGCATCGAGTCCGTCGTCCTCGGTGAGCAGGTCGAACACCACCTGCGCCACGGTGCGGGCGCGGTCCATGTCGTAGGTCGCGAACACCGGCAGGTGATTCACGGTCGCCTCGATGCGCACGAGTTCGGCGGTGCCGATCCGGCTGTCGGAGACGGACACGGCCAGCATCACGGCAACGAGGCTGTCCTCTGGCGAGAGGGCGTGGGGGAGGTCGGGCACTGGCGCATCCTTGGGGTTTGGTGATGTTGCGGCGCAGAATATTGACCAAACCCCCGGGCTTCAATAGGAAGCGTCATTTGCGGGGCATGGGGCCCCTGAGAGAGAGCAACCGATGTCTGAAATCCGCGATCTTGCGATGAAGTCGAAAGCCTGGCCCTTTGAAGAGGCGCGCCGGTTGCTCAAACGCTACGAGAAAGCCCCGCCGGAAAAGGGGTTCGTGCTGTTCGAGACCGGCTACGGCCCGAGCGGCCTGCCGCATATCGGCACCTTTGGCGAGGTCATGCGCACGACGATGATCCGCCACGCCTTCGAGACGATCAGCGATATCCCGACCCGGCTGATCTGCTTTTCCGACGATCTCGACGGCATGCGCAAGGTGCCCGACAACGTGCCGCAGCAGGACATGCTCTATGAGAACCTGCAGCGCCCGCTGACCAGCGTGCCCGATCCGTTTGGCGAGTTCGAGAGCTTCGGCCACCACAACAACGCGATGTTGCGGCGGTTTCTCGATACCTTCGGGTTCGAGTACGAGTTCTTTTCGGCCACGGACTTCTACGCTTCGGGGCAGTTCGACGAGGTGCTGAAGCGCGCCGCCGAACGCTATGACGAGATCATGAAGATCATGATGGCGAGCCTGCGCGAGGAGCGCCAGCAGACCTATTCGATCTTCCTGCCGATCCATCCCGAGACCGGGCGGGTGCTCTATGTGCCGATCAAGGAGGTGAACGCCAAGGCGGGCACGATCACCTTCGACGATGAGGACGGCCGCGAATGGACCCTGCCGGTGACCGGCGGCAACGTGAAGCTCCAGTGGAAGCCCGATTTCGGCGCGCGCTGGGCGGCGCTCGACGTGGATTTCGAGATGTATGGCAAGGACCATTCCTCGAACACGCCGATCTATGACGGCATTTGCAAGGTGCTGGGCGGGCGGCCGCCCGAGCATTTCGTCTACGAGCTGTTTCTCGACGACAAGGGCGAGAAAATCTCCAAGTCGAAGGGCAACGGGCTGACGATCGACGAATGGCTCACCTATGCCTCGACCGAGAGCCTCGCTTATTTCATGTACCAGAAGCCGAAGACCGCCAAGCGGATGTTCTTCGACGTGATCCCGCGGGCGATGGACGAATACCACCAGCAGCTTGCGGCTTACCCGGGCCAGAGCATAGAGCAGAAACTCGCCAACCCGGTGCATCACATCCACAACGGCGATGTGCCGGAAAGCCGGATGGTGGTGACCTATTCGATGCTCCTGAACCTCGCCAGCGTGGCCAGCGCACACGACAAGGCCGTGCTCTGGGGCTTCATCCGCAACTATGCGCCCGAGGCCAGCCCCGAAACCCACCCCGATCTCGACGCGGCGGCGGGCTACGCGGTGAAATACTACGAGGATTTCGTCGCGCCGATGAGGCAATACCGCTTGCCCAGCGATCTGGAACGGGCGGCGCTCACCGATCTGCGCGATCGGCTGTTGGCGTGGGAAGGCCCTGCCGATGGCGAGGCGCTGCAAGGCGAGGTCTTTGCCTGCGGGCGCGAGCGGTTCGAGCCGATGCGCGACTGGTTCAAGGCGCTCTACCAGGTGCTGCTCGGGGCCGATCAGGGCCCGCGTTTCGGTTCTTTCATCGCGCTCTACGGCGTGAAAGAGACGGCGGTGCTGATCGATAAGGCGCTGGCCGGGGAATTCCTCGCCGAAAATTGATGAACCAACCCCCCTTGTGCTTCGTAGGTTGAGCACAGGGGGATTTGACATGAAACAGATCATACTTGTCTTGGCGATGATCGTGGTCTGGGCGTTTCCGCTGCGAGCGGCGGAGCCCGAAGACGGCATCCGGGCGGTGATTTCGTCTCAGTTCGAGGCGTTTCTGGCCGACGATGTCGAGGCCGCCTTCGGCTATGCCGCGCCCGCGATCCAGCGCATCTTCATCACGCCCGAGGGCTTCGGCAGCATGGTCCAGAATGGCTACCCGATGGTCTGGCGGCCGGCAGAGCGGCGGTTTCTGGAGTTGCGCGATCTCGACGGGGCGCTGTGGCAGAAGGTGTTGATCCGCGATCAGGCCGGGGCGTGGCACCTGCTTGACTACGAGATGCTTCGCGTCGGCTCAGACTGGCGGATCGGCGGCGTGCAATACCTGCGTCAGGCCGAGGTCGGCGCCTAGTCGGCGCGGCGGTTCCAGCGTCGCTTCCACCGGCGCACAAGCGTGCCGGGTTTGTCGTGGAGAAGTCTGTCGCCTTGCGCGAAGGCGTGGGGCTCGATCCGGCGGCGCTCGGCCGTGACCACCGCCCGCATCCTGTCGCGCAGGCCGGGGGCGATGTCGAGCGTGTCGAGGCGGTCATTGAAGGTCACCAGATCGTGGTGCTCGCCGAGAAGCTCGCCAAGTTTTCCGGCACGCTTGATGTGGGCGTTCATTTTCTTCGGCGCGATATTGGCCAGCATCCGGGACTGGTACCAATGCGCCTTCACCCGCTTGCGCCATTCGTGAAACGCGGTCGGTGCGCCGCTGTCATCGGCGTCGCGCATCGCTTGGCGGGCGTTCTTGTAGGTCTTTTTCAACCCCTTCCGGAGCGGTTTGAAGCCGCGCCCGGAGATCCTCCATGCTTCGCTGCGGTCGCGCACCTCTGCCAGCGTGCGGCGGAATGCGGCGAGTTGTGCGCCGGCATCGTCCGGGCCGGGGGCGACATGCGAAAGGGCTGCGCGCACCGGGGCGAGCGCCTCGGCCTCGTCGGGGGCGAGTGTGGCCGCGAGCCGATCGAAGGTTTCCACCATCGCGGTGTCATCGCGCAACCCGGAGACGGCGCGGGCGGCATCGCGCAGCGCCACGTTCTCGCGGCGATAGGCCTTGAAGGCGGGGCGCGCGAGCTTGAACTGGCTGCGCAGGCGCTTCACGTCGGTGCGGGCGTTGTGCAGGGCCGCGCCGGTCGGATCGTCGCCGTCCAGCGCGGCGAGCGCGTGATCCAGCCGCTTGCGCGCGATCCGGCGGAACTGCTTCTCGATCCGTCCTCGCGTCGGTTTGAAGCGCTTTGGCATCTGCTCCTTACCTCTTGGCATTCCTCCCCAATACTTGGGAACCAAGGCGGCGGGTTTGAACCGGGTGCCACTAACGGCCGCGGGTTTCGGCGGATTTGACGACAATCAGACACAACCAGGGGTTTCCTCATGAGGCTGACCTACCATATATTGTAGTGGGGCGTTGGGGGGAATCGGTGTACGAGAGCCATTTCATCGCGATCATGTGCGGGCTCGTCTTCGGCGGCGAGCCAGAGGTGACCCGCGCTTTCAGCGCCGGCTACGACATTCACCGCATCCGGATCGACTGCGTTTCCGAAACCCATGTCATCGAGGCGGGCCGCGATACGCGTTCCTCGCTCGATTCGATCCAGCAGGCTCTGTTTGCCGGGCAACTGACCGGCAAGGCGCCGATGGTCGTGCTGATCGACACCGACGGACGGGAGGGGGCGATCGAGTTCCGGGTGCGCACCGTGGCCGAGATGCTGGGGGTCGAATACCGGGTTTTCACCCAAGAGGCGCTGGTGCGCATGGCACTGGGATCGTGAGGGCACCTTGAGTACGGGATACGAACCGCTCGATCTGCCCAAGCCGGTCGCGGAGGATATCTGGATCGTCGATGGCCCGGCGATCCGGTTCTACGGCATGCCGTTTTCCACCCGGGCCACGATCGTGCGGCTCGCCTCGGGCGG
Organism: Maritimibacter sp. HL-12; assembly: GCF_900177545.1. Classification (GTDB taxonomy): domain Bacteria; phylum Pseudomonadota; class Alphaproteobacteria; order Rhodobacterales; family Rhodobacteraceae; genus Sinisalibacter. The sequence goes on along the minus strand of NZ_FXBQ01000001.1, from coordinate 346,693 downwards.
GCTCTGGGTGCATTCGCCGACGCGGCTGACCGCGGCGCTGGCGGAAAAGGTTGAAGCGCTGGGGCCGGTGCGCCACCTGATTGCGCCGAACTGGATTCACTATGCCTACGTTGCCGAATGGCAAGCGCGCTTTCCCGAGGCCGAATCCTGGGCCGCGCCGGGGGTGGCTGAGCGGGCGGAGAAGCACGGCATCGCGTTGCGCTTCGACCACCGGCTCACGCAAGGTGCCCCCGCTGCATGGGCCGGTGAGATCGACCAGATGATCGTGCGCGGCTCGAAGGCGCACCGCGAGGCGGTGTTCTTCCACCGCGCAAGCGCGACGCTGATCCTGACCGACCTGATCGAGAACTTCGAGCCCCGCAAAATCGGCTTCTGGATGCGGCTCGCCACCTGGTTGGGCGGCATCCAGGCACCGCAGGGCGGCATGCCGCGTGACATGCGCGCCACCTTCCGCGACCGGGCGGCGCTGCGCGAAGACCTGCGCCGGATGATCGACTGGGGGCCGGAACGGGTGATCCTCGCCCATGGCCGCTGGTTCGAGCGGGACGGCGCGGCCGAATTGCGCCGCGCCTTTCGCGGGCTTATCTGAGTTCCCACACCCGCAGCGAACGCCCGCCTCAACCCCGGTTAACCGCGCGTTGCTACCCCTGTCCCGCTGCCGGTGATCCAGCCGGTACCCGCGAGGCCAGACCGCGTCATCTTGCGCGGTCGCCCGGGCGAGGCCCTGCCTTGTCCGCTGCCGATCCCGGGTTCTTGCAGATTTGTGAGCTGAAAGGGAATTGAATGAACATCGCGATTACCGAGGGGCTGGACCTGATGCCCCCGCCCTTCGTCAATGGCCTCGATGTCTGGTCGAGCGAGGACGGCACCTCCGGCTCGGCAACCTATGACGGCGCCGCCAATGCCGCGATCGTGCCCGCCGATCAGGATTTCGGCAGTTGTCTGGAATTGCTCAAGACGCAATCGGTGCAGAAACTGCGCTGGATGGGGCAGACCCCGATCATCCCCGGGGTCTATCTGCGCATCCGCGCCAGGGTGAAGGCGGTGAGCGGAGCCTTCCCGAGCCTGAGGATCGCGGGTTTTGCCGCCGATGCGGGCGGCAACAACCTCGCGGCGCTCGACCAGGTGGGCCCCTCGGTCACCCTCACGCAATACGGCGAGATCGTCGAGGTAAGCGCCATCGTCGGCACCGGCGCGCGTGGCGGGGTGCAGATGCCGTGGGGTCTCGGCGCGGTCTACGGCCATTTCGGGCTCGATCTGACCGGCGGATCGGGCGGCATCGTGCGGATCGACGATCTGGAGATCGAGGATGTGACGAGCGCCTTCCTGCGCGACATGGTCGATCTCGTCGACGTGCGCGACTACGGCGCAGTCGGTGACGGCGTGACCGACGATCGGGCCGCCTTCGTGGCTGCCGACGACGCCGCGGGCGGGCGCACCGTGGTGGTGCCCGATGGCGTCTACTTCATCGGGTCGAGCCTCACGATGCAGGCGAAGATGCGGTTCGACGGCACGGTGACGATGGACGCCGTCACCCGGCTGATCCTGATCCGCAACTTCGACCTTCTGAGCTACATCGACGCCTTCGGCGATGAACTTCTTGCCTTCAAGAAGGGGTTCCAGGCGCTGATGAACTACGCCGACCACGATGCCTTCGACATGAAGGGCCGGCGCGTCGAGATCGACGGGCCGATCGACATGCAGGCGGCGGTGGCCGATGTGGACGTGTTCGAGATTCCGCGCACGATCCGCAACGGCCAGTTCTACGCGGTGGAATCGCCGGCCTGGGAACCCGAGCAGACCACCAGCCAGGGCACCTACAATCCAGCCAATCCGTTCAAGATCACCGCGCTGTCCAACGCCGCGCAGATCCAGCCCGGCGCGCTGGTGACCGGCACCGGGGTGGGGCGCGAGGTCTACGTGCGCGAGGTCGACGTGAGCAGCGCGAGCCTCACGCTGAGTGAGCCGCTCTACGGGCCCAACACGACCCAGACCTACAGTTTCACCCGCAACAAGTATGCGCTCGATTTCATCGGGTTCGCCACGCTCTCGCGGTTGACGATCCAGAACGTCGAGTTCCAGATGCTCAAGCGCGGATCGGGGATCATGCTGCCGCGCAGCGGGATGAATTTCCAGATCAAGGATTGCTTTTTCAACAAGGTCGCCGCGCGCGGGATCAGCTCTGCCGGCACCGGCTGCCAGGACCTGCATATCGACCGATGCCATTTCTCGTCGCCGGATTCGAACCTGCCGGCGATCGACCGGACATCGGTCGTGTTCAACGTCAATGCCAATGACGCCAAGATCCGCAACAACCGGTTCCAGCGGTTCGGCCTCACCGCCGTGATGTGCGGCACGCATCACCTGATCATCGGCAACCACCTTTTCCAGGGCGATGATCTGGCAGGCGGGGCGCTCGCGCCCGGCTGGGTGTTCACCTACGAGCCGGTGACGAGCATTTTCAACGGCAACTACGTCGATAACTGCTATATCGAGTGGACCAACGAGCACGACGCCACCCCGGACCACAACAACGAGTTCTCGTTTGGCGGCCTCACCATCACCGGCAACATCTTCCTTACCGGCAACACCCTGCCGTCGTTCCGGTTCATCGTGATCAAGCCCCATGGCGCGGGGCATTTCGTTTCCGGCCTGCACGTGAACCAGAACGTTTTCCGCTCGATCAACGGCAATATCGACCGGGTTGAAGGGGTGGATACCAGCATCGCCGATCTCGACCCGTGGCGCTGCCGCAACCTGATGTTCGAGCGCAACACCTTCCATGGGGTGAACCAACCGGCATCGAGCCCGATGCCGCTCAAGTTCCAGCAGAACGCCGACCAGAGCACCTGGACCCTCGACGTGAGCGCCTATCTGCCCTTCGGCGGCAATGCGCGCACGGTCACGGCGGTGGTGGCCGAGGGCGAGATCACCAACAGCACCGGCGCCCGGGTGGAAGCGATGCCTTTCGTGCGGGTCAACGAAGGGCCCAACAACGATTACGTTCAGCTTGTCTGGCCAGAGCCCTGCAAGGGCACCGTGCATGTCACGACGCGGGTGGATCGGCCACTCTGACGGCAACCGGCGTTTTGTTGAAATCGTCTCGGCCCCTGGTCGGGGCGGTTTTTCGTATCAGGTGTCGTCGTCGCCGGGCAGCAGCCAGCCGAGCGGCCCGAAGGCTCTTTCGGGCAGCAGCATGAACATCACCTCACGCAGCGCCACGACCGCGAGGAAGGCGATGATGACCTGGTCGACGGTCAGGTTTGCAAAGAAGGGCATCCTTCATCTCCCATGGCTTTGACATGAGATTCACCGCGAAACCGGGCGAAAACGTGACAAAACCCGGGAATACCCGGGGAGTCTGGCCGGGTGACGCAGAACAATTCCGCACAGATCGCCCGGCTGTTTTGCCCGGCGCCACAACGCAGCCCATTCTTGCTGCTTTGACTCGGATCAAGGCGCAGGATGGCGTGCGCGGTTAAAATCGTTGTCAAGCGAACGACGAGCGTAAGAAGGCAAGAAGAGAGTGTGACAACATGACGATTCCCTCGCAGAAACCGACGAACGAAGGGGCCACGCCACCGGCCAAGGCATCGACCGAGGCGGCCAGAAAGGAGGCCCTGCGCGTGAGGGCCCGGGCCGAGCTTGCCCGCAGGAAAGCCGAGGAGGCTGCTGCCGAGGCCGAAAGCGAAGGGGCACTCGCCAAGTTTCCGCATGTCACCAGCGATCTGATCCGCCAAACCTTCGAGAACGGTGAATACCCCTACGAGGGCAAGCTCGACCGCAAGACCTATGAACGCGAGAAAGCGATGCTTCAGGCCGAACTGCTGAAGGTTCAGAAGTGGGTGAAGGAAACCGGGCAGAAGTTCGTTCTGATCTTCGAGGGGCGTGACGCGGCCGGCAAGGGCGGCACGATCAAGCGTTTCATGGAGCATCTCAACCCGCGCGAGGCCCGCGTTGTGGCGCTTGGCACGCCCACCGAGAAGGAAAAGGGCCAGTGGTTCTTCCAGCGCTACATCGAGCACCTGCCGACCCGCGGGGAAATGGTGTTCTACGACCGGTCCTGGTATAATCGCGCGGGTGTGGAGCGGGTGATGGGGTTCTGCACCCCGAACGAATACCTCGAATTCATGCGCCAGACGCCGGAATATGAGCGGATGCTCAAACGGTCGGGCATCCGGCTTTACAAATACTGGTTCTCGGTCACCCAGGAGGAGCAGCGCACCCGCTTCAAGTCGCGCGAGCACGACCCTCTGAAACAGTGGAAACTTTCGCCGATCGACAAGGCCAGCCTCGACAAGTGGGACGATTACACCGAGGCCAAGGAGGCGATGTTCTTCTACACCGACACCGCCGATGCGCCCTGGACGATCGTGAAATCGAACGACAAGAAGCGCGCGCGGCTGGAAGCGATGCGCCACTTCCTGTTCACGCTCGATTACCCCGACAAGGACCACGCGCTGGCCTATGTGCCCGATCCGCTGATCGTGGGCCATGCCAGCCAGGTGATTCACGGTGCGGACCATATTCTCGGTGCCAGCCTGCATCCTGAACAGCGCCGCAAGAACAAGAACGACGCCTGAGCTTCGGCCATCGGGGCAGGACGCGCGCGGCATTCGGGCCGGGCGCGTTTTCGCATGCCCCCGCGCCGGTTTCCGCCGAACCCGCGCGAAGGCTTTGCCGGCCGCGGTGCACCGCGCTACTCTCGCCGGCAACGGGAGGTTGCGATGGACGTAACACGCAGAACGGTGAGCCTCGGACTTCTGGCGGCGGGTCTGCCGGGCTGTGCGTCGGGTCAGCGCATCCCGGTGCTGGCGAGTTCCTCCGCGCAGGGTGCGCCGAGCAGGGCGACCGCGCCGCCGCCGAAACCCACGCCCGACAGCGGCTATGACGCCTGGGTGCGGGCGTTTCGTGGTCGCGCCGCGTCGAAAGGGATTTCCACCGCGACGCTCGATGCGGCGTTCCGTGGCGCGGGCTACCTGCCGAAAGTGATCGAGAACGACCGCGCCCAGTTTCAATCGCGCCGAACGCTGGAAGATTACATCGCCATCGCCGCCTCCGACGCCCGGCTGAGGACCGGCCGCGAGATGCTCTCCCGCCATGCCCGCATGCTCGACCGGATCGAGGCCCGCTACGGCGTTCAGAAGGAGGTGATCGTCGCGATCTGGGGGATGGAAAGCTCCTACGGCGACCGGCGCGGCAGCACCCCGGTGATCTCGGCCCTGTCGACGCTCGGCTACAAGAGCCGCAGGGCGGGGTTTTTCGAGGGCCAGCTTGTGGCGGCCCTCGCCATCCTGCAAAGCGGTGACATCAGCCCGGCGAAGATGACCGGAAGCTGGGCCGGCGCAATGGGCCACACCCAGTTCATCCCCACCACCTACCAGGCCCACGCCGTCGATTTCACCGGCGACGGGCGGCGCGACATCTGGTCGGACGATCCCACCGACGCGCTCGCCTCCGCCGCCAATTACCTCGCCCAATCGGGCTGGCAGGCCGGGCGGCTCTGGGGCGTGGAAGTGCGCCTGCCTTCGGGCAGCGACGATCTGGTGACCCGCAGCGTGGCTGACTGGCGCGCGCGTGGGGTGACGAGGGCATCCGGCGGCGCGGTGCCCGACCACGGCTCCGCCAGCCTGATCCTGCCCAGCGGTGCGGGCGGCCCGGCCTTCCTCCTGTTCCACAACTACAAGGTGTTTCGCGCCTACAACAACTCGATGAAATACGCCCTCGGCGTCGGCCACCTCGCCGACAGGCTGGCCGGAGGCGGCCCGCTGGTCGGCGATTTCGGCACCGACGCGCAGGGGCTGACACTGGAGGAACGCAAGGAAATCCAGACCCGCCTCACCGCTGCGGGCTTCGACACCGAGGGCGCCGACGGGGTGATCGGCGACAAGACCACCGCCGCCATCCGCGCCTTCGAACAGGCCCGCGGGCATCCGGTGACGGGGATCGCCTCGCAGACGCTGCTGCGGCAGTTGCGGGGGTGAGGGGGCGGATAGCGGGAATGCGGGCCAAAAGGCTATGTGCGCAGCACCTGCCTGGTGATTATTTGAGAGATTGAGCGTATGCCTCTAGCTGTGTCGCAACTGTCCCCCACCCATCATGGAACCCCATGTCTTCATGGCTCTGACGGGCTTCGGGCGATCTGTGCCTGGCAGTCGCGGTGTAGGTCGTCGTGCCGTCTTCTCCATCTGCGAATTCGATGATCGCCGTCATGAACGGGTCCGCAGCGGGCTTCCAGCCTTCGCTGTAGGTATCGGTGAAGACCAGCTTTTCACCGTCGACAATTTCCAGAAAAACGCCCTCATTTTCCATGATGTTGCCGTCGACATTCATCGTGGTATTGAATTTTCCACCAACGCGCAGGTCGATCTCGCAGGCATCAATGCTGTGCGGCTTGGGCACGAAGAAGTTCCTGATATGCTCGGGTGTGGTCCAGCAGGCCCACAGCAGCTCCCTAGGTGCATGGATCGTACGGGTGAAGGTCAGGTCGGTTCTTGGATCGAGCTTCATGTCTTGCTCTCCTGCATGAGGTTCTTGATGTAATCGTCGAAGCGGTCGAGCCGCCCTTCCCAGATCGCGCTCTGTTCGCTTAGCCAGGCGGTGGCGGGTCTGAACGCGTCGGGGGACAGCGCGCATATGCGGGTTCGCCCCTGCTTGGTCGACGTGATGAGGTTCGCCGCTTCCAGCTTCTTCAGATGCTCCATGAACGACGGCAACGCCATATCGTGCGGCGCAGCCAATTCGCTCACGCTGGCCTCGCCACGCGCGAGACGCTGGAGAATCATCCGTCGCGTTGGGTCGCCGAGGGCAGAGAAACATTGATCAAGATCTGATTCATACTTAGCCATATCCCTTAGTAACGCAAAGGGCCGGTGCAATCAAGATACTGAGGGAAAATCCTGAGTGATTGGCAAGACCGAGGTTCGCGGCATCCTGACGAAAGACCGGAGCGGGCTCCCGACAGCCCGTCGCGCAACCCTCTTGCTCGTCCGGGTGACCACGCGGGCCACCTTGCTGGGGAAAAGGACGCATCAAGCACCGCCCAAGCCCGGCACAGCGGCCTACTGGCCGTCCCAGCGTCGCAACATCCAGTACCATTGCGCCGGGTGCGCCATAATCCGCGATGACAGGCTGTCGTTGAAGGCGCGGGTCATGGTGATGCTGTCGCTGTGCGGGATCGGGGCTTCGAAATCGACGCGGAAGGCATCGCCGTCGTCGATGCGGATCCCGTAGGCGGGGATCATCGGCAGATCGTATTTGAGCGCAAGCTGGGCCGCCGAGAGCGAGGTGAGCGCGTCGTGGCCCAGAAACGGCAGTGGCACGCCTTCGGCATATTTCTCGTCCAGCAGGATGGCGATGATGCCACCCGCCCGCAGGTGGCGCACCAGCGCCCGGGTGCCGACATGGCCGGTTGCGAGGATCGGTTTGCCCCCCGCCTCGATGCCTGCCCGGATCCGGCGTTCGTAATGGCGGTTCTTGTGCGGGCGATACACCGCGCCGCTTTCAAGCCCATACATCTTGATTGCGGCGCGAACTGCTTCCCATTGCCCGAAATGCCCCGAGACGATGATCGCCCCCTTGCCAGCGGCCTGCGCCGCTCTCAGCGCGTCAAGCCCGGGGCCCGAGGCCCTGAATTTCTGGTGCTGGGTATGAAACTCGGCACAGTGGTAAATCTCGAAGAGAGTCCGCCCCATATGGCGACCCATTTCCTGGCCAAGCTTGGTGCGATCCCTGCGCGTCATGTCGGGAAACACCCGCTTGGCCTCTCGGTCAAACCGGCGTCGCGCGGGCGGGAACCATCGCATCACCACGGCGAATGTCGTTCCCAATCCGCGCGACCGCAAATCAAAGGAACGCCAGCGGACAACCGACAACGCCGACCACAAGGGTAGGTATCTCAGGTGATGGGCAACGGATTTCAGAGAGCTGGACAGCATGGTCCTATATAGGCGCTTCGCTGGTGGTTACCAACGGAAAACGCCCGATCAGGGCGAGTGTCGCGCGACACCCGAACCGCTCAGCGGCAGTGGGGCGGCGGCCGCCGCCCCTCCGGGTTTGCCCCGCTCAGTGCCCCGGGTAGATCGGGAAGCGGGCGCAGAGCGCGGCGACCTTCTCGCGCACGGCCGCCTCAACCCCGCCATTGGCGTCTTCGCCGTTGACCGCGAGCCCGTCGACGACCTCCACGATCATCTCGGCAATCGCGCGGAACTCGGCCTCGCCAAAGCCCCGCGTGGTGCCCGCAGGCGTGCCGAGACGGATGCCGCTCGTCACCGTGGGTTTTTCCGGATCGAACGGGATGCCGTTCTTGTTGCAGGTGATATGGGCGCGGCCCAGCGCCTTCTCTGTGGCGTTGCCCTTCACGCCCTTGGGGCGCAGATCGACAAGCATCACGTGCGTGTCGGTGCCACCGGTGACGATGTCGAGCCCGCCCTTCATGAGCTGGTCGGCAAGGGCCACGGCATTGGCGCGGACCTGTTTCTGGTAGGTCTTGAACTCCGGCCGCAGCGCCTCGCCGAAGGCCACCGCCTTGGCGGCAATCGCGTGCATCAGCGGCCCACCCTGGATGCCGGGAAAGATCGCCGAATTGATCTTCTTGGCAAGCCCTTCGTCGTTGGTGAGGATCATGCCGCCGCGCGGGCCGCGCAGGGTCTTGTGGGTGGTGGTGGTCGCGACATCGGCATGGGGGAAGGGCGAGGGGTGTTCGCCCGCCGCCACCAGCCCCGCGAAATGCGCCATGTCGACGAGCAGCCAGGCACCTACCGAGTCGGCGATCTCGCGGAACCGGCCGAAATCGAGCTGCCGCGGGATCGCCGAGCCGCCGGCGATGATCAGCTTTGGGCTGTGCTCCTTGGCAAGCCGGGCAATCTCGTCGTAATCCACCAGGCTGTCCTGCTGACGCACACCGTATTGCACCGCGTTGAACCACTTGCCCGACTGGTTCGGCGGGGCACCGTGGGTGAGGTGGCCGCCGGAAGCGAGGTTCATGCCGAGGATCGTGTCGCCGGGTTGCAGGAGCGCGGTGAACACGCCCTGGTTGGCCTGGCTGCCCGAGTTGGGCTGGACATTGGCAAAACCCACGCCGAACAGCTCTTTCGCCCGCTCGATCGCGAGGTTCTCGGCCACATCGACCCATTCGCAACCGCCGTAGTAGCGGCGCCCGGGGTAGCCCTCGGCGTATTTGTTGGTCATCACCGAGCCCTGGGCTTCCATCACCGCCGCCGAGACGATGTTTTCCGAGGCGATCAGTTCGATCTCGTCCTGCTGGCGTTTGAGTTCGCCGCGGATCGCGCCGAACAGCTCGGGGTCGCGGGATTCCAGCGGTTCCGAGAAAAAGCCTGCGTCGCGGATATCGGTCATGAAGCCCTCCTGTGGGTGCTTGGGTTGTCCGGTTTCCTAGGCGAATTCACGTCCCGCGGGAAGCCCCGTTTGCGACGCAGCGCGGGAAGCCTGCGACGGCTCTGGTGCAGCGGGGAAACTTGTGGTCTTTTCGGAACCTGAACCCCGCGAGAGGAAACGCCGATGGCCACCAGGCTTCATTTCGCCGCCTCAAACTCCGAGCTTGCGCAGACCAGCCGCGCCGAGCTCGTGGCGCGCTACGACGACGTGCCGATCGAAAAGGCCGACGTGATCGTGGCGCTGGGCGGCGACGGGTTCATGCTGCATACGCTGCACGCCAGCCAACACCTGACTGCGCCGGTCTACGGCATGAATCGCGGCACCGTCGGCTTCCTGATGAATGAATATGCCAGTGACGGGCTCATCGAGCGCGTCGAGGCGGCGGAGATCGCGTTGATCAACCCGCTGCGCATGCGCGCCGATTGCGTTGACGGCGAGGCGCGCGAGGCGCTGGCGATCAACGAGGTGGCGCTGCTCAGGGCCGGCAGCCAGGCGGCAAAACTGTCGATCACCATCGACGGACGGCTCCGGATGGCGGAACTGGCCTGCGACGGTGCCCTGGTCGCGACGCCCGCAGGCTCGACCGCCTACAACTATTCCGCCCACGGGCCGATCCTGCCGATCGGCTCCGATGTGCTCGCCCTGACCCCGATCGCCGCCTATCGCCCCCGGCGCTGGCGCGGGGCGCTCCTGCCCAAGCGTGCCAAGGTGCGGATCGAGGTGCTGGAACCCGACAAACGCCCGGTGATGGCCGACGCCGACGGGCGGCCGGCGGGCAACGTGCTCTCGGTCGAGATCGAGACCGCGGCCGATATCGAGCACCGGGTGCTGTTCGACCCGGGCCACGGGCTTGAGGAACGGCTGATCCGTGAGCAATTCATCTGAGGCGGGCAGGGGTCAGCCGCCCGCGCCGGTTTCCCAGGCCTCGCGTTTGCGATAGATCGTGGACGGCGAGACGTCGAGCACCCGCGCGGCGCGCGGCACCGAACCGCCCTCGGCCCGGATCGTCGCCTCGATCACCCGGCGTTCGATCTCGGCCAGCGAAAGCCCGACCAATCCGGCCGGTTCCGCGCCCTGACCCATGGCGGGGGTGTGCCGGGCCGGATCGGCGATCATCGCGGGCAGGATATCCGGGGTGATCAGCGGGCCATGCTGGGTAAGCACCAGCGACCAGACGAGATTGACCAGCTCGCGCGCGTTGCCGGGCCAGTCATATGACTTGATCAACTCCAGCGCGGCGTCGGCGAAGCCGGAGATCGCGCGCCCCTCTGCGCGGGCGAATTCGGCAAGCCGGGTGCGGGCAATCAGGGTGATATCATCGCCGCGCCCCCGCAGGGGCGGCAGGGTGAGCGCGGCAACGTTGAGCCGGTAATAGAGTTCCGGGCGCAGGTGCCCCTCGCGTATTGCCCGCAGCGGATCGTGGCGGGTTGTGGCGATGATGCGCGGCGCGTCCGGTTGTCCGATATGTTCGTCGATCAGCGCGAGCAGGCGCGATTGCAGCTTGGTCGGGAGATCGCAGATCTCTTCGATCACCAGCGTTCCGTTCACCGCCTTGCCCCGGGTGGCCGCGTCGAGCTGGTCGGCGGTGAGCGTTGGCGCATCGAGCGTGACCGGCGGAATGCGGGCACGCGGTGAGGCGGCATGGATCTCGCGCGCAAACAGGCTCTTGCCGGTGCCGACCTCCCCCGTCACGATCACCGGGGCCTGCGACGCGGCAACCGTGCGCGCCCGGGCGAGGACGGCGCGCAGGTCTTGCGAGGCGGCGAGCACGGCGTTTTCGGCGCGGTACGGCGGCGCGGCATTCGCGGTCGCTACGGGCACCGGTTCCGTCGGGTCGAGGCCCGGCATGGCCTTGATCGCGGACGCGATGGTTTTTTCCAGCCGTCCGGGTGAGAACGGCAGAAACAGGCAATCGAAGGCACCCGCCCGCATCGCCTCGGCGGCGGCGTTGATCTCGTCGTGCGAGGCGATCACCACCACCACGGGGGCTGGAGCGAGCGCAAGGCACTGGTGCAGAAGGCGCGACGCCGGTTCGCCGTCCACGGTGAGCGGGAGGAAGGCCAGCCGAGGCCGCAATTCGGCGCACAAGGCCTCGGCCTCGTCAAGCCGGGTGCAGCGCCGCACCGCCAGCCCGGCGCGGCGAAAGGGATCTTCTGGCAACGCGCGAGCAGTCCTCACATCGGACACCACCATGACAGACACACCGGGCCACTGGCCCGGGCCGACCGGCGCTTGCCGGTGACCGATATCTTGACTCACACCCACACCCCCTACTGTAACACCTTCACAACAAGCCTCACACGTAAAAGTTGAGGCGCGCCTAACTCCGACATTCACAAGGCAATATCAACCCCGCCGACGGGCGAAGGTAAAAAAACACTGTTTCTCAACTGCGAACATTCAGCCTTTGGCGAAGCCCAGGCCTTCGAGCGCGTCGCGGATTTCGTCGAGAATCGCCGGGTCGTCGATGGTGGCGGGCATCTTGAACGCCTTGCCGTCGGCGATCGACACCATGGTGCCGCGCAGGATCTTGCCCGAGCGGGTTTTCGGCAGCCGATCGACGACCACGGCAAGCTTGAACGCGGCGACCGGGCCGATCTGGTCGCGCACCAGCTTGACGCATTCGGCCACCACCTCCTTGTGGTCGCGGTCGCAGCCTGCGTTGAGGCAGAGGAAGCCGAGCGGCAACTGGCCCTTGAGCTCGTCGCTCACGCCGATCACCGCACATTCGGCCACGTCCGGGTGAGAGGCCAGAACCTCCTCCATGCCGCCGGTGCTCAGCCGGTGCCCGGCGACGTTGATCACGTCATCGGTGCGCGCCATGATGTAGAGATAGCCGTCCTCGTCCTTGTAGCCCGCATCGCCGGTCTCGTAGTAGCCGGGGAAGGTGTTGAGGTAGGATTTGCGGAAGCGCGCTTCGGCGTTCCACAGGTTCGGCAGCGTGCCCGGCGGCAGCGGCAACTTGATCGCGATCGCACCAAGCTCGCCCGCGGCCACCTCGTGCCCGCCTTCGTCCAGAATGTGCACATCGTAGCCGGGCATCGGCACCGAGGGGCTGCCGAGCTTGACCGGCAGGGGTTCGATCCCCATCGGGTTGGCGGCGATGGCATAGCCGGTTTCGGTCTGCCACCAATGGTCGATCACCGGCACCTTGAGGTGATCCTGCGCCCAGGTGATGGTGTCGGGATCGGCGCGCTCGCCGGCGAGGTAGACCTGTTTGAGGCAGGAGAGATCGTATTTCGTCACGAACGCGCCCTTCGGGTCTTCGCGCTTGACCGCGCGGAAGGCGGTGGGGGCGGTGAAAAAACTTTTTACCCCGTGCTCCGAGATCACCCGCCAGAAGGTGCCCGCATCGGGCGTGCCCACGGGCTTGCCCTCGAACACGATGGTGGTGTTGCCGTGGATCAGCGGCGCGTAGCAGATGTAGGAATGGCCGACGACCCAGCCGACGTCGGACGCGGCCCAGAACACGTCGCCGGGATCGACGTTGTAGATGTTCTTCATCGTCCAGTTCAGCGCCACGAGGTGGCCTGCGGTGTGACGGATCACGCCCTTGGGCTGGCCGGTGGTGCCGGAGGTATAGAGGATATAGGCCGGGTGGTTGCCCTCGACCGGCAGGCAATCGACCGGCTCCGATGCCTCGACCTCGGCCCAGTCCACGTCGCGCCCCGCGGCCATGTCGGCGGGCCTTTCCGCGCGCTGGAGGATCACGCAGACCTCGGGCTTGATCTTCGCCTGGTCGATCGCGCTGTCGAGCAGGGGCTTGTAGGGCACCACGCGGTTGGGCTCGATCCCGGCGCTGGCGGCGATGATCGCCTTGGGCCCCGCATCGTCGATGCGCACCGCCAGTTCGTGGGCGGCGAAACCGCCGAAGACCACCGAGTGGATCGCGCCGATCCGGGTGACCGCGAGCATCGCGATCAGCGCCTCGGGCACCATCGGCATGTAGATGATCACCCGGTCGCCCTTCACGATCCCGCGCGCGGCGAGCCCGCCGGCGAAGCGGGCGACGCGGTCGCGCAGTTCGCTGTAGGTGATCACCTGCTTGCGCCCGGTGATCGGGCTGTCGTGGATGATCGCCGGTTGATCGCCGCGCCCGGCCTCGACATGGCGGTCGACGGCGTTCCAGCAGGTATTGACCAGGCCGTCGGAGTACCATTCGTAAAGCGGGGCGTTCTCGTCGAACAGCGCCTTCGAGGGCATCTTGTCCCAGTCGATGGCCTTGGCGGCGTCCATCCAGAACTTCTCCGGATCGGCCTGCCAGCCCGCGTATACCTCTTTGTAGCCCATGTCGTCCTCCTCCTCGGTCGTTGGGTTTTGTTACGGAGCCGGACGGCGTGGGGCAAGTTCCTTGCCGCGGGGCGAGGCATTTTCCCGCAGGTATTTGCAGGATCTGCCCGGCCCAGCCTTGCAAATTTTTGCAAACTGCCCCTCGATATGCAGGTCTTTCGCAAAGCTGCCCGATTTTGCAAACTACAGCCGGGGAGATTGCAAACCACGGGGGAATCGCTCTCGGGGGCTTGCGCGCAGGGGGTCGGGCGGGCAACCTTCCGCCCAGTATGAGGACAGCCATGAACATTTTCGCGCCCGTCAGGTATTGCCTTGCCCTTGTTTTCGCGCTCGTGGCTTTCGCCACACCGCTCGCGGCGCAGGACTGGGGCAACACCGACCAGGAGGGTGCCGGCGGCGCGGGGGCCTATGTCTGCCCGCTGGACGATGCCGAAACCGGCAACCTGTTCTGCTTCCGGCTCGGCTGCACCGACGATGCCCCGTTGCGCTTCGAGATCAACATCGTCGGAGGCGATGCGCCGGATGCGCTCGACGTGGAGTTGAGCGTCGATGGGCGGGCGGCGGGGCTGCTCGGGTTTTCCCGCGCCCCGGCGGAGGACCACATATCGCTCACCGCGCCGTTCGATCCGCGCCTGCATCGCGGCCTCGTCACCCGGTTGCGCGAGGGCATCCGGGCCGAAGTGTCGCTGGACTATCCCGATGGCGCGCAAACGGTCGAGATGTCGTTGCGCGGCTCAGGCCGGGCGCTTGGCGCGGTGCTTGCAACCTGCCCGATGCCCGAGGTGCCGCTGAACGATCCGGCGTCGGTGGTGCTCGACCAGATCGTGACCGAATGCGCCGCGATCGGCGGAACGGTGGCAATGGAACAGAGCTTCGAGCGGCGCGAGGATCTTGACGGCGACGGGGTCGAGGACGTGGTGATCGACTATGCCGCCGCGGTCTGCTCGGAAATGGCCTCGCTCTACTGTGGCTCGGGCGGCTGCACGGTGGGCTTCTTCCTCGCGCGCGGCGATGCCTACAAGCGGTTGTTCGACGGCGTGATCCGGAATTATGCCGCGCTGCCCGGCGGGCGACTGGCGCTCGATCTGCACGGCACCGCCTGTGGCCTCTACGGCTTCGAGGCTTGCCGCAAGGTGTTCGACATCACCGGCGACAATTTCGCGCTGCTGGAGGAGTTGGGCGGCGAGGCGGCGGAAGCCGCGATGGCGGCGCAGGATGCGGAGGCTGGCACGGACGAGCCTGCGCCCGCCCCGGTGGACGAGGCCGCGCCGGAGGGTATGGGCAGCGGGTCCGGGTCCGAACCGCAGGCGGCACCGACCGAACCCGACGCCCCGCCGCCGCCGGCCGACGAGGCGCGTGCACCGGAGGCGGTCAACGAGCCTGAGCCGGACCGGATGCCCGTCCCCGGCAGCGTCTGGCTTGGCGACGATGACGCGGTGATCCTGCTCGGGGAAGGCGAGGCGCTGCCGACCGATCTTACCGCCGATCCGACCGAACCCGCGCCGGGCGAAAACCCCGACACCGGGCTCTGAGCCGCGGTTTTGCCTTGCACCCGGACGCGGCCGGACTAGGCTCGAACCAGTTGGTCAAAACGGAGGTGGCGATGTCCCTGCTCGATGATGCCAAGGCGGTGCGCGTGCACGCCCACGCGCCCTATTCCGGCTTCAAGGTGGGCGCGGCGATCCGCAGTGCCTCGGGCGCGGTCTTCACCGGGGTGAACGTCGAGAACGCGGCATACCCGGAGGGCACCTGTGCCGAGGCCGGGGCGATTGCCGCGATGGTGGCGGCTGGCGAAACCCGCATCGCGGAGGTGGCCGTGGTCGGGGATGCGCCCGAACCCGTCACGCCCTGCGGCGGCTGCCGCCAGAAGCTGGCCGAGTTTGCGCCCCCGGGCACACAGGTGACCATGGCCAACCTGCAAGGCGACGAACGGGTGATGACGATCGAGGCGCTCCTGCCGCATGCCTTCGCCAAGGCGCAGATGGAGGGCTGAGCGATGACCCGCGCCTTCCTCGTGGTGCTCGATTCGGTCGGGATCGGCGGTGCCCCCGATGCCGACGCCTATTTCAACGATGGCACGCCCGACACCGGCGCCAACACCCTTGGCCATATCGCCGAGGCTTGCGCCGAGGGCCGGGCAGACGGGGCCGGGCGCGCGGGCCCGCTCACGTTGCCCAACCTCGACGGGCTTGGCCTCGGCGCGGCGCTGGAACTGGCGAGCGGGCTGCGCGCGCCGGGACTGGGGGCGACGCCGTCCGGCCTCTGGGGCGCGGCCACCGAGGTGAGCCGGGGCAAGGATACGCCCTCGGGCCACTGGGAGATCGCCGGCCTGCCGGTGCCTTGGGACTGGACCTATTTTCCGAAAACCGAACCGACCTTTCCCGAAGAGGTGACGCAAAGGCTGATCGAGGCCGCGGGCGCCGGCGGCATCCTCGGCAACAGGCACGCCTCCGGCACGGTGATCCTCGACGAGCTTGGGGCCGAGCATGTCGCGACCGGCTGGCCGATCGTCTACACCTCCGCCGACAGCGTGCTCCAGATCGCGGCCCACGAGGAAAGCTTCGGGCTGGACCGGCTCTATGCCCTTTGCGAGGCGGTTGCGCCAATGCTGCACGCGATGCGGGTCGGGCGGGTGATCGCGCGGCCTTTCGTTGGCAGGGCCGAGACCGGGTTCAGCCGCACCACCAACCGCCGCGATTTCGCGCTGGAACCCCCCGGAGACACGCTGCTGGACTGGGCGCAGGCGGCGGGCCGCAGCGTCAACGCGGTGGGCAAGATCGACGACATCTTTGCCCATCGCGGGATGGACAACGGCATACACGGTGCCGACGCCGATCTTATGGAGGCGCTGATCGGCTGGGGCGATGGCGCGGAGGAGGGCAGCCTGACCTTCGCCAACCTCGTCGAGTTCGACGCGAAATTCGGCCACCGGCGCGACGTGGCGGGCTACGCCGCGCATCTCGAATGGTTCGATGCCCAGCTTCCGCGCTTTCTCGCCAGCCTGCGTGCAGGCGATCTCGCGATCTTCACCGCCGATCACGGCAACGATCCGACCTGGACCGGCACCGACCACACCCGCGAGCGGGTGCCGGTTCTGGGCTGGGGCGTCGGCGCGCGCGGGATCGGCCAGGTGGGTTTTGCCGATATCGGCGCGAGCGTGGCGGCGCATCTCGGTCTGCCCGAGCGCGGCGCAGGACGGAGTTTCCTGTGAAAAACCGTCCGGGGCAGGGTGACCCGGCACGCGCCGGTCCGGGTTTTCGGCGCGCGCCGCATGCCCCCGCCCTGCAAATTCCGTGTTGAAAGGAAACATCCCCCGTGAGTTTCAAGTCGCTTCCCAAGATCGAGTTGCACCACCACCTCGAAGGTGCCGCGCCACCGGCCTTCGTGCGTGACATGGCAGGGGCCAAGGGCCTTGACGTGTCGGGCATGTTCGACGCCAACGGGGCCTATCAATACGACAGTTTCCTGCGCTTCCTCGATGTCTACGAGGCGGCGACCAAGCCGTTCCAGACCCCCGACGACTACGCCCTGCTCACCGCCATCGTGCTCGGCGAGGCGGCGGAGGCGGGGGTGGTCTACCTCGAAAGCTTCCTTTCGCCCGATTTCTGCGGCGGGCGCGATCCCGGGGCCTGGCGGGAATACTTCCACGCGATGTGGGAGGCGGCGCTTTCGGCCGAGGAGCTTGGCATCACGATGCGCGGGATCGTCACCGCGATCCGCCATTTCGGCCCCGAGGCGGCGCGCGAAGTGGCCGCCTGCGCGCGCGATACCGCGGGCGGTTTCGTCACCGGCTTCGGTCTCGCGGGCGACGAGAACGCCGGCGAGGCCGCCGATTTCGCCTATGCCTTCGACATGGCGCGCGAAGCCGGGCTGCGGCTCACCGCCCATGCCGGCGAATGGGGCGGGCCAGCCTCGGTGCGCGATGTGCTGGACCATCTGCGCGTCGAGCGGATCGGCCACGGCGTGCGCGCGATCGAAGACCCGACACTGGTGATCGAGCTCGCCGCGCGCGGCACCGTGCTCGAAGTCTGCCCCGGCTCCAACGTCGGTCTCGGGCTCTACCCGTCCTATGCCGATCACCCGATCGCGCGGCTGCGCGACGCAGGGGTGAACGTCACCGTTTCGACCGACGACCCGCCCTTCTTCCACACCGACATGACCCGCGAATACGAGGAGCTTTCGCGCGCCTTCGGCTGGGACGAAGCTGATTTTGCCGCGCTCAACCGGGTGGCGCTGGAGGCCGCGTTCTGCGATGATGACACCCGCGCGCGGATTGCCCAACGGCTGGAGACCCCCTGATGCTCGACCATCTGAAGATCGTCCAACACCCGCTGGTGCAGCACAAGCTTACCCTGATGCGGCGCAAGGACACCTCCACCGCCGAGTTCCGCCAACTCTTGCGCGAGATCTCCCTGCTGCTCGCCTACGAGGTCACCCGTGAGTTGCCGATGACGATGACGACGGTGGAAACACCGCTGAAGGAAATGGAAGCGCCGCTGCTCGCCGGCAAGAAGATGGCTCTGGTCTCGATCCTTCGGGCCGGCAACGGGCTGCTCGACGGGGTGCTGGAGCTGATCCCCTCGGCTCGGGTCGGGTTCATCGGGCTTTACCGCAACGAGGAAACGCTGGAGCCGGTGCAATACTACTTCAAGGTGCCCGAGGAAATCGGTGAGCGGCTGGTGATCGTGGTCGACCCGATGCTGGCGACCGGGAATTCCTCGGTGGCCGCGATCGACCTTTTGAAGAAGGCCGGCGCGAAGAACATCCGCTTCCTCTGCCTGCTTGCCGCGCCCGAGGGGGTGAAACGGATGGGCACGGCGCATCCGGATGTGCCGATCGTCACCGCGGCGGTCGACGAGCGGCTCAACGACCACGGCTATATCGTGCCCGGTCTCGGGGACGCGGGCGACCGGATGTATGGCACCCGGTAGGCGTTTGTTTCGAGTTTGTGGACAATCTGTTTTCCGGCCCCGGACAGGGGGTAATTGTCCTGCCTTCACCGACAGATTGTTGCCGGACCCCTAGACTCGCGGGGTATGATCCGCCATTGTGACCCCAACATCTTGTGTGGGGGCACGGATATGAAATTACTTCGTCATACAAGCGCCTTGGCTCTCGCGGTCATTGTTTCTGGCACGGCTGCCAGTGCCTACACCCTGCAACAGGCCGCCAAGCCGGCCGAGACTCCGCCCGCAAGCTACCGGAGCGATGTTTACGTCGACAGCCGCGGCTGCGCCTATGTGCGGGCCAATATCGGGTCGAGCGTGAACTGGGTGCCGCGGCTGTCGTCTGACCGCAAGACGGTGATCTGCGGACTGACGCCGAGCGCGAGCGGGTCCGGCACAGCCTCGGCGCGGCCCCCCGCGCCGCCCGCGCCGCCGCGGCCTTCGGCACCCGCCAGCCCTGACCAAGCGACGACGACAGCGGCCGCGTCACCCTCGGCGCCGCCCGAGCCCGCCGCCTCCAAACCGGCGGCCCCGTCGCCGATCTCGCGCACGATGAACGTCACCTGTCCGGCCGATGGTTCCACCGCGCGGGTTCGCATCGGGTCGCGGACCCTGGCGGTGCGGTGCGCCCCGGGGCAGACCACCGCCAAGAGCTACATCATCCAGCACGGCAACGGCGAACGCACCCGGCTGGTGGCCAATCCTGCGTCGGTCGCGGCACCCGAACCCAAGACCGTGGCGCGGGTGCCGTCCACCCCGATGCCCACCGCCTCGTCCGGCCGGGTAAAGATCGGCGGCGTGGCCCCGGGCACGGTCCCCGCGCCGCAGGGGCACAGCTTTGGCCGGGGCTTCGGTGTCACCTCCGGGCCCGGCGTGACCGATCCGGTGCCCACCCCCGGTCAGGCGGTGCGCCGTGCACCGGCGACACCCGCGCCCGCGGCCACGTCCGGAGGGTCCAGCGCGCCGCCGGAGTCCGGCACCGAACGCGTGGTGATCCCGTCCGGCTATCGGCAGGCGTGGGATGACGACCGGCTCAACCCCAACCGCGGTCCGCTGTCCGCCAGTGGCGATCAGCAGATGGCGGCGAAATGGGACGTCACCAAGGTGCCGATGCAAAAGGCCAATCCCGCGCCGGCGCGCGGGCTGGTCGAGCAGCCGGGTGCGGGTGGTTTCTCGGTCTTCACCAAGAGCCCCTCCGCGGTGCCCGCCGCGGTGGCCGAGGCGCCGGAGCCCGTGGCGACGAAACGTTATGTGCAGGTCGGTGCCTTCAACGTGGCGGCAAATGCCGAGCGCGCGGCGGCGCGGCTCCAGGCGCTTGGCCTGCCGGGCCGCGTGGCGCAGACGCGCTCGGGGCGCACCGTGGTGGTGGCGGGCCCCTATGACAATGCAGCGGCCTTGCGCACTGCGCTTGCCGCGGCCCGAAGCGGCGGCTTTTCCGACGCTTTCCTGCGCAACTGATCCGGGTGCGGGCGCAAGACGTCAAAGCCCCGTCCGGCAAGGGGGGCGGACGGGGCTCTTTCGCGTCGTGATCGGGGGGAATAACGAGCGCGAAATCGGTGCGACGGGGGAGGCGCGGCGAGCGCGGGGACTGTTGGATTGGCCGCCGGACCCCACCCCGCGCTCAGGCCGACACGGTGGCGGCACTGAAACTCGAGGTATCTTCCTTCGACATCGCGGCCACGAGGGCCTCGGCCTTCTCCCCGCGCAGGATCGCGTAGGGCGCGGGCCGACCGCCGATGTCGAGCTGGTCCAGCGGGGTGATCCCCGGGACCGACGAGGGCACCAGCAGGAGCCCGCCGCCATCGGCAAAAACGAGTTCGTCATTTTCGAAATGCAGCGTCACCACCTCGACGGGCCGCAGGCTGCAGAACCGCTCGATGCCGCGATACCCCACCAGGGCCTTGGCCGGCAGGAGTGCGAAGGGATCGCCGGTCATCGCCTCGGCGGCGTCGCTTTCGACCAGAACCGGCTGTTCGGGTAGGAGCACCATGGGATCGTCGTTGCCGATGGTGCCGCCGGGCACGTCGATCGGCGTGGCGAATGACGGCGAGGCATCGCTGCAGGCGAAATGCGCGCCCCGGGTCACCGCCACCACGGGTTGCGCGCCGTTGTCGAAGGTGAGCACCTCGTCACCGACCGCGATCGCCTCGACAGGTCGCCAGCCCCGCCTTGTGGCGATCCGGGTTCCGGCGGTGAAGCCGGACAGCCGGTAATCGTTGTCGGCGGGCCGGATTTCGTCGGCACCGCGGCACGATGCGGTGTCTCGCGAGGATGTCTTGAGCAGTCCGAACATTTCGTCTCCCCAGTCACGAGGTCGGGGGCATCCCCGCGTGGCCTTTGGCTTGCTTCAAGCTGAGGCTGCGTTCGCCACGGGGAGAAAATTCGGCGTATTTGCGGCAATCTTGCGGCATTGACGGGATTTCTGGATACAAACTGCCTGGTCCGCGGATATTGTCGCCAGGCGCAGGCGCAATCCTTAACGGAAGCTGTAGGAAAAGCGGCGGATATCGGGCGCGCAGGCCTCCGCGACGAGCGCCGCATCGGCCGCATCGTAATAGCCGCGCCAGTCGGCCGCGCGCTCGGAGCGGTTCTCGTGCGGGATCTCGCCGAGGTCGAAGCCGAGGTGGGCTTCGAGCGGCGCGAGGTCGTCGCGCAGGTGTTCGAGGCGGATGAACAGATCGGCACGCTCGATGCCCTGCGCATCGGTGACGTAGCGACCGTAAGGATTGTCGCGCATCGCCGTGATGGTTTGCGGTGCGTTGAGGAAGGCGGAAAACTCCGCGGTTTTCGCCAGCGCGACAGCGGGGTGATCGAAGCTCTGGCCGCGCAGCCAGTGGTAATAGCTCACCATCCGGTCCCATGGGTTGCGCACCAGGGTGAAGACGAAAAAATCCTCGATCTCGTCCTGTGTCACCAACCCGTAAAGGTCGGTGAGCATGGCGTGTTTCCACAACCGTCCCGAGGCCGCCATCCCCTGCACCCGCCGCCGCCGCTTGCGCGCTTTCGGCGTGTCGCCGAGCATGATGTCATCGGCCATCGCGCGGGCCTCCAGCGCCAGCGCGAGCGAGGTGCCCCCGGTTTTCGGGGCATGAACGAAGATGTAGCGGCGACCGCGCGACAGGATCATGGCGCGATGATACCGGCGCGCCGGGCACCCCGCCACTCCCGATCCTTCTTGGGTCCGGAAATACCTCGGGGGGTGAGCCCGGAACGGGCGAGGGGCCCTCTCGGCGCTTTCAGGGAAAGCGCCTGCCGGGTTACCGGTCTCTGCGAGACCGTCCAGGCTGCGCCCCCATGTTGCCCCAGCCGATGCCGCATCGGCATTGACGCCCGTCGTGCTGCAGTGCCAAATCGCGCAGACCATGGCTGAGGGAGGCGCATATGGGCTGGCTGAAGGACGAAACCGGGCTGGAGAAGACGGATGCGAACCACGTGGCGCTCACGCCGCTTTCGCACCTGCGCCGGGCCGCGGCCCTGTTCCCCGAAAAGCTCGCCATCGTCGACCGCGACCGGCGCTTCACTTACGGCGAATACCACGCCCGCGCCTCGCGGCTGGCCTCCGCGCTCGCCACCGCCGGGGTGGGCCCGGGCGACGTGGTGGCGACGCTCCTTCCCAACACGCTGGCGCAGGCCGAGGCGCATTGGGGCGTGCCGGCCACTGGCGCGGTGCTCAACACCATCAACATCCGCCTCGACGTCGAAACCGTTGCCTATATCTTCGGTCATGGCGAGGCGAAGGTGGCGCTGGTCGACAGCGCCTTTCTCGGGCTGGCCGAAGCGGCGCTGGAGCGGATGGAGGGCGAAGGCCCCCGGATCATCGAGGTGGCCGACCCGGCGGCGGGGTTCCCGGCCTCGGGGCGGCATACCGAGTACGAGGACTTCATCGCCGGGGGCGATCCGGCGTTCACCTGGCACATGCCCGGGGACGAGTGGGAGAGCCTCGCGCTCAACTACACCTCCGGCACCACCGGGCGGCCGAAGGGCGTGGTCTATTCGCACCGGGGTGCCCACCTGCACACGCTGGGCCTCGGCCTCGACTGGGGACTTGACCGCGATACCGTCTACCTCACCATCGTGCCGCTGTTTCACTGCAACAACTGGGTGCACACATGGTCGATCCCGGCGGTGGGCGGCACCACAATCTGCTGCCGCGACATCACCGCAAAGGCAATCTACGACGCCATCGCCGACGAGGGCGTGACCAATTTCGGCGGCGCACCAATCGTGCTGAACATGATCGTGAACGCGAAGGACGCCGAGCGCCGCGCTTTCGATCACGTGGTCAAGGTCTATACCGCCGGCGCCCCACCGCCCGCGGCCACGCTCGCCGCGATCGAACCGCTCGGCTTCACGGTCACGCAGACCTATGGGCTGACCGAAACCTATGGCCATGTCGTCGAATGCCGCTGGAAGGACGCCTGGGACGACTTGCCCGACGCCGAGCGCTACGCGATCAAGGCGCGCACCGGGGTGGCGCAGGTGATGGAGGAGCACGTCACCGTGATGGAGGGCGAAACCATGGCCGAGGTGCCCGCCGACGGCGAGACCATCGGCGAGATCATGGTGCGCGGCAACGTGGTGATGAAGGGCTACCTGAAGAACCCCGAGGCCACCAGGGAGGCCTTTCGCGGCGGCTATTTCCACACCGGCGACATCGCCTTCAAGCACCCCGACGGCTACATCAAGATCACCGACCGGGCGAAGGACATCATCATCTCGGGCGGCGAGAACGTCTCGTCGGTCGAGGTCGAGGGGGCGCTCATGCATCACCCGGCGGTCTCGCTTTGCGCCGTGGTCGCCAAACCGGACGACAAGTGGGGCGAGGTGCCCTGCGCCTTCGTCGAGTTGAAGGAGGGCGCGGCGGCGAGCGAAGAGGAGCTGATCGCCTTCGCCCGCGAGCGCCTTGCCGGGTTCAAGACGCCCAAGCGGGTGATCTTCCTCGAACTGCCGAAAACCTCGACCGGCAAGATCCAGAAGTTCGAGTTGCGCGCGCTTGTGAAAGAGCTCTGAGCACCGCGGCTTTGCGGCCCGCGACAGGCGGCGGCCGCGGTGTCGAACCGGCCCGGCCGAACCCCGGCTGGACGCGGGGGCATGGCGCGCGCTATTCTCACCGCAACAATACAAAAGAGCAGCCTTGCCCGACATGACGGCGCTGACCCAATATCAACGGCTCGAGGCTCCCGGCCTCTGGCGTCCCGATGCCGAGGCGCAGCGGCTGAACGTCGTCATCTCGATCGGCGATGCGACGCTCACGATCACCGACACATCCGACCGGGCGCTCGCGCATTGGTCACTGGCCGCCCTGCACCGGCTCAACCCCGGCGAAACCCCTGCGCGCTATGCACCGTCCGAGGCAACGGAGGAGATCGAGGAGCTTGAGATCGACGACGCCGAGATGCTTGCCGCGCTGGAGAAGGTGCGCCGGGCCATCGAGATGAACCGGCCCCGTGCCGGGCGGCTGCGGCTCGGGCTGACGCTGACCACGCTCGGGCTGGCCGCTGTTCTGGCGGTGACATGGCTGCCCGGCGCGCTGCGGCAACACACGCTCTCGGTTCTGCCCGATGTGACCCGGGAGGCGGTGGGCAACCGGCTGATGGAGCGGGTGCGCCGGGTTGCCGGTGCGCCCTGTGCAATACCCTACGGGGTCGCGGCGCTCGACCGGCTCGGCGCGCGGCTGTTCGACGGTGAACGGGCCCGGCTCTTCGTGGTTCCGGCCGGGGTGAACGGGGCGCGTCATCTGCCGGGGCGGATCATCCTGATCGACCGGGCCCTGGTGGAGAATTATCCCGAGCCGGACGTGGCGGCCGGGTTCGTGCTTGCCGAAGCCGAGCGCGCGCGAGCGCGCGACCCGATGGCCGCGCTTCTCGCCCATGCCGGGATCGTCGCCACCGCCAAGTTGCTCACCACCGGCGACATCGACGACGATGTGCTCGACGCCTACGCCGAGGCGGTGCTGCTGGCACCGCCCGCGCCGCTGGCCGATGCGACCCTGCTCGCGCGCTTCGAGGCGGCGGGGGTGCGCTCGACGCCATATGCCTACGCGCTCGATCCGACGGGGGAGGCCACGCTGGGCCTGATCGAGGCCGATCCGGTGCCGCTCGCCCGCTCCGCGCCGCTTCTGGCCGATGCCGACTGGGTCAGCCTGCAAGGGATCTGCGCCGACTGAACCGGCTCAGGCCAGCCCCGCCTCGGCCATCAGGCGCGCGGCTTCGGCGGCCACCAGCGCCTCCGCGCCCGCGCCCTCCACCGGCACCTTGCCGACTTCCAGAAACAGCGGCGCGGCGAAGGGCGGCACCCTGTCGAGCACGACGTGATCGACCCGCGCCCGGGTGCGCGCCAGCATTTCCTCGATCCGGCCGAAGCCGATCAGCCCGCGCATGGCTTCTTCGCGGGTGATGTCGAGGAGCAGGTGGTCGGGGTCATACTTGCGCAAGGTGTCGTAGAGGATATCGGTGGAAAACGTGGCCTGCCGGGCATTGGCGCGCTTGCCGGGGAAGTTGCGCGGGGTCAGCCCGGCGATGGTGGCGGCGGCCTTGAAGGCGCGTTTCATCAGTGCGTTTTCGGCCAGCCAGCCCTCCAGACCGTCGCGCAATCCCTCCGGATCGAGCAGCGCGGCGGGGTCGGTCATCGGGTCGAGCGACCAGATCAGCGTGGCGTAGTCGCTGGCGACGAAGCCGAGCGGTGCGAGCCCGGCCACTTCCATCCGCCGGGTGAGCAGCAGGCCCAGCGTCTGCTGCGCGCCGCGCCCGGCAAACCCGTAGATGCAAGTCTGCGCCCGGCCCTCGAAGCGAAAGCTCTCCACCAGAACCCGGCCCGCACGCGGCAGGCGCGACACCTCGGCCTGGAGCGCGATCCAGTCGCGGGTATGGCCGGGCAGGGCGCTGAGGTCGTCGCGGTGCAGGAGATCGAGCACCCGGGCCGATAGCTGGGTCGAGGTGGAAAACTTCGTGCCCATGAAAACGGCGACCTTCGGCTTGCGTCCCCGGTCGCGGCTGACTTCCACGTGCATCTCGTGCAGGCTCTCGAAGCGCACGATCTGGCCGCCGATCAGGAAGGTGTCGCCGGGGGTGAGTGCGGCGGCGAAGGCTTCCTCGACCTCGCCGAGCGGCCCGCGGTGGCCGCGCATCCGCACCTTCAGCGTGTCGCTGTCCTGGATCGTGCCGAGGTTCATGCGGATGAGTTGCGTGCTACGTGGATCGCGCAACTGCCAGAGCCCGTCGGGGCGCTGCTTGAGTCGTTGCCAGCGATCATAGGCGCGCAGCGCATAGCCGCCGGTGGCGACGAAATCGAGGCAGGCGTCGAACTGCGCCCGGCTGAGCGCGGCATAAGGCCCGGCGCGGCTGACTTCGGCGTAAAGATCGGCAGCATCGAACGGGCCGGAGCAGGCGCGGATCAGGATATGCTGGCACAATACGTCGCGCGGGCCGGCTCCGCGCGGCTCGCCGTCGAGATCATGCGCCAGCGCCGCCTCGATCGCGGCCTGGCACTCGATCACCTCCCAGCGGTTCGCGGGCAGCAGCAGCGCCTTGGAGGGGGCGTTGTAGCGGTGGTTGGCGCGACCGATGCGCTGGACGAGGCGCTTGACGTTTTTCGGCGCACCGATCTGGATCACCAGATCGACATCGCCCCAGTCGAGGCCCAGATCGAGCGTGCCGGTGCAGACGATGGCCTTGAGATCGCCGCGCAGCATCGCCGCTTCCACCCTCTCGCGGGCCTCGCGCGCGAGCGAGCCGTGGTGGATGGCGATCGGCAGGGTCTCGTCGTTGGCGAGCCAGAGGTGATGAAAGAAGATCTCTGCCTGTGCGCGGGTGTTGTGAAAGATCAGCGTGGTCTTGTGGCGCTTGACCTCTGCAAGCACTTCCGCGATGGCATAGCGCCCGCCGCCGCCGGACCAGGGCGGCGGGGCCTCGGTTGCAAGCATGCGGATATCGGGGCTGGGGCCGGGGTCGGCATGGAGCACCGCGGCACCGGGGGCATGGAAGTAACGCGCCAGTGCCGGCGGGTCTTCCACCGTGGCCGAAAGCCCGACCCGCCGCAGCCCCGGCGCCAGCGCCTCGAGCCGGGTCAGCAGCAGCATGAGTTGGTCGCCGCGCTTGCTCTCGGCCAGCGCGTGCACTTCGTCCACCACCACCCGGGCGAGGCCGGCAAACAGCCGCGGGGCATCCTCGTAGGACAAAAGCAGCGCGAGGCTCTCGGGCGTGGTGAGCAGGATATGCGGCGGATCGGCGCGCTGGGCCTTGCGACGGGTCTGGCTGGTATCGCCCGAGCGGTCATCGACGCGGATATCGAGACCGATGTCGGCAATCGGGCCGGTCAGGTTGCGGCGCATGTCGGCCGCGAGCGCCTTGAGCGGTGAAATGTAGAGAGTGTGCAATCCAGCGCGGGGATTTTTCGCCAGATCGACGAGTGTTGGCAGGAATCCTGCAAGTGTCTTTCCGCCACCGGTGGGCGCGATCAGGAGGGTGGCAGCGTCCTCGGCGCGCGCCAGCATCGCGCGCTGATGCGGGTGGGGCTGCCAGCCCCTGGCACGGAACCAGTCGGAAAAGGCGGGAGGGAGCGGGTTCATGGCCACGAAGATAGGCCCGCCCCGAACGGAAAGAAAGCGGGCACAGGCCAAGTGCGACACGCGGCCGGATCGCGGCGCCCGTCGTTCTGGTACCCGCGGCGGGATTCGAACCCGCACGCCCGAAGGCTGGGGATTTTAAGTCCCCTGTGTCTACCGTTCCACCACGCGGGCGGGCGCGGCGACGGTAGCCCAAGCGGGGCGCGGGGAAAAGGGCGCGCGGACAGGTTCGGGGTCAGCGCGGCGCGCCCGCGGGCGGGTCGAGCAGCCCGCGTTCGGGCAACCACGGGTGCAGCGCCACGGCTTTGCGCAGCACCGCGTCGCCCGCGTCGTCGCGCCCCATCCGCATCAGCGTCAGCCCCTTGCCCGAAAGCGCGGCGACGTGGCGCGGGTTGAGCGCGAGGGCACGGTCGAGGTCGGCCAGCGCGGCATCGTAATCCTCCTGCAGGAAGCGCACGTAGGCGCGCTGGTTCCAGCCCTCTGCCCAATGCGGGCAATAGACGACCAGTTCGTCGAGGCCGAGCAGCGCGCCCGGATAGTCGGCAATCGCGATGCGTTCGAGCGCGATGGCGAGCAACTCGCCCGACCAGTCGTCCGGGGCCGTGCTCCACAGCGCCCGCATGTCGTAGAACGCATCCCGCCCGGCCATGTAGGTTTGCGCCGCCTGTGCGTCGGCGATCAGGGTATCGAGGGCACCGGTGATGTCGGGGGCAGGCGGGCAGGTTTCGCTCTGCGCGGGCAGGGCGTAAAGAGCGAGGACGGCGGCGGGGATCAGGCGCATGGTCAAAGTTTCCGCGCATCGGGGCGTGCGGTCAAATCACCAGAGCGCGAGGCTTGGCGCTTGACGGCGCGCGGCGGCTGGTGTGACCTCACGCCATGTTCCCGATCCGCGACCATAATCCTTCAGAGCGCCTGCCCGTGGTGACCTGGACACTGATCGGCGCCAATATCGTGATCTTTCTCGCCTGCCTGCCGCTCTACGGTGACGAGCGGGCGCTCGGGATGCTGTACTGGGAATGGGGCATGGTACCGGCGAAGCTCGCAAGCGGAACCGGCTTTCATGGCGCGATCACCTCGATGTTCCTGCATGCCGGCTTCCTGCACCTCGCCGGCAACATGCTGTTTCTGTGGATCTTCGGCGACAACCTCGAAGACAGGCTCGGGCATCTGGGTTTTCTGGTATTCTACCTTGGCACCGGCCTCGGCGCGGCTCTGCTGCAATTCGCCGCCGCCCCGACGAGCGCGGTGCCGATGGTCGGTGCCTCGGGGGCGATCGCGGGGGTGATGGGCGGCTATTTCTTGCTGTTCCCGCGCGCCCGGGTCGACATCCTGTTGATCCTGATCGTCTACATCAGGGTGTTCCCGGTGCCCGCCTGGCTGATGCTGGGGGTTTGGTTCGCGATCCAGTTCGCGAGCGGTGTGAGCGGTCCGGTCGATGGCAATGTCGCCTATTGGGCGCATGCTGGCGGCTTCGGGCTAGGCTTTCTCGCGATCGTGCCGGCCTGGTTGCGGGCCGGGGGCACGCGGTTCTGGGCGCAGACCCACGGCCACCCCGACCACCCCGAGGCGCGCTACCGGCTGGTCGAAAGCTCGGTGCCGAGGGTCAGGCGGCGCGAATGAGGAAGAACCGCGGTTCGGGGAGCGACACGGCGCGTCGCGGCCTATTCTTCGTCCCTGATCTCGTGATCATCCATGAAGGTGACGATGGAGTCCGCGACCTTGGGAACGGTCGAGGTGACGTAGAATGACGCGCCGACCCCCAACAGGACGATGGACGCGGTAAGGACGATCCAGTCAACGGTCACGGCCCCGTCGTCATCGACGGTGAACCGTGCCAAGGCTGGCCTGTAGCTTGTGTCAACCATATCCAGTCCGATCCCGAATTGGGCCAAGAGACCTACAACCATCGATGGTAAACGGGGCGAAATTGAGGTTATTTCTGGAGGTTTTCGTGGAGTCGCGGGCGGGCGTCAGCCGCCCCGGATCACCGCTGCGAACTTGTCGAAGATCACCTCGTTGGCACCGATCAGTTCACCGGCGGACAGGATGTCGTCGCGCTTGTCGATCGGTTCCACCAGCCCGCCCGCCTCGCGCAGGATGACAAGCCCCGCGGCGATGTCCCAGGCGTTGAGGCGGCGTTCCCAGAAACCGTCGTAGCGGCCCGCGGCGACATAGGCGAGATCGAGCGCGGCGGCCCCCCAGCGGCGCACGCCGGCGCAGGTCGGCAGCAGGCGGGCGAGGTCCTGCAAGGTGTCGGGCAGATCGGCGCGGCCGCCGAAGGGCAGCCCGGTGGCGAAAATCGCCTCGATCATCCGAGTCCGGCCCGAGACCCGCAGCCGGGTTTCGTTCATGAAGGCGCCGCTGCCCTTCTCGGCGTAGAACATCTCGTCCTTGGCCGGGTCGAAAACCACGCCGGCGACGATCTCGCCCTTGTGTTCGAGCGCGATCGACACCGCCCAGTGCGGCAAGCCGTGCAGGAAGTTGGTGGTGCCGTCGAGCGGATCGACGATCCAGCGCCGGGTCGGGTCCTTGCCGTCTTCGCCGCCGCCTTCCTCGCCGAGCCAGCCGTAGTTCGGACGCGCCTCGGTGAGCTCGTTCTTGATGATCTCCTCGGCGGCGATATCGGCGCGCGAGACGAAGTCGCCGGCACCCTTCATCGAGACCTGGAGGTTCTCGACCTCGCGGAAGTCCTTCACAAGGCTGCGCCCCGCCTTGCGGGCGGCCTTGATCATCACGTTGAGGTTGGCGCTGCCTTGCTTCATGTCCGGCTCCTGTCTGTTGTCGGCGCTATACGCGCGGGCGCGCGGCTTGCCAAGGCGGCGGGGCGGTTTCTTTGCAGAAACCGGCACGGAATCCGCAGCGGATTCCGTGGCGAAATCCGCTGCGGATTTCGCCCCCTAGCCGCGTTGCAGCTTGACCGGCTCGGTGCGCGCAAGGCGGATCATGTGGGCGATGTAGGGCTTGGCGGTGTCTTCATCGCGCACCGCGGCATACATCCGTTTGGTCAGGCCACCCTCGGTGATGTGTTTGACCACGTAGTCGGGGCGCGCGCGCACGTCGCGCAAGACCCAGTCGGGCAGCACCGTTACGCCGCGACCGGCGGCGACGAGCATCAGGATCACCTCGGTGAGTTCCACCGGCCGCATGCCCCGGGGCTCGACGCGGGCCGGGGTGAGCAACTGGGTGAAAATGTCGAGCTTGGCGCGTTCCACCGGGTAGTGCAGCAGGGTTTCCTCAGCGAAATCCTCCGCCTCGATGAAGGGCTTTTCCGCCAGCCGGTGCCCGCGCGGGCATACGAACATCGGCTCGTAATCGAACAGCGGCTGGAAGGTGATGCCGGGGAGGGACACCGGGTCGGAAGAGATCACGAAATCCACCTCCTCGCGCCGGAGCGCCTCGATCGCGTCGAAGGCGAGGCGCATGCGGATATCGACATCGACATCCGGCCAGGCCGACCGCAGCCCGTCGAGCACGGGAAACAGCCAGTCGAAACAGGCGTGGCATTCGATCGCGATGTGCAGACGCCCGGAGCGGCCCGATTGCATCGCGCGGAACTCTTCCTCGACGGCAGAGATTTCGGGCAGGATACGCTCGGCCAGCCGCAAGAGCTTCAGCCCGGCCGGGCTGAGCTTCATCGGTTTGGAGCGGCGATGGAACAGCTCCATCCCGACCTGCTCCTCCAGCGCCTTGACCTGGTGGGAGAGCGCCGACTGGGTGATGTGCAGCATGTCGGCGGCGCGGGCGAGCCCGCCCGCCTCGTGGATCGCGCGGATGGTGCGCAGGTGGCGAAATTCGAGATACATGAGCGACCTTCATGATCTTTCTGAGATTTATGAATTTGTCTCACAAGGGGCCGGGGGATACAAGATCTCAACATCAGAATCGGAGCCCGCCATGCCGACCCCGCGTATCTCGTTTGAATTCTTCCCGCCCAAGGACATTGCCGGCGCCTTCCGCCTGTCGGATACGGTGCGCGATCTGGCGCCGCTCGATCCCACCTTCGTCTCGGTCACCTACGGCGCGGGCGGCACCACCCGCGAACTCACCCACGACGCGGTGACGACGATCCACAATCGCTACGGGCTCAACGTGGCGGCGCATCTGACCTGCGTCGACGCCAGCCGCGCCGAGACGCTGGAGATCGCGCAGAGCTATGCCGAGGCCGGCATCACCGAGATCGTGGCGCTCCGGGGCGATCCGCCGAAGGGGCAGGGCGGTTTCGCGCCGCATCCGGAGGGTTTTGCCAATTCGGTCGAGCTGATCGAGGCGCTGGCCGCGACCGGCAAGTTCAACCTGCGCGTCGGGGCCTATCCCGATCCGCACCCCGAGGCGGGCAGCGACACCGCAGACGTGGACTGGCTCAAACGCAAGATCGACGCAGGGGCCGCCTCGGCGATCACGCAGTTCTTCTTCGAGGCCGACACCTTCTTTCGGTTCCGCGACAAGTGCGAGAAAGCCGGCATCGACGCGCCGATCATCCCGGGCATCCTGCCGATCGAAAACTGGGGCGGGGTGAAGAAATTCGCAACGAACTGCGGCGCGAAGGTGCCCGGATGGCTGGACGATGCCTTCGACAAGGCCCTGCGCGACGGCCGCGAGGATTTGCTTTCGGTCGCGGTCGCGGCCGAACTGTGCTCCGACCTGATCGACGGTGGCGTGGAGAACCTGCATTTCTACACCCTCAACAAGCCGCATCTCACCCGCGACGTTGCCCATGCGCTGGGCGTGACCCCGCGGGTGGCCTTGCAGAAGGTGGCCTGACCAACCGCCTCGCCGCGCTGCGCGACGGCGATTCGAAACCGGTCGGAATCCCGGCGTCGCGGGATATCTTGCTCAAATGGCGGGCGAATTTTGCCCGCTTGTTGCGCAAACCTGCCCGAAAGTGTCGTATTCGCAGTTGAAATCCCGATCCCGTTGGTGTTGGTTTCTTTTTCAGACCAATAAAATAATAACGACAGGGAATAAGAGGGGATCACTTGACAAGCGAAGACTTGAACGACGGTTTCGTCGTCTTCGACCGCGTGCAGAAAAGCTATGACGGCGAAACGCTCGTGGTGAAGGATCTGAACCTTTCCATCGGCAAGGGCGAATTTCTTACCATGCTGGGGCCCTCGGGCTCGGGCAAGACCACCTGCCTGATGATGCTCGCGGGGTTCGAAACCGCCACCCACGGCGAAATCCTGCTTGGCGGCAAGCCGATCAACGATATCCCGCCGCACAAGCGCGGAATCGGCATGGTGTTCCAGAATTACGCGCTGTTTCCGCATATGACGGTGGGAGAGAACCTGTCGTTTCCGCTCGAAGTGCGGGGCCTTGGCAAATCCGAGCGCGAGGCCAAGATCATGCGCGCGCTCGAAATGGTGCAGATGGGCGCTTTCGTCAATCGTCGCCCGGCACAGCTTTCGGGTGGCCAGCAGCAGCGCATCGCGCTCGCCCGCGCGCTGGTGTTCGAGCCCGAGCTTGTGCTGATGGACGAACCGCTCGGCGCGCTCGACAAGCAGTTGCGCGAGCACATGCAGTTCGAGATCACCCGGCTGGCGCATGATCTGGGCATCACCACGGTTTACGTGACCCACGACCAGACCGAGGCACTCACCATGTCGGACCGGGTCGCGGTGTTCGACGATGGCCGGATCCAGCAACTCGATCCGCCCGCGGTGCTCTACGAGGAGCCGAAGAACAGCTTCGTGGCGCAGTTCATCGGCGAGAACAACACGCTGGTGGGCGAAGTGGTCGAAATGCATGCCGACAAATGCGTGGTGCGCCTCGACGATGGCGAGATCTTTGACGCCAAGCCGGTGAACGTGACCAGGGTCGGCGACAAGACCAGGGTTTCGATCCGTCCCGAGCGGGTGGAATACAACCCGGACCGTCTGCCGGAGGGGGCGCACACGCTGCACGCCGAAGTGCTCGAATTCATCTACATGGGCGATATCTTCCGCACCCGGCTGCGGGTGGCAGGCAACGACGAGTTCATCGTCAAGACCCGCAACGCGCCCGACCAGGTGCGGCTGGAACCGGGCGCACAAATCGAGATTGGCTGGTTGCCCCAGGATTGCCGCGCGCTCGATGCGTGAGGCGTGAGCGATCGCGTCTCGTCCCGCAAGGGCGGTGCGCGATGTTTCAATGGAGGCCGGGTTTGCCCGGACCAGCCTCCGAAGTTCAACCGGGCGACGACAAGGGAGTTTGCGAATGAAGATGAAATCCGTGCTCATGGCGAGCGTGTTTGCCGGTGTAACCGGCGCGGCGATGGCCGAGGGCGAAGTGGTCGTGATGTCGTGGGGTGGGGCCTACGAGAAATCGCAGGTTGAGGCCTACAACAAGCCCTTCGCGGCTGAAACCGGGATCACCGTGACCATGGTGGCGGCCGACAACCCTGCGACCCCGCTCAAGGCGCAGGTCGAAGCCGGCAACGTCACGGTTGACGTCGCCGATGTCGAGTTCTCCGATGCCGTGCGCCTTTGCGACGAGGGGCTGCTTGAGCCGATCGACCATTCGATCCTGCCACCGGGCGACGACGGCACCCCCGCCACCGAGGACTTCATTGACGGTGCGCTCCAGGATTGCGCGGTTGCCAGCATCGTGTGGTCGACGGCCGTGGCCTACAACACCGCCAATGTCGAAGGCACCCCGACCACGATGGCGGATTTTTTCGACACCGAGGAATTCCCCGGCAAGCGGGGCTTGCGCAAATCCGCCAAGGCGACGCTCGAGATGGCGCTGATCGGCGATGGCGTGCCAGCCGGCGAGGTGTATGACATGCTCGGCACCAGCGAGGGCGTGGACCGTGCCTTTGCCAAGCTCGACGAGATCAAGAGCGATATCGTCTGGTGGGAAGCCGGCGCGCAACCCGCGCAGCTTCTGGCCGATGGCGAAGTTGCGATGACGACCGCCTACAACGGCCGGATCTTCAACGCCCAGGTGGCCGAGGGGCAGCCCTTCGAGATCATGTGGGACGGCCAGATCCTCGACTATGATCTTTTCGTCATCCCGAAGGGGGCCAAGAACCCTGAAAACGCGTTGAAATACATCGTCTATTCCACCGACACCAAGCGTCTGGCGGATCAGGCGAGCTGGATCTCCTACGGTCCGGCGCGCAAGTCGTCGGCGGCCCATGTCGGGCTCTACTCGGACGGAAAGACCGAGATGGCACCGCATATGCCGACCTCGCCCGAGGCGCTGAAAAACGCGCTCGTGAACGACTTCGAGTTCTGGGTCGACATGGACGCCGAACTCAACGAGCGCTTCAACGCCTGGCTGGCCCAGTAACCGGCCGGTTTGCGAGCCGAGACACGGGCGGGCCCTGCCGGGCCCGCCCACCCCCGAAGGGTGAGGGACGAGATGGCCGATACAACCGCAGGACAGATGCTGACCACCGCCGATGGCAGGCCGCTCAAGCAGGCACTCGCGCGGGCGCAACGCCGGTCACGGCTGCGCGCGATCGGGCTGGTCGCGCCGCTGCTGGTTTTCATCGTGGTGACCTTCATCGTCCCGATCGGGCAGATGCTGCACCGCTCGTTTCACAACGAGGGCTTCACGGTTCATACCGATATCGGCAGTGGCACCCGGACCCCGATCATGACCGATCTTGCCGCGTGGTTCGATGACAACCCGCGCGGGGTCGAGCCCGACGAGGCCGCTTTTTCCGCGTTGCGCGACGGGCTCGTGCACCTGGGCGAGCTTCGCGCCGCCGGAAGCGCGGGGACCCGGATCAATTACGGCTACGCCGGGTCGCGCTCGATGTTCACCAAGGCCGCGCGCCGGGCCGACAAGTTGGAGCCGCCCTACCGCGATGCCTTTCTCGACCTCGACGAGCAATGGGGCGATCCCGAACTCTGGTCGGTGATGCGAAACGCCACGTCGAGCTACACCGTCGATTTCTACCTTGCCGCCGTCGATCTCGAACGCAACCCCGAGGGTGCGGTCGCGGCGGTCGACGAGAACCGGCAGGTCTACGTCAAGCTGTTCGTCCGCACGCTGTTTCTCTCGGTGCTGATCACCTTCCTGACCTTCGTGCTCGCCTATCCGATCGCGCACCTGCTGGCGACGCTGCCGCTGCGCTATTCCAACCTCCTGATGATCTTCGTGCTGTTGCCGTTCTGGACCTCGCTGCTGGTGCGCACCACCTCCTGGATGGTGCTTCTGCAGGGCCAGGGCGTGGTCAACGATGCGCTGGTGGGGATCGGGATTCTGGCCGATGAGAACCGGCTCCAGATGATGTATAATCAGGTCGGCACCGTGGTGGCGATGACCCATATCCTGCTGCCGTTCATGGTGTTGCCGCTCTACTCGGTGATGCGGCCGATCAACCCCTCCTACGTGCGCGCCGCGCGCTCGCTCGGGGCGACGAGCTGGACGGCGTTTCGCCGGATCTACTTTCCGCAGACCGTGCCGGGCATTGGCGCGGGGGCTTTGCTCGTCTTCATCCTCTCGGTCGGCTACTACATCACGCCGGCACTCGTCGGCGGTGCCGACGGCCAACTGATTTCCAACCTCATCGCGTTCCACATGCAGCGTTCGCTCAACTGGTCGCTGGCCGCGGCGCTGGCGGCGATCCTGCTCGCGGGCGTGCTCATTCTCTACTGGCTCTACGACCGGCTCGTGGGCATCGACAATCTGAAGCTGGGGTAACCGACCATGGCGCTTCCCAACTACGCATCGCCGCTCGAACGGGTCTGGCACTACGTCTATCTCGTGCTGTCGGGGCTGATCTTCGTCTTCCTGATCGCGCCGATCCTTGTGGTGATCCCGCTGTCGTTCAACGTCGAGCCCTATTTCACCTTCACCGAAAAGATGCTCCGGTTCGACCCCGAGGGCTATTCGACGCGCTGGTATGAAACCCTGCTGACCTTCGGGATGCAGGCTCCCGACGCGGCGCGCGACGCGGCGTGGTGGAGCGATGCATGGCGCAATGCCAACTGGATCACGGCGGCGAAAAACTCGGTCATCGTGGGCTTCTTCGCCACCATCATCGCCGCGGTGCTCGGCACCGTGGCGGCACTTGGCCTGTCGCGGCCCGAGATGCCGGGGCGTCGCGCGATCATGGCGATCCTGATCAGCCCGATGATCGTGCCGATCATCATCGTCGCCACCGGGTTGTTCTTTTTCTACTCCTCGATCCAGATCAGCGCCTGGGGCGTGCCCTATCTCGGGCTGATCCTCGCCCATGCCACGCTCGGCATTCCCTTCGTCATCATCACCGTGACCGCGACGCTGGTGGGTTTCGACCATTCGCTGACCCGCGCCGCCGCCAATCTCGGTGCCGACCCGGTGACGATCTTCCGCCGGGTGCAGATGCCCTTGATCCTGCCCGGCGTGATCTCGGGTGCGCTGTTCGCCTTTGTCACCTCTTTCGACGAGGTGGTGGTGGTGCTCTTCGTCGGCGGGCTCGATGAGCAGACCATCCCGCGCCAGATGTGGAACGGGATCCGCGAACAGATCAGCCCGGCGATCCTCGCGGTGGCGACGATCCTCGTGGTGGTCTCGATTCTTCTGCTCACAACGGTCGAACTGCTGCGCCGCCGCTCCGAACGCCTCCGCGGCATCACCCCGCATTGAGGCGCGCCGGGCGACCGGTTCTGCCGCGCATCGGTGGCGGTTTCCGGTTGGGAAACCCTCCCAGGCGCCGCGCGCGTTCAACCAGATGTTAACCTGCCCCGTGCGACGGATGAGGTCGGTTGGTCGTTGTGCCCTTGAAGCCCCCGGTGTGCACCATTAGGATTCTGCGAAGCCCGGGGAGGATTGCCCGGCGGACCGATAGCAAAGGCAGGCAAGATGCACGATCCCCTAGAGACCTACATGAACACCCTCGTGCCGATGGTGGTCGAGCAGACCAGCCGCGGCGAACGGGCCTACGATATCTTCTCGCGCCTGCTCAAGGAGCGGATCATCTTTCTCAACGGTCCGGTGCATGACGGCATGTCGAGCCTGATCTGTGCCCAGCTTCTGTTTCTCGAAGCCGAGAATCCCTCGAAGGAAATCGCGATGTATATCAACTCGCCCGGTGGCGTTGTCACCTCGGGCCTGTCGATCTACGACACGATGCAATACATCCGGCCCAAGGTCTCGACGCTGGTGATCGGCCAGGCCGCGTCGATGGGCTCGCTCCTGCTCACCGCCGGTGAAAAGGGCATGCGCTTCTCGCTGCCTAACAGCCGGATCATGGTGCACCAGCCCTCCGGCGGCTACCAGGGCCAGGCGACAGACATCATGATTCACGCCAAGGAAACCCAGAAACTGAAGGACCGGCTGAATGCGATCTACGTCAAGCACACCGGCCGGAAGTTGAAAGAGGTCGAGGCGGCCCTGGAGCGCGACAATTTCATGGACCCCGAGGAAGCCCGGGATTGGGGCCTGATTGACGAGATCCTCGAAGCGCGGCCGCGGCCCGAAGAGGACTGATCTGTTGCCCCCCGGACATAGGGGGGCAATTCGACATTGTGCGGCTTTGCCCCCTGACTTATGGTCCGGGGCAGGGCAAAATGGTCTCAAGGGGCCGAACAGGAACGGGGCATTGGCCCCGAGGAAACGACGAAATGGCGAACAACTCCTCCGGTGGAGACAGCAAGAACACCCTCTATTGCTCGTTCTGTGGCAAGAGCCAGCATGAGGTGCGCAAGCTGATCGCGGGGCCGACGGTGTTCATCTGCGATGAATGCGTCGAGCTGTGCATGGACATTATCCGCGAGGAAACCAAGGGATCCGGCCTCAAATCGACCGACGGCGTGCCGACGCCGCAGGAGATCTGCAACGTGCTCGACGATTACGTGATCGGGCAGGCCCATGCCAAGCGCGTGCTCTCGGTGGCGGTGCACAACCACTACAAGCGGCTCAACCACGCCGCCACCAACGCCGACGATATCGAGCTTTCCAAGTCCAACATCCTGCTGATCGGCCCCACCGGCTCGGGCAAGACCTTGCTGGCGCAAACGCTTGCGCGGATCCTCGATGTGCCCTTCACCATGGCCGACGCGACCACGCTCACCGAAGCGGGCTACGTTGGCGAGGACGTGGAGAACATCATCCTGAAGCTGCTTCAGGCATCAGAATACAACGTCGAGCGGGCGCAGCGCGGCATCGTCTACATCGACGAGGTCGACAAGATCACCCGCAAGTCCGACAACCCCTCGATCACCCGTGATGTCTCGGGCGAGGGGGTGCAGCAGGCGCTCCTGAAGATCATGGAGGGCACCGTGGCCAGCGTGCCTCCGCAGGGCGGGCGCAAGCATCCGCAGCAGGAATTCCTGCAGGTCGACACCACCAACATCCTCTTCGTCTGCGGCGGCGCCTTCGCCGGGCTCGACAAGATCATCTCGCATCGCGGCCGCGGCACCTCGATCGGCTTTGGCGCCGAGGTCAAGGGCGAAGAAACCCGCGGCGTCGGCGAGGTGTTCCAGGAACTGGAGCCGGAAGACCTGCTCAAGTTCGGCCTGATCCCCGAATTCGTCGGCCGCCTGCCGGTGATCGCCACGTTGACCGACCTCGACGAAGAAGCGCTGGTCACGATCCTGACCCAGCCCAAGAACGCGCTGGTCAAGCAGTACCAGCGGTTGTTCGAACTGGAAGACGCGCGGCTCACCTTCACCGAGGATGCGCTGAAAGCCATCGCCAAGCGCGCCATCGCCCGCAAGACCGGCGCGCGCGGGCTGCGCTCGATCATGGAAGACATCCTGCTCGAGACGATGTTCGAACTGCCGTCGCTCGACAATGTCGACGAGGTGGTGGTGAACGAGGAGGCAGTAACCTCGGTGGCCAAGCCGCTGATCATCTACGCCGAAACCAAGGAAGGCAAGTCAACCGCGAGTTGACCGCCGACCGTTCGTCGTCGTGGGGCCGCACCTTCGGGGGCGGCCTCTCTCGTTCTGGGCAGGTGCATTCAAAACCCCTTGCGCAGAGGGGGTGAAACCGCTTTCCTGTTCCGCGTATCCTGAAAGCCACGCCATGATCCGCCGTCGCATCTCCTTTGGTTCGCCCTTCGAAGCCCAGGTTGGCTACAGCCGCGCGGTGGTCGAGGGCGACTGGATCTTCGTCTCCGGCACCACCGGCTACGACTATGAAACAATGACGATGCCCGAAAGCGTCGTCACGCAGGCCGAGAATGCGCTTGCCACCATCGCCCGTGCGCTGGCCGAGGCGGGGGCAAGTCTCAACGACGTGGTGCAGGTGCGCTACATCCTGCCGGACCCTGCCGATTTCGAGCCTTGCTGGCCGGTGCTGCGGCGCGCTTTCGTCAATGCCCGTCCCGCCGCGACGATGCTGGCGGCCGGGCTGATGAGGCCTGAAATGAAGATCGAAATCGAGGTCACCGCCCGGCACCCGTTGCAGCCGTAGCTCGCCGCGGGCGGCGACGCACCGCCCGCGGCTGGGTTTGGCACTGGACGCCGCGCGCCGGTTGCGCCATATGGGGACAAGACAAACGGAGGCTCTGATGCGGTTCATTCTGTCGCTGATCACGTGGTATCACTCTGAAACGCTGGGCACCCGTCTGATGACCCGGTTTCGTGGCGAGAAGGTCGGTGAAGACGACGCCGGCAACCGCTACTTCCGCAACCGCGACGACTCGCGCCGCTGGGTGCTTTACGCCGGTGAGCCGGAAGCCTCGAAGGTGCCGGCCGAGTGGCACGGCTGGCTGCACCATACCTTCGACGAGAACCCGGCCGAGAACCCGCTTGCCCACAAGCCATGGGAAAAGCCGCACCACGACAACCTCACCGGCACCGAACTGGCCTATGTGCCCGCAGGCTCGATCCGGAAACCCGCTCCGGCGGAACGGCGCGACTACGAGGCGTGGCAGCCGGAATAACCCGTCCGATGCGCACACCAATGTTCCGCCTCCTCCCATATCTCCTTGCCTTCGCGGCCGCACCGGCGGTTTCGCAGGTTGTCGTGGTGCCGCTCGATCCGGTTGAACCCTCCGAGGTTGAACCGGGGCCGGACAGCGCCGAGAGCGCCGAGGGCGAGGTGATCGAGCTGGAACCCTTCGACCTCGAAACGCTCGAACCGCTGCCACCCGGCTCGGTCGTGGGCG
Organism: Maritimibacter sp. HL-12; assembly: GCF_900177545.1. Classification (GTDB taxonomy): domain Bacteria; phylum Pseudomonadota; class Alphaproteobacteria; order Rhodobacterales; family Rhodobacteraceae; genus Sinisalibacter. The sequence continues at coordinate 306,471 of NZ_FXBQ01000001.1, read as the reverse complement.
ACGAAGTGATCACCACCGAGGAAGATATCGTCGCGGTTGGCACCGGCGCCCGGCTCCGGGGGCTCGACAAGCTGGCGAGCACGGTCGAGGAATTCGATCTCGGCACCGGCGACACGGTCGGCCTGGGCTGGCTCCAGATCACCCTTGGCGAATGCCGATACCCGGTCGAAAACCCGGCGGGCGATGCCTATGCCTGGCTGGTGATCCGCGAGGAAGCCGGCGAAGCGCCGATCTTCGAAGGCTGGATGGTGGCGTCGTCACCCGGGCTCAATGCGCTCGATCACGCCCGGTTCGACGTCTGGGTGACGGCCTGCACCACCGAGTGAGGATCGGGCAAGGGCCGTGAAAGGATCTCGGCCGGCCCGTCCTGCAAGCCTTCCGCGAGCCTGCGGCGATACTCGGCGCGGCTGATCTCGACTGCGCCGAGCGAGGCAAGATGCTCGGTGAGAAACTGGGTGTCGAACAGGGTGAACCCGGTGCGCGCCAGATGGGCCACCAGCGTGGCCAGCGCGATCTTGGAGGCGTCGGTTTCGGCCGAGAACATGCTTTCGCCGAAAAACACCCGGCCCAGGGCCACGCCGTAGACGCCGCCCACCAGCCGGTCGCCGTCCCAGGTTTCGATCGAATGGGCGTGGCCCAGCCGGTGCAGCGCGAAATAGGCGCGGAAGATGTTGTCGTTGATCCAGGTTTCCTCGCGGTCGGCGCAGCCGCGCACCACGTCCTCGAAGGCCAGGTCGAGGGTCAACTCGAAGGGGTGGCGCAGGATCGCGCGCCTGAGCGAGCGCGAGAGATGGAAGCCGTCAAGCGGCAGTATGCCGCGCCGGTCGGGATCGACCCAGAACACGCGCGGATCGTCGCGCCCCTCCGACATCGGGAACACCCCGGCGGCATAGGCGCGCAGCAGAAGCTCGGGACTGAGACGCGTTGCCTCCACGAGGATCAGCCGAGGTTTTCTTCCAGCCAGCGTTCGAGCCAGTGGATATTGTAGGTGCCCGCGCGGATATCGGGTTCCTGCAACAGCGCGTGGAACAGCGGCACCGTGGTATCGACACCGTCGACGATCAACTCGCCGAGCGCACGCTGCAGGCGCGACAGCGCCTCGTCCCGGTCGCGGCCATGCACGATGAGCTTGCCGATCAGGCTGTCGTAATAGGGCGGGATCGAATAGCCGTCGTAGAGCGCCGAATCCATCCGCACCCCGAGCCCGCCGGGAACGTGATACTGGGTGATCCTGCCGGGGCAGGGCGAGAAATTCGGCAGCTTCTCGGCGTTGATCCGGATTTCGATGGCATGGCCGTTGATCACCAGATCCTCTTGCGTGAACGACATCGGCAGGCCCTCGGCCACGCGGATCTGCTCGCGGACGAGGTCGACGCCGAAGATCGCCTCCGTCACCGGGTGTTCCACCTGCAACCGGGTGTTCATCTCGATGAAGAAGAACTCGCCGTTCTCGAAGAGAAATTCGATTGTGCCGGCCCCGGCGTAGTTGATCGAGGCGACCGCGTCGGCGCAGACCTTGCCGATGCGCGCGCGGGTTTCGGCGTCGATCGCCGGGCCGGGGGCCTCCTCGAACACCTTCTGGTGGCGGCGCTGCAGCGAGCAATCGCGCTCGCCGAGGTGCACCGCGTTGCCCTTGCCGTCGCCGAAAACCTGGATCTCGATGTGGCGCGGCGCGCCGAGGTATTTCTCGATATAGACCTCGTCGTTGCCGAAGGCGGCCTTGGATTCGCTGCGCGCGGTCTGGAACGCGCGCTCGATCTCGGCTTCGGTCTTGGCGAGCTTCATGCCGCGCCCGCCGCCGCCGGCGGTGGCCTTGACGATCACCGGGTAGCCGATCTCGCCGGCCACCTTGCGCGCGGTCGCCACGTCGGGCACGCCGCCGTCGGAACCGGGCACACAGGGCACGCCGAGGTTCTTCATGGTTTCCTTGGCGGTGATCTTGTCGCCCATGATACGGATATGTTCCGCCGTGGGGCCGATGAAGGTGATGCCGTGATCTTCGAGGATCTGCACGAAATTGGCGTTTTCCGAAAGGAAGCCGTAGCCGGGGTGGATCGCCTGCGCGCCGGTGATCTCGCAGGCGGCGATGATCGCGGGCACCGACAGGTAGCTGTCGGTGCTGGATGGCGGGCCGATGCAGACCGACTCGTCAGCCATGCGCACATGCATCGCGTCGGCGTCGGCGGTGGAATGGACGGCGACGGTGCGCACCCCCATTTCGCGCGCCGCCCGGATCACCCGTAGCGCGATCTCGCCCCGGTTGGCGATCAGGATCTTGTCGAACATGCGCTCGCCCCCGGTTTATTCGATGATCATCAAGGGCGCGCCGAACTCGACGGGCGCGCCGTCTTCCACGAGGATGCGCTTGACGATGCCCGCGCGCGGCGCAGGGATCTGGTTCATCGTCTTCATCGCCTCGATGATGAGGACCGTATCGCCCTCCGACACGCTGTCGCCGACCTTGACGAAGGCGGGCGAGCCGGGTTCGGCCTGGAGGTAAACGGTGCCGACCATCGGCGAGGTGACCGCACCGGGATGGGCCGAGGGATCGCCGTCGCCGGCCGGGGCGGCGGGCGCCGGTGCAGCGGCGGGCTGCAGGGCTGCGGCGGGTGCCGGGGCCGGGGCGGCGACCGCTTGCGGGGCCACCATCGCGCTGGCGCGGCTCACACGCACGTCGATCCCATCGTCTTCGCCGTAGTCGCGCTTCACCCTGATCTCACCGAGGTCATTCTCGGTGAGAAGTTCGGCCAGGGCCTTGATGAATGCCACGTCACTGTCACGGGTTTTATCGGTCATGCCTTCCTCGACGCCTGATGCCCCCTTGGACGAACCCTGGGGGATTTGCGGGTTTTCCCGGTTATAGGCCGGAGGAGGGCGCGAGGAAAGCGCGAGTTTGCGGCGCGACCGAGATGATCCGCTTCGCGGCGTGGGTCATGCCTGCCACGCGGGGCCGGGTAGCGGCGTTCCCGCGCCGCCTTCGGGGCTGGCGGTGGCTTCATTCGCGGTCGCCGCGCCAGCGCCCACCGGCTGCCGCGCGGCAGAATCGCTGGCCTCTGCGCGCCTTGCCTCGACGCGGGCAATCACGCGTTGCAGGTCCTGGTCCATCTCCAGCAAGCTGAGCTTGAAGGCGGGCGGTGGGCCGGGGGGAAGCGCCCGGCGGTCCATTTCGCGGCGTAGCGCGGCCACGTCGCGCGCCTCGGCGGCGGCGCGCTCCTGTCCGGGGTATTGCCGGGCTTCGTTGCCCGCACCCTGCGCCGCGGTGCCCGGCGCGATCCGGGTGAGCTGAACGTCTTTCCTTTGAGCCGGGCCGAACCCGGCCGCGAGCAGCGGCCCATAAAAAAACGGCTTGGGAATCTCCATGCCCCTTAGCTCCTTGAGGAGCCCCCACCGGTGCACCGGAAAGACTAACCCGATCGCCCCTGACGCGGCGAGACCTATTGCGCTTCCTGGTTAACGCACCCCGGGCGGGGTCAGGGCGGCACGGTAGAGGGCAGCGAGGAAGCGGGCCGCGTCGTCAAAATGCGCGTCGCCTACGGGCGCGAGAATGCCGCGCACCTGCACGTCGAAATCGGCGTAGTGCTGGGTTGTCGCCCAGATCGAGAAGATCAGGTGATAGGGATCGAGCGGGTTGATCCGCCCGGCTTCGGCCCAACCCCGGATCACCGCCGCCTTCTCGTCGACCAGATCCTTGAACCGGCCGGTGATCTCGGCCCCGAATCTTGGCGCGCCTTGCACGATCTCGTTGGCAAACAACCGGCTTTCGCGCGGCATCTGGCGGCTCATGTCGAGCTTGCGCCCGACATAGGCGAGGATTTCCTCGACCGGGTCGCCGGAGGGGTCGAGGTCGTGCAGCGGTTGCACCCAGATGTCGATCAGCCCATGGACGAGGGCTTCGTGGATCGCTTCCTTGGAGGGGAAATAGTAGAGCACGTTCGGCTTCGACAGCCCGGCCGCACCGGCGATCTGATCAAGAGTTGCACCGCGAAACCCGTGCTGCGAGAACACGTCGAGGGCGGCATCGAGGATTGCAGCACGGTTTTTCTGCTGGATCCGGGTTCTGGGCGGGTCGTCCGCCATCGGCTGCACTCCTGTGTTCGGAAAGCCAGCTTGCCCCGGTTCCGTATCTCTTTCAACCATTTGGTATAAAAAACCGGCTCTGGCCAGTTGCCGATGGAAGGCCTACCCTCACCGCGCCGCGGGGCGACAGAAACGCCCCCACAAAGACGATGACGAAATCAGGAGAAGGATAGGCGATGACCGACCTGACAGGCAAGACTGCACTTGTAACCGGCTCGGTGCGCGGAATCGGGTTTGCCGTGGCCAGATCGCTGGCCGAGGCGGGGGCGCGGATCGCGGTGCACGGGATCGCGGGCGATGTCGAGGTGCACGAGGCCTGCGAGGCACTGAAGGCCGCCGGGGCACCGCAAGCGGAGTTCTTCGAAGGCGATCTGCGCCACCCCGAGCGGATCGCCGCGCTGATGGCGGCGGTCGAGGCCTGGGGCGGGGTGGATATTCTCGTCAACAATGCCGGTATCCAGCACACCGCGTCGATCGAAGACATGGACCCGGGCACATGGGACCAGATCATCGCGGTGAACCTCTCGGCGGCGTTCCACACCATGCAGGGCGCGCTCCCCGGCATGGCCGTGCGCGGCTACGGGCGGGTGATCAACATCGCCAGCGTGCACGGGCTGGTCGCCTCGATGAACAAGGCACCCTACGTCGCCGCCAAGCACGGGCTGATCGGGCTCTCCAAGGTCGCCGCGCTGGAATATGCCCGCGCCGGAAGCCGCGAGTCGGGCGGCGTTACGGTCAACTGCATCGCGCCGGGCTGGACCGAAACCGCGCTGATCGAGCCGCAGATCGAGGCCCGCGCCAAGGCGCATGGCGGAGATCGCGCGGCCGGGGTGGCCGAGCTTCTGGCCGAGAAACAGCCCAGCCTGCGGATGTCGAACCCGTCCGAGATCGGGGCCCTTGCGCTCTGGCTCGCGTCGCCGCTGGCCCACAACGTCACCGGGGCGACGGTTCCTGTCGATGGCGGCTGGACGGCGCAATAGGGCGCAAGAGGCGAGGGGCTCAGGCCCGGTGGCGGGTGACCGCGACAAACAGGCGCACGATGGCAGGGCGCAGCGGCAGAAACAGACGGTAGCCCGCTTCCATCAGCCAGATCGCGCCGGGAAGCCGGCTGAACCGGGCGAGCCAGCGCCAGCCCGGCAGATCGCGCCAGACCTCGACAAAGGCCCGCGCGCCCGACAGCAGGCGGCCATCGCTGCTCCGCGCGTGGAACCGGGCGAGCGCCTCGGCGCGGCTGGTGCCTTCGGGCAAGACCGATGCCGGGTCGGCAACGTCGACGAGGTCCAGCAGCCCGGCTTGATCCAGCCGGGAATATTGGGCGATCTCGGCCCGGCACAGCGGGCAGGCGCCATCATAGTAGATCGTGGTTCTTGCCATCACGGGCTCCGTTTTCCAGTTTACGGATGCGCGCGCGGATCGGATCGTATCGCGGCCGGAAGGTGCAAAAACCCGGCGGTGCCGCCTGCGGCTTTGAACCGTTTTGCGTCGGCGGGGCACTAACCCTGTATCGGAAGCGGAAAGGGACGAACGGCGATGTCCGCCAAGGAGCGTGCGCTCGATGCCTGGTTGGTCACCAACGCCCGCGCGGGCGACCGGCGGGCGATGGCCCGGCTTGTCGCGTTTCGGGGCGGGCGGCTTCTGGCCCATGCCACGCGCCTGCTGGGCGAGCAGGAGGCCGCGCGCGACGTGGTGCAGGAGGCCTGGATCGAGATTCTGCGCGGGCTCAAGGGGTTGCAGGACGAAAGCCTGTTCCTGCCCTGGGCGCTCAGGATCGTGACCCGCCGGGTGGCCCGCGAGATCAAGCGGCGCCAGCGCGGGCGCAACCTTGCGCAGGCGGTGCGCGCGGAGGTTGAGCCATCGGTGCCCGAGGCAGGGCCCGACGAGGTCGATGCGGGCAAGGTGCGCGACGCCATTGCCGGGTTGCCGCCGCAACAGGCGGCCACGGTGGCACTGTTCTACCTCGAAGACCTTTCCGTTTCGGAAGTGGCCACCGCGCTCGATGTGCCGGTGGGCACGGTGAAGACGAGGCTCATGCATGCGCGCGCCAAGCTGCGCGCAGTTCTGGAAGGAGACGACAATGGACAAACTTGACACGATGATCGCCGAGGCGCTCGCTCAGGAAGACCGGGAGATCGTGGAGGCAACCAATGAACGCGGCGTGTTCGCCGAGCTTGCGGCCCAGCTTTCCGGGCGCAATGCCTGGCTGAAATGGGTGACCTATCTCTACATCGCGGTGTTCGTGGTGCTGTTTATCTGGGCCGCGTGGCAGTTCTTCGCCGCCGCGGAGGCGCTCGTCGCGCTCAAATGGGGGCTGGGAGCGGTGCTCGCGATGCTGATCGTCGCGGTCCTGAAACTCTACCTGTTGACCGAGATCCAGACCGATCGCGTGATCCGCGAACTCAAGCGGGTGCAACTGATGCTTGCGGCGCGCGAGAAGTGAGGCAAGGGGCGCGGATCGGTCGCGTTGCGCCGCCTGTCCGCGCCTCCCATATAGCGGGTGTGAGCAGGGGAGGTGATCATGCGCCCCGTGATTCTTGCCTATTCCTTTACCGGCAACAACCGGCTGCTGGCCGAAACACTTGCCAGCAAGCTCGGCTGCCCGCTGGTCGACGTCGTGCCCCGCGCGAAACGCTGGCCGATCAGTATCGCGATCGACCTGATGCTGCGCAGGTTCCCGAGAATCCGTCCAGTCGATCTTCCCGGGCATGACCACCTCCTGGTGATCGCCCCGCTGTGGAACCGCTGGATCGCCCACCCGATGCGCGCGGCGTTGAGGGCGCTGGGTGCAGAGATCGGCCCCTATTCCTTCATCAGCCTGTCGGGGGGCGTGCGCCCGGGGCAGATTGAATTCGTCGATGAACAGCTCGAACAACTGACCGGCCAGCCGCCGCGCAACCACTGGGCGCTCTATGTCGAGAAGCTGGTGCCGGAGGATATCCGCGGCACACCGAAAGTCTCGGCCTACAAGGTCTCGCCGCATGAGTTGGAGCGCTACCCCGAGATCGGCGAAATCGTGGGTTGGGCGCAGGCGCAGCCGTAACGAAAACGGCCGGGGTTGCCCCCGGCCGCCAGTCTCGCGATCCTGCCCGGATCACTTGTTCATGCGGTTGTCGATCAGGTCTTCGACCACGCCCGGGTCGGCGAGCGTCGAGGTGTCGCCGAGCGCGTCAAAATCGTTCTCGGCGATCTTGCGCAGGATCCGGCGCATGATCTTGCCCGAACGGGTTTTCGGCAGCCCCGGTGCCCACTGGATATGGTCGGGCTTGGCGATCGGGCCGATCTCCTTGCGCACCCAGGCGACCAGTTCCTCGCGCAGCTCGTCGGTATAGGCCTCGCCTTCCATCAGGGTGACGTAGCAGTAGATGCCTTGCCCCTTGAGCGCGTGCGGGAAGCCGACCACGGCGGCCTCGGCCACCTTGGAATGCGCCACCAGCGCGCTTTCCACTTCGGCGGTGCCCATCCTGTGGCCGGAGACGTTGATCACGTCATCGACCCGGCCGGTGATCCAGTAATCGCCGTCGGCGTCGCGGCGGCAGCCGTCGCCGGAGAAGTAGTAGCCCTTGTAGTCGGCGAAATAGGTCTTCACGAAGCGCTCGTGGTTGCGGAATACCGAGCGCATCTGGCCGGGCCAGCTGTCCTTGATGCAGAGCACGCCTTCGCACTCGGTCTCGTCGATCTCCTTGCCGGTCTGCGGATCGAGCACCACCGGCTGGACGCCGAAGAACGGCTTCATCGCCGCGCCCGGCTTGGTGGCATGGGCACCGGGCAGGGGGGTCAGCAGGTGGCCGCCGGTCTCGGTCTGCCACCAGGTATCGACGATCGGACGGGTGCCCTTGCCGACAACCTCGTTATACCATTCCCAGGCCTCCGGGTTGATCGGCTCGCCGACCGAACCCAGCACCTTGAGCGACGACAGATCGGCGCGCTCCACCGGCTCGGCACCGTGGCGCATCAGCGCGCGGATCGCCGTCGGGGCGGTGTAGAACTGGTTGACCTTGTGCTTCTCGATCACCTGCCAGAACCGGCCGACATCGGGGTAGGTGGGCACGCCCTCGAACATCAGCGTGGTCGCGCCGTTGGCGAGGGGCCCGTAGACGATATAGCTGTGCCCGGTCACCCAGCCGACATCGGCAGTGCACCAGAACACGTCGCCATCGTGGTAATCGAAGGTGTATTCGTGCGTCATCGCGGCGTAGAGCAGGTAGCCGCCGGTCGTGTGCAGCACGCCCTTGGGGGTGCCGGTGGAGCCGGAGGTATAGAGGATGAACAGCGGGTCTTCGGCGTTCATCACTTCCGGCTCGCACTGATCGGAGGCTTCCTCGAACAGCGCGCGGTAGGCGTGATCGACGCCCGGTTCCATGTGCACGTCGCCGCCGGTGCGGTCGACCACGAGGGTGGGCACGTTGCCGGTGATCTCGCGGGCCTTGTCGACATTGGCCTTGAGCGGGGTGTTGCGCCCGCCGCGCGGGGCCTCGTCGGCGGTGATGATCAGGGCGGCGTCGCTGTCGTTCACGCGGCTGGCCAGCGCCTCGGGGCTGAACCCGGCGAAGACGATGGAATGCACCGCGCCGATCCGCGCCGAGGCGAGCATGGCATAGGCCGCTTCGGGGATCATCGGCATGTAGAGCACGACGCGGTCGCCCTTCTTCACCCCGAGCTTCTTGTAGATATTGGCGAACTTGTTCACGTTCGCCGACAATTTCTTGTAGGTGATGTGCCTGGAGACGTTGGGATCGTCCGATTCCCAGATGATCGCGACCTGGTCGCCGCGGGTGGCGAGGTGGCGGTCGACGCAGTTTGCCGCCACGTTCAGCTCACCGTCCTCGAACCACTTGATCGAGACATCCGGATAGCTGAAATCGGTGTTCTTGATCTTGGTGGGTTTCTTCATCCAGTCGAGCCGTTCGGCCGCCTCGCCCCAGAACCCGTCGGGGTCGGAGATCGAGCGGGCATACATCTCGTCGTATGTCGCGGCGTCGATCTTGGCGTTTTTCACGAAATCCGCCGAAGGCGGGTGAATCTTGAGTTCGGTCATGCGTTCCTCCTTCGCCCGCCCCTCCCGGGCGAGCCGTAGTCCGGGCCGTGCAAGCCGCGCGGATCGCGCGGGATGACGGCTTGATGGCACATCGAGCGAAACCGTCGATGATCTGGATCAGATCGCGAGGTATTCGTGCCTGAGCGCTTCGTTGTCGAGCACCTCCTTGGCGGTTCCGTCGAAGACGACGGTGCCAGTGTCGAGGATCACGGCGCGATCGGCAAGGTTGAGCGCGCGGATCGCGTTCTGCTCGACCAGAACCGTGGTGATGCCCTGTGCCTTGATCACGTCGAGGGTCTTTTCGATCTCGTCCACGATCACCGGGGCGAGGCCCTCGTAGGGCTCGTCGAGCAGCAGGAGCTTGATGTCGCGCACCAGCGCGCGGGCGATCGCGAGCATCTGCTGTTCGCCGCCCGAAAGCGTGGTGCCTTCCTGCTTGGCGCGCTCGCCAAGGCGCGGGAACAGGTCGTAGACCCGGCTGATCTCCCAGCCATGGCCCGGCGCGATGCGGGCCAGTTCGAGGTTTTCCTCCACCGTCAGGCCCTGGATGACGCGGCGGTCTTCGGGGACGAGCTGAATTCCGGCCTGCGCCGCTTCGTAGCTCTTCATCCGGTGCAACGGCTGGTGGTCGAGCCAGATCTCGCCGTGCGTGACCAGCGGGCTGCCGGTGCGGGCAATGGCGCGCAAGGTCGAGGTCTTGCCTGCGCCGTTGCGGCCCAGGAGGGCGAGGATCTCGCCTTCGTGGATGTTGAAGCTCACGCCCTGAACGATGTAGCTCTCGCCGTAGTAGGCGTGGATGTCCCAAGCCGAGAAGAAGGCGGGCGCGGTTGCCGCGTGGTTGGCGTTCTTGTCCATCTCGTGTGTCTCCTCAGACCGTCTCGCCCAGGTAGGCTTCCTTCACCTTCGGGTGGCCCTTGATGTTCTCGGGCGTATCCTCGACGAGCGGCGTACCTTGCGCGAGAACGGTGATCCGCTCGGCGAGCGAGAACACGACGTGCATGTCGTGCTCGATGATCGCCATGGTGATGTCGCGCTTTTCCTTGATCTCCTTGAGGAGGTCGATCGTGTTGTTGGTATCGGCGCGGGCCATGCCGGCGGTGGGCTCGTCGAGCAGCAAGAGGCGCGGCTCCTGCGCCAGACACATCGCCATTTCGAGACGGCGCTTGTCGCCCCGGCTGAGCGACGCCGAATGCATGTTGCGCTTGTCGGCCATGTTCACGTCGAGCAGCATTTTCTCGGCCTGCTCGATGATGTCGGTTTCATGCGCGACCGTCTCGAACGGATGCAGCCGGAAGGCCCCGTCGCGGTGGGCGAAGCACGAGATCATCACGTTTTCCATCACCGTGAGATCGGTGAATATCTCGGGTGTCTGGAACACCCTCGAAATGCCCATCTGGTTGATCTCGTGCGGCTTGCGCCCAAGGAGGCTTTCGCCATTGAACATCACCGAGCCGGTATCGGGGATCAGCTTGCCGACGAAGCAGTTGAGCAGCGTCGACTTGCCCGCGCCGTTGGGGCCGATGATGGCGTGCAGGCTGTTCTCGGCAACCGAGAGGTTCACGTTTGACAGTGCCTGAAGGCCTCCGAAGCGCTTGTTCACGCCTTTGACTTCGAGGATTCCCATTGTCTTTCCTCCTTACTCGGCCACGTGGGGCGCAGGCTGCGGGTGATGACCGGGGTCCTTGTCCTCGGGCGGCTTCTTCTTGAACAGCCGGGCGATGCGCTGGCCGGCTTCGACGAGGCCGCCGGGCAGGAAGATCACCACGAGCATGAACAGCAGGCCGAGCGTGAGGTGCCAGGACTTGCCGACGAAGAAGTGGCTGATCTCGATCAGGAGGCCAGACAGCCAGTCGGGCATCCAGGCGAACCAGCCTTGCAGGATCTGGTCGTTGATCTTCGAGAAGATGTTCTCGAAATACTTGATGAAACCGGCGCCGAGGATCGGGCCCATGAGTGTGCCCGCGCCGCCGAGGATCACCATCAGCACGACTTCGCCGCTGGCTGTCCACTGCATCCGCTCCGCACCCGCGAGCGGGTCCATCGCCGCCATCAGGCCACCGGCGAGGCCGGCGTACATGCCCGAGATCACGAAGGCCGCGAGGGCATAGGGGCGGGTGTTGATGCCGGTGTAGTTGAGCCGCGTCTGGTTGGTCTTGATCGCGCGCAGCATCAGGCCGAAGGGCGAGCGGAAGATTCGCAGGCTGATGTAGAACACGATGATGGCGATGATCGCGGTGAAATAGTAGCCGTTGTTGAAGGTGAACTGCCAGTCGCCGAGGTTGAGCTTGGTGCTCTTGCTCATCACCAGTCCGAAGAAATGCGGGCTTGTGGGTTCGTTCGCGCCGAGCAGAACCTGGGCATCGCTGCGGTAGACCTGCAGGCCAGTTTCGCCGTTGGTGATCGGGGTGAGCACCGAGTAGGCGAGGTTGTACGACATCTGTGCGAAGGCGAGCGTGAGGATCGAGAAGTAGATCCCCGAGCGCCGCAGGCTGACGAAGCCGATCAGCAGCGCGAAGACGCCGGAGGTGACCACCGCCAGCGGCAGGCCCCAGACCACGTTGTAATCAAGCAGCTTGTACATCCAGACCACGGTGTAGGAGCCGACCCCGAGGAAGGCCGCGTGACCGAACGAGAGGTAGCCGGTGAGGCCGAACAGGATGTTGAAGCCGATGGCGAAGATGCCGAAGATGGCGAAGCGCTGCATCAGGTCGGGGTAGCCGGCGTTGAAGGTGGCCAGCCCCGAGTTCTCGGGGAAGGGTTGCAACAGGACCGGCGTCGCGAGCGTCAGGAAGATGACGATCAGCAGAAACCGCGTGTCTTTGGCGGAAAGGCCGAGGAGTTTCATGATCTCAGTCCTCCATCACGCCGGCACGGCCGAGCAGGCCGCGCGGACGGGTAAGCAGAATGATGATGGCGACGAGGTAGATGATCACCTGGTCGATACCGGGGATGAGCGACTTGATCTCGTTCATCGAGGCGAAGCTTTGCAGGATGCCGAGCAGAAAGCCCGCGGCGACGGCGCCGGGCAGGCTGCCCATGCCGCCGACGACGACCACGACGAAGGACAGCACGAGGAAGTCCATCCCCATGTGATAGTTCGGGCTCAGGATCGGGGTATACATCACCCCCGCGATCCCGGCCACGGCGGCCGCGAGGCCGAACATGATGGTGAACCGCTTGTCGATGTTGATGCCGAGCAGGCCTACCGTTTCACGGTCGGCCATGCCTGCGCGCACGACCATCCCGAAGGTGGTGTAGCGCAGGAAGGCAAAGACCCCGCCGAGCACCACCGCGGCGAAGGCGAAGTAGACCAGCCGCCAATAGGGGTAGATGATCGCGTTCGGGTCGAAGCCGACGAGCACGCCGAAATCGAACGAGCCCTTGAACACTGAGGGTGCCGGGGTCTGGATCGGGTTGGCACCGTAGAAATACTTGATCAGTTCCTGCAACACGATGGCGAGGCCGAAGGTCACCAAAATCTGGTCGGCATGCGGGCGCTTGTAGAAATGCTTGATCAGCCCGCGTTCCATCACGTAGCCGACGAGCAGCATGATCGGGATCGCGATGATCACCGCCACCGGCACCGACCAGTCGACGATGGTGCCGCCCACCTCCGGGCCGAACCAGCTTTCGACATAGGTCATCTTCACCTTCAGCGGATTGCCGAGAAAGTCGGTCTTGTCCGGGTCGATCTGCTCGAAGGAGAGACCGAGCAGGCGCTGCACCGTGACCGCGACGAAGGCGCCGATCATGAACAGCGCGCCGTGCGCGAAGTTGACCACGCCGAGCGTGCCGAAGATCAGCGTGAGCCCGAGCGCGATCAGCGCATAGGCCGAGCCCTTGTCGAGCCCGTTGAGAATCTGAAGAATGATGGCGTCCATGGTCCCCACCCTGGGTCGTGTTGGGAGAACCGGGTCTGTTGCCCGGGTTCGAGGGTAGGGCGGGGGAATCCCCGCCCTACGATCTGTCGTGCCTCAGAGTATCAGGTGCCGTCGTTGCACTCGCCGAGCGAGGCCTCGGCGCCGCCGAACATCGGGTGATCGGGGGCGTAGGTCACCTGCTCGACCGGGGTGATTTCGACGATCTCGAGGTTGTCGTACTCGCTGGTCGGGTTCTCCGCGCCCTTCATGACCAGCACGTCCTTGAAGCACTGGTGGTCTTCCGCGCGGTAGAGCGTCGGCCCGTTGCCCATGCCGTCGAACTCGAAGTCTTCGAGGGCCTCGACCACGGCGCAGGGGTTGAACGAGCCAGCGCGCGCCACGGCGTCTGCATAGAGCAGCGTCTGCACGTAGCAGGTGTGCGCCGAACCCGACGGCGGAAAGCCGTATTTCTCGCCGAAGGACTTCACGAAGGCCTTGGTGCCCTCGTCCTGGAGCTGCCAGTTCCAGTTCATCGAGCCGTAGACGCCCTGGATGTTCTCGCCGGCACCGGCGGCCATCAGCTCGGAGTAGAGCGGCACGATGACCTCGAAGTTCTTGCCGTTGGCCTCGGCGTCGCGCAGGCCGAACTGCACGGCCTGGGTCAGCGAGTTGACCATGTCGCCGCCGTAGTGGTTCAGGATCAGCACGTCGGCGCCCGAGTTCAGCACCGGGGTGATGTAGGACGAGAAGTCGCCCGCACCCACCGGGGTGAGCACGTTGTTGACGGTTTCCCAGCCGATCGCCTCGGTCGAGGCCTGGATCGATTCCTGCTGCGTCCAGCCCCAGGTGTAGTCGGCGGTGAGGTGGTAGGCGCGACGGTCGGTGCCGTAGACTTCCTTCAGCACCGGGCCGAGCGCGGCGCCCGACATATAGGCGTTGAAGAAGTGGCGGAAGCCGTTGCGCTTGCGGTCCTTGCCGGTGGTGTCGTTCGAGTGGGTGAGACCGGCCATCGAGATGATGCCGGCTTCCTGGCAGAGCGCCTGAACCGCAACGGCCGGGCCCGAGGACGAGCCGCCGTTGATCATGATCACGCCGTCCTTCTCGATCATCGAGCGGGCCGAGGCGCGGGCGGCGTCGGTCTTGGTCTGGGTGTCGCCGGTGACGAAGTCGACCTTCTTGCCGAGGATGCCGGTGCCGTCGAGCGCCTTCGACGAGAAGGTGTTCAGCATGCCGCCGTCGCCCATGCCGTTGATGTGCTCAACCGCCAGCTCCTGGGCGCGCAGCTCGTCGAGGCCTTCTTCGGCATAGGGGCCGGTCTGCGGCACGTTGAAGCCGAAGGTGACGGTGTCGCCGGTGGGCTCGTTGGTGAAGGCCGAGGCGGCCGAGGTGAAGATCGTCGGCAGCGCGAGGCCCGCGCCGGTGGCGGCGCCGGTCTTCATCAGGCCGCGACGGGTAAAGTTGGAAGTGGACATCTATATCCTCCCGTTAGGTGAGAGCGGTGCCTCCTCGCACCGCCATTGGCCCTTTACAGGGCTCTCACATTATTGTGCGCAGACAGAAAACTGCGCAACAACTGCCTCTGGAGAAACATTTTTTTTGTAAACAAATGAACAAGAATTGTAGCAAAGCTGTAAAAGAATTATCCTGCACGTGCAGAAAGCACATGGAATCGAAGGAGATTTGCCAATGTCGGTGAGCCGCCTGACCGGCAGTCGCATCCGCGAGCGCCGCCTTGCAAGGGGTGCGAGGCAGGCCGATCTGGCCCGCGCGGTCGGGATTTCGCCCTCCTACCTCAACCTGATCGAGCACAACCGGCGCAGAATCGGCGGCAAGCTCATCGTCGATATCGCCCGCGAACTGGGCGTCGAGCCAACCCAGTTGACCGAGGGGGCGGAGGATGCGCTCACGGTGGAATTGCGCGATGCCGCGGCGCGGAGCGTGGACGTCGGGGCCGAGATCGACCGGGCCGAGGATTTCGCCGGACGCTTTCCCGGCTGGGCGAAACTGGTGGCGCAGCAAGGGCGGCGGATCGAGGCGCTGGAGCGGCTGGTGGAAACCCTGTCTGACCGTCTCGCGCACGACCCGCATCTTGCCGCCTCGCTGCACGAGGTGCTGTCGGCGGTGACGGCGGTTCGTTCGGCCGCGTCGATCCTCACCGAAACCCGCGATATCGACCCCGACTGGCAGGCGCGGTTCCTGCGCACCATCGGGGAGGAAAGCCGCAGGTTGTCGGACAGCGCCGAAGGGCTGGTGGCCTGGCTCGATACCGGCGGCGAGCTTGCCGAAGCCCCGCTGTCGCCGGTCGATGAGCTTGGTGGATTGGTGGCGCGGGCAGGCTACCATTTCCCGGCGCTGGAGGGGCCCGGCGTGGCCGAGCGACAGATCGACGCCCTGCTTGAAGGGCCGGATGCGCCGCACGCGGCGGGGGCCGCGGAACTGGCCCGCGCCATGCTCAGCCGCTACCGCGAAGACGCCCGCGCGATGCCCGCCGCGGCCTTTGCTGCCTCGCACGCGGCGGCAAAAGGCGACCCGGCCCGCCTTGCCGCCGCCTTCGGGGTGCCGCTCGATGCCGTGTTGCGGCGGATCGCAAGCCTTGGTGGCGAGGCGGCGGGGTTGGTTGTCTGCGACGGCGCGGGCACGCTGACCCTGCGCAAGCCGGTGGAGGGCTTCGCTTTGCCGCGCTTCGGTGCCGGCTGCCCGCTCTGGCCGCTCTATCAGGCGCTCAGCCGCCCGGCCCAGCCGGTTTCGGCGGTGGTGGAAATGCCCGGGCGGATGCCGCGCCGGTTCCTGTGCCGTGCGGTGTCGCTGCCGCTGGCGGGTTGGGGCTTCGACGCGCCGCCGGTCCATGCCGCGACGATGTTGATCGAGCCGGTGGAGGAAGGTACCCCGGGCCCAGTGATCGCGGCCGGCAGCACCTGCCGTGTCTGTCCGCGCGAAGGCTGCGCGGCCCGGCGCGAGATCTCAATCTTCGGCGCGCGCGATTCATCGGCGGCCTTGGTCTGAGGTTGCTGCCACGCATTGGCGCGCTTGATGAAATGGTGCCGGCAGAGGGATTCGAACCCCCGACCCCGTGATTACAAATCACGTGCTCTACCAGCTGAGCTATGCCGGCCTTCGGGCGCGATCTTGCGCCGGTTTCCTGATCGGCGCTGGGGCAGGGGCCTCAAGCGCCGGAATGGTCAATCGTCTTGTGCTGCGACCTGCCCCCGGCAGATGCCCGATCCCCGGACCCCCGCGGGGATGGTGCGCAGCGAAGGGTTTAAGCACTCGCCGCGTGTCGTTCAAGCACTGTCTTACCGGCTCGCCCGCGCGACCAGCACCACCGCCGCAAGCCCGACGAGGATCACCAGGGTTGCCGCCGGGGCGGCCTGGCCGAGTTGTTCGAGCGAGGCTTTCTCGTAAACCCGGGTCGACAGGGTGTTGTAGTTGAACGGCCTGAGCAGCAGCGTGGCGGGCAATTCCTTCACGCTATCGACAAAAACCAGCAAGAGCGCGGTGCCCACGGACCCCCGGATCAGCGGCACGTAGACCGAGCGCAACGCGCCGCCCGCGCTGCGCCCGAGTGACCGCGCGGCCATCGGCAGGGAGGGCGAAACCCGGTCCATCGCCGATTCCGCCGCGCCCTGGGCGATGGCGAAGAATCGCACCGAGTAGGCGTAGATCAGGGCAAAGGCCGTGCCGGTGAGCATCAGGCCCGGGTCCCAGCCGGTGAGGCGCTCGATCGTGTCGGCGATGCTGTTGTCGATCACGGCGAGCGGGATCAGGATGCCGACGCCGAGAACCGCGCCCGGGGCGGCATAGCCGATTGTCGAGATCGGCATGATGCGGCGCGGCAGTTTCGAGCCGCTGAGTTTCACCCCGTAAACAAGGAACAGGGCCGCGATTACGGTAACAACCGCCGCCGTGCCGCCGACGAAAAGCGTGTTCAGCATCGCTTGGCCAAGCCCGGGTGCGACCCAGCCCTCGGCATTCGCCGAGGCATGCCACAGGATCACCCCGACCGGCAGGATGAATCCGACCGCAAACGGCAGGAAGCAGAGCGCGCTTGCTAGCCACGCCTGCCAGCCGGTGAGCCGGATGGTGTCGACCGGGCGCTGGTGGCGCGCGGTCTGGTAGAACCGCGAGCGCGAGCGGCTGGCCTTCTCGATCGCCATGAGCGCGAGCACGAGGGCGAGGATTACCATGGCAAGCTGTGCCGCGCCGCCGGCGTTGCGCATCTCCAGCCAGGTGGTGAAGATCCCGGTGGTCAGCGTCTGCACCGCGAAATAGTCGACAACCCCGAAATCGGCCACGGTTTCCATCATCACGATGGCCGTGCCCGCCGCGATCGCCGGGCGGGCGAGCGGCAGGCCGACCCGCCAGAACCGCGCGAAAGGACCGGCGCCGAGCGCCCGGGCCACCTCGTAGATCCCGCCCGATTGCTCGCGGAAGGCGGTGCGGGCGAGCAGGTAGACGTAAGGATTGAGCGCCGCCGCGAGCACGATCACCGCCGCCCAGCGCGAGCGGATCTCGGGAAACCAGTAGTCGCGCGCGCTCTCCCAGCCGAACAGGCCGCGCAGGCCGGTCTGGACCGGGCCGGAGTATTCGAGAAAATCGACCAGCGCATAGGCCCCGACATAGGCCGGGATCGCCAGCGGAAACAGCAAGAGCCATTCGAGGTAGCGCGATCCGGGGAAGCGGTACATCGCGATCAGCCAGGCCGCACCGGTGCCGACGACGGCGGCCAGAAGCGCCACCGAGCCGGCAATCAGCGCGGTGTTGGACATGTAGCGCGGCAGCGTCGTGGCCATCAGGTGGGGCCAGACATTGTCTTCGGGGTTGAGCGCCAGCCACAAGACCGCGAGGATCGGCCCCACCACGGCAAGCCCGATCAGCAGCGCCCCGACCGACCACGGGCTGGGACTGCGCAGCACGAGGCGGGGGGCGGAAACTTGAGTCTTTTCCTCGGTCATCGCGACCCCTTATAACCGGTTTAACTGGATGGAAAAGCCGCTATATTGCCCGACGAACCCAGCAAGCGAGACCGCGAGCGCCAGTATCCGATGCAGCCACCGAACATCTCCATTCACCTCGGCGCCCATTGCACCGACGAAGACCGACTGATCAAGTCACTTCTCAAGAACCAGCAGGTGCTGTTCGATCACGGCGTGGTGGTTCCCGGCGCGAACCGCTACCGGCCGCTGTTGCGCGAGGTGCTCGGCAAGCTCAACGGCGGCGCCCCAAGCGAAGATACCCAGGACGTGCTCCTCGCCGCGATCCTCGATACCGAGGGGGCCGAGCGGCTGGTGCTCTCGAACGAGAATTTCCTGTCGAACCACCCGAACGCGTTCAAGAAGGGGATGCTCTACCGCAACGCGGGCGTGAACTCGGCGGCGTTGCGAAAGCTGTTTCCCGATTGTGCGGTGTCGTTCTTCATCTCGGTGCGCAACCCGGCAACCTTCATTCCGGCCCTGCATCACATCGTGCAGCCCGGCCCGTTCGACGAGTATGTCGCCGGGATCGACCCCGATGCGCTGGTCTGGTCGGACGTGATTCTCGACATCCGCGAGCACAATCCGGACGCGCCGATCACCGTCTGGTGCAATGAAGATACGCCGATGATCTGGCCCGAGGTGATGCAGGAGATCACCGATATCGACGCGGGCGTGGCGTTGAAAGGCAGCTTCGACATCCTCGGCCAGATCATGGCCGACGAGGGGATCAAGCGGCTGCGCGGCTATCTTGCCAGCCATCCGCCGGCAACCGAGATCCAGCGCCGCCGCGTGCTGGCGGCCTTTCTCGACAAGTATGCGCTCGACGACGAGGTCGAGGAAGAGCTGGACCTGCCGGGCTGGCCCCCGGACCTCATCGACCAGCTCACCGCGAACTACGACGACGACATGATCGAGATCGCGCGCATCCCCGGCGTGACGGTGCTGACCGCCTGATCCGTCGGGGCGCGCGCGGGGTCACATCCCCAGCGCTTCCTTGTACATCTCGAGCACCGCTTCTTCCTCGGCGATCTCGTCGCGGTCACGCTTTCTGAGCGCGATCACCTTACGCATCACCCGGGTGTCGTAGCCGCGCGCCTTGGCCTCGGCCATCACCTCTTTCTGCTGATCCGCGATGTCCTTCTTTTCGGCTTCGAGCCGCTCGAAACGCTCGATGAACTGGCGCAGTTCGTCGGCCGTCACGCGGTAACTGTCGGGCTTGGTGAGATCATTGTCGGGCATGTCGATCGGCTCCTTCGGGGTTTGGGTCGAGCCTTGCTATCCGCGCCGCTCGCCACCTTCAAGGGCGATACGATTGAGGGCTTCTCACCGCGACCGCCGCAGGTTATGGCGTGGGCGCGACCAGGCACGGCGGCTGCGGGGGAAACTGACATGGAATGGCTCATCATCATCGGTGCGATCATCGCGGGGATCGGCCTTGTCGGGCTGGTGGTGTCGCTGGTGCAAGTGATGCGGGCGAAGCGCGCAGGGCTCGATGACGAGGCCTTGAAAAAGGCGGTGGCGCGGGCCTTGCCGCTCAACATGGCGGCCTTCGCGCTCTCGGCCTTCGGGCTGATGATGGTCGTCGTCGGGGTGATCCTGGGCTGAGGTCAAACCGGGTCAAACCGGGCGCTGGCCGGCGCTGGCCGGGTTCAATCCCTCGAAATTCAGGCCGTCCCTGATCAGCACGTCAAACAACGGCGAGGGCGCGAACAACGCCTCCCCGGTGCATTCGGAAAGCCTGCGCAAGCGGGTGCGCACCGCCAACAGCCCCGAGGTGTCTGCCGCCTGCATCGGGCCGCCGCGCCAACGGGGATAGGTGAAGCCCGCGAGCATCGCCGCGTCGATATCGGAAGGGTGCCGCGCAACCTCGCTCGCCAGAAGCCGCGCGCCGGCGTTGGCCATCGCGAGGGCGGCGCGGTCGGCGATCTCGGCCTTCGTCGGCTTGCCGGCCCAGCCGCCACCCGGGGCTGCGCGTTTGCGCAGCCGGTCGGTGAGGGCGTCAAGCTCCCGCGCGGGGCGGGCCGGGGCACCGGCGGGATGGCGATAGAACCCTTCACCGGGCTCCTTGCCGGCAAACCCGGCCGCCATGATCTCGGCGAGCAGAATCCCGCCGATGCCGGGCCAGCCGAGCGCCGCGAGCCGGTCAAGCCCGGCGAGGTCGGCGAGTTGGAACGGGCCGAGCGCGAAGCCATAGTCGCGCAGCGCGGTGTCGATCTCCGGTGGATCGGCCCCGGCGCAGAGCGCGCCCGCCGCCACGGCGAACAGCGCCCCGAACACCGGCAGCGCGAGGCTGTCGCCATCGCCGGACGGGTCGGGAGATACCGGCAGCTTGCCGAGCATGCGGGCGAATGCCCCGCCACTGGCGGCGAGGTCGGGCGCGGCGGTGGGCGGGCACACCACCTCGACCAGCCGGACCCAGCGCGCGGGGGTAAAGAAACGCAACCCGAGCACGTCTGCCGGGCGGCTCGAGGCCCGGGCCAGAGCCGCCAGATCGGGGGCAAGGCCCGCACTTGCCAGCAACGTGCCGGGGCGGCTGGCCGCACCCGCGCGGGCAAACACCGCGCGCCGGGTCTCGTGGTCTTCGCCGACCGCTTCGAGCACCAGATCTGCCGCGGACAGCACGGCGATGTCGTGGCCGGCATTGAGCCGGGCGATCTGCGCTGCGCGTTGATCGGGGGCAAGATGGCCTTGCGCGACATCGCGTGCGATGCCGGACGCGATCCGGCGGCGTGCGCGCAGCACCGCGGCCTCGTCCTGTTCGACAAGGTTGACCGCCAGACCCGCCGCGAGGCAGGCCCGCACGATCCCGGACCCAAGACGCCCGCCGCCGAGGACGGCCACGCGCGCCACCGGGCGCGGCGGGTGGCCGGCGGGAACGGATCGGCGGGCCGCGCGTCGCTCGGCAAGGATGGCATGGCGCAGGCCGTGCGCCTGCGCGCCTCCGGCAAGGCTCGCGAAATGCGCGTATTCCATCGCCAGCGCGGCCTCGAACGGCAAGAGCAGGGCGGCCTCGACCAGATCGATTGCCCGGTGCACGGCCTCGCGCTTGTCGTCTTCTGCCGCGGCCCGGCGCTCCTCCACCGCTGCCAGAAAATCGTCCGGGTTGGCAAAGCCAGCCTCGCAGGTCCGCGTCGGGCGTGGCGGTGTCTTGGCCTGGATGAAGTTTCGGGCTGCCATGAAGGCCGCCCGCCCGGGGCTCTTGCGCACCAGCCTGTCGGCCAGTCCGAGACGCACGGCGAGTTCGGCGGAGATCGGACGACCGGAGATCAGCATGTCGAGCGCCACCCGCGCTCCCGCCAGCCTGACGAGCCGCTGCGACCCGCCCCCCGAGGGCACCAGCCCGAGAGCCATGTCGGGGAGGCCAAGTTGGGCGTCGGTATGCACCAGCCGGTAATGGCAGGCGAGTGCGAGCTCGAAACCGCCGCCGAGCGCGCTGCCCTGGATCGCGGCGAGAACGGGTTTCGGCGCATCTTCGATGTCGCGCAGCAGATCGGTCAGCCGGGGTGGCACGGCCCCGCAATCCAGGTCGCGCAGATCGGCTCCGGCCGAGAATGACGGGCCCTGAGCCGCGATCACGATGGCCCCGACCTCGGCATCGGCCAGCGCCTTGCTGAGGGCCTCCTGCAGGCCGGTCCGCACGACCAGGCTGATTGCGTTGACGGGCGGGTTGTCGATGGTGACGAACGCCACGCCGTCGCGCGTGCTATAACGAACGCGTTCGTCCATCTGCCCCCACCCGTGCCCCACGACCGGGGCTCTGTGCACTCGCTACGCCGTCAGATGAGCTTAGGGCGTCGTCCGCGGCGGTGCAAATCGCAATCTCCGGGTGCGTGATCAGATCGGCATGTTATCGAAAAAATCGTCGGCGTCGTCATCCGACAGCGCTTCCTCGAATTGCTTGAGGTCGGCCGGAACCGGCAGGCCGAGTGCGCGCAGTTCCGCGATCTTGGCGCGGATCTGCTCCTGCAGCACATGCCGATCCTCGGGGCGGGCGACGATCTCTTCCATCAGGGCATCGATCGCGGCGCGAATTTCCTCGAAAGCCATGTTGCCTCCTTGCTTGCTTGCAGACGGCGGCGGGCACCAAGGCGCCGAGCGCCGTCGGTTCAGCCGCGTTTTTCGGCACAGGTGCGGCAGAACGGGGTATGCGGCACGACCTCGAGCCGTTCCTCCGAAATCTCGTCGCCACAGCTCACGCAATAGCCGAACTCGCCTTCGTCCATCCGCTGCAACGCGGCCTGGATCTTTTCGATTTCCGCCTTGCCGGAGGCCCCCATGCCTTCCAGCACTTCGTCGCCTTCGCGCTCGGTTGCCAGCTCTTCCCAGTCTTTCGACTGGTGGCTTTCCAGCGTTTCGTCGATCTCGCGCAGCCGGTCGATGAGTTCGTCGCGGCGGGTTTCGAGAACCGTGCGGAATTTTGCGGTATCGACCATGGATAGCCTCCTCAGCTTCGATCTATCGTGCGCGTGCAAGGGGACAACGCGCCTTGATACAGGTCAAGCCCCAAGCCGATGTGTCGGCGGCTGTCGTCAATCGGCGGCGGAAGGAAAATCCGAGCCCAATGGCGCGAGCGCGTCCGGCTCGGCGGCAGGCCGGGGGGTGAGGGCGGCCAGTCCGCCGGGGGGCGAGAGCGCGGGGCCTGCCGCGGCTGCGGGCAAGCGGCTGTCTGGCGGCCGGGGGTCGTGAAGGGGCGCACCCGGGGCGGATGCCAGTGTCAGGCGCAGGGCACGATGGCCCGCAACCTGCCCGAGCCGACCGCGCGCCACCTGCCGCCCCGCCAGGTCTTCGAGACCGACGTCCGCCAGCGCATCGGCCGGCAGCGTGATCTCGCTTCCAACCGTCAGCGACGCCAGTTCCGCCAGCGTCATCCGGCGGCGCGTGAGCGTGGCCGAGAGCACCGCCTTTGCCGCCATCACCTGTGCCTGCAAGGCTTCGGTGAAAACCCCGGCGTCGGCTGCGCGCCGGGTTCCCGATTCGGGGGCGTCGTGGGGCAGGATGATCTGGATCAGGCCGGTCTTGGCCCCGCGGCCAAAATCGACCGGGAAGGTCAAACGCCGGTAGCGGGTGTCTTCCAGCGTCAGCACCACGGCGCGCGCTTCGGCCAGCGCCATGGCATAGCGATAGCCGGTGATTGCCGGGGCAAGGCCGAGCCCGGCTTCGCCCACGCGTTGCTCGAACACTTCGAGCATGCGGTCGATGAAATCGGCGCACAGGATCGCGTCGGTCCGTGTCGGGGCGCGCGCTTCGGCGGGGCGGGGCACGACCCGGCCGGTCGTCTGCATCTCGATCAGTGCCGCCACCGCCTGGGCGTCGAGCACGACGAGGCCGAAGCCGCCGCCCGGCCCCTCGACCAGCGCGAGCAGGGGGTGTTCCGGCAGATCCTCGCCGATCGCCTCGAGGGTAACGCGCGCCTCGTCGACCGCACCGGACGTGGCCACCAGGGCCGCGACATCTTCCGCGGCCTGCGCCACGGCGGTGCGCAGGGCCTTGGCGGGCGTGATCTGGCCGATCTCGGGCGGCGGACGCCCCGCACCGGCCTTTCGCCGCATCGCGCTTGGCTGGTTTTGTTCCCGCATCTCCACAGTCCAGGGCTGGCTTACAGCAAGATGTGGCAGCACAAGGTTTACAAAGCGTTGAGATGGTCGCGGAACGCGGAGATCACCCCGCCGCAAGCGGGAGCGTGACGCGGAAGGCCGCGCCGCCCTGGCCGGGCAGGTAGGCGATGGTGCCGCCGAGCTTGTTCATGATCTCGCGGCTGATTGCGAGCCCGAGCCCGGCACCTCCCGCCTTCTGCTGATCGGTCAGGCGCGAGAATTTCTCGAAGATCATCGCTTCGGCATCGGCCGGGATTCCGGCCCCGTTGTCGATGAAATCGATCACCAACCCGGACTCCTGCTTGCTCACCCAGATCGTCAGCCTGGGTTTGGCGGCGTCGCAATACTTGCGGGCATTGGCGATGATGTTGATGAAAACCTGCGACAGACGGTCGGTGTCGGTTTCGAGGGTGACATCCTCGCGCGCGCGGTCTCGGCGGATATCGAGCGGGCGTCCGTCGGTGGCACTTCTGGCCGCCGCCACGGCGCGATCAAGCACCGCGCCAAGCGTGGCACTCTGGACGTTGAGCGTCACCTGGCCGGCTTCGAGCACCGCCAGGTCGAGCAGGTCATCGAGCAGGCGGGTCAGGCGGATCGCTTCGTCTTCGATGATGCTCGCGTAATGGTGCTGCGCCGGGCCGTCGACGGCCCCGTCGCGCAGGATCTCGGAGAAGGCCCGGATCGAGGTCATCGGTGTGCGCAACTCGTGACTGATCTGGCTCAGGAAGGCGTCTTTCTGGATCGAAAGCTGGGTCAGCTTCTCGTTGGCCTCCTGCAACTGGCGTGCGGTCCGGCTCAACTCCTCGGATTTTGCCTCGAGCTGGGAGGAGTATTCCAGCATCTGCTGGGTTTCGTCCGCGACCGCCATCAGGTCTTTCACCGAAACCGCCGCGCCGCCGGCGATCTGGCCGACCATGGCATGGGCGGTGGCCGCGCCGACCGAGCCGGAGAGCTCGCGTTCGAGGCGTTCGAGAAACTCCGGCGTGGTGTCGGGCAGGTAGCCCGATTTGCCCTGCGCCGCTGCCTGTGCGCGAAACAGCGCCTGGGCCTGCGCCCCGCCCATGATCCGCTGTGCCATGATCAGCAGGTCCTCGGCCTCGGCGACCCCGCTGGCCCAGCCGCGGCGGGCCTTGCTGTGCTCGAAGACATTGACGAACTGCGCGCCTTGCAGCCGTTCGAGGGGCGTCGGGAAGGAGACCAGGGAGAAGGTGAAGAACAGCGCGGAATTGATCACCAGCGACCAGACCAGCGCATGCACCACCGGCGCCATGCCTTCGATCCCGAAAAACGCCTGCGGCCGGAGCCAGCCGATCCCCCATGGCCCCGTGGCCATCATCTCCGGCGCAAACAGCGCGGTGCCGAAGGACGGCAGGAACAGCGCATAGGCCCAGATCGCGAACCCCGCGATCAGCCCCGCCGCCGCGCCCACCCGGGTCGCGCCGCGCCAGAACAGCCCGCCCAGCATCGCCGGCAGAACCTGCACGATGCCGACGAAGGAGATCAGCCCGATTGCCGCAAGGGCCTCGCCGCCGCCGGAAAAACGGTAGTAAAGGTAGCCAAAGGCCAGAACCACGCCGATGGAGACCCGGCGGGCGATCAGCACGATGTTGCGCACGTCGCCCGAAACCGAGGCACCGCCTTGCCGAAACGAAAGCCAGAGCGGCATCACGATGTGGTTCGAGACCATCGTCGAGAGCGCGATTGCGGCCACGATCACCATCGAGGTCGCGGAGGAAAACCCGCCGAGAAAAGCCAGCATGGCCAAGCCGTTATGCCCTTCGGCCAGCGGTAGTGTCAGCACGAAGAGGTCGGGGTTCGAGCCCTCCGGCAGACGCGCCAGACCGACCACGGCGATCGGCACCACGAACAGGCTCATCAGGAACAGATAGAGCGGAAACGCCCAGGAGGCGGTCGCGAGCTGGTTTTCATCGACGTTTTCCACCACCAGCACCTGGAACATTCGCGGCAGGGTGAGGAAGGCGGCGGCGGAAAGGAAGGTGAGCGCCGCCCAGCGCCCGCCGTCAAGCTGCCATTCGGCGATCGGCGAGGCATCGATCATGCGAGCCACGTTGGCAGCCCCGCCCGACAGGCCCCAGACCACGAAGATGCCCACCGCGAGCAGCGCCACCAGCTTCACCACCGCTTCCACCGCGATCGCCGTCACCACCCCGTGGTGGCGTTCGTTGACGTCGAGGTTGCGGGTGCCGAACATCACCGTGAACACCGCGAGCCCCGCCGCCACCCAGAGTGCGGTGGCCGGGGCGTCGGAGGTCACCAGGCCGGTGCCGGAATCTTCGGCCGAGAACACCGCCAGCGAGAGCGTGACCGACTGGAGCTGGAGCGCGATATAGGGCGTGGTGCCGACCACCGCCAGCGTGGTGACGATGACGCCGAGCAGGTTCGACTTGCCGTAGCGCGACGAGATCAGGTCGGCCACCGAGGTTATCCGCTGCGCCCGGCCGATCCGCACCAGCTTGCGCAGGATCCACCACCAGCCCACCATCACCAGCGTCGGGCCGAGGTAGATGGTGACGAATTCGAGCCCCGAGCGCGCGGCGTAGCCGACCGCGCCGTAGAAGGTCCAGGCGGTGCAGTAGATCGACAGCGAGAGCGTGTAGACGATCGGCGAGCGCAGCCAGGCGCCGCGTCCGGCGCGGGCCCACTTGTCGGCCCCGAAGGCGACGAGAAACAGGAAGGCCACGTAGACGAGGCTGACCGAGATCAGGACATTGGAATTCATCGCGGCCCCGGTGCCGGGCCACCGCCGGTCTTGTCGTCCTCCGCTGTCGCCCCGGTCTCGGGTTCCAGGGGGTCGGAGCCGACACCGCCCGGCGCGCGGGCCAGGGCGCGGACGAGGACAAAGGCGAAGAAGATGAGGCCGAACCAGACGACGAAGAGATAGAACCCGCCCAGCGCGGTCGAGCGCGGCGCGGTGCCGCTCCCGAGCAGCGGCAGCAGGAACAGCAGCGCCCCGGCCATCGGCACCAGCCGCATCGCGTCGATCAGGCGGCGCCGGCGATAGGTCTCGCGGCCAAGAAAGATCGGTTCGCGCGGCCCGACCAAGGCTCAGGCCCCCGCTGTGATCTCGCCCAGAACGGCGAGCAACTCGGCATTGGAGAAGGGCTTGGTCATGAACCTTGTGACGCCGAGCGCATCAGCCATCTCGCGGTCTTTCTTCTGGCCGCGGGCAGTAAGCATGAGCACCGGCAGGGCCGCGAAATCCGGGTCGGCGCGCAGTTCCTTGAGGATGTCGTAGCCCGAACGGCCGGGCAACATCACGTCGAGGAGAATGGCGTCTGGCCGCACCGCGCGCACCGCGTCCACCGCGGTTTCGCCATTGGCATGCACGGTCACGTCCCAGCCATCGCGGCTGAGGATGAAATTGATCGCCTCGATGATGTTCGGCTCGTCTTCGACGATCACAACGCGTTTTGCCATGGGTTCCCCTTCGGCCCCTCCCCCGGGCCGTGTTGGCAGACTATCCCCAATGCAGGGCGCCGAGTCAAAGCCTCAGACGCGCCGCGCCGTCGCGCAGCACCACGGCGACGACGACGACGGCTTGTGCCGCAAGGAGGATGAGCGCGGGCGTGTCGGCACCGATCACCGGGAACATCCAGTGCGAAAGGTTGAACATGGTGTGAAACACCAGCACCGCCAGAACAGATCGCCCGGTATGGTTCCAGACCCAGGTGAAGAGCACGGAAATCATCAGCACCGAAGCGAAGAGCCCCCAGAACGGGCGGCCGTAGTAGGGCCCGGCCTCGTTGGGAAAATGGAACAGCGGCACGTGCCACAGCGCCCAGACCGTGCCCACCACGAGGCTTGCCCCGAGGGCTCCGAACCGGTCCTGCATCGGGTCGAGCAGGGTGCCGCGCCAGCCGAACTCCTCCTGCAGCGGGCCGCCCAGAAACAGGATCACGATGAAGGCGACCGGGATCATCGCGGGGTTCGACATCGCCTCGCTCGGGGCGATCCGCGATCCGGCGAGCGATCCGGCCAGAAGCGCGCCACCGATCAGCGCGGGAAACAGAATCAACACGATGAGCCACCAGCGCCACCCGATGCGAAACCGCAGGCCCATCCGCAGCAAGTCGAGCACGCCGCGCGGGCCCCCGCGCAGGAGCGCCACCGCCACCGCGCCGATCAGCGGCCCCCAGGGCGCGGGGGTGCCGGAGGCAGCGAGATCGGCGAGAACCTTGGGCAGGTCGTGGCCGTGATGCGCAAGCACCGGCAAGGCCCAGAAACCCCAGCTCCAGCCGAAGGTGATCGCGAGAAACAAGGCGACATGGGACGCACGCATGACGCAACAGCCTCCGGTTTTCCCCTGTCGGGGCGGTGATGACGACAGCGCGGCAAAGGCGGTGTCGACGCCGGGCTCTCCGGTGCGAGTCTATCGCCCCAGGCAATGAAAGGGGAGGGGAGGCGACCAAAACATCTGGCCGGTGCGTGACCGGGTGACGTTCAGGCGGAGATCACGTGCTGCGTGCCGGCCCAGCGAGCGCCCTCAGCGCGCCCTTGTTGCGTGCGGCCCAATCGTCCAGCGTTTCCAGCGGCCGGCCGAGAACCGTCTCGGCATCGCCCGTTCCTGCCTCGGCCCGGCCGAAACGCGGCAGGAAATGCAGGAGCAGCATCACCCCGATCATGGCCCAGCCCATGCCCTGTTTGCGGGCATGGCGGATGTAGCCGGGCAGGCTGGCGGGGACGTAGCGAAACCCGGTGCCGGCAACGGCGTTCACGGTGGCGAGCGCCCCGGCGAAATCCAGCTTGTGCCCGCTTGCCACCGTCACCGCGTCGCGGCCGGTCGCGCCGGTGAGCGCGGCGGCGATCACTTCCGCGATATCGCGCGCCGAAACCCAGTCGAGCCCCAACCGGCCCGCGGGCAGGTAGACCCGGCCCGTGCGTTTCAGCTCCGGTGCCAGCGTGGTGACGAGGTTTTCCATGAAATAGGCCGGGCGCACGAAGCACCGGGCAAAACCCATGTCGCGGATCACGCGCTCGATCTTGGCATGCGGCAGGTAGCCCCGGCTCTCGGCTCCTTGCACCGAAAGAAACACGATCCGGGTTTCGCGGGCGTGCGGGTCGAGGAAGCGGCGGAACGGGGCGGGGTCGGCGATCTGCGGCGGGCGCATCAGGAAGATCGCATCGAAGCGGCGGTCCGGGCCGGTTCCGGTGGCCAGATCGACGGCGACGGGGATCACGTCGTCGGGCAGTTGCGCGGATGCCGGATCGCGCACCCCGGCAAAGACACGGTGCCCTGACCCGGCGAGCGCGGCAAGCACCGCGCAGCCGACGTTGCCGGTCGCGCCGGTGATCAGGATGTCCATGCTGCGCGCCTTACTTGAAGTTCCGGCTTTCCTTGATCTGGTCCCATGCCCAGACCACCTGCTGGAGCTGTTCTTCCTGGCTCCGGTCGCCGCCGTTCATATCGGGGTGCAGCACCTTGATCAGCGCCTTGTAGGCCTTGCGCACCTCGGCTTTCGACCAATGGTCCTTGGCTTCGAGAATGTCGATCGCGCGGCGCTCGGTGGGCGGCAGCTTGCGGGTTCCGGTGACCGATTTGCCGGGGTTTCGGGTGGCGTTCTCGCCAAGAACCTGGTGCGGATCATCGACCCCGAGGCGCGACCATGCCCGTTCCTCGGCATTGCGCTTGAAGGCCTTGGTCTCGCGTTCCCAGACCCGGTCCTTCTGCGCCTGTTCTTCGAGTTCTTCCTCGGTCGCGCCCTGGAAGAAGTTCCATTTCAGGTTGTATTCGCGCACATGGTCCTTGCAGAACCACTTGTACTCGTCGAGTTCGTCGGGACTCTTGGGCGCACGGTATTGGCCAAGCTCGGTGCAGCCCGGGTGTTCGCAGACGCGCTGCGACGTTTCGAAGGCACCTGACATCCCCCTCTTCCCGCGCGTCTTTTTCTTCTTCGACGCGGAAACGGAGATGTCGAAGGCAAAGGGATCGAACTTGTCCATGAAACCACTCTTTTCGACTCGGACCCGGGAGTTTAGACGATTTGGCGAAGGTTTGAAGAGGCAGGAGCACAAAAATGTCGAAGCAGGAGGAAATCCGCGTGGCGCTGGAGGCGGCCTTCGCCCCGCGCGCGCTTGAAGTGATCAACGAGAGCCACCGCCATGCGGGCCACGCAGGCCATGACGGAACCGGCGAAAGCCACTACCGGGTGCGCATCGCGGCGGAGGTTTTCAAGGACATGTCGCGCCTCGCGCGCCACCGCGCCGTGCACGCGGCGCTGGGCAAGGATCTGGTGGACGGGATCCACGCGCTGGCGCTGGAGATCACCGACTAGACCGGGGCCTCAGACCGAGGCCGGCGCGGAGAACTTGACGTCGATCACCGCGAGCAGCGTGGGATCGTGGGGCGCGCTGGCCTATTCGGCGGCGACGTCGCCGCGCCGGTCGGCGGCGAACAGCGAGGTACGGCCGTTCCGGGCGACGGGCGTATCGGTGCTGGCGGACAGCCTTGGCGGCTGCGGGGCCGCGCCGGCGTCATCGGTTCCGGCGGGCAGGACGGCCGCGGTTTCGGCGTCCGTCGCGCTTTCTGCCTCCGCCACCCGGCGGAAGATCAGCATGTTCTGGAACACCGTGCTGCGCCCGGTCAGCCCGTGGCGCTCCTCGGCGGGCAGGGTATCGGTGCGCTGGTATTCCCAGCCTTCCGCCGCCATCTCGTTGATCACCGCGCCAAGGGCGTTGGCGAAGCGGTCGGCGGGAGTTTTGAGCCCCTTGGCTTTCTGGCCCCGGGTCGGTGCCGGCACCACCTTGTATTCGTATGTCATCACGCATCCCTCCCTGTCACCGCGCGACGGTATCCGATTCGCACCGGGTCTGTCCAAGCCGGGAGCGATCATCCGCCCGGGCCTGTGGCGTTTTCGCCCGGCGGCGCAAGGGCTTGCGCGGTCAGCGGGCGCGAACACCATATCTATACTAGGCCCGCGGGATGCCGATCGAACGCCCGGCCCCCTCCGGCTTGTCCGGCAAGCGGTGGTCGCGGGCGAAGGCGTCCATCGCGGCGGCGATGTCGGGCGGAAAGGGGGCCACGCGCGGGCCCGAGGTGTCGATATGCAGCGCCAGCGTTTCGCCGGTCGCGGCGATCCACCCGTCCTCGTGATGGATCTCCTGCCAGGCGTGAAAGCGTTTCGCGTCATGGTCGAGGATCCAGGAATGCACCCGCACCCGGTCGCCGAGGTGCAATTCGCGCAGGTAGCGGATGTGAAACTCGGCGGTATAGGTGGTGAAGCCCCGCGTCCGGGCATAACTCGCGCCAAGACCGACGATCTCGTAGAACTCGTCGCCCGCCCGGTCGAACAGCATGGTATAGAAAGCCATGTTCATGTGGCCGTTGTAGTCGATCCAGCCGGGCTCGACCGTCATCACCGAGGAGATATGCGGGGTGGACATGCGGGACGTTTCCTTTCGGTCGCCATGCTAGGGCAGGGCGGGCCTGATGCAAAGGCGCTGTTGTGCCGGTCGCGCCGCGCGATCCGCGCCAAATCGCTGGAATCATGGAGTTCGTGGCGACGGCGCGGACATGCTTGATCGCGGGCGAGGCGACCGGGTACGATGTCCGCAAGAACAGACAAAGGCAAGAACCGACATGCGAAACGCGAAGCTGCCGACATTGATCGCGCTGGCAGCGCTGGCAGGGCTCGCGGGCTGTGGCAAATGGCGCGGCGACGAGGAGGTTGGCTCCCGGCAGCACGAGTGCATGGCCCGCGCGATGTATTTCGAGAGCAACCGCTCGAGCCGCGACGGGATGGTCGCGGTCGGCTCGGTGGTGATGAACCGGGTGGCTTCGCCGCAGTTTCCCGACACGATCTGCGCCGTGGTGGGCCAGAAGGGCCAGTTCGCGCCGGGGATCATGTCGACGCCGATGACGGAACCGGCTTCGCTGGCCCGTGTTGCCGACGCCGCCGCGTCGGTTCTGGACGGCGAACGCCACCCCCACGTCGGCAACGCGCGGTTTTTCCACGCGCTCCATTACAACGCCAATTACAACAACATGCACTACACCACCTCGGCCGGCGGTAACGCGTTCTATGAGAAGCGCGACCCGAACCGGGTGACCCAGCCGGACCCCCTGCCGAACACGGAAGGCGGGACGGGGTAGGGCGGGCTGCTTGCGGACAATCGCTCAAGGACGCACGGTCTCCATGCGGGGCAAAGCCGTCTTCGCCGGGCGACATCGGACCGGCTGCTGTCAAGAATTCATCGACAAATGCGAGGAGCCGTTCCTGTTCTGCAACAAGGGGATTCTTTGCCCTGCCGCTGAGGCGGCAATCAGGATGTTCAGCCGCTTCAGCCTTGGTGCTTCTCTTTTCGCGCTCATGCCGGCACATGATCCGCAAGCCAGTTCAGGACCGCTCGCGTCGTCTGCTCGGCCAGGATTTGCCAGTTACGGTCGAGATTTCGATACCAGTTGATGCCGCCGGTGAACCCGGTCTTTTCGAACGAGGCGGTGAACACGGCCAGTTCGTCTTCGGTCATCACCGGCTCACCCATCGGGCGCTCCGCCTTGGCAAGGTTGATCATCATCATGCCGGGTTCGGGTGGCGCGGGCGGCACGTTCTTGCGGAACAGATTACACCGTTGACGGCGCAGAAATTACACCACGTCCGTGGACGCTACCTTGCCGTCAGACAAGGTGCGCGATCTGCGCCGCTTCCTCGAATGCCTTTGGGTCGGACCATTGGCACCTCGGGTCGACATATCTGACCTCGGACAGATGGACCCCGCGCTTTTACCTGCGTTTGAACCCGCCTTTTTGGACCGCCGGCACCTGCGGTTCAGCTACCGTGACGCGAAAGGCTTTGAGACCGAGCGACACGTCGAGCCACAGGCCACGCTGATCTTGCCGCCGCTCTGGTACCTGGTCGCCTGGGACCGGACGCGCGAAGGTTTGCGGCATTTTCGAATGGACCGGATCAGCGCACCGGAGTGTCTGGAGGGAACATCGTTCAGCCGCCGGCATGTGCAATTCACGGATGACGTGCGCCCAATTCGATACGCATAGTTGATCTTCGCACGAGCGGCGGCATCCGGGATACTGGGCTCGAAACCTCCGTTCGCAGCGAATGGCACCAAGGCCCGGCAGGGGCGCGAACGCGCCGGATACCTGAAGGTGCCTGTCTCAGGGCGCGAACGCGGATGCGTCGAGGTTTTCGAGGTTGGCGTAGCTTGCTTCCATGCCGTCGGCCATGCCGGTCTCAAGCATCGATTTGCGGGTTTCGGAATCCGGCAACGACATGCGCATCACCATTCGCGTGCCCGACCCATCAGGTTTGAAACGGGTGTCTATCCGGTTGTCTGGCGTCGGGTCCGGCATCAGCATCCGTTCCACATGGACGATCCGCGCGCCGGGTTCGAGGCTGATGTATTCGCCAACAATCGCAAAGCCGGTGCCCGCGCCATCGCTGTACTCATGGCGGAAGGCACCGCCGGGGCGGACGTCCATCTCGCAAACCGGCATGTCCCAGCCCGGCGGGCCGAGCATCCATTGCCGCACCAATGCGGGGTCCGTATGCGCCCGGTAGACCTCGGCCGGAGGCGCGTTGAAGCGACGGGTAACGATGAGGTCTGTTTCGCCGTCGAGTTCGATCGTGAGCGGGGCATTGGTCACGGGTCACTCCTTCTTGTCAGGGGGGGTGCGATCAGGGGTATCGGCGAGCAGCGCATCGAGCCGGTCATAATTCGCCTCGAGGCCGCGCCGCAGGAGCCCGAGCCAGGCCTCGATCTCTTCGAGCGCGCCCGCGGCCAGCCGACAGGGCCGACGGGGGCCGTCGATCCGTCGTGTCACCAGGCCGGCCTCTTCAAGCACCTTGAGGTGATGTGAGATCGCCGGTTGGCTCATCGCGAAAGGCCGGGCGATCTCGCCGACGGTGGCTTCGCCCAAGGCCAGTCGCGCGATGATTGCGCGACGAGTCGGGTCGGCCAGGGCAGCGAAGGCAAGATCGGGGGTCATACCGGGATTCCATATTTCAGTCACTAGTTATATAAACTAATGCTTAAATAAAGGCAAGGCGCATCCCGGCAATGCGTCGCGCTCGCCGAATCCGGTCGAAGCCGTGCTCAGATCGCGGACAGAATGTGGCTTTCGTGGGCGCGCAGGCACCTGCGCGCCGTGCGGCGATTGCATCCGGGATCGCTGCGCAGCTCGGGAAACAGCGTGAAAAGCTCCTCGCGCGCGGGGGCCGCCAGCGCGCTCAGCCCGACGGTCCCGGGGTGGAAACTCTCCGACGGGCGGCCCTCGGCCCACACGATCTCGTGGTTGTCGAACATCAGGTGGACATACTCGACCTGAGGCTGGGCGCGCTGCACGATGGTGGTGCCATTGACCAGGTGCCTGGCCGGGATCAGCACCTCGGGGCTGTCGAAATACAGGTTGGCCGCGGCCGAGCGGTGCAGCATCCGGTGCTGAGGAGAGACCAGCAGCGCGCGGGCATTCTCCAGAGCGCCCGCGGCGATGCGCACCGGCGCGAGATTGCCCCGCCCCGGCACGCGGTGCCGGCCCGTCCAGCGCAGCACCTGCACGCCGTGGTCGAGCGTCACCACTTCATCACCGGGGCGCAGGTCCTCGATCGGGCGCTGGCCGCGCGGGGTCAGGATGCGGGTGCCGACAGTAAAACAGATGACGACGTTTTCGATGTGGGAGAACGTGAAGGTGCTTCCGTCGGACAGGGTGGCGTATCCCGACACTTCGCCGGGCTCGGTGCCGGTATAGGTGATATCGTCCGCGTCCAGGCCGCGCAGAATCATTGTGTCCTGGCCCGCGCCGCCATCCAGAATCGTGCCGCCGCCGGACGGGTCTGAGAGGTCGACCGAGATCGTGTCGTTGCCGTCGCCGCCGAAGAGGGCACCCGTGCCGGTGCCCGAATAGATGCTGTCGTCGCCGGCACCTGCGTCGATCTTGTCCCAGCCATCCCCGACCGTGAGCGTGTCGTCGCCCTTGCCGCCGTAGGCCCCGGCATAGCCGTCGCCCGCATCGCCCACCGAAACCGTGTCGTTGTCGTCGCCGCCATCGACAAAGGTGGTGCCGTCGCCCGCCGTCACCGTGTCGCCGCACGCGCCCGCGTCGATCTTGTCCCAGCTGTCCCCGGCCGTGAGCGTGTCGTCGCCCTTGCCGGTGTTCAGTTCGGCGAAATCGTCGGCATCGGCATCGCCGATCGTGACCTTGTCGTTGTCGTCGCCGGTCCCGGCAAAGCTCCAGCCGTGCCCTGCCGACAGGGTGTCATTGCCCGAGCCGGTGTCGATCTTGCCATATCCTGACGGGTCGGCATCGCCGAGGCTCACCGAGTCGTCGTCCTTGCCGGTGTAGACCTCGCTCCAGTTGTCGCCGGCGGTGAGGGTGTCGGAACCGTCGCCGGTCACGATCACGGACGCACCGTTGGGGTCGGCATCGCCGGTGGAGACGACATCGTTCCCCGAGCCGCTGTCGATCCTGTCCCAGCCATCGCCGGCGGTCAGCGTGTCGTTGTCATTGCCGGTGTGGATCTCGCCGTATTGCGCCGTGTCGGCGTTGCCGATCTCGACATGGTCGTTGCCGTCGCCGGTGGTGACATGGCTCCAGCCGTCGCCTGCAGTCACGGTGTCGGCACCCGTGGACGTGTCGATCTTCGCGGATTCGCCCGCATTGGCATTGCCGATCGACAGGCTGTCGTCGTCCTTGCCGGTGTAGACCTCGCTCCAGCCGTCGCCGGCATGGATCGTGTCGGCACCGTCGCCGGTCTCGATCCGGCTCCCGTCGTTGCCGATGTTGAGCAGGTCGTCGCCCGCGCCGGTGTCGATCTTGTTCCAGTCGTCGCCCGCCACGATGCTGTCGTCGTCCTTGCCCGAATAGATCGCGTTGTAGGAGCCGGCATCGCCGTCGCCGGTGGCAATCACGTCCGCTCCGTCGCCCGTCTCGATCATCTCCCAGCCATCGCCGGCGCGGACCTCGTCGTTGCCGCTCGACGTGTCGATCCTGGACCAGTTGCTGTTGTCGGCTGTGCCCACGGTGATCCGGTCGTCGCCCTTGCCGGCATGGACGCCCTCGTGGAAATCGCCGGCGGCGATGTCGTCGTTGCCGTCGGTGCCGATGATGGGAACGTCCCAGCCGCCGTCGGTGCCGTCGCCGAGGGCGGTGGCGGTGTCGTAGGAGGTGTCTTCAGGCACGTCGCGCACCTGAACCGTCACCTCCACGGTTTCAGAGCGGTCGCCTGCGGTGATCATCACCCGGACGTCATAGGCATTGTCGCCATCGGCATCGGCCGGGCTTTCGTGGTCGGGGGCGGAGATGAAACGCAAGGTTCCGTCCGGCTCGATCGTGAAGCAGTCGGCATCCGCGCCGCCCACGATGGCATAGGAGGCGGTGGTGCCGCCGACGTCGAGGGTGGTATTGACCGATCCCGCTACATCTGTGCCTTCGACGGTACGTAGCGTGGCGGATCTGGTCATGGTGAGTCTCGGCAGTTCGGAGTCGGAACCGGGTGGCGGCACCCTCGGCCCGGTGCCGATCCTGTCATGGCGGGGTAAAGCATTCGTTTATTCGAGATGACCCGAAAACCTTGACGATAGAATGGCGGAAATGAACGAAATTCTTGAAGAACCTCCCCTTTTTGCCTGACCTGACATGGATTTGGCGGATCGGGGAGATGCCTTCCGATGCCCGCGGCAGCCTGCCGTTCCCGGCCCGGGTCATGCGGTGTGGCAAGAGGCGGCCTCGCCGTGGCTCGCTACAGCCCCAGTTTCTGCTTCACCAGCGCGTCGACGGCCTGCGGGTTGGCCTTGCCGCCGGTCGCCTTCATCACCTGGCCGACAAACCAGCCGGCGAGCTTGGGGTTGGCGCGGGCCTTCTCCACCTGCGCCGGGTTCTCGGCGATCACCGCGTCCACCGCCGCTTCGATCGCGCCGGTGTCGGTGACTTGCTTCATGCCCCGCGCCGCGACGATCTCGGCCGGATCGCCGCCCTCGGTATAGACGATCTCGAACAGGTCCTTGGCGATCTTGCCCGAAATGTCGCCGTTCTGGATCAGCGCGATGATGCCGCCGAGCTGGTCGGGGCCAACCGGGCTTTCGGTGATGTCGTGGCCTTCCTTCTTGAGCCGGCCGAACAGCTCGTTGATCACCCAGTTGGCGGCGAGCTTGCCGTCGCGCCCTTCGGCGACCTTCTCGAAGTAATGCGCAGCCTCCAGATCCGCCGTGAGCACACCCGCGTCGTATTCCGACAGGCCGAAATCCTTCACGAAGCGGGCCTTCTTCTCGTCAGGCAGTTCCGGCAGGCCCGCCTTGATCGCGTCGACCCAGTCCTGCTCGATCTCCAGCGGCAGGAGGTCGGGGCAGGGGAAGTAGCGGTAATCATGCGCTTCTTCCTTGGAGCGCATCGAGCGGGTTTCGCCCTTGTCGGGGTCGTAGAGCCGGGTTTCCTGCACCACCGTGCCGCCGTCTTCGAGAATGGCGATCTGGCGGCGGGCCTCGAAGTCGATCGCGGCCTGGATGAACCTGAGCGAGTTCATGTTCTTGATCTCGCAGCGGGTGCCGAGGTGGCCGAAATCCTGGGTTTCCATGTAGCGCTCATAGGCGCCGGGGCGGCAGACGCTCACGTTGACGTCGGCCCTGAGCGAGCCTTCCTGCATGTTGCCGTCGCAGGTGCCGAGGTAGCGCATGATCTGGCGCAGCTTCTGGACGTAGGCCGCGGCTTCTTCCGGGCCGCGAATGTCGGGGCGGCTCACGATCTCCATCAGTGCCACGCCGGTGCGGTTGAGATCGACGAACGACATGTTGGGGTCCATGTCGTGGATGCTTTTGCCTGCGTCCTGTTCGAGGTGGATGCGTTCGATGCGCACCCGGCGGGCCACGCCCGGCCCCATGTCGACGATCACTTCGCCCTCGCCAACGATCGGGTGGTAGAGCTGGCTGATCTGGTAGCCCTGCGGCAGATCGGGGTAGAAGTAGTTCTTGCGGTCGAAGGCCGACCACAGGTTGATCTCGGCGCGCAGGCCCAGCCCGGTGCGCACCGCCTGTTCGACGCAGAATGCGTTGATCACCGGCAGCATTCCCGGCATCGCGGCATCGACGAAGGCGACGTTGGAATTGGGCTCGGCCCCGAACCGGGTGGAGGCACCTGAGAACAGCTTGGCATTGGACGTAACCTGCGCATGCACCTCCATGCCGATCACCAGTTCCCAATCTTCCTTCGCGCCGGCGATTCGGGCGGGTTTGGGCGCTTCGAAGGCGAGATGGTCGAGCATGGCGCGCTCCCTTGAGTTTGGCGTTCCGAGGCGTTCTAGGGCAGGGCCGGGGACGGGGCAAGGCCCTGCCATGGGCAGAACCCCGCCGAAAACGCCGCCGCGCGCCCTGCGGGCTTGCGCGAAACGGCGGTTTGGGGCTCTGCCACGGCAACCGAAACGACCACGGACAGACACATGACCATCCGAACCGGCCTGATGGCCACGGCGCTTCTCGCGCTCGCAGGCTGCGCTGGCGCCGACTTCGATACCGTATTCTCTTCGAAGAGCCCGGCCACTGAAGACCTCGCCATGCGCTGGGATCACCGGCCCGAGGCCGACCGCTGGACCGAAACGACGCTGGCGGCGCTCGATGCCCATGGCGCGGGCCTGGTCAGCACCATGCCCGCCGATATCGACACCTGGTGCCCGGCCTACAAGAGCGCCGACGCCGAAGGCCGCAAGGTTTTCTGGACCGGGCTCTTGTCGACCCTGGCCAAGCACGAAAGCACCTGGAATCCGGCCGCCGTGGGCGGCGGCGGCAAGTGGTTCGGCCTGGTGCAGATCGCACCCGCCACCGCGCGCGGCTACGGCTGCGAGGCGCGCTCGGGCGAGGCTCTGAAGAACGGCGAGGCGAACCTGTCCTGCGCCGTGAAGATCATGAACGTGACCGTGCCGCGCGACGGCGTGGTCAGCCAGGGCATGCGCGGCGTGGCCGCCGACTGGGGCCCGTTCCATTCCGCCACCAAGCGCGGCGACATGATCAACTGGATGCGCGCCCAGCCCTATTGCGCGGGCTGAGGTTTTGGCCCCGCCGCATGGCGCGCGGGGCCTTGACCGCGGTGGGGCAACGCGAAACAACGGGGCGCGCCGCGAGCGGCGCAGAGATCGCTCGAACAGGTGGCCCATGCGCCCGACGCTCCGTTTCGTCTTCCTCCTCTGTGCCGGGCTCACCGGCGGGGCGCTGGCCGCTGAACCGGTGCGGATCGGGGTGCTCTCCTACAGCGGTGGCGAAAGCGCGCTGGCGGGGTTCGAAGCCTCGGCGGTGCACTTGCGCGCGGCCCTTCCGGAGCGTGACATCGAGCTGCTGCCCCTCACCTTGCCGGAACTGGGCCGGGCGGCGGCGGCCGGGGCGATCGATTTCGCCTTCACCAATCCGGGCGATTCCTTCCAGATGGCGCGACGTTACGGCGCGAGCCGCCTCGCCACGGCGCGCTATCCCGGCCTTGGCAACCACGAAGGCGTGCTTGGCGCGCTGATCGTCACCCGCGCCGACGGCCCTGTGACCGCGCTTGACGATCTCGTGGGCCGGCGGCTGGGGATCGTCGATCCGGCGGCCTTCGGCGGTCACCTCGTTGCCCGCCAGCGGCTCCTGCGCGCGCTCGGGGGCGCGGTGGACCGGATCGAGACGGTCACGCTGGGCTTTCCCCACCAGCGCGTGCTGGAGGCGGTTGAGAGCGGCGCGGTGGATGCCGGCGTGGTGCGCGCCTGCCTGTTCGAAAGCCTCGCCGAGGACGGCCGGCTCGACCCCGACCGCTTCCGCCCGATCGGGCTGGTCGAAACCGGCGGACTGCCCTGCCTCGCCTCGACGCCGATGTATCCCGGCT
This sequence comes from Maritimibacter sp. HL-12, assembly GCF_900177545.1. Classification (GTDB taxonomy): domain Bacteria; phylum Pseudomonadota; class Alphaproteobacteria; order Rhodobacterales; family Rhodobacteraceae; genus Sinisalibacter. The sequence continues at coordinate 267,127 of NZ_FXBQ01000001.1, read as the reverse complement.
GGGCTTTTCTGATGCTGCCCCATGTCGCGCCCGAACTCGCCACCGAGGTCACCCGCGCGCTCTTGTCGATGCCGCGCGCCGGGAGCGCCGATCCGCTGCATTTCGACGGCTGGGTGGTGCCGCTGGGCTATGCCTCGGTCGAACAACTCTACCGCGAACTCGCGCTCTTTCCCTTCGAGCCCGATCTCGCCGCCGGGGTCCGGGCCTGGCTGCGCGACAACACCCACTGGGTGGCGCTGGCGGCGATCCTGATCGGGGCGTTCCTGCTGCATGTCGCCCGCGTCGAGTACCTCGTGGTGCGCCGCACCCGGGCGCTGGAACGCGCCGAGGTGGAGCGGCGGGCGCTCGAAACCGAGATGGCGCGCACCGAGCGCCATTCGGCGATGGCGATGATGGCCGGCAGCCTCGCCCATGATCTCAACCAGCCGCTTGCCGCCATCGCCAGTTTCGCCGGCGGTCTGCGCCAGCGCCGGCGGGCGGGCACCGACGATCCGGCCACCACCGACCGGGTGCTGGAGCGGATCGTCGAACAGGCCGACCGGGCAGCCGATTTCATCCGCTCGATGCGCCGGTTCTTCAGCGCGGGCGAGGCGGAGGAGGAACCGGTCGATCTGCGCGCGGTGGTCGACGACGCGGTGATGCTGACCAGCGCCCACGCCCGCCACCGCGAGATCGCGCTCGACTGGACCCAGCCGAGCTTCTCCGCGTCCAGTCTCGGTGATCCGGTGCGGCTGCGGCAGGTGGTGGTGACGCTGGTGCAGAACGCGGTCGAGGCGTCCAAGCCCGGTGCGGTGGTCGAGATCGCGCTGCGCCCCGGCGATCTCGGCTGGCAGATCATGGTGGCGGACCGGGGCTGCGGCATTGCAGATGAGTTGCGCGAGAAGGTCTTCGAGCCGTTCTTCACCACCAAGGGCGGCGCGGGAATGGGACTCGGACTCGCCACCGCGCGGGCGATCGTCGAGGAACGCGGCGGGCGTCTTCGCCTTGATCCCCGGCCGGGGGGTGGTACAATTGCACGGGTCGATTTGCCAAACGAGGTGGCCGGATGAGCCTGCACGACACCGCCCCGGCGCGGCCCCGTCCCGGACTGGGGCCGGAGGCCGAGCCGGTCGTGATCGTCATCGACGATGACGAGGCGATGCGGGATGCGCTGGTCTGGCTCATCGAGTCGGTCGGGCTGGCGACACGGGCCTATCCAAGCGCCGATGCCTTCCTCGCGGCGGAGGATCTGCCCTGCGTGGGCTGCGTGGTCACCGACATGCGGATGCCCGGCACCAGCGGCCTCGGCTTGATCGAGCGCCTCGCCGGGGCCGGCTCGCACCTGCCGATCATCGTGGTCACCGCCTTCGCCAACGTGCGCGACGCGGTCGCCGCGCTGCAACTCGGGGCGGTGGATTTCCTCGAGAAACCCTTCCACGACCAGGACCTGCTCGACCGCATCAACGCCGCGATCGGCAAGACCCGCGATGCGGCGCACGATTGCTGCGCGGCCCGCATCGCCGCCGGGCAGGTCGCCCGGTTGACCGAGCGCGAATACGAGGTCATGCGGATCATGGCCCGCGGCGCGCGCAACAAGGACATCGCGCGCGAACTCGGCATCAGCCCGAAAACCGTGGAAATCCACCGCCAGCGCGGCCTCGCCAAGCTCGTCGCCGACAATCCCGTGGATGTCCACCGCCGGCTCGATGCCGCAGCCCGGGCGCAGGGCTGCGGCTGCGCCTTCGATCCGGGCGAGGGATAGGGGTTTTCCCCTATCGGGGGCGGTAGTCGTCCCGATTTCGGGCCGCGCCCCCGCTCACTATTCTCCTCCATGACCGGGCGGCCCCGTCCACCCCGCCCGGCAGGAGGCTTTGATGACATCGAGACGCTCATTCCTTTCCGGCGGCTTCGGGCTGGCCGGGGCCGCCTCGGCCGGCCCCGCCGCCGCCGCCGGGGCCGCGCCCGGCGCGGCGTCGCTGCGCGCGCCCGCCGATGGCCACACCCCGCGCTGGGGCATGGTGATGGACCTGCGCAAATGCATCGGCTGCCAGGCCTGCACCGTGGCCTGCGCGATGGAGAACAACCTGCCCGAGGGCCAGCACCGCACCTATGTGCCGGTCTACGAGGTCGACGGCCCGCACGGGCCGGTGCCGGCGATGCTGCCGCGCATCTGCAACCATTGCGAAACGCCGCCCTGCGTGCCGGTCTGCCCCGCCGGGGCGACCTACAAGGCCGAGGACGGGATCGTGCTGGTCGATTACGACGCCTGCGTGGGCTGCGGCTACTGCGTGCAGGCCTGCCCCTACGAGGCGCGCTTTCTCAACAAGAAAACCGGCACCGCCGACAAGTGCACCTTCTGCGTCCAGCGCCTCGAGGCCGGGCTTCTGCCCGCCTGCGTCGAGACCTGCGTGGGCGGCGCGCGGGTGTTCGGCGATCTCGACGACCCGCAGAGCGCCGCCGCCAAGCTCATCGCCGCGCATGACACCCGCCGCCTCAAGCCCGAGGCCGGAACCGGACCGCAGGTCTTCTACATCGGCCTCGACGACCGCCTCCTCGAAGAGGTCGAGATCGGCGCCGGTGCCCGTGCCTTGCGTCTTGCCAATGCGGCTCAACCCCAACCCGAGGAGGCCTGAGACATGACCGCGATCGACCTCGTATCCATCGACCAGGCATTGGCCTGGAAACCCTGGGCGGTGGCCTATTTTCTCGTCATCGGCGCGGCCGCCGGGGCGGCATTGATCGCCGTTGCGGCGGGCCTGCGCGGCGGTGCTTCGCAAGCCCGCGGGGCGCTGCGCGCCGCGGCGGTGCTGGCGCTTTCGGCGCCGCTGCCGCTGTTTGCCGACCTGCACCAACCCGCCCGCGTGCTCAACTTCTACCTCTCCGGCGCCACCGGCTCGGTGATGTGGTGGGGGGCTTGGTTGATGCCGCTGTTCGTGCTTGCCACCCTCGCCGCCACCCTGCTCGACGCCGCCGGCGCGCGCGCCGGACTGCTACGCAGCGCCTTCATCGCGATGGCCGTCTTCGGCCTCGGCGTGCTCGGCTATACCGCGGGCGAGCTCTGGATCCTCGCGGCCCGGCCGCTGTGGCACAGCCTCGGCTTCCCGCTGGTCCTGACCCTGACCGCGATCACCTCCGGGGCCGGGGCGGTGCTGCTGGTGCCGGAGGCCGCGGGCCGTGCCGCGGGCCTCGCGCGCCGGGTTCTGGCGGTGAGCGCGGCGCTGGCCGCGGTGTCGCTCGGGGTCTGGATCCTCGCCGATCCGCGGATGGCGGCGCTTGCGCGCGATCACATGCCGCTCACCGTCATCTTCCACGTGCTGATCCTCGGGCTGGCTCTGCCCGCCGGGCTTGCGATCGCGAACCAGGGACGGGCCGCGGCGGTGGTCGCCGGGCTGGCCGCGATCTGGGGCGCGCTCGCCTTCCGCTGGGCGCTGTTCACCGCCGGCCAGACCCTCTCGAAAGTCGAGACCACGCATTACCCCGGGCCCGGTTTCACCGACGCGGCGGTGCTGCAAAGCCTCGTCGGCACCCTCGGCATGATCGCGCTCGCAGTCGTGATCGTCACCATTCTCGTCGCCCATGTCGCGCCGGCCTTCGGCCCCCGCGCGACCGCCGACAAAACCTGATACAGGAGCCAAGACATGACGTTCTCGAGACGTTCCCTTCTGCTCGGCGGCACCGCCGCCACCGCCGGCGCCGCCATGGCCTATGGCTTCGCCCCCACCGCCCGCGCCTTCGCCGATGGCGTGACCGGCAAGAGCCGGGCCGGCGGGGTCAGCGGCGCCTCCTGGCAACCGGAGTACAGCGTCGGCCCCGATGGCAGCGTAACGCCGAACCCCGATCAGCGCGTCGCCTTCACGATGTGCATGGCCTGCACCACGAAATGCGGTGTCCGGGTGCGGGTAGACAAGGCCAGTGGCGATATCATCCGCGTGACCGGCAACCCCTACAGCCCGCTCTCCGCCGATCCCCATATCCCTTACGACACCCCGGTGGCCGAAAGCTTCGCGTTGCTCTCGGGGCAGGGCGAGGCCGGGCTCGACGGGCGGGCGACGGCCTGCGGCCGCGGCAACGCGGCGCTGGCGAAATACCGCGATCCCCGGCGGATCCTGAAGCCGCTCAAGCGCGCCGGGCCGCGCGGCGAGGGCCATTGGGTCGAGATCAGCTGGGAGCAGCTGATCGAGGAAGTGGTCGAGGGCGGCGATCTGTTCGGTGAAGGCGCGGTCGAGGGCCTGCGCGCGATCCGCGATCTCGAAACCCCGATCGACCCGGAGAACCCCGAGTTCGGCCCGAAGGCCAACCAGCTTGTGGTGATGCCGGTCTACAAGAACGGGCGGCTGTTGCTGGCCGCGCGCTTCGCCAAGCAGGCCTTCGGCACCCGCAACCTCGTCGGCCACCGGTCCTATTGCGGGCTGTCGATGCGGGCGGGCTATGCCGCTTTCCTCAACAACCTGGCGGCGCAGCCGCACCTCAAGCCCGATTACCGCCATGCCCGGTTCATGCTCTTCATCGGCACCGCCCCGGGTAACGCCGGCAACCCGTTCAAGCTTCAGGGCCAGTTGATGGCCCGGGCACGCGCCGAGAACGGCGCGGATTACGTGGTGGTCGACCCGGTGTTGACCAACTCGGTCACCCAGGCGTCGCAGGAGCGCGGGCGCTGGCAACCGATCCGGCCCGGCACCGACGGCGCGCTGGTGATGGCGATGATCCGCTGGATCCTCGAGAACGACCGCTACGACCGGACCTTCCTCGAACGCCCCTCGAAGGCGGCGGCAGCGGCGGCGGGCGAGTTCAGCCATTCCAACGCCACCCACCTGGTGATCGACAGCGCCGATGCGCCCGATGCCGGCCGCTTCCTGCGCTGGGGTCAACTCGACCCGGAGGCCGGGGAGGACCTGGCCAAGGAGCCGGTCTGCCTCACCGCCGACGGCACCCCTATGCCGGCGGCCGCCCATGACGGCCCGGCCCGGCTGTTCCACGACGACAGCGTCGAACTGGCCGATGGCCGCATCGTCGAGGTCTCGACCGCACTTTCGCTGCTGCGCCGCGAGGCCGAGAAGAAGTCGCTGGCCGAGTACGCCGCCGATTGCGGCGTCGCCGAGGCGCGCATCGTCGAGATCGCGCAGGCTTTCACCTCGCATGGCAAACAGGCCGCGGCCGATTGCCATGGCGGCACGATGCACGCCGCAGGGTTCTACACCGCCTATGGGGTGGCGATGCTGAACGCGCTGGTGGGCAACCTCAACGCGCTCGGCGGCACCACCGCGGGCGGGGGCTCCTACAAGGCGGTGGCGCCGGGGCCGCGCTACGACCTCGTGGGCTTCCCCGGCAAGGTCAAGCCGCGCGGCGTCGACGCCGGGCGCGGCGGTTTCGCCTATGAGAAAACCTCCGAGTACAAGCGCAAGGTCGCGGCCGGCGAAAACCCCTATCCCGCCCGCGCGCCCTGGCATGCCTTCAGCCAGCCGCTCGGGGCGCAATGGCTCACCGCGCTGCTCGAGGGCTATCCCTACCGGGCCAAGGCGCTGATCACCTGGTCGTCGAACCCGGTGTACGGCGTGGCCGGGCTGAGCGCGGAGATCGACGCGAAGATCCGCGATCCGAAGAACCTGCCGCTGATCGTCTCGATCGACCCGTTCATCAACGAAACCTCGACCTATGCCGACTACATCGTGCCCGACCGGGTGTTCTACGAGGCCTGGGGCTGGACCAAGCCCTGGGGCGCGGTGACGGTGAAGGATGCCACCGCGCGCTGGCCGGTGGTCGACTGCCTCACCGGCACCACCGCGGACGGCCGCCACATGGACATGGAGACCTTCTTCATCGACGTGGCCAAGCGCCTCGGCCTGCCCGGCTTCGGCGATGGTGCCGTGCCCGATGCGGAGGGCAAGCTGCACCCGCTGAACCGGGGCGAGGAATTCTGGCTCTACGCCGGGGCCAACGTGGCCTTCGACGGAACCCCGGTACCCGAGGCCGCGCCCGAGGAAATGGCGCTCACCGGCACCGACCGGTTCGCCGGGCTGATGCAGGAGGTGCTCAAGCCCGACGAATGGCGCCGGGTGGCCTATGTGCTGAACCGAGGCGGACGGTTCGAGGCGCTGGAAGCGGGCTACGACGGCGATGCGCTGGCGCATAAATACGGCGCGACGCTCCAGATCTGGAACGAAACCGTCGCCACCGCGCGCAACGCCATGACCGGGGACCGGTTCACCGGCTGTCCCACCTGGGTGGCGCCCGCTTTCGCCGACGGCACACCGGTCGACACGCATTTCCCCCATGCCGACTGGCCGTTGCGGGTGGTCTCGACCAAGTCGCAGCTCGTCGCCTCGCTGTCGCCGGTGCTGCCGCACCTCACCGACCTGAGCGGCGTCAACGCGATCGGGCTCAACATCGAGGATGCCGCCGCCTTCGGGCTGGCCACCGGCGACAGGGTGCGGCTCACCTCGCCCGGCGGCAGCGTGGAGGGCTACGTGCTCGCCCGCCGCGGCGTGGCAAGGGGCACCGCCGCGATCGAACATGGTTTCGGCCACCGCGAACTGGGCGCGCGCACCTACCGGGTGGGCGACCGTGTGTTCGAGAAGGGCCTCGGCCTTGCCGCCGGGGTCGCCTCCAACGATCTGGGCTATCGCGACCCGAGCAGCCCGGTGCCGACGGTCCTGGCCGATCCGGTGGTGGGTAGCATCGCACGCCAGGCGATCCCGGCGCGGATCGAGCGGCTCGGCGCCTGATACCGGCGCACGCGCGCCCTGCGAGGTCTGCCGCGTTCGCGCGGCAGACCTTTTCGCGCGGTCAGGCCGCGAGGATGCGGCCGACCATTTCGCCGGTGTCGCGGCTGAGGCCGGGGCTGGCCATGATCCGCTCCAGCGCGGCGCGGATCAGGTCCTGCCGGTCGGCGTCGTAGCGCTTCCATGTCTCGAAGGCCGATGACATCCGCGCGGCGATCTGCGGGTTGAGCGGATCGAGCCGGATCAGCCAGTCGGCAAGCAGGTCATACCCCTTGCCGGACGCATGGTGGAACCCGGCGGCGTTCATCGAAAGCGCGCCGAAGACCGCGCGGAAGCGGTTGGGGTTCTTCATGTTGAACGCCGGATGCGCGGTGAGCCGTTCGGCGGTGGCCGCGGCCTCGTTTGGCTCGGCATGGGCCACCTGCATCATGAACCACTTGTCCATTACCAGCGCGTCCTCCTGCCATTTCGCCTCGAATGCGGCGAGCGCGTCGGTGCCCTTGCCGGCATCGAGCAGGCAGCCGAGCGCGCCGAGCGACAGCGTCATGTTGTCGGCACCCCCGAACATCGCCGCCGCCGCCTTGCCGCCGTCGAGCCGGGTGGTGAGCTTGAGCACTTCGAGCGCCAGCGCGCGCTTGCCGCCCTGGTCGCCATCGGGGGCGAAAGGCTCGGCGACCACGCTTTCGGCGGCGAGGCGGGGGAGCGTGTCCTGCAGGTGCTCGGCGATCTCTTGGCGCAGGGTTTCGGCGGCATCGTGGATGCGGTCGGGATCGGGGGTCAGCCCAGCGTCGAACAGGGTCTGGGCCATGTCGTCCTCGCCGGGCAGGCGCAGTGCGAGGGCCTGGAACGCCGGGCTGAGGCTTGTGTCGCGCAGCATCGTGGCGAGCGCCCCGAGGTAGGCCCCGAGCGGCGGCTCGGCACCGGTGACCATGGCGGTGAGCACCTCCTTGGCGAGGGTGCGGCCCGCCTCCCACTTGTTGAACGGGTCGGTGTCATGGGCGAAGAGGAAGGCGCGCTCCTCGGGGCTGGTGTTGCGATTCAGGATCACCGGGGCCGAGAAGCCGCGCAGGATCGAGGGCACCGGCCGGGCGGCGAGCCCCTCGAAGCTGAAGCTCTGCTCGGCCCCGGTCATTTCCAGCACCGTGGCCGGCACCACCTCGTCGCCGTTGGGGCCGAGAAGGCCGGTTGCGATGGGGATGACCATGGGCTTCTTCTCGCTCTGGCCGGGCGTGGGCGGCGTGTGCTGGCGGAAGGTCAGGGTGTAAGTCTCGCCGTCCCAGTCTTCGCTGACGTCGAGCCGGGGGGTGCCCGCCTGCTTGTACCACAGCCGGAATTGCGAGAGGTCGCGCCCGGTTGCGTCCTCGAAGACCTTGAGCCAGTCGTCGATGGTGCAGGCCTCGCCGTCATGGCGCGAGAAGTAGAGATCGAGCGCGGCGCGGTAGGTCTCATCCCCCACCAGCGTTTTCAGCATCCGGATCACCTCGGCGCCCTTCTCGTAGATCGTCGCGGTGTAGAAGTTGTTGATCTCCACGAAACTGTCGGGCTGGACCTGGTGCGCGAGCGGGCCGTTGTCTTCGCGGAACTGGCGGCCGCGCAGGGCCATCACGTCCTCGATCCGGCTCACCCCGCCGGGGCGCATGTCGGCGGTGAAGGACTGGTCGCGGAACACCGTGAGGCCCTCTTTCAGTGAGAGCTGGAACCAGTCGCGGCAGGTGATGCGGTTGCCGGTCCAGTTGTGGAAATACTCATGCGCGACGATCGCCTCGATGCGCTCGAAGTTGGCATCTGTGGAAGTGTCAGGGCTCGCCAGAACGGCCGAAGTGTTGAAAATGTTCAAGCCCTTGTTCTCCATCGCGCCCATGTTGAAGTCCGACACCGCGACGATCTGGAAGATGTCGAGGTCGTATTCGCGCCCGTATACCTCCTCGTCCCAGCGCATGGATTTCTTCAGCGCCGCCATGGCGAATTCGGTCTTGTGCAGATCGCCGGGCCGAACCCAGAGCTTCAGCGCCACCGCACGGCCCGACATCGTGGTGAAGCTGTCTTCCAGCGCCACGAGGTCGCCCGCGACGAGGGCAAAGAGATAGGCGGGCTTGGGCCATGGGTCGGTCCATTCCGCCCAGCCTGTCCCCGCGCCGGTGGGGTTGCCGTTGGAGAGCAGAACGGGCTCGCTTCCCTCGATGCGCACGGTGAACGGGGCCATCACGTCGGGTCGGTCGGGGTAGAAGGTGATGCGGCGGAAGCCTTCGGCCTCGCACTGGGTGCAATACATGCCGTTCGACAGGTAAAGCCCTTCGAGCGCGGTATTGGCCTCGGGGTCGATCTCCACCTCCGCCTCCCAGGTGAAGGGCGCATCGGGCACCTCGGCCTCCAGCCCGCCTTCCACCAGCCGGGGGGCGATCTCGGTCCCGTCGATCGCGGCGCGGATCAGCTTGAGATGCTCGCCGTGCAGGAAGAAGGCGCGGTCGCCGGTCTCGGGGTTGGGACGGAACCGGATGCGCGAGAGCACCCGCGTGGCGCCCGGCGCGAGCCGGAAGGTGAGGTGCACGTCATCGACGAGCCAGTTCGGCACGGCGTAGTCGGCAAGGCGGATCGTCTGGGGGCTGGCGTCTTTCATCGGGCGTCCTTTCCGGGCATCGGTTGCGGGCAAGGTAGGGGGGCGGGCGGGCGGCTGCAACGGGGCTTGCCGGGGCGCGCCCGCGCTACCACCTTGCGGCCATGCCGAAGATGCGCCGCAAATCCGATCTGCCGGTCAAGACCTGTGCCCGATGCGGGCGGCCTTTCACGTGGCGGCGCAAATGGGCGCGCGACTGGGCGGCGCTGCGCTATTGTTCCGATGCCTGCCGGAAGGGCGCGAAAGGAGCGGCCGGTCGCCAGAAATGACCGGCTGCGATTTCCCGTGTTGCCTATAGGAAACTTATTTCCTATCCGTGGCGCAAGCGAACGGCACACAATGGTATACTGGGGAGAGACGCATGGAACGCCGGGTCGAGCAATTCGGGCTCAGCATCGCGCCGGAACTGGCGCTTTTCGTCGAGGCGCGGGCCTTGCCGCGCAGCGGTGTGAAGGCGAAGGATTTCTGGAAGGGATTTGCCGCCATCGTGGACGATCTTGCGCCGAAGAACCGCGCGCTACTGGAGGTCCGCGAGGTGATGCAGCAGAAGATCGACGCCTGGCACATCGCCCGGCGCGGCCAGCCGATCGACCCCGCCACCTACCGCGCTTTCCTTGAGGAGATCGGCTACCTGCTGCCCGAGGGCGCGGATCTTGCCATCGAAACCGCCGATGTCGACCTCGAGATCGCAACGATTCCCGGGCCGCAACTGGTGGTGCCGATCACCAACGCGCGCTACGCGCTCAACGCCGCCAACGCCCGCTGGGGCTCGCTCTACGATGCGCTCTACGGCACCGATGCGCTGGGCAGCAAGCCGCAAGCGGGCGGGTATGACAGCGCCCGGGGCCGCGAGGTGATCGCCTGGGGGCGGCGCTTTCTCGACGAGGCGGTGCCGCTCGCGGGCGGCAGCCATTTCGACGTGGGCGCCTACCGGGTGGAGAACGGCGCACTGGTGCCGGAACTGGCCGACCCGTCTCGGTTTGTCGGCTGGCGCGGCACGCAGGATGCGCCCGAGGCGGTGGTTCTCGTCAACAACGGGCTGCACATCGTCATCGAGATCGACGCCTCCACCCCGGTCGGGCAGGACGACCGCGCAGGGGTGTCCGACATCCGGCTCGAATCGGCGCTCTCGGCGATCATGGATTGCGAAGACAGCGTTGCCTGCGTCGATGCCGCCGACAAGGTCGCGGCCTATGACAACTGGCTCGGGCTGATGCAGGGCGGTTTGACCGAGGAGGTGACCAAGGGCGGCCGGACCTTCACCCGCAGGCTCGCGGAGGACATGACCTTTCACGCCCCCGGCGGCGGCGAGGTTACGCTCAAGGGCCGCGCACTGATGCTGGTGCGCAACGTCGGCCACCTGATGACCACCCCGGCGATCCGCGACCGCGAGGGACGCGAGGTGCCCGAGGGGATCATGGACGCGATGATGACCACGCTCGCGGCGATGCACGATCTCGATGCCCGGCGGAATTCGGCTACCGGCAGCATCTACGTGGTCAAGCCGAAGATGCACGGGCCCGAGGAAGTCGCCTTCGCCGACGAGCTGTTTTCGCGCGTCGAAGCGGTTCTGGGCCTGCCGCGTTACACGGTGAAGCTCGGGATCATGGACGAAGAGCGGCGCACCTCGGCCAATCTCAAGGCATGCATCCGCGCCGCCCGCAACCGCGTGGCCTTCATCAACACCGGCTTTCTCGACCGCACGGGCGACGAGATTCACACCTCGATCGAAGCCGGTCCGATGCTGCGCAAGGGCGACATGAAGGGCGCGGCCTGGATCAAGGCCTACGAGGATCGCAACGTCGATATCGGGATCGCCTGCGGGCTTCGGGGCCGCGCCCAGATCGGCAAGGGGATGTGGGCGGCACCCGACCGGATGGCCGAGATGCTGCGCGAGAAGATCGCCCACCCCGAGGCCGGTGCCAACTGCGCCTGGGTGCCGTCGCCAACCGCCGCCACGCTGCACGCCACGCATTACCACAAGGTCGACGTGCTGGCCCGGCAGGGCGAGATCGCGGCCGGGGGCGCGCGCGCCTCGCTTGACGACCTTCTCACCATCCCGCTCGCCGAAGAGGTGGACTGGTCGGACGACGAAATCCGCGCCGAGATCGAGAACAACGCGCAAGGAATCCTTGGCTACGTGGTGCGCTGGATCGACGCCGGGATCGGCTGCTCCACGGTGCCCGATATCCACGACGTCGGCCTGATGGAAGACCGCGCCACCTGCCGGATCTCGTCGCAGGCGCTGGCCAACTGGCTGCTGCACGGCGTGGTGAGCGAGCAACAGGTGATGGACGCGATGCACCGCATGGCCGAGGTCGTCGACCGCCAGAATGCCGACGATCCGGTCTACCGGCCGATCGCACCAGGGTTTGACGGCGTGGCTTTCCAGGCCGCATGCGATCTGGTGTTCCGTGGCCGGATGCAGCCCTCGGGCTACACCGAACCGGTGCTGCATGCCCGCAGGCTGGAGCGCAAGGCGGAGGGCTGACGCGGCGCAACGGCTGCGCAGGGGTCTTGCGCCGAAGCAAGGGCGGTGCCACGCTTGCCGACGGGAGGCCGTGCATGGCGGAAAGCTTCGACAACATTCCAGAGACCGCGCTGGCCTGGCATCGGGCGGGCCGGGGCGCGGTGCTGGCCACGGTGGTGCAGACATGGGGTTCGGCACCGCGCCCGGTGGGCAGCCAGCTCGTGGTGTCGGGCGCAGGCGAGATCGAAGGCTCGGTGTCGGGCGGCTGCGTCGAGGGGGCGGTGGTGGTCGAGGCCGGCGAGGCATTGGCGGCGGGCGAGAGCCGGCTGTTGAGCTATGGCGTATCGGACGACAGCGCCTTCGCGGTCGGGCTGGCCTGTGGCGGCACGATCCGGGTCCTGGTCGAGCCGGTGGGGGCGCAGATCCCCGAGGCGATGCTGGCCGAAATGGTGGCGGCGCGCGCGGCGCGCGAGCCAGTGGCCTACGTGGTCGAGACCGAAAGCTGGGCGCGGCGGCTGGCCCGACCGGAGGCCTTCCCCGAGCGGTTCCGCGCCGATCGGTCGGGCTTCGAGGAAGATGGCGAAACCTTCGTCGCGGTGCACAACCCGCCCTTGCGGATGCTGATCGTCGGCGCGGTGCACATCGCGCAGGCGCTGGTGCCGATGGCGCGGCTGGCGGGTTATGACCCGGTGATCGTCGATCCGCGCGGGGCCTTTGCCGCAGACCACAGGTTTCCCGGCGAGGCGATCCACGAGGACTACCCCGACGAGGTGTTTCCCGCCCTCGGGCTCGATGCCCGCACCGCGGTGGTGACGCTGAGCCACGATCCCAAGATCGACGACCCCGCGATCGAGGCGGCGCTGGGCGCGGATGTGTTCTACCTCGGCTGCCTCGGCTCGACGCGCACCCACGCCAAGCGGGTGGAGCGGCTCACCGAACGCGGCTTCAGCCCGGCTGAGATCGCACGGATCCACGCGCCCATCGGGCTCGACATCGGCGCGAAGAGCCCGCCCGAAATCGCGATATCGGTGATGGCGCAGATCACCCAGCGGCTGAGGCAGGGCTGATGGAGTTTGGCCCGGTGCCCGTCGCCGAGGCGGTCGGTGCGGTGCTCGCGCACAGTGTGGCGCTGCCCGGGGGATCATTTCGCAAGGGCCGGGTTCTGACCCGAGACGACGTGGCGGCGCTGGCCGCTGGCGGAATAGCCGTTGTGACGGTGGCGCGCTCTGGCCCCGACGATATCGGCGAGGACGAGGCGGCGGCGGCGCTCGCGCGCGCGCTGGTGCCCGATCCCGGTGCCGCGGGGCTGCGGCTGGCCACGCCGCATACCGGAAGGGTGAACATCCACGCCGAGAGCTTCGGCCTCGCTCGGCTTGACGTGAGCCGGTTGCACGCGGTCAACGCGGTGTCGGAGTTGATTTCGCTAGCCACCGTCGCGCCCTGGACCTCGATGGGGCCGGGCGGGCTGGTGGCGACAGTGAAGATTATTCCCTACGCGATCGACGCGGGACTGGTGGTGGCGGCCGAAGCGGCGGGGCGGGGCGCGCTGACGCTCGCGCCGATCACGGTGACCGATGCGGACCTGATCGTCACGACGCATGCGGCAGGGTCGGCGGAAGACACCGGCAAGGGCCCCGCCGCGATCGAGGCGCGGCTTTCGGGCCTCGGGATGCGCCTTGCCCGGGTGGTCGAGGTGCCGCACGAGATCGGTCCGCTGGCCGCCGCCATCGCAGAGGCCCGGGCCGGGATGGTTCTGGTGCTCACCGCCTCGGCCACCTCCGATCCGCGCGATACCGGCCCCGAGGCGCTGAGGCGCGCGGGCGGCCGGGTGGTGCGCGTCGGCATGCCGGTCGATCCCGGCAACCTGTTGTTCTACGGTAGCCTCGCCGATGGCCGCCCGGCGATCGGGCTGCCCGGCTGTGCCCGGTCGCCGGCGCGCAACGGTGCCGACCATGTGCTCGAACGGCTCGCCGCCGGGCTGGACCTTGCCCCGCAAGAGGTGGCCGCGATGGGGGTGGGCGGTTTGCTCAAGGAATCCCCGGGGCGGCGTCAGCCGCGGGAACGCAAGCTATAAAGCATTCACATTCAATGGTTTGAATGGAATTTCCCGAAAAAACATTTGGGCGAATCCGCGCCTTGGTGCTTAACTTCGGGCAAAACACAACACACAGGGAGGAGACTATGGCCCAGGTCAGCATGACCGTGAACGGAATGCGCGTGTCGGGCGAGGTCGAGGGGCGCACGCTTCTGTCGACCTTTCTGCGCGATACGCTGGAACTGACCGGCACCCATGTCGGCTGCGATACCGGCCAGTGCGGTGCCTGCACGATCCACGTCGATGGCGTCTCGGTCAAAAGCTGCAACATGTTCGCGCTCGAAGCCGAGGGCGCGGAGGTGACGACGATCGAGGGCATGGCCAATGCCGACGGGTCGCTCGGGACGATCCAGCAGGCGTTCCAGGATCATCACGGGCTGCAATGCGGCTTCTGCACGCCGGGCATGGTGATGGCGGCGGCGGCGCTGCTGAAGGAAAACCCCAAGCCCTCGGAGGCCGAGATCCGGACCTATCTTTCGGGCAACCTGTGCCGCTGCACCGGCTATCACAACATCGTCAAAGCCATTCTCGCAGCCTCGGGCCAGGACGTCGCCAAGGAGTTTGCCGCGTGATCCGGGCGGCCGGGCTTGCGCTCGCCCTCGGCGGTCTCACCTTCGGTGCCACGCCCGTGCTGGCCGAAGGCTGGTCGATCACCAAGCTGGGAACCATGCCCTCCGAACAGCTTTGCATGGACAAGGCGCGGCTGGTCATCAACCGCTACATCTTCGCCAACGGCGGCGGCAGTACCGGCGAAGACACCTGGTCGCTCTATGGCTACGATCTTGAGCCGGGCGCGCAGGATGTCGTGGTCATGTGTCCGATCGGCGGCGGCGGCTCGGTCAACGCGATGATGGTGATCCAGAGCGAATCCAGCGGCGATGACCGCAGTTGGGCGGCGCAGGAACTCGTCGCGATCTGGAACAACAACTAGGCGACGCGTCGCCTGGACAGGACAGAAAACCGGCAGGGGTCGGAGAAGGCCCCGCAACACATCAGGGAGGATCGAATGCCAGCAGACGGAGGCATCGGCGCGCCGAACAAGCGGCGCGAGGACGTGCGGTTTCTTACCGGCAAGGGCCGGTATACCGACGACATCAACATGCGCGGGCAGGTCTATGCCGCGTTCCTGCGCTCGAACGTGGCCCATGGCCGCATCACCTCGATCGACACCAGCGCCGCCGCGGACATGCCCGGGGTGATCCGGGTGTTCACCGGGGCCGATTTCGAGGGTATCGGCGGGCTGCCCTGCGGCTGGCAGGTGACCGACCGTTTCGGGGAGGTGATGCAGGAGCCCGCCCACCCGGTGCTGGCCCAGGGCAAGGTGCGCCATGTCGGCGACCCGATTGCCGCGGTGGTGGCCGCGACGGCCGAGCAGGCGCGCGATGCGGTCGAGGCCATCGAGGTCGAGATCGAGGAATTGCCGGCGGTGGTCGATATGAAGGCGGCGCTCGAAGAGGGCGCGCCCAAGGTGCACGACGATCTCACCTCGAACCTCTGCTACGACTGGGGGTTCGTCGAGGAAAACCGCGAGGCGGTGAACAAGGCCTTCGAGGAGGCGGCCCACGTCACCACGCTTGAACTGCGCAACCAGCGGCTGGTGGCCAACCCGATGGAGCCGCGCGTGGCGATCGGTGATTACGCCGCGCACAACGACGAGAGCACGCTCTACACCACCTCGCAGAACCCGCACGTGATCCGTCTGCTGATGGGCGCCTTCGTGCTCGGCATCCCCGAACACAAGCTGCGCGTGGTGGCACCCGACGTGGGCGGCGGTTTCGGCTCGAAGATCTTCCACTATGCCGAGGAAGCCTTCTGCACCTTCGCCGCCAAGCAGATCAAGCGGCCGGTCAAATGGACCTCGTCGCGCTCGGAAGCCTTCATGACCGATGCCCACGGGCGTGATCATGTGACGAAGATCGAGCTGGCGCTGGATGGCGACAACAACTTCGCCGCCCTGCGCACCGAGACCTATGCCAACATGGGGGCCTACCTCAGCACTTTCGCGCCCTCGGTGCCGACCTGGCTGCACGGCACGCTGATGGCGGGCAATTACCGCACGCCGCTGATCTACGTGAACGTGAAGGCGGTGTTCACCAACACCGTGCCGGTCGATGCCTATCGCGGGGCCGGGCGGCCGGAGGCGACGTTCCAGCTTGAGCGGGTGATCGACAAGGCCGCGCGCGAACTGGGCGTCGATCCGATTGCGCTCAGGCGGCAGAACTTCATCACCGAGTTCCCCTATGCCACCCCGGTGGCGGTGGAATACGACACCGGCGACTACGTGGCGACGATGGACAAGCTCGAGGAGATCGCCGATCTCGCCGGCTTCGAGAAGCGGCTGGAGGAGTCGAAGGCGCGCGGCAAGCTGCGCGGGCTCGGCGTGAACTGCTACATCGAGGCCTGCGGCATCGCGCCCAGCCATCTCGTCGGCCAGCTCGGCGCGCGGGCGGGGCTTTACGAGAGCGCCACGGTGCGGGTCAACGCCACCGGCGGCCTCGTGGTAATGACCGGCTCGCACAGCCACGGCCAGGGGCATGAAACCGCCTTCCCGCAGGTGGTGGCCGAGATGATCGGGATCGACCCGAACATGATCGAGATCGTCCACGGCGACACCGCCAACACGCCGATGGGCATGGGCACCTACGGCTCGCGCTCGCTGGCGGTGGGCGGCTCCGCGATCGTGCGCGCCACCGAGAAGATCATCAACAAGGCCAAGAAGATCGCGGCCCACCTGATGGAAGCCTCGGAAGGCGATATCGAGCTCAAGGACGGCCAGTTCACCGTGGCGGGCACCGACAAGTCGGTGGCCTGGGGCGACGTGACGCTGGCAGCCTACGTGCCGCACAACTACCCGCTCGAAGATATCGAGCCGGGGCTGGAGGAAACCGCGTTCTACGATCCCAACAACTTCACCTACCCGGCGGGGGCCTATGCCTGCGAGGTCGAGGTTGATCCCGACACCGGCAAGGTGACCATCGAGCGCTTCGCCGCCGCCGACGATTTCGGCAACATCGTCAACCCGATGATCGTGTCGGGGCAGGTGCATGGCGGGCTCGGGCAGGGGATCGGGCAGGCGCTGCTCGAACAGGCGGTCTATGACGAGAACGGCCAGCTTCTCACCGGCTCCTACATGGATTACGCCATGCCGCGGGCCGATGACGTGCCGTTCTTCGCGATCGACCATTCCTGCGCCACGCCCTGCACCCACAACCCGCTCGGCGTGAAGGGCTGCGGCGAGGCCGGGGCGATCGGGTCGCCGCCGTCGGTGGTCAACGCCGTGGTCGACGCGCTTCAGCGGGCGGGCAAACCCGTGACCCATATCGACATGCCGCTCAGCCCCGCCCGGGTCTGGGAAGCGATGAACCAGTAAGGAGGACGACCAGATGTATGCATTCGAATTCGAACGGCCCTCCACGCTGGATGAAGCGGTCAAAGCACTGGGCGCGGAAGGCGCGCAGGCGCTCGCCGGCGGGCAAACCCTGATCCCGACCCTGAAGCAGCGCCTCGCGATGCCGGAGACGCTGGTTTCCCTGGCCGGGATTGCCGAGCTCAAGGGAATTTCCGCCGAGGGCGGGGTGCTCACCGTGGGCGCGGCCAGCACCCATACCGAGGTTGCCGGGCAAACCGCCTATCCGGCGCTCGCCCACCTCGCGCGCGGCATCGGCGATCCGCATGTGCGCAACCGGGGCACCATCGGCGGTTCGCTCGCCAACAACGATCCCTCCGCCTGCTACCCGGCGGCGGCGCTTGGCTCGGGGGCCACGATCGTGACCAATGCCCGCGAGATCGCCGCCGACGATTACTTCACCGGCTTGTTCGAGACCGCGCTGGAGGAGGGCGAGATCATCACCGAGGTGCGTTTTCCGATCCCCGCGAAGGCGGCTTACGTGAAGTTCGAGCAACCGGCCTCGCGCTTCGCGCTCGTCGGCGTTTTCGTCTCGAAGGGCGAAGGCGGGGTGCGCGTGGCGGTCACCGGGGCCTCGGAAGCGGGCGTGTTTCGCTGGGCCGAAGCCGAGGCCGCGCTCGCGTCGGATTTCTCGGCTGCGGCGCTCGACGGGCTGTCTGCCTCGGCGGATGACCTGATCGGCGATATCCACGGCTCGCCCGCCTACCGCGCGCACCTGATCGGCGTGCTCACCAAGAGAGCGGTGCAGGCCGCCGGCTGAGCCGCATTCCCTGCACGATGCGCAAACATCAGGCCCCGGGCGCAGGTCCGGGGCCTTTGCACTTGGGTCATGTCAAGGCGCAGCGTCGCATTTTGGTGTATGATAGCGGCGTTTCATCCGTGGAGGAATGACGATGACAGACCGTGGCACAACCTATATCGACATTCCCGAGGCCGTGGGCGTGTTCGACGATTTCAAATCCATGCAGGCGGCGATGTATGACCTGATGATCGCAGGCTTCAGCCGCTATGACATATCCGTTCTGGGCAGCGAAGAGGCCGTGCGCGAGAAGCTCGGGTCGGCCTTCTGGCAGTCGAAGGATCTCGAAGACAACCCCGACGCGCCGCGGGCCGCCTTTGTCTCGGAAGAGGCGATGGGCGAGATGGAAGGCGCGATCGTGGGGGGCTTCCTGTTCCTCGGCTCCTGGATCGCGATGATGGCGCTGCTCGGGCCAGCCTCGACGCTGGCCGCCTCGGTCGGCGTCGCCGCGATCGGCGGAGCCCCGGGCGCGGTGATCGGCACGCTGCTGGCGCGTCGGGCCGACAAGGGGCATCGCGACTACTACCGCCAGCAGATCGAGAACGGCGGCATCCTGATCTGGGTGCGCACGGTGGACGCGCAGAAGGAAAAGCTCGCCACCGAGATCATGAAGCGCCACTCGGGCCGTGACGTGCACGTGCACGGCTGGAGCGAATAGGCCGGGCTCAGTCGTCCTGCGCCGCCATCACCGCGCGCATCGCGGCGCGTGAGCCGCCGCCGATCACGCCGTCGATCGGCCCGTCATAGGTGCCTGCCGCCTGCAACAGCCGCTGCAGCGCGCGGGCGGTCTCGGCCTCCCAGCTTGCGGCCATCCGGCTCGTGGGCCAGCCATCGCCTGCCTTGAGCGCGCGCAGGTAGAAGGCCGCGGCACGCTCCGGGTCGTGTTTTGCCTGCGATTTCTCATAGACTTCGCCGATGTAGGACAGCGCCTCGGCGCGGCCTGCCATGCGGGCCCTGTGGAACCATCGCAGCGCGCTGACCGCATCGCGCGCCACGCCCTGGCCCAAAAGGTGCAGGTTGCCGAGCGCAAGCATCGCCTGCGCCTCGCCCGCGTTCGCCGCGTCGAGATACCACCGGGCCGCTTCTCCGGTGTCCTGTGCCGTGCCGATGCCGTTTTCCAGCATCCAGGCGAGGTTGCCCATCGCCACCGGTTCGCCGCCCTCGGCGGCGGCGCGGTAGAGCGCCACGGCGCGGGCCGGGTCGCGCGCCACACCTTCGCCCTGGGCATGGAGCCAGCCGAGGTTGTTCATCGCCATCAGGTTGCCCGCCTCGGCGGCCTCGTGATACCAGCCCGCGGCGACCGCGGGGTCGGCGTCCATGCCAAGGCCGGTTTCGGCGGCCCAGCCCAGCTCGAATTGCGCTTGCGGCAAGCCCTGCACCGCGGCGCGGCGATACCATTGCAGCGCCCGCACGGCGTCGGCTTCGACGCCAAGCCCGGCCGCATGCGCCCTTCCCAGTTCGTAAGCCGCATCCGCCACGCCGGCACGGGCGGCGTCTTCCAGCGGTGCAATGGCGTCGGCGGGGCCGAAGGGCAGGGCGTTGTCCTCGCGGTAGAGCAGGGCAAGCCCGAGCCCGGCGCGGGGATGGCCGAGAGCCTGTGCGGCGAGAAACGCCTCGCGCGCGGCGACCACCTCGCCCCCCGCCCACAGCGCGTGGGCGAGGTCATTGGCGATGCGCCCATCTTCGGGAAAGGCCGCGCGGGCCTCGGTGCAGATGACGATCGCCTCGCTTGGGTCGTTGGCCGCGCGTTCGGTGCCGCCGGAGCGACCCGTGGCGCTGTCGCAGGCGCGGACCAGCTCTTGCGGGTCATCGCCCGAGGCGACGCCCTGCGCCAGAAGCGTGGTGGCGAAGGTGGCGGCAAGGAAGCTGCCGGCCGGGGCTATCATGGTTAACAGGCGCATCGTCACTCCCCTTGTCGGGGCGAGACTAGCCTTGCGCCATGGCAGGTGCAACGCGCCCCGGGATCGCCGGGGCGCGTGCGGTTCGCGGTCAGAGGCCCATCGCCCGCCGGACCTGTTCGATCACGGCCTCGATTTCTTCCGGGCTGTCGCCCGCGTTCTCGACGGCCGATGTCAAAAGAGTTTTCTGCTCGTCGCTCAACGCGCTGTCGTCAATCCTCGCGGCGAGTTCCTCGGCATCGAAGTTTTCCACCGTCAGCAGATCCTCGATCGGGGTTGCCGCATCGTCGGCCTCGGAAGCCATCTCGGTGGTGGCGTCCGCGGCACTGTCTGCGGCCTCGTCTGCGGCCTCTTCGGCGGCATCCATCGTGTCGGTCGCCGTATCGTCCGCGGTGTCCATCGCATCGTCCACGGCCTCGCCAGTGGTTTCAGCCGCGTCGTCGGCGGTGTCGGTCGCGGTCTCTTCTGCCTCGCCGACCTCTTCGATGGCGTCGTCCACGGCCTCGCCAGCGGCTTCGGCCGCTTCGTTGGCGGTGTCGGCCGCGGTATCTGCCGCGTCGCCGACCGCGTCGCCAGCCTCGTCGATGGCTTCGTCCGCGGCCTCGGCCGTGTCTTCGGCAGTGTCGGTCACGGCGTCGGTGGCGCTGTCCATCGCGTCGGAGGCACCGTCAAGCAGACCGCTGTCTTCGGCGGGTGCGGGCTCGGCTTCGGGCTCTGGCATTGTATCCGTGGCGGGTGCGTTGTCGGGTTCGGCAGCCTCAGGCGATTCCAGCGTGGTCGTATCGTCGCCCAGCTTGGCGTCCTGCGTGGACCACCAGGCGTAACCGCCGATGCCGACGGCGATCAGCAGAATGATCGTTATCCACATCTTGTTCATCTTGGCGTCCTTTCATGTCCGGGCTTGTCTCAAGCCCGCGTTACTGCCCTATTCAGGTGGTCCGGTTGCGGGCAAAGCACAAGGGGAGTTGGCCAAGTCCCTTCTCCCCGGCAGAAATCGGCTTGAAAGGGGCGGGGCGGCGCTTTACGTTCCGCAGCCGAAGCCTTGCGAAACCGAAGAAGGAACGCGACCATAGCCCGCAGACCCCATAATGCCCCGCCGACGCGCGACACAGGCCCCCGCGTCAATGAACGCATCCGCTGCCCGGAGATCCGGTTGATCGGAGCCGAGGGCGAAAACCTCGGCGTCGTCACGCCCGAGCACGGTCGGGAACTGGCCGATCAGGCAGGGCTTGATCTTGTAGAGATTTCACCGAACGCGACGCCGCCAGTCTGCAAGATCATGGATTTTGGCAAGTTCAAGTATGAAACCCAGAAACGCGAGGCCGAGGCGCGCAAGAACCAGAAGACGATCGAGGTCAAGGAGGTCAAGTTCCGTCCGAACACCGACATTCATGACTACGACGTCAAGATGCGCAACGTCGTGCGGTTTCTCGAGAACGGCGACAAGGTGAAGATCACCTTGCGGTTTCGCGGCCGCGAGATGGCGCACCAGAACCTCGGGCGCGAGTTGCTTGAGCGCGTGGCTGAAGACATCAAGGAACTCGGCAAGGTCGAGAACATGCCGAAGATGGAAGGCCGCCAGATGATCATGATGATCGGTCCGATCTCGCGCTGATCACTTTCGAGCCTGTCGGCAAGAAAAAACCCCCGCCTTGGCGGGGGTTTGTCTTTTTGGGCAGCGGAGCAGGGCGGGGATCGCCCCGGCCCGCCAAGGTCAGTCGACGAAAGCCTTCTCGACCACGTATTCGGCTGGCTCGGAGTTCGCGCCCTCGTTCAGGCCCCAACCTTCAAGGATTTCCTTCATGTCGAGGTTGAAGGCGAGCGAGCCGCAGATCATGCCGCGGTCGGTGGCCGGATCGAGCTTGTCGATGCCGAGGCCGAGATCGGCGAAGACCTTGCCGGAGGCGAGGTTATCGGTGATCCGGCCCTGGCGCGGGAAGGCTTCGCGCGTGGTGGTCGGGTAATACTTCAGCTTGTCGCCGATGAATTCACCGATCAGCGGGTCGTCGGGCAGACTTTCGACGAGGTGGCGGCCATATTCCAGCTCGGCCACGTCGCGGCAGGTGTGCATCATGATCACCTCTTCGTAGCGCTCAAAGGTGTCGGGATCGCGCATCAGCGAGGCGAAGGGGGCAATGCCGGTGCCGGTGGCGAAGAACCACAGCCGCTTGCCGGGCAGGAGCGCGTCGAGCACCAGCGTGCCCACCGGCTTGGGCCGCAGGATGATCTCGTCGCCCGCCTTGATGTGCTGGAGCTTCGAGGTGAGCGGGCCGTCCGGCACCTTGATCGAGTAGAATTCCAGTTCCTCGTCCCATGACGGCGAGGCGATCGAGTAGGCCCGCAGGAGCGGTTTGCCGTTGTCTCCCATCAGTCCGATCATCACGAATTCGCCGGACCGAAACCGCAGCGACTGCGGCCGCGAACAGCGAAAACGGAACAGCCGGTCGGTGTAGTGTTCGACCTCCGTCACGGTCTGGGCATCGGGCAGGGTGGGCACGGGCTTGGTCTTGATCTCGGTCACGGGTTTCACATCCATAAGGGTGGCGGGGCCGAATGGCCCCGCCGTTTCCGGATTTCCTATATATGAAATGCGGGATTGAGGTCTAGCCACGCAACCGCGACTGATGGTCATAGTTGCGCCAGTCCGCGCGAAACAGCCACTGCGCTTCGGGCTGCCGCCGGGCGAGGGCGTCGGTGATCTCGACCTCGTCGAACCCGGCGCGGCGCGCCATCGCGTATTGATCGCTGATCAGGCCCGGCCCGGCCCGCAGCCGACCGGCAAAGCCGGCCAGCCGGAGCGAGCGGGCCACGGTGAAGCCGCGTCCGTCGGCGAAGCTGGCAAAGGCGATGCGGATCATCGGGGCGGACAGCAGCAATTCGCGGTGTTCGGCGATCTCGTGCACCGGGTCGAGGTCGAGCGCGCAACCGGCGCAGCCTGCCCCGGCGAGCGCGCCCTCCAGGGTCTGGAAGCCGCCGGTCCAGTCGTCCGGGCCGAAGCCGCGGTCGGTGACGATGATGCTCATGTCCGCACTGCCTTTCCGTTTATGAAATGTATCCCGCATTCGGTCTTGTCGGCACCGCGCCAGCGGCCTGCGCGCGGGCTTTCGCCCGGCCGCGCGGGCGAGGTGCAGGGCGCACAGCCGATCGAGGTGAAGCCCTTGGCCTCCAGCGGATGCCGGGGCAGGTCATGCGCCGCCATGTAGGTGGCGATCTCGCGCGACGACCAGTGCGCCAGCGGGTTGAGCTTGAGCCGCGCGCCATCGGTCTCGGCCAGGTCGAGCGCCACGCGCTGGCCGCCGTGGATTCGCTTGCGCCCGGTGATCCAGCCGTCGAACGGGGCGAGCGCGCGGGCCAACGGCTCGGTCTTGCGCAGGGCGCAGCAGCCGTCGGTATCGGCGAGGTGCAGGAGCCCGTCGGTGTCGCGGGTGAGCAGCGCCACCGGATCGGGTTTGACGACCTGCAGGTTGGAAAGCCCGAGCCGCTCGGCCACCCGGGCCTGGTAGGCCGGGGTTTCAGCCATCAGCATCCCGGTGTTGACGAACAACACCGGCACCGCCCGGTCGATGCTGGCGGCCATGTGCAGAAGCACCACCGATTCCGCCCCGAAGGACGAGACCAGCGCGATCCTGCCGTGATGGGTCAGGGCATGGGCGATCACGCCGCAGGCGTCTTTTGGCCCGAAACGGGCGTTGATCTCGTCCGCCGTGGTCTCGGCGGCGCTGCGGGCAGGGGCTTCAAACGGCATCTGATGTCTCCTCGTAGAGCGCGGCAACGAAGGGGTCCGGCCCGGTCCGCGCAAGCGTCTCGGCAAAGGTTTCGCCGGGCAGGCGCAGGGCAAGGCTGGCGCGCACTGCACGGTCGATCGCGGGCACGATCTCGTCGGCCCCGAAGCCGGGCCCGGTGCGGCGGCCAATCGCCATGTCGGTGCCCGGCCGTCCGCCGAGCGTGACCTGGTAGCTCTCGGCCCCGGCCTTCTCGAGCCCGAGAATGCCGATATCGCCAAGATGGTGGTGGCCGCAGGCGTTGATGCAGCCGGAAATCCGGATGTTGAGCGGTCCGGTTTCGGCCGCGATGTCTTCGATCCGCCGGGCGATCTCCTGCGCAACCGGGATCGAGCGGGCAGTGGCGAGCGAGCAGTAATCGAGACCGGGGCAGGCGACGATGTCGGTGCCCAGCCCGGCATTGGCGGTGGCCAGCCCGGCTTCGCGCAAGCCGGCGTGCAGCGCGGGCAGATCGGCGCGGTGGACATGCGGCAGGATCAGGTTCTGATCGAGACCGGCGCGGATATCGCCATGGCCGAACCGTTCGGCCAGATCGGCCACCACGCGCATCTGCGCGGCGCTGGCGTCGCCCGGCACGCCGCCCACGGGTTTCAGCGAGATGATCGCGATCGCGTGGTCGGCGCGCTGGTGGGCGCGCAGGTTGATGTCGGCCCAGGCCCGAAACACCGGATCGGCGGTGCGGGCCTCATCGAAGGTCGCGGTGCTGCGCGCGGCGAAGCCGGGTGCCGCGAAGCGGGTGCGCAGTTCGGCGAGCACCTGCCGGTCGGCTCCGGAAAAGCTCGGCCGCAGCGCCGCGAACCGGCGTTCGACCTCGGCGGTGAATGCCGCGAGGCCTTGTTCCTGCAGGGTGATCTTGATCCGCGCCTTGTACTTGTTGTCGCGCCGGCCGGCGAGGTTGTAGCTGCCGAGCACGGCTTCGAGATAGGGCAGCAGATCGGCTTCGGGCAGGAAGTCGCGCAGCACTTGCCCGACAAAAGGGGTGCGCCCGAGCCCGCCGCCGGCGAGAACCCGGTAGCCGCGTTCGCCGTCTTTCTCGACGATCCGGACGCCGATATCGTTGGCGGCGGTGATCGCGCGGTCTTCCGGCGCGCCGGTGACCGCGATCTTGAACTTGCGTGGCAGGAACTGGAACTCGGGGTGATCGGTCGACCACAGCCGGATCAGCTCGGCCACCGGGCGCGGATCGGCGACCTCGCCCGCGCCTGCTCCGGCGAAGGGGTCGGCGGTGACGTTGCGGATGGTGTTGCCCGAGGTCTGGATCGCGTGCAATCCAACCTCTGCGAGCCGCGCCAGCATGTCGGGCACGTCGACCAGCCGGGGCCAGTTGAACTGGATGTTCTGGCGGGTGGTGAAATGGCCGTAGCCCCTGTCCCAGCGCTCGGAAATCTCGGCCAGCGCGCGTAACTGGTCGGGGCGCAGGCTGCCATAGGGCAGGGCGACCCGCAGCATGTAGGCGTGAAGCTGGAGGTAGAGCCCGTTCATCAGCCTGAGCGGGCGAAACTCCTCCTCGGTCAGCGATCCGTCGATCCGGCGCGCCACCTGTGTGCGAAATTCCTCGACCCGGCGGGTGAGGTAGTCGTGACCGTCAAGCATGGTTTTCCCCCCAGCTTGCCCGCGCCGGTGCCGAGGGGCCGCTGGCGCGGAAGTGTTCGCGGATATGGGCGGGCCGGGGGCCGGATGCGCCCGGCTCGGCCGGTGCGATATAGGCCCCGACGGCGCGGCCGGGTTGGGCCTCGATGTGCGCCAGCCGGGTTGCGGCCCGGGCCTCGTCGGTGATCAGGTCGGCATCTTCGGGCCGTGCCACCCAGGAATCGTCGGACGCGAGGTAGATCACCGCGCCGGTGATCAGGTCGTTGGCGCTGACGAGGCCGGGGCGAAATCCTTTGGCCATGGGTCTGTCTCCGGTTCGCTTGGTATCTTGCTTCGACCAAAAAAATAGAACAATGTCCCTGTATTGCACCAGTATCCGCAGCGAAAAAGGACGTTGTTTCGCCATTGGCGGTTGGGTAGAACCAATGCTCCACCGAAAGGGAGACATGAAGGATGGAACCGCGCCTCGACACGATCGACCGAAAAATCCTCGCCGAGCTGCAGGTCGATGCCAGCCAGTCGCTCGACGCCATTGCCGAGAAAGTCGGCTCGTCGAAAACCCCGGTCTGGAACCGGATTCGCAAGATGCGCGAGGCGGGCGTGATCGGCCCGCAAACGGTGATCGTGGACGCCGAGAAGCTCGGGTTCGATGCCTGTTTCTTCGTTCTGGTACGCACCTCCGAGCACGAGGCGGAGTGGCAGGCCGCCTTCCTGCGCGCGCTCAAGGCGCGGCCCGAGGTGATGGAAGCGCACCGGCTGGCGGGCGAGATCGACTATATCCTGAAAGTCCGGGTCAAGAACGCCCGCGCCTATGATGCCTTCTACCAGGCGCTGATCTCGGAGGTGAAGATCTTCAACGTCACCGCCTTGCTCTCGATGGAGGAGATCAAGTTCAGCACCGCGCTGCCGCTCTGACCGGGCCGCTCAGGCGCGGGCGCGCGCGGGCATCCGGGCACTCACCACCCGGTATCGGCCGCCGGCGATCTGGACGAGGTGCTGGCAATCGTCGAAATGCAACTGGAACAGTCGCAGCGTGCCCTCGCCGCCGAGCCGGGCGATATGCGCACCATCGGCAAGGCGGGCAAATTCCACCAGCGCGCTGGGCTTGCCGAACAACGCCGGGGCGCGCCAATCGCGCAGCAGGAGCCGGGTGTGCGCCGAGATCAGGAAATCGCGCCCGGCGCCGATCGGATCGAGCACCGAGGGGCGCACCCGCACCACCTCCGCGCGCGGCACGATCCGGGTGACGATCCGGGCAAGCGGGATCGCGCCCCGGTCATAGGTGACGACCTTGTCGCCGGGTTCGAGGAACTCGACCGGCAATTCGCCATCGGTGGTCAGAACGCCGGTGCCGGGGGCGAGGCCCGAACGGCAAGACGGTATTGCAACGCGGAATGACCGCGCCTGCCCGGAAGAAGCCTGGGACATGGGATACCTGCTCAATGTGCCTGTTTTCTTTTTTCTCACAGGCTAGCCCAAAAAACCGTTAACCGCATCCGTTTTTTGCCGGGTTTTGCCCGGTGGACCCCACAATCCCCCTCGCGCGCGCGCCGGACGGGTGCTAAACCGCGCCGCGTGCGGGTGTGGCGGAACTGGTAGACGCACCAGATTTAGGTTCTGGCGCCGCAAGGCGTGGGGGTTCGAGTCCCTTCACCCGCACCAAGCCCGGTTTTGCCAAGGGCAAAATCTGTGCCCCGACAGGCGATTTGCGAAAGCAAATCCGCCGAGAGGGTGCCCCGACCTTCCAGCGGCAGCGCCGACTGCCAAATGGGGGTTGGGCCGGGACAGCAACGGCGATGGCCGGGTCGACCGGCCCTCCCTTGACGACAGCCCGTGGGCGGTTTGTCCGATGGGCCTCGTTCGATCTGACGGCGAACTTCGAGCAGGTGACGGGGGCCGCCGAGGCCTGCGACCTTGGCCCGGACGGGATCGAAAGCCGCCCTTGAGGCAGGCACTCGGCCGACACCCGGCAAGAACCGCCCCGCTTTGTGGCCGTGCGGCTCGATTCACCCCTTGCACCCCTTGCCACGCGCGACCGTGGCCCATAGAAGGGCGTGAATTTTCACGCGCGTCGCAGGGGCGCCGCGCCCGACGAGATGAAGGACCAAACGATGTCTGTCACCGAGACTCTGAACGATGGCCTGAAGCGCGGCTACCAGCTCATCATCACCGCCCAGGAGCTGGAAGGCAAAGTGCACGAGAAGCTTGAGGAGGCCCGTCCCGAGATCGAGATGAAGGGCTTTCGCAAGGGCAAGGTGCCGCTGCCGCTGCTGAAGAAGCAGTTCGGCCAACGCCTGCTGGGCGAGGCCCTGCAAGAGACGATCGACGGCGCGATGAATGCCCATTTCGAGGCGTCGGGCGACCGTCCGGCGATGCAGCCCGAGGTCAAGATGACCAACGAGGACTGGCAAGAGGGCGAGGACGTTCACATCGAGTTGTCCTACGAGAAGCTGCCCGAGATCCCCGAGCTCGACCTCTCCGGCGTGACCCTCGACAGGATGGTGGTCAAGGCCGGTGACGCCGAGATCGACGAGGCGCTGACCTCGCTCGCGGAAAACGCGCAGAACTTCGAAGACCGCAAGAAGGGCACCAAGGCCAAGGACGGCGACCAGGTGGTGTTCGATTTCGTCGGTCGCATCGACGGCGAGGCCTTTGACGGCGGGTCTGCGGAAGATTTCCCGCTGGTGCTCGGCTCGGGCCAGTTCATCCCCGGCTTCGAGGAGCAGCTCGTCGGCGTGAAGGCGGGTGAGGAAAAGGATGTGACGGTGAGTTTCCCGACCGACTACGGCGCTGCCGAACTGGCCGGGAGGGAAGCGGTGTTTTCCTGCACGATCAAGGCCGTGAAAGCCCCGAAAGCTGCCGAGATCGACGACGATCTGGCCAAGCGCTACGGTGCCGACGATCTGGCCGCGCTCAAGGCGCAGGTCGCCGAGCGGCTGGAAGCGGAATACACCGGGGCTGCGCGCGCGGTGATGAAGCGTGGGCTGCTCGACAAGCTCGACGAGATCGCCAGCTTCGATCTGCCGCCGTCGCTGGTCGAGGCCGAGGCCAAGCAGATCGCCCACCAGCTCTGGCACGAGGAGCACCCGGAGGTGCAGGGCCACGATCACGGCGAGGCCGAGGTCACCGAGGAACACACCAAGCTGGCCGAGCGCCGGGTGAAGCTGGGCCTGTTGCTGGCGGAGATTGGCCGCAAGGCCGAGGTCGAGGTGACCGACGCGGAGATGACGCAAGCGGTGATGAACCAGGCCCGTCAGTATCCCGGTCAGGAGCGTGCCTTCTTTGATTTCGTCAACCAGAACGCCCAAATGCGCCAGCAGATCCAGGCACCGATCTTCGAAGACAAGGTGGTTGATCACATCTTCGAACAGGCGACGGTGACCGAGAAGGAAGTGTCGAAGGAAGACCTCGAAAAGGCCGTCGAGGCGCTCGACGAGGAGTGATTGCCGCGTATCGCGCGACAGAATTCGGGGCCGTCCTGCGGGGCGGCCCTTTTTTGCGCGGTCAGCGGCGGTGTTTGCGAACGGAGCGCCTTCGGCGCGCAGTTTTGATTGCGTTCAGGCCACGCAGGCCCCCGGGGGGCTTTGCCACCCCGGATCCCCCCAAGGTATTTTTGGACCCAAGAAGACCGGCGGGGTGATCAGGTTCTGAGGCCGGTTTCTTCCAGCAGCCCCAGCCGCTTGGCCTCGTAGTAATAGCCGCGGGCATACCATTTCATCGCCGCGGCCTTGTCGCCACCGGACACGATCCAGGCACCGCGCAGGTATTTGACCGCGAATTCAAGGTTCACGTCGGGGTCGAGCAACTCCTGCGGCGGGCCGCGGTGGCCCATGGTGCGCGCGGTTTGCGGCAGGATCTGCATCAGCCCCCAGTAGGGGCCGTTGCGTGCGCCGGGGCGGTGGGTGCTTTCGCGCACGATCTGGGCATGGACGAGATCGCGCGGCACTTCGTAGTGATCGGCCCACTTGTTGATCAGGCGGCGCAGAGCGGGGGTTTCGTTCGGGTAGAGCGCAGGCTCGGCCCCGGCGGTGGATTTGCTGGCAGCGGTGAAAGGACCGCGCGCGCAGGCCCCGAGGCTGAAGGCAAGGCCGAGGCCGAGGGTGGCGCGACGCGTGATCTGCGGCATGGGCGGCTCCGGTCTCTTCGATCTGTTCGGCCAAGCCTGCGCGAAAACCGCGCGGCGGGCCAGCCCGGGGGTTTCGGCTCGGCGTTCCGCCGCCTATCGGGTGGTGACGGGAAAGCCGGTGAAACCGCGGAACCTCGCGAGGCCGAGACGGGTGCGCGCGCCGGCCGGGGCGAGGTTCGGGAACCGGTCGACCAGCTTGCCGATGGCGATCCGGCCCTCGATCCGGGCCAGCGTGGCGCCGAGGCAGACATGCGGGCCGGTGATGAAGGCGATCTGGCGGTTGGGTTTGCGCGCGATGTCGACCCGGTCGGGATCGGGGAAGATCGCCGGATCGCGGTTGGCGGCGGCGATCGAGGTGTGGATGTAGGTGCCTTTCGGCAGGGTGCAGTCCTCCAGCTCGATCTCGGCCCCGGCGCGCCGGTTGCCGATCTGGAGCGGGCTTTCGACCCGAAGGAACTCCTCGACGGCGGAGGTGATGAGGCCGGGATCGTCCTGCAGGCGGCGGTGCTGGTCGGGGTGGTCGAGCAGCGTGCCGACGGCGTTGCCGACGAGGCTGGTGGTGGTCTCGTGCCCGGCGTTGAGCAGGAAGATGCAGTTCTGGATCAGCTCTTCCTGGCTCAGACGGCGGCCCTCGTGTTCGCCGAAGATGAGGGCCTCCAGCACCTCGCCCTGCGCGGCACCGTCGGGGTTGGCGCGGCGATGGGTGATCAGGTCGTCGAGGATCTCGGCGAACTCGGTCACCGCGGCATTGCCCGCGGCGAGCCTCTCGGGCGGCACCACCGGGTCGAGCGCGCCGAGAATGGCGACGGAGTAGCCGCGCAGCTTCGGGCGGATCTGGCCCGGTACGCCGAGCATGAAGGCGATGATCTCTGTCGGCAGCACCTTGGCGAAATCCTCGATCATGTCGAAATCACCCATCTCGGCGACGCGGTCGATGAGCCGGTCGACGATGTCGTCGATCAGCGGCTCGAACTCGGCGAGCTTGCGCGGGGTGAAGGCGGCGGCGAGCAGCTTGCGCACGGTGCTGTGATAGGGCGGGTCGTTGAACACGAGGCTGGTGGTATGGTGCCGGTGCAGCGGGCAATCGCCGAACTTGGCGGCGAACTCGGTGGTCTTGTCCGACAGCATGTCGCGCGACTGGTAGACCTTGAGCACGTCGGCGAAGCGGGTGAGGAAGACCGAGCCATCGGCGTTGCGGTGCACCGGGTGCGCCGCGCGCAGCCGGTGCAGGGTGGGATAGGGATCGGCGATGAAATCCGGGCCGATCCGGTTCAGGTCGAAATCCTCTGTGATGCTGGTCATGCGCGCGCCCTCCCGGGCCGAAGGTAGGCGGTGAAACCCCGATCGGGCAAGTCGCCACGAAAAACGCCGCGCGAGGGGGCTCGCGCGGCGCTTGGTAACTGGCTGAAGTGAAGATTACGCGTCCTTCGCCTCGTCCTCTTCGATCGCTTCGGCGAGATCCTCGTCTTCCGAAGTGGCCGCGCCGATATCGTCGAACAGCTCGGCGATCTCGAAATCGGCCGCGGCCTCTTCCTCGGCCGCGAGTTCCTGGATCGACTTGCCCGAGGCCTGAAGCTCGGCCTCTTCCGGCGAGCGGGCGACGTTGAGCTCGATGGTGACCATCACCTCGGGGTGCAGGTGCACCTCGACCTCGTGCAGACCAAGGCTCTTGATCGGCTGGCGGATCAGCACCTGTTTGCGGTCGAGCGTGAAGCCCTCCTCGGTGGCCACCATCGCGGCGTCGCGGGTGGTGACCGAGCCGTAGAGGTTGCCGCCGTCCGACGCCGAGCGAATCACGACGAACTGCTGGCCGCCGAGTTTTGCGGCGAGCGCGTCGGCTTCCTTCTTGGATTCGAGGTTGTTGGCCTCGAGTTGCGCCTTCTGGACCTCGAACTGGTCGATGTTGGCCTTCGAGGCGGTGAGCGCCTTGCCCTGCGGCAAGAGGTAGTTGCGGGCGTAGCCGGACTTGACGTCGACGACGTCGCCCATCTGGCCGAGCTTGGCCACACGTTCGAGCAGGATGACTTGCATGATGTCTCTCCTTACTTCACGGCGTAGGGCAGAAGCGCGAGGAAACGCGCGCGCTTGATGGCGCGGGAGAGCTCACGTTGCTTCTTGGCCGATACGGCGGTGATGCGGGACGGCACGATCTTGCCGCGCTCGGAAATGTAGCGCTGCAGGAGCCGGGTGTCCTTGTAATCGATCTTGGGCGCGTTGTCGCCGGAGAACGGGCAGACCTTGCGACGGCGGAAAAACGGTTTCGTAGCCATGAGTTGCTTTCCTTCTCTCAGCGGTCGCGACGTTCGCGGCGTTCGCCACGGTCACCGCGATCCCCGCGGTCGCCGCGATCACCACGTTCGTCGCGTTTCTGCATCTGCACCGAGGGACCTTCCTCGTGGCCGTCGACCTTGATGGTGAGCACGCGCATGACGTCGTCGTGCAGCCGCATCAGGCGTTCCATTTCCTGCACCGCGGCGGAGGGCGCGTCGGTTTTCAGGAAGGCATAGTGGCCCTTGCGGTTCTTGTTGATCTTGTAGGCCATCGTCTTGACGCCCCAGTACTCGGCATCGACGACGGTGCCGCCGTTGTCCTTGAGCACGGTGCTGAAATGTTCGACAAGGCCCTCGGCCTGCGCGTTGGAAAGATCCTGACGCGCAATCATGACATGCTCGTAGAGCGCCATGCTTTCTCCAGTTCTGTTCAGGCGCGCTTCAAAGGGCGGGCGGATCCTTCCGCGCCCACCCACGAGAGGCGTCGCGGTTCATCGTCTTGCGGAAGGACGGGGCCTTATACACCCTGCGCCCCACGATGCAAGGGCGGCGACCCCGACCGGAGGAATTCGCGAAAATTTCAGGCAAGTGCCGCATTGCTGCCCGTTTTGGGCGAAACAACTTGAGGTGGATGGACAGAGAAAGGGGGTCGGCATGACCTTTTTGACCGGAGATTTCAGCCACGACCGACGCCCCTCGAATTCCGCGGCCGAACCCGGCCCGGTGCTCGACGAGACCCATTGGGGCTACACGATCCGCGATCAGGACGCGGAAGGCGGGCTCCGGTTGATGTGGCTGGCCATGGGGCGCTTTCTGGGCGCGATCCTGCTGATGGTGGCGCTTGGCTTGTGGATTCTGCCCGACAGCGTGCACAGCCCCGATCTGTTCACGATGAAACTGGCGGCGATGGTGATGTTCACCGTGATCGGCGGGGCGCTGGTCTGGACCGCGCGGCCACCGCGCCACCTCGAATTCCAGATCGACACGCTGCGCGGCGAGGTGCGGATCGGCCACCGCGATCTGCGCGGCGGCTTTCGGCTTTCGAGCCTGGTGAAGTTCGACAAGGTCGCCTCGGTCTACCTGTTGCGGGCCAAGGATCGCAGCCAACCCACCCGGCTGTTTCTGCGGATGCCGGGCGAGAGCGGTGCGATCGAGGTGGCGCGCGGGACAGAGGCAGGGCTCGAACCCCTGCGCCTGCGTCTGACCGGCGATCTTGCCGGCCGCCCGCGCAAGACCATCGGCCAACAGCTTTCCCGGCATGGGTTCGTCGCCGCCTGAGCGGTTCGCGGGCATACTTTCCTTTTTGTCCGTGCCGCGCTATCCCCGTCGCCGAAGCAGACCGAGGGAGAGGGCATGGGCCGCGCATTCGTATTTCCGGGGCAGGGGGCACAGGTGATCGGCATGGGCCGGGCACTGGCCGAAAACTGGGCCGAGGCCCGCGCGGTGTTCGATGAGGTCGACGAAGCGCTGGGCGAGAAGCTTTCCGCGCTGATCTGGGACGGCGAGCAGGAGGCGCTGACCCTCACCGAGAATGCGCAACCCGCGCTGATGGCCACCTCGCTGGCGGCGGTGCGCGCACTTGAGGCCGAAGGGGTGACGGTCGAGGCGGCCAGCTTTGTTGCCGGGCATTCGCTCGGGGAATACTCCGCCCTTGCCGCCGCCGGGGCGCTCACGATTTCCGACACCGCCCGGCTGTTGCGCACGCGCGGGCTGGCGATGCAGAAGGCGGTGCCGGTGGGCGTCGGCGCGATGGCCGCGCTGCTCGGGCTCGATTTCGAGACCGCCCGGCAGATCGCCGAGGAGGCCGCTCAAGGCGAGGTTTGCCAGGCCGCGAACGACAACGACCCCGGTCAGGTGGTGGTCTCGGGTCACAAGGCGGCGGTGGAGCGCGCGGTGGATCTGGCCAAGGGGCGCGGGGCCAAGCGCGCCGTGCTGCTGCCGGTCTCGGCCCCGTTTCATTGCGCGCTGATGCAGCCCGCCGCGGAGGCGATGGCCGAGGCGCTGGCCGGGGTGCGGATCGTCGCGCCCAAGGTGCCGCTGGTGGCCAACGTGCGGGCGGAAGCGGTCACCGACCCCGACACCATCCGCGCGCTGCTCGTCGACCAGGTCACCGGCTCGGTGCGCTGGCGCGAGAGCGTGCTGTGGATGAGCGCGCAGGGCGTCACCGAAGCCTGGGAAATCGGCGCAGGGAAGGCGCTTTCGGGGATGATCCGGCGGATCGACCGCGAGATCGGCGTGCGCAATATCGGCACGCCCGAGGAGGTTGCGGCGGCCGTCGAGGCGCTGAACGGTTGACTTCGGGGCCACGGCGCCGCGCCGCCGAACTGCCGCCCCGCGCCGGGCGGCTTCGCGAAATGGACAAAGGAGATCACATGTTCGATCTGACAGGAAAAACCGCGCTCATTACCGGTGCCTCGGGTGGCATCGGCGGGGCGATCGCCACGGCGCTGCACGGCGCGGGCGCGACCGTGGGGCTTTCGGGCACCCGCGTCGAGCCGCTGGAAGCCCTGGCCGCCGAGCTTGGCGGCCGTGCCTACGTGCTGCCCTGCAACCTCTCCGACCCGGCCGAGGTCGATGCCCTGCCGAAAGTGGCGACCGAGGCGATGGGCGGGCTCGATATCCTCGTCAACAACGCCGGGATCACCCGTGACCAGGTGTTCATGCGGATGTCGGATGACGACTGGCAATCGGTGCTCGACGTCAACCTCACCGCCACGATGCGGCTCTGCCGGGGCGCGATCCGCGGCATGATGAAGGCGCGCTGGGGGAGGATCGTGAATATCTCCTCGATCGTCGGTGCCACCGGCAACCCCGGCCAGGCCAACTACGCCGCCTCCAAGGCCGGCATGGTGGGGATGACCAAGTCGATCGCCTACGAGGTCGCCTCGCGCGGGATCACCGCCAACTGCGTCGCCCCCGGTTTCATCGCCACGGCGATGACCGACAAGCTCAGCGACGACCAGAAGGCCAAGATCAACGCCCAGATCCCGGCCGCGCGCATGGGCAGCCCCGAGGAAATCGCCGCCGCGGTGCTCTACCTTGCCTCGCCGGAAGCGGCCTATGTCACCGGCGCGACGTTGCACGTCAACGGCGGGATGGCGATGCTCTGAGGCGTTCCGGCGGGCTTCGGGCCGCGCCCGGACAAAGCATTTGCCCCCGGGGCACTTTGTGCTAAAGGGAGCGCAGAATACGCCCGGGCTCCGCCGGGCCGCCCGGGTTTTCCGGGGCAACGAAGTGGCCCCAGGGCCTGGAAACTTGGCCAAGTGCCTGAAAAACTGTGAGGATCTAATATGAGCGACGTCGCAGATCGCGTGAAGAAAATCGTTGTCGAGCACCTCGGCGTGGAAGAAGACAAGGTGACGGAATCGGCCTCGTTTATCGACGACCTCGGCGCCGACAGCCTCGACACCGTCGAACTTGTCATGGCATTTGAAGAAGAATTCGGCATCGAGATCCCCGACGATGCGGCGGAAGGCATCCAGACCTTCGGCGATGCGGTGAAGTTCATCTCCGACGCTGCCTGAGGCGCATTGGTCCGACGGGACCAGTTGGATAGATTTGAGAACGGCGTCCCTTCGGGGGCGCCGTTTTTCATGGAGAAACCGGCTGATTCCCTCACGCAGATCCGGCGGATTGGAACGATGTTCCGGTTTCGCGCAGTGTGCTGGTCCGCCGTTGTGCCCCGGTTCCGGCCTTCGGGCGGACATTTTCCCGCCCCGCGCGCTATCACGCCTGCACGTTCACAGGAGGCAGCCATGGCCCAAACACCCGCAACCGATCCCGTCGCCGTGTCGCCCGAGACGGTATCGCGCTGGCTCGAAGACGGCGACATCGTGCTCATCGACGTGCGCGAGACCAAGGAATACGATCTCGAACACATCGCGGGCGCGCTGCTCCTGCCGCTTTCGAGCTTCGAGGCGGAGGTGTTCCCGGTGCTCACCGACAAGACCGTGGTGCTGCATTGTGCCATCGGCAAGCGCTCGGCTGCGGCCGGGCGGATGTTGATCAAGGCAGGCCATCAAGGGGTGATGCACATGGAGGGCGGGTTGACCGCCTGGAAGGCGGCGGGATTGGCCGTCGAGGAGGCGATCGTCGAGCCCGAAACCGCGCCGAACGTGGCCCCGCTGTTTCTCTGCCCGACCCCGGGCGCGGTGCTGCGCGAGGAATACCTCGCCCCCGCCGGGCTGACGGCGGAAACGCTCGCGGCGGAGATCGGGGTGGCGGTCTCGACCCTCACCCGTTTGACGGCCGGTGAGCGGGCGGTGGATTCGGAACTTTCGCTGCGTCTTGCGCGCTATTTTTCCACTGCCGCCGACTTCTGGCTGCAACTGCAGATCGAGCACGATATCGAGCGCACCCGGCACGCGCTGGGCGAGACGATTCGGGCCGCGATCCGCCCGCGCGCCGCCTGATCACCGCCAGCCGCTTGCGCGGCGGGGCCGGTTACCATTATTCTGTTGCAAACCATCGCTAGACTCTTGCCCGGCCCGTCGGTCGGGCTTTGGCCATGGAGAGTGCTGTGGAATCTGGTATCGAGCTGCGCAAGGCGCTGCGCGCCTTTGCAAACAAGGACAACCGGCTGGCCTATGCCAGCCTGTTGGGAAATCTCGCGGTCTATGCCGCCGCCGTTGTCGTCTCGGTCATCGCGGTCGACCGGGGCCTTTGGCTGGTCGCTGGGCCGGCGGTGATCGTGCTCGCCTTCGCCGGGGTGCGGCTCTACGTGCTCCAGCACGACCTCGGCCACCTTTCGCTGTTCGAAACCCGGCGGCAGAACGAGGTCTGGGGCCACGTGGTGTCGCCCTTCACGATGGCCGCCTACCGTCAGATGCGCCACAACCACAACCTGCACCACGCCTATGTCGGCGATCTCGATGCGCGCGAGACCACCGAGATCAACACCATGACGCTCCGCGAATGGACCCGGTCGGGGTTCTGGAAGCGGCTCTACTACCGGCTCTACCGGCATCCGCTGGTGCTGATCCCGGTGGGCTCGTTCTACACCTATTTCATCGCCTACCGCTGGCCGAAGAACGCCGCCAGGGTGGGGCTGGGCGCAATCCTCGCTCATAACGCCGCCCTGATCGTCTATTTTGCCGCACTCTATGCCTTCGCGGGCTGGGCGGGCGTGCTCACCGTGGCGCTGGCAATCTGGATCGGCGGCATGCTCGGCGTGTTCCTGGTCTACCTCCAGCATAATTTCGAAGGCACCTGGTGGGATCGCCGCCCCGAACTCGACCCGTCACGGGCGGCGATCCAGGGCGGCTCCTGTCTCGATTTCGGCTGGTGGTTCGACGAGGCGGTGGCCAACATCACCAAGCACGATATCCACCACCTCGTCGCCTCGATCCCGTCCTACCGGCTGCGCGCGGCGCATAGGGAACTGGAAAAGACCCACGATCTGCGCCGGATAGGGTTTCGCGAGGCGCTGCACGCCTTCAGTCTGAAGCTCTGGGACGAAGACGCCGAGGCACTGGTGCCTTTCCCGAAAAACCCGGCGCGAAAGCCCGCAACCGCGCACGCGGCATGAGGGCGTGAAACGCATCGCGATCTTCTGTGACGGCACCTGGAACCGGGCTGACGCCGCAACGCCCACCCATGTCGTGCGGCTGGCGCAGGCGGTCGCGCCGGTGGCCGCGGACGGCGCGCCACAGGTGGTGCTCTACATCCCCGGTGTCGGCATCGGGCAGGGCGTGACGCGGCTCGCCCGGCTGTCCGACCGGATCATGGGCGGGGCCTTCGGCTGGGGCCTCGATACCCGGATCGTCGAGGCCTACCGGTCGCTGATCTTCACCTTCGAGCCGGGCGACGAGGTATTCATCTTCGGGTTTTCGCGCGGGGCCTATACCGCGCGCTCGCTCGCGGGCCTGATCCGCAGCGCGGGAATCCCGCCGGCAACCGCCACCAGCCGGATCCCGGAGGCGATGGAGATGTATCGCGCCCGCGGGTCCGAGACCCACCCCAACAGCGAAGCCTCGATGCTGTTTCGCGCAAGCCTTTCGCCGGACACCCCCACCAGCGGGCAGGAACGCGACTGGCGCGAGGCGCGCGGGATGAACGATCACCCGGCGCTGCAAATTGCCTATCTCGGGGTCTACGACACCGTCGGCGCGCTTGGGTTGCCGGGATTTCTCGGCGCGCTGCCCCGGCTGCTGAACCGGCGCTACGCCTTTCACGACATGGAGCTTTCAAGCTCGGTTCGCGCGGCGCGCCACGCTGTGGCGGTCGATGAGCGGCGGCGGCATTTTCCGCCTGCGCTGTGGTCGAACCTCGCCCGGCTGAACGGCGCGCAGCTGGGGGCGGCGGCGCGTTACCGGCAAGAGTGGTATCCCGGCAACCACGGCATCGTCGGCGGCTCTGGCCGGGTGCCGGAGTTGTCGGCCTTCGCCACCGAATGGATCGCGGCGGGGGCCGGGGCCGAGGGGCTGGCCTTCCGCCCCGACCGGCTGGCCGCCCTCACCGATTGCGCCGACGCGCGCGCCGACGACCAAGGCGCGGCGCAGCGTCCCGCGATGTCCAACCTTTGGGGGCTGTTCCTGGCCGACCGGGTGTTGCCGGAAGATCCCGGGACCGGCGCGCCCGATCCCGCGACGGTGAGCGCCGCCGCGCGCAAACGTCTGAGGCGCACCGACTGGCGGCCGCCGACGCTGGCACCGGTGCTCGATGCCCTGACCGGCGCGTGACCGAACCCGGCCGTGCCCGGCCAGATCGCGCCGACCGGGACCATCCTTTTCCTGGATCAAATACTCCGGGGGGATCGGGGGGCGGGCCCCCCGCCCCGGGTCGGCCCGGGCGCAGCCCGGGGCGAAATCAGGCCAGGCCGCCCTCGGCGGTGAGCCGGGTCTTGCCGCCGAGCCAGGGCGAGAGGGCGGCGGGCAGGGTGACCGAGCCATCGGCCTCCTGGCCGTTCTCCAGCACCGCGATCAGGCAGCGCCCGACGGCGAGGCCGGAGCCGTTCAGGGTGTGGAGATACTCTGGTTTCGCGCCGGGTTCGGGGCGAAAACGCGCGTTCATCCGGCGGGCCTGGAAATCGCCGGTGGTGGAGACCGACGAGATCTCGCGGTAGCTGTTCTGCCCCGGCAGCCAGACCTCGATATCATGGGTGCGGCGCGCGCCGAAGCCGGTGTCGCCCGAGCAGAGCCGGACCGTGCGGTAGGGCAGGCCGAGACGTTCGAGGATATCCTCGGCGCGGCGCGTCATCGCCTCGTGCTCGTTCTCGGACTGGTCGGGGGCGGTGATCGAGACCATCTCGACCTTTTCGAACTGGTGCTGGCGCAGCATGCCGGCGGTGTCTTTCCCGGCGCTGCCCGCCTCGGAGCGGAAGCACTGGGTATGGGCGACGTAGCGCATCGGCAGATCGCCCGCCTCGACGACCTCGCCATTGACGAAATTGGTCAGCGTGACCTCGGCGGTGGGGATCAGCCACCAGCCTTCGCGGGTCTGGTAACTGTCTTCGCCGAACTTGGGTAACTGCCCGGTTCCAAACATCATTTCCTCGCGCACCAGCACCGGGGTGATGGCTTCGGTGAGGCCGTTCTCGGTGACATGGGTGTCGAGCATGAACTGGGCCAGCGCGCGGTGGAGGCGGGCGACGGCGCCCGAAAGCACGGCGAAACGGGAGCCCGAAAGCTTGGCGGCAAGCTCGAAGTTGAGCCCGGCGCGGGTGGCGGCAAGCTGGTAGTGTTCCACGGGCGTGAAATCGAAGGCGCGGGGCGTGCCCCAGCGGCGGATCTCGACGTTCTCGGTCTCGTCCGCACCCTCGGGCACGTCGTCGGCAAGGATGTTGGGCAGGCCCATGAGCAGCGCGGCGAGGGCGGCGTCCTTCGCCTTGGCTTCGTCGTTAAGAGATTGAACTTGCGCCTTTTTGTCCCCCACCAGCGCGCGCAGCCGCTCGAACTCGGCGTCGTCGCCGCGGGCCTTGGCCGCACCGACTTCCTTGGCCGCCTTGTTGGCCTCGGCCTGCGCCGCCTCGGCTTCGGTGATCGCGCCCCGGCGGGCCTCGTCGAGGGCCAGAACCTCCGCCGATACGCCGGATAGACCGCGCCGCGCCATGGCGGCGTCGAAGGCGTCCGGGTTGTCGCGGATCAGGCGGATATCGTGCATGGTCTGGCCCCTGGTTCAGGTTCGCGCGCGGTGAGGTATGGCAAAAAGCCCGGCCCGGGGAAAGCCGGAAATCGGCGTCGGCACAGTGTCGGCAAAACGTATGGCAGGCGTATGGCAGGGGCGGGGGCGGTTTTGCGGTGTCAGGGCGTGCCGGGGTCGGGGCGGTCTTGCGGGGGGAGGTAGGTGGCGGGGTCGGATTTGTAGAGGGTCCATTCGGCTTGGAAGTCGCTCCAGTCGAGGTTGTCGCTCGGCCAATGAACGGGGCGGGGGATGGTCTCGGGCAGGATCACCGAGCCGTCGCCGAACATCACGGCGACCTGCTCGAGGGTCAGGTTAATTCCTGTCAGGTCCACCTGTCGCAGCGCCGCAAGGTTTGTGTCGGCTGCACGAAATTCAGTAGCTTCATCGAGGTGCGTCTCAAAGAAGTGCGCGCCTTGCAGTTGGGCACTAAAGAGAAACGCTCCCTCCAGGTGCGCCTCTGTGAGATTCGCTCCTTCGAAATGCGCATGATTGAGGGCTGTCCACTCCAAATGCGTTTTGGTGAGACCTGCCTCATCGAGGCGCACGTTCCAGAGGCCCGCCCTGTCTAGACGCGCCCCGTCGAGCCGGGCCTTGGCGAAATCGAGGTTAGACAGGTCCGCGCCCCTAAGAATGGTCTTTCGCAGGTCGAGCCGGTAGCCACTCGCGCTTTGCCTTGTGTCATCCCCCTCGCGGGTCTTCTGCTCGGCGCTGCGCCGCCCAATCACGGTGAGCGCGGCCTGGATGTCGGTGCGTGGCGCCTGCAGCGCCCTTACCCAGCGCCTCGTTTCGTCGAGCGCGGCCTGTTTGGTAAGGCCGGTTTGTGCCTCGGCATGGGCCGCCTTCGTAGCGTCATCGCCTTCGCCTGCCTTATAAGCCGCCGACCAGCGGGCGCTGGGGCTTTGTTCCGCGTCCTCGGCCTTGGCATTCTCCCGCACATAGGCGGTGAGGATTTCCATGATCTGGACGTGATCGCGCAAGCTGTCCTGCGCGATGCGTTCCAGCGCATAGATCGCGCCGATGCGGACTTCGAGGTTGGGGGCGTGGGCTTCGTTGCCATCCGCGTCGCGCAGGGTGCGCGTCGCCCCGAGGTTTTCCACCGCCTTGTTGATCCGGTCTGTGATCTGGCTTTGTTCGGCGATATCGGTTTGGCGTTGGGCCACGATGCTGCGCCAGACAAGGAAGGGGGCACCAAAGACAGCGGCAAGGGCGAGGCCCACGTTGCGGATCGCTTCGCCGGTGATTTCGGTGCCTGCCGATATGGCCGCATAGATCGAGACGCCAAAGGCAACGAGCAGGCCGAGGGCGATCAGCACGAGGGCGGCAGCGATCAGTTGGATCGCAAAGCCGAGAAAGCCGCCCCAGACGCGGTTCTGGCCGTAGTCCGGTTTCCACTGGAGACCGAGCCAATCGGATAACGTCTTCTTGTTTTCTTCGGCACTCATTATCGCCCCTCCACCCCGCGCATCAAACACCGCGCCCGATTGCTTGCCAACCCCAAGGCCCCCATATAGGGTGCGCGCCAATCGAATGGGGGGAGCTCCCCCCCCGTGTGACAAAGGGAATGCCAGATGTTCGTCTCACCCGCCTTCGCCCAAGGTGCCGCCGCCCCTGGTGGCGGGCTGCTCAACTCCATGCTGATCCCGATGATCCTCGTGTTCGGGATCATGTGGTTCTTCCTGATCCGCCCGCAGCAGAAAAAGCTCAAGCAGGACGAGGCGATGCGCAACGCGCTGCGCCGTGGCGACCAGGTGCTCACCCAGGGCGGGCTGATCGGCAAGGTCACCAAGGTCAAGGACGATGGCGAGATCGAGGTGGAGATCGCCACCGGCGTGAAGGCGCGGATGACCCGCGCGGCTGTCGTTCAGGTGATGTCGAAGACCGAGCCCGCCGAGGGCTGAGGCCCCGCGCGGCCAGAGGCGAGGCCCCCCATGCTGCAATATCCCCTGTGGAGACGGATTGCTGTCATCCTGCTGGTGCTGGCGGGGCTGTCCGCGGCGCTGCCGAACCTGTTCTATTCCCGCGTCGAGCTGCACAACGATGCCGCCGCCGCGATCGAGCAATTCGGGCCGAGCCCGGAGCGCGAGGCCGATCTGTCGGCCTGGCCGACGTGGATGCCGTCGAGCCTGGTGAACCTCGGGCTCGATTTGCGCGGCGGCGCGCATCTGCTCGCCGAGGTGCGGGTCGAGGACGTCTATGAACACCGGATCGATGCGCTCTGGCCCGAGGTGCGCGACGCGCTGCGCGACCAGCGCGACCTGGTTGGCGGGATCCAGCGGATCGACGCGCCGGGCGGCCAGTTGCAGGTGCGGATCGAGAACGAGTCCGGGATCGCCGAGGCGCTGGAGGCGGTGCGCGAACTGGCGTCGCCGGTGGTGACGATCACCGGCATGGGCGCGAACGACATCGAGGTGAGTGCGCAAGGCAACGTGATCACCGTGGAGTTGTCCGAGGCCGAACAGGTGGCGACCGATGACCGCACGATCCAGCAATCGCTCGAGATCATCCGCCGCCGGGTCGACGAGGTGGGCACCCGTGAGCCGACGATCCAGCGCCAGGGCGAGCGGCGCATCCTGATCCAGGTGCCGGGGCTTGGCTCGGCCGACGAACTCAAGGCCCTGATCGGCACCACCGCGCAGCTCACCTTCCAGCCGGTGATCAGCCGCACCACCGATCCGTCCACCCGGCCCGGTCCGCGCCAGCAACTTCTGCCGTCGCTGGACGAGGAGGGGGTGTTCTACGTGCTGGAGCAAAGCCCGGTGGTGACCGGTGAGGAGCTGACCAACGCCCAGCCGAGTTTCGACCAGAACGGCCAGCCGGCGGTGAACTTCCAGTTCAACGTCACCGGCGCGCGCAAGTTCGGCGACTACACCGCCGCCAACGTCGGGGCACCCTTCGCCATCGTGCTTGACGGCGAGGTGGTTTCGGCCCCGCGCATCAACGAGGCTATCCCCGGCGGGTCGGGGATCATCACCGGCAATTTCTCGGTGGAGGAATCGACCAATCTCGCGGTGCTGCTGCGCGCGGGTGCGTTGCCGGCGGAGATGACCTTTCTCGAGGAGCGCACGATCGGGCCGGAGCTCGGCGCCGATTCGATCGAGGCCGGGCGGATCGCCTCGATGGTGGCCTTCGCCGGCGTGCTGCTGTTCATGGGGCTGTCTTATGGCTGGTTCGGGCTGATCGCCAACGTGGCGCTCATTCTCAACGTCGGCCTGGTGTTCGGGTTGCTCTCGGCGATCGGGGCGACGCTCACGCTGCCCGGTATCGCCGGGATCGTGCTGACCATCGGCATGGCGGTGGACGCCAACGTGCTGGTGTTCGAGCGCATCCGCGAGGAGATCCGCGCAGGCCGCGGCCCGGCGCGGGCGATCGAGCTGGGCTACGAGAAGGCGCTCTCGGCGATCATCGACGCCAATATCACCACCTTCATCACCGCCACGATCCTGTTCCTGATGGGCTCGGGGCCGGTGAAGGGCTTTGCGGTGACCCTCGCGCTCGGGATCATCACCAGCGTGTTCACGGCGATCTACATCACGCGGCTGATGATCGTGTTCTGGTTCGAACGCCGCCGCCCCAAGACGATCGAGGTCTGACATGCGCCTGAAACTGGTTCCCGACAATACGAGCTGGGATTTCTTCGGCCGGCTCCCGATCACGCTGGGGTTCTCGGGGGTGCTCTTCGTGGGCTCGATCCTCGCCTTCCTGTTCATCGGGCTGAACTTCGGGATCGACTTCCGCGGCGGCACGACGATCCGCACCGAGGCGAAGGTGGAGATCGACGTCGGGGCATACCGCGACGCGATCACCCCGCTCGGGCTGGGCGATGTTGCCATCTCCGAGGTTTTCGATCCGAGCTTCGACGAGGATCAGCACGTCGCCATGGTGCGGATCCAGGCCCAGGGCGCGGAGGAATCGGTGAGCCCCGAGACGATCCGCGCGGTCGAGGATGCCCTGCGCGCGGTGGCCCCCGAGATCCGCTT
This sequence comes from Maritimibacter sp. HL-12, assembly GCF_900177545.1. Classification (GTDB taxonomy): domain Bacteria; phylum Pseudomonadota; class Alphaproteobacteria; order Rhodobacterales; family Rhodobacteraceae; genus Sinisalibacter. Next base: position 223,281 of record NZ_FXBQ01000001.1, on the reverse strand, counting down.
CGCCTCGGTCGAAAGCGTGGGGCCGAAGGTGTCGGGCGAGTTGATCATGACTGCGATCTACTCGGTGCTCGCGGCGATGGCGGCGGTGCTCGTCTATATCTGGCTGCGCTTTGAATGGCAGTTTGCGGTGGGCGCGGTGGCGGCGCTGGTGCATGACGTGATCATCACCATCGGCATTTTCGCGGTGTTCCAGATCCCGTTCGATCTCGCGATCATCGCGGCGCTGCTCACCATCGTCGGCTATTCGCTCAACGATACCGTCGTCGTCTTCGACCGGGTGCGCGAGAACCTGCGCCGCTTCAAGGTGATGGACCTCAAGGACGTGCTCAACGTCTCGATCAACGAGACCATGAGCCGCACCCTGATGACCTCGGGCACCACCCTCGTGGCGCTGATCGCGCTGATCGTGCTGGGCGGCGACGTGATCCGCGGCTTCGTTTTCGCGATGACCTTCGGGATCGTGATCGGCACCTATTCCTCGGTCTTCGTGGCCTCCGCCGTGCTGCTCAAGCTTGGCGTGAAGCGCGACTGGTCGAAGCCCGATGGCGAGGCGGGCACACAGTTCGCTGATGTCGACGCCTGAGGCGCTGGCCGGGGCACTTTCCAGCCCCGGCCTCGCCTGGCTCGCTGCCACCTTCATTCTCGCCGGCCTTGTGCGTGGCTTCACCGGCTTCGGCACCGCGCTGATCTTCATGCCGGTGGGGGCGATCTTCCTGCCGGTGCCGGTCGCCATCGTGATTGTCACCGTTTCGGGCATGCTGACATGGCCACTGATCGTGCCGCGGGCGTTTCGCCAGGCCGACCGGCGCGAGGTGGCGGTGCTTTCGGGGGCGGCGATCCTGACCGCCCCGCTCGGCGTCTGGCTCCTGAGCTGGGTCGAGCGCGACGTGCTGCGCTGGCTGGTGGCCGTGGCGACGACGCTCACGCTGGCCGCGCTGGTGACCGGCTGGCGCTACCGCGGGCAGGTGCGCGGTGCCGGGCTTGGGGCGATCGGCGCGGTTGCGGGGGTGCTTGGCGGCACCACCGGGCTGACCGGGCCGCCGGTGATCCTGTTCTACCTCGCAGGCCAGTTGGAAGCGGCCCGGGTGCGCGCCAATACCATCCTGTTCCTTGCCCTGCTCGATCTCGGCATCGTCGCCAACCTCTTCGCCCGCGGGCTGGTGAACGCGACGGCGATCTGGCTCGCGGTGCTCCTCGCCGTGCCCTACGCGGCGGGAATGGTGGTGGGGCAGGGCCTGTTTCGGCCTGAACGCGAACGCGCCTTCCGGGGGCTGGCCTACGTCGTGATCGCCGGGGCGATCCTGACCGGCTTGCCGCTGTTCGGCTAGGCCGGCCGCCGTGCGCGCAGGGTGTTGCGGCTGTTGTGCAGCAGCGCCCACCCGGCCGGGTGAGCCCTGATCACCGCAAGCAGACCGGCCAGCACCGCCGTGCGGCTGGGTGCGGGCAACATGCGCAGGGTGCGGTTGCAGAGCAACAGGCCGACGTGGCCCTCGGGGGTGAAGCGGGTGATATCGACGCCGAGCACGTCGCAGCCGTCGCGCGCCAGCGGCAAGGCGTCGCGCCCCTGTCCGCAACCGATATCGCGCACGCGGGCGCCACGAGGAACCTGGGCCGCGATCAGCTTGGCGATGCCCGCGGCCTGCGGGCCGAGCCCTTCGGGCGTGTTGCGGTAGAAGGTTTCATGGTCCGTCGCCACGGCAGCGGGATCGGGCAGCGGACCGGGGCTTGTCCAAGTGAAATATTGCGTGATCGCTGGCCGGGATCCAGGCATGGGCGCGACCGACTGACGCTTTTCTTCCCCTGCAAATCCAGTTACCAACAGCGCCATGCAACTGACCGAGATCACATTCGACACCGCCCGCCCGATCGACGGCTATGGACCGGGGTTTTTCCGTGTCGGCGGCGCGGTGATCGAGGGGCCGGTCCTTGTCACCGCCCAGGCCGCACGATCCTGGGGCGGGGTGGATGACATCGCGGCGCTCACCGCGCTTGCCGGCGAGATTGACGTGATCCTGTTCGGCAGCGGCACGGTGATGACGGCTGTGCCCGCCGGGCTGGTGGCGACGGTGGAAGCCGCCGGGATGGGCGTCGAGCCGATGGCGACCCCTTCGGCCTGCCGCGCTTACAACGTGCTGCTCTCCGAGGGCCGGCGCGTGGCGCTGGCCGCGCTCGCGGTATGAGCGCCGTGGAATTGACCGTGACCGATCTGGCCGTGGCGCGGGGTGGCGTGGCCGTGCTGGAAGGCCTGGGCTTCCGGCTGAAGGCAGGGCAGGTGCTGGTGCTGCGCGGGCCGAACGGGTCGGGCAAGACCACGCTTCTGCGCACGCTGGCGGGGTTGCAGCCGCCGATGGCGGGCGAGATCAGCCTGCCGCCCGAGGCGATCGCCTATGGTGCCCATGCCGACGGCCTCAAGGGCACGCTCACCGTGGCCGAAAACCTCGCCTTCTGGGCGCGCATTCACGGCACCCACGAGATCGAGCCCGCGCTTGCCGATTTCAACCTTCAGGCCTTGCGCAACCGCGCCGCGCACAGCCTCTCGGCGGGGCAGAAACGCCGCCTCGGGCTCGCGCGGTTGCTGGTCACCGGGCGGCCGATCTGGCTGCTCGACGAACCGACCGTCTCGCTCGACCAGGCCTCGGTGGCGCTCTTCGCCACGGCGGTGCGTGCCCATGTCGCGGGCGGTGGCGCGGCGCTGATCGCCACCCATATCGACCTCGGCCTCGACGCCGACATCTTCGACGTTGGCCCCTTCAAGGCCGACCCGCAGGCCCCCTCGCGCACCCCCAGCGCCTTCGACGAGGCCTTCGCATGATCGCGCTGCTCGCCCGTGACCTCAGGCTCGCGATCCGCGCCGGCGGGGGCTTCGGCCTCGGCCTCGCGTTTTTCCTGATCGTCTCGGTGCTGGTGCCCTTCGCGGTCGGCCCCGAGGCAGAGGTGCTTGCCCGGATCGCGCCCGGCATCCTCTGGGTCGGGGCGCTGCTCGCCTGCCTGCTCTCGCTCGACCGCATCTTCCAGCTCGATTTCGAGGATGGCAGCCTCGATCTGCTCGCCACCGCGCCGATCCCGATGGAGGGCACGGTGGCGGTGAAGGCGCTGGCGCACTGGATCACCACCGGGCTGCCGCTGGTCGCCGCCGCGCCGGTGTTCGGCGCGCTGATGAGCCTCGATGAGCGTGGCTACTGGTGGATTTTCGTCACCCTGCTGATCGGCACTCCGGCGCTGAGCATGATCGGTGCCTTCGGTGCGGCGCTCACGGTGGGGCTGAAGCGCGGCGGCTTGCTCTTGAGCCTGCTGGTGCTGCCGCTATATATTCCGACGCTGATTTTCGGTGCCGAGGCGGCGACCCGGGGCATCGGCGGGTTCGACAACACAACCCCGCTGCTGATGCTCGCCGGGATCACCGCCGCCGCGGTGGCGCTTCTGCCCTTCGCCGCCTCGGCGGCCATTCGGATCAACCTGCGTTGACAAGGATCAACCCGCGCGAACGTGAACCCCGCTATCTTGCCCCCACGCCGCTTCGCACATAGGAACATGCCATGCCAGAGATGCACCGCACGAAACAGGCCCGGGATCGCTACAACTTCCTGTGGGAATGGGCCAACCCGGTCAAGTTCATGTGGTTTTCCGGCCTCGCGCTGCCGTGGCTGGTGGCGGCCACCGTGTTGACCATGGCGATCGGGCTGATCTGGGGCTTCTTCTTCACCCCGGAGGCGGCCAATTTCGGCTCCTCGGTCAAGATCATCTACGTTCACGTGCCTTCGGCCTTCATGGCGATCTCGGCCTGGTTCATGATGCTGGTGGCCTCGCTGATCTGGCTGATCCGCCGTCACCATGTCTCGGCGCTGGCCGCCAAGGCGGCAGCGCCGGTGGGCACGGTGATGACGGTGATCGCGCTGATCACCGGGGCGATCTGGGGCGAGCCGATGTGGGGCACCTACTGGGCCTGGGATCCGCGGCTGACCTCGTTCCTGATCCTGTTTCTATTCTACCTCGGCTACATGGCGCTCTGGGGCGCGATCGAAGACCCCGACACGGCGGCCGATCTCACCTCGGTTCTGGCCGTGGTCGGCTCGGTCTTTGCCTTCCTCAGCCGCTACGCGGTGAACTTCTGGAACCAGGGGCTGCACCAGGGCGCGACGCTTTCGCTCGACCAGGAGGAAAACATCGCCAACGTCTACTGGTTGCCGCTCTTGTTCGCGATGGCGGGGTTCGGGCTTCTGTTCGTGACGCTGGTGTTCATCCGCACCCGGACCGAGATTCGCAAACGCCGCACCCACGCGCTCGAACTTCGTGAAAGGATGGCCGATGCCTGAGCTTGGAAAATACGCGGATGCCGTGCTGTGGTCCTGGGCGGCGACGCTCGGGTTGATCGCGCTGCTGATCGTGATGACATGGGTGCAATCGCGCAAGGCGAAGGCCGACCACGACGCGATCGAGGCCCGGCGCAAGGGCAAGGAAAGCTGACATGAAACTCAAGCCGATGGTGGTCCTGCCACCGCTCGTCTTCGTCGGGCTGGCGGCGCTGTTCCTCTGGGGCATGCAGCGCGAGGATCCGAACGCGCTGCGCTCCACCCGCGAAGGCGGGCCGGTGCCGACGCTCACGCTCACGGCCTTCGGCGAGTCCGCGCCCTTCGCGGTCGAGGATCTCGCGGATGGCGAGGTCAAGCTGGTGAACTTCTGGGCCAGTTGGTGCGCGCCCTGCCGGGCCGAGCACCCGCACCTCGTGGCGCTGGCCGGGGAAGGCATCGATATCTACGGTATCAACTACAAGGACGAACCGGCGAAGGCGCAGAAGTTTCTTGACGATCTGGGCGATCCCTATGCCCGCATCGCCGCCGATCCTTCCGGGCGCACCGGGCTCGACTGGGGCCTCTACGGCGTGCCCGAAACCTATGTGATCGACGGTGACGGCATCGTGGTAAAACGCTTTGCCGGCCCGATCAGCGCCTCGATCCTCGAAAACATCATCCGACCGGCGATCGAAACCGCCCGCGCGGGGGCAGACTGAGCGCCCACGCGGCGCACTTAGACCGGCCCCCGGATTCTTGGGTCCAACAATACCTCGGGGTCCGGGGCAGAGCCCCGGTCCGGCGTCTCAGCCTTGCACGACGACGAGGGCGTGGCGCTTGCGGCCGGCCGAGAGCTTCAGCGGTGCGGCGAAGTCCGCCGCCGTCATCAGCCGGGGTTCGGCCACCACCTCATCGTTGATGCGCGCGCCGCCCTCGGCGAACAGGCGCTTGGCCTCCTTGCCCGAAGGGGCGAGCCCGGAGCGCACGAAGAGCGTGGTGTTGGCGATGCCGTCGCCGATCTCGGCGGCGGTGAGCGTGAGGGTGGGCAGATCCTCGCCCACGCCGCCCTTCTCGAACACCTCGCGCGCGGTGGCTTCTGCCGCTTGAGCCGCCTCACGGCCATGCAGGAGGGCGGTGACCTCGTTCGCCAGGACCACCTTGGCGTCGTTGATCGCCGCGCCCTCGGCCGCGCCCAGCCGCTCGCAGTCTTCCAGCGGCAACTCGGTGTAGAGCTTGAGGAAGCGGCCGACGTCGGCGTCGGTGGTGTTGCGCCAGAATTGCCAGAACTCGTAGGGGGAGAGCATCTCGGCGTTGAGCCAGACCGCGCCGGAGGCCGATTTGCCCATTTTCCGGCCGTCGGAGGTGGTCAGCAGCGGCGAGGTCAGGCCGAACACCTCCTCGTCGAGGATGCGGCGGGTGAGGTCGATCCCGTTGACGATATTGCCCCATTGGTCTGAGCCGCCCATCTGGAGCCGGCAGCCGTAGCGGCGGTTCAGCTCCATGAAGTCGTAGGCCTGCAGGATCATGTAGTTGAATTCGAGGAACGAGAGCGATTGCTCGCGGTCGAGCCGCGATTTCACGCTCTCGAAGGCGAGCATCCGGTTGACCGAGAAATGCCGGCCGATGTCGCGCAGGAAGTCGAGGTAGTTGAGCCCGTCGAGCCATTCGGCGTTGTTGAGCATCAGCGCGTCGCTGGGGCCGTCGCCAAACTGCACGTAGGCCGAGAATACCTGCCGGATTTCGGCGATGTTTGCGTCGATCTGCTCGGGGGTGAGCAGCGGGCGCTCGTCGGCGCGGAACGACGGGTCGCCCACCTTGGTGGTGCCGCCGCCCATCAGCACGATCGGCTGGTGGCCGGTCTTTTGCAGCCAGCGCAGCATCATGATCTGGATCAGGCTGCCGACATGGAGCGATTTCGCCGTCGCGTCGAAGCCGATATAGGCCGGAACCACCCCTTCGCTCAGCGCCTCGTCGAGCCCCTGGTAATCGGTGCAGTCGGCGAGAAAGCCGCGTTCCATCATCACGCGCATGAAATCGGATTTCGGGTGGTAGGTCATGGCTTTTGCGTCCATTCTTCTGGTCAAGGCCCTCTATATCGGGGGTGGGGGCGGAGGAAAAGCCATGAAGCTCAAGGGTCCGGTGCGCGCGCTCGGCGCGATGTCGGGCACCTCGCTCGACGGGGTCGACGCCGCCGTGGTGGAGACCGATGGCGAGACGGTTTTTCGTTTTGGTGAAACGGCCTACCGGGCCTATTCCGAGGCCGACCGCGCGGTGATCCGCGCGGCCCTCGGGCGCTGGCCGGGGGAGCCGGGGGTGGCCGAGGCGGCGGAGGTTGTGGAGACGGCGCACGCGGTGGTGCTTTCGGGCTTCGAGGGGGTCGATCTGGTCGGTTTCCATGGCCAGACGCTGGCGCATGAGCCGCGCGGGCGCGGCACGCACCAGGCCGGCGACGGGCGGGTGCTGGCCGAGGTGCTGGGGCTGCCGGTGGCCTGGGATTTCCGCTCGGCCGATGTCGGGATGGGCGGCGAGGGCGCGCCGCTGGCACCGTTTTTCCACTTCGCCTGCGCGCGCTGGATCGGGGCAAATGCGCCGCTCGCCTTTCTCAACCTCGGCGGCGTCGGCAATCTTACCTGGGTGGACCCGTCGAAGTCCGCGCCGGAGGCCGAGGGCGCGCTGCTCGCCTTCGACACCGGCCCGGCCAATGCGCCGATCGACGATCTGGTGACGGCGCGCCGCGGCTGGGCGCGCGACGAGGGCGGGGCGCTGGCGGCTTCGGGGCAGGCCGACGCGGGGCTCGTCGCGGGGTTTCTCGATCATGCGTGGTTTCACCGGGTGCCGCCGAAGTCGCTCGACCGCGACGCTTTCGGGGCGCTGGTTGCGGCCGTCGACCGGCTTGCCGATGCCGACGCCGCCGCCACGCTCGCCGCCTGCGCCGTGGCCGCGGTGGCCGAAGGGCTGGCGCATTGCCCAACACCGCCGGAGCGGGTGCTGGTCACCGGCGGCGGGCGTCACAACGCATGCCTGATGGCGGGGCTCAAGGATGCGCTTGCCTGTCCGGTGCAGCCGGTCGAGGCGATCGGGCTCGATGGCGACATGCTGGAGGCGCAGGCCTTCGCCTTTCTCGCGGTGCGGGTGGCGCGCGGGTTGCCAACCTCTTGCCCGGGCACCACCGGGGTTGCGGCGGCGGTGGGCGGCGGGGTGATCTCGACGCCGGGGTGACGGCTTGCCCGCGCGGTTCGGTCAGCCTTCCGCGTCCAGCGCCCGGGCGAGGGCGCAGAAGTGCTCAACGTCGATCTCCTCGGCGCGCGACGTGGGCTTGATCCCGACGCTTTCGAGCAGGGGGCCGATCTCGGGATGCAGCCCCTTCAGCGAGGCGCGCAGCATCTTGCGGCGCTGCTGGAAGGCGGTGGCGGTGAGGCGCTGGAGCGTGGCGGCGCTGGCCGCGAAGCGCGGCTCGGGAAGCGCGGTGAGATGCACCACCGCCGAGCGCACCTTGGGCGGCGGGGTGAAGGCCTCGGGCGGCAGGCCCATCACGATGCGCGCGTCGCAGCGCCACTGGGCGAGGATCGCGAGCCGGCCGTAGGCCTTGGAGCCGGGCTGCGCCACGATCCGCTCGGCCACCTCGCGCTGGAACATCAGCGTAAGGCTTTGCCAGAACGGCGGCCATTGCACCGGAGTGAGCCAGCGCACCAGAAGCTCGGTGCCGATGTTGTAGGGCAGGTTGGCCACCACCTTGATCGGCGGGGTGAGATGGGCCAGCGGGTCGATCGCCAGCGCGTCGGCGTTGAGCACCTCGAGCCGCCCGGGATAGCGGGCGGCGATCTCGGCGAGCGGCGCCATGGCGCGGGCGTCTTTCTCGACCGCGAGCACGTGGCGCGCGCCCTCGGCGAGCAGCCCGCGGGTGAGCCCGCCGGGGCCGGGGCCAACCTCGAGCACGTCGCAGGCGGTGAGGTCACCGGCCTGGCGCGCGATCTTGGCGGTGAGGTTGAGATCGAGCAGGAAGTTCTGGCCGAGCGCTTTTTTCGCGGACAGCCCGTGCGTGGCGATCACCTCGCGCAAGGGCGGCAGCCCGTCGATCGTGCTCATGCCGGGGCCATGTCGCGCGCCATCCGGAGCGCCGCGATCAGCGAGGCGGGATCGGCGCGGCCCTGGCCTGCGATATCGAAGGCGGTGCCGTGGTCGGGCGAGGTGCGCACGAAGCCGAGCCCGAGGGTGACGTTCACGCCATGGGCGAAATCGAGCGTCTTGATCGGGATCAGGGCCTGGTCGTGATACTGGCAGATCGCCACGTCGTAGCGGGCGCGGGCCTCGGGGTGAAACATCGTGTCGGCGGGCAGGGGGCCGGTGATCTCCAGCCCTTCGTCCCGCAGCCGCGCGATCAGCGGCGCGATCATCTCGATCTCCTCGTGCCCCATCGCGCCGCCTTCGCCCGCGTGCGGGTTCAGCCCGGCCACCGCGAGGCGGGGGCGGGCGATCCCTGCGGCGCGCAGCGCGGCCTCGGTGATGCGGATGGTGTCTTCCAGAAGGGCCGGGGTGAGGGCCTCGGGCACCTGCGAAAGCGGGATGTGGATGGTGACCGGCACCACCCTCAACGCGTCACAGGCGAGCATCATCACCGCGCGTTTCACGCCCGCGAGATCGGCCAGAAACTCGGTGTGGCCGGGAAAGGCAAAGCCCGCGCCATCCTTCAGCGCCTTCTTGTGGATCGGGTTGGTGCAGACCGCGCCCGCCGCGCCCGCCTGCACCAGCGCCACCGCCTCGCGGATCGCGTCAACGACATGGGGGGCGTGGGCGGCTTGCGCCTGTCCCGGCAAGCGCGGCGCGCCGAAATCGCGCGCCAGCACCGGCAAGCCGCGCGGCATTGCACGGGCCGCCTCGCCGGGGGTGGCAATCTCGACCACGGGGGTCGCCTCGGGCAAATGCCGGGGATCACCGATCAGGAAGAAATCCAGTTCGCCGCGCAACGCCGCCCAGGCCTGCGCGGCAATCTCGGGGCCGACCCCGGCGGGCTCGCCGGAGGTCAGCGCGATCGGCAGCGCGGCCATCAGTTGCCGAGCGTCTCGATGAAAGCGTTGGCGCGCCGCTTGTCGAGCACGGCCTGTGCCATCGTGCCGACCCGCTGGTTGCGCAATTGCTCGGCGACCATATCTTCGGTGAGCGAACGCGGCACCTCGTTGCCACGCGAACACAGCATCAGCACCACCATTGCGCCGTTGGCGGTGGTGAGGCGGGACGAAAGCTCGCCCGGATCGAGAAGGTCGAGCTCGGCCCGGTAATTGGCGGGCACCTGGGCTTCAGGCAGTTCCTCGCGCACCAGTTGTTCCGGCGGCAAACTGCGCGCGATCGGGTAGAGATCGTCGCAGGAGGTAACCCGCTCGCGGATCCGGGCGGCCTCGTTGATATTGGCGTCGCTCCGGCCGCCGGGCAGGATCAGGGCCGCGTAGTCGAGCATGGTGCGGGGCGTGCCGCCGCTGACTTCCTCGCGGTCGCGCATGAAGTAGAGCCGCAGGTCTTCGCCGGTTTCGATGATCCGGCTGGTCTGGCCGGGCTGCAACCCGCGCACCGCCGCCGCGGCGGCGGCCGGGAGCGCGGTCACGTCGACCCATTTCATCTTGCCGCCGTTGTTGCGCGAACCGCCTGCGGAGAATCGCATCGCCGCCTTCGCGAACGCGTCTTCGTCAAGGCCGGTGAGCTGTTGCGCGCGCGCCATCGATGCCTTGCGGCTGGCCGGGTCGGGGGCCGGAAGCACGATTTCCGACAACAGCACCCGGATGCCCGGCTCGGCTTCGGCCTCGGCCATGGCCGCCGCGATGGCGGCCTGCGAGATCGAGACACGCGGCATAAGTTCGGTGCGCACATAGTCGCGCCAGACGATCCCCGCGGTGACGAATTCGCGGAAGGTGGTGGCGTCGATCCCGGCCTGATCGAGAAGCTGGAGGAACTGCTCCACATCGAGCTCGCCGCGCTGGGCGAATTCTTCCATCCCGGCCCGGATCTCGTCCTCGTCGGCCTCGATCCCGGCAAGGGCGGCTTCGCGCAACTGGATCTTCTCGTTGATGAGCTGGTCTGTCGCCAACGCGCGCACGTCGCCGGGGGCGCGCAGCAGGGTGAGGAACTTTTGCCGCTCGGCAAGCTCGAAGGCGGTGATCACCATGCCGTCGACCCGGATGACCGGGCGAAACTGGCCCTGGGCGCTCGCCGGGGCAAGAGCCAGCGTCAGGCTCGTTGCAACCGCCAGCGTGAGGATCAAGAGCCGAGAGACCGCCCCGCGCCCAATACCAAACATGCTGCCGCCCCGCTCTGCCGTCGTGCTCGTCATCATACCGCGCTCTTCGTTCGTCTGCCTGTGGTTCAGCCCCGGGAGGGCCCGGTTCGGGCCTACATTAGTCGAGGATCGGCATCGGCGCGAGGGGGAATCTCGCTCCGTGGCGCGGCCGGCGGGAATTTCCGCGCCGAGATATGGGGGCGGGCGGCAGCGGGGCCACCGTATCTGGCTGGCACCGGGGCGCGCATCGGCACTGGAAACCGCCGGGCCAGGGGGCTAGGTTCTATCTCGACCCGACCGACAGGAGACCAGGATGACCGAAATTCTCGCCCCGACCTTCATTCCGCTCGATATCGAGCTTCTGGGCGATGCCGAGGGCCGCGTCGTGGTGCTGTCGGAGGGGGGCGAGCGGATGGACAAGGGCGCGCGCCGGATCAACCGGCTCACCCGGGGCGCGCTGGCCCGGCTGATCGCCAGCGACGCCTTCGCCAAGGCCGAGGTGGGCGACGCGATGGAGGTGGCCTGGCCCACCGGGATGGCGGCCGAAGCGGTGCAGGTGGTCAGGATCGACCGCAAGATGGGGCTGAACGAGGCCCGCAAGGTGGGCGGCGCGATCGGCAAGGCGGCGCGCGGCAAGGATGTTCTGGTGCTCGCGGGTTCGCTGCGCCACACCGCCGAGATCGCGCTTGGCGCGATGCTGCGGGCCTACGACTTCACCGATCACAAGACCCCGGGCGATGATGCCGCGAAAACCGGCAGCCTGACCTTCGCGGTGGCCAATGCCGAGGTGATGAAGGCGCAGGAGGCCGGTCTCACGGCGGTGGCCGAGGGGGTGTTCTTTGCCCGCGACCTTGTGAACGAGCCCGCCAACGTGCTCACCACGACCGAGTTCGCCGCCCGGCTTCAGGCGCTGGAGGCGCTCGGGCTTCAGGTCGAGGTGCTGGATGAGCCGGAACTGGAAAAGCTCGGCATGGGCGCGCTTCTGGGGGTCGGGCAGGGGTCGGAAAGCCCGTCCAAGGTGGTGGTGATGCAGTGGAACGGCGGCGTGAAGGGGGCAGCCCCGCTTGCGCTCGTCGGCAAGGGCGTGGTGTTCGACACCGGCGGGATCTCGATCAAGCCCGCCGCCGGGATGGAAGACATGACGATGGACATGGGCGGCGCGGGCACCGTGGCGGGGGTGATGAAAACCCTCGCGCTGCGCAATGCGCCGGCCAACGTGGTGGGGCTGGTGGGCCTTGTCGAGAACATGCCCGACGGCCGTGCCCAGCGCCCCGGCGACGTGGTGCGCTCGATGAAGGGCGACACGATCGAGGTGATCAACACCGACGCCGAGGGCCGGCTCGTGCTGGCCGATGTGCTGTGGTATGCGCAGGAGCGCTTCAAGCCCGCCGCGATGGTCGATCTCGCCACCCTCACCGGCGCCGTGGTGATCGGCTTGGGCCATGAAAACGCCGGGGTTTTCTCGAACGACGACGCCTTCTGCAAGGCCTTCCTCAAGGCCGCCGAGCACGAGGGTGAGGGGGCCTGGCGGATGCCGCTGGGCAAGGGCTATGCCGACCAGCTCAAGAGCCGGGTGGCGGACGTGAAGAACGTCGGCGGCCGGCCTGGCGGCGCGGTGACGGCGGCGGAGTTCCTGCGCCGCTTCGTGAAGGGCGAAACCCCCTGGGCACATCTCGACATTGCCGGGGTGGCGCTGCGCTCCGACGATACCCCGCTTGCGCCCAAGGGCGCCACCGGCTGGTTCGTGCGCAGCCTCGACCGGCTGGTGCGGGACGGCTGGGAGGGGTGATGGGCGCGGCCTGGTTCTACCACATGACCCGCACGCCGCTGGAGGCGACCTTGCCGGTGCTGCTGGGCAAGGCGCTGGGCGCAGGCTGGCGGGTGGCGGTGCGCGGGCCGAACGTGGACCGGCTCGGCTGGCTCGATGAAAAGCTCTGGCTCGGGGCCGAGGAGGGGTTCCTGCCGCACGGGCTGGCCGGGGGGCTCCATGACGCTCGCCAGCCGGTTCTGCTGACCACCGGGCGCGACGCCGCCAATAGCCCCGATTGCGTGGTTTCGGTCGACGGTGCGGACGTGGCTGCGGACGAGGTTGGCGCGCTGGCGCGGGTGATGATCCTGTTCGATGGCAATGATCCGGGCGCGGTCGAGCGCGCGCGGGGCCAGTGGCGCGGCCTCACCGGCGCGGGCTGTGCCGCGCAATACTGGAGCCAGGAAAGCGGTCGCTGGGAGATGAAGGCCGAGAGCGGGTGATGGCCCGGCCACTTCAGCGGGTGAGAATCAGCATGTCGTCGGCGATCTCGATCTTGGAGAACCGCCGCAGGTAGGCCATGCCAAGCAGCGATTGCGGCATTTCTCCCTCGTTGATCGAAACCCTGAGCCCGGAATCGCGAATCTCGCCGAGGCGGATCTCGTCGATGGTGGCCTGCGCGGTGCGCACCGCGCCGTTGGCGGTCATCGCCCGGCCGGTGAAGTCAAGGCGTTCCGGGTCGATCCCGGCAAGTTCGGCGTCCTGCTTGGTCAGGACCACGTCGGTTGCCCCGGTATCGACCACGAATTCAACCGGCGCGCCGTTCAGCCGGGCGGTCAGATAGAAATGCCCGTCGAACATTCGCGGCACCTCGATCCGGCCGCCTTCGAGCATGACCTGACGCGGCGCGAGATCGCGCTGGATGTCGCCCCAAAGCCCGTAGCCCGCGACCACGCCAAGGAAGATCAGCCCCCAGATCGCCGCTTGCTGGGCGAGTTTCGAGAGGTTGCCCCGGTGCTGGGCCACGAAATAACCGCCCACTGCGACGAGCAGGAGCATGAGATAGGTGATGCGGCCGATGTCGTATGTGTCCATGGGGGGCATATAAGGGCGCTTTCGCGCGGCGCAAATGCGGCGATGTGTGCCTCAGCCGAGAAAGCCGAAATCCGCCAGCCCGTCGAGCACGAACTGCACCGCGAGGGCGGCGAGCAGCATGCCGAGGAGCCGGGTCAGCACGTTGATCCCGGTTTCCTTCAAAGCCCGTTCGAGCAGGCCAGAGGCGAGGAACAGGACGAAGACCACCACCAGCACCGCGAGCATGACGAGGTGAATGGCGACCAGCTCGGCGGGGGTAGTGGTTTTTCCCGCAAGCAGGATCATCGCGGCCATCGCCCCGGGGCCGCCGATCAGCGGCGTGGCGAGCGGGAAGACCGACGGGTCCTCGGCCGGGTCAAGGCCGGTTTCGGACTGGTCGCGGCGGCGTTGGGCTCGACGCTCGAACAGCATGTCGAGGGCGGTGAGAAACAGCAAGAGCCCGCCGGCGATGCGGAAGGCGGGCATCGAGATGCCGAGGAACTGAAGCACCTGCTCGCCGAACAGACCGAACACCGTGAGCAGCAGCGCCGCGATCGCCACCGCCCGCAGCGCGATCGCGCGGCGATGGGCCGCGCCCGCGCCCTTGGTGAGCGCCACGAAAAGCGGCGCGAGGCCGATCGGGTCGATCACCACGAACAGGGTGACGAAGGCGGGAATGAGCAGATCGGGTGTCATGACGCAGCGATTGTTAGAGGGGCAGGGAGTGGCTGTCCATGGCGGATCGCCGGCTCCGGGCCCCGCCGGGATGCCGGTTGCGCCGCTCTGGCGATTGCCGCGACTCGTCGGCCCGCGCCATCGCGAGGGCCACGGAAATGGCCACCGGGCCGAGGCGCGAGGCCGACCGGGGCCGGCATGTTGACGCCGGTCAAGGCGGGCGTGGTTCTCGGCGGCTATGGTTCGATCAGGGAGGCCAGGCGATGGTTGGATGGCCGGGCATGTCGGAGCTTTCGCGGCGCGCGATCGTGGCGCTGATCGTTGGGTTGGGCTTCGCCATGGCGGGGGCGTGGCCATGGACGGCGGTTGTTGGTCTCGCGGTCCTCGCCGTGGTCATCTACATCGTCGTTCCGCGCCCGAAGCCGCCGCCGGGTGCCTTGCGCTACAGCACCGGCCCTTCGCAGACCGGGCCGGACTGGCTCGGCTTCGTCTTGTCGGGCCTGTTCTTCGCGATCCCGGTCTGGGCCGCCCGCTCGGAGCCGTTTTTCGGCGCGATCCACCCCTCCGCCCTGCTGACATGGCCGTTGGCGCTCCTGTCGACCGCGTTCTGGCTGATCGGGGCGGTCTATGCCGCCTACTGGATCGTGATCGAGGCCGACGGGTTGCGGGTGCGCGCGGCCTTCACGGATCGCCGCGTGGCGTTTCGTGATATCCGCCGGGTTTCGCCCTATCGCAAGAGCCTGCCGCGCTGGCTGGTGGCGCTGTCGCCGCTGCTGGTTGGCCGCGGGCAGTACGGCGCGGCGGGGGCCCTGATGCTGGCGCGACCGCGCCGGGGGATCGTGATCGAAGTCGCGGACGGTGGCCGGATAGCCATCGCTTCCGACAGCTTCGAGACGCCGATGAAGAAGATCATGGCGGCTCTGGCCGCGCAGGGAATTGCGCTGGACGACGACGGGAAGGAACATTGACATGACGAGGCACATCATCCCGGTTCTGGTTCTTGCCGCAGGGCTCGCGGCACCTGCACTGGCGGGGGCGGGCGGTATCGAGGCGGTCAACGAAAGACACCATAGCCCGGGCATGGCCGACTTGGCCGCAGCGAAAACCAGCCTGCGCCCGGGCGCTCCTTCCGGCATGTCCGGGGCGCGTTCCGGTCCGGCAAGTGGCGATGGCCGGTTCGTGCAGTCCGCCGCCAGCCGGTTTGGCGATCCCCGCGCAATCGCCGGGCTCGATGCGACGGCGGGGGCGACGGTGCGTCTTGCCGAGGCCGTTGGCGCGGCAAGCGATGCCTCGCCTGCGCCAGCCGGCGTTCAGGACGTGGCGGAGGGAACACCGGAGCGCGCGGCCCTGCTCGATGCGGCGCGCGCGGTGATTGCGCCCGAGATCGGCCAGCCGATCGCGTTCCGGGTTGGCACGCTGCGCCGCGACGGGCCTTGGGCCTATCTCTCGGCGGTGCCGGTGCAACCGGGCGGGCAACCGCTCGACTGGCTGCACACGCGATTTGCCGAGGCATGGCGCGGCGACATGATGAGCGACATCGTGATGGTGCTGTTCCACGATGACGGATCCGGCTGGCGCGTGTTCGACCGGGTCATCGGCCCGACCGATGTCTACTGGTTCGGCTGGATGCAGGATCACGACCTTCCGGAAAGCCTGTTCCTGCCCGTGGATCAATGACGCGCCCGGTCAGATCGGCGTGAGGCGGGCCGCTTCGAGGTGAAACCTGCGGTCCGCGATGCCATCAAGATCGGCGGGGGTGTGGGTGACGAAAAGCACCGCCACGCTGCCGGTATCGGCCACCGCCCGGATTGTGCGCGCGATGTCATGGCGCAGATCGTCGTGCAGATGGGCCAGCGGTTCGTCAAGCAGCAGGCAGTCCGGGGAAGGCGCGAGCGCGCGGGCAATCGCAACGCGCGCCGCCTCGCCACCGGAAAGCCGGGCCGGGCGTTCGGCGGCAAGATGTGCGATCCCGGTCAGGTCCAGCACCTCCCGCACCCGCGCGCGCGCCTGCGCGGCGGGCATGTCGCCAAGGCCGAAACGCAGATGATCGGCCACGTTCATGTGCGGCCAGAGCGCGGCTTGTTGAAACACCATGCCAATGCCGCGCTGATGCGGTGCGAGCCGGGCGCGCGGCCCCTCACAGGCAAGCTGCCCGGCGATGAAAATGCGGCCCGCGTCGGGGGTGTCGAGCCCAGCGATCAGGCGCAACAGCGTGGTCTTGCCCTCGCCCGACCGTCCGGTGAGCGCGGTCACGCTGCCGGGCAGGAGCGAGAGATCGACGGCGTCGAGCACGGCGCGGGCGCGAAAAACCTTGGTCAGTGCCTGCACCTCGACGGCGGGGCGGGCGTGCGGGTTTGGCGGCTGTTGCATGGCGGGTCTCCCTATCCTTGCCGGCCGGCGAGCCAAAGCCCGAGCGCCGCCGCGGTCCAGACGATGGCCGCGAGCAGCAGCCCGAGTGCCGCGACCGTCTCGCTCACGCCGTAGTGCAGGTAGTTGAACACCCGCATCGACAGCACCCCCTGACCGGGCGCGGCGGTCATCATCGTGGCGTCCAGCTCGCCGATGCTGGCGCAGAACACCAGCCCCGCCGCGGCGGCGAGCCCGGGGGCGGCGAGCGGCAGCTCGATCCGCAGCCACCGTGCCGGGCCCGGTGGGCGCTGGAGCCGGGCCGCGTCGATCAGGAGCGGGTCGACCCGGCGCATCTGGGCATGGATCACCAGCACGGCGAGCGGCAGGAACCGGGCGGCGTGCGACAGCGCCGGCAGCCATCCGGCGCTGCGCAGGGCGTCGGGCGCGCAGCAGGCCAGCAGCGCGGCTAGGCCCACCCCGGTGAGCGAGGGCGGGATCGCGAGCGGGAACAGCGCGGCGAGCCAGATCAGCGCCCGCAACACGGGTGCGCGCGGCCGCGCAGCAAGACTGCCCGCCACCAGCGCCGCCGGGCCGAGCGCCAACCCCGCGGCGAGCGCGGCATTGACCAGCGTGCGCGCGAGATCGTGGCGCACCTCCCAGACCAGCCCGGGCAACAGCCGCCAGATCAGCACCGAGCCGAGCAGCAGCGCGAGGATCATCGCGCCGTAGCCGACCGCGAGCCAGAGGGCCAGGCGCGCCGGGCGGCGCAGCGCGTCGAGCGGGCGATAGTGTCGAAGCGCCCGGCCCGGCATGCGCGCATGGGCCGGTGCGCCGCGCGAAAGCATCGCCAGCACCGCGCCGATCACCAGCCCGGTGATCGCGATCAGGGGCAGCGCGATCAGTGCCGCCCGCCACGGCGCGCGGCTTGCGCTGTATTCGGCGACGATCTCCATCGCGTAGGACGACAGGCCGAACAACGAGGGTGTGCTGTAGTCGATCAGGCTGAAGACGAAAACCGCCCCGCTGCCGGCGAAGATCGCCGGTGCGGCAAGCGGCAGCACGATGCGAAGGAACACCCGGTGCCCCGGCCCGAGCAACATGGCGGCGTCGATCAGATCGCGCTCGACCGACAGAAAGCCGATCGCGGCGGCGACCATCGCGATCGGCATCAGCGCGAAGCCCTGCGCCAGCAGCGCCGAGACCGGGCCAGGCAGATCGGGAAGCAGCCGGGAAGGCGCACCAAGGCCGCTGAGCGCCGCCCGCATCCAGTTGCCCGCCTCCATCCCCGCCAGCGCGTGCAGGTAGGGCGGCGTGACGACCCAGAGCACCAGTGCCGCCAGCAGGCCCGCGCGCAGGAGCCGCGAGCCCCTGCCGTGCGCCAGACGGCGCAGAAGCGCCAGCGCGGCGAGGCTGCCCACAAGTCCGGCGAAGACCGCGACGCCCCCGGCCAGCGCAAGGCTGCGCCCGAGAAGCGCGCGTTGCCGGGCGCTCGGGACGAGGGCCGCCGAAGCCTCGGGTTCTCCCGCCGCGAGCCGGGCCGCCGCTTCGGCGAACAGCCCCGCCACCGGCCCGAACGTCAGGCCGAGAAACACCGCCCAGCCGAGCGCCAGCAGCACGCGGCCCGGTGTCGGGCACCATCGGCAGGGTGGTATTGCTGTCATCCGTCCGGGCTCAATCCTGGAACATCCGGCGAATCGCCGCGTCGATTTCGCCGCCCGCCGCGCGGATCTCTGCCATGCTCACCTGCATCGCGCGCACGTCGAGCCTGCCAAAGCAAGGGCCCTCCACCGGGCTGGGCCGCGACGGGATCTGCACCCAGCCGCTTTCGATCATCGCCGCCTCGGTCTCGGTTGAAAGCAGGTAGTCGGCCAGCATCCGTCCAAGGTCGGGATGTGGCCCCCCGGCGATGAGCGCCACCGTGTTCGGC
This sequence comes from Maritimibacter sp. HL-12, assembly GCF_900177545.1. Classification (GTDB taxonomy): domain Bacteria; phylum Pseudomonadota; class Alphaproteobacteria; order Rhodobacterales; family Rhodobacteraceae; genus Sinisalibacter. The sequence goes on along the minus strand of NZ_FXBQ01000001.1, from coordinate 204,955 downwards.
ACCACCAGCGTGCCAAGCCCGTCCGCCTGCTGGTCGAGGAAGACGACCGCGACCGGCGCGCCTTTCTCGATCGAAACGCAGGCGTCGTCGGTATCGGTCAACCCCATCGGCACGCGGCCCGCTGCCACCATGTCGCGCACCACGGCATTGCCATCGACCACGCGCACGCCGCCGGATTTGAGTGCCTCGAAGACGTCGAGGGCCGCTTGCGGCCCAAGTGCGGCGGCAAGTGCTGCGGCGTGGGTTCCGGTCGAGCCGAACAACGGGTTGGCCAGCGCGATTTCCCCGGCCCGCGGGGGCAGATCGAAAATCGAGCGCGGCCAATCCGCCTTGGGCAACATCGCGGTATTGACGAAGAGCACCCGGGCGCGCCCGCCGAAGGCCGTCCAGAACCCTTCGGGATCGCGGAACAATGCCGGCAATCCCTCCGCCGCGGGCGAGGCATAGGCGGCCAGCACGCCTTCCTCCTTCAGCACGAGGGTTTGCGAGAACTCGCCGTTCCAGAACACGTCGGCCAACGGCGCGGACTTTTCGGCGATGAGCCGGTTGACCAGCCCCACGGTCTTGGCCGCCTCGGCATCGTAGAGTGCGTTGACCCTGATGCCGGTCTCGGCCTCGAATGCGCGCAGGACCGGCTCGGAATAGACCTGGTCGACGGAGGTGTAGATCGTCACCTCGTGCAGCGCCTCACCGGGTTGACGGCTGGTGAAGACGGCAACCCCGAGGACGACGATTGCCAGCAGGGCCAGGATGACATTGCGTTTCATGCTCATCGCTCCTCAAGCTTTCGCGCCGCAGTCGGCGCAGAATTTCGCGCCCTTCACGAGCGGCGCGCCACAGCTTGCGCAACTGCGCGCCCCGCCACGCGCCGCGGCGACCTTGGCCCCGCAGGCCGGGCAGAATTTCGCCGCCGGCTCCAGCACATGGCCGCAGGTCGGGCAAATCTGCGGATCGGGCATCTTTTCGGCCCCGCCGGCCACCGCCTTTGCCGGCGGGGTGAGCACGGTGGCGAGCAGGGAGCGCAGATCTGCGAACGGGATCGAGGCGATCACCGCCTCGCGCCCACCGAGGTCATACAGCATCACGTCCTGAACCGAGCGCAGGAACAGGAAGGCCTCGTGGCCCTTGAGGTCTTCGTCGGTGGTCGCGGTGACCCGCAGGCCCACCTTGGTGAGATGCTGGGCATCGGCGACGGCAAGCTGATAGCCGAGCGGCGTGAGCATCCAGGTGGTCTTGCTCTTCTTGACCCGCTCGACAAGGCCCCGGTCGGCCAGCGAGCCGAGCGCGGGGCCGATCCGGGCCTCCCAGTTCAGCCCGTCGAGCGAGAACGGCAGGACCTTGTCGAGAAACAGGAGCGGCCAGCGGAAATCCTCGGCACCGACATCTTCCAGGGCTTCGGCGATCGCGCCGGGCGTGAAGGCAACGGGGGCAAAATCGTGCGCCAGAAGCGCCTTGAGCCGCCCGGCCCGCAGCGCGTGCAGCGCGGCGAGAAACACCAGCGCGGCATCGGGCGAGAGCGCTTTTTGCAGACGGGCGGGCGCGAGCGGCAGATCTTCGAGCAGCACCGAGGCGATCGTGTCGGCAAGGTCGGTGGCGCTCACCGCGCGGATCGCCCAGTCTTCGGCCCGGCTCACCATCAAGACCGCTTTGGCCCCGCTGTCCGGCCCCCAGGCGAGGATCGCCCGGGTGAGGCTTTCCTCGCCGAGCGCGTAATGCAGCGTGCCGATCCGCAGCGGGTTGGCCAGGGTTGCCAGCAAGGCGCGGATATCGGCTGCCACCGGCGCACGCAATCCGGCGAGGCATGCCGCCACCGACTGTTCGGCCGCGGCGGCCGGGCGCACCTGCGGCAGGCGCGCGAGGGGGCCGACATTCAGCCCCAGGACCGCGGGCGCGGCCACCAGTTCGGCGCCGGTTGCGATCAGGTCGCCCTTGACGAGTTTCATGGCTGGCCTCGCTTTCCCCTGTTCCCCATCGCCTCACACCCCCGGTGTCTGACCGGATTTCGAGGCCCCGCGCAGCCCTTCGACCGCAGCGTTGCCAAGATCGAAACCGGCGGGCGGCTCCACCGCCGCGGGTGGTTTGAATTTTTGCAAGGACTCGAGGTTCGATGACATCTGCTGCACCACCTTGTCGGGGGTGTAGCCCATCTTCGCCAGCTCGAGCTCGACTTCGGCGGGCGTCAGCTTCGGGTTCTCCATGATGTCGACCGCCTTTTCGAGCCGTGGCGGCACCTCGGCGACCTTGCGTCCGTGTTGCTCGTTCAGCTTGGCGACGCGATCTTCGAGCTGGTTCTTGAACTGCTTGGTGGTCTGGCGGTAGCCCTCTTCGATCTGACCCTCGGCCTTGGCGTGCAGGTCGTTCGCCTCGGCGCGCACCTCGGCGGCCTCCTGCATCTTGCCGCCGGCTTCGAGCGTATCGGCTCTCGCATCGAGCGCATTGGCATCGGCGCGGGTCTTGGCCGCCTCGTTCTGCCATTCGTAGTTCTTGTGTTCCATGGTCTTGCCCACCGCCTCGACATCCTCGAAATCGCGGCCCCGGTGTTGCGGATCGACGGCGGTCTTGAGGTCCCTGTCGCCGGTGCCGTAGGCCTCGGCGTCGAGCCGGTCGGTGCAGGCCTGGTCCATGTCCTTGGCGTATTTGTTCACCGCGTCGGTATCGACTTCGAGCTTGCCGGTCTCGGGGTTCACCCTGGTGGGCAGATCGCCACCGTGTCGGGCCTTGTAGAATTCCTCGTTGTAGATCCTCTGGCTGTCGGTTTTCGGCACATCGGCGAAGCCTTCCTGAACCTTGCCGGTGCGCGGGTCGATCACCTCGTCCTGGCGCACGCGGTAGGTCACGTCCTGATCGAAGCTGGCCTTGTCGCCGCGCACTTCGACGCCGGTTTCGGGCGCGCGCTGCTGGTAGTCGGCGGCATCGGTTTTCATGGCAGGATCGGGCTTGCGGGCAAAACCGCGCGGATCGGCAGGGGCCACGTCGCCCGGTGCGTTGGTGGGTTTGACCACCTTCACGTCTTCGATCGGCACGCCGTATTCGTCCGCGATCCGGCGACGGGCAGAGTCGTGGGCGGTTTCGTAGGAGGTTTTGAGTTCCTTGTTGAAATCGGCGATGGTTTCGCTCGGCCCCTCCGCCCCGCGCTTGTTCAACTCGTGCATCGCGTGCTTGTCTTTCTGCACCCTGTCGACCGCATCGCGCACCCGGGCGTCGGCGTCCGGCGCGTCGGGGTTGGTGCGGCGATACTCGAGCGCCTCGTCAAGCTCGCCGACCTTCTGCGCGCCGCGCGTCCGCCCGGCCTCGAAATCGGCCTTGCGCTGGTCGAAGCTGCGCCCGCCGTGGCTCACGTCGGCCTCGCGCGCGTCGACCCGCGGCACGCGCGGACCGAGGCCATCGGCAACATCGTCGCCAGAGCCGCGCAGGATGTCCTTGACGTCGCGCTTGAGAAATTCATCGGCGTTGCGGACCTTGGTGCGCAGGGCATCGTCGAGGTTGGTGCCCTTGATCGTGCGCTCGTAGAGTTCGCCGCCAGCCTTGCCGCCGGTCTTGATCCCGCCCTCGACGACGCGCCCGATCGTCTCATCGACCAGAACCCGCTTGACCGCGTTGCCGAAAGCCTCGGTGCCGCTCTTGCCGGCCATGACATCGTCGTGGATGCCATACATCTTCTCGGTGACTTCCATCGCGATCTCGGATTGCCCGCCGGTGGCGGCCGCGGTCAGCCCGCGCAGGACCATCGCCTTGTAGGAGGTGTTGCCCTCGGAATCGACGCCGGTGAAGATCTCGCGCGCGGTGTCTTGCGCACCTTCCTTGACCCAGTTGGTCTCGTCTGACTCCTGCCGTGTGCGGGTGGCGTCGATGTCGCGCTCGATGATGCGCTTGATCTCCTCGATCTCCTCCCAGGTCGGCTCGCGGCGGCCGTCGCGCACCATGTCGTCGCTCATCCTGTCGAGGCGGTCGAGGATCTTGCGGGTCAGCTCGGGGTTTTCCCCGACCATGTTCCTGTCGCGCATCCGGTCGACCGCGTCCGACATCCTGTGGATCGTTTCGAGCCGGTTCTGGCTGTCTTTCTGCTGCTTGATGAAGTCGTCGTGTTCGCCGAAGCTCCAGGCGCTGCGCTCGCGCGGGGTGTAGTCGGTGTTGCCGCCTTCGCGCCCGACCTCGCCGCGCAGCCGGTCGCGCTCGCGGATGTAGCGTTCCATCTCGCGGATCTGCTCGCTCGGGTCGCGCCCGGCGTTCTTGAGACCCTGGATGATCGAGCGCAGGAACTCGACCTGCTCGGCGGCGCTGCGGTAATCGCCTTCGAGGTGGCGGATGCGCTCCTGTTCGGCTTCTGCCTCGGCCTCGCCCAGCAGGCGTTCATAATAGCGGTTCGCTTCCTCCTCGGTCGCGAAGACGTGCGGCTTGCCATCGGTATCGGTCACCACCCAGCCCTCGCTGCCGGGGGGCAGTTCGGTGAACCCGCCGGCGGTGCCCTCGGCGCTTTCATCGCGGGTGCCGGGGGTGGCGGGCGGCGGCGTGGTACCGGCAATCACCCCGGGCACCGTGCCGCCGGCGACGCTTGAGCCCAGCACGCCCGCAACCACCGCCGAGACTGCGCCGACAACCGAGATCACGGCGTTGTAGCCGGCGGTCTGTTCGCAATCGGCGGGGCCGGAGCAATCATGTGCAAGGCCGGTTTGCGGCAGCAGCAGGGCCAGCCCGGCGAGCAGCAACACCGGGAGCAGCGCGACGAGGCGGCGCGAGGTTCCCGCCGATGCGCCAGGGGAACTCATCGTGCGGCTCCCGGATTTGCAGCGCCCGCGCCGGGGCGGGGCGTCAGGATGACATAGGCCAGCACCATGCCGACGATCACCACGAATTGCTGTTTGAATGCCTCGTTCGTCACGCGCTCCTGGAAGGTCAGGAGCAGCGAAAGCCCGGTGGGCACCAGCAGCATGAGCATCCAGCGGGAGAATTTCGACAGCCGGTCGCGGGACTCGAACAGGCGGGGGAAACGGGCCATGAAGGGGGGGCCGTAGTAGATCGTCAGGTGCACCAGCACCCCAACCAAGGCCGGGAAGGCCCGGTGCGAGACGATCCCGACAGAATGGCCGGTGGCGTAATGCGAACCCGACCAGACCACCGCGAAAAACACCGCGGCCACGATGGCGGGCATCACCGAGCGGTATTTCTCGGGCACCGCGGCGTTGAGCTTGTTGATCGCCGCCGTGATCGGTTTGCGCAGGAGGATCATCGCCACCGCCAGCACCAGCGAGCCGAACACGACGCTGAGCCCGACGAAGGCGGAGCAGACATACATGCCAAAGGTTTTCGGAACGAAGTTCGAGCAACTGCCGGTCGGGATCAATGCGTTGATCGCCATCGGCAGCGCCATCAGAAACGACCAGCCGAGCCACGAGATCACCAGGCTTGCGCCGAAGACGATGCCGATCGTCGTGAGCGATGCCGGGTCCAGCAAGGGTGGCGGCGGATCGGCGGGGCGCACGGTTGCAGCCGGGGCCGCGGATCCGGGCACCGCGCCAGTCCGCCACGGCCGGGCATCGCCGGCCGCGGTTGCGGGCTGCCATGTCGCGCTCCCCGGATCGTGGCGCAGGAGCTGCCCGGTGGCGTCAACCGCCCACCAGTTGCCGGCGTCGTCCTGCGCCATCAGGCCTTCGCAGGCGATCAGGAATCGCTCCTGCGATATCCTGCCGCTGTCGCAGGATGCCTTCAGTTCCCGATAGTGATGCACCAGATCGTCGGGGCGCATCTAAGCCTCCCCTGCCGGGACCGGCGCAACTCGCCCCCGGCGATGGTGGATATTGGAAGGGAAATCCCGCCGAAGCGGCATGATATGGATCAATTACCAAGTGCTTTGGCTGTTTCATCATGCCGATGGCGGTGATCGCGGCCGGGTCTGGGGGCACTGGGATGATGAAAGGCAAGGTCGGATTGCTTGGCGCATCGGCGCTGGCGCTGGCTTTGCTCGGCGCGCTGGCCTTTTGGGGTCCGGCGGCGATCTGGCCCGGTCCGGGCGGGGCCGCGCGCCCGGGCTGGTCTGTCGTGCAACCGCCGCATGACGTGAACGCGCTGGCGCAATACCGTGGCCGGATCTGGGCCGGCGGGCGCGATGGTGTGGCCGTGCTCGACATCCGGGACGGCACGGTCTTGGCGCTGCCGGACGGCACGCCTGCCATGGGTTATGTCAAGGCGTTGCTGGTGGATCGTGCCGGGCGGCTCTGGGTCGGGCATCGCACCGGCCTTGCGCGCTTCGACGGCACCGGCTGGCTGCAGATCGAAGCCAGCGCCAGCATCGCACCGGGGCCGGTGACGGCCCTGGTGGAAACCGGGGATGGCCGCATCCTCGTCGGGGGCGAGGCCGGGCTGGCGGTTGTCACCGGCACCGGGTTCGAGCCGGTTGGTATCCCCTCGGAGCGGGCAGGTGCCGTCCTGTCATTGTTCGAGGACAGCCGTGCGCGGCTCTGGGTTGGCCTGACCTCCGCAAGCCTTGGCGGCCTGATGGTGCAAGACGCCGACGGCTGGCGGGCCCTCGGGCGCGCGGACGGCCTTGCCCACCTGCGCGTCAATCACATTGCCGAGGACGGCAGCGGCGCGCTCTGGCTTGCCACCGGCTTCGGGGAGCGCGGCGGCGCGTGCCGGCTGGATGACCCCGAGGCGCTGGGCGGATGGCGGTGCATCGGTGCCGCCGACGGGCTCGCGTCCGACATGGTTCGGCTGGTGTTCGAAGACCGCCACGGCCAGCTCTGGTTCGGCACCGAGTTCGACGGGGCGGCGGTTGTTTTCGGCGGGCAAAGCCAGCGGCTCTCCCCGGCCGATGGCCTTTCGGGATACGAACTCAAGGCCATGCTGGAAGACAGCGACGGCAACCTCTGGCTCGGCAGCGACAAGGGGCTGACCCGGATCGACGCCGCGCACAGCCGGTTGGCCGGTCCCGGCGCGGCGCGGTCGACGCAGGGAAGCGGCGAATGACCCACCCGCACATCCTCGCCCTCGTCGCGGTGTTCGCCACGCTCGTCGTCGTCGGGCTGGCAGGGGCGGGCCTTGCCGGGATGCCGCCAGACTTCGCGGTTTCGGTGGTTGCGCTGCCGATCGGCCTGCTTGTTGCCGGCGCTGTGATGCTGTGGCGCGGGCAGGCCGATCGGCTCGCCGCCTGGTCGGCGCGTCTGGGCGCAGGGCTGGCCGCCGGGCTGGCGGCGACGCTGGTCTACAACCTTTATCGCGTCGGTGTTCGCCTCGTCTTCGACATGCCGTTCGATCCGTTCCGGGTGCAGCCGGTGTTTGGCCAGATCCTTACCGGGCTGCCCTCGACCCATGCCGGCGCGCTTGTCGCGGGCTGGAGCTATCATCTCTGGATCGGGGCGATGCTGGGCATGGTCCTTGCCGCGCTGCGCCCGCGCGGGGGATTGATCGCCGGGGCGTTGTTTGCCGCGGCCATCCAGTTGGGGCGCTGGGCGATGTATCCCGCGGTGTTCCGCGCCGGGCTTGTCGACAACGAGTTCTTCGCCAACGGGGTGATCGGAATACTGCTCTGGGGCATGGTGCTCGGGATCACGCTGGCCGCGATTTCGCGCCGGTTCTGAGCGCGGCGGCGGGGGCGGCGATCTTCAGGCGGCGATCTGGAATTGCAGGTAGCGGGCGATGACGGCGGCCAGCGCGATTGCCAGCGCGGCAAGCGGCACCCGCGCGAGATTGCCCATGCCCGGTTTCTGGGGGATCAGGAGCATCGAGAATATCGCCCCGTAGACGAGGCCGAAAAACCCGACGACAACGAGGAATTCCTCCACGGTTTCAATCGCGAGCGAGTCCCAGTTCTGGACGATTACCAGTTCGCAGATGATCCAGAAAACCAAGGTGAACCCGAAGCGCAGCCATCCCCAGACCAGGGCACCGAAATAGGGCAGCGACACCAGCAGGCCCGCCAGCGCGCCGCCCGCCGCGCCCCCTGCGGCGTTCTGGCGCGCAAGGTTGAGATCGTAGCCCATCCCGTATGGATCGGAGATCTCGAAGCCCAGGTTGTCGATGCCGACAATGGCGACATAGGCGGCGAAATCGGCCAGCGCCCAGGCCAGTGCCCAGAACAGGGCCATGATAAAGATGTTCGCCACCAGCCGGCCTGCGGGGTTTTCGCCACCGGCTGTTGTTGCGGGCGCGGCGGCCGAAACCGGCGCTGCGGGCGGTGGCGGAAGCGGCGCAGCCTGCGGCGGAAGCGGCGCAGCCTGCGGCGGGTGCGGCGGTGTCGGGCGGGCAGGGGGCGAGGGTGCCTTCACGTGCACCGGCGGTCCCGGAGGGGGCAGGGGGGCGCGGGGCGGATCGACCGTCTTCAGGCGATTGAACGCTGGCGCGGCCAGCGGTGCGCCGCACTCGGTGCAGAAGCGTCCGCCGGGCGCTGCCGGGGTGCCACAAGCGGAACAGAACGCAGGCACGCTTCCCATCGCTGTTACCCTCCGCAGCCATTCTACCATTCCCGACAGGTGCGCGCCATGTTCCAGAGCGGCGACGCGACCTTATGTCTGGCCGGTGGGGAAGCGGTGGACACGGCGTTTCGCAGGCCGCCAGCCGGGGCGTTTTGACCGGTGCGCTGCCTGACCGCCGGGGCCTTCTGTCGGTAGGGATGCGGTGATCCGGCAAGGCGCGGGCCCGCCCGCCGATATCCGCTTGGACCGCGGCCCTAGCCTCCGGCCGCGTCGAGTTTTTCCTGTGCGGCGATCCAGAGCGTCTCGGCGCGGTCGAGCCCTTCCATGACCTCGGCGTATTTCTTCTGCCAGACTTCCATCTCGCCGATGCGGGCGTTCTCATAGAGCGCCGGGTCGGCGAGTTTGCGGGCGAGGCGGTCGCGCATTTCTTCGAGCTTTTCCATCCGGGCCTCGCTTTTTCGCAGTTCGGCGCGCAGCGCGATGAGCTGGTCGCGGCCCGGCTTCTCGGGTTTGGCCTTCGGCTTGTCGGGTTTCGCGGCGGTATCGCCCGAAAGCAGCAGCTTGCGGTAGGCGTCGAGATCGTCCTCGAACGGGGTGACGCGGCCATCCTTGACCAGCCAGAGCCGGTCGACCACGAGGCTGAGCAGGTGCATGTCGTGGCTCACCAGCACCACCGCGCCGGAATAGGCGGTGAGCGCCTCGACCAGCGCCTCGCGGCTTTCGATGTCGAGGTGGTTGGTGGGCTCGTCGAGAATGAGCAGGTGCGGCGCGTCGAGGGTGGCCAGGAGAAGGGTCAGACGCGCCTTCTGCCCGCCCGAGAGCCGCCCGACCACGGTTTCGGCCTGTTCGGCCATCAACCCGAAGCCGGAGAGCCGGGCGCGGTGGCGCGCCGGGGTTTCACCGGGGCGCAACCGGCGCAGATGGGCGAGCGGGGATTCGTCGGCGCGCAGATCGTCCATCTGGTGCTGGGCGAAATAGCCGACGCGCAACTTGGTCGATGTCGTCAGCTTGCCCGCGAGCGGGGCCAGCCGCCCGGCGATCAGCTTGGAGAGCGTCGACTTGCCCTCGCCGTTGCGGCCGAGCAGAGCGATGCGGTCGTCCTGGTCGATGCGCAGGGTGAGATGCGAGAGCACCGGGGTGCCGTCGTAGCCCACGCTTGCGCCCTCCATGGTGACCACCGGCGGCGAGATCTCTTCGGGTTCGGGGAAGGTGAAGCGCCTGAGCGCCGCCTCCTGCGGGGTGGCGGTGAAGGTCAGCCGCTCGATCATCTTCAGCCGCGATTGCGCCTGCCGGGCCTTGGTGGCCTGGGCGCGGAACCGGTCGACGAAGCTTTGCAGATGCGCGCGCCGGGCCTCGACCCGGCGGTTCTCGGCCTCGGCGGCGGCGAGCCGGGCGGCGCGGGTCTTGGCGAAGGTGTCGTAGGGCCCGGAATAATAGGTCAGCTTGCGGTCTTCGAGGTGCAGGATGCCGGTCACCGCGCGGTTGAGCAGGTCGCGGTCGTGGCTGACGATGATCACGGTATGGGGATAGCGCGCGAGGTAGTTTTCGAGCCAGAGCGCGCCTTCGAGGTCGAGGTAGTTCGTGGGTTCGTCGAGCAGCAGCACGTCGGGCCGCGAGAACAGCACCGCCGCGAGCGCCACGCGCATCCGCCAGCCGCCGGAAAAATCGGCGCAGGGCCGGGCCTGGGCGGCGCTGTCGAAGCCAAGCCCGCGCAGGATCGAGGCGGCCCGCGCCTCGGCCGACCAGGCGTCGATATCGCCGAGTCGGGTCTGGATTTCGGCAATGCGGTGCGGATCGGTGGCGTGCTCGGCCTCGGCCATCAGCGCGGCGCGCTCGATATCGGCGGCAAGCACGGTGTCGAGCAGGCTGTCGTCGGTCGCCGGGGCCTCCTGCGCCACGCCGCCGATTCGGGCGCCCTTGGGCAAGGTGATCTCGCCGGTTTCCAGCGTGAGCTCGCCCCGGATCAGCCGAAACAGCGTGGTCTTGCCCGTGCCGTTGCGCCCGACGAGGCCCACCTTGTGGCCATCGGGGATCACGGCGGAGGCGTGTTCGATCAGCGGGCGGCCTTCGACCGAATAGGAGATGTCATCCATGCGCAGCATGGCGGCTCACTGCCTGAACCCGCGCGCGGGGTCAATCACCCGCCGCGCATTCGCGGGCTGCGACGGCAAGATTTGCTCAAGCCGCAGCACAAGGCGACGCAGCTTGCCAGAGAGCGGCCCCGCTCGCGCGTCATCGGGCCGGGCCGAAAGGCAAGTGGGACGGGGTCTGCGACAGGTCAGGGCGGCCTCTGGCCGGGATCTTGACGCCGGGCCGGAAGCGCGCGGCTGCGGGCGGTGGATCGGCGGGGTGGCACCCGGCGCTGCGCCGGGATTGGGCATGGCGGGTGGCAAGCCATTGTTTGGCGTAAGCGATCCCGCTGCCAAGGTGAGGTGGCACCCACCTTTCGCTGCTGCGGCCGGAGCCGCGGGGGCAACCTGCCTTAACCGCGGCCGCGCCCGAGCCTCCCTGTGCGCCCGCCGCGGCGCTGGGTGAGCAGGCCGGCGCGGTCGGGCAGAGTGGCCATGATCTCGCGCCGCGCCGCGTTGTCGAGCCCGCCCCAGGCGGCGATCTCGGCGCGGGTGCGGAAACAGCCGGCGCAGATCCCGGTTTCGCTGTGGATCACGCAGATCTGCACGCAGGGGGTCAGGGCTTCGTCGCTCACAGGTGCCTCATCCGGTCCAATGCGCCTTGCAGGATCACCCCGGCGGCGACGTGGTCGATCACCTCCGCCCGGCGCGCGCGCGAGGTGTCGGCCTCGATCAGGGCGCGTTCGGCGGCGACGGTGGACAGGCGCTCGTCCCAGTAGGTGATCGGCAGCCCGAGGGCGCGGTCGAGGTTGCGGGCGAAGGCGCGGGTGGATTGGCAGCGCGGGCCTTCGGAGCCGTCCATGTTGCGCGGCAGGCCGAGCACGATGCCGGCAATCGCCCGCGCCCGCGCGATCTCGCCCAGCCGCGCGGCGTCGGCGGTGAACTTCGTGCGGCGCAGGGTTTCCAGCGGGGTGGCAACCTGCCTGAGACCGTCCGACACCGCCACGCCGATGGTTTTCTCGCCGTAGTCGAGCCCGATCAGCGCCGCGCCGGGCGCGAGCTGGGCAGCGAAATCGGCGATCTCGTCGTGGATCACTCGGTCGCTCCTGCCGCCTGGGCAGCCGGGCGCAGGGCATCGAGCGTCGCGGCGTCATCCGCGAAATCCGCCTGCGCCGCCTCCCACGCGATCTGCGCGCGTTCGGCGTCGCCCTGCACCGCGAGGGCATTGAACAACTGCGCCCAGCGGTCCGGCGTGCCGCCGTCCTCGGTGAGCGTATCGAACAGCCGCGCGACCATGCCCTCGATCATCGCGGCACGGTCTTCCGCCTCCATCTCGGCGGCGGAGTCCATGTCTTCGGCGGTTGGCCCGGCAAGGGCGGGGGCGTTGTCCTCGGCGGGGGCGCTGCCGCCAAGCCCGGCGCGGCCGGCAGCCGCCTCGATCAGCGCGAGATCGTCGGGGCGGTTGGCAAACACGTTCTGCGCTTCCGCGAAGATCGCGGCGGCGCGGTCGAGATCGCCAAGCACGCCCAGCCCCTCGATCAGCCGGGCCCAGTCGGCCGCGGAACCGCCTTCGGAGGCGAGACGCTGCATCAGCGACCGCACCAGCTCGTCGAGCATCTGTGCGCGTTCTTCGGGGGTCAGGTTCTCGGCCGCCGCGACGTCGTCGGCGCTGAGGCCGGGGACGCGCGATTCGAGCTCTGGCGGGGTGTATTCCTCGCCCGCGAGAGCGGCGAGCTGGCGGATCTGCGCCATGATCGGCGCCACCCATGGCTCGGAGGGATCGGAGCCCTCCAGAAGGTCGCGCCAGATCGGGAAGGCAAGGTCGGGGCGGCCGATCTGCGCCTGCAGAAGCCCGGCATAATAGCGCGCCACGTGATCGCGCGGGTTGAGCGCAAGCGCCGCTTCGACCGCATCCTCGGCCTCGGGCGAGATCTCGCCACCGGCGGCGAGCGCAAGCAGATCGGCGTATTGCGAATACTCGTCCGCCGCCGCCATCTCGCCGCGCAACTCGATCACCCGTGCCATCGCCTTGCGGGCGGCGACGTAATTGCCGAGCGCCGCCTCGTGCTGGGCCAGCAGCAACTGACCCTGCAATTCGTCGGGGCGTTCGGAGGCAGCCTCGCGCAGCTTTTCGACAAGCTCGACGTAATCGGCCGGCGCCGCCGCGGGCGGCCCGGACCAGGCCGGCAGCGCGGCTTCGAGCTCGGCCTGACTCGCGCGGGACTCCCGGGCGATCTCGGCGGCCTCGAAACGCGCTTTCAGCGGCATGTCCCAGTAGCCCGGCGCGCCCATGTCGGTGTAGAGCCAGAACCCGCCGCCGAGCACCACGATGCCCGAGAGCGCGAAGGCCGTTACCGTGGCGGCGCGGGGGGCGTTGCCGGCGACCTTTCCGGCGCGTGCCTTGCGGTCGGCATCGAGCAGGCGGCGCGAGATCTCGGTGCGCGCGCGTTCGGCTTCTTCCTTGCCGATCACGCCGCGCGCCACGTCGCGGTCAAGCTCCCTGAGCTGGTCGCGGTAGACCTGCATGTCGAAGTCGGCCGTTGCCGCAACCTCGCCGCTTTTGGTGAGCAGGGCGCGGCCGAGTATGGCGATGGCAACGACGGCGAAGAGACCCGCCAGTATCCAGAACCCGATCATGGTCCCTCCAATTCTTTTGCCCCCACTTATAGGAGAGGGCGGGCGGGCAAAACCCCCCTGCGACGCCGCGTCCCGGTGGGGTGGACGCGATGTCGCAGATGTGATGTCGCATTTGCAGGGTGTTAGGCCGCATGTTGCCTTGGCAGCATTGCGAAAGCCGTGAGACAAGGGATGCCGAAGCCCTCGGAAGGAGTCGCGATGAGACGCTATTCTGCCTTTGCCATCGCCCGCGAGGCGCTGCGCTATCACCAGGGATGGGAGCGCGCCTGGGCCTCGCCGGACCCGAAGAAACGCTATGATGCGATCATCGTGGGTGCCGGCGGGCACGGGCTGGCCACCGCCTTCTACCTCGGCAAGAACCACGGCATCACCAACGTCGCGGTGATCGAGAAGGGCTGGCTCGGTGGCGGCAACACCGGGCGCAACACCACGATCATCCGCTCGAACTACCTGCAGGACCCGTCGGCCGCGATCTACGAGAAATCGCGCAGCCTCTACGAGACGATGAGCCAGGATCTGAACATGAACGTGATGTTCAGCCCCCGGGGCGTGATCATGCTGGCCCAGACCGAACACGAGAAGCGCGGCTACCTGCGCACCGCCCATGCCAACGCGCTGCAGGGCGTCGACACCGAGTTCATCGGGCCGGAAAAGGTCAGGCAACTGGTGCCGATCATCAACATCGACGGCCCGCGCTACCCGGTGCTCGGCGGGTTGTGGCAGCCGCGCGGCGGCACCGCCCGGCACGACGCGGTGGCCTGGGGCTACGCCCGCGCTTGTAGCGCGATGGGAATGGACATCATCCAGAACTGCGCCGTCACCGGGATCGAGACCGAGGGCGGAAAGGTCAAGGCGGTGAACACCTCGAAGGGCCGGATCGAGACCGGCAAGCTGGCGCTGGTGGTGGCCGGGCATTCCTCGGAACTGGCCGAGATGGCCGGCTTCCGCCTGCCGATCGAGAGCGTTTCGCTTCAGGCGCTGGTGAGTGAGCCGATCAAGCCCTGCATGGACGTGGTGGTGATGGCCAACACCGTGCACGGCTACATGAGCCAGTCCGACAAGGGCGAGATGGTGATCGGCGGCGGCACCGACGGGTTCAACAACTACACCCAGCGCGGCAGTTTCCACCATATCGAGGAAACCGTGCGCGCGCTGGTCGAGACCTTCCCGATGATCTCGCGACTGAAGATGCTGCGGCAATGGGGCGGCATCGTCGACATGACCGGCGACCGCTCGCCGATCCTGTCGAAAACCCCGGTGGGGGGCATCTACGTCAACTGCGGCTGGGGCACCGGCGGCTTCAAGGCGATCCCCGGCAGCGGCTGGGCGATGGCCGAGCTGGTGGCGAAGGACGCGCCGGGACCGCTGGCGGCGGATTTCGGGCTGGAGCGCTTCCGAGAGGGCCGCTTCATCGACGAAAGCGTGGCGGCGGGGGTGGCGCATTGATGCGCGGGCCGGGCCAAAATTCTTCGAAGAATTTTGCCAAGGATTTTCGAAAATCCTTGGCCGAGGAGGTGACGACATGCTGATCCTGGAATGCCCCTGCTGCGGCGTGATGGCGGACGAAACCGAGCTTGCGCCCGGCGGCGAGGCCCATCTGACGCGGGTCGGCCCCGAGGGGTCGGACGCGGATTTCGAGAGCTACCTGTTCGACCGCAAGAACCCCAAGGGCGTGCATTTCGAGCGCTGGCGGCACGCGGCGGGCTGCGGCAAGTGGTTTCATGCCGCGCGCAGCACGGTGACGCTGGAGGTTTTCGGCACCTACCCGGCGCAGGTGACCGAGCCGCCGAAGGCGCTGCTGGCGACGATCGCGAAGAAGGTTCCGGGCTGGGAGGGCTGGCAATGAGCGGTTTCGAATTGCTGCCGGGGCCGACCCATGCGGGGGCGCTGCCCCCGCACCCCCGGAGTATTGGGGCCAAGAAAAAGGGGGCAGGGGCATGAGTGCGCGGCTGGAAGGTTACGGGCGGCTGATCGACCGGTCGAAGCGGGTGTCGTTCAGCTTCAACGGCAAGCGGTTTCGCGGCTACGGCGGCGACACGCTGGCCTCGGCGCTGCTGGGCGCGGGGCAGATGATGCTCGGGCGCAGCTTCAAGTATCACCGTCCGCGCGGGCTGGTGGCCTCGGGGGCCGAGGAGCCGAACGCGCTTGTGGGGCTGGGCGAGGGCAGGCGCTTCGAGCCCGATCAGCGCGCGACCACGACCGAGTTGTTCGACGGACTCGCCGCGATCAGCCAGAACCACTGGCCCTCGCTCGCCTTCGACATCGGCGAGGCCAACAATTACGTCGCGCGGTTTTTGCCCGCGGGGTTCTACTACAAGACCTTCATGGCCCCGCGCGGGGCATGGGCGAAGATCTTCGAACCTTTCGTGCGGCAGTCGGCGGGGCTGGGCCGGGTGCCGGTGGACGCGGACGCGGACAGCTACGAATACGTCTATGCGCATTACGACGTGGTCGTGGTCGGCGGCGGCGTGGCCGGGCTTCAGGCGGCGCGGGCGGCGGCGGCAACCGGGGTTTCGGTGCTGGTGATGGAGGATGCCGCCCATTGGGGCGGACGCGCGCCGGTCGATGGCGGCGAAATCGACGGCATGGCCCCGGGCGACTGGGTGAAGGCCGTTCTGGAAGAGCTTGAAAATGCGGGGAATGTGATCCTCAGGATGCGGATGCAGGGAACCGGCGTCTATGATCACGGCTATCTCCTCGGTTATGAGCGGGTGGCCGATCACAGCCCCGGCGACGGCCGCCCGCGGCACCGGCTCTGGCGGATCCGCGCAGGCCGGATCGTGACCGCGACGGGGGCGCTCGAACGCCCGCTGGCGTTTGCCGGCAACGATGTTCCGGGCGTGATGCTGGCCAGCGCGATGCGCGACTACCTGGTGAACTGGGGCGTGGCGGCGGGCCGGCGGATCGTGGTGGTGACCAACAACGACGACGCCTATCGCACCGCGCTGGCGATGAAGGCGGCGGGCCGGGTCGTGGCCGCCGTGCTCGATGCCCGCGAGGTGGTGACCAGCCCGCTGGCGCAGGCGGCGCGGGCCGCTGGCATCCCGGTGATGGAAGGCCGGGCGATCGCCGAGGTGCGCGGGCGGGCCCGGGTGAAATCGGTTCTGGTGACAACGCAGAAAGGGGCCGGCAAGGCCGGCGAGGAGATCCGGTGCGACGCGGTGGCGATGTCGGGCGGCTGGTCGCCGGTGGTGCACCTGTGGTCGCATTGCGGCGGCAAGCTCACCTGGGACGAGACGGCGGCGCTGTTCCGCCCCGACCCGGAGCGCGCGCCCACGGGGGCCGACGGTGCGCCCTTCGTGCTGACGGCGGGGGCGGCCTCTGGCGCGCTGGCGCTCGATGCCTGCCTTGCCGATGCCCACGAGGCCGGGAAGGCTGCGGGCAAGGGGGCGGGTGGCAAGGCCAGCCGCAAGGCGGGGCCGAAGGCATCGTGCGAGGCCGAGGCCGCGATCGAGCCGGTCTGGATCATGCCCGAGGGCGCGGGCCCCGAGAAGCGCATGAAGATGTGGCTCGACTACCAGAACGACGTGAAGGTGTCGGACGTGCAGCTTGCCGCGCGCGAGGGTTACGAGAGCGTCGAGCACACCAAGCGCTATACCACGCTGGGGATGGCGACGGATCAAGGCAAGCTTAGCAATATCAACGGATTGGCGGTGCTTTCTCAGGCGTTGCAGCAGGCGATCCCGCAGACCGGCACGACCACCTTCCGCCCGCCTTACACGCCGATCAGCATGGGCGCGATCGCGGGCGAGGCACGGGGGGACCTGTTCCAGCCGCTCCGGCGCACGGTCCTGCACGACTGGCACGCGGCCCATGGCGCCGACTGGGAGCCGGTGGGGCACTGGCGCAGGCCCTATGCCTACCTGAGCGCGGGCGAGAGCCGGGCGCAGGCGGTGCGGCGCGAGGTGGTGAACACCCGTGAGAACCTCGGGCTGCTCGACGCTTCGACGCTGGGCAAGATCGTGGTCAAGGGCCCCGACGCGGGCCGCTTCCTCGACATGATGTATACCAACATGATGTCGACCCTGCCGGTGGGCAAATGCCGCTACGGGCTGATGTGTTCGGAGAACGGCTTTTTGATCGACGACGGCGTGGTGGCGCGGCTCGATGACGACACCTGGCTGTGTCACACCACCACCGGCGGGGCCGACCGCATTCACGGCCACATGGAGGAATGGCTCCAGACCGAGTGGTGGGACTGGAAGGTCTACACCGCCAACCTCACCGAGCACTACGCCCAGATCGGCGTGGTCGGGCCGAAGGCGCGCAAGGTGCTGGAGGCGCTGGGGGGGATGGATGTCTCGAAGGAGGCTTTGCCCTTCATGCACTGGGCCGAGGGCGCGTTGGGCGGCTTCCCGGTGCGGGTGTTCCGGATCTCCTTCTCGGGCGAACTCAGCTACGAGATCGCCGTGCCCGCGAGCCGGGGGCAGGCGTTGTGGGACGCGCTGATGGAGGCGGGCAAGCCGCATGGCGTGATGCCCTACGGCACCGAGGCGCTGCACGTGCTGCGCGCCGAGAAGGGCTTCATCATGATCGGCGACGAGACCGACGGCACGGTGATCCCGCAGGATCTCGGGCTGAACTGGGCGATCTCGAAGAAGAAGGACGACTACATCGGCAAGCGGGCGCAGGCCCGGGCGCACATGGCCGACCCGGAGCGCTGGAAGCTGGTGGGGCTGGAAACCACGGATGGTTCGGTGATCCCCGACGGGGCCTATATCGTCGCGGAGGGCACCAACGCCAACGGCCAGCGCAACACCCAGGGCCGGGTGACCTCGAGTTACTATTCGCCGACGCTGAAGCGCGGCATTGCCATGGGTCTGGTGCTGCACGGGCCGGAGCGGATGGGCGAGGAGGTCACGATTCCAAGGATCGACGGTGCCGAGATCAGGGCGCGGATCGTGGAGACGTGTTTCTACGACAAGGAAGGGGCGAAACAGGATGTCTGAGGCGGTATCGGCGCTGGAGGGCGCGACATTCGAGGGCTTTTGCACCCTGCGCGACGCGGGGCCTGTGGGGATGGTGACGATCCGGGGCGATCTGGGGGCGAAGGGTTTTGCCAAGGCGGTGAAAGACGCCACCGGCTGCGGCCTGCCGCACCCTCGCGGCATCGTGACGGCGGGCGGCCGCAGGCTCGCCTGGATGTCGCCCGACGAGCTTCTGTTGATCTGCGAGCACGGCGAGGCACCGGCGTTGGCGGCCGGGCTGGCCGAGGCGCTCAAGGGCCAGCATGCGCTGGCGCTCGACGTGTCGGACGCGCGCGCCATGCTCCGCCTCGAAGGCGCGGGCTGCCGCGAGGTGATCGCCAAGCTCTCGCCCGCCAACCTCGCGCCCGGCGCCTTCGGGCCGGGCGAGATGCGGCGCACCCGGCTGGCACAGGTGGCGGGCGCGTTTTACATGCCCGACGAGACGAGTTTCGAGATCTTCGTGTTCCGCTCGGTGGCGCGTTATGCCTTCGATCTGATCGCCAATGCCGCCCGGCCGGGCAGCGAGGTCGGGCTGTTCGCACCCGCGCCCTGAGCGACGGATCTTGCGAAACTTTTACCCTCGGGTGCTTGACCTTCGGGGCCATCCCGCCCCATGTAATGCCTGAGCGAAACAATCAGATCAGGGAGAGACCAATGGCTTTCGAACTTCCCGACCTTCCCTATGCCCATGACGCGCTCGCGTCGCTCGGCATGTCGAAGGAAACGCTGGAATACCACCACGACCTGCACCACAAGGCCTATGTCGATAACGGCAACAAGCTGATCGCCGGCACCGAGTGGGAGGGCAAGGCGCTCGAGGATATCGTGCGCGGCACCTACGAGGCCGGCGCGGTGGCGCAGAACGGCATCTTCAACAACGCCTCGCAGCACTGGAACCACGCCCAGTTCTGGGAGATGATGGGCCCGGGCGACGACAAGAAGATGCCGGGCGAACTGGAAAAGGCGCTGGTCGAGGCTTTCGGCTCGGTCGACAAGTTCAAGGAAGACTTCGCCGCCGCCGGTGCGGGCCAGTTCGGCTCGGGCTGGGCCTGGCTGGTGAAAGACAGCGACGGGTCGCTGAAGGTGACGAAAACCGAGAACGGCGTGAACCCGCTGTGCTTCGGCCAGACCGCGCTCCTGGGCTGCGACGTGTGGGAACATTCCTATTACATCGACTTCCGCAACAAGCGCCCGGCGTATCTCACCAACTTCCTCGACAAGCTGGTGAACTGGGAAAACGTGGCGGCACGGCTGGCTGGCTGAAGGCGCTGCATTCCGAGATCGAGCGGCCGTCCTTCGGGGCGGCCGTTTCGCGTTTGGGGGCTCGTCCATCAGGTAGAGCCCCTTCCGGGTGCAACGTTCGGCGAAAATCAGCAGGAAGCCGTCGCCATGGGAATGCGACAGGTAGTCGGGCGCGACCCCAGACAGATCTTCGAGGTAACGGGCGACGGCCCAGAAGGTTTCGGCCCGGAAGTACCGGCAGGTGGCGACCTTCGGCAGCTAGCCCGCCCGCCAGTGCGCGCCAAGGCCTGCGCCAGAGGCATCGAGCGCGGGCAGGGGTGTCGGTATCGGGCGTCGTCGGGCAAAGGCGAACTCCCAAGTTGCGGCGGGCGCCGATGCAATCATCGGCTGATGCCGCCGCAACCGGCCTGTCCTGGCGGGGCCCTCGGCGTGGGCGGGAAACTATCGGAAGTGTCACCCCCCCCCATCCGATACGCCCCTTGCGCGTTTGAGGGTATTCCCCGCCGCCAAACCTGCATGCAAAGAATGGCTGGATTTGGGCGGACAGCCAAAGCCTCTGATCCGACTTACTTGAAGCGAAGTGGATGAGACAACGTGAAAAGCAAAAACAAGATGGGTACCGCAGCAAAAAAACCCGGCGTTTCCCGCCACGGCCTAGAAGTGACATCCGTGTTCACCTTTGTGCTCGGCGTGAGCAGTCCAGCCCTTGGTGAACCCCTTGATTGCGTCGATCCGGTGATCGGTGGCGACGAAACTGAAATGTGTGAACTGCTCAACTTGGACGGTACGCCTACGGCGACGCGCGTGGTTCCCTTTTCGCCAATGGGCGTTAGTTCGGATGGCTCAGTCGTAGTGGGAGCGGCAAGTTCTTTTGATGGCTACATTTGGACGGAAGCGGGAGCCACAATAATTTCTGGAACCAATACAGCGAACGCAGTTACGCCTGATGGTTCCATCGTTGTCGGGCAAGATGCTAATAGCCAACCCTATCGCTGGACTGAAGTCGGCGGAGTGGAACCCATAAGCAGCTTCAATGCAAATGCTCTGTCTATTAGCGCAGACGGGTCGACTATCGTTGGGCAGGCATTATCTGGGCTTACTGATAGTAATAGCGCTTGGTACTGGACCAGTGCGACTGGGTTACAAGATCTTAATCTTGGCTCTAATAGCACCGCTTTAGATGTGAGTTCAGATGGAAGTGTTATAGTTGGGTGGCTTCTGTCGCGACCAGACACGACATTTCCGAACAACGGATTACAAAAGGCGTTTCTATGGGATGCCGGCGGCGGAACGATTTATCTAGGAGATTTGGGGGGGGAGAGTTCTCTTGCTTTCTCAGTAAGTGCTGACGGAGGAACGGTTGTCGGTGAGAGCTTTGATAGTAGCGCCAATAAGCTCGCGTTTCTGTGGACGGCTGAGGATGGAATGCAAAATCTTGGAACACTGCCTGGTGGCGTGTACAGTACCGCCAGTTCCGTCAGCGACGATGGTTTGGTGGTTGTTGGTCAAAGTGGGCCAAGTTCTTGGTATCAGACTGATGGAAACCGCGCATTCCGCTGGACAGAAGACAGTGGGATAGAAAACTTGGGTGTGCTCACAGGCGACGAATGGAGTTTCGCTAGGGCGGTCAACGACGATGGGTCAATTGTGGTTGGGCAAAGTGGTATTGGAGCTTCCGCCCGGGCCTTCATCTGGCGTGCGCCATCGAATGAAGAGGATAACGTTGGCGGCGTAATTGAGGACTATGCTAACCTCCTCACCTCCTTCCCGGTGCTGACCAATGACAGCGCGGTGGCGGCGGCGCAGGCACAGCAGGGGCTGGGCCAGACCATGGGGCAGGGCTTTTTCGCCGGGTCAGGTCAGTTCGGGGTGCAGATGCATGCAGGCTTTGCGCGCACCGACCGCAACCCCACCACCGTGGGCGCGCGCAGCACCAACTCGGGCGCGGTGAGCCTCGGCTACGGGGTCAGCGGCGGTTTCACCGTCGGCGTCACCGCCAGTTTCGCGGGCACCAGCCTCGCCAACAACGGCTTCGACATGAGCGCCGGTCCCGGCCTCGCCGCCTGGGCGCGCTACAGCGCGGGCGGCGCTGCGGGCACCGGGCTGCAAGCCGAGGCCGCGTTCGGCTGGAGCCGCGCGGAAGGCGCATTGATACGCGGACGCCTGCTCACGGGCGTTGCGCTCGCCACCGGCACCTCCTCGCTCCAGACCTGGGGCGGGTTCGCCTCGGTCGGCTATGGTTTCGAGGCGGGCGGCGGCTGGCTCGTCACCCCCAGCCTGGCGCTGAGCCACTACCAGACGACCCGGCCGGGCTATAGCGAAACCGGCGCGCCCTTCAACGCCACCTATGACGACATGACGGTGAGCCGCACCGATCTGACGCTGGGCCTGACCGCGGCCTTCAAGGTGAGCGAACAGGGCACGCTTTCGCTTGGCGCGGGGATCGACCGCGAGGTGGCGGGGCAGGCCGCCGTGCTGTCGGGCACCTCCGACATCCCGGGGCTTGCCACGTTCAACATCCCCTCCAGCTTCGTGGCGAACCAGACGCGCGGCTACGTCAGCGCCGGCTATGCCCATGATTTCGGCAACGGCATGACCCTCTCGGGCGATCTGCGTGTCGGCCACGCGGTCTACGGCACCAGCCCCGAGGTGCGCGGCGGCCTGGTGCTCGGCTTCAGCTTCTGATCCGGGGGCGGGCGGTCGCGGTCCTGCCACGCCGCTGCCCGCAGGGGCGGTGATCGCCGCGAGGGGAGATCGTCAGAGCCCGGCGATCTCCCGCACCCTTGCGGCGTTGTCGGGGGCGAGGGTTCCGTCTGCCATGAAAAGGTTGTTCTCGAAACCGACGCGCGCCTTGCCGCCGTGCTCCAGCGCGCTGCGCAGGCAGTCGGGTTCGCCTTGGCCGAAGGCGCAGGTCGCCCAGTCGGCGTCCAGTCCCGTCTCATGCGCGGCATCAAGGAAGGGCGTGAGCATCGCAGGCGTGGATTGCTGGCCGGTGGTGTAGCGCCCCAGCACGTAGAGCGTGGTGAGACCGTCGCCCGGCACGGTGCCGCGTGCGATCTCGCGGGCCAGCCGGTGCACGTCGGCGGCGTCGTAGAGGATGTGTTGCACCGCCACCCCGGCCTCGGCGAGGGCGTGGTAGCTGGCGCGGGCGGCGGCGGTGTCATCGTCCGCCAGCATTTCCGACAGCGCGATGGACACGCCCTCGGCATCGGCGGCGATCTCCCTCAAGAGCGCGCGCTGCTCGGCGGGGCTGTAGCGCCCGGCCGCCTCGCTGGTGATCTGCACCGGCATGGCGGGCACCTTGCGGTCCATTTCGGCGATCAACTCGCGGTATACCCCGGCATCGAGCAGGTGCCGCCCCTCGGCGTCGCGCACGTGGGCGTGCATCGCGCCAGCCCCGGCTTCGTGGCAGGCGGCGGCGGTCGCCACGATCTCGGGGATAGTAACCGGCAGGGCCGGGTGATCAGCTTTGCCGCGCCGCGCGCCGTTCGGGGCCACCATGATCCGGGGCAGCGGGGAGAGCCGGGTCATGCCGTGAGCGCCGCCTCGATGGCGGTGGAAAGCTTGTCGACAAGCTCGCCGATCTGGTCGTCGGAGATGATGAAGGGTGGCGCGAGCAGGATGTGGTCGCCGCGCTGGCCGTCGATGGTGCCGCCCATCGGGTAGCAGATCAGCCCCGCCTCCATTGCCGCGGCCTTGACCTTGGCATGGAGCTTGCGGGCGGGGTCGAACGGGGCCTTGCTGCTCCGGTCGGCCACCAGTTCGAGGCCGCGAAACAGCCCGCGCCCGCGGATGTCGCCGACGTGTGCGTGCTGACCGAACCGCTCGTGCAGGGCGGCGTCCAGCCTGTCGCCCGCCACCTGCACCCGCTCCAGCAGGCCGCGCTCATGGATCGCCCGCAGCACCGCCCCGGCACCGGCGGCAGCCATGGCATGGCCCATGTAGGTGTGGCCGTGCTGGAAGAACCCGGTTCCCGCGGCGATGGCGTCGTAAATCGTGGCGGAAGTGAGCAGCGCGCCGATCGGCTGGTAGCCCGCGCCGAGCCCCTTGGCGATGGTGATCATGTCGGGGGCCACGCCGTCCTCCGTGCAGGCGTAGAGCTGCCCGGTCCGGCCCATGCCGCACATCACTTCGTCGAGGATCAGCAGCACGCCGTGGCGGTCGCAGATCTCGCGGATGCGCTTGAGATAACCGGGCACGGCGGGCACCGCGCCCATGGTCGCCCCGACCACGGGTTCGGCGACGAAGGCCATCACGGTTTCCGGCCCGAGACGCTGGATCTCGGCTTCCAGCTCGTCGGCCACGCGCAGCCCGTACGCCTCCACGCTCTCACCTTCGGCGCGGTCGCGGTATTCGTAGCAGGGCGCGATATGGCTGGTTTCCACCATCAGCGGGGCGAATTGCGCGCGCCGCCATGCGTTGCCGCCTGCAGCCAGCGCGCCAAGGGTGTTGCCATGGTAGCTCTGCCGCCGGGCGATGACCCGGTGACGCTGCGGCTGGCCGATCTCCATGAAATACTGCCGCGCCAGCTTGATCGCGGCTTCCACCGCCTCCGAGCCGCCGGAGACGAGATAGACCCGATCGATCCCCGCCGGTGCGCCTGCGATCAGGAGATCGGCGAGGTCTTCGGCCGGTTTGGTGGTGAAAAAGCCGGTGTGGGCGAAGGCGAGCCTGTCGAGCTGGTCATGCAGCGCGGCGCGCACATCCGGGTCGGAATGGCCAAGGCAGGAGACGGCAGCGCCGCCGGAGCCGTCGAGGTAACGCTTGCCGGTCGCGTCGATGAGGTAGCAGCCGTCGCCGGCAACGGCTTCGGGCAGGCGACCGCGAGTCGAACGGCCGAAAACATGATCGGGCATCGCGTCAGCCCCGCACCACGTAGACCGAACAATCGGCGTGCCGCACCACCCGCGCGGCGTTCGGGCCGAGCAGGTAATCCTTGAACTCGGGGCGATGCGAGCCCATCACGATCACGTCGACCTTGAGCTTCCCGGCTGCGCGCAGGATCTCGTCGTAGATCGTGCCGTGCAGCACGTGGGGGTGCACCTCGACACCGTCGGGCACATGTTCGGAGACCCATTCGGCGAGCGATTTGCCGAAGGCGGCGAGGGCATCCTTCTCGAAGCTCTTGCCGAAAAAGCCGCCGACCTGCGCCATGCCGAAATCGGGCAGAACGCTCACCACGTGCAGCACGCCCTTGTCGCCGGCGAGCGAGAGCGCCTCGGCAAGGGCTTTTTCCCAGCTACCCTTTTCGGAAAGGTCGATCGGCAGGAGGATGGTTCGGGGCATGATGTGGTCCTCAGAAGGCGGGTTTGGTCTGGCGGCGGCGCTGGAACATCACCACGACGGCGAGCAGAAGGAGCGCGGGGATATAGAAAACCTCCCGCGGCATCTGGTCCTGCGGGCGCTCGACGCTGACAATCTCGACCGGATCGCCGCCGTAGAAATCGAAGCTGCGCAGTCTCTCGGAATACTCGGTTGCCGGCATCGGTTCATCCATCAGCATCCGGTCGCTTTCCGGCATCAGGAACAGCCCGGTATCGGACAGGCGCTGCGCCGGGGCGGTGTCGTCGATATCGACCACGAGGGTGGTCTGGCTCATCTCGCCGGTGGTGAAATCGGGCCCGGCGACGATCAGGCGGAGGTAACTGCCCGGTTCGGCCTCCTCCAGCACCTCCTCGAAGTCGGTGCCCGGCAAGGTCTCGTAGGGCGGCTGCACGCGGTCGAGCCAGAAGTTCGGCACGAAGAGGGTGAAGGCCACGAGCAGCAGCGCCGCCGATTCCCAGATCCGCGAGCGGGCGAGGAAATAGCCTTGCGTCGCGGCGGCGAAGAGCAGCATCGCGAAGGTCGCCACGACGAAGACCTTGAGCGCCATCAAGAGCCCCGCCACGGTGCCGAGGTCGATCCCGTAGAGGATCAGCGCCGGGTTGTAGATGAAGAGGAAGGGCAGGGCGACGGTGCGCAGGCTGTAGAAGAAGGCGGTGAAGCCGGTGCGGATCGGGTCGCCGCCCGAAACCGCGGCGGCGGCGAAACTGGCCAGCCCCACCGGGGGCGTCACATCCGCCATGATCCCGAAATAGAACACGAAGAGGTGGGCGGCGATCAGCGGCACGATCAGCCCTTCCTGCGCGCCGAGACTCACCACCACCGAGGCCATCAGCGACGATACCACGATGTAGTTCGCCGTGGTCGGCAAGCCGAGGCCGAGGATCAGCGAGAACAGCCCGACAAGCACCAGCATGATGAACAGGTTGCCGCCCGACAGCATCTCGACCAGCCCGGCAAGCTCGGTGCCGATCGGCGTGCGGGTGACGGTGGCGACGATGATCCCGGCGGCGCCGGTGGCGACGGCGATGCCGATCATGTTGCGCGCGCCCGCGATCATGCCGTCGATCAGGTCGTTGAAGCCTTCGCGCAGGGCCGCGGCAAGGCTGCCTTGCTTGCGCATCAGCGCCTTGATCGGTTTTTGCGTGATCAGGATCGCGATCATCATCAGCACGGCATAGAAAGCGGACTTGGCCGGGGACTGGCGCTCCACCATCAAGAACCAGACCAGAACGAGGATCGGCAGCAGGAAGTGCAACCCGGTGGGCACCACGTCGCCCATCACCGGCAGCTTGACCTGCTTGGCCTTCGGGTCGTCCAGTTCCAGTTCGGGCCGCTTCGACGCCACGGCCAGGGCGGCAAGGTAGATCGCCGCGATCGCGGCGAAAAGCACCCAGGGCGCGATTTCGGGGGCAACGCTGCGCAATGCGCCGACCGCCCAGATCACCGCGTAGAACACAACGCCCGCCACGGCGAAGCCGACGAAAACCTTGAGCAACATGCTGGTGAGGCTGCGCGCCTCGCCGAGAGCAGGCATGTCTTTTTTCAGCGCTTCGAGGTGCACGATGTAGACCAGCGCGATGTAGCTGATCACCGCCGGGATGAAGGCGTGCTTGATCACTTCGAGGTAGGAAATCCCGATGAACTCGACCATCAGGAAGGCCGCCGCCCCCATCACCGGCGGCATGATCTGACCGTTGACCGAGGAAGACACCTCGACCGCGCCGGCCTTTTCGCTGGAAAAGCCCACGCGTTTCATCAGCGGGATGGTGAAGGTGCCGGTCGTCACCACGTTGGCGATCGAGGAACCCGAGATCAGCCCGGTGGCGGCAGAGCCGACAACGGCGGCCTTGGCCGGTCCGCCGCGCAAATGCCCGAGACCGGCGAAGGCCATCTGGATGAAATAATTGCCGGCGCCTGCCTTGTCGAGCAGCGAGCCGAACAGCACGAAAAGGAAGACGAAGGCGGTCGACACGCCGAGCGGGATGCCGAAAACGCCCTCGGTCGAGAGCCACTGGGTGTTGATGATCGAATCGAAGGTGCGCCCCTGGTGGGCGATCAGATCGGGGATCAGCCAGCCCTGTCCGAAATAGCTGTAGGCGATGAAGACGCCGGCAACGACGGTGAGCGCCGGGCCGAGCGAGCGGCGGCTGGCTTCGAGCAGGATCAGGATGCCGAGGGCACCGACCCAGATCTGGCTGTCGGTGGGAAGGCCGGAACGCGCGGTGCGGGCCAGTTCGTCCGACAACCAGAAGACATAGAGCGCGGTGCCCGCGCCGAGGATCGCCAGCGCCCAGTCGTAGAGCGGAACGTGGTCGCGCGGGGAGGTTTTTGCCGCCGGGTAGGCGAGGAAGGCGAGCGCCAGCGCCAATGCGAGGTGCATCGGGCGGGTTTGCTCGGAGCCGAGGATTTTCACGAAGGGAAGTTCGCCGAACCAGAATTGCGGCTCCGCGATCCAGACCTGGAACAACGCCCAGAACAGCGCGAGCCCGGCGATCAGGAGCGCCACCGCGCGGCTCCGCGGATTGCGTGCCCCGCTGTCTGTCGAGGAGACCAGATCCTGAAGGTCTTCGTCGCTGAATTCGCGCGCCTTTCGGCCTTCCTCATCTTCGTTCATAACGTCACCCCGACCTGTTGATCATTGTTGTCGCCGGACCTTGTGCCCGGTCGTGTCGGCCCGCCGATCTGGATGACCGGCGGGCCGGAGGCAGGCTCAGTCCATCAGGCCCGCTTCTTCGTAGTAGCGCACCGCGCCGTCATGCAGCGGTGCCGAGTTGCCGTCCGACACCATCTGCTGCGGGTCGAGATTGGCGAGCGCCGGGTGCAGGTCGCGGAACTGGTCGAGATCGGCGAAGATCGCCTTGACCACTTCGTAGACAACGTCATCCGAGACCTCGGCGGAGGAGACGAAGGTCGCGCCGACACCGAAGGTGGTGACGTCTTCGTCGTTGCCGCGATACATGCCGCCGGGGATGGTGGCGACGCGGTAGTAGGGGTTCTCTGCGATGAGGCCCTCGATCGCGTCACCGGTGACGTTCACCAGCACGGTATCGCAGGCGGTGGTGGCCTCCTGAATCGCGCCCGAGGGGTGGCCGACGGTGTAAACCATCGCGTCGATGTTGTTGTCGCAGAGCGCGGCGGCCTGTTCTGCCGGCGGCAGTTCCGAGGCCACGGCGAAATCGTCGAGCGTCCAGCCGAGGGCCTCCATCACCACGTCCATCGTGCCGCGCTGGCCGGAGCCGGGGTTGCCGATGTTGACGCGCTTGCCCTGGAGATCTTCGAAGTTGGTGATCCCGGCGTCGGCCCGCGCCACCACGGTGAAGGGTTCGGGGTGCAGCGAGAACACCGCGCGCAGACCCTCGAAGGCACCGGCTTCCTCGAATTGCGAGGAGCCATTGTAGGCGTGGAAATGCCAGTCGGACTGGGCCACGCCGAATTCCAGCTCGCCCGAGCGCAGAGCGTTGAGGTTGAAGATCGACCCGCCCGTCGACTCGACGCCGCAACGGATGCCATGCTCGGCACGGTCGCGGTTCACGAGACGGCAAATCGCACCGCCAGCGGGGTAGTAAACGCCGGTAACACCGCCGGTGCCGATCGAAATGAAGGTATCCTGAGCCTGGGCCGCACCGCCCCAGATCGCGAGGGTTGCGGCCGCGGCGGCCATCCAATGCTTGGTCATCGGCTTCTCCTGTTGGTTGTTGCTACAATTTGGGGGTCGCCATGGCGGCCCTGACCCCGGCCGGGCACGGTTGTACCGAGCTTCCGGGACCCACGAAGTGAAACATTTGTGTTGAATTTGTCAAACGTTTTCACAAATGTATTATCCAGACGGTTTCCGTCGCCGGAGGGTCTTATGCCAGCGAAAAGCCAGGATGAGCAGGGGGCGGCAGATCTCGGCGTGACGGGCTTCGCGGCCCGGTTCGACAGGGTGGCGCGCAGCGGATCGCCGGGCTTGAGGCGATTTGCCGCCTGGCTCGCCGACCAGCCCGAGGAACTGGCGTTCCACACCGTTCGCGGCATCGCGGAAGTCGCGGGCACCGATCCGAACATCGTCGTGCGCACCGTGAAGGCTGCCGGTTTTTCCGGTTTTTCGGAGGCGCGCAAATCGGTGCAGCAGGCTTTGCGCGAGGCGGATCAGGGCTATGTCTCGCGGGCCGATGCGTTGCAGCAATTCGGCCATGACACGCTGCCGCAGGCGCTGTCGGAGGCCGCGCAATCGAACCTGCGCAAAGCCTTCGCCCCGGCGATGCTCGCCACCATCGAAGAGATTGTGCCGCAGTTGATATCGGCACGGCGGGTGCATTGTGTCGGGGTTCGCATGGCCTATTCGCTGGCGCATTATTTCACCTATCGTGGCGGCATTGCACACGACAACGTGGTTCCGGCACCGAGCCAGCCGGGGGTGATTTTCGACTCGCTGATGAATGCCGGCCCCGAGGATGTGGTGGTCGTGATCTCCTTTGCGCATTACTCCAGCGAGGTCGTGCGGGCGGCTGCCCTGGCACGGGCCCGCAAGGCCCGGCTGGTGGCGATCACGGACCGGGGCGATTCGCCGCTCGCCGAGGGCGCGTGGCGGGTTCTGCGCGCCCCGGTGGCGGGGCCGAACGTGATGTATTCGATTACCGGCGCGATGATGATCGTCGAGATCCTGCTTGAACTCATGGCCGCCCGCGACCCGCGCGCGCGTGC
Source organism: Maritimibacter sp. HL-12 (assembly GCF_900177545.1). Classification (GTDB taxonomy): domain Bacteria; phylum Pseudomonadota; class Alphaproteobacteria; order Rhodobacterales; family Rhodobacteraceae; genus Sinisalibacter. The sequence goes on along the minus strand of NZ_FXBQ01000001.1, from coordinate 175,621 downwards.
CCGGATCGAAGCCTTCGAGCGCGGATTGCTCGACGTGGGTGCCTATATCCCCGCCAATCGCTGACGCGCGGCGGGCCCGGCCGGCCCGGCGGCCGCCATCAGATACCGTGCTCCATCCGTGCCCGGCGGCTGCGCGAGAACTTCATCCCCGGCGCTGAAAGCCGCTCCCAGGGGCCGGTCCAGGCATAGGCGAGCAGGCAGGGATCGTGCCGTCCGGTGGTGATGCGGTGTTCCTCGCCGGGGCGGTTCAGGATCATCGAGCCGGGGGCAAAGACCGCCGCCTCGTTCTCCGACCATGCGCCGGACAGCGAAACATAGCTTTCCTCGATCTCGCTGTGGCTGTGTTGCGGATATGTGGTGGCGGGCGCAAACAGCACGAAGCCGAGGATCAGCCGCTCCGACCGCACCGGGCCTTGCGGCCCGAGCACCTCGCAATAGGCGTATTTTTTCTCCAGGGGCTTCGGCACGCGGGCATAGCCGTATTCCCATGTCAGCCGGTCCGAAACCCGCTCCAGCGTGCGCGCCATGCCTTCAAGCGGCCCCGCCGCGCCGAGATCGAGGGCGCGCGGCAGGTGCGCGGTGACCGGCTTAGTTGCCGGTGGGCGCTGGTCGATGGCGGGGTTGGCCTCGATCACCTGCGCCAGCGTTTCACGCACCCGCTTGCGGTGGCCGCGGATCGCCCGGCTGCCGCCGTCGGAGCCAAACCGGTAGAGCCGCTCGAATTCCTGCAGCAGGTAGCCCCAGCTCGGGCTGTCGGCAAGGCGCTCGGGATCGGGGGTGAGATCCGGCGCGGCCCCGAGGTGATAGGGATCTGTCATCGCGCGGCCCTTTCGCTCGGCTGGTTGCGGTTGCACCCAAGGGTGTCGCCGGGCGGGGGCGAAATCCGCGCCGTTTGCGACACCGTCCGGGCGGAAAACGGCTTGACCTCGCCGCGTGGCTCTGTCCTGTGGCCGGGTCAGCGCGAACGAGGCAGAACCATGAGCGAAACCGGCAAGGGCATGATCGCGATGATCGCGGCCACCGTGATCTGGGGGCTATCGGGGCTGTATTACAAGCTGCTCGCGCATGTGCCGCCGCTCGAAGTGCTGGCGCACCGCACGCTGTGGTCGCTGCTGTTCTTTGGCGGAATCATCCTCGCGCAGCGCCGGGCGGGCGACATCGTCCGGCTCCTGCGCCGCCCGCGCGACCTTGCGCTGGTGGGTTTCGCGGCGGTGATGATCTCGACCAACTGGTTCTTGTTCATCTACTCGATCCAGGTCGGCCACGCGGTCGAGGCGAGCCTTGGCTACTACATCTTCCCGCTGGTCGCCGTGCTGCTTGGCATGGTGTTCTACCGTGAAGGGCTCACGCGGCCGAAGTGGCTGGCGGTGACGCTCGCCGCCGTGGCCGTGGTGGTGCTGGCCTGGGGGCTTGGCGTCGGGCCTTGGATCTCGCTGGCGCTGGCCTTTACCTTCGGGCTCTACGGCCTTGTCAAGAAAGGGCTTGCCGCCGGGCCGATCGCCTCGGTGACGGCGGAGGTGACGCTGTTGGCACCGCTTGCGCTGGTTTGGCTCCTCGGCGTGCACAATCTCGGCTGGGAAGGGCTGGTCGGGCGCAACCTCGGGGCTTTCGGGCACGATCTGTCAACCTCGCTGCTGCTGGCGTTCTCGGGGGTGCTCACCGGCACGCCGCTGGTGCTCTTTGCCAAGGCCTCGCGCAGTCTGCCGATGGGCAGCGTCGGCGTGTTGCAATACATCAACCCCTCGCTGCAATTCGCCGTTGCCGCGATCGCCTTCGGCGAGGTGGTCACCCGTTGGCACTGGATCGCGCTGCCGCTGATCTGGACCGCGCTGGCGCTCTATTCGGCCGAAACCTTCCGTCAGGACAGGGCATCGCGCAGGCTCGCCCGCAACTCGGGCACGTCCGCCACGACCGAAACGTAGTCGCGCAGCGAGGCATCCGCGAAGCCTTGCGCGATGACGTGGTCGAGAAGCGCGATCAGCGGGTCCCAGTAGCCGTTGGTGTTGAGCAGGAACACCGGCTTTTCGTGCAGGCCGAGCTGACGCCAGGTGAGCGCCTCGAATAGCTCGTCGAGGCTGCCCGCGCCGCCGGGCAGAACCACGATGGCGTGGGCGTTCATGAACATCACCTTCTTGCGTTCGTGCATCGTCTCGGTGACGACGAAGGCGGTGAGATCGCGCTTGCCGACCTCGCGGCTGAGCAGGTGGACCGGGATCACGCCGAAGGTTTCGCCGCCTGCGGCCTGCGCCGCGTTGGCGACGGCCCCCATCAGGCCGACATCGCCCGCCCCGTAGACCAATTGCCAGCCTTCGTCCGCCAACACCTGGCCGAGCGCCGTGGCCTCGGCGCGAAAGGCCGGATCGGTGCCGAAACGAGAGCCACAGTAGACACAGACGGAGAATTTCGACACAGCCATGGCGCACCTTTCACAGAAGCTTTTGACCGGATGTAGACCGGTTGATAAGCTGTCACAAGCGTCCGCCACCAGAGCGGAGGGTAGGGGGAAAATCACATGGGCGGTTTCTTTTCGGGATTGCGGGGCTGGATCCTGGGCGGTCTGGCCGCGATCGCGGTCGTGCTGGTGGGGCTTTTCTTGTTGAATCCACCGGCTCAGCCGGAAATTGCGACGACCGAGCCCCCCGAGGCGGAGACCGTCGCACCCGACCCGTCGCCCCAGCCGCAGGTCCCGCCCGAGGCGGTGCCTGCCGAGCCGCCTGCGCCCGCACCCGAGGTGTCGGCCGCGCCCGAAGCAGGGGCCGAGCCGGACCCCGAGGCCGAAGCGCCTGCGCCGGAGCCGACTGCCGACCCGGTGCCCGGGGCCGAGGCACCCGCGCCGCTGGAGCCGGATTTCGACGTCGTGCGGATCCGTCCCGACGGCGATGCGCTGGTGGCCGGGCGGGGCGAGCCGGGCGCGCGGATCGCCGTTTTGGTCGAGGGCGAGGCAGTGGCCGAGGCGGTGGCCGACAGGGGTGCCAGCTTCGTCGCCATGTTCTCGTTGCCGCCGTCCGAGAGCGACCGGGTGATGCTTCTGGAATCGACGCTGGAGGACGGCAAGACGCTGGTCTCGTCGCGCAGCGTGATCATCGAGGGCGTGGTGCTGCCCGAGGTGATGGCCGCAGCCCCGGCCGAACCGGCGGTGCAGGTGCCTCCTGCGCAGCCCACCTTGCCCGCGCCCGCCGATGGCGACGCGGTGGCGCCGCCGACCGCCGCGACCCCGGACGAGGATCTCGATGAATCCCGGCCAGCCTTGCCGCCCGCGCCGGTGGTCACCGCGGAGCCCCCCCTTGCGCCCGATGTGCCGACGCCCGCGCAAGAGCCGGCGCCTGCGCCCGAGCCTGCGCCGACGCCCGCGCAAGAGCCCGCGCCTGCGCCCGAGACGGCGCGGGAGCCTGCGACCGAGGTGCCGGACTCCACGCAAGACGCCACGCCGGAGCCTGCGCCCGTAGCCCCGACACCGGCACCGGAGGCCCCGACACCTGCGCCGACACCTGCACCGACGCCCGCGCCGGAACCCGCACCGGACTCTGCGCCCGAGCAACCGCGCGCGCCGCGGGTGTTGCTCGCGGGTCCCGAGGGCATCACCGTGTTGCAGGACCCGGGGCCCGAACCGCCGCTCTCGATCGACACGATCTCCTATGACGCCGGCGGCGAGGTCGCGCTCGCCGGGCGCGGGGCGGGCGAGGAGACCTTGCGGATCTACCTCGACAACGCGCCGGTGCGCAGCGCGCGCGTCGGCCCGGACGGGCAATGGCGGGTGCCGCTGCCGGGGGTGGATACCGGCATCTATACCTTGCGAATCGACAGCATCGCCCCCGATGGCGCGGTGTCCTCGCGGGTCGAGACCCCGTTCAAACGCGAGGAACCCGAGGTTCTGGCCGCGGCGGAGCAACGGGCCGCCGAGGCGGTGGCCGCGGGCCGCACGATCTCGGCGGTCACGATCCAGCCCGGTCATACGCTCTGGGCCATCGCCGAGGACCGCTACGGCGAGGGCATCCAGTATTTCCGGATTTTCCGCGCCAACCGCGATCTGATCCGCGATCCCGACTGGATCTATCCCGGCCAGGTGTTCACGCTGCCCGACGCCGAATAAATCGCTCTCGCGCCCTCGCGAAGGCTCCCGCGATGAGGCGCATCCCCCCGGAAGCCCCGGGGCGTCGGCACGCCGGCATGAGGCCGCATGGCCGGGCGGGCTCTGGCCTTTTCGTGCCTTCGGTCCTATCTGGAACGGATCAGGCTAACGAGGGGCAGGCATGCGACAACGCGGCGGGGGCAGAACGACGGTGACCGAGGCGATGGTGTCGGGCGCTGGCCGGGGACAGGGGATGCGCACGATCCGGCGCGCCGTGCCCTACCTCTGGCCGAAGGGCGAGCCCGCGATCAAGGCGCGGGTGGTCATCGCAATGGCCTTCCTGTTTGCCGCCAAGCTCGTCGCTGTCGGCACCCCGCTGGTCTACAAGGCCGCCGTCGACAAGCTGACCGGCGAGGGCGAGGTGGACGTGGCCTGGATGCTGGGCATGGGGGCGATCGGGCTCACCGTGGCCTACGGCATGGCGCGGTTTCTCGCGGTCGGTTTCCAGCAGTTGCGCGATGCGGTCTTTGCCCGGGTGGCACAACGCGCGCTTCGGGCGCTGGCGCTGGAAACCTTCCAGCACATCCACGCGCTGTCGATGCGCTACCACATCACCCGCAAGACCGGCGGCCTCAGCCGGATCATGGAACGCGGCGTCAAGGGGGTCGAATTCCTGCTGCGCTTCCTGCTGTTCAACATCGGGCCGCTGTTTCTCGAATTGTTCATGGTGGCGGCGATCTTCTTCGTGCTGTTTGACGTGTGGTACCTGGCCGTCGTCGTCGGCACCATTGCGCTCTACGTCTGGTTCACCTTCCAGGTCACCGAGTGGCGGGTGAAGATCCGCAAGCAGATGAACGATCAAGATACCGATGCGAACCAGAAGGCTGTGGATTCGCTGCTCAATTTCGAGACGGTGAAGTATTTCGGTGCCGAGGCGCGGGAGGCGGCGCGCTACGATGCCTCGATGGAGGGTTACGAGCACGCGGCGATCAAGACCTCGCAATCGCTCGCCTTTCTCAACGCCGGGCAAAGCTTCATCATCACCGCGGGGCTGGTGGCGGTGATGATCCTGGCCGCCTGGGGGGTGCAGCAAGGCGCGCTGACGGTGGGCGATTTCGTCATGGTCAACGCCTACATGGTGCAGATCACCATGCCGCTCAATTTTCTCGGCTCGGTCTATCGCGAGATCCGGCAGGCGCTGGTCGACATGGGCGAGATGTTCCTCCTGCTTGAGCAACCCGCCGAGGTGACCGACAAGCCGGGTGCGCCGGGTCTCAAGGTGCGCGGGGGCCACGTGGAATTCGACGCGGTGAGCTTCGGCTACGAATCCGCGCGGCCGATCCTGCATGGGGTCTCGGTGAATGTGGCCGCCGGGCAGACGGTGGCGCTGGTCGGCCCGTCGGGTTCGGGCAAGTCGACCATCGGGCGGCTGCTGTTCCGGTTCTACGACGTGACCGGCGGGGCGATCCGGATCGACGGGCAGGACCTGCGCGACGTGACCCAGGCCAGCGTGCACGATGCCATCGGCGTGGTGCCGCAGGATACCGTGCTGTTCAACGATACGATCCGCTACAACATCGCCTACGGCAAGCCGGATGCGAGCTTTGCCGAGATCGAGGCGGCGGCGAGGGCGGCAAAGATCCACGATTTCATCGTCAGCCTGCCCGACGGCTATGATACCACGGTGGGCGAGCGCGGGCTGAAGCTGTCGGGCGGCGAGAAACAGCGCGTCGGGATTGCCCGCACGGTGCTGAAGGACCCGCCGATCCTGTTGCTCGACGAGGCCACCAGCGCGCTCGACACCGAAACCGAGCGCGACATCCAGGAAAGCCTGAAGGCGATGGGCCGGGGCCGCACCGTGATCACCATCGCGCACCGGCTCTCGACCATTGCCGACGCCGACCGGATCGTGGTGCTGGAGAACGGCGTGGTGACCGAGGAAGGCAGCCACGACGACCTGCTCGCGCGCGGTGGCAAATATGCCGCGATGTGGGCGCGGCAGGCAGCGGAGGAAGACGAGGCGGCGGCGTGAGGCGACCGCCCCGCCGGTTCAGGCATTGCCGTGGACATCGTTGCAACCGAATCGGGAGCCGGTTCGGCGGCCAGCCGTTCAAGCTGCGATCCCTTCCGGCGGCGGACCGGGCCTGGGATCGGCGGCGGCCCGGTTTGCCCGCGCGATGCAGGCCCTGACGTCGGTGCGGGTCCGGTCGGCTGGTGGCAGCGGTGTGATCCGCGTCCAGCGCGTCGATCTCCCCGGTGGTGGTTGCGCTTGTGGCGGTCTCGATGAGGGCATCGCGCTCGGCCTGCATCGCCGTTCCTCGGCATGACCGGCAGCGGCCATCCGTGCGGCCGCGGGCGCAACCTTGCGCCGCCAGCGCCAAGCGAATGCCGGCAGGCTCGCGGCTTCGACCGGGTTCGGCAAGAGCCCGCCGGATCCTTGTTCCGGGCTCGTTACCAAAGCTTCGTGAGCCGGTGTGTCGCTGTTACTCCGCCGCCCTGAGCGGCTTGCCTTCGGCATCGAGCCCTTCGGCCGGGCGCTCCGCCGCATCGTCCTCGACCGCGATGCCGCTCTCACGCAGCACGGCCCGCATTTCCGTCAGATCCGGCGGGGCTTCGCCTTCATCGGCTTCGGCCACGGTGTCGAAATCCCAGACCAGCTCGTCGACGCTGGTCTTGCGCAGGCTGCGCCCGAGCGCGATGTCGCGCGCGGACTGGCTGTCTTTGCCGAGCGTGAGCGCCGCGAGATGGCGCAGCGAGGCATAGGCCCCGGCCGCGGCCCAGACCCGCACCGCCAGCATCGAGGGGGTGAACACCAGGGTCAGCACGGTGGCGATGCCGAGGCCGAAGACCACGGCGGTGGCAAGCTGTTTCCACCACAGCGCGGCGGGGGCGTCGATCGAGTAGCCGCCGCCGATGAAATCGAGCGACAGGCCGAACATCATCGGCGCGAGGCCGGCCATGGTGGTGATCGTGGTCAGCAGCACCGGGCGGATCCGGTCTTGCGCGGTGCGCGCGATGGCCTCGGCGCGGGGCATGAACTTCGCGTATTCCTGGTAGGTGTCGATCAGCACGATGTTGTTGTTCACCACGATCCCGGCGAGCGCGACGATGCCGGTGCCGGTCATCACGATCGAGAAGGATTGCCCCATCACCAGCATGCCGATCAGCACTCCGGTGGTGGAGAGCACAACCGCGAGCAGCACCAGCACAGCGTTGTAGAAGCTGTTGAACTGCGCCAGCAGGATGATGAACATCAAGAACAGCGCCCCGGCAAAGGCTTGCCCGAGGAAGGCCGAGCTCTCGGCCTGTTCCTGCTGGTCGCCGGTCCATTCCCAGGTGATCCCGGCGGGCAGGGGGGCGGTGTCGAGCCATTCGGTGATCGTGTCGATGCGTTCGGTCGGGGTCAGCGGTGTGCGGCTGTAGGTGTCGGGGTCGGCCTCGGCGACCAGCGCGTCGGCCTCGGCGGCGGTCATCACCCGGGCCGTGCCGTTCTCGCCCTCGCGCAGCACGACGAGATCGCTCGCCACGCCAGCCTTGACGTCGAAGTAGCGTTGCTGGTCGACCCGGTCGATCTGCGCCAGCGTCGGCACGGCGCTGCGGGTGACGAAGTTCGACAGGGGCACAAGGCCCTCGTTGGTGCGCAGCTTGAGGCTGTCGAGGGTCGAGAGCACGCGGGATTCCTCGGGCAGGCGAACCCGGATCTCGATTTCCTCGTCGGAGGTATCGACGCGCATGGTGTCGAGCAGGAGGCCGTTGGTGACGAGTTGCACCATGCCGCCCACGGTGGCGACGTTGGTGCCGTAGCGCCCGGCGGCGGCGACATCGACATCGAGTTGCCAGTCGACCCCGGGCAGCGGGCGGGTATCCTCGATCGCGGTGAGCCCTTCGGTGCTCTCGAAGCGCGCCCGTGCCGCCTCGGTGGCGTCCATCAGACTATCCCAGTCGTTGCCTTTCAGGCGCAGGTGCACCGGCTTGGCCGAGGCCGGACCCATTGCCACCGGCAGGATCTCGAAGCGCACGCCGGGGACATTTTCCAGCCGGCGCTCGATCTCGTCGAGCACGTAGCCGCCCGACCATGTCGGGTCGACGTCGCGCTTCTCATAGGGGATGAAGCCGAGGAGCCGGCCCTCGGTTGCCGTCACCGGCCGGTCTTCCCAGGTGGCCAACTCGATCTGGACCTGGCCGATCTGGTCGCGCGGGCCGGAAGCCCCGGCGGTGTTCTGGTTCAGCCCGCCCTCACCGGCGAAGGCGAAGGCGTTCATCACGCCGGGGGTGTTTAGCACCGCCTGTTCGACATCCGCCACCAGCGCGTCTTTCTCCTCGATCGAGAGGTTGCCGCGGGCGCGGACGTAGACGATGGCCTGCTCGGCCTCGATATCGGCGAAGAATTCAACGCCGTTGTTGTTCTTGCCGTAGACCACGAAGGTGGTCGCGACGACGGCGAGCACGGCGAGTATGGTGAGCACCGGCATCACCGGGTTTCCGGTGATCGCCCGCATGAACCAGCCGAAGGCCGAGCGGCGGTAGCCCGCCTCGACCCGTTTCGGCGCGCGGTGCAGCTTCACCGCGTCGGCAAGGATCGTGGTGATCGTCGCCATCACGACAAAGCCGGCGATCCCGAGCAGCATCGCGGCGGTGGCGGGCAGCGGGTTGCCTTGCGCAAACAGGTAGTCGGGGTTGAACACCTGCATCGCGGCGATGAAAAGGCCGTAGGCGGCGGCGATCAACAGGCCGAGGCGCAGCAGCCACGGCAGCGGGCGCAGCACTTCGCTGGCATGATCGAGGGTGCGGCTCCAGCGCCCGGCGACGCCGCCGACGATCGGCAGGTAGACCAGCGCCACCACCAGCGAGGCGGTGAGCACGAAGATCAGCGTCTTCGGCAGCATCTCCATGAACTCGCCCGCCACCCCGGGCCAGAACAGCATCGGCAGGAAGGCGCAGAGCGTGGTGGCGGTGGAACTGACGATCGGCCAGAACATCCGCTTGGCCGCCTCGACATAGGAATGCATCGGCCCGACGCCATCCTTGATCCGCTTGTCGGCGTATTCCACCACCACGATCGCCCCGTCGACGAGGATGCCCACGGCGAGGATCAGGCCGAACATCACGATGTTGTTCACCGCGTAGCCCAGCACCGCGAACAGCGCGAAGGTGAGCAAGAAGGACGTGGGAATGGCAAAGCCCACGAGCAGCGCCGAGCGCATCCCGAGGCTGGCCAGCACCACCACCATCACCAGCGCGATGGCGGTGATCACCGAGCCTTCGAGCTGGCTCACCATGCTCTCGACCTGGTAGGAGCTGTCGTTGGAGAACTGCACCGACACAGATTCCTGCAGCGCCTCCGGCCAGTCGGCCCGGGCGCTTTCGACCGCGGCGCGCACGAAGCTCGCCGATTCGATGATGTTGAAGCCCTTGCGCTTGACCACCTGCAACGAAACCGTGGTGTCACCGTTGAACCGCGCGGTGCCCTGGCGGTCTTCGAAGGTGAGGCGGATGTCGGCCAGATCGCCCAGCGTCACCACCCGGTCGCCGTTGACCTTCACCGGCAGGCCGTAGATGTCGGACACCTCCGAGAAGCTCGACGGGATCTTCACCGCGTTGGCGCCGCTGGCGGTTACCACTTCGCCGGCCGCGATCAACTGGTTGTTCTGGGTGATGACGTCGATCAGCTCGCCCGCGGTGACGTTGTAGGCTTCCAGCCGCAGCGGGTCGATCGTGACCTCGACCATCTCCTCGCGGAAGCCGGTGAGCTTGGCCTCCAGAACCGCGTCGATTCCCTCGACCTCGCGCTGAAGCTCCTGCGCCAGTTGCACGAGGCTGCGCTCGGGCACGTCGCCGGTGAGGTTGACGACGAGGAAGGGGAACTCCGAGAAGTTGATCTCGTTGACGGAATACTTGTCGGCCCCCTCGGGAAACTTGGCCTCGACCTTGTTCATGGCGTCGCGCACATCCGCGATCACCTTGGACCGATCCCAGCCGAACTCGAATTCCATCGCCACGCCGGCATAGTTTTCCGCCGCTGTGCCGGTGATTTTCTTGAGCGAGTCAATGTCGGCCAGCTCGGTTTCCATCGGCTTGACCAGCAGGCGCTCGGCATCCTCGGCGGAAATCCCGGGGAAGGGCACCGAGACGAAGAGCGCGGGGATCTCGATATCGGGCTCACCCTCCTTGGGCAGCCCGACATAGGCCGCCGCCCCCGCCACCAGCGTGAGCGCGATGAAGGCGATGATCATCCGTGCCCGGGCTGCGGCCCAGTCGACGATCCCGGTCATGACCCGCTCTCCTGCATCGTCACCGCGAGCGCCACGCCGTCGGCGACGTAATTCTGCCCGACGACGATCACGCGGGCGACCTCCGGCAGTCCGGCGACAAAAACGCCCTCGTTGCTGTCGCGCAGCAACTCGACCGGGACAAAGCGGGCAACGTCACCCTCGGCTTCGGCCACCGCGAGCCGCACCCCGAGGGTGCCCTCGTCATCGAGCGTCAGCGCGCTTTGCGGCACCAGGTGGGCGGTGCGCCCGGCGGCGCGGATCAGGATTTCGGCCGCCTGCCCATCGCGGATCGCGAGATCGGGATTGGCGACCTCGGCCTCGACGCGGAATGTGCGGGTGGTGGGATCGGCCGACCGCGACACGAAGGTGACCTTGCCCGCGACCTCGCGCCCCGACGTCAGCCGCGCGCCAGCCATCGCGCCCGGTTCCACCCGATCGACATCCATCTCGGAGACGAAGCCAACGAGGCGGATCGGGTCGAGATCGAGCACCCGGGCACAGAGCGCGCCGGGCTGAAGCAGGCTGCCAAGCTCGGCGGTGTCGGTTTCCAGAACGCCCTCGAAGGGCGCCGTGATGCGGGTATGCGCGATCTCGCGCTCGGCGTTGGCCACAGCGGTGCGCGCGCCTTCGATCGCGGCGGCGGCGCTCTTGGCCCCCGCCTCGGCCGTGGCCAGCCCGGCTTCGGCGGTGCGCATCGCGGCGCGGGCGTTGATCACCCTGGTGTCGGCGGCAAACCCTCCGGCGGCCAGAGTTTCGGTGTTGCCGAGAGTCGTTTCGGCCTCTTCCAGCCGGGCCTCGGCCTCGGCGACACGGGCTTGCGCGGATGGCGCGTTGGCCTCGGCCTCGGCCAACCGCGCGCGCGCCTCGGCCAATGCCTCGGCGCGGGTGCCGATGTCGATCTGGCACAGCTCGTCGCCCTCGGCCACCAGCGTGCCCTTGGGAATCGGCGGCGCGACGCTGCGGCCCGAGGTTTCCGCCAGCAGGTCGACCGCGCGCGCCGCCTCCGTCCGCCCGCGCACCACAACGGCGCTGTCGATCTCGCGCGCCCGGCTTTCGAAGGCGACGACCGAAACCCCGGTGTCGGGGGCCGCGTCCGGCGGCGCGTCGGTGCCTTCTTCGGGGCGGGATTGCGCGGTGTCGGAAGCCTCCGCCTCGGCGGGCGCGAGCCCCGCAAGGGCGCGCACGGTATCACGCTCGAACACGAGCATGAACAGGATGGCGGCGGCGAAGATCGCGGTGAAGATCGGGATGATACGCATCGGTTCCCCATGAGCGGGCAGTGCCCGAAATTGATACTCGCCCCGCAGATAAGCGCTGCGGCCTGCGCGCTCAACAGGGACCATACCCTTGATAGCCATATGTTGCGTGAACGGATCACTTTTTGCGCAACTCTTGGCAAAGATCACGGCTTCGCGTTAAAGAGGGGCAAATCGCAGCCGGAGGCATGGCCCTTGAGCAACCCCGAATCCTTCATCGACGAGGTGACCGAAGAGGTTCGCCGCGACAAGCTCTATGCCCAGTTGAAAAAATACGGCTGGATCGGCGTGGTCGCTGTCTTGCTGATCGTCGGCGGCGCAACCGCGAACGAATGGATCAAGGCGCGCGACCGGGCGGCGGCCGAGGCGACGGGCGATGCGATTCTCACCGCCGTCGAACTCGACGATGCCACGGCACGCCTTGGCGCGCTCGACAGCCTTGAGCCTGAAGGCGACCGGGCGGCGCTGATCGCCCTGATCGCCGCGGCGGTGGCCGACGATCCGCCAGAGGCCGATCAGAGGCTTGCGGCGCTGGCCGGGGACGACAGCCTGCCTGCGCTCTACCGCGATCTCGCCCAGCTCAAGCGGACGCTGCTGCCCGGTGCGCTCGATGCCGCCGCCCGCGTGGAGGTGCTCACGCCGCTGACCGAGCCGGGCGGTGCCTTCCGGGTGCTCGCGGAGGAACAGATCGCATTGGCGGAGATCGAGCTGGGGGAAACCGAGGCCGCGCGGACGCGGCTCGAGGCACTTCTGAGCGATACCGAGGCGAGCCAGGCCTTGCGTCGGCGCGTTTCGCAGTTGATTGTGGCACTGGGCGGCACGGCGTCCGGAACCGCGTTCTGAATGGCGCGGGTGAGAGAGCAAGCGTGGGGGGCTAACGCGTGAAACAGACCAAGGCGATGCGGAACCTTTTGCTGGTGTCCACGCTGGCTCTGGCAGCGGCGGGATGTTCTCGCGAACTGATCCTCGACGGCATGCGGGAAGACCTGCGCAGCCCGGGCTACGACGTGAATGATGCCGACGCGGTGGCGGCCGCCAGCGCGCGCGCGGCGGAAGATGCCGCCGCCTTCGAAAACCAGTCGCGCCCGGTGTCGCTCGGCGCGGTGCAGGCGGTGGGAAGCTGGTCGCAGCGCGGTGCCAACGCGATGAACCGTCCGCCGCACGCGCAATTCTCGTCCAGCCCGGTGGTGGCGTGGTCGTCCGATGCCGGTGAGGGCAACGAGCGCAAGTTCCGCATCACCGCCGAGCCGGTGGCCGATGGCTCCCGCGTCTACACGATGGACAGCCATGCCAACGTCACCGCGCATGCGATCGGCGGCGATGCGCTCTGGACCGCCGCGATCAACGCGCCGGGCGAGCGCGAGGGCAGCGCCATGGGTGGCGGGCTCGCGCTTGGCGGTGGCAAGCTCTTCGCCACCACCACGCAAGGCGAACTGGCGGCGCTCGATCCCGCCTCGGGCGAGGTGCTCTGGCGCCAGAAGCTCGATGCGGCGGTGAACGGTGCGCCGACCGTGGCGGGCGGCAAGGTCTATGTCGCGACCGCCGCCTCGGTGGCCTATGCGATCCACGCCGACACCGGCCGGATCGCCTGGCGACTCGCCGGGGTGCCGAGCTTCAGCGGCGTGTCCGGCGTCGCGGCCCCGGCGGTTGGCGGCAACACCGTGATCTTCCCGGTGTCAAACGAGAGCCTGGTGGCGGTCGACGCCGCCAATGGCGACATGAAATGGGTCGTGCGCGTTGCCGGAGACCGTGCCGGGCGTGGCCGCTCGGCGCTTTCGGCCTTTACCGGCGAGCCGGTGGTGGCCGATGGCGTGGTCTATGCCGCGAACGCGTCGGGCCGGGCGGTGGCGGTCGGGCTGAACGATGGCCAGTTGCGCTGGGACGCGGGCGAGGGCGCGCAGGGCACCATGGCGGTTGCGGGGGACGCGGTGTTCTTCGTCAATGACGAGGCCAGGCTGGTGCGGCTCTCGGCGCGCGACGGTGACAAGGTCTGGGAAGTGCCGCTGCCGCGCTACGAAAAGGCCGACAAGCCACGCAAGCTCAAGTCGGTCTGGCCCGCCTTCGGGCCGGTGCTGGCGGGCGGGCGGCTCTGGATCGCCTCGGGCGACGGTATCCTGCGCGCCTTCAACCCGGCCGACGGCGCGGCGCTCTCCCAAAGCGAACTGCCCGCCGGTGCGGCCAGCCGCCCGATCGTGGTGTCCGGCATGATGATGCTGATGAGCGAGACCGGCGCGTTGATCGGCCTGCGTTGATACGCCCGGACTTTGGGTGTAAGCGGGCTGCCTGACGCCTGAGGACATACCAATGAGTTTCACCCTCGCCATCGTGGGCCGGCCCAACGTGGGCAAGTCCACGCTTTTCAACCGCCTTGTCGGCAGACGCCTCGCGCTGGTCGACGACACCCCCGGGGTGACCCGTGACCTGCGCGAAGGCGAGGCCCGGCTCGGTGCCTTGCGCTTCACTGTGATCGACACCGCGGGGCTGGAAGAGGCGACCGACGAAAGCCTTCAGGGGCGGATGCGCAAACTGACCGAGCGCGCGGTGGAAATGGCCGATGCCTGCCTGTTCCTGATCGACGCCCGCGCCGGCGTGCTGCCCACCGACGAGGTCTTTGCCGATATCCTGCGGCGCAAGAACGCCCATGTCATCCTTGCCGCCAACAAGGCCGAGGGGCGGGCTGGCGAGTCGGGGTTGATCGAAGCCTGGGGCCTCGGGCTGGGCGAGCCGATCGGGCTCTCGGCCGAGCATGGCGAGGGCATGGCCGAGCTGGCCACCGCGCTCGAGCCGATCGCCGCGGAAATGGCCGAACGTGCGGCCCGGATCGAGGCCGAGGCACCGGAAACCGATGTGGCGGTCAGCGACGAGGATGACGAGGATGCGCCGCGCACGCCGACCAAGGCGCGCCCTTTGCAGGTGGCGGTGGTGGGTCGTCCGAACGCCGGCAAGTCGACGCTGATCAACCACCTGATCGGCGAGGAGCGGCTGCTCACCGGGCCGGAGGCGGGCATCACCCGCGACGCGATCTCGCTGAGCTTTGACTGGGCCGGTACGCCAACCCGGATCTTCGACACGGCGGGGATGAGGAAGCGCGCGAAAGTCCAGGAAAAACTTGAAAAACTTTCCGTTGCCGACGGGCTTCGCGCGGTCAAGTTCGCGGAGGTCGTGGTGGTGCTGCTCGACGCCGCGATCCCGTTTGAAAGCCAGGATCTGCGGATTGCCGACCTTGCCGAGCGCGAAGGCCGGGCGGTGGTGGTGGCGGTCAACAAGTGGGATGCCGAGCCGGAGAAGAACGCCAAGATCGCCGCCTTGCGCGAGGCCTTCGAGCGGCTGTTGCCGCAGTTGCGCGGCGCGCCGCTGGTCACCGTTTCCGCCAAGACCGGCAAGGGGCTCGACCGGCTTCACGCCGCGGTGCTGCGCGCGCATCAGACCTGGAACGCCCGCGTGTCCACCGCGCGCCTCAACCGCTGGCTTGAAGGCATGGTGGCCGCGCACCCGCCGCCGGCCCCTGGCGGGCGGCGGATCCGGCTGCGCTACATGACGCAGGTCAAGACTAGGCCGCCCGGTTTCGTGGTGATGTGTTCCCATCCGGAAAAGCTTCCGGAAAGCTATTCGCGCTATCTTGTCAATGGCTTGCGCGACGACTTTGACATGCCGGGGACGCCGATCCGGCTCTACATGCGCAGCCAGGCCGACAAGAACCCCTACAAGGACAAGAAGAAGTCCACCCCTTCGCGGCTGCGCAAGCACCTCGGCAAGCCAAGCCCGAAAGCCAGGGGCTGACCCCGGCTTCTTGGGTCCGGAAATACCTCGGGGGGTGAATTGGCCGTAAGGCCAAGAGGGGGGCAGCGCCCCCCTTTCTGCGTCGCCCCGGCGCAGCCGGGGCGACATCTCAGTTCAAATAGGTCATCGGATCGACGCTGAGCGTCCCTTCGCGCACCTGGAAGTGCAGGAAGGTGGTGTCGGCCGCGCGCACGGTCGCGATTTGCTGTCCCCGGCTCACGCTGTCGCCCTTGGCCACCTTGATGTCGTCGATCCCGGCATAGACCGTGAGCAGGTTGCCGCTGTGGCGGATCACCAGGATCGGCACCTGGTCGGTGTCGCGGGTGATCGCGGCGACGGTGCCGGCCGCGGCGGCCTTGACCGGCGTGCCCGCGGAGGCCGAGATGTCGATCCCGTCGGTCTTGCCCTTCTGGAAGGCCCGCACCACCTTGCCGTCGACCGGCAGCGCCATGCGGGCGCCGGACGCCTCGGTGCGGCTCTCGGCGAGACCCGGCGAGGCGGGGGCGGCGGCCGTGGTGGTTTCGTCCTCGTCGGGCAGCGGGGCCGCGGCGGAGGGCGGCACCGGCGTGGCCGAGCCGGTGCCGGGTGCCTCGGTGTCGCTGTCAAGCGCCGCGCTGCGCTCGCCGACGACCACCGGGATCAGCAGGTATTGCCCTTCGCGCACCGTCAGCGCGCTGTCGAGGCTGTTCCATTCCGCCAGCGCGCGCACCGGCACGTCGTAGCGCCGGGCGACGGAATAGGCGGTCTCTCCGCGCGCGACCTGGTGGCGCACCGGTTCCTGACCGGCGGGGGTGTTGGCCGCCTCGGCGGTGTCCGGTGATGCGCTGCCGTCGACCCGGTCGAGCGCGGAGCCTGCCAGCGTGGTCACGTCGATCGTTCCTGCTGCGGTGGCGGACCCCGGACTCGCCGCGGTGCCGCCGCCGACACGCGCGGGCAGTGCGAGGATCTCGCCACCGCGCAGCGCGGTTTCGGGCGGCAAGCCGTTGTAGCGTCCAAGCTCGTTGGCCCCGAAGCCGAGGCGGGACGCCATCTGGCTGACGGTCTCGCCATCGCGCGCCACGGCCACGTCATAGGTCGGATAGGAGATCACCCCGCGCGCATCGGGTTGCGGTTTCGAGGTGGTGCGCGCGCCTCGGGCGGCGTCGGAGGTGGTGAAACCGCCGGCCAGTCCGCGCAGGTCGAAATCGAGGTTGTTCAGCCCGCCGGTGCCGTCGGTGCAACCGGCCAGGGCCAGCAGCGATGCCGAGACAAGCCCCAGGCGCGTGCTGTGGTTCAACGGGAAAATCATGCTCTGTCCTCTCGTGGCCCATGCCCTGGGGCCTTGTCTTGCTTACGTGCCAGTCTTTGCCCCAAGCGGTCTTGTGCCGCTTTGCCGGGGCCTGCCGGCGTCCCTCGTTCATATCGCGCTTTCACCCCACCCCCTCCAGCAGGGGAACGAAGCGCACCGGCATGAGCTCCTGATAATCATAGCCTTCCGCCGTGCGCGTGACCTTGATCAGCGTCTGCACCGCGTCGGACTGGCCCACCGGCAGAACCATGATACCCCCGATCGCCATCTGAGCCAAGAGCGGGCCGGGCGGGTCTTCGGCGGCTGCGGTCACGATGATACGGTCGAACGGGGCCTGCTCGGGCAGGCCGTGCGAGCCATCGCCAAGGATCACCGTGATGTTGTGCAGTCCCAGGTCGTCGAACAGCGCGCGCGAGTCCTGCACCAGCGCGCGGTGGCGGTCGACGGTGTAGACCCGGCGCGCGAGCTTGGCGAGGATCGCCGCCTGGTAGCCCGAGCCGGTGCCGACTTCCAGCACCTTGGATTTCGGCTGCACGTCGAGCGCCTGGGTCATCAGCCCGACCACCGAGGGCTGGCTGATGGTCTGGCCCGAGGCGATCGGCAGCGGCATGTCCTCGTAGGCGCGATCCTCGAAAATGCCCTTCACGAAACGGCCACGGTCGACCGCCTCCATTGCACGGAGCACCCGCGTGTCGGTGACCCCCTTCGAGCGCAACGCGAAGAGGAATTGCATCTTGCGTTCCGCTTCGGAGAGCGCCGGCGGGGTCATGAAAAGATCCCGCCCAACTCCGCGAGGCGGTCATGCGCGGTAAGATCGGCGCGCATCGGCGTGACCGAGACGTAGCCTTCGAGATTGGCCGCGGCATCGGTGCCGGGCAGGGTCGGGGTATGTTGCGGGCCGCCCTTGACCCAGAGAAAACGCCGCCCGGAGGGCGAGTCGGTGGCCTCGGTCGAGAAGAAGGCATCGCGCCGCCAGCCTTGCGCGGTGGCCTGCACGCCCTTGACCGCCGCCGCCGGAACGGGCGGGAAATTGACGTTGTAGAACAACCGGTAATCGGCGCTCTCGTCCCAGGGCGCGCGCTCGATGAGGGCGCGGATCACCGCCGCGCCGTGGACCCGCGCGGCCTCGAAGAGATCCTCGCGGCTGATGATCTCCGGCCCGAGAAACTGGCTCAGCGCGATCGCGGGCAGGCCCTGCAACGCCGCTTCGAGCGCCGCGCCGATGGTGCCGGAATAGAGCGTGTTCTCGGCCGCGTTGTTGCCCCGGTTGATGCCCGAGAGCACGAGATCGGGCCGCCCCGGCATCGCGTCGCCCAAGGCCGCCAGCACGCAATCGGCGGGCGTGCCCTCGGCGGCATAGCGGCGCGGCTCCAGTTCGGCCAGCATCATCGGCCGGGAGTAGCTGATGCAATGGCCGACGCCCGATTGCTCGAAGGCCGGTGCCACCACCCAGACCTCACCATCCGGACCGGCGATCTCGGCGCCGATTTCTTCGAGCGCCTTCAGCCCCGGCGCGTTGATACCGTCGTCGTTGGTGATGAGAATGCGCATGTCTGCCCGTCCTTGCCTCGCTTCTCAATAGGCGAGGGGCGCGAGCGGGGCAAGCGGGGGCGGCACCGCGCCGAAGTCTTGCGAAGACTTCGTGGCGGTTTCCATTCAGGAAACCGGGCGGAGGCTCAGCCGCCGGCGGAGCCGGACGGGGCGACCGCCCGGATCGTGCGCCACAGGAAGTAGCCCGCGATCCCCGAGATGAGGACGAACCCGCCGATCGGACCCGCGAGTTCGACCGGGGTGAAGCTCACGCCCATGCGGATCTGCTGCAGGGATTGCATGAGGATCATCGGCAGGAGCAGGGCCTCGAGGGTGAGAAGCGGCACCGCGAGCAGCAGCCCGGCCGGGCGGTGGCGCAGCAGCAGCACCGCGCCCGCGAGGCAGGCGGGAACGATCACGCCAAGGTCGAGCGCGTCGGTGACGCGTCCGGTGTAATGCGCCATGTAGGGCGGCGGCGTGCCCGCCCGGATGGAGCCGAGAAGGGGCAGGAGCCAGACAATGGCCGTGACCAGCCCGCTGACCAGCAGGAAGACCCCGAGCGACCGGGCGGGCAGGGCCGCGGGCAGGTCCGGCAGGGCGCGGGCCGCGGCCCGAAGCGCGAGGGCGAAGCCGAGGCCGGCGCTGGCCATCGCGGTGACGTAGACGAGAAACATCTCGTTGTAGACGACCGTTCCGAAGGCGAGGCTCGCATAGTCGTAGAGAAGCCATGTCAAGAGGCCCGACAGCAGGAAAGGCTGGAGCGGGCCGCGCGGATCCGACCGAAACGCGAGCACCAGCGCGGCCGGTATGACGATCACGAGCGTGACGATATCCGCACCCTGCGCGGCCCCGGCCGAGAAGACGGTATCGAGATCATAAAGCCCGGTCCCCCGGAGCGGGACGGCGTCGGGCCAGAACGTGGCGCCGCCCGCGGTGGCCGTCCAGGGCAGGGGCGGGGCGAAGAGTCCGACGAAACTGGCGATGGCGCCGGCGGTGAGCGCCACCATCGCGAAGCCCCACATCAACGCATGATTTGCCATTCGCGCCCCCCGGGATCGAATCGTCGGGGGCAGGATGGCGTGAGCCTCGGGCCACCGCCATGACCTCGCTCAAAAGGCGCGGGCGCGCGAAGTCCGGCAAGGACCGCGGGCCAGTTTCTACGCAGCGGACCGCGGCGGCTCAGGTCGCGAGGATCTCGGGCAGGAAGCGGGCGGCCTCCTCGGCGGGCGGGGTGAGCCCGGCGCGGATTTCGGAGGGGAAGAAGCGCGCGCGCATCGCGGTGGCGAGCGGGCGGGGTTCGAGGATTTTCACCACCGGGCCGATCTTTTCGGCCTCCTTCTGCCAGCTTTCGGCCAGCGCCATCTGCGCCGCCTTGGTGGCACCGTAGCCGGCGAAGAACTTCTCGCCGGCGTGGTCGTCGCGGAAGAACACCGCCCGCCCGGTTTCGCCCAGCAGCGGCGCGACATAGGCAATCAGCCGCGCGGTCGCCTCGACGTTGACCTTGAGCGATTTCTCGAGGTCGGCCTCCTGCAACGCGAGGTGGTGGGTGGGGGTAAGCTGCATCGCCTCGATCGCGGTATGGGCCCAGATGTCGATCGCGCCCCAGCGATCGAAGATCGCCCGGCAGAGCTGGGCCATGGCATCTGGATTGATGATGTCCATCGGCGCGAGTGTGGCTTCGCCGCCCGCGGCCTTGATCTTGTCGTCCACCTCTTCGAGCGCGCCGGTGGTGCGGGCCACGGCGACGATGTGGTGGGTGGGGGCGAGGGCGACGGCAAGCGCGGCGCCTAGGCCGCGCGACGCGCCGGTGATGAGGGCGATCTGTTCCATTCCGCCTATCTGCGCTGTCGCCGCCGCCCGGTCAAGGGTGGCCGGGATGTGGCCGGCGCGCGCGGTTGACGCAGGTCATGGCCGGAGTCGCGCGCTTGCCGCTAGGCTGGCATCGTCATGCACCGCGATCCGCGAAAGGGGGAAACCATGACACGTCTCGTCACCGGCGCCGGGCTTGCGCTCGCGACGCTTCTTGCCGCCGCCGCGCCCGCTTCGGCCGATGTCTCGGTTCGCGCTGTGGGTGCCGGGCAGTTCTTCGACGAATTGCGCTACTGGGCCACCTCGGTGTTGCCGCCACAATCGGCCAACACCTACGGGGTGGAAAACCTGTTCGACCGCTCCGACCGCAGCGCCTGGTGCGAGGGTGTCGCGGGCAACGGCGCGGGTGAGCGCATCACCGTGAGTTTCGGCGGGCAGGCCGCGCCGCTGCGCCTGCTGATCCGCAACGGCTACGCCAAGAGCGCGGAGGCCTATTTCGACAATGCCCGACCGCGCCATGTCGAAATCCGCACCTCTACCGGGACGGCGTGGCGCACCGAGCTGGCCGACAACACCGGCTGGCAGCAGATCGCGCTTGGCGGCGGTTGGGTGGAATGGGTGTCGCTCACCATCATCGATACCTATGCCGGCGCGAAATGGGCCGATACCTGCATCAACGAGGTACAGGTCGATTTTGAGGGCTACTGAGGTTCGGCTGCGATCTCCGCGAGTCGCGCCGCGACGATCTCGTGCACCAGCGGCTCGGGCAGCGGATGCGCGGGGGTGAAGCGGACGGTGCCTTTCGAGATCGAGAAATCCTGAAGGCGGTCTGCAAACCGGGCGAGCAGGTCGCCTTCGAAGACGTAGAACCCGAGGTGCGCCGTCATCGCGGCGTAGCCCACCAGCACCTTGCCCTTGCCGGGGCCTGCCCGGAAAGCGGGGACGCCGTAGGAGATCACCTCGCGCGCGCCGGGCGCGGCGGCGGCGATCTGGACGCGCAGCGCTTCAAGGGCTGCGCGCTGGTCGGGCGGCAGGGTGGCAAGATAGGCGTCGTGGGTGTCCGGCGCGGTCATGGCCCGAGCTTCGCCGCTGCACGGGCCGCGCGCAAGCGGTTTCGCGCCGGGCCAGGGCCTACATCGAGAACGAGGTGCCGCAGCCGCAGGAACTGCTGGCGTTGGGGTTCTCGATCACGAAGCGCGCGCCGATCAATTCCTCGGTGAAGTCGATCACCGCGTTCGAGAGGAACGGCAGCGAAACCTCGTCGATCACCACGCGCTCGTGGCCATCGGGGCTTTCGAACACCATGTCGCCGTCGGACGGGTCGTCGAGCGAGATATCGTATTGAAAGCCCGAGCAGCCGCCGCCCTCGACGGCGACGCGCAGGGCCTTGCCGCTGTCGCCCGCGCCGATCTCGGCAAGACGGGTGAAGGCGCGCTCGGTCACTTTCGGGGGAAGCTGGAGTTCCATGGCATCCTCGGTTTCATCTGTTCGCGACTTTGAATATATGGGGAGGGAAAGGGCGCGGCAACCACCGCCGCGCAAAAGGGGGCCGCATGCTCGCCACATTCGCCTGCGATCCGGCCGAAACCCGCGGCCGGCTTTACACCGAGGCCGAAAGTGCCTTCCGCTCGCCGTTCCAGCGCGACCGCGACCGGATCATCCATTCCTCGGCCTTTCGCCGTCTCAAGCACAAGACCCAGGTGTTTGTCGAGCACGAGGGCGATTACTACCGCACCCGGCTCACCCATTCGATCGAGGTGGCGCAGGTGGCGCGCACGATCGCCGGGGCGCTGGGGTTCAACGAATACCTCACCGAGGCGGTGGCGCTGGCGCATGACCTTGGCCACACCCCCTTCGGCCATACCGGCGAGGATGCGCTGGATGCGCTGATGAAACCCTACGGCGGCTTCGACCACAACGCCCAGGCGCTGAAGATCGTCACCGCGCTGGAGCGCCATTACGCCGAGTGGGACGGGTTGAATCTCACGTGGGAAACCCTTGAAGGCATTGCCAAACACAATGGTCCGGTGATGCAGGCAACGGGCGCGGGGGGCGAGGATCTGCCCTTCGCGCTGGCCGATTACAACGCCCGCCACGACCTTGAATTGCACACCCATGCCAGCGGCGAGGCGCAGGTGGCGGCGCTGGCCGACGATATCGCCTACAACAACCACGATCTGCATGACGGGTTGCGCGCGGGGCTGTTCAGCGTCGACGAGATCCGCGCCCTGCCGATCGTCGGTCCGGCCTTCGCGGCGGTGGATGCGAAATACCCCGGGCTCGAGGAAAGCCGCCGCCGCCACGAGGCGCTGCGGCGGGTATTCGGGGTGATGGTGGAAGATGTGCTGGTGTCGTCGCGCGGGCACCTGCAAAGGCTCAACCCGGCCTCGGCGCAGGAAATCCGCGATGCGGGCGCGCCGGTGATCCGCTTCTCGGACCACCTGTGGCGCGACCTGAAGGAGATCCGTGCTTTCCTTTTTGCCCGGATGTACCGCGCCCCGGCGGTGCTGGAGATGCGCCAGAAGGTGACGAAGGTGATCGAGGATCTGTTTCCGCTGTTTCTTGCCGATACCGCGCTGCTGCCGCCCGAATGGCGCAAGGACGTGGCAGAGGACGAGGGAGAGGTGGCGCTGGCGCGCATCGTCGGTGACTATATCGCCGGGATGACCGACCGTTTCGCGCTGGAAACCCATGCCCGGCTGATTGGCCAGCGCAAGGCTGTTGCCGGGGCCGCGGCACCTCCCGTCCCGGGGCGTTGACCTTCGCGGGCGGTGTGCTAGACCCCGCCTATCCCCGCAGAGGTGAGAGAGATGAACCTGTTTGCCGAAATCCGTGGCCTCGTGATCGTGGCGCTTGACGAACTGGTGGCCGAAGGCGTGCTGCCAGGCGGGCTTGCCTTCGACGCGGTCACCGTCGAGCCGCCGCGCGATGCCGCCCATGGCGACATGGCGACCAATGCCGCGATGGTACTGGCCAAGCCCGCGGGCAAGAAGCCGCGCGACATCGCCGAGGCGCTGGCGGTCAAGCTGGTCGCCGACGAGCGTGTGGCGCTGGCCTCGGTGGCGGGGCCCGGGTTCATCAACATCGACCTTGCGCCCGAGGTCTGGGGCGATCTCGTTTCGACCGTGCTGGCATCCGAAGGCTACGGGCAAGGCGCGCCGGGGCAGGGGCAGAAGGTCAACGTCGAATATGTTTCGGCCAACCCGACCGGGCCGCTTCACGTCGGTCACACGCGCGGGGCGGTGTTCGGCGATGCGCTGGCGTCGCTGCTGGAATACGCCGGCCACGAGGTGACGCGGGAGTATTACATCAACGATGGCGGCGCGCAGGTCGACGTGCTGGCGCGCTCGGCCTACGAGCGCTACCGCGAGGCGCTCGGCCATGCGCCCGAGATCGAGGAGGGGCTCTACCCGGGCGACTATCTCGTACCGGTGGGCGAGGCGCTGGCGGCCGAGGTTGGCGAGAAATGGCTCGACCAGCCCGAGGCGGTCTGGCTCGCCGAGGTGCGCGATTTCGCAATCGAGAAGATGATGGAGATGATCCGCGCCGATCTCGCCGCGCTCGGTGTCGAGATCGACGTGTTCTTCTCGGAAAAATCGCTCTACGGCACCGGGTTGATCGAGGCCGCGATCGAAAGCCTGCGCGGCAAGGGGCTGATCTACAAGGGCGTGCTGGAGCCGCCCAAGGGCAAGGTGCCCGAGGATTGGGAGCCGCGCGAGCAGACCCTGTTCAAATCGACCGCGCATGGCGACGACGTCGACCGGCCGATCATGAAGTCGGACGGGGCCTGGACCTATTTCGCCCCCGATATCGCCTATCATTACGACAAGATTTCAAGAGGTTACGACCAGCTTATCGACGTGTTCGGGGCCGATCACGGCGGCTACGTCAAGCGCATGAAGGCCGCCGTGGCGGCGCTCAGCGACGGCCGGGTGCCGCTCGATATCAAGCTCACCCAGTTGGTCAAGCTCTACAAGAACGGCGAGCCGTTCAAGATGTCGAAACGGGCGGGCAATTTCGTCACCCTGCGCGACGTGGTCGAGGCGGTCGGCAAGGACGTGACCCGCTTCCACATGCTCACCCGCAAGAACGACGCGCCGCTTGACTTCGACTTTGACAAGGTGCTGGAGCAGAGCCGCGAGAACCCGGTGTTCTACGTGCAATACGCCTCTGCCCGTATCCACTCGGTGCTGCGCAAGGCGGCCGATCTGGGGGTGGCACCGGCCACCCGGCCGCGGGTCGAGGACGAGGCCGAACTGGCGGTGGCGAAAAAGCTCGCCGAATGGCCGCGCCTTGTCGAGATCGCCGCGCGCGGCCACGAGCCGCACCGCATTGCCTTCTATCTCTACGATCTCGCGTCGGCGTTCCATGCCTTGTGGAACAAGGGCAATGATGCGGCGACCTTGCGATTCATCCAGGAGGGTGACCGGGATGCAACAGCGGCAAAAATCCTCCTCCCGACAGCCGTTTCCGTTGTGATTTCGGCTGGCCTTGGTATTCTTGGGGTCACCCCGGCCGAGGAGATGCGCTGACCACAAGGCGCGCCCGGGTCGGGATCGAGGCAACACGAGAACCGGCGGGAGCGGCATGATCGCTTGAACGCCGGGCGGAGCAGGCAGATGTCAGACGCACCTTGGAGCGGCAGCCATGCCGCCTTCCCGCAGCATGTCCATTCCCACCAGCAGAACAGACGGGCCGCGAGCCATCGCGCCTCGCCTTACCTGCACCCTGCCCATGGTGGACCATGGCCGGAGATCGACGACCACGAAGCGCCCCAGGTGGCGTGGGAGGGGGCCGGGCAGGTTGCCCCGGCAGGCGGCGGATCGGCAATCGGCAAGGTTTTGCATGGGGCCGGCGCGCTCTTGTCGGTTGGCCTGATTGCCGGGCTTTCGGTCTGGGGCTACCAGCTCGCCGTGCGTGACGTGAACGGGGTGCCGGTGGTGCGGGCGCTGGAAGGCCCGATGCGGATGCAGCCGGATGATCCGGGCGGGGTTGCCGCTTCGCACCAGGGGCTGGCGGTCAATGCGGTTGCCGCCGACGGGCACGCCGAAGGTCCGGCCGAGCAGATCGCGCTCGCGCCCGCGCCGGTCGCGCTCGCCGAGGACGACACGCCCGCGCGGTCCGATGCCGCCGCCGCCGCGGTGTCGGCGGTGCCGGACGCGGAACGCGAGGACGCGCCGGAGGCGGATCTGACCGCCGCTACCGCGGCCTTCACCCCCGATGTCGAGACCGCGCAGAGCGGCGCGATGGACGAAGCCACCGCCGCCGCGCTGGCTCTGGCCGAGGCCGCGTCTGAAGGCGCGGCGCTTTCGGGCGAAGACGCCGAGCCGGAGCCGGTGCCCGAAGCTGAAGCCGAGCTTGCGGTCGCCACCATCCCGGCCAGCGTGCCCGGCGTGGCGCGCAGCCTGCGGCCGGTGCCCCGGCCTGAAGACATCGTGGCCCGCGCCGCCGCGTCGCCGGTCGAGCTTGCGCTGGCTTCGGCCAGCGCCGCCACCGGGCCGGTTGTGCGCGACGTCGATCCTGCCGACATCCCGGCGGGCTCGCGGCTGGTGCAGCTTGGTGCCTACGAGAGCGCCGAGATCGCGCGCGCCGAGTGGAGCAGGATCGCGGGACGCTTTTCCGACTTCTTCGACGGCAAGGACCGGGTGATCCAGAAGGCTCAATCGGGCGGCAAGACCTTCTACCGGCTGCGGGCGATCGGCTTTGACGATGTTGCCGATATCCGCCATTTCTGCGCCACCCTGGCGGCGGGGCAGGCCGATTGCATCCCGGTCATGACCCGGTGAGCGTGCAGGGCGCCTTCATCTTCGGATGTGCGGGCACCCGGCTTACCCGCGACGAGCGCGCCTTCTTCCGGGCCGCCGCGCCTTGGGGCTTCATCCTGTTTTCCCGCAATATCGAAGACCCCGACCAGGTGCGCTGGCTGACCACCGAGCTGCGCGAGGCGGTCGGGCGGGCGGTGCCGATCTTCATCGACCAGGAGGGAGGCCGCGTGGCCCGGCTGCGCCCGCCGCACTGGCGTGCATGGATCGCGCCGCTCGACCAGGTGGCGCAGAACCGACGCCACGCCGCGCGCGCGATGCTGATCCGCTACCGGCTCATTGCCGACGAATTGCACCGGATCGGGATCGACGGCAATTGTGCCCCGGTGCTCGATCTGGCCCAGCCCGATACCCACCCGGTCCTGCACAACCGCTGTTACGGCGACAACGTGGTGCAGGTCGCCGAGATTGCCGCCGCCGCTGCCGAGGGGCTGATCTCGGGGGGTGTTCTGCCGGTGATCAAGCACATCCCCGGCCATGGCCGCGCGACCGCCGACAGCCACCTTGAATTGCCCCGCGTGACGGCGAAGGAAAAGGTGCTGCGGGTGTCGGATTTCCTGGCCTTCGAGGCGGTCTCGGGCCTGCCGATCGCGATGACGGCGCATGTCGTCTACGAGGCGCTCGATACCGGGGCCCCGGCCACCACCTCGCCGCGCGTGATCGCGATGATCCGCGAGACCATCGGCTTCTCGGGGCTGCTGATGACCGACGATATCTCGATGCAGGCGCTCTCCGGCCCGATCGAGGCGCGCAGCCGCGCCGCCCTCGTCGCAGGCTGCGATATCGTTCTGCACTGCAACGGCGACATGGCCGAAATGGAAACCGTTGCCGCTGCGGCAGGGGCGATGAGCGCTGCGGCACAGGCCCGCGCCGATGCCGCGCTGGGCTGGCGCCGCGACCCCGAGCCCGTTGACATTGCCGCGCTCGAAGCCGAGTTTGAGGCCCTGATGAGCGGTGCGCTGTAGGGGCGATTTCTTGACCGACGACGATTTCCAACAGGACGCGCTCAGCGTCAGCGAACGGCTTGCCGCCGAGGCGCTGATCGTCGATGTCGATGGCTACGAGGGGCCGCTCGATCTGCTGCTGACGCTGGCGCGGACCCAGAAGGTCGATCTGCGCAAGGTCTCGGTGCTGGGGCTGGCCGAGCAATACCTCGCCTTCGTCGACAAGGCCCGGCACCTGCGGCTCGAACTCGCCGCCGATTATCTCGTGATGGCGGCCTGGCTCGCCTTCCTTAAGTCGCGCCTGCTGCTGCCGCCCGATCCTTCCGAGGACGGGCCTTCGGGCGAGGAACTGGCGGCCCATCTCGCCTTCCAGCTCGAACGCCTGCAAGCGATGCGCGACGTCGCCGCCCGGCTGATGGGGCGCGACCAACTGGGGCGTGACTTTTTCGTGCGCGGCATTCCCGAGGATGTCGCCCGGACCCGGCGGGTGAGCTACACCGCGACGCTGATGGACCTGATGCAGGCCTATGCCCGGATCCGCACGAGGGACGAGTTTCGCCCCTTCGTGATGGACCGCGACGCGGTGATGACACTGGAACAGGCACTCGACCGGATGCGCGGTCTGATCGGCTATGCCGGCGACTGGACCGAGCTTGCGAGCTACATTCCCGAGGGCTGGGAGATCGACCCGGCCCGCCGCAGATCGGCCACCGCCGCCACCTTCGCGGCCACGCTGCAACTGGCCAAGGAAGGCCAGATCGACATGCGACAGGGCGAGACCTTCGCCCCGATCCAGATACGGAAACGACCTCATGGCAGATGAAACCCCGCCGATGGAACAGGACCGGAGCCTGTTCGAAGCGCCGCCGATGGGTGAGCAGGAACGCATGGTGGAGGCCATTCTCTTCGCCTCTGCCGAGCCGGTGACGGTGGCAGAGCTTGCCGCGCGGATGCCGCACGGGTCCGATCCGGCGGAAGCGCTGGTGCATCTGCGCAAGCGTTACGAGGGGCGCGGCGTGCGGGTTCAGAAGGTCGGCGACGCCTGGGCGATCCGCACCGCGCCCGATCTCGGCTTCCTGATGCAGAAGGAAACGATGGAGACCCGCAAGCTCAGCCGGGCCGCGATCGAGACGCTGGCGATCGTCGCCTATCACCAGCCGGTGACGCGGGCCGAGATCGAGGAGATCCGCGGCGTGAGCGTGAGCCGGGGCACCGTCGACCAGTTGCTCGAACTGGAGTGGATCCGCTTCGGGCGGCGGCGGATGACGCCGGGCCGCCCGGTCACTTTCGTGGTGACGCAAGGATTTCTTGACCATTTCGGGCTCGAATCGGCGCGCGACCTGCCGGGGCTCAAGGAACTGCGCGCAGCGGGCCTGCTCGACAATCGCCCGCCGCCCGGTGCCGGGCTGGAGGGTGAGGACGACGACGAGGCCGGGGACGCCGGGCAATCGGAGTTGTTCGAGGATTGAAACCGCCGCCTGTGCGGTCTCACGCGGGTCTCGCTTGGGACGGGCGCGGAATTCTGTTATGTTTGCCGAAACAAAGAGGCAGGCATGAATATCGAACGTATCATCAGCATGATCATCCGCCAGGTTTCCCGGCGTTTCATCAATCGCGGCATCGACGCCGGGATCGACATGGCCGCGCGGCGCAGGCGCGGCGGCCAGGGCGGTTCGGACCCGTCGGCACCGCTGACCCCCGAGGAGCAAAAGCGCGCTGCGGCGGCGAAGGAGGCCGCCAAGCGCGCGCGCCAGGCCGCGCGCCTCACCCGCCGGATGCGCTGAGGCGGATCAAGGCGCGGGGTCCGCTGCGCGCCGGCCAGACTTCGGATATGGGGCAGTCACCCGCGCAATATGCGTTGCGCTTCGGTAATGGCCCTATACCTCTACCGTCTTGAAATGCTTTGACAGCTTCAGCCCCTGACCCTGGTAGTTCGAGCCCAGCCCCGCGCCATAGAGCGCCTCGGGCACTTCGGCCATGTGCTCGTAGACGAGGCGGCCGACGACCTGCCCGTGTTCGAGCACGAAGGGCGCTTCGTGGCAGCGCACTTCGAGCACCCCGCGCGAGCCGGTGCCGCCGACCGCGCCGTGTCCGAAGCCGGGGTCGAAAAAGCCCGCGTAATGCACCCGGAATTCGCCGACCATGGCGAGATAGGGCGCCATTTCGGCGGCGCAGTCGGGCGGGATATGCACCGCCTCGCGGCTCACGAGGATGTAGAAGGCACCCGGATCAAGGATGATCCGGCCCGCGGTGGTGCGGATCGGTTCCCAGTAGTCTTCCGGCGCATAAAACCCGATCCGGTCGAGGTCGATCACGCCGGCGTGCGGCTTGGCGCGGTAACCCACGAGGTCGCCCTCGCGCGGTTGCAGGTCGACCGAGAAGGCAAGGCCATGGTCGATCACCGCCGGGCCATCGACGAGCCGGTGGGCGCGGTGGCGCGCTTCGAGCGTTTCGTCGTCGAGCACCGATTTGCCGGCCCGGAACCGGATCTGGTTGAGCCGCATGCCGGGGCGGACCAGAACCGAGAAGCTCTGCGGGCAGATCTCGGCGTAGAGCGGGCCGGTGTAGCCCGGTGCGATCCGGTCGAACTCGACGCCGGAATCGGTGATCAGCCGGGTCAGCAGATCGAGCCGCCCGGTCGAGCTTTTCGCGTTCGCCACCGCCTGAACACCCTCGGGCAGCGCCAGCCGTTCCATCAGCGGCACGACATAGACCGCGCCCTTTTCCAGCACCGCGCCGGGGGAAAGGTCGATCCGGTGCATCTCGAACTCGGCCAGACGGTCTTCCACCCGCGCACCTTCGCCCGCGAGGAACGAGGCGCGCACGCGGTAGGCGACGGTGCCAAGCCGCAGATCGAGCGAGGCGGGCTGGATCTGTTCGGGCAGAACCGCGGGTTCGGCGGCGATCACGCCCGCGCTGATCATCGCGCGCAGGGTCTGGGATGGCAAAACGCCGGTGCCGGGGATCATCAGCGCCTCCGGTGGGGGATTGCGGGGAGTGATTTCATGGTCGGGCTAGCAGGACTTGAACCTGCGACCTTCCGTCCCCCAGACGGACGCGCTACCAGACTGCGCCATAGCCCGACGTGACGCTCTACATAGCGTTTTTGCCGACAGGGGCAAGCGGGAATGCGCATGAAACCGCCCTAAAATCCGTTCGGCGGGCTGCCGTTCTCGTTCATCCGGCGGGCGATCTCCTCAAGCCGGTCAGCAAGGGCGCGCAAGCTGGAGGTGGGCACGACGGTGCGCGCCGTCCGCAGGTCGCGGATCCGTGTGGCCATCCGCGGCCCTTCGGGCGCGGGGCCATCGTCGGCGGGATCGGCGGCGATCTCGGGCATCACCAGGGCCGGGCGCGAGGTTGGCTCGGGGCCGGCGGCGGCTGGTTGCACCGGGCGTCCGGCGTCGGGGTCCGGCGTATCCTCGGCGGCCTCGGGGGCTGCCGGTTCGCTTCCGCCCGCCGCGCCTTCGGCATCGACGGGGGCTGTGCCCGGATCGGGGGGCGGGACGGATGCGGCCGGTCGCGCCTCGGGCTCGGCGTCTTCGTCGGCGGTCGCGGCCGCGGGGCCGGATTCATGGGTTTCGGGCTGCGCGTCATGGGCCGAGAAATCGAGCGCGTCGGGGCTCGACATCGGATCGGCCGGGTCGGTCTGCGCGGGGTCGGCCGGGGCTGGCGCATCGCGCGCGGGTGCCTCGGGTTCGCCGCCGTCCGGGGTGGCGTCATGCGCGAGGAAATCCATGGTGACGGGGTCGGGCATCGGATCGCCCGGATCCACCGGGGGCGGGCCATCGCCGGTCGTGTCGGAACCGGCCGGAGCGCGCCGGGGCTCGGCGGTGGGCGGCTCGGTCGCGGTTTCAGGGGCCCGCTCCGCATCGCCGGTGTCGGGCGAATCCGCGGTCCCGGGTTGTGGCTTGGGGGCCTCGGCGAAGATGCCGCTGTCATACCACGGCGCGTCTTCGTCCTCGCCGCCTGCCCCGGAGGTCTCTGCCGATTGCGCCTTCTCCGGCTCCGCGCCGGTCTCGCGGCGGTCCGACAACTCGACCACGTTGTCCGGGGTCACGTCTTTCGATTCGGCCCCGAGATCGAGCGGCGGAGACATTTCCGCGACGTGGCGCACGCCCTTTTCGCGCAGCAGCTTCTGCACCCCGCGAATGGTCATGCCGTCTTCGTGCAGGAGTTTTCGAATCCCGCCGAGCAATTCCATGTCGGCGGGCCGATAGTAGCGCCGCCCGCCGGCGCGCTTCACCGGCTTGACCTGGCTGAACCGGCTTTCCCAGAACCGCAGAACGTGGGTCGGCACCCCGAGCCATTCGGCGACTTCGCTGATGGTGCGGAAAGCCTCGGGGGATTTGTGGTCCATGCTTGCGCCTGTTTGTCTTTACTCTGCTCGGGGCGATGCGCGGCTGGGGTTTGCCCGGCCGTGGCGGGCTACCCCTTGTTGCCCGCCGCCACCCGTTCCTTCATCAGGTGCGAGGGCCGGAAGGTGAGCACCCGGCGCGGCAGGATCGGCACTTCCTCGCCGGTTTTCGGGTTGCGCCCGACGCGGGCGGCCTTGTCGCGCACCGAGAAGGTGCCGAACGACGAGATCTTGACCGACTCGCCGCGCACCAGGGCGTCGGAGACGTGGCCGAGCACGCTTTCGACAAGCTGTGCGCTTTCGTTGCGGGACAATCCGACCTCGCGAAACACCGCTTCGCTGAGGTCCATGCGGGTCAGTGTCTTTTCGCTCATGCGTCCCCCCCGGTTTCATACCTTGGCGGGCAGCATGGGGTCACATGGATTTCAAGTCAAGATCAACGGTTTGGCGCGCAGGCTTGAAGCCGGGGGGCGGGACTTACCAGCGCAAGACCACGGCACCCCAGGCCAGGCCGCCGCCGATCGCCTCGGTGACGATCAGATCGCCGGGCTTGATCTGGCCGCGCCCAACACCCACCGAGAGCGCCAGCGGGATCGAGGCGGCCGAGGTGTTGCCGTGGTCCTGAACCGTCACCACCACGTTGTCCATCGACATCGTGAGTTTCTTCGCGGTGCCTTGAATGATGCGGATATTGGCCTGGTGCGGCACGATCCAGTCGACATCGCCGTGCCCGAGACCGGCCTTGGCGAGCGCGGCATCGGCAGTGGCCGCGAGCTTTTCGACAGCCTGGCGGAACAGCGCGTTGCCCTGCATCCTCACGACGCCGGCGGTGCCGGTGGTGGACACGCCGCCATCGACATAGAGCATGTCGCGAAACCGCCCGTCGGAGTTGATGTCGGCGGAAAGGATGCCGCGGTCGTCGGCGGTGCCTGCGCCGTCCTGCGCTTCCAGCACCAGTGCACCGGCACCGTCGCCGAACAGCACGCAGGTGGCGCGGTCGTCCATGTCGAGGATCCGGCTGAAGGTTTCGGCCCCGATCACCAGCACCCGTGAGGCCTGGCCCGAGACGATCAGCGCGTTGGCATTGGCCAGCGCGAAGACGAACCCGGCGCAGACCGCCTGCACGTCGAAGGCAAAGCCACGCGTCATGCCGAGCGCGGCCTGCACCATCGTCGCGGTGGCGGGAAAGGTGAGGTCGGGCGTGGAGGTTGCGAGAATGATCGCGTCGATATCGTCGGGGAGGAGCCCCGCGTTGTCGAGCGCGGCTCTTGCCGCGGCCAGCGCGAGCGACGCCGTGGTTTCGTCGTCGGCGGCAAAATGGCGCCGTTCGATCCCGGTGCGGGTGCGAATCCATTCGTCCGTGGTTTCGACCCGATCCTCGAACCAGGCGTTGGGGATCACCCGTTCGGGCAAGTAGTGGCCTACGCCCCTGACAACTGCGCGTTTCGTCATTGGGCTGTTTCGTCCTGCTCGTCGTTTGAAGTTGCGCCATCCTGCCCATGGGCGGGCACGGATGCAACCCGCGCCGCGAGCTTGTGGTTGAAGTCGTGGCGGGCGAGATCGAAAGCGAGGTTCACCGCGGCGGCAATGCCGGTGGAATCGGCGCTGCCGTGGCTCTTCACCACGGTGCCGTTCAGCCCGAGGAAGACGCCGCCGTTGACCTGCCGGGGATCGGTGCGGCGGGTCAGGATCTTCAGCTGGCGCGCGGCGAAGAGCGCGCCGATCCGGGCCGGCAGGGTGGCGCGGAAGGCTTCCTTGAAGAAGCTCTTGAACAGCCCCGCCGTGCCTTCGGCGGTTTTCAGTGCGACATTGCCGGTAAAGCCGTCGGTCACGATCACGTCGACCTTCCGGGAGGGGATATCGGAGCCTTCGACATTGCCGACGAACTCGAATTCGCCCGCGTCGGCGGCTTCGGCGATCAGGTCTGCCGCGGCCTTGATCTCGCTGCGGCCCTTATGTTCCTCGGTGCCGACGTTGAGCAGGCCGACGCGCGGGCGTTCGAGGCCCAGCGAATTGCGGGCATAGCTCGTGCCCATCAGCGCATATTGCAGAAGGTCGTGCTCATCGGCGCGCACGTCGGCACCGACATCGAGCATCACGTTGAAGCCTGCGGGGTTCTTCGAGGGCCAATAGCAGGCAATCGCGGGGCGGTTCACCCCCGGCAGCTTGCGCAGCCGCATCATCGACAGCACCATCAGCGCGCCGGTATTGCCGCAAGACACCGCCACCTCGGCCTCGCGGTCGCGCACCGCCTCGATCGTCGACCACATCGAGGAGCCCTTGCCGTTGCGCAGAACCTGCGCGGGCTTGTCTTCCATCGACACCACGCCGTCGGCATGGCGGATATCGACCCGGCCAGCCAGTTCGGGGCGCTTGCCCACGAGCGCGGTCAGCTCGGCCTCGTCACCATGCAGGATGAAGGCGATATCGGGATTCTTGCGCGCGGATTTGGCAAGTCCGGAGACGATCGCCTCCGGCCCGCGATCGCCGCCCATGGCGTCGACCGAAATAACGGTTCTGCGCGGCCCCGTGCCGGTCGCGGCGGTTTGCGGGTGATCCGTACCTGCCGACATTCCGGACCCGGACGGACGGCTTACGCCGCGTCCTCGTCGTCGAACACGGCTTCGTCGATCATCGCGACGACTTCGCGGTCGTTATAGGTGCCGCAGGACGGGCAGACGTGATGCGGGCGCTTGAGTTCGCCGCAGCTCGGGCATTCGTTCGGGTTCGCGGCAACCAGCGCATCGTGGCTGCGACGCATGTTGCGGCGGGACCGCGTGATCTTATTCTGGGGGACAGCCATGTCCAAACCTCGATATTCGGGGGCGTCGTCAGCCTCTGCGTCGCCCGGTGTTTCTTGAGTCTGACCGCGTCTTATGCGCTATCGCGCCTGCTGTCCAACCCATCTTTAGCAAGAGCGGCGGAACATACTGCGATTCTTGCGCGTTTCAAGGGGTTTTTCGCGCGGCAGGGGCGGCTTCAGGCATCGCCGGTCTCGTCATCGTCGTCATCGTCGGCAAGTTTTTCACGCAGGGCGGCAAGGCCGGCGAAAGGTTTGGCGTCGTCGTCGGTCATCGGTGCCGTCCCGGGTGCGGCAAAGACCGCCTCGCCAAGGGCCACGCCCTCGGCGCGGGGGTAATCGGGCAGGGCAAGCGCCAGCGCCTCGATCATCATCGCGCCAAGGTCGATCTCGGTGCCGAGCGGTTCCTCCTCAACGATCTCGGGGATCTCCACCTCGTCGGCTTCGGGCTCGGCGAAGTCTGCCCGCCAGGTGCGGGTGATGTCGTCCTCGATCCGGGTGGTGACCGGCGCGAGGGTGACGACGCAAGGCTGCACGACGGTGGCACCGAGGTGCCCGGAAAAGCGCCAGTCTCGCCGCCCGAGCGGGGCCAGCACGCCTTGAAGCCGGAGTTTGCGCAGCGCGGTCAGGTCGAGCAACTCGGCAATGTCGGCGCAAACCTGCGGCTGCGGTTCGATGAGGATATCCCGGCTCTGGCCGGGCGCGAGTTCGGCCACGCGCAGGACCGGGCCGAAACGGGCGGGGCGGGGCTCAGATCTCATCGCAACGGCGCTTTCGTTTCTTGAAACAGATGCTATCCTTCTGTAAGCCGAGTGACAGAACAGGCCGCGCAAGGCAAGGGGGGCAGCATGGCGAAACCGGGTGCATGGATGAAGAGCATCGCAGCGCTCGTGGCTCTGGCCGCGCTCGTTGCCTGTTCGCCGGTCTATCAATACCACGGCTTCACCCCCACCGATGAAGACCTCGAGGAAATCGAGGTCGGGCTCGATACCCGCACAACCGTTGCAACCATCATCGGCGATCCGGGTGCTTCGGGCCTGCTGGCCGAAAGCGCATGGTATTACGTCCGTTCCGAGTTCAAGCACGACACCTTCCGCGCCCCCGAGGAAATCGACCGCGAGGTGGTGGCGATCAGCTTCGACGACAACGACGTGGTCGAGAACATCGAACGCTTCGGGCAGGAGCGCGGCGAGGTCGTGGTGCTGTCGCGGCGGGTGACCGAAAGCAACATCGACGGCGTGAGCATCCTGCAACAGTTGTTCGGCCGCGGTGCGAGCATGGACGCGCTCGCCAATGCCTTCCGCTGAGGCCGCCGGCCTCAGCTTTCCTCGCGAAAATCGAGCGCAACCCCGTTGATGCAGTAACGCAGCCCGGTCGGCGCGGGACCGTCGGGAAAGACGTGGCCGAGATGCGCGCCGCAGTTCGTGCAATGCACCTCGGTGCGCTGCATCCCGTGGCTGAGATCGGTGCTCTCGCCTACCGGTGCGTCACTGGCCGCCGGGCGGGTGAAGCTCGGCCAGCCGCAGCCGGCATCGAACTTGTCGGACTGGTCGAACAATTCCGCGCCACAGCACAGGCAATGGAACCGCCCCGGCGTGGCCGGGAAATCGTCATGGCTGAAGGGGCGTTCGGTGCCGCGCCTGCGGGTAACCTCGAAGGCCAGCGGGCTGAGCACCTCGCGCCATTCGTCGTCGGTCTTGTCGATCTTGTCCATTTTGCCTCTCCGCTGTCATGCGCCTGACATGGCTTGCAGCCATACCTGCGCTGAACGATAGTTAAGGAAAGCCCCCGAAGCCGCCAAGGGGGCGGGAGGGCGCGATGCCTCACGAAGCCTTGATCGAGACCGCGGGATATCGTGCCCGTCTGGACGCAGGCCCCGACGACATCGCCCGTTCGCTGGCGCTGCGCGGCCGGGTGTTTCGCGGCGATCCGGCGGCAAGCGACGAAGACGGGTTCGATGCGCGCTGTCGCCACCTCATCGTCGAAGACATCGCAACCCGCGCGGTGGTTGCAAGTTGCCGTTTGCTCGTGATCGAAAACGGTGCCGCGATCGGCGGCAGCTATTCGGCGCAGTTCTACAGCCTCGACGGACTGGCCGGCCAGCCCGGGCGGATGCTCGAAGTCGGGCGGTTCTGCATCGCGCCGGAGGCGCGCGGGGCGGACGTGCTGCGCCTGACCTGGGGCGCGCTCACACAGGTGGTCGAAGCCGAGGAGGTGGAGATGCTGTTTGGCTGTTCCTCCTTCGCCGGCACCGCGCCGGAAGCCTATCTCGATGCCTTCGCGCTGCTGCGTGCCCGTCACCTTGCCCCGCCGCGCTGGTTGCCGCGGATCAAGGCCCCCAACGTGTTCCGCTTTGGTCAGAGGCCGCGCGGCAAGCCCGATCTCAAGCGCGCCCTGAAGGCGATGCCGCCGCTGTTGCGCACCTATCTGCTGATGGGGGGATTCGTCTCCGACCACGCGGTGATCGACCGCGATCTCGGCACCTTGCACGTCTTCACCGGGCTGGAGGTGGGGCGCGTTCCGGAGAACCGCCGTCGCGCGCTGGGGGCACTGGCCGGGGCGTGAGTGTCAACAGCCGTTGACGCCGCCCGCGTGCGCGGCTACCTGCGCAGCATGGCCCGCGCACCGCTTCTGCAACTCACCGAAATCTCGCTCAGCTTCGGCGGCGATCCCGTCTTCGACGGGCTCGATCTCGTCATCCATCCCGGCGACCGGGTGGCCCTCGTGGGGCGCAATGGCTCGGGCAAATCGACGCTGATGAAGGTGATGGCGGGGCTGGTGGAACCCGACCGGGGCGCGCGGGTGCTGCCTGCGGGCGTCACCGTGGGCTACATGGAGCAACACCCCGACCTGACCGGCTTTGCCACCCTTGGCGAGTTTGCCGCGAGCGGACTGGCCCCGGGCGAGGAGTACCGCGTGGCGCGGGCGGCGGAGGGGCTGAAATTCGAGCCCGACAGGCCCTGCACCAGCGCCTCCGGCGGCGAGCGGCGGCGCGCGGCGCTGGCCAAGCTGATCGCCGAAGCGCCCGAGTTGATGTTGCTCGACGAGCCGACCAACCACCTCGATATCGAGGCGATCGCCTGGCTCGAGGCCGAGTTGAAGGGCACCCGGGCGGGCTTTGTCATCATCAGCCACGACCGCGCCTTCCTGCGCGCGCTCACCCGCGCCACGCTCTGGATCGACCGGGGCCAGGTGCGCCGGCAGGAGGAGGGTTTTGCCGGGTTCGAGGCCTGGCGCGACAAGATCTGGGAAGAAGAAGACACCGCCCGCCACAAGCTCGACCGCAAGATCAAGGCCGAGGCGCGTTGGGCGGTGGAAGGCATCAGTGCCCGGCGCAAGCGCAACCAAGGACGGGTGCGGGCGCTGGAGGCCATGCGCGACGACCGCGCGGCCCAGATCCGCCGCCAGGGCAGCGCCGCGATGGCGCTGGAGACGGCCCCGAAATCCGGCAAGCGGGTGATCGAGGCAACGGGAATTTCAAAGGCCTACGGTGAGACCGTGATCCTGCGTGACTTCTCGGTTCTGATCAATCGCGGCGACCGGGTGGCGCTCGTCGGCCCCAACGGCGCGGGCAAGACAACGCTGCTGAAGCTGCTCACCGGCGAGATCGCGCCCGATACGGGCAGCGTGAAGCTCGGCACCGGGCTCGAAATGGCGGTGTTCGACCAGAACCGCACCGCGCTCGACGAGACCGCCTCGCTGTGGGAAAACCTCGCGGGCGACAAGGACATGCGGGTTTCGGGCAAGGCCGACCAGATCATGGTGCGGGGCCAGCCCAAGCACGTGGTGGGCTATCTCAAGGATTTCCTGTTCGACGAATCGCAGGCCCGCGCGCCGGTGTCGGCGCTGTCGGGCGGCGAGAAGGCGCGGCTCATTCTCGCCAAGATCATGGCCAAGCCCTCGAACCTGCTGGTGCTCGACGAGCCGACCAACGATCTCGATGTCGAAACCCTCGATCTGTTGCAGGAACTGATCTCGGATTACGACGGCACCGTGCTGCTGGTCAGCCACGACCGCGATTTTCTCGACCGGGTCGCCGCCACCACCATCGCGATGGAGGGCGACGGGCGGGCGACGATCTATGCTGGCGGCTGGTCGGATTACCTGGCGCAGCGCGGCGAGGCCCAACGGTCCGAGCAGGCACCCCGGGGCAAGGGTGCGCCTGCAAAGGCGGATGCGCCGAAAGCGGCGAAAACGGGCCTCAGCTTCACCGAGGCGCACAGGCTCGAAACTCTGCCGGGCGAGATTGACCGGATCGGCGCCGAGATTGCAAAGCTCGAGGCGTTCCTCTCCGATCCCGACCTGTTTGCCCGCGAACCGGCGAAATTCGCCAAGGCGAGCGAGGCCCTTGTCGAGCGGCAGGAAAAGCGCGCGGCAGCCGAAGAGGAATGGCTTGCGCTGATGGAGAAGGCGGAGAGCGCGAGCGCCTGAGACGGGCAGGCCCTTGGCGGCCAGATCTGTGCAAGGCTGGAGCGGGTGAAGGGAATCGAACCCTCGTCGTCAGCTTGGGAAGCTGCTGCTCTACCATTGA
This sequence comes from Maritimibacter sp. HL-12, assembly GCF_900177545.1. Lineage (GTDB taxonomy): Bacteria > Pseudomonadota > Alphaproteobacteria > Rhodobacterales > Rhodobacteraceae > Sinisalibacter. Next base: position 137,166 of record NZ_FXBQ01000001.1, on the reverse strand, counting down.
GCTACACCCGCGTCACGCCCGCTCTAGATAGGGCAGTCCCGCGGCGTGGTCAACGCGGCGCGCGCGCAATTCTCGCCATCGCTTCGGTCAGTTGCCGGAGCTTTTGGCGAAGATGCCCGCCGTCTCTGCCGCCATGCGGATCGCCTTGGACTTGTTGACGGTTTCCTCGAACTCCGCCTCCGGGTCGCTGTCATAGACAACGCCGCCACCGGCCTGGATGTATAGCTTGCGATCCTTCAGCACGGCGGTGCGCAGCGCGATGCACATGTCCATGTCGCCATTGGCGGCGAAATAGCCCACGCCGCCGCCGTAGACGCCGCGCTTTTCCGGTTCCAGCTCGTCGATGATCTCCATCGCCCGCACCTTGGGCGCACCCGAAACCGTGCCCGCAGGCAGCCCCGCGAGCAGGGCCGAAAGCGCGTCCTGCCCCTCGGCCAGCTCGCCCACCACGTTGGAGACGATGTGCATGACGTGGGAATAGCGCTCGACGATGAATTCCTCGGTCGGGCGCACCGTGCCGATCTTGGCCACCCGCCCGACGTCGTTGCGGCCAAGGTCGAGCAGCATCAGGTGTTCCGCCAGTTCCTTCTGGTCCGACATCAGGTCGGCTTCCAGCGCCTTGTCTTCCTCCGGCGTTGCGCCGCGTTTGCGGGTGCCCGCGATCGGCCGGATGGTGACCTCGCGGCCGAACACCCGCACGAGGATTTCGGGCGAGGCCCCCACGACCTGGAAGCCGCCGAAGTTGAAGAAGAACATGAACGGCGACGGGTTGGTGCGGCGCAAGCTGCGGTAGAGCGCGAAGGGCGGCAAGGCAAACGGCTGGCGCCAGCGCTGGCTCGGCACCACCTGGAAGATGTCGCCCGCGCGGATGTAGTCTTTCGCCTTCTCCACCGCCGCGAGGTAATCGGCGCGCGCGAAGTTCGAGACCGGCTCGGGCGTGTCTGTCACCTCGCCGAGATCATGCGTGGTGGGGGGCTGGCGTTCGAGATCGCGCAGCGCGTCCATCACCCGTTCGGCGGCCTGGGCATAGGCCGCGCGGGCGGTGAGCCCGCCGCCCTGGAAGGCCGGCGAGACGAGAATCACCTCGCCCTTCACGCCGTCGAGCACCGCCACCACGGAAGGGCGCATCATCATCGCGTCGGGCAGGCCGAGCGGGTCGGGGTTAACGTTCGGAAGGTGTTCGACAAGGCGGATCATGTCGTAGCCAAGGTAGCCGAACAGCCCGGCGGCGGCGGCGGGCAGGCCCTCGGGCAGATCGATCCGGCTTTCGGCGAGAATGTCGCGCAGCGCGGTGAGGGGATCGGCGTCCATGTCTTGCCAGGCGTCGGGGTCGAAGCGCGCCTGCCGGTTGACCCGGGCGCTGGTGCCCCGGCATTCCCAGATCAGGTCGGGTTTCAGCCCGATGATCGAGTAACGCCCGCGGGTTTCGCCGCCGGTCACGCTTTCGAGCATGAAGCTGTCGCGCTTGGCCTCGGCGAGCTTGAGCATGAGCGAAACAGGGGTGTCGAGGTCGGCAGCGAGCCGGGTATAGACCACCTGGTTCTGCCCCGCCTCCCAGGCTTTCTCGAAGGCGTCGAAGGTGGGTGTCAGGGCCAAGGGATCACCTCACTGGAACGACGTGTTGACCGCGTTGATCATCGACTGGTCGAGCGTGATGCCCGCCTGCGCTTCGATCGCTGCGGAAAAGGCGGCCTCGATATCGAGGGCGAGCGTCTGCGCCGACCTGGCGAGGAAGTTGGCCTTCACCTCGCGCGCCTCGGCGCTGTCCTGGTCGGCCGCGTTCACCGCGTCAAGGTGCAACAGGAACACGCCAGACTCGTCCTCGACCACCGCCCAGTCGCCAGAGGCAAGGTCGAAGGCGCGGTCGACCAGCGCCGATGGCGCGTCCTCGATGAAACCGTCCCGCGACAGCCCGCTTTCGATCACCTCGGTCAGGCCAAGGCTCGCGGGGCTCTCGCCCGCCTCGATCTGGTCCAGCATTTCCTCGGCCCGGGCGGCGAGCCGGTCCAGCGTTTCCGCGCGCTGCCAGGCGGCGATTGCCTCGTCGCGGACCTCGTCGAGCGGTTGCAGCCGAGGCTGCACAACTTCGTCGAGCCGGAGCGCGAACAACCCGCCGTCGGACAGCGTGTCGATGGCCGGGTAGTCGTCTTCATCGACGGTTTCGGCAGCGTCGCGGAAGGCGTCGTAGGCGGCGATGCCGTCGGTCTGGGCACCGGTCCAGTCGATGGTGTCCAGCCGCATCCCCTCTGCGCTGGCGAGGTCTTCCAGCGTAGCGCCGGCGGCGAGCACGTCGTCCAGGTCGATCATCCGGTCCTGCAACAGGCGCCGCGCCGCGTCGTCGGCATATTCCGCGCGCAGCTCCTCGCGGGCGGTCTCGAAGCTGGTTTCACGCGCGGGCAGGATCGCGTTCATCCGAAACAGCGCCGGACCGAGATCGGTCATCACCGGACCGACAACGCCCGGGGTCTCTAGCGCGAAGACGTCGGCGGCCGCGCCGCCAAGGTTGTCTTCGGTGACATCGCCCAGGTCGATGTCGGCAAGATCAAGCCCGCGTTCCGCGACGACACTCTCGAACGTCGCGTCGCCGCTTTCGATCGCGGCTGCCGCTGCTTCGGCCTCGGCCTCGGTGCCGAACACCAGCCGTTCGACCAGCCGCCGCTCGGGCAGGCGGTATTCGTCGATCCGCGATTCGTAGAGCGCGCGCAGCTCGTCCTCGGAGACCTCGATCTCGTCGATCACATCCTCGGGCGTGAGCCAGGCATAGGTGATGCGGCGGGCTTCGGGCAGGGTGAAGAGATCGGGATTGTCCTCGTGGAAGGCCGCGAGGGTCGCGTCGTCGGGCGTGCCCACCGGGGCGTCGAGCGTGTCGGGCCCGACCTCGGCCCAGGTGAAATCACGGGTCTCGCGGGCCCATCCGTAGAGCACTTCGGCCAGAACCGGCGGCAGGGCGATGCCGTTGGTCACCGCGCCCTGAAGCACGGTGCGGGCGACTTCCGAGCGCAGGGTTTCCTCGAACTCGCGCGCGGTGAGGCCCGATTGCTGGAGCACGAAATTGTAGGTGTCGCGGTCGAACCCGCCGCCCGGCCCGTGGAAGGCGTCGATGTCGCGGATGCGCCGGGCAAGCTGGTCGTCGCCGACCGAAATGCCAAGGCGGGCGTTTTCGTTCTCAAGCGCCACCTGGTTGATCACGGTTTCCAGCGCCGCCTGGTCGAGGCCGATGGATTGCGCCTCGGCAAAGGTCAGCCGCTGGTCAACCTCGGCCTGGAAGGCGTTGATCTGGGCGTTGACCTCGCGAAAGTAGCGGTCGGCCGAGATCTCGGTCTCGCCGACCTTGCCGATGGCATTGACGCCGCCGCCGAAATTGAACGAGCCGAAGCCGACGAGGCCGACCATCACAAGGCCCATGATGATCCAGACGAACGCCCGGCTGATCTTGTTCTGCGCCATCGACATGAGCGGAAATCTCCCCTTTTCGGTCACCCGGTTCTAGGGCCTGTGGGGGCGATTGCCAACAGGGGAAACGGCAGGCGCGGGGCTCAGCCGGGGGCAAGCGCCGCGAGGCGGCGAAACATCTCGGCGATGCCGTTCGCGTCGATATTGGCGAAGGCGATGCGCAGCTCGCGCGGGCCCGAAGGATCGTCCTCGGGGCGAAACATCGTGCCGGGCAGGGCGAGCAGGCCGATCTCGCGCACCATGCGTTGGCAAAGTGCCTCGGCGGGTTCGTCGAACGGGTGGCGGAGATACGCAAAATAGGCGCCGACCCCGAGCAGGTGCCAACCCGGCAGGGTGGCGAACCCCGTCTCGATGGCGGCGCGACGGGCGAGGATTTCGGCGCGTTCGCCGGCGAGCCATTGCGCGAGGTTGCGCATCCCCCAGAGCGCGGCGCGCTGGCCGAGCTGGTTGGGGCAGATCGTCACCGTGTCGAGAAACTTCTCTACCTGCGCGAGGTGCCCGGGGGCGGCGATCAGCGCGCCGACACGGTGGCCGGTGAGGCGGTAGGCCTTGGAGAAGGAATAGAGGTGGATCAGGGTTTCGTCCCAGTCGGGGGCCGTGAACAAGGAGTGCGCGGGGGCAGGGCGGCTGTCGAAATCGCGGTAGGTTTCATCGAGGATCAGCGCAAGCCCCCTGGTGCGGGCGAGATCGTGGAAGGCGGCGACGAGATCGGCGGGGTATTCGACGCCGCCGGGGTTGTTGGGGGTGACCAGCACGATGGCGCGGGTGCGCGGCGTGATCAGGTCTTCGGCGGCGGCGATTGTGGGCAGAAGCTCCGCGCCGGTGGCCAGCGGCACGGCGGTGACCCCGCTCATGTCGAGCCACATCTTGTGATTGAAATACCACGGCACCGGCAGGATCACCTCGTCGCCGGGGCCCGCGAGGGTGGCGATGGCTGCCGCGAAAGCCTGGTTGCAGCCCGCGGTGATCGCGACCTGGTCGGGCGCGACCGCGCCGCGATAGAGTGTGGAGACCTGCCGGGCCACCTCCTCGCGCAGCGCGGGCAGGCCGAGGACCGGGCCGTAGAGATGGGCGGTGTCGTCGGTCAGCGCCGCCTCGGCGATGGCCTGGCGCAGCCCCTTGGGCGGCGGCGCGACCGGCGCGGCCTGGCTGACATTGATCAGCGGGCGCTCGGGCGGGAAGCTGACCCCCTCGATCCAGCGCCGCGCTTCCATCACCGGGGGCGGGGAGGTGCGGGCGATGTTGGGGTTGATCGGGTTCATGCCGTGCCTCGTGGTTGCGCGCGGATCGGTCGCGGGGGCGGCCGCCGCGCGGCGGCGAGCCCCCGGGTCAGGCCGCCGAGGTTACCCGCGCCAGCGCCTCGATCTTCGCCTTTGCTGCGCCCGAGTCGATGCTCGCGCGTGCCAACTCGACGCCTTCGGGCAGGCTCGCGGCCTTGTCGGCAACCATCAGCCCGGCGGCGGCGTTGAGCAGCACCGCGTCGCGGTAGGCCCCCGGTGCGCCGTCGAGCAGGGCGCGGAAGGCCCGGGCGTTGTGCTCCGGGGTGCCGCCGAGGATGTCTTCGAACGGGTGCACCGGGAGGCCTGCATCTTCCGGGTTTATCTCGCGTGCGCTGATCTCGCCGTTCTCCAGTGCCGCGACCCAGCTCACCCCGGCAATCGACAGCTCGTCGGTGCCGTCGCCGCCGTGCACGAGCCAGGCCTTCTCGCTGCCGAGCGCCTTGAGGGTTTCCGCCATCGGCCCGATCATGTCGCGCGAGAATGCGCCGGTCAGTTGACGTTTTACATGAGCCGGGTTGGTCAAGGGTCCGAGAATGTTGAAGATTGTCCGGGTGCCAAGTTCCTGCCGGGTGGGCATGACATGGGCGATCGCCGGGTGGTGCATCGGCGCCATCATGAAGGCAATGCCGGCTTCCTCGAGGGCTCTCTCGACCACTTCGGGGCCGACCATCACGTTCACGCCCAGTTCGGTCAGCGCGTCCGCCGCGCCGGATTTCGACGAGAGGTTGCGGTTGCCGTGCTTGGCCACCACCACGCCGGCGCCGGCCACCACGAAGGCGGTGGCGGTGGAGATGTTGAGCGTGCCCTTGCCGTCGCCGCCGGTGCCGACGATGTCGATCGCGCCCGCCGGGGCATGAACCCGGCGGCATTTCTCGCGCATGACGTGGGCGGCGGCAGCGTATTCGTCGACCGTCTCGCCGCGGGTGCGCAGGGTCATCAGGAAGCCGCCGATCTGGCTTGGCGTGGCCTCGCCCTCGAACAGGATCCCGAAGGCGGCTTCGGCCTCGGCGCGGCTGAGCGGCCGGTCGACGGCGGCGGCGATGAGGGGTTTGATCGCGTCGCTCATGCGGGCACTTTCACCTGGTCGAGGAAGTTTTTCAGCATCGCGTGGCCGTGCTCGGAGCGGATGCTCTCGGGGTGGAACTGCACCCCCTCGATGGGACGGCTTTTGTGGCGCAGGCCCATGATCGTGCCGTCTTCGAGCCAGGCGGTGATCTCGAGGCAATCGGGCAGGCTTTCGCGCTCGACGATCAGCGAATGGTAGCGCGTGGCTTGCAGCGGCGAGGGCAGGCCCCTGAACACGCCTTGCCCGCCGTGGTGGATCGTGCCCATCTTGCCGTGCACGATGTCGTCGGCGCGCACCACCTTGCCGCCGAAAGCCTGGCCGATGGTCTGGTGGCCGAGGCAGACGCCCAGCAGCGGCACGCCGATCTCGCCCGCGGCAAGGCTGAGCGGCAGGCAGATGCCCGCCTGGTCGGGATCGCAGGGGCCGGGCGAGAGCACGATGGCCTCGGGCTTCAGGGCCATCGCGGCCTGAACGTCGAACGCATCGTTGCGCCGGACCGTCACATCCGCGCCCAACTCGCCCAGATAGTGAACAAGGTTGTAGGTGAAGCTGTCATAATTGTCGATCAGCAGGATCATGCGCGCGGGTCCGGGCAAAGGGGGTTTTCTGGCGGTCTGGTCGGGGTATACATGTTCAGAGCCGCCGCCGAGGGTCAAGAGGCGGGGTGCGAATTCGGAAAGGGGGCCGGCAGTGGCACGGGGCATATTGGCGGGCATCGCGGCGGGAGCCGTGGTGGCAGGTCTGGGGCTGGGCACGGCGTCCTTGGTGATCGAACCGGTCGATATGCCGGGGGCGGTCGCGCCGGACCCGGAGGCCGCGCCGCAGGACGTGGAGCCGGACGCGGAGGGTGGCGAGACCGATCCCGCGGCGGTGCCCGAAACCGGGGCACCGGCCGACGCGCCCGAGCCATTGACGCCGGAGGAGGAGGAGCCGCAGGCACCGGCGGAGGACGACGGGACAGATACCGGGGAGTCCGCGCCGGCGTCCGAAGAAGATGAGGCCGACGCGCCGCCATCCCAGTCCCCCGAGGCCTCCCCGCAGGACGAGGCCGCTCCAGCCGACCCCGCCGAGCCCGCGCTGGATGCGGAGGATGACGCCGCATCCGAGCCCGAAGCCGGGACGGCACCCGACGAGGCCCCGGACGCGCCTGATGCGCCTCAGGACGATGGCTCCACCACCGACGCCGGGGAAGACGAGGGGGAAGACGAGGGGGAGAGTGCTGACGGGGCCGATCTGTCCGCGGCTTCGGACACGTCCGATACACCTGCTGCGTCCGATACCTCCGATCCCGCCGGCGAGACCGACGGGGCGGCACCGGAGGCCGATCCCGACAGCGGCGCCGACGACACCGGTACGCCGGAGGCGGAGACTTCGCCGGCCTTGGGCATGGAAGACGAGGCCGCCGGGGACGAGGCGGGCGCGGAAGCGGCAGACGATTTGTCCGAAGCCCCGGATGCGCCCGAGAGCCCGGTTGCAGATGCGCCCGACGCTGCGCCGCCGCCCGGATCGACAGCGGGGTCGGAATCCGGGGCCGGGGAAGACCCGGACGCCGAAGCCGAGCCAGCGCCCGAGGCGTCTTCCGACGACGAGACCGCCGTGGTCGAACCCGAGGCCCCCCAGAGCGACGAGACAGCCGAAGTGCAGGCCGAGCCAGCGCCCGCCCCCGAGCAAACGCCCGAGCCGGCACCTGAAGCGGCCCCTGCCGACGAGACCGCCATGGCCGAACCCGGTTCCGGTCCCGATGCCTCTGCGCCGCCGGTGGTTACCGGGCGCTTGCCCGCGATCGGTGCCGACGCGGCGGACGGCGACCAGACCTCTGCGCCCGCGCGCGCTTCGGCGCTCGAACGCAACGCCGTCGCCTTCACCGCGCCGGACGATTTGCCGCTCATGGCCTTGCTGCTGCTCGATACCGCCGCCGAGCGCGCGGCCTTCGCCGATCTCGGCGCGCTGCCTTTCCCGGTCAGCGTGGCGGTGGACGCAAGCGCGCTCGATGCGGCCGAGGCCATTGCGTTCTACCGCGACCAGGGACTGGAGGTCGTCACCATCCTGCCGCTGCCCGAGGGGGCCACGGCAGCGGATATCGAGATCAACCTCGAAGCCTATGCGCCGCTACTCGAAGACAGCGTGGCGGCAATGGCCGAGGCGGGGCTCGGGTTTCAGGCGCTGGGCGACGGTGCCGTGCAACTGGCCGTCAACCTTGCCGAAACCGGCCATGGCTTCGTGAGTTACCCGGCCGGGCTCAACACCGGCCACAAGGCGGCACAGAAGGAAGGGGTACGGGCCGGGCTCGTGTTCCGCGATCTCGACGCCGAGGGCCAGGCCGGGCCGGTGATCCGCCGCTTTCTCGACAATGCCGCCTTCCGGGCGCGCAACGAAGAGCAGGTGATCGTCGTGGCGCGGACCCGCGAGGAAACCGTGCAGGCGTTGCTCGAATGGTCCCTCGGCACGCGGGCCGCGTCCGTCACCCTTGCGCCGATCTCGGCGGTGCTCGGGGCCAGGTAGCGCCGGCACAGGGCGAAGGCCGAAACAGCCCGCGTTTGCGCGTTGGTCGGGCGCGCCGTTCTGGCCCGCAGGTCCGCGGGGCGAATCGGCATGCGGTCGGTTGTGCCGTGGCACGATGCCGCCGCCTCGACACACCCGCAACCGGACCGACGGCGCGACCATGCGCCGCTTCCCCAACGGCAAGCAACGCGCTTCATTGCTGAAAAAAACAGGTATCCGTAATAAAATTGTGGATCAAATCGACATATCGGAATAATAGAAAGATAGTGCCGCCGGAGACCATTGCCGAAAAAGAGCCATGGCTACCGGAGAGGCGACAGGGAGGAACGTGATGAAAAGATCGTCGCTTGCGGCACTCTTGTCTGCCGTTATGATCGCCAGCCCCGCTGCCGCCCAGGAATTCGGCGATGCCGAACGCGGTGCCAAAGCCTACCGCCAATGCGCCTCGTGCCACCAGGTCGGCGAAGGTGCAAAACACCGGGTCGGCCCGCACCTCAACGGCATCTTCGATCGCCGCGCCGGCTCGCTGGAGGATTACAAACGCTATTCCAAGGGCCTCGTGCGCGAAGGCGTCGATGGTCTGTTCTGGGACCTGCGCACCCTCGATGCCTATATCGAGAACCCCAAGGCGCTGGTGAGCGATACAAGGATGGCTTTCCGCGGGATCAAGGATCCGGAAGAACGCGCCGATGTGCTGGCCTACCTGCGGCTGTTCTCGGCCGATCCCGCCAACATCCCCGAAGCCGCGCCCACCGCGATGTCGCGCGAGGTGGAGCTTTCGCCCGATGTGCTCGCCATCGTCGGGGATGTCGATTATGGTGATTACCTGTCGACCGAGTGCACGACCTGCCACCAGGTCGACGGTGACGACGAGGGCGTGCCGTCGATCGTTGGATGGCCCGAAGAAGACTTCGTGGTGGCGATGCACGCCTACAAACGCAAGATCCGGCCGCATCCGGTGATGCAGATGTTCGCATCCAGGCTGTCGGATGAGGAGATCGCGGCTCTGGCCGCGTATTTTGGCGGCCTGTAACCCGGGCAGCCAAGTTCGTATCGGCCATGGTAACGGGTCGATCTGTACCCAAGGGAGGACACGGAATGAAACTTAACAGACGCACCTTCGTCGGCGCTGGCGTGGCGGCCGCGGCAAGCCTTTCGGCACCGATGCTGCATGCCCAGGGCGGCAAGCCCCGCGTCGTCGTGATCGGCGGCGGTGCCGGCGGTGCCACAGCAGCACGCTACATCGCCAAGGACAGCGATGGTGCCATCGACGTGACGCTGGTTGAGCCCACCAAGACCTACTACACCTGCTTTTTCTCCAACCTCTACATGGCCGGCTTCCGCACGCTGGACAGCATCGCCCACAGCTACGGCACCCTCGCCGCCGACTACGGCATCAACGTGGTGCACGACTGGGCGATCGGCATCGACCGCGACGCCAAGACCGTCTCGCTCGCCGGCGGCGGCACGCTGCCCTATGACCGGCTCGTGCTCTCGCCGGGGATCGACTTCGTCGATGGCTCCGTTGAAGGCTGGGATATCTCGGCGCAGAACGCGATGCCGCATGCCTACAAGGCCGGCTCGCAAAGCGAACTGCTCAAGCGCCAGATCGAATCGATGCCCGAGGGTGGCCTCTTCGCCATGGTTGCGCCGCCGAACCCCTACCGCTGCCCGCCGGGCCCCTACGAGCGGATCTCGATGGTCGCTCACATGCTGAAAAACAACAACCCGACCGCCAAGATCATGGTGCTCGACCCGAAACCCTCCTTCTCCAAGCAGGGTCTCTTCGAGGAAGGCTGGGGCAAGCACTATTCCGGCATGGTCGACTGGATCGGGCCGGAATTCGGCGGCGAAGGCGTTGTCGTCGACCCGGGCGCGATGACGGTGACGATCGACGGCGAAGTGACGAATGTCGATGTCTGCAACGTCATTCCGGGCCAGAAGGCGGGCCGGATCGTCGAGATCGCCGGCGTGAACGATGGCAACTGGGCACCGATCGAGGCCGATACGATGCGCTCCACCATCGACGCCAACATCTACGTGCTGGGCGATGCCACCAGTGCCGGTGACATGCCGAAGTCGGGCTTCTCGGCCAACAGCCAGGCCAAGGTCGCGGCGATGTCGATCCGCGGCGAGCTGAACGATGCGCGGGTGTTCCCGGCCAAGTATGCCAACACCTGCTGGTCGCTGATCGCCACCGACGACGGCGTGAAGGTCGGCAACTCCTACGAGCCTGCCGATGGCAAGATCGCCAAGGTCGACGGCTTCATCAGCCAGCCCGGCGAAGACGCCGAAATGCGCAAGCGCACCTTCGAGGAAAGCATCGGCTGGTACGAGGGGATCGCCTCCGACATGTTCGGCTGAGCCGGGAACCTCCGTCGAACATCGAGACGCGCGCCTTGACGGGCGCGCGTCTTTTCTTTCGGCAAGGCCGGAAGAAAGGGGGGCTGTCTGCCCCCCTCGCGCTGACGCGCTCACCCCCCGAAGGTATTTTTCGACCCAAGAAGCAACGAATTCTTAACCCTGCTTCGGCAGACTCGGGGGTGCGGCACAGGCTGAGGAGCCGATGGCCGTGACCCGAGAAGCCCCCCGCACGCAGGCCGTGCGGGGGGTGTTCGTTTCGACCTTCTTGGGTCCGAAAATACCTTGGGGGGTGAATTGGCCGTGAGGCCAAGAGGGGGGCAAAGCCCCCCTCCCGGTCGTCCCGGGCGCAGCCCGGGGCGAAACCGCTCAACCGGCGGCCTTGGCCAGCGCCTGGTCGAGATCGGCGATCAGGTCGGCCGGGTCTTCGATCCCGATCGAGAGCCGCACCACGTTGTCTCCCGCGCCCGCCGCCGCGCGCTGCTCGGGGCTGAGCTGGCGGTGGGTGGTGGAGGCGGAATGGATGATCAGCGAGCGGGTATCGCCGAGGTTGGCGACGTGGCTGAACAGGCCGAGGTTGTCCACCAGCTTGACGCAGGCGTCGTAGCCGCCCTTGAGGGTAACGGTGAAAATTGCGCCTGCGCCCTTTGGGTAGAGCCGCTTGATGCGTTCGTTGTAGGGCGAGGAGGCCAGCCCGGCGTAGCTCACGCTTTCCACGCGCGCGTCCTTTTCCAGCCATTCGGCCACTTGTTGCGCGTTCTGAACGTGTTTCTGCATCCGCAGCGACAGTGTTTCGATCCCCATCAGCGTGTAATGCGCCGCCTGCGGGTTCATCGTCATGCCCAGGTCGCGCAGGCCCACTGCGATGCTGTAGAAGGTGAAGGCCATCGCCCCGAGCGCTTCGTGGAACTTGATGCCGTGATAGGCCGGCTCCGGCTCGGACAGCGAGGGGAACTTGCCCGATGCCGACCAGTCGAAGGTGCCGCTGTCGACGATCGCGCCACCAGTCACCGTGCCGTTGCCGGTGAGGAACTTGGTGGTGGAATGCACCACCAGCGTCGCGCCGTGCTCGATCGGCTTGCACAGGTAGGGCGTGGCGGAGGTGTTGTCGACCACCAGCGGGATCCCGGCGTCGTTTGCCACCTTGGCGATGGCATCGAGATCGGTGGGCACGCCCGCCGGGTTGGCGATGCTTTCGCAGAAGATCGCCCGGGTATTGTCGTCGATCGCCGCCGCCACCGCAGCCGGATCGTCGAAGTCGACGAATTTCGCTTCCCAGCCGAAGCGTTTGAAGACCTGGGTGAACTGGGTGTAGGTGCCGCCGTAGAGCCGGGTCGAGGCGATGATGTTCAGCCCCGGCGCCATCAGCGGATAGAGCGCCATGATCTGCGCGGCATGGCCCGAGGAGGTGCAGACGCCGCCGGCACCGCCTTCGAGCGCCGCGATCCGGTTGGCCAGCGCGCCCACCGTCGGGTTGGTCAGGCGCGAGTAGATGTAGCCAACCTCCTGGAGGTTGAAAAGCGCCGCGGCGTGGTCGGCGTCGCGAAACACGTAGGCCGTGGTCTGGTAGATCGGCACCTGCCGCGCGCCGGTGGCGGGGTCGGGCTCGGTGCCGGCGTGAACCTGAAGGGTGTCGAAGCCGAGGTCTTTGGTCATGTTGCGGTCTCCCTGACGTTTCCCGCGCGAGGCTAGGCCAAAGCCGGGATCGGGGCAATCGGGAGGTATGGAAAGGGAGGGAATTTCGCGCCGGTGCGGGGGGCTGGAATTCTGATGCCGACGGGGTAGGTTGCGCGGAACAATCGTTTCGGAGCGCGCCGATGCCCACACCCTTCCATCTCGCCATCAACGTCACCGATCTCGACGCCGCCCGCGCCTTCTATGGCGGCGTGCTGGGCTGCGCCGAGGGGCGCGCGACCGAGACATGGGTGGATTTCGACTTTTTCGGCCACCAGCTCAGCCTGCACCTCGGCCCGCCTTTCGCCACCGCCGATACCGGCCGGGTCGGCGATCACATGGTGGCGATGCCGCATTTCGGCGTGGTTCTGCCCTACGATGCCTGGCGCGGGCTGGCCGACCGGCTTGACGCGGCGGGCACGGAGTGGGTGATCGCGCCGACCTTGCGCTTCGCCGGCGAGCCGGGCGAGCAATGGACGATGTTCCTGCGCGACCCGTCCGGAAACCCGCTTGAGTTCAAGGGGTTGGCCGACATGGGGCGCACGTTCGCCCGTTAGGTGCGATCCGGAGCGGAGCCCGTGCTTGCGGCCCGTGATGCCCACCGCCGCCGCTGTCGTCGTCATCGCTCGCACCGAACATCGTTTCGTGACGGGCGTCCCGAGCGGCCTTCCTTTCCTGGTCGGCGAGGTAGAGCGAAATCGTGGCGCAGCAGGTCTTGTGGTCCGTGATGACGCTGTTGGTCGACTCGGCGTCGGTCATGTCTTTTTGGCAACTGACGCGCGTGTTGTTGATCACGATGAAGGGCTCAGGCCTTCGCCCCGCCCGCGTTGGTATTCTTTTCCGCCACACGTCATCGTCTGGTCAATACGGGATGGGGGGAACAACCGAAGAGGGCAATTGCCGCAATGGCCAAGGCCAGGGATGGAACGGTACGCCTGCGCAGGACAACGTCCCGCGACTCATGAGCCGAAGATGCCAAGGTTTGCCCGGGGCGGGGTGTTTGGTCCTTGCTTTGCACCAACCGCAGCATTTGGGTGAATGCACCGGGGTGACGCCTGTGTGCATATGTCCGGGAGCACTCGAGGTGAGGCCGCTCACCGCCCCAGCGCGCGCATCCCCCGCTCGATGCCTTCCAGCGTCATCGGCACCATCCGGCCCTCGAAGATCTCCGCGATCATCGCAGTGGACTGGCTGTAACGCCAATGCGCCTCGGGCACCGGGTTGATCCAGAGGTGATCGGGCCAGGCCTCGCGGGCGCGCTGGAGCCAGACCTGCCCGGCCTCGGCGTTCCAGTGCTCGTTCGCGCCGCCGGGCCAGGCGATCTCGTAGGGGCTCATCGCGGCATCGCCGACGAAGATGCACTTGTAGTCGGGCCCGTAGGTGTGCAGCACCTCATGTGTCGGGGTTTGTTCCTGCCAGCGGCGGCGGTTGTCGCGCCAGACACCTTCGTAGAGGCAGTTGTGGAAGTAGTAGTATTCGAGGTGCTTGAACTCCGCCCGTGCCGCCGAGAACAGCTCTTCGACCACCTTGATATGCGGGTCCATCGAGCCGCCGACGTCGAGAAACAGCAGCACCTTCACCGCGTTGCGTCGCTCAGGGCGGGTTTTCACGTCAAGATAGCCGTGTTCGGCGGTGGCGCGGATCGTGCCGTCGAGGTCGAGTTCTTCGTGTGCGCCGTCGCGCGCCCAGTTGCGCAGGCGTTTCAGCGCCACCTTGATGTTGCGGGTGCCCAGTTCCACCGTGTCGTCGAAATCGCGAAACTCGCGCTTGTCCCAGACCTTCACCGCGCGCTGGTGGCGGCTCTTGTCCTGCCCGATGCGCACGCCCTCGGGGTTGTAGCCGTAGGCGCCGAAGGGCGAGGTGCCGGCGGTGCCGATCCACTTCGAGCCGCCCTGGTGGCGCTTTTCCTGCGCGCGCAGACGTTCCTTGAGCGTTTCCATCAGCTTGTCGAAGCCGCCAAGCGCCTCGATCTCGGCCTTTTCCTCGGGGGTCAGATGCTTTTCGGCGAGCTTCTCGAGCCAGTCCGTGGGGATATCCACGGCCTCCAGCACGGCATCGAGGCTGATCGCCTCAATCCCTTCGAAGGCCTGCGCGAAGGCGCGGTCGAACTTGTCGATGTTGCGCTCGTCCTTCACCATCGCGGCGCGGGCAAGGTAGTAGAACCCTTCGACGTCATAGGTCACCAGCCCGGCGCTCATCGCTTCGAGGAAGGTGAGGTATTCGCGCAAGGAAACCGGCACCTTGTGGGCGCGCAGGGCATCGAAGAACGGCAGGAACATCGCGGGCGGCCTCTGGTATCTGTCCTTGGTTTGGCAGAGCCCGGCGAGCGAGGCAAGGGCGGGCGACGCGCCGCGGTCACAGCTTTGCGTTTGGAATCCCGAGTCATTTCGTCATACATTGAGTGCGACAACGAGACAGGAGGCCTGCCATGGCCGAGACCCGCAGAAAACCCGTTCTTGTCGATCCGGTCTGGGACCGGGTCAGCGCCGAGGCCGAGGCCGCCGTGGCGCGCGAACCGCTGATGGGGGGGCTGATCCATTCCTGCGTCCTGCACCACGCGACGCTGGAGAAGGCGCTGTCCTACCGGATTTCGGCCAAGCTCTCCTCGAACGAGATGTCGATGCTGGTTCTGCGCGAGGTGGCCGACGAGGCCTATGCGGCGGATACGGCGCTGGCCGAGGCGGCGCGCGCCGATCTCGTGGCGGTGCTCGACCGCGACCCGGCCACCCACCGGCTCTTGCAGCCGATCCTTTATTTCAAGGGCTTCCAGGCGATGCAGGCCTACCGTGTTGCGCATTGGCTCTGGCAGGACGGGCGCCGCGATCTGGCCTATTTCCTGCAGATGCGCGCAAGCGAGGTTTACGGCATCGACATTCACCCCGGCGCGCGGATCGGCCGGGGGATCATGATCGACCATGCCCATTCCATCGTCATCGGTGAAACCGCGGTGGTCGGCGACAACGTCTCGATGCTGCACTCGGTCACCCTCGGCGGCACCGGCAAGGAAGACGGCGACCGCCACCCCAAGATCGGCGACGACGTGCTGATCGGCGCGGGAGCCAAGGTTCTGGGCAATATCACCGTGGGCTGCTGCTCGCGGATCGCCGCCGGCTCGGTGGTGCTCGAAGACGTGCCGCCGGCAACCACGGTGGCCGGTGTTCCCGCCCGCGTGGTGGGTGGGGCAGGCTGCGAACACCCCGCGTCCGAGATGCGCCAGACGCTCGACGACGGCTGCTGAGCGCCCGGTATCGGCCATTCTCCGCCCATCGTGTTCACGGACGCGTGACTTCACGCGCCAAAGCGGCCATGGTCTGCGCCATTGGCAGACTTGGGAGTTCGTGATGCTTCGTATGTGGATCGCCACCGTGGCCGGTTTCTCCGCACTCTACGTGATGGCGTTGGTGGTCGTCTGACCGCCAGACACGATGTCCTGCCGGGGGCCGCTGCGCCCCCGACGGGACCAACAGCCGCTTCGCTTTTTCCCGCAAATCCCGCCCTCTAGGCGAAAGATCGCCCGCGCAATTTTATTGCGCATTACCCTCTTCGCGGCGGAGGCCCAACGTGGCAGGATCGCCCGGCGCGAACCTGGTATCAGCACGACGAGAGGGAGATATTCATGAAAGTCACTACATTGCGCGCGGCGTTCTGCGGCGTGGCGATCGCTTTGGCGGGGCCGGCGTTGGCGTCCGACGCGGATGTCGAGGCGTTGAAGGCGGAAGCCGCCGGGTTGATGAAGTCGTTCGGCGATACGCTGCGCGGTGAACTGGTGGCGGCGATCGAGGCGGGCGGGCCGGTCAAGGCGATCTCGGTCTGCAACGAAGCGGCCCCGGCGATCGCCGAGTCGGTGTCGGCCGATTCGGGCTGGAGCGTGGGCCGGTCGAGCCACAGGTTGCGCAATCCCGACAATGCCCCCGACGCCTTCACCGCCGCTGCGATCGACGATTTCCTTGCCCGCGAAGCGGCAGGCGAAGCGGTCGACAGCCTCGCCACGGCGGCGGTCGTGGAAGAAGACGGCAAACGCGTGTTTCACATCGTCAAGGCGATCCCCACCGGCGAACCTTGCGTGGCCTGCCACGGCGGCGACAACGTGAAGGACGAGGTCGTGGCGGCGCTGGCGGAGATGTATCCCGAGGATACCGCGCGCGGCTTCTCGCCGGGCCAGATGCGCGGCGTGTTCACGCTGTCGAAGGTTCTCGACTGAACGAAAAAGCCCCGGCCTTCGGGCCGGGGCTGTCTTTTTTTGCGAGTGCCCGGCTCAGGCCAGCATGGCGAGCGGGTTTTCGAGGTTTTGCTTGATCGCTTCCAGCAGTTCGGCCCCGAGTGCGCCGTCGATCACCCGGTGATCGACCGAGAGCGTCACGCTCATCACCGTGGCCACCCCGAGGCTGCCATCGTCCTGCACCACGGGCTTTTTCACACCTGCGCCGACCGCGAGGATCGCGCCGTGCGGCGGGTTGATCACGGCGTCGAAATTGTCGATGCCATACATCCCGAGGTTGGAAACCGCGAAGGAGCCGCCAAGGTATTCGTGCGGCGCGAGCTTGCGGTCGCGGGCGCGGCTGGCGAGGTCTTTCATTTCCGCAGAGAGCGCCGAGAGGCTCTTTTGCTCGGCGTCTTTCAGCACCGGCGTAAACAGCCCGCCATCGACCGCCACGGCCACGGCCACGTCGGACGGGGTGAGCTTGAGAATCCGGTCGCCGGCCCAGACCGCGTTGGCCATCGGCACCTGTTGTAGTGCGAGGGCACAGGCCTTGATGATGAAATCGTTGACCGAAAGCTTGACGCCGCGGGCTTCGAGGCGGGCGTTGAGCTGGGCACGGAAGGACAGGAGCTCGTCGAGCAGGATGTCGCGCCGCAGGTAGAAATGCGGGATCGTCTGCTTGGCCTCGGTGAGCCGGACGGCCACCGTCTTGCGCATGCCGTCGAGCTTGACTTCCTCGTAGTCGCGGCCCTCGTAGATCTTCATCACCTGCGCGGCGTCGGGGCCGGCGGCAGGAGCGGCTTTCGGGGCCGCTTCGTCGGCTGCGGGTGCCTTGGCAGCCCCCGGCTTTGCCGCCTCGACGTCGGCCTTCACGATCCGGCCGCGCGGACCGGAGCCTTGCAGCGCGGTCAGGTCGATCCCCTTCTCGGCGGCGATCCGGCGCGCCAGCGGCGAGGCAAAGACCCGTTCGCCGCTGTCGTCCTTCGGCGCGGCCGGGGCCGCCTTGGTGGCAGGAGCGTCGTCGGACGTCTTCGCCTCAGGGGCGGCCTCGTCCTTTTGTTCGCCTTCTTGTTCGCCTTCGTCCTTGTCCTTCGGGGCGGGCGCGGAGGCCTCGATGTCGTCGGCGCTTTCGCCTTCCTCGACCAGCACCGCGATCGGGGTGTTGACCTTCACCCCCTCGCTGCCCTCTGCAACGAGGATCTTGCCGACGATGCCCTCGTCGGCGGCCTCGAATTCCATCGTCGCCTTGTCGGTCTCGATTTCCGCGATCAGGTCGCCGGCGGCGACGGTGTCGCCCTCCTTGACCAGCCATTTCGCCAGCGTGCCTTCCTCCATCGTCGGGGAAAGCGCGGGCATCAGGATTTCGGTTGCCATGTCGTCGTCCTCCTCAGCGATAGGTCACGAGACGGACCGCCTCGAGCACTTCCTCGACGCTCGTGAGCGCGTGTTTTTCGAGGTTGGCGGCATAGGGCATCGGCACGTCCTTGCCGGTGACGTTGATCACCGGGGCGTCGAGCCAGTCGAAGGCCTCCTGCATCAACACCGCCGAGATATGGTTGCCGATCGAGCCGACCGGCCAGCCCTCTTCCACTGTGACGCAGCGGTTGGTTTTCTTCACGCTCTTGATCACCGCGGCGGTATCCATCGGCCTGAGCGTGCGCAGGTCGATCACCTCGGCGCTCACGCCGTCTTCGGCCAGCTTTTCAGCGGCCTTGAGGGTGTATTCCATGCCGATTCCGAAACTGACCAGCGTCACGTCGCTGCCCTCGCGCCAGATCCGCGCCTTGCCGAAGGGAATGGCAAAATCGTCAAGCTCGGGCACCTCGAAGGAATGGCCGTAGAGCAGCTCGTTTTCGAGGAAGATCACCGGGGTTTCGCCCCGGATCGCGGTTTTCAGGAGGCCCTTGGCGTCGGCCGCCGAATAGGGCATGGCGACGTGAAGGCCCGGGATGTGGGCATACCAGGCGGCATAATCCTGGCTGTGCTGGGCGGCAACGCGGGCCGCCGCACCGGAGGCACCGCGAAACACCACCGGCACGCTCATCTGTCCGCCCGACATGTAGCGGGTCTTGGCGGCGGTGTTGATGATCTGGTCGATCGCCTGCATCGCGAAGTTGAAGGTCATGAACTCGACGATCGGCCTCAGCCCCCCCATCGCCGCGCCGGTGGAGAGCCCGGTGAAGCCGTGCTCGGTGATCGGTGTGTCGATCACCCGCTTGGCGCCGAACTCGTCGAGCAGGCCCTGGCTGACCTTGTAGGCACCCTGGTATTCGGCGACCTCCTCGCCCATCAGGAACACCCGTTCGTCGGCGCGCATCTCCTCGGCCATCGCATCGCGCAGGGCTTCGCGCACGGTCATCTCGCGCATCTTCGTGCCCTCGGGGATCTCGGGATCATCCGGAACGGCAGGGGCCGGGGCCTGGCCGCCGGGGCCGGCTTCGTCCACCACCTTCGACGGGGCAGGGTGGCCCGCGCCCTGTTCATGGGTGCCGGCATGGGCCTTCTCGACCGAGGCCGCGGCATCTTCGGCGCTTTCGCCTTCCTCGATCAGCACCGCGATCGGGGTGTTGACCTTCACCCCTTCGGTGCCTTCTGCGATCAGGATCTTGCCGAGGGTGCCTTCATCGACCGCCTCGAACTCCATCGTCGCCTTGTCGGTTTCGATCTCGGCGATCACGTCACCGGCGGAGACGGTATCGCCTTCCTTCACGTTCCATTTCGCCAGCGTGCCCTCTTCCATCGTCGGGCTCAGCGCCGGCATGAGAATTTCGGTAGCCATCTCGGTATTATCCTTTTGCCGGTGTAATCATTCCGACGACATTGCCTTGTCCATCCTCGACGTAAGCCGCGCGGCCGATGTCGGGGTAGTCTGTCGGGGGAAGCGCCTCGCCGCCACCGTTGGCAAGCGCCCAGGCATAGCGGTCGTCGCAGTTGTCGACTTCCAGGGTCATGGTGCCGCCACGGATTGGTCCGTGCGGCTCGGGCGCAGCGCCCACGCGCTGCATGATCGCGCCGGTAAGGCCTTTGCCGTCACCGATTTCAGCGCCTTCAATCAAATGGTAACCCATCTCTTCGCCACCCGGCATCGGCGTGAAGCTCCAGCCGAACAGCCCGGCGTAGAAGCTCTTTGCCTCGTCGACATCGTTCACGTGGATTTCAAAATGCGGCATCGCTCAGGCCTCACGCGTAGATATCGGTCCAGAGCTCGTCGAGGGACGGCTCGGGGCTCTCGCGGGCGAAGTCGGCGGCCTCGTTGACGATCGCCTTGATCTCCTTGTCGATCGCTTTCAGCTCGTCCTCGTCGGCGTGCTTGCCCTGGAGCAAAAGCTCGCGCACATGCTCGATCGCGTCCTGGGTTTCGCGCACCTTCTGAACTTCCTCGCGGGTGCGATACTTCGCCGGGTCCGACATCGAGTGGCCGCGGTAGCGGTAGGTTTTCATCTCGAGGATGTAGGGCCCGTTGCCCTCGCGGCAATGCGCGATGGCGCGCTCGCCGGCTTCCTTGACCGCCAGCACGTCCATCCCGTCAACCGCCTCGCCGGGGATGCCGAAGGCTTCGCCGCGGGTGTAGAACTCGGGCGTGGAGGACGACCGGCCCACCGAGGTGCCCATGGCATACTGGTTGTTCTCGATCACGTAGATCACCGGCAGTTTCCACAGCGAGGCCATGTTGAACGCCTCGTAAACCTGGCCTTGGTTCACCGCGCCATCGCCGAAATAGGTGAAGGTGACGCGGCCGTTCTCGTTGTACTTGTCGGCGAAGGCGAGGCCGGTGCCGATCGGCACCTGCGCCGCGACGATGCCGTGGCCGCCGTAGAAGTGCTTCTCGACGCTGAACATGTGCATCGAGCCGCCCTTGCCCTTGGAATAGCCGCCCTCGCGCCCGGTGAGTTCGGCCATCACGCCCTTCGGGTCCATCCCGGCGGCCAGCATGTGGCCGTGATCGCGGTAGGAGGTGACGCGCTTGTCGCCTTCCTCGGCGGCGGCTTCGAGCCCGACCACCACGGCCTCCTGACCGATGTAGAGGTGGCAAAACCCGCCGATCAGGCCCATGCCGTAAAGTTGACCGGCCTTCTCCTCGAATCGACGGATGAGCAGCATCTCGCGATAATAATGGAGCAGGTCTTCCTTGGATGTGTTTGATTTCTTTTTGCTTTTGGCGGTCGCCATCGGCAGCCTCCTCACCGGTGCGGGAATTGGTTTAATACTAAACTACCTTTTACACCAAAATGCGCTTCGATGCGAGGGGGGTTTTCCTGCGGGTTTTGCAAGGCGGGTTTGCGGCGACGCAAGGGCGCGAAGCGGGGGCTGGATCGCTGGAGGGCCAAGGCGGGCGGGGGCTGTGCTCAGCGCAGAACCACTTCGTTGCCGCGCACGAGGCCCAGCACCGAGCGGGCCTGTTCATCCAGAAGGTCGAGATCGAGATAATCGTCGGACAGTCGGCGGGTCTTGTTGCGCAGCACGCCAAGCTCCTCGGCCAGCCGGTCGCGCTCGGCGCGCAGGGCCTCGGCCTCGGCGTCGATCCGCACCCGATTGAACAGGCCGAAATCGCCCTGCACGCTGGCGAAGGTGAAATAGAGCCCTGCCGCGATCAGACCGATGAAGAAGATCCCCCCGCCAAGCCCGGATTGATTGCGCGAATTGACCATAGGAACGACTGCTCTGCCTCTTGCGCGCCTCTCGCGGACGCTACGGGCGACTATCGCACAGGTGATTCGGCTTGTGAATCCCCTTTTGCGGCGGGAGGCGGGCCGGGGGCGGCCTCCCGCCGGTCAAGCGGGTTCAGGTGATCGAAGCCTGGTAGATCGCCTCGATCGCCTCGCCGATGGCGGCGTTGAAGGCGTCGTCGCTCATATCGGCGGTCAGCCCCTCGGTCAGCGCGCGGCTGAAGCTCGCGATCATGCCCTCGTTCTGGGCCAGCAGCGCATTGGCCTCGTCGCGCGCATAGCCGCCCGAAAGCGCCACCACGCGCACCACGCGCGGGTGCTTGATCAGGGTGCCGTAATGATTTGTGATCGTCGGCAGGGTGAGCTTGAGCATCACCTCCTGGCCTTCGTTGAGCGCGTCGAGTGCCCGGGTGATTTCTTCCAGCAGGATATCCTCGGCATCGGCCTTCTCGGGGCAGTGGATGCTCACCTCCGGCTCGATGATCGGCACCAGCCCCTTGGCGAGGATCTGTTTGCCCACCTCGAACTGCTGCGCCACCACGGCGGCAATGCCTTGCGGGTTGGCGGCATTGATCACCGACCGCATCTTGGTGCCGAAGATGCCCGCCGCCACCGCACGGTCGAGGAGCGCGTCGAGCTCGGGCATCGGCTTCATCAACTGGCAGCCGTCAGCCTCGGTGTCGAGCCCCTTGTCGACCTTGAGGAAGGGCACCACCCGGCGCTCGTTCCACAGGAACTCCGCCGCCGGTTTGCCCGCGATCTCGCGCTCCATCGTCATCTCGAACAGGATCGCGCCGAGCACCTTGGTGCCGGTGAAGGCGGGAGCGGTGGCGATCCGCGCGCGCATGGCGTGGATCAGGTCGAACATCTCTTCCTCGGTCGTCCAGGCGTCTTCGCCGACGCCGTAGGCGGCGAGCGCCTTGGGCGTCGAGCCGCCGGACTGGTCGAGTGCGGCGATAAAGCCCTGGCCCGTCTTCATCTGGGCGAGTTTGTCCTGGTTCGGCATGTCGGCCCCCTTTCGTGGCTGGTTTCCCGGGCTTTGTAGGCCGGGCCGCAAGGGGGTTCAATCGTGGTAGCGCTATTGCGGGCACGAAAACGGCGGGCCGCTCGGGGCCCGCCGCTCCTGCTGGCCGTGTCCGGTTCAGTCCTGGTCGAGCGCCGCGACACCGGGCAATTCCTTGCCTTCCATCCATTCGAGGAAGGCGCCGCCCGCGGTGGAGACATAGGTGAAATCCTCGCCGTGGCCGGAGGCGTTGATCGCCGACACGGTATCGCCGCCGCCGCCGACCGAAACCAGGCCGTTCTCCTTCGTCAGCCGGGCGATCTCGTCGAGCATCTCGAAGGTGCCCTTGTGGAAGGGCTCCAGCTCGAACACGCCGAGCGGGCCGTTCATGATCAGGGTCTTGGCACCGCCGAGCACCGACGTGATGTAGGCCAGCGTCTCGGGCCCGGCGTCGAAGATCATCGCATCGGCCGGGCAGGCATCGGCGGCGACGGTTTCATGGCGGGTGTTGGCGGCGAATTCCCACGCGATCACCACGTCGCGCGGCAGGATGATCTCGCAGCCCGCGGCCTCGGCCTTGTCGAGGATCTCGCGGGCGGTATCGGCCAGATCGTGTTCGCAGAGCGATTTGCCCACGTTGATGCCTTGCGCGGCGAGGAAGGTGTTGGCCATGCCGCCGCCGATCACAAGGTGATCGACCTTGCCGACGAGATTGCCCAAGAGGTCGAGCTTGGTCGAGACCTTGGCCCCGCCGACCACCGCCACCACCGGGCGCGCGGGGTTGCCGAGCGCGGCCTCGAGCGCCGACAACTCGGCCTCCATCAGCCGTCCGGCGCAGGCCGGCAACAGCCGGGCGATGCCCTCGGTCGAGGCGTGCGCCCGGTGCGCGGCGGAAAAGGCATCGTTGACGTAGACACCGCCAAGCGCTGCCAGCGAAGCGGCAAAGACCGCATCGTTCTCGGTTTCTTCCTTGTGAAACCGGGTGTTTTCCAGCAGCAGAACCTCGCCGTCGCCAAGCGCTCCGACCGCTTCCTTGGCCGGGCCGCCGATGCAATCGGTCGCGAATTTCACCGGCATGCCAAAGGCCGCTTCGAGCGCGGGAAGGATTGTCTTGAGGCTCATCTCGGGCACCGGCTGGCCCTTCGGACGGCCGAAATGCGCCATCAGAACCGGCTTGCCGCCCTTGGCGACGATGTCCTGCACCGTTGGCACGACCCGGTCGATCCGGGTGGCATCGGTGACATTGCCGGCCTCGTCCACCGGCACGTTGATATCCACCCGCACCAGCACAACCTTGCCGGCCAGATCCATGTCGTCGAGGGTTTTCCAGGCCATATCTTTCTCCCGTGCTGTCTTTTACGGGTCAAAGACACGATCCGGGGGCGACGGGTCAATGAGACAAATGCACGGGCCGGCAATTTCTTTTTTTCTTGCATGAAACGAAAATCTAATTGTGGCACCGGTGGATGCCCCCTTTTCCTTTGCACCTCGCGGGCATAGGTTTCGCCAAACGAAATCCGAAGGAGCGCCCCATGGCCGAGATCAAAGACCCTGAAAACACCATCCTGATCGAGCTGAAGGATGGCACCGTGACGATCGAGCTTCTGCCCGACGTGGCCCCGCAGCACGCGACGCGGATGAAGGAACTGGCGCGCGCGGGCAAGTATGACGGGGTGGTCTTTCACCGGGTGATCGAGGGTTTCATGGCCCAGACCGGCGACGTGGAGCATGGCAATGTCGACGGCGGCGGCGATCTGCGCCGGGCCGGCACCGGCGGCTCCGATCTGCCTGACCTCCCGGCCGAGTTCTCCAAGTTGCCGCATGATCGCGGCACGCTCGGCGCGGCGCGGTCGCAGAACCCCAACAGCGCCAACAGCCAGTTCTTCATCAACTTCGGCGACAACCATTTCCTCAACGGGCAATACACCGTCTACGGCCGGGTGATCTCCGGGATGGAGCATGTCGACAAGATCACCCGAGGCGAGCCGCCCGCGAACCCCGACAAGATGATCTCGGTAAAGGTGGCCGCGGATGTCTGATCAAGGGCCGCGCGATCAGCAGGGCGGGCGGGGTCGCCGGTCGCGGCTGGTGGCCTGGATCATCTTCCTTGTCGGCGTCGGGCTGATCGGGCTCTATTATTTCATGACCGTGCCCGGCTCGACGCCGCAGGTCGTCACCGTGCCGCCCGGCGACGGCCCGAAGGTGGCGCTGACGGTAGCGGGCGAGGGATCGGGCGAGGTGGTGATCGAGCTGTTCGACGATCTCGCCCCGAACCATGCCGAGCGGATCCTGACGCTGGTGGATGAGGGGGCCTATGACGGCGTGGTGTTTCACCGCGTGATCGACGGTTTCATGGCGCAGACCGGCGACGTGGAATTCGGCCGCGAGGGCGGCGATCTGTCGAGGGCAGGCATGGGCGGGTCGTCCTACCCCGATCTTGCGGCGGAGTTTTCCGAGGAGCCCTTCGTGGCGGGCGTGGTCGGCATGGCGCGCTCGGCCGATCCCGACTCGGCCAACTCGCAGTTCTTCATCATGTTCGACACCGCCACCCATCTCGATGGCCAGTACACCGCCGTTGGCCGGGTGATCTCCGGCATGGAGGTGGTGCAGTCGATCAAGCGCGGCACCGGCCGCAATGGTGCGGTGACCGGCGAGCCGGACCTGATCGAGCGCGCCCGGGTGGTGCAGTAGCAAGGGCCGCGCCCCCGAAACCGGGGGCGCTGGCGTTTCAGCCCGAGGCCCAGAGCGCGGCGATGAAGGCGGCAAGGGCGAGGGCTTCGAGGGCGGGGATGGGGATGATTCTGCTCATGCCCGGTTTTTGGCATAACTTGGTTAATGAATCCTTTCCGATTTGGGCCCGTTGGCGGCGACAGACTGTTTCGCGCCCCTCGCATAAACCCCGCAAATACCTCTGAAATTCCTACAATTCGCCTGTATTGTCCGAGATTGTGTCGGGGCTGAGAACGGGTCGGGGGGGAGAACGGGATTTCGACAGATGCCACAGATGCCACAGATCACGACAGGGCCGGGCCGGACACGATCCCGCCTCGAAACCGGGGCCGCGAGATGACCCGCCTGCAGCGCGAAAACCTGTTTCGCCCCGACCCGGATGACGTGGCGCAGGAGCCGGGGGCCTACGCGGTTTTCGACATGCCCGGCGCGGAGGCCCCTGCGCGCATCCACGGTTTCGACCCGAAGCGCGATGCCCTGCATCTGCACCTTCTCGATGCCGCGCTGTTCGGGCTTGTCCCCGGTGTCTGGCCGGTGGCCACGGTTGCCTATGACCGGGCCAGCAAGACCACCGCCGTGGCGGTCAACGGCGTGGTCGTGGCCCTCATCGAGGGTGATCCGGCGCTCGATCCGGCCGACATCACGGTGACCGCGCTGACCTGATCGCCTGCCGCAATGGTCGGGCAGATGTGATCGGGCGCGACGGCAGTGTGACTGACGCGATCGCGCGCAATGGCCTAGGCTGTGGCAGGCATATCCATGAGAAGGACGCCCGCCATGATGGCCCGCATCTTCGCCCGCATGCTTGCTTTCGGTCTCGCCCTTGCCGTTGTCACCAGCGCTGCCCGCGCCGACCCCGACGCCTGGCGCCACGAGTTTCCGCGCACCGATTTTTCCAACCGCACGATCGACGACTGGAGCGAGATCATGTCGGGCGGCCCGGGGCGCGACGGGATCCCGGCGCTGAGCGATCCGGCGATGATCGCGGTCGAGGACGCCGCCTTGCCGCCGCGCGAGCCGGTGATCGCGCTGGAGCTTTCCGGCGAAACGCCCCGCGCCTATCCCTTGCGCTACCTGATGTGGCACGAGATCGTGAACGATGCGGTAGGCGAGGTGCCGGTCGCGGTCACCTTCTGCCCGCTGTGCAACTCGGCGCTCACCTTCGACCGGCGGCTTGATGGCGAAGTGCTGAGCTTCGGCGTCACCGGCAAGCTGCGCGCCTCCGACATGGTGATGTATGACCATCAGACCGAAAGCTGGTGGCAGCAGGCGATGGGCGAGGGCATCGTCGGCACCCACGCCGGGGCGCAGCTCGAGCTTCTGCCAAGCTGGATGGAAAGCTGGGACGCCTTTGCCGCGCGCAACCCGGGCGGGCTGGTGATGGCCGAACCGGACTATCCCCGGTCCTACGGCCAGAACCCCTACGCCGGCTACGACAGCCGCGACCGGCCCTATCCGTTCTTCACCGGCGAGGCTCCGCCGCACGATGTTCCGGCGCTGGCGCGCGTGGTGCGGGTCGGCGAACGGGCCTGGCCGATGGACCGGCTTGCGCGCGAAGGCGAGATCGAGGAAGCCGGGGTGCGGCTGACGATGGCGGGCGAGCAGGCGAGCGCGCTGGACGGGCGCAATATCGCCGGGGCCACCGGCGTGGCCGCGGTGCGGGTGCGCGACGCGGCGGGGCGCGGTCTGGCCCATGACGTGATGTTCGCCTTCGCCTTCCACGCCTTCTACCCGGATGGGGATTGGATGCTGGGCGAGTGACCCTCAGCGCTCGTTGGCCCCCTTGCCCGCGAGGATCTTTTCGCGAAAGCGCGCGATGCGGGCGTGCCGCGTGGCGGCGGCCTTGGCGCCGTTCAGGTTGATGACGTAGCTCTTTTGCCGTCCCGGGGTGAGGGCATGGAACGCCTCGGCCAGCTCCGGGTCGGCGTCGAGGGCCTCCACCAGTTCCCCGGGCATGTCGAGCGGGGCGTCATCGCGGGCGGGTTTCACGCCCGCCTCGGCATAGCCCGTCGCCTCGTCGAGATAGGCGCGCAGGGTGCTGGCCCGGGCCGAAACCCCGGCGGCATCGGTGAAGCGGATCATGTCGGGGTGGCGGGTGTTGGGGCCCTGCCGCTCAAGCAATCCCTCGGGGTCTTTCATCAGTGCGGCATTGAAGAAACTCAGCCGGAAATCGCCCCGAAACGCGCCGATGATCGCGATGTTGCGGCCCGCGTGCATGTAGCAGGGATGGCCCCATTTCACCGTCTCCTCCAAGCCTGCCTCGCGGCAGATCGCGCGCAGCG
Organism: Maritimibacter sp. HL-12; assembly: GCF_900177545.1. Taxonomy (GTDB): domain Bacteria; phylum Pseudomonadota; class Alphaproteobacteria; order Rhodobacterales; family Rhodobacteraceae; genus Sinisalibacter. Next base: position 109,947 of record NZ_FXBQ01000001.1, on the reverse strand, counting down.
CGGCCAGACCTTCGGCCCAGAGACGGGTTGCGCAGTCAGGGGTGTCGAAGCGGTCGCAGCGACCACATCCCCTGGCGAAGAAGTCTTCGATCTCGGTGATCATTCTCACGGCCCTGCGGTCGATTGCCATGTGCGGACAAGCCTAACACAGGCGGGGCCACGAAAAAGCCCCGGCCGTGGGCACGGCCGGGGCGTGGTCTTCTGGTGAGCGCCGGCGTTACGCCTTGGCGAGGTTGCGCAGCACGTAATGCAGCACGCCGCCATTCTCGACGTATTCCTTCTCCACCCCGGTATCGATCCGGCACCGGAGCCGGATTGCCGTCTCGCGGCCATCGGCATGGGTGATCGTGCAGGGCACTTCCGAGAGCGGCTTGAGATCGCCTTCGAGCCCGTGGATCGAGATCGTCTCGTCGCCCTTGAGGCCGAGCGACTTGCGGGTGTCGCCGCCGGTGAACTCGAAGGGGATCACCCCCATGCCGACGAGGTTGGAGCGGTGGATGCGCTCGAAGCTCTCGGCGATCACCGCCTTGATGCCGAGCAGGTTGGTGCCCTTGGCTGCCCAGTCGCGCGAGGAGCCTGCGCCGTATAGCTCGCCGCCGAACACCACCAGCGGGGTGCCCTCGGCCTGGTAGGCCATGGCGGCATCGTAGATCGAGGTCTGCGCCCCGTCCGGCCCCTTGGTGTAGCCGCCCTCGACGCCGTCCAGCATCTCGTTCTTGATGCGGATGTTGGCGAAGGTGCCGCGCATCATCACCTCGTGGTTGCCGCGGCGCGAGCCGTAGGAGTTGAACTCGCGCACCGGCACCTGCCGTTCGATCAGGTACTTGCCGGCGGGGGTTTCGGATTTGAAGCTGCCCGCCGGGCTGATGTGGTCGGTAGTGATCATGTCGCCCAGCACCGCCAGCACCCGCGCGCCCTCGATATCCGAGATCGTGCCCGCCTCGGCGGCCATGCCGCGGAAGTAGGGCGGGTTCTGGATATAGGTCGATTGCGGCGGCCAGTCATAGGTTTCGCCGCCCGACACATCCACCGCCTGCCATTTCTCGTCGCCCTTGAACACGTCGGCGTATTTCGACTGGAAAGCCTCGCGGGTGACCACCAGTTCCACCAGTTCGGCGATCTCGGCATCGGTCGGCCAGATGTCTTTCAGGTAGACATCCTTGCCCTCGGGCGTCTGGGCGATCGGATCGTTGGCGATGTCGATGTTCATGTCGCCCGCCAGCGCGTAGGCCACCACCAGCGGCGGGCTGGCGAGGTAGTTGGCGCGCACGTCGGGGCTGATCCGGCCCTCGAAATTGCGGTTGCCCGAAAGCACCGAGGTGGCGATCAGGTCGTTGTCGTGAATCGCCTTCGAGATCTCGGGCTGCAGCGGCCCGGAGTTGCCGATGCAGGTGGTGCAGCCGTAGCCGACGAGGTTGAAGCCGATGGCGTCGAGGTCTTCCTGAAGCTCGGCGGCTTCAAGGTATTGCGTCACCACCTGGGAGCCCGGCGCGAGCGAGGTCTTGACCCAGGGCTTGCGGGTGAGGCCGAGCGCGCGGGCCTTGCGCGCGACGAGGCCGGCCCCGATCAGCACGTAGGGGTTGGACGTGTTGGTGCAGGAGGTGATCGAGGCGATCACCACCGAGCCGTCCCGCAAGGTGTAGTTCTCGCCCTCCACCTTCGCGGTCCGGCGCATGTCGTTCTGGGCGGTGATCAGGTCGCCCTCCGAGGCCATGTCGCGCGCTTCGGGCGAGGCGTCGATGCCACGGTAATCCGCGACCACGTCGTAGAACGCTTCTGCCGCCCTGGTCAGCGGCAGGTAATCCTGCGGCCGCTTCGGCCCCGAGATCGCGGGCACGATCTCGCCCATGTCGAGTTCCAGCGTGGAGGTGTAGACCGGATCGTAATCCGGCCCGCGCCAGAAGCCGTTTTCCTTGGCGTAGGCCTCGACCAGCGCGATCCGGGCTTCGTCGCGGCCGGTCTGGCGCAGGTAACGCAGGGTTTCATCGTCGACCGGGAAGAAGCCGCAGGTGGCGCCGTATTCGGGGGCCATGTTGGCGATCGTGGCGCGCTGGGCCAGCGGCAGATTGTCGAGCCCCTCGCCGTAGAACTCCACGAACTTGCCGACGACGCCATGGGCGCGCAGCATTTCGACCACCTTGAGCACGAGGTCGGTGCCGGTGGTGCCCTCGGTCATCGCGCCGGTGAGCTTGAAGCCCACCACTTCGGGGATCAGCATCGAGATCGGCTGGCCGAGCATCGCAGCCTCGGCCTCGATCCCGCCCACGCCCCAGCCGAGAATGGCGGCGCCGTTGATCATCGTGGTGTGGCTGTCGGTGCCGACCAGCGTGTCGGGATAGGCAACCTCCTCGCCGTTCTGGTCGCGGTCGGTCCAGACCGTCTGGCCGAGGTATTCGAGGTTGACCTGGTGGCAGATGCCGGTGCCCGGCGGCACCACGCGGAAGTTTTCGAACGCGGTCTGGCCCCATTTGAGGAACTGGTAGCGCTCCATGTTGCGCTCGTATTCGCGGTCGACGTTCATCTGGAAGGCACGCGGGTTGCCGAACTCGTCGATCATCACCGAGTGGTCGATCACGAGGTCGACGGGCACCAGCGGGTTGATCTTCTTCGCATCGCCGCCAAGCGCCTTGATGCCGTCGCGCATCGCCGCAAGGTCGACCACCGCGGGAACGCCGGTGAAATCCTGCATGAGCACGCGGGCCGGGCGATAGGCGATCTCGCGCGGGTTCTGCCCGCCCTGCTTGCCCCAGTCGGAAAACGCCTTGATGTCATCCACGCTCACCGTGCGCCCGCCATCCTCGAAGCGGAGCATGTTCTCAAGCACCACCTTGAGCGCGGCCGGCAGGCGGGAGAATTCGCCAAGGCCCGCAGCCTCGGCGGCCGGGATCGAGTAATAGGCGAGGGTGGCACCCCCGGCGCTCAGCGTCTTGCGGGTGTTGGCGGTATCCTGGCCGACGATGATGGGCATCTGGGTCTCCCTTGACGTTACGAAAGTTTGGGCGCTGATGTGCCCCCTTTGCCGCTGCGGCGCAAGAGGCGGTTGCGCCAATTGTATACCGTTGCACACCGTAATGCAATCGCCCCCGTGTCATCGAGGCGTTTCATCCTATCGCAAAACCTTGATTGGCAGGTGAGGGGGGGCTGGTCTAGGTAGAGATCGTTCACATGGAAACGAGCCAGATGCGATCCTTTCTCCTAGCCGCCACGACCGCTCTTGCGGGATTTGTTTCATCCCCAGCGCTGGCCGACGAAAAACCGCTCGTGGTGCTCGAGTTGTTCACCTCGCAAGGCTGCTCGAACTGCCCCCCGGCAGATGCCCTCGTCGCCGAACTTTCGGCGCGCGACGACGTGCTGCCGTTGGCGCTGCATGTCGATTACTGGGATTACATCGGCTGGGCCGACAGTTTTGCGCAGCCGGAATACACCGCGCGCCAGAAGGGCTACGCCCGCGCCGCCGGGCATGGCTCGATCTACACGCCGCAGATGGTGATCGGCGGCGTCGATCACGTGGTCGGGTTCAAACCGATGAAGGTGGCGGGGCTGTTGCAGGCCCACGGCGAGAAGCCTGCAGACGTCGAGATCGAGGCCGAGATCGTCGATGGCCAGTTTCGAATCATCTGCAAGATGGTTGAGACAGGCGCGCAGATCGGTCGGATGAACGTCGATCTCGTGACCTATATTCCGCAAGCCACCGTCAAGATCCGCACCGGCGAGAACGCGGGTGAAACCATCACCTATGCCAATATCGTCACCGGCTGGGAGCGGCTCGGGGTCTGGTCCGGCGAGGAGGCCTTCGCGGTGATGGCCCCGACCAGCACCGGCGCGCGCCATGCCGTGATCGTGCAGGAGGAAGGGCCGGGCCCGGTTCTTGCCGCGTTCAGGTTGCGCTGATATCGGCCTCGCGGCGCGCCCGCGCGTCGCGGGTTTCCCGGTGCCAGACATACACCCCCGCCGCCGCGATGATCGCCGCGCCGACGATCGTGGCCGCATCGGGCCATTCGTCGAAGAACAGGATCCCCCAGAGCGTGGCGAACAGCAGCCCGGCATAGGAGAACGGCGCCACGACCGAGGCTTCGGCCAGCATGAAGGCGCGGATCAGCAGGAACTGTCCGAGCGCCGCGACCCCGCCGATGGCGATCATCAGCACGAGGGCGCGCCCGCTCGGGGCCTGCCAGACCGGGACGACCGCGATCGAGAGCACCAGCGCGCCAAGCAGTGCCGTGTAGAACAGCGAGGTCCAGACCGACTCGCCCCTGCCGACAAAGCGGGTGACGAGGGCGAAGCCGGCGTAGAACACCGCGCCTGCCAGCGCCAGGAAGGCGCTGGGCGAAAACACCTCGGTGCCGGGCCGGATGATGATCAGCGCGCCGGCAAGTGCGGCGAGAATGCCGAACAGCCGCCGCATCCCGATGCGTTCGCCCAGAAACAGCGCCGCCCCCAGCGTGATCAGCACCGGGTTGACGTTGATCAGCGCGGTGGCTTCCGCCAGTTCCATCCGGCTGATCGCGAAAAAGAACAGCGTGGTGGCGAGCAGCAGGAACAGGGAACGGAGGAATTGCAGCCACGGATGGTGGGTGCGCACAATCCTGGTGATCCGGGGCAGCAGGAGCAGCGTCACCAGCAGGGTCTGGCCCGCGTAGCGCGCCCAGACCACCTGCACCACGGGCAGTTCCTGGGTGAGGGATTTGGCGATGGTGTCCATCACCGTCATGTTCAGAACCGCGAGAAGGTAAAGCCCGATGCCTGCGCCCACGGGCGTGAAGGCCCTCATCGTGCGCCTGACGCCGGTTGCCGGGGGGAGGTGGGATGCTTGCACATGAAACGAGTTTATGCAGGCCGCCGGCGGGATGCGCAAGGCGCGGGCGGCGTCAGCCGTTGCCGGGCGGTTCGAACCGGATGCGCAAGGCGAAAGGCTGCGGAGACGGCGCGCGCATCAACTGGAAAACCCGCAGCTCGATCTGCCCGGGCAGATCGCCGAGGAAGATCCGGTCGGAGCGGGCATCGAAATACCCCGGTGCGGAAACCGAAACGTTCTGCCCCCCAACCAGTTCGATACTGAGATTCTGTCCGGTCGGGAATCGCAGGTCGTAGCAGATTTCGCCCTCCTGCGGCGCGGATCCGTTCAGATCGCCCGTGGTGAACCCGGCCCCGAAGCGGAGGATCTGGCAGGTATCGGCATGGATCGCCTGCGGGGTGAGCAGGGCGCAGGCGAGGGACATCGCTTTGGCGAGACGCATGATGAAACAACCCCGAGCAATCTTGACCACTGGTTGAGAAGCCTAGATGCGATGACACTTTCCCGCAAGTCTGAGCCGCGGGGCGGGCAAGGTATCGAAGGGAGGTGGCGGCAAGGCCAGGCCGGGGCTCGGGCGCGGCGCGGGCATTGCCCTAGCCGTCATCCTCGCCGGCAAGCAGCAGGATCTCGCCCGCCGCCTCCAGTTCGCGGATCGCGTTGACCACGGCGTTCATCGCCTCCTCCGCTTCCCTGGGCTTGACCTTGCCGAGGTTTTCCATCTCCTCGCGCAACTGGTCGGCCATCCGTTTCGACATCGCCCCGAGGATGAACTCGATGGTTGCATCCACCGTGCCGGTTGCCCCTGCGAGCGCGGTGATGAGCACCGCCTGGTCGACCTCGCGGGTGATCTTGGGCACGTCGCGCGGATCGATCCGCTCGGGGATGTTGGCGAAGGTGAAGATCGCCTTGCGCACCTCTTCGGCGAAGGCGGCATCTTCCTCGTCGAGCCCCTGAAGAACCTCGTCGCGGGTGGCGCCGGGGGCGAAGTTGAGGATCGCGCCGACCCGCTCCACCGGTCCCTCGACGAAGGCCCTGGCGGGCTGCGCATCAAGCTGTTCGGCGAGCGATCGCCCGATCCGGTCAACCACTTCGGGTGCGATCGACCCGGTGAGCGAAACGGCATAGGCCACCCGGCGCGCGCGCGGCCCGGGCAGGCGCGAGATCAGGTCGGCGGCGACGGAGACCTTGAGCTTGGAGAGCAGGACCGCGGCGATCTCGACGCTTTCCTCCTCGAGCACCGCAAGCAGGCGCGCGGGATCGAGCCCGGCGATGGTGCTCCAGGGGTCGCCGCGAAAGGTGATCCCCTGCGCCTTGCGGATGCTGGTGGCGGTGGTGGGGCTGATCGTGCCGTCGAGCACCGTGAGCGCCCCTTCCAGCCCGCCGGGAAAGGACAGGCCGACATCCTCGATCTCGGCCACGAATTCGTCGATGACGGATTTGAGCGTGATCCGGTCGACAAAGCGCATCGTTGCCATCTGCTGCGCGAGTTCCGCCTGCAGCGGCTCGGGCAGATCGGCAAGCGACAGCTTCACCCCTTCGGCGAGCAGCAGGCGCACGATGATTGCGGCCTTCTGCTTGCGCGAAAGCCGCCGCGGCACCGTGGCACCGCCAAGCGCCGAGCCGGGCGCATCAAGCACCTCGGGAAAATGCGGGCCATTCCCGATGGCGGGCAGCGCCGTTGTCACCTCGTTCCTCCTGGCCATTCGCCGTGGGGCGAGACTGGCAGGCGCGGGTTAACAACACACTTACGCACCTGAAACCGAACGGAAAAAATCCGATCAATTTGGTGCGATCGGGGCTGCTCCGATCAGCTTGAGACGATTTCCACGCAAGCCTGCTTCTCTTCGTCCCAGCTCAGGCCGGTGGCGCAGACATTGGCGGATTCCTTGTGATCCGAGCACATCGCGAAGCCCGCGGCGGGCATCAGCGCGAAGAAGGCGGCGGTGAGAAACTTGGTCGCTTTCATTCCGGAACTCCCTGTTATGGACCACCAGAATACCACGATTCCCCGCCGCCGCCGATCACGCGCGCGCGATCAGGCCTCCGCAAACACCCGCCGGAAGATCGTGTCGACATGCTTGGTGTGATAACCGATGTCGAATTTCTCCTCGATCTCCGCGGGGCTCAGCGCCGCCGTCACCTCCGCGTCGGCCAGAAGCTCGGCCTTGAAGTCGGCGCCCTGTTCCCAGACCTTCATCGCGTTGCGCTGGACGAGGCGGTAGGCGTCTTCGCGGCTCACCCCGGCTTGTGTGAGCGCCAGCAGCACCCTCTGGCTCATCACCAGGCCTTTGAACTTGTTCATGTTGGCGAGCATGGTCTCGGGGTAGATCACCAGCTTTTCGATCACGCCGGCAAGCCGGTTCAGCGCGAAATCCAGCGTGATGGTCGCATCCGGCCCGATCCCGCGCTCGACAGAGGAGTGCGAGATATCGCGCTCGTGCCAGAGTGCGACGTTTTCCATCGCCGGGATCACGGCCATGCGCACGAGGCGGGCGAGGCCGGTGAGGTTCTCGGTCAGCACCGGGTTGCGCTTGTGCGGCATCGCGCTCGACCCCTTCTGGCCCGCGGAGAAGAACTCCTCCGCCTCCAGCACCTCGGTACGCTGCATGTGGCGGATCTCGGTGGCGATATTCTCGATCGACGACGCGATCACGCCGAGCGTGGCGAAGAACATCGCGTGTCGGTCGCGCGGGATGACTTGCGTGCTGATCGGCTCGGGGCGCAGGCCGAGTTTCTCGCAGACGTGTTCTTCCACCGCCGGGTCGATATTGGCGAAGGTGCCGACCGCACCCGAGATCGCGCCGGTGGCCACTTCCCAGCGGGCTTTCTCAAGCCGGTTCTTGTTCCGGTCCATCTCGGCGTAGAACCGCGCGAAGGTCAGCCCCATCGTGGTCGGCTCGGCGTGGATGCCGTGGCTGCGGCCGATCCGCACCGTGTCCTTGTGCTCAAAAGCGCGTTTCTTCAGCGCCGCGAGCAGCTTGTCCATGTCGGCCAGCAGGATATCGGCGGCGCGCACGAGCTGGACGTTGAAGGTGGTGTCGAGCACGTCGGAACTGGTCATGCCCTGGTGCACGAAGCGTGCCTCGTCGCTGCCGATATGTTCGGCGAGGTGGGTGAGAAAGGCGATCACGTCATGCTTGGTAACGGCCTCGATCTCGTCGATCCGGGCGACGTCGAATTCCACGTCCTTCGCGCGCCACACGGCGTCGGCGTTTTCGCGCGGGATCACCCCGAGGTCGGCCTGGGCGTCACAGGCGTGGGCCTCGATCTCGTACCAGATGCGGAACTTGGTGGCAGGCTCCCAGATCGCGGTCATCTCGGGGCGGGCATAGCGGGGGATCATCGGCGGCAGCCTTTCGGTTTGTTTGGGCGTCGTCGGCGTCATAGACTGGCGGCGAGATTTGAACAAGGCGGGCACCATGCCGCAACTGAACGACTTCGCGGGGCAATGGCGCATCGCGCGCCGGATCGAGGATGGCTGGATGGGCCATACCGCGCTGTTCGAGGGTATCGCGCGCTTCGTGCCCGATGCCGAGGGGCTGGTCTATTCGGAAGTCGGTGAGTTGCGGATTCCGAAGGAGGCTCCGATGGCGGCGCGGCGCAAGCTGTTGTGGCGACAGGATGGCGCGACCATCGCCGTGCTCTACGAGGATGGACGTCCGTTTCACCGCATCGACCCCAGCGCGCGGGTGGTGCAGGACTGGCACGAGTGCGACCCCGACGCCTACGATGTGACCTACAATTTCACCCGCTGGCCGGAGTGGCGGATGATCTGGAAGGTCTGCGGGCCGCGCAAGGATTACGTCTCGATCTCGGATTTCCGGCCGGCGTGAGCGAGGGCGGTTCGCACCGGACGAAGGGCGGCGACGCCCCGGAATATTTGCATATCCCGCTTCGCAGCTTTGCAAATTTTCTGGTCGCATGGCGGGCTTTGGCCGCCAACGGGCTTGCGCAAGGGGCCGCGCTGCGGCAAAACTCCCGGGACGACTTCAACAGGGGAGACACCCATGGCCGTTACGATGAACAAGGTTCTGGGCGAGGCTTTCGGCCCGCAGACCGGGGCCGCGCGCGCCGCAAAGGACGTGGCGCTGGTGCTTGGCGGCATCGCGCTGCTGACGCTCGCCGCCAAGATCCGGGTGCCGATGTGGCCGGTGCCGATCACGATGCAGACCTTCGCGGTGCTTGCCCTCGGTGCCGGGCTGGGCCTGCGTCTCGGGCTGGTGAGCGTTCTGGGCTACCTCGCCCTTGGCGCCGCCGGGTTCGCCGTCTTCACCGGCGAGGGTGCAGGGCTGGCCTATATCGCCGGGCCCACGGGTGGCTTCCTTGCCGGTTTCGCGCTTGCCGCCGCGGCCATGGGCCTGCTCGCCCGGCGCGGCTGGGACAAAACGGTGCTCGGCATGGCGGGCGCGATGCTCATTGGCACCGCGATCATCTACACCGTGGGGCTTGGCTGGATGGCGCATCTCTTTGCCGCCGAACACGGGCTGGCGTGGGTCTTCGAGAAGGGGATGCTGCCGTTCCTGCCCGGCGATGCGCTCAAGCTGGTTCTGGCCGCCCTCGTGGTGCCGGGGCTGTGGAAGCTCGCACGCTGAAGGATGCGCCTGCGCGAACCGACAAACGCCGCCCCCGGGGCGGCGTTTTTCGTTTCACCGGGCTTGTTCAGGACCAAGATCGAGCCAAGGCCGCCCCTCGCGGAAACCGCCGCGCAGCAGGTGGCCCGGTGTTTGCACCTCGGGAAACTCACCCGCCCAATCGCGAAAGCGGTCATTCGTGACGATCCGCGCGCCGAGATCGCGCGCGGCGGTGAGGATGAAGGGGTCGGCGGGCGTGCCCTTGGGCACCACCATTACCCGGTCGAGCGGCAGGCCAAGGCGTTCGCTGAAGGCGCGGTCGTTGTGGTGGCGGCCGAACAGCAGGTAGCCGGCGTTGGCGTCGAACACCACGCCCGGGGTCATGCCGAGGCCGGAGACATGGGCGAGCACCGCGCGGACGCTATCGAGATCGGGGATTTCATTGCGCCAGTGCATCACGTTGGAGCCATCGAGGATCACCCAGTCCTGAGCCACCTTGTCGGCCCCGTGCCAATCGCGCAGGAGCAGGTAAAGGCTGGCAAGCGCAGCAGGGGCCGCGACCAGCATCAGGTCGGACCAGCCCGGCAGGAGGAAGGCCACCAGGAGACCGGCGAGTGAGGCGAACAGGAACAAGGCTGGCACAATCATGACGTGAGTTTAATCGCGGTGAGCGGCGGCGGCAAGCGCTCACGTTACGGGGTTCGGCCAGCGGCCTTTGACAGGGCCCCCCGAGGTTCTATAAGCGGCGCACCACAACAGAGGCGCTCTCATGTCCGTTTCCATGCTGTCCACCTTCGTCAAGCCGATGCACCCCGAAGGGCGACGCTTCGTGGCCATTGCAGGTGCGCTCGCGGTCATCCTGTTTCTCGTCTGGCCGCCGCTCGGCTGGATCGGGCTGGGGCTGACGATCTGGGTTTACTACTTCTTCCGCGATCCCGAGCGCGTCACCCCCGACCGGCCCGGCGTGATGGTGTCGCCCGCCGACGGGGTGGTGTCGTTGCTGGAACCGGCGGTGCCGCCGGCCGAACTGGGACTGGGCGACGGCGAGATGATGCGGATCTCGGTCTTCATGTCGGTGTTCAACTGCCATGTGAACCGGGTGCCGGCGGCGGGGCGGATCACCCGGGTGGCCTATCGCCCCGGCAAGTTTCTCAATGCCTCGCTCGACAAGGCCTCCGCCGACAACGAGCGCAACGGCCTTGCGATCGACCTTGCGGACGGGCGGCGCTACGGCGTGGTGCAGATCGCCGGACTGGTGGCGCGGCGCATCCTGTGCTGGGTGGGCGAGGGCGAGGAGATGGCCACGGGCGACCGCTTCGGCCTGATCCGCTTCGGCTCCCGGCTCGACATCTACCTGCCCGAGGGGGCCACGCCGCTGGTGGCGATCGGCCAGACCATGGTGGCGGGCGAAACCGTCATCGCCGATCTCGGCGTGGCAGGCGCGGTCGCGGGGTGAGGGCAGAGGCATGAGCGATCCGGCCGGACGCGCCCGGGTATCCATCGTCCAGTTGATCCCCAACATGGTGACGCTGGCGGGGATGAGCCTCGGGATCACCTCGATCCGCTTCGCCATCGACGAACGCTTTTCGGTGGCGGCGTTCCTGATCCTGATGGCGACGGTCTTCGACGGGCTCGACGGCGTGCTCGCCCGCCGCTTGCGCGCCTCGTCAGAACTCGGCGCGCAGCTCGATTCGCTTGCCGATTTCGTGTCGTTCGGGGTTGCCCCTGCCGTGCTCGTCTACCATTTCCTGCTCGCGCCCTTGCCGGGGCTGGGCTGGGTTTTCGCCTTGCTCTTCGCCGCCGCCAGCGCGCTCAGGCTGGCGCGCTTCAACGTGCAATCGGGCCAGGCCGACGCGGACGATGCCGACAAACGATACTTCACCGGCGTGCCTGCGCCCGTCGCCGCGCTGCTGGGGCTTCTGCCCGTTTTCCTCGTGCTTGCCGGGCTCGACGCGCTTGGCAACTGGCCGCTCCCCGTGGCGCTCTGGCTCGGCCTGGTGGCGCTGCTCATGGTGTCGACGCTGAAGACGATCTCACCCAAGGCGATGCGGGTGCGGCCCGGGCAGGTGGTTTTCGTCTTCGTCCTCACCGTGGCCGTGGTCGGGCTGACACTCACCCGGCCCTGGCTGCTGCTGGTCATCCTCGATCTCGCCTATCTCGCCTATATCGGTCTTGCGGTCGCGCGCGCGCGCGGCCGCATCCTCGGCTGACCGGGCCTGATCCGCGCCGCGCTCAGGCGGTTTGCGGCATCGAATGCCACCAGATCCGCACCTCGCGCGCCAGCCCGTCGGGGCCGATGTTGGCCGTGAGCGTGCCATCGAGGATCATCCGTGGCAGCGGGTCGCCCGGGTTGCGCGGCGGCAGCGCGGTGCCGGTGGACTTCGCCCAGATCGCGAACAAGTCCTCCGAGGCGACCTGGTATTCGACGTGCCAATGCGCAACGCCGCCGGTGGCGGTCTCGGCGAGCACCTCGTAGCGCAGCGAGATATCGTCCTGCAGCTTGATCCGGTCCCAGTAGGTGGCGAGCGCCTCGGGCCCTTCCTGCACCTGGAACGGGGTGTTGTGGTAGCGCCCTTCAGGCGCGAAGAGCGCGGCGAAGCCTTCGCTGTCCTGGCCCTCCCAGACCCGCTTGTAGGCGGCCATGAAGTCGTGGATCGACACCGGTCAGAATCCCTCGCCCTGCTGCCATGGTTTGACGAGGTTGCCGAACCGGGTGAAGCGGCCCTCGAAGCTCAACTCGACGTTGCCGATCGGGCCGTGGCGCTGCTTGCCGATGATCACCTCGGCCTTGCCGTGCAGCCGCTCCATCCGGTCCTGCCAGTCGGCCATTGCGTCGAGCTTGTCGTCGGAGGGTTTTTCGCGCTCGGCGTAGTATTCCTCGCGGAAGACGAACATCACCACGTCGGCGTCCTGCTCGATCGAGCCGGATTCGCGCAGGTCGCTCAGTTGCGGGCGCTTGTCCTCGCGGTTCTCGACCTGTCGCGAAAGCTGGCTGAGCGCCACCACGGGAATATCGAGTTCCTTGGCGATGGCCTTCAAACCTTGCGTGATCTCCGACACCTCGTTCACCCGGTTGTCCTTGGCCGAGGCCGGGCGCAGGAGCTGGAGGTAGTCGACGAAGAGCACGTCGAGCCCGTGCATCCGCTTGAGCCGCCGGGCGCGGGCGGCAACCTGGCTGATCGGCAGGGCGGGGGTGTCGTCGATGAACAGCGGGCAGGCTTCGAGCGCCTTGGCGGCATCGACGAAGCGGCGGAACTCGCCTTCGGTCATGTCGCCGCGGCGGATCTGTTCGCTGGGCACTTCGCTCGCTTCGGAGAGGATCCGCGCGGCGAGTTGTTCGGCCGACATCTCGAGGCTGAAGAACCCCACCACGCCGCCGTTGATCGCGCCCTCCGAGCCATCGGGCAACTTGCCCTTCTTGTAGGCCTTGGCGATGTTGAAGGCGATATTGGTGGCGAGCGAGGTTTTCCCCATCGAGGGGCGTCCGGCGAGGATCAGGAGGTCGGACCGGTGCAGGCCGCCGAGCTTCTTGTCGAGATCGTTGAGCCCGGTGGAGGTGCCGGCAAGCCCGCCATCGCGCTGGAAGGCGGCGTTGGCGACCCGCACCGCGTCGGTGACGGCGTTGAGGAAGCTCTGGAACCCCTTCGAGGTCTGCCCTGTTTCCGCGAGCTTGTAGAGCGCCTGCTCGGCCTCGACGATCTGCTCGGCGGGGGTGCCGGTCTCGGCCATGCGCGCGGCGGTGGAGGAGATCTCGGTGCCGAGCTGCATCAATTCGCGCCGCAGATGCATCTCGTAGATCATCTGGGCGTAGTCCTGCGCCGCGAAGGACGAGATCGCCGCCCCGGCGAGGCGGGCGAGATAGGCGGCACCGCCAAGCTCCTTCAGCCCCTCGTCGTCGCCGAGATAGGCCTTCAGCGTGACCGGCGAGGCCAGCATGTTGGCGGTGATCCGGCGTGCCGCTTCCTCGAAGATCCGCCCGTGCACCGGCTCGTAGAAATGCTCGGGGCGCAGGATCTGGGCGACGCGGTCATAGGTTTCGTTGTTGGTCAGGATCGCGCCGAGAAGCTGCTGTTCGGCCTCGATGTTGTGCGGCATCGCGCCGGTCTCTTCGCCCGCGTCGGCGGTGTTGCCCTTGATCTGGCTGATCTCGTTCATGCTGTCCCCCTTGCTGCGACGGGTTTGCCAAACCGTGGCAGCGGGCGCAAAATGTATGTTTCTGTGGATGTCCTGTGGACAAACAGCGGTGCGCTGTTCCTACCACATTTCGGCGTTCGTTTCATCATGCCACGATATCTTGCGCGGTCAGCCGCCGGACTGTGGCGATAAGATCAGCCCTTGCGGTGTTTTTCCTGCCACCCGCGCGGATCGTTCAGGAAGGCCTCGACCTCCGTGAGCGTCGCGGCATCGAACACGCCCTGCGCCTTCGCCTCGGCCAGCACGTCCCACCACGTGCACAAGTGATGCAATTGAACGCCATGATCGCCAAGGGTTTTCTCGGTTTCCGGGAAGATGTCGTAGTAGAAAATGACGGCGGTATGCCCGCAGGTCGCTCCGGTTTCGCGAATCGCATCCACGAAGGAGAGCTTGGAGCCGCCGTCGGTGGTGAGGTCTTCCACCAGCAGCACCCGCTCGCCCTCGTTCAACTGGCCTTCGATCCGGGCCCCCCGACCGTAGCCCTTGGGCTTCTTTCGCACGTAGGTCATCGGCAGCGCCAGGCGCTCGGCCACGAGCGCCGCGAAGGGGATGCCCGCCGTCTCGCCGCCGGCGATGTTGTCGAAGGCCTCGAAACCGGCGTCGCGCATCACGGTGACGGCCATGAAATCCATCAGGGTGCTGCGGATGCGCGGGAAGGAGATCAGCTTGCGGCAGTCGATATAGGTCGGCGAGGGCAGCCCCGAGGCGAGGATGAACGGGTCTTGGGGCCGGAAGTTCACCGCGCCGATCTCGAGCAGCATCCGGGCCGAAAGCCGGGCGATTTCGGATTTGTCGGGGAAGGCGGAGGGGATCATGGTGCAGGCTCCTTTCGGGCGGGGCCAGGAAAATTCGAATTTTCCTGGCAAATTTCTTCGAAGAAATTTGGCTAGCGCTCCACCCGCCAATGCAGCGCAAAGCCGGGGTCGAACAGCGTCACCGGGCCATCGTCGGTTGCGATCGTGGCCGGGTAGGTCACCGGATCGCCTCGGGTGAGGGTGATCGTCTCCGCGTTCACCGGCAGGCGGTAGAAGGCAGGGCCGTTGAGGGAGGTGAAACCTTCGAGCCGGTCGAGCGCGCCTTCCTGCTCGAATACCTCCGCGAGGCACGACATCGTGTTGGTCGCCGAGAACACCCCGGCACAGCCGCAGGCGTGCTCCTTGAGGTGGGTCAGGTGCGGCGCGGAATCGGTGCCGAGGAAGAAGCGCGGGTTGCCCCCGGTGGCGGCGGCGCGCAGGGCAAGACGGTGCTCCTCGCGCTTGGCGACGGGCAGGCAGTAGTAATGCGGCTTGATCCCGCCCACCAGCAGGTGGTTGCGGTTGATGATCAGGTGATGGGTGGTGATCGTGCCGCCGAGATCGTCGCCTCCGGTGGCGACGTAATCCACCCCGTCCTTCGTGGTGATGTGCTCCATCACCACCCGCAGGCCGGGCGTGGCGCGGCGGATCGGATCGAGCACGGTGTCGATGAACACCGCCTCGCGGTCGAAGATATCCACTTCCGGCGTGGTCACCTCGCCGTGCACGCAAAGCGGCAGGCTGATCTCGGCCATGGTCTCCAGCACCGGCCGCACCTTGTCGAAGTCGCGCACGCCGGAGGCCGAGTTGGTGGTGGCCCCGGCGGGGTAGAGCTTCACCGCCGTCACCAGCCCGCTCTCGGCGGCGGCCTTCACGTCGGCCGGGTCGGTCTCCTCGGTGAGGTAGAGCGTCATCAGCGGCGTGAAGGTCATGGCCTCGGGCAGGGCGGCCATGATGCGCGCGCGGTAGGCGGCGGCATCGGCCCCGGTCACCACCGGGGGCACGAGGTTCGGCATCACGATGGCGCGGGCGAAGTGGCGCGCGGTTTCGGGCAGGACGGCGCTCAGCATGCTGCCGTCGCGCAGATGCAGGTGCCAGTCGTCGGGGCGGCGGATCGTGAGTGTCTGGGTCATCGCCGGTGAAATAGCGCAAGGGCGCAGGCGGGGCCAGTGGGTTTGTGCGCTGCGCGTGACGGCGCTAGAAAAGGGCAGGCAGGTGGAGAGAGCCGATGCGGCGAGCGGGCAGGAACAGGCTGCGATTGGTGCCAAAGCGCCCGGCCCGGGCGCGGCGGCGACAGCCTTTCTTGTGGAGACGGTCGGAGCGGCGCGCGCGTCGTCGTCGCGCCTTCGGGTTCTGGGCAGGGCGCGTGGCGGTTTTTGGCCCGGTGCTTTTTGTCGTGCTCTTTCGCGTGGCCGAGATCGCCACCGGCTACACCACGCCCGCCACCGGCTGCCGCGTCACCGGCGTGGTCGACGGCGACACGGTGCGGCTGTCCTGTCCCGGTCGAGAGGAAGACAGGGGGCGGCTGGTCGGCTTCGACACGCCCGAGGTGTTCTCGCCGCAATGCGCCTCGGAGTGGCGCCGGGGGGTGGCCGCCACCGCCTTTCTTCGCAGGGAAATCTGGGCGGCGGACAAGATCGAAACCCGCATTCGCGGCACCGACCGCTACGGCCGGCTACTTGTCGCACTCTACCTCGATGGCGAGAACATCGCGGCGCGCATGGTCGCCTCGGGGCATGCGCGGGTGTATCACGGCGGGGCAAGGACGGGCTGGTGCGAATGAGTGTCGAGATCATCGGGGCCGATATCACCACGCTTGCGGTGGATGCGATCGTGAACGCCGCCAACGAGAGCCTGCTGGGCGGCGGTGGCGTGGACGGGGCGATTCACCGCGCGGCGGGGCCGGGGCTGCTTGCCGAATGCCGGGCGCTGGGTGGTTGCCCGACCGGGGAAGCGCGGATCACCGGCGGGCACGATCTGCCGGCGCGGTGGGTGATTCATACCGTCGGCCCGGTCTGGCGCGGTGGCGGGGCGGGCGAGCCGGCGCTGCTGGCCTCGTGCTACCGTCAGTCGTTCGTGCTGGCCGAGGCGGCGGGCTGCGTCAGCATCGCCTTTCCGGCGATCTCGACAGGGGTCTACGGCTATCCCGCCGAGGCTGCGGCCCGGATCGCGGTGCGCGAGGCGCGGGCCTGGGTTGTGGGCGGGCATGATCCGGGCCGGGTGATCCTGTGCTGCTACTCCGAGGCCAGCGCGGCGGCGCACCGGGCGGCGCTTCAGGAGAATGAAGGTTGAAAAGTGAAAGGACGGGTCAGGGTGATGCGGTTTGTGAAAGAAGCTGTTGCGAAGATGACATTGTGCTGTTGTATCAGTGACCTGCGAGGCCTTCCTGATCTGGCGAGGCCAACGCCATGTTGAGCGCGGCAGCGGTGATCTACGCTGGCCTTGCCGCGCTGGTCGTGCTGTTTCAACTGGCGCTGGCGGCAGGCGCACCCTGGGGCCACCTGGCGATGGGCGGGCGCTATCCCGGCCGCTTCCCGCCGTCGATGCGCGCCGCCGCCGTTGTCCAGGCCGCGGTGATCGTCGCGCTGTCCCTGATTATCCTTGGCGGGGCCGGGTTGGCGAGGCCCGCGCCGCCGGGCTGGCTGGTCTGGGCGGTGGTGGCGGTCTCGGCGCTTTCGGCGGCAATGAACCTTGCCACGAAGTCGATTCCCGAGCGCCGCCTCTGGGCCCCGGTGGCCCTGCTCATGCTGGTTTGCGCCCTGCGCGTCGCGCTGGGCTGAGGGGGGCGATGCGGCGGGTGCGAAAAAAACGCCAGCAGCGCGCGTCGCATGGACGGGAGCGGCCACGGGCGCGGGCCGCCGCCGTCACTGTAAACAAATGTATACAAAGGGAAAAGCGCCGCGAAATTCTCGGCTTGCCGGTCACATTCGCCGCAAGGAATGTGAACGCGGTTCGGTTGACCCCCCCGGGCGCGGGGAGTAAACCGCGCACGACGAGCGAAACTCTCGCGGGACTTCCCCGCCAAAGGAGCCTCACGTGGAAGACCTTCTTCGCGAATACCTCCCGATCATCATTTTCCTGGCCGTCGCCGTTGCCCTCGGTCTGGTGTTTCTGATCGCCGCCGCGGTGCTGGCGGTGCGCAACCCCGACCCGGAAAAGGTCTCGGCCTATGAGTGCGGTTTCAACGCCTTCGACGACGCGCGGATGAAGTTCGACGTGCGCTTCTACCTGGTGTCGATCCTGTTCATCATCTTCGACCTCGAGATCGCCTTCCTGTTTCCCTGGGCGGTGGCGTTCCAGGATGTCGGGCTGCTCGGCTTCTGGTCGATGATGGTGTTCCTCGCCGTGCTGACCATCGGCTTTGCCTACGAATGGAAGAAGGGGGCGCTGGAATGGGCGTGATGACCGGAGCCAACACCGCCGGGGCCGACAAGGAGGCCAGCGCGCGGGTGCTGGGCGAAGAGCTGGCCGACAAGGGCTTTTTGCTCACCACCACCGACGACATCATCAACTGGGCGCGCACCGGCAGCTTGCACTGGATGACATTCGGGCTGGCCTGCTGCGCTGTCGAGATGATCCACGGCGCGATGCCGCGCTACGATTTCGAACGTTTCGGCACCGCGCCGCGCGCGTCCCCGCGCCAGTCCGACCTGATGATCGTGGCCGGCACAGTGACCAACAAGATGGCCCCTGCAATCCGCAAGCTCTACGACCAGATGCCCGAGCCGCGTTACGTGATCTCGATGGGCTCCTGCGCCAACGGCGGCGGCTACTACCATTACAGCTATTCGGTGGTGCGCGGGGTTGACCGGCTGATCCCTGTGGATGTCTACGTGCCGGGCTGCCCGCCCACGGCGGAGGCGCTGCTCTACGGGGTGCTCCAGCTCCAGCGCAAGATCCGCCGCACCGGAACGATTGTGAGGTAGGCCCATGTCGGACGCATTGAAAGAGCTGGGCGCGGAGATCGCGGCGAAACGGCCCGAACAGGTGGTTTCCCACGCCGTGACCCATGGCGAGTTGACCGTCGAGATCCGGGCCGTCGCGCTGCCCGACTTCATCGAGTTCCTGAAGGCCGATCCCTCGTGCCGGTTTTCCACCCTGATCGACATCACCGCGGTGGACTGGCCCGAGCGCGAGGCACGCTTCGACGTGGTGTATCACCTGCTCAGCATGTATCAGAACCACCGGATCCGGGTGAAATGCCCGGTCTCCGAGGGCGATCTGATGCCCTCGGTCACCGGCGTGCACGCCACCGCGATGTGGTTCGAGCGCGAGGTGTTCGACATGTTCGGCATCATCTTCACCGATCACCCCGACATGCGGCGCATCCTCACAGACTACGGCTTTCGCGGCCATCCGCTGCGCAAGGACTTCCCCACCACCGGCTATACCGAGGTGCGCTATGACGAGGTCGAGAAGCGGGTGGTCTACGAGCCGGTGAGCCTGGTGCAGGAATACCGGCAGTTCGATTTCATGTCCCCCTGGGAAGGCGCGCAATACGTGCTGCCCGGTGACGAGAAAGGGGAGGCGAAGGAATGATGGACGGCGAAAACGGCCTTGGCGGGGCGCTCCCGGGCGAGCAGAAGATCCGCAATTTCAACCTCAACTTCGGCCCCCAGCACCCGGCGGCGCACGGCGTTCTGCGCCTCGTGCTGGAGCTTGACGGCGAGATCGTCGAGCGCGCCGACCCGCATATCGGGCTTCTGCACCGCGGCACTGAGAAGCTGATGGAGAGCCGCACCTACCTGCAGAACATCCCCTATTTCGACCGGCTCGATTACGTCGCGCCGATGAACCAGGAACATGCGTTCTGCCTCGCCATCGAAAAGCTGACCGGCACCGAGGTGCCGCGCCGGGCCAGCCTGATCCGGGTGCTCTATTCCGAGATCGGCCGGATCCTCAACCACCTGCTCAACACCACCTCGCTGGCGCTCGACGTGGGCGCGCTCACCCCGCCGCTCTGGGGCTACGAGGAACGCGAGAAGCTGATGGGCTTCTACGATCGCGCCTGCGGGGCACGGCTGCATGCCAACTACTTCCGCCCCGGCGGCGTGCACCAGGATCTGCCGCCCGACCTGCTCGACGATATCGAGGCATGGTGCGACAGCTTCCCCAAGGTGCTCAACGATATCGACAATCTCATCACCGAAAACCGCGTATTCAAGCAGCGCACGGTGGATATCGGCATCGTCACCGAGGACGAGATCCAGCAATGGGGGATGACCGGCGTGATGGTGCGCGGCTCGGGCTTTGCCTGGGATCTGCGCCGCGCCCAGCCTTACGAGTGCTACGACGAATTCGAGTTCGACATTCCGGTGGGCACCAACGGTGACAGTTATGACCGCAACAATTGCCGGATCGCCGAGATGCACGAGAGCGTCAGGATCATGCGCCAGGCGATCGACAAGCTGCGTGCGCCCGAGGGGCAGGGCGACGTGCTCTCCCGCGGCAAGATCGCGCCGCCGAAACGGGGCGAGATGAAAACCTCGATGGAGGCGCTCATCCACCACTTCAAGCTCTATACCGAGGGCTTCCACGTGCCCGCTGGCGAGATCTATGCCGCCGTCGAGGCCCCCAAGGGTGAGTTCGGTGTCTACCTCGTGGCCGACGGCACCAACCGGCCCTACCGCTGCAAGATCCGCGCTCCGGGCTATTCCCACCTGCAAGCCCTCACCCATATCGCCAAGGGCCACCAGCTTGCCGACGTGGCCGCGCTGGTCGGCACGATCGACATCGTCTTCGGGGAGATTGACCGCTGATGTTGCGCCGTCTGCACCATGAACAGCCCGAGAGCTTCGCCTTCACGCCCGCCAACCTCGAATGGGCGAAGGCGCAGCTCACCAAGTATCCCGAGGGCCGCGAGGCGAGCGCCGTGATCCCGTTCCTGTGGCGTGCGCAGGAGCAGGAGGGCTGGCTCACCAAGCCCGCGATCGAATACGTGGCCGACATGCTCGGCATGGCCCATATCCGGGCGCTTGAAGTGGCCACTTTCTACTTCATGTTCCAGCTTCAACCCGTTGGTTCCGTTGCACATTTCCAGATCTGCGGCACGCTTTCGTGCATGATCATGGGTGCCGAAGACCTGATCGCGGTGGCGAAGGAAAAGATCGCCCCCGCGCCGCACATGCTGTCGGACGACGGGCGGTTTTCGTGGGAAGAGGTGGAATGCCTCGGGGCCTGCGCCAACGCGCCGATGGCGCAGGTCGGCAAGGATTACTACGAAGACCTCACCACCGAGAACTTCTCCGATTTGATCGACAGGCTGGCGGCGGGCGAGGTGCCGGTGCCGGGCCCGCAGAACGGGCGCTACGCCGCCGAGCCGCTGAGCGGGCTGACCTCGCTCACCGAGTACGAGAGCGGGCGGACGCAGTATAACGCCTCGGTCGCGCTGGCCACGGAGCTTGGCGACACGATCAAGCGGATCGACGGCAGCGAGGTTGCGGTGACGACGCCGTGGCTGGCCGGCGGGCGCAAGGTGCATGTGAGCGCGAGGAAGACGCCCGTGAAGCCGAAGGAGGGCGAAGGCACCACCCGGCCGGCCCAGGCCCCGACCAAGGCCAAGCCGCTGGTGACCAGCGAGGTGCTGCGCTCGACCGAAGCGAAGAAGCCAAGAACGATGGATGCCCCGCGCGACGGTGGTGCCGACGATCTCAAGCAGATCAAGGGTGTCGGCCCAAAGCTCGAAGCGATGCTGCACAAGCTCGGCTTCTTCCATTTCGACCAGATCGCGAAGTGGACCGAGACCGAGGTGGCCTGGGTCGATGAAAACCTCGAAGGCTTCAAGGGCCGGGTCAGCCGCGATGGCTGGGTGGACCAGGCCCGGCGTCTCTCAGCCGGGCAGGAAACCGAGTTTTCGAAGAAAGTGAAGAAGGGCGACGTCTACTAGGTGTCGGGTGCGAGTGATGACGGGACGCGCAAACAACAGACCGGCCAAAGCTGGCGACGCGCCCGCAGGGATTGACCAACAGGACCAATGGGGGACTTGAACGATGACTAACACGGATCAAGGCATGTTTTCCTGCCGCAACATCTGCTGGATCGTGGGCGCGCTTCTGGGCCTCGTCCTGCTGCTACTGGTCGGCGGCCTCTTGGGGCTGATCGTTGCCATTGCGCTTGCGGTTGCGGTCGGACTTGTTCTGCAACGGATGTTCTGCACCGTGGGAAGCGCCGAAAGCGGTGCGGCCGCCGGCGTGGGAACCGGCGCTCCGGCTGCCAAGCCCGCCGATCCCTCGGTCGCGGCCGAGCAGGACGCGGTCGACCGGGCAATGGCCGAGGCCAAGACCGCCCGGGACGCGGAGGAAGCCGAGAAGGCCGCCGAGGCGGCGGAGGCGGCCAGGAAAGCGGCCGAGGAGAAGGCCGCGGCGGAGGTCGACCTTGCGCGCAAGGCCGCCGCTGAGGAGGCCGCGGCCGCGGCCCGTGCCGCGCAGAAGGTGGCAGAAGACAAGGCCGCGCCGGCCGGGGACGCAGGCGAGGGCACCCGCCCCGAAGGGCTCGACGCGCCGCGCGGCGGTGGCGCGGACGATCTCAAGCTGATCAAGGGCGTCGGCCCGAAGCTTGAGGGATTGCTGCACGATCTGGGCTACTACCATTACGACCAGATCGCGAACTGGACCAAGGCCGAGGTGGCCTGGGTCGACAAGAACCTCAAGGGGTTCAAGGGCCGGGTCAGCCGCGATGGCTGGGTCGCGCAGGCCCGGGCGCTGGCGAGCGGCGAGGAAACCGAGTTTTCCAAGCGTGCGTCCGAAACCGGCAAGTATAACGAGTAAGGCCCGGGAGTGACCGAGATGAGCACCGATCCGGACGACAAGGCCCTCGCGCGGCAAGGCCGCATTGCCGCCCTCGTGGCGGCCGCGACGGGCTTGTTCTGGATCGGGGCGATCTGGGCGGGCAACGAATGGGACTGGACCCAGCGCACCCGCGCTCTGTTCGACCTGGTGGCGCTGGCGGGGTTCGCCTTCGTGCTGATCGTGACGTTTCGGATCTGGCGGGCACGCCAGAAGAATGAAGGATAAACAGGCATGTTGAAGGATCAGGACCGGATCTTCACCAACCTCTATGGCATGCACGAGCGCACCCTTGCGGGTGCGAAGGCGCGTGGCCATTGGGACGGGACGGCCGGGATCATCGCCAAGGGGCGCGACTGGATCATCGACGAGATGAAGTCCAGCGGCTTGCGCGGCCGGGGCGGGGCGGGCTTTCCGACCGGCCTCAAGTGGTCTTTCATGCCCAAGGAAAGCGACGGCCGGCCGGCCTATCTCGTGATCAACGCCGACGAAAGCGAGCCGGGCACCTGCAAGGACCGCGAGATCATGCGCCACGATCCGCATACGCTGATCGAGGGGGCGCTGATCGCGAGCTTCGCGATGGGCGCGCATACGTCCTACATCTACATTCGCGGCGAATACATCCGCGAGCGCGAGGCGCTTCAGGCCGCGATCGACGAGGCCTATGACGCCGGGCTTCTGGGCAAGAACGCCGCTGGATCGGGCTGGGATTTCGACCTCTTCCTGCACCACGGTGCCGGGGCTTACATCTGCGGCGAGGAAACCGCGCTGCTCGAAAGCCTCGAAGGCAAGAAGGGCATGCCGCGGATGAAACCGCCGTTCCCGGCGATGGCCGGGCTCTACGGTGCGCCGACCACGGTCAACAACGTCGAGAGCATCGCCGTCGTGCCCACCATCCTGCGCCGCGGCGGCGCGTGGTTCGCCGGGTTCGGGCGGGCCAACAATGCCGGCACCAAGCTTTTTGCCATCTCCGGCCACGTCAACAACCCGTGCGTTGTTGAAGAAGAGATGTCGATCTCCTTCGAGGAGTTGATCGAGACCCATTGCGGCGGCATTCGCGGCGGCTGGGACAACCTGCTGGCGGTGATCCCCGGCGGCTCCTCGGTGCCGGTGGTGCGCGGCGAGAACATGCGCGATGCGATCATGGATTTCGACTACCTGCAGAAGGATCTCAAGTCGGGGCTCGGCACCGCGGCGGTGATCGTGATGGACAAGTCCACCGACATCGTGAAGGCGATCTGGCGGCTGTCGAAGTTCTACAAGCACGAGAGCTGCGGCCAGTGTACGCCCTGCCGTGAAGGCACCGGCTGGATGATGCGGGTGATGGAACGGCTGGTGCGCGGCGAGGCGGAGATCGAGGAGATCGACATGTTGTTCGACGTCACCAAGCAGGTGGAGGGCCACACGATCTGCGCCCTCGGCGATGCGGCAGCCTGGCCGATCCAGGGGTTGATCCGCAATTTCCGCGACGAAATCGAAGACCGGATCAAGGCCCAGAAAACGGGCCGGATGGCGGCGGAGTAAGACATGAGCGACCTGAAGAAAATCGTCATCGACGACATCGAGGTCGAGGTTCCGGGGGCGATGACCCTGATCCAGGCCTGCGAACAGGTGGGCATCGAGGTGCCGCGGTTCTGCTACCACGAACGGCTCTCGATCGCCGGGAACTGCCGGATGTGCCTTGTCGAGGTGGTCGGCGGCCCGCCGAAACCCGCGGCCTCCTGCGCGATGCAGGTCAAAGACCTGCGCCCCGGCCCGGAAGGCCAGCCGCCGGTGGTGAAAACCAATTCGCCGATGGTCAAGAAGGCGCGCGAGGGGGTGATGGAGTTCATCCTCATCAACCACCCGCTCGATTGCCCGATCTGCGATCAGGGCGGCGAATGCGACCTGCAAGATCAGGCGATGGCCTATGGCATGGATTTCTCGCGGTTCCGCGAGCCCAAACGGGCGGTGGAAGACCTCGATCTCGGTCCGCTGGTTGCCACCCAGATGACCCGCTGCATCTCCTGTACCCGCTGCGTGCGCTTCACCTCCGAGGTGGCCGGGATCACCCAGATGGGCCAGACAGGGCGCGGCGAGGATGCCGAGATCGTCAGCTATCTGAACGAGACGCTCGACAGCAACCTGCAAGGCAACATCATCGACCTTTGCCCGGTGGGCGCGCTCACCTCGAAACCTTACGCCTTCACCGCCCGGCCGTGGGAGCTTTCCAAGACCGAAACCATCGACGTGATGGACGCGCTGGGGAGCAACATCCGGGTCGATACCAAGGGCCGCGAAGTGATGCGGATCCTGCCGCGCAACCATGACGGCGTGAACGAGGAGTGGATCTCCGACAAGACCCGTTTCGTCTGGGACGGGCTGCGCCGCCAGCGGCTCGACCGGCCTTACGTGCGCAAGGGCGGCAAACTCGCCCCGGTCGAATGGCCCGAAGCGCTCGGCGCGGCGGCCAAGGCGATGCAGGGGGCGAAAAAGCTCGCCGGGCTGGTGGGCGATCTGGCCTCCACCGAGGCGGCGTTTTCGCTGAAATCCCTGATCGAAGGCATGGGCGGCGCTGTCGAATGTCGCACAGACGGCGCGAAACTGCCCGAGGGCAACCGCTGCGCCTATGTCGGCACCGCCACGATCGAGGATATCGACAGCGCGAAGATGATCCAGCTCATCGGCACCAACCCGCGCGACGAAGCGCCGGTTCTCAACGCCCGTATCCGCAAGGCATGGCTGAATGGCGCGACCGTGGGGCTGGTCGGCGAAGCCGTTGATCTGACGTATGAATATGTCCACGTCGGCACCGACCGCGCGGCGCTCGAAGAGCTTGCGGCCAAGGAGATCGGCCCGACGAAGGAGGTGCCGAGCCTCGTGATCGTCGGGCAGGGGGCCTTGAACGAGGCCGATGGCGAGGCCGTTCTCGCGCTCGCGATGCAACTGGCCGAGAACTCCAACTCGAAGTTCATGGTGCTGAACACGGCCGCCGGCCGGGTCGGCGCGATGGACGTGGGGGCGGTCACCGAGGGCGGGCTTCAGGCCGCCACCGAGGGTGCCGACGTGATCGTCAACATGGGCGCCGACGAGATCGAGATCGAGGCAGGGCCAACGGTGATCTACGTCGGCCACCACGGCGACCGCGGGGCGCACCGGGCCGATATCATCCTGCCCGTCGCCGCCTACACGGAAGAATCGGGGCTTTTCGTGAACACCGAGGGACGCCCGCAACTGGCGCTGCGCGCCGCCTTCCCGCCGGGCGAGGCCAAGGAGGCTTGGGCGGTGCTGCGCGCGCTCTCCGGCGAGCTTGGCGCGCCGCTGCCGTGGGACAGCCAGGCAGCCCTGCGCCGGGCGATGATCACCGCCGTTCCGCACCTCGGGCGGATTGACGAGGTGCCGGAAAACGACTGGCGGCCGCTCAAGCCGAAGAAGCCGGGCAAGGCGGATTTCCGCAACGTGACCCGCGATTTCTACCTCACCAACCCGATCGCGCGCGCCTCGGCCCTGATGGGCCAGCTTTCGGCCCAGGCGAAAGCGCGCAAGGCCGGGGAGATCGCCGCCGAATGATGCGCCGCGCCGCCCATATCGCCGCAATGGCGCCCGCCGCGGCGCTCGCGCTCGCGGCCTGCGCCGAGCCGGAGCCAGATGTTTCGCGCGATGCGATGCCGTTCGAGCCGGTGTATCTCGGCATCGAAACCGGGCTGCTCGACGGCGATCTGGTGCAGTTCGACGTGTCAATGCGCGGCGCGCGTGATACCGAGGACGTGGCGGACTACGGCGAATGCGCGGCGGCGCAATACGCGCTCATCCGGGGCTACGGTTTTGCCCGGCATGTGCGCACCAACGTGCAACAACAAGGCAGTGTCTGGACGGGGAACGCGGTTTACGTCATCTCCGACGCGCTGCCGCAAGGCTTGCGGACGATCGACGCGGAAGTGACCGTCGATGCCTGCGAGGACAACGGGATACCGACGATCTGAGGCCATGCACCATGTATGAATTCTTCACGACCACCAACCTCGGCATCGCGCTGCTCATCACCGGGCAGGTGCTGCTGATCGTGGTGCCGCTCCTCGTGGCGCTGGCCTTCCTGCTCTGGGCCGACCGCAAGGTCTGGGCCGCGGTGCAGTTGCGCAAGGGCCCCAACGTGGTGGGCGCTTTCGGCCTGCTGCAAAGTTTCGCCGACTTCATCAAGTACGTGGTGAAGGAAATCGTCGTGCCGGCGGGGGCGGACAAGTTCGTCTTCTTCCTCGCGCCGCTGCTCAGCCTCGTGCTGGCGCTGGTGGCCTGGGCGGTGATCCCGTTCAACGAGGGCTGGGTGCTGGCCGATATCAACGTGGCGATCCTGTTCATCTTCGCGGTCTCCTCGCTGGAGGTTTACGGCGTGATCATGGGCGGCTGGGCCTCGAACTCGAAATACCCCTTCCTCGGCTCGCTCCGCTCCGCCGCTCAGATGATCTCCTACGAGGTCTCGATCGGCCTGATCATCATCGGCGTGATCATCTCGACCGGTTCGATGAACCTGACCCATATCGTCAATGCGCAAGCCGGGGCGGGGCTGCTCTCGTGGTATTGGCTGCCGCATTTCCCGATGGTGTTCCTGTTCATCATCTCGGCGATGGCGGAGACCAACCGCCCGCCGTTCGATCTGCCGGAGGCTGAATCGGAACTGGTGGCGGGTTACCAGGTGGAATATTCCTCGACCCCGTTCCTGCTCTACATGATCGGCGAATACGTCGCGATCACGCTGATGACGGCGCTGATCACGCTGCTGTTCTTCGGCGGCTGGCTGTCGCCGATCCCGGGGCTGGCCGACGGCATTCACTGGATGTTCCTCAAGATGGGTTTCTTCTGGTTCGTCTTCATGATGACCAAGGCGGTGGTGCCGCGCTACCGCTACGACCAGCTCATGCGGATCGGCTGGAAGGTGTTCCTGCCGCTCTCGCTGGCCTGGGTCGTTCTGGTCGCATTCTTCGCGCAATACGGCGCATTCTGGGGCACCTACGCCCGCTGGACCACGGGAGGCTGAAGCCATGGCATTCGACTATGTTCGCGCCGCCAAGTACTTCGTGCTTTGGGATTTCCTCGTCGGCTTCAAGCTCGGGCTGAAGTATTTCTTCAAGCCCAAGGCAACGCTGAACTACCCTTACGAGAAGGGACATCTCTCGCCGCGTTTCCGGGGTGAACACGCGCTGCGCCGCTACCCCAACGGCGAGGAACGCTGCATTGCCTGCAAGCTGTGCGAGGCGATCTGCCCGGCGCAGGCGATCACCATCGACGCCGAGCCGCGCGATGACGGCTCGCGCCGCACCACGCGCTACGACATCGACATGACCAAGTGCATCTACTGCGGTTATTGCGAGGAAGCCTGCCCGGTCGATGCCATCGTCGAGGGGCCGAACTTCGAGTTTGCCACCGAAAGCCGCGAGGAGCTGTTCTACGACAAGCAGAAGCTGCTCGACAACGGCGACCGCTGGGAAGCCGAGATCGCCCGCAACCTGGAGCTGGACGCGCCCTATCGGTAGGCGCGGGACATGAACATGAGCGATTTCGCCAAGACATACGCCCAGATGATGGAACAGGCCGCGACGATGGCGCGGGCGATGAATCCCGCCTTGGCGGAGTTCACGCCAAAGGGCTTCGACAAGCTCTTTCCGACCATGCCGGCCGACTGGATGGAGGCGGTGTTCGGCAATGCCTTCAACCCCGACGGGCTGGATGCCAAGACCCGGCTGATGGTGACGCTGGCGGGGCTGGTGGCGACCGGGGCCCATGCCGAGCCGCAGATCAAGATCACCCTGCGCCACCTCAAGGAGGCCGGTGCGCGGGAAAAGGAAGTCGCTGAAGTCATCTACCAGATGTCGATGCTGGGCGGGCTTCCGGCCATGAACCGCGCATTGGAGCTCGCCAAGGGCGTCTATGCCGAAACCGACGAGGAGGGGGACGCATGACCGTCGCCGGATTTGCATTCTACGTCTTCGCGCTGACCGTGCTGGTGGGGGGGCTGTTCACCGTGGTGAGCCGCAACCCGGTGCACGCGGTGCTCTGGCTGATCACCGCTTTCATCGGGGCCACCGGGCTCTTCGTGCTGCTCGGGGCCGAGTTTCTCGCCATGCTCCTGATGATCGTCTACGTCGGCGCGGTGGCGGTGCTGTTCCTCTTCGTGGTGATGATGCTCGACGTGGATTTCGCCGAGTTGAAGGCAGGGATGGCCAAGTACCTGCCGATCGGGCTGTTGATCGGCGTGGTCCTGCTTGTCGAACTGGGCCTGATCTTCGGCACCTGGGCCACCGCCGAGGGGGTCGAGATGATGGCGGCACCTGCTGTGGGCGAGGTCGAGAACACCGCGGCGCTGGGGATGGTGATTTACACCGACTACCTGCTGCTGTTCCAGCTTGCGGGTCTGATCCTGCTGGTGGCGATGATCGGGGCCATCGTGCTCACCATGCGCCACCGCCGCGACATCAAGCGTCAGAACGTGGTCGACCAGATGCACCGCGATCCGAAGGCGGCGATCAAGATGGTCGATGTGAAGCCGGGGCAGGGGCTCTAGGGCCTGCCCGCGCCGCCGGGCGCGACGATACAAGAATCATCCGCCCAAGGCGGAACGAACGAGGGACGATATGGTTGGACTTGAACATTACCTGGGGCTGGCGGCGGCACTCTTCGTCATCGGCATCTTCGGGCTCTTCCTCAATCGCAAGAACATCATCGTGCTCCTGATGTCGATCGAGCTGATCCTGCTGGCGGTCAACATCAACCTGGTGGCCTTCTCGGCCTATCTCGGTGATCTCACCGGGCAGGTCTTCACCCTGTTCGTTCTGACCGTCGCCGCCGCCGAGGCCGCCATCGGCCTCGCGATCCTGGTGAGCTTCTTCCGCACCCGCGGCTCGATCGCGGTGGAAGATGTCAACGTGATGAAAGGCTGAGGCACATGGTCCAGATCATCCTCTTCGCCCCGCTGATCGGCGCGTTGATCGCAGGGTTCGGGCACCGGATCATCGGTGACAAGGCGGCGCAGATCGTTACCACGGGGCTCCTGTTCCTCGCCGCCTTGCTGTCGTGGATCGTGTTCCTGTGGCTGCCCGAGGGCACCCAGCAGATCCAGATCATGCGCTGGATCGATAGCGGCAGCTTCCAGACCGACTGGTCGATCCGACTCGACCGGCTGACCGCGATCATGCTGGTGGTGGTCACCACGATCTCGGCGCTCGTGCACCTCTATTCGATGGGCTACATGGCGCACGACGACCAGTTCGAGCCGGAGAGCTACCGGCCGCGCTTCTTCGCCTACCTGAGCTTCTTCACCTTCTCGATGCTCGCGCTGGTGACTGCCGACAACCTCTTGCAGATGTTCTTCGGCTGGGAAGGCGTGGGCGTGGCCTCCTACCTGCTGATCGGTTTCTACTACAAGAAACCCTCCGCCAACGCCGCCGCGATCAAGGCTTTCGTGGTCAACCGGGTGGGCGATTTCGGCTTCGCGCTCGGCATCGCCGCGATCTTCCTGCTGACCGACTCGATCCGTCTCGACGACGTCTTCGCCGCGGCACCGGGGCTGGCGGAAACCGAGGTGCGGTTCCTCTGGACCGACTGGAACGCCGCCAACCTCATCGCCTTCCTGCTTTTCGTCGGCGCGATGGGCAAGTCGGCGCAGCTTTTCCTGCACACCTGGTTGCCGGACGCGATGGAAGGCCCGACGCCGGTCTCTGCCTTGATCCACGCCGCCACCATGGTCACGGCGGGGGTGTTCCTCGTCTCGCGGATGTCGCCGTTGATGGAATATGCGCCGCAGGCGCTCGCCTTCATTGTCGCGATCGGGGCTGCCACCGCCTTCGTCGCCGCCACCATCGGGCTGGTGCAGAACGA
Organism: Maritimibacter sp. HL-12; assembly: GCF_900177545.1. Taxonomy (GTDB): domain Bacteria; phylum Pseudomonadota; class Alphaproteobacteria; order Rhodobacterales; family Rhodobacteraceae; genus Sinisalibacter. The sequence goes on along the minus strand of NZ_FXBQ01000001.1, from coordinate 79,961 downwards.
CATCAAGCGCGTGATCGCCTATTCCACGATGTCGCAGCTTGGCTACATGTTCGTGGCCGCGGGCGTCGGCGTCTACTCGGTGGCGATGTTCCACCTCTTCACCCACGCCTTCTTCAAGGCGATGCTCTTCCTCGGCGCAGGCTCGGTGATCCACGGCATGCACCACGAGCAGGACATGCGCAATTACGGCGGTCTCCGGTCGAAGTTTCCGATCACCTTCTGGATCATGCTGATCGGCACGCTGGCGATCACCGGCGTGGGCATCCCGCTCACCCATATCGGCTTTGCCGGGTTCCTGTCGAAGGACGCGGTGATCGAGAGCGCATGGGCCGGCACCGAGGGGGGGGCCGCGTTCTGGTTGCTCGTGGTCGCGGCGCTGTTCACCTCGTTCTATTCGTGGCGGCTGATGTTTCTGACCTTCTGGGGCAAGCCCCGGGGCGACAAGCACACCCACGAACACGCCCATGAAAGCCCCCGGGTGATGACCATTCCGCTCGGCGTTCTGGCGCTCGGCGCGGTGTTCTCGGGCATGGTCTGGTACGGGTCATTCTTCGGCTCGCATGAGCAGGTGAACCGCTACTTCGGTATCCCCGAGCACCACGCCGAGGCGGTGGAGAACGGCGACGACGGTGAAGCAACCGCATCCGCCGACGAAACCGAAGCCGGCGATCGCGCCGCCGCTGCGGCACCGCAGGGGGCGATCTTCATGCACCCCGACAACCACGTGCTCGATGATGCCCACCACGCGCCGACATGGGTGAAGGTCTCGCCCTTCGTCGCCATGGTGATCGGCTTCGTGACTGCCTGGTGGTTCTACATCGCCAACCCGGCGCTGCCGAAGCGGCTCGCCGAAAGCCAGCCCCACCTCTACCGCTTCCTGCTCAACAAGTGGTATTTCGACGAGATCTACGACTTCCTCTTTGTCAGGCCCGCCAAGGCGCTTGGCCGGTTCCTGTGGAAGCGCGGCGACGGCAACGTGATCGACGGTGCGATCAACGGGCTGGCGATGGGCATCGTGCCCTGGTTCACCCGCCTCGCCGGGCGGCTGCAATCGGGCTACGTCTTCACCTATGCCTTCACGATGGTCATCGGGATCGTCGTTCTCATCACCATCGTGGCGATCACCGGAGGGGCGAACTGATGGACAACCTGCTTTCGATCGTCACCTTCCTGCCGCTGGTGGCGGCCGCCATCCTCGCGGCCTTCCTGCGCGGCGACGACGAGGCGGCGCAGCGCAACGCCAAGTGGCTGGCGCTGACGGCCACCACGGCGACCTTCCTGATCTCGCTCGCGGTGCTGCTGCGCTTCGATCCGGCCGACACCGGCTTTCAGATGGTCGAGGAACACACCTGGCTGATGGGCTTCACCTACAAGCTCGGGGTCGACGGGATCAGCGTGCTGTTCGTGCTGCTGACCACCGCGCTGATGCCGATCGCCATCGCCTCGACCTGGGGCGTGACGACCCGGGTGAAGGAATACATGATCGCCTTCCTGATCCTCGAGACGCTGATGATCGGCGTCTTCGTGGCGCTCGACCTCGTGCTGTTCTACCTGTTCTTCGAGGCCGGCCTCATTCCGATGTTCCTGATCATCGGGATCTGGGGCGGGAAAGACCGGATCTACGCCGCCTTCAAGTTCTTCCTCTACACCTTCCTCGGCTCGGTGCTGATGCTGGTGGCGATGGTGTTCATGTTCGTCGAGGCGGGCACCACCGATATCCCGTCGCTGATGCTCCACAATTTCGGCTCGGAAACCTTCTCGCTCCTCGGCATCCAGGTTGTCGGCGGCGCGCAGACACTCCTGTTCATCGCCTTCTTCGCAAGCTTCGCGGTGAAGATGCCGATGTGGCCGGTGCACACCTGGCTGCCCGATGCCCACGTTCAGGCGCCGACCGCGGGCTCGGTGGTGCTGGCGGCGATCCTTCTGAAGATGGGTGGCTACGGTTTCCTGCGCTTCTCGCTGCCGATGTTCCCGCAAGGGGCGGCGGTGATGACCGATTTCATCCTCTGGATCAGCGTGATCGCGATCGTCTACACCTCGCTGGTGGCGCTGGTGCAGGAGGACATGAAGAAGCTCATCGCCTATTCCTCGGTGGCGCACATGGGCTACGTCACCGCCGGGATCTTCGCCGCCAACCAGCAGGGCGTCGACGGGGCGATCTTCCAGATGATTTCCCATGGCTTCGTCTCCGGCGCGCTCTTTCTTGCCGTCGGGGTGATCTACGACCGGATGCACACCCGCGAGATCGCGGCCTATGGCGGCCTCGTGAACCGGATGCCGGCCTATGCCGCGGTGTTCATGTTCTTCACCATGGCCAACGTCGGCCTGCCCGGCACCTCGGGTTTCGTCGGCGAATTCCTCACCCTGGTGGGGATGTTCAAGGCCAATACCTGGATCGCCGCGGTGGCCGCCACCGGCGTGATCCTGTCGGCCGGCTATGCGCTCTGGCTCTACCGCCGGGTCGTGTTCGGCGACCTGATCAAGGAAAGCCTGAAGGCGATCACCGACATGGACACCCGCGAGAAGGCGATCTTTGCGCCGCTGGTGGCCGCCACCCTCATTCTCGGCGTTTCTCCGAACCTGGTGCTCGATCTGATCGGGCCCTCGGTGACGGCGCTGCTCGACCAATACCACGCTGCCTTGCCCGCGCTCGCGGACACGGCCGCAGTCTCGAACTGAGAGGGACGACATGACCGCGTTCGACCTGCAAGCCATCCTGCCCGAACTGCTGCTCGCCGTCTTCGCGATGGCGGCTCTGCTGGCAGCCGTCTACACCGGCAAGGACAAGGCCACGCCGCTCGTCACCTGGGCCACCGCCGGGGTGATGCTGGCGCTGGCGCTGTTCATCGGCCTTGGCGACGTGGCGAACGGGCGCGCCTTCGGCGGCCTCCTGATCGAAGATGCCTACGCGCGCTTTGCGCAGGTGGGTATACTCGTTGCCGCCGCGGCGGTGCTGCTGGCGGGGCAGGAAACCCTTGTCCGGCGCGGGCTGGGGCGCTTCGAATACCCGCTGCTCATTGCGCTGGCTACGGTGGGCATGATGATCATGGTCTCCGCGGGTGACCTGATGACGCTCTACATGGGGCTTGAGCTGCAATCGCTGTCGCTCTACGTCGTCGCCGCGATGCGCCGCGACAGCGTGAAATCGACGGAAGCCGGGATGAAATACTTCATCCTCGGGGCGCTGTCGTCGGGCCTGCTGCTCTACGGTGCCTCGCTCACCTATGGTTACGCCGGCACCACCGGGTTCGACGGCATCCTGGCCGCCGCGGCGAGTGGCGAGATTGGCCTCGGCCTCCTGTTCGGCCTCACCTTCGTGGCCGCGGGCCTCGCCTTCAAGGTGTCCGCCGTGCCCTTCCACATGTGGACGCCGGATGTCTACGAAGGCGCGCCGACGCCGGTGACGGCCTTCTTCGCGACCGCGCCGAAACTGGCCGCCATGGCGCTGTTCGGCCGGGTGCTGTTCGACGCCTTCGGCCACTCGGTGGGCGACTGGAGCCAGATCGTCGCGCTGATGGCGGTGCTGTCGATGTTTCTCGGTGCCGTGGCCGCGATCGGCCAGCGCGACTTCAAGCGGCTGATGGCCTATTCCTCGATCGGCCACATGGGCTTCGCCCTGATCGGCCTCGCCTCGGGCAGCGAGTATGGCGTTCAGGCGATGCTGGTCTACATGGCGATCTATCTGACCATGAACGTCGGCACCTTCGCCTTCATCATGTCGATGGAGCGCGACGGCAAGCCGGTGACGGAAATCGCGGCGCTGAATCAATACGCCAAGGCCGAGCCGGTGAAGGCGCTGGCGATGCTGGTGCTCCTGTTCTCGCTCGCCGGCGTGCCGCCGATGGTCGGCTTCTTCGGCAAGCTCTACGTGCTGAACGCGGCGGTTCAGGCCGAGATGACCTGGCTTGCCGTGGCCGGCGTTGTGGCCAGCGTGATCGGTGCCTTCTACTACCTGCGCATCGTCTACTACATGTATTTCGGCGAGACCGAGGAGCGGCTCGATACCCGCATGAGCGCGGCTGGCTGGGTGATGCTGATGGGGGCCGCGGCGGCGATGCTGCTCGGGGTGATCAACCTCTTCGGCGTCGAAGGTGCGGCGGCGCAGGCGGCAGCGGCCCTTGTCAACTAGGCCGGTCGCGTCCGGGCGCGTGCGGTCGCGCCGCCACACGGCGGCGTGCCCCCGGCGGCAGCGATGAGCTGGCCGCATGGCTATGGCCACCTGCCGCTTGGCGTGGTCGACTCGACGCTCAACGAGGCCGCGCGCCGCGCGGCGGAATTCGCCGGTCCGACCTGGATCACCGCCGAGACGCAGACCGAGGCGCGCGGGCGGCGCGGTCGCCCCTGGGCGAACCCGGCGGGCAATTTCGCGGCCACGCTGGTGCTGCCCGCTGTCTTGCCAGAGGCGGCAGCGCTGCGCTCTTTCGTGGCGTCGCTCGCGCTGTTCGACGCCTTCGCCGGGCTCACCGGGCGGGCCGAGGCCCTCGCGCTCAAATGGCCCAACGACGTGCTGTTCAATGGCGGCAAGGTGGCGGGCATCCTGCTCGAAGGGCTTCAGGCTGGCGGGCGGCTCTCGGGCCTCGCCATCGGCATCGGGGTGAACCTCGCGCAAGCCCCCGGGGCGGGAGAGGTGGAACCCGGCGCGCTGCGCCCGGTGTCGCTCGCGGGCGAGACGGGCCTCGCGGTGTCGCCCGGCGATTTCCTTGAAGCCCTCGCGCCCGCCTATGCAACATGGGAGGCGCAGTTCGCCAGCCACGGCTTTGCCCCGATCCGCAGCGCCTGGCTCGCGCGCGCCGCCCGGCTCGGCGAAACCGTCACCGCGCGTCTTCCGGGCGGCGAGGTGACCGGCGTCATGCGCGAGGTGGACGAGGCGGGGCAACTTGTCCTATCAACGCCGCACGGCCTTCGCCGCATCGCGGCGGGCGACATCTTTTTCTGAAGGGGCAGGCATGCTTCTGGCCATCGACTGTGGCAATACCAATACCGTGTTCTCGATCTGGGACGGCGAGAAGTTTCTCGCCACCCTGCGCACCTCGACCGAACACCAGCGCACCGCCGACCAGTATTTCGTCTGGTGGGACACGCTGACACGCCATCACGGCATCGTCCCCGAGATCACCGGCGTGGTGATTTCCTCCACCGTGCCGCGCGTGGTGTTCAACCTGCGGGTCTTTTCCGACCGCTATTTCGGTCTGCGCCCGCTGGTGGTGGGCAAACCCGAATGCCGCCTTCCGGTGGACGTCCGGGTGGACGCGGGCACGCAAGTCGGCCCCGACCGGCTGGTCAACACCGTGGCGGGGCATGACCTTTACGGCGGCGATCTCATCGTCGTCGATTTCGGCACCGCCACCACCTTCGACGTGGTCGATAGTGACGGGGCCTATATCGGCGGGGTGATTGCGCCGGGGGTGAACCTCAGCCTCGAAGCCCTGCACATGGCGGCGGCGGCGCTGCCGCATGTCGATATCACCTATCCCGACCGGGTGATCGGCACCAATACCGTGGCCTGCATGCAATCAGGCATCTTCTGGGGCTATGTCGGGCTGATCAAGGAAATCTCGGCCCGGATCATTGAGGAACACGGGCGGCCGATGACGGTGGTCGGCACCGGCGGCCTCGCGCCGCTGTTCCAGAGCCACGCCCCGGTGTTCGACCAGTTCGCCGACAATCTCACGATGCACGGGCTGGTGAAAATCCACGACTACAACCAAGAGCAGGATACTCCATGAGCAAGAACCGGCTGATCTACCTCCCCCTTGGCGGCGCGGGGGAGATCGGCATGAATGCCTATGTCTACGGCTACGGTGCCCCGGGCGAGGAGCGGCTGATCGTCGTCGATCTCGGGGTGACCTTTCCCGACATGGACAGCACGCCGGGGGTGAACCTGATCCTGCCCGATGTCACCTTCCTGCGCGACAACGCCGAGCGGATCGAGGCGATCTTCATCACCCATGCCCACGAAGACCACGTCGGTGCCGTCGGGCGGCTCTGGCCCGACCTGCGCGCGCCGGTCTATGCGCGAAAGTTCACCGGGCATCTCGCCCAGCTCAAGTTCGAGGAAGCCGGGCAGAACCCGGACAACGTCGAGATCGTGGGGGCCTGGCCCGAGCAGGTCGAGGCGGGGCCGTTCAAGGTGGCCTTCCTGCCGGTCTCGCACTCGATCCCGGAAAGTGCCGGGCTGGTGATCGACACGCCGGCGGGCCGGGTCGTGCACACCGGCGATTTCAAGCTCGATCCCACCCCGGGCGTCGGCGAGCCATGGGACGAGACGATGTGGCGCGAGGCCACCAAGGGCCGGGTGCGCGCGCTGGTCTGCGATTCCACCAACGTGTTCTCGCACCACCCGGGACGTTCCGAAGCCGAATTGCGCGCGCCGCTTGAAAAGCTGGTGGCCGCGGCGCCGCACATGGTGGTGGCCACCACTTTCGCCTCCAACGTCGCCCGGGTGAAGACGCTGGCCGAGGCGGGGCAGGCGGCGGGCCGTTCGGTCTGCCTGCTCGGCCGGGCGATGCGGCGGATGATCGAGGTGGCGGTGAAAACCGGCGTGGTCGACAGTTTCCCGACCACCGTCACGCCGGAAGATGCCCGCGATATTCCGCGCGAGAGCCTGATGCTGATCGTCACCGGCAGCCAGGGCGAACGCCGCGCCGCCTCGGCGCAGCTCAGCCGCGGCAAGTATCTTGGCTTGGCGATGGCCGAGGGCGACACCTTCCTGTTCTCCTCCAAGACCATTCCCGGCAACGAGCGCGGCGTGATCCGCACGATGAATGCCTTTTCCGAAATGGGGGTGGACATCGTGGCCGAAGACGATCGCTACCACGTTTCCGGCCATGCCAACCGCCCCGACCTGGAGCGGGTGCACGCGCTGGTGAACCCCGAATTCGTGATCCCGATGCACGGCGAGCACCGTCACCTGCGCGAGCACGCCCGGCTGGCGGAGGCGAATGGCCGGATCTCGCTGGTGGTGGTCAACGGCGCGGTCTGTGATCTCACCGGCGCGCGGCCGCATATCGTCGAGCACGTCGAGGCCGAGCGGGTCTATCTCGACGGCGATATCCTGATCGGATCGCTCGACGGCGTGGTGCGTGACCGGATCCGGCTGGCGCTGAACGGTCACGTGATCGTCAACGTCATCCTCGAGGGCGACGAGCCGCTGGGCGAGCCGTGGGTCGAGACCATGGGCCTGCCGGAAACCGGCAAGTCGCGGGCGGCACTGGCGGAGGTACTGGAAGAAGACCTCGGCCAGTTCCTGATGCGCGCCAAGGCCAAGACCCTGCGCGACGACGCGGCGCTGGAAGACGAGTTGCAGCGGATCACCAAGAAGACCACGCAGGACGAGATCGGCAAGAAGCCGGAAGTCACCGTCGTGGTGAGCCGCCTCGAAGGCTGAGGCGGTGCCAGTCTCGGCGGCGGTGCCCGAGTCGTAGCATTCCCCGAGGGGGGTGCGGAGCCGGCGAGGCGGGTGTGTCCGGACGGCCGGGAACGGGGGGCAGACTTGCCGCAACCCGCAAAGCCGCTTGCCGCCGGGTGCCCGGCAAGCGGGACGGATCTGGCGACCGAACCGCGCTAGCGCCGCTTGAACCTGCCCGGCAATCACCACGCGGGTCTTGCGCGCATCGACGGTCCGGCGCGGGGCCGGATCGAGCCACGGTCATGGCCCACACCTGCGGGCCGCCACCGAGACAGACCCTGGAGACCAGTGGCGCGATCCGCGCCACTGGGCAGGCTATCGGGTGGGCGGGGCGGTCCGCCGGCTTGAGGCTATCAACCGGGTCGAGCCGTCCGGTCAGGCCGAAGCCGCCGTTCGGCAATCTCCCGCTCCGGGCACCGAGGCAACGCGCAGGCTTCGCCGGTGACGCGTTCCGATCTCACGCCCTTGTTGCCGGACAGGGACATTTTCCCGGCACGGTCCTCTAACACTGTGTTATTTCAATACCATGGACATTGTTCTGATCACGACCGTCATCGCATCGCTGTTCCTCGTCATCGGGGTGGCGGAGCCGTTGGCCGCGCGGCTGCGTCTGCCCTACAGCGTGATCCTGGCAAGCATCGGCGTCCTGATCGGTGTCGGCGCGGTGTTTTTCCTGCGCACCGACCTGACCGATGCCCTCAACCCGGTGGCCGAGGCGATCATCGGCCTGCCGATCCGCTCCAATGTCTTTCTCTACGTCTTCCTCCCGACGCTGCTGTTCCAGGCGACGCTGGGGATGAACCTGCGTCGCATGCTCGACGACTGGGTGCCGATCCTCGTGCTCGCGGTGGTCGCGGTGGTGGTGGCGACGCTGAGCGTGGGCTATGCGCTGTCCTGGGCGAGCACGCTGCCGCTCGCGGCCTGCCTGCTGATCGGTGCCATCGTCTCGACCACCGATCCCTCGGCGGTGGTCTCGATCTTCCGCTCGATCTCGGCACCGCGCAGGCTCGCGCGGATCATCGAAGGCGAGAGCCTGCTGAACGACGCCGCTGCCATTGCGCTCTTCGGGCTGTTCATGGGGTTCGTGATGCTGGGCATGCCCGACCCGAGCCTCGGCGACGCGCTCGCCCGGTTCCCGCTGCTGGTCGTGGGCGGCGCTTTCACCGGCTGGCTTGCGGCGCGGATCGCGGTCTGGATCATGGCGCTGTTCAGCCGTCATGAACTGGCGCAGATCTCGATCTCGGTGGCACTTCCCTACCTCGCCTATATCGGGGCGGAACAGAGCGTCGGGGCCTCCGGGGTGATCGCGGTGGTCGCGGCGGGGCTCACGCTCAACCTCACCGGGCCGGGGCGTCTGCCGCCGCAGACCTGGTCCAACCTGCGCGAGCTTTGGGGTGTGCTCGCGCACTGGGCCGGGGCGCTGATCTTCATCCTGGCGGCGCTGCTGATCCCGCGGCTGCTCGAAGAGGTCCGGATCGGGGATTTCTTGCTGGTTGGGGTGGTTGTTCTTGCCGCCATTGCCGCGCGCGGGGTGATCCTGTTCGGGCTCATGCCGCTCCTGACGGTGCTGAAACTCTCACCCTCGGTGGAGCGGCCCTACCGGGTCGCGATCCTCTGGGGGGGATTGCGCGGCGCGGTTACGCTGGCGCTGGCGCTTGCGGTGACCGAAAGCTTCCGGGTTCCCGACGGGATCCAGCGCGTGGTCGGCATCCTCGCCACCGGCTTCACCCTGTTTACCCTGATCGTGCAGGGCACAACGCTGCGCTGGATCATCGGCCGCCTCGGGCTTGATCACCTGTCACCGATCGACGAGGCGCTGTCGCGGCAGGTGGTTGCCGTCGCGCTGCAGACGGTGCGCGAAGACGTGGCGCGCACCACCGAGAATTACGAGCTCAGCCATGATACCGTGCGCGGCGAGGCCAAGCGCTTCGGCGAACGGCTGGAGGAAGCCGTCAAGCAGGCCGAGGCCAGCGCCGATATTCTGGACCGCGACCGGATCACGCTGGGGCTGATCGCGCTGGCCGGGCACGAACGCGACACCATCCTTGCGCGGGTGCGGGAGCGGACGATCTCGGCCCGTATGGCCGAAAAGGTTCTTTCGGATGCCGACCGGCTGATCGAGGCCGCGCGCTCGGCCGGGCGCAGCGGCTACAACCGCGCCGCGCGTCGCAGTGTCGGATACGGGCGGGCGTTCAGAGCCGCGGGCCTGCTGCACAGCCGGTTCCGCCTGTCACGGCCGCTTGCCCTGCTGACGGCGGACCGTTTCGAGTTGCTCCTGTCGCAGCGGCTTGTCCTGCGCGATCTCGGGGCCTTCATCGACAGTCGCATCCGCCGAATTCATGGACGGCGCGTCGCCGAGCTCCTGCGCGAGTTGCTGTCGCGTCGGATCGGGGCCGTCGAAACCGCGCTTGAAGGTCTTCGCCTGCAATACCCCGGCTACGCCGAGGAACTGGAGCGCCGGTTCATCCGCCGAACGGCGCTGCGGCTGGAAGAGCGCGAATACGCGACCATGCGCGAGGACGGGCTGATCGGCGCGGAAGTCTTCACCAAGCTGATGGGGGATCTTGCCCTGCGGCGCGCGGCCGCCGAAGACCGCCCGCAACTGGATATCGCCCTGCAGCGGACCGAACTGGTGCGCCAGTTTCCGCTTTTTTCCGCGCTGGAAGAACCCGAGATCAAGCGACTGAGCCGAGCCCTCAAGACCCGCTACGTGAACGCCGGGGACGTCATCATCCACAAGGACAGCGTCGCCAGGAGCGTATACTTCATAGCCTCGGGGGCGGCGGAAGTCGAAACCGCGGGCCAGACCTGGCGATTGGGGCGCGGCGAGATGTTTGGCCAGATGTCCGTCCTGATGAAAAAGTCGCGCCGAACCGAAGTGCGTGCGATTGCGCCCTCGACGCTTCTGGAGCTTGACGAGGCGCGGTTCCGCCGCCTTCTGAGCCGCAGTGCCGCGCTGCAGGACGCGGTTCGCGCGAGTGCCGAAAAACGCGGGATCGAACCGGAAGATCTCTACGCAGACAGCGAGTCGATCTGACCGGTCGAGGATCCTGTTGCCCTGGGAGGGGGGTAATCTTTCAAGCAGTTTCGCCGCCAGGGGCAGAAAGTGGATGCGGCCGGGACGATCCGCGCCCGCCAAATGCCATCGACGCCTTGCCAGAGCACCCCGGCGAAAAACGCGCAAGGACCTCCCCGCAATACCATGAAAAAAGGATAATCCTGATGTGGTAGGCCCGGAGGGACTTGAACCCCCAACCAAGGCGTTATGAGCGCCCTGCTCTAACCAATTGAGCTACGGGCCCACCGTGCGGTTACAGGTAGCATGGAGGCGCGCGGGGTCAAGCGGGCGTTGCCAATCGCGCGGCCTTGGGCTATCGCGGCGGCAGTAATCACGGGGGCCGACATGACCGGGACGAAGAACGGGATCACCTATGCCGAAGCGGGCGTCGATATCGACGCCGGCAACGCGCTTGTCGAGCGGATCAAACCCGCCGCGCGGCGCACCAACCGGCCCGGCGTGATGGCCGGTCTGGGCGGATTCGGCGCGCTGTTCGACCTCAAAGCGGCAGGCTACCGCGATCCGATCCTGGTCGCCGCGACCGACGGGGTGGGCACCAAGCTGCGGATCGCGATCGACACCGGCAAGGTCGATACCATCGGCATCGACCTGGTGGCGATGTGCGTGAACGATCTCGTCTGTCAAGGGGCAGAGCCCTTGTTCTTCCTTGATTATTTCGCCACCGGCAAGCTCGAGGTCGAGGCTGCGGCCACCATCGTCGAGGGCATCGCCGCAGGCTGTGCGGCCTCGGGCTGTGCGCTGATCGGCGGCGAGACGGCGGAGATGCCGGGGATGTACGAAGCGGGCGATTTCGATCTTGCCGGCTTTGCCGTGGGCGCGATGGAGCGCGGGGCTGCGCTGCCCGCGGGCGTGGCCGAAGGCGACGTGCTGCTCGGTCTTGCCTCCGACGGCGTGCATTCCAACGGCTACAGTCTCGTGCGCAAGCTTGTGGACGTCTCCGGCCTCGGCTGGGACGATGCCTGCCCCTGGGACGAGGCCACCAGCCTCGGCGCGGCACTGCTTGCGCCGACGCGGCTCTATGTCAAACCCGCGCTGGCGGCGATCGCGGCGGGCGGCGTTCATGCGCTCGCCCATATCACCGGCGGCGGGCTTACGGAAAACCTGCCGCGGGTTCTGCCGGAGGGGCAGGGCGCGCTTGTCGATCTTGGCGAATGGGCCTTGCCGCCGGTGTTTGGCTGGCTTGCCGGGATCGGCGGGCTCGATCAGGCGGAGATGCTGAAAACCTTCAACGCCGGCATCGGCATGGTGCTGGTGGTGGACCCGAAGAGCCTGAAGGATGTGCGTCAAGCCCTTGAGAGCACGGGAGAAACCGTGTTTCAGATCGGCCGGGTCCAGGCCGGCGAAGGCGTGCGCACCCTCGGGAGCCTCGGGTGACCAAGCGGGTCGCAATCCTGATCTCGGGGTCGGGATCGAACATGGTGGCGCTGGCCGAGAGCATGGCGGGCGATCATCCGGCCCGCCCGGTGCTGGTGCTGTCGAACCTGCCCGGCGCGGGCGGACTGGCGAAGGCCGAGGCGATGGGCATTGCCACCGCGGTGGTCGATCATCGCCCCTTCGCGGGCGACAGGGCCGCGTTCGAGGCCGAACTGGCCCGCGTGCTCGAAGAAGCCCGGCCCGACATCCTCTGCCTCGCCGGGTTCATGCGCATCCTGACACCTGCGTTCACCGCGCATTGGAGCGGCCGCGCGCTCAATATCCACCCCTCGCTGCTGCCGAAATACCGCGGCCTTGATACCCACGCCCGCGCGCTTGCGGCCGGCGACAATGAAGCGGGTTGCTCGGTGCACGAGGTGACGGCGGAGCTCGATGGCGGCCCGATCCTCGGACAGGCGCGGGTGCCGATCGCGCCGGACGATACGCCCGAGAGCCTCGCCGCGAAGGTTCTGCCCTGGGAGCACAAGCTTTATCCGGCGGTGTTGCGGCGCTACGCGGCGGGCGACAAGACACCGGTTTTCCTGCCCTGAAACCCCGCGCGCGCGGCATGGTGCTTTATTCCCACGCCGATCCCCGATACATGGTGAGGCGAAAGCGCAAGAGACGAACAGACCGAAAGTCCATATGATCACCATCACAACCACCGAGGCGCTGGCCGAATTCTGTGCCCGCGCCACCGCCCACCCTTACGTCACCGTCGATACCGAGTTCCTGCGCGAGCGGACCTATTATTCCAAGCTCTGCCTGGTGCAGCTTGCCGTGCCCGGCGAGGAGGCGGAGGACGCGGTTCTGGTCGATCCGCTCGCCGAGGGGCTTTCGCTCGAACCGCTCTACGATCTGTTCCGCGATCCGGGCGTGGTGAAGGTGTTTCATGCCGCGCGGCAGGATCTCGAGATCTTCTTCGTCGATGCCGGGGTGATCCCGGCCCCCTTGTTCGACACCCAGGTTGCGGCGATGGTTTGCGGCCACGGGGATCAGGTCGGCTATGAGACCCTTGTGCGCAAGATCGCGCGGGCCGATCTCGACAAGTCGTCACGCTTCACCGACTGGTCGCGTCGCCCGCTGAGCGAGGCGCAGAAGAAATACGCGCTTGGCGATGTCACCCACCTGCGCCGGATCTACGAGGTGCTTGCCGCCGAGTTGGAAGAAACCGGGCGCGGTCCGTGGGTCGAGGAGGAGATGGCGGTGCTGAAAGACCCGGCGACCTACCGGGTGGAGCCCTCCGAGGCCTGGCTCCGGGTCAAGACGCGGACCAGTTCGGGCAAGTTCCTGTCCGTCGTCAAGGAATTGGCGCGCTTTCGCGAGGGCTATGCGCAATCGCGCGATATCCCGCGCAGCCGGGTGTTCAAGGACGATGCGCTGCTGGAACTGGCCTCGACCAAGCCCGCCGACATGACCGATCTCTCCCGCTCCCGGCTGCTCTTGCGCGAGGCGCGGCGCGGCGAGATCGCTGAAGGAATCCTTGCGGCGGTGAAGGCCGGGTTGGAAACGCCGGCCGAGCAGATGCCCAAGGTGCCTGACAACGGCCGCGACAAACTTCAGGTCAACCCGGCGCTGGCCGATCTGTTGCGGGTTCTGCTGAAGGCCCGGTCCGAGGATACCAAGGTGGCGCAGCGGCTGATCGCCACCGCCGCCGATCTCGATCTGCTGGCCGCGGGGCGGCGCGACGTCGCCGCGCTCAAGGGTTGGCGGGCAGAGGTTTTCGGCAACGATGCGCTTCGGCTCTGTGAGGGCAAGCTCGCACTTGCGGCCAAGGGCCAGAGCGTGCGGGTGATTGAGGTCTGAGCGTCGCCCGAAGGGGCGCTCAGCGCCGCGCGGTGCGGCTGTTGCGCTCGCCGATCACGCGGATCGAGCGCACATCGCGCAGCGCAGAGTTGGAGATGAACTCGGCCACCTCCACGGTGCGGGCGTAGGGCGTCGAGGCCGGGGTGGCCCAGCGTGGCGGCGAAATCCGGAATACGTAGGTCAGAACGCCGCCCTCGGGTTCGCCGTCGTTCTCGGGCACGAGTTGCGCATCCCAGTAGCCCAGACGCGGCGGCAGGCCCGAGGCGTGCACGATCACGCCCGCGGTGGTGCGCTCGATCCTGAGAGACGTGACCTGGTCGACGCGCAGGCGGCGATCCTGATCATCGAGGTAGCCGCCGGACGGCTCCAGCGCCACCAGCCTGTCATCGGGATTGGACGCGCTGCCGAACCAGGTCAGCGGGTTCAGGTTTATGCCGTCGCTACAGGCCGCAAGGCCGAGAACGAGGCTGAGCGCGATGAAAAGGCGGGCAATGCGGGCCATTCTGATCTTCCCCCGTGGTCCTTGCCCTGAGTAACCCAGCCGCGAGGGTTTGAAAACCCGCCACGTGCGGGTCTGGACCTTTGGCTTGCCCGACCCTAGGTGAGTGGGGCTGGAACAGGAGAGACAGGCATGGCGACGCAAGCATTCGAAACGATTGTCGAGGATTTCGAGTTTCTCGACGACTGGGAAGATCGCTACGCGATGGTGATCGACCTTGGCAAGCGGATGCAACCGTTGGACGCCGCGCTCAAAGTGCCGGCGACGAAGGTGGATGGCTGCGCCAGCCAGGTCTGGCTGGTGCCGCGAATCGAAGGCGGCAGCTTCCATTTCGAGGGGGATTCGGATGCGCTCATCGTGCGCGGGATCATCGCCGTGCTGCACGCGCTCTACGACGGTGTGCCGGTGTCGCAGGTGCCGGGGATCGACGCCCAGGGCGAACTGGGCCGGATGAAACTCGAAGAGCACCTTTCGGGGCAGCGCACCAACGGGTTGCGCGCGATGGTCGACCGTATTCGCAAACTCGCGACCGAGGCGGCTTGAGCCCGGCCGGGCGGCGTATCTGACGCTTCCGAGCGCGCGCCCTACGTCTCCCGAGAACCTGAAGATCCCGGCAGGCAGGGCGATTGCGCGGTGCGGCTCGGTCAGTTGCGCCGGTCTTCGAAGCTCTGGGCGATGAAGCCGGGCAGGTGGTCGCCCATGCCGACGACGGACTTGTCGTCGCCCTTGCCCCGAGACGATCCACCGCGACCGGAGGACCGTGCCCGGTTCGACGGTTTTTCTTCACGCGCTTCGGCTTCCGGGGCCGGCGCGGGCGCCGGCGTCGGGGCCGGGCTGTCTTCGGCGGGCTTGCGGCCGCGGCTGCGGCTGCGCGACGCGGGTTTCTTTTCCGCTGGTGCCGCCTCGGCCTCCGGTGCCGACGGTGGCGAATCTTCGGCTGGCGCGTCGTGGTCGCGGGAAAGCGGGCTGGCAACGCGGGGAATCGTCCCCTCGATCAAGCGCTGGACGGCATCGAGGTTTTTCTCGTCGCGCGGCTCGCAGATCATGAAGGTCTTGCCCGAGCGACCGGCGCGGCCGGTCCGACCGATGCGGTGGATGTAATCCTCGGCGTGGCTCGGCACGTCGAAGTTGAAGACGTGGCTCACGTTCGGGATGTCGAGCCCGCGCGCGGCAACGTCGGAGGCGCAGAGGAAGCGGATCGTGCCGTCGCGGAAGCCCTGCAACACTTCCATGCGCCGCGACTGGTCGAGGTCGCCATGGATCGGTTCGGCATTGTAGCCATGTTTCTTGAGGCTCTTGGCGACAATATCCACATCCGTCTTGCGGTTGCAGAAGATGATCGCGTTGGAGCAGGCCTCGCCCTCGGAGTCGATCAGCGCGCGCAGAAGATCGCGCTTCTCGGTCGATGCGCGGTCGCGGCGCGAGGGTTTGAGCATCACCAGCGCCTGTTCGATCGTCGCCGAGGCGGTGGCCTGTCTGGCAACTTCGACGCGCGCCGGGTTCGACAGGAAGGTATTGGTGATGCGTTCGATCTCGGGCGCCATGGTGGCGGAGAAGAACAGCGTCTGCCGGGTGAAGGGCACGAGCCCGAAGATGCGCTCGATATCGGGGATGAAGCCCATGTCGAGCATCCGGTCGGCTTCGTCGACGACCATGATCTGCACGCCGGTGAGCAACAGCTTGCCGCGCTCGAAATGGTCGAGCAACCGGCCCGGCGTGGCGATCAGCACGTCAACGCCGCGGTCGATCAACTGGTCCTGTTCCTTGAACGAAACCCCGCCGATCAGCAGCGCCTTGGTGAGTTTCACGTATTTGGCGTAGTTCTCGAAGTTCTCGGCGACCTGCGCGGCCAGCTCGCGGGTCGGGCAGAGCACGAGACTGCGCGGCATCCGGGCGCGGGCGCGGCCGCGGGCAAGCTGGGTGATCATCGGCAGCACGAAGCTGGCGGTCTTGCCGGTGCCGGTCTGGGCGATGCCGAGCACGTCGCGGCCTTCGAGCGCGGGTGGAATCGCGCCTTCCTGAATCGGTGTGGGGGTCTCGTAGCCCGAGTCTTCGACGGCCTTGAGAACCTTGGGGTTCAGGTTGAGTTCGGAGAATTTGGTCAAGTGGTGCCTTTCGTATGGGTATCGGCGCAACTGGCCGCAAACCTTACGCGGCCCGCCCGGCCGGATTGCCGGGGCGTCTTGTTGGATGAGGCATTACCGGGCAGGGGCGTAAAGGTCAAGGATATCGGCGCGCGACGGGGGCGCCCCGGTCCGGATGCCGGTTCTGCTTCAGGCCAGCCCGACGATGAGCACCACCGCGGCATAATGCGTGGCTGCGGCGGCAAGCACGTGGCCGTGCCAGATCGCGGTGGAGTAGCGCCAGCGCGCGGCGTAGAAAATCGTGCCCAGGGTATAGGTCAGCCCGCCGACCAGCAGCAGGATCAGCGCCGAGACGGGCAGGGTCTGCATCAGCGGCCATGCCGCGATCACGCCGAGCCAGCCTTGCGCAAGGTAGAGGCCGAAGCCGAGGCGCGGCCAGCGATGGAAGAAGGCGAGCTTGAGGGTGATGCCGAAGACCGCGAGGCTCCAGGCCGCGATCGCCAGCGCCATCCCGCGCCCGCCGCCGAGCCCGATGATCGCCATTGGCGTATGGGTGCCCGCGATCATCAAATAGATCGCGGCGTGATCGAAACGGCGCAGCACGGCGCGGATCTTGCGGTGCAGGGTGAGGTTGTAGGCGGCCGAAAGTCCGAAAGTGGCGACCAGCCCGACGGCATAGGGCACCAGCGGCCAGATCCGGTCGGGCGGTACCGCGAGCACGGCCCAGACGATCAGCGCGGTCGCCCCGGCGATCGCGGCGGCAACGCCGAGCACATGCATCACGCCGTCGGCGACATGTTCGGCAAAGCTGTGATCAAGGCCGTAATGCTTCATCGGGGCTCCCTTCCTTCCCCAATATAGTGCGTCATGGCCTCTCTGTGCAGACGTGACCTTGCGTCCGCTCGCGGCAATCGGCGGTGCCGTGCCTACCAGCGCCCCGAAGCGCCGCCGCCCGAGGACGAGCCGCCGCCGAAAGAACCGCCGCTGGAAGAGGAGGATCTGGTGATGCGCGGGATCGTGTAGCTCACCACGCCGTGGTAGCCACAATGCGGGCAATCGGTGATCCGCTCGCCCCGGCCACTGGTGGCGCGGGTGGCGCTTTCGAGCACGTGTTTCTTGCGGTGGATGCCGCGCTCACCGCATTCGGGGCAGCGGGTGAAGCGGTCGGAGATGCGGCGACCGAAGATCGCCACCCCCGCGATCACCGCCATGAGCGCACCCACCAGCGCGCCGATCAGCCCGCCACCGCCGCCACCGCTGGCGGAGTCGGGGGCGTCGCCGTCGTGAT
Organism: Maritimibacter sp. HL-12; assembly: GCF_900177545.1. GTDB lineage: Bacteria > Pseudomonadota > Alphaproteobacteria > Rhodobacterales > Rhodobacteraceae > Sinisalibacter. The sequence goes on along the minus strand of NZ_FXBQ01000001.1, from coordinate 62,384 downwards.
GCGCGAGGGCGATGCGGGAGATCACCGCGCCGGTGCCCTCCTCGATCCCGCGCGAGAAATCGCCGTCGCGGAAGGCGGGCAGGAAAATTCGGTCGATGATGTCCTGTGCGGTGCGGTTGAAGCCGGTCGGATAGCCCGCGCCCAGTTCGACCCGCATCTCGCGGTCTTCGGTCACCACGAGCACGAGGATGCCATCGTTGGTTTCGGCCTTGCCGATGCCCCAGTGGTTGAACAGTCCGGTGGCGAATTGCTCCAGCGAGCCGGGGTTTTCAAAGCCCCAACGGGTGTGCAGCGTGAGCACGGTGGCCTCGATCCCGGTGTCTTCGCGCAGCGTTTTCAGCGCTGTGGTGAGGCGCTGTTCGGCACCTTGCTCGATGACCTTTGCGTAATCGTTGACATAAACCGTCTCATGAACCGGCCAGCTCTGGGCGAACGCGAAGACCGGCAGGACAAGGGCGAACAGGACGGCAATAAGGCGCTTCATCGAAAACCTCCCACGACCGGCAACCACGCGTCTGAACGCCCCATGCTAGCACGAAACCGCCGTTGCACCTATGGCACACAGGGACGCGGCGACATCGGCCCGCGCGGCAGGGTGGGGCGAACCCGGAGCGCGGCCCCGCGCCCGAGGTAGCGACGGTTCCACTTGACAGGAGCGGTGTTGCGGGCGGCACTATGGGACATAGCGAACAGGAGGACGACATGTTCAAAAAACATGGAAGTGCGGTCTGGGAAGGCACCTTGAAAGAGGGCCAGGGGCGGCTTTCGTCGCAAAGCGGCGTGCTTGACAATGTTGCCTATGATTTCAAGGAAAGGTTTGAAGACGCGCCCGGCACCAATCCCGAGGAGCTTGTCGGCGCGGCCCATGCCGCGTGTTTCTCGATGGCGCTCGCGAACATACTTGCCGAGCAGGGGGTGACGGCGGAACGGATCGAAACCCGCTCGACGATTTCGCTGGATCTCGAAGCCGGGCCGAAGATCGTCAACGCGCATCTCGAAACCGTGGTCAAGGCACCGGCCGACAAGAACCTGATCCTCGAGGCCGCGCGCGCCGCTGAAAAGGGTTGCCCGGTTTCGCAACTGCTCGGTTGCGAGATCACGATGGACGCCAAGGTGGTCTGACCGGGGGCCGCGCGCTGCCCGGTTGGCCGCAATTCGAGCCTGCGCTCTGGTAGCGGCAACCGGCATCGCCCTTGCGCACAGGGTGGCCGCGCGCGCCTCCGCCGAACCGCCGAGGCGGTATGGCCGGCACGACCGCGCGTGCCGGGTCAGCCCTTGGCAGCTTCGAGGGCGGAGATGATCGGCGAGAAATCCTCGGCCTTGAGGCTTGCCCCGCCCACCAGCGCGCCGTCGACATTGGCGACCGCGAAGATCTCGGCGGCATTGGCGGGCTTGACCGACCCGCCGTAGAGCACCCGGATCGCCTCGCCCTCGGCCCCGAAACGCGCGACCAGGTCGGCGCGGATGAAATCATGCACCTCGGTGATCTGTTCGATGGTGGGGATCTTGCCGGTGCCAATCGCCCAGATCGGCTCGTAGGCGATCACGGCAGTGGCCCCGGTCAGCCCGTCGGGGAGCGACCCGGCAAGCTGGCTGCCGATCACGTCGAGGGTTTGCCCCGCCTCGCGCTCATCGAGGCTTTCGCCAAGACAGATCACCGCGATGAGCCCGCCTTCCAGCGCGGCTTTGGCCTTGGCGCACACCTGCGCGTCGGTCTCCTGGTGATCGGCGCGGCGCTCGGAATGGCCGAGAATGACATGGGTACCGCCCGCGTCGGTGATCATCGCGGCGGCGATATCGCCGGTATGGGCCCCCGCCTTGGCCGGGTGGCAGTCCTGCCCGCCGGTGGCGATGGCGCTGCCATGGGTGACGGCGGAGAGCCGATCCAGCAGGGTTGCGGGGGGGCAGATCAGGATATCGACCGATGGCGCGGTATGGGCGGTTTTCAGCGCCTCGACCTCGCCAAGGCTCGCTGCCGTGCCGTTCATCTTCCAGTTGCCTGCTGCCAGTCCGCGCCGCATGTCTGTCTCTCCCTGTTATCCGGTCGGGCGGAGACTAGCGGCAAAGCGCGCCCGCGCAAAGCGCGGATGCTGCGGCAAAAGGCGGCGCTACTCCGGCGCGCCGAGGCTTTCGTCGAACTTGATCGATTCGCCGCAGCCGCATTCCTCGGTGACATTGGGGTTGCGGAACCGGAAGCCGGATTCGAGCAGCGACACCTCGTAGTCGATCTCGGTGCCGAACAGGAACATCTGCGCCATAGGGGCGATCATCACCCGGGCACCTTCCTGTTCCACCACTTCGTCCATCGGGTCGACCTCGTCGACATAGTCCATGGTGTATTCCATGCCCGCGCAGCCGCCCTTCTTGACGCCGATGCGCAGGCCCTTGTGGCCGTCCTTCGCCATCAGCCGGGCAATTTGCCGGGCCGCCGTGTCGGTCATCTTGACCGCTTGCTTGCCGGGGATCGAAAACATCCGGGTTCTCCTTGTTCGCACTTCAAATCTAGGGCTTCATCGCCCGTCACTCAAGGGCCGGGCGGGGTTGCCGGCCACGGTCGTTCCGGCGGGCACGTCGCGGGTGACCACCGCGCCCGCGGCCACGATCGCGCCTTCGCCGATGCTCACCCCGGGCAGCAGGATCGCGCCGCCACCGATCCACGCGTCGGCCCCGATGCGGATCGGGCGGCCCCATTCCGCGCCGGTGGCGCGCTCGGCGGCATTGCGCGGGTGGTCGGCGGTGAGGATCTGCACGTAAGGGCCGATCTGCACCCGGTCGCCGATCTCGACGCGGGCGACGTCGAGGATGACGCAGCCGTAGTTCAGGAACACCCCGCGCCCGAACACGATCTCGCTACCGTAATCGACGTGGAAGGGCGGGCGGATCACCGCGTCGGTCGGCTGGCCAAAAAGCGCGTGCAGAAGGCCCGCGCGTTCCTCGTCGTCGCCGTAAAGGGTCTGGTTGTAGTCGCGCGTCAGCCTTTGGGCACGCTTGCGCATTGCCACGAGCTCCGGGTCGCCGGGCCGGTAGGGCAGCCCCGCGCGCATTTTCTCAAGTTCGCTCGCGGGGGCGCGGGCCATGCTCACATGAACCCGAGTTCCAGCCGGGCCTCGTCCGACATCATGTCCATCCCCCAGGGCGGATCCCAGGTGAGTTGCACATCGACCGATTTCACCCCGGCAACCGGCCCGATCGCGTCGTGCAGCCAGCCCGGCATGTCGGCCGCCACCGGGCAGCCCGGCGCGGTCAGCGTCATCACGAGCGACACGTCGCCCTCGTCGTTGATATCGATCGTGTAGACCAGCCCGAGATCGTAGATGTTGACCGGAATCTCCGGGTCATAAACCGAGCGGCAAGCCTCGACGACCGCTTCGTAGAGCGGGTGGTCGGTTGTCGAGGGCTTGATGAGGGGCGCGCCCTCCATCTGCGGTGTTTCGCTGTTCATCGCGCGTTTCCCTTATACCTGACAGAACATATAGGATTTGTGACGCGCGAGGTCCAGTCTCCATTCAATCGAGCGGCAGGGCCGTGGTTTCCTTCTTCTGGCCGAGCACGAAATGGGTGGTCGAGGCGCGCACGATGCCGAGGCGCAGGATGCGGTGCATCAGGAAATGCTCCAGCGCCTCGGGATCGCGAGCGACGACCTTGAGCAGGTAATCGTCGGCCCCGGTGACGCTGGCGCAGTCCACGATCTGCGGCTCCTGCGCCACGAAGGCATCGAAGCGGCGGATCGTCTCCTCGCTGTGATCGACGAGCGACACATGCACGTAGGCGCGGGTGAGCAGCCCGAGCGCGCGGGCGTCGACCAGCGCCGCATAGCCGCGGATCACGCCGCTTTCCTCCAGCTTGCGCACCCGCCGCCAGCAGGGCGAGGTGGACAGCCCGGCGCGGGCCGCCAACTCCTGGATCGGCAGCCGGCCCTCGGCCTGCAGGATCGCGAGGAGGCGTTTGTCGGTTTCGTCGAGCGGGGTCATATTTTGCCGATCAGGTCATAGATCCGAAATATTCATTCACAATCTAGCCCAGAAATCTCCACGCTGGAAAACATTTGCCCCCGCATCCGCGATATCCTGCCGACAGACCATGCGAACAGGGAGGACATCATGGCCAAGTCCAGTGCCTACGAGGCCAAACACCCCGATTCCACGGGGCATATTCATTACACCGAGGCGGAAAACGCGGTCTGGCGCGATCTCTATGCGCAGCAGGCCCCGAACGTGGCGCAACACATGGCCCGGCCCTATCTCGACGGGCTGGCCCGGCTCGACCTGCCGCGCGACCGGGTGCCGCAGGCCGGCGAGGTCTCGGCGGTTCTGCGGGCGCGCACCGGCTGGCGGGTGGAGCCGGTGCCGGCGCTGATCCCGTTCGGGCGGTTCTTCTCGCTCCTGGCCGACCGGGCCTTCCCGGCCGCCTCCTTTATCCGCTCGCGCGAGGATTTCGACTACATCCGGGAGCCCGACATCTTCCACGAGATCTTCGGCCATACGCCGCTGCTCACCGACCCGCGATTCGCCGCCTTCACCGAAGCGATCGGGCAGGCGGGGCTGCGTGCGGGCCCGGGGGACTACGCCTGGCTGATCCGGCTCTACTGGTTCACCATCGAGTTCGGCCTGACCCGCGAGGCGGGCGCGCTGAAGGCGCTCGGCTCGGGGCTGGCGTCGAGCCCGACGGAGTTGCCGTGGAGCCTGTCGGATGAGCCAAAGCGTCGTGAATTCGACGTGATCGACATCCTGCGCACGCCGTACCGGATCGACATCCACCAGCCGCTCTACTACGTTCTGGACGATATCGACACGCTGTTCGCCGCAGCCGGGCGCGATCTTCTCGCCGATGTGCGCAAGGCGCAATCGCTGGGATTGTTCGCGCCGCTCTACCCGGAGGCGCGTGCGGCGTCCTGACAGGGAGACCGACATGGCCGAAAAAATCGACGAGGGCGAGGCGACGACGCGGCTCGGCACCTTGCACGAAGACTGGCGGCTGGAGGGCGACAAACTCACCCGCCGCTTCGCCTTCAAGGGGTTCCAGAAGGCCGTGATGCTGGCCAATGCCGCGGCCTTTCTCGGCGACCGCGAGGGCCATCATCCCGATATCGCCTTCGGCTGGGGCTATTGCGAGGTGACCTTCACCACCCATGACGTCGGCGGGCTCAGCGCGGCGGATTTCGACTGCGCCGCCAAGCTCGACGCGATGGTGGCCGGCGCGTGAGGGTGCGGGCGGCGCTGCTTATTTGCATCGTCGTTCTCCTCGCCGGATGTGCCCGCCCCGCGGCGCGCGACCCGGTGCTGCCGGTGGTGTCCAGTTCCGGTGCGCTCGCCCCCTTCGAGGGCGACTGGCCCGCCTTTCTCGACCGCCTCGCGCTGGAACGGGGGCGCGATTACCTCGTGCTCGCCTACCTGCCGCCGGCCAACCGGATCGACATCAGCACGCCCGAGCGCGCCCGGTTCTCGCTTCTGCGCACCATGCTCGACCAACTCGGCGCGATGGAGGCGGGCACCACCATCGGTCATCTGATGGTGGGCTGGCAATGCGACGGGGTGCGCGGGCTGGTGTCGATGACCGGGGAACAGGAGCGACAGGGGCAACGGATGCTGCTGGACGGCTGGGGCCTGACGCCGGTGTTCTCCACCTTCGAAGACGGCGAACTTGTCGCCCTCGATGCCAACCCGCCGCAGCAGCTTCGGGCCTTCGATGCCGGGCGCGGCACGGTGCTGGCGGCGGAGGTGAGCCCGCGCGACTGCCGCGCCGCGCAGGCGCGGGTTGCCGGTTTTGCCAGCCACCCGGCGCAGCCGCAGCGCAACTACTCGCTGTTGCGTGCGCCTGACGATTTCGACGGTGGCGGCTGTTTGTCCTTCGGCCTCGACGTGGCGGCGGCGGGCGGGATGCTGCCGCGCCTGCCGGGGCTGGCCTTGCGCGACAAGCCGCTGCGGGCGGTGCAACTGGGAGCGCGCGATCCGGTGCCGAACGGGGTGCAGGCCTACCGCGCGCCGGGCCATTCGCCGGCCCGGCTGGGCGTGCTCCGTCTGCTCGCGTCGCGCTGGGACGAAGGCCCGGTGCTCGACGTGGTCACGGTGCCCGACGGCGAGGCGATTCTCGCGGCGATGACATGGGCGCGGGTGGGCGTGGCCGCCGGGAACGACTGGCGTTTCCGCCGCATGATGTCGCGCGACGATCCGGTGATTGGCCCCGCGGCAGAATATGGGCTTGGCTGGGCCAGCGCCTACCCGGTGCGGCGCATCGCCGATCCGGGCGGCACCGCGGCGCTGGTGCTGGAACGGGGCTGAACCTGCCCGCGGTCAGCGCGGCTTGCGCTTGCGCACCGGGGTCGGGCGCACCTTGTGTTCGATCTCGTCGTAGATCCGGGCGACGAGGTTCTTGCCCGAGGTGGTCTCGATGCCTTCGAGACCGGGCGAGGAATTGACTTCCAGCACCTTCGGCCCGTCCTCTGCGCGCAGCAGGTCCACCCCGGCGAGGTTGAGCCCGAAGGCGCGTGCCGCCTTCAACGCGGCCTCGCGCTCTTCCTTGGTAATCCGCACCGTCTTGGCGGTGCCGCCCTGGTGCAGGTTGGACCGGAACTCGCCTTCCGCCCCCGAGCGTTTCATCGCCGCCGCCACCTTGTTGCCGATCACCAGGCAGCGGATATCCTCGCCGGCGGCCTCCTTCACGAAATCCTGAACCAGGAAGTTCGCCTTGAGGCCCCGGAAGGCCGAGATCACGCTCTCGGCGGCCTTCTTGGTTTCGGCCAGCACAACGCCCTTGCCTTGCGTGCTCTCCAGCAGTTTCACGATCAGCGGCGCGGTGCCGACGAGGCCGATCAGGTTGCCGGTGTCCTTTGGCGAGGCGGCGAAGGCGGTGTGGGGCATGCCGATACGGGCCTTGGCCATGAGCTGGTGGGCATAGAGCTTGTCGCGGCTGGCGGTGATGCCCGAGGAGCCGTTCACGCAATAGGTGCCGATGGTTTCGAACTGTCGCACCACCGCGGTGCCATAGGGCGTGATCGAAGCGCCGATGCGCGGGATCACCGCGTCATAGCGTGGCAGGCGCTTGCCGTCGTAGTGCACTTCCGGCGCCAGCGCGTTGATCGCCATGTAGCAACGGGCGGTGTCGATCACCTCGACGGTATGGCCGCGCGCCTCGCCTTCCTCGACGAGCCGGCGGGTGGAATAATTGTCTTCGCGCGAAAGCACCGCCACGCGCAGCGCCCGGGCGGGTTGGGCCTCGCGCATCTTGGCGCTGTGGTAGACATCGTAGCTCAGTTGCGGTTGCAGGAAGCGGTCGGTGGCGACGATGGTGATATGGTCGAGCAGGGCCTGCCGCCCGAGCAGCATCCGGCTCGACATCTGCGCCCGGTTGGTCAGCGTGATCTCGATCGGCCAGCGGTGCCCGGCGACCTCCAGCATGGTCTCGATCACGTAGCGGCTTTCGCTCTCGCCGTTCGACGAGGTGATTTCGCGGCGGTCGATGATCGCGGCCGAGCAGGGGATCACCAGATCCTCGCGGCCCGGGATCGGGTGGACGGTAAAGCGCACCTTGGGCCGCGCGGCGGGCCCGAAGGTTTCGATGTCGAAGGCGTGCAGTGCGGAGGTTTTCGCCCCGGTATCGACCTTGGCACAGATCGCTGGCACGCCAAGCTCGGGCAGGGCAAGCCATTCCTCCCAGCCGAATTGCAGCCGCGGGGTGGTTGTCTTCTCGAAATCGCGGTGGCTCATGGCCCTTCCTTTCCGGGCGGATCGAATCGTGCGCCGACAGTCCCGTGGGTCGCACGATGGCCCTGCCACAATCCAGCGGAAATATTGCGCGCGCATGTCGAGTTTCCTTGTGTGCGGCGGGGGAATTGGCGACGATTGCGGCAGGAAATCGGGATCAGGGGACCATGGGAGCGCAGAGCGGTCGTGTGAAACCTTCGGGTGTCGGCTGGCGCAAGGGGCTGAGGCTGCTGGTGCTCGTGACGGCGCTGTTGGGGGGCTGCGCGCTCTATGACCGATACGCCGACGCGCCCCTTGCCGATCCCGACCGGCAAGATGTTCTTGCCCCCTATGAAGCGGCGCAGTGGCCGCGTTACCTCGACAGGCTCGGGCTGCCCCGCGACCGCGACTTCGTGATCATGGCGTTTCTTCCGACCCGCTACCCGCTGGATCTTTCCGACCCGGAGGCGGCGCGCAGATCCTTCCTCAAGGCGGCGTTGAGCCCGGGCATGGACACCAAGATCGGCCATACCATCGTCGGCTGGCAATGCGGGCGCCACCGGGGGATGACCTCGATGAGCGGCGCGAACGGGCCGGAGGCGTTCCGGCTCCTGCGCGAAGGCTGGGGCTTCGTCGCCGCGCTGTCGACCTATACCGATGGCAAGCTCTACCCGGAGGGGGAACACCGGATCGCCAACCTTGAGGCACTCGAGGCCGGCCGCGGGATCGTCACCGCGGTCGAGGTGAGCCGGGATGGCTGCGCGGGGCTTCGGCGGGCCCTCACCGGCTTTCTCACCCATCCAGATGCGCCGGTCGAAAAATTCGGCCTGATGCTGGACCCGGGGCGGTTCGAGGGTGGCGGCTGCATCAGCTTCGGTTTCTACCTTGCCAACGCGGCGGGGGCGATGGGCGAGGTTTCGCCGCATATCCGCCGCGAGGTGCCGCTCCACGCGCCGATGCTCGGACGGGGCGGGGCTGAGTTGCCCACGGTCGTTCATTATCGCCCGCCCGCGGGCTGCTGCGGGCGTCCGGTGACGCTCGACGAGCTGTTGTTCAAGCCCTGGGACGCGGGCCCGGAAGTGGACCGGGTGCGGGTGGAAGACGGCGAACTGGTGATCGCGGCGCTGGTGGCGGCGCGCCAGGGCGTGGCGGCCCTGGATGACTGGCGGTTTGCTCGGGTTCTTGCGCGAAGCGATCCCCCGGTCGCGCGGGCCTGGACCGCGGGTGAGGCGCTCGCCGCGCGCTACCCGGTGCGCTGGATCGCCGATCCGGACGGCGTGCAAGCCCTGGTGTTGGCGCGCGAATGACGCCGCCCCTTGAGGTGTCGGCGAACATGCGCCAATACCGGCGGGTCAGATGAGGACTATCATGCCCGACCGTTTTTCCTTTGCCCTTCACGCAACCGACGGCAAGGCCCGGACCGGGGTGATTTCGACCCCGCGCGGGCAGATTCGCACGCCTGCCTTCATGCCGGTGGGCACGGCGGCCACGGTGAAGGCGATGATGCCCGAGAGCGTTGCGGCCACGGGGGCCGACATCCTGCTCGGCAACACTTACCATTTGATGCTGCGCCCCGGCGCGGAGCGGATCGACCGGCTCGGCGGCTTGCACCGGTTCATGAACTGGTCGGGTCCGATCCTGACCGACTCGGGCGGCTTCCAGGTGATGAGCCTTGCCGAGTTGCGCAAGCTGACCGAGGAGGGGGTGACCTTCCGAAGCCATGTCGACGGCAGCCGCCACAGTCTCACGCCGGAACGGTCGATGGAGATCCAGAAGTTGCTCGGCTCCGACATCGTGATGTGTTTCGACGAATGCCCCGCGCTGCCGGCCGACGAGGCGGTGGTGGCCCGCTCGATGCGGCTTTCGATGCGCTGGGCGGAACGCTCGAAGGCGGCCTTCGGCGACCGGCCGGGGCACGCGCTGTTCGGCATTCAGCAAGGTGGTGTAACGCCTGAACTTCGCGCCGAAAGCGCCGAGAAACTGAAGGAAATCGGCTTTGACGGCTACGCCATCGGCGGGCTGGCGGTGGGCGAGGGGCAGGAGGCCATGTTCGGCGTGCTCGACGTTGCGCCCGACATGCTGCCCGAGGATCGCCCGCGCTACCTGATGGGCGTGGGCAAGCCCGACGATATCGTCGGTGCGGTGAAGCGCGGGGTCGACATGATGGACTGCGTGCTGCCCACGAGATCGGGGCGCACCGGCCAGGCCTGGACCCGGCGCGGGCCGGTGGCGATCAAGAACGCGCGCCACGCCGACGATCCGCGCCCGCTCGACGAGGAATGCGCCTGCCCGGCGTGCCGCAGCTACAGCCGCGCCTACCTGCATCACGTCTTTCGGTCGGGCGAGATCATATCCTCGATGCTGCTGACCTGGCACAACCTGCAGTATTACCAAGACCTGATGGCAGGCATGCGCGCGGCGATCGCGGCAGGGGAATTCGCCACCTTCGAGGCCGAATTTCACGCCCTGCGCGCCGAGGGGGATATCGAGCGGTTGTGATCGGTGCCGCTTGCCGGGGGATCCTGAAATCCCGTGCCCATGTCCCCCTGTGACCATCTCCAATTCGAAGCGGTTTCGCCTGCCGGCGCCCTTGCCGGGGCGCGCGCGGGCGGGCAGTATGGAACAAACCACCGGCGCGGTTGAAACCGGCGGGGCTACGCCCCACCTTATCAGCCAGCGAACAGGAGGCGGGCCTCGTTGCCGATACGCGGGGCGGGTTCGTCTGCCGAACACAAGGAAAAAAAATGACCGAGCAACTCAACCAATCCCACCCGGTCCTGCCGCTGCGCGATATCGTGGTGTTTCCGCACATGATCGTGCCGCTCTTCGTTGGCCGCGAAAAGAGCGTGAAGGCGCTTGAAGCGGTGATGGGCGAAGACCGGCAGATCCTTCTCGCCAGCCAGATCGATCCCTCGCTCGACGAGCCGGGCACCGATGCGATCTACCGCGTCGGCGTGCTGGCCAACGTGCTGCAGTTGCTCAAGCTGCCAGATGGCACGGTGAAGGTGCTGGTCGAGGGCCAGGCGCGGGTGAAGATCACCCGGTATATCGAGAACGAGGCATTCTTCGAGGCCGAGGCCGAGCGGCTGGAGGAAACCACCGGTGACGAGGCGACGGTCGAGGCACTGACGCGGTCGGTGCATGAAGAGTTCGACCGCTATGCCAAGGTCAAGAAGAACATCCCCGAGGAGGCACTTGCCGCGGTTTCGGAAACCGTCGAGCCCGCCAAGCTGGCCGATCTGGTGGCCGGTCATCTCGGTGTCGAGGTGGCGCAGAAGCAGGAGCTTCTGGAAATGCTCGCGCTCGATCAGCGGCTGGAAAAGATCTATGGCTTGATGCAGGGCGAAATGAGCGTTCTGCAGGTCGAGAAGAAGATCAAGACGCGGGTCAAGAGCCAGATGGAGCGGACCCAGCGCGAATATTATCTCAACGAACAGATGAAGGCGATCCAGCGCGAGCTTGGCGAGGATGGCGAGGGCCAGAACGAAGTTGCCGAGCTGGAAGAGCGCATCGCCAAGACCAAGCTCTCGAAGGAGGCGCGCGACAAGGCCGATGGCGAGATCAAGAAGCTCAAGAACATGAGCCCGATGAGCGCCGAGGCCACCGTGGTGCGCAATTATCTCGACTGGATGCTGAGCATTCCGTGGGGCGTCAAATCGCGCGTGAAGAAGAACCTCGGCAACGCCGAAAAGGTGCTCGACGCCGACCACTACGGGCTTGAGAAGGTCAAGGAGCGGATCGTCGAATACCTCGCGGTGCAGCAGCGGTCGCGCAAGCTGAAAGGCCCGATCCTCTGCCTCGTCGGCCCGCCCGGCGTGGGCAAGACCTCGCTGGGCAAGTCGGTCGCGCGGGCGACCGGGCGCGAGTTCATCCGGATCTCGCTTGGCGGGGTGCGTGACGAGTCCGAGATCCGCGGCCACCGGCGCACCTACATCGGCTCGATGCCGGGCAAGATCATCCAGGCGCTGAAGAAGGCGAAAACCACCAACCCGCTGATATTGCTCGATGAAATCGACAAGATGGGGCATGATTTCCGGGGCGATCCGGCCAGCGCGATGCTCGAGGTGCTCGATCCCGAACAAAACGGCACCTTCGTCGATCATTACCTCGAGGTCGAATATGACCTCTCGAACGTGATGTTCCTGACCACGGCCAACAGCTACAACATGCCGTCGCCGTTGCTTGACCGGATGGAGATCATCCCGCTCGCGGGCTACACCGAGGACGAGAAGCGCGAGATTGCCCGCCAGCACCTGATCGACAAGCAGATCAGGAACCACGGGCTCAGGAAGGGCGAGTTCGTCATGACCGACGCAGCCCTCACCGACATCATCCGCTACTACACCCGCGAAGCCGGGGTGCGGAACCTCGAGCGCGATATCGCCAAATGCGCCCGCAAGGCGGTGACGCTGATCGTGCGCGGCGATGTGAAATCGGTCGAGGTCACGCCCGACAACCTCGAAGACTTCCTCGGGGTGCGCAAGTTCCGCTACGGGCTGGCCGAGCAGGAAGACCAGATCGGCGTTGTCACCGGGCTGGCCTGGACCAGCGTCGGCGGCGATCTGCTGTCGATCGAGGCGCTGCGCCTGCCGGGCAAGGGCCGGATGAAGACCACCGGCAAGCTCGGCGACGTGATGAAGGAAAGCATCGACGCCGCCAGTTCCTTCGTGCGCTCGATTGCGCCCGCGATCGGGGTGAAGCCGCCGAAGTTCGAGAAATGGGATATCCACGTTCACGTGCCCGAGGGCGCCACGCCCAAGGACGGGCCGAGTGCCGGTGTCGCCATGGTCACCTCCATCGTCTCGGTGCTGACGCAGATCCCGGTGCGCAAGGATATCGCAATGACCGGCGAAGTGACCCTGCGCGGTCACGTCCTGCCGATCGGGGGGCTCAAGGAGAAGCTGCTTGCGGCGCTGCGCGGCGGGATCAAGACGGTGCTGATCCCGGCGGAAAACGAAAAGGATCTCGCCGAGATCCCCGACAACGTCAAGCAGGGGCTCGAGATCATCCCGGTCGCGCATGTGCGCGACGTGCTGGCCCGCGCCCTGGTGCGAACCCCCGAGCCGGTGGAGTGGGACGAGGCCGCCGAAGAGGCCGCCGCGGCGGCGCTCAAGGGCGAGAGCGAAAAGCCGGGGCAGGTCGCGCACTGACGCGAAACCGGCCTTGCCGGCACCAACAAGGCGCGCCCCCGCGAGGGCGCGCCTGCTTTTTTGCAACGATGCCGCACCTCGGTTGCAGGGCTGGATTCATTGCACTTTTTCGGCTACTGTCGCCGTTGGAGAAACATTTCCACAAACAAAGTGCATTGAGGCGGTATCATGACAACAAAGAAGCCGACGGCTGCCAGAGCTTCCGTCCGCGCCACCACGGCGACAGCGAAAAAGACAACCACCGCGAAAAAGCCAGCCACGGCGACGCCGGGCGCATCCGCGCCGGTGGCTGCGCCGAAAGCTGTTGCCGACACCGCGCCAATCGGCGCGCCAGAGCGTGACGCGGCCCCCGTGGCGCTTTCGCTGATGACCAAGAAGGCGCTGTTCGAACGGGTCAGGAAACGCGCTGCCGGGGTCAAGGGCAGCGATGCGCGGATTGTCATGGACGCGGTGCTGGAAGAACTCGGCGCGGCGATCACCCAAGGCGAGGGCGTCAAGATCCAGCCCTTCGGCACGCTCAAGGTGCAACGCCGGAAAACCCTTCCCGACGGCGATCTGGTGGTCTGCAAACTGCGCCGCAAAAAGCCCGCGCCCACCGGCAAAGACCCTCTTGCAGAGGCAGCGGAGTAGGGCTAAAAGCCCCGGGCGTCGGGTGATTAGCTCAGTGGTAGAGCGCTTCGTTCACATCGAAGATGTCGGGGGTTCAAATCCCTCATCACCCACCATTTTAACCGCGCTGGTCCTGTCCGGCGCGTTTTCATTTTCGGCCGATGCCTTACCCCGAACTCTGGATCCTGCGCCACGGTGAGACCGTGTGGAACGCCGAAGGCCGCAAGCAGGGCGGGCGCGACAGCCCGCTGACCGCGCGTGGTCGCCGGCAGGCCGCCGACCAGAACACGATCCTGCGGGCCGGTGCCTTGCGCCGGGGACCAGCTTCCAGGTTTCCCCGCAAGGCCGGGCCCGCACCACCGCCGCGATCGCGCTCGACGGCATCGCCACGCCGGTGGTGGACGACCGCACGCCGGTGGTGGACGACCGGCTGCGCGAGATCGGGCTTGGCGATTTCGAAGGCAGGACCGACGCCGAGCTGTGGGCCGGTTGGCCGCACGTCATGGCGCGCAAAGGGCCGCTGCCCTGGCACTTTCATGCCCCCGGCGGAGAGACCTGGGAGGCCTTCAACGCGCGCATTGCCGGCTGGCTTGCCGACCAGCGCGCCCGACGGTGATCGTCGCGCATGGCATGGTGTCGGCGGTGCTGCGCGGGCAGGTGCTCGGCCTCGATATCGCGGGGGTTTCGCGCCTGCCGGGCGGGCAGGGCATCGTCTGGCACATCCGCGACGGGGTGATGACCCGGCTGGAGGCTTGATCTCGTGCGGGGCCGGGGGTAACACCGCGTCCACGGGTGATTAGCTCAGTTGGTAGAGCGCTTCGTTTACACCGAAGATGTCGGGGGTTCGAGTCCCTCATCACCCACCACGTCACCCCTTGTTTCACGTTGACCTATTCTTTCAGGACCGCCAGTTTGCGAAGTGGTCCCCGGTTCGTTGAACCTACGAGACTCCGCTGATCCTCAAAAAATCAAGGATATCCGCGGCCTCCGTCAGGTGTTCGGGCGCATAGGGCGCGTGGGTCTGATAGGTGATCGCGGCATTCGAATGCCCGAGATATTGGGCAACCTTCTCGATCGGAACACTGTTCGAGTCCAGATGCACCGCTGCCCTATGGCGCAGCGTGTGAATGGTGACATCCGACAGGCCGGCGCGCTGAACCGCGTTGTCGAAGCCCTTGCGGGTCGAACCGACCTTCTTCCCCGAATACCCCACAACGTAGTCGCTCAGCACTGCCTCCTTGGCCGTGGCGAGGGACGCCCTCAATCCGCCGTTCATCGGCACGATCGACCGGCCCTTGCGGGTCGCCGCGCTCGGCTTGCGCAGGTTGATCACACCGCGCTCGAAGTCGATCCGGTCCCACGTGAGCTCGAGCACGGCACCAACGCGGCCCGCAGTGCCAAGAAGTAGCTGGAGCGCCAACTTGAAGTGCGGCGCGCTGGCGGCCCCGAGCAGGCGGTGGATCTCGTCCACGGTCAGGTATCGCTCGCGCGGCGTCGGCGCCTGCGATGATGGGGCCGCGATCTGCACCAGATTGTTGGACTCGATCACCTTGCCGTGGTTCCTGGGCCACTTTCGAGCGGCGTTGGAATTCCCGCCGCGCGCCTTGATCCCGAGATAGCCGCACAGCACCGGCCACGACATCCTGATCGGCGGGTCGGTATCGAGCACCTCGATCATGCGCCGGGCGGCGCTCGGCACGCCCTTGGCGGGTTCCTTGCGCGTCTCGGGCGGCGCAGCGGCGGGCAGCGGCTTGCGAGTTTCCGGCTTGGCGGTGGGCTGGATCAGGCCGGCCTCGATGCTGTCTATCGCATCTCGGACCTGGCGCAGCATCGCGGTCTGAACGTCCATCCCGCCCAGCCGATAGCCGTCTTCCCGGTCGCGCTGGTATCCTCGCGATCGTGTAGCCGCCGGTGAACCCGTGCTCGTCGCGCAGCCGCGCGACCCCCCGCTTCGCCCTGTGGCGCTGCTTGCGATGAACCTCCCGATCACCTTCCAGCCAGCCGTCAATTTTCCCGGTGAAATTCAGCTTCGGCCGCTTCACTGGGGCCGCCGGCCGATATCCGGGCGGAACCGGGAACGCCATCATCCTGGCCACGCTGTCGCGCGAGATGTTGAAATGCCGCGCCGCCTCGCGCTGGCTCATCCCCTCGGCACAGGCCAGTCGCACTTTACGGAAAAAGTCCACGGTGAAAATCCTCCCACCCTCCTTGCCACCGGAATGGGTAAAGGTGGACGACTTCTATGCCGCCCGCAGCAGGCTCATCCCGCCGCTAACGTGGCCGACTTTTGCACCGCCGTTCCTGCTCGTGAGATCATGACAGGTAATGTCACCATCAACGTGCCTCTGACCATGCTGGCGGTTTCGGCGATGGCGGCGCGCTGGCCTTCTTCTTTTCCACAGTCGTCATCACCGCGCTGGGCGAGATCGGTCCGCAGGCCTGTTTTTTGCGTAATGCCATGCGGGCGGTCGCGATCTTCGCGCCGGTCCCGTGGATCTACCGCATCTTGCTCTGGCCTATCACAATGCCCACGGCCCTGCTGCTTGACACATGGGTCGGCACCGAAAGCGTGCCCCGGTTCCGTGAACGCGAGTTGCGCAACATCCTGCGCCGCCACGCCGTGCAAGACGACAGCGAGGTGGGGCGCGTGGAAGCGATCGGGGCGATCAATTTCCTCGCGCTCGACGACCTCGTGGTGCAGGATCAGGGCAAACCTCTCGACCCGGGCAGCGTCGTGCAACTGCCCTTCGATGGGGATCGCCCGGTTTTTCCCGCACTCGACCGCGGGCAGGACGATCCCTTATCCACAAACTGGCCGCGCCGCGGAACAAGTGGATCGTTTGGCAGGATGAGCAAGGCGAGCCGCGTCTGTTGGTGAACGTGAGCGCCTTCCTGCGGGATTTCGTGGTTCTCGGGACCGATGTCGCGCCGATCGACTATCGTCATCGCCCGGCGGTGGTCGCCAAACCTACGGAAACGCTCGACGAGGTGCCTGTCATCCTTGCCACGCTGCGCAAGGATCCCGGCCATGACGAAACCGTCATGCTGCTCGGGTCGCCTGGGATGAAGCGGATGATTGCCGGGTCGGATGCCCTGCGAAGCCTGTTGCGCGGGATGGGCGCGCAGGAGGAGGTGGCGACTGCCGATGCGCCAGGTCCCTGAGTACCCGACGCCACCCTGGGACGACCTTCGGGCTGCGATACGGCGCAGGTCTCAAAGAAGCGTCAGGCCCGCCATCAGGATCACGGTCACGATACGTGCCAGATCCGCATGGCGCGGCGGCCCGTCGTAGCGATCGGCCGAACGCCAGACCCCGACGGTTGCGAGGATGTTGTAGGGCACCGAGAGACCGTAGCCGATCAGCACCGCGACCAGCGGCTGGTCCTGGATGATCAGCATCAGGAACAGGAGGGTGGTGACGATGTTGACCAGCAAACCCACCGTGATCGTCCATGTCCAGAAGGCTTCATCGAGGGCAAGGTCGCCGGACCAGAGGGCAATAATTTTTTTCATGTTTCGGAGCCTGCAACAACGGCCATGACGGCGCAATCTCCCTTCGGCGTCACGCTGCAGAAGGACGAACGGCAGCCGGAGCGGTGCAAGCGCCACGATGTACGAAGAAGTCCGAAGGCGAAGGGGTCAGGCTTTCGGGGATCAACACGCTCCAGAACGAGAGACCTTTGTGCGACGCGCACGATCCCTTCGAGGATCGCGTTCAAGCAGAACATCGGCCGGGGAACCCCGGTTTGCGACGGGAATGACCTGATCACGATCCAAGACAGTATTGAGGGGGACCGCGTCGGGGTCGGCCCAGACCGGCCCCCGCCTAGACGCGCCGGGCGAGCAGCGCGGCCATGCGATAGAAGCCGTGCACCATCTTCGTGTAGGGCGTGAGCAGGAAGAAGGTCAGCACCGCGCCCAAGTGAAGCGCCAGAAGCGCGGGAACCGCGCCTGTTCCGCTCGCTGCGTAGAGCGCCAGCCCTGAGGCCGAGACCAGAAACAGCAAGAGCACGAAAGCCATCTCGCCGCCCCAGACGCCGCGCGCGCCGAGTTGCCGCTCGGCCTGCAGGCGCAGCCATGCCAGCGCGGCGGTGCCGAGGCAGAGCAGGATCCCCCCCGGCACGCCCAAAAGTTTCGGCGGACTGAGCAGGCCGTAGGGGGCTTCGAGCCCGAAGCCGTAATGCATCAGCGTTCCCGCCGATGTCGCGCCGAAACACATCACGAAGCCCCAGAGGGTGGCTTGGTGGGCATGGCGGCGGGCCTGGGAATAGCGCTCTTCGCGTTCGAAATTGCAGCCCTGCCCGGCGCCGCCGGACAGGTTGCTCAAACTGGCAACCGAGGCCAGCATCCGCCGCCAGTCCGCCAGTGTCGGGCGGCCGCCACCGATCTCGCGCCAGAAGTCGCGCAGGCCCAGCGCCAGAACCGCCAGCGGCGCCAGGAAGGCGGGCAGGAAGATCGCGACCATCGCGCCGTGCGACAGCCAGGCATAGAAGCCGGTGCCGGATTCGGGACGAAGCGCGGTCAGCGCGCCGATCAGCGCGGCAAAGCCGGCGACAAGGGCGGCCGCCACCGCGAGTCCGTTCCGGTGGAAAACGCGGGCCAGGGCTGCCGGGCGGGCGTGGCGTTCCCAACTGTCCTGCCGCAGATCGGCCAGCACGCCGGGCAAGTTCAAAGCGAATTCATGCGGCGGCGCGTATTGGCAGGCGTAGTGGCAGCCGCGACAATTGTGGCAGATATTGGCGAGCCGGACGGCGTCGCCGCTGCCGACCTCGGGCAGGGCGAACAATTCGGGAAAGACATCGCAATAGCCTTCGCAATAGCGGCAGGCGTTGCAGATCTGAAGCTGGCGCGCGGCTTCGCGATGCAGGTCAGGCGGCGGGACGGGTTTGGTGTCATAGGGCATGGGCCGCGGCCTCCTTGCCCGCGATGCGGCCGAAAACGGTGCCGATGGTCATGCCGAACCCGGCGAGATAGCCCTGGCCAAGGATCGAACCGGCCATGATCTCGCCAGCGGCCCAGACATTCTCCAGCGCGCCCGCGCTGCCTTCGACCCGCGCGCTCTGCGAGACCTTGAGGCCGAGATAGGTGAAGGTCACGCCGGGGCGCAGGACATAGCCGAAATAGGGCGGGGTATCGAGCGGGCGGGCCCAGTTGGTCTTCGGCGGCTCCAGCCCGCTGGTTGCGAGCCCGTCAAGCTCGCCCGGCCGGAACGTGCCGGTGCCGCAGGCGGCGTTGTAGCGGTCGACCGTCCGGCTCAGCGCGTCGCCCGGCAGGCCCATGGCCTGTGCCAGACCTTCGAGCGTGTCGGCCTCGACCGGGGGAAACACCGTCGGCATGAACAGCCCGCGCGCCTTGGAATCGATCACCGCATAGGCGACCTGGTCGGGCTGGGCGGCCACCAGCCGCCCCCAGATCGCATAGCGTTTGGGCCAGACGTCCTCGCCCTCGTCGTAGAACCGCTCGCCGTCTCGGTTGACCACCAGCGCATAGGGCACGCAGTCGAGCCGGGTGACGATGCCGCCATCGAATTTCGGCGCGCGCCCGTCGATCGCGACGCAATGGCACTGGGTCGGGTCGCCGACCGATCGCGCGCCCTGGTCGAGCATGTCGCGCAGCACCACGCCGCGGTTGTAGGGCGTGCCGCGGATCAGGAAATTCGCAGCCGCGGGCCCCCAGGCGCGGGTCAGCCAGTCGAGATCGGCCTGAAAGCCGCCCGAGGCCAGCACCGCGGCGCGGCCCGTGACGCGGCTGCCGTCGGCCAGTTCGAGCCAGCGAAAGCGGCCATCCTCGATGTGCACGTGGGTGACAGGGGTGTCGTAGCGGATCGCGACGCCCAGATCCTCGGCCCGGGCGTAATAGGCGTTGACCAGCGCCTTGCCGCCGCCGAGGAAGAACGCGTTGGTGCGGCCCAGCGACAGCGTGCCGGACAGCGAAGGCTGAAAGATCACGCCCTGGCTTTCCATCCAGGGCAGGCAGGCTTCGCTTTCGCGGATGGCAAGCCGCGCCAGCTCCGGGTCGGTCGCGCCGCCGGTCACGAGCAGCAGGTCGTCGAAATACTCGTCCTCGTCGTAGCTGTCGGACAGCACAGACAACGGCCCCGAATGCATGCAGCGGAAATTGCGGGTGTGGCGCGAATTGCCGCCGCGCATGTGTTTTGGCGCGGCTTCGAGGATGATCACCCGGGCACCGAGTTCGGCGGCCTCGATCGCGGCGCACAGCGCGGCATTGCCGCCGCCGGCGATGACAACATCGTAGTCAGTCATTCTCGATGCCCCAGCCCTCGACATCATCCGTCAGCCCGGTTTCGCGCAACTGGCGCAACCGGCTGCGGTGGGCGGCCTCGATATGCGCGCGCATGGCGGCTTCGGCGGCCGGTTCGTCGCGCCGGTGCAGCGCCGCGAGCAGGGTCGCGTGTTCTGCCGCCGCGGCGGCGATCCGGTCGGGATCGAGCAGCGTCGAGCGTCCGAGCACCAGCGCGGTGCGCCGCAACCCGGTCATGGCCCGCCGCAGGAACCGGTTCTTCGCGGCATTCAGAAGAGTCGCGTGAAACTGCCGGTTCGCCCGGGCGATCAGCACCGGATCGGTTGCGGCGGTCATCTCGTCGTTGATCTCGTCAAGCTCGGCGAGTTCCAGATCCGACGCGGCACGCGCCGCCAGGCGGGCGGCGGTGGATTCGAGAACGACCCGCATCTCGTACAACTCGGTCACCTCCGCGTGGCCGAGCCGGCGCAGGGTGGCACCCTGGCGCGGCTGGTGTTCGACAAGGCCGTCGGCTTCCAGCCTGCGGATGGCCTCGCGCACGGGGGTGCGTGAAATGCCCAGCCGCGCGGCGAGGTCGGTTTCGCGAAGGCGCGCGCCCGGCAGGAAGTTGCCGAGCCGGATCTCGTCGATCAGCCGCTCATAGGCGCTTTGCCAATGCGACTGGTTGCCTTGGTCTTCGGGCTCTTGGGTCATCGGGTGCGGGTGCTCAATCCTCGTGGCTTCTGGCGGGTCGTTCCTGGCAGGTGGCTTGACATTGCATCCATTCGGATACAATCGTATTCACGATACGTCAAGACAGCTTTCCGCTGCGATGGTCGGGCGCAGCGGCAGGCGCCACGCCGGATGCCGGAGGAAATACCATGTGCCCGAGGAGGGTGGTCCCATTGTTCGCCGTGTTGCCCCGCCAAGGCCAAAACGCCGTTTTGCGGCCGGGGTGCGCGCATGTCTGAGACCGATGCGGGCAACAGCGGAGACCGTTGGCGCGATCATCCGACCATCCGGCTTCTGACCCGCGGCTCCTTCGCGCGCTACTCGGCGGCGAATTTCCTGTCGTTGACAGGGTCGTGGGGCCAGCGGATCGCCGCCGGCTGGCTGGTCTGGGAATGGACGGAATCGGGCTTCTGGCTGGGCGTGCTGGCGATGGCCGATCTGGCGCCGGTGGTGGTGATCGGCCCTTTCGCCGGGGTTCTGGCCGACCGCTGGCCCCGGCTGACGGTCAACCGCGTGTTCCAGACGGCGACGGCGATCCTGTCGGCGGTGCTTGCGGTCCTGATCTGGCAGGAGATGATCGGGCTAGGCCTTCTGATCGGGCTGATCGGGTTGAGCGGCATTGTCACGTCGCTGGCCCAGCCGGCGCGGCTGGCGCTGGTGCAGGAACTGGTGCCGCGCGCCGACGTCGGGCCGGCGGTGGCCATCAACTCGATCAAGTCGAACCTGGCCCGGCTGGTCGGGCCGGCGGTGGCGGCGACGATGATCGTTCATCTCGACGTCGCCTGGGTGTTCTTCGGCAATGCCGTCGTGACCGTGGTCTACGTTCTGGTCATGGGCTGGATCACGCTTCTGCCGCGGGAGCACCGCCCGCTTCCGGGCGGGGTTCTGGCCCAGATCGCGGACGGGTTCCGGTTTCTGCTGTCCGAACGGGCTCTGCGCCTGGTGCTGGCAACCAACCTTCTGGGCGGTGTGCTCGTGCGGTCGATGTCGGAACTGCTCCCCGCCTTCGCCGCCCGCAGTTTTGCCGATACCGTGACCGGGCTGGCGCTTCTGACATCGAGCATGGCGGCCGGCGCGGTGCTCGCGGGGTTGACGTTGGGGCGGGGCCGCTCCGACGGGGCGATGATGCGTGGGGCGACAGGCGCATGGGCGGTCGCGGCGTTGGCGGGGCTGGGGTTCGGATGGGTCGTTGCGCCCTGGGCCGCGGTGGCCTTCATTTTTGCGGTCGGGTTGTTCATGGCCCGCGGAATGATCCTGACCCAGACCTTCGTGCAATTGCGCACCCCCGACGAGATGCGTGGCCGGGCCCTGAGCGTGCACGGGCTGATCGCGCGGTCGAGCCCGGCGATCGGCGCGTTGTTCATCGGCGGTGCGGTGGATGTCTTTGGCCTGCCGCTGTCGGTGACGGCAGCGGTTCTGATCTTCATGCTTGCCTTCGCCGCGATGCGGCCTGCGGTTCTGCGTCAGGCCGGGCCGCTCTAGGATACGCCCGGCGCCTGTTCAGACATACCCGAGATCGCTGATCCGATCCTGAATCGCCGCGATTTCCTTGTGCATCGCGTCAATGGTTTCGCGGGCGTGTTCCGGGGTCATGCGGCTTGCGGTGGCGGTGATGCTGAGGGCGCCATAGGGATGGCCGGTGCGCCCGGTGATCGGCAGCGATACCGCCATGACGTCGGACGAGGTGACGGCTTCCTGATAGATATGCCCGTTTTCCCGCATTCGCGCGATTCCGTCGATGACGTTCTGCGCGGTCATGCCGAAATCCGGATAGCGCGGCGCGCATTGTTCGATGATCAGTCGTGCCTCGGTGTCCGGCAGGGCCGAGAGAATGGCGAGGCTGCCTGCGCCGACGCCGAGCGGTCGGCGCTGGCCGACCTCGACGGTGCAGGTGCGGATCGGAAAGCTGCCCTCGCGCCGGGCGACGCAGAGGCTGTCGAGCCCGTTGCGCACACTGAGATAAACGGTGTCGCCCATGCGGCTGGCCAGCGCCGTCATCGCCGGTTCGCAGATCTCGACCGGGTTGAAATGCGGAAAGGCGGTGGTGAACAACTCGAACAGCAGCGGCCCGAGATGATAGCGGCGGCCATTCTCTTCGCGGGCCAGGAATCCGACGCTGTGAAGCGCGGTGACGATGCGGTGGGCCGTGGATTGCTCGAGCCCCGCGAGGCGCGCGATCTCGTTCAGCTTCATGCCGGCGGCGTTATGCGCGGCGACGATCCGCAGAAGCGCGGCGATGCGCACGGTGCCAAGCGCGCCCTGCGGCGCGGCATCGGCGACGTAGCGCTCCCAGCCCGTCCGCGGCGCGCCATTATTTTCTTCCATATTATGGGTATTACTTTCCACCGACTGCGCCATTATGGTACTTCTCACCTAATTATTGAATTTCTCTTGCCGCTTGCGGCGGCATCGGGTAGTTTACGCACAACTTACCTTCCAATATATGGGTCAGGATCGGGTCAATCAACGAGATGCTTTCCGATTTCTACCTATCAACGGGATTTTTTCAGGCAAATGCCGCCCGCCGCCGCCGCGGAACCGGGTGGCGGGTATGGCGAAGGGGGCACCATGACCGAGCGCTTTGATCTGTTCATCAACAACGAAAGGGTGCGGGCGCCGGGGCAGGAGGACTTCCCCGCCGTCAATCCCTATACTCAGGAAACCTGGGCGCGCATCCCGCAGGCCAGCGATGCGCAGGTCGCCGATGCCATCGCCGCCGCCCGGGCGGCCTATGAAGGCGGCTGGCGGCAGACCACCGGATATGAACGCTGCAAGCTGATGCTGCGGCTGGCCGAGATCATGGAGGCCAATGCCGATCGCATGGCCATCATGGAAACCACCGACAACGGCAAGGCGATCCGGGAAACCTCCGGTCAGATGCGCAGCGCGGCGCGGGCCTATCGCTACTTCGCCGGGCTGGCCGACAAGATCCAGGGTGCGACGATCCCGATCGACAGCCGTGAGGCCTTCGATTTCACCCGGCGTGAACCGATGGGGGTCTGCGTGCTGATCACGGCGTGGAACTCGCCGATGGGCCTGCTGTCCAACAAGCTGGCCCCGGCGCTGGCGGCCGGCAATTGCGTGGTGGTCAAACCGTCCGAACATGCCTCGGCCACGACGCTGGAATTCGCGGGCTTCCTGCGCGAGGCGGGTTTCCCGCCGGGGGTTTTCAACGTGGTGACGGGCGATTACCGGGTCGGGCAGGCTTTGCTGCGCTCGGGCCGGGTCGACAGGGTGAGCTTCACCGGCAGCCCCGGCGTCGGCGCGCAGATCGCCGCGGACGCCGGCGCGCGCCTCGTGCCGGTCACGCTGGAGCTTGGCGGCAAGTCGCCCAACATCATTTTCGACGATGCCGATCTGGACCGGGCGGTGCCGGGGGCGCTGGTGGGCATCTTCTCGGCGACCGGGCAGACCTGCATCGCCGGGTCGCGGCTTCTGGTGCAGCGCGACGTCCATGACGAGGTCGTTGCCCGGCTCGCCGAACGGGCCCGGCGGATCCGTCTGGGCGACCCGCTCGACAAGCGCACCCAGATGGGCACCGCGGCGAACGCGCCGCAATTCGAACGGATCATCGCCAGCATCGAGGCCGGGGTGTCGGCCGGTGCCCGGCTGGTAACCGGCGGCAAGGCGGCCACGGGCGACGGGCTGGGGCGCGGTTTCTTCATCGAACCGACGGTCTTCGCTGATGTCCGCAACGATATGGAGCTTGCCCGCGAGGAAATCTTCGGCCCGGTTCTTTCGGTCATTCCCTTCGATACCGAGGAGGAGGCCGTCGCGATCGCGAACGACACCCGCTATGGTCTGGCGTCCGGGGTCTGGACCGAGAACCTGCCACGCGCCCTGCGGATGATCGACGCGATCCATGCCGGCACCGTCTGGGTCAATACCTATCGCATGGCGCAGGCTATGGCGCCTTTCGGCGGCTACCGCGATTCAGGGTTCGGCCGTGAACGCGGGATCGAGGCGCTGGAACAATACCTGCAAACCAAGAACGTGCTGATCGACTATGCCCGCGCCGTGCGCGACCCCTTCGCCGATTGACCCCAAGAAAACCCTGAAGACGAGGCCCGACCCATGGCAAGAACCCCCGACTACTTCAAAGGCAAGACGATCGTCATCACCGGCGCCGGCAGCGGTATCGGTCGTGCCGCCGCTGTGATCTTCGCGCGCGAGGGCGCGCAGGTCGTTGTCGGAGATATCGACGCGGCGGCAGGCGAGGAAACCTGCCGTCTGGTCGAAGCCGAAGGTAGTGCCGCGCATTTCATCAAGACCGACGTGACCCGCCGGTCCGAGGTCAGGGGGCTGATCGAGGGGGCGGTGGCGCGGTTCGGACGGATCCACGCGCTGTTCAATTCGGCCGGATCGGCGCTGCGGCGCTGCACCTTTCTGGAGATCGACGACGAGCTGTTCGAGCGCAGTTTCGACCTGAACGTCAAGGGCACCTTCTGGGGCATGCAGGAAGTGCTGCCGCACATGCTCGAACACGGCGGCGGCGTGATCGTGAACATGGGCAGCATGGCGCACAAGCGCGGCGGGCCCGGCGGGTCGGTGCATTACGCGGCGGCCAAAGGCGCCGTGGTGACAATGACCCTTGGCGTCGCGCGGGAGTTCGCGGATCGCGGCATCCGCGCGCTGTCGGTCTCGCCGGCGAGCGTCGAGACGCCGTTCCTGCAGGCATCGGGCACCTCGGAGGAGATGCAGGCCCGGATCCTCGCGGGGATTCCGATGAAGCGGATGGCGACGGCGGACGAGATTGCCGAGCTCGTCGTGTTCCTGTGTTCGGACGCTTGCGAGTTCATGACCGCGGATACGGTCTATGTCAGCGGCGGAGGCGGGTTCCGCTGAGGGGGCGCGGAGGAGCGATGATCGACTATGACACCCTCAAGGCTTGGCGCTTCGCCCCGGTGCGGCAGCGCTACGACGCGCGCGATTGCCGCCTCTACGCGCTCGGGCTCAACCTCGGTGCTGATCCGCTCGATCCCGATGCGCTGCGCTTTGTGGCCGACGATCCGCCCGATGTTGTCTGCACGATGCCGATGACGCTGGCGCGCCCGGCGGCCTGGCTCGCCGATCCGGCGACGGGCATCGACTATTCCCGCGTGGTGGTGGGCGAAAGCGCCCTGAGGCTTCATGCGCCGCTGCCGCCCGAAGCGCAGGTCGAAGGGCGCCACCGGGTGCTGCGCGTCACCGACAAGGGGGCAGGGCGCGGGGCGCTGGTGACCCTGCTGCGCGAGATCCGCGCAACCGGCACCGGCGAGCTGCTGGCCGAATACGAACAGGTCGCGTTCTGCCGAGGCGACGGGGGGTTCGCGGTGGATGGCCGCCACGACCCCGCGCCCGACCGCCCCGGCTGGGCGGCGCCGGACCGTGCACCGGATGCCGAGATCACCTTGCAGACCGCGCCACAACAGGCCCTGATCTACCGGTTGTCGGGCGACATGAATCCCCTGCATGCCGATCCCGCGGTGGCCCGCCGGGCCGGGTTCGACAGACCGATCCTGCACGGGCTCTCGACGCTGGGCATGGTCGGGCATGCGCTCGACCGCAGATCGCGGATCGCCGGCCGGCCGGGCCTTTCGGGATTGCGCGCGCGGCTGAGCGCGCCGGTCTTTCCCGGCGAGGCCTTGACGCTGGGGATCTGGCACGACGACGGCGCGGCGCTTTTCTGCGCGCGGAACGCGTCCGGGCGGGAAGTGGTTTCGCACGGGGAAGCAAACTTCCATATTATGGATTGACACGAGGGGATGAATGCGCACCAATGGGACGGACTCGGGAAATTTGCGATTTTGGGGCCATAAAAAGCCCGAATGGTGGGGGAGCCAGGAAATTGAATTGCAATAAATGGAACTTTGTCATTGCAAGGGAACGCCATGCTTGCGCTTGACGGCACCCAGCGCTCGGATCCTGCCGGGACCGAGACGCAACGTCCCGGCCTGACCCCGCAGCATGCCGGCGCGCCGCTGATCGAGGTAAGCGACCTGTCGGTGCGTTTCGGTGCGGTCACAGCGGTGTCCTCGGTCAGTTTTTCGGTGGCCAAGGGCGAAGTCTTCGGCGTGGTGGGCGAGTCCGGTGCCGGCAAGTCGGCGACGGCGCGTGCCATCATCGGGCTGTTGCCGCCCACCGCGAAGATCGCGGGCAGCGTGCGCTACAAGGGCGAGGAACTGGTGGGCGCGTCCAAGGCGCGGCTGCGCCAGGCCCGGGGCGCGCAGATCGGATATGTCTTCCAGGATGCGCTGACCGCGCTCGACCCTGTGCGGACCATCGGCGCGCAACTGGTCGAGGTGCTGAACGTGCACGGCCATGTGAGCAGGCGCGACGGGCTGGAGAGGGCCGCCGACCTGCTGGCGGAACTGAAGATCAACGATCCCGTGCGCACCCTGAAGGCCTATCCGCACCAATTGTCGGGCGGGATGCGCCAGCGCGCGGTGATCGCCGCGGCGCTGATCGCGAACCCCGAACTGATCATCGCCGACGAGGTGACATCGGCCCTCGACGTGACAGTCCAGCGAAAGGTTCTCGACCTGTTGCTGGGGGTCTGCGCGGCGCGCGGCGCCGGGGTGATCCTGATTACCCATGATCTGGGCGTGGTCGCGCAGACCTCCGACCGGGTCGCGGTGCTCTATGGCGGGATCGTCGCGGAGGAGGCCGATGTCTTTTCGCTGTTCGACAACCCCCGCCATCCCTACAGCGGCGCGCTCCTCAATTCGATGCCGCGCCTGGGAGATCAGGGCGTGTTCGAGCCGATCCCCGGATCGGCGATCCAGGTGTTCGGGGACTTGCGCGCCTGCCCGTTTGCCGACCGATGCGCCCGCGTTGCCGACGACTGCC
This sequence comes from Maritimibacter sp. HL-12, assembly GCF_900177545.1. GTDB lineage: Bacteria > Pseudomonadota > Alphaproteobacteria > Rhodobacterales > Rhodobacteraceae > Sinisalibacter. The sequence goes on along the minus strand of NZ_FXBQ01000001.1, from coordinate 35,146 downwards.
GCGCGGGCGTTCCGGCGCCGTTCAAAGAGGGCGGCACCACCTACCGCTGTCTGCACCCGCTGGAGGACACGGCTTGAGCCGTGATGCGGGGCCGAGGGTGGTTCACAACGAACCTAAGGGAGGAACGATAATGAAAACCATTGCAACCGTACAAGCAGGCCTTGTCGGGGCTGCCGCGGCGATGTCGCTGCTGGCGGGATCGGCCAATGCCGAGCCCTCGGGCACGCTGACCATCGGCTGGGCATGGGATCCGGGCACAATGGACCCGCAGATGCACCGCCAGAGGTACACGCAGATCATCTCGCATGCGATGCGTGACAAGCTGTTCTACCAGGAGCCGCCGGGGCTGCAACCCGTGCCGCTGCTGGCGGAATCGGTGACCCAGCTGGATGACACCACCTATGAGGTGAAGATCCACGAGGGCGTTCTGTTTCACAACGGCGACGAGCTGACCGCCGATGACGTGGCCTTCACGTTCCAGCGGCTCTGGGATCCGGCGACGGAATCGCCGCGGGCACGCATGGGCAACATGGCCAATGTCGAGAACGTCGAAGTGGTCGACCGCTACACGCTGCGCTGGACGACGAAGGTGCCCTTCGGCCCGCCGTCGACGGCCGTGGTGGGGATGCATTTCACCGGGCAGGAAATCCTTCACAAGGCCACCTATGAGGACCTGTCCATGGACGAAGCGCGCACCCATCCGCCGATCGGCGTGGGTCCGTTCAAGTTCGTCGAATGGGTTCCGGACCAGCGTGTGGTGATGGAAGCGTTCGAGGATTACTGGCAGGGCACGCCCAAGGTCGAGCGGATCGTCTGGCGCAGCATCCCCGAGGAATCCACCCGGGTGGCCGAACTGCTGGCCGGATCGGTCGACATGATCCACCCGGTCACGCCCGATTTCGTCGACCAGCTGCGTGGCGGCGACATCAAGCTCGAGGTCGTTCCGGGCACCTACATGCGCATGTTGATGATGAACGTGCGCGAAGGCTCGCCCTTCCACGATCCCGAGGTCCGGCGCGCCATGAACCACGCCATCGATCGCGATGCCATCGTCGAATACATCTATGACGGGCTTGGCGTGGCCAACTGGCAGGTCGCCGGCAGCGGGCAGGCGGGCCATATCGACGGCTACAAGCCATTCTCGTATGACCCGGACGTCGCCCGCCCGGTGTTGTCGCAGATCACCGAGCCGATCGAGATGCTGGTCGAGCCGGAGTGGGAGCTTGCCGCGGAAGTGGTGGCCGAGCAGTTGCGCACATACGGCATGTCGGTCACCGCCACGGTCGTCGATCGCGCCACCTTCAACGCCACCAACGAGGCCGGCGATTTCGACCTGTTGTTCGCGGGCGGCGGATATGGTTCCGGCCAGTTCACCGGGGCCTATTACAACAACCACTTCGAATGCTCGCGGCTCGAGAACGACAGGATCCGCACCGGCTTCTGCGATCCCGACCTCGACGCCAAGGTGCTGAACGCGATGCAGACTACCGACGAGGCGGAAAGTGCTGCGCTGCTCGAAGATGTCATCCGCGACCTGACCGAGGTGCACATGCCGTGGGTGCCGCTGTTCAGCCCGGCCGACGTCTGGGCGATGCAGCCGCATGTGGAAGGTTTCACCGGGTCTTCGGCGGGTCAGTATTTCGACCTGTACAAGGTGTCGGTCGAAAACTGAGCAAACCTGCCACCGCGCCGCCGGGGGCGGCGCGGTGGTGCAGAACACAAGGAGCGCGACGTGACGCACAAGGGCGTGAAATCCATGAGCCTGGCACCTTCGCGCCGGCACCTGCGGGGTGCCGGGGCATGATCGCGGCACAGCCATACGCCGGCCGAGAGCGCGCCGGCGCCCTGCTGGAGGTACGCAATCTCTGCAAGAGCTTCCGGGTGGGGTCGGAAACCTTCACCCGCGCGGCGCTGGTCAAGGCGGTGGATGACGTGACGTTCAGGATCGAGCCGGGCAGCACCATGGGGTTGGTGGGAGAATCCGGGTCGGGCAAGTCCACCGTGGCCCGGATGATCACCCGGTTGATCCGTCCCGACAGCGGCGAAATCCTGATCGACGGACAGGATATCGTGACCGGTGGCGCGGCGGGCAAACGGTTTGCACGGCTGGTGCAGATCGTGTTTCAGGATCCGACATCCTCGCTCAACCCGCGCTGGAAGGTGGGCGACCTGATCGGTGAGGGGGTTCTCGTGCACCGGCTGTGCCCGAGATCGGAAATACGCAACCGGGTTGTCGCGCTGGCCGGGCGCTGCGGGCTGGATGTCGACAGCCTCGATCGTTTTCCGCACGAATTCTCCGGCGGCCAACGGCAAAGGATCGCGATCGCCCGGGCTTTGGCGGTGGAGCCGAGTGTCCTGGTTCTCGACGAGCCGGTCTCGGCCCTCGATGTGAGCGTCCAGGCGCAGATCCTGGTGCTGCTGCAGGAACTACAGGCCGCCTTCGGCCTGACTTATCTGTTGATCGCGCATGATCTGGCCGTCGTCGAACGGTTCTGTTCGCATGTCGCGGTGATGCGGCTCGGGCGGATCGTCGAGGCCGGGTTGCCCAGAGACATCCACGAAAACCCGAAAGACCCCTATACCCGATCGCTGGTCGAGGCCCACCCGGTGCCCGACCCGCATCGGCGAAAGGCCATGACAGCATGAAACGAAGAATGCGCATGGATCCGGCGATGACCCCGCACAGGGTGATGGCCGGAACCTGACCCACCCCTTCAGACGAGACGCCGGGCTGCCTGTCGATGCGGCCGAGATAGAAACGAAAGGCACTGCTCCGTGATAAACTTTGTCCTGCACCGCTTCGGTCAGACCCTGATCGTGCTGTTTGGCGTCACCGTGATCATCTTCTTCGTGCTGCGGGTGATGCCGGGCGACCCTGTCGGGCTGATCTTCGGTGAAGGCGACGACATGGACCTCGGCGAGTCGCGCCGGCTGTACGAAGAGCAGCTTGGCCTCGATCAGCCGCTCTACGTCCAGTACGCCAAGTTCCTTGGCGAGATTTCGCGTGGCGAGTTCGGCACCTCCTTCGTGCGCGGCGGCGAACCGGTGATCGAAATGGTCGGCCGCGCGCTGCCGCTGACGATCGAGCTGTCGGTTTTCGCGCTGCTTATCGCGCTGGCGATCTCGGTCCCGATCGCGATCCTCTCGGCGCTGAAACAGAACACGATCTGGGATCGTGGCGGAACCGCCTTCGCGCTGATCGGGGTGTCGCTTCCAAGTTTCTGGCAGGGCATCATGCTGATCATGTTCTTCGCCGTCTGGGCGCCGATCTTCCCGGTCAGCGGCGTGATGGATGCCCATCTGAGAATCGACAGGATCACCGGAGCCCCGATCACCGACGCGGTGCTGACCGGCAACTGGGAGGCGGCCTGGTCGGTGCTGCGGCACATGGTCCTGCCGGCGATCACCCTCGGCACCGGGATTTCGGGCCAGTTCGTGCGGGTGCTGCGCTCGAGCCTGCTGGAGGTCAAGCATCAGGATTTCATCGACGCCTTGCGCGCCCGCGGCATTTCCGAGCCGACGGTGGTGCGCCACATGCTGCACAACGCCTTGCCCACGACCGCCGTCATCATCGGGCTGCGGATCGGGGCGCTCCTGAGCGGCACGATCGTGATCGAGACGGTGTTCGCCTATCCGGGCATGGGTTTCCTGCTCATCCAGGGGATCAACGCGCGTGATTTCCCGGTGGTTCAGGGCGTCGTGGTGCTGCTGACGGCAATGGTGATCGCCGCGAACCTGTTGGCCGACATCCTGCACGGAATGCTCGACCCGCGGGTGAAATTGTCTGGTGGCACGGGGAGCGGGGCATGAAAGGTTTGCTGGATTTGAGGGGGCGCCAACTGCCCAACCCGATCGTGGCGCTGGCGATCGCGGTGATGGTCGGCTTCGCCCTGGTGGCGATCCTGGCACCGCTGATTTCGCCACACCCGCCCAATGCCCAGTCGCTGATGTTGCGGCTGCGTCCGCCGGGCACCGAGGGATACCTGCTGGGGACCGATCAACTCGGCCGGGACGTGTTGTCGCGCATGATCTATGGCGCCCGCATCTCGCTCAGCATCGGGGTGATCGTGATGGTCCTGACGGCGATGGTCGGGGTCGCGATCGGGCTGGTTTCGGCCTATTTCGGCGGCTGGCTCGACACGATCATCATGCGGATCGTCGATATCTGGCTGGCGTTTCCGTTCCTGGTGCTGGCGATCGCACTGGTGGCGGTGCTGGGGCAGGGGCCGGACAAGATCGTGCTTGCGCTGGTGCTGAGCAGCTGGCCCGGCTTCGCCCGGCCGGTGCGCGGAGAGGTGCTGCAATTGCGCGAACGCGAATACACGCTGTCGGCGCGCGCGCTGGGCGTGTCGCCCTTCGGCATCATGTTCAAGCACCTGTTGCCGAACATCATGCCGACGATCCTCGTGCTCTCCGCCATCGACCTTGGCTACAACATCCTCGCGCTGGCGTCGCTGTCGTTCCTCGGTCTCGGGATGGGGGCCGAAACCGCGACCTGGGGCGGCATGCTGTCATCGGGGCGGAACTATGTCGCCACCTCGTGGTGGCTGGCGGCCTTTCCCGGCGTGGCGATCTTCCTTGTCGTGATGTCGTCGAACCTGATCGGCGACTGGATCCGCGACATCTATGACCCGCGCTCGCCGTTCCGGGCGGCGCGAAACCAGGCTGCGGGAGAGGCCCGCGCGGCCCGCGACGCCGCGGCCGAGCCCAACGTCTGACCATGAGGATCGAGAGCATGAACGCTGTCCATGACGTCATCCCCCCGGCCGCCTTTCCGTTCCTTCGCACTGAAGGTGCCCCCGCGGATGTCGGGCGCGCGCATGGCCGGGCTTTCGGCGACCGGGTGCTCGCGAGCGTCGGTGTCTACCGGCGCAAGTTCGATGCCATCGGGCTGCCCTGGGACAAGGCGCTTGCCTTTGCCGGGCGCAACATCGACTACCTGCGCAGCCTCGACCCGGCACTGGTTGCCGAGATGGACGGCATCGCCGAAGGTGCCGAGGTGCCGGCCGAGGAGATCTACCTGATCAACATCCGCACCGGACTGACCCGTATGGTCGAGGAAGGGACCGACGAGGATCACGAATGCACCACCGCCGCCATGCTGGGCGAAGCCACCGCCGACGGCCACACCCTGATGGCGCAGAACTGGGACCAGCACGGCGATTGTCAGGCCAACACGGTGGTGATCGAACAGCATATCCCGGGTGAACCGGCGCTGCTGTTCATCACCGAGGCCGGGATATTGTTCCGCCACGGGATGAACGATGCGGGCGTGGGCGTGGTCGGCAATGCGCTGCGCACGAACCGCGAGAAACCTGCCGACCGGGCAACCACCTCGCACATCGCGCGCCGCCGGGCGCTGCGCTGCACCACCTTCGATGCGGCCGTGCAGGCCCTGCGCGATACGCCGCGGTCCCATTCCGGCAACCACATCATCGCCGCCGACGGCCAGGGCGCGGTCGATGTCGAGGCGGTGCCCGGCGAGACCTTCCTGGTGCATCCTCGGGACGGGATCGTGGTTCACTCCAACCATTTCCTGAACGCCGATGCCTGCGCCACCCTTGAGGATCGCGGCCGCGCCAGCCACCCGGACACGCTGTTTCGGGATTGCCGGCTGCGCGATGCGCTGTCGGCGCGGCGCGGTGCGATCACCATCGCCGACGTGCGCGCCGCGCTGGCCGATCATCACGGTTTCCCGGTTTCGGTCTGCCGTCACCCGGACCCGGCCGCCGAAAGCAATGGCTACACGCTGGTGTCGTCGGTGATCGACCTGACGGCACGGCGGATGTGCACCGCCCCGGGGCCCGCCTGCGTGGGCACCTATACCGAATACGCCTTCACCTGAGCGCGGCCTGCCTGCGCCCCAACCGAACAGATGGACCCGACATGGATTTCGAACTGACAGACGAACAACGCATCTTTTCCGATATGGTGCGCAACTTCGCGTTGCGGCACCTGAAGGACGGCGCGCTGGAACGTGCCCACAAGGAGGAGTTCCCCAAGGAACTCAAGAAGTTGTTCTATGACAACGGATTACTGGGCATCACCATTCCCGAGGCCGACGGCGGGCAGGGCGGCACGTTGATGGATGCGGTGCTGGCGATCGAACAGATCGCCGCCGTCTGCCCGCGCAGCGCCGATATCATCCAGGAAGGGAATTTCGGGGCGATCCGCACGCTGGCCCAATATGCCACGCCAGACCAGAAGGAGCGGTTTCTCAAGCCGATCCTCGAGGGCCGCGAGGTGATCGCCGTCGGTATGACAGAGCCCGACGCCGGCAGCGCCACCACCGATCTGAAAACGACGGCCACGCCCGATGGCAACGGCTTTCGCATCAACGGCTCGAAAGTGTTTCCGAACCCCTTCGCCGATATCTACCTTGTCTACGTCCGTTTCGGCCCCGGTGTCGGCGGGATCGGGTCGGTGATGCTGCGCCGCGATACGCCTGGATTCAGCTTCGGCAAGACCTCGAAGTTCATGTCGGGCGCGGCCTGGGCGCCGATGTTCTTCGACGATGTCTTCGTCCCGCCCGAGGACGTGCTCTTGCCCGCCGGCGGGTTCAAGAAACAGATCTCGGGCTTCAACGCCGAACGTGTCGGCAATGCGGCGCGGTCGCTCGCCTACGGGCGCTATTGTTTCAACGCGGCCCGGCAATATGCGCTCGACCGGGTTCAGTTCGGCCGGCCGTTGTGCGAATTCCAGGGGCTGCAATGGAAATTCGCCGAAATGATCGTCGCGCTCGAGGCGGCACAGCTGCTTCTGTATCGCGCCGCCAGCAAGGCCGACCGTGGCCTGCCCTCGCCCGAGGATACCTCGGTGGCCAAGCTGATGTGCAACCGGGTGGGGTTCGATTGCGCGAACGAGGCGGTGCAGGTCATGGGCGGCATGGGATATTCGCACGAGACGCTTGTCGAGTACTGCTTCCGCCGGTCGCGTGGCTGGATGATCGCGGGCGGGTCGATCGAGATGTTGAAGAACCGATTGGGTGAAATGGTGTTCGATCGCCGCTTCAGCCAGCGCCCGCCGCGCCCGCAGGAAACCGGCGGGGCCAAATCCCCTGCAACCGGAGGCGCATGATGGGACAGGATACGGTTATCGAAAAGGCGGGCCTTCTGCTCGACTCGCCGTCGCCGGGGGTTGCCGAGGTGCGGCTGAACCGGCCCGAGAAGCTCAACGCGCTGGACGAGGCGACCTATCGGGCCCTGACCGAGGTGTTCCAGCAGTTGCATGAAGACCCCGCGGTGCGCGCGGTGATCCTGTGCGGTGCCGGGCGCGGCTTCTGTTCGGGCTCGGACATCGGGGCGATGCTGAAGACCACCGGGCCGGCGGCGCGGGCGCGGCTGCAGCGTCGGCACGCCACGGTGCAGGCGATCTATCGCATCGAGAAGCCGGTGGTGGCGGCCGTCCACGGCCCCGCGGCGGGGATCGGTTTCTCGCTGGCGATGGCGAGCGATCTGATCCTGGCCGCCGAGAATGCCTATTTCCAGCAGGCGTTCACCAATGTCGGGCTGGTGCCCGATGGCGGCTCCGTCTTCTTCATGGGGCAGCGCCTCGGGGTCGCACGGGCGAAAGACCTTGTGATGACAGGCCGCCGACTGGGCGCGCAGGAGGCGCTGGACTGGGGCGTCATCAACCGGGTGCTGCCGGAAGCGCAACTGATGGACGAGGCGCGCGCGCTCGCCGCTGAACTGGCCGCCGCGCCGACCTTCGTGCTCGGGCTTGCGAAAAAGATGTTCGCGGCAACCTGCGCCCCGTCGCTCGAAACGGTCCTCGAGATCGAAAGCTACGCGGCGGATGTGGCCCGGGCCTCGAACGACCATCGCGAAGGCGTAATGGCCTTCCGCGAAAAGCGCAAACCGCTGTTCACGGGGGAATGACAGGCGGCCCGGCGACCGTGGAAGAGCGCCGGGGCCAGCAACGGGACGGGCAGGCAGGATGACGACAGGAACGATGACGCAGATGACGACAGGAACCCGCAATCTGGGCGATTGCATCTTTCGCCCGCGCAGCGTGGCATTGATTGGGGCGTCGGCCGATCCGGCCAAGAACAACGCGCGCCCGCAGCGCTATCTGGCCGAGGCCGGGTTCCGGGGGCAGGTGCTGCCGATCAACCCGTCGCGCAGCGAGGTGATGGGCCAGCCCGCCTATCCGACGCTGGACGACGTACCCGGCGACATCGACCATGCCTTCGTGATGGTGCCGGCCGGCGCCGTCGAAGCGGTGATCGAGCAATGCGTGCGCCGGAAGGTGCCGGTTGCCACGATCTTCACGGCCGGCTTTGCCGAGACCGGTCCCGAGGGCGCGGCGCTTCAGGCCCGGATTGTCGAGAAGGCGCGCGCCGGCGGGGTGCGGCTGCTCGGGCCCAATTGCATCGGGCTGGTGAACGTGCATGGCGCCTTGCCGCTGACCACCAACGCCGCCCTGCTCAAAGAACGCCTCGTGGCGGGCCCGGTGTCGGTTGTTTCGCAAAGCGGCAGCATGCTGGGCAGCTTGTTGACCCGGGCGGCGGCGCGCGGGATCGGCTTCGCCAAGATGGTGTCGATCGGCAACGAGGCCGATCTGTCGGTGGGCGATATCGTCTCGATCCTCGCGGAGGATGACGAGACCAAGGTAATCTTGCTGTTTCTGGAAACCATCCGCGACGGGCCGGCGCTGGCCGCGGCGGCGCGGCGGGCCTTCGCGGCGGGCAAGCCGGTGATCGCCTATAAGCTCGGACGGTCGGCGCTCGGGCGGCGGATGGCGGCGTCACACACCGGCGCGATGGTCGGCGCCGACGAAGTCGCGCAGGCGTTCTTCCGCGCCCACGGCATCCTGCGGGTCGAAACCATGGAAGGGCTCGTCGAACTGCCGCGTCTTGTCGAGGGGCATGCCCCGCCCCAAGGGCGCGGCGTCGCGATGCTGACGGCGACGGGCGGCGCGGCGGCGATGATCGCCGACCGCCTCGGCACGATGGGCGACACCGTGCCGGAACCACCCGAGGCGCTGCGGGCAAAGCTTGCCGCGGCCGGGATCGAGATCTCCGACAACCCGCTGATCGACCTGCCGATGGGCACCGGCGAGGGCGGGCGCTACGCGCGGATCCTGACCGAGCTGATGGCCAGCGATCATTGCGATGCGGTGATCTCGGTGATGGGCTCGTCGGCGCGATCGAAACCGGCGATGATCTGCGAACGGGTGACGGGCGCGACACTGGGTGCCAAGCCGCTGGCGGTGTTCCTCGCGCCGCAGGCCGACGAATGCCTCGGAATGCTGCACGAGGCCGGGATCGCCGGGTTTCGCACGCCCGAAAGCTGCGCCGACGCGGTGCATGCCTACCTGCGCTGGCGGGCACCCGAGCCGACCCCCGCGGTGCCGGAGGCGGATCTGGCGGCAGCCAGGGCCTTCGCGTCCCGCACCGCGGTCTGGGATGAACGCGCCGCGGCCGGCCTTTTTGCGGCGATCGGCGTGCCGGGGCCCGAGGCGGAGGTTTTCCGGCCGGGGCAGGCGGCACCTTCGCTGAGCGGGCCGCTGGCGGTGAAGGTGCTGTCGCCCGATATCCTGCACAAGACCGACGCCGGGCTTGTCGCGCTCAACGTCGCACCGGCCGAGCTTGAGGAAGTCGCCGGCCGCCTCCTGTCCCGGGCCGCCGACGCGGCACCGGGCGCACGGCTCGACGGAGTGCTGGTTCAGCCGATGATGCGTGGCCTTGCCGAGGTGATCCTGGGATGGCGCCACGATGCCGAGGCCGGGCCGGTGGTGGTGCTCGGCATGGGCGGGACCATGGCCGAGCTGCGCCCGCAGATCTCGGTGCGCGTGGCCCCGGTCGACAGCGCGACCGCGCGCGGGATGATCGCGGACCTGCCCGACCTGCGCGCGCTCGACGGCTATCGCAACCTGCCGCGCGGGGATCTCGAGGCGCTGGCCGAGGCGGTCGTGCGGTTCTCCCGACTGGGCCTCGCGGTGCCGGGGCTGGCCGAGGCCGAGATCAATCCGCTCCTGGTGTGCGAAGAGGGCGCCGGGGTGGTCGCGCTCGACGCGCTCGTGGTGATGGCGGGGGAGGACAGGCCATGAGCATGGCTGGCGAAGCGAACCTGAACTCCGTCGCGGGCGACAGCCTGTCGGGGCTCCTCGCAAACCATGTCGCGGGGCTGCGAACCAGCGATCTGCCGCCCGAGGTGGTGCAGGCTTTCCGCCGCGTGCTCGTCGATTATCTTGCCTGCGCGCTCGCCGGGACCGGGATGCCGGTGACCCGGGCCTTGACACGCTGGGCCGAGGCCCAAGGTGCCCGGCCGGTGGCCACACCGATCGGATCGCGCACCGGGATGTCGGAGTCCGAGGCGGCGTTCGTGAACGGCGCGGCGGCCCATGCGCTCGATTTCGACGACGGGCAGACCCGCGGCTCGGTTCATCCCGGCGGGGTGGTGCTGTCGGCGGCCTTCGCGGCGGCCGAAGCCGGGAAGGCCGACATGAGCCGGTTCATCGCGGCGGTCGTGGCCGGCTATGACGTGACCTTGCGGGTGGCGTCGGCGATCCATCCCGCCTCGGCCGGCCTTGGCTGGCACAACACGCCGGTGGCCGGGGTGTTCGGCGCGGCGGCGGTGGCGTCACGGATGCGCGGGCTCGACGCGCGGACGACCCGCCATGCGCTTGGACTGGCCGCGAGTTTCGCCGGCGGGTTGCGCCAGTACCTTCACGACGGGGCCGAGGTGAAACGCCTGCACCCCGGCAAGGCCGCGCGCGACGGCATCGTCTGTGCCGGGCTGGCCGCCGAAGGTATCACCGGCGCGGTGGAATGCCTCGAGGGCAGGCACGGGCTGTTTCACGCCACGGTCGAGGGCCGGGCCGATCCGACGCAGATCACCGACCGGCTCGGGCAATGGCACCCGATCACCAGCGCCTATTTCAAGCCCTATCCCTGTTGCCGCCATTACCACGCCGCGATCGATGCGGTGCTGGAGCTCCGGCGCGACCATGCGCTGTCGTCGGGCGATGTCGTCGGGGTTGACGTCGGGCTCTACGAGGTTGGCGCGCGCGGCCATGATCATGTCAGCGCAAGCAACCTGCTCGAAGTGCAGATGAGCGCACCCTGCGCGATGGCGGCGGCCCTTATCCACGGGCAGATCGGGGTAGCCGAACTCGACCCGGCCGCCTTCGCCGCACCCGAGCCGCAGCGGCTGCTAGCGGCAACGCGGGTTTTCGTCGATCCCGAATGCGAAAGCGCCTATCCGGGCCGTCGTAGCGGTGTGGTGACGCTGGTTCTCAACGACGGGCGAAGGCTGACGCGCCGGGTGCTTGATCCGCGCGGCGAGGGCGACAACCCGATGTCGGACGACGACCTGTCGGGCAAGTTCCTCGCCAATGCCGGGCCGGTGCTGGGCGCGGCGCGGGCCGAATCGGCGCTGGCCGCCCTCTGGGCCGCTGGTCCGTGCGGCGACCTGCCGGCGCTGCGGGCGCTGCTGGTGCCGGCATGAACGGGGGCGAAACCATGTCGCCACGGGCGCGATTCCTGGACGCCGCCGCGCGCGGCGAACTGGCGTTTCAGCGTGGGGCCAACGGCGAGGCGGTGTTTCCGCCCCGGCTGGTGGCCCCGGCCGGGGTGTCCGAGCCGCTCGAATGGGCACGGTCCGACGGTCTGGGCGCGGTGCATTCGGTGACGCTGGTGCATCCGCGCGGCGAGCCGGTTTTCGCGCTGGCGCTGGTCGATCTCGACGAGGGGTTTCGCATGATGGCCCGTGTCGATGCCGACGACCCCGCAACCGTTGCGATCGGCACCCGGGTCCGGGTGGGCTTCCGGGCGCTCGATCCGGACGGCCCGCCGCTCCCGATCTTCACGCTGGCGGAGGGGGAGGCATGAGCGCGCGCGGCAGTGTCGCCGTGGTGGGCGTGGCGGAATCAGACCTCGGCCGGGTGCCGGATCACACCTCCCCGGCCGATCTCATGGCGCAGGCGGTGAGCCGGGCGCTGGCCGCCTGCGGCTTGCGGCTGGAGGATGTGGACGGCCTTTTCGCCACCACGTCGCAACTGCGGATGGCGCCTCTGGCCCTCGCCGAATACCTCGGCCTGAAGCCGCGCTACTTCGACGGCACCAATATCGGCGGTTCCTCGTTTCAGGCGCATCTTGCCCATGCCCATGCGGCGCTGGATGCCGGCCTGTGCGACGTCGCGGTGATCGCCTATGGCAGCACCCAGCGCTCCGTCAGCCGCGCGGCGGCGGCCCCGCGCGAAGTCAACCCGTGGGAGACGCCGTATCGCCCGATCCTGCCGACCTCGGCCTATGCGCTGGCGGCGGCACGGCACATGCACGAATACGGCACGACCCGCGCGCAACTGGCGGAAGTCGCGGTGGCGGCGCGGAAATGGGCGCTGCTCAACCCGGTGGCCTGGGAGAAAGAACCCCTCGGCATCGACGAGGTGCTGTCGGCGCGGATGATCAGCACGCCGCTGACGGTGCGCGATTGCTGCCTTGTGACCGATGGCGGCGGCGCGATGGTTCTCGTTCGGTCCGACCGGGCGCGCGATCTGGGCGTCACGCCGGTCTTTGTTCTGGGCCATGGCACTGCGCTCGCGCACCAGTCGATTTCCTGCATGGAGGACCTGACGACGACGGCGGCCGTGCACTCGGGCGCCGCCGCCTTCGCCATGGCGGGCACCGGGCCCGACGAGATGGATGTGACGATCCTTTACGATGCGTTCACGATCACGCCGATCCTGTTTCTGGAGGATCTTGGCTATTGCCCCAAGGGCGAGGGCGGGCATTTCGTTTCGGGCGGTGCGCTGGCCCCCGGCGGGCGGCTTGCGGTCAACACCAATGGCGGCGGGCTTTCCTATTGCCACCCCGGCATGTGGGGCATCCTCGGGATGATCGAGGCGGTGCGGCAATTGCAGGGCGGCTGCGGCGCGCGCCAGGTGCCGGGTGCGGGGCTGGCGCTGGCGCATGGCAACGGCGGCGTGATGTCGAGCCAGTGCACGGTGATTTTCGGAACGGAAGACACGCTTTAGGAGGAGGTCGGGATGCTGCTGGAAGGCAAGGTGGTGATCGTTACCGGGGCGGGGCGCGGGATCGGCAGGGCGATCGCGCTGGCCGCGGCGGGCGAAGGCGCGCGGGTCGTGGTGAACGACATCGGCGTGGGTCTTGGCGGCGATGCCGAGGCGGAGAACCCCGCCGATACGGTGGTGGCCGAGATCGGGGCGGCGGGGGGCGTGGCCATCGCCAACCGCGACAGCGTGGCCGAATGGGACGGAGCGCAGGGCCTTGCCGGCGCCGCGATGGAGGCGTTCGGCCGGATCGACGCGGTGGTGAACAACGCGGCCATCCTGCGCGACACGATCTTCCACCGGCTCACACCCGAAGACTGGAACGCGGTGATCCAGGTCAACCTCAACGGCGCTTTCTATGTCAGCCGCGCGGTGATTCCGCAGATGCGCGAACAGGGCGCCGGGGCGTTCGTGCACATCATCTCGAATTCCGGCCTGGCGGGGAATTTCGGGCAATCTGCCTATGCGGCCTCGAAGGCGGGGCTGGCGGCGCTGTCGAAATCCATCGCCATCGATGCCGAGCGTTTCGGGGTTCGGTCCAATTGCGTTGCGCCATCGGCCTGGACGCGGATGACAAGCTCGATCCCGGACACGCCGGAAAATCGCGCCCGGATCGAGCAGCGCAAGCAGGTGACACCCGACAAGAACGCGCCGCTGGTGGTCTACCTGGCCAGCCCCGCGGCCGAAGGGGTGAGCGGCCAGATCTTCGCCACCCGGATGAACGAGATATTCCTGATGAGCCAGTCGCGCCCGATGCGCGGCATTCACCGCGACGGTGGCTGGACCCCGCAAAGCGTGGCCGACCATGCGATCCCGGCGTTGCGGCCGAGTTTCTACCCGCTCGAGCGCAACGAACACGTCTTTCCCTGGGATCCGGTGTGATGGCGGAGGCCGCGGGCGCGTTGCCGTCGCCCCTGTGGGCCGAGTTGACCCGGGACGAGATCGCGGCCGCGGCGGAGGTCGGCGCTCTGGTGGTGATCCCGGTCGGCGCGACCGAGCAGCATGCCGGCCACCTGCCCACCGGGACCGATACCAGAACGGCCTCCGAGGTCGCGGTGCGGGCGGCGAGGCTGTCGCGCTGCCCGGTGCTGGTGGCCCCGGCGGTGCCCGTGGCGTTTTCACCGCATCACGGGGCCTGGCCGGGAACGCTGACCTTGCAGCTTGGAACCTTGCGGGCGCTGCTCGACGATCTGACCGGCAGCATCGCGCGGGCGGGGTTCGCGCGGCAATTGCTGGTGAACGGGCATGGCGGCAACCGCGGCCCGCTGATGGCGATCGCCGCGGAATTCGTCACCTGCGGCCGCGCCGTGGGAGTGGTGGATTACTTCGCCCCGGCGATGAAGGAGGCGATGGCGCTGTTGCAGGGCGACGCACGCGGCGTCACCCATGCCGGCGAGGTCGAGACCGCGCTGATGCTGGCGTTGAGCGCGCCGGAGGCGCAGGCGCGGATTGCTGCGCGGGCGGCGGGCCTTGCCCCGCGGTTTCGCGGGGCGCAGGTCGCCGCGCGCGGCGAGGCCAATCCGATCGTGGCGGCAGGGGCGTGGTGGCCGTCGATCTATGGCGCCGGCGATGTCGGCTACAGCGGCGATCCGGCCGCGGCCACGCTGGAGACCGGCACCCGGTTGCTGGACCTCTATGCCGAACGGCTGGCAGACTTCTTTGCCGAATTCGCGGCGGCCGATCTGGCGGTCGGCGGGATGCCCGCACGCGGGTGACGCGGCCCGCGGGCGATGACGGTCAGGCAGCGGCCAGCGCCGTTTCGATATCCGCGGCCCAGCCAAGCAGCGCCTCGTCGCCGCCCCTCGGCGCCACGATCTGCAGGCCAAGCGGTAGGTGGCCGCCAGGAAGGCAGCCGCAGGGCAGGCTGAGGGTGGGCTGGCCGGTGTAGGTGAATGGCTGGTTCATGATCGAACTGCCGGTCGATGCGATCCCCGCCGGCGCCGGTCCCGGAGCAGCCGGCGAGAGCAGCAGATCGACCCCGGCGCGGGCAAGATCGGCGTCGGCGATGCGCCGCCGTTCCGGCAGACCGGCACGCAGCTGCGCGACCCGCCGAGGCGGGATGTCCTGCCCCATTTGGATGCGTATGGCAGTGTAGTCGGAATAGAGGGCCTCGTGGCGGGCAAACCAGTCGCCGTGGACCTGTGCCAGTTCGCCGAGCGCCAGATCGCGCCGTTCGGCGCGCAAGGTGTCGAGACCGGCCGGCAGGTCGACCTCGCGCAGGGCGTAGCCGCGCGCGCCCAGCCGGGCGAGCACCGCCTCGAACGCCTGCCGCGCTGCCGGTTCGACCGGATCCATGAGCGCACCGCTGGTAATGCCGAGCACCGGCAAGCGGCGCTGGGCCGCCTGTACCCGGAGCGCGTCCCAGCCATCGCAAAGCCATGCGGCGACGGCGTCGGCGGCAGCGACGTCGGCGGTGAAGATCCCGACGTGATCCAGCGACGGGGCATAGGGCACGATCCCCGCCACGGCGATGCGGCCGAAACCGGGTTTGAACCCGACAATGCCGCAATAGGCCGCCGGGCGGATCACCGAGCCGCCGGTCTGGGTTCCGAGCGCGATCGGGCAATAGTCCGCCGCAACCGCCGCTGCCGAACCGCTGCTCGACCCGCCGGGGGTATGGGCGGTGTCGCGCGGGTTGCGGGTCGGGCCGGGCTGGCCCAGCGTGAACTCGGTGGTCACCGCCTTGCCGAGGATCAACGCGCCTTGCGCCCGCAGGCGGGTGATCACCGTCGCCTCGGGGCCGGCGAAGGTCTCGGGCGGCAGGCGCGACCCGGCGCGGGTCGGCAGACCGTCGACCCGGATATTGTCCTTGACCGCGACGGCCAGGCCGAAGAGCGGCGGGCGCCCGGTTGGGTCGGGCCAGGTCTCGGCAAGTTCCTTGGCCGCGCGGTGCAGCCGCGCGGCGCGTCCGGGTTCGGACAACAGCGCCTGCAACTCCGGCTCGGCGCGGTCGACCCGTTCAAGGATCGCGTCGACATGGTTGGCAAGGGGCAGGGCACCGCTGCGCAGGGCGGCCGACGTCGCCGCCGGCGGGAAGGCGGCGGCGGGTCTCATTTCTTCCCGGCAAAGGCGGCCTGCACATCCGCAATGCCCCGGCAGAGGCTGTCGCCGAGCCCGATGGCGTCGGTCATCGCCGCGGCCTCGCGCATTTCAGCGCTGCGGCGGCGGCCGTGGAGCACCACGCGGCCGTGCATCTTTTCGGCCAGTTCGGGCCAGTCCATGCCGGGATAGCTGCGCGCGAGGCTTGCAAAGACCTCGGCCTCGACATCCCAGTGGCGGGCGCTTTCGCGCGACTGGATCATGATCGCCTCGAGTCCCTTGATGACAATGCTGCGGCACAGCTTCATCGCCGAGGCGCGGCCGGTGCCGCCGGCCACCGGGGTGATGTTCATGCCGAGCGGGTTGAGCTTTGCTGCCAGGTCCGGCGCATGTACCCCGCCGCCGAGGATCGGCACCCCGAGACCGGGCCCCGGCACCGTGGCCATCACGGCGCCTTCGACGAAATGCGCGCCACTTGGGGTGATGGCCGCGGCCGCGGCGATCTTGGTTTCAGGGGCGGCGGAGTTGATGCAGAAAAATGTCTGGCCGGGCCGCAGGTAGCCTGCGGCCTCCTCCGCAACCGCGCGGGCCTGGTCGGCGGTGACCGCCGAGATTACGATCTGCGCGCCGTCGGCCGCGTCGGCGGCATTGGCCGCGATCCGCACGCCGAGGTCGCCGGCCCGTGCCACCCGCGCCGCGGCGACGGGCTGGCCGAACAGGATATCGTAGGTGGCGACGGGCGCACCACCGGCGCGCAGGGCTTCGGCCCAGATCTGGCCAACCTCGCCATAACCGATGATCGCAATGCTGGGGGGCATGTCATTCTCCGTCAGATTGGGGCGCAAGCAGGCCGAGCAGCGACCCGAGGGCATCGGGGGTTTGCCGGAAGTTCCAGATCAGCCCGCGCGCGGCTTCGGCGCGGGCGGCACCGAGAAGCGGCGTGCAATTGGCACGGAACTTGATGTCGAGATCCTCGTCGGCCAGAGGGTTCGCGCCTTCGCCCCGGGGATCGCGGATCCGGGTTTCGAGGCGGCGCCCGTCCGTGAGCGCGATTTCGACATGAGCCGAACGGCAGCCGGGATACTCCTCCTCGCAGGTTGCATCCACGGCGGTCTCGACCCGGTTGATCATCGCTGTCAGCTCCGGTCGCTCAAGGGTTTCGGGCGCGAAACCCGGCACCGTGACGCCCCCGTCGACAAGCGCGAGGCCCGCCGCGATCGGGGCACTCATCTGGGCCGACAGCATCGTCGCCGCCTGCTTGTGATCGTGGCCGCGCACCGCGACGCCGTAGAGGCCGAGACGCACCTCCGCCACATCGCGCATCGGGTCGCGGATCTGCGCTCTCAGGTCGAGAAGCCCGTCGATCGCGGCATGGTAGTGGCGGCAACAGGGGTACAGCTTGAAATAGGCGGTTTCGATGGCGATGCCGGGGGTATCGAGCGCGCCGGGGTCGCCCGCGCCGGCGATGAAGGCGTTGAATACGCCATGCCGCCCCTCGAAAACCTCGCGCGGCCCGGTCAGGCCCTGCGCGGCGAGGGCCGCGCAGGCGATGCCGTCGCGGGCGGCCATGCCGGGGTGGATGCGTTTGCTGTCGGGGCCTTCCGCGAGAAATTCCAGGATCCCGCCGGCGAAGCTTCCGGCGAGGCCGAAGGCATGGGCGATCTGGTCGGCCTTCATCCTGTGCAGCACCGCCACGGCTGCGGTGGCGCCGAAGGTGCCGGCCACGGCGGTGTTGTGCCAACCCGTCCGAGCCGAATGCGGATGCATCATCCGCGCAACCCGCACCATGACCTGGTAGCCCGCGACGACGGCGCGGATCACCTCGGCCGGAGACGATCCCAAGTGCTCGGCCATGGCGAAGGTTGCGGGAAAGACCGAGGCGCCGGGATGGCCGCCGGCCTGGGTGTGGCCATCATCGAAATCGAGCCCGTGCGCGGCGGTGGCGTTGACGAAGGCCGCCGCCGCCGGCGACATCCGCAATCCGCTGCCGATCAGCGTGGAATGCCGGCCCGGATCGGTGGCGGCGAAGGCGCGGTAGGTGGCTTTGGTCACCGGCAGACGGGCGCCGATCAACGCGCAGGTGACGAAATCGAGGCAGGTCCGCGAAAAGGCGCGATCGGCGTTGTCGCCGGGGCCGCCATCGGCCGCGATCGCGACGACCTCGGCGGCAAGGCGTTCACTCACACTGGGCATCGGGGGCCTCCGGTTCGGCGAATGTGCCGGGCGCGATCGGGCCGCGCGGCACCAGGTTGTCGGGCGAAAGCTCGTCGGTGCGGCGCAGCCCGATCTGGGCGAGGGTCCGCGCGACTTCGCCCCGCAGGATCGAGATCGCATAGGACACGCAGGGCGCCTGTCCGAGCGTGGCGGCGTAGTTGAATGGCCGCCCCAGCAGCACGAAATCCGCGCCGAGCGCCAGCGCCTTGACCACCTGGGTGCCGCGGCGGATACCGCTGTCGAGGATCAAGGGCACGTCGGGCAGGGCCGCGCGGATATGCGGCAAGACGTGCAGCGGTGCGACAGTGCCATCGAGCTGCCGTCCGCCGTGGTTCGAGATCACCAGCGCATCGGCCCCACTGGCCACGGCGCGGCGGGCATCGTTCGGGTGGAGAATGCCCTTGACCACCAGTCGACCCGGCCAGAGACGGCGGATCTCGGAGAAATGTTCCCAGGCGAAATGGGCACGGCCCCCGAACTCCCTTTGCACGCTGCGCGAGATGATCGGAATGCCGCGTTCGGCATAGAGGTTCTCGAAATGCGGAATGCCGTGGCGCCAGAGCGTGCGCAGGAAGGTGCCGAACAGCCAGCGCGGGCGCACTGCCCCGTCCCAGGCGAGCCGCAGGGACGGGCGCAGGGGTGACGAAAAGCCGGAGCGCATGTTGTTCTCGCGGTTCGACCCGACAGGGGAATCGACGGTGACGACGAGCGTTTCCACACCGGCCGCGCGCGCGCGGTCGAGCAGGGCCCGCAGCCTGTCGGCGCCGGTTGGGATATAGGCCTGAAACCAGGCGCGGGGGTTCTCCGCCATGATCTCCTCGAGCGGGATCAGCGACGACCCCGAGACGATCATCGGAATGCGCGCGTCCCGCGCCGCGCTAGCGAGCGCCAGATCGCCGCGATAACCCATGAGCGCGCAAAGCCCCATCGGGGCGATGCCGAAGGGGGCGTCCCATTCCTCGCCCAGCAGCGAGGTTGCGGTGCTGACGCCCGCGACACCGGCGAAATAGCGCGGCAGAAAGACATGATCGTCATAGGCCGTGGCGGCGGTGCGCATCGACCGCTCTTCTTCCACCCCGCCGCTGACATAGCCGAACAGCGGGCGCGGCAGGCGGCGGCGGGCGGCGCGTTCGAAATCGTCCAGTGCAAGCAGGTGGCGGAAGTGTCGCGGGATCGCCGCGACCGAACGCCGACCGATCCGGCCGTCACCGTCGCCGGCCGCGGTGGACCCCGTTGATGCCTGCGGCGGTGCCGGTTGTGCGCCCGAATTCATGTTCCGGCCCGCCCGGAACTGCCGCAGGACTCGCGGCGGGGCGGCACGTCCCGCGGTGACAGGATTGAGCGCATGCGCAGGTCTTTCCTCCTCCGGCACGGGTGGTTTCCAACTGGTGGAAGCCGAGCCTGCCGGAATGCCATCTCCTACCCGATGAGAACCCGTGACCACGCCGTCTTGTCAAGGATTTTTTCACATGCTAGAGGGTTTCAAGGCTTGAACCGGGGCCACCTGTGGGAAAGCTTCCATATATTGGGTTAACCTTGGGGGACTTGATGGGCACGCCATGCTACCGGATTCTGGCCGACGCTTTCGTGAAGGAAGGAGTCACCGATGTCTTCGCGCTCACCGGCGACGGCAACATGTATTGGGAAGCCGCCTATACCGAGGCACCGGGGACCCGCACGATCAATGTGCGCCATGAACATGCGGCGGTCGCGATGGCCTCGGCCTATGCGCGGGTGGCCGACACGGTCGGGGTGGCCTCGGTCACCTGCGGACCCGGCGTCACCCAGATTTCGACCGCGCTGGCGACGGCGGTGCAGGCCCGCATTCCGCTGGTGATCTTTGCCGGTGAAAGCCCGCTGCACGGCGGCTGGTACAACCAGTCGATCGACCTTGGCCCGATCGTGACGGCGACGGGCGCGCGCTATATCCCGGTCCACAGCACCGCCCGCCTGCACGCCTGCGTGCTCGAGGCGTTTCACCATGCTCGCAGCCGCAACGAACCGGTGGTGCTCGGCGTGCCGTTCGACCTGCAGAAGGAAAAGGTCGAGACACCGGGCGAATACACCCCCTCGACCGCGTTCCTGCCCGATGCCGGGCCGCGTTGGCCGCACCCGGATTACCTCGCGCGGGCGGTGGACCGGCTGCGGGCCGCCCGCCGGGTGGTGGTGATCGCCGGGCGCGGCGCCCGCGGCCCCGACGCGCGGGACGCCTGCATCCGGCTGGCAGAGCGGGTGAACGGGGCGCTCGCCACGACCCTGCCGATGCGCGGGCTGTTCGCGGGCCACAAGCGCGACATCGGCTCGGCCGGCAGCTTCGGCCATCCGGCCACCGGCGACGCGCTGAAGAACGCCGATCTGATCATCGCCGTGGGCGCGTCGTTGCGCGGCTATACCAGCGATCACGGGCGGGTGTTCCCGCCGGAGAAAGTGTTGCAGATCGACGAACACCCCACTGGCCTCGCCCGCGGCCGGGCCACGGCGGCGCTGTTTCTTGCCGCGGATGCGGCACTCGGCGTGTCGGCCCTCGCCGACGCCATCGAGGCCGAAAGCCCCGCACCCGACTGGCCCGACTGGGGGGCCGAGGATTATGCCCGCCGGCTGCGGTCTGAACCGATCGACTCGTTCGAATACCCGGTGGAGCAGGGCACGCTCGACCCGCGCGCGGTGATCGGTGCGCTCGACGCGGCGCTCCCCAAGGACTGGGGCTGCGTCAATTCCTCGGGGCATTCGTCGTTTTTCTCGGCGCATATGCTCGACCGTCCGGCCGGCACCTTCCTGACGATCCGCGAGTTCGGGGCGATCGGCAACGGTCTCGGCTATGCCGCCGGCATGGCCGCCGCCCGCCCCAACCGTCCGACCGTGCTGCTGGAAGGCGACGGCGGGCTGATGGTCCATATCCAGGAACTGGAGACCATTCGGTTGCAGGGCTGGAAGATCCTGATCTGCGTGCTGAACGACGGCGCCTATGGTGCCGAGATCCACAAGCTGCGCGCCGACGGGTTGAGCGACAAGGGCGGGGTCTATGGACGCAACGACCTGGCCCGGATGGCCGAGGGTTTCGGCATTCGCGGCGCCGTCGTCGACAGGCTCGAGGCACTGCCGGGCTTGATCGAGGAGTTCCGCCGCGGCGAGGGGTCGATGCTGCTGGATATCCAGGTCTCCGACCAGGTGATTTCGCCGCGCATGGCGATGAACATCGGGCTTCGCAAGTAACGCCCGGAAAAAGCGCCATCGGGGTCGGGGGATCTTGGTCCGCCTAAGGCGGAGGTGCCGGGGGTGATCTCACGAGTAGGAACGGCGGTGCAAAAGTCGGCCACGTTAGCGGTGGGATGAGCCTGCTACGGGCGGCGTAGAAGTCGCCCACCTTTACCCTTTCTGGTGGCAGGGAGGGTGGGAGGATTTTCACCGTCCGGGAATCGGCGGACGGCCCCAGTGAAGCGGCCGAAGCTGAATTTCACCGGGATCATCGACGGCTGGCTGGAGGGTGATCGGGAGGTTCATCGCAAGCAGCGCAATGACGCGACGACCGAACAGGAGCGCATCGCGGCGGAGGTGGACATTGCCCGCATCGAGGAGCGGCAGGCCATGCGCGCCCTGGGCGGCAAGCTGACCGCCATTGTGCAAGCCGCATGGGCCGCGCCGTTCATCGTCTACACCGCCAAGCTGCTGGTCTGGGACAAGCTGCTCTGGCTGGGGGCCACCGATTCGCTCTGCCAAAGCCTCATGGTCACGCAGATCACTATCGTGACGTTCTTTTTCGGCGGCGCGGCGGCGATCGGAGTCGTTCGCGCGATCAAGCGATAGAAGGACGGCGCCGACCGGTCGAATACCGAAGCGTTCCCGGGTTCATTGAACCTGCGTGAACCTGACCAGGTTGCGAAGACACCCCTCGGACCCCCAAAATAAAGCGCTCCCTGCGCAGGAAAACAACAGCTTGCGCCGGGGGTGAGATGTTTACACCGAAGATGTCGGGGGTTCGAGTCCCTCATCACCCACCACGTCACCCCCTGTTTGCCCGTGTCGTTCTTCTCGTATCGAAGGGATGCGACGCATTCCTTGGTTCGTTGAACCTGAGACGCCGTCCCGGTTCTCAAAAGTCTTAGGATTTCAGGGACTTCTTTCTGGTGCTTGCGCTGGTCAGAACGCGTCGTCCGTCACCAGTCGCATGCCCAGATGCGCGGGCGGCGTGCCGACGGCGCAACCGCCACGGGCCGGGTCGCGGACCAGGAAGGGCACCGCGGCAAGGTGTTCCCCGCCCACGAAAAACGCCGGGCAGCGCGCCGGGTCGATGCCTTCGGAAGCCCCGGCGTAGCAATCTTGCGTCCATTCCCAGACGCTGCCGTCGAGATCGGCGATGCCCTCGGGTGAGGTCGAGAAACTGCCCTGGGGTTTGAGTGCGCGGGGGGCCACGCCATCGGTCAGGTAGGCCGAGGCCCAGGAGAGCGAGGGGTCGGAGAACAGCGGATCGGGCGCGTCGGGGAGCACCGGGGCCGCCATCAGGTCCCATTCATCCGCCGTGGGCAGCCGGAAGTCATGCCCGGTCGTGGCATTGATCCAGCCGATGTATTCCTGCACGTCGACATAGCTGAGGCCGGTTGCCGGGGTGGTGGCGGGGTCCTGATCGGCGCGGGCGCGCAATTCCAGTGTGCAGGCCTTCTGCGCGTGGCAGGTGTTCCATTCCGCGATGGTCACCTCGTGGCGTTGAACATGCAGCGACCTGCCGTCCGGCAGCACCACCGGGCGATCTGCCATCACCGGCTTGAAGGCGGGGTCCGGGGGGCGCTGCGCGAGCGCGCCCCAGAGGACGACGACCGCCAACAGACCCGGAAGCACCAGACGCAGGGACGTTTTGAAACGCGGTGCAGGTTTGTCGGCGGCAGTCATCGGTTGGTCCTTTCAGGGTGCTGGACGGTCTCAGGTCGCGAAGGAGCGAGGTGCTACGATCTGCTCCATCAGCTCGTTGTCCCACTCACCTTCGACGACGAAGTGCGCGGTCGCGCCCAGCATCACACCTTCGATGAGGTTGTGGTTGACGTAGGCATACACACCCGGCTGTTCGAAGGTGTACATAGCCGCCACGGCGCTGCCACCGCGCACGAACCAGGTTTCCATGCCCTGCATCGGGGCTTCAGTGAAGGAGGCTTCCCAGACATAGTCGCCATGGCCGCCGATCAGGTGCGGGCGCGAATCCCGGTTGGCCTGGTTGTGGACCATCAGGACGGTCTCACCGACCTTTGAGCGCAGCGCGCTTTCTCCGGTCAGGGCACCCACCGCGCCGTTGAAGACGGAATGCGTCGGGGTCAGCGTCCGCATCGCTTCGAGACTGTCGGCGTAATCATCGCCTGCGGCTTCGTAATGTCTGTGGTCGCCGTTCTCGTCTTTCGGCAGGTAGTAGTCCTGCTCGCCGATATAGGCGATGCTGTCGTAGCGAAGCGGGTTGCCGTCCTTGTCTTTGAGCCCGTCACGCGGCAGCACCATCACCGCGCCGTTCATGCCGTGGGTGACGTGGTAGGGGATCATCGCGCCGCCGGGGGCGCAGTGATAGGTGAAGCAGCCGGGCTTGGTCGCCTTCCAGCGCAGCACCGCTTCCTCGCCGGGGTAGACATGGGTCAGGCCACCGCCGCCCAGGGCCCCGGTCGCGGCGTGAAAGTCGATGTTGTGCTCCATCATGCTGTCGGCCGGGTTGCGCAGGGTCAGTTCGACCATGTCGCCCTCGTGGCAGATGATCAGCGGGCCGGGGACCGAGCCGTTGAAGGTCAACGCCCAGATCGACGCGCCGGTGTCTTCGTCGACCACCATCAAACGCTCGGTGGTTTCCAGGGTGACCTCGACGATCTTGGGGCCACCGGTTGCCACCTGTTCGTGCACCGGCGCGAAGGGCGGGGCGACCATTTCCTGTTTTACACGGGTGTAGCCGGACAGGTTCGCCGGTTTGGCGGTGGTTGCGGCGGCTTTCTCTGCCGCGGCCTTGTACAACTTTGCCGAGCTCGTGTTGATGGCGCCCAGTTTCGGCGCGCGCACCGCGGCCATTGAGCCGGCCCCCGTCATCGCGGCGGCACCGGCAAGAACCGAGCCCCAAAGAACGTTGCGACGACTGGTGCTGACGAGTCCGGGGTTGTTGGACCTGGTCATGTTTCCCTCCATGGGGTTGAATGTGGTGGCAGGCATCGCGCCTGCCGCCGGAAAAGGATCAGAGATTGCCAAGCTGGGCTTCGAAACGTGCCTTGGCCTTCGGCGGCACGCGGCCTGCGAAGAAATCGGCGGGCACGTCGGTGTCGCCGACGGCGATGGTCATCACCATGCCCATGGCGTAGTGCGGTTTGCAGATCACGCCGTAGAGGCCTTCGACATCCAGCGTAACTTCGAATTCTTCGTTGACCTTGCCGGCAAACTCCTCGGCACCCTCGGGCAGCATGCCCGCGTTGATCTCGGCGTTGTGGCTCTTGTCGGAGGCCACGAACCGGATCGTGTCGCCGGGCGCGGCCTGAACGAAGGCCGGCTCGAACACCATGCGTTCGCCGTCCGATCCCTTGTTCAACATCTGCACTTCGAAGGTTTCCGCAAAAGCGGATGTGCCGATCAGGGCGGCGAGTGCGAAACCGGTTGCCAATGTGCGGATCATGTCTTGTCCTTTCAGATCGCTTGATTGCCTGACCTGAAAACTAGTCATTGCGCGGCACCGGATGTTGCTCTGGAGCAAACTTCTGCACGATTGCATCTGCGCCGCGGGGTGATCTGGCCGTGGTCTTGGCAACCGAATTGTGGCAAGAGACATGCCATGAATGACCATCCGACCCGCAAGACCCTGCCGCGGCTTGATGAAAGCCTGCTGACGCACCTGCCGCCGTTCTCGCGCCTTGAGAAACGGCAGATCCGGACGATTCTGGATCAGGCAACCTCGCGGCGCTACGAGGCCGGGGTCGCGGTTTTCAGGGAGGGTCATCCCGCCGATCGCTTCTACATGCTGCTCGATGGCTATGTCCGGGTGGTCCGGATCACCGCCACCGGCGAGCAGGTGACGGCGCTGCATATTCCGGCAGGCCAACTTCTCGGCATCGCGCGCGCGATCGGGCGCGACACCTATCCGGCCACGGCGATGACGGCGACGGAATCCATCGTTCTGAGCTGGCCAACGCGGCTCTGGGATACCTTCGTCGCCGAGTATGACGGGTTTGCCACCGAAACCTACAAGACCGTCGGCCACCGGGTTGGCGAGATGAACACGCGCATCGTGGAACTGGCCACCCAGCAGGTGGAGCAGCGCGTTGCCAACGCGCTCCTGCGCCTGATCAACCAGACCGGACGCAAGGTCGAGGGCGGGATCGAGATCGACTTTCCGATCACCCGCCACGACCTGTCGGAACTGACGGCAACCACGCTGCACACCGTGAGCCGCCTGTTGAGTGGATGGGAAAAGCGCGGGCTGGTGCTCAGCAAGCGCAAGCGCATCACCGTGTGTGACCCGCACGCGCTGGTGGTTCTCGGCCAGGGCTGAGCCGGGCTACGGCGCGTCGGCGGCGATGCGCAACTCTGCGAGAAACAACTCTTCATCCAGTCGGTACTCGGCACAGGCGTCCGAAACCGTGTGAAACGGGCTGACCAGGCACCCGACGCAAAGCATCTTGTGCCGAACAAAGACCGGGATCGTTCCGGGCCAGTGGGTCATCAGGTCCGCCAGCGGCAGGTCCGGATCGTCCAGTCGGGGGGCGCGCATGACAGGCTCCTTTCCCGGACCATCCTAGAGCTTCAATCGCACCAAACATTGCGCTGGCGCAAACTTCGCCAGCACCAGCCTGCCTAGACAGGGCCATCCCGAACTTCAGGAGGCCGCAGAATGGCTGAAATCTTAACCAAATCGCGGGCGCGCAACATCTTCTACGGAGGCTCGATCTTCTTTGTCGTGATCTTCGTGGCGATGACCGTCCATTCCCACCGATACGTGGTGACCGTCTCGACAGCGGGCATGCCGCTGAGCGAAGAGGTCGTTCACGGCAAGCATGTGTGGGAGGAGAACTCCTGCATCAACTGTCACAGCCTGCATGGCGAGGGCGCGTATTTCGCCCCCGAGGTTGGCAACGTGATGACCCGCTGGGGTGTGCAAGACAGCCCGGAGGATGCGTTCGAAGTTCTCAAGGGCTGGATGGAAAGCCAACCCAGTGGCGTTGAAGGCCGTCGCCAGATGCCGAATTTCAATCTCAGCGACGAAGACATTCGCGGTCTCGCGGAATTCCTGCGCTGGGCAGATCAGACAGACACGCAGGGCTGGCCGCCCAATGACGCCGGTTAAGGAGATTAAGATATGAAATACCAATCTCAGAAAGTGGCGTACTGGTACTTCCTCGCCGCGCTCGCATTGTTCGCCGTTCAGGTGCTGGGCGGGTTGCTGGCAGGCTGGGTCTACGTCTCGCCGAATTTCCTGGCCGAGATCGTGCCCTTCAGCGTGATCCGCATGATCCATACCAATGCGCTGATCGTCTGGCTTCTGCTGGGCTTCTTCGGAGCGGCCTACTTTCTCATCCCGGAGGAGTCCGAACGCGAGATATGGTCGCCCAAACTGGCCTATGCGCAGTTGATCATCCTCGTCGTCGGCGCGCTCGGGGCCGTTGGTTCCTACCTTGTCGGCATCCACGGCGGGCGCGAATTCCTTGAACAGCCGCTCTGGGTCAAGTTCGGCATCCTCGTGGCCGCGCTCATATTCCTGCTCAACATCTCGATGACCGTTCTTTCCGGCAAGAAGACGGCAATCGCCAACGTCCTCCTCATGGGGATGTGGCTCCTGTCGCTGCTCTGGGTCTTTGCCTTCATCAACCCCGACAACCTGAGCCTCGACAAGATGTATTGGTGGTTCGTCGTGCACCTCTGGGTCGAGGCGACCTGGGAACTGGTGATGGCGTCGATCCTCGCCTTCCTGCTGCTCAAGCTGACCGGCGTTGACCGCGAAGTGGTGGAAAAGTGGCTCTACGTCATCGTTGCCACCGCGCTGTTCTCCGGCATCCTTGGCACCGGGCACCATTTTTACTGGATCGGTCTGCCGGGGTACTGGCAGTGGGTCGGCTCGATCTTCTCGACCTTCGAGGTGATCCCGTTCTTCCTGATGATGTCGTTTGCCTTCGTCATGGTCTGGAAGGGGCGCAAGAACCACCCCAACAAGGCGGCCCTGTTGTGGTCGCTGGGGGCCAGCACCGTCGCCTTCTTCGGCGCCGGCGTCTGGGGCTTCCTGCACACGCTGCACGGGGTGAACTTCTACAGCCACGGCACGCAGATCACCGCCGCGCACGGCCACCTTGCCTTCTACGGTGCCTACGTGGCCCTGAACCTCGCGGTCTTCACTTACGCGATGCCGATGCTGCGCGAACGCGCGCCCTACAACCAGGTGCTCAACATGGCCTCGTTCTGGCTGATGACCGGCGGCATGGCCTTCATGACCTTCGTGCTGACCTTCGCGGGCACCATCCAGACCCATATGCAGCGCGTCATCGGTGACTACTACATGGAGGTGCAGGACAGCCTGTCGATCTTCTACCTGATGCGCTGGGGGGCCGGACTGGCCGTGGTGATCGGGGCGATCCTGTTCATCTATTCCATCCTGGTCGTGCGGAAATCCGAGGTGATTGCCCCCGGTGCCGCCAACCGCGTTGCGGGAGAATAGGCGATGAACATGCAAGCCTCGCCAACCCTGCCGTTCTATCACCCCACCGGCCGCGAATGCGAGCTGTTCGAGACGGCCTACAAAAATGGTTTGCCCCTTCTTTTGAAGGGGCCGACCGGCTGCGGCAAGACCCGCTTCGTCGAACACATGGCGGCGCGCCTGGGCAAGCCGATCTACACCGTGGCCTGTCACGACGACCTGTCGGCGGCCGACCTGATCGGGCGCTACCTGCTCAAGGGGGGCGAGACCGTCTGGGTTGACGGCCCGCTCACCCGCGCGGTGCGGGAAGGCGGCATTTGCTATCTCGACGAGGTGGTCGAGGCGCGCAAGGACGTCACTGTCGTGCTGCACCCGCTGACCGACACCCGCCGGACGCTGATGATCGACCGCACTGGCGAAGAACTTGTCGCGCCGCGCGAGTTCATGTTGGTGGCGAGCTACAACCCCGGCTACCAGAACGTGCTGAAACGGCTGAAGCCCTCGACCCGGCAGCGGTTCCTGTCGATCTCGTTCGACTTTCCCGATGCCGAGACCGAAATTGCCGTCGTGGCCCGGGAAAGCCGGCTGGAGCCGGCGCGGGTGGCACCGCTGGTGCGGTTGGCGCAGTCGATCCGGAACCTTTCGGGGATGGACCTCGAAGAGGGCGTGTCGACCCGGCTTCTGACCTACGCGGCCACGCTGATCGCCGGGTCCATGGCGATCGAGCAGGCGCTTGAAGCCGCCATCATCGAGCCGTTGAGCGACGAACCGGACGTTCAGCGGGCCCTGCGCGACCTGGTCGCGACGATCTACGGGTAGCGGCCATGCACCTCCTCGACCTGATGGACCCAGAAGAAACGGTCGGAAACATCTGGCACGACATGGCCAGCCGGATCGGGGCGGAGATTTCCTATCCCGAGGCAGCGGTCGCCCTTGCCTCGGTGCGACCCAGCCTCGCGGTGCTGTTCCGCGCGCTGGGGGGCGCGGCGGGTGTCGAACTGGCCGAGGCCGCGCCGACCCTGGCGCGCCACCGCCGCCCGCTGCGGCGCAAGCTGGGAGCGGAGCGCGACCGCGAATGGGTTGCGGGATTCGACGGCGAACGCCTCACCCTGCCGCCGTTTCTCGCGGCCTTTCCCGACCCGGCCCTGAACCGGGCGGCCTATTTCTGGCTGACCGCCATGGCCGCCCGGAGCGCGCCCGATCTTGACGCTCTGGAGGGCGACGGCCCCTTGCAGGACTGCGCCCAGATCCGGGCCAATGTCGCGGCGTCCGATGCGGTCTACGCCGCCTGTCCGGGCTTGCGCGCCTCCTATGGCGCGATGGCGCAACTCTGCCTCGACGCGCGGCTCGACCTCGTCCGGCCACGCCAGGAGGCGATCTTCGAGAACGCCATCCGCGACCAGCTTGGTGGCGCTTGCCCCGTGCTGACCGCCGATCCGGGCAGCAAGGCCCACATGCCGTTTGCCCCCGTGCCGATCTGGTTGCGCTTCGCCCTGCCGTCCTCGGGCAAGGCCGCCGGCGACGAACAGGCCGATCCCGCAGCCCCGCCGCCCAACGCGGCGCACACCACCCGCAAGCTCGGCAAGCGCAAGGATCAGGACCAGCACAACCGCAAGGACAGCTTCATCATTCACCGGTTCGAGTCGATCCTGTCCTGGGTCGAGTCGATGAACATCAACCGCAGCGTCGATGATGACGACGAAGAGAACGCCCAGAAGGCGGCCGACGATCAGGACGAAATCACCCTGTCGAAGCAGGACCGCAAGGCAGCCACGCGCCTGCGCCTGCATCTCGACCTGTCGCCCGCCGACGCCGATCACGAGGCCTTGGCCGGGGAGCACATATACCCCGAATGGAATCACCGCTCGCGCAGCTACATGGAGGGCCATTGCCGGGTGCTGGACACACCGGCCAGACCCGAAGGCCCGCCGTTCGTGCCGAACCAACGGCGGATGCGCGAAGTGCGCCGCCAGTTCGAGGCGCTGCGCCCGCGCCGCATCCTGCAACCGCGCCAGGTTGATGGCACCGAGCTTGATCTCGATGCCCTGCTCACCGCGCGGGCCGATCTGATGGCGACCGGGCGCGGCTCCGACCGGATCTGGCAATCGGCGCGGCAAACCGAGCGGGATCTGTCGGTGGCCTTCCTGATCGACACCTCGCGCTCGACCGAAGCCAGCATCGGCGACACCTCGGTGATCGAGGTCGCCCGCGAGGCGATGGCCGCCCTCGCCGGTGGGATCGACGCCGCCGGGGATCGGCTTGCGATCTGGGGGTTTTCATCGCTGCGCCGCGATCGGGTGTTCCTGACCCGCTGCAAGGATTTCAAGGACCCGATGTCGGCCGATATCACCGCCAACATCGGTGCGCTGAAACCGGGGCACTACACCCGGTTGGGGGCCGCCATCCGCCATGTCAGCGCGCAACTGGCCGAAGCCCCCAGCGCCCTAAAACTGCTGATCGTCCTGACCGACGGCAAGCCCAATGATCTTGACCATTACGAGGGCCAGCACGGTATCGAAGACAGCCACAAGGCCGTCCGCGAAGCCCGCAACGCCGGCCAGAGCCTGCATGGCATCATCATCGACGAGGACGGGCAGGACTGGTTCGCCCGCATCTTCGGCCGTGGCGGCTTTACCCTGCTGCCCCACCCGGAGCGGCTGACCAAATCGCTGCCCGATATCTACCGCACCCTGACACAGGAGACCTGACATGCGTATTCTCACCCCGCTCATGGCGATGATGCTGGCATCGCCCGCGCTGGCCAAGAGCTTTGACCGACCGATTCCGCAGGCCCAATCGGCCACCGCGGAAATCTGGTTCGCCCTGAGCAGCGTCGCGCTGATCGCGGCGCTTGTGCTGGTTCACCGGCTGGTGGTCCGCAGATGACCGGGCAAGGGTGGTCCACGACACGGATCGCCTTCGCGCTTTACCCGTTCGGGGCAGGGGCGGCGGCGGTCAACGTGTTCTTCGCCTCGCTGATCTTCAGTTGGGTCGGCGGGCCCGTCGCGTCAACGGCCTGGTCGATCGGGATCGGCTGTGTCATCGGCGCACCCGCGACGTGGTATTTTGCCCGCCACATCCGCCACCTGATGGACGTGGCGGACGCAAAGCCCGCGCCCGAATGACACCAGCGCGCACGACGCGGCGCGAGAGCTGAGGCTGCATGTCCAACATCGCGGCAAACGGGTGCGGCGAAGCGGTTCCGATGACGGAACAAGCTCCGGGACGCGGCACCAGGGGCATGGAGGCCCGGGATGGCACGAACATCGGCAGAGCAAATGCGCGCCTGGCAGGGGCCGGCGCTGTTCAGCTTCGGGTTTCGCCCGTTCTTTCTGTTCGGGCCGGTCTGGGTATTCGTGGCGATGCTCCTGTGGCTGGCGGCGTTGGCGGGGACCATCGAACTGCCGACGCGGTTTGATGCCGTGTCATGGCACGCGCATGAATTCCTGTTCGGCTATCTCGGTGCGGTTCTCGCGGGCTTCGTGCTGACGGCGGTGCCGAACTGGACCGGACGGCTGCCCATGGTCGGCTGGCGGCTGGCCGCGCTGTTTGGCCTCTGGGTTGCCGGTCGCATCGCGGTGATGGTTTCGGCCGGTCTTCCGCTCGCGGTCGCGCCACTCGTTGATCTCGCATTCCCCTTGACGCTGGCTGCGGTGATCCTGCGCGAGATCATCGCCGGGAAGAACTGGCACAACCTGACCGTGCTGGCGCTGCTCGCGGTCTTTTCGGCCGCAAATGCCCTGTTCCACCTTGAGGCACTGAATGGCGGCTTTGCCGCACAGGGCATCGGCCTGCGATTGGGCGTCGCAACGGCGATCATGATGATCGCGGTGATCGGGGGCCGTATCATTCCATCCTTCACCCGCAACTGGCTGGCGCGCGAAAACCGGCAAGCGCGCCCGGCACCGCCGATGCAGCGCCTTGACAGGCTGGTGCTGGTGCTGAGCCTTCCCGGTCTTTTGCTGTGGGTGGTCTGGCCGTTTGCGCAGATCACCGCGATGGCCCTGATCGTGCTCGGCGCCCTGCACCTGCTCCGCCTGGCCCGGTGGCAGGGGCATCACACGCGTGGCGAACCGCTGGTCTGGGTGCTGCATGTTTCCTACGGCTTCATTCCCATGGGTGCCTTCGCGCTCGGGCTCGACCAATTGCTTGGCAATCTCGTCACCGCAGGCGCGCAGCATCTGTGGATGTCGGGAACGATCGGCGCGATGACGCTGGCGGTCATGACCCGGGCGACGCTTGGACATACCGGGCGCGTGCTGGTCGCGGGACGGGCGACGCTGGCGATCTATCTTTGCCTCTTCGGATCGGTGGCCGCCCGTTTCTTCACGTCGGTGAACCCGGACCTGAGCTACCTGTCGGGTCTGTTGTGGCTCGCCGCGTTCGCAGGCTTTGCCTTGATCTATGGCCCCATGCTGCTGCGGCCCAGACCCGGGAAGACCCCGTGATCTGCAACCGGATCTGCCGGGAGGCCTTGGGATCGGGTGACTGCAATGGTTCGGTCGCCAACCGCCACCGCCCCCCGCGCCGCGGTATCACGAAAACGCGCAAGAGTTTGTTGCGGCGCAACTTCCGCCGGGCCCCTCGGGCACATGATGGCGGCATGAAACAGATCGAACGCCTCGAATCCCTCGGCCTCTTTGACGCCCGGGTGCCCCGCTACACCTCGTATCCAACCGCGCCGGTGTTCTCCACCGAGACCGGCGCCGCCTTCCAGCACGCCGCCCTGTCCGGTCTGGACCCGGCGCAGCCGGTTTCGGTCTATATCCACATTCCCTTTTGCGAACGGCTTTGCTGGTTCTGCGCCTGCCGGACCCAGGGCACCAAGACGCTGAGCCCGGTCGAAAGCTATCTCGAGTCTCTCGAAGCGGAACTTGCTCTCGTCCGGGACACGCTTCCCGCAGGTCTGCGCATGGGGCGTCTGCATTGGGGCGGCGGCACGCCGACAATCCTGCCGCCCCGGATGATCCACCGCCTCGCGGAGGCCATCAAGCGGGTGTTTCCGCCCACCGACGACTGCGAATTCTCGGTCGAGATCGACCCGACCATGGTGGATCGCGACAAGATCGCCGCCCTCGCCGAACAGGGCATGACCCGTGCCTCGATCGGCATTCAGGATTTCGACCCGATCGTGCAGACGGCGATCGGGCGCGCGCAACCCTTCGATGTCACGCGTGGCTGTGTCGACGATCTGCGCGCCGCCGGGGTCACCTCGCTCAACACCGACCTGGTTTACGGTCTGCCGCACCAGAGCCAGGCCCGCCAGGCCGACACGGTGGCCAAGGTGCTGACCCTCAACCCGGATCGGGTGGCGTTGTTTGGCTATGCGCATGTGCCATGGATGTCGAAACGGCAGAAGATGATCGACGAAGCGGCCTTGCCCGGCGATCACGCGCGCCACGCGCTGGCCCGGCTTGCCGGTGCGCGTTTCGAAGCGGCCGGGATGACCCCGATCGGCATCGACCATTTCGCCACGGCGGAGGACGGCTTGGCCCGCGCACAGCGTGACGGCAGGCTGAGGCGCAATTTCCAGGGCTACACCGCAGACGACTGCGCAACCTTGATCGGTCTCGGGGCCTCGTCGATCTCGCGGCTGCCCGACGGCTACGTTCAGAACGCGCCGGCGACGGCGGCCTATGCGCAGCGGGTTGCCGCTGGCAACCTCGCGGGGACCAAGGGGCACGTCCTGACCGAGGATGACCGGTTGCGCGGCCGGGCGATCGAAATGCTGATGTGCGATTTCCGGATCGACCGCGCGGCGCTCGAGCGCGATTTCGGACCGGCGGCATCGCAGCTCGACCCGATCCACGCGATGGTGGCCGCACGATACGCCGATGACGTGGTCATGGACGAAGGATCGCTGTCGATCGAACCTGGCGGAAAACCTCTGACCCGGATCATCGCCAGTGCCTATGATGCCTATCTTTCCAACGGCGCCCGCTACAGCCAGGCATCCTGATCAAGGGTCGCCGAGGATGCCGGGGGGGGGCGATCAGCCGCCATCACCGGCGCTTCAGCTTTTCGCCACCTTCGGCAGCCGCCAGCGCAGCTTCGACCAGTCGCGCTGGCCGAGGATCATCGAGACGGTGGCAAAGCGGTAGCCGCGCTCGATCAGCCCGTCGAGGGCGGCGGGCATGGCCTGCACCGTGGGCTTGTGGATGTCGTGGCTGAGGATGATTGCGCCGGGGCGCGCGCCGCCGACGATGCGGTCGGCCACCACGCTCGAACCCGGGCGACGCCAGTCTTCCGGGTCGACCGACCACAGGATCGTCGGCATCTCGCGTTCCTTGTGGATCATCGCGCGCTGGTCTTTCGTGAGCGCCCCGTAGGGCGGGCGCATCGTCACCGGCATCCGCTGCACCGCGCGAAACACCGCCTCGGAGGTGCGGTCGAGCTCGCGCAGCACCGCGGCCTTGCCCAGTTGCGACAGCAACGGGTGCTGCCAGGAATGGTTGCCGATCTCGTGGCCCTCGTCGACCATCCGTTTCACGATATCGGGGTAGCGCGCGACGTTGCGCCCGATCACGTAGAAGCTGGCGCGGATCCGCCGGGCCTTGAGGATGTCGAGCAGCGCCGGGGTGTAGGCCGGGTGCGGGCCATCGTCGAAGGTCATCGCCACCGTCCTGGCCTGCGTCGATGCACCGGTGACGGTGATCAGGCGCTCAATATCCAGATCGTCGGGCAGCGCGATCGTGCTCGAAGCGGCCAGCGCCGTTCCCGGTGCCAGCCAAGCCCCGCCCGCGATCGCGGCCCCCGATCCAAGGATCAGGTTTCGTCTCGTAATCACCCTTGCCCCCCAGGCCTTGGCGAACCAATCAATGCTGAAGGCGTTGATTTCACTCGCCCGATGCGGCGGCAAGGCCTTGCGGGGCCGGGGCGACGCGGGCCTGCAAGCTGTTGCCGGTTTCGCACAATCCGATGCGCGGGGCGGGCGCGTGAAGTTGCAAAAGGTGAAGCGCCTTGTGATTACCCAACCAGGCCGACGGAGATGAAAGCGCCCCCCGGTCCGCATCTCCCGGCGGGCCCTGCGCAGCGGCCGACTCACCCCTGCGTTGCCGTCATCCGCGCGCGCCGGCGAAAAAACGCGAAAGTCTTGCGCGGAACAGCTTGACGCCCCCCCCGCGCGCTTCTAGAACCCGGCCTCACGACGCCCCGCACGGGGATCGGCAGCGGGCGGTTGTAGCTCAGTTGGTTAGAGTACCGGCCTGTCACGCCGGGGGTCGCGGGTTCGAGTCCCGTCAACCGCGCCAC
>NZ_FXBQ01000002.1 GCF_900177545.1 Maritimibacter sp. HL-12 | reverse complement strand
ATGGCTAAGGAAAAGTTTGAACGCTCCAAACCGCACGTGAACGTCGGGACGATTGGACACGTTGACCACGGCAAGACGACGCTGACGGCGGCGATCACGAAGTATTTCGGCGAGTTTCGCGATTACGACCAGATTGACGGTGCACCGGAGGAGAAGGCGCGGGGGATCACGATCTCGACGGCGCATGTCGAGTACCAGACCGAGAACCGTCACTACGCGCACGTCGATTGCCCCGGCCACGCGGACTACGTGAAGAACATGATCACGGGCGCCGCGCAGATGGACGGCGGGATCATCGTGGTTTCGGCGGCCGATGGCCCGATGCCGCAGACCCGCGAGCACATCCTGCTTGCGCGCCAGGTTGGCGTGCCTGCGCTGGTTGTCTACATGAACAAGGTCGACCAGGTGGATGACGAGGAGCTTCTCGAGCTTGTCGAGATGGAGATCCGCGAGCTTCTGACCGAGTACGATTTCCCCGGCGACGACATTCCGGTGATCAAGGGCTCGGCGCTGGCGGCGCTCGAGGGCCGCGATCCGGAGATCGGCGAGAACTCGATCCGCGAGCTGATGGCGGCGGTTGACGCGTCGATCCCGACGCCGCAGCGGGCGGTCGACCAGCCGTTCCTGCTGCCGATCGAGGACGTGTTCTCGATCTCGGGCCGTGGCACGGTTGTGACCGGCCGGGTTGAGCGTGGTGTTGTGAACGTGGGCGACGAGCTCGAGATCATCGGCATCCGCGACACCAAGAAGACGACCTGCACGGGTGTCGAGATGTTCCGCAAGCTGCTGGATCGCGGCGAGGCGGGCGACAACGTGGGCGTTCTTCTGCGCGGCATCGACCGTGACGCGGTCGAGCGTGGCCAGGTTCTGTGCAAGCCGGGTTCGGTGACGCCGCACACGAAGTTCGAGTGCGAGGTCTACATCCTGACCAAGGAGGAAGGCGGCCGCCACACGCCGTTCTTCGCCAACTACCGCCCGCAGTTCTACTTCCGCACGACGGACGTGACCGGCACGGTCGAGCTTCCCTCGGGCACCGAGATGGTGATGCCGGGCGACAACCTGAAGTTCACCGTCGAGCTGATCGCCCCGATCGCGATGGAAGAAGGCCTGCGCTTCGCCATCCGCGAAGGCGGCCGCACCGTCGGATCCGGCGTCGTGTCGAAAATCCTCGTGTAAA